>AP019514.1 GCA_007182875.1 Vreelandella sulfidaeris | reverse complement strand
GGGACAATTTTTCACAATGCCCTTTTCTAGAAGTTTAACCACACCTAGCCAACACCTTTTGGACCGCTTATACGAGACTTACACACAGATTTTTTTATATACATAGGCAATTGAAAATTAGAAAATAAATCATCTTATCCACAAATAGTATCCCCACTATTAATAACAACAGGTTTAGAAATACCTATTAGTAATAATAGACATAGCCAAGAGCGGTGCTTACCAGTACGCCAAACGGATCGCTACGGCGCGGGGAAGCTTTTTATGCAAGGAAAAATTGCACCCAGCAGAGGAAGTCTCTACAATTTCCGGTCTTGAATTGAATCTCCCCGGCTAGTTCCTCACTGGACCGGGCTTTTGGAATTCATTTTCCGTCCTAAACCACGTGGGAATAACGAGTTATGAAACGCACTTTTCAACCTAGCGTTCTCAAGCGCAAGCGCGCGCATGGCTTCCGTGCTCGTATGGCAACCAAAAACGGTCGCGCCGTCCTCGCACGTCGCCGTGCCAAGGGCCGCAAGCGTCTGAGCGCCTGATCTCGGATTGCGTGTGCCGCAGCAAGGCTTTCCCCGGCAATTACGGTTACTAAATGCTGGGGATTTTAGTCACGTATTTGAGCAAGCTGATCTAAAAGTGCATGGCAAAGGTATGATGGCGTTAGTCCGCTTGAGTACACGGGGCATCCCCGCCTTGGATTAATAGTCAGCAAGAAAAATGTCAAACGCGCCGTAGATCGCAACCGCTTCAAGCGTCTCGTTCGGGAATCCGTCCGTCTTCGTCAAGATCACTTACCCTCTGTGGATATCGTGGTGCTTGCCAAGCGCGGTGTTCAGGACATCGATAACGACACCTTGCATCGCCAGTTACACGGTATGTGGAAGCGACTGCAGCGTGACGCACCGACGGTGATCGCAGTAGCAACGTCAGCGCGTGACACGTGACCTTTGGTGCACACCTCACCGCTCGACCTCGGCCTGCCGCCTGGCAGGCTTTCGTGTCAAGGGTCGAGCAAAGGCACTGCGCCATTAGCATGTTCACCACCCAGCGGGCAGAACCCTCATGGACGTAAAACGACTTTTATTACTGATTCCACTAGCCGTGCTTGCGTACTTGCTAGTCGTCCAGTGGAATCAGGATTACGGGCAGCCGAATTACGATTCAGTGCCCGAGACAACTCAACGCAGCAACCCGGCTCCTTCCCGGGATATTGAAGATGGAGACGGTGACTTGACCGTTCCAAGCACCTCTTCACCGCAAAATGCCGTTGGAGAAGGTATTCCTGACGATACTGAAAGCGAGACATCAAGTCGCGACTTCATTGCCGTGACGACTGATGTCCTGGATGTACGCATCGATCCACACGGTGGCGATATTGTTTATGCCGCGTTACCGCAGCACAAACTATCTCTCGACTCCGAGCGTAACTATGTTCTGTTGTCGGATAACAGCAACCGTAGCTACGTCGCTCGCTCAGGCCTACAGCTCGATGGACAGGCAAGTCGCATAGCGTTTACGCCTGAAAAGACAGAGTATCGTTTAGGCGATAACGATGAAGAGCTAAGCGTTGACCTAACCGCCGACGTTAACGGCGTTGAGGTCACTAAGCGCCTTACGTTTGAGCGTGGAAGCTATGCGGTCGACGTCAATTACTATCTAGCCAATAATACCGATGCGCCAGTCAGTGCACGCTTTATTGGCCAGTTAGCGCGTGATAGTAGCCCGGACCCGTCCAGTGGCGTTTCAATGGGTATGAATTCTTATTTGGGTGCCGCTTACTCAACGCCGGATGCACGCTACGAGAAGATCGACTTCGAGGATATTCAAGGCAGTAACTTTGAAAATCGCGAAGCACAAGGTGGCTGGATTGCGATTATCCAGCACTACTTTGTCTCGGCATGGGCGCCTCAGCAGGATCAGCAAAACCTCTACTACGTTACCACCGACTCAAGTGATCGAAATGTTGTCGCTTTTGCGGGTCCCACTAACAGTATTGCGGCGGAAGGCGAAGCCACATTAGGTGCCACCCTTTACATGGGCCCGAAGGTGCAAGACTACCTAGAGCAAGTCGCGCCCAACCTTCGCTTAACCGTGGACTACGGCTGGCTGTGGTTTATCGCTAACCCGCTTTTCTGGTTACTGGATAAAATCCACGATGTGGTTGGTAATTGGGGCTGGTCGATCGTCCTGCTAACCGTACTGGTCAAAACGGTACTGTTCCCGCTTTCGGCCAAAGCTTATAAATCCATGGGTCGGATGCGTAAACTCGGTCCGGAAATGCAGCGCCTGAAAGAGATGTATGGCGACGATCGGCAAAAATGTCGCAAGAGATGATGAAGTTCTACCAGAAGGAAAAGATCAATCCGCTGGGGGCTGTCTACCTATTGTGATTCAGATGCCGGTCTTCATCGCTCTCTACTGGATGCTGCTGGAATCGGTTGAGCTGCGCCACGCACCGTTTATCTTCTGGATTCAGGATCTATCGGTGAAGGATCCATACTTCATCCTGCCAATCCTGATGGGCATTTCGATGTTCGTTCAGCAGATGTTGAACCCGACGCCTCCGGATCCTATGCAGGCGAAGATAATGAAGATGTTGCCTATCATCTTTACCTTCTTCTTCCTGTGGTTCCCGGCCGGCCTGGTCATCTACTGGGTGGTCAACAACATCATTTCGGTAGCACAGCAGTATTACATTACGCGCAAAATCGAGAATGATCCGACCATCGGCAAAGGCATGAAGACCAAGTAGTTAAAACGAAGTAGCCTGCCATGTAGATCGACGCCTTCAGACCCCGCCCCGAGCGGGGTCTGGCGTTCTAAACCAACAAATTCACACTAGGCCGATCAACTTCGTTATCCGCCATTTATAAAGAGATTGACCATGGCCGAACGCCTCTATACGCCTGACACGATTGCGGCACTGGCGACGCCACCCGGTCGCGGTGGGGTGGGGATTATCCGTGTCTCTGGCCCCGCCTGCCGGGAAATCGCCCAAGCCATGATTGGGCATTGCCCTGCTCCCCGCTACGCTCACTACGGGCGCTTCCTGGGCGCTGAGGGCAGTATTGATGAAGGTATCGCCCTGCTCTTCAACGGCCCCACTCGTTTACCGGTGAAGACGTGCTCGAACTCCAGGGCACGGCGGCCCCATTATCATGGATATGCTGTTGGAGCGCTGCGTGTCACTCGGCGCTCGGCTAGCGCGGCCGGGAGAATTTTCCGAACGGGCGTTTTTGAACGATAAGCTCGATCTGGCCCAGGCAGAAGCCATCGCCGATTTAATCGATGCCACCTCTCGCTCTGCGGCGGAAAATGCTGTGCGCTCGCTACAGGGTGAGTTCTCGAAGCGCGTTTCAGCATTGCGGCAGCGGCTAATCGAGCTACGCGTTTATGTTGAAGCGGCGATCGACTTTCCTGAAGAGGAAATCGATTTCCTTGCCGATGGTCACGTGGCCGAACATCTAAGCAGCGTCCAGCAAGCGTTAAGCGACGTACGCCAGGCGGCAGGCCAAGGGGCACTGATGCGTGAAGGCATGAGCGTGGTGATTGCAGGACGACCCAATGCTGGCAAATCGAGCCTACTCAATGCCCTCACAGAGCAGGACACCGCCATTGTCACGGACATTGCCGGCACTACCCGGGATGTGCTGCGCGAGCATATTCACATTGATGGTATGCCGCTGCATATCATCGACACTGCAGGCCTGCGCGACACGCCCGATGCCGTTGAGAAGATCGGCGTCGCCCGTGCTTGGGCCGAAATAGAAAAAGCGGATCGGGTTTTGCTGTTGGTTGACGCAAGCATCACCGACTCGACCGATCCCATGGCCATCTGGCCCGAGTTTGTTGCGCGCCTGCCCGACCAACAGCGCTTGACGTTAGTGCGCAATAAAATTGACACCAGCGCGGAACCGGCAGAACTTGATTTATCCACTGTCCCACCGACCGTGCGTTTATCCGCTAAAACCGGAGGGTGTGGATAACTTAAAAGCGCATCTGAAGGACGTGATGGGCTTTGCCGCTACAACCGAAGGCCGCTTTTCTGCTCGTCGGCGACACCTGGACGCGCTTGATCGCGCCATGGCAGCGCTCAATACTGGCCGCGCCCAATTAGACGGCTACGGCGCAGGAGAGCTGCTGGCAGAAGATCTGCGCGACGCTCAGCAGGCATTGGGCGAGATTACCGGCGAATTCAGCGCCGATGATTTGCTTGGTGAGATTTTCGGTAGCTTCTGTATCGGGAAATAGCATGCCAAGGGGCGATATGAGGGTGTAACTCACCACTCACTTAACTCATCGCCCCAGGCCAACGATTATCAATAACGCTAAGAGTGTTGCTCGTCCCACACGTCACGTGCAATTTGAGCGACCAGTTCAAGCTTGGCCTGCTGCTGCTCTTCGGTTAGCGCATTGCCCTCCTCCGTCGATGCAAAGCCACACTGCGTGCTCAGGCATAACTGATCAAGGCTCACGAATCGGGCCGCTTCATGGATACGGGCCTTGATCTCTTCCGGGTCTTCAAGCTCCCCGTCTTGGTGGTAATCAACCCCAGCACTACCTTCTGATTGCCCGGCCTGATAAAGCGCAAGGGCTCAAAGTCTCCGGCACGATCCGAGTCGTACTCCAGAAAGAAGGCGTCAATATTCACCGAACCAAACAGCAGCTCGGCGACCGGCTCATAACCACCTTCGGATATCCAGGTTGAGCGGAAGTTGCCCCGGCATACATGCATTCCCACTACCAAGTCATCCGGCTTGTCCTCAAGCGCTTGGTTGATAACCTGGGCGTACACGCGGGCAAGATGATCCGGATCCTCTCCGCGTTCAATCACCAGGGCGCGCTGCTCTTGTGAACACAGATACGCCCACACGGTATCGTCAAGCTGAAGATAGCGACAGCCAGCGGCATAAAAGGCGTTGATTGCTTCTTTGTAAACGTTTGCCAAGTCGGCAAAGAAGACATTGATGTTCGGATAAGCCTCTTCACTGACTACCCCACGGCCACCCCGAAAATGCAGCACGCTGGGGCTGGGGATAGTCATCTTGGGCATGGCGCCCTCGGCAACGCTGGCAAGGAAGGTAAAATCTTCAAGCATTGGATGGTTGCCAAAGCCCAGCTTGCCCGTCACACGCACGTTGCGCGATTTGGTCTGTACGCCGGCAAACTGAATACCCTGCTCGGCATCGTACCCTTCAATACCCTCAAGACCCTCAAAGAAATCAAAATGCCACCAGGCACGCCGAAATTCACCGTCAGTGACGACGTTCAAGCCGCACTGGCACTGGCTTTGCGGCGTGGCGAATGGCATCATTTTCTGCTTTTCTAAGCTCGGGCGCGCTCAAGTCACCTGACTGATACGCCAGGCGGGCTTGCTTGATCGCTGAAGGGCGTAAAGACTACCAACGACATCGGCTCGGAAAGGGGCGACATTCAGGCTCATCCAACATCTCCATCGTTACATTTAGCGGCTCGTCATAAGGGCTATACTCCGCTATCAACTGCATGCATTAAAGTGATCATTTCTTGAATCAACATGAATCATTTTAATAAACCAGTTTGCTCAACGTTTAATACTTAACGGATGACGCTGTTAACGCACCTGTACGCTCGGCCCGCTGTCTTTTAAACTTCGAAGACCTTCCAGCAAAAGCACCACGACGGCCAGCCAGATAGCAATATACGTCGGCCACTCAGCCGGGCTGATAACGTCGCCCAGCAAGAGGGACACCGCGAGCAACAGCACGGGTTCGACATACACCAGTAAGCCGAACAGGCTCAGATTAAGCAGGGGTGCAGAGAGCGCCTGAAACCCAAGCGCTAAAGCACTAAGCAGCCCCATGCCCGCCACTAACCAGACAATATGAAGGCTGGCCGTCAGTTCACCGATGACATAGCCACCCTGAAGAATAAAGTAACCACTCACCGGCAGGCTAAGCAGCATATCAAACCAGAGCGCACCAATATTATTGGTATCCGTTTTACGCCGTAGCCAAAAATAGACAGGGTAGCCCACGCACACCACCAATGTCGGCCAGGCCAGGGTTTGGGATATCGCCAACTGATTTAAAATGCCCAATACAGCTAGCAAGCAGGCAATCTGCTGAAAGCGCGACATACGATCCTGAAACGCGATGCGTCCAACAATGACCATGGCGATCGGCATCATGAAATAGCCCAGCGAGACGGCAAGCCCATAGCCATTACCCGGTGCCCACATAAATAACCATAGCTGTACGCCTAGCATGAAAGACGACAGCAAGCGCGTGGGCCAGAAGTAACGCTCGCCAAACAGGCGCCGATAGATAGCCACCACTTGTGGCCAATACCCTCTGAACAAGATAAAAGCGTCAAACAAGGAAAAGTCAGCACCATGCGCCCATGCGCCAGCCGTAAATCTCTCCGCCCATCAAGGCTGACAACAAAGGGGTATAGGCAAACAATAACGCGAAAGAATGGAGGCAATCACATTCAACGTGACGCCAAATGCCGTAGTGGAATCAGTGCGCATAAACCGCTTCTAGTCAGATAAATTTAGCGATATTTTATTGCAGTACACTTGATAAAGGCGCTTGTATTACCTACCGCCAGCGATAAATTTTCTCACTTGGCTGCCTTGATGACACTGGATAATTTTGACCGCTCACTGCTTAAGCTTTTGCAGAAGGATTGCCAGGCGCCCCTTCGCGAGCTGGCTGAAACGGTCCATCTATCGACGGCGTCCGTGCAACGGCGCATACAGAAGCTCAAGAAAGAGGGCTATATCCAAGCTAATGTCGCGATCCTTGATCCCGACAAACTGGGTCAGGTGATCACTATCCTGGTCGAAGTACAGGCGGATAAAACCCACGTGACTGATCTGGAACTGCTCAAGGCCCGCTTTTCCGGGCCTGAAATTCAGCAGTGTTACTACGTTACCGGTGAGGCCGATTTTATGCTGGTATTACTGGTGCCCAGCATGAGCCGGTTTCAAGACATCTGTGACAGGCTGTTTCACCGTAATCCCAACGTCAAATGGTTCAGAACGATCGTTGTGCTGGACCGGGTCAAAACCACGCTTGACGTCATTTAGCCCAACGCTTTGACTTGGATTAGCTAAAGGCCCCGCTACTCCTCTACCCACCACTGCGCTTCAAAGCGGCTTTCATCCCCAAGGCAGCGAGTTACCTCCGCCATGGCGGCAGCTAGACGCTCATCTAGCCCCAGGGTGGGTTAATCACCAGCATACCGCTACCGTACATGCCGTGAGCCTGCGCATCGGGTTCACGCAGTAACAGCTCGCTGCGCCATATCTTACGTATGCCGCTCGCTTTTAACGCATCCAACAAAACGTGATGATGGCCAGCGGGCAGCAGCGGATACCAGATCAACACTCACGCCGTGGCGGGCCTTTTCCAGTGTATAGGTAACCGCATCGGCAACCTCCTGATATTCCGCCTTGCGCTCAAAGCTTGGGTCAATCAATACACAAAGCCTGGGCGTGGCCACCGGCAGCATCGCGGTTAGCCCTGCCAGCCCGTCGCTATACACGCGCTCGGCCTGCATGGGGAGCGCCTGGGCGTTCAAGTGCTGGTGCTCGCCAGGATGAAGCTCATAAAGGCGCAGTCGATCCTGCTCACGCAGTGAGTGGCTCAGCCACCAGGGAGAACCTGGGTAGTGCGTCAATTCATGGTTATCTGACTGTGCGCCGGCAATGGCGCTTAGCCAAGAGGTGAGTAGCGTTTCGGTAAGCCGTTCACGCTGCTGCCACAGCGGCCATACGCCCTCGCGATACTCTTGCAAGCGTTGAGTCTCTTGAGCGTCCAGAGGGTAAAGCCCTCGACCCGCATGAGTATCGATATATGTAATAGCCGTTTTTTTACGTAATAGATAATCAATCACCGCGTAAAGCGTCAGATGTTTATGTACATCCGCAAAATTACCTGCGTGGTAGGCATGTTGGTACGACAGCATAGAGACTCATCGGCGTGTGAATAAAAAAGCCCGCTATGAAAGCATAGCGGGCTTTAAGCAGTAATAGCTAGATTAACTCAATAGAGTATCAACCTTGCCCGTCGCCGGTTGGGGTTAAGGTAATTTCTACTCGACGGTTCTGGGCACGGCCCTGTTCATTATCATTACTCGCCACTGGCTGGGTAGCACCATAGCCCGAGGTATTCAGACGCGTGGATGAAACGCCGTTCTGTGAGAGGTAGCTCGCGACTGCTTGGGCACGGCGTTCAGAAAGGCGCTGGTTGTAGCTGGCATCACCTGTACTATCGGTGTGGCCAGCAATACTGACGCGTGTATCTTGATACTCGGAGAGAACGTTAGCGACTTCGTTTAGAGAACCGCGCGCCTCGCTAGTAAGGTCAGCTGAGTCAAAACCAAAGGTGACGCCACTAGGCATATTGAGCACGATATCGTCGCCACGGCGATCAATTTCAATGCGTGACCCCTGCAAGTTTTCACGCAGTTGCTGCTCTTGACGATCCATATAGACGCCAATGCCTGCACCGGCTGCAGCGCCAACGGCCGCGCCAATTAAGGCACGGTCGCGACGACTGGTGCTACCGTCGCCAGACAGCGCGCCTGCTGCTGCACCGACGGCGGCACCAATCCCAGATCCCATCGCGGTGCTAGAGCGCTGCGTTTGGCCACCGTATGGGTCCGATGTAGCGCAACCCGCTAATAAAATAGCGGCTGCCAGCGGTGTCAGTAGTCGAGAAATACGCATCACTCACTCCTTGTTTGTGCTCGGAACATCTATTTATTCATCACTGGTCAATCTTCACTAATTAAAGCCAGCAACTCATTCAAGAATAATAGACCTTGAGGCGATGCACGTAATTTTTCAGGCATTTGCATCAAAAGTCCTTTTTTCTCGGCAGATTGTAAACGTGCCAGTAACATACCAGTGGGCTGTCCGCTGTTAGCGCTCCAGGTATCAAGCGTGACCCCTTCCGTGAGCCTTAGAGCGTTCATAGCAAACTCCAGCGGCAGTTCTTCTGCTTTTATAAACTGCTTACCCGCTACAAAGCCTCGCAAATCATCCTTGCGCTTTAAATAAGCATCTGGCTGTCGAGTTTTCCAGCGCCGCTCAATGTGCCATTCGCCGTATAAATCAATATGACTAAGCTTGCCATGGGCACCGGCGCCAATTCCAAGGTAGTCACCAAACTGCCAGTAATTAAGATTATGTCGGCTTTGATGACCTGCGGTGGCATAAGCTGAAATTTCGTAGCGCTTAAACCCGGCCTGCTCCAAAAGCTGATGACCGCTGTCCTGGATATCCCAAAGCGCCTCTTCTTCAGGCAATGTCGGTGGGTGGGAGTGAAAGGCAGTATTCGGTTCAAGAGTAAGTTGGTACCAAGACAGATGCTCCGGTGCCAATGCCAACGCCTGAGCAATATCATCCATAGCCAATTGGGGCGTTTGGTCGGGTAAACCGTGCATAAGGTCAATATTAATATTGGTAAAGCCAGCCTGGCGCGCCTGTGTTACTGCAGTAATCGCTTCGTCACCGCTATGAATACGCCCAAGCGCATGAAGTTGATCAGGTTGAAAACTTTGAATACCTAACGATAAACGATTAATGCCTGCATTCCGGTAACCCGTAAAACGCGCCTGCTCAGTAGTGCCAGGATTAGCCTCTAACGTGATTTCGATGTCTCTAGCAAAACCAAACGGGCTTTAATCTCTTTCAATAAACGATCATAAAACTGGGCGACAGTAGGCTGGGTGTCCCACCCCGATAAAAATGGTCTGAATTTCCCGCCCAGCCGCTAGGGCTAGATCGCTATCCAGGTCTTGTAACAACGCATCAAGATAGGCGGTTTCAGGCAATTCTCGAGGCGTAAAACCGTGCGTCCCTGGCTCATGAGAATTGAAATCACAGTAGGGGCATTTGCGTACACACCAAGGGGTGTGAATATAAAGTGAAAGAGGCGGTAGCGTATCAGCCATGCGCCACCTTCAGGCTTTCCACCAAGCCTTGAAGCGCTCGTCCACGATGACTAAGGCGGTTTTACTTTCACTTGGCAGCTCTGCAACGCTCATCCCTGCTCAGGTAACCAGAAAAGCGGATCATAGCCAAAGCCTTTCTCCCCCCTCGGGTGAGCAAGAATTTCACCTTCCCAGTTGCGCTGCACTATGATCGGTACAGGATCTTTCGGATGGCGTAAATAGACCAGCACGCACCAGTACCGGCCACTGCGTTGCCCTTCAGCATAATCACTAAGTGCGGCTAACAACGTTTCATTATTTTTCTCATCACTTTTGGCTCACCACCGTACCGCGCCGAATAAATACCCGGTGCGCCGTTCAATGCATCTACTTCGAGCCCTGAATCGTCTGCCAGAGCAGGTAACCCACTGACAAGGCTCGCTTCACGAGCTTTTAATAGTGCATTTTCAACGAATGTGAGCCCAGTCTCCTCGACCTCCTTGACACCAAAATCTGCTTGAGGACGAACATCGAAGCCGAGTGGGAAAGTAATTCATTGAATTCTCTTAGCTTACCTGCATTTCCGCTGGCAAGAACAAGGGGTGTTTACAGCTGTCATGACACGCACTCCAAACAATAGAGCAACAGTTTACGCGCTCATTGAACGTATCAGAAAGAGATGAAAAGTAACGTAAAGTAATTATTACATATTAAACCGCTTTTCATTAGCTCAATATAATTAATAATATCAATAGTATAAAATACATATAACCATAAATTATATAGTAATAACATTTACTTTCGTAGGATTTATATAACAAAACTTTACGAACAGTGCCTAATAGGTAACACTATGAAGATCATTTGCTGACTCTCCTTTTCATGAGGACCTTTTAATGTCGCAAGAAAAACTACTGGCACAGTATATATTGTCACCGAAAAAAGCCCTCAAGTTCAGCTATTTGCTGAATACCTAAAAGAACACACTGGCTGCCCGGTCCATACTTACTCGCCTAATCTTCCGCTACCTACTTCTGTTGAAGGGCGTGCACTGATTCTGATTGACATTGATCATATCGGTGTTGAAGCACTACCGGAATGGCAAGAGCAGCTTCCTGAGGCTTTGACTAAAGCCCCACTGGCAGCCATTAATATACGTGATATGGATCACGCGTTAGAAGCGCTTTCGAGTGCTCAGTTGAAAGGGGGTATTTTACCGCAACGAAAGTCTAGAGGTGATCTGTAAGGGTATCCATGCCTTATTAGATGGCGAGCTTTGGATGTCGCGTGATTTGATGGCTCGCTTGATCCTTTTTTATCGGAAATACCAAAGCAACGCCTTTCGCCCAGCTTGTGGGCTGACTAACCGCGAAATGGAAATAATTTCTTTGTTAAGTAATGGTTCGTCAAACCAGCAAATAGCAGAAAAGCTATTTGTCAGTGAGCACACCGTAAAATCACATTTATACAATATATTTCGGAAAATCAACGTCCATAATCGCATTCAAGCGTTAAATTGGATTCACCAAAATCTTGGGCCAATTCTACCCAACATCGAAGCCGAACGTAGCACAAAAAACCACTAATACAATAAAAACTAATGTACAAAAACAATTATTAAACTAACTTAATAATGAATGCTAGCAAGCCGCCCTTACAGAGGGCAGCTTGGTTATATAATCACTCGTTAACGGATCATCACTGTTAATGTACCTCCAGTCCCCTGAGTCGACGAACTTGAGCGATTGCTGCCTTTTGGATATCTACTTCTAGCCGTTCGTCGTTACTTAGCAGCTTCACGGTGCCCTCAAGCTCAGTACCGGTAAACGTGTATTCTGCTGGCACTGTTCCGCGTTCTTCAATGTGTTCAGTGGTTTCACCTTCGTGGATGATGCGCCAGTGGGCAGAAAATTCTGCACCTGGCGAGCCGCTCATGGTGATATGGATCTGGGTCATATTCTGCTCCTGGGGCGACTGTGCAGAGGGGGAAGCCAGCGAGCAAGCCCACTGTACAGAACACGCATCGCCAAGCTGTTAGCCTTTTCATGTTTATGACTCTTACCTAAATAAAGAGCCGCTCGTAGTGAGCGGCTCTTGCAGTATAGTGGGCTCTGAGGGACTTGCCGTTACATCACTGCAAAGGCTTTTTCCGCTGCGTCCAATGTGAACTGGATGTCTTCTGGGGTATGTGCGCTAGACATAAAGCCCGCTTCATAGGCAGAAGGCGCCAAGTAAACGCCGTGATCAATCATTGCGCCAAAGAAGCGGCGGAAGGCATCCGGGTTACAGGCCGTAGCTTGGGCAAAGTTATCCACACGGCTTTGAGAGGGTAAAAAAGAGTCCAAACATGCCGCCTGCTGATTGCGTGATCATGGGCACCCTTGCGGCATTGGCACGTTCCTGAAGGCCGGAACATAGCGTATTAACCCGCTGAGTTAGCGCATCATGAAAACCCGGCACCTTTAGCTTGGTAAGCAGCGCAACGCCCGCCGCCATGGCCAATGGGTTCCCCGACAACGTGCCCGCTTGATATACCGGCCCAAGAGGTGAAATGTTCTGCATTATCTCTTTCTTACCACCAAATGCCCCCACCGGCATGCCACCGCCTACAATCTTACCCAGACAGGTGAGATCGGGCGTTATACCGTAATGTGCCTGGGCACCGCCCAGCGCCACACGAAAAACCGGTCATTACTTCATCAAAAATCAGCACGCTATCATGCTCATTACAGACCCGACGCAGCGTTTCCAGGAACCCCGGCTGCGGTGGAATGCAGTTCATATTACCGGCAACGGGTTCCACGATAATGCAGGCAATCTGATCACCGATTTCGGCGAAACACGCTTCTACACCTTCCGGGTCATTAAACGACAGCGTAATGGTGTGTTCAGCCAGCGAAGCCGGCACGCCCGGTGAGCTAGGCTCGCCATGAGTGAGCGCACCCGACCCGGCTTTTACCAGCAGCGAGTCGGAGTGGCCATGGTAATTACCTTCAAACTTAACGATCTTATCGCGGCCAGTGGTGCCTCGCGCCAAGCGAATCGCCGACATGGTCGCTTCGGTGCCCGAGCTGGTCATGCGTACCATGTCCATGGAAGGGATCATCTCGCAGATTAAATCTGCCATGGTGGTTTCCACTGCGGTGGGGGTACCAAATGAAAGACCATTATCTAACCGTGCACGCACCGCGGCCAATACGTCCTGGTCCGCATGTCCAGTGATCATCGGTCCCCAGGAACCCACATAATCCACGTACCGATTACCTTCGACGTCAAATAAAAGGCACCCTGAGCACGCTCCACAAAGATAGGCGGGCGATGTAAACCTTTAAATGCCCGGACGGGTGAATTCACCCGCCCGGAATATGGCGGCTGGCAAGATCAAACAGTTCAGCTGATGTGGTCATGGCATCCTCTCGGTCAAGGGCAAGTAGAAGAAGGATTAAAATGGACAACCCGTGAAACACGGTTTGGCAAACACTGGCCACTAGGCGGCTGGAAACCCTGTGACAGACTTTTCCAGGTAAAGTGCTGCGCCTGCTCGCATGCTGTAAGCAAGCGCTCACCAACAACCAGACGAGCTGCAATGGCAGATGACAGCGTACAGCCAGAACCATGAAACCGCTCTGGCAAACGTGGCCATTGCCACTGGCGGGTGGCCTCTGGCGAGTGCAAGGTATGCACTACCTGCTGATCATTGCCGGGCAGGGGGTCGTCAGTGGCTGTCACCAGAATGGATTGGCACCCTTGTGACATTAGCGTCACCGCGCGGGCTGTATCATCGAAAGGTGTGAAGATGTCTGGGGCAAGTTGGGAAAGCTCCGCGCGATTGGGTGTTAAGATATCCACAAGTGGTAGTAAACGATCAATAAATAATTGACGTAACGCGGGTGTGGATAACTCAGCTCCGCCCGCCCAAAAACCGGATCCGCGACGACGGGAACCCCCGGAAAACGGCGGATAATTTGTTCCGCAGCGCGCAGCGTCGCTTCATCCGCGAGCAAGCCAATTTTAATTGCCGCCACCTGCATCTCGCTAAGTACCTCAGCCATTTGACGCATTACGGTGGGATCGACGGGGATCACTCGCGTGACATTATGGCAATTCTGTACCGTCAGCGCAGTGGGAATCGTCACCGCCCAGCCACCACAGGCAGCGATAGCTTCGCTGTCAGCCACTAACCCTGCGCCACCGGTCGGATCGTGCCCAGCGAGTACTAACACGACGGGAGGAAGGGGTTGGCGCATCAAAAGGGCTTCACAACGGCAAGCAGGATAATGGCTACCAGAGCGATCACTGGCGCCTCGTTAAACCAGCGGAAAAACACATGGCCCTTGGTGCAGCGATCCTGGGCAAACTGCTTTAAGTAAATTAAACAAACGTGATGATAGGCGATGAGCAGAATCACTAGCGCCAGCTTGGCATGCATCCAGCCCTGGCTAAACCATTCGGGCACTAGATAGAGCATCCAGCCACCAAAAATAAGTACCGCAATCATGGAGGGTGTCATGATCCCACGGTAAAGCTTACGCTCCATCGTTTTGAAATAAGTGATCGCTTGTGCATCGCCGTTATCACGCGCTGTGGCGTGATAAACATACAACCGAGGTAAATAAAACAGCGCGGCGAACCACGTGACTACTGCCATTAAGTGAATAGCCTTCACCCATAGGTACATTGTCGCTCCTTAAACTGATGAATTCTTCTCTCGTGCATCAGGGTCATGTGTATCGGTGCCATGAGTATCAGCACCACGAGGATCAGTGTAGTGGTAATATCGCTCAATAGCGCCACGAGTGATAATACCTGAAATACGCCGCTGTTTAGGGCGATAACCGTGTACCACGTAGAGCGCCCCAGTGCATTATCCTGAAGCTTTAAGAACGCTTCCGAAAGCGTGGCTTGTAGGCCAATCGGCGCCAGCTCCAAACGCTGCCCAGGAATCTCCAACAAATCGATTAATTCATCCTCAGGCGGCTCTTTACCCTGCAATGACTCATCGTGTTCAAGTAGCCAACGCGCCAGTTCAACGGCTTTAAGCGCCAGCACCGGTTTTTCTTCACTTGAGCGCTCAATCACTAACCACACCGGGTTCGTTTCCAGCAGGTGACGCGCCTGATCAGGGGTAATCATTCGCTCAGTACGTACTAGTTGACGCTCCATCACCGCTGGCACCGAGGACTCTTGAGAGTGCCTGCATCAACGGTTGCTGAAGTGGGTGCAGTCCGTAACGTACCGTGCTAATAAAAAACCCCTCACAGCCGGTTAACTGACGCGAGGTTAAACACGCAACGACCACCGCTAACATTCCCGGGAGCATAATACTCGGCGTGTGGGTTAACTCCAAAGGGCCATCAACGCGGCAAGCGGAGCTTGCAGGACTGCACCATCATCGCAGCCATGCCGAGCATTGCATAAATTCCCGGGTCGGCGGCTTTATCTGGCCATAGCCAACCACCCAGCAGACCAAATAGCGCGCCCGTAGCAGCCCCACCACCAGCACCGGGCCGATAATACCAATCGGCACACCTCCAGCCACGGTTAACGCTGTCAGGAGCAGTTTTGCAATCATCAGTGCCACTAACACTTTGATTTCAAGCTGGTTATTGAGCGCAGCCGCCACGCTGTCGTAACCAATGCCCTGCACTTGTGGGAACCACCAAGCAACAACCCCAGTAGTAACCCCCACAAGGCCAAGGCGAAACCAAAGCGGCCATTCCATAATCCGCTGACTACGCGAAATATGGATGAATAAACCGGCTAGTAAACCAATCATTAACCCAGTTAGCACAATCCAAGGTAAATTGATCAACGAGCCAAGAGCCACTTCAGGAATACGAAAAGCCGGCTCATTCCCATAAGCTAACTGCGCCACCAGCGCGCCCATGGTGGAAGCCAAAATGACGGGCATAAAGCTCATCAAGGTATATTCCATCATCACCACTTCCATGGCGAAGATTACCCCTGCAATTGGCGTATTAAAGGAGGCGGAAATAGCAGCAGCGGTACCACAAGCCACGAGTACTCTCAGGCTGTTATTGGGTAAGCGCATTTGCTGGCCCAACCCACTCGCCGCTGCCGCACCCAAGTGGATAGCTGGGCCCTCACGGCCGGCAGAGAGGCCACCAAGACCACCACCACCCCGACCCACCACTGATTTAACCAGTTGCGTAACGGAAAACGGCCTTGGTGGTAGGTGAGTCGCTCAATAACGTGACCTACGCCTAGCTTGCGCGCTGTCGGTTTTGCCGATACAGCAGCACCCCAACTAGGGTCACCGCCAGCATCGGTAACAACGCGCGTAGCCAGGGCACCATACTTTCAAACGCTTCGGGATCGCCATCCGTCATGTACAGCGAGGCCCCGCTGCCAACAGCAATCGAAACGCCACCATCACTGCACCGGTAATAACCCCCGAGACAAGGCCCAACAAACAGAGTTGAGGGAAGGGGCGTCGACATTAGCCAACTGGCGACGAAAACTCTCTAAGGTAAAATCTGATCGGGAAAAACGCGCCACAGCGACCTTCCTTGTTATGGTCTTAGTGTTCTTGTCTCTTTATCCTCTTGTGTATCATAGCCCGATACACTTCGACAGCCTGCAGTAATCCGCTTACGCTGTGTTATCCAGACTATTCTAGAGAACTGCCGTAAAAGCTGATTTTTGGGCTGTTTCTTAGGCTGTTTTAAGAAAATGTTTAAAAACTGTTCTGCGTAATCCGCAAGGAGTTAGTTGTGATTAAGGTCGGCATTGTTGGCGGTACCGGTTACACCGGCGTTGAATTACTACGGCTACTCGCCCAACACCCCACGTTAGCGTCGCCGCGATTACTTCGCGCTCGGAAACAGGCGTCAAAGTGTGCGATATGTACCCTAACCTGCGCGGCCATTACGATACACTGGCATTTAGCGAGCCAGATGCTAAACAGCTAGGTGCTATGGATGCCGTGTTTTCGCGACGCCCCATGGCGTTGCTCATGCCCTAACCGGTGAGCTACTTGAAAACGGCACGCGAGTGATTGATCTGTCTGCCGACTTTCGGCTGCGCGATGCCGATGAATGGAGCCGTTGGTATGACCAGGCCCACGGCGCCCCGGCATTATTGGAAGAAGCGGTGTACGGTCTCCCGGAAATGCACCGGGAGAAAATTAAAACCGCACGGTTAATTGCCGTTCCCGGCTGCTATCCCACCGCTGTTCAGCTAGGTTATCTACCGTTATTGGAAGCCGGTCTGATTGCGCCCCAGCAGTTAATTGCCGATTGCAAATCGGGTGTCACCGGTGCAGGTCGTGGCGCTAAAGTCGGTTCATTGCTCGCCGAAGCCAGCGAGTCGATGAAAGCCTACGGTGCCGCTGGCCACCGCCACCTGCCAGAAATTAGTCAGGGGTTAAGAGATATCCAGCAGGCACCGGTTGGTTTGACATTCGTCCCCACCTAACGCCAATGATCCGCGGTATCCATGCCACGCTATACGGCCAGCTAACCGCTGAGCCGGGTGATCTACAGGCGCTGTTTGAGCAGCGCTATGCCGATGAACCGTTTGTTGATGTCATGCCTGCAGGGAGTCATCCCGAGACACGCAGCGTGAAAGGCATCAATACTTGCCGTCTAGCGGTGCATCGCCCCGGCAATGGCAATACTGTGGTCGTGCTATCGGTGATTGATAATTTAGTCAAAGGCGCTTCCGGCCAAGCGATTCAAAATCTCAATTTGATGTTTGGCTTCGAAGAAAATACCGGCCTAACCGCGCCTGCGCTGATGCCTTAACACTTCACTAATTCCCAGCAATAGTTGACCAATTTGCTGGGAATTACTCATAATCACCCCAATGCCGATTTATTCGTTCTTAAAGCTCGCGGGAGGTACCCATGAGCGGTGCAGAAGCCTTTGTTCCTACTCCATTACTACTATCTGACAGCGCACGCAAACGTATTAACGCGCTGATTGCAGAAGAAAATAACCCATCCTTAAAACTGCGTGTTTACGTGACCGGTGGCGGCTGCTCTGGTTTTCAGTACGGCTTCGATTTTGCAGAAAACGTCGCCGATGATGACACCGTTATTGAATTTGGTAACGCTGCGTTAGTGGTTGATCCTCTCTCTTACCAATATTTGGTAGGTTCCACTGTCGACTACGAAGAAGGCCTGGCTGGCGCGCGTTTTCGTATTCAAAACCCTAATGCCACCACCACCTGCGGCTGTGGCGCTTCCTTTATGGTCTAAACAGCGTTGGACAATGACGCTCCCCGTGACTTGACGCCCTGACGGTTTCTCGCCAAGGTTAATAGGTCAATAACGGCTTATTGGGTTTATCAAACGGTATATACCGCTTTGCAACCCGCTAGCAGCCACATAAAACACGGGGAAACTTATGAAAGTAGCATTACCAGTTAGCCTAACAAAGTGTCACTGGCTATCGCACTAGGGTTAGGCAGCGCCACTGCTGCGGTGGCCCAAACGCCATCGGTGAACGTGGCCACTGACCCAAGCTTTGTGCCCTTTGAAATGATGGATCAAGAAACCGGCGAGATGGTCGGCTTCGACATGGACATCATCAACGAAGTCGCCGAACGTGCAGGATTTGAAGTCAACCTGACTACCATGGAGTTCTCTGGCATTATTCCCGCCGTGCAAACGGGTAGCCAGGAAATCGCTATTGCCGGTACTACTATTACCGAAGAGCGCGCAGAAGTAGTTGATTTCTCCGACCCCTACTACGATTCAGGCCTGCGCATTATTGTTCGCGCCGATAATGATAGCGTCGAGACGCTAGAAGACCTTCAAGAACTCACCATTGGCACCAAAATTGGCTCCACCAGCTATGACTATCTCCAGCAAGAGCTAGGTGAAGATGCCAATATTACGCCCTTCCCCGGCACCGCCGACATGTACATGGCGCTCTTAGGTCGTAACGTTGACGCCGTGCTTTATGACGCACCTAACGTTGCTTACTTCTCGCAAACCCGCGGAGAAGGCCGCACCAAGGTCGTTGGCCCGCTGTATGAAGGCCAGCAATACGGCATTGTGTTTCATAAAGGTAGCGAATGGGTAGAACCTACCAATGAAGCACTCGCCGCTATGAAAGAAGACGGTACTTACGACGAAATCTATACCAAGTGGTTTGGCGAAGCTCCCAGCGAAGAATGAACGTAAAGACTTACTAATAGCGTAACGTCGTTACAGGGCCGGGCGGCCACAACCCCGGCCCTGCTGCGTTTGTCATCCACTTTTTCTCATCTTCTTTTTGTTTCAGGAGTCTACGCGTGGACGTCAATTTTCAGTTTGATTGGTCGGCAGCGTTTGGGTCTATCCCTTACTTGCTGCCGGGTATCCCCTGGACGTTACTTATTTCGTTTGGCGGCCTCGCCATCGGTTTTATCGGTATTTTCTTTGGCCTTTTACGTATTAGCCGCCTGCGCTGGCTACGTTGGCCGGCCATCGTTTACGTCGAAGTATTCCGCGGCACACCTATTCTGGTACAGGTGCTGTTTATTTTTACGGCTTACCCCAGCTCCTAGGAGGTCCAATCAATGCCCTTGTCGCGGGTATTGCCGCCATAGCGGTCAACTCCGGTGCTTACATTTCAGAAATCGTGCGCGGCGGTGTGCAGTCCATTGAACGCGGCCAAGGGGAAGCGTCACTCTCCCTGGGTCTCTCGCGCACTCAGGCATTTCGCTATGTTATCTGGCCCCAGGCGTTTCGGCGCATGATCCCACCTCTCGGTAATCAAGGGATTATCAGTATTAAAGACACGTCGCTGTTTTCAGTCATTGGCGTCGGAGAGCTGGTTCGTCAAGGGCAGATCTATATCGCCACCACCTTCACGGCGCTTGAGGTCTACTTCATGGTCGCCTTGATGTATCTAGCCATTACCTGGACGCTCTCCATCATCCTGCGCCAACTTGAGCGCAGAGGCCTGGCAGGACAATAAGGACACGCGCAATGAGCGATACAATGAACAGCACAACGCAACCTATTGTGCGTATGCAGCAGCTCAATAAGCACTTTGGTAGCCTGCACGTACTCAACGACATTGACCTTACAATTGTACCTGGCGAGGTGGTGGTGATTATCGGTGCCAGTGGCTCAGGTAAATCCACGCTGATTCGCTGTATTAACGGCTTGGAAGAGTTCCAAACGGGCAACTTGGTCGTCGATAACAATGAACTGTTACCACACGGAAAGAGCACACAAGCGCTGCAAACCATCCGTACCGAAGTGGGCATGGTGTTTCAGCAGTTCAATCTATTTCCTCATCTCAGCGTGATTGACAACGTCACTCTGGCCCCCATGAAAGTCCGTGGTTTAAGCCGTGATGACGCCATTAGTAACGCTAAGCGTCTACTAGACCGAGTGGGCATCGCCGACCAAGCCGAAAAGTACCCCAGCCAGCTCTCAGGCGGCCAACAGCAACGGGTGGCACTGGCCCGTGCCCTAGCGATGGAACCGCGCTTAATGCTGTTTGACGAGCCCACCTCGGCGCTTGACCCGGAAATGATCGGGGAAGTACTGGATGCCATGCGCGAGCTGGCTAAAGAAGGCATGACCATGGTGATTGTTACCCATGAAATGGGCTTCGCCCGCGAAGTCGCCGACCGGGTTATTTTTATCCATAAAGGTGAAATTACCGAGCAGGGGCCGCCTGAACAACTGTTCGATTCGCCTCAACATGAACGTACTCAATCCTTCCTTGCACGCGTGCTAAAACACTAAATTGAGCCCTGTTAGCGCTTTAAAATAAGTATTAATTTTCACTGAATGACGCTTTTACTGGCCTGTCGACACGACAGGCCTTTTTTGCCTGTGGATAAAGTTTTTTTACATTGTGCGTCTTTATCTCTGTAAGGCCTACCATGGACGTCGCTAAGCGTTAGCTCCACACCAGTCTAGCGTTGTTCACAGGTGCGGTAACAACCCAGGTACTGGCCGGTGGATAAGCGGTGCCTAGTTGTATCGGTGGATAAGGCGCTATTCCATCCACAGGCTTAGCACCCCTTCTACCCAGGGAATCCCGCCTTCAAACACGTAGAAGTCAACAATATAAGCTATTGAAAATATTAATGATAAATTGTTTATGCACAGAAATTGTCCACACTAGTAATTACAACATTTACAGAACTTCTCTTATTTTATATTTATGTTGTTATTAATAGAGTTGTTCTGAGTAATCCGGTGTGGAAAAACCTGACGGTTACCCACAGGGGTTTATACTTGCCGGCTCATTGATCTAAGGTAGCGCCGTCAGAAATTGTCGACGCTGGCCACATCATCCGTGCCAATAGGCACAAGACGAGGTGTCTCTTGAATTATCCCGACCGCTTTGACGTGATTGTCATCGGCGGTGGCCATGCGGGAACCGAAGCCGCATTGGCCTCTGCTCGTATGGGCTGTCAGACCCTGCTGCTCACCCACAACATCGAAACCCTCGGCCAAATGTCGTGTAACCCCGCCATTGGCGGCATCGGCAAAAGTCATTTGGTCAAGGAAATTGATGCACTCGGCGGCGCTATGGGGCTTGCCACGGATTTAGGTGGAATTCAGTTTCGCGTGCTCAATGCCAGCAAAGGGCCCGCCGTTCGGGCCACCCGTGCCCAGGCTGACCGCATTCGTTACAAGTCAGCGATCCGCGGAATGCTGGAAAACCAACCCAATTTGACGATTTTCCAGCAGGCCGCTGGTGATCTCATTGTGGATAACGACACCGTCCGTGGCGTGGTGACGGAAACCGGTATTCGCTTTCATGCTGAAAGCGTCGTTCTGTGTACCGGGACATTTTTGGGGGCGTGATTCACATTGGTTTGGATCAAAGCAAAGGTGGCCGAGCAGGCGATCCGCCCTCCAACGCGCTGGCCGAACGTCTGCGCGCACTGCCGTTTCGGGTTGATCGCTTAAAAACCGGTACGCCGCCGCGCATCGATGCCAAAACCGTTGATATTTCTCAGTTGGAAGAGCAGCCAGGCGATAGCCCAACGCCGGTGATGTCCTACCTGGGGTCGCGGGAGATGCACCCTCGGCAGGTGAGTTGTCATATTGCTCACACCAATCAACAGACCCACGATCTGATTCTGGCCAACCTTGATCGCTCACCGATGTACTCCGGTGTCATCGAAGGCATCGGGCCGCGTTACTGCCCATCGATTGAAGACAAAGTGCATCGTTTTGCCGATAAATCCAGCCACCAGGTGTTTATCGAACCCGAAGGCTTGGATACCCATGAGCTCTATCCCAACGGCATCTCGACCTCGCTGCCCTTTGACGTGCAGATTCAGGTGGTGCGTTCCATCAAAGGTTTGAAAAACGCCCATATCACCCGGCCTGGCTACGCTATTGAGTACGACTTTTTTGATCCGCGGGATTTAAAACACTCGCTGGAAACAAAATTTATCCACAACCTGTTTTTGCTGGACAGATCAACGGCACCACCGGCTACGAAGAAGCCGGTGCACAAGGTTTGCTGGCAGGCCTGAATGCTGCCCGCCGCGCTCAAGAGCTGGACGCCTGGTATCCCCGCCGCGATGAAGCCTATCTAGGCGTATTGGTCGACGACCTGATCACCATGGGCACCAAGGAGCCCTACCGGATGTTTACTTCCCGTGCGGAGTACCGCCTGCTGTTGCGGGAAGACAACGCGGATTTGCGCTTAACCGAAGCGGGCCGGAAATTGGGTCTTGTCGACGACACGCGCTGGGCAGCGTTTAGCCAAAAACGCGAGGCTATCGAACAAGAGAGCGCGCGGCTAAGCACCCTGTGGATACAACCGGGAAGCCCAGCGGCGGAGCAAGTCGCCGAAAAACCGGCGCACCGCTCACTCGCGAGTATTGCCTGAGCGATCTGCTTAAACGCCCTGAATTGAATTACAGCGATTTGGCCAATCTACCCGGTATCGAGGGCACCCTGGTCACCGATCCTGCCGTCGCTGAGCAGGTGCAGATTCAGGCAAAATATCAAGGCTATATTGATCGCCAGCAGCATGAGATCGATAAGCTCAAGCGCCACGAAGCCACTCCACTGCCTGCGGAGCTGGATTATTTGAAAGTGGAAGGCTTGTCTAACGAAATTCGCCAAAAGCTGGCTGAAGCGCGGCCAGAAACGCTTGCCCATGCGGCGCGGATTTCAGGCGTCACCCGGCGGCCGTCTCTATTTTGCTGGTGCATCTGAAAAAGCGCCGGTTGGTGGCCGCAGCTGAGGTGGTTAACGGATGAGTTCGTTGAACCCACTGTTGAAAACTCTGCCTGCAAGCGTTGCAACACGGCTCGATCAAGGGCTTAGCCAGTTAGGCATCGCCGTTGACGAACATCAACGTGAACAGCTGCTAGGCTTATTGGGACTGTTGCACAAGTGGAACCGGGCTTATAACCTCACAGCGGTACGCGAGGTAGATGACATGGTGTCTCGCCACGTGTTGGATAGCGCCGCTGTGTTGCCCTATGTGCAAGGGCCGCGACTGCTTGATGTCGGCTCAGGCCCAGGACTACCCGGTATTGTGTTGGCTATCTTGAAGCCAGCACTTGCAGTCACGCTACTGGACAGCAATGGCAAAAGGTACGCTTTCAGCGTCAGGCTGTGATGGAGCTAGGGCTTGAAAATGTAACCCCGTCCAGGCGAGGGTAGAGCAGTTTCAAGCGGGTACTTTGACCAGGTGATTTCCCGGGCGTTTGCCAGCTTGGTGGACTTTGTCACCTTGACCCGCCAGCTACCCAGCGCCGATGGCCAGTGGTTAGCCATGAAAGGCCCGGGGCGGATGATGAACTGCGCGACCTGCCCGCCGGTATACGTTTACACCAGCGTCACCTATTGGAAGTACCCTTTGAAGCGGCCCAGCGGCAGCTGCTGATCTTGAATGTTGAGAGCTGAATGTTGATTCTGACCCCCAGAAGGAGTTGAGTAAGTGAGCCAGATCATTGCCCTGACCAACCAAAAGGCGGCGTGGGCAAGACCACCTCGGCCGTTAATCTGGCGGCCAGTCTCGCTGCGCTCGACCGTCGCGTACTGTTGGTGGATCTTGACCCCCAGGGGCATGCCAGCATGGGCAGCGGCATCGACAAGTATGAGCTTGAAAAAGCGTACTTGATGTACTGCTGGGCGACGCAACGGCAGCTGAAACGATTGTCAAAAGCTGGCGGTCAAGTACGACGTGCTGCCAGGCAATGGAGATCTCACCGCCGCCGAAGTTGAACTATTGGATCGCGAGCGTAGTGAAAGCTGTTTGACGAAAGCGCTGGCGTCGGTAGCGGATGAGTACGATGTGGTACTGATCGACTGCCCGCCCTCGTTGAATATGCTAACCGTGAACGCGTTAACGGCTTCCGACAGCGTGCTGATCCCTCTACAGTGTGAGTTCTATGCGCTAGAAGGATTATCGGCACTGCTCGATACCGTTGAGCAGATTAAGCAAAATGTGAATCCTGCCCTGGCGGTTGCAGGCATTTTGCGCACCATGTACGACAAGCGAACCAGCCTAACGCGGGAAGTAGATAAGCAACTGCGTGACTATTTTGGCGATATGGTGTTAAAACCACCATTCCGCGCAATGTTAAAGTCGCTGAAGCGCCGAGCCATGGATTACCCGTTACGCAATATGCTCGGTTCTCCCGGGGTAGTCAGGCCTATCGTGTGTTGGCAAAGAGATGATTCGTCGTCTTTCACTTTAAATACTATTCACTTCATAACCGACGCGCTGTGAAAATGAGGGAAAGCGAATGACGCGTAAACCCGCGCTGGGACGTGGCCTGGATGCCCTGATTGGTGCCGGTGCCCGTCGCCGTGACAGCTTGGAACTTGCCGGTAGCGGTACGCCTTTGGCGCATACTGATGCAACGCGTAGCGCGGCAACCGATGACGTCAGCGAAGATCGTCTTGAACGTTTGCCATTAGGTCAATTAACCCGTGGTAAGTATCAGCCGCGCCGTGATATCCAGCCTGAAGCATTAGAAGAACTGGCGGACTCCATTCGCGCCCAGGGCGTTATGCAGCCAATTGTGGTACGCCCAATCGGTGTGGATCGCTACGAGATCATCGCCGGTGAGCGCCGCTGGCGAGCGGCTCAGCTTGCTGAGTTGGACGTAATTCCCGCGGTGATTCGTGAAGTCAGCGATGAAGTCGCGTTGGCACTCGCATTAATTGAAAATATCCAGCGTGAAAACCTCAATGCTATCGAAGAAGCCCTAGCGCTTAAGCGCCTTGGCGAAGAGTTTGAGCTTACCCAGCAGCAAATTGCCGACGCGGTGGGTAAATCGCGCACCCAGGTGGCCAATCTGTTACGCCTGCTGGCGCTAGATCCCGAAGTGCAAACACTGCTCGAACGAGGTGATCTTGATATGGGCCATGCGCGTGCCCTGCTGACATTGAACAGTACTCAGCAGCGGCAAGTTGCCCATGAAGTGGTAAACAACGACATGACGGTGCGGGCAACCGAAGCGCTGGTGAAAAAGTGCAAACCAGCCAAGTGCCAACCAAACCTTCAACCCGCCAAAATAAACAGCCCGATGTAGCGAAGCTTGAAACACATCTCGGTGAACTGCTCGGCGCGCCTGTCTCCATTGATCATGGCCAAAAGGTAAAGGGAAATTAACGATACGCTACACGAGCTTGGAAGAACTGGACGGCATCTTAAATCATATTAAATAGCAGGCTATGCAATATCGCGTAAGAAGCGCACACGTTTTCCCTCTTTGGTCGCAAATCAGCCCTTAAACGGGCAAAATCGGTGCGACTTCGGTTGAAGGTGTGATAGCGCTTCCCTATAATCGCGCAAGATTTGTGTAGGTTGTCCTGGTTCATCGAATTATTTTCATCGAACTATGGGCTTGCCGAAGATTGGCTTTCATCAGTGAGGCTGGGTGTTTTCCCACGTGTTATGCAGCGATACGAAACCCAGCGGCGAAAAGCGTATATCGCTCGACTCACAATCGCGCAACTGATGATTACCCTGATAGGTATGCTGGCAGCCTATCTAGTCGCAGACATCGAAAGCATGTCGTCGGTTTTTAAAGGAGCACTGGTAGCCTTATTACCCCATGTTTTCTTTATCAAACGGATGGGGTTCTAAGAGCAAGTAGGTCTTCACAGACAGCGATGCGCCTATTTCGCGCCGAAGCAGGCAAGTTTGGTTTGACGGTGGCACTGTTTGTAGCAGTGTTTGTTGCAGCGCCTCCCTCAAACCCTACTTTCTTTTTATGCTTATGTTGCGGTTGTTCTTACGCATTGGCTCACGCCTTGGTTAATGCCAAAAACGCTAATGCCTAGAAAATTGCACAACTGATTGAGGTGATACAGCCATGGCCGCAGGAAACGAAGTCTCGCCGACTTACTATATCCAGCACCACTTGCAGAATTTGACCTTTGGCAACCACCCGGAGAATGGTTGGTCGCTGGCAAATTCTGCTGAAGAAGCCCGAGAAATGGGCTTTTGGGCTATTCACTTAGACTCTATGGGCTGGTCCATCGCGATGGGGGTGCTGTTTATCTGGCTGTTTCGTAAAGTCGGTAAAACTGTTACCACCGGTGTTCCCAGCGGGCTACAAAATGCCGTTGAGATGGTATTTGAATTTATTGAAAACTTGGTACGTGGTGCATTTCACGGGCGTAACCCTTTCATAGCACCGCTTGCCTTGACGCTGTTCACTTGGATATTGCTAATGAACACGCTAAAAATAATTCCGGTTGACTATTTCCCGGTATTATTTGCCAAGCTCGGCGTCGACTATATGAAAATCGTCCCGACCACCGATATTAATGTCACCTTAGGCATGGCGCTCGGGGTGTTTTGTCTAATCCTTTACTACAGCTTCAAAGTTAAAGGGGTGGGTGGTTTTGCCAAAGAGCTCTCGTTGACGCCGTTCAACCACTGGGCGCTAATTCCCTTTAACCTGCTGCTGGAAATTGTCTCGTTACTGGTAAAACCCTTCAGTCTTGCCATGCGTCTGTTCGGCAATATGTTTGCCGGTGAAGTGATCTTTATTCTGATTTCTCTTCTGCCCTTCTGGGCGATCTGGATGCTGGATGTGCCGTGGGCGATTTTCCACATCCTGGTAGTTACGCTGCAGGCCTTCATTTTTACAACACTATCAGTTGTATACCTGAATTCTGCACACGAACATCACTAACCTAGCAAAAACGATTTCATTAACCCTCAACCCTTAACCAAAACTTAAACTCAGGAGCTTTATCATGGAAATGGTTTATCTTTCAGCTGCCATCATCATCGGTCTGGGCGCACTGGCTACCGGCATTGGCTTCGCTATTTTGGGCGGTAAGCTGCTGGAGTCCACTGCGCGTCAGCCAGAACTAGGCGACCAGCTGCAAACCAAAACCTTCATCATGGCCGGCCTGTTGGACGCCGTACCGATGATCGGTGTTGGTATTGCGATGTACCTGATTTTCGTTGTTGCCGGTTAATGACAGCTCAGCCGGGCGCTAAGCGCTCGGTTTTGTTTCACTCCGGTTGCCACGAACTTGTCAGAGGTACATTCCTGTGAATATCAACATGACGCTAATCGGGCAGACGATCGCCTTCGCGATCTTTGTCTGGTTTTGCACAAAGTATGTGTGGCCTCCGATCAGCAACGCGCTTCATGAGCGTCAGAAGAAAATTGCTGATGGCTTGGACGCAGCCAGCCGAGCTAACCGCGATCTTGAGCTTGCTCAAGAACGGGCGGAGCAGACGCTGCGTGAAAGCAAGGAGCAAGCTTCTCAGATTCTTGAGCAGGCCAATAAGCGTTCTGCTCAGATGATCGAAGAAGCCCGCGAGCAAGCCCGTGCCGAAGGTGAACGTTTAGTAGCCAGTGCACGTTCAGAGATTGAGCAAGAAGTGAACCGTGCCAAAGACGAGCTTCGCGCCCAAGTCTCTTATCTCGCTGTTATGGGTGCCGAGCGTGTTCTTGAAGCATCGGTCGACGAACAAGCACATCGCAAGTTACTCGATGAGCTTGCTGCTGAACTGTAAGGAGGTGAATTATGGCGGAATTACTGACCGTCGCTCGTCCTTACGCTAAAGCAGCGTTTGAATACGCGCGTGATCATGATGCGCTTGATAGCTGGTCACAGGCGCTGAGCTTTTAAGCTCTGCGGTAGCTGACAGTGATGTTCGTCGTTTGCTAGGCAGTCCAAAACTCGAGAACGAGAAAAAAGTATCTCTGCTGGCCGATATGCTACCTGGCGAGCAAGACGAGGCTTTACGCCGTTTTTAGATGTTTTGGCAGACCAGGGTCGTTTGATGTCACTTTCCTCCATCGCTGTTCAGTTTGAGCACTTACGTGCCGAACACGAGCAGCGAGTTGAAGTGAACGTCACCTCTGCATACAAATTAGATAGTAAGCAGAAGACCAAGCTCGCAAACGCGCTCAAGAAACGTCTGAATCGCGAAATCTCCATTACTACTCAGGTGGACAAGTCGCTAATCGGCGGTGTCATCCTGCGTGCTGGCGACACCGTTATTGACGGGTCGGTACGTGGTCGATTGAACCGCCTTTCCGAAGCGCTAACCGCTTGAGTCTGAGGGACATGGCATGCAGCAACTGAATCCTTCCGAGATCAGCGACATCATCAAGCAGCGAATTGAAAAGCTTGACGTCGCATCCGAAGCCCGTAATCAGGGCACCATCGTCACTGTTTCCGACGGTATCGTGAAAATTCACGGCCTCGAAGACGCGATGTTTGGTGAAATGATTGAATTTCCCAACAGCATCTTTGGCATGGTACTGAACCTGGAGCGTGACTCCGTAGGTGCCGTGGTATTGGGTGACTATCTGCAGCTTGAAGAGGGCATGACCGCCAAGTGTACCGGTCGTATTCTCGAAGTGCCGGTGGGTCCTGAGCTGATTGGTCGTGTTGTCGATGCGCTGGGTAACCCCATCGATGGTAAGGGCGACATTAACGCTAAAATGACCGACGCTGTTGAAAAGTAGCGCCGGGCGTTATCACCCGCCAATCCGTTGATGAACCGATTCAAACCGGTCTGAAGTCAATCGACGCGATGGTGCCGATCGGTCGTGGCCAGCGTGAATTGATTATCGGTGACCGCCAGATCGGTAAGTCAGCCATTGCCATTGATGCGATCATCAACCAGAAAGGCAAAGGCGTGACCTGTGTCTACGTTGCCATTGGTCAGAAGCAGTCGACCATTGCCAACATAGTACGCAAGCTGGAACAACATGGCGCCATGGAACACACCATTGTAGTGGCTGCCGGTGCTGCTGATCCCGCGCCGATGCAGTTCCTCGCACCCTACTCTGGCTGCACCATGGGCGAATACTTCCGCGACCGCGGCGAGAACTCGCTGATTGTGTATGACGACCTTTCCAAGCAGGCCGTTGCCTATCGTCAGGTATCGCTGCTGCTGCGTCGTCCGCCCGGCCGTGAAGCTTATCCTGGTGACGTGTTCTATCTCCACTCGCGTCTTCTGGAGCGTGCTGCGCGCGTTAACGTCGACTACGTTGAGAAGTTCACCAATGGTGAAGTGAAAGGCAAAACCGGTTCCTTGACCGCCCTGCCAATCATCGAAACCCAGGGTGGCGACGTGTCTGCGTTCGTTCCGACCAACGTGATTTCGATCACCGATGGTCAGATCTTCCTGGAAACCAGCCTGTTTAACTCCGGTATTCGTCCGGCGATTAACGCGGGTCTGTCGGTTTCGCGTGTAGGTGGTTCGGCACAGACCAAAATCATCAAAAACTAGGCGGTAGTGTACGTCTGGCATTGGCTCAGTACCGTGAACTGGCGGCGTTCTCGCAGTTTGCGTCTGACCTTGATGAAGCCACGCGTAAGCAGCTCGAACACGGTCAACGTGTCACTGAGTTGATGAAGCAGAACCAGTACTCGCCGATGTCGGTAGCGGAAATGGCGCTTTCGCTGTACGCCGCCAACGAAGGTTATCTGGATGATGTCGAAGTGAACAAGGTGTTGGACTTTGAGCGTGCTCTGCACGACTACATGAAGTCTGAACACGGCGATCTACTCGACAAGATCAACCAGACCGGCGACTACAATGGTGAGATTCAAGACAGCCTGAAGTCGGGTCTCGAGAAGTTCAAGGCGACTCAGAGCTGGTAATGTCTAGCCCGCCTGTGATGGGCGGGTTTGCATGCTTTCTGAGAGCCACGAACGAAGGGTAGATCGCTATGGCAGCTGCAAGAGATACGCTCCCAAATTGGGAGCATTAAAAATACGCAGAAGATCACCAGCGCCATGGAAATGGTAGCTGCATCGAAAATGCGTAAAGCGCAAGACCTGATGAGAGCTAGTCAGCCTTACGCTAAGCAGATCCGTAATGTGGTTGGCCACCTTGCCAACGCTAACCCCGAATACAAGCACGACTACATGGTCGAGCGTAGCGAGGTTAAGCGCGTAGGTTACATTGTGGTCTCCACAGACCGTGGTCTATGCGGTGGCTTGAACCACAACCTTTTCAAAGCCTTACTGAAAGAATCAGTCGGTTGGAAGCAGCAGGGTGTGGAGCAGGATTTTTGCGCCCTGGGCGCCAAGGCCAGCAGCTTTTCCGCAACTACGGTGGTAATTTGGTGGCGGCGAAGAGCGGTTTAGGCGAAACCCCAACGGTTGAAGGGTTGATTGGCAGCATCAAGGTCATGCTCGAAGCGTACGATGAAGGACGTCTTGACCGGGTTTACGTGGTGCACAATGAGTTTGTGAACACCATGACGCAAAAGCCAGTGGTTCGTCAGCTTCTTCCGCTGTCGTCTGATTTAGGCGAAGACGCTGAACAAGACGAAGAAAACGCCCGTCCCGGAAGCTGGGACTACCTGTATGAACCGGATGCCAAGGCGTTGCTTGATAGCCTGCTGGTTCGTTTCATCGAATCACAGGTGTATCAGGCGGTAGTGGAAAACGGCGCTTGTGAACAAGCTGCCCGAATGATCGCTATGAAAAGTGCCACTGACAACGCAGGCGGCCTGATCGACGATCTGGAGATGGTTTATAACAAGGCCCGTCAGGCCGCCATTACCCAGGAAATTTCTGAGATCGTCGGCGGTGCAGCTGCCGTTTAACGCCTAGGGAGCCATTATTGCTAGCGGCTCCCGGCAGACAGGTTTCATTTGCAGGTTTTAGAGAGGAACCAAGATGAGCGGACGTATCGTACAAATCATCGGCGCGGTGATTGACGTAGAGTTTCCGCGGGACTCTGTGCCCAAGGTCTACGACGCGCTGAAGGTCTCCGATGTTGAGACTATCCTCGAAGTCCAGCAGCAGCTGGGCGACGGCGTGGTGCGCACCATTGCCATGGGCTCTACTGAGGGCTTGAAGCGTGGCATGGAAACGACCAGCACAGGTACCGCTATTTCCGTACCGGTAGGTAAGGAAACGCTGGGCCGTATTATGAACGTACTCGGTGAGCCGATTGATGAAGCAGGACCAATCGGCGAGCAAGAGCGCATGCCGATTCACCGTAAAGCACCGAGCTATGCCGACCAAGCAGCGTCAAACGAGCTGTTGGAAACCGGCATCAAAGTTATCGACTTGGTCTGCCCGTTTGCTAAGGGTGGTAAAGTGGGTCTGTTCGGCGGCGCCGGTGTTGGTAAAACCGTTAACATGATGGAACTTATCCGCAACATCGCCACCGAGCACAGCGGCTACTCTGTATTTGCCGGTGTAGGTGAGCGTACACGTGAGGGTAACGACTTCTATCATGAAATGACTGAATCCAACGTTATCGATAAGGTATCGCTGGTTTACGGTCAGATGAACGAGCCCCGGGTAACCGTTTGCGCGTTGCATTGACCGGTCTGACTATCGCTGAGAAATTCCGTGATGAAGGCCGCGATGTTCTTCTATTCGTTGATAACATCTACCGCTACACCCTGGCCGGCACCGAAGTATCAGCCCTGCTCGGTCGTATGCCATCAGCAGTAGGTTACCAGCCGACACTCGCTGAAGAGATGGGCGTTCTGCAAGAGCGTATTACCTCGACGAAGACCGGTTCAATCACCTCCGTACAGGCCGTTTACGTCCCTGCGGATGACTTGACCGATCCATCGCCAGCGACCACCTTTGCGCACCTGGACGCTACCGTGGTATTAGCGCGCTCTATCGCCGAATTGGGTATCTACCCGGCGATCGACCCGCTCGATTCCACCTCGCGCCAGTTGGACCCGCTGGTTGTCGGTGAAGAACACTATGCGACTGCTCGCGGTGTGCAGAACGTTCTTCAGCGCTACAAGGAACTCAAGGATATTATCGCCATTCTGGGTATGGATGAGCTGTCTGATGAAGACAAGCAGGCCGTTTCCGGGCGCGTAAAATCCAGCGCTTCTTGTCGCAGCCGTTCTTCGTGGCTGAGGTATTCACCGGTTCACCAGGTAAGTATGTTTCATTGAAAGACACGATCAGTGGCTTCCAGGGCATCCTTGCGGGTGAATACGACGATATGCCGGAACAGGCCTTCTACATGGTCGGTTCAATCGACGAAGCTGTCGAGAAAGCCAACCAGATGAAGAAGTAATCCCGTCCATTAGGGGGGATTCGCTATGGCGAATAGCTTTACTTGCAATATCGTCAGCGCTGAAGCATCCATCTTCTCAGGTACTGTTGAGCAGGTGATCGCTTCCGGGATGATGGGTGACTTGGTATTTTACCCGGCCACGCCCCGCTGCTGACTGAGCTTCAGCCGGGTCCGGTCCGCGTGATTCATGATGATGGCAAGGAAGATAACTTCTTTGTCTCGGGTGGCTTCATGGAAGTCCAGCCGGATGTCGTGACGATTCTGGCCGACTCTGCATCACGTGCCAGCGACCTCAATGAGGCTGCTGCCGAAGAAGCGCGTCAGCAAGCGCTGAAAGCCTTTAACGAGAAATCATCGGAGCTCGATTATACCCGGGCTGCCGCTGAACTTGCCGAAGCCGTTGCTCAGTTGCGAACGATTCAGCAACTGCGTAAAAAAGGCGGGTAAAGGCTAACTTTCACGCGTTTGGCGTGCATCCAACGCCCCTTAACCCCGCAAATGTGGGTTTAAGGGGCGTTTTGTCTGGTAATATAGTTGGAGTAAGTCGGCAGCACGTCGTTTGTTAGCGTGAAGGAGAGAGCCATGGCACTGAATGATGAAAGCCTACAGGAATTAAAAGCCGAACTGCTCGATGAGTTGGCTAAGGAAGTGCCTAGTAAATCAGTGCTTTCTTTACGCTTAGCCGAAACCCGCTCAGCGGATATCGGTGAAGTGCTCGAAGAGATGATCGAGGATGATGAAGAACTGTCTGCTGCGCTCACGCTGCTGGATATTCTTTCTGCCGAGCGCGCCGCTAATGTGCTGGGCTATTTGCCTGGTGAAAGCCAGCTTGAGGTAGTAAAGGAGCTGGACGACAGTCAGGTACTCAAGCTGCTGGAAGAGATGGGCTCGGACGAACGTGCCGACCTGTTTAATCTCCTCAGTGAAGACCGCCGTGAGGCGTTATTACGTCGTATGGCCCACCGTGAGCGCGAAGATCTAAAGCGGCTTGCCAGTTACGAAGAGGGTACGGCAGGCGCCATCATGACCTCTGACTATGTCTCCATAGCCAGTGGCATGACGGTGTCGCAAGCGATGATGCGGGTACGCCAGACGGCCCCCGATGCGGAAACGGTTTACCAGCTGTATATCCTGGATAGCGACGGTGAACTGATTGGCACCATGTCATTACGCCAACTGATGGTGGCGCGACCGGGGGCTATTGTAGATGACATTATGATTAAAGATGTTATCAGCACCCGGGTCGATAACGCCCAGGAAGATGTCGCCCGAATTGTGGCGAAGTACGACCTGTTAGCGCTGCCGGTGATTGATGCCGGTGACCGCATGGTCGGCATTGTCACCCACGATGATGCAATGGATGTCGCTGAGTCCGAGGCGACAGAGGATTTCCACAAAGGGATGTCGATCGGTCAACTGGAGGATGGCGTTAGCCGTGTGCCGCTCTGGAGCCTTTACCGTAAACGGGTGTTTTGGCTGGTTCTGCTGGTCTTCGCCAACCTGTTTTCGGGCGCTGGGATTGCCTATTTTGAAGAAACCATTGCTGCTCAGGTAGCGCTGGTGTTCTTTTTACCGCTGTTGATCGGTAGTGGCGGTAACGCCGGGGCCCAGGCAGCCACGCTGATGGTGCGCGGTATGGCGACCGGAGACGTGGGTGTCAAAGATTGGGGCAAACTACTGGGGCGTGAGCTACTTGTCGCCGGGTCACTGGGTATCACCATGGCCATCGCGGTAACGCCGATTGGCATTATGCGTGGGGGTGAAGCGCTGGCGATGGTGGTTGCCTTTAGCATGGTCACCATCGTGCTATTCGGTAGCCTGCTGGGGATGTGTCTTCCGTTTGTATTAGAGCGCTTTAAGGTCGACCCTGCCACGGCCTCGGCACCGCTGGTGACCACGCTTATTGACGCTTCTGGAGTGGTGATTTACTTCAGCATAGCGACACTATTGCTCTCATAAAGTCTGCGCTAACCCATAAAAGCTCGAAGCCCTAGCGCATAGAGCTGCTGGCCGCGCGGGTAATAAACAGCACTTCCACATGGCCCAGCCACTCGATATCGCTAGCCAGCGCTTTTAACTGGCTAGCGAGGCACTGAGGCGGTTGGTGTACCGCATCAGCAATGATTAGCGATACCGAGACCTTATCGTCCAGGTAGTGTAGCTGTAGCTCATTCAGCGTGCGCCATACCGGGTGCTTATACCAACGCGCATCCAGGGCAGCCTCTACTTCAGGCCGCAGCGGTAGCCCAGGCAGGCGGCTGGGGTCGCCTGCACCGGCATCGTCTTCCGGGTCAACGTGAAAAATCACATCGGTGAGCGCGGGGAATTCATGGCGCAGGCGGCGGCTGACTTCATTACCAATTTCATGGGCTTCGGAGACGGTAATCTTAGGTCCCACCACCACGTGCAAATCGACCATTACCCAACCGGCTGACTGGCGCGTACGCAGGTCGTGAACGCTATCCACCCCGGCACGCTACAGGCCACATCGTGCATTTGGTTCTGTACATCCACCGGCAGCGCAGTATCCACCAACTCGCGAGCCGACTCCCACAACAAGTCCAACCCTACCTTACCGACTAATAACCCGACGATGATGGCAGCCACGGCATCCAGCCAACCCAACCCAAACTGGGCGCCGACTAATGCCACCAGTACCACGGCAGTGGATAAGGCATCACTGCGCGAGTGCCACGCGTTAGCTTCGAGTAACTTGGACTTTACCCGCTTGGCAACCCGCATGGTGTAGCGAAAAATCCACTCTTTGCTAAATAGCGCGATCACTGTAATGACGATCGCCAGCATGCCAGGTGCATTAACGTCGGTACCGCTAATTAGACGATCAATACTAGACCAGGCAATACCTCCCGCTACGAAGATCAGTACGCTGCCCAACAGTAGGGTGGTAAGGGTTTCGATTCTGCCATGACCGTAGTGGTGATCTTTATCGGGTTCCTGACGCCCGTAATGAATCGCCGCCAGCACAAAACCGTCGGTGACTAAATCTGATAGGGGAGTGAATACCGTCGGCGATCAACGCCGCTGAACCGACCATAAAACCAATGGTGACTTTGACGATACTTAGCAATGCATCCAGCCACGCGCCTATATAGGTGACACGCTTGGCCTCTTGGCTAAGTCGCTCTTGGTCGTGAACCACTGGCGTTTCGATGGTCTGAGTCATGGGTACCTTACAAGGACGCACGCTTTCATTAGTGGCCTATTGTAGCGCACTACGCTTGTTCCTCTACAGTCTCAACTTCTTTCGGCCGTTAAAACGCTGCTTTTTAACGTTAATGCCGGTAAGAGCGGACAAAAAAATCGCGGATGTGTATCCTTAAGCGTCTTTACAAACGAATACATTAATTTTTTACACACAGGATTACCTATGGATTGGCTACAGGTGGTGGTGTTGGCGGTTGTGCAAGGGATATCAGAATTTTTACCCGTTTCCAGCTCTGCCCACCTGATTTTGGTGCCTGTGCTGACAGATTGGCAAGATCAAGGCTTAGCCTTTGATGTGGCACTGCATTTAGGCAGCCTCTCAGCGGTCATTATCTATTTCCGCCGGGAAATTTGGCAGATGGTTATCAATAGCCTAGCCGCGGTCAGCGGGAAAGGCGTAAATGAAGATGCGCGCTTGGCATTTTGGGTGACGTTAGCGACCATTCCCGTGGGGTTAGTTGGTTTACTACTGCACGATGTTATTTCGCATTACATGCGTTCTACGTTGATTATCGGCATCAGCTTAATTGCTTTCGGACTGTTGTTGGGCTATGCCGATTGGCGTATGCGGGGAACGCGTAGTGAATACCAACTACGTTTAAAGGATGTGCTGATCATAGGTGGTGCCCAGGCGCTGGCGCTAATACCCGGCACGTCGCGTTCGGGTATCACCATTACGGCGGCCTTGATGGTGGGGATGAGTCGAGAAGGGGCCGCTCGCTTCTCGTTTCTACTGTCGGTTCCAGTCATTGTGCTGGCAGGCGGGTTAGAAGCCGTTGGGCTTTTTAACACGCAGCAGTCGATAGATTGGGTCGCAATGTTAGTGGGTACGTTACTGTCGGGTATTAGTGCCTATTTGTGCATCCATTATTTCTTGGTAATTATCCAAAAAATAGGCATGCAGCCCTTTGTTATTTATCGGGTGCTGTTCGGCGCCTGGCTGCTATGGTTCTTTCATTTTTAGGGCTTCATTCTTAAAGCTTTATTTTTTTAAGGCAAAGCAGCTATGGAAAAGACTGTTAGAAACAAGTCTGGTGGGTATATGCATGGTGGGCGTATGGTCAGGAGAAGAAGCTTATTAATAGTCGCTATGCTGGGCTTACTAATAGGTATCGCAGGCTGTTCAGAGAATGACCGCCCGCTGGAACCTCCCGTGCGCTTTGAGGGAAATATATTTGGTACCTTTTATCAAGTCACCATTATGGATCCGCTCACTCAGGGTGAGTCCCTTGAATTGAAAGAAGGCTTTTGGCAGAGCTGGAGAGTGTTGACCAGGCGATGTCCACTTACCGCGATGATTCCGAACTAATCGCCTTTAACGAGGCGCCTTTAGAAGAGTGGCAGCCGCTCTCCAATGAACTCATTGAGGTATTGGCGATCAGCCAGACAGTCGCTGAAGCCAGCCACGGTGCCTTTGATATTACCGTGGGCGACTTGGTTAATCTATGGAGTTTTGGGCCTGGCGCAAGACCAGAAGAAGTGCCTTCTGACGATGATCTGGCCCAGCAACTTGCTCAGGTGGGTTTTGATGCGGTAGAGGTAGATACTCAAAATATGCAGGCACGCCGTACCCGCGATGTATTTGTCGACCTTTCCGGTGTAGCCAAAGGCCATGCCACTGATCGAGTGGCTGCATATCTAGATCAACAGGGATTGGAACATTACCTAGTCAATTTAGGCGGTGATTTGATCGCCCGTGGTCTGCGTGATGAAGACGAACAGACACCATGGCGAATTGGCATTGAGGTGCCTGAAGATGGGCAGCAGCGTGCCCAGCATATTATTCCGCTAGAGAGCATGTCGGTGGCCACCTCAGGCGATTATCGCAACTATTTTGAAGTAGAAGGGGAACGTTTCTCCCATACCATTGATCCGCGTACGGGGCGGCCAGTGACTCACCAAGTTGCTTCGGTGTCAGTTTTTCATCCTTCAAACGCTTGGGCAGATGCTTGGGCAACAGCACTGTTGGTAGTGGGCGAACAAGACGCTATGCAGATGGCTATTGAGAACAATCTCAAGGCACTTTTGCTCGTTCGCGAAGGCGAACAGTGGCGCAGCATCGCCACACCAGAATTTGTTAATTATTTTGGTGAAACGCTGGTTAATGAGTTAGGCATTGAACAATTACCCGCTCCTTCATTGCCAACCGCCATTCCGCAAACGACCATGCCCGCCGAACAACCGGTAACAGGGGAATAATATGCAAGAACTGGATATCGTCATTCTCGCAGCAGGTAAAGGGACGCGCATGCGTTCCCAAATTCCCAAAGTGCTGCATACCTTGGCTGGCAAGCCCATGGTGCAGCATGTACTGGATACGGCCTCAGGGCTGCAGCCGGATCGCACCCATGTAGTGATAGGCCATGGGGCTGAGCAGTTGCGCGAGGCGTTGGCAGAAAATGCTGTTCAATTTGCTGTTCAGGCTGAACAGAAGGGCACCGGGCATGCGGTAGCTCAAGCGCTTGAGCAGTTGGGCAGCGGCAAGGTGTTGATCCTATACGGCGACGTACCGCTATTGAGGCGGGAATCGCTTCTCGAGCTGTTGGCCCAAGTAGATGAGCAGCATATGGGGCTGTTAACGGTCACGCTAGAGGATCCTGCGGGCTATGGACGGATAGTACGCAATGACGCAGGCGATGCAGTGGCAATAGTTGAACAGAAAGATGCCAGCAGCACACAACTTGCGATCAGCGAATGTAATACCGGTATTATGGCGATGACCAGTGCCCAGCTGAAACGCTGGTTACCGCAACTTTCTGCTGAGAATGCGCAGGGCGAGTACTACCTTACCGATGTGATTGCCATGGCCGCGGATGAGGGAATTAAAGTATGTACAGCCCAGCCGGCCACCGCGGTAGAAGTGGAAGGGGTCAATAATCGAGCGCAAATGGCTCGACTCGAACGCGCTTACCAACAGCAGGTTGCCGATAAATTGATGGCAGAGGGAGTGGCGCTTGCCGACCCCGCACGCTTGGATGTTCGCGGACGTTTGAGCTGCGGTCATGATGTCTTTATCGATATGGGCTGTGTATTCGAAGGTAACGTTGAATTAGGCGAGGGCGTACGTATTGGTCCTTATTGCGTGATCAAAGACAGCACCATTGGCGCAGAAAGCGTAATCGATTCCCACAGCGTAATAGAGGGTACGGTCGCGGCCGGCCTCAATCAGATAGGCCCTTTGCAAGGCTACGCCCTGGAACACGGTTGGCAATAAAAGCCAAGGTAGGCAATTTTGTTGAAACCAAAAATGCCGATGTAGGTGAAGGCAGTAAAATTAATCACCTAAGTTACGTAGGTGATGCACGCTTAGGGCGTGACGTGAACGTGGGCGCAGGTACGATTACCTGTAACTACGATGGTGCCAATAAACACCACACAGACATTGGTGATAACGCCTTTATTGGCTCTAATACAGCCCTGGTTGCACCTGTCTCGGTAGGCAAAGGTGCTACGGTGGGGCTGGTTCTACGATTGCTAAAGACGTCACCGACTACGCCTTGGCAGTAACGCGCAGTCGCCAGATAGAAAAAATTGACTGGCTGCGCCCCAGTAAAAAGACGAAGCCTAGTACTTAAAACCGTATATCTATTCTCACTTAGGCCCGTCACGTAATCCAGCCAAAAGCGTGGCGGTGTAATGATGAACACGCCAAACTTTATGCGTAGTAAAAACTAATAAAAAGCCTTTACAAGATGCGGCAATACGTCGCATCTTATGCGCAACTCGTTGCGTTGCAGCATTTCATTAGGGTGCTTATGATCGTGGCGGTCTTTCTCCCCCTGATTGGATAATATCGCCATGAAACCACCAAACGTCCTCGTAACTCGGCATTTAGCTCGCCGGGTCGCTTGGTTGTTGCTCGCCTGCTCGCTTTTTCTACTCCCATCTCTCTTATGCTGCCGCCGGGCCACTTGATCTTACCCTCACGCTAACCGGTATCTCTTCTGTCGTGATCTTCGTGCTCGCCTACGCGTTGGTGATGAGTGAAGAGTTACTGCACATGCGTAAGTCTAAGCCTGTATTGGTCGCCGCAGGCCTTATCTGGGCACTCGTGGCCTGGGTCTATGTACAAGCGGGCATGCCGGAAGAGGCAGAAACCGCCTTCCGCGAAACGCTGCTTGAATACGCCGAGCTACTGCTGTTTTTGCTGGTCGCGATGACTTATATCAATGCCATGGAAGAGCGCCGCGTGTTTGATGCGCTACGTTCTTGGCTTGTGCGCAAAGGCTTCAGCTATCGCAGCCTGTTCTGGATCACAGGGGTGATGGCGTTTGGTATTTCGTCGATCGCCAACAATATGACCACCGCCATGCTGATGTGCGCCGTAGTGCTCAAAGTGGCCGAAGGCGATAACAAGTTTATCGGCCTTTGCTGTGTGAACGTGGTGGTGGCATCCAACGCTGGCGGTGCGTTCAGCCCGTTTGGCGATATCACCACGCTAATGGTGTGGCAGGCGGGCCAGGTACCGTTCGAAGGTTTCTTCGCACTGCTGATTCCTGCGATAGTCAATTTCATGGTGCCTGCGGTGATCATGAATTTCTTTATCGCGAATCGCCAGCCGGCCGCTTTACAAGAAAATGTTTGGCTCAAGCGTGGGGCGCGGCGGATTATCGTACTGTTTTTGATCACCGTCGCTATTTCAGTGCTGTGCCACTCGATCCTTTACTTACCGCCTGCCATGGGCATGATGTTTGGCCTAGGCCTGCTGCAGTTCTTTGGTTACTACCTGCGCCGCAGCCTGCCGCGTTCGCTGGAACGCAAGCGCGAGCGCTACTCGCGCCGTGGCGATTGGAAAAAACTCGAGCAGCTCGGTAGCGTGGTGCCGTTTGATATTTTCAGCCGTATTGCGCGCTCCGAGTGGGATACGCTGCTGTTCTTCTACGGGGTGGTAATGTGTGGGTGGCCTTGGCTTTATGGGCTATCTCAGCCTGCTCTCTGAAACGCTTTACGGCAGCTGGAATCCCGTGTGGGCGAACGTGGTGTTGGGTCTTATCTCGGCGGTAGTGGATAACATTCCGGTCATGTTTGCGGTACTTTCCATGGCCCCAGATATGTCGGAAGGTAACTGGCTGTTGGTGACGCTGACGGCAGGCGTGGGCGGCAGTTTGCTTTCGATGGGCTCCGCTGCAGGCGTCGCTCTGATGGGGCAGGCACGCGGGATCTATACCTTTGCCGTGCACCTGCGCTGGATGCCGGCCATTTTATTAGGCTATGCGGCGAGTATCGCCACGCACCTGTGGATTAATGCGTCGATGTTTTAAACATCTTCTTATAGAATTAGAACGCCCTTCACCGAGAAATCGGTGAAGGGCGTTTTATTTAAAGGACTACTAAATTTTTTTAAAGGCTTATCAACGCTGAAACGTTATAAGTCGTGGCCGGTTATGACCTGGCAAATATCGGCGAAACTCTTTGCCATAGGTACTGGGTTAGCTTCTTTACCCACCGCGCTCTGTATATCGCTTGTTGAGATAATGCCGCGAATTCTAAGCTCGTGGTTATCGTTTTGCTCAGTGATTAATAGATGCTGATCGGTAACCGTGTCTATCGACAACACTAAATCTTCAATCGTCAGCGAGGCAAGCTGTGCAACGGGCATGGCGCTGAGTTTGTGCCAGGGTGTCATGATCATTTCAGCCGTGACTTCCGCACGGGTGAGGTTACGCTGCTGCATGGCTAGGTTAATTCGCCGAGTGCCAATGACTTCTTTCGAGGTTATAACGCCAATACAGTGTGCCTGTTTATCCATAACAAACAGCAAACGAACGCCACCATAACGCATCTTTAGGTGCGCCTCGTCGATGGGCGTCTCGGCACCTACAGATTGAGGTACTACCTGAGAAAAATCGGTAAGCACGGTCATCGCAGGGCTAGTGGGCAGCAGACGCCGCGGTGCAGGCATGGCTAGTAGCGGCGTTGAGCTTAGTTGAACTAATGGTTTAGGTGAAAAGGTTACTTGGTTCATCAGGGACCTCCATGTGGAGAAAAGGAGAGCCGTTGTTGTCTGGCTCACCATGCAGTTCCACAGTTGCATGCAATTCTTACCGCAACCTTAAGAGACCCATAAAACGCGAGTGTACAAAGAACAGGCGTATTATTTAGATTTTTCCTTTGGGCGCTGTAGAGCAACTTGTACGCGTAATCCCCCGTTGGGGGCATCATCAAGCTGTAGCGTGCCGTTGTGGCGCATAACTAGCCGCTCAACGATAGAAAGCCCTAGCCCTGAACCAGCGCTAGGGCCTGCTCGCTGAAAGCGCTCCACTACTTTTTTGCGCTCATTGATCGGTATGCCGGGGCCCTGATCATCCACTATTAATTGAAAGTATTGCGGCGTCGTCGCTAGCGTAATGCTGATCACGCTATGATTCGGCGAGTGTTGAATAGCATTACCCACCAGATTTTGTACCAGGGTTTCAATGGCGCCTGGCTCTTCTAACATCAACCAATCTGCCTGTTCATCAGCGTTTAGCAACAACTGCTGTTCACGTTCAGCAGCCAATGGCGAAATTTTGGCCAACATCTCACGCACTTCACTCAGTAGGTTGGTGGTGCGGTACTCGGGTTGCGACTCATCTTCAGGCTCCAGGCGAGCAAGCGTTAACAGCTGGGTAACCAAACGGGTGCCCCTTGCGACGCCATCGCGCAGGTGGTTGAGAGCCTCTTGGCGATCTTTAACATTGTCAGCGATCAGTGCATTCTGGGCGTGTAGGTCAAGTACCGCTAAAGGAGTGCGTAGTTCATGGGCGGCATCCGCAATAAAGCGCTTCTCGCGCACGCGCATTATTCGGATCCGTTCTAACAGGCGGTTAAGCGCTCCGGCAATAGTGGCTAATTCTCGGGGTAGTGGGTTAAGCGTTAAGGGCTGTAAATTATGTGGATCACGACTGCGTATTTGCTCGGCCACACGCGAGAGAGGGGGCTAGCCCCCAACCGATAGACCACCACAGCAGAAGGGTAAGTAGCGGAAGGCCAATCAAGTCGGGCATCAATGTACGCAGTGCAACCGCGCTTATAATATCGCCGCGCATATCTTCACGCTCGCTGACTACAATTCGCTGAGCGGTGCCGGTGACTTCAAGTACATAAAGGCGCCATTCGTACCCATCGATAAGCTGACTAGTGAACCCGTAAGGGGGATTGATTAGCGGCGACACGGGGGCGTTGGCTGAGCGCAGAAGGAGTCTGTCCCTTTCCCATAACTGAAATCCCAACTGGCTATCCTCGTGGTATTCTGCCAAGCGCCGGTCAGTTCTCGCCGCATTCGCATTCCCTAAGGCGTTTTCCAGGCTGTTGAGTAATACGTTACGCGCTTCTTCCGGCAGCGGGGCTTGCAGTAAGCCCTCTAATAAACGTGCGTTTTGCTCAAGGCTGGCATCGTACAACGCTTCAATTTCATGGGCAGCGTAGCGATAGCTGATAAAGCCAATCATCAGCATGCTAATACCAAACACCAACAGCGCCAGCCCTAGCGTGCGTTGGCGAATGGAACTCATGAGTGCCCATCCTGATCCGCTTTATCCATGACGTAACCAATGCCGCGCAACGTGCGAATTAGGTCAGGAAAGAATTTTCGTCGTAGGTGGTGCACATGTACTTCAATAGTGTTGCTTTCGACGTCCTCGTCCCAGCCATAAACCAAGCGCGTTAACGTATCGCGGGTGAACACTCGTCCAGGGTGGCTCATAAACTCTTGCAGTAATGTCAGTTCACGACGTGATAACACCACGGGTTGACCGTGATAACTAACACGCATGGTTAGCGGGTCTAGGTGAATACCGCGACACTCCAGGGCACTATTTACCTGGTCACTACTGCGGCGCAACAGGGCACGCAGGCGTGCTTTTAATTCAGCGACTTCAAACGGCTTGGTTAAGTAGTCGTCTGCACCTGCGTCCAACCCGGCGATACGTTCATCGACGGCATCCCTAGCGGTTAATACCAAAATGGGTACGCGATTGCCCTGCCGTCGAACGGCTTCTAACACTTGCATGCCATCCATGCGTGGCAGCCCCAGATCTAGAATAACCGCATCAAAGGGCTCGCCCTCCTTTAATGCAGCCAAGGCGGTAACCCCATCGCTAAGGTGGTCCACCGTGAAGTGTTCGGGTTTTAATGCCAAGCGAATGCCCGCGGCCAAGCTGGGATCATCTTCGACTAACAATATACGCATGGCAGGGTGCTCACTCCTATGGGGCTGCTGTTGCTTGGTACTTAAACCGTTAGATATTGAAAAGTAGCATTAGAAGGTTCAGACCGTCAGGATGGGCGGTAGGTTAATAACGTAGCATGCTTTATCACTGCTTCGGAGTCTCGTCATTGGTTAAACCGCATCAGCGTCCTTTAAACTCCTTATCTGCTATTCCCTGCCCGCCAAGCCAGCGGCGCGAAGCATTGCTCTACTTAGCAGCAGCGCATGATTCTGCATTACAGTCATCGCTCAGTAGTGCTTTGAAGACAATGTCGAACGCACCAGAAGAAGCCTGGGAAGGATTGTGGGTAAGTTACACGGCTGGGCGACTGAGTGGCGCCATCTGGGTGCAGTGCTTACCCAGACAAATGGCCCAATTATGGTTGCCGTTACCCAGCGTAGCGGCTGAACATACCCACGCGCTGTTGCGTGCGGCATACCAATGGGTAACAACGCAGAATATGCGCCTATGCCACCTGACGCTATCGTCCCAGGCTACTGAGACAGAAGCACTGTTGAGTGAGCATGGCATGCAGCGCTTGGTCTGCTTGGAGCATTTAACTGGCAGCAGTCACCGCCGTTTAGCAATGAATGAAACGAGACCATTGTCACTGCAACCGTTTGCTGCGTTAACTCAAACGGAACAGTTGGCCCTTTGGCCGCCGTGGGACACGATTCGCTGGATAGCCGTGCTCTGCGTAACGTACTCTCAGAGAACGAGTTATTAGCCGGCTTTTATCAGCAGGCTCCCCAAGCGCCACAATATTGGTATGCCGTGGATTATCAAGGCGTTACCGTGGGCGTTCTGTTGATGGCCCCCATCCGGACTTAGAGCGATGGGAGCTTATGTTAATGGGGCTAGCGCCTGATTGGCGTGGTAAAGGCTTAGGCCGCTCGCTGTTAAATAAAGCCTTGGAGCTTGCCCAACAGTCAGGAGCACTTGACGTTGTGCTGGCGGTTGATGACGTCAATCTACCGGCCAAACGGCTGTACCAGCAGGCTGGTTTTGTGCGCTATGCACAGCAGCATTTATTAGCATGGAAAGGGGGTGGAGCAAGGGACGAAGCATTAAGATAAGGCCTAAATAGCAGCCATTAGTGACATAGGCGCGCTTAGTAGCATTTTCTTGCGCTTTGCGTTGCCGTTATACCAGCACCAATACGCATGTCTTGGCGTCTCGGCGGTGCATCGTTGATGTTGGCGCTGCCGCGCACAGGGGTTGAGGGAAAACGTTTGATGACAATACTCAAGAGGTGGTGAGAGTGAAAGCTAAGCTGATCATGAGTGGGCTGGCGGCCCTCGGCGTCATGGCGGGCACAACAGGTGCTTACGCTCAGGACGCAGCACGTGATGCGATTGCCGAGCGTTTAGCGCCGGTAGGTCAACTCTGTTTACAAGGCCAAGACTGTGGAACAGCGGCGGCACCAGCAGGCGATAGTGCTAGCAGTGGCGGTGATATCGATGGTGAAGGTATCTACGGCAATGTATGTAGTGCCTGTCACGAATCCGGCGCTGCGGGTGCGCCTGTTCGCGGTAACGAAGAAGCTTGGGCTGAGCGTACCGAGCAAGGCTTTGCCACGCTGTTAGAGCATGCTATTAACGGTATTGGCGCAATGCCCCTAAAGGTGGCAATCCCTAACCTCTCTGATGAAGAGGTTGAAGCCGCGGTAGCGCACTTGGTCGAGCCGGTGATGGACGTGCCAGAATTAGGCGGCGGCGATGAAGCCGCTTCAGAAGAGGCAGCACCTGAAGAGGAAACTGCGGAACAGACTGCAGCCGCTGAAGATGGCGCTGCCTCTGAAGAGGGTGCTACTGCTGAGCAAGAAGTGGCGGCTAGCGAAGACGCCGCGAGTGAAGATGAGGCTTCCGCAAGTGACGAAGCAGCGAGTGGTGGAAGCGACCTGGACGGTGAATCGCTTTACGCAAGCGCTGGCTGTTCGGCGTGTCACGCAACTGGCGTAGCTGGTTCTCCGAAGCTGGGAGATGCTGATGCCTGGTCAGCGCGTTTGGAAAAGGGGCTGATGAACTTTATGCCAGCGCCATTAACGGCATTGGCGCTATGCCCGCCAAAGGCGGCAACCCGAACCTTGCAGACGAAGAAGTGATGGCGATTGTTGATTACATGATGGCTGAAGCTGAATAAGCGACAGCAAGCAGTGAACGGTTAGTAATTTATCCACAGGGTGATTTGGTCACTGCCCTGTGGATATTTCTTCTTAAAGCCTGTCTTTTAACGCTTTCCCCTAATAACGTCCGCTTTATCACCCCAGCAGCGAACGCAGACCGGCGATAGCGTCTTTGCCTCGCGCCTGCTTCTGTTCAGGATTCTCTTTATCGGCACGACCTTCCCACTCCAGATCCCTCAGCAGGCAGTTCTTCTAAAAATCGGCTCGGCTGGCAATCCATCAACTCACCGTAGGCTTTCCGCTGGCGGGCAAGTGTCAACGTCAGCGTACGCCGCGCCCGCGTAATGCCCACATAGGCCAGGCGACGCTCCTCTTCCACGGTGCCTACTTCAATGGCGTTGCGGTGGGGCAACAGGTCTTCCTCTAACCCCATCAAATACACATGCGGGAACTCAAGGCCCTTGGAGGCATGCATGGTGAGTAGTTGCACTCGATCCGAGTCATCCTCTTCTGCCTGCTGCTCCAGAATATCGCGCAGTACCAAGCGTGAAATAGCTGCTTCAACGCCGTCGGTTTCGGTATCGGTGGAGTCGGTACTTTCTTCGGGGTCGCGGTTAAGTGATTTTTCTAGTTGGTCGATCAAAATCCACACGTTGGCCATACGTCGCTCGGCCACCGTGGGCGCGCTGGCGTTCTGGTACAGCCACGCCTCATAATCCATATCCCGCAGCATATCGCGAATAGCGGCAATCGCATCGCCCTGATCCATGCGCTTGCGCACGCCATCAATAAAGTGGGTAAAGCGGCTCAAGCGCTCTGTCGCTCGGGTAGGCAGTACTTGCTCTAACCCTAACTCGTGGCAGGCGGCAAACAGCGATATCGAGCGCTCAGTAGCGTAGTTGGCGAGTTTCTCAACGGTGCCGGGGCCCACTTCACGGCGCGGCACGTTCACAATGCGTAAAAGGCGTTGTCGTCGGCGGGATTAATCAGCAGGCGCAGGTAAGCCATAGCATCTTTAATCTCGTTACGCGAGAAAAACGACGTACCTCCAGAGAGCTTGTAAGGAATCTGATAGTGCTGCAGCTTCAGCTCCAGTAATCGCGCCTGAAAATTGCCCCGATAAAGCACCGCAAAGTCGCGCCACTCGGCCTTCTCTTTGATCCTGCGCGTGAGCATTTCGCTGGCAACCCGCTCGGACTCCGCCTCTTCATGCCGATTCACGATGACCCGAATGGCCGCACCGTCGCCCATATCCGACCACAGGGTCTTCTCGTAAACGTGGGGGTTATTGGCGATCAGCGTGTTGGCGGCGCGCAGTATCGTGGCGGTAGAGCGGTAGTTCTGTTCAAGCTTGATGACTTTCAGGCGAGGGAAATCTTCGCCTAGGGTAATCAGGTTTTCAGGCCGAGCGCCGCGCCAGGCATAAATCGATTGGTCATCGTCGCCCACCACGGTAAAGGTGGAGCGCTCCGCCATCAGTAGTTTCACCAGCAGGTACTGAGAAACATTGGTGTCCTGGTACTCATCCACTAGCATATAGTGGATTTTGCGCCGCCAACGTTCCAGCGCATCAGGATCACGTTGCAGTAGTACCACCGGTAGCAGAATCAGATCGTCAAAATCCACCGCATTGTAGGCTTTTAAATGGCGTACGTAGGCTTCATACACCCGGGCGGCAAAGTGCTCATCGTCATCGGCGGCAAACGAGAGGGCATCGCTGGGCAGTACCAAGTCATTCTTCCAGGTGGAAATTTTGCTCTGCACGGCATTGATCTGCTCGGCGTCCACCTGGGCGTCTTTGTTCATCAAATCGCGCAACAGCGCCTTGGCATCTTCCGGGTCAAACAGCGAAAAGCCCGGCTTGTAGCCCAGGGTTTTAAGCTCGCCGCGGATAATATTCAACCCCAGGGTATGGAAGGTGGAGACCGTAAGCCCGTGGCCCTCTTTGCCGTGGAGCATTTGGCCGACACGCTCTTTCATTTCCCGGGCGGCCTTGTTGGTAAAGGTCACCGCGGCAATCTTACGCGCGCTCATCCCGCACTCTTGCACCAGATAGGCAATTTTGGTGGTAATCACGCTGGTTTTGCCCGAACCGGCGCCCGCCAATACCAAGCAAGGACCATCGATGTAGCGCACGGCTTCCTGCTGGCGCGGGTTTAGCCCTTTAATGCGGCTAAGAATGTTCTTGGGCGTGGCAGGCGTCATGGCGTCGGTCATCCCTCTACGAGTTGCTAGTCGGCTTCAAGTACGGTTTCAAGTACAATCAGCCGCTTGGCGAAGGCATAATAAACAGGCAGGTGGAGATGTTTGAAGTAGCGCTTTTGAACCGCGCATGGCGCCCAATACGGGCAATATCATGCGCTTGGTCGCCAACAATGGCTGCCGTTTACACCTGATTGAGCCGCTTGGCTTCGATCTGGAAGAGAAAAAGCTGCGCCGCGCCGGGCTGGATTACCGTGATATCGACAACGTGACCCGCCACGCGGATTTTAACGCTTTTCAGCAGGCGATGCAGGGCGGCGCATCTGGGCGATCACCACTAAAGGCACGCGCACCTACAGCGATGCCGACTTTGCCCCAGGCGATGTACTGCTGTTCGGCTCGGAAACCGGCGGGCTTTCACCCCAGGTGCACGAAGTGCTAGACGCTGAGCACAAACTGCGCCTGCCTATGCAGCCCAATAACCGTAGCCTGAACCTCTCCAACGCGGTGGCTATTGTGAGCTACGAAGCGTGGCGCCAGCAAGGCTTTGCTGGCGCAGGTTTTAGCTAACTAACTAGCAATCCCATAGCGGTCACGGTAAGCCCTGATGGCTTCGGCGTAGGCGAGCATTTCTCCACCGGCGTGCTCTTCCAAGTAAGTGAGTACTTGCTCTAAAGTGACGATACTGACGACCGGCATGGCGTACTGTGCTTGTACTTCCTGGATCGCGCTTTGCTCTCCTTGGCCGCGCTCCTGGCGATCAAGCGCTATAATGACGCCTGCGGCGCGGGCGCCGCTTTGCTCGATTAGGCTCATCACTTCGCGAATGGCAGTGCCCGCGGTAATCACGTCATCAATAATTAAAATATCGCCAGCCAGCGGTGCACCGACAATGTTACCGCCTTCGCCGTGGGTTTTGGCTTCTTTGCGGTTAAAGGCGTAAGGCATATCGCGGTCGTGATGGTCGGCCAGCGCCGCTGCGGTCACCGCTGCCAGGGGGGATGCCTTTGTACGCCGGGCCAAACAGGACATCGGCGTTTAAGTCGCTATCGACAATCGCCTGGGCGTAAAAACGCCCCAGTTTGGCCAGAGCACGCCCGGTTTGAAACAGCCCGGCGTTGAAAAATAGGGGCTAACGCGGCCGGATTTAAGCGTAAACTCGCCAAACTTAAGCACGCCTTGCTCAATGGCAAAGGCAATGAAATCGCGCTGATAGGGTTGTAGAGTAGTGACCACAGCATTCCTCACTAGGCGTTAGGTTTAAAACGGCACGAAAGCAACAATAAAAAGGAGGGTAAATGGCAAGTTTTAGTAAGCGCCTTTACCCAAACGTCTAAACGTCGGGTATCATACAGCAGCGACGCAAAAGGGACGATTTATGAAAATTGCCAGCATCAATGTCAATGGTATTCGTGATGCCGTTGATCGTGGCTTCCTGGACTGGCTGGCTCAGCAGGATGTCGACGTGGTCTGCGTGCAGAACATCAAGGCAAAAAGTTTTGAACTGGGTGACCATATTCTGTATCCGGACGGCTATGAAGGCTACTTCCTGGATGCCGAAGAGGATGGTTTCTCCGGTGTGGCACTCTATTGCCGTAAAATCCCCAAGGCGATTATGTATGGCCTGGGGTTCCCTCAGTGTGATCATGAAGGACGTTTTCTGCAGGCGGATTATGAACGCTTCAGTATCGTCTCTTTCCTGATGCCTGACGGAAGTGACCAAAAGCCAAACAGGCATTTATGGATCAGTACCAAGAGTACCTGACGAAGATGTCGCGTAAACGCCGCGAATATATTCTCTGTGGTACTTGGCATATTGCCCATAAAACCGTCGATTTGGCCAACTGGTCGGACAATCAACTGACCTCAGGCTTCCGCCCCGAAGAGCGCGCCTGGATGGATCAGGTGCTTGGCCCCACCGGGTTTATCGATACCTTCCGCGAAATTAACCGCGATGCAGGTGAATATACCTGGTGGCCGAAGCTTGACCAAGACGTGCCCCGTGAGCGCCAAGAAGGCTGGCGGATCGACTATCAGCTAGTCGGCCCCAACTTCCGCCGCCACGTGGTTGACGCGTGGATTGATTACGATGCGACCTTCTCCGAGTTCGCACCGCTGATCATTGAGTACGACCTAGCGCTATAAGCGCTAGACAACGCACTTTTCCCGCGTCGCCGTCTGTCAGTAGTAGTCATAGCAACAAGCCGACTCTTGAGTCGGCTTGTTGCGTTGTAACGGGCTCAACGTTTAACCACGAATACCCAGCGCTTCGCGCTGATGGTCGCGCAGTGCATCACCTGCTTTCTCGGCCAAATCGAGCATACCGTTTAGTTCGGCACGGGTGAATGCGCCTGCCTCGGCGGTGCCCTGCACTTCGATCAGCTCGCCGCTTTCGGTCATCACTACGTTCAGGTCGGTATCGGCTTTGCTGTCTTCCGGGTAGTCCAGATCCAGCACCGGCACGCCTTTGTAAATACCCACGGAAATAGCGCTCACCAACTGCTTGAAGGGGTCGCTTTTAATCTTCTTCTCGCGCTGCAGGTAGCGAATGGCATCCATCAGCGCCACGCAGCCACCGGTAATCGCCGCGGTGCGGGTACCGCCATCGGCCTGGATCACATCGCAATCCACGGTAATGGTGAATTCGCCCAGCTTTTTCAAATTGACCGCGGCGCGTAGGCTCCGACCAATCAAGCGCTGGATCTCCAGCGTACGACCACCCTGTTTACCACTGGTCGCTTCTCGATTGCTACGCGAATGCGTCGCGCGGGGCAGCATGCCGTACTCTGCCGTTACCCAGCCCTGATTCTTGCCGCGCAGCCAGCGAGGCACCGTGGCTTCTACACTGGCATTACACAACACCTTGGTATCACCAAATTCCACCAGCACGGAGCCTTCCGCATGGCGGGTAAAATCGCGGGTCAGGCGAATCTCACGAAGCTGGTCAGGCTGGCGACCACTAGGGCGAACAACGTCAGGACGCTTAGCACTGCTCACAAATAGCACCTCTCACAATAAACGCATTACAAGGAAAAGCCGTCCATTGTACACGTCTGGGCGCATGCTGATTGGCCTATCGGGTAGACTGTTGGCAATGCCTTATAAACCGATATTCACTAATAGGATAAACCATGGCTGCTTTCCGCCGCGTACACAGCATGACCGCCTTTGCCCGCACCGAGCAGGCCGCCCCTTTTGGTACCTTGCAGGTTGAAATTCGCTCGGTAAACCAACGCTATTTAGAGCCTCACTTCCGCCTACACGAAAGCCTGCGTGACCTGGAGCCCGTGTTGCGTGAAGCGCTGCGCACCCGTTTGGCGCGGGGTAAAGTCGAGTGCAGCGTGCGGTTCGAGAGCGCCGACACCGCACAAGCGCCTGCGGTGAATGCCCAGCGCCTGAAAGAGATTGCCGATGCCCTGGCGGCCATTCAGCAGCAAGTGCCCAGCGCGGTGCCACCCACCACACTTGCGCTACTCAACCAGCCCGGTGTGATGGAGACTCAGCATCTGGACCAAGACGCCATCAAGGCTGCCGCCAAAGCGCTGTTTGATCAGGCCCTGAATGAGCTGATCGACGCCCGCGCCCGGGAAGGCGAGAAGCTTGCTGAGATGATCGCTACCCGTCTGAAGGCAGTCAGCGAACAGGTCGCCACCGTACGCAGCCTGCTACCGCAGATCCTGGAACGCCAACGCGCCCAACTGCTTGAGCGCCTGGAAGTCGCCAAAACTGAACTCGACCCGCAGCGCCTGGAAGCCGAACTGGTATTGGTGGCGCAAAAAGCCGATGTAGATGAAGAACTAGACCGCCTAACCGCGCATATCGAAGAAGTGCGTCACCAGCTCGCCCAGAAAGGCCCCAAAGGCCGCCGTTTGGATTTCCTGATGCAGGAACTCAACCGCGAAGCTAATACGCTCTCGTCCAAATCGGTAGTGGCTGAGACTACCCGCTGTGCGGTAGAGCTGAAGGTGTTGATCGAGCAGATGCGGGAACAGATTCAGAATATTGAGTGACGAAGTATTGGCCTTGCTGAATTGATAAAGACAATGCACCGCCCTTTTCAAACTAAGCCGATGAGCCAATGTGCGAGCACTTTGACTCGCATAGCCGCTGACGCTGTAGCTGTCTACTGAATTAGCTAATAGCCACCCCACATTGTTGTGGGGTACGTAATTCAAAAATGGCAAATACTAGCGCAATCGGTAAACGTATATTGATTGTCTTTACCAGAGGCAGATGTTCAAAGTTCAGTGGTTTATACATGCTAAAACTAATGGGCTTTGCGGGTGCGCAATCAGGTCCAGTGAGCTGCCTATGGCGAGCAGATTGCCTTTAAATTAGAACAGGTGTACGACCGCAGCTTCTCTGCTAACAACCTACGCTACATGCTGCGGCTTTGCCGAGGCGTGTGGATTGTCTCGACACTGTTGAGACAATTGTCATGGAGCAACTTTTAGAGTCGACCTACTTAAAAGATACGCTTAAGCGCGACTTTTATAGCCAAATTTACGCGCAAGAGAGCTGGAGCAATTTCTATTGGAGCAGGCTTTAGATTTGTCGCATGGCAAAAGCATCGACCTGCTGTTTAACAACCGCCGCCTGAAACGCCTCGTTGCCATCGACTTGAAACTGGGCGACAGTCGGATCCCGCGTGATCGCTGCAGTATTTGAGCGGGAGGGAAAACACATTGACCACAAACTCCCCATCAATCTCGATGAACTGATGCCAGCGCACCTATAGAAGGCGAATGCATTGAGTACACAACTTGCTGGAACTTTGGTGTGATCATCTGCAACCGATGTGCCTAGCGAACCAGTTCGCAAATCTTGACGGCGGCTAAGTAGAGTGGTGATCGGTCAGGATCACTATGTCAGGTATTTTTGCTCACGACGCCTATCAAACATTAAAGGCCTCTTGCTTCATGGTTTGCTCTGCTCGGCTGATGCCTAATCGCTGTGCAACCAATGGCCACTGGTTCACGGCATTTAAAACCCTCATCGTAAATTTGCATTGCCTCGGTTTCAGTCAGCCTGAAGAAATCTTGCACTTCAAAGGCTAGCTGGTAGTCGAGCGCGTTGTCTGTATCGGTAATATTCAGGTGAAGGCCTTGCTTTCCCACAATAGGGTTTAAATCGTAAGCAGGTGATAGCTTCCAGCCTTTATCGGTTAACAGAAAGCCGTGATTACGCAAGTGGTCATCTGTGTTCGACACCGCAATGTTAAACACAATCCGTCGCCATAATTGGACAAGATCAGCTTTTGTTTGTGCGCCCTGATTAGAGAGAAACTCTGCGATTTCAAGATAACTAGCACCGTGCGAATGCTCACCATCGTAGTACTGGAGCTGCGTCATTGCGGATGAAAAATGTAGGCGTTTGTCACCCCTCCGGTCAAAGCGCTTGGTCAAAAGGTATGGTGCTGAGTCGAGAATTTTCGGATCTCGCTTGGAAACATCTCAATACCGGCTGTTAAAGCGAGCTCATAACACACCATCTCCCACGCGCCGATATCGCAGGTGTCATTTAAATTTGGGAATTTAGCTATCCAAAGGTGATTTTGCTCGTCAGTAACACAAGCTTTTGGTCTTGCACCGCCCAAAGATGAGCCGGGAGAAATCAACATTTTCAACCACCGATAGTATTCATCACTGTTGATGTTATCGTCTTTTCAATTTGGATGGCGGCATGCTCTAACTCGCGAAGCGCTGCCATGGGGGCGCCGAAAATTCGGCATTGTTATCAAGAAAATGAGGTGAGTCTGGTCTTTTAAAGCGAATTCCGCCCATGCGATAGGAATCATGTACCCCAAGCAAATAATCGAGCTCCGTTAATCGATTACTCGGCCGAATACCTTTGCGATTTTCGATAGCCGCCCTGCGCTGCATCAAAATACGCCCCCAGCGATCTGGCGATGAATCTAAAAAGGCACGAAAGTTTTTATCGGCTTCGTCATTGTGAAACTCACCTGCATGCAGAGTCAGCAAGGGGTCAATTTGCAAACTGTAGCGGGATTTTAAAAAGCGTTGTCATAGGCAAAACTAAATACGCCGCCACGGCTTGAGTCACTATAAAGCCAATTGACCAATTAATAGTGGTTGCTCAATGGGATACCAATCCGCATAAACCTCTACCAACTCACGGCTCATTTTGAACCTTCCAGAAGTTTGATGTTTTGCAGTTTGATACCTAATTCGTCATGTGCGGCCACTTCAGAGAAGTTACTTTCCATACCCAACACAGCCATGATTTTCAAATAGGCACCAATTGCCACACCAGGATCGCCAGCAAACACCTTGTTCACGGTTTTATGATCAAAGCCTGTTCGCTCGCAGAGCATTTTTTTGGTCAACCCTCGTCGCTTCATTGTTAGCAACAAATCCCTCACCAAAATGAGTGAGAATTTTGCGCTGCTTTGGAAACAGCACGCTGTGTAAGTTTCGCTTTGCCATACGATTACCATTAAAGGGACTATATTCCCATTTTTAAAAACATAGTGGGAATATAGTCCAACTTTAAAAAAATTCAAATCGTCGCACTAAGAAAAAGGACTATGTTCCCATCTTTTACATGATTGTGGGAATATAGTCCTAGTTAAAGACTCTCAAGCTTTAATTGATAGTTTCTTTTAAATACCAGTCGCGGGCTTGGGTATTCTTCACCCGCAGTAGGGTGCGATAGTGCTCAACTCAAAACGGTACGCACTGCGTTCCGTTTTGGAAAGCTCTGGTAAAAGTGGCGCATATTACGCAAGTTGGTGACATCAAAGTTCTTGCCCAGACAACCAGCGAACGGGGCTAGAGCGGTTCTTGTTTGCCATCGATGGAGAACTTCAACCTATGCCCACCCCACGCCATCTCACCTTAATCCTACTGCTCTGTGTGCTGGGTGCGCTACCTATCAGCGCCCAAGCAAACGACGCTACCTGGCAGGCGCTTAAGGAAGGCGGCTTGGTGATTCTCATGCGCCACTCCCTGGCCCCCTGGCATTGGTGACCCGCCAGGGTTTGAGCGTGACCGCTGCGATACCCAGCGCAATCTCTCAACGGCTGGCCGTAATCAGGCTGAAGCCGCTGGCCGCGCGTTTCGTGAGCGAGATATTCCCATTGCGGCGGTGTATTCGTCGCGCTGGTGCCGGGCGCTGGATACCGCTGAGTTGATGGCGCTGGGGCCTGTAACGCTTACTCCCTGGCTGGATTCGTTCTTTCGTGGGCGCGGAGATCAGGAGTTCATCACCCAAACGGCTCAAGAGCAGATCGCTGCCTGGCAGGGGTCGGGCAATTTGTTGTTGGTCACTCATCAGGTCAATATCACCGCGTTGATTGGCGGCGGCGTTGGCTCGGGTGAGATGATCGTGGTGCGTCCAACGGATGATTCGTTTCGGGTCGTGGGGCGAGTACGCATTAGCGGCCAGTAATTTGCGTCTTCTCCACAGGAGCCGTTATAAAGTAAAAAAGATTTAGGTTAGGGATTCGTTATGAAAGCCGTTGTTTTTGAGCAATTTTCCGCCCCGCCGACCATTCAACAACTGCCTGACCCCACCCCCTGAGCCGCATGGCGTGGTGGTGAACGTCAGGGCGAACGGCGTTTGCCGCAGCGATTGGCACGGCTGGGTAGGGCATGACACCGATATCCAGCTTCCCCATGTGCCGGGGCATGAGCTTGCTGGCGTTGTGGAAGCCGTGGGTAAAGACGTCAAAAGTGGCGCATTGGCGACCGCGTCACGGTGCCCTTCGTGGGCGGGTGCGGTACTTGCCCTGAGTGCTACTCGGGCAATCATCAGGTGTGCGATAGCCAGTTTCAGCCCGGCTTTACCCACTGGGGCTCCTTTGCCGAGTATGTAGGCATTCACTACGCCGACGTCAATTTGGTCGCGCTTCCTGAAACACTGGATTTTGCGACGGCGGCGAGTTTGGGTTGCCGGTTCGTCACTTCATTTCGGGCAGTGGTAGATCAGGGCAACACAGCGCCAGGCCAGTGGGTGGCGGTTCACGGCTGTGGCGGTGTTGGGCTTTCTGCTGTGATGATTGCCAATGCGATTGGCGCCAACGTGGTCGCTATCGATATTTCGGAAGAGGCGCTTAAGTTGGCCCGCCAATTGGGCGCCACTGTCACCGTGAATGCCGCTAAGGTAACCAATGTGGTCGAAGCGGTGGTGGAGATAACCCGGGGAGGCGCTCATGTATCGCTGGATGCGCTAGGCCATCCAATGACCTGCTTTAACTCCATCAGCAACCTGCGTAAACGTGGCAAGCATGTTCAGGTCGGGTTGATGTTGGCCGAGAACAGCACGCCCGCCATTCCCATGAGCAAGGTGATCGCCAATGAGCTTGAGATACTGGGTAGCCATGGCATGCAGGCGCATCGTTACGACGCCATGCTGGCGATGATCGAGTCGGGAAAGCTGGCGCCGGAAAAGCTGATCGGCAAATGCATCACGCTCGAGCAGTCGATCGATGCGCTGATGAATATGGATAAGTTCGCAGGAGCGGGGGTGACGGTGGTGACCGAGTTTTGAGGAAACCGCTCAGCTTGTTAATAACAATTTCCTGCAACGAAACGAGGCAAATTATTCGCTCCTCATCTGCCGCTGTAGGTTTTACGCTGGGGGTATTGATAAGGAGTGAGTAATGTCATCAGATACTAACCCAACCGTGCGCCGCGTGATCGCCCAGCATCCAGCCAAGCGCGATGATATTGGCGATTTAGTCACCCGGCGGCCGCTGCCGGGACCGCAGTTAGAGCAGCTCGATCCATTTCTGTTTTTGAATCATCACGGCCCACAGACGTACCCGGCCAATAACCGTGGATTGCCGTTTGGCCCGCATCCGCACCGCGGGTTTGAAACGGTCACTTTTATACTGGAAGGTTCGCTGGCGCATGCGGACAGCGCCAGCCATCAAAGTGTGATCCATGCGGGCGGCGTGCAGTGGATGACCGCGGGTAGTGGCATTGTGCATGCGGAAATCTCGCCGCCCGAGTTTCTGCGCGAAGGTGGCCCGCTGGAAATTCTGCAGCTGTGGGTCAACCTGCCAGCGAATCTGAAAATGAGCGAGCCGCGCTATGTGGGCTGCAGCAGGCGGACATACCCGCCATTACGTTACCTGGCGGCAGTACGCTGAACCTGGTTGCCGGTGAGTGGCAGGATCGCGCCGGCCCTATCGAGTCATTAACCGGCGTCTTCATGTCGACGCTGCAGCTGTCTGCCGGTGCACATGAGCGATTACCCATTGCCCCAGGGCGGCAGGTGTTTCTTTACGTTGTAAAGGGTGATGTCGAAGTGAGCGGAGAGCCAGTTCAGCCTCACCATCTCATTGAAGTGGATCGCGACGGCGATTGCCTACTGATCGAAGCCAGCAGCGACGCTTGTCTACTGTTTGGCCACGGCGATGTGATCGATGAGCCTCTCTACTCACATGGCCCTTTCGTGATGAATACCCGCGAAGAGATCGTTCAGGCGGTCGACGATTATCAGAACGGCAAATTCGGCGGGCTGGATGCTTAATATTTAAAGCGGCTCGCCGCGGTAATAATGCCAAAGAAACAGCGAACCCACGCTGCGCCAGGGCGCCCAGTGTTCGACTAGCTGGCGCGCCTGTTTGGGCGTGGGTTTGTGGTCCATGCCTTTTAGGCGGCCCAGCGCTACTCGCAGGGCAAGGTCATCCGCGGGGAAGACATCCGGGCGCTTGAGCGAAAACATCAGATAGATTTCGGCGCTCCAGCGACCAAAGCCGCGCAGCGCGGTAATCGCCGTTATCACTTCCTCATCGCTAAGGTGCTCAAGCCCATCGGCGCTAAAGGTGCCAGCAAGCTCCGCCTCTGCAAGCCCTTTGGCGTACTCAATCTTGCGCCAGGAAAGCCCCGCATCGCGCAGCGCTTGGCTTTCCACTTCCATGACCGCTTTGGCATGCAATTCCGGTAGCAGCGTATTGACGCGGCCCATAATGGCGCGGGCGGCTTCGGTAGATATCTGCTGGCTAACGATAGTGGAGAAGAAGGTAGAGAAGCCTCTGTCGCGTTCGCGTGGCGAGGGGGCGCCCACCAGCGGCAGAGCGCGGGCGATATCTGGGTCGGCCTCGGCTAACGCCAGCATGGCCTGTTCGATTGTTTCGGGCGTCATGGCGACCTCGTGCTGGTTTGTTAAACAGTGTGTTAAGTGAGCCGCATATTAAGTGAGCATTGTGCCCAGACTCGTTGAGAAAGCTCAATGACGGCCAGGTACTTGGTTTAGGGGTCCTATGCATTTCGCTTGCTAACTTTTTAAACGCAGCGTGTTTCTACTTTCGTCTAATCCTGCGATCATTTAGCGCTAAGCGAGATACCCACAAGTACGGTATCCCAAGGAGATAAGCATGCAGAATTCGACAGCTTCGTCGTCCCAAGGGCTGGCGCGTAACCCGCGTTTGGCAGAGTTTGTGTTGGCGCTGGGTGGCTTTGGGATTGGCACTAGCGAGTTTGTCATTATGGGTTGATGAACCGCGTGGCGGGTGATTTAGCCGTGACAGTACCCCAGGTGGGTTATGCCATTAGTAGTTACGCCTTGGGCGTGGTGGTAGGGGCGCCATTGATTTCAGCGCTGGCCGCGCGAGCACCCAGGCGGTTGCTATTAATTGTGCTGATGTTGGTGTTTGCGGTAGGCAATATTGCCAGTGCCATTGCACCGGGTTTTTGGTCATTCGTGGGCCTGCGTTTTCTGGCGGGCTTACCTCATGGGGCTTATTTTGGCATTGCAGCGTTGGTGGCGGCGGGAGCGGTGCCGGTCGACCAGCGGGCACGGGCTATCTCCCGAGTGATGATGGGCTTAACGGTGGCGATTCTGATAGGAGCACCGCTGGGGACCTGGACCGGCAATCTGTTTGGCTGGCAGATTGCGTTTGTGGGGTCGGGGCATTGCGCTGCTCACCGCGCTATTGATCAGGTTTTATGTGCCGATCCAGCCTGTGGATACGCTAGCCAGCCCCGTGCGTGAGCTGTCCGCGCTGCTTAAACAGCGGGTATTGGTCACGTTGGCACTCGCCTGCATCGGCTGCGGCGGGATGTTTGCTATTTTTAGCTATGTGATGCCAACGTTAACCCTGCAGGCAGGCATGAGTGAGGCGCTGGGGCCGCTGGTGTTGGTGATTTTTGGCTTGGGTTCTATCGCCGGTAACTTAATCGGCGGGCGCATGGCGGATAAAAATTTGATGCGCGCCATTCCGATTATTCTGCTGTGGTGCGGGGTGATTCAAGGGCTGTTTTACTTTGCCGCGAATAACGTTTGGACGGGGCTTTTGTTTGTCGGCTTAGTGGGGACCAGCATAGCGTTGGCGCCCTCATTGCAAACACGTTTGATGGATGTGGCCGAAGATGCCCAAACCATGGCGGCCTCGCTCAATCATGCGGCCTTTAACGGAGCGAATGCTTTAGGCGCGTGGTTGGCGGGGCTGGCGATCAGCGCTGGTTTTAGTTGGTCGAGTACGGGGTTAGTCGGTGCTGGCTTAGCGCTCTGTGGGTTGGTGATTTTTGCGGCTGGGCGCTGGCTGGAAAAGCGCACTTACAGCGCCGTGGCACAGCGTGCTTAGCTTTTTTAGTTATCGAACAGTGATAATTAACGTGGCAATTACGTCAAATTCTTTCTAGTGTGTAAGGGTTGCAACCCATATGGAGATGATCATGCAAACTCATTTATTCAAAACGACACGTATAGTGACTCTAGGCGCGTTGGTGGCGCTAACCGTCGGTTTGTCGGGCTGCGGCTCAACGACAGGTGAACGTACTGCTAGCGGTGCCGGTGTTGGCGCTGCCGTCGGCGCGGGTGCTGCCGCGGCAACTGGCGGTAGCGTAACCCAAGGTGCCGTTATTGGTGGTGGTGTAGGTGCTGCCACAGGCGCCGCCACGGATGAAGACGATGTTAGCCTCGACTAAGTAGTGCTGGTTGATTCGTTAACGACATAGCCGAAACCCGCGCATGCCCATGTGGAAGTGGTCTGCATGCGCGGCGTTGTAATCCGGCCCCAATACATTGCCAAAGGTATTGCAGGCACCATCACGCGCGGCTCGTAAAAACTCTCCCGTTTCGCCTTCATCATCCCAGTGATTGATCAGGGTAACGCGCTGGCTGTTTTCAAACACAAACCCCACAACATCCAGCGCTTCGGCGGTGGCGTGTTCGCTACGCCTACCGGTTTCACGGCCATAGACATTGCGGCAGGCAAAGCTGCCCACATGGTTGACCTGGCTCACTCGGCTGCCCATTATTTCCTCTGCAGCAGGCTGTAATGCGTGCCGCTCATACATTACCCATGCCAGCGCCATAGGGCAGGACGCTACAAAACTTTGATTAAATGCAACGCCACTAGACTGCATGCGCACGATGTTGGACAGCGGGCAGCTTGCCGTAGGTGAGTAATCCGCCAATGGTGTGTAATGCAGTTCACCTCCGGGAACCGTATCTAACGCAGCTAAACAGCCAGCACGATCATCCGCCAAGCGGTTTAGCTTGAGTTGAGTGACCGGCGTGATGGGGTCATCAATGTGCAGCGGTGCCCAGGGCGCCCAGTGGCGGGGAATCTCGATAATGCCTTTTGTAGGGCTACGCCCAATGCAATCAGGCCTAAAATAAAAAGCGTACTGCGCATGTCTACCTCCGTGTATGTCACCGCCAACGCTACAGTCATCGCGATGGGTGTGCGATACTGCGCAGCCTTGCTGCTCTGCTGCAGTCGCTCTACTTATTTTCATGGCTTATTGTCGCTAACTGAAGGGAAAGCGCTTCATGTCCCAAGGTACGCTTTTTATCGTTTCTGCCCCGTCGGGTGCAGGCAAGACTAGCTTGGTACGCGAGCTAATTGAAAGCCTGGATGGGATTCAGGTTTCTGTGTCGCACACCACGCGCGCCAAGCGCGAGGGTGAGGTGAATGGTGTGAATTATCACTTCACTGATGTGGCTGAGTTTGAAGCGATGATCGCGCGTGGTGAGTTTTTGAATATGCCAACGTCTTTGATAACTACTACGGCACCTCGCGTAAGGCAGTAGAGGCATTATTGGCAGCAGGGCAAGACGTCATACTAGAGATCGACTGGCAGGGTGCCCAGCAAGTGCGTGATCAAATGCCTGAAGCGGTGTCGATTTTTATTTTACCGCCTTCGCGCGATGAGTTGGAGCGGCGCCTCGCGAGCCGCGGCACTGATGAGCATGCGGTGATTGCCCGACGTATGCGCGATGCAGTGAGTGAAATGACCCATTATCATGAATATGACTACTTGGTAGTGAATGATGACTTCACCACGGCGCTGCAGGAATTACAGTCATTGGTGATCAGCCGACGCTTAAGCCGCCCGGTAATGAGCGAGCGCCACGCGCCGCTATTAGCTGCGCTCTTGTCACAGGCGCCTGCGGTCGAGTAATCTATTCGGTTCTACTGTGTTTTTAGTACAGTTCTAAATGCGTTTTTCGCTGGGTCGGCGCCGTTGGCTTTTTTATAACGGTGTCGGCCCGGTTCCGTCATAACAGGAAGGCTCCCATGGCTCGCGTAACCGTTGAAGATTGTCTTGATAATGTTGAAAACCGTTTCAAGCTGGTGATGATTTCCACTCAGCGTGCTCGCCAGCTGGCGCGCGGGTCTCGTGATGCGCTACTGCCGTGGGAAAATGACAAGCCCACCGTGATGGCACTGCGTGAAATTGCCGCAGGCTTGGTTGATCATACGGTGCTGGACGAGCCCGTTGAAGCCGCTGTCCGTCCGCGTCCCGCGATGGCACCAACTCATATCGACGACTAACGTTTACTACGACACCGATAGAGGCGCGGTAGATGTTTACCATTGATGACCTGGCCGATCGACTCGGCGGCTATTTACCACCGGATGAAATCCAGCAGGTCAAACGTGCCTTTTATTACGCTGAGCAGGCCCACGATGGTCAGCGGCGGCGCTCCGGCGAGCCTTACGTTACCCATCCGCTCGCGGTAGCGAATATTCTTGCCAATATGCACATGGATCATCAAAGCCTGATGGCTGCCATGCTGCATGACGTTATCGAAGACACCGGCGTTTCCAAAAGGCCCTTGAGGCCCAGTTCGGCAAACCGGTGGCCGAGCTGGTAGATGGGGTATCCAAACTTACCCAAATCACCTTCGAAGATAAAGCCGTTGCTCAGGCAGAAAACTTCCAGAAGATGGTGCTGGCGATGTCGCGCGATATCCGCGTCATTATCGTCAAGCTTGCCGATCGGCTGCATAACATGCGCACGCTGGGTGCGCTGCGGCCAGATAAGAAGCGCCGCATCGCCCGTGAAACATTGGAAATTTACGCGCGTATTGCCGGTCGATTGGGTATTAACACCATCCGCATTGAGCTCGAAGATCTCTCCTTTCAAGCGATTCACCCGATGCGTTCAGAGCGCATTAAGCGTGCGGTTGCTAAAGCGCGAGGGCACCGGCGCAGTGCCATGCGTGAAATCCAGTCGTCGCTGCAAAAAAGCCTGGATGATGATGCCCTTAACGGCACGGTGATTGGGCGGCAAAAGCATTTGCTGTCGATTTATAAAAGATGCGCGACCAGCGTAAGCCCTTTGCCGAAATTATGGATGTGTTTGGTTTTCGCATCATCACCGAAGACGTGGCCAGTTGTTACCGTATTCTGGGCGTAGTACATAACCTTTATAAGCCAGTGCCGGGACGTTTTAAAGACTATATCGCGATTCCTAAAGCTAACGGCTACCAGAGCCTGCATACGACGTTGTTCGGTTCCCGCGGTATGCCCATCGAAGTACAGATACGCACCCGCGAAATGGAGGCTATGGCCAATAACGGCATCGCCGCTCACTGGCTTTATAAGGCGGGGCAAACTTCTCATCCGATTGCCGAGGGTAGCCATGCCCGTGCTCGCGCCTGGGTGAAGGGCCTACTGGAAATGCAGCGCCATGCCGGCGACTCGTTAGAGTTTATCGAACACGTTAAAAATGACCTTTTTCCCGACGATATCTACGTGTTTACGCCCAAAGGCGACATTATGGAACTTCCTCAGGGAGCTACCGTAATCGACTTCGCCTACACCGTGCACACGGATATCGGCAATAACTGCATTGCATGTCGTATCGATCGCCACTTGGCGCCGCTCTCAACGCGTTTAGAGAGTGGTCAGACGCTGGAAATTATCACCGCTCCCGGCGCACGACCTAATCTCGCCTGGCTTAACTTTGTCACTACGGCGAAGGCGCGCTCGGCGATCCGTCATGCGCTTAAACATCAGCAGCAGACCGAAGCGGTCATGCTGGGACGGCGGTTGCTCAATAAAGCGTTAGCGCCGTTCGACACCAGTCTGGAAGAACTCGATGAGAGTGTACTCAAACGTGCCTTTAAGCAGTTGGACGTCTCCTCTGAAGAGTCGCTGTTAGAGTCGCTGGGCTTAGGGAACCGCATGACTCATGTAGTGGCGCGTCGGTTAGTGGATGCCGCGCACGGCGACAATTACGAACAGCAAAATGCGGGTGAGGGGAGTCGGGCAGTAGTGATCAGTGGTAGCGAAGGCATGGTGATTAGTTTTGCCCGTTGCTGTCATCCGCTGCCAGGCGACCCTGTGGTGGGCCATCTTTCTGTGGGCAAAGGCTTGGTCGTTCACCGCGCCGAATGCAAGAACGTTACTGATAAGAACGATCCCGATAAACTCTTCACGCTTGAGTGGTCGGACACCATTGATGAAGATTTTCCGGTGGCGCTGCGTATCGAAATTGAGAGCCGCCGAGGATTGGTCGCCGAGCTTGCCGGGCTGGTCACCGATGCCGATGCTAATATCGAACGGATTGGCATTGAAGAGCGCGATGCCCACCTTTCCACCGTCAATCTAACACTGTCAGTGAAAGGCCGTGTGCACTTGGCACGGATCATTAAACGCATCCGTAATTTACCCAGCGTTAGCAAAATTACCCGACTCGCCAACTAACACCGAACACAACGACATGCTGATAACAAATCGGCAGCAATTGCTATTTATAAATATTAAGTAATTAAGCAATATTCATTAAGGAGCGAAACACCGCATGAGCAATAAAGCCGTTATCAACACCAGCAAAGCCCCCGCTGCGATTGGTCCTTACTCCCAGGCCATTAAAGCAGGTAACACGGTTTATCTCTCCGGGCAGATCCCGCTAGATCCCACGACCATGGCGATTGTCTCCGAGGATTTTGAAGCTCAAGCACGCCAAGTCTTCACTAACTTGCAAGCAGTGTGTGAAGAAGCGGCGGGCTCGTTAAGCGATATCGTGAAGCTGAATTTATATTTAGTGGACTTGGATAACTTTGCGATCGTTAACCAAGTCATGGAAGAGTTCTTCACCGCTCCTTTCCCCGCCCGTGCTGCCGTCGGTGTAAAAGCGCTCCCCAAAGGCAGTCAGGTAGAAGCTGAAGCGGTTATGGTCATTGGCGATTAAGCCAATCTGGCCTAGGCCTTATTGACCTCTAGAAAGCCGCCCTCTTTGAGCACCTGTGCATACCCTTCACGGTAGCTGGGGAAGCGAAACTGGTAGCCAGTGCCGATAATGCGCTGGTTATCACACCGTTTGCTGGTACGGCGACGCAAAGGAGACTGCATCGTTTCTGAGGCCTCTACGTTCAATTGCTTGGCCAGCCACATCATCACGTTGTGCATGGTAACGGGTTCGCAGTCGCTACCTAAGTAAATGTCCGCCAGTGTTTCGCCGCTTTCCTGATAGCGAATCAAGTGCGCAATAATGCCGGTGCAGTCGTCGCGGTGAATACGATTGGAGTACACCACTGGCGTGATTGCGGCCACACGGCCCTCAGCCACCTGATGAATCAGCCGGTCGCGGCCCGGGCCGTAAATGCCTGAAAAACGAATCACTGTACCGGGTAGCGAATGATTAATCAGCGCCTGTTCCGCTTCACACATCAGCGTGCCAGAGAAGCTGGTCGAATCGGGGGGTCTCCTCGTTAACGACTTCGCCTTCCTGTTGGCCATGCACGCTGGTCGATGAGACGAAAAACACTCGGCGCGGGGGCGTCTTGTGTTGTTCCATGATACGCAGCACGCGCTTTAACCCTTCTGGGTAGGCGGCTTGATAGGCGCTCTCCTCGAAACGATCAGCGCTGACGGTGTAGACGACATAGTCGGCTTGGGGAAGGCTGCTGGGTTCGGCGTCTTCGAGGTCGTTTAAATCCAACTTTAGCGGTTTGATACCGGTGCCTTCCAAAGCCTCGACATTGCGACGTAAGCCAATCACCTGGTGCCCTTCCTCAAGCAACTCACGCCCAAGGTTGATCCCAATATCGCCACAGCCGATAATCAGTACGGTTAGCTTCACCGTGCTCACTCCTCTTGATTAATATTCCCTATTAGATGCAAAGTCTCTACCTAATGTGACATTGTCGCTTTAGAACACGGCAGATGAGGAAACCGTCGGCAGAGCTTGCTTGTCCTTTTCCATCCCGCTGACCGCCATGATATTAGTCACGAGCTGCTACGAGAGGATGCCACTGGCACCGCTATGACTTTAACAGAACTTCGCTACATCGTAACCCTCGCCCAGGAGCGTCACTTTGGCCGTGCGGCGGAACGCTGCCACGTTTCACAGCCCACGCTCTCGGTCGCGGTGAAAAAGTTGGAAGAGGAATTGGAAACGCCGTTGTTTGAGCGCTCCAAGTCTACCGTACAAGTTACTCCGCTGGGCGAAAAATTGTTGCCCAGGCGCAGCGTGTGCTGGAACAGAGCACGCTGATTTTTGAGCTGGCCAGCACGGGTAAAGATCAGCTGGCCAACCCGCTGCGCATTGGTGCGATTTATACGATTGGCCCTTATCTGTTTCCCCATTTGGTTCCTGCATTGGCAAGTGCGGCGCCGCAGATGCCGCTGTACATTGAAGAGGGCATGACCGGCACGCTGCGCGCCAAGCTAAGAAGCGGTGAGCTGGATGTGATTATTGTGGCCCTGCCGTTTACCGAAACCGACGTGGTTACTAAACCGATCTACGACGAAGCTTTTGAAGTACTGATGCCCGCCAATCACCCCTGGGTTTCACGCGAAGCGATCAATAAAGAGGATTTACTCGAAGAGCGGCTGTTGTTGCTGGGCGAAGGGCACTGCTTCCGTGATCAGATTCTGGAAGCCTGCCCGGCGATTACCCAAAAGCTCAACAGCCCCAACAACACCTTGATTGCCGAAGGCGGCTCGCTGGAAACCATTCGCCATATGGTCGCTTCCCGGTTGGGCATTACGGTATTGCCGCAGTCGGCGCTGGGCACTAATCAGTATGAGAATGCCATGTTAGTGAGTCGGCCGTTTGTTGACCCGGCGCCATCGCGTACCGTGGCGATTGCCTGGCGGGCGAGTTTTCCGCGGCCCAAAGCCATTGAAGCGCTCATCCAGGCGATCAGCCACTGCCAGCAGCCTGCCAAGGCCGTGAACAGCGCCCCATGAGCGATCTCGCCGCGCCCATTACGGCGCTGAAAGGCGTGGGCGAAGCGCTGTCGCTGAAACTTGGCCGGTTGGGGATCGAGCGGGTCAGTGATCTGCTGTTTCACCTGCCGCTGCGCTATCAGGACCGTACACGGCTGACGCCAATAGGCCTGCTGAGATCGGGCCAAGAAGCGGTCATTGAGGGCGAAGTGACCGCCTGCGATGTGGTAAAGGGGCGTCGCCGCAGCCTGTTAGTTCGCCTGCGCGATGCCAGCGGTATTCTCAGCCTGCGCTTTTTTCACTTTTCGCCCGCCCAGCAGCAACAGATGCGCCCCGGCGCCACGGTGCGCGCCTTTGGCGAAGCGCGCGCCGGTGCCACCGGCTTAGAGATTTATCATCCTGAATACCGCCTCAGTGGTGGTAGTGAAACGCCGGTAGAGGAGTATTTCACGCCTATTTACCCCACTACCGAAGGCTTGAACCAGCCCCGGCTGCGTGCCCTGGCGCAGCAGGCGCTCGGGCTGCTGGATAACGCCCCGAGGCGCTGCCTGATGTGATTCCCGAGACGCTGCTTCAACGCTTTCAGTTACCCGGCCTCCACGCCAGCCTTCACCTGCTACACCAGCCGCCGCCGGATGTGAACATCGAACAACTTAGCGGCGGCCACCACCCTGCCACGCGGCGTTTAGCGTTGGAAGAGCTGCTCGCTCATCAATTAAGCCTTCGCGAGGTGCGCCTGCGCATTCAGGCCGATGGCGCGCCAACGCTACCGTCTGGGCGCAGCCTGCAGGCGCGCTTCCTGGCCCAGCTTCCTTTGCACTGACCGGTGCTCAGCGCCGCGTGCTGGAAGAGATTAGCCACGACTTGAGCCGCCCCGCGCCGATGCTGCGGCTGATCCAGGGTGATGTGGGTTCGGGTAAAACCGTGGTCGCCGCCATGGCCGCGCTCTCAACGCTAGCGGGCAACTGCCAGGCGGCCATCATGGCACCGACGGAGATTCTCGCCGAGCAGCACTACCGCTCGTTCAAAGCCTGGTTTGAGCCACTGGGGATCGAAGTGGCGTGGCTGGCGGGCAAGCTCAAAGGCAAAGCGCGGCTAGATGCCAAAGCGGCGATTGCCGATGGGCGCGCGCGGATGGTGGTGGGCACCCATGCGCTGTTTCAGGACGACGTACACTTTGAGTGCCTGGGGCTAGCGATTATTGACGAGCAGCACCGCTTTGGCGTGCACCAGCGTTTGGCGCTGCGCGAGAAAGGGGAAGCGGGCGGACTCACTCCGCACCAGCTGATCATGACCGCCACCCCGATTCCACGCACCCTGGCCATGAGCGCCTATGCGGACCTGGATGTCTCGGTAATCGATGAACTGCCGCCCGGCCGCACACCGGTGAAAACCGTGGTGGTGCCCGACGAGCGGCGCCCAGAAGTGGTCGAACGCATCCGTTTGGCTTGCAGTGAAGGCCGTCAGGCGTATTGGGTGTGCACACTCATTGATGAGTCTGAAGTGCTGCAGTGTCAGGCCGCCGAAGTGACCCGTGATGAACTGACGACAGCGTTGCCCGAGCTGGCGGTAGGCTTGGTGCATGGACGCATGAAATCGAGCGAGAAAGCCGAGGTAATGACTGCCTTCAAAGCGGGGGAGCTGGATTTGCTGGTGGCCACCACGGTAATCGAGGTGGGCGTAGATGTCCCCAATGCCAGCCTGATGATTATTGAAAACCCCGAGCGCCTAGGGCTTTCTCAGCTTCACCAGTTGCGTGGCCGGGTGGGTCGGGGCAGCACCGAAAGCTTCTGCGTGCTGCTCTATCATCCGCCGCTGTCGAAAAGCTCGCGCCAGCGTCTTGCCGTCATGCGCGAAACCACCGACGGCTTCCGCATTGCCGAGAAAGACCTGGAAATCCGCGGCCCGGGCGAAGTGCTCGGCACCCGCCAAACCGGCTTGGCGCAGATGAAAATCGCAGACCTTGAACGCGATGCGGACTTGTTGGAGCGGGTAACGGCACTCGCCCAAACGCTGCAAGGCGACCCTAAGGTCACGGCCGTGCTGGTGCGTCGCTGGCTGGGTGAGGCTGCAGGCCGCTATGGGCAGGTTTAAGCAGAGACGCTGTTGGAGGCGTGCTTTTCACTCTCTTCACTTCCCACCAATCGATTAGCGGCTTCGCCTAGCGGGGCCAGTTGCTCAGCGATGAGGCGTAGTTGGCTTTGGATAGGGGCGATAAAGTGTAATGGCTGGCTCGTCCGCTGCTACCGCACTCTGCTCTTCTAGCTGGGCTAACAGTTCGGCGGCTTGCTCCTTTGTTGCCTCAACCGGTTGGCGTTTATTGAGCTGTTCAGCGATTTGGCCTAATAGCTCACCAATACGTTTAGCTACCGGCACCAGCGTGGCGTCGTCTTCATCGTCTGCCAACTGATGGCGATGAGCCCCCAGGGCGGAGAGGTGGCTAAGCAGGGTGTTGGAAAGCACCAGAAAACGCAGGCCGTTGTCTGCATCCAATTTTCGGTAATGTCCCGGCTCATGGAGCATATTGGTGAGTAGCGTCGAGAGCGCCGCGTCGGCGTTATGGGCATTGCGCCGCGCCAATCGGTAAGCCAAGTCATCCTGCTTGCCCTCCTCGTACTGGTGGATAATCTCCTCCAGGTAACGGCGGTGGTTATTTAGCGCGTTGGCGGCTTCGCGGTAAAGCCTGCGTCCCTGCCAGTCGGGCAGAATAAAAAACACCGCTAAGCCCGCGATCAGGGAGCCAAGCAGGGTGTCGAGCAGGCGCGGCAGGATCAAGTCGTAGCCGTCGCCCACTTGGTTGAAGCTGCATAAGACCAGCAGCGTGATCGAGGCGGTGGCGATCACGTAATGTTTTCGCGGTTAGCGAAGAACGACACCAGCGGCCACGGCGATCATGCTCTGTACCAGCGGATGAGGGAAGAGACTGATGGATGCCCAACCCACCACTAAGCCCAGTACCGTGCCCAGAATTCGCTGCGATAGGAACCGACGCGTGGTAGCGAAGTTCGGGCGACAGACGAACAGCGTAGTGAGCAGGATCCAAAAGCCCTGCTCGGGGTCGATCCACTGCAGCAGCCCGTAGCCCGCCATGAGTGCAATGGAGAGCCGCACCGCGTGGCGAAAAGTGGGCGAGCCGAGGGTGAAGTTAAGCCGTACCCGTTTCCACGCTTCCAGTAGGCTGGACGGCGAGCGGTCATACAGTGAGCTGTCGCGCCGTTCATCGCTGACACCAGGATTGTGGGCACTGGCGAGTTGGTTTTCCAAAGTGGCCAAGTTCTCTGCCAGGGCGCTGAGCGGGTAAAGCAGCGGTTGCCATTCGGGTTTGCCGCGGTCACGTAGGTTCTCGATGGAAGCGTGCAAGTCAGCCAGCGCCTCTTCGCTCTGCTGGTGATCGAAGGGGCGATTGAGCAGCAGTGATTTGGCTAGCTGGCGGCAGGAGCGCCCCTGCTGATCCAGCAGCCTTTGGCAGCGAAACAGCACATCATGATGGAAGAACGCTTTGCTGAGCGCGCTGTAAGGGTAGTGGGTAGAGCTGGCGCGTTCATGGATGTCCTGGGCAATAAAGTAGATGCGCAGGTAACGGTTGAGCTTGCGATCGCCGCGCTGGCCCTCTAAGCGCCTAAAAATCATCTCTTTGGCTTGATTAAGTGCATCGACCACTTTGCCGTTCTGGCGTGCCAGTGCTACCCGACGTGCCTCCACATCTACGCCCCGCACCGGCTCAAACAGCGCCGATTTCAGAATCAAAAACTCGCCCAGCGCTTTGTACACTCGCGCCATGCTTTGCTTCACTGGCTGGCGTGAAAACAGCGCGCACCACACCACCGAGATTAATCCGTACCAAACTGTTCCTGCCAACAACAGCAATTGGCGTGCAGCCACGTCCTCATCCACGCCGCCATGCTGCTCGATGTTGATCATTGAGTAAATCGATAGAATAAGCGTGCCCGAGGCAATCGTGGCATAACGCTGGCCGATGGCGCCAAGCATAATCAGGGTGAAGGTAGAAACCCCCAGTCCGATGGCAAACAGCCACGGCCAGGGAAACAGCCACTGGACAATAAAAGACGCCGAGGTAAAACACACCAGGGTGACCAGCAGAGCTTGAAAGCGACCTTGCCAGCTGTCGTCAGTTTCAGACAGCGCACAGGCGATGATGCCTAGAAAGAGGGGAATCACCAGCGCGACATCACCCATTAAGCCGCTAAACAGCAGCGCACCGCTGAAGGCTATAAATACGCGCAGGCTATAGGCGAATTTATCCAGCGTCCAAAGGCGCCGCAGCGGCAAAGAAATAGGCATAGAAGCTCTTATGGGTGATTATTAGACTTTAGTATAAGCAGCTAGTATAGAGGCTAAAAGCCGTGGTTGTCTTCGCGTTACGGCAGAAAGTAGCCAATAAAAGTTAACCGGTGTTGAGGGGGTTGGGATGGAGATTAGGGTAAACCCCGCCACGTATACGTGGCGGGTGAGAGCTACAAATACTTGAGTAGTTTTTGTAACTTGTTCATATCGGCAGAGTCTCCCACCAAGCGCACGCTGCCGCTCATCATGCCGTCGAGAAAGGCCTGCTGGGTGGGCTTTTGAGGACTCTCAAGGCAGTATCCTGATCACGGAAACGTAACTCGAGATCTAGGTCCACGGGTAGCCCATTACCGGTGCTGATGCTTTTGGCGTCATCCGGTAGTAGCGGGCAATGCTTAGGTCTTCCGTGGCAATCCCCCAGTCCAAGCCGCGCATACGTTCTAACTGCTCGCGAAAGCGCGGCTTGCGGCGCAGGGCTCGTTTGAGCATCACGCCCAGCAGCCACAGCGTCAACTTGAGTTTCATTAGGAAACAGCGTCCTTAAGCGCTTTGCCTGGCTTAAAGGCGACGTTTTGCTGGCCGGAATTTGCAGCGGGGCACCGGTTTGCGGATTTTTACCGGTACGGGCTGCGCGCTCACGTACGGTAAAAGTACCAAAGCCAATTAACGCGACATCTTCGCCTTTAGCAACGCTGTTAGTGATTTCATCCAAAATGACGTTCAGCACTTGGCCTGCTTTATCTTTGGATAGGTCGGCACTTTCAGCGATCGCAGCAGCGAGTTCAGGTTTGCGCATAAGGAATCTCCCTTTATTAATGTTTCGAGCGAAAAGCAAATGTATGTTGTTGGGTGCGTCACTTGATTAGGCTAGCTTATCTAGCCTAATCGCGAACGCGGCGAAAATCAGCCTAGCAGCGTAGGTGCTGCTCTGGAAAGCTCCACTTTCCTTCTCACGCAGCCGCCTGTCAACGCAAAACCAATCAAACGTCCGTCTTTATTTTCAGCCAAGGCACTGATATCGCCGCCTTCGCCTTCAATTCGCCACCGCTCAGGTGTTTCTTTTTGGTGGGTAGGCCACCACCGGCAGCAGCGGTGTTTTAACCACTACCGGCCATGCGCCAAAGCTGACAGAAGTTGGTGTGCCCGTTAGGGTTGCTGCCAGCGCTTTAGCACTGGCTTGCAGCGGCTGTACGTACATGGCATTAACGCCGTCTACGCAAGCGACATCGCCCAAGGCGTAGATATCTGGATGCGAAGTACGCAGCTGGCGATCCACCTCTATGCCAGTAGGCGATACGCTTAAACCAGCAGCTTCGGCAAGCGCCGTACGAGGCGCAAGGCCAGTGGCCATCAACACTAAATCAGCGCTGACAGTATCACCATTATCTAAGCGTAATACGATGCCTTCAACACTGTGGGGCGCGATCGAGTTGATCGTGCGGCCTAAGTAGAGATGGATACCTGCCTCGCTGAAGGCTGCGCCTAAGGCATTGCCCAATGGGGCGGGCAGCAAGCGTGGAAGCAGTGTAGTTTCAGGGGCAACGATACTGACCTGATGGCGCCCCGCGTGCAGGTCGTTGGCAAACTCACAGCCGACTAGCCCCGCGCCAATAATTGCCACTCGAACATGGCGGTGGTCTAAAGCTGCATAAAAGCGACGGTAGTCATCTAAATTGTTGATGGCCAAGCAGCGCGAAGACACGCTGGGATCGACTTTGAAAGGCTCTCGCGGTGCAGCGCCAGTGGCTAATACGAGGGTGTCGTAGCTTAGTCTTTCATAACTGGAAGCTTGCTCATCTTCAAGAAGGATTGATCGGTTATCCACATCCAATGTGCTTACTGGGGTGTGGGTAACAATGCGAGCGTTCAGCTCATCGCCAAGTTCTGCGGCGCTGCGCTGTGCTAATTGGTCAGGGGCTAGTCCTTTGGCAACGCCGGTTGAAAGCAGTGGTTTGCTGTAATCATCACCGCTGTCAGCACTAATCATTGTAATGGAGCGCTGATCACCCAAGCGTCGCAGTGCACGTGCAAGGCCTATACCGGCCATTCCAGTACCAATAATGACTAGCTCAGTGTGAAATGTTGAAACTGCCTGCGTATGGGGGATGCGAGCATGCAAACACCAAAGAGTTTCTGGAAAAAAGCCTTTAAAGGCATTATGTTATACTAATTACCCCTATTTTAACTGCCTTGGAGACGCTGATTGGTGATGAATTTTTTAACGTCAGAAAAGGCTGCGCTTATTTTTACTGCTTTGTATACGACGGTTTTTCGGCCTATTTTATCGTCAATTTGAATATTGAATTTCTGGGTTATATCGGGGTGATTGTACTTGTTTTGCACTGCTTTACGGAACCCTTTATGAAACTCGAATCCCGGCTTCCGTATTGTGGGGCATCTCTGTCTGCGGGCTGCTTCATATGTTGGGAGGGAGCGTTCCAGTAGACGGTGACATACTTTACACGTGGCGGATGGTTCCCCTTTTGACGGCGGAGGGGGAATTTTATATTTTCAAGTATGATCAATTCGTGCATGTCTACCTTTATGCCGTCGTCGCTTTACTGTTTCTTCATTTGCTGAGAAATTATTTGGGTCAGAAACAGCCCCGCTACTCATCGGCTTTATCGCGCTTATGGCAGCACAGGGCGTGGGCGCGGTAAATGAAATGATCGAGTTTATTGTCGTGTTGTTAGTCCCGGATAATGGGGTTGGTGGCTACTACAACACGCTGCTTGATATTGTTTTCAACTTTATCGGAGCAACCTTAGCTATCACAGGGTTTTATCTTTTCATGTCAATGCCGAAAAGTAGCAATTGAATGATGGGTAGCCTTTTCTTGTGGAGTGAGTAGCCTGGCTTCCTGCCTTATCTTATGGACTAACATACTGACATTATTCTATGAATCCAGGCTTTAACATATCACTGCGGCAAGCTCCGCTTTTCAGCGCTGGCGGCCTGTGGCGGCAGCGCGCCCGGCAATGAGTACCTCCTGGTGGCAGTGGGTTGCTTCGACAGATTCATTAACCGCTCGTTTAATGGCTGCTGGTGGTGAAAAACAGTTTCGAGTGCGGCTGCTGTGCCAGGGTGTAGGCTGGCCACGACAAGATGAGGCACGGGCGTTGGGCATTGCCCTAAGCGTTATGCATGGCTGCGTGAAGTAGCGTTGTGTTTAGATAACACGCCATGGGTGGTGGCGCGCTCGGTCGCCCGCTAACGCAGGTAAAAGGCCATCGTTTGGAAGGGGTTGGGTGAGCGCTCGCTAGGCAGCTGGTTATTTCGTCAGCCAGGTGTAGTGCGTGGGCCGTTGGAGGTCACGTCTCAACCCCCTGCCGTTTGCCAGTGTCAGTGTGAAGGGAATAGAGAATAGCTGTGCTTGGGGCCGGCGCTCGGTTTTTCATCACGGCTGTCAACACGGCGGTCTGTCACTATTGGTTCAAGAGTACTTTTCGTGTGCGATGGCGGATGAACTGGATTTGCCTTCGCGCTAGGCTAACGTCTGCATCTTATTTCTGTGAGGTAAACATGGATCGTTCACTGTTACGGCCAAAGGGGTTTGCTCGCGTGTCAGATTTTTACAGCTGATGCGCCTGAATCGACCATTGGTACGTGGCTGTTGATGTGGCCGACGCTTTGGGCGCTGTGGTTTGCCAGCGAGGGAGTACCGGGGCGAAATGTGCTGCTCATTTTGTGGCCGGCGTCTATGTAATGCGTGCTGCTGGCTGTGTGGTGAACGATTATGCGGATCGCCACTTTGACGGCCATGTGAAACGTACTAAACATCGTCCGCTAGCCACCGGCCGTATCAGTGAAACCGAGGCTCAGTTGCTGTTTATTGTTCTGGTAGCCGCTGCGTTTATCCTGGTGCTGTTGACCAATTGGTTTACGGTACTGCTCTCGTTGGGTGGTGTATTGCTGGCGGTTATTTACCCCTTTATGAAGCGCTATACCCACTTTCCACAGGTGGTATTGGGGCGGCGTTCTCCTGGGCCATTCCGATGGCCTTTGGTGCAGTGCTGGGCTACGTACCGCTGGAAGCATGGCTGCTGTTCTTTGCCAATGTGCTATGGACTGTCGCGTACGACACGCAATACGCCATGGTCGACCGCGACGATGATTTGAAAATTGGTATCAAGTCGACAGCTGTACTGTTTGGAAATGCGGATTGTTTGATGATCGGTTTACTGCAGGTGGCCACGCTAGGATTGCTGGGCTGGGTAGGCTGGCGGGTCGGATTAGGCGGTTTTTCTGGTTGGGGCTTACCGCCATGGCAGCCACCTTTCTGCACCAGCAGCGCTTGATTTACCAGCGCGACCGGGATCTCTGCTTCCAGGCGTTTCTTAATAACCACTGGTCGGGCCTGCTGATTTTTTGCTGGTATCGCGCTAAGTTGGTGGCCTGCAACTGGGCAATAATCACTATTGTCATCTAACTGTCATCAAGACATGGTGTTATCGTCATTGACATGTCATTGAGCTAGTTTCCTTTAGCTAGCTTTCTCTGAACTGGTTTTTTTGAACACCGTGAGGCTCTGGTATGACCGCCAAGACCGTTCTGATTGTCGATGATGAGGCGTCGATTCGCGAGATGATCGCGGTAGCGCTGGAAATGGCTGACTATCGCGTGCTTGAAGCGGATAATGCCCAGGATGCTCATGCCATGGTCGTTGATCACCAGCCCGATTTGCTGCTGCTTGACTGGATGATGCCTGGAACTAGTGGTATTGAGCTGGCTAGACGCTTAAAGCGTGAAGAAACCACCGCTGAGATCCCCATTATCATGCTCACCGCCAAGGGTGAAGAAGATAATAAAATTCAAGGGCTTGAAGCCGGCGCCGATGATTACATCACCAAACCGTTTTCTCCTCGTGAATTGGTGGCACGGCTAAAGCAGTGCTCCGCCGCGCGACCCCGCGTGGCGTCGAAGACCGATTGAGATTAACGGCCTGTTGCTTGATCCAGTGAGCCACCGGGTAAGCGCTCACGGCAAAGCGCTGGAAATGGGTCCCACCGAGTATCGTTTGTTGCAGTTTTTATGACCCATCAAGAGCGTGCCTACACACGCAGCCAACTGCTTGACCAAGTGTGGGGTGGCAATGTGTATGTTGAAGAGCGTACAGTCGATGTGCATATTCGTCGCTTACGAAAAGCGCTAGGCAATGTGCATCAAAGCCTGATTCAAACGGTTCGGGGCACCGGTTACCGTTTCTCTGCACGGGTATAAGTGTGCGTCTATGGAGTCGTGAACTGTGGCGACTAGTGTGGCTAGCCGCGCTGGGCACTTGCTTAGGATGGTTGCTGGGCGCTGCTGGGTTGGGGCTCGCGGCCGGGCTTGCAGTTTGCCTGTTTTACCACCTGCGGCAGCTGCGCGAACTCTACTTGTGGTTAACCCTTCATCCTCACGACGAACCGCCTGCGGCCCGAGGAATGTGGGGCGAACTGTTTGATCGCTTGTACCGCTACCAAAGAGTCAGCGTATAACTCAAAGCCGACTGCGGGCCACCTTGGCGCGCATCCAAGAGTCGTCTGAAGCGATGCGCGACAGTGTGGTGATGCTTGATAGACATGGTGACCTGGAATGGTGGAACAGCGCTGCAACAGCCATGCTGGGGCTACAAACCGCCCATGACCGTGGTCAGCACATTACCAATCTCCTGCGCGACCCAAGCTTTATCCGCTATTTTAATGCGCGGGACTATAGCGAGCCGCTAACGCTAACGTCGCCGATTGATGAGCGGCAAATCCTGCAGTATCAAATTACTTTGTATGGTGATGATGAAAGGCTGGTAATGGCACGGGATATTACTCGCTTGCATCGCCTAGAGCAGATGCGGCGTGATTTTGTTGCCAACGTATCCCACGAGCTGCGCACTCCTTTAACGGTCCTTTCCGGCTACCTGGAAACCTACACCGATATTGCCGACCAACTGCCTCCGCGTCTTGGAAAGAGCATTCACCAAATGCAAGAACAGACGCAGCGAATGCAAAATTTGGTGAATGATTTATTGCTTCTATCTCGTCTCGAAATTGACCAGGGGGGTAAAGATCATCATCCACTGTCACTGGGTCCTTTACTACAAAGCATTTGTGATGATGCGCTGGCTCTTTCGCATCAGCGACATACCATTACCGTAGCGCTTGAAAGTGATGCATGCTTACTTGGTAGTGAGCAGGAAATCCGTAGTGCGATCTCAAATTTAGCCTTCAACGCCGTTCGCTATACACCGGTGGGAAGCCATATCACAATACGCTGGAAAAGAGCACTACCGGCGGTGGTTGCATAGACGTTGAAGACAATGGCGAGGGTATTGACCCCGTCCATATCCCCGACTAACCGAACGTTTCTACCGTGTTGATAAAGGACGTAGCACCGCGACCGGCGGCACCGGTTTAGGCTTGGCGATCGTGAAGCACGTGTTGTTACGTCATGATGCGCAACTGCACGTTGAATCCCACCCGGCAAAGGCGCACTTTTCGCTGCATCTTCCCCTCCCTCGCGTCTTATCCAATCCTGAGACGGGTTACATCGCATAATTCTTGTAGATGTGTGCAATGTTGGCATGCAAGATTGGTAATACTTTGCGCATGTGTCATTTCTACACATTTTCTACGTTATATTTTAGTTGTTTCGCTTTAAAAAATAGCTGAATTTTTATTAAATTGTTGATTATTATATACTTTATTTAATTATTGGTTGATTGGCATAATCACTGCACTATTATGGTTAAGGAAGACGACCGCAGGAAATGCTGGCTACTGGTTAGCCCTTCTTTCTTAACGAAGCAGTATCAAACAGCGATCGGAGGTGGAATATGATGTCCAAGGATTTTCTCAAGAAAGCTGGCATTTTAGGTGTTTCTTTTGGTTTAGTGGCGAGCCCATTAGCCTTTGCTCAAACAGATGAAGACTCTGCTATTGATGAAAACCAAGGTATTACGGTTGAGGAGCAGCCGTTGGATACCCAATCTCATGATAAGGCAGAATCAGGCGACTACGAAGAAAAGAACTGACGACTGACCATAATACCCAAGGTCCAGATACTGTCGGTGAGCCAAATTCAACAGATGCTAGTGGCGATCAAGAGTACACACCTGAAGAAGTAGTTGAAGAAAATAGCGCTGATTAATTTTTCAATTATTTGATATCAAAGGTTAGTTTTACGATATCCAAGATATGCTTTTCAATGGATGATGAAGCGATCAAAACAGGAAGTTTTATAGGCAAGGGATGGTTTTTAGATTCATGGATGAATCAGTAGGCAATCAAAACGCTAGTGAGGGTAAATTCCAAGGTTGGAGTCCCGCACAAGGAGTGGAAGCTAGTGTTAGTTATTACCTATTCTGATGTCAGGCCCCGCGTAAACGGGGCCTAATTTTGTTGCCTGCTTTGCTATCCTCGCTATCCTCGCTATCCCAGTATTTTCTTCTTTCCTTTTCTTTCTTTACCTTTTACATCCCTTCTCTCTGTTTTCTATAACGATTGCACCGGTTGGTCTAGCTAAGGCTGGCTAGAAATAATGAGCAACTGCGAAGTTTAGGCATACGCATAAATTTTTAACGCAGCATGAAAGCATTGGACACGTTTTGTAACAAAAACTTGCAATAGGCTGGAGATATGTTACGTTAATGGGGTGGGTGAATCATGCAAATGCATGCCACACATCAGGGATGCACATGGATTCAAGGAATGGATCAAACGACAATCAGAGCGCTAGTCAGGGTTAAATTCCAAGGTTGGAATCCCACAAAAGGAATGGAAGCTAGTGTTAGCCATTGTCATAAATTGTGTTCTTAGACCCTGCCTAGGCGGGGTCTGATTTTGTGTCCAGAAGCACAATAGCACTCAGTGATGGTGATGGCCTTCCGCAGCTTCGCTACCTTCTTGGGCACTTTGTACCCAGACTTCGATGTCCACATCACCTTGTTCAGCAAAGGTGAGCGTGAGGGGAAACCGTTCGCCCTCTTTTAGCGGCTCGGCTAATCCAATCAGCATTAAGTGCAAGCCGCCTCCGGGGCGCATGGTAGTGGTCTCCCCGACCTCGACGTGAATCTCGTCCACATGGCGCATCTGCATCATATCGCCGTCCATTTGCATTTCATGCAGTTCAACTGTGTCGCTGGCTGGGCTGCTTGCACCCATCAGGGTAACAGGGGCTGACAAGGCGGTGATATCCACATAAGCAGCGCCGTTGCTAGCTCCCGGAGGGTTGGGGTGGCGAAGGGGTGCGCGATACGCATAGCGTCTGTTTGGACGTCATGAGCTATCGCTACTGACGCCACCAGAGAAAGGGCGCTGACAACACACACCCAGCCAAGTGATGGGTTTGATCATTCGTTTATTCCTTTATTGTTGATTGAGAGCAGGAGCGTGATCTAGCACGTAACAGTAGCAAAGTCGCCGAGCACAGGTAATAAGCGCCTACTGTGGTGTGATGCCGCGTGCGTCATTATATGCGTCTCTGTAGTGGTCATCCCAGAGCAGTACGGCGCCCGCCACTGCACCAGGAAGCAGAAAAAGATTGGCCAATGGAATCCAGGTGATAAGTGTGACCAATCCGCCAAAGCTGAGGCTTTGCCACCAGCGTTTCGAAAGTCGTTGGCGCATATCGGCAAACGTCACTTTGTTGTTATCCATAGGGTAGTCCAAATAAGTAATGGCCATTACCCAGGCGGAGAAGAGCGCCCACAGCAGCGGGGCAGCTAAATTCAGCCCCGGGATCCAGCTAAGCACAAACAGGCCAGCGGCGCGCGGCAGTATATAAGCAAGCTTAACAAACTCGCGACCAACAGCATCAATGGCTGTTTTAGTAAGGTTGCGGTCGTCGATGGGTTCGTTCCCCGTTACCTGCGTTTCGACCTTGGCGGCCAAAAAACCGTAAAACGGGGCGGCGATTAAGCTGGTTACCAGCGTGAAGGTGAAAAACACCACCACTAGCAGGCTAACCACGAACAGGGGCCAAATAAGCCAGGAGAGCCAATCGAGCCAGGTCGGCACCATATTCATCCAGTGGGCCAACCACCCATCGAAGCGGTTAAGCACAAAGCTGAACATGCTGACATAAACAATCAGGTTGACCAGAATGGGTAGAAACACATAGCGGCGCATACCTGGCTGATACACACAGCGTGTGCCTCGGCTAAGCGCAGTGACAGCATCCAGCATGATGGGGAGACTCCTTATGATTCAAACGTCCAGGCCGCTCAGCGGCCTGGACGTATTGCAGGAGGAAACCCTTTCAGGTCAAGACTTTTTTAGTACCTGCGGGTCCAGGTTGTCGGGATCGCTATGGCGGATATCCAACCCTTTGACAAGATAAACCACGTACTCGGCAAGGTTATCAGCATGGTCACCGACGCGCTCAAGCGCGCGCAAAACCCACATAATGCTGAGGACAGAGGTAATGGAGCGTGAATCTTCCATCATAAACGTCATGAGTGAGCGCATCGCGCTGCTGTACTCGTCGTCCACCAGCTCATCTTCACGCACAACCTGCATGGCCAAGTCGGTGTCAAAGCGGGCAAAGGCGGTGAGTGCATCGCGCAGCATTTTGCGGACATGCTCGCTGATATGACGCACTTCCACCAAACCGCGAATAGTGCTGGTGCTTTCACTCAGCAGCAGGGCATTGCGGGCGATTTTGCTGGCCTCATCGCCAATGCGCTCAAGATCAGAAGTAGCACGGATAACGGCGAGCACCAAGCGTAGATCGGACGCGGCAGGCTGGCGCCGCGCCAGTACCCGGGTACATTCATCGTCGATTTGCAGCTGTAGATCGTTGACCTGGCGATCATTGTCTCGCACTTGTTCGGCCAAGCGGGTATCGCCTTCCAGCAAGGCAAAACGGCATCCTGCACTTGCTTCTCTACCAAACCGCCCATCGCCATCAGATGGGTTTTTAGCTCTTCCAGCTCCTGGTTGAACTGGCGAGAGATATGCTGGCTGTGGGTATCGCTCGTAATATCCATGGAGCACTCCTGACATTTCAGTCGATAAGGCCTAGGTGATGCGGCCGGTGATGTAGTTTTCGGTGCGTTGCAAACGGGGTTGGTGAAGACCTGATCAGTAGGGCCGTATTCAACCAGCTCACCTTGGTGCAAAAGGCGGTGTAATCCGATACGCGCGCCGCTTGTTGCATATTGTGAGTAACCAGTACTAACGTCAGCTCTGACTTGAGGTTACGAATCAACTCCTCAATTTTGAGCGTTGAAATGGGGTCTAGCGCTGAGGCCGGTTCATCCAGCAGCAGTACGTCGGGCTTTACGGCTAACGTGCGGGCGATGACGAGGCGCTGCTGCTGGCCACCTGAAAGCTGCCAGGCGGAGCGGTGCAGGCGGTCTTTAACCTCGTCCCATAGCGCGGCGGAAGTTAAGGCCCATTCGATAATGTCATCCCTTTTGCGTTTAGGGAAGGCGCTGCTGCAAGCGTAATCCAAAGGCGACATTTTCATAGATCGACATAGGAAAGGGGTTGGGCGTTTGAAATACCATCCCTACCCGTCGCCGTAGCTCGGTCACATTCGTTTGCGGGGCGTGAATATCTTGCCCTTCCAGCGTGATTTTACCGCTATGCGTTACCGATTCATTCAGGTCGTGGAGACGATTAATAGCTCTTAACAGAGTTGATTTACCGCACCCTGAGGGACCGATAAAAGCCGTTACACGATGACGCGGAACGCTAAGGGTTAAGTCGCGCAACGCCTCTTTCCCCGCATAGGCGAGGCTCAAGTGATCAATGCTCAGGCAGCAGCTGTCGGCTGAAAAGTGCGTCACTGGTGGCTGAGAGGTATTGATTGAATGTGATTGCGCTAGCATTCGCTTCCCCGTTGACGCCTAAGATAATGACGTAGAAATATGGCAGTTAGATTAAGCATCAGCACAATCAACACTAAAAGTAGCGCTGTGGCATAAACTAGCGGGATGGCAGCCTGCACATCTTCACCGTGAAAGGCGGTATCAAATAAATGATAGCCAAGGTGCATAAACTTGCGATCTAGATGAAGGTAAGGAAACTCACTATCAATCGGCATCTGTGGTGCTAGCTTGGCGACACCGACCAGCATTAACGGAGCCACCTCACCGGCGGCGCGGGCAACGGCCAAAATGACCCCTGTCAGCATAGCGGGGGCCGCCATAGGTAGTACGATGCGGGTAAGCATCTCTAAGCGAGTAGCACCAAGTGCCACGGCGCCTTCGCGCTGGGCCTCAGGAATACGCGCCAGCCCTTCCTCGGTTGCCACAATCACAACCGGCAGGGTCAGCAGCGCAAGGGTAAGTGACGCCCATAGCAGGCCGCCAGTGCCGAACGTTGGCGAGGGCAGCGTATCGTTGAAGAACCATTCATCCAACGACCCGCCAATGCCGTAAACAAACACTCCCAAGCCGAAAACGCCGTACACAATCGACGGTACGCCCGCCAGATTGCGCACACCAATGCGCACCAGCCGAGTCAGCTTCCCCTGGTGAGCAATTTCATTGAGATAAATCGCCGCCAGCACCCCAAACGGGGTCACGATGACAGACATTAAAATAACCATTAATACCGTGCCAAAGATAGCTGGCCAGACACCACCGTCAGTATTGGCTGCTCGGGGCCCTTCGCTTAGGAACCGCCAAACGGCATCGCTCCAGGTGACCGTTTTCTGCCAAACGTTCATGGCATTGGGAGCTTCAGCACTCACTACGCTGGCAAGCGGTTGGCGCAAAGTTTGGCCGTTCACCGTGGCGAGTAATAGCTGGCTTTCGGGACGCTGGCTGGCAGGCAGCGCCAGCAGCGTGTTTAGCCGTTGCCAAGCGGCATCTCCTCCAGCGCTGGTCGTTCTGCTCAATGGCGACCAAGCGGCCGATAAAATCTCCCCAGGGCTTCGCTCTAGACGAATCAGGTCGTTGGGTTGGGAGCGCTCGGCAATTTCTTCAATCGCTACCCAACGCCAACGCACTCCATTGATGTCCTGATTACCGGTAAAATAGAGGCGTTCATTCCCCGGCTGTTGCGGTAGCGCCACATCACGTACGGCTTCGCCTGCCAAGGTCTCGCCTGAACGGAGAGTCACCTCTTCCAGCGCAGCGGGCCAGAAGTGACCAAGCCCGCGTGTTAGCAGTAGCGCCAGTAATGCGCCGAGCATCAGAGAGAAAGCGCCACGCTGGCGGCACATAGCCAGGGCCAAGCGTCATTGAGCCAGTGAAAACGAGCGTGGCGAGAGGCGGTGTTAGCTGCGCCAGAGGTCATGACGTGCCCCATCTGGCGATAACGGCGGCGCAAGCGCTGGCGAACTACCTCTGCGAGGGTATTAACCAGGAACGTAAAGAGAAACAACACCAGCGCGGCCAAAATCAGCAGATGGTAGGTCAGCCCACCGGGTGACGCTTCTGGCAACTCAATGGCGATAGCGGCGGCCATGGAGCGCATGCCTTCAAAGGGACTGGCGCTAAACAGGGCGGTATTGCCACTGGCCATAAGCACAATCATGGTTTCACCCACCGCCCGTCCAGCGCCGATCATGACTGCCGAAAAGATCCCTGGGCCAGCGGCCACGAGAGCAACTTTCCATAACGCTTGCCAACGGCTGGCACCCAGCGCCTGGGCACCTTCAATTAAGCTAGATGGCACATCGACGAGCGCATCTTCTGCCAGCGAATAGATGCTGGGGATAACGGCAAAGCCCATCGCAAGACCAACAATCAGCGCGTTACGGGTGGCGTAATCCATGCCAAAGCGTTGGTCCAGCAACTGACGCAGATCACCACCTAACCACAGCTGCTCTATCCAGGGAGCTAGCCATAACGCTATCGCCACCATTAAGGCGAGCCAAGGCACTAACCAGAGACCTGCACAGGAGAGCGGTAAGCGACGACGCAGGCGCGTTTTGGCCAGTTGCCAGAGCAAACCCGCAAGCCCGGCACTGAGCGGCAGCCAAATAATCAGCACTAAAGCGCTGGCCAAGTGGCGCTCTACCCATGGTGCTAAAATGAGCCCGGCGATAAAACCTACCACCACGCCGGGAATGGCCTCCATCATTTCTAGCGCGGGCTTGATACGCGCACGCAGGCGCGCTGACATAAACAGAGCAGAGTAGATCGCCGCCCTAAGGCAACGGGAATCGCGAATAGCAGCGCGGCTAGCGCAGCTTTAAGGGTGCCCCACGCCAGAGGAGAGAGCTTAGCCAGAGCCAAGGTATCTCCAATCGCCAGCAGCGGCAGGGTTTCCCACACCAAAAGATGCCGATAGCGAGAATCGCCAACAGCACGCCGACACCACCGGCGGTGATTAGCCCCGTGGCCACCCGATCTTGCAGCAAACGTAATGACTGCCTGGGAGAGGTTAAGCGAGGTGGGATCATATCACTATCATGACAAAACTAGGCATGGCACAACCAGGGTGGCCACAGAACTGACCAGTGGGCGTAGAACAACGTACATAAATTGACTCCCTACACTAAGACACTTATGTGTCATTTAGATGACAGTGGTTTACCACCTTTGCTGAGCGTTAAGAACACTTGGGGTTAAAGGCACAAACCCGGATGCGCGCGCAATCTGTTGGCCTTCTTCGGACATAATCAACGTGAGCAGCGCCTGCTCGGCTGGTGGTAAGCTCTCTCCTGGCGGAAGATTCACATAAAGATAAAGGTAGCGCGATAGCGGGTAATCACCGCTCTGTATCGCCGCTTCATCGGGCGGTATAGCGATACCGTCTTCGTTATACAGGCTTAACGCGTGCACGGCCGGGGTCAGGTGATTAAACCCGGCGTACCCCATTGCATTAGCAGACTCACCCACCGCAGCGACGACAGCCGATGAACCAGGGTGCTCGCTAATATCGTTGCGAAAGAGGCCGCCGCATAGCGCTCGTTGTTGAAATAACCCATGGGTGCCGGATGCAAGGTTACGCCCATGTAGCGCAATACTGCCAAATGACCAGTCATGGGTTGCCGGAAGCTGATCCCATCGCCTTATCGGTGCATCGGCACCACAGGCGCGGGTAGTTGAGAAGATCGCATCGACCTGCTGGCGGGTTAGCGCACGTAATGGATTATGCCGGTGGACAACAACGATGAGGGCGTCACGGGCAACCTTTAACTCCAGTGGCGGGTAGCCGTAGCGCTCAATAAAGTTATCCCGTTCTTCCGTGTTCATCGGACGCGACATCGGCCCAAGCCGAGTCGTACCGGCTACTAAGGCGGTGGGCGCGCTGGCAGAACCGCTTGCTTGAAATTGCAGCTTAACGTCTGGGTAGCGGGCGGTCAGCGTTTCGCCCCAACGTAGCATTAGGCCTGCCATGGTGTCAGAGCCCACTGCGCCTAAAGTACCGCTCATTGAGGACGATTGCCCCCAGGCGAAGGGCGTTACCACCAACAGAAATGCCAACATCCAGCGTAGTAGGGTGCGTTTTAAAACGAAGCGTAAGTCTTCATAAGAGGAAATCGCTTTTAAAGGTATATTTGTAAGCGTTCTTAAAAGAATAATTAAAAGAGTATTCAAACGGGCGTCCTCTTATGGTTAACTAAATTCATCCCTTTGTGTTGCGATGCAGCAATACCCATCGACAACGTAGACTTTCTACAACGTTTACAACAATAAACTGACTAAGCGACTAACCCATGACTCTTCTGGAAACCGATTTGGACGACGTACCCGCCCCTCAAGGAAAGCTTACTTTAAAATTACTGGCTTCTCGTCAAGATACCAATCTTTATGGCGATATTCCCGGGGGGTGGCTGGTTAATCAAATGGATCAGGCTGCTGAATTGGCAGCTGGGCGTGAAGCGGGTGGCCGTACGGCCACTGTAGCCATTGAAGCCATGGATTTTTAAGTCCAGTGCGTGTTGGCTCTATGGTCAGCGTCTACACCCAGGTACAAGAGATTGGCCATAGCTCAATCAAAATTGACGTCGAGGTCTGGGTGCGCCCGCCCCATGGGCAGCGGATAGAAGAGCGTCAAAAAAGTGACGGAGGCGCGTTTTGTCATGGTCGCCTTAGACGATAATGGACGTATAAGAGCCGTTCATAGCGAGTAGCGCCCTTCTTAGAGCCCTTCAATGATGGTCCAGCCCAAAATAGCAAAGGGCGCTAAGAGCGCCGTGCCTGCCGCTTATCTGCCTAAATGATTAGGCATCTACGTTGTCACGATTCTTGAGATAGGCGTATTCGCCCACGTCACTAAACGGACGTAGGAGTTTCTGAAACGCTGAATAAGATTCATACACACGGCGTGACTCCTCATCGCTGTCTATCTGGCGCTGAATGGCTTCCTGTGACGAGGGTGTAAAGTGCCGCCATGACGTCTTCAGGGAAGGTGCGCAGTTGAACGCCGTGCTCATCGACCAGTGCTTCCAACGCCTGGGCATTACGGAAGGCGAATTCGCTGATCATTGCCAAGTTAGACGCGCGGGCGGCTTCGCGAATGACGTCCTGTAGATCTTCAGGGAGCGCATTCCACGCATCAAGGTTGATCGTACCTTCCAGCACAGCCGTTGGCTCGTTCCACGCCGAGGTGTAGTAGTAATCAGCCACTTGGTGCAGGCCAAAGGCCAGGTCGTTATAGGGCCCAACCCAGTCAGCGGCATCCAGAGCGCCGGTTTGCAGCGAGGTGAAAATCTCAGACCCCGGCATGTTGACGGTGCTCACACCGATGCCATTCATGGCCTCGCCCGCCAAGCCAGGCAGGCGTAATTTCAGCCCTGCATATCTTCCAGTGAGTTGATTTCTTTCTTAAACCAGCCCGCCATTTGTGTGCCGGTGTTACCGACTGCAAAGGGTTTCAGGTTGTGGTTAGCGTAGATTTCATCCCACAGTTCCTGGCCGCCGCCATGGTACAACCAGGCGTTCATTTCGGTGGTGTTCATACCGAACGGTACGGCGGTAAAAAACTGCGAGGCAGCCACTTTGCCGCGCCAATAGTAAGACGCAGAGTGACCCATTTCAGCGGTACCGGCCGCCACGGCGTCGAATACTTCGAGTGCGGGTACTAGTTCACCCGCGCCATGTACACGGATTTGCATGCGACCATTGGAAAGTTGCTCGACCCGACGGGCGAAGTCATTTGCGCCAGTGCCCAGGGCAGGAAAGTTTTTCGGCCACGAGGTGACCATATCCCACGTGTAGGTCTCTTGAGCGCGCGCACTTGAAGTGGTTACAAAGGGGCAGCAGCGACACCGGCGGCACCTAGGCCAACGGTTTTGAGAAAGTTACGGCGTTGCATGTGAGCAAAACTCCAAAAGTAATCATGCTGTTGTTATAGGGCGCTAAGTGCGCCATGTTCGTTTGTTAGTATGCTTTATAGCGAATTTAGCTCGCAAGCCTTCTGATCAATCATCCGCTGCGTCTTTCATGCTGTTGCCATGACGCACTAGCCAATAGCAGCCGCCTAACGCCAAGACCGCCAGCGATAGCGCACCAATTTGCCAAGGATCGATGACTTCCATATCCAACACCATAAATTTGCGCACCAATGCCATAATCGCAATTAACACCACGATTTCGACGTGAATAAAGCCTTTCCCACTGGTCATCGTGCGAATGATAGAATTGTTGAATTCCATGGCAATTAAGACGGTAAGAATCATGTCGAATAACGCTTGAAATACGCGGTAGTCGAAGGGATCACGGCTCTGAATAAACAGCAGCTGTACCACGTGAATCACCAGATAGTACATGGCCACTAGCACGGCTCCGCCGATGGCCAGGGTCAGCACCATTGATACTAAACGTTCAAAGCGCTGGTAGCCGCTCAGTGTTTGCCAACCGTTACTAACTTCAGGAAATAGGCGTTTAAAGCGTTGTTTCATAATGCCCTCTTGAAAGTTGCCTATAGTGGCGTCAGTTTGGCAAAGCCAAGTACCAACCATTTGACGCCTTCGCCTTCAAAGCTGACCTGGACACGGGCGCGGGCCCCTTCGCCTTCCGCGTTAAGGATAATTCCTTCGCCGAAGACCGGGTGCTCAACCCCCTGGCCAACATGCAGGGCGGGTAAATCGCCGCTACTCTCGACGCTTTGCTGGGCAAAGGGAGGTACGTGAGGCGGTCACCGGGCGAGAAATATGCCCGCGCAAGCGCACTTCTTCCAGCAGGTGCGGCGGTAGTTCGCGCAAAAAAGCGTGAGGGCCGCGGAAACACCTCTTTGCCGTGCAGGCGACGGGTTTCGGCGTGTGAGGGTAGAGTTTTTGCATGGCGCGGGTAACGCCTACGTAGCAGAGCCGGCGCTCCTCTTCGAGCCTGCCCGGCTCCTCGATAGACATCTTATGCGGAAACAGCCCTCCTCGACCCCGGCAATAAACACTACGGGGAACTCCAAACCTTTGGCGGAGTGCAGCGTCATTAACTGGACACTGTCTTCAAACTCTTCGGCTTCGTGGTCACCTGCATTAAGCGCCGCTTCCGAGAGGAATGCTTCCAACGCCGCCATGCCTTCCCCGCTTCGGGCGCTTCGAAAACATCGCCTTGTGTAAAAGCGCGAGCCGCGGTAACCAGCTCTTCCAGGTTCTCGACCCGCGCTTGGCCTTTCTCACCGCGCTCGCTTTTATGGTGTTCAATCAGGCCGGTATGGACGGTAACGTGATCGATAATTTCATGCAGCGCCATCCCCGAGGCATCGTTATCGAGCTGCTCAATCAAGTTGGCGAAGGTTTGCACTGCATTGGCCGCGCGGCCTTTCAAGGTGCCATCGTTAATCGCATCGTGGAGTGCCTGCCACAGCTGAATGCCTTGTTCACGAGCCCGCAGGCGGACAATCTCTACCGTGCGCGTGCCGATACCGCGGGTGGGGACGTTGATCACCCGCTCCAGCGAGGCGTCGTCATCGCGGTTGAGCATCAGGCGAAGGTAGGCCAGGGCATTCTTGATCTCCAGGCGCTCGTAAAGCGATGACCGCCGTAAATGCGGTAGGGCATGCCTTGGCGAATCAGCGTCTCTTCCAGCAGCCGCGACTGGGCGTTGGAGCGATAGAGAATCGCGATATCGCGGCGGTTAAAGCCTTCGTCGACCTTCTCTTTGATGGTATCGACGATATAGCGCGCTTCCTCCAGGTCGTTAAACCCGGCGTAAATCGAGATCGGCTCGCCTTCGATACCGTCAGTCCACAGGTTTTTACCCATCCGCTCGCTGTTGTGGCTGATCAGTGTATTGGCGGCCTCCAGAATCGCGCTGGTGGAGCGATAGTTCTGCTCTAGTCGCACGGTATGGGTTTGCGGGAATTCCTGCTCAAAGCGGCTGATATTTTCCACTTTGGCGCCGCGCCAGCCGTAGATTGACTGGTCGTCATCGCCGACGGCGGTCATCGGCGTCTTCATGCCGGTGAGCAGTTTTAGCCAGGCGTATTGCAGGGTATTGGTATCTTGAAACTCATCTACCAGGACGTGACCAAAGCGCTCTTGGTAGTGCTTCAAAAGCGCTGGGTTATCGCGCAGCAGCTCAAGGCTTCTCAGCAGCAATTCACCGAAATCAACCAAGCCGCCCCGTTCGCAGGTGAGTTGGTAGCGTTCGTAGAGTTCGACCATCTGGCCCATATAAGCATCGCCATCCACATTCACCTGGTGGGGCGCAGTCCTTCCCTCTTTGCAGCCGGAAATAAAATGCTGCACCTGACGCGGCGGATAGCGTTCGTCGTCGATTGAGTAATCTTTCAACAGCCGCTTGACCAGGCGTAACTGATCGTCGGAGTCGATAATCTGAAAGTGTTGCGGCAGTCGGGCATCCTGCCAGTGGGTGCGCAGCAGGCGGTGGGCGATGGAGTGAAAGGTGCCTACCACACATGGCGCATCGAGATGCTCAGCAGCGCCTCAAGACGTGTCCGCATCTCTTTGGCGGCTTTATTGGTAAAGGTGACCGCCAGTAGCGCGTAGGGTGAAAGCCCTTCGGCCTGCATCAGCCAGGCAATACGATGAACCAGCACACGGGTTTTGCCGGAGCCTGCGCCTGCGAGCACCAACAGGTTACCTTGGGGGCGCTCACTGCTTCGCGCTGGGCGGAGTTGAGCTGATCGAGAATCGCCGTGACGTCGTCCATAGTAGCCGCTGCCGGATCAAAAATAGGCGGCTAGTCTAGCACAGCCAGCGAACTGGCTGTGTATACAGGTTAACGATTAGGATTCTTCAGGAAAGCGCAGCGTGTTAAGGCTCTTTTAACCGCTTTGAGCTGTTCGGCGAGTTTCGGCCCGCGGGTTTTGGCCACGCCGACAGCGAGTACATCGATCAGGACCAGGTGGGCAATGCGCGAGCTAAGCGGGGTGTAGATTTCGGTGTCTTCATGAACATCGATATACAGCGGCAGGCTGACCTCTTCAGCAAGGGGTGAGCCGCTGGGGCATAGGCCTATGACTGTCGCACCCGCTTCACGAGCCAAGCGCACGCTGGCTACCAGCGCTTTGGTGCGCCCGGTTTGTGAAATCGCTACGACCACATCGCCCTCTTTTAACGTCACCGCCGACATATTCTGCATATGGGGGTCGGCGTAGGCTGAGGTAGAAATTTGTAATCGGAAAAACTTGTGTTGGGCATCAAAGGCCACGGCACCAGACGCGCCAAAGCCGTAAAACTCCACGCGATTAGCCATTGCCAGCGCATTCACCGCACGCCCTAGGGATTCATTATCCAGCCGGTCTCGCACCGAGAGCAATGTGCCCACGGTAGAGTCAAAAATGCTGTGGGAGAATTCAGCGACAGAGTCGCTATCGTTCATGGAGAACTGCGCGAACTGGCTGCCACTGGCCAGCATTTGCGCTAGCTGTAGCTTGAAATCCTGAAAACCATTGCAACCCAACGCACGACAAAAGCGCACCACAGTGGGTTCGCTAACGGTGGCTTCGGTGGCCAAATCCACGATACGCATGTGGATGACCTCTTCTGGATTGCGCAGTACAAACCGCGCCACCTTTTGCTCGGAGCGTCGAAAGTGCTCCATGCGGCGTCTCATTTCATCGAACAGGGCGCGACTCACGTTCAGCTCCTTAGGTGCTCAACAAATTAGGTGCTCAACAAACAGGTATACAACAGTACGTTAATACACAAATGTTTTAAACGATCGTTTTAGCCTATTTGCTCTTTGCTAGCTTTGCGTTGCTTTAATGCTGGTGACCACAGTATGCCTCAATGAGTGGGCGGGGCCACTAACTATGTGGGCAGAGCTACTTCTTATGGGGACCGATTTACTGTCTATGTGAATAGAGCTACTGACTAACAGGCGGCGTTTTGCCAGCGTTTAAAGGCCGTTAAGCAAATTTTTTAAGATTAGTCATCATTTTGTCAAGTAAGTTATAGTAAGAATTGAAGTGCCGCACTGCATCATAACAGTCGCCATGGATGCAGGTGGAAGAAGGCATATTCACCTGGAGGAACGTCGATTATGAGAAACGTCGAACGAATCACCTCGGTTAAAAGCGAATTGCTCGATATCTTTATGAGCATGCAAGTGGATGAGCACGCTCAGCGCCAGCGTAGCGCTGCCAGCGAAGCTTAAGAGCGCGTCGCGGTATTGAGTTGCATCGTGAGTTTCAGAAATTATCGCGGGATATCGCCCCCTTGCCCGATGAAGATCGGCAAGAGAGCGAATTGCACTGAGGCTAGCTTTTCTGGGGCTAGCAAACAGTAGGATAGTGACGGCTTACTTTAAATAAGCCCTGTCACGAACACAGCGATAACGCCAGCGGGCGCTAAATAGCGCGCGATGATATTCCATACACTCTTACCGGTCTCTGAAAGCCCAAGTTCCGCTTCTACACTCTTGCGCTCTAAGCACCAGGCGGTGAAAAGAATCGCACCTAGCCCCGTCAGCGGCAGCATTATTTTGCTGGTCAGCGTATCCAGCAAATCAAACACGCCTAGCCCAAACATGAGCGGCTCGCTCCACACATTGAACGAAAGCAGTGCCGCAATGCCCAGTAACCAGGCGCCTACGCCTGCCACAACCGTTGCCATGACACGGCTGAGCGGCGTGCGTTCTTCAATGAATTCAACCACCGGCTCAAGCAGTGAAATCGCCGAGGTTAGTGCCGCAAACGTGAGCAGCAAGAAGAACATTAAGCCCAGGATTATGCCGCCGTCCATATTGCCAAATGCCAGCGGTAGAGTGACGAAAATCAACCCAGGACCTGAAGCAAGATCCAGGTTATTCGCAAATACGATTGGGAAAATGGCTAAACCAGCGCCCAAGGCGATGACGGTATCCATGATGATAACCGTGCGGGCGGTTTGCAGCAGATTGATATCTTTACCCAGGTAAGAGCCGTAAGCCATCATAATGCCCATCCCCAAAGAGAGGGGTGAAGAAGGCGTGGCCCAGGGCGGCTAGCACGGTTTCCGCTGTAAGTTTGCTCCAGTCAGGGTTGAACATATACGTTAGTGCTTCGCCAAAGTGGCCGGTCGACATGCCGTAACCGATAAGCACAACGAGCAATAGCGCGAGTACCGGCATCAAGATTCGCACAGCACCCTCAAGGCCTTTAGTAACACCGCGGGCGACAATGCCAATAACCAACAGCATAAAGACCGAGTGACCCAGTAGTAGTAATCCTGGGTTACTGAGCATGCCATTAAACAGTGCGCCAATACCGTCGGCGTCTTGACCACTAAAGGCACCGCTGACCGAGTTTAAGGTGTAGTAGAGCGACCAGCCGCCAATCACGCTGTAAAACGACAAGATCAAAAAGGCCCCGATAATGCCGCTAATGCCAACAATGGCCCATGCTTTAGGCTTATTCGCTGTGCGGGCCAGCTCTGACATCGTGCTGGCAGGGTTCTTCTGGCCACGACGCCCCAGTAGCCACTCAGAAACGAGAATGGGCAAGCCAATCAGCGCGATACAGAGTAAATAGACAAAGACGAAAGCAGCCCCACCGCTTTCGCCCACCATGTAGGGGGAATTTCCAGATATTCCCTAGGCCCACCGCTGAACCAGCGGCGGCCAGCACAAAGGTCATTCGCGATGACCACTGCGCATGTGCAAGCTTCGCCATACATCACCCATTTAGTCGATTGTTGTGTACGTTACTGCGTGCTGTACACGCGAGTTTTCGGAAAATAGCGTTATTGCCAGCGTCCTTTTCCGAAAGTAAGCGCAATTTATCTGATCAACCGCAAGCATGCCAGTTAGCTGACCTAAAAGGAGGACTAAAACAGCTGGCTTTGCTTTTCACCTGCAAAGGGGCCAAGGGGGAGGCAATGAGGTCACTTCTCCGAGCGTGTTATAAAGTAAACGGGCCATCTGTGGGGACTCACGATTATCTGCAGTATGCACAAATAAGAAAGGGGTTTTCCCCTGATTTATCCACAGCTTTAGTTGAGCCTTCCAGGCGGTGAAGTAACCACTATTTATTGTTTTGTCAATATGGCCAATGAAGCGAATCACCGGATAATTTGCCGTGGAAAGTACGTGTAGCGGGAGTTTCGGCTTTTCTTGCTGAGCATGGGCCAGGCCCATATGGTCGTTTGCCGGGGTTGAGAAGAGCGGACGAACATCGAGCATCACGCGGTTGGCCGAATAAGTTATCAACAAGCGGTTAAGAGCAATTTCTGCGCTCCCTTTGTGGAAAAACGCAGGGTGGCGTACCTCTACTGCGCAAGGTAAATGGCCGGCCAAGCGGCGAGCAACGCCTCAAGCTGAGGAAGCTCCTGGGGACCAAAATCCCGCGGTAACTGGACCATGGTCGGACCCAGTCGATCGTGAAGCGGTTCAAGGGCGGCTAAAAATCCCACGCTTGGTCTAAACGGGTCAGCCGTTGGTCATGGGTCACGCTAGCCGGCAGCTTAAAGCAGAAACGAAAGTGGGAAGGGGCTTGGCGTGCCCAGGCGGCGACTGTTTCGGGCTTTGGTATACCGCTATAAAGGTGGTATTGCCCTCAACGCTCGAAAATACCGTGGCATAGTCGCTTAACAGTTCGGATTTTGCATGGCGCGGATAAAGGCTACCGAGCCAATCTTGATTGGCCCACATCGGTAGGCCTAAATAGAGAGGAAGCGTCATGGAGCCAGCCTACGTCCACAGGGTGAAGGGCTTAATGTAACAGGTTTGGCACCGTGCTCCAGGCAGGTTTTATAGCCTGCATTGAATGGGCTTTATGTATAGCAAGCTGCGGAAAATATGAAATTCATTCGCTACTAATAGCGCTACTATGTAGAGAATGCTTATTAATTATCAGGATGGCGCCATGTGTTCAGTGTACGTTAGCAGCGATAAAATCCGCGACCAGTTTTCCAGCGCGATGTCGGCGATGTATCAGCAGGAGGTGCCGCAATACGGCACTTTATTGTCGCTGGTTGAAGCCGTTAATCGAGAGGTGCTAGCTGCTAATCCTGCGCTTAACAGTGCGCTGCAGGATAGCGATGAGCTGACGCGGATCAACGTAGAACGACACGGCGCTATCCGAGTGGGCAGCGCGGACGAACTTGCCATGCTACGTCGCATGTTCGCGGTGATGGGGATGGAGCCGGTTGGCTATTACGATCTGTCGGCAGCAGGCGTGCCCGTTCACTCCACGGCGTTTCGTCCGGTCGCTGATAGTGCACTCAAGCGCAATCCTTTTCGTGTTTTTACCTCGTTACTGCGCCTTGAGCTGATTGAAAAAGTCGAACTAAGGGAACAGGCGAGCAAGATTGTACGTGGTCGCGATATTTTTACTGACAACGTCAAAACGTTGATCGAGCGCTTTGAACAGCAGGGTGGGCTTAATGCTGCCGATGCCGAGCAGTTTGTTCAGGAGGCGCTGGAAACGTTCCGCTGGCATGACAACGCCACGGTCGATTTGGCTACTTATGACCGTTTACATAATGAGCATCGGCTAATTGCCGACGTGGTCTGTTTCCGCGGGCCCCACATTAATCACCTAACCCCGAGAACGCTGGATATCGATGAAGTACAGCGACGTATGCCCAGTGTAGGTATTGACCCAAAAGCAACCATTGAAGGCCCGCCCGCCGCGACTGCCCGATACTCTTGCGCCAGACCAGTTTCAAAGCGTTAGAGGAAACCATCGCTTTCGCGGATGCCGCCGAGGGCAAGCACACCGCGCGCTTTGGTGAAATCGAGCAGCGCGGTGTTGCGTTAACCCAAAAGGGACGCGAGCTTTATGATCGCCTGCTGGCGACGGCGCGAGAAAGCGCGCCCAAGGCCGCGGATAATGACGCTCATCAAGCCCATTTGGCGGAAGTGTTTACCGCGTTCCCCGATGATTACGCCACTCTGCGTCGTGAAGCGCTAGCTTTCTTTCATTACCACGCCGTGAAGGGAGTGTCGGTGCAAGGGTCGGTTTCAGCAGAACAAGTCGATCAACTGATCGAGCAGGGCTCCCTGTCAGTCACACCAATGATTTATGAAGATTTCTTACCCGTGAGTGCGGCCGGTATTTTCCAGTCCAATTTGGGCGAAAGCAGCCACGATAACTACGGCAGTAGCGCCAGCCAACAGCAATTCGAGCAGGCTTTAGGGACTACCGTGATAGATGAGATTGAACTGTATACCCAACGCCAGCAGGTATCGCTTGAACAGGCGCTGGCGCAATTGGCGAGTTAAGTGATAGAACAGGCAGTATCGTCAATCTAAGCGGTTAGCCAGTTTATAAAATTAGTTTAAAAACCAGTTTATAAAAACACTGCGCAGGGTGGAAGTGAGTAATGAGTCAAGGCAAAGTTTTGGTATTACATGGCCCTAATCTAAATTTGCTGGGTAGTCGTCAGCCGGAGATATACGGCTACGAGACGTTAGACGATGTAAATAACATGTTGCGAGAGAAAGCGGTGATGGCAGATTGGGACATACTCTGCCTACAAAGTAATCACGAAGGGGCGTTGATTGATGCTATTCACGCCGCACGCCTTGATGGCACCCAGGCGATTATTATCAATCCCGCCGCTTTTACGCATACTTCAGTGGCCATTCTTGATGCCCTCAATGCCTTTGATGGCAAAGTGATTGAGGTACATTTATCTAATGTGCACAAGCGAGAAGCATTTAGGCATCACTCTTACGTCTCGCTGCGTGCCGATGGTGTGATTGCCGGGCTAGGGACGCAAGGTTATCGAGCTGCGCTAGAGGCTGTGATGGTAGGGTCTAATTAATGTGCGACCGTATTTGAGCCACTTTCTTTTGCAAGACAGGTAAGTAAACATTAATCAACGTATCGAGATCGACCCGAGCAGCGTTAGTACTGATATTAATCGCGCCCATTAAATGCTGCTTGGCGTCATAGACAGGAACGGCGATGGAGCGCAAGCCGGAGTCAAGTTCTTGATCAGAAATAGCATAGCCCTGCTGTCGCGCTTTACTGATTTGGCTTCGTAGTTCATGAACATCAGTCACCGTTTTATCGGTGTAGGGTTCTAGCACAAGCGACGACAGGACGTGTTCAAGATCCGTATCGCTAAGTTGAGCCAGTAGCATGCGCCCCATGGACGTATGCGCCGCCGGCAATCTGGTGCCTACGGACAGCGTAATTGCCATCAAGCGATGCTTTGCTGCAGAGCGTGCTACGTAAATGACCTCATTGCCATCAAGCACGCCAAGCGATGAGGACTCTCCGGTTTCAGCAGTAATATCTTCTAAATATTGCTGGATAACGTCCCTATAATTATTAGCCGATAAAAGGCATAGCCTAGCTGGAGAACACGGGGAGCTAATTCAAAGTAACGTTGTTGCTTACGGACATACCCCAGAGCATGCAGCGTGAGTAAAAAGCGCCTAGCTTTTGCTCTATTCATTCCTGTCCGCGTAGCCACCTCGCTTAATGTCATACGCGGGTGGTCATGGTCGAATGCCTGTATAACCTCTAAGCCGCTAGCAAGCGCTGTTACAAAATCACGGCTATCTTCACTCAATATCTCTTCCTGCATTTTTTTACTATCCATTGCCTTGAAATTTGAAATTGTCTTGAGGGTATGAAATAAAAGATATCGTAAAAAGTTCGCATTGCGAACTTATCGATGGGTGAACGTTGGTAAAGTGAGCGATGGGCCCCTATCCGCAGTGATTAAAGCCCCTTGCTACTAAAGTTGTGTTTTTAAAAGGTTAGCAACAACGTAATCTCAGAGTAGTAGATACGAATACGTGTACGTATTACGAACAATGCTTAAGTATAAAAAATAACTAAACAACGCACAGGAAGAAAAATGAACAAATTCCTTAGCTCAACATGTCTGGCTGCTTGCGGTAGCGCCCTAGCACTCGGCCTTACTGTCTCCTCTGCCAACGCCAATGAGTGGCCAACCGATGACGTTCGGCTTGTGGTTCCCTATGCCCCAGGCGGCACAACGGATGTTTTGTCCCGCCGCGTTGCTGACTTACTTCAGCAACAGCTTGATACGAACGTGGTTGTAGAAAATCGCCCGGGCGCAGGTTCTACCGTAGGCACTGGACGTCTCGCTCGGGGTGGGCGTGATGCCGACCACACTATTCTCATGGCTTCACCCGGTCACACCATCGGCGCTGCCATCTACCCTGATCTAACTTATGACCCGGTAGAGGACTTTGTTTTCTACAAAACATGATCGATATTCCCAATGTCATGGTCGTTCCGGCAGATAGCCCTTACGAAAGCGTGGTTGAGTTTGTTGAAGCTGCGAAAGAAGAGAACATGACCTTCAGCCATAGCGGCGTGGGCAGTTCTATTCATATGTCTGGCGAATTATTCAAGACGTTGACCGACACCAACATGACCGCGGTGCCTTTTGCGGGCAGTGGCGCAGCGCTACCTGCGCTATTAGGTGGCGATGTGGATGTTTCGTTCGAGAACATGCCAACCGTACTTTCCCATATCCGCTCGGGCGATTTGCGCGCATTGGCCGTTACCTCTGCTGAACGCTCCGAATACCTACCTGATGTTCCAACGCTATCGGAAGTGGGCGAGTATAACCTCGACCAGTTCGTCACTACTGCGTGGTTCGGCCTAGTCGCGCATAACTCTTTCCCAGAAGAAGCGCAAAGCGTTATGAAGGATGCTCTAGCAAACGTCATGGAGCGTGAAGAGTTTTTAGATTTTGCTGAACAATTGGGGGCTGAACCGGGCCAGGTTGCTGGCGAAGAATTTAAGCAATTCATCGCTGATGAAGTAGAGCGTTGGGAAGGCGTAGCTCAGCAGGCTGGTATCAGCCAGTAAGCTAGGTAATCGCTCATTAAACACTGAGGCGAGGACACGTGTCCTCGCCTCTCCTGTTACCCCCTGGAGAAGGCAGCAATGATTACCTCGGATTCCAAGCGTAGAGTGAAGGTAAAGGATCCCCGTGATGTGATAGCGGGGTTGTGCTGCTTTGCTTTTCCCTCGTGCTGGTTTTTTACTTAGTGCCTAACTACATCAATGAACCACCGATTTTACAAAACCCCATGATGTCGCCTCAATGGCTGCCACGGATCGTTGGCTGGTTAATATTGCTGTTCTCCGTTCTGCTCATCTTTCAAGGGTTATTGGTGGCAGGCAATAGTGAGGAAGATGAACGAGCGATAAAAAGGTTCGCCACGGCGTTTTGTAATGATGATCGTCGCATTGGCGATCTATATTGCCTTGTTTGAATCGATGGGAGCTGTGTTCTGCGGCATTCTGGCAACACTGGTCTTATTTATAGCGCACCCTGTTCGTACGTGGTGGGTATATAGCATGGCATTCCTGTTTCCCTATCGTCGTTACATTCTTGTTTGTTGAGGGTAATGAATGTGCCGCTTCCGATAATGCCATTTTGGCTCTGAATTTCTCATTATTTTCTAGGTGAGCTATGGATAATTTTTCGGAAGTCATACAACTATTTTTAGCTTGGAAAATTTTCTGGCGATCGCCGTGGGGGTGGTCATCGGCGTGGTCGTTGGGTCTATACCAGGCTTGACGGCAACTATGGCAGTGGCGCTAGCGTTGCCTTTTACCTTTCAATGCAACCCATTGCAGCCATCCTTTGCTGGTAGGTATTTATAAAGGGGTATGTACGGTGGTTCGATTACGGCTATTCTGATAAGAACGCCGGGGTCGCCCGCTTCTGCCTGTACACTGCTCGATGGCTACCCCATGGCCCAACAAGGGCATGCGAAGAAAGCCCTTAAAGCCGCTCTCTACTCGTCGGTTATCGCTGATTTTATCTCTAATATTGCGTTGATCTTCTTTGCCGCTTATTTGGCTAAAATCGCGCTTAATTTCGGTGCGCCCGAGTTTTCTGGCTGATCTGCTTTTCACTTACCATCATCATATCCCTGGCTAGCGGCTCTATGATTAAAGGGCTGATGGCCGCCTTGCTGGGTATCTTGCTGTCCCTGGTCGGGTTGGACGATGTATTTGGTTCTCAGCGCCTGACCTTCGGCAACTATAACTTGATGGACAGCATCTCCTTTATTCCGCTGTTAATTGGCCTTTTGCGATTCCAGAAATTATGGAATTTTATCGTAAGAAAGCGATTCCCCATCTAAAAACGAAAGCGAGTGGCGTCGGCTTATCATTCGCCGAGCTAAAACGGTGCATGAAAAGCATCGTGCGAGGTAGCTTGATCGGCGTCATTATCGGTGCGATTCCCGGCACCGGCGCCACCGCTGCCGCTTTTATTTCTTACAGTGATGCACGCCGGCGTTCTCCTAATAGAGCAAATTTTGGTAAGGGGGAGGTGGAAGGCGTAGCGGCTGCTGAAGCTGGGAACAACGGTGTCGCCGGGGCTACGTTGATTCCTCTGTTATCGCTAGGTATACCAGGGGACGTTATCACTGCCATCATCCTAGGTGCTTTCATGGTGCATGGGCTGACGCCTGGTCCGCTTATGTTCCAGGAAAACCTAACACTTATTTATGCCCTATTCATCGGCATCATGTGCAGCTCTGTGATACTGCTGGTCGTAGGCAATGCGGCGATTAAGTACTTCTCTTTGATAGCCGATATTCCTAAGTCGGTTCTCTTCCCATTGTGTTGATGTTCTGCGTTTATGGTGCTTACGCAGTCAATAACGATACCTTTGACGTATGGCTGATGCTGGCCTTTGGCGTAGTGGGTTATATTTTCAATCGCGCCGCCATACCGGCGGCACCGTTCCTGATCGGATTTATTTTAGGGCCGATGTTTGAAGATAATCTGCGCCGCTCACTGCTCATTGGCGGTAATGACCTATCGATCTTCGTACGAGGTCCGATCACCTGGGTGTTTATTGCGCTCACGGTGGGATCTATCACCCTAGCACTTTATCGGTTTATTTCATCGCGCCGTGACGCGCGCCATGTCGGCGATCAATCCCAGGAGGTTCAATAATGACCGGGGGCTGCCATGGCGGGACCACTGAAAGGACTACGAGTACTGGATCTAAGCCGGGTAATGGCGGGGCCTTGGTGTACCCAAATACTGGCGGATATGGGCGCTGAGGTCATCAAGATCGAACACCCCACACTTGGTGATGATACCCGCCACTGGGGGCCTCCCTGGTTAAAAAGACCGGGAGGGCAACGACACCTCGGAATCGGCCTATTACCTTTCCGCCAATCGCGGCAAACATTCGGTGACCGTGGATATCGGCCAGCCTGAAGGTCAGGCGCTGGTGCGTGAATTGGCAGCTGAAAGCGATATTCTGGTAGAGAACTTCAAAAGCGGTGGTTTAGCAAGAAAAGGGCTCGACTACGCGACATTAGAGGCGATCAATCCGCGACTGATTTACTGCTCGATTACCGGATTTGGCCAGACGGGGCCAATGGCCTCCATGGCAGGTTACGACTATCTGATTCAAGCACAAGCCGGATTAATGAGCATTACCGGAGCCGCCGATGGAGAACCGGGCGCTGGGCCACAGCGGGTAGGCATGGCCGTTTCAGACCTGACCACCGGGATGAACGCTACCATCGCTATTCTTGGCGCATTGCACCACCGGCACCAGACGGGGAGGGCCAATATATCGATATGGCGCTGCTGGATGTTCAGGTGAGCTGGCTGGCGAACCAAGCGATGAACTACTTTTGCAGTGGCACCCCACCGACCCGGACGGGCGAATACCATCTAACCTAGTGCCTTACCAACCGTTTCCGACGGCCGACGGTGAAAAAGTCATCATTGCAATCGGTAACGATGGGCAGTTCAAACGGTTTTGTGATGCCGTCGGGCGACCTGATTTGGCAAGCGATCCCCGGTTCAGCACTAACCCTGAGCGCGTCAAGCACCGGCTTGATCTAATCCCGCAAATGGTCACCATCACCCAGGGTCGCTCAAGCCGTGAATGGATCGAGGTACTCAGTGCTATCAGCGTTCCCTGTGGGCCGATTCAGAATATTGCCCAGGTCTTTGATGATCCCCAGGTGAAAGCGCGCAAAATGCAGGTTGCGCTGGAGACCGAAAATGGCTCAATACCGGGGTGGCCAATCCTATCAAATACTCCAAAACTCCCTTGGAGTATCACAAGCCGCCGCCACGCTTGGGCGAGGACACCGATAGCGTGTTAGCGCGCTTACTGCAAAAGGCGCTGAGGAAATCAGCACCCTGCGTGAAAAAGGGGTTGTGAAGTAAGCTTCACTGCCTAGCCGACGGTCACCCCACCACATACGAACAGCGTCTGGCCAGTAATAAAACCACTGCGCTCATCACAGTAAAAGCTAACGGCCTGAGCGACATCCTCGGGCTGGCCCATGCGTTTTAGCGGAATATTTTCGACGATGCGTCGGGCGCGTTCAGAATCGGGTGGGTTGTTTTGCCAGAAAGCACTGGTCGCAATGGGGCCTGGCGCAACGCAATTAACCGTAATATTGTGTTCGGCAAGTTCCAACGCCCATGTGCGCGCCATGGATTGCAGTGCCCTTTGGTGGCGCTATAGATCGTACGTGCCTCTTTGCCAAGTACCACTCGGCTGGTGTTCAGAACGATACGCCCCATGCCACTTGCCTTCATGCTGGGGAGCAGCGCCTGGGTGCAGATCAGCGCAGAGCGTACGTTCAGATGCATTAATTTATCGAAGTCCTCAAGCTGCGCCTCTTCAATCAGTGCGGGGGCAACAATGCCTACGTTATTGACCAGCCGTGTTACTGCATGGTGTTCGGCGATTTCTGCCATTACGCGGCGAGTAGCGTCTGCATCAGCCAGATCGACCTGATACGCATCTGCTTGTAGGGTCGGTGCTTCGGGTTCGACGATATCCACAACGACCACGCGATAGCCATCTTGCTGTAAGCGCAGGGCGATGGCTTGACCAATGTTTCTAGCGCCACCGGTCACGACGGCGCAGGGCTGTTGATCAGCAGGTTGGCTCATTTTGTTATCCTTGGCTGCGAAAATTTTATCTTTGTTTGAGTTCGAGGCTTAAAACGTTATTAGTCCTGACAGCGTCATTAGCCAAATGATTAAGCTGATTGTGAAGAAAGAAGCGATCGTCCCCACTAGCATGGCGGTGGCGCTAACCCCGCCTAAGCCATAGCGCTGGCCGAATAGCGGATAAATACTAATCATTGGCGAGGCAGCGAATAAGAGCGCACCGGCAAAGTAGATCGGCTCGATATCCGGAATAAGCAGGAACGCGACCAGGATGGCGAGGGGTGAATAAGTAGCTTGCCGATCACGATCTGCCCCACATCGCGCATCATCCCCTTAACCTGAAGGCCAAATAGCGACCCCCGATAACGAACAGCGCCGCTGGCCCCGCCGCATCCGCCAGCATATTGATCACTTTCTCAATTGGGCCGGGTATGGCGACGCCTGTTACTGCAATCAGTATACCCACCGTGAGCCCGATGAGTACCGGGTTTTGGCCAGATTGAGCGCGGTTTGACGAACGGTTTTCCATACGCTTGACCCATGCTGGTTACCCATTTCAGCAAGAATCAGTGCGGTGGGAATAACAAGCAGGTTCTCAATGAGCATGTTGAGCGCCAAGAGCACCGCCGCCGGCGAACCGATGACCATCGCCGCCACCGGGTAGCCAACAAAACCACTGTTGGCTGCGGCCATGCCCAGCGCCTGCATTGCGCTAGCATTAAGGGGCTGGCGCTGCAACTTTAAACAAAGCACCAACCCAGCCCCTAACACCACTAGCGAACCAAGCCCATAAGCAACCAAATAGTGGGGCTGAAAAATAGCCTCCAAAGACTGCTGGTTTAGTGCGCGAATGACCAGGGCAGGCAGGGCGCAATACAGCACAAAAATGCCGACACCTTGCACCTGCTCGCGCTGCATCACACCACTCCACCGTGCCACATAGCCAATACCGATCAGCAGAAAGATAGGAGTGGTAATCGCGAGTATTGCGAGCATAGCAGCCTCTTCAGCGCCTCATGGTGGTCAATAGCGTAGTTCGAATGGCGAATTATTGTACGCTATTTTACAAAGGCATCATGGCTTACTTTGCGCGCTTGGCGAGACAAGCTGTTCAATATAGTGAGTACGCAGCGGTATCACATGAGGGTCGATTTGCTCAGTAGCGATGCGGTCATGGGTGAAAAAGCGAAACGCATCCACACCTTGAAACACGAACAGATCAACGCCCGAGAGCGTTTTAGCGCCGGCTTGCTGGGCGGCCTTCAAAAGTTCGGTGTGGGCGGGAATGTAGACGGCATCAAACACCCAGTGCTGGGCGCCTAGCCCAGCAGTATCGATCGGGCAACCGGGGTGATTGATGTGGCCGATCGGCGAGCAGTTGACCACGCCGTGCCACTGGGATAGTTCGCGCTGTGCCTGCTCAGGGGTGATGCATTGTGCGGTGATGCCCATGCTGTTGAGGTCATGGCTAAGGCTTTGCGCGCGACGCTCATCGCGCTCAAGAATATGGACACAGCTGGCCGAGAGCTCCCCTAGTGCACATGCTACCGCCCGACCCACGCCCCAGCGCCGATCAATAAGACATTCCCCGCTGGCTGATCACCGAACGAGTGGCGGTAGGCGCTGATAAAACCGGTGTAATCCGTATTTTCAGCGCGCAAACCCGCCGCATCGAACAGTAAGGTATTGGCGGTGCCAACGCGCTTCACCCCTTCACCGCGGATATCGGCCAACTGTGCGGCCTGCTCTTTAAAAGGGAAGGTGACATTGGTGCCGCGGTAGCCCTCCTCACGCAGCCTTTGAATGGCGTTGGGAAAATCAAAATCCGCGACCCCCAGGCTGTCGACTAAATCGTAGCGCACCGGTACGCCTAACGATGCCCCTAAGCGCTCATGCAGGTCGGGAGATTGCGATTTGGCGATGCCCTCGCCGACCAGTCCCAGTTTGATCATGCTTGTTTCTCCCCTGCGTCATGGTTCGGCGCGTCTTGCGTAAGGCCGTCAATGGTAGCTTCCAGGCGCTGCTGCGCGGTGACACGCACAAAGGCATTTGGTGCACCGAGCCCTTGGTAGCCGTCACGCTGCACCAGCTCGAAGAAAAACGCTTTGCTGCCGGGCTGTGTATACAGCTGATGGAAGTCACCGCCACTGTCTTGATCAAAGAGGATATGGTGATCCTGCATCCACGCATGTGTTTGTGCTGGAAGGTCAAAACGTGCGGCCAGGTCGCGGTAATAGTTGCCGGGAATCGGCAGTACCGGTATCCCTGCCTGTTGCAGCGCTGCGCTGGTCTCACGCATAGCGCTGGTGCGCAGGGCGACATGATGAATCCCCGAGCCACCGTACTGGCGCACAAACCGGTTGCTGGCAGTATCCGGCGAGGCGCTGGCATTAAGCGCCAAGCGAAAACGGCCGTTATGATTTTGTAGCACTTGGCTCTGGATCAAGCCGCGGGGGTCGGTGACATCGAACGAGGGCGTGGGCTCCAGCTGGAAAATAGCGCGGTACTGCAGCATCAATGAGAGATAATCATGGTAGGAGAGCGCCACGCTAATGTGGTCGATATCCACCAGCGCCCCTGCGGAACGGGCTGAACATCGACAGGGAACTCACGGTCCCAAGTGCGGCTGAGTTGCGAGTCATCAATGATATAGGAGAGGCTGCCATCCACATTGCGTAGCGCGCTCATGCGGTGGCTAGCACCGACTTCTTCGGGTTCGACGATATCGTATCCGAGCTTATCGGCGCGCTTGAATGCTTCATAAGCGTTACCTACCCGCAGGCCGATGGCGGTGACCGCGGTGGCATCGCGCCCCGGCACACGGCCGGTAAAGCTCGATTCGGTGTTGAGCACCAGATTAACGTCACCGGCAGCCCAGCGCTCGGCATTCAGCGTATGGTGGCGACCCACGCAGGCCATGCCCAGCGCGCCGAGTAGCGCCCGCAGCGATTCCAAATCCGCGGGCTCAACGGCGATCTCCAGAAAGGCGACCGACTCGATCGGTTGCGGCGCGGGAATCCCGCTGCCACTCTGCATACTGCGCAGCAAATGGTACGAGCGCAGCCCGTCGCGGGCGGTCTGGTCACTATGACCCATGCGAAAGACGTCGTTAAAAATCTCGTGGGAAAGCGGGCCGTCGTAGCGGGTCTCTTCCAGCATGGCCATAAAGCTATCCATCTGCAGCTCGCCCTGGCCGGGGAAGCAGCGGTAGTGGCGGCTCCACGATAGGTGATCCATGGAAAGACGCGGCGCATCGGCGGTCTGTACCAGAAAGATGCGATCCCCGGAATACGCCCAATGGTGCCCAGCTCCGTTTGGCGGGAAAAGATATGGAAGGTATCTAGTACTAAGCCGACATTGGGATGCGCGGCACGTCGGACTACCTCCCAGCTGTCGCGGTAGTCGTGAATATGCCGCCCCAGGCCAGCGCCTCATAAGCCACGCGCAAATTACGCCGCGCGGCACGCTCGCCGAGCTCATAATAGTCATCGGCGGCGCGGCTTAAGCCTGGTAATGAGTCGGGATGAACGGTACTGCACGCCATCAGCAGATCCGTACCCAGCTCTTCCATGAGGTCGAACTTGTGCTCGGCGCGGTCAAACGCTCGCTCCCGGGCGCGCCCTTGCAGCCCTTCGAAGTCACGAAAGGGCTGGAGAGTGACCAGTTTAAGCCCCCGGGAGCGAATCAGCTCGCCTGACCTCGCGGGGCGTGCCGGTGAACGCGGTGAGGTCGTTCTCAAACAGCTCAAGGCCTTCGAAGCCAGCGTCGGCAATGGCGTCTACTTTTTCTTCCAGCGAGCCGCTTAGGCAAACCGTGGCAATAGATGAGTACATGGCGTCATGCTCCTTATAGTGCGTTGAATCAGTAGCCCGCCAGGCGTGGCAGGAAGGTGACCAGCTCAGGCACAAAGGTAATCAGCAGTAGGATCAAGAACTGTACGCCCAGCATGGGTAGAATGCGGCGAATAATCGGTCCCATTCCCACCCCGGAGACGGACTCTGCAACAAATAGGCACAGCCCCATGGGTGGCGTAATCAGCCCCATCATCAGGTTGAAAATCACCACGATGCCGAAGTGCAATGGGTCGATACCCAGCGCCATCGCAATGGGGTGAAGAATGGGCACGAGTACCAAAATGGCCGCGATGCCCTCCAAGAACAGGCCTACCACCAGTAATAGAAGAATGACGGCAATCAGGAAGGTCCACTGGGTATCGATACTCATCAGCGCCCAATCAGTCAGCATATTGGGCACACGTTCGAACGTTAGCACCCAGTTGGCGGCGGCAACGGCCCCATGATGACCATGATCACTGCACTATCGCGCATGGCACGAGCGAAGATACCCGGCAGGTTGACCAGCTTGATGTTGCGGTAGAGCACGACGCCCAAAATTAACGCATAGACCACGGCAAAAGCCGCCGCCTCGGTGGGTGTCACAATACCGGCGAGAATCGCCCCAACGACAAAAACGGGCATCAGTGCGGGTAGTAAGCCGTGCAGAAGCGCGTGGCGGCGTGACTGCTGCTTGGTCTTTGAGGTGACCATGTCGCCAGCAAAAAAGTAAACGTAAATCGAAAGCCCTAGCGCCAGCAGAAAACCCGGCACAATACCGGCCAAAAGAGCCCGGGTACCGACACGCCAGACACCGTGAGCGCATAGATAATCACCGGAATGCTAGGGGGAATAATGGGGCCAATCACCGAGGATGCGGCCGTCAGCGCGGCGGCAAAATCACGCGGATAACCCTCTTTTCCATTGAGGGGATAAATACTCGACCTAGCGCCGAGGTATCCGCTATCGCCGACCCTGAAAGCCCGGCAAAAATGACCGACGCCCAGATATTAACGTGTGCCAAGCCAGCTTTAAGTCGGCCGACAATGGCGCTGGCTAGATTAATAATACGGTGGGTGATGCCCGCTTCGTTCATCAGCTCACCAGCCAGAATAAACAGCGGAATCGCCAACAGCGGGAAAGACTCCATGCCACCGAAAACTGCTGCGACACAATGCGAATATGGTAGGGGCAAATCGCCGGTACTCATGAGCACCGTCAGCGAACCGAGGATGGCAAAGGCAAATGGCACACCGAGTAATACGAGTGCTAACAGCAGTATAAAAATCATGGCGAAGCCTCCTCACCAAGCTGCTCGTTCCAACGCAGCGCGCCCATTACCAAGGCAGAGAGACTGAGCAAGCCGCCGCCTACCAGCATAGACGTCTGAAACAGCCACATAGGCATGCCGGTACTCGACGAGGTGCGCCCGCCGCGAGAGGCGATAAACTCAACCGCCGACACCATCAGACCAATCCCCACCACGAAGACGATCAGGTCGACGAGCACGGCTTGCCAGCGCACCCAGCGAGGCGGCAGCAAGCGTCGAATAAGGTCAAAGCCGATGTGCTTGTCTTGTAAATATGCCCAGGACATACCGAACATCAGGCCGTAAATCATCAGGTAGATGGCGGTGTCTTCTCCCCAGCTAATGGAACCGCCATAGGTGTAGCGGGCAAAGGCATTGCCCGCGACCAGCAGAAATATCAGCATCATGGCAAGCCCTGCCAAGCTGCCATTGAACAAGATCAGACCACGATGTAGCCGGGTGAGAAGAGCAGACATAAGAGCACCTTCAATCAATAGTCAGGCACGCAGGGTTGCCACGTGGGATTGCGAGTGAACCATCAATGGTTCACTCGCAAGCGTTTGAGCAGGCGGGATTAAAAGTTCGCGGAGGCTTCTTCGACAGCCGATGAGAGGCGATCAATCCATTCGGCGTCATCGCCAAGCTCGTCACGCAGATATGCCTGAACCGGTGGCTGCGCTGCTTCGCGGAAAGCTTCCATCTGTTCAGCGGTGGGCTGGGTCACTTCCATGCCTTCTTCTTGCAGCTTGGTGATCCCCTGCGCAGAGTTGAACTGCTGGATGGCACGTCCGGTGGTGCCAGCGACCACAGCGGCACGTTTTACAGCGGCTTGCTCTTCTTCAGAGAGCGACTGGAATATCTCATCGTTGACCAGGATGTGATCCACGCCATAAACGTGGCGATCAAGCGTGAGATAGTCCTGGAACTCGTAGAAGTTATTGCCGTAGATCACCGAGATAGGGTTCTCTTGGCCATCAACGACGCCAGTGGCAAGTGCTGTCGGTACTTCACCCCAAGCGATGCCCTGGGGCTCACCACCCAGCGCGCTGACCATTTCCAGGTAGAGCGGAATGGTTTGTACGCGGAATTTCAGGCCTTCCATATCTTCGGGCGAGTTGATGGGGCGCACGGAGTTGGTGAAGTGGCGAAAGCCAGTCTCGCCGTAGGCTAATGTACGCAGGCCGGTTTGCTGTAAGCAGTGCTCCGCAAGCGCGGCGCCAAATTCGCCGTCCAATACTTGCCATGCCACTGGCGCCGACGGGAAAGTGTAAGGGATATCCGTCACCGCCACCGCTGGGCAGAAATTGGCGTAGGCGCCGGAAACCATGGCGATGCTAATCGTGCCATCCTGGGCGCCTTCGATTAGCTCGGTTTCACCACCGAGGGAGCCGGCAGGGTAGAGTTCCACGGTTAGGTCAGTTTCAGCCTCGACAAGGTTTTTGAATACCTGGCCCGCCGCGCCTTTTTCGACGTGGTCCAATCATCAGGATCAACGTGGGCAAAGCGTAGTGTTTGTGCGGAAGCGGTGGCGGCAGATGCTAGCGCGGCGGCAGCGATAGCCGCCGTCAAGGCACGTTTTACGGAGGCAGGTTTTAATACAAACAGTGGGCGTAAAGACATTGTTATTGTCCTCTTATTGGGCCGTTGTCAGGGGGTTGAAAAGACCTCTAGCAGTGGCGTGCGTCGCCTTTTAACCCTTTCCCGAGCAACAATGTACGAAATGGTACGTTCAGTCAAGCTGTGGCATACTAGACAAAAGATGACCACGACAATAAAAGGCAAGCTCTATGACAGCCCCTTCGACCAAGGCCAGTCCTCCTGCCACGCGGCGTCGGCGCAAGAATGACCCCGAATCCGTGCGCGCCGATATTCTCGCAGTGGCTACTCGTGAGTTCTCAGAAAAGGGCCTCTCTGGGGCAAGAATTGATGAGATCGCCGAGAAAACCCGCGCCTCCAAGCGGATGATTTATTACTATTTCAATGATAAAGAGACACTCTATTTACATACCCTGGAGGCGGCTTATCAGAAAGTGCGTCTTCAAGAGGCCGAACTGGATCTTGATCACCTGGCCCCGCTCGAGGCGCTTAGCAAACTGGTGCGCTTTACCTTCTGTCATCACGCCAAAAATCCCGATTTTATTCGTCTGGTCATGATCGAAAATATTCATCATGGCCGGTTTATAGCGCAGTCAGCGTTAATTCAATCGCTCAATGCCGGGGTAATCGATGTGCTTACCAATGTGTATGCGCGAGGTGTCGAGGCTGGCTGTTTTCGTGAGGGTTTAGACCCACGGGAGTTGCACTGGCTGATTAGCGCGTTGTCCTTCTTTAATGTCTCAAACCAGCACACGTTTTCGCGTATTTTTGATTGGCATCAGGCCGCACCGGAAAACCAGCAAAGTTAGAAGAACATGTTACCGACATGGTGTTGCGCTACGTGCGCGCCGACGAGAAGCTGTCTTAAACCGGAACACAAGCCATCGCGTGCCTACCTTTTCTGGCAAGCTGGTGTTTGCAAGTTAGCGCCTGTCTATTTAGCGTATAGTTCGAATGACGAACATATGTACAATTTTGCCCTGGACAACGTTATCAAGGAGGCCTGCTGCCCATGCCCGCTGGATTTTTTAAAGCACCCGTTTATGAGCCAGCACGCAGTAGACGCGTGCGACGATAGCGCCATGGTGCATGCCATGTTGGCTTTTGAGTTAGCCCTAGCCGAGGTCCAGGAAACGAGCGGTGCGGTTCCTAACGGCGTTAGCCAGCAAATGCGCAGTCAACTGGAAAGCGCCAACTTTAATGTTGCCGATATTGCCGAGGGCATTGCCAGCGGCGGCAACGTGGCTATCCCTTTCGTAAAGCAGGGCAGGGCGCTGCTCGCCGATGAGCTCAAGCGCTACTGGCATCAAGGCGCGACGAGCCAGGATGTGGTCGACTCAGCGCTAATGCTGTTACTTAAACCACGTTTGGCCGCGCTGGATGCATTGCTGCTGCGCTGTCGCTCGGCGGCGACGACGTTAATGGAAGCTCACATCGACACGCCCATGGTGGGGCGTACGCTAATGCAGCAGGCGCTGCCGATCACCTTTGGCGTCAAGGTGGCCCACTGGGCGATCGGCCTGGAGCAGAGCCGCCGCCGGTTAAGCCACATTGAGCTCCCCGTTCAGTTCGGCGGTGCGGTGGGCGTGCACTCAGGTTGGGACACCTCGGGGCTTGAATGGATGGACGCGCTGGCCGAGCGGTTAGGCTTGGCCGCTCCAGTATTGCCCTGGCATACCGACCGTTACCCGATCCATGCACTTGGTAGCGCGTTAGATGCAGTGGCGGGCGCGGCTGAAAAAATTGCGCTGGATGTATCGCTGCTCACGCAAACCGAAGTCGGCGAAGTGGCAGAACCCTCGGCACCCGGGATGGGGAGTCCTCCTCCATGCCCCATAAGCGTAACCCCGTTCGCAGCGCACTGATCCGCGCTGCGGCGAAACAAGTGCATGGCCACACCAGCGTGCTGATCAACGCAGCCGCCCAGCCTCTTGAACGTGGGCTGGGCGAGTGGCACGCGGAGTGGGCGCCGTTGATGGAGAGTGCTCTGCTGGTCGAGGGTGCACTAGAGCAGGTGGCGGTGCTGCTCGAGGGCCTTGAGGTGAACCCTGCGAACATGTGGCGAAATCTGGCAGCCACCGGGGGCGGTATTATGGCCGAGCCGGTAGCGCGATTACTGGCGCCTACGCTAGGGGCGGACAGAGCCAAAGCCGTTAGCGCAGAAGCAGCGGAAACCGCTCGCCTACAAGTGCGCGCTTATGCCGACGTGCTCGCTGACCAACCCGAAATAAAAGGCATCGTTGATGCCGATGCACTGCGTAAAGCCTGCGATCCTGCGTTATACCTTGGTAGCAGCTCAGCCCAGGTTATCCGCACTAAAAAGTGGCTAGAAAATAACTAAGAAGCTGAAAAGAATGGCTTTTATTTTATGCATTAGTAATAGGGAAGGGGCTGGCTAGGCGCTAAATTAGCGCGTGAGGGTTTGACCGGGTTAGCGTTCAGCAGTAACTTGTTCGTATAGAGAATCTATGTTCGTTTAACGAACAAATACCAATAAGTTAGTCACGATCAGCTAAGAGGCACCCATCATGGCCGAGTTTCTCAGCTTGCATGACGCGGTAGCGCGCTACGTTCAAGACGGCGCCACCGTTGCCATGGAAGGCTTTACCCACCTGATTCCGTTTGCGGCGGGTCACGAAGTAATCCGTCAGAAAAGCGCGACCTCACCCTGATCCGTATGACCCCTGACATCATTTACGATCAGATGATTGGCGCGGGCTGCGCTAAAAGGTGATCTTCTCTTGGGGCGGCAACCCAGGCGTAGGATCGCTTCACCGCCTGCGTGATGCGGTCGAGAAAGGCTGGCCGTGCAAGATCGAGATTCTTGAGCATAGCCATGCCGCCATGGCCTGCGCCTTTGAGGCAGGCGCTGCGGGATTACCGATGGCGGTATTTCGTGGTTACATCGGCAGCGAACTGCCCAGCGTCAACGACCAAATCAAATTCATCGAGTGCCCGTTTACTGGCGAGCGCCTGGCAGCTGTACCGTCGGTGCGCCCAGACGTCTCGATCATCCACGCTCAGCGAGCGGATCGCCAGGGCAATGTGTTGGTCGAGGGCATTGTTGGCGTACAGAAAGAAGCAGTGCTGGCCGCCAAGCACAGCATCGTGACGGTAGAAGAGATCGTCGATGACCTGAAGGCGCACCCGAATGCCTGTGTCATTCCCAGCTGGGCTATCAGCGCTATTTCGGTCGCCGAGAAAGGCGCACTGCCATCCTACACCCACGGCTACTACGGCCGCAGCAACCGCTTCTACAAAGAGTGGGATGCCATCGCTCGAGACCGCGATACCTTCACCCAGTGGCTTGATGACAACGTTTACAGTACTGCTCACCATTCTGCAGGAGGCCAAGCCTGATGAGTCTGGAATACACCTCTTCTGAAATGATGTCGGTGACCGCCGCGCGGGCGCTGGAAAATGGCATGACCTGCTTTGTGGGCATTGGTTTACCCTCTGAAGCTGCCAACCTGGCGCGGCTTACTCACGCCCCTGACGTGGTGCTGATCTACGAGTCCGGCACGCTGCAAACCAAGCCCGATATTCTGCCGCTCTCCATCGGTGATGGTGAACTGTGCGAATCCGCTCTGACCACCGTGGCAGTGCCGGAAATGTTCCGCTACTGGCTGCAGGGTGGCAAGGTGGATGTGGGCTTTCTGGGCACGGCACAAATCGACCGTTTTGCTAACCTGAACACCACGCTGATCGGCGATTACAAAGCGCCCAAGGTGCGCCTGCCGGGCGGCGGCGGTGCGCCGGAAATCGCCACCAACGCCGGTGAAGTGTTTATCACCCTGAAGCACTCGAAGCGCGCCTTTGTGAAAGATGTCGACTTTGTCACCACGCTGGGCTTTGGCCGCGACGGCAAAGGGCGCGATAACGTGCCCAATATCGGCAAAGGCCCTACCCGAGTGATTACCGACCTGTGCGTGATGAAGCCCGACTCGGAGACCAAAGAGCTGTTAGTGGTATCGCTGCACCCCGGCGTGAGTCGCGAAGATGTGATTGAAGCGACCGGCTGGGAAGTGCGCTTTGCTGAGCAGCTTGAAAGTACCCCTGAGCCCAGCGAGAAAGAGCTAACCATCTTGCGTGAGCTCAAAGCACGTACTGAACGTGCCCACGCCGGCGAATAAGGAGTCATGCAATGAACGATGTTTATCTATGCCATCCAGTACGTTCGGCCGTCGGCAAATTTGGCGGGTCGCTGTCGAGCATGCGTCCTGACGATCTCGCCGCGCGTATTTTCGAAGCGCTGCTGGCTCGCGCCCCGGTCTCGATCCGGCGGGCATCGACGATGTCATTATGGGCTGCGCCAACCAGGCGGGCGAGGACAACCGCAACGTGGCACGTATGGCGTTACTGCTTGCGGGTCTGCCGACGAGTGTTCCCGGCACCACCATCAACCGGCTGTGCGGTTCGAGCATGGACGCCATTGGTACGGCAGCACGCGCTGTGCGTGCTGGTGAGGCCGAGTTGATGATAGCTGGCGGCGTCGAGTCAATGTCGCGCGCGCCCTACGTGCTAGGCAAGGCCGACACGGCCTTTTCGCGCACCCAGACCATGGAAGACACCACCATTGGCTGGCGCTTTATCAACCCGCTGCTCAAAAAGCAGTACGGGGTCGATTCGATGCCGGAGACCGCCGAGAACGTTGCCGAGCAGTTCAAGATCTCTCGCGAGGACCAGGACCAGTTCGCTTTTGATTCGCAGCTCAAAACCAAGCGCGCTCAGGACAACGGTCGCCTGGCGCGGGAAATCGTCCCGATCGAGATCCCGCGGCGCAAGCAAGCGCCGCTGATCTTCGATACCGACGAGCATCCCCGCGAAACAACACTAGAAAAACTTGCCAGCCTGCCGACCCCGTTTCGAGCCGCCGGCTCCAGCGTGATGGGGTCAGTCACTGCCGGTAACGCCTCCGGCGTCAATGATGGTGCAGCTGCAGTGATTGTCGCCAGCGAAGCGGCGGTGAAACGCTATAACCTGACACCCATGGCGCGCATTCACGGCATGGCCACCGCTGGGGTGGAGCCACGCATCATGGGTATCGGCCCGGTACCGGCCACCCAGAAGCTTTTAAAGCGCTTGGGCATGAGCCTCGATCAGCTTGACCATATCGAACTTAATGAAGCCTTCGCGGCCCAGTCACTGGCCTGCCTGCGCGAGCTGGGTATCGACGACAACGATTCGCGGGTCAATCCCAATGGCGGTGCTATCGCACTCGGCCATCCGCTGGGCATGTCGGGTGCACGCATCATTACCAGCGCCATGCATGAGCTTGAGATCAAGCAGGGCCGCTATGCACTGTGCACCATGTGTATCGGCGTCGGGCAAGGTATCGCCACGCTGATCGAACGCGTTTAACGGAGGCAAGCATGGCTTTTCATTCCATCAGCGGTCGCAGCGTGGCTTACCGGCTGCTCGGCTCGGTAGTGAATCCACTTATCGTGCTGGCGCACCCGCTGGGCATGACTCAGGCGGTATGGGACGACGTGATTCCCGCACTGCTTCCCCGCTATCGCGTACTGACTTGGGATCTTCCCGGCCACGGTGCCAGTCAAGCGGTGGGCGGCGAGCGCATCACTCCTGCTGATCTGGCAGCAGAGGTCTTGGCATTAGTGGAACGGGCGGGTGCTGAGCGCTTTCACTTCGCCGGTACCTCCATTGGCGGTGTCGTCGGCCAGCAGTTGATTGCCGCGCATAGCGAACGCTTGCTCTCTGCCACGCTGACCAATACCGGCGCGGTGATCGGCACCCCGGATCTCTGGAACACTCGCGCAGGCCGCGTGCGTCAGGAAGGTTTGGCGGCCATGGCTGAAGAGATCGTACCGCGCTGGTTTGCCCCCAAGGCCTTTGAGGCAAGCCCGGCGCTAAAAGCGGGATGGTGCGTGCAAATGGGCCGTGGCGATGATGAGTCCTACGCTCAGCTGTGTGAAATGCTTGGCCGCGATACCTTTACCGGCAAACTTTCCGGTAAGAGTGTCCCTCATAAGGTCAGGGTGCAGCTGTTCGGCGGCAGTGAAGATATGGCCACGCCGCCTGCCACGCTGGAATCTCTGGCAGCGGAAATCGATGATGCACCGCTGGAGATTTTTGACGGCATCGGCCACGTGCCTGCGGTAGAAGCCCCGGCGCTGTTCGCGCAAAGCTCCTCGCCGTGCTGGCAACGGACCTGGGCGATGTGGCTAACCACGGCGTGGCATATGCCACTGGTCTTGAGACCCGCAAGCAGGTACTGGGCGAGGATCACGTGGCGCGCTCGACCGCCAACGCCAACAGTCTGGATGCACCCTTCCAGCAGATGATTACCCGCCTGGCCTGGGGTGAGCTGTGGAGCAATGACGACTTAACTCGGCGTGAGCGCAGCATGATCACCACCGGTATTCTCGCCGCGCTTGGCCGTGAAGAGCTAACGCTGCACTTAAAAACCGCCAAGCGTATTGGCCTTACTGAAGTCGAGTTGCGCCAGGTGCTGATGCACGTTGCTATTTACGGTGGCGTTCCGGCGGCCAATCACGCCTTTGCCCTTGCCAAAGAGTTGGGTTGGGGTGAGTAGCAAGTCAAAATAATGGATGAGAGGTAAGGGTGATGACCCACGATAACAAACGCTTTGTAGCCCGTGATCGCAACTGGCATCCGCCTGCCTTTGCGCCGGGCTATAAAACCTCGGTAGCGCGCTCGCCCCAGCAAGCGCTGGTGAGCATGCAGCAGCCGACTGTCTCTGAATTGACCGGCCCGGATTTTTAGCCACCTGCGCATGGGGCCCCACGACAACGACCTGCTAATGAATTTCCGCCAAGATCCGAGTCAGGGACATTCTCAAGGTCTGCCCCAGGGCGAACGGATCATTATGTTCGGCCGCGTCGTCGACCAGTTCGGTAAGCCCGTGCCGCACACGCTGGTAGAGATGTGGCAAGCGAATGCTGGTGGCCGCTACCGCCACAAAAATGATAGCTATCTGGCGCCGCTAGATCCTAACTTTGGTGGTGTGGGGCGCTGCCTGACCGATGACCAAGGTGTTTATCGTTTCCGTACGATCAAGCCCGGCCCTTACCCGTGGCCGAATGACATGAACAGCTGGCGGCCCGCGCATATCCACGTTTCAGTGACTGGGCCCTCCATCTCCTCCCGGTTAATCACCCAAATGTACTTTGAAGGTGACCCGCTGATTCCGCTATGCCCGATCGTGCATACGCTGAAAGACCCTGAAGCCGTTGAAACCATGATCGGCCGGTTGGATATGGCCAACAGCAAACCGATGGACTGCTTGGCCTATCGGTTTGACATCGTGGTACGCGGCGAGCTGCAAACCTACTTTGAAAACCAATAAGGGCGAGGGGACATCATGAAACAGCCTTCTATTCAGCCCAACAGCCAGCCGACCAGTGAGCTAATGCTGCGTGAAACCGCCTCGCAAACTGCTGGCCCCTACGTGCACATTGGTCTGGCGCTTGCCGCGGCAGGCAACCCGGTGCGCGATGAAGAGATCTGGAACGAGATGGCCAAGCCCGACGCCGAGGGTGAACCTATCGAAGTGGTCGGAACGGTCATCGATGGCAACGGCGACTTAGTACGCGATGCCTTTCTAGAAGCATGGCAGGCCGATGCCAACGGTGACTATCAGGCCGATTACGATCTCAACAAGCCGTTCAATAGCTTCGGACGCACCGCGACGACGTTTGATCACGGCAGCGAGTGGTCGCTGACGACCATCAAGCCTGGCGCGGTGAAGCACCCCAGTGGCCAACCAATGGCGCCGCATATCAACCTGACGCTGTTTGCCCGTGGGGTGAATATCCACTTACAAACGCGGCTCTACTTCGATGATGAAGCGGAAGCGAACGCCCAGTGCCCGGTGCTCACACGTATCGAATCACCGGCACGCCGCCAAACGCTGATCGCCAAGCGTGAAGAGGTGGATGGTCAGGTGCGTTATCGCTTGGATATTCGCCTGCAGGGCGAGGGTGAGACGGTATTTTTTGATTTTTGATCTAGGCAGAGTTTTAATACAGCTATAAAGGCAGCCAATTGGCTGCCTTTATAGTATGTCGATAGCGATAGTTACTTCTATTTCCTAAACTAAGCCACGCAGCTTTGTTGTAAATCCATCGCGGCTTTGTAGATGTCGTTGGCAGAGCCGCCAATGTCCTCCAAGTAGTCATCAATGGTTTGCTGCAGCACCGGGCCCCATTCAGGGTCTTCCAGCGCGTCTTCAATGACGACAATCTCATGCCCGGCCTCGACGGCTTCTTCACGCCCTTGGCGTATCATCTCGTCGTAAACCTCCGCCGCGCGAAGCGACCACTCTAAGCCGCTGTGGTCATCAATCACCTGCTGCAAATCGGCTGGCAAACTGTCGTAGCTGCGCTGGCTCATGGTAGCGAACAGCGAAAGGTCATACAGGGGGGACTTCAGTATGGTGCTGCGCCAGTTCGTTTAGCCGGAAGGTCTTCATGCCTTCCCAGTTGAAGCTGAGGCCGTCGACGACACCACGCTGCATGGAGGTAAACACATCCGGCGCTGGCATGCCCACCGCTTGGGCGCCTAGGCGTTCGAACATATCACCCACCACGGGCGTAGGGCGGCGTAGGCGAAGCCCCTCAAGATCAGCCGGGGTTTCAATCAGCTGATTCTTGGTATGTAGGTAACCTGGGCCGGTGGTAAACAAGAACAGCGGGCGTGTATCGGCGTACTCCTGCTCAAAATGCCCTTGATCGTAAAGCGACTGGAGAATGCAGGCCCCCTTGGCGGGCACTTGCTGACACCCCGGCAGCTCGACGACTTGTGTGAGTGGAAAGCGGCCCGCTGTATAACCTTGGGCAGAGGCGCCAATATCGGCGATACCGCTGACAGCGCTTTCGTAGGTTTGAGCCGATTTCGCTAGTGTCTGGCTGGGGAAAACTTCTACTGTCAGCTGTCCATCTGACGCCTCTTCGACGCTTTCAGCCCAGGTCTGAAACAGCTCACGGTCTATCATAGAGCCACCCGGCCAAACGTGCGCCACCCGAAGCGTGGTACTGGCTTCCACGGCAGGGGCCACGAATGAAACGGCAAACACGCCAAACAGGGTCGCTTTGGCTAGGTGGGTGGGTAATCTTTTCATTGTCGTTATCCTGATAGCTAGTCAACGGGGGTACGTTTTTGTAATTGCGTTTGTGGTTGTTCTTGTGGCTGCTTTTATGATTATTTAAAGATCCAATACAAGGGTTTTGCTCTTGGCTCTGGAGCAGCAGGGTGTGAACTGGTCGTTGGCCGCGTGCTCATCGTCATCCAGGTATAAATCCCGGTGGTCGGGTTCGCCTTCGAGCACACGGGTTAGGCAGGTGCCGCATACTCCCCTGCTCGCAGGACACCATGATGTCGATACCATTTTCAGCCAGCACTTGGTAAACCGTTTTGTCGGCAGGCACGGTAAAGGCGGCGCCGCTGCTGGCGATGCGCACCTCGAAACTGCCGTCGTCTTCGCTGGCTGTTTCCGCGCCTGCAAAGTACTCGGTGTGCAGTTGGTCGGCTGGCCAGCCACACTGTTTGCCTGTCGATAGGACGGCGTTAATAAATCCGCTAGGGCCGCAGACGTAGACCTGTGCATCAGCCTCCGGCTCACTAAGCAGTTTTTCCAGGTCGAGGGTTGGGGAGGCGTTGTCGTCGTCCAGGTAAAAGTGAGCTCTATCGGCAAAGCTTGATGTGTTGATACGTTCTCGAAAAGCCATGCGCTCGGCGGAGCGCGCACAGTAGTGCAGCTCGAAATCCGCATCGGTGCGCGCTAATCGCTCCGCCATACACAGCAGCGGAGTGATGCCAATCCCGCCTGCCAGCAGGTAAGTGCGCTTTGCTGGTTTAAGCGGGAAGTGATTTTTGGGGGCGCTGATGAGTAGCAGGTTGCCCACTTTAATTTCATCGTGCATGGCGATGGAGCCTCCTCTGGAGGCCTCATCACGCAACACGCCGATCAAATAGCGATCCCGCTCTTCAGAGTGGTTGCACAGCGAGTATTGCCGGATTACCCCTCTTTCACCTGCACATCAATGTGGGCGCCGGCGCTAAAGGGGGGGAAGCGGACGGCCATGAGGATCAGCAAGCTCAAAGGTGGCGATGCCAAGTGCCTCCCTCATGGCGCGCTTTGACTTCAACGACGAGCGATAGAGCAGGGTGGCTCATGCTGGCGTCTCCTTCGCTTGTGTTGCCTGCTCCTCTGCCAGCTCTTCTGTCAGAATGCGGTCAATGATACGGCGCGCCTGAACGCCGCCGCCGTCGATATTGAGCTTCAGCAGTTGGCGGTCGGGGTAGCGAAGTAGGTTGCGCTGCTGTGCCTCGAGCATCTCAAGATCTTCTTCGAAGATCTTGCCCTGGCCCTCGCGGATCTTGTCGGTGAGCGCCTGATCTTCTGGCTTGAAGTTGCGGGCCATGCCCCAGAAGTACCAGATAGAGGTGTCGCTCTCAGGAGTGATAAAGTCGACTACTATACTTGAGGCTCTGACATCTGCCGGTGCGTTTGCTCCACCATTGCCTGCGTGGGCGACGCCGACTTCGATTAAGACATGGCTGGGGGGGTAAAGCGGCAAATTTGCCAGCGGTCGACGGGCACGTCATCAGCGAGCCCGTTACCCCTTAGAGCGGCCTGCCAGAAAGGCGGCGCGGGTATATTCTCCATCTCGCGGCTGGTGATTACTTCGCTGCCATTAACCGTCGTTTCCGGTGCGGCTTCCTCTATCTCCGGCTGGCCGATGCTGGAGGCGTGAACATAGGTCTCATGGGTAAGATCCATAAGGTTGTCGATCATCAGCCGATATTCACACTGAATATGGTAGAGACCGCCGCCATACGCCCAGTCCGGGTTGTTGGCCCATTGCAGCTCGGGGATTAAATCGGCGTCAGCTTTCTCGGGATCGCCGGGCCAGATCCAGATAAAGCCGTGGCGTTCTTCAACGGGGTAGGCACGATTGCTTGGAAAGCCTCGAACCCGCTGGCCGGGCATGCTGTCGCATTTGCCGCTGCAGTTCATTTCAAGGCCATGGTAGCCGCAAACCAGCTTGCCATCACGCACAAATCCCAGGGAAAGCGGGGCGCCACGGTGAGGGCAAAATCCTCGACTGCGGCCACGCGGTTTTCGTCACCACGGAAGAAAACTAGTTGCTTATTGCAAATAGTTCGCCCAAGCGGTTTCTCTGTAAGCTCTTCTGGGGTGCAGGCGACGTACCAAGTATTTAAAGGAAAGGGGGCTTGTTGAGTCACGGTAAACTCCTTTTGGTTTAGTGTTGTAATTATGCTTATTGGATCCAAAGTAAAGACTGGGAAGGTTTTTGCAGTCAACCTATACTTTCGTAGAGCTCGCCAATGAAGAGCAACACAGTGTTGATATGAGAGAAAAAATAAATGAGTAGCAACGATAAAAGTGTCGTCAGTCGGCTGCGTAAATTAATCAGTGAGGAGGCTTATTCACCTGGGGAGCGCCTTGGTGAAGTCGCAGTTGCGGAGCAGCTGGGTGTTTCGAGAACACCTGTAAGGCTTGCTTTTCGCACGTTGGAGCAGGAGGGGTTGCTACAGCAGGCGGGCAAGCGCGGGTTCATGGTGCGGGAATTTACCCAGGTAGATGTGCACTGTGCGGTTGAGGTTCGCGGGGTATTGGAAGGGCTGGCCGCTCGGCGGCTGGCTGAGCAAGGCCTACCACCCGAGGTCGATAAGAAATTGAATTTTTGGATCCAAAAAGGAAAGATGCTAATCGCCAAAGGATACCTTTGGAATCAGATATTAATCAATGGAGTGAACTTAATGCACATTTTCACAGTATTATCATTGACTCTATCGGCAGCGGCGTTGTAGCAGATGCCATTGCAAGAAATAATCACCTTCCCTTTGCTGCCGCCGATTCAATCATTATTGATGACGATGACTTAGAGCGTGAATTTAAAAAATTGCAGTTAGCTCAGTTTCATCATGAGCTTATATTTCAGTCACTTAAGGGGGAGGGGGCCAGGGCCGAAATGCTGATGCGTGAGCATGCGCTGATTGGGCTGCGGTACCCTGAGCTGCTGGCCGATTCTGAATAAAAACACCTGATAATTTAGTTATAGAGTGTAATTAAACCAAAGTATTAATTATATAAAATCATTTTTATTCAAAGAGTTACTAAATTCAAAGATGCATGGCCTCCATTGTAATTGACAGATGGAGGTTTTTGCAGCTTTGGTACGTAGTGCGGATCAGAGTTCGCATTGAGAACAACTACAACTACAACTACAACTAACCACTACGACCAAAAGCAGAGACAAACAATGAAAATTAACCACTTTGTTGCATGCGCCCTTCTCGCTCCTTGTGCGCTTGCTGCCCAGGCCCATGCGTTTGATGTTGTAGAAGCCGGACAACCTGTCGTTACCGGTGAGCCAAGCCGTGTAGGCCCACCATGGAATCATCGATCAACGATTAACATTCCAGGCACCAAAACAGATATTGCCTTTGGCGGATACGTTAAGCTCGATGCGTTTTACGATTTCGACTATGACCTTGGAACATCAACTGATCCTTACGCCGTTATGAACCCAGGCAATAGAACCGATGGTCGAACTAGCTTTACGGCCTATGAGTCCCGCCTGAATTTCCGTACCCACACAGCCACTGACTATGGGCGTTTAACCACTTATTTCGAAGGGCATTTTGTTCCTGACGGTAAGTTCGGGCTACGCCATGCGTATGGCGAGCTGAACGGTTTTCTCGCCGGGCAAACGTGGTCAAATTTTATGAGCTTCGTGGGCGGAACACGCACCCTGGCACTAGGGGATCCCAAGGGCTATGCCTTCGAGCGGCAGGCCCAGTTGCGCTACACGCAGCCTGTTGGCGAAGGTAGCTTCTCGGTTGCATTGGAAAACCCCACGACGGTTATTGCTCGCGATGATGCTTCAGTAGCCGATGGGGAGAGTCAGCTTCCAGATTTGACGCTACGCTACGAATATAAGCGTTTATTTGCGCTATCGGGGATAGCGCGTCAACTTTCGACTAATAACATCACCAATACCATTGATGACGAGGTCACTGGTTACGGGGTGCAGGCGCAGTTTAATTTGCCATTTAATGCCTCAACCAGCTTGCGAGGCAGTGCCACATACGGTGAGGGTATCGGTAACTACATGGGTAATCCTGGCAACGTAGGTCACCGTAACGCACCTGACGTCTATGTGACGGGTAATAATCTTGAAGCTATTGAAACCCAGGCATTTGGTCTCTCACTTAATCACCATTGGACGGATAGCTGGTTCAGCTCTGTGGGCGTTTCACGCCTTGAGCAAGACCTACCCGCAGGCTATGGCGAACATTTCGAAACGCTCGACTATGGGTTTGCCAATGTGATTTGGGATGTTACCGAGCGCATGGCGATAGGTCTTGAGTACCAGCATGCGGATATTGAGCAGGTGAATGGGGTCTCCAATGATGCGAGTCGCCTTCAAGCGAGTGCCACCTTCCAGTTCTAACGATCTGCGCTTTGGAGTGAGGTGACTGTGTAAGTGCTTTAGCGTTGTTTCGATCACGTTTTAGGCTGGCGCTTTGCCAGCCTTTTTTTGGTCACGTATGGAAGAGAGTACTTCCTCAAACGTGCACAGAAGAGTGTAGATTGAAGGCGTGAACGAGCGGTTTATTCGGCTGAGTGCTCAAGCAGAATGGCCATGCCTTGACCGCCGCCAATGCAAGCTGCTGCTATGCCATAGCGCAGGCCATCACGCTTGAGTTGTCGGGCCAAAGACATTGCTAGCCGCAAGCCCGTTGCGGCCAATGGTGACCGATGGCGATAGCGCCGCCATGAACGTTGAGCTTAGTTAGGTCGAGATCCAACTCGCGGGCGACGGCGAGCACCTGCGCCCCTTGAGCCTCATTGATTTCTATTCGGTCGATATCATCGAGCGTGAGGCCGCTACTCTCCAGCAGCAGCCGAATGGCGGGGGCAGGCCCGATACCCATGATCTCGGGCGCTACGCCAACCACAGCCGTGGCGCATAGGCGCGCAAGAGATGATCTGGCCGCGTGCGAACCTGCCATTACCAGCGCCGCTGCAGCGCCGTCGACAACGGCGGCGCTGTTGCCTGCCGTTTGGAGGCCCCCATCGTATACCGGCGATAATTGACTCAACACCTGCCGAGGCGAAGGCCGAATATGGGTATCTTGGTCTATGCGGATGATTTTACGCGGTAGCTGAATGCGCCTATCGCTATAGCCGGCGAGGGCGAAGGTTTCGTTTTCAATCGCAATGATATCCGCAGAGAGGACACCGTGTGCTTGGGCTCCTACCGCTAGGAGAAGCTGCGCTCGGCGTAGGCATCTACCTGCTCGCGAGTGATGCCGTAGCGCTGTGCTAAGGTTTCGGCGGTCTGAATCATCGATACATTGGGTGCCGGATCCATTAGCGCCTCCCACAGGAAGTCTTTGAAGGCCACCGGTGCGCCAAGCCCGAATCCGCCGCGATGCGTGTAGGCTGCAATCGGATTGCGGGACATGGATTCCGTGCCGACGCACAGCACGCATTTGGCTTGTCCTAGCGCAATCTGTTCTGCTGCTTGCTTTAACAGTTCAAAGCCGGTGCCGCAGACGCGCTGCGCGTGCAGCGCAGGCACCTGCTGGGGTACGCCGGCGTACAGCCCAATATGACGAGGGAGTAAATAGGCATCGAAACTCGCTTGGGCCACAGAACCAGCGATCACTGAATCAACGTCTGCCGGTGCCACACCGCTCACGTTGAGCACTTCCTTGGCGACCTTGATGCCCAGGTCAGTGGGCGAGATCGCACCAGCGCACCGTTCAGGTCGGTGAACGGTGTGCGTACAGCGGCAACTAAATGGGTGTCCTCAAATGCCATGTAGTGCCCGCGTGTCATAGTTATTCTCCTCAAATAGCGTAGCGAGCGGCATAGGGCTGCCCATGCGCTCTAGTGGTGATGGCTGCCGTATTGATGTTAAAAAAGTCCCGCTATTAAGACACTGAGTTAGTCGAGGGAGGATGGTGCGTGGATCCTGGGGTGGCTCAGCGTATAGGCATGCCACGAGATCCGAGTAGCGTTCGCGCACAAGCCGTTGGTTCACCGAGCCTTTGTCGGTCAATTCGCCACGGTCAACGGAGAGCGGTTGGTTGAGCAGTAGCAGGCGCTCTAGCCGCATGGAGCTTGATTGGCCGCGGCAGTGGGTTGCCAGGCGCTGGGCGAACCACTGATGCAGGTTGGCGTCTGTGGACAGAGCGTCGAGAGGGGGACCCACTTTGCCAAGTTGCTGCTCACAGGCGGGAAGGTTCAACACGACGATGCCCGTCAGGTAGTCGCGCCCTTCGCCGACCACCACGATGTCCTGTACCAGCGGGGCGAAGTGTTCCACAAGGTGTAGGCGCAGGGTGCCCACATTGACCCAGGTGCCGGTCACCAGTTTGAAGTTCTCGCTTAGTCGGCCGTCAAAGATTAACCCACGCTCGGGGCGGTCGGGGTCAATTAGGCGCATAGCATCCCCGGTACAGTAGTAACCTTCGTGGTCAAACGCCTCACTGGTTCGCTGTGTATCGCGCCAGTAACCTGGTGTGATGTTGAGGCCCTTAAGGCGCGCCTCCCACTTATCGTCCGTCGCCACTAGCTTCAGCTTCATGCCTGGCACGGGCTTTCCGATCAAGCCCGGTATGTCGCTGGGCTCTTCGGTGCAAAAAGCTAGGCATGCTTCGGTGGATCCAAGCCCCGTCAACATGGGAACGGCGGCTCCGCACGTCTGCTTACCTAACGCTTCGAGAGCGGTGCGCACATGGGCGGGTAGCACGGCGCCTCCGAAGTGCAGCATTTTCAGATCGCGGAAAAAGGCCTCGCGCAGGGAGTCATCGGTGCGCAGGTGCTCGACCAGCGCTTCGAACCCCTTGGGGACATTGCAGTAAAACGTGGGCGAAACTTCGCGCAAGTTCTCGATGGTTCGCTGAACCCCCTGCGCGGTGGGGTTTCCATCGTCAATATATAGCGACCCTCCGTTGTGTATTGCCATCCCCAAAATCGTATTGCCGCCGAATGTGGTGCCAGGGCAGCCAGTCGACTAACACCGGGGTGTGCTGCTCTAGAAAGCTCAGTCGTCTCGCTAGCATGGCTTGATTGCTACACAGCATACGGTGGGTATTGATCACCGCTTTGGGCATGCCCGTCGACCCTGAGGTAAACAGTAGTTTGGCGATAGTGTCAGGCGTTACGCGGGCGTGGGCACTCTCCACCGCGACAGTCGCTGGCGTCCCGGCGAGGGAATCAAAGGTCAGGGCTCGCAGAGTTGGCACCTTGGCTACACAGGTGACGCCATCATCGCAAACGGCCGTCAGTGCCCGTTTAAAGCGTGCCTCCTCATCGACAAATAGCATCCCCGGGGTCACCAGTTCCACCACATGCCGCAGCTTAACGAAATCTTCTGATAGCAGGGCGTAAGAGGGCGACACCGGCACATAAGGAATACCCACATGCATGGCGGCACAGGCAAGCAGAGCATGTTCGATGCTATTTCCCGACAGCACCATCAGCGGTCGCTCTGTCGACAGACCATGATCAATCAGTGCTTGTGCCAGGCGGATCACTTGTGGCATTGCTTCACCAAAGGTTAGCGTTCGCCACCTGTGCTGGCCCCTTTCGCGCTCGGCCAAAAAGGTATTCAGGGGTTTTTGTTTGCCCAATGGGCAAGGCGCTGGGTAATGCTGTGTGGATAAGAGGGGGACATCGCCTCCGTTTAGTCGGAACTCTTGTAAGGTGTCAGTCAGCGGAGGGGGGAGGGACATGAATAGCTCCATAGCAAAAATCTTGGATTTGTTGTGTGCTGTCATCTTGGAGAATATAGTTATAGTTGTTAACTAGATGATTGGCTAGGATGCTGATTTAAGACCATAGTTGTAATTATTTAAATGAGACAGGAATTAACGCATGGCCATATCTAAAAGAGCACGTCTGTTCAGCAAGTGGAGCCCGATGAAAAGAGCCGACTTCTGTCGCCGGTCTGGTGCTTGAAAATCGCCTTGGTTACGCCTTGCGAAGAGCACAGCTGGCTGTTTTTAAACATTTTAATGAGGCCATGCAGGAGCATGAGATACGCCCTGCCCAGTTCTCTTCGCTCGTGGTGATTGAGGGCTATCCGGGTATTACTCAAACCAATTTAGCTAAAATATTGGACATTGATCCGCCTAGAATCGTTAGCCTAATTAATAATCTAGAGGAAAGAGGGCTGGCTTTGCGGGTGCGATGTAAGCGAGATAAGCGCTCCCATGGGATTTTTCTTAGCAAAAGGTGAAGCCTTAACCGAACAGCTAAAACAGCTGGCTGAGCAGAGCGATATCAATGCAACACAAACACTTAGTGAGATTGAGCGGCGCCAGCTGCTATCTCTATTAGTGAAAATATACGCAGCAGAAACCAGCGAGGAATAAAACTTTAGGCGTATTTTTGTCGGCAACGCTTGCATGCTTTCTCAAAGAGAATTACTTATATTAAGTAACTAGTTTGGTTGTGACGGTCTCGCGATGTATAGCGCAAGGTTGGTTTCAGCCATACAGCGAATTCCAAAAACAAGAGACTAAACGATGAGCAGCTTAGCGACGGCACCGACCATCGGCACTACATTGATGCGCCGTAGCCTTGAGATACCCTGTAGGGTTGCCGCGATAAGCGGCGGATTATTGATCGCAGCACTCGCTATCATCACGGTTATCAGTATTGTTGGCCGGTGGGTAGCCAGCGCGCCAGTATTAAGCGATATGGCGATGCTAGCATGGGTGAGCCCCATCACTGGCGATTATGAGCTGGTGGAAATGGGCACTGCCATTGCCGTTTTTCTGTTTTTACCTTACTGCCATCTTCGCGGCGGGCATGTCACGGTGGATCTACTGGTCATGCACGCGCCGGCCATGGTTCAACGCCTGCTCGCCGTTGTCGCCGAAACGCTTTTTTTGGTGGTCGCTGGGTTAATCACCTGGCGCCTCTATCACGGCTTGCTTGATAAACATCGCTATATGGAAACCAGCATGCTGCTGGATATACCGCTCTGGTGGGGTATGTCGGCGGCCTGGTGGGTTTCGCGCTGTTGACGCTTGTCTGCCTGTATCGCACCTGCGATGCGTTTACTTACGATCCGCAACAGCCAGATTCTAAACAAAATAGTCCGACTCAAAGCAGCTCGGCTCAAGTTCAAGAAAGCTCCACCCAAGGAGACCTGTGATGACACCACTCACTTTGGGCGCTGGCGGCTTTGTGGTTCTGCTATTCATGATGGCGACGCGTATTCCCATCGGCTTGGCCATGCTGGTTGTTGGTGCCGTAGGGATGGTGCTGATTACTGGCCCGATGGGCATTTTAAATGGCTTAAAGACGCTCCCTTACGAACACTTCTCTAGCCATACGCTATCCATCATTCCGCTTTTCCTGCTCATGGGGCAGTTTGCGGCGAGAGCGGGTCTCTCCCGAGCCATGTTTCAGGCGGCCAACGACTGGTTGGGTCACCGTCGCGGTGGGCTGGCGATGTCCACGATTGGCGCCTGTGGTGCTTTTGGGGCCATTTGCGGATCTTCGCTGGCGACCGCCGCGACCATGACCCAAGTAGCGCTACCTGAAATGGAGCGTCAAGGGTATCGCGGCAGCCTGGCAACCGGTGCCTTGGCTGCAGGCGGCACCCTGGGTATTTTGATTCCCCCCCTCTGTGGTGCTGGTTATCTATGCCATCCTCGCCGAACAGAACATTAACGAAATGTTTGCCGCCGCCTTGGTGCCGGGCTTGTTAGCGGTAATTAGTTACATGTTGGCTATCTCGCTTTACGTGCGATTTTTCCTGACAGTGCGCCGAGTAAGGCAAAGCATCTCGCGGCGAGCGTTGGCGCTCACTGCTGGAGGTATGGCCAGGCGCAGCGATCTTTATCGTCGTGATTGGAGGCATCTATTCCGGCATTTTTACCCCTACCGAAGCGGCCGCCGTCGGTGCGGTTGCCACCGGTGCTCTGGCAATAACAAAAGGCGGGCTGCGTTGGAACGGCCTGCGGGACTGTGTACTTGAGACCGCGGTGACCTCGGCAATGATCTTCTTCATTGTACTGGGCGCCAGTGTCTTCAATAGCTTTCTTGCCCTGACCCAGCTTCCGCAAATGACTGCCGGTTGGATAGTGGGGCTCGAGATCAGCCCTGGGTGGTTCTGGCCGGCATTCTGTTCTGCTACTTAGTGCTTGGCTGCTTTATGGACAGCCTCTCGATGATCCTGCTCACCGTGCCCATCTTCCTGCCTATCGTCACGGGGATGGACTTCGGCATGCCCGCAACGGATGTGGCGATATGGTTCGGCATCTTAGCGCTGGTGGTCGTCGAGGTTGGCATGATCACCCGCCGGTGGGGCTGAACATTTTCATTATCCACTCCATGGCGCCGCGCATTCCCTTAACGGAGACCTTTAAAGGCATCCTGCCTTTTTTAGCGGCCGATCTTATTCGCATTATTTTGCTGGTGCTTTTCCCCGCCATCTCGCTTGGCTTCGTTTACTTAATCAATTGACCAAGGGGGTTGGACATGTCCCAAGACGCGAGCCAGCGAAGGTTAACGCCCACCTTGATGGCGAGGAGATAGCTAATCGAAAAGTTCAGCGCTGAACAGATTGTTAAACAGTCGTTTTTGATAAGTAACGTTATAAATCGTTTGATAACACCCAAGGAGTAAGAGATGAGTAACTACCAAGATCGCTGGCAAACCGTGAAAGTTAACGTCGAAGAGGGTATTGCATGGGTGACGTTGAACCGCCCTGAAAAGCGCAACGCCATGAGCCCGACGCTCAACCGTGAAATGATCGATGTGCTGGAAACCATCGAGCTGGATCAAGAGGCTCACGTACTGGTGTTGACCGGCGAGGGTGAATCCTTTTCAGCCGGTATGGATCTTAAAGAGTACTTCCGCGAGATCGACGCCAGCCCTGAGATTGTTCAGGTCAAAGTGCGCCGCGATGCCTCTACCTGGCAGTGGAAGCTACTGCGCCACTATGCCAAGCCCACCATCGCCATGGTCAATGGCTGGTGCTTTGGCGGGGCCTTCTCGCCGCTGGTGGCCTGCGATTTGGCGATTGCCGCTGATGAGTCGGTATTCGGCCTTTCCGAAATCAACTGGGGTATTCCTCCCGGCAACCTGGTGAGCAAAGCCATGGCGGATACCGTGGGCCACCGTGAAGCGCTCTATTACATCATGACCGGGGAAACCTTTACCGGCCCCCAGGCAGCTAAAATGGGGCTGGTTAACAGAAGTGTGCCATTAACTGAATTACGCGAAGCCACCCGCGAGCTGGCCGCTACGTTGCGTGATAAGAACCCCGTTGTGCTGCGTGCCGCCAAGATCGGCTTCAAAATGTGCCGCGAACTGACCTGGGAGCAGAACGAGGAGTACCTCTACGCCAAGCTCGATCAGGCGCAGCAGCTTGACCCTGAGCAGGGCCGGGCGCAGGGGCTCAAACAGTTCCTCGATGACAAGAGCATCAAACCAGGGCTGGAGAGTTACCAGCGATAAGCGCTGCCTAACAAAAATCGCCAATCTTTGAACGAGAGTCAGTCATGGATATTAATCTGTTAATCGGCAGTGAGCGCTGTGCCGCTCATCAAGACGCGACCTTTACTCGGGCCAACCCTCTTACCGGTGATGTCGTCACCCAGGCTGCGGCGGCATCCGCTGACGATGCGGTCCGGGCGGTTGAGGCGGCTGAGAAAGCGTTTCCCGCCTGGTCAGCGACGGGCCCTGGCGAAAAGCGCGCCAAGCTGCTCAAGGCGGCAGAGATGATGGAGGCGCGCCAGACCGATTTTATCGAACGCATGGTGGACGAAACCGGCGCTACGCCAGGTTGGGCAGGCTTTAACGTCATGGTCGCCGCTAGCATCCTACGCGAGGCGGCGTCGCTGACTACGCAGGTAGGCGGGGAGGTCATACCCTCCAACGTGCCTGGAAGTTTGGCGATGGGCGTGCGGGTACCCTGCGGCGTGGTGGTGGGGATTGCGCCCTGGAACGCCCCTATTATTCTGGGTACGCGTGCTATTGCGACGCCGCTGGCGTGTGGCAACACGGTGATTCTTAAGGCCTCTGAACAGTGTCCCGCGACGCATCACCTAATTGGGGAGGTACTGATCGAGGCGGGCCTGGGCGATGGCATCGTTAATGTGGTGACCAATGCGCCGCCACAGGCCGCCGAGGTCGTCGAGGCGTTGATTGAGCATCAAGCCGTGCGGCGTATCAACTTCACTGGCTCCACGCAGGTGGGCGCATTATTGCCGAAAAAGCGGCGCGCCATCTTAAGCCGGTCTTGCTGGAACTGGGCGGAAAGGCGCCTTTTGTAGTGCTTGAAGATGCCGACCTGGATGCTGCCGTTGAGGCCGCTGCCTTTGGTGCCTTCTTCAATCAGGGCCAGATCTGTATGTCCACCGAGCGGCTAATCGTGGTGGATGCAGTCGCTGATGCCTTCGTCGAAAAACTGGCTCGCAAAGCGGAAACGCTGCGCGCTGGCGATCCCCGAGGTGAAGGTAACGTGCTGGGTACGCTGATCAACCGCGAATCGGGGAGAAACTCAACGCCCTGTTGGACGACGCTCAACAGCATGGCGCTCGTTTAGCCTGTGGCGGTAAGGCCGAAGGCGTGATTATGCAGCCCACCGTGGTCGATGGGGTTACCAAGTCTATGCGCCTCTATGGCGAAGAGTCGTTTGGCCCGGTAGTCGCGATGATGCGCGTCAAGGATGAAGAGGAAGCCCTGCGCGTGGCGAATGATAGCGAATATGGTCTTTCGGCTGCTGTGTTCAGCCGCGACACTGCCCGGGCGATGCAGTTTGCTCAACGCATTGAGTCGGGTATTTGCCACATCAACGCCCCCACCGTCCACGATGAGCCGCAGATGCCCTTTGGCGGCGTTAAATCGAGCGGCTATGGGCGCTTTGGCGGTAAGGCCGGGATTGAGGAGTTCACTGATCTGCGCTGGATGACCATGCAACTTGGCCCGCGCCATTACCCTATTTAAATAAGCGCAAGCAATATGTCTTGCAAGAAAGCGACGAAAATAAAGGAGTTCATTACAATGACAATAAAACCCACATTCGCCAGCCTCGCGTTGTTAAGCGGCATACTCCTCAGCGCTAGTGGCTACGCCCAAGACCCTGTGACCCTGCGCTTGCACCACTTTGCTGCTCCTGCCACGCCAGTCCAGACCGAGTATCTGGAACCTTGGGCTAAGCGTATAGAAGAGCAGTCCGAGGGGGGCTATCAAGGTGGAAATATTCCCTGCCATGCAACTGGGGGGTTCAGCCCCATCGCTCTATGATCAGGCCAAGGACGGGGTGGTGGATATTGCCTGGACGTTGCTCAGCTATACGCCTAATCGCTTCCCGGAGTCCGAGGCATTCGACCAGCCCTTCCTGCCCACAACGGAGAGGCGACCAGTATGGCCGCTCATGAATTTGCGACAACGCACATGCAAGACGCCTTCGAGGGCGTTTATCCCATCGCCGTGTTTGCGCATACACCGGGCAAGATCCATACCAGAGATGTATCTATAGAGAGTGCTGATGATCTAAAAGGATTAGCCATGCGCGCACCCTCGAAAACCATGAATCGCTATCTGGGGCTTCTGGGTGCTCAAGCGGTGGGCATGCCGATGCCACAAATTCCTGAAGCAATTTCGCGCGGGGTGATCGACGGCCTGACCCTGCCCTTTGAAAGCGCGGCGGCATTGGGCGTGCTGGATGTTGCTCAGAACCACACCTTTTCGAGGGCGAACAGGGGTTATACACGGCGATGATGGTGCTGGGCTTAAACCAAGCTAGCTATGATGCACTTTCGCCGGAACTAAAACAGGTAATTGACGATAATGCCGGGCTTCAAGAAGCGCAGCGTATCGGTCAGGTCATGGATCAAGCGGAAGAGAAGGCGATTGAAGCTATTGAAGCGAGTGGTGAGGGTGAAATGTTCTACATCGCTCAAGACGCACAGGCGCCCTGGCAAGCGGCTGCCGAGACGGCCACGGCTCAATGGATTGACGACATGGGTAACCGAGGCTTTGATGGTCAACTGCTCTATGATGAGGCGACCCGATTGGTAGAGAAGTATACCGAGCAGACAATGTAGCCAGTATTTGCTCTTGTCAGTAAGCCGTCTTCGCATTTTCGAAGGCGGCTTTTTGCTACTGGTTAGCATTTATAATGCTGATAAATATGGCACTTGGCGCAGTATAGACCAATGTCGATTACCCCTATTGGGCATAGTGAATTATGGTTGAGGAAATAAGCGAACTAGTATTCGCTATACGAACACATAATAATCCAAAAAAAATCCTGGAGGCTTCCATGAAAATTTCCCTATCTCGGTGTGTGTTGGCAGCAGCGATTGCTGGCCTTGCCGTTAGTTCGGCGCAGGCAGAGACCACGCTGCGGATGGCTCACTTTTGGCCTGGCCCTTCAGGCGTGAACCAAGATGTTTTACAGGCGTGGGCCGATACCATTGAAGAAGAATCCAATGGCGATCTGACGGTTCAAATGTTTCCCGCCGGTACCTTAGCCAAACCGGATTCCATTTATGAAGCCGCTGCCAACGGTATTGCCGATATTGGCGCCACGGCACAGGGTTATACGGCTGGCCGTTTCCCTCTCCCAAATCGTTGAACTACCTGGGATAGCGAGCACGGCAACGCAAGGTGCTTGCGTACTACAGACGCTCTACGACGATGGCCATTTGGATAGCGAATACGAAGATACCCGCCCGCTGTTTATGTTTACCACCGGCCCTGGTGGAATTCATACCATCGATACTGACGTGCAAACACCTGCCGATCTGGAAGGGATGCGTATCCGTCGTCCCACTGCTGTGGCAGGTGAAATGCTGGAAAACATGGGCGCGATCCCGGTAGGTATGCCAGCACCGGATATCTATACCTCCATGCAGCGCGGTGTTATTGAAGGCCTGAGCTTCCCTTGGGAAGGCCTAAAAGGGTTCCGCATTAACGAACTCGTCAATTACCACACCGAAGTGCCGTTCTACACGCTGATCTTCGTTGCGACGATGAACCAGCGCACCTATGACGGCCTATCCCCAGAGCAGCAGGCGGTGATCGATAATAACTCAGGCATGAAATGGGCTGAAAACGCCGGTGCGGTGTTTGATCGGCTTGATGTGGAAGGCAAGCAAGAGGCAGTCGATGCTGGCCATACCATTCGCGAAATTGAAAACCCGCTAGACCATCCTGACTGGCAAGAGCCGCTCGAAACCGGTATTGAAAACTACCTCACACAGCTCGAAGAGCGCGGTTTGGATCAGGCTCGAGATGTATATCAAGCAGCACTGGCCGCCAGTGAGTCTTGTGGTACCCAATAGGGGTAAGGTTTTATGAAGTCTACTCTCTATAGGGCCAGCCACTGGCTGGCCCTCATTTGTCGTTTGGTGGCGGGTGTCGCCCTGATCGGGCTATTGGCGGTGACCATTGCCGATGTCAGTACGCGTTATCTATCGCGTGTAACGGAAGGTGCGATTGCGCTGCGCGTTTCTGGCAGCGTAGAGCTGGTCAGCTATTTGATGCTGTTTGCGCTATTGGCCGCCATGGCCGCTAATGTGGAGAAAAGCCAAGTGGTGGTAGAGGCGTTCTCTCACGGTTTGCCGCAAGCGATAAAAAAATCGCCTGCAAGGGCTCTTTTCCTCGGCTTTATGGCGCTGGGGTTGATTTTATTTGTGGGCTTGCTGGATTCGGCCGCAGCAGCCAGTCGGCACGGTGAGATAACTCAAGACCTGCGGCTGCCCTTGGGGCCGATTTATCAGTTGGCAGCGGTGCTCAGCTTACTACTGGGAATACGTAGTTTTATTCACGCCTTGCTCGGCGTTATTTATGCAGTGGGTGAGGAGGCATCGCATGGGGAGTGAAGCAATTGGCGCCATCGGGCTAGGGCTTTTATTGGTATTGATGATTCTGCGTGTGCCAGTTGCCCTCACGATGTTGATCGTGGGAGTGGTGGGCTTTGCGCAAATCATTAGCTGGGACGCGGCCGTTGCGCAGTTAAAAACGGTACCGGTAGAAGTACTCTCCAACTACAGTTTCAGCGCCGTGCCCATGTTTATCTTGATGGGCGTACTGGCAGCCCATTCGGGGATGGCCGGTAAGCTGTTTGATTCAACCCGTATTATTTGCGGGGGCTGGAAGGGCGGCCTGGCAATTGCGGCCGTGGGCTCTTGCGGCATCTTCTCCGCTATCTCCGGCTCTTCGTTAGCGACGGCGAGTACCATGACCCGGGTAGCGTTGCCGGAGATGGAGCGCTATGGCTATAACCGTGGTTTAGCCACCGGCGCACTGGCCGCAGGCGGCACGCTGGGCATTATGATTCCGCCCAGTATTGCGCTACTTATCTACGCCATCCTTACCGAACAGTCCGTGGGCGATATGTTCATGGCGGGGCTGATTCCCGACCTGCTGGGGCTGGTGATGTATTCATTGACTATTACGGTAGTAATGTACTTACGTCCCTCCCTGGCAGTAGCGGGCGAACCCACGGCCTGGAAAGAGAAGCTGCTCTCGCTGACCGGCTTAGTGCCCTTCTTTGGGGTTTTCCTGGTGATGATTTTAGGTATCTATTTTGGTGCCTTTACACCGACGGAAGGGGCTAGTGTAGGGGCATTCGCCACGCTACTTTACGCTCTGGTGAAAGGCATGCGTGGTGCGCAGCTATGGCACAGCGTACAAGAGACGCTGGCGCTTTCCGCGGTGGTGTTCTTTATGCTGGTCGGGGCTGAAACGCTGGGTTACTTCATCTCGGTATCGCGCATTTCATTTTCCATCACTGACCTGCTCTACGGCATGGATCTCACGCCGATTGTCGTGGTGTTGTGCATTCTGGCGCTCTACTTTGTGCTGGGCATGTTTATGGACTCCATCGCGATGCTGGTGATCACCGTACCGGTGGTGTACCCGATCATTCAGGCGATGGGCATTGATCCAGTCTGGTTCGGTATTCTGACCGTACTGACCGTTGAGCTGGGGCTAATGACCCCGCCGGTGGGAATGAACGTGTTTGTGATTAAAGCGATGGCACCGCACGTTGGCCTGGGAGAGATTTTTAAAGGAGTAACGCCCTTTGTGGTGTCTGACTTACTACGTTTAACCCTTCTCATACTCTTTCCCGTGCTCTCCACTTTTTCTTGCTCTAAACGTTATGAATGCTCTTGCGACTGACGAACCCGAAAGTCGCGAGGGGAAAACGTTGTATTACGTTTAAAAAAGCGCGTGAAGTAAGCCGGTTCAGAGAAGCCTAAGCTGTCAGAGACTTGGCCAATGGTCATATTGGTATAGGTGAGCTGGCGCTTGGCTTCCAGCAGCAGGCGTTCATGTAGCAACTGAAGAGCGCTACGCCCGGCCAACTGACGGCATAACATATTCAAGTGTGCACTACTCACCCCTACCTGTTCGGCTAACCGTTCAATACTCGGCTGCTCGCGATAGTGCGTTTCAATCAGCGCTTGATAGTGCTCTAAATGCTGCAGCCCTTTGTTGCTTTGGCGAGGGCAGTAGCGCTTTGCCGTGCTGCCGGTATAAGCACAAAGGCGCGATAGCTCGACCACCAAGGCTTGAATAAGTGCTTCGAGTAGGCTGTTCCGTCCGGGAGCCGGTTGGCGATACTCCTGGTCGATCTGAGTTACCAGGGTGGCAATGCGCTCAGCCCGGTTGGCCTGTAGCAGCGGGTAGAAGTCGGCTTTTTTTAGCGTACTGTTTTCACCTATTAGCCCATGTAAATGGTCGGCCAGCGGTTTGGCCAGGGTAATAATGTACCCCTGCACATTGGGTGAAAAGATAAAGCCATGAATAGTCATCGCGGGCACAACGATAGCGCTGGCGCTCTGAAGCTGGTGGCTCGTTCCCTCCAGCTCTAACTCAACGCTACCTTGAGCAATAAACAGAATATGCACTAGATCGGCGTGGCGATGCGGGCGGATGCGCCAGTCATGTAACTGGCTGCGTTCGGCGATAGATTCGCAGTGGAGCAAGTCGGGCGTGGGCCAATGCTGCGTCTCGCCATAGAGCTTAAATACCGGAACGGACGTTGTCGACGAGGCTGGCATCGCCTATATCTCCCTATACGACTAAGGTTGAGTGATAAGCCGCTAAATGTCCAATAATTGATCTAGATCATGCCTTATTATGCGGCGTGTTTCATTGAAAAATACAAGTCATAAGTTTTGGATAATGACAATGATGAGGCATCCCCTATGAAAACACAGGTCGCGATTATTGGTGCTGGTCCTTCTGGCCTACTGCTGGGGCAGCTACTGCATCGTCAAGGCATTGATAATGTGATTGTTGAGCGGCGTAGCGGTGAGTATGTATTGGGCCGTATCCGTGCCGGCGTGCTTGAGCAGGGTATGGTGGACTTGCTGCGCGAAGCGGGTGTTGACCAGCGTATGGATGAAGAGGGCTTGCCCCATGACGGTTTTGAGCTTGTTTTCGACAACCGTCGCGTGCGAGTCGCACTGGACGAGCTAACCGGCGGCAGCAAAGTCATGGTATATGGCCAAACCGAGGTAACGCGGGATCTAATGGAGGCGCGCGAAGCCGCTGGTGCAACCACGCTTTATGAAGCGGAAAACGTCCAGCCCCACGACCTGGAGAGTGACAGCCCCTATCTCACCTTTGAACACAATGGTGAAGCGGTCAGGCTCGACTGCGACTACATCGCCGGGTGTGATGGCTATCATGGCGTCTCCCGCCAGGCGATTCCTCAAGACCGCATCAAAGAGTTTGAAAAGGTTTACCCGTTTGGCTGGCTGGGCATGCTCTCGGATACGCCCCCGGTCTCTGACGAGCTGATTTACGCAAGCCACGAGCGTGGTTTCAGTCTCTGCAGTATGCGTTCCGCTACTCGCAGCCGTTACTACCTCCAAGTACCGCTAGACGAGAAAGTTGAGAACTGGTCCGACGAACGTTTTTGGGAAGAACTCAAGCGCCGCCTGCCTGACGAGGTGGCCGCAAAGCTTGTCACTGGGCCTTCAATCGAGAAGAGTATCGCGCCGCTACGCAGTTTTGTCGTCGAACCGATGCAGTACGGGCGACTGTTTCTAGTCGGCGATGCGGCGCATATCGTGCCGCCCACCGGCGCTAAAGGGCTTAACCTAGCCGCCAGCGATGTGAATACGCTCTACCGTTTGATGATGAAGGTTTATCAGGAAGGCCGCACGGATTTGATCGAGCGCTACTCGCAAACGTGTCTGAAGCGTATCTGGAAAGCCGAGCGGTTCTCTTGGTGGATGACTTCTATGCTGCACAATTTTTCCGACGAAGAGGATTTCAACAGCCGCATGCAGCTGGCCGAGTTGGACTACGTGACTAGCTCTAAAGCAGGGATGACGACCATCGCCGAAAATTATGTCGGCTTGCCCTATGAATCGCTGGAATAGTGACTAACCTTCCCCATTTATCCTCCCCCTTGCCCAGGCCGACGCTTGGGCTTTTTGTTTCCACTTACTTGCCGACTAACGCGCTGTCACTCATGCTCTTAATTGAATAAAGTGGCTCTGGGTGTCGGCTAAAATGAAACGTTAGGACGTTTGAAAATGGCAAAGTTTTTCCAGGAATTTCGTGAGTTCGCAGTCAAAGGCAATGTCGTAGATATGGCGGTGGGAATCATTATTGGTGGAGCCTTCACGCTCATTGTAAAAAGCCTAGTGGCGGATGTAATGAATCCGCTAATTGGGCTGCTGGTAGGCGGGGTCGATTTTTCAAATTTGTTTTTGGTGTTGCGCCAAGGCGCGGTGGCTGGGCCTTATGCAACGCTGGCGGATGCCCAAGCGGCAGGGGCGGTAACGCTTAATGTGGGCCTTTTATCAATGCAGTTGTCAGCTTTACGATTGTCGCGTTTGTGGTGTTCCTGTTGGTGCGCACCATCAACCGATTAAAGCGGGAAGAAGCGGTGGCGCCAGCAAGTCCTACTGAGCAGCCTTGCCCGTATTGTTTAATGGTCGTGCCGATCAAAGCCACACGGTGTGGCCATTGTACTGCGGCCTTACCATCTCAAGCAGTGACTAACGCATCAGTAGAAAAGCGCTCTACAGAACCGCCTGAAACCCCACTCGCCAAGTAATGACCAATAAGCAAAAGGTGCCTGTATAGGCACCTTTTGCGCAGTCTCCTACGCTTGCAGAGTTCTTGATCAGTTATCTTAAGCGCGTTTTTGAGCGTTTTACCCGTTTTGCCGTCCGGCTTCTGACTATCGCTGGCATCGCTTGGTTGGGGCAGCGAAGGTAGCGACTTGGCCAGCATTTCTACGCTGTGGCGGTAATAAAGCTGACTTTTGTTGTGCTCGCCAAGGCTTGCATAAAGACGGGCAAGTTCAGCACAGACTACCCCACTGGGGCGTTGACGCTGGCTAGCTTCAAAATACTCTTGGGCTTTTTCCCACTGGCCGGTTCGCAACGAGAGACGACCGCATGCCAGTAGCAGCTCAGGGTCGTTGGGTCGCTCCTGTAACCACTTCTCGGCTTTCGCCAGTTGGCGGCCTGCGTCCACATTTAGCAAGCCATAGCGTTTCACCAAGCGTGCGTCCCAGTGGTGGTCCAGCGAGTGGTTGAGCAGTCGCTCGGCAATCGGCTCTTCGTTGGCTTGAATCAGCCCTTCGCTGTAAAGCACGATCAATTCGGTATTGCCACGCAAGTAGTCGGGCATATCTGCCCACAGCCCACGCACCCGCTCAATGTTGGTGGGGTTTTGGGCTTCAAACACGATTAGCTCGCGGTAGGCTTTAAACTCCAACTGCTCGCGTTCTTGCTGCGTGATTAGCTTTTGCGCCGCCAACCGGGGAATTAAGCGCCGCAGGCTCTTCCCAGTCGTTAACACTTAAATGCACTTGCTTGAGTAGCTTGAGCACTTGCGGGTGGTTTGAGAGTTTTTTATCCAGGCGGTTAAGAATCGCTAGGGCTTCTTCCGGCTGTTGACGCTCAATCATCATTTGCGCTTGCATCAGGCCAACGGCCGTATCGGCGCCATCGGTGGTGAGCTGCGCTTGGTTGAGATGTTCTTGGGATTTCTCATGATGGCCTTGGTAGTGAGCGGCCAGTGCTGCCGAGAGGTAGTTGACCAGCGGTGTACTGGAATCATCAGCAGCGTTAACCAAGGTTTTTTCGGCTTTTTCCAACGCCCTTCCGTCAACGCTAACAAGCCACGCTGAGTGCGCTGCATGGCGCGCCGGTTACGCGCACGACTGTTCCAGCTACGAAAGCGCCCCATAGGACGAATAATGCCGCTGAGTAGGCGCAGCACAAAGTGCAGCACGATAAACGCAGCAAACAGCAGCACCAGGCCAAACCAAAACGAGGTTTGGACGGAAGTGTCACCTACACGGATCAGCCAATAGCCGGGCACCGACATCATCAGGTGCCCAAACAGGGCTCTAACGGCAAGCCCGGCGACGATGAGGAGAACGAGCTTTCTCATGCATCACCTCCGCTTTGGTCGCGCGTCTCATGGCGATTTTCAATAAAGCGAGCGAGTTCCTGCTGAGAACCGCTGATATCCGGCAGTTCCGGTTTTACCTGGGCTTGCTGTAGTTCTTGAAGGCGCGTGATAACGCTTTGTGTCTCTTCGCGAGAGGTGTCGTAGTAGTCGTTCAGTAACTGTAGTGCTTGGTCAATGCTCGCCTCGTACAGCTCTGGCTCTTCATTCAGCAGTGCCAGTTGCGACTGTTCCAGCACTAAGCGCAGGCTTTGGCGTAGGTAAGATTCTTGCTCCGGGGTAATCAATGCTTCCAGGGCTTCGTCGTGATGGCGCACCACCACCAAGTCTTTGAGCTCCTCACCGAAGCGCGCCAACTGGCGCTGGAAGGTACCGGTAGGCGGCTCTTCTATACCAGAGGTAACTGCGTGCTCTTCGATTTCTTGTGAGAGACGAAGTTCTGAAATACGCTCTTGCTGAGCATTCAATGCTAAGTAAAGCCCTGTACGGTCAACCTGGGCCACAGCATCAAGCGCTGCTAACTCATTGGCAATCGCTTCGCGTACGGGGGGTCAACGCAGGGTTGTCAGCATCGGCCAGGCGGGCATCGGCAGTGCGCAGAAGTGCGGCCGCACCTTCAACATCGCCTTCAAACTGCAGGCGCTGATTGGCTAACCGTAGCAGGTAAGCGGCTTCGGCATGCAGCCATTCGCGCTCGTCGGTGTCCTGCTCTTGAGAGAGCTGATCTAGCACTTGCCCCAAGGTTTCATCGACATTGCTACGGTAACTTTCAAATTCGCTGCGCAAATCACTCAGCGCGCTCTGCAGTGCTTCATCGCGCTCGGCTTCGCCGCTATCCAGGCGTGACTCTAGGTCATTAACCGTTTGCTGCGAGGCGCTGTCTTCAGCCTGCTGCGCTACTTCGTCGAGGCGCTGTTGCTGGTTCTCAAAGCGCTGCCAGCCTTGCCAAGCGACAAACGCCAAGGCAATCGCCAGGATGATTACCAGTGCAAGCGCGAGGCCGCCACTTTGCCGCCATTGCTTTTACCGCCACCGTTTTTGCCACCACCGCTCTGGTTGGAGCCGCTGCCTTTGTTACCGTTGGGCGGCGTGGTGCCAGCCGATGTTTTGTCACTGGTCGGCTTTGACGATGAGGCGCTTGAAGAGGGCGAGCTAGATGTGGACCCACTTGAAGAAGAAGGGCTTGGTTGAGCTGCGCTCGGTGAAGGTGAAGCCGTGCTGCTGGCACTCTCTTTAGGCTTGCCAGGTTCGCTCGCGCTGCTAGACGTCGTATCGACTGGCTTGGTCGTGCTGGTAGCCGCTGCTGAACTCGCAGTGGGCGAGCCCTTTCCACGACGTCGCGAACGGTTATTTTTCGCACTGTTTTGCGCAGCCGTCGTTGAGCTCGGTGGTGAGGTCGGCGTACTGGGCTCAGGCGCGTCAGTTTTGGAAGCTGCCTTGTCGGTCGTATTAGGGACACCTTGAGAGGCATCGGCGGACGTCGGTTGTACATCGTCCTGATCGTTTACTTGTTTGCTCATCTGTCGCTAGCCTTTAGTAAGTTCCTTGATCGACATCGGCATCCTGTGGGTCGCAGGTCTCCAACGCCGCTATCAACGCAGCTGGCGTTGCTCCCGACGCCACCTTGAGGTCACAAAACCCCAGTATGCCAGCCAGTGTAGCCAAACGGCGACTGGAAACGATTAGCGGTTGGTTCAAAGCCGCCTGATTGCACCATTTTGCCAGATGTTCCAGTAGTTCGCTGCTGGTGACGATCAACGCCCGGTAATTCCCTGAGCAAAGGCGCGCCTGCAAAGCAGGGGCAAGGGGTTGATACCTGCGCCGGTACACGGCAATACGTGTCACCTCTGCCCCCGCTCGGCAAGCGTTTCGGCGAGCAGTGGGCGACCACCTTCTCCCGCTACTAATAAAACACGCTGATGGTTCAGTTGCTGCAGCGATGCGAGCGCCAGTAGTGCTTCACTGGTATCTTCGCCCGCCGTGGGCGAAGGCACATGCACACGGACGCCCAGCTGGTTATAAAGCGTACTCGCGGTGGCACTGCCGACGCTGTAATAGTCAATATCCACTGGTAGCTGGGGCCAGAAACGGTCCAACGCCTCGCTTAAACATAAGGCGGCGAAGGGGCTAATGACTATTATCTTATGGTACTGATCAATATCTAGCCAAATACGCCGCGTAACCGGATCTTCAGGCAAGGCTTCGAGCTGCATCACATTGAGTGATTCAACGCTCTCGCCTCGCTCGCTTAGCGCAGCGGCTAGTGCATCGCCGCGTTCACCTGGGCGGCAGATCAGTACCGGTTGGCTCATATTTCGCGGCCGTAAACCTCAGCTAAAATATCCCCAGCACCCTGGTCGAGTAGCTCTTCGGCAATGCGAATGCCCAACGCTTCTGGCTCATGCATTGAGCCGCGGCCTTCAGCGCGCAGCACTTCGGTACCTTCTGGATTGCCGACTAAGCCACGTAACCATAGAGTTTCATTGTTACTATCCAGCACCGCATAGCCCGCAATGGGTACTTGGCAGCCGCCCTCTAATCGCGTGTTCATGGCCCGTTCGGCGCGCACACGCGTGGCCGTATCGGCGTCATCAAGCGGGGCCAAAAGCGCAATAAGCTCAGGATCGTGCAGGCGGCACTCAATACCTAGCGCGCCTTGTCCACAGGCGGGCAAACACACTTCCGGCGGTAGCGCCTGGGCAATCCGCTCATCCAAGCCCAACCGCTTAAGGCCGGAAGTGGCCAGAATAATAGCGTCAAATTCGCCGGCGTCTAATTTGCCTAACCGCGTTTGTACGTTGCCGCGCAGATTAAGAATTTGCAGATCGGGGCGAGCTTCGCGAATTTGCAGGCCACGGCGTGGGCTTGCTGTGCCAATACGCGCCCCTTCCGGAAGCTCATCGATGCTAGCGTAGTGATTAGACACGAAAGCATCAGTTGGGTCGGCGCCCTCTAAAATAACGGACAACCCCAATCCTTCAGGAAAGTGCATCGGCACATCCTTCATGGAGTGGACGGCAATATCGGCGCGGCCATCCAGCATGGCGTCTTCCAGCTCTTTTACAAACAGCCCCTTGCCACCAATTTTTGATAGCGGCGTGTCCAGAATTTTGTCACCCTTGGTAGAAAGTGCCACAAGCTCGACTTCAAGGCCGCTGTGCTCCGCCATTAGGCGGTCGCGAACGTACTCAGCCTGCCACATGGCCAGTTGGCTTTTACGCGTAGCAATGCGCAGTTTGGTGATAGATAGCACGTTATTCTCCCTATACCGCAGACACGGCGAGTCAAACTATGATACTTGTCATCATAAAGCACCGAGCGTCACAGTAAAAATAACCAAGTTAATTATGCTCTCACGCTGCGTGTCTTTTCGCCTTTTAGGAAACCCTATGACTTCAGTGCTACCTCATAGTCGGCTTGATCAGTTCTTCCTGCTCTCACAGGACTTGTTCTGTTGCATCGACATTGAAGGCACGCTTCTGCAAGTCAATCCAGCCTTTGAAACGCTGCTAGGCTATCCATCCGAAAAATTAATTGGTCGGGCCTGTGGCGTTATCGTGCACCCCTCGATTATCCAGTGATCGAGCAGGCGTTGCGTTGTATGCACCAAGGCGATAAGGCTATTTCGTTCGAAGTGCGTGCGCTTAGTGCAACTGGCAAGCAACACTGGCTAGAGGTGACTGCTTCATTTAAGAATGGAGTGATCTATGTGATCGCTCGGGTGGCCACCTCGCCGTAAGGCCAATGAAGAGCAGTTACTGCGCAACCAACGGTTATTTAAAATTGTCGGTGAAACCGCGCTGATTGGTGGCTGGTATGTCGATGTGGCTGTGGGGCTGCCTAATTGGTCTGATGAAATTTGCCGTATTCATGGTTTGCCAGCCGGTTTCCAACCGACTGTTAAACAAGCGATTGAGTTTTACGCGCCTTCCTCCCAGCCTCGTATTCAGGAAGTCTTTAATACCTGTTGCCAACAGGGGGTAAGTTTTGACGAAGAACTAGAGGTGATTACTTACCAAGGTAAGCACATATGGGTCCGTGTTATTGGTAAGGCTGTACGCGATGAGCAAGGGCAAATCACACAGGTGCAGGGCTCAACGCAAGATATTACTGAGCAAAAACAGCTGCGCGAAAAGCTAACCAAGCTGGCACATCGACTCACCATTACACTAGACAGTATTACCGACGGTTTCTTTACGTTAGATACTGACTGGTGCTTCACCTACGTTAATCCTGAAGCGGAACGCATCTTGAAGCGCTGCGGAGGAGAACTGCTGGGGCAGCGCCTTTGGCAAAGCTTTCCTGGTGTCAAAGGCAGCCGCTTTGATGAGGAGTATCAGCGTGCTGTCAGTCAACAAAAATCAGTCCATTTTGAAGCATTTAACCCTCGGCTAGAGGGTGGCTGGAAGTAAATGCCTACCCTTCGGCGGAGGGGCTTGCAGTTTACTTTCGCGATATAAGCGAGCGTAAGGCGACCGAGCATCAACTGAAGTTGCTGGAGCGTAGCGTCGAGTCGAGTACGAATGGGCTGGTAGTTGTCGATACCCAGCGTAGTGATCTGCCGATGGTCTACGTCAATGCCGCCTTTGAGCGAATTACCGGCTACTCCCGCAGCGAAGCGCTAGGGCGCAATTGTCGCTTTTGCAGGGCGAAGACACGGATCCCGCCACCATCAAACAATTACGGGTAGGCATTGCCCAACAGCGTGAAGTGCACGTCGTTATCCGTAATTATCGGCGGGATGGCAGTGTTTTTTGGAACGATTTGTATATTTCTCCTGTGCGCGATGAAAGCGGCCAAGTGACCCATTTTATCGGCGTGCAAAATGATATCTCTGAGCAGCGCGAATACCAGGCTCAGCTTACTCATAACGCCAACCACGACGCCTTGACCGGGCTGCCTAATCGGGCAATGCTTGGACAATGTTTGGAGCAAGGATGTACGTTGGCGCGTCGTTATCAGCGCTTTATAGCGGTACTGTTTATTGATCTGGACGATTTCAAACCGATTAACGATACGCTCGGCCATGAGGGCGGGCGATTTTATCTTGGTTGAGGTCGCTAGGCGTCTTGAAAGGAGCTGCGCCCTTGTGATACCGTGTTGCGCTTTGGCAGCGACGAATTTGTGGTGCTGCTACCGGATCTAGCCCATGAGAAAGATGCGGTGCAGGTGGTAGAGCGCGTATTGCAGCGGCTTTCGCCGCCCTATTGGTATCGCGGCAGTGGGCTGCGCATCACGGCGAGTATCGGGATTGCCAGCAACGATGGCAGCATGAAAGATCCCCAGCAGCTCATACAACAGGCGGATTTGGCGATGTATAAGGCCAAACGACGCGGACGCAACACCTATCACTGGTATACCGAAGATTTAAATCGCAAGGTGAGCGAACGCGTCAACTTACGCAGCGCGCTACAGCAAGCCATTGAACAACATCAGTTTGAACTTCATTACCAGCCACAGATCCATGCCCCGAGTGGTCGCGTGGTGGGGGTTGAGGCGCTGATCCGCTGGGAGCACCCTGAGCGCGGTAATATTCCGCCGTCTAATTTCATTAGCCTTGCAGAGGACACCGGGCAGATTATTCCTATCAGTGATTGGGTGTTAGCCACTGCCTGCCAGGATGCCCGGCAACTCAACGCCATGGGGATTGGCCCGATAACCATGGCTGTCAATATTTCTCCCATGCAGTTTCAACGGCCAGGTTTTGTCGCCTCTATTGAGGAGGTGCTGTCTGATAGTGGCCTAGCGCCCGCGCTGCTGGAGTTTGAAATTACTGAGGGCGTGTTGATGGATAGCGCCGAACAGGCGATCCAAGCGTTGCAGGATTTGCGTGGGCTGGGGGTTCATATTGCTTTAGATGACTTTGGCACTGGTTTCTCTAGCCTGAGCTATTTAAAGCGCCTGCCTATCAACAAAATCAAAATTGACCGTTCGTTTGTACGTGATGTCATTACTGACCACCACGACGCGGCTATTATCGATGGCGTGGTTGCCATGGCGGGCAAAATGGGGCTAGAGGTGTTGATCGAAGGGATAGAGACGTCAGAGCAGTTTGCCTACCTTAAGCAGCGTCACTGTGACTATTTTCAGGGCTATTACTTTGCCCGCCCCATGCCGTTAGACGCCCTCTGCGCATTTTTGGCATCTCCCCGGTGTTTACTGCTTGCTGACCGGCGACTCTGGTACACTTTCCGCCACGACTCCATTGTTTTGTCAGCAGGATATACCTTCGATGAGCCAAGCTACGAATCAGTCTTGGGGCGGTCGCTTTAGCGAGCCCACCGATGCCTTTGTCGCACGTTTTACCGCGTCTGTTACTTTCGACCAGCGCCTGGCCCGCCAGGACATCCAGGGCTCCATTGCCCACGCCACCATGCTGGCCCGGGTGGGCGTGCTGACCGATGACGAGCGCGATACGATTATCACAGGCCTGACAGAAATTCAGGGTGAGATCGAGCGCGGCGAGTTTAATTGGTCGGTGCCGCTTGAAGATGTGCACATGAATATCGAAGCGAGGCTGACCGACAAAATCGGCATTACCGGCAAAAACTTCATACAGGGCGTTCGCGTAATGACCAAGTCGCCACCGATATTCGACTGTTTATGCGCGATGAGATCGACGTTATTGAAGTTGAGTTAAAACGACTACGCGAAGGCATGATCGAATTGGCTGATCGCGAAGCCGAAACCATTATGCCGGGCTTTACCCATTTACAAACCGCCCAACCGGTTACCTTTGGCCACCATCTGTTGGCTTGGCAGGAGATGTTGGCCCGGGACCACGAGCGCCTGCTGGATTGCCGCAAGCGCGTTAATGTAATGCCGCTGGGCGCGGCTGCCCTCGCTGGCACCACTTACCCGATTGATCGCCACGTGTCGGCGGAGCTTTTAGGCTTTGATCGACCGTCAGAGAATTCTCTGGATGCGGTGTCGGATCGTGACTTTGCGATTGAATTTACCAGCTTTGCCAGCATCCTGTTGATGCACCTATCGCGGATGAGCGAAGAGCTAGTGTTGTGGACCAGTGCCCAGTTCAACTTTATCGACTTACCTGACCGCTTCTGCACCGGCTCGTCGATCATGCCGCAGAAGAAAAATCCTGATGTGCCCGAACTGGTGCGCGGCAAAACCGGCCGCGTGTACGGCCACTTAATGGCCCTGCTGACGCTGATGAAGTCCCAGCCACTGGCCTACAACAAAGACAACCAGGAAGATAAGGAGCCGCTGTTTGATACGGTGGATACCGTGCACGACTGCTTGAAAGCCTTCGCTGATATGGTGCCTGCTATTGAGCCAAAGAAAGCCAGCATGTATGAAGCCGCGCGGCGTGGCTTTTCCACTGCGACCGACTTGGCCGACTACCTGGTACGCAAAGGTGTCGCCTTCCGCGATGCTCACGAAATAGTCGGTCAGTCGGTGGCCTACGGCCTCAAAACCGGAAAAGACCTTTCCGAAATGAGCCTTGATGAACTTAAGCAGTTCTCCGCTACCATTGAGCAGGATGTTTTCGACGTATTGACCCTGGAAGGTTCGGTGGCTGCGCGTAACCACATTGGCGGCACTGCACCTAACCAAGTGCGGGCTGCCGCTCAGCGAGCGCGTGAGGCGTTGGCCGCGCTCAAGGCGGGCGCATGAAAACATTGGCAATCCTGGCCTTTACGGCGCTGCTGTTAACTGGGTTAGCAGGCTGTGGTCAAAAGGACCGCTTTATTTGCCGGACGATGCACCCGCTGACCAGGCGTCTGAATAGATAGCCGCAGGCCCAGGAGAAGGGGAGAACACCATGGATCATTTTAACTACCGCGATGGCGTGCTGTATGCCGAAGATGTGCCGCTATCGCGAATTGCCGACGAGTTCGGTACACCCTGCTATGTCTATTCCAAAGCGACTTTTGAACGTCACTTTCGGGCCTACACCGAAGCTCTGGGCAGTCATCCGCACCTGATCTGTTACGCCGTGAAAGCCAACTCCAACCTGGCAGTGCTGGGTCTTTTGGCCAAACTTGGTGCGGGTTTTGATATTGTTTCCATCGGTGAGCTTGAGCGAGTGCTCAAGGCAGGCGGCGACCCGGCTAAAATCGTCTTTTCCGGGGTTGCCAAGCAGGCCCACGAAATGGCCCGCGCCCTCGAGGTTGGCATTAAGTGCTTTAACGTTGAATCACGCCCTGAGCTTGAGCGCTTGAATCGCGTCGCGGGTGAGTTGGGTAAGGTTGCCCTGGTCTCGCTGCGGGTGAACCCCGATGTCGATGCGGGCACCCATCCCTATATCTCTACCGGTTTAAAGGATAACAAGTTCGGTATTCCGGTGGATGAGGCGTTGGCGGTCTATGAATTAGCAGCGAGCTTGCCCAACCTGCAGGTAAAGGGCTCGATTGCCATATTGGCTCTCAGCTCACCGAAACAGCCCCGTTTCTGGATGCATTGGAACGCTTGCTGATGTTGATGGAGCGTCTGCGCGAGCATGGCATCGAAATCGATCACCTCGATCTAGGCGGCGGCTTAGGTGTGCCGTACCGCGATGAAAAGCCACCACAGCCGTTTGATTACGCCAGCCAATTGTTGGCACGGCTATCGCGCTGGGAAGGTGGCGAAGCACTCACGCTGTTGTTTGAACCCGGTCGTTCCATCGCCGCCAATGCTGGCCTCATGTTGACTCGGGTGGAGTTTCTCAAGCCCGGCGAAACCAAGAACTTTGCCATTGTCGATGCGGCCATGAACGACTTGATTCGCCCGGCGCTTTACCAGGCATGGCAGGCGATTGTGCCAGTCGATACTCGCGAAGTACGCGAAAGCGCCCTTTACGATGTGGTCGGTCCGGTATGTGAAACCGGTGATTTTCTGGGTAAAGAGCGCGAACTGGCAATCGCCGAAGGTGACCTACTAGCGGTGCGCTCGGCGGGAGCTTACGGCTTTGTCATGGCCTCAAACTATAATAGCCGCCCGCGTGCTGCCGAGCTGATGGTCGATGGCGATAGCTGCCACGTGGTGCGCGCACGGGAAACCGTTGCCAGCCTATGGGCGGGTGAGGCGCTGCTGCCTGAAGGGGGGCGCTGATGCTCTTACACTTCACCAAAATGCATGGCTTGGGTAATGACTTTGTCATGGTAGATCTCGTGACTCAGCGTGCCCGGCTGGATGAGGCGCAAATTCGCGCGTTGGCAGACCGACGTTTTGGGATTGGCTTTGATCAGCTATTAGTCGTCGAGCCACCCCGCGACCCCTGAGATGGATTTTCGCTATCGCATTTACAATGCCGACGGCAGTGAAGTGGAAAATTGTGGCAACGGGGCGCGCTGCTTTGCCCGCTTCGTGCGCGATCAGCGGTTGACTCACAAGCATGAAATCCACGTAGAAACCGCCGGGGGCCCGTTGATGCTGACCGTGCAGCACGATGGCATGGTGCGGGTGGATATGGGCCGCCCGCGGTTTAGCCCCTTGGCTCTGCCGTTTGATGCGACTGGGGATCGGCCACTGCATCCGCTGGACGTCGGCGATGAAACGCTGCAGATCGGCGTGGTCTCCATGGGTAATCCTCATGCGGTGCTGCAGGTTGATAGCGTGGATAGCGCTCCGGTCGAGCGTCTGGGACCGTTGGTGGAGGCGCATCGCCGTTTCCCTAAGCGTGTTAACGTGGGTTTTATGCAGGTACTCTCGCCCAGCGAAATTCGTCTGCGTGTTTATGAGCGCGGCAGTGGCGAAACGCTTGCCTGCGGCACAGGTGCCTGCGCCGCAGTCGCCAGCGGCATTCGCCAGGGGCTGCTGAAAAGCCCTGTGAAAGTCCATTTGCCCGGTGGAGAACTCAGCATTGAATGGCCTGACCCTGAAGGGGCACTGACGATGGTGGGGCCGGCGACACGCGTCTTTGATGGTCGCGTAGTACTCAATTAATTCGAGGAGAACGGCGATGTCACAAGCCCCCGAACCCCGCAAAACGCTCGATCCTGATCAAGTGGCGTTCTGGCTGGCGCGTCATCCCGATTTTTTTGTCGGTCGCGAAGGGCTGCTTCAACAGTTGCAGGTGCCCCACCCGCATATAGACGGAGCGGTATCACTGCTAGAGCGACTGGTTTACGACTTGCGCCAGCGCGCTGAAACTGCCGAGGGCCGCCTGGAGCACTTGCTGGAGACTGCCCGCCATAACGAGTCCCAGTACCGTCGGCTGCGTGAAACCTTGGTCGCCTTGGTAGAAGCGCCGGACCGTGATGCCTTGGCGCAAGCGCTGGCCACCCAGCTAAGCGAGCGCTTTGAGACGCCCGCTATGGCGCTATGGTGCCCAGCCAGCTTAAGCGACACTGAGCCGACGCCGCCTCAGCCGCCGCGGCATGTGTTGGACCAGCACGCCAGCGCACGCTTGGCGGCGCTGTTGGATGGCCGCACCAGTCGTTGCGTTAAGCTTAGCGTTAGCGACTGGAAGTGCCTGCTGCCGCATGTCAAGGCGCCCCGCAAAGCGGGTTCCTGCGCTATTTCGCGCCTCTCGGCAGGCGATCCATTGGGTTACCTGCTGCTGGCAAGCCCTAGCCCCGATGCCTACCGGGCCAGCATGGATACGCTCTTCACCGAATATTTAGGTGATATTGTCGCACGCCTGTTGGTGCGCTTGGGCGATTATGGCTAAATCACCCCAGGCCGAGACATCGCTAGTCGAGACCTCTTTAGTTGAGACGTCGTTAGGTGAGACCTCGTTAGTTGAGACGCCGGTAGGTGAGACTCGGATAGCCAAGTGCGTTGAGGCGTTTTTGGTTGCCTTGGCGAGCCATGCAAGCCCGGCCACCGTGGCTGCTTACCGACATGATCTGGCGGCACTTTGCGCCTTCACCGAGCGCCGCGAAGTGACTGAGCCAGCGGCACTCGATACCGTCCTTCTGCGTGCGTTTCTAGGGTCAGAGCGCAGCCGTGGCTTGGCGCCTAGAAGCCTTGCCCAGCCGCGCGGCCCTATCACGCTTCGCTGACTATTTAGTCAAGCAGGGCGAGCTGGTAGATAATCCAGTCGGGTTATTGCGAACGCCTAAACAGCCGAGTCACCTGCCACGCCCGGTTGATGTAGACGCTTTGGCACGCTTTCTCGATACCCCCACGACGGCACACCATTGGGCGCGCGTGATCAGGCCATTCTTGAACTTTTTTTACTCCAGCGGCCTGCGTTTGGCGGAGCTGGCGGCGCTTGATCTTAAGGATTTGCAAGACAGCCGGGTACGGGTCATCGGCAAAGGCGGCAAGCCGCGTCAGGTACCGGTAGGGCGCCGCGCCCATCAGGCACTGACCGAATGGCTGGGTTGTCGCTCCGTACTCGCACCTCTTAATGAGCAGGCGCTGTTTGTGGGTCAGCGCGGTGCGCGTTTGGGTCATCGCGCCATTCAAAAACGCTTAGCGCAGCTGTCGATTGCCCGCGGCTTGCCCGAGCATCTTCATCCCTCACCGTTTGCGTCACTCTTTTGCCAGTCATTTATTGGAGTCGAGCCAGGATCTGCGCGCCGTACAGGAGCTGTTGGGGCATGCCAACCTGTCGACGACTCAGGTCTATACGCGGCTTGACTGGCAGCATCTTGCAACGAGCTACGATGCAGCCCACCCACGCGCAAAACGGGATCATCGTTCTAAAAATCCTAGCCCTGAAAATCGTAACTCTGAAAACAATAGCCCTCGGAGTAAGCCATGAAGCACCTCAAGGCGATTACCTTCGATTTAGACGACACGCTATGGGATAACCACGGCGTTATGGCGCGTACCGAAGAGGGGCACTACCGCTGGTTGTTAGAGGCGCTTGAAGCATGGCGAGCCGCGCGTAAGGAACCAGCGCTGGCGTTAAGCCAAGAAAGCGGCAGGGAGGATTATCTTCAGCGTCGCCAACAGTGGGCGAAAGAGGTACCCGAACGGCGCGGTGACTTTACATGGCTGCGGCTGCGTGCGCTGGAAGCGCAGCTCGAAGCTGCTGGCCTGCCCCGCAGTGCTGCGTTGATGTGGGCGGCTGCAGCGATGAACGAGTTTCATCGTCTGCGCGTGCTGGTCACTCCCTCATCCGGAGGCGGCTGGTTTGCTTGCCGCGTTGGCGGAGCGTTATCAGTTGGCGGCCATCACCAATGGCAATATCCATTTGGCGCGACAGCCGCTGGCTGCTTACTTTCCGGTGGCCATTGCGGCGGGCGAGCTGTTGGCACCTAAGCCTGACCCCGCGTCGTTTCTCACCGCACTTTCGCGCCTGAAGGTGGCCCCCGAGTGCGCCATGCATGTAGGCGACTCATGGCAGGAAGATATATTGCCCGCTCAGCAGTTGGGTATGCATGCTGTATGGATTGCTGAGACGGGGGATCAAACGCTACCTCCGCGGGTCCACCGCATTGCTCATATAAAAGAGCTACCCCAGTTACTGGAGTCTTTAGAAAAGCGTCATTCAGGAGGGGTATACAACCACTGATTCAGTTTTTGTGACAGTGTATCGACGCCGTCGCGCTTGAGTGAAGAGAACAACTGAACGGAGACTAAGTCTTCCCACTCCTTTAAACGCGAGCGAACTTTTTGCAACGCAGCGCTGGCAGGCCCTTTTTGAGCTTGTCGGCTTTAGTCAACAAAATATGCACCGGCATTTCGCGTTGATCAGCATAATCGAGCATCATCTGATCAAATTCGGTCAGTGGGTGACGTACGTCCATTAGCAGTACTAAGCCGCGTAAGCTAAAACGATTACGAAGGTACTCGGCCAAGTGCTTCTGCCACTCTATTTTGACCGCTTCGGGTACCTTGGCGTAGCCATAGCCGGGCAGGTCGACCAAGCGCCGCGACTCGTCATTCATGACGCTAAAAAAGTTGATTAGCTGGGTGCGACCAGGTGTGCGCGAGGTGCGCGCCAACGCATTTTGTTGCGTCAACGCATTGATAGCACTTGATTTTCCCGCGTTAGAGCGTCCGGCAAAGGCAACTTCTGCACCCGTATCATCTGGGCATAGTGCCAGGGTGGGAGCGCTGATTATAAAACTTGCCGTCGGGTAGTTCAGCCGAGGGACTGGGCTATCATGGGGGTAGTCATGGACTTGATCCTGAAAAACGAACAAAAAACGGCCTGCTCAGCGCACTATCATTTCACTATCTCATTTCGCTATCACGTAAAAGTAGAGCGCATGATAGAGAGCCATAATAGAGAATCGAGAGCAGTACCGCGACGAATTACCCCTAAAGCAGTCTAGGACTTGCATTCCCGCCGCTGGGGTGATTCGTTATAATGTAGGCGGTTTATATCTGCGACCTGGGGCGCTAGTGTACCATCGCGCTCTAGCCGACAGCGACCAATGTGAGACGTTGGTCGTTTTGGCGGAGCTAACCCTGGTAATTTGTGGAGCCTGGGAAGCGCCCAGGGTGCGTACCAGTCAAACATAAAACGGCATAGTGGAAGAGCAATGAGAAAGTTACTGGCAAGCCTGGCAATTACCATGGGCGCCGTTGGCGCTACCCACGCTCAAACCGATCTTCAAGCCAATGCTGATGCGTCAGCAGGCCAGGAGTTATCCCAAGTCTGCGCAGCTTGTCATGGACAGCAGGGCATTAGTCCATCCGCTGCTTTCCCTAACATAGCGGGTCAGCAAATGTCGTATCTGGCCAAGCAGATTATCGATATCCGCGATGGGGTTCGCGACGTACCTCAAATGCAACCTATTGTGGCTGATTTCTCTGACCAGGATGCTTGGGATTCCGCGGCATTCTTTGCAGAGCAGGACGCTAATTTAGGCCAAACCAGCGACGAAGATGCTGAGTTACTGGCTCGTGGCGAAACAATTTACCGCGCTGGTGATATGTCCAAGGGCATTCCCGCCTGTTCCGCCTGCCATACACCGACAGGGGGTCGGTATCGGTACGGCTGTTTATCCAGGTCTTTCAGGCCAGCATGCTGAGTACACGATTGGGGAGCTTCAGGCTTTTGCGTCAGGCGAGCGTAACAATGATCCCAATAACATCATGGGCGATATCGCCTCTAAAATGAGCGACAACGATATGGAAGCAGTGGCTAACTATGTGTTGGGCCTGTACTAGAATTTTAAAATAGAGGCCTAAGTCCGGTCACTTTCTTATGTCGTTTGTGGGCCCTCTTTTGGCGTTGTATGCCATAAGAGGGAACCCGCTAATATATCCACGGTCTCACTCTTCGCTTACCCATGGAGAATTGATTCGATGTTTAAAACGCTAATGGTCGCGATGGCCGGTCTAGGGCTTTCTGCGGTAGTGAGTGCCCAGGAAGTGGTTGAAGGTCAGCACTATGAGCTACTTGATTCGCCGGTAGAAACCCACGTCGAAGACGGGCAAATTGAAGTGACCGAAGTATTTTGGTTCGGTTGCCCTCACTGTTACCGGCTACAAACACCGGTTAACGAGTGGTACGAGACGCTGGAAGACGACGTTAGCGTAGTCAAAATGCCCGCCACGATGGGCGGCGATTGGAACACTCACGCCACCGCTTTCTATGCGGCGGAGTCGCTGGGTATCGAAGAAGAGCTACACGCCGATTTCTTTAATGCTATTCATCAGGAGGATCAGTCGCTCACTGAGCCCGATGATATCGCAGCTTTCTTCGCCAACTATGGTGTCAGCGAGGAAGAAGCCAAAAAGCGCTGACCGACTTCAGTGTTCGCAGCGAAGTGAATGAAGCCCATAACCGTATGCGCGAAATGAAACTAATGGGTGTGCCCGCCCTGGTGATTGATGGCCGTTACGTTGTTTCGCCGAGTTCAGCCGGTAGTCTGGAAAATATGCCGAAAATCGCTGATTCATTGATCGAACAGGTGCGTGCTGAGCGCGCAGAATAATTGTGCTACGTAATGTAAAAGAGCTCGATAAAACAGTGACGAGCGGCAACCGCTCGACGCTATTGGAAGATGGCCATCTGCGCTTGCTGACCTTCAACCTGCAGGTGGGCATCCAGACCTCTGCCTATCACCATTACCTCACACGTAGCTGGCAGCATTTATTGCCCCATCCACGCCGCCAGCAGCGACTGGATCTAATGGGCGAAGTGCTGAGCAAGTTTGATGTCGTAGGGCTGCAGGAAGTGGACGGTGGTAGCTTTCGTTCAAGCCGCGTCAACCAGGTGGAATATCTCGCTACAAAAGCGGGATTTCCCCATCATGTTCAACAGCTTAATCGTAATCTTGGGCGTATCGCCCAGCATAGCAATGGTTTACTGTCGCGCTTGGTGCCTAGCCAAGTAGAGGAGCACCGTTTACCGGGAACCATGCCTGGCCGCGGTGCTATTCACGCACGCTTTGGTGAGGGGCCGGATGCGCTGCATCTGTTTGTTGCTCACCTGGCACTTAGCCATCGTGGCCGGGTGCGTCAGCTCAACTACTTAAGTGATATTATTCAACCACTTCGCCATGTGGTCGTGATGGGGGACCTCAACTGCACCCCCGATCAGTTACACGCCCATGAGCGTTTTAGTACGTCGTTGCCGCTGCACCCGGTTAAACCTCTTTTCAGCTACCCCTCCTGGCAACCACGCCAAGCGCTGGACCATATCTTATTGTCACAGTCGTTAGAGGCCGCTGAAGTGCGCGTGCTAGATAATCTCTTCTCTGATCATCTACCGATTGCTGTTGATCTGCCCTTGCCGGAGGCCTGTTTAGCGGCTATTCGCTCAACCGTTTAAGAATTAGCTTGTCTTGCTGTAAGTGGGCGCTGCATTGTCCGCTTAGATGCGCTATTGTCTGGGACGCTGATCCCCCTTAGTCGTTTTACGCGAGACACTTCCATGTCGGACACAACACAACTACCTGCGTTTATTGGTGCGCTGGACCGCGCTTCAGAGTGGTTCGGGCGCACCCTTGCGTGGCTGATCATCATTATGATGTTGATTCAGTTCGCGATTGTACTCCTTCGTTATGCCTTCAGTGTGAACAGTATCTTTATGCAAGAGCTAGTGATGTATATGCACGCTAGTGTCTTTATGCTTGCTGCCGCTTATACCTTTCGCCATGACGGCCACGTGCGGGTTGATATCTTCTATCGAGGAATGACGCCGCGCCGCCAAGCGTTAATCAATATAGTGGGTATTATTACGCTGCTGATTCCCGTCATGGTCTTCATTATCGCTTCCAGCTTGGGTTACGTGGCCAACTCCTGGCGCATTTTGGAAACCTCCTCCGACTATGGTGGTATTCCGGCTGTCTACGCACTGAAAACCTTAATCCCGCTGTTTGCCGTGCTAATGATCGTGCAGGGTGTGATTGAGATTGTGCGCAATGGCTATGTCATGGCGGGGCGGATAGAGCCTTCTGCCGAGGGTACAAACCATCTTGAGGAGCGTGTTTGATGCTGGAGTTTATGCCAGTTATTTTATTTGCCGTCATCTGTATTGTCCTGATGTTCGGCTTTCCTGTGGCGCTCTCGCTGGCGGGTACGGCACTACTGTTTGCTGGGATGGGGCTGGGCCTGGAAGCCATTGGTATTGATGCCAACTTCGATGGCGGATATCTGGCCGCCTTACCCAACCGACTCTACGGCATCATGACCAACCAAACGCTGTTGGCAGTACCGCTGTTTGTCTTGATGGGCGTCTTGCTGGAAAAATCTAAAGTGGCTGAAACGCTACTGGATGCCATGGCCCTACTGTTTGGTTCAATGCGCGGTGGGTTGGGTATTTCGGTGACGCTGGTAGGTATGTTGATGGCCGCGTCTACCGGTATTGTGGGAGCCACGGTAGTCACCATGGGGTTAATGTCGCTGCCCACCATGCTAAAACGTGGCTACAGCACTTCTCTTGCGACCGGCACTATCTGTGCCACCGGCACGTTGGGGCAAATTATCCCCCCTTCCATCGCCCTGGTGTTGTTGGGCGATGTGCTGTCATCAGCCTACCAGCAAGCACAGCTTGATATGGGGATTTTTAGCCCTAAAACGGTCTCTGTGGGTGACCTGTTTATGGGCGCGCTGGTGCCAGGGCTACTGCTGGTGGTTTTTTATATGATTTACGTGGGCCTGGTGGCGTGGTTGCGCCCACATGGCGCCTGCTGCCGACCGTGAAGAGTTAATGGCGGAGCTTGGCCATACCTCAGGAATTGGTATGTTGCTGCTCAAAGGCCTAGTGCCGCCCGTTGTGCTGATTGTAGCGGTGCTGGGATCTATTCTGAGCGGCTTTGCAACGCCCACTGAAGCCTCCGCAGTGGGGCGTTTGGCGCCTTGGTGTTGGCGCTGGCTTACCGTCAACTCGACTGGGCGACCCTTAAAGATGTGCTGCGCTCGACGACTCACGTGACCACCATGGTGTTTCTGATCCTGATCGGCGCGGCGTTGTTCTCGCTGGTATTCCGTGCCTACGGCGGCGAACACATGGTGACCGAGCTATTCGAGGCGATGCCCGGCGGCGTGGTGGGCGCGACAATTATCGTCATGCTGGTTATCTTCCTGCTCGGCTTTATTCTCGACTTTATTGAAATCACCTTCGTGGTGGTGCCGATTGTCGGGCCGATCCTGCTCGCCATGGGGCTTGACCCGATTTGGCTGGGCATCATGATCGCGATCAATCTGCAGACGTCTTTCTTAACGCCGCCGTTTGGTTTTGCGCTGTTCTATCTTCGCGGGTGGCACCGCCTTCTGTGTCTACATCGGCGATCTATCGTGGCGTTATCCCGTTTATCTTGATGCAACTGGGTATGCTGCTTTTGCTGACCTTCTTCCCGCAGTTGGCAACTTGGCTCCCTGATCAGTTTTAATGGACTGACGATAAGTTGAAAAGCATCGCTGCTATCAACGCAAGGAAATGGCAACCTTACTTAAAAAAAGTTAAGCTAACAAATAACGGCTTGTAACAAACCATCTAGCGCATTGCGCTAGATGGCGTCTTCCCACCCATAATAGTAATAATAGAAAGTAAGAGGGTTACCCTATGAAAGCCAAAGCAATACCTGCCGCCATCGCCATGACGACCGCCCTGTCGGCCAGCTTGTTGGTGGTATCCAGTTTTGATAACCAAGCTCAGGCCCAAGAGGACGAATTCCGTTGGAAAATGGTGACGTCCTGGCCGAAGAATTTTCCTGGCGTTGGCCAAGGCCCTGAACGCCTATCGCAGTTGGTCGATGAAATGTCGGATGGCCGACTGACCATCGAAGTGTTTGGTGCTGGTCAGTTAGTGCCGGGCTTTGAAGTGTTTGACGCCGTTTCCGACGGCACTGCTGAGCTGGGACACTCTGCCTCCTATTACTGGAAAGGCAAGGCCCCCGCTGCTCAGTTTTTCGCCGCTGTACCGTTTGGCATGAACGCCCAGGAAATGAACGCCTGGTTAAGCTTCGGCGGTGGTATGGAATTGTGGAACGAGCTTTACGATGAGTTCGGTGTTGACGTGTTGGTGGCCGGGGCATCGGGTGTACAGATGGGCGGCTGGTACAACAAAGAGATCAATTCGGTTGATGATCTTGATGGTTTGAAAATGCGTATGCCCGGCCTGGGCGGTGAAGTAATGAACCGCATGGGTGTAGCGATTGTGAACATGCCGGGCGGCGAGATATTCACCTCGCTGCAGTCCGGTGCCATTGATGCTACCGAGTGGATCGGCCCCTACAACGATTTAGCCTTTGGCCTGCACCAGGCGGCGGATTACTACTACTACCCCGGCTGGCACGAGCCGACAGTCATGTTTGAGGCGATCGTTAACGAAGAGGCTTGGGCGGAGCTACCAGGCGATCTTCAGGCGATCCTGCGGACTGCTATCAGTGACGTTAACCAAAGCGTGTTGGATGAATACACCGCACGGAACAACGATGCGCTAGAAACACTAGTGAACGAGCACGACGTTGAGCTACGCCGCATTCCTGACGATGTGCTTGCTCAAGCGCGTGAGCACTCGCAAGATGTGGTGGCCGAGCTGGCGGAATCAAGCGAATTAGCCACGCGTATCTATGACTCTTATCAAGCGTTCCAGGAGAAGGTCGAGGATTACCACGCCATCTCCGAACAGGCGTACTACAACGCCCGCAACCCGGAAGGCGACGCAACTCAATAGTTTGTCTTGCTTGACGCACAGAACGAGCCGCCTTCGGGCGGCTTTTTGGGTGTTTGGCATGTACGTTTTCGGCAGCATAAGACGCGCAGCTTGGGTATCCTAGGCAAATACTGACGATTTTGTCGTGAAGGAGCCTCATGTCTAACAATTCCCGTCTTCGTAATGTACTTACCATCGCTGGCTCGGACCCGTCAGGCGGGGCTGGTTTACAGGGCGATTTGAAAACCTTTTCAGCGCTCGGCGTTTACGGCACCAACGTGATTACCGCGGTGATCGCTCAAAATACCTGCGGCGTAGCCTCGGTTTATCCCGTTGCTCCCCAAGCCATTCGCGAGCAGTTAGAGCATCTGCTGGATGATGTCGAGCTGGACGCAGTTAAAATAGGCATGGTGGCAAGCCGCGAAGTCGCCGAGGTGATTGCCGATGTGTTGCGTCAGCGCCGTCCACGTTGGATCGTGCTCGACCCGGTAATGGTCGCCAAGAGCGGTGATATCCTGGTTGATGACGCCGGTATTCGCGCCGTGCGCGATATTCTGGTGCCGCTCGCTGATGTAATTACACCCAACCTACCGGAAGCAGCGGTGCTGCTCGATTCTCCCTCACCTACGAGCTTAGACGCCATGGAGGCGATGCTGCCGGGACTAACGCAGTTGGGTGCGCCCTATGTGGTATTGAAAGGCGGCCATTTGCGGGGGGCTACTTGTCCGGACCTGCTGGCAACACCTAACGGCCATGAATGGTTGCCCGCCTCGCGTATCGACACAGACAATTTGCATGGCACCGGCTGTGCGCTCTCCTCGGCGATTGCCGCTTGTTTGGCGAAACTACCTGTCCAGGCAAACGCTAACGCGCCAGTGGCGGCCATTGGCGATGCCAAACGCTGGCTACATGCAGCGCTCGAGGCGAGCGTGCGTTTAAACGTGGGTAAAGGACGTGGGCCAGTGCATCATTTTCACGCATGGTGGTAAGACGGCGTACAACGCGAGTAAAAACGAGAGTAAAAACGAGAGTAGCAGGTAGCTTGCGGGAAAAGAGATTGCACACCATGCTGAGGAGTGTTTGCTTAACGACTTATAAAGCTGAGTCAATCGGCTGAGGAGCGTTTCGCCATGCCTCGCACCGTTCCAAGTACTGTTCCAAGTACCATTCTGTTTGCCACCGATCTTTCTGCTGATAATCGCGCCGCCTTTGCTCGGGCGTTACGTTTGGCCTACGCCCAGGGGGGTTCAGCTTGATGTACTGCATGTGTTGGACCCGTACCTTCCACGGCGTGTCCTGCTTGATGTAGAGAGTGCGGTGGTGGAAGACATCACTACTGTGTTGACGGATTTACGCGAAGATTACGCCCTAGAGGCACCGAAAACGCTGATCCAAACCGTGACCGGCTCTCCCCACGTCGAGATTATTCGCGAAGCCCATGAGCGCAAAGCCGAATTGATTGTGCTGGGCATGCATCGTAAACGTGGTCAAAAGACCTGCTGGTGGGCACTATATTGATGCGTGTGCTGCATAGTGCCCCTGCCCGGTGGTAGTGGCTTCCTACCAGCCTACCCAGCCCTGGCAGCATATTTTAGTACCCATCGATTTTTCACTGACCGCGCGGCATACTTTAAAAGAAGCGCTGATTCGCTTTCCTGATGCCACGCTGACCTTACTGCACGCCTGGACACTGCCTGGTGAGCGTGAGTTAGGCTCACAGGCGTATTACGCCCACTGGCGCGAGCATGAACTGCAGCGTTTGCGCGAACAGCTGACTAACGAGGTTGATAGCCTGATGAGCGAACTAGACGGGGTACCTGACGTTGAATTGGTGCTAGAGCAGGGCGCACCCTGTGATGTGCTACAGGCCTATATGAAACGCCATTCGCCCGATCTCGTCATGATCGGCAGCCGTGGGCAACCCCACCACGTAAGCCAGCTAACCGAGATGCTGCTGTGTGAGCCGCACTGCGATTTGATGCTCTGCCGTGCTTGGTAATCCAAATTGCTAATCCAACTCGTTAGCACAAGTAAAAGCGTTCTCTATGTACTGCTAGGAAAAATTAACTAACGGTCGTTACACTGTCCGTTTGTTAGCCGAGGAGTGGCACTGTGAAGGCACTCATTCAGCGGGTAAAGCGCTCTAGTGTTGAAGTGGAAGGCAAGGTTGTCGGTAGTATTGATCATGGTCTGCTGGCGCTGATAGGCGTGGAGAAACACGATGACGCGGCCAGTGTGGAAAAATTGCTGCATAAACTGCTTCACTACCGAGTATTCAGTGATGCCGAGGGCAAAATGAATCAAAACCTGCAGCAGGTGAACGGCGGTTTGCTGCTTGTTTCCCAGTTCACCCTGGCGGCGGATACCCGCAAAGGGCTGCGGCCTAGTTTCTCCAGCGCTGCCCCCCCCTGCACAGGGCGAGGCGCTATTCGATTTGCTGGTTAAACAGGCCCGTGCTGCCTGGTCGCAGGTGGCGACCGGTGAATTTGGCGCCGATATGCAGGTGGCATTGATCAATGATGGCCCGGTCACGTTTTTACTAGAAAGCTAGCAGCCAAGCAGGACGCTAACCAGTCGTCTCTTCGCTGGCCAGTAGCTCTGCTTCCATTGCCTCCAATGACTCTTCGGCGCTAAGCCACTGTCGTTCGGCTTCGTCCAGGCGCGCTTTAATCTCAGCTTGCTGGCTAAGCGTCTTGGTCAGTTCGGTTTTACGCGCACTATCAGTGTAAAGCTCAGGGTCTGCTAGCACTTGCTCGACGGCCTCAAGGGCCTGCTGAGCATTTTCCATGGCTTTTTCCGCCTGATCGCGCTGCTTTTTCAGTGGACGAAGCTTCTCGCGTAGCTCAGCGGCTGCTTTGCGTGACGCCTTGCGTGCTTCGCGACTGTCGCCGCTGGGTTGCTGGTTCTGCCGCTCGGCCTTTTCGCCGCGAGTCGCGGCGGCTCTCTTCCAGGCGCGCTTTCAGCCAAACCCGGTAGTCTTCCAAATCGCCATCGAAAGGCTCGACGCGGTTATCCGCCACCTTCCAAAACTCATCGACCGTTGCGCGCAATAAGTGGCGGTCGTGGGAGACCAGAATAACCGTACCCTCGAAGCTGGCCAGCGCTTGGGTCAGCGCTTCGCGCATCTCCAGATCCAGGTGGTTGGTGGGTTCATCAAGCAGCAGCAGGTTAGGTTTTTGCCAAGCGACGAGGGCTAGTGCCAAGCGGGCTTTTTCACCACCAGAGTAGTTGGCGACTTTGCCGAAGGCGTCGTCACCCTTAAAACCAAAGCCGCCCAGGAAGTTGCGAATCTCCTGATCGCTGGCAGTGGAGAGAGGCGCTGCACATGGACAAAAGGCGTCGATGAAACATCTAGTCCTTCAAGCTGGTGCTGGGCAAAGTAACCAATCGCCAAGTGCTCGCCGGGGACGCGCTTGCCATTGAGTAGCTCAAGCTCGCCAGTGAGTGACTTGATCAGCGTCGATTTACCCGCCCCGTTGGGGCCTAACAGGCCAATGCGACTGCCGGGCAGTAGCGTAACGTTGACCTTGTCCAATTGGATGTTGTCGTCACTCCCATCGCCCGTTTTACCGCGATAGCCTAGCTGCGCCTGATCCAACACCAGCAGCGGGCGTGAGGTTTTATCGGCGGCCGGTAAGGTGAAGTGGAAAGGGGGAGTCCACGTGGGCGACGGCAATATCTTCCATGCGCTCAAGCATTTTGACCCGGCTCTGGGCCTGCTTGGCCTTGGTTGCCTGGGCTTTAAAGCGGGCAATAAAGCGCTCGATCTCTTCTCGGCGCGCTTGCTGCTTGGCGGCTTCAGCTTGCTGCAGGGCAAGCTTTTCAGCGCGGGTACGCTCAAACTGAGAGTAATTGCCGCGATATAGCTCCAAGGTTTGATGATGCATATGCACGATGTGATCGCACACGGCATCCAAAAAAGTCGCGGTCGTGGGAAATCAGTAGCAGCGTGCCAGGGTAGCGGGTCAGCCATTGCTCCAGCCACAGTAGCGCATCCAGATCCAAGTGGTTGGTGGGCTCATCCAGCAGCAGTAGATCGGAAGGCATAAACAGCGTACGCGCGAGGTTGACCCGCATTCGCCAGCCGCCTGAAAACGCCGAGAGCGGGCGGGTGAGGTCAGTCTGGACGAAGCCCAGCCCCACCAGCAGCTGCGCCGCACGTGACTCTGCACGGTAGCCATCCAGCGTTTCAATCAAACCGTGCAGTTCAGCTTCGCGGTGGGCTTCCCCGGCTTCCTGGGCGGCCATTAAGTCGGCTTCTGCTTGGCGCAGTGCTAAGTCGCCATCGAGTACATATTCAATGATAGGGCGGTCGAGGGCGTCGACTTCCTGGGCCATATGCGCGATACGCTGGCCGCCGCTCATTTCAATTTCGCCCTGATCGGGCCCAAGCTCGCCAAGCAGAAGCTTGAAGAGGCTTGATTTGCCGGCGCCATTTGCCCCGATAATCCCGGCCTTTACCCCGTTGTTAAGGGTAACGTCCGCGTTGTCGAGTAACGTTTGCGTGCCGCGTTGCAAGGCGACTTGGCGCAGTGCGATCATGCCTTCTCCCGAAAAAGTGGGTCGTACGATGCCAGATTCTATGACGCTTGATTCTACCCGATTGCAGCGCTTACAGCAGGTACCGTTATGGGATTTCGCGCTGACACTTTACGCCAAGCCGGGCGTAGAAGCGGCCTGCCTGACGTTACAAGAGGAAGCCGGCCTCGATGTTTGCGAGCTGCTTTTTCATTGTTGGCTTTACTCATGTGGCTTGGAAGCCAAGCCCGCGGCACTCGCTCATCAGCGTGAGCAGTGTTGTTTTGGCAACGCCATGTAACAGCGGTATTGCGAAGATTACGCCGCGATTTAAAAGCCTCTGCGGCAGAGCGTGAGTCTGTGGCGGCACTGCGTGAAACCATTAAACAGGCGGAACTCATGGCCGAGCGTGAGAACCTTCAACGTTGGCAAACATGGGTGTGGGAAGCGTCAGCAGAAGAGCAGCGGGTGACGAACATCTCAACAACTATCTCAACTACGCCGCCAAATGCTGCTAAATGGCTGCTAAAACAGCTTTTTTCTGGCAAGAGTATTTTTAAGCCTGACGATAGCTTTACGCGCCAGGAATCATTGCTTCGTTCGATACAAACGCTTACTTGCCAGCTTGACCCTTACCAAGGAGCGCGCTAGCCTGGATTTAAGCTGTTTTTGAAATACCTAGCGTTATTCGCCCGCTAATACGCCTTTAAGAACAGTATTTCAGTGGCTGTTAGCGAACATCGATTAGCGAATAAATCATAGTGTCGTGATGAAAATGCGAGACTGATCTAGGTTTTTGCGCATTCGTACAGCGCGCTTACCACTGCAAGGGGAACTCCGCATGAAGGCAAGCAAATCCGTTTCTACCCGCTCTGTCACCACTAAATTAGTGACGACCGCAAGCGTCGGTGCACTGCTAATGGGCATGACGGCTGTCGCACAAGCAGACAACTGGCGTTACGCCCACGAGGAGTATGAAGGCGACGTCCAAGATGTCTTTGCCTATGCTTTTAAAGAACATATTGAAGAAAATTCCGACCACACAGTTCAGGTATATCGTTTTGGCGAGCTGGGTGAGTCTGACGACATCATGGAGCAGACGCAAAACGGTATCCTGCAGTTTGTGAATCAGTCGCCTGGTTTTACCGGCGCTCTTATCCCTGAAGCGCAAATTTTCTTCATTCCCTATCTGCTGCCGACCGACGAAGACACCGTACTGGAGTTCTTCGAAGAAAGTGAAGCCATCAACGAAATGTTCCCAGAGCTTTACGCCGAGCAAGGTCTAGAGCTACTGCAGATGTATCCAGAAGGCGAAATGGTGATTACCACTAACGAGCCTTTCACCTCGCCGGAGGAGCTGGATAACAAGAAAATCCGTACGATGACCAACCCACTTCTAACGGAAACCTACGACGCCTTCGGCGCAACGCCGACGCCGCTACCGTGGGGTGAAGTATACGGTGGTCTGCAGACCGGCATCATTGACGGCCAAGAAAACCCCATTTTCTGGATTGAGTCCGGTGGTTTGTACGAGGTGTCTCCGCACCTGACGTTTACCGGTCATGGTTGGTTCACCACCGCCATGATGGCTAACCAGGACTTCTACGAAGGCCTTTCCGAAGAAGACCAGGAACTGGTTGATGAAGCATCACAAGTAGCCTACGACCATACCATTGAGCATATTCAAGGTTTGGCCGAGGAGTCGCTAGAGAAAATTCAGGAAGCGTCTGATGAAGTGACGGTGACACGTCTGGACGAAGAGCAAATTCAAGCCTTCCGTGAGCGTGCCCCACAGGTTGAAGAAGCCTTCCTGGAAATGACTGGCGAAGACGGTGAAGAGCTGCTTGAGCAGTTTAAAGCTTGACCTTGAAGCCGTAACCAACGAGTAATCATCCTTTAAGCCGCATAGTCGCACGGATGGATTACCCCAGGGGCAGCAAAGGCTGCCCCTTTTATTTTACGGTACTAAAGTGTGAGTCCTCCGGGGTTCGCGCTATTCGGGCGGGTTTTAACAAGGTTACTGTTGAGTTACGTACATCTAGCGTTGAATCACCTACAGCGGCATGCCGTTACGCTAGAGTTAATTCTTAGCCCAATGGCGCTAGGTGGGTCTGGAATAATGCTGTGTTAATCGTGCCGACGACACTCAACTGATGCCGTTAGAGCCGTTAAAAGGAGTCCGGCCATGACCGACGAAGAAATGGAAAGGGATTATCGCTCCGGTTTACCGGGGGCACTAGGGATGATCGACACTGCAATTAGCAAAATAGAAGCCGTGATCCTTGCGATGGGTGTTTTGCTAATGGCGCTGAATACGGTCATCAATGTGGTTGCTCGTTTTGTCTTTGGTAACAGCATCATGTTTTCCGGTGAGTTAAACCGGATTTTAATCATTATGATTACCTTTGCGGGGATTGGTTATGCTGCTCGACATGGCCGTCATATTCGCATGTCGGCTATCTACGATGCGCTGCCGGTAGGGGGGCGCAGAGTGCTGATGATCTGCATCGCGCTGTTTACATCGCTAGTGATGTTTTTCCTGCTCTACTATTCGATTGTTTATATCCTTGATCTGTATAGCAAAGGCCGGGTATTGCCCTCCTTGGGCTTACCGGTGTGGATCATTTATCTGTGGGTGCCGATGGGCTTTTTTGATTACCGGTATTCAATACTTGCTGACCGCCGTTAAAAACTTCACCTCTCACGATGTGTATCTCTCGACGGGCGTAGTGGATGGTTACAAAGACACCGAAACTGAAGTCTGATGCAAAGCACTGCACTCTAGGGGAATAGCTATGACGACAATAATGGTCTCCACTATGATTGCCCTGCTGCTGCTGGGCTTTCCTATGATGATCCCGTTAATTACCGCTGCGGTAATTGGCTTCTATATGATGTTTAACGGCTTCGGCCAAATGGATACGCTGATCCAGCAGATGATGGCGGGTATACGCCCTGCATCGCTTATTGCGGTCCCCATGTTTATCCTTGCCGCCGACATCATGACCCGCGGGCAATCCGCTAACCGTTTAATTGATATGGTGATGTCGTTTATTGGTCATGTTAAAGGTGGCGGCAGTGAGCACCGCGGCCTCATGTACTCTGTTCGGCGCCGTATCGGGTTCTACCCAGGCAACGGTGGTGGCTGTGGGCTCACCGCTGCGCCCAAAAATGCTCAAAGCGGGCTACTCGGACTCTTTTACACTTGCGCTAATCATTAATGCTAGCGACATCGCGTTTTTGATCCCTCCTAGTATTGGTATGATTATTTACGGGGTTATTTCGGGTACCTCTATCGGTGAGCTGTTTATTGCCGGGATTGGCCCAGGCTTAATGATTCTGTTGATGTTTTCGACTTACAGCATTATTTACGCCATCGTAAAAGACGTGCCCACCGAACCAAAAGTCAAGCTGGAAGCAGCGTGCAGTAGCAGTTCAGCAGGCGCTGTGGCCACTCGGTTTCCCGGTGATCATTGTTGGCGGCATTTATGGCGGTATCTTCAGCCCAACGGAAGCCGCGGCCGCCTGCGTACTGTATGCCGTTTTGCTTGAGTTTGTGGTCTTCCGTTCGCTCAAAATGAACGACATTTACGCCATCGCTAAATCAACCGGCTTGATTACCGCCGTGGTATTTATTCTGGTGGCGGTGGGTAATGGCTTTTCATGGATTATCTCGTTTGCTCAGATTCCGCAAATGATCCTGGAGGCGGTCGGGGTCAATGATGCAGGCCCAACCGGTGTATTGATTGCCATCTGTATCTCCTTCTTTGTGGCCTGTATGTTTGTTGATCCGATCGTGGTCATTTTGGTGCTAACGCCTATTTTTGCGCCGGCTATTGCGGCAACGGGCTTAGATCCTGTGCTGGTGGGTATTTTGATTACCTTGCAGGTGGCGATAGGCTCGGCAACCCCGCCCTTTGGGTGCGATATTTTTACCGCGATTGCGATTTTTAAACGCCCCTACTGGGATGTCATCAAAGGTACGCCGCCGTTTATTTTCATGCTGATTTTAGCGGCTGCCCTGTTGATCATGTTCCCGCAAATTGCGCTGTTCCTGCGCGATGTTGCCTTCCGCTAACAGCCACAAGGGAGTACGCGAATGTTTAATCGCATTTTAGTCCCGGTGGATGGTTCAAAAGGCGCTTTGAAGGCGCTGGAAAAAGCGGTAGGCCTGCAGATGTTAACCGGCGCTGAGCTTTATCTGCTATGCGTGTTTAAACACCACAGCCTGCTGGAAGCCTCACTCTCTATGGTGCGGCCTAATCAACTGAATATACCGGACGATGCGCTAAAAGAGTACGCTACCGAGATTGCCGTGCATGCTAAATCCCATGCTATTGAGCTGGGTGCTGACAGTGCTCGTGTGCGCGCTTTTGTGAAAGGCGGGCGGCCTTCGCGGATTATCGTACGCTTCGCCCGCAAGCGAGAGTGCGACCTAATCGTAATTGGCGCCCAAGGCACCAACGGCGATAAGAACCCTCTACTGGGCAGCGTTTCTCAGCGCGTCGCTGGCGCTGCACTCTGCCCCACTGGTGGTCTAGATAGGCTAAACCTCTCGCTCATTTTGTGGTCTTAACAACACCCATCGCTCCGAAGATGCAGCTCGGGCCGGTGGGTGTTAGTCTTCTAAGCGATACTGATTGGCGTTCGGCGCCGCGATTAAAAAGGACATTTTATGAAACAACTGCTATCTACCACGGCTCTGACAGGTTTGTTATTGGTCGCCCCTTTGCAGCGGCAGCGCCCGAAACCGATGAACAGCGCTTAGCGTATAGCCTGGGTGTCACCCTGGGTGAAAGCATGCAGGCCGATATCGAAGACCTCGATCTGGATGCGTTTAACGATGGCATGAGCGACGTGTTTGAAGGTAATGATTTAGCGCTCAGTGAAGAAGAGATGACCGAAGCATTGATGGCGTTCCAAGAGCAATCAATGCAAGCGCGTGAAGCTGAAGCTGAAGAGATGGCTCAGAGCAACCTTGAAGAAGGTGAAGCCTTCCTGGCCGAGAACGCTGAGCGCGAGGAAGTGACCGTGACGGATTCCGGCCTTCAATATGAAGAGTTGGACTCGGGTGATGGTGCCACACCTGGCCCTGAAGACACCGTCGAAGTGAATTACGAGGGGATGCTGTTAGACGGTACCGTCTTCGATAGCTCCTTTGAGCGTGGTGAAGCAGTCAGCTTCCAGACCAACCAAGTGATCGAAGGTTGGCAGGAAGCGCTGCAGATGATGAGCGTTGGCGATAGCTGGATGCTGTATATCCCTGCGGATCTTGCCTATGGTGAAAGTGGCCAAGGCCCCATTGGTCCTAATGAAGTGCTGACCTTCCGCGTTGATTTGTTAGACGTCGAATAAGCGATGACTTCAACCGCTCCTTCTAAGCTGCACCCGCTGGCTTATGTTTTGGCTTGCCTGGGCCTTTGCACCCCGCTGTTAGCACAGGCCGAAGCGGCCAATGAGCCTGATGATTTACCCGCCTTGGCTGCTGCGAGCGAGCAGGCAAGCGTGGTGGGTGTCTCGTCAGGCGGCTATATGGCGACCAGTTAGCGGTTGCTTGGCCCGAGCGTTTTAGTGGGCTGGGTGTGCTGGCAGCGGGCCCCTGGAGCTGTGCACAGGGTTCGCTGAGTTTGGCACTTAACCAATGTATGATGACGCGCCGCGGCGCGCCGTCACTCGATGAACTGGAGAGCCGCCGCCAGCGCTACCTTGGGCTTGAGCAGGTGGGAAGTACCGAGGATCTAAGCCAGCTCAGAGCTTATTTTTGGCACGGCGAAGAAGATGATGTGGTTGATCCGTTACTAGGTGACCTGCTTGCGGAGCAGTGGGAGCAATGGCTGGCTTCGCCCGATCAACTGCGTGTTGCGCGTAGCGAAAATACCGGGCATGGCTGGCCGGTGCGGTTACCTAATGACGTATCGCCCGGCTCACAAGAGTGGGGTGATTGTGGTCAGGGCGGCGGTAGCTATGTATTAGCCTGTGATGAAGATATCGCCAGTGATATGTTGAACTGGCTCTACCCCGAGCATGATGCATCTAGTGGTAGCGAGCATAGCGGTCAATTAGTCGCTTTCGACCAATCCGAGTTTGCCGTGAAAGGCCTCGCAGACACCGGCTACGTATTTATACCTGAAGGCTGTGAAGCGGGTGAGTGCCCGGTAACGCTAGCACTGCACGGTTGTCAAATGAACGAGGCATCCATTAGTGATACCTTCGTGCGTTATTCTGGGTTAAACGCTTGGGCGGCAACGCACCAGCAGATCGTGCTTTATCCTCAGACAGAAAGCAGCATGGCGAATCCGCAAGGCTGCTGGGATTGGTGGGGATTCGCCGAAAGTACCTGGCAGCTAAACCCTCAGCACGATACCCGTAATGGCACCCAAATTGGCGCGCTAATGGCTATGCTGGATCGCTTGCAAGCTGCTCCAGAGAAGCCCTCGTCAGAGCGGACCGATTAGCTGCCCAATTCACTTTCTAACGCTGAAACTAAACCATGCGGGGTCGGTGAGTAGAGCACTCGCTGAAGAATATCACCCTCACGATTGACTAAATAAAGTGAAGCGCTGTGATCAATGGTGTACGTCATTGCTGAGTCTGGCGCTTCGACTTTTCGCCATATGACGCCATAACGCGACGCAACATCCTCCAGCTGTTCCTGGCTGCCCACTGCGCCAACAAACTCCCTCACCGAAAAAGCCCATGTACTCCTGCATGCGTTCAATAGTGTCACGCTCAGGGTCAACGGTAATCATTACCGGCACCACACGCTCGCGCTGTTCGTCTGAGAGTTGGGCCAAGGCTTGGCGTTTGACCGACTGGGTCATCGGGCATACGTCTGGGCAATGTGTATAACCAAACGAAAGCACTGCGACTTGATCGTCATCCAATTGGGTCAACGAAAAATCGCCCCGGGTCGAGGGCATTTCTACAGGGCCACCTACCGGGCCATCATTGTTAGGGGCGAAAGCGTACTGATAGAGGCCGATGCTGCTGGCCACCACCAAGACAGCGACTACCCCAGCGCCCAGCCATAATGATTTGCTTGCCATGTGCGTTAACTCCGAATTACATCAAAATCGAACCAGCTGCCCATTTTGCCTTCTGCGGTTTCCAGTATGACACGCGCTCGCCAAGGCATAACGGCTTGAGTGCACATCCCTACTTGCCCTTGGCCTTGAAAGTGGCCGGGCGCACTAGCACTAAGCGCAAAACGGTGTAACCCCAAATCCATGTCGCGACCAACAAAGTCGACGTCAACTTGGGTAGCCTTAACGCCCTCTACCTCAACTTCCAGAGGTAAAACCTCTAAAGCATCAATCCTTCCATTCACCTGCACGTGAAGCGTGACGCGGCCCTTATCGCCTAACGTGGCGGAACAGGGAGATGTATGCAAGTTACAACTTGCAGCGGGTGGAAACCATGTCACCTCACTGTCGCTGTGCAGCCAATGGGAAAAGGCGTACCACGCACAGGCAGCCAGAGCCAAACCAGTGACCAGTATGAGTACCCTTAGGGTAGGGAAGCCTGCCGGGTAAGCAGGTTTTGATATCATCTTCATGGCAGAATAATCGCTACGCAAGCCGTGAGGCGGGGATTGTCGCCATGGTAACAGCAATCGAGCCGATATCGCTGTGATGGGATGTCGCAGGCAAAGGGACACAAATGGAAAGTATCACTGGCGCTTTAGGCCCACTTTTTTGTTGATCTTATTAGGCGCCATACTCGGCTATTGGCGTTGGCCCAGCGATACCTTTGGCCGCAAATGGAACGGCTGATCTATTTTGTGCTATTTCCTGCGATGCTGGTGGGAACCTTAGCCACTGCCGATGTGAGGCAGGTGCCAGTAGGCCGTTTAGCGTTAGTTCTATTGGGCGCGATGATGCTGTTTGGTTTATTGCTATGGTGTTTTCGCAGCTGGCTAAAACTGACACCCGCAGCGTTTACCTCTGTTTTCCAAGGTGCAGTTCGCTTTAATACCTATGTAGGGGTTGCCGGAGCTGCCGCGTTACATGGCAGCTTAGGTGCGACCACCGCAGCGGTCGCCGTGGCACTGATGGTGCCGGTGGTGAACGTTATGTGCGTGGCGAGCTTTGTTGCCGCGGGTACCTTGGGTGGTGCCAGTGTGGGTAAAAGCGTAATGGCATTGATTAAAAATCCGCTGATTTTAGCCTGCCTTGCAGGCATTGGCCTGAACCTTTCTGGCGTTGGTTTACCTGGTTGGAGTCAGGACACGGTCGAATTACTCGGACGAGCGGCGTTGCCGTTGGGGTTGGTAGCGGTTGGTGTAGCGCTTCGCCCGATGGCGCTGCTGCGTATTGACCGCGGCGTGCTGGCCACCAATAGTGTTAAGTTGGTGTTTATGCCTGCGTTTGTATTGGCATTAACGTGGGTATTGCAGTTGGACCCCATAAGTCGCGATGTGGCGCTACTGTTCGCAGCGCTCCCCACCGCCACCTCTGCGTATATTCTAGCCCGACAATTAGGCGGTGATGCCGAGCTGATGGCCGCCATTATCACCGGCCAAACCCTATTGGCGATGCTCACGCTTCCGTTTTGGCTACGACTGGTTAGTTGATCCTCTGCATGTCAAAAAAATGTAAATAAAAAATATTCGTATTTGTATTGACGGGGTAAATGAGAATTATTATAGTGTGATTGTCAGCGTTTGATGAGACGTTGGCAACCAAGACAGCTACTTGGTAAAAATTATCGCCAGTTTACTGTCATGGTTTCTCCCTCTCATTGCTAGTCACGGTCTTTTGCCGCTCCATTGGAGCGGCTTTCTTCTAGCGCTTGCCCAGACCTTTGCTTCCTCTACTTCCTCATGCCTATTTTTCAGTACTTATTGTCAGTACATATTCTCACTAATTAGCCACTGATGATTCTAAAAAAGATGACTGCTGTAACGGTGAGCAGGCTGCCTTAGCATTGCTGAGGTGCATTTTGGCGTCTACGTTTTATAAGTAGCGCCTAAAGGTGTTTATAGAAACGCATACTAATGGAGGAGTTTGCCATGAGCGATACCCAAGATCTTTTCCCTACTCGATTGGAACGAAAGTTGGGAATGTTTGAGCGCATCGATCCCGTGGTATACGGCGATGAGTCTCAACGTGAGAATGGGCCCTTAGATAGAGCACAAATTGATGAGTACGAAAGAAAGGGCTTTCTATCATTTGAAGGTTTTTACGATGCTGATGATATGCAGGTTTTTCTTCAAGAGCTGCGAGAGTATGAGGACGATGCCGATCTTAAGCTTTCAGAAGGTACTATTCTTGAGCCGGGGCGTGAAGAGATACGCACCGTTTTCGGTATTCATGAAGTTTCAGAACGTTTCCAACGCCTAACCCAGGACCCCAAGCTGTTAGCGATCGTCAAACAATTGCTGGGCAGTGATGTTTATATCCATCAATCACGAATTAACTATAAGCCAGGTTTTAAAGGCAAGGGCTTTGATTGGCACTCTGACTTTGAGACGTGGCATAGCGAAGACGGCATGCCACGTATGCGCGCGCTAAGTTGTTCCATCGTGCTCACGGACAACGGCGAGTTTAACGGGCCACTGATGTTGATTCCCGGTTCTCACCGTTACTTTATCCCCTGTGTGGGACGAACGCCGCAAGATAACTACAAAGAGTCGCTAAAAAGCCAAGAGGTGGGCGTTCCGCCCATCAGTAGCCTACGTGAGCTAATGTTAGAGAACGATATTGAAGCACCTAAGGGGCCCGCCGGCTCTCTGGTGATTTTCGAGTGCAATACCATGCACGGCTCCAATATAAACATGTCTTGCTGGCCAAGAAGCAATTTATTCTTTGTTTATAACAGTGTTGAAAATACTCTTCACGATCCTTACTGCGGTAACCGCCCTAGGCCTGAGTTCCTGGCTAATCGTACTAATTGGAAGCCACTTGAACCACTTAATGAGTAATACCCATGCGTATCGCCGTATTTAGCGCCAAACCCTATGACCACACCTTTATCTCGCGAGCAAATGCGGCGGAGCACCACGTATTCAACTTTTTTGACGTGCGCCTAACGATTGATACGGCGCCTTTGGCCAAAGGCTTTGAGGGAGTCTGTGTTTTCGTTAACGACTGCTTGGATGCCTCCGTATTACAGCAGCTCTATGAAGGCGGCACGAGGTTAGTGGCTCTTCGTTCAGCGGGCTTCAACCATGTCGATTTGGCTGTTGCCGAACAGTTGGGTATGACGGTGGTGCGGGTGCCCGCCTATTCGCCCACGCAGTGGCAGAGCATGCGGTGGCCCTAGTGCTAAGCTTGAATCGTATGACCTATCGCGCCTATAACCGCATACGGAAGGGAATTTTTCGCTGGATGGTTTGTTAGGATTCGATCTGCATGGCAAGACGGTGGGCATTATCGGAACTGGTCAGATCGGATTGATCTTTGCCGATATTATGCACGGCTTTGGTTGCCGCATAATGGCCAATGACCCTTTCCCCAACCCGGATGCTAACGCCTTTATTGAATACGTACCGCTAGCAACGCTGTTTTCAAGCGCTGATATTATCTCGCTGCATTGTCCCTTAACGCCTGAAACGCATCATTTAATCGATGCCAACGCCATCAACCAAATGAAAGACGGTGTGATGATCATCAACACCGGCCGAGGAAGGGTGGTCGATACCCAAGCGGTAATCGCTGGTTTGAAAAGCGGCAAAATCGGTCGCTTAGGGCTGGATGTCTACGAAGAAGAGGAACAGCTATTCTTTGAAGATCTCTCCCAAGGCGTGATCGATGATGACCAGTTCATGCGCCTAACGACGTTCCATAATGTCTTGATCACCGGCCATCAGGCGTTCTTTACCACCGAGGCGCTGACCAATATCGCTGAAACCACATTGGCGAATATTGACGCTTTTGAAAGCGGAAGTGGCACCATGCATCGGGTGGCTAACGCCAAACTGGACTAGCCACAAATCGCTTAGTGATCTGCAACAATAATCACAAGGCATCCCTGCAGCTCTATTATGTGGTGATCGGCCGTAAGCATGCTGGTGGGCAGTTCCCAGCGCACCCTGGGCCGATTACCGTTGCCGTTGCACTTTCTTATATCAGCTTTGCGCTGACGGCGTTTGAATAGCGCAGGTTAATCGCACCGCTGGTAGATCAAATCCCAAACCCGTGGCCAAGTTTTCGCCGCGGGCTTCAAACTCTGGTTAGCGGGCGGAACGCCGGGCGTGGTACGTACGGGGCGGTTTCCGCGCTGGCAGTGTTGGTATAACCGGGCGCGGCTTCCATTACCTCGGCCATCCACTCTGCGTAGGCTTCCCAGTCGGTGGCCATATGGAAGGTGCCGCTGGGCATCAGGCGAGTGCGGATCAGCTCAACAAAGGCAGGCTGAACGATGCGCCGCTTGTGGTGCTTCTTCTTCGGCCAGGGGTCGGGGAAGAACAGCTGCAGCGTAGTCAGCGAGCCCTCGGGAAGGCACTGTTCGAGCACGGCCAGGGCATCCTCGCGGTAAACACGCAGGTTGGTGAGACCACGCTTATCGACTTCATCGAGCAATTTGCCGACGCCAGGGGCGTGGACTTCGATGCCGATAAAGTCGGTGTCTGGATGAGTCTCGGCCTGTTCTATCAGCGAGTTGCCCATGCCAAAGCCAATTTCCACTACCCGGGGTGCCTTACGGCCAAACAGGGCGTCCAAGTCTTGACGACCGTCGGCGATGGTCAGGCCAAAACGCGGCCAGATATCTTCTAAGCCACGGTTCTGGGCCTGGGTCATACGACCCGCGCGGATCACGTAGCTTTTAATGCCGCGGCGGTGCAGCGGTGCATCCGTACCTTCCGGGCCTGTGGTGGCATTGCTTTCGGGCGCGGTGTGGCTTTCTGGTACGGTATCGTTGGGTTCAGTCATGGGGTCTCGAATCAATTAACCGTTAATACGGCCAGCGAAAGGTGAAGAAGGATCGGCAGACTGGCGGCGTGGCATGCGACCGGCTAAAAACGCATCGCGGCCAGCTTCGACGGCCAGCTTCATGGCGTTGGCCATGCGTAGCGGGTCGCGGGCGTGGGCAATAGCACTGTTTAAGAGCACCCCGTCGCAGCCGAGTTCCATCGCCATGGCAGCGTCCGACGCCGTGCCAATGCCCGCATCCACTAGTACCGGTACCTTGCTCTGTTCAACAATCAGGCGCACGTTGTGCGGGTTCTGAATGCCGTGGCCCGAGCCAATCAGCGAGCCTAGCGGCATGATGGCGCAGCAGCCCATGGCTTCTAATTCGCGTGCCACAATAGGATCGTCGCTGGTGTACACCATAACGTCGAAACCGTCGGCGAGCAGTGTCTCCGCGGCTTTTAGCGTCTCGACCACATTGGGATAAAGCGTGTGATCGTCGCCGAGCACTTCCAGCTTGACCAGCTTGTGACCGTCGAGCAGCTCGCGGGCCAGACGGCAGGTGCGCACCGCGTCTTTAGCGTTATAGCAGCCGGCGGTATTGGGCAGCAGGGTGTAGCGCTCGGGCGAGATTACATCCAGCAGGTTAGGCGCATCGGCATCCTGACCTAAGTTGGTACGGCGTACGGCAAAGGTCACAATCTCAGCGCCGCTCTGGGTAATGGCAGCACCGGTTTCGGTAAAGTTTTTATATTTGCCAGTGCCCACCAGCAGGCGCGAATGAAAATCGCGTCCGGCAATGGTAAGCGGCGTATCCGTTAGCGGTTCATGCGTTAATTGAGTCATAGTGTTTCCTCTAGCCGCCGCCAATCGCGTGAACCACTTCCACCTGGTCGCCATCGGCTAGGTGGGTGTCGGCGTGTTGGCTGCGGGGGACAATCTCTTCGTTAATTTCCACGGCAATACGACGGCCACTAAGACCCAGCTGTTCAACTAAGTCAGCGGCGGTTAGGCCGGTGGACAGTGTATGAGGTTCACCGTTTAGACGTATCTGTATAGACATAATAGGGCGCGTCTCATTCGTCATGGCAGTTCGTTTTCTATTGTAGCGGTTTAGCGCCGTGCAAGGTACGCCATGGGTATAATCAGCGCGACGGTCGAAGCGAAATTGGGAGCAGGAATGTGACAAAGGAGCATAGCGTGCAGCAAACAGACAAAGTGTGGTGGTGTATAGCGGCGCTTTCAGGCGCTGTGATGGTGATACTGGGCGCCTATGCGGCCCATGGTTTGGCGGCGCGTACCACCGAAGCGATGGTGAGTGCTGTGGAAACGGGCGTGCGTTACCAAGCATGGCATACGCTTGCCCTGATGGTAGTGCTGGTGTGGCGCCAGGTACAACCACTGACTGGGCAGCGCTGGGTGCTGGCGCTGTGGTCGCTGGGAGTGGTGTGTTTTCAGGCTCGCTTTACTTGATGGCATTGGCGGGGATGGGGCTCGGTATCGTGACGCCCATTGGCGGTGTATTGCTGATGGCTGGATGGCTGGCGCTAGCGGTGGTAGTGGTGAAAGCGCCATGACTCTCAGCATTGTCCCTGCTTCTTGGGATCAACGCTCAAGGGTATATAAATAAATAGTTTTTCAATTGCTTAAATGAGTTCGCAAACGCTATTCGTTGCCTTTTTTAGCGTAGCCTTACGTCATTCTCAAGATGTTTATGGCCTAGAGCTGGGTTGCTGGCACTAATTATGTCTATGCTGAGGTTGTTATGACATTCATTAAGTGACAGCCATGAGCATGGAAGGCACATTGTTATGCACCCACCTAATAACGGCGAAATGCGTCGCAAAACAGCCCCAAAAGACGCTTCCGCAGAAGATTTATGCCTAGCTAACGCTAATCATTCAGTCGTCTCTTTAGTGGTAAATGGGGAAGCGTATGAGCTTGAACTGGATAACCGAACAACGCTGCTGGATACCTTGCGCGAGCACTTGAAATTAACCGGCTCCAAAAGGGCTGTGACCATGGTCAGTGCGGCGCCTGCACGGTATTTGTAAATGGCACACGCATTAACGCCTGCTTAACGCTGGCGGTCATGCATGAAGGTGACGAAATATCGACCATCGAAGGGCTGGGCGATGTCGAGCACCTTGACCCCATGCAGGCGGCCTTTGTCGAACATGATGGATTTCAGTGTGGTTATTGTACCCCAGGCCAAATTTGCTCAGCCAAGGCGGTATTAGAGGAGATTCGGGCGGGGCTTCCAAGCCACGTCACGAAGGATTTAACCTCGCCTGTTGAGATCACTGACGCCGAGATTCGTGAGCGGATGTCGGGCAATATTTACCGCTGCGGTGCTTATGCCAACATACTCAAAGCCATCACTCAGGTGGCGGAGGCGCGCCCATGAGAGCCTTCGCCTATGAACGAATAACGGATCCAGCGCAGGCGGCAGCACGCGCTGCCGAAGTGCCGGGTGCCAAATTTATTGCCGGTGGTACCAACCTGCTGGATTTAATGAAGCATGAAATTGAAACACCGACACACTTGATCGATGTCACCAAAACCGGCCTCAACGATATTACGGCCACCGATGGTGGTGGCTTGAAGATTGGGGCATTAGTCAGCAATAGTACTCTGTCGGCCGACTCAAGGGTGCGCAAAATTATGCAGTATTAAGCCGCGCTTTGGTCTCAGGCGCCTCAGGCCAGCTGCGCAATAAAGCCACTACCGGTGGCAATCTTTTACAGCGTACCCGGTGCCCCTATTTCTACGACACCGGAATGCCTTGTAATAAGCGCCAACCTGGGGTGGGTTGTGCTGCACTCGGTGATGGCGCTACGACACGTCAATTGGGCATTATCGGCACGTCCGAGGCGTGTATTGCTACGCACCCTTCTGATATGGCCGTGGCGCTCAGTGCACTGGAGGCCGAGGTGGAAACCGTTACTCCCAGCGGAGAAACACGGCGCCTGACGCTGGATGCATTTTATCCGTTACCCGGCGGTACCCCCGAGGCCGAAAGCACGTTAAAGCCGGGTGAAATGATTACCGCGGTTGTACTCCCCCCACCTGTTGAAGGCCGTCAGGCGTATTACAAGGTGCGTGATCGGACATCCTACGCCTTCGCCCTCGTATCCGTGGCGTTAATCCAAAAGCCGGATGGTACCGGGCGTGTGGCGCTGGGCGGCGTGGCACCCAAGCCCTGGCGGCGAACTGACGCGGATGCGGCGCTGCCCAAGGGGCCCAAGCGGTCATGGCTCGATTGCTTGATGGTGCCCGTCCCACGCAAGACAACGCCTTTAAGCTGACACTGGCAGAGCGAACGCTTGCCTCACTGCTGGCTCAGGAGTGACCGATGGATTTTAACCAATCGACCGAAGACAACCTGTTTGACCGCGCCCGCGTGATTGGCAAACCCATACCCGCATCGACGGCGTTCTTAAGGTAACGGGCCGCGCGCCCTATGCGTATGAACGACACGATGTAGTGGCCAATCAATTGGTGGGCTATCCCTTGTGCGCAACGATTGCCAAGGGGCGGATCATGCATATGGATGCCTCCGCTGCCCGCGCCGCACCTGGCGTGGCAGCCGTGGTCACGACCCTTGAACTTGAGCCACTTGATCGTGCTGAGAGTAATATCGCCCACCTGTTTGGCGGCGCGACGATTGAGCACTACCATCAGGCGATTGCCGTGGTGGTTGCGGAAACGTTAGAACAGGCGCGGGGTGCAGCGGCACTAATTGAGGTCCGTTATGAGAAGAGAAGGGCGTCTTCGACCTTGAAGCCGCTTGGGAACGCCTGCAGGACGTCGGCGAGCCACAAGCTGATGTGGGCGACGTAGACGCTGCTTTCGAGATGCCCCGGTGACGCTGGACGAGGTGTACCGTACCGCCTCACAAAGCCACGCCATGATGGAGCCTCACGCCTCTATCGTCGACTGGTCCGATGGTGGGCAAATGACGGTATGGACCTCAAACCAGATGGTTGAATGGACACGCCAAGCGCTCGCTACCACCTTCAATATCGATGCCGACACCATTCGGCTAGAAAGCCCTTTGTCGGTGGCGGCTTTGGCGGTAAATTGTGGCTGCGTGCTGACGCCGTGCTGGCCGCGCTGGGTTCCCGGGCCGCGGGGCAGCCAGTCAAGCTAGCGCTGCCACGACCGTTAATGTTCAATAATACAGTGCATCGCTCTGGCACTATTCAGCGACTGCGCATTGCCGCCGATGCTGAGGGCAGGATTACCGCCTTCGAGCACTCGGCGATCTCTCACACGCTACCCGGCGGCAGTGGCGAAAATCCCGTTGATCAAACGCGCCACTTTTATGCTGGCAAAGTCGTCGCGTCGCTCACCAAGCGATCGACATGGATTTACCCGAGTCGGCGGATATGCGTGCTCCTGGGGAGGCATCAGGGCTTGCCGTGCTGGAAATCGCCATGGATGAAATGGCGGAAAAGCTAGGCATGGATCCCGTCGAATTTAGGATACTCAACGATACTCAGGTAGACCCCGAAGATCCCTCTAAGCCGTTTAGCGATCGCCACTATGTTGAGTGCTTACGCAAAGGCGCAGAGGCGTTTGGTTGGGCCGATCGTAATCGCACGCCAGGTGGCAAGCGTGAAGGACAGTGGTTGATTGGTCATGGCATGGCGGGCGCCTACCGCGGGGCGCCCACGATGACCTCTGGCGCGCGTGCGGTTACAAGACGGACGCCTGGTTGTAGAAACTGATATGACCGATATCGGCACCGGTTCCTACACCATTATTGCCCAGACGGCCGCGGAGACCATGGGGTTGGACATCAACGCTGTAGAGGTTCGTCTTGGCAACAGCGCTTACCCCACCTCCTCGGGCTCGGGCGGGCAGTTTGGGGCGGCAAGCTCCACTGCTGGGGTGTATGCCGCCTGTGTTGCGCTGCAAAATGAAATAGCCAAGCGGTTGGGCATTGAGTCGCCCCGTTTTGAAAATGGCCGTGTGGTAAGTGGTGATACCGACCTGGCGCTGGGGATGTGGCAGACGGCGAGGAACTTGTTGCCGAAGACTCCATCAGCTTTGGCGACTTTAAAGACAAGATGCAGATCGCCACCTTCGCAGCGCATTTTGTTGAGGTAGCGGTGCACGCCCACACCGGCGAAACGCGTCTCCGGCGTATGCTTTCGGTGTGCGATGCAGGACGCATTCTTAACCCGGTCACGGCGCGCAGCCAAGTGCTTGGCGGTATGGTCATGGGCACGGGTGCGGCCTTAATGGAGGGAATGAACGTTGACCTTGAGCGCGGTTTCTTTGTTAATCACGACCTTGCGGCTTATGAGGTAGCGGTGCATGCCGACATTCCTGAACAGGAAATTATCTTTCTGGATACCGCCGATGCTGCATCAACGCCCCTAAAAGCCAAAGGGGTGGGGGAGCTGGGTATCTGCGGTGTAGCGGCGGCGATTGCCAACGCGGTTTATAACGCTTCCGGAGTGCGGTTACGCGATTATCCAATGACGCTGGATCGGATGATCGACCAATTGCCCAAGTGATGGCAACGCCGATAATAATGCAGGGGCAATAATCGTCACCCGAACCTTCGTTCTGGCTTGTTGCAGTTGAACAGCCGATCGTCAATAGCTTATCGCCCCCTTCGCGTCATTACGTGAAGGGGGCGTTGTGTTGGTTAAGAGAGGCTCAACTTAAGAGAGGCTCAACACTCGTTGGCTAAAGGCAGGTGAAACTGGTAATACAAAACCACTCACGGCCTGCATCATGGTATCAGCCGTCTCGGAAAGCTGTTCGGCCATGCTGTGCGAGTTATCCACCGCGTCACGCGAAAGCTCAAGGGCATTGTAGATTTCATTGACACTTTGCTCTAACTCTTCAACGCCCTGGTGTTGCTGCTGAACGGCATTGTCCATATTGGTCAAGCGCATCGCTACCTGCTCGAAGCTTTGAATCAGTGACTGAGTGGTTTCAGCGATGGTGGTCGTCTGGCTAACGCCCAGAGAGACTTGATCGGTAGTGTCGGCAATGGTTTGGCGAATCCGCGACGCGGTTTGGTGAGTATTTTTGAAAGCGTACGCACTTCGTTTGCGACTACCGCGAAGCCTAGCCCATGCTCACCGGCTCGTGCGGCTTCCACCGAGGCATTCAGGGCCAGAAGATTGGTCTGGAACGTGATGTTATCAATCTCGCTCAGCATTTCGTGAATCTTGCTCGCATGCTGATTCAGTAGACGCATCATTTCGCGCATTTCTTCAACTTGTGCACCATTTTGACGGGCGATTTGCTCCGCGTGACTGGCCAGTTGTCGGATGTGCTGGGATTCTTCAGCGGTCTCACGGGTCGTGGCGGCAAGCTCCGCGGTGCTTGTGGATATGCGTTCGGTTTGGCTGCTGTTACGTGCCGTTTGCGTGCGTAGCTGCTCCTGGGCAACGAACAACTGCTGGCTGTAGTCGGTAATGTGACTCGCTGCGGTTTGGGTTTTACGCAAGCTCTCTGTGACCTGGTCGCGCATGCTGATAACCGCTGCGACTGCAGGTAACTGCTGCTCTTTATCCGTGAATATCATGTCCAGATTGCCCCGCCCGCGGCCACGGCGAAACGGGTCACGTGAAGGCTTTCTTGGACCATGCTTTCCAGCACCTTAGCCAGGTAGCCGAGAATAATGACCTGGACCACCACGGCACCGCCATGCATAAGCAAGCAGGAGAGTAAGGCGGCAACGCTATGGCGGGTGTCACCGTTGGCCATGCTGTCCATATCGCCCATGCTGGCGTAAAGCTGGACAACGCCTTGGTAGTGAAGCCACGTGAATAGCGCATGGTGGAGCGCAATAACCAAACCGCCAAACGCGATAACCCGCCAATCACTATAGAGAATTAAAACGGATAACAGGATAAAGATACTAAAGTGGGCCTCTATCAAGCCGCCACTTTGTTCAATCAATACGGCTGCCCAGGCCATCATAATGGTGGCTTTGACGAACCCGTTGACGATATGGCCATGCCATTTATGTTGCGCAATGTACGCTAGTGGGAGGGTTATCGTCGCGACGATAACCGCTAACAATAGTGTTTGCGTGAAAATACCGATCACTAAACACAAAAAAGCGACGAACCCCAACGGCAACCACATGAGCCTGTCGGTTCGTGCAATATGGTTTGCAAAAGATGCATCTGACATTGTTATCGTGTCCTTGCTTTTCAGGGGGAGGGAATACAGGGAGGTAGGTTTTTATCGACGCAACGTGAAATAACTTTAAAAACTTTGTTATAACTTTTCGAAATATAAATACACATGTGTTGATACATAAGCGGTTGCTGTTGCTGTTTGTGTGTGGGGGTGCGTTGAGCGATTTTCTAATGATACAAAAGGCCAAACAGGCATCTTTGATCAATTCTGTATTAGCTAACAGTCTGTATTAGCTAACAGAAAGGGTTAATCGCTGTTTTACCTCGGCAAAGACGCCAAATCCAGGGCACTAAAAGAGCGCTTCGATGGCACTCAGAGCATGACCTGCGTCAAAGAAGCACAGTTAATCTTGATGGCAACCTTGACCTCAGCCTTACCCATAGGTTGTAAGCTTTGATCAAGTGATAAGCATCTTTTCAGATTGCGCTATTGTGGTAAGGAAATTAGCCATGATGAACGCAGACTGTTTTGCCTTTATGGGTTCTGTGGGCTGGGTAGGCTGGTTAAAGGTGCTTACTAAATAACTTTTAGTCGTTCGTATCAAGGAGAGCATTAATGAGCCGCTTACATGCATCGCTATTACTTTCTTCCGCACTCATTTTAGGGTCGGTCTCGGCGCATGCGGCGCTGCCTGATGAAGCCACACTGTATAAAAACCCCCAGTGCGGCTGCTGCGACGCTTATGCACGCCATCTTGAAGAACTCGGTGTAGAGGTGACGATTGTTGATGACGTAGAGCTAGGTGATATCAAACAACAGGCGGGCGTGCCCTATGGCCTAGGGTCGTGCCATACCATTGAGATGGGCGAGTACTGGATTGAAGGCCATGTGCCGATGGAGGCTGTGCAGGCATTGTTTGAACAACAGCCCGATATCGATGGCATTGGCTTGGCTGGTATGCCCATTGGCACGCCGGGTATGCCGGGGCCACAAGAAGCCCTTACAATGTATACGCGTTTACAGACCAGGAAGATGCGCCATTTATGACGCTGGCGCCTTAAACAACTGTCACACGTTAAGCATTGCCTGAACGTACGTCTGATCGTAAATCTGGCAGTGCGTAGCTGGCGGTAACATGCACCACTGGGCGTATGTCATCACTCGCTGAAAATATCTGCACTTCGCCTACCGCTAGACGGCGGCCGAGTTTGATCAGTTTGGCGTGGGCGATAATATCGTGATCGCCGGAAGCGGCGCGCAGAAAGTGGCAGTTAAGGTCGCTGGTCACGGCCATCGCTTCAGGACCTATTTGGGCCAAAATAGCGACGTACATGGCCACATCCGCAAAGCCCATCATGGTGGGCCCGGAAACCCTGGCCCAGGGCGAAGATGCTCGTTGCCAATCGCTAAGCGCATGGTGGCGCGCATCTCACCAACGCTCTCTATTTTGCCCATCCGCTGGGGAAAAACCTCATCCAGGAAGTGCTCGATCTGTTCAGCCGTCATGACGGTCATTGTTGTTATCCTCATAAAAAGCCCCGAGGCATGCGCCTCGAGGCTGATTGTAGCGTAAGGCGAGTTTACTTCGCCTTATGTACCTGACGCCACTCGTGCAGAAGCGGCTCGGTGTAGCCTGAGGGCTGAACGCGACCTTTGAAGATTAGGTCAGAGGCTGCTTTGAACGCTGTAGAGCCGTCAAAGTCGGCGCTCATGGCGGTATAGGTGGGGTCGCCTGCGTTCTGCTCATCCACCACCTTCGCCATGCGCTTGAGCGTCTCTTCAACCCGCGGCGCATCAACAATGCCATGGTGTAGCCAGTTGGCGATGTGCTGGCTGGAAATACGCAGCGTCGCGCGATCTTCCATCAAGCCGACATTGTGAATGTCCGGTACTTTCGAACAACCCACGCCGTGTTCTACCCAGCGCACCACGTAACCCAGAATGCCCTGGCAGTTATTGTCCAGCTCTTGCTGAATCTCTTCATCGGACCAAGTGGGGTTTTCCGCCACCGGTACGGTGAGCAGATCATCCAGGTAGTCGGGTTCGCCTAGCGCTTCTAGCTCGCGCTGGACGCCGATGACGTTGACTTGATGATAATGCAGCGCGTGTAGGGGTGGCCGCCGTAGGAGACGGTACCCAGGCCGTGTTGGCGCCGGCTTTGGGATGGCCGATTTTCTGCTCCAGCATGTTATGCATTAAATCGGGCATGGCCCACATGCCTTTACCGATCTGAGCGCGACTGCGCAGGCCGCAGGCAAGACCGACTTGCACGTTGCTCTTCTCATAAGCCTGGATCCATGCAGCGCTCTTCATATCGCCCTTGCGCACCATGGGCCCTGCTTCCATCGCGGTATGCATTTCGTCGCCGGTACGATCCAGGAAACCGGTGTTGATGAATGCAACGCGGGAGGCGGCTTCGGCAATACACGCCTTGAGATTAACGGTGGTGCGGCGCTCTTCGTCCATGATGCCCATTTTCAGGGTGTCGCGGCTCATGCCTAGAATGTCCTCGACACGACCAAACAGTTCATTGGCGAAGGCGACCTCTTTAGGCCCGTGCATTTTCGGCTTTACGATGTAGACGGAGCCGGTGCGCGAGTTACGCGGCTGACTGGCGTCTTTTTTCAGGTCGTGTAGCGCTAGCAGCGAGGTAACCACCGCATCAAGAATACCTTCCGGCAGTTCGTTGCCGTTTTCATCCAGAATCGCTGGTGTGGTCATCAAGTGACCCACATTACGCACGAACATTAACGAACGACCTGGTAACGTGACGCTACCGCCATCGGTGGTTTGCCAAGAGCGGTCGTCGTTAAGCTTACGTGTAAACGTCTTGTCGCCTTTTTCGATCTTCTCTTCCAGGTCGCCCTTCATCAGACCGAGCCAGTTGCTGTAAACAACGACCTTATCTTCTGAATCCACCGCGGCGACAGAGTCTTCACAATCCATGATGGCGGTTAAAGCGGCTTCTACCACTAGATCTTTAACGCCTGCCGGGTCAGTTTTACCGATGGAGTCGTTAGGATCGATCAGGATCTCCAGGTGCAGGCCATTATTAGCCAGCAGAATCGACTCTGGTTTAGCCACTTCGCCGTTAAAACCAATCAGCCTGGCGGGGTCTTTTAGCCCGGTTTCCCGACCACCTTCCAGAGTCACTACCAAATGACCGTCACGAATCGCGTATTTAACCGCATCGCGGTGGGAACCTGTGGCCAGCGGTGCTGCGCGATCAAGCACGCCGCGGGCATAGGCAATTACTTTGGCACCGCGTTTAGGGTTGAAGCTGGTACCTTTTTCGGCACCGTCGTCTTCTGAAATCGCGTCAGTACCATAAAGAGCGTCGTAAAGGCTGCCCCAACGCGCGTTGGCAGCATTCAGCGCATAGCGAGCATTGCTCACCGGTACCACTAACTGAGGCCCTGCTTGAACGGCCACTTCGCGATCAACGTTAGCCGTTGTCGCTTTGACGTTAGCCGGGGCTTCTGCCAGGTAGCCGGTCTCTTTCAAGAAACGACGATACGCAGGCATATCCGCGACCGGACCGGGGTTTTCCCGGTGCCACACGTCAAGCTTCTCTTGCAGCGTGTCGCGCTCTTCCAGCAGTTGACGGTTTTTAGGTGTTAAATCATGAAACAGGGCATCTACCCCGGCCCAAAAGGCATTTTCATCAATGCCTGTTCCCGGTAGTGCCTGCTCATTGATAAAACGATCTAAATCGGCGGCCACCTGAAGGCGATGGCGAGAGATACGTTGAGACATAGAGAGCTCCTCATGTGCGTCGGCGGTCGGCTTGCGCCAATCGCAGGAATCAGCGGTGTGTGATGTCTTCCAACCAGCATGTCACGATTTTGTGGAAAATACTTCCACATGTAAACTCGAAGATCAAATTCCTGCCCTAGACATAGGGCTAACCCGGCACTCATCCAACAGTTACTCTGCCCTTTTCATTGGGCAGAGCTACGCCGCTCAGTGCTCTGTAGACGAGTTGGAGACAAGCCAGCAATGCCAGCAATAAAAAATGCCAGTGTCTTCTGGTATGGTGAGGGTCTGCTGTGCGCCTGCCAGTCGACTTCATCCCGGCGTGAACGGCTCGCGGCACGCTCCTGTCCCTACCTGTTGGAGGATACGATGACCGACTTTACCCCCCTGCAGGCTTTGGGTCCGATTGCACCTTTCGATTCGAAGGGCGACCAGCCGCTGGATGACTACCTGAAATATTATGGCTTGGCACCGCTGCTCACTGAGCATGTGGGGCTATACGTCGGTTATCTCGACACGCCACGCTTCCGGTTGTGGTGCCAGGTTTGGAGCCCCTCAGAACCGATAGGCACGGCCTTTGTGGTGCACGGTTATTACGACCATTTGGGGCTCTACCGACATCTACTCGAACGTCTGCTGGCGCAACGCTTTCGGGTGGTGCTTTGGGATTTGCCCGGCCACGGCCTTTCTAGCGGGCCACGCGCGACGATAGAAGATTTTGAAGACTATCAACACTGTCTGATCCATCTGCAAGATTACCTTGGGCAACAAGGCTTGGCGCCGAAACCTTGGCTGGGTGTCGGACAAAGCACCGGCGCGGCGATACTGGCTACCGACGCTCTGACCCGTCCGGATAGCGGTCATTGGGCTGGGCTGGTATTACTGGCGCCGCTGGTGAGACCTTGGGGATGGAGCCAATCGAGTTGGGTTCATTGGTTGGCAAGCCCTTCGTGAATCAATTGCCGCGCAAATATCGGGCTAATACCACCGATGAGTCCTTCACTTCTTTCCTCCGCGAACAGGACCCGCTTCAGCATAACCAGTTGGACGTGGCCTGGGTTAGCGCCATGCGCCGCTGGATGCCCCGTCTGCTGGCGCAGGAGCCTAGCCTGCTACCTACGCTGATTTTGCAAGGTGAGCAAGACGTCACCGTCGATTGGAAGTGGAATTTAGCAATTCTGGCGGAAAAATTTCCCAACGCCGACATCCATTGCCACCCCGAAGCGCGTCATCACTTAGTGAATGAAGCTGAACCCATCAGGCGAGCTTTATTTACTACCCTGGATGAGTTTGTCGAAAAATAAGCATCTCACCTAATGAATTGTAATTGAAAAGATTTTTAGCTGATCTGATCTCTCCTGATTTGTCCATAATTATTCACCCTGGACCTAGCTATAGGCTCTCGGACTTTCGTCCGTCACAAGGTCTATATAGGAGATTCCCTAAGTTTAAATTACGCATTGTAAGGAAAAATACTAAAATCCAATAAGCGCTTTTTTAACAAAAGCTTATGAATATTTTTAATTTAAATTAGGAGGGTGATTTTTATGGGAGTCAAGTGGCTGCCACTTCCACGTTTTTCGTAGCAGCCTCTTCAGGTATGTCAAGGGAATGTTAACAAAATAGAATTGTTGCGAAACGTGAATAAAGAGTGTAGAAAAGTAAGTAATCAGTTGAGACTTTATGGTTATTAATACGTAAGCTTAGGTTGATCAAGGTAGCTGTCACTGACCGGGATAGCTATAAGTGTTTGTTTTTATATTAAGTATAGGTTTGATGAGAAGGGTCAACAAGATAGGGCTTGCAGAAGTAGCGTAATGAAATGTTACGGATTATGGCTTTGCGGTTTTCAATAGCCTGCTTGGTGCTAGACGGGGTTCATGCACTCGGCGGCCCAATAGAGCAACGTTCATAACCAATAAGCAAGAGTGAGTGGCAAGGGAGTGCAACATGACCGCTATTAATGGCGTGCTGGTAGGCCACTGGTGAGTTCAATACAGGAAATCGCTATGATGTTTGTCATTAAGACATTATTTGGCCTGACAAGGCGTCGGAAGCAGTTCATTCAGCTCTTGGTAGATACTTTTTGATCATTGCTAGCTTTCTGTTGGCAATGCTCCTGCGATTAGACTCCTTGGAATTTTTAGCTAACGGGTCGGTGTGGTTGGCATTGCCCGTCATGATACCGGTAAGTCTATTCATTTTTATACGCCTGGGTTTTTACCGCTCCATCGTACGTTTTATGGTGTATGAAGGCGCTGCAGGCGCTTTCTGCTGGTGTCATCGGCTCTGCATTAACATTGTACATCGTCAGCATGACGTTAAATTTACCTGTACCCAGATCTGTGCCTTTTATTTATACGATGCTGGCATTTATAACGATTGGCGGCATAAGGCTAGCGTTACGATTAATGTATCAGCGTGGTCAGCAGCTCCAAAAAACCCGGGTGTTGATATATGGCGCCGGAGCAGCAGGGCGCCAGTTGGTGGTTTCACTGCGCCATGGTAGAGATTACGAACCCGTTGGCTTTGTTGACTATGCCCCCCTTCTTCAAGGTACGCATATACAGGGGTTAAGAGTTTATAAGCCAGAGTCGACGCCCAAATTAATTGAGAATTTTGGCGTAGAAAAATTCTTATTGGCTATTCCAGAAGCAACACGTGCACGTCGCCAGGAAATTATTGAATCTATTGAGCCACTGTCGATTCCAGTACAAACCATACCGGATATGGCAGATATTGTTTCAGGCAAAGCAAAATTCAATGAGCTCCGTGATGTTCGTGTAGAGGATCTATTAGGACGAGATCCCGTGCCGCCTGACCCTAAGCTAATGGGAACGAACATTACGCATAAGTCGGTGATGGTGACGGGCGCTGGCGGCTCTATTGGTAGCGAGCTATGCCGTCAGATTGTTCAGCTACATCCCAAACGACTAATCATCGTTGACTCTTCTGAATACTCTCTCTACAAAATTGACCAAGACCTAGCTCAGTTAATCGATAAGGGCGATCTTGACGTTGTCGTTAAGCCGGCTCTGACTTCTGTTCGCAATGGTGACGTTATCGCACGCCTAATGCGTACTTTTGAAATTAATACAATTTATCATGCGGCCGCTTATAAACACGTCCCTCTCGTAGAGTTTAATCCGGCGGAGGGAGTGCTCAATAATGTCTTTGGAACACTGGAAGTTGCTAGGGCGGCCATCAAAGAGGACGTAGAGTCTTTGTCCTGGTTTCTACCGACAAGGCAGTGCGCCCAACCAATGTGATGGGCGCTAGTAAACGAATGGCAGAGCTGGTTTGTCAGGCATGTGCTGATGAGCAAACGGGTACACGTTTTCAATGGTGCGCTTTGGCAACGTATTGGGTTCATCGGGATCCGTTGTTCCTCTTTTCGGCGCCAAATTGAGAAAGGCGGCCCTATCACCGTTACGCACCCAGACATTACTCGTTACTTCATGACGATTCCTGAAGCTGCCCAGCTTGTGATTCAAGCCAGCGGTATGGCGACAGGCGGAGATGTCTTTGTTCTGGATATGGGCAAGCCGGTCAAGATCGTAGAGCTTGCTACTCGAATGGTGAAATTGTCAGGTTTAAACTATCGCTTTATTTCTGGAGTTATAGTCAAATCTGGTGGATGGCGGTCAGGCGGCAGTCCTGTCTGACTGATCGGTTACTTGCTCTCCATCCTGGAACCGGACGTTGTTCACGACCAGTTCCAGCTTGCTGAACCCCTTGATGCGCTTCCAGCGCTTCTCGGCGCTCTGGAGCAGCTTGAAGACCATCGCCAGGGTCGTCGCTCTGGAGCCGCAGTTCCGGCTGCGCTTGCTCCGCAGGCGGACCGTGGCGAAGGTCGACTCAATCGGGTTGGTGGTGCGGATATGCACCCAGTGCTCTGCCGGGTAGTCGTAGAACGCCAGCAGTTCCTCCCGATCCTTGGCCAGGCACGCCATCGCCTTGGGGTACTTGGCCTCGAAGCGTTTCAGCGTGCGATCGAAGGCCTTGTGCGCCTCGTCGCGGGTCTCGGCCATCCAGATGTCATGCAGGTCGGCCTTGACCTTGGGCTGTACTGACTTTGGCAGCTTGTTCAGCACGTTAGCCGTCTTGTGAACCCAGCAGCGCTGATGGTCGGTCTCCGGGTAAATCTTGCTCAGGGCCGCCCAGAACCCCATGGCGCCGTCGCCCACCGCCAGCTTGGGAGCCTGGGTCAGGCCGCGTTCTCGCAGGCCTGTCAGCAGGGTCTTCCAGCTGTCCGCCGACTCGCGGAAGCCGTCCTCGACGGCCACCAACTCCTTGCGGCCCTGCTCGGTGACCCCGATGATCACCAGCAGGCACAGGCGGTCATCCATGCGCACGTTGCTGTACACCCCGTCGGCCCACCAGTAGACGTAGCGACGGTCTGACAGGTCCCGCTTTCGCCACTCGGTATGCTCGTCCTCCCACTGCTTCTTGAGCCGTGACACAGTGTTGGCCGACAGACCCTTGGCCTGGTCGCCCAGCAGTGCCGCCAGCGCCTCCTGGTAGTCGCCAGTGGAGATCCCCTTCAGGTAGAGCCAAGGGATCAACTCCTCGATGCTGCGGGCTCGCTTCAGATAGGGCGGCAGCAGGCTGCTGTTGAAGCGAGCGCCACCGCCACTGCGGTCACGCACCTTGGGCACCTGCACGCTGACATCCCCGATCCCGGTCTGGACCGTGCGCTCGGGCAGGTAGCCGTTGCGGACCACGGCCTGGCGTCCATCGTCGAGCCGCTGATCGGCATACTGCGCCAGAAAGGTGGCCAACTCGGCCTCGACGGCCTTGGCGATCAGGTCACGGGCACCTTGGCGCAGCAGCTCGTGCAGCGGGTCAGCGACCTGGGGTTCTGGTTGTGAAAGAGTCCGGAGGGTAGAATCGGCCATGGCGTATCCACTCGTGTTGGTTGAGATCTTGGTCGTGATCAATCAACAGGATACGCCACCTTCCCACCTCCTCCCATACACCAGACTTGAGCTTAACTCTTATTTCTGTGCCTGACGATGCAAAGAACACTAAAGCTGCGCAAGAAAACACTATTTCGGATGATAAAAAGGTGAAATAACGATTCGTTTTACTGGTTTGCGGCCCGGTGAAAAGCTATACGAAGAACTTCTAGCAACAGAAAGCGCAAATAAGACACGGCATCCCAGAATTATGACAGCGTCAGAAGAATTTTTGCCTTGGTCATCGCTGGAGCCGGTGCTGTCTCAACTGGAAGAAGCGTGTAAAAAAACAGGATGCTGCCAAAATACGTGATTTACTCATAGCTGCGCCTACTGCCTACCAACCGCTGTCAGATATTGTCGATCATTTTTGGCTATCTACAGCGAATCAAGTTACTGCAAAAAAAGCCCTCGCTAATTCTTCGGTCATTTCAAAAGATACAACTGCCTCCCTATATGAGAAAAAAATGAAAGCCAATTTACGGCAGAGAAAACGTCGTTGGAGAGAATGACGGCATTTTCGAGGACGGGATTGTTAATGGATGGGGCTAATAATAGAAAGTGTTAGTTTGATTTTATTAAGGCGCTTTTAGCTAAAATTTTCCTCATGTGAGGCAGGCGGTAGTTAAGCTTTAAACGCGGTTTTATTGCTGTGTAGTTAAAATGTACAGATTAGTTAGCCGGCCTCGGGGATGAGCCAAAAAAACCTCGGGGCGGTAGCGTGCCAAAATTTTTTTAGCATAAGTCCTGAATTCAGGTACAAAGCGCTAATGTAGTATTAGTTAAGCAGACAGTGAGCTAACACTAATAGTACATGTCTTCGTTCAATCCACGCCCAGGTAGATGCTCTCATGAGAAAACAAACTAATTTTCGCTTGCTGGTTGTGCTCTCGCTTGCCTTGTTTATAACAGGTTGTGCCCTAGCTCCGGGGGGCGATATTGATTATGAAGCTCCGGAGTCGGAGTCGCCTGATTTAATGAAAATAGTCGATATTAAGCCAATAACGCCGGAACTGATTTGGGCGCAAGAAACCCAAGAGCCTCCGGTACACCCCGTTACTGAAGAGTTGCGTAACGAGCTATCAGACTATGAATATACAGTAGGCGTCGGTGACGTACTGAGTATCGTTGTCTATGACCATCCTGAGCTCACTATTCCTACCGGCGGCGAGCGTAGCGCTGTGGAGGCAGGCAATATAGTGCGTTCAGATGGCACTATTTTCTACCCGTTTATAGGGCGTGTGCATGTCGCAGGGAAAACCACCGAAGAGATTCGTGTCCAACTAACTCGGGGTCTTGCCGACTTCCTTACAGAACCCCAGATCGATGTCTTTATCGCGGCGTTTAATTCCAAGCGGTTCCATGTAACTGGCGCTGTTGCTTCGCCAGGTTCAGTTCCGGTGACTAACGTACCTTTGACTATACTTGATGCTGTTAATGAAGTGGGTGGACCAACAGATAACGCTTTTGGCATGAAATGTATTTATTCCGTAATGGCACGGAAGAACAGCTCTCGCTTTTCTCCCTATTAAGTGAGGGGGGATCAGCGTCAAAACCGCTTGCTTAGAGACGGCGACTTGTTGCATATCCCCAGCGATGATAACCAAGGTGTTGCCATGTTGGGCCAAGTGCGTTCACCCGGGAACCTACGTATGAACCGTGAACGCTTGTCACTAACCGATGCGTTATCACGTGCAGGAGGGGTTAATGAAGAGACCGCTGAGCCTTCAGGAATCTTTGTGCTACGTCGTAATGCGCCTGGCGCTGAAAAGCTAGCCACCGTTTATCAATTAGATATTAGCAATGCTATAGCCTTTGCAATGGCCAGCAACTTCCAATTAGAGCCGCAAGATGTGGTCTACGTAACCACCGCGCCGATAGCTCGCTGGAACCGTGTTATTAGTCTTCTCCTGCCCTCAGTCAACTTACCTGGTAATGTGGGCAATAGCAGCGATGGTCTTAACGACCTCCTTTAATATGACAAAACGTATCCTTATTGTTTGTACCGGTAATATCTGCCGAAGCCCGGTTGCTGCTGCCATGTTGCAGCAAGGCCTCACCGATATCGAAGTGAAGTCGGCGGGGTTAGCTGCCGGGCAGGGAGGCGTAGAACCGCGTATAGCTGCGCTTGCAAAAGCGGATGGGTACGACCTTAGCCAGCATCAGGCAAAGCCAGTAGATCGCAATCTGCTGGCTAACGCAGACCTTGTGCTAGTGATGAGCGCCAAGCAACGACAGCTGATTGCTCGCACATGGCCAGAGATGTTGGGGAAAACGTTGCTGTTTGGTATGTGGCGAACGGATAAGCCGATAGACGATCGAGATATTCCTGATCCCTACCAGCGTAGTGATGAGGTCTGTCAGTTAGTTTACGACACGATCAAAACAGCAAGTTTCGCCTGGCGAGAAAAGCTTTTAGACACCGGCAGTAAAAGCGTGTGGTAATAGTTTTAAAGCTTTTTTAATTTTCCATTTTCGCGCGCCTTAATGGCGTGTGACTGAGAGTGTAGCGATAGAACCAATGTCAGACTCATCCCAGAAGAATACGCCGGAAGACACGATTGACCTGAGCCGACTGTTTGGCGCGCTTTTCATAGGAAGTGGCTAATCATAGGCGTTACTCTAGTGTTCGCATTGATTGGTATTCTGCAGGGCATGCTGGCGACGCCGATTTATCGCGCCGATGCACTGGTGCAAGTTGAAAGGCGCAATACCGTTAGTCCACTTGGCAATGTTGAGAATGTCACAGGGGCAGGGACCGGCTCAGGTGAGCTAAACACATCGGCAGAGCTGCAAATTCTGCAGTCGCGGATGGTGCTTGGCCAAGTGGTGGAGCGGGTAGATGGCGATTTCAATATTTCTCCCGTTAAATTACCTTTTATCGGTGGCTTTGTACTACGCAAGGGGATCACACGCCCTGACTTTATGGTGGGTTATCCGCATGTATGGGGTAATGAGAGCATCAATGTTGCTCGTTTTAATACCGATGAGAGCCGCCGCGGGCAAAGCTTTACTGTAGAGCGAGGCCCTGAAGACACCTATTTTGTTATGCAAGGGGATAATCGTGCAGTAACGGGCACGCTAGGGCAGCCTGAAGTATTTTATGAAGGCGACCTTGAGCTCACTATTGAAAGCTTTGATGCTGCCGAAGGCGCGCAGTATGTACTGACCCGGCAACATAAGACATCGGCTATTCAAGGAATTGCCAGCCGTTTGCAAGTAGCTGAAGTAGGTGGAGCAGGCACCACAACGGGAATGATTCGTTTAATGATGTACGGGGAAGAGCCAAGGGAGATTACGCGTAGTTTAGACGCCGTGGCACAAACTTTTTAACCCAGAATATTGAGCGTCAATCCGAGCAGGCACAGCAAAGCCTAGAGTTTCTGCAGGAACAAGCACCAGAGCTCCGCGAGCAACTGGATTTGGCGGAGCAAAATCTAAATGACTACCGCTCCAATCTGGACAGTGTTGATCTTAGCAGTGAGGCTCAAGCGGCTATCCAGCGTTATATAGAGTTAGATACTCGTCTTGACGAACTGGAGTTTCAAGAAGCCGAGCTTGCACAGCGCTTCACCCCAGCCACCCCAACTATCAAGCCCTACTTCGTCAGCGCCGCCAGATAGAGCAAGATTTACAGGAGCTCAACGCCAGGGTTAACGAGTTACCTGCTGCTCAGCAAGAAGTGTTAAGACGTACGCGTGACGTTGAGGTGACGCAGGCGATATACGTTAATATTCTCAATAAAGTACAGGAACTCGAAGTTGCCAGGGCTGGGACTATTGGCAATATTCGGATTATCGACAGTGCTGTGCTCAATGGGCAAGTCGCTCCTAACGTTTTACGTATCTTCTTACTTTATACCGTTTTGGGCTTACTGCTTGTTATCGGCTATGTCGTATTAAAAGAACTTTTAAAACGCGGTGTTGAGTCGTCAGAGCAAATTGAAGGTGCGGGCTTAACGGTCTATGCCACTGTGCCGCAATCTTCGTCGCAGCGTAAACTCAATCGGGAACTAAAACGGCGTGGAAAAAGACGTCCAAAAGTGTGGTGGGAGGCGTGTTGGCCCAGCGAGATCCGATGGATCTCTCTCTCGAGTCGCTACGAGGCTTACGCACTAGCCTTCACTTTACCATGATGGATGGGCGTAATAATCGGATCATGTTGACAGGGCCAAGTCCTGGGATAGGTAAAAGCTTTGTCAGTATCAATTTAGGTGCTATCTCTGCAATGGCGGGTAAGAAAGTTCTTATTATTGATGCAGATCTACGAAAAGGTAACTTACATCACGCCTTTGGCCAAGCGAGCTCAGGCGGACTGGTCGAATTTCTCAGTGGCGAGCTAACGCTAGAAGAAATTATTAAGCCCACGGGGATCGCTCATTATGATGTTATTACCCGGGGTGTCGTGGCAACCAATCCTTCTGAGCTACTGATGCGGCCTGGGTTTGAGCAAGCATTGGAAGATTTAAGCGAAATGTACGACATGGTAATTGTAGATACTCCGCCTGTTTTAGCTGTAACAGATGCCTGTGTCGCTGGTAAACATTGTGGCACAACACTAATGGTGGCAAGGTTCGACAAGAATACGGTCCGTGAAATTCAAATGGCTAAAAACGCCTTGAAGGTAGCGGCATCCAAATACAAGGAGCGATCCTTAACGGCGTTAAAATCTCCTCAAGAGGCGCATCAGGCTATTACGGATACGGCACCTACAAGTATCAGTAGGTAAGCTACGGATTTAAAAGGAGATAATATGAAGATTCTTGTGACCGGTGCGGCAGGTTTTATTGGTTTTCACACCGCCAGTCGTCTATTGGAAAGAGGCGATGAAGTCGTTGGGTTTGATAGCGTCAATGATTATTACGATGTTGATATTAAAGAACGGCGTCTTGAGAAGCTGCACGCTTTATCAACAGAGACAGGAACGCCGTTTCACTTTATTCGTGAAAATTTAGCAGATCAAAAGCAGTAAACGACTGTTTTGAAGAGCACAATTTTGATCGTGTGATTCATTTGGCGGCACAAGCGGGTGTGCGTTATTCAATTGAAAACCCGCATAGCTATGTGGAAAGCAACATCATTGCGTTTACCAACGTATTAGAAGCCTGTCGTTACGCTAAAACGCCGCATCTGACTTACGCTAGCACTAGTTCTGTTTATGGTGCTAACACAAGCATGCCTTTCTCTGAACATGCTGGCGCCAATCATCCGCTACAGTTTTATGCAGCCACTAAAAAGCCAATGAAATGATGGCCCACAGCTATAGCCATCTATTTGGCCTACCAACGACAGGACTCCGTTTCTTTACCGTTTATGGCCCTTGGGGCCGGCCGGATATGGCATTGTTTAAGTTCACCAAGAGCATCCTAGCGGACGAGCCTATTTCGGTTTTTAATCATGGTAACCATACCCGTGATTTCACCTATGTGGGTGATATCGTAGAAGGTGTCATTCGAGCCAGTGACCAGATAGCAGAAGCCAATGCCGACTGGAATAGCGATGAGCCAGATCCCGCTACCAGCAATGCCCTTACCGGCTCTTTAACATCGGCAATAATAACCCGGTGAAGCTGAGTGCTTATATCGAGGCGCTTGAGCAAGCACTGGGCAAAACTGCCAAGCAGGATCTACTACCGCTACAGCTAGGTGATGTTCCCGATACCTATGCCGATAGCAGTGAGCTCAAAAAGCCGTTGATTACCAACCCGCTACGCCGGTAAAAGAAGGGGTTGCAAACTTTGTCGCTTGGTACCGTGATTACTATCAAGTGTGAGTACTATCGCGGCCGAGACTGCACCTTAGCAGTCGTTGAGACACACAAGTAATAGGAAAGGAATATCATGAACGTCACGGTTTTTGGAACAGGGTATGTAGGCCTTGTGCAAGGCGCTATTTTGGCTGATGTGGGACACCATGTGGTGTGTGTCGACGTGGATGGAAAGAAGGTCGAGCGGCTAACCCAGGGGCATATTCCTATCTATGAACCAGGATTGGAATCTCTTGTGAAAGAGAACTACGCAGCAGGTCGGTTAGAGTTCACTACCGATGCTGAAGCAGGCGTGAAGCATGGCCAAGTACAGTTCATTGCTGTGGGAACGCCACCAGACGAAGATGGCTCCGCTGATCTAAAATATGTGCTGGCAGTGGCGCAAACCATTGCCGAACACATGCAGTGCGATAAGATAGTCATCGGCAAATCAACAGTGCCAGTGGGTACCGCCGACAAGGTAAAAGCCAAGGTGGCGGAAGTCCTTGCCAAGCGTGACCGGGAAGACCTTAACTTCGATGTAGTGTCCAATCCGGAGTTTCTGAAAGAGGGTAGCGCAGTTGCCGATTGCCAGAAACCCGACCGAATTATCATTGGCACCGAGAACGAGGCCAGCATTGAGGTGATGCGCGAGTTGTATGCGCCGTTCAATCGTAACCATGACAAAGTCATCGTTATGGATGTGAGAAGTGCGGAGCTCACCAAATATGCGGCTAACTGTATGCTGGCGACCAAGATAAGCTTCATGAATGAGATAGCCAATCTCTGAGCTGTTAGGTGCCGATATCGAGATGGTTCGCCAAGGGATAGGTTCCGATCCACGTATCGGCTACCATTTTATTTACCCTGGGGTAGGTTATGGAGGCTCATGCTTCCCTAAAGACGTTCAGGCGCTAATTCGCACGGCTGGTGACATTGATTTTGACGCTAAGTTGCTCAAGGCCGTTGAAGCGCGAAATCAGGAACAAAAGACCACGCTGTTTGCGAAGATACATCGCCACTTCGAAGGGCAGCTAGCAGGCAAGACCTTTGCTGTGTGGGGCTCTCTTTCAAGCCAAACACTGATGATATGCGTGAAGCACCAAGTCGTGTGCTGATGGAAGCCTTATGGCAAGCGGGTGCCAACGTGCAGGCATACGATCCTGAAGCCATGGAAGAGACGCAGCGCATCTATGGTACGCGTGATGATCTGACTCTTTGTGGCACCAAAGAAGCCGCCTTGAAGGGCGCAAGTGCACTGATCATAGTGACTGAATGGCAGAGTTTCCGTGCACCGGATTTTGAGCTTATTAAATCTCAGCTCAACGACCCGATCCTGTTTGATGGGCGCAATATGTTCGAACCGCACCGCATGGTTGATAAAGGCTTCGTTTACTATTCGGTAGGACGATAAATAAAGTAACGTTGCGCGTTGCCTCCCTCTCGCTGTTTTTTAAGTTGTCGATACTATGCTGACTCAGCTCAAAGAACTCTATTCTCTACTTACCACCGAGCAGCGACAAAACTTTTGCGCTTGCAGGTTTTGGTGGTGTTAATGTCCATAGCAGAGATCGCTGGGGTGGTCTCCATCGGTCCATTCATGGCCTTGGTGGGCGATATAAGTCAGCTTCAGGGCGATGGCATGATCGCAACGCTCTATGAAGCCAGCGGCTTTTCAGAGCCACGCACTTTTCTATTCTTTATTGGCATCCTAGTAGTAGTGGTGCTCACAGGTTCAGCACTGATCTCCATGTACACTATATGGCGGCTTTCCATATATGGCGCCCAAGTGGGCGCTGAGCTTAGTAGCCGACTATACAACTATTACATGTATCAGCCTTGGCTGTTCCACGCTAGTGGCAGCAGCACCAACTGACTAGCCAGATCTCGCAGGAGTGTGATCGCATCACGACTAGCATCATCAAGCCGCTAATGCAGATGAACGCTAAACTGGTAATGGCGACGATGATGGCTGTGGCGATCTTTATCTACAATCCGATGGTGGCTCTGGCTGGCTCGGTGATATTCTCCGTGGCCTATATGCTGCTCTATCGTATAGTGCGCCAGCGGCTGATTCGCAACGGAAGGGAATCACCAAAGCCCAACGGACTCGATTCAAACTTATGTCCGAGGGTTTTGGCGGGATTAAAGATGCCCTGTTGCTCGGCCGCCAGGCCGTATTTACAGAACGCTTCGACATGGCTAGCTCTCGTTTGGCGCGGGCCCAAGGAACCAACCAGGCGATGGGCCAGGTTCCCCGCTACGCTATGGAGTTGGTTGCCTTTTGTAGTGTGATCCTCTTGATTCTTTACCTGTTGGCTGCCTATGAAGGTAATCTTGGTAGCATCCTACCGGTGCTTTCTGTCTATGCGTTGGCGGGATTTAAGCTGCTACCAGCCTTCCAGCAAGTGTATACCAGCATCTCAAATATCCGCGGTAATCTTGCCGCCTTCGATACCCTACGAGATGATCTGCGTGCTAGCTCCCAAACTTCCCAAAAGAGTGGAAGCGTCTCACTCAATGAAAAGCAAGATAATCAATGGCGGCCACGTCAATCAATCCAGCTTAAGGATGTAACTTTCACCTATCCCGGCAAGGAAGAACCTGCTCTCAAAACCTGACAATGGAGATCCCTGCCAATCAAGTGATCGGCCTAGTGGGGCCTCTGGCTCCGGCAAGTCTACGGCTATTGACTTGCTGCTTGGCCTGCTCGAATCTCAGCAGGGAGCATTAATGGTGGATGGAATACCTGTCACCGATAGCAATCGCCGTGCGTGGCAAAATAGCTTGGGCTTCGTGCCCCAGGCGATATTTCTGGCCGACACCAGTATCCGCGAGAATATTGCCTTTGGCCTACCGCCGGAAGCAATCGAAGAAGAAAACGTCAAGCGGGCAGCCAGCATGGCGCACCTGGACGAACTGATTGCGGAACTGCCCAATGGCTTGGATACGCGGGTTGGCGAGCGTGGCGTGCAACTATCCGGCGGCCAACGCCAGCGTATTGGTATTGCTCGTGCGCTTTACAACGATGCAGACGTGCTGATCTTGGATGAAGCGACCAGTGCGTTGGATGGCATCACCGAAAAGCTGATCATGGACGCCATTCACGACTTCTCGGGTAAGAAAACTATCGTCATGATCGCTCATCGCCTTGCTACTGTTAAACAATGTGATTGTGTTTACCTGATGGAAGGAGGGCGAGTGATTGACTTTGGCAATTATTCCGACTTGGTCCAGCGTAATCAAACCTTCCAGCGCATGGCGCAACATGCATAACAAGTAAGGTGTTAAACATAAATTTCCGTTTTACTTATAAGCTGGTTATCGCACCGAAGCGATGGGTATAAGATCCTCCTTTTCGCCTGTATTGTCAGACAGCTAATCTTCGTCTTAAGAAAATATGTACATAAAGTTTTTCAGACGAGGGTGGTTAACGCCTGTTTTTAACAGGCGTAAAGCTTTCTAAAAGTTTATTGATCCTTAAATACTAAGCTATCTAAGATTTTAATGGTGGCAATGCCTTTTGATTATTAGAGTGCTCCTCCCGGTGAATATAGGAATCGCTCTAAATTAACCGCAGTAAAAGGAGGAGCAATGAAAAGTACAATACTAGTGACTGGCGGCGCAGGCTTTATCGGATCACACTTGTGTGAGCGCTTACTTAGCGAGGAAAATAATATCATTTGTGTTGATAATTTTTCTTCGGGTAGCAAGGATAATATCCTGAAGCTATTAGAAAATCCTAGATTCGAACTTATCCGGCATGATGTTAATTTCCCTTTGTATGTGGAGGTTGATCAAATATACAATCTCGCATGCCAGGCAAGCCCACTACACTATCAGAATGACCCTGTGCAGACCGTAAAGACTAACGTACATGGCTCTATTAATCTTCTGGGCTTGGCTAAGCGGACTAAAGCTAGAATTTTGCAAGCATCAACAAGCGAAGTATATGGTGATCCTGAAGTGCACCCTCAGCCTGAAACCTACTGGGGTAATGTCAATCCTATTGGCATAAGAAGCTGCTATGATGAAGGTAAACGCTGTGCCGAGACGCTTTTCTTCGACCACCATCGACAGTATCACTTAGATATAAAAGTAGCGCGTATCTTTAATACTTATGGGCCGCGTATGCAACCAGACGATGGCCGGGTGGTTAGCAACTTTATCATGCAGGCACTAAATGGAGAGGATATCACTATCTATGGAGACGGCCAGCAGTCTCGTAGTTTTTGTTATGTTGATGATCTGGTTGACGGGTTGATGATTCTCATGAATTCAGAAAAGTGACCGGACCTATCAACCTGGGCAACGATAGTGAATTTACGATGCTTGAACTCGCGGAGAAGGTCATCAAACTAACGGGAAGTAGCAGCCAACTAATATATAAGCCTCTACCAATGGATGATCCAAGAAAACGGCGCCCCGACCTTAGCCAGGCAAAAGAGAAGCTGGGATGGAAGCCTAGTGTCGCACTGGAAGAGGGACTGATGAAAACGATCGGCTATTTCACAGGGGTTCTATAACTTAATAGTGGTGCTTTGAATGTTAATCTAGAAATCACTTTGCGATAACATACCCGTGAGACGTCTTGACGCTTAATTCGCAGAAGCACCTTTAGAAAACGTTTTGTTGGTAAAGCTAAATTTTTGATGCTAGTCCAATTAATTATACGGGAAATGAGGCATTTTCAAGTCGGTGTTTTCATTGCTGCACCTACAACAAAGTAAGCAATCAGATATTTAGTACAACAAGAAAATTCATGAGGCCTGTAGTGAAAAACTAATAAAGTCACTTCTACAAAAGCCCCTGATACTGCTAAAAGATGTCTGGTTTGTTAGCCCGGAAAAATGCAAATTTTCAGTATGGTATAGAGATGAACTCGTTGTACAAGGGAGTGAAAATTCTAATTACAAGCACATACCAGAGCTAAGTTCCGAGCCTGTGGTTTGGAAATCCTATAGCCCGGTAGAGTTGTCGGGCGTATGTGTTCTGCCAAGCGGAAATTGCTGATGTGTAAACCTTTAAATCATCTTCAGCATCATCCAGATTCACGTAAGGCAATAGTTTGCACCAAAAAGCTATCGTCCTTTAGAATATCCTCACTTACAGTCTCTAACCTATTTTCTGGGATTAATTCGCAGCAATTTTAGTCATTGGACGAAAAAGAAAATTCTGTAACCATTTTTGGTAAAGTTGCGCTGTTGGGAAACAGTGTGTGGGAAAATACCAACTATTATCACTTCTGGAGTGATGTAATTGTCGATATTTGGTATATAAAACAACACCTTCCTGCTAATCATCAACCCGATTATTATCTTGTACCTCACTCCAATACGCCATGGCAGTGGGATGTTATGAATCTGTGCGGCATACAAGAGTCACAGGTGATTCCTTACGCCAAGCATGATGTAGTAACAGTCGGTGAACTGATTATACCAATTAGAGACAAGGGCTCTGTTAATTTGCCGCCGTGGCTATGTCATGCAATACATGAGATGAGTGGATGGTTGCCAAGATCGCCAAAGGGAAGCGCCTTATCTTCGTATCACGCGCTGATGCGAGTCGAAGGCGGGTTGCTAATGAAAGCATCCTCCGTGACCTTCTGTACGAAAAAGGATTTGAAGTGCATACGCTGAACGGATTAAGCTTGGCTGAACAGCAGCAGCTCTTTTCCTCCGCTTCTATAATTTGTGCGCCTCATGGCGCTTCTTTAACTAACTTGGTTTGGTGCAATCCTGGAGCAGTAGTCATCGATTTTTATCGGAAAAACATTTAAACCCTTGTTTTAAGATCCTGGCTGAGCAAAATAAATTAATTTATTACCCTTATATATGTCGCCAAGTAGAAAGTGATGATAGCGGCATCACTGGGGATATAGTTGTTTCGAATGATCAAGTTGAATCGGTTTTAAAGATAGTTAATTTTTTGCATGAAGATGATAAGCACTATAATAAGATTAATCATTTAAAAGTTGGTACATTACTGGCTATGAAATTAAATATGATTTATATATAAAATTATCTTTGCCTTTGGACTAACGGCTTTAAAGACTTCATAAAATTTGGTGTCACTATATATATATTTATAAGAAAACTGATAAATGGGTTTTGCATACTTCAGTACAGTTTTAAAAATTATTACTTAGCTAATATAGTTTTTTAATTAGTATTTATCCCTGTTCGCACGGATGAGCCTACACCAACGAGAGTTCGAGTCAGTCGCAGCCGCTTGCCGCTTCTGCTTTTAGTTTACCAATCATTTATCGAGTAATTTAGTAATGGTGTTTGTATCAATAATTATACCCATTTACCATGATTGGGTGCGGCTTGCTTTATGTGTAGAAGCGTTGAAAAGCAAACCTACCCTAAGCACTATTTTGAAATAATTATTGTTAATAACGACCCCGAAGATCCTATACCAAACTCTTTTGTAATTTAGATAATATTGTGTTGCTAAATGAAGCTAAACATGGCTCATATGCTGCAAGAAATAGTGGAATAAGAGCAGCTAAAGGTGAAATATTAGCATTTACTGATTCTGATTGCATACCCCTTGAAAATTGGTTGAGGCTGCAGCAAGTTTGCTTTGTAATGGTAGTGAACGTGTGGCGGGCAAAATCCAAATTTTGGAAGTTCAAAGAAATTAAATTTTGCTGAAGCTTACGATAAAATATATGCATTTGATCAAAAGTCGAATGCCTATAAGGGCGCCTCAGTAACAGCAAATATGATTACTTGGGCTAAGAACTTTGATCTTGTGGGCCTATTTAATGAAAAGCTCTTTTCTGGTGGAGATACAGAATGGGGCTTGAGAGCGTATAAACAAGGTATCAATATTACTTATTCAGAAAATATTATTGTTAAGCACCCGGCACGAAAAAGTGTCAGAGAGCTACTTATGAAAGCAAGAAGAGTTGCTGGAGGCGTTGTAGCAGTCAGCTTTCAAAAGGCAAAACGTTTTCAAAGCATGAACAAGTTATACTTGCAGTTAGGGCATTAGTACCTCCTCTCAGAGGCGTTAAGAAAATAATAAGAAATAATGAAACTACCTTTGTAGAAAAATGTGCGGCTTATATAGTTTCATATTACATGAAAATTATGAGTTGTTATTATCGCATTAGATTGATCAATGGCTGGGACAAACCACAAAGAATTTGATGCTTTTATAATGCTATACAAATAAGCTCTCTGGGCTATTACCGAAGCCAGCTGCTATCAATCGCTAGTAACTAATCCGGCAAGTGTTTTCAGGAGTTCATTATGTAGCTTGAGTAGTCGATATTTTTAAATGTTCAAGTTGCGCTTTACAAAAGAAAGGAAACCTTCGCATGTATATCCAAAAAATAAAGTAAGCTTAAAGGCTAGCAATATTAACTAGTGATTACAGTAATGAAGATTTTGAGATAAAAATTCTAGGGCTATTTACTAACCGTGTGACCAGTTTCACGTAACTCGAAACTAATTATATTAAAAGGAATATTTGTGAATAATGCGTTTGGTGTAATTTATGTAGCGTTTGGACGTGTCTATTTAGCGCAGGCACTATTTTCTTTGCAAACATTACGCAAATTCAATCCGAACCTCAGCGTTTGTATTGTAACAAACGTACCAGATGTAGAAATCAGTGATATAAATGTCATTGTGAAATATTTTGATGAGCCCTCTTCGCACAGTCGCTTTTATAAAACAGATCTATACGAATTAAGCCCGTTTGAAAAACAATATTTATAGACGCTGATACTGAAGTAAAATGCGACCTTTCAATTTGTAGCGATTTGCTAACTGAATACGATCTTTTAATCCGGCCTGAACCTCTTTCAATTGGTGACTTATCCTCTGAAAAACCTAAAGAGAAATTTGAAATACTTAAGCGGTATGGTGAATTTAATTCAGGTGTTATGCTGTTTAAAAACAGAATTGGTGAAAGATTTTTTCAAGGTGGAATTCAGTAATTGTAAATAACAATCTGGTTAAAGATCAAAAAGAATTAACTCATATTTTGGTTAACATTCCCGATATAAAATTCTATCCTCTCCTACAAGTTTTAATTATTTGAGGAACGATTCTAAAAATCAAAAATTTAGTTTGCTTAGTAAGGATAATTGTTTTATTTGGCACTATATTGAACTCTCATACTCAAGGGCGGCCACTTCTTATATACTTTCTAGATTTTTTCTGATCCAAAGCTTAAAAAGAAATGAAAGATAGTAAGTTTGTTTACCGTAAAATCATTAAACCTTATTTTTATAGATATTTTTTGCCTGTACGTTACTTGCAGTACTGGCGCTTAAGACTTAAAATGAATAAAAGAATAAAATACTTTGATAGTTAGTTTTTGGGAGTTGAGCTATATCTTTTATTTTAATTATTGGTCATGTTTAATCACGCTGCGCTTGTTTAGTGATCGATCTTATATACGCAGTTTTAGGGATGATGAATGCAAGTTATGAAAACAGACAAAATTAAGGTCTTACATTTCGGTTTAAGTTTAAATCGTGGTGGAATTGAAACGTATCTTCATAAAATATCTTCCAACATCAATAACGAAAATTTTCATTTTCGTTTATAAATTCTACATCATCTTTCCCTTGTTTTTATGAAGAACTATCAGAAATGGGCTGTGAATTCTACGACATAACGTCGCGTAGAAAAATATTTGGAAAAATAAAAGGGATTTAAAAGAACTATTTCGTGAATGTGAATTTGATATATTACACTTTCATGTGAATACACTGAGTTATATCGACCCAGTTTTATTTGCTTTAAAGAATAATGTGAAAGTAATTATTCACAGTAGAAATGCAGGGGCGGCGGGCTCCAATTTAACTCAGTTTCTCCATAAGATAAATAAAGTCCGAATTCAGGCTTTAGCTGATAAAATAACGAAAGTTTCTGTTAGCCAGCTTGCTGGAGAGTGGTTGTTTGGTAAAATGGAAATTTTAATGTTCTTAACAATGGCATTGATCTTGATAAATTTCATTTTTGCCAGAGGAAAGAATTGCGCTCCGTGAAAGCTTGGGAATCGATAGTAGTACTTGTTTGCTGGGAAATGTTGGGGCTTTTGTTCCTGCAAAAATCAGGAGTTTGCCGTCAATGTCTTAAAAAGACGATTAACTCAGGCATAGACGCTAAATTACTGCTTATTGGAGAAGGTAGTTTAAAACAGAATGTAATGAGTTTGGTAGATGAATTAGGCCTGGGTGATAAAGTTTTATTTCTTGGTAAACGTGAAGATATGCCCAGTCTTTTTCTGCATTAGATATATTTTTATTTCCAAGTTTTACGAAGGGTTTCCTAACGCAGTTTTAGAAGCACAGGCTTGCGGGCTTCCTTGCTTGATTTCTGACAAAATAACAAATGAAGTTGTAATCAATAAAAATATTACCAAGCGGTTATCAATTGATATTTCTGGTTATAAAGAATGGTTAGAGTGTGTGGCATTTTTTGCAAATGAAAGGCTTAGCGATCATGTTGGCTCTGTAAATGAAAGAAGCATTGCATGGAAAAAATTCAGGAAGCTGGTTTTCATATAAAGAAGAAATGGTAAGACTTGAAGCTTTATATGAATCAGTAGTTAACAAGTAATTGCTCGGTTATAAGTAATAAAGCGAGATATAGTTCTTTGAAAATAGTTTTTGAATAATTCTTCTAGGGCTTTTTGTAATGAGAATAATGCATGTTATTTCTTCCGCAGCGGCTGGTGGTGCGGAAATATATGTAAAAGATTTATCCAAGTCGATGTCGGCAAAAGGTCATTCCGTATTTGTTGTTTTGCTTGATCGTGCGTCTGAATCAGGTCGTGATGCTGAGTTTGAGGCATCGTTTCTTGCTGAACTAACGCAATACGGTGTTGAGTATGGTTTTCTCGGGGCTTATGTAGAAAAATCCTTACAAAGGTATTGTCGGCCTATCTCGGTTATGCCGTATCTTCAAGCCCGATATCCTACATTCTCATCTTTACTATGGCGCAGTTTTCTCGCTCTTCCAGTTCGGTGTGCCTCATGTATACACGCACCACAACATAAAGCTAAAAGCTAAGCCATTTTTTTTACAAATTTCTCGATCTACGCACGTCAGCGTATATTGGCATTTGCGGTGCTTGTACAAAGCTTTTGAAAAGCGTTACGTCACGGAAGGTCGTCCATATCGATAATGGTGTCGATAGCGGCAGGATCATCGTTAAGAAAGAGTACATACCAAGTAGGCCTCTTAAAATAGTCTCAGTTGGTACTTTATCCGTTCAAAAACCATCAACTGCTCTTCCAAGCTATCGCACAATTAACCGATCAGGATTTTACCCTTACTGTTGCGGGGAGGGCTCACAAAGTGAAAAGTTAAAGCATTTGGTAGAAGATCTAAGTATTGATCATAAAGTTAAATTCATTGGCAATAGCAATAATGTTAAACAGCTTCTCCACGATTCTGATCTGTTTATTATGTCATCTGCCTGGGAAGGCTTGCCAATTGTTCAAATCGAAGCGTCATTGACGGGATTACCCGTACTCGTAACTGATGTAGGGGTGCTCAGAGATTGTAGAACGCGTTGGTAACGGACTTGTCGCCAATGTTGAGTTCGAAGATTACACTGCAAAGCTTAAACAGCTCATCGAAGATGAATCATTGCGCCAACGTTTACACAATAATGCCTTGGAAAATTCGCAACACTATAAGGTGGATAACGCAGTTGAGCGCCATATTGAACTCTACAACCGCTTGAAGCGTCAGTTGCCCTCTCATGCCTGAAGTCTCTTTTATTCTAATTCTGTTTGTGCTTACCGCGGTCTATTGCCTTTGGATGGGTTATCGGCATCGCTGGTTATTATGGCCATTAGTTTTCGCTTACTTGTTCCGTACTCTATTGTTCATACTGGACTATACACGGGTTTTTCGGCCCCCAGGATCTACCGCTGATGGTGCTCGTTTTATTCGCCATGCTGATGAGTTTGCTAGCAGGGATTGGTATACACTTTTAATAATATACCTTTATTCCATTCGAGCTACTATGCGTGGCTGGGGGTATATTTCAAAAGGTGGTAGGAGAGTCCCCATTTTTTGATTGCTACCAACTTCTTTTTGGCCACGTGGTCGTCGCTGTTACGGCAATTATCTGCTATCAGCTTTGGGGTAAACGTGCCGCTATTTGGGCAGCCATGATTATGGCGCTTTATCCCTTTGGTGCTTTTAATTCAGTATTGGCTATGCGTGAAGAAATAGCCATTATGTTCTTCTTAATGGGGCTCTATTTTTATATACGCTGGGTGGCAGGAAATCGCCGCTTGGGCTGTTATGGGTGGGCTACTCTTCGGTGTGGCCGTTCTATTTCACCCCGGCTGGGTAGCCGCTTTTGTGGGTGTAGCGGCGTACCTTGTTTATTTCCTTTACCATAATCTTTTAAAGATCGTCAGCGATTTGTCACCAAGCTTCATGCTAGCAAGATAGTACTGGCTATTGGCATGCTGTTGTTTTCTGTGGGTATGGTAACTCTCAGCGGGGTATCTCACTGGGTAAAGGTGTCGAAATAGGTGGGGAATCTGAAGGTGGCATTGGTGCGACTATTGAAGAGAAATTTACTGGAGAAGCGTCCGGGGCTCGGCTTACCCTAGCTTCGTCGCGCAAGGTAACCCTATACACAACCCTGGTTGATCCCCGCCCGTATCATCTATTTTCATTTCTCGCCATTCCCTTGGGATATTCGCAGTCCTCTTCAAATAACAGGCTTGATTTCATCAGTTCTTTATTGGTTTTGGCTTGGCGTGTTTATCGTGGTTGGGGTGAACTCAAACACAGGGAGGAGTGTGTGGCGATGTTGTTCATCTTTGGTGCGATTACTTTCGTATTTGCCCTTGGGGTTAACAATATTGGCACGGCGATTCGGCATAAAACCAAGTTACTCGGTTTGTTCGTGATTCTCGCTGCCTCTTCTTTTAATAGTTTTCGAATACGCTTTACAAGGAAATGATCTCTTGGACGTCCTGATAATTGCTGGCAATGCACGCTCTCTAATAGCCAATCGAGGGGATCTGGTAAAGGATATGCAGGCACGGGGCTTGGTCGTGGCAGCGGCAGTGCCCACCGCCGACTATCTCCTGAGGTTGAGGAGCTTGGCATTGAGATATTCCCGATCGAAATGGGGCGTACCGGTATCAATCCGCTACACGATCTCAAGACGCTTTGGTCGCTTTACCGCCTGATTCGAAGGTTAAAACCTAAAGCCACATTCGGTTATACCATCAAGCCCGTGGTTTATGGCAGCCTTGCCGCCAAAGCTGCCGGTGTGCCCCGCATTTACTCAATGATTACCGGTCTTGGCCATGTGTTCACGACTAATAGCGCCAAGAATCGCCGCTTGATGAAGGTCGTTACGCTGCTCTATCGAGCAGGTCTTGCCTGTAATCATAAAGTCTTTTTCAAAATCCCGATGACCTGCAGGAATTCACCGAGAGGGATCCTGCGCGATGCTGCTAAGGCCGTTCGCACTTATGGTTCAGGAGTGGATATAGAGCGTTTTCCAGCCACTCCACTTCCCGAAGGGAAATTGACATTCCTGTTCATCGGACGGTTGCTGACGGAGAAAGGGATCGCAGAGTTTTGCAAGGCCGCGGTCCAGCTGCGAGCTGAGCACCCTGGGGTACGGTTTATTGCAGTAGGGCCACATGATCCTAACTTACCTCACTCATGTGCTGCCGAAGACCTGCAGCGTTGGAAGGAAGAAGGGGTGGAATTTATTGGTAACGTTGCGGATGTTCGCCCGTGGATAGCGCAGTGTTCTGTTTTCGTGCTGCCATCGTATCGTGAGGGAACGCCTCGCTCGGTGCTCGAAGCGATGAGCATGCGGCGACCAATCATCACCAGTGACGCGCCGGGCTGTCGTGAAACGGTGGAAGAAGGTGTGAACGGGTTCTTGGTAGCGCCGCACTAGTGCGCCTCTGCTTGAGGCAATGCGTAAGTTTGTCGAGCAGCCGGCGCTAGTGCCGCAGATGGCAGAGGCGTCAAGGAACTTAGTCGAACGTCATTACGATGTTCGCAAAGTAAACAAAGTGATTCTCGAGGCAATGGAGTTGGCATGAGAGAAGGCATTAAGCGACTTTTCGACCTAATCACTAGCGGCGCTGGGTTGATTGTGCTGTCGCCGCTGCTGTTATTAGTAGCGATATGGATCAAGCTGGATAGCAAGGGGCCAGTATTTTCATGCAGCAGAGAGCCGGGCGCGGACAAACGCCCTTCAAGATTTTCAAATTCCGCACCATGTTACATCGTGCCCTGAGTCCATCGACCAGAATCAGGAGCAGGTAGTCAGTGGCGGCCACGACCCGCGGATTACCCGGGCGGGCCGCTTCATTCGCGCTACCAGCCTTGATGAATTACCCCAGCTAATCAATATTTTCAAGGGCGATATGAGTGTGGTAGGGCCTCGCCCTGTGCTTATGGAGCAGACTGCTGTAGTCCCGCCCAGTTATAAAAACGTTTCAGCGTTCGCCCGGGCTTGACCGGGCTTGCCCAGGTGAAGGGGCGTCGTAGCCTTGGCTGGTTACAGCAACTAGCTTTTGACGCTGAGTACGTCGATAAGCAAAGCCTCGCATTCGATTTCAGAATCTTGCTGCTGACAGTCAAGGTGGTTGTGACGGGGGCGGGGTTTATGGGGAGGCGGGACTGAATTGGCGTACCTACCGTGATCGACTGAATGGCCAGCCTCCACGGGATAGTGATGTTGAGGAGGCAATGCGATGAGTCAACTCAGCTTTATGATGATTACCGCCAGCCCTGATGTAGCTTCTTTATCGAACTACATGGCGTGGATCGAATTTTATGGATCAAGAGGTGCTTGGGAAGGCTGAACGCCAAGGGCATCTGGATACCCACAAAGCGGCGCACTCATTGGAAGAGATCGCCTCCGTTGCTAGCGTACTCAAGCAGGCAGAGTTGATGGTGAGGCTTAACCCTCTACAAGCATCGACCCGCCAAGAAGTGGACGCAGCTATTGCACATGGCGCCCAACGCTTGATGTTGCCGATGTTTTCCTCGCGTAACGAAGTGGGTCAATTTCTGGATATGGTTAATAGTCGTGTCCCGGTTACCTTTCTCGCCGAAACAGCTGCCTCGTTGGTGCGACTGCCCGATTGGCTAGGATTGCTTACGCCGGGGCGTGACGAAGTGCACATCGGCTTGAATGATCTCTCGTTAAGCATGGGCTTGAGCTTTCTGTTTGAGCCCATGGCGGCATCGCTTATTAGACCCCGCCGCCGCCGCTCTCAACCAGGCAGGCGTGACATGGGGCGTGGGTGGCGTCGCACGTATCGGGCAGGGCGAATTACCCGCCGAAACGGTGATAGGTGAGCACGTTCGTCTTGGTTCGCAATGGATCATCCTTTCACGGGCGTTCCACTCTGGTGCCGCGACTTCGGCTGAGTTGCTTGAAACACTCGATTTCCGTCAGAAATTAACAAACTGCGCCAAGCCGAGTCGCATTGGCGTAGCGCTGATGAAGCCTCGTTATTGGCTAACCAGCGGGAACTCGCTGAATGTGCTTATCGTCTGGGTAGTCGGGTGGGGTTTGATGCCATCACTTTCTGACCCCATTCGTCGTGTGCTCTATCTCCAGAAGCCCGAGGTGATCACACAGCAAAAGCGCTGGTAATTCGAACTTTGCAATCAGCGCTCCCAAAGGTGGAGTTCCTCTTGCCGACAGTGTAGAGGCAGTGCCGAGAAATACGAAGGTCGATGTGATCATTACTCCGACGCTGCCGTGGCTACCCGCTGCGCTGGCCCGATTGGACCAATATCGATGGATACACTTTCTCTCCGCTGGGGTCGAGAAGATCTGGGACATGGACTTCGATAAAACCTCAATTTTGATGACCAAGAGCAGCGGTGTGCATGGTGCGCCGATGAGCGAATATGCCATGGGTACCATGCTCTATTTTGACAAGCAGTTTGGCCGCTTTCATGACTTGGCCAAGCAGGCACTTTGGCAGCGCAGCTGGCTAGATGAACTGACAGACAAACAGCTCACAGTGCTTGGCTTGGGGCATATTGGTCAGAGTCTGGCCCGGCGCGCCAAGGCCTTCGATATGCAGGTGGTCGGCACTCAACGCACTCCTCGTTCGATATCAAGTGTCGATCGTGTTGTTGCCCTTGAGGATATCGGACCAGAACTGGCGCGCACGGATTTTTAGTGTGCTGCTTACCACTCACAGAAGCTACCAGGGGCTTGGTAAACGATAAGTTACTGAGCCAGCTTAAGCCCGGTGCAGTGCTGATCGATATTTCCCGCGGTGGGGTAGTGAAGGGGATGCAGTGCTCAAGGCGCTAGATTCTGGGATTCTAAAGGTGCTGCTCTGGATGTATTCGAACAGCAGCCTTTACCATCAGAATCGCCGTTGTGGAAGCGGGAGGATGTTTTGATCACACCGCATGTGTCGGGGACTACACCGCACTATCTGAAGCGGGCATTGAATGTGTTCCTCGATAATTATGCTGCATTTTCAAAGGGCAACGCATGGTCACGTTGGTTGACCAAGCGGCGGGTTATTAATGGACAGGGATCTAAGATGACTATGAATCATGTTTCCAATGTTAACGATATGCTTTTGCGCGTGGTTTTGCCCTATATCCCCGTCATGCCGATGTATCAGCACCTGTATGGAATGAGCTTGAAACGTGGCCAACAAAAAGAAATCAACGGCTATATATTAAGGTACCATCCCCAGGCATCGGTTTTCTCTAGCGTTCATCAAACCGGGGCTGTTGTATTGGTAGGCAATGCCGTTAACCCGTTTACGGGCGAGCTTGAGCAAAACATAGTCGACCACTTTCTTGCAAACGAAGTCGGTAAGTTGGAAGACGGCAGGTTACGAACAGAGTTAATCGACTACGTAGACCAGCTGACAGGCCGTTTTCGACTAATGTTTATTGAAAATGGTGCTGTTTGTGCTCTGTGTGATGCAACTGCCTTGGCTTCACTTTACTTCTTCCAGCAGGATGACTCTATCTATTTATCTTCTCATTCTCAGCTATTGGCCGAGACGGTGGGAAGTGAAAGGGATAGTGAGGTACAAGAAATCATTGATTCAGGGTTCTATAGCGTAGGCCGAAAGCATTTGCCTGGTTATAAGAGCCCTTTCAAGGGTATAGAGTTATTGGGCGCGAACGTATATATAAGTTCCTTGTTGAAAAAGAGTCCGAATATTCCCGCGTGAACCTCTAGATAAAGACAGTAGAACTTTTACAGAAGTGGTGCTTGAGTCTGCCGATATCCTCAAGAAAACGGCTGAACTTTATGTTGCTAGTCGCCCCGTACGAGTAAGCCTCTCTCTTGGACAAGATAGCCGTATCAGTTTGTCGGCTTTTCATGACTGGCGACAGCAAATCGAGGCCTACTCCCTATTGTGGCAATCAGGTTGAAACTGCTGAAGCAAATAAAGTACACGAATTTGCTAAGTTAATCGGTGTTAAGCACCATGTGATAGATACTGAAAACGTGCCCCTTGAGGAGGCTAATGAGTTAGCTGGCGTGCTGGACAGAACGTCTGCGTATCTACGAAAGCATAAAACAACCGAGTTTAAAAGCTGGTTGCCTTGCTACGTTGGTTTCCTCAGGACGCTCTGGAAGTCAAGGGTGAGGCTTCGGAAGTAGGAAGAGCTACGTACACAAAGCGCTCTGGTATCAAGAATTTCCCGGAGCTTGACGCACGCGCTATGAGTAACCTGTATAAAAGCTTTTATCCTCGCCATCTACTGAAGCGGGTTGATGGTTATTTTGAGGAGTTTAAGCGCAAGGGAGAGTTTGGATTTTCATCTTTAGGCTATGATGATTACGATTTGTTCTTTTGGGAGCATAGGACTGCCTGCTGTGCCTCTTTAGGCATGCAAGATCACGATATTTATCATGATGCTACCGCTATCATGAATAACCGTATTCTCATGAATAACTTCCTTACACCCAGTTTTGAAGACCGGCTTCAAGACAAAATGCACTTGGCAGTATGCGAAAAGCTTTGGCCGGGTGTGCTTGCTATTCAAACCTCTCAGCGTACGTCTGCTAAAGGTAGAGTTAAAGTATTAGTTGAAAATGTATTTTCAGGGTTAACAGGTTCTAAATAATTCATGTTGTAGGTGGGAAGTTACTATGAAAGTTTTAGTCACCGGTGGCGCTGGCTATATTGGATCGCATACCGCTCTCTCTGCTTGAAGCCGGACACTGACGTGAGGTGGTGCTTGATAACCTCTGCAACGCTTCAAAGAAGCGTTGCGCCGTGTAGAAGAAATTGCTGGCCGGACCTTGTCCTTCATCGAAGGTGATATTCGCGATCGGGCCTGTCTGGATCAGTTGTTCAAAGAGCACGATATCCATGCAGTGATTCATTTTGCGAGTCTGAAAGCCGTTGGTGAGAGTGTCGCGCAGCCATTAGCCTACTACGACACCAACGTGGCAGGCACGGTCACGCTTTGCAAAGCCATGCAGCAGGCTGGTGTTTTCGTTTGGTGTTCAGTTCGTCGGCAACTGTCTATGGGCCTGACGCACCGGTGCCTTACCAAGAAAGCATGCCACGTGGCCGCACCTCCAACCCTTACGGCACTTCTAAATCAATGGTGGAGCAAACCCTTGAGGATCTGGTTCAGAGCGACGGGCGCTGGTCGGTAGTGCTATTGCGATATTTCAACCCGATCGGGGCGCATCCTACGGGCAGATTAGGAGAGGACCCCAAGGTATACCTAATAACTTGTTACCTTACATCGCCCAGGTGGCGGTGGGTCGTAGGTCAACATTAACGGTCTTTGGTAACGACTATGCCACCGCAGATGGCACCTGTGTAAGGGATTACCTTCACGTGATGGATCTTGCAGAGGGCATGTTAGTGCACTCGATCGTCTAACCGTGCTTGGCGCGCAAGCATATAACCTGGGCACCGGCCAAGGGCTGTCGGTGCTGCAGATGGTAGAAGCTTTCGAGCGTATCAGTGAAAGGCCAATTCCTTATCAGTTTGCCCACGCCGGGAGGGTGACCTGGCAGCCTTTTGGGCGGACCCAAGCAAGGCTGAAAAGAGTTGGGATGGAAGGCTAGAAGAAGCTTAGACGAAATGGTTGCTGATACTTGGCGCTGGCAACGCCGGAACCCCATGGGTATCGCACCGAGATTAATACTACATCACAAGGAGCATCATAATGTTGAGCATGGATAACGTTCGTTTAGGAGTCATCGGCCTGGGATACGTGGGTCTGCCGCTGGCCGTTGAGTTCGGCAAGGTAATGCCAACAATCGGTTTCGATATTAATGCTAAACGCATTGCAGAACTAAACGACGGTATTGATCGCACCTTGGAAGTGGAACCGGAGCTACTGGCCGAATCTACTCAGCTTAGTTTTGCCAGTGACCTAGAGGCGCTGCGTGACTGTAATGTTTATATTGTCACCGTGCCTACACCCATTGATGAAAGCCGTCGTCCCGATCTGACCCCATTGATTAAAGCTAGCGAAACGTTAGGCCAAGTAGTCAGTAAGGGCGATGTTGTCATATATGAGTCCACTGTTTACCCGGGAGCGACAGAAGAAGACTGCATTCCTGTGGTAGAGCGTGTTTCTGGGTTGGTTTACAATCAGGATTTCTTTGCGGGCTATAGTCCTGAACGTATCAACCCAGGCGATAAAGAACACCGGGTAACCACGATTAAGAAAGTCACTTCGGGCTCAACTAAAGAAGCCGCTGAGTTTGTGGATGCACTCTATCGCCGTGTGATCACTGCAGGTACGCATCTAGCCAGCAGTATTTGCGTTGCTGAAGCCGCCAAGGTAATCGAAAATACGCAGCGTGATGTGAATATTGCACTGATCAATGAATTAGCCCTTATTTTTAATCGTCTCGATATCGATACTGAAGAAGTGTTAGCGGCAGCCGGTACTAAGTGGAATTTCTTGCCATTTCGACCCGGGCTAGTAGGCGGACATTGCATCGGAGTCGACCCCTATTACCTGACTCATAAAGCTCAGCAGGTTGGTTATCATCCCGAAGTGATTCTCTCCGGGCGTCGTATCAACGATGGTATGGGCGCATATGTTGCCAGCCAACTGATTAAGCAAATGATTAAGACGCGTATTCACATAGAAAACGCACGGGTACTAGTGATGGGGTTAACGTTTAAGGAAAACTGTCCTGATCTCCGTAATACGCGCGTGGTGGATATTCTTGCCGAGCTGGGCGAGTATGATATTCAAACCGATGTTTATGATCCGCATGTGAATAAACAGGAAGCCGAGCAGGCCTATGGTGTTTCACTCATCGATTCGCCGGAGGCCTCTGCCTACGATGCCATTATACTAGCTGTTGCACATAATGAATTTAGAGAGCTATCGGTAGCTTCCATGCGTAGTTGGGGTAAGCCTCTTCATGTACTTTATGACTTGAAATACTTGTTGCCCAAAGGCCAGGCTGATCTGAGACTTTAAACGACTTACTTAGAGGTCTCGGTAAGCCGAGTAAAATCAGCTCTGAATTTTCAGCGTAAAATATCAAAAGTGCTCACTGAGGCCGCCCTGGAAAGTTTTGTGAATTTTCAAATTCTTGAAAGATAAACTAACAGACAGCATCTAGGTCTTAGTTTAAATATGAATTAAAGCATATAGCTTTAAAAGGATTTGTATGCCGCCAGAAAATTTAGAGCCATTTTTCAGTGTGGTGATACCTGTTTACAATAAAGAAAAATTTGTAGGACGGGCGATTAGGTCAGTACTATCACAAGAGTTCACTAATTTTGAACTTATCATAGTTTGTGATCCATCAACAGATGACAGCTATGCTAAGGTAGCTGCGTTTAACGACGATAGAATTCGCGTTTTTCAGCGCGAAAACCTGGTCCAGGCGGTTACGCTGCGAAACTTGGGCATTAAAAATGCTCGCTCTGAGTGGATAGGTTTTTAGACGCAGACGACGAATGGCTTCCAACTCATTTAATGGCCAGTCAAAATATCATCACTGAAAATCCGGATATCAAATTTATTAGCCATAACTATGCAACGGTGTGTTACTCGAAATCACAAAAGTATTTTGAAAAGCGAAATTCAACATAAGTGAATCAGGTAAGTTTCAACGAGAAGATGTTTTAAAAATTCTTGCAAAAAGAAATTTTTATACTAATGGGGTTTTGTTAAAAAGAAATTCTTTTAAATGTAGGTATGTTCCCAGATGGAAAAACAAAACGCGCAGGAGATACTGACCTTTTTTAAGGCAGTAATGAACGTAGAGTATATTTACGTTTCAGATATTGTTACAAGCCGTTATTATATAGAAGCAAGCGGAGTGGTCAAAGACGCCAGAACAACCGGTAGCATGCATCCTGTTACTGTTACCGTCAAAACTTTGCTGCCTAACGAAAGAGAAAAAACTACGAAAAAGCACTTGATGATGTTCTCAAATCGCAAAAGCATTGGGGTGGGCAATGCAACGAAAGATGAAAGGAATGTTTGAATATGCAGAATTCAGAAATTTCTTTTATTCTCAATTCGGCTTATCACAATGGGCAAGAACCATTTTTTACTAATGCCCGATGGTGTAGTGGGGTATATAAAAGCTATTGGGCAGGGTTTAAGTAAGATTGTTTTATTAAATCAGCTTGCTGCTTATTCATCCTTGTTGAGAGTCTTTTCAGCTAGTAGAAAGGAATCTCTGCCTATGCATCTACCTAACCCTGGTAATCTCCCCATTTAAAAGGCATTCAACTAGGCACGATACCACTTTTTCAGCATGTTGGCTGGACTATAAAACCAGAATTTTTAAGCCGATTGTTATGTATCGTGCCAAAATGATCCAAGCCAGTTTGAAAATATCACCATAGATCAAAGCCTTAAGTTTCGTATTTCATGGAACAAAGCACAAGATCACCAGCACAGCAATTTTATCTACAAGCACTCATGCTTTAGCCTCGCATTGGCTAGATTTATTGGCTATCGAGCCTAGAGTACATAATTTTCAAAAAGTGCTTGTATTGCAATGCATATTGTAATTTTGTGTATCTTAATGTAAGGTTTTGGTGTTGGTGTTAAAACATTGAGCTGTGCATGGCTTTCTTGGTCTTTAAAGCTCTTGAGCAGACTAAGCTATAGAAAAGCAAAAAAGGGGAGTTGAAATGGCGATTACTGAAGTGCGGAAAGTGTACGAGCGTCCAGCTTTAATCGAGATCGGCACGATGGGAGAAATTACCCAAACCTTTGGTTGGGGCCGTGGCGGTGGTCATGGCTGGGGCCATGGTTGGGGCCATGGTTGGGGCCATGGTTGGGGACGTGGTGGTCATGGCTCTAAGGAGATGGCTATCCAAATTCACCTGATTCCTAAGTGGGTTTAAAGCTTAGGCTAAAGGTTGCTCTTTGTTGTCAAAATATTACATAATTATGCTTCTTAAGGCCTGCAGTGTTAATGAAGCTGCAGGTTTTCATGCCTACGGCAAGGAGCTAAAGCATATTTAGTTGGTAACTGATACCAATGGCAATACATATGCCAGTATATACCTAGGGAATCAAGATGGCTGAAAGACATGCTACCGACACCGCGGACGATAGTCTGTTAGACCACAAGGAACGGCGGGGTAATCTACCCGCCACAGAACAGCGTTATTATTACCTTACTTATGGGCTCAAAATTTGCTCTACGCTTGAGCTGCCCGAACTCCCGGAAATTGAGCCATGCGACCAACCAGATGTATTTGTAACGACTCCGGGGTCGTTGATCGGCTTGAAGATGGAGCCTACCTTAGAAACTGGTTGGAAGTAGGCGATGACCGTTGTCAGATTACAGTTGAAGGTATTGCGCGTTACCGTGTAGAGGAAGGGCAGCGCATTTTGCTAGATCGACGTATGTCGCAGGGCGTAGATACAGTGGCGAATCCTGGCGATGTACGCTTGTTTCTGTTAGGTAGTGCACTGGGAGCGCTACTGCATCAGCGCCACTGGCTACCGCTTCATGTGAGTGCGTTAAAACACCTGCGGGTGCTTGGGCGTTTACCGGACACTCCGGCGCGGGCAAGTCGACAATGAGTGCTTGGCTACACTATACGCAGCAATGGCCGTTGATTACCGATGATGTGGCAGTTATCAAGCCCGATGAAGCTGAGCCGCTACTTCACCCTGGCCCGGCGCGTGCAAAACTTTGGCGCGATGCGTTAACCGCTTTAGGAATAGGAACAGAAGGGCTTGTGCGCGACTTGATGCGTGCAGATAAGTTTCACTTAATGATGAACAAGGGTGTGCGTTACGATGCCCACCGGCTAAGTGCGTTGGTGCAATTAGAACGTGCTGATGAAGGGGAAGAAGCCACTCTGGAGAAATTATCCGGGGTTGAAGCCTTTAAGACTGTTATGGGCGCCATTTATCGGCCTGAATTAGGCAGCGAATTCAACACTGATGAACAGCTTATGCGTGAGTGTATTCGTTTGGCGCAGCAAATTCGTGTTTATCGCTTTCGGCGCCCGTGGTCACTAGGAGGATATGGATCAAAACCTAAAGCCATTGCTTGATGAAATTAATGGTCAGTCGAGTTAGTTAGTATAGACGTGGTGTTTATAGCAGCGTCGGCTTTACCTTTAAACTTAAATAGATGGCTATGAACATCATTCTTTTATGGCTAATAAAGAATGAAAAAACGTATACTATGCTGCTATAGTCTGAGAATAGATTATATCCATGGCGTATGAGGTAGGGCAGAATTAGTCAGCTTGCTCAAATTCCCCAGGCTGCGGATATTATCATCGCTTTCTGATTAAATATACGGTCTCGTAAACGATTTAACTTTAAGTCTCTAATTTAAGTGCTGAACGATTGTTAATAAGGTATTAAAATAGCTTATAGTTGTTCATAAGTCAGTGTCGGCCTCATTGTCTGAACCTGTGTAATGATAAAATATAAATGAGAGAGTTATGAGAATTTATCTATATAAAGTTCTTATCAAAATGTATAGTTTTTTTTTAAAAAAAATCTGGCGCTTATAATAGTTTTAATTCTTTTTTGAAAGCGAAACTAAAAGTGATTTTAAATACACAAAACTAAAAGGAGCTATACAGCTCGGCTATACACCAAATTTAAAAAGCCAAAAGTTTTAATGAAAAATCAATTCATCGACGTCTTTACTGCAGGTCGCCGTTATGGCCTATAGTGACAAATAAAATTGAGGTGCGGCGTTGGCTCGTTGAATGCAAATTAAACGATGATGTCAAACTTATTCCGAAAATTCATATAATTGATGATGTGGAGAAGTTTGAATTTAGTAATATAAAAGAGCCTGTGGTCATTAAAGCAGCGTGGGCGTCGGGAATGAACGTTTTCGTAAAAGAACCTCAGTTAGAAGACTGGGCATCTATTAAAATAAATTGCTAGAGTGGCAAAAAGGAATATGCCCCAACGTTTAGTATGGCCTGCGACACAGATGAAAAAGAGTTTCTTGTCGAAAAATGTATTCGAACTTGGGTAATGATTTACTTGAAGATTACAAATTTTATGTTTTTCATGGAAAAGTCGAGCTGGTTCAAATTATTACTGGGCGAGATGAAGAACCGTGCTATGCCCACTTCGATAGAAGCCTAAATAGGTTGGCAGTAAAGAGGTATAATAAAAAGAAATAGATATTGGCTTCAAGTTAAATCCGGTTGTGCATAAAATGATATTGATTGCAGAAAAGATCGGTTGCTATTTTGATTTTGCTCGAGTCGATCTGTATGAGCTAGATGGCGAAGTATATTTTGGCGAAATAACTCAGTGTCCAAATAATGGATATGCTCGCTTTGAGCCCACAGAAGTTGATATGAAGCTTGGTGAAAAATGGCGATATCCAGAGTGATTCTTTCGTGGCTTTGGTTTTCTTTACTACGACTTCATTATTGTTTTTAGAATATTAATATCATATGTGAATTGGCCGTTAATCCTCACAAAATTAGAGCGAGAAAGAGTAGATTTTTATGTAAAAAAGAAAAATATACATATTAAGGCATTACGCTTTCCTGATAGCTAGTTTTATAATCTTAAAACATCCTAAAAGTGACGCTCCGTCTCTGCTATAGCTCTTGCTACGTTTACTTAATTCCATTGACAGTGAGTCCTACTGTCTGAATTAAGCAAAACTTATGATTGAAAATATCGAGATCCCTAGACAGATGGAACGGTTAGCTAATATCAGCGCAAATGGGAATTTGGTCTGTAACTTCTTTACTTACATAACGCTAATGATTATCTCTAGAACCACTAAATCGCCTATCATAACTACTGAGAACTGGCTCTAGACTGGGGTATCTAGTTTTACAAGTGACTGGCACACGAGAAATCAGAGTTAGTTGTATAGTCCGCGCTCATTAGACCCAGTTGCTTTATAAAATTCATGCACGAATAGTTAGAGAAAAGCTGTAGCTAAAGGGTATTTAACTTGATCGGTGGAGAGCATCTGATTGAGCTGGACCGGTCCCTATCTACTGAGTATATCATGCGGGCATTGATCGAACTTCTAATGTTGGGGTAAGCCCCGCAGCAAAATCTGACTGTGAGCGCTACATCCCCATCGCACATTATAACTAACTAGCCCTATAGCTGTTTTATTCTATTGAGAAAGTGCTGCAATAGTTAATAAGATGGTAATGAACATTTAATGGGGAGCAATCGAACATGCCGCTAGGGGGCATGGCCCCACAAGAGAAGCTGGTCGTCGGAGCTTAAGTTCTACTTTATCTGAAGCTTACAAAAAACGAGTGGTATCTTTTTAATGATATGGAACGTATGTAATTAGTGTTTGTCTACTATATTTATTTACAAATTAATCTGTATATTTGTTTATGCGCTTCGCATTATATTTTTAATCGAAGATTATAAAGTAAGAAATAGAGCTGGATTTTAATGTGATTATAGCTATTGATGTTAAGAAATTAATTTTATTTGATAATCGAGGGTGAAGTTCATGAAGGTGGTTATATCAGGGCCTCAAGCTCTTAATGGCACAGTTGCTGTTAGTGGTGCTAAAAACAGTGCAACACGTGTGCTTGCTGCAGCGCTCCTTTCTTCAGGGCAAATTACGTTGCGTAACTTTCCTCTTTTATTGGAAGATGTGAAAGCTAAAATAAAATTTATGCGAATGATGGGAGCTTGTATTGAAGAAAATTTTGCTAGCTCAGAGATTGAGTTGTCAGCTTCTTCAATCTCGACAGATAAAATCGTAGATTTTGATTTGCCAATTCGTACGACTTACTTACTTGCTGCAGGTGCACTAGCTCATAATAAGAAAGTGAAAATACCTTATCCTGGCGGATGTAAGATAGGTAGCCGTGGCTACGATCTCCATTTAATGGTTTGGAAGCAGCTTGGTTGTAAGGTCGAAGAGTGGCCCGAATACATTTTGGTAGAAGGCGAACTCACAGGGAGTAGTTGATTTCCCTATTTCTACAGTCGGTGGTACTGAAAACGCTTTAATGTGTGCAGCAGTTGCTAAGGGTGAAACGTTAATTCGTAATGCTTACATAACTCCAGAAGTAAGCGATCTTATTCTGTTTCTAAGAGAAATGGGGGCGAATATAGTACAAGAAGAGTAGTCATATACGCATACAAGGGGCTGGAAGCTTGCTGCGTGGTGCTTCGTTCAGCATAATGCCTGACCGAATTGAAGCATTAACATGGATTATATTAGCTGCGGTAACTAGAGGTACTGTGCTAATTAAAACGTACCTTTGAAACTATGGAGGTCCCTTTAATCCACCTGCGAGATGCAGGTATAGATCTATTTAAAACAGTAATACTGTCATGGTATCGCCTGACTGCATTGGCCCACATGGAATCCAGCCCTTCGAATTAGCTACGGTACTCACCCAGGTGTAATATCAGACATGCAGTCGTTTTATACATTCCTAGGGCTCTTGCAAATGGCCGCTCTACTATATTTGACTATCGCTATCCCCAGCGTATTGCATATGCACAGGAGCTTAACAAATTTGCGCATAATGCGGTAAAGGCTGAGCCCGGTAAAATCATAGTACATGGCCCTAATACATTGCTAGGTGCGCAAGCTGAGTCTACTGATCTAAGGGGAGCATGGCTCAGATAATGGCCGCGATTTGTAGTGAAGGAGCAAGCCAGATTAATGGGGTAGAACTTGCTTTAAGAGGCTACAATAATTTGCCAGAAAACTAGCATCACTAGGTGTAAGCGCGCAATGGAGCGAATAAATGTTGCTGAGTTAAGTAAAATTTGTCCTGGGGGCGTCCTGCAAAATGTATCACTGGCAGAAATTAGTCAGTGGGTGTCGGCGGGAAGGCTGATATATTAATTCGCCCATCAACGACAAAACAGGTAGCCGATCTACGTAGTTGGTTTTATCGTAATAGTATTCACCATTTCACGATTGGTTCTACTAGTAACTTGCTGTTTTCAGATGAAGGGCTCCGTGCACCCTGCGTTCAGTTAGGTAACCGTCTTTCGCAACTCACTATGTACAGCAACATAGTGCACGTACAAGCTGGTGTGTGGGTGCCAAGTCTAGCTCGGCGGCTGATGCTGGCAGGATTGACGGGGAGAACATATCTGTGGTATTCCAGGCACGCTAGGAGGACTAGTGTGCATGAACGGTGGTAGCCAGCGAAAAGGTATTGGTAGCAACGTGGTGAGTGTTGAAAGTGTTGATACCACTGGCAACATCTTTCACCGCTTTGCTAGTGAGTGTAACTTCTCCTACCGTAATTCGATTTATCAAGCTAATAATGAAGTGATTACATCGGTAACGCTCAAGTTTAGTCCGGGGAAACTCTCTAATATTCGTCAAGATATGCTTGCTATATTAGCTGATCGTAGTCGTAAATTTCCTCGTAAACTACCCAGCTGTGGATCCGTGTTTAAAAGCAACCCTGAAATGTATGCTGAGATTGGATCGCCTGGACTAATCATAGAAAAGTTAGGTTTTAAAGGGAGGAGGCAAGGTGGAGCGCAAGTTTCACTACAACATGCTAATTTTATAGTAAATACAGGAGGTGCGACTGCAAGTAATATTTTAAAACTTATTGCTGAAATCAGCCTAGAAGTTAAAAATAGCACTGGTCATTATATGGAGCCTGAAGCCTTTTATGTTACTCCTCATGGGGAAAAGCTTCCGATAGACTATTTAAATAATTCAAAGTAAAGAGAGGATATATGGTTGTTTTTTTTATTGGCTGTTTTTCAGGTATTAATACAGGTAATGGTGGACATTATTACTCTCTTCTAAATTTGGCAAAAGAAATTCCCGTATTATATAAAATCGTTGTAGTAGGTGATTTTTTCCTGATGTATATAAAAATAAAGAAAACGTAGATTTTATTAAAATTAGTGTTAATGAGGTCGATAAGTTCAACCCTAAAGAAGATTTAATGTTTTTGAACCGACAATAATTCATGCTTATGATAACAATTCAGCAATATTTGCGAATAAAACAGCTGCAGAATTTAAAATTCCTCTAGTAGTAACCAAACCCGGGGGGCGCATTAAAAGTATACTCACCTGTATATAAACATATGATTGTGTTTCATGGAGAGGACTTCGATCTTTTAAGTAAGAGATTGCTTACTAAGCCTAAAAGCTAGCTTTGATCGCTAATCGAGTATCGGTACCATCGAAACTAGCGAAAATAAAAGACTAAATCCCTTTGAAGGTAGCGGCGACGATTGTATTAAACTATTAAGAATTTCAAGGATTGGTAAAGCGTATAGAGATAGTATTAAGCAGAGCATAGCTTTACTTAATCGCATTCAAATTAAATATGGTTCTGATAACGTTTTTAGCTATCGTGGGTTATGTAGAAGATGAAGCAGTATTGTTAGAAATAGAAGAAATAGTCAAGGATTGTAAAAATATTAAATTATTTGTAACGCCTGAATATTGTATTGAAGCTTCGGAACTCATACGGTATTCAGATGTAGTGATAGGTACTGGTAGAAGCTATATGGAAGGAATGTCTTACGGGAAATTTGTTTTCTTTCCTTAAAGGGTCTGAAATACCTTGTTTTACTACAGAAAAAATTATAATAAAGCATTTCATAAGAATTTTTCTCCCCGGCTGAGTATCCATGATGGAATTGATGCAGAAAAGCTTTGAATGTTTTTTAATTACCTAGATGGTAAAGAAAATCCTAGTTTTATAAAGAGTGGGTGATTGATGTTTTCAATCAAAATCATGAAGTAAAAATAGGCGCAAGTAAATTGATTGATTTTTTATAATGATCTCATCCCTGAGACTAACGTTAGTTTTACAAGCAAAATGCTTGGTTTAGATTAGAGAAAACTATTTCTTTTATGCGAGGAAAAATTAAAAAATTAATTGGTAAGTAATTTATAATGTGTTAACTAAATTTTATTAAGTATTGCTAGGGTGGGATAAATTATAATTTTGCAAAATTAATTTTCTATAATCAATTCTACGTAGCGGCTAAGGGTAGCATGCTAAAATCACCAAGGCACTGGTGTTGCTACCAGTTTTGTGATCACATTTTCATGGCAAAGCGGTCGCAATGAAATTGCCTAAGCTTGAAACGACAGTATTTACTAAAAGCGACGGATCAATAAAGCAATATTAGGAGTAACTTGAAAATATTACATCATATCGACAAAATATACATCTACATAAGCTCTTTGATTTTATTCCAATAAGGGGCGCGGCGCTGGCAAGTTAAGGCTTAAGAAAGCCACTAGCCGGTCATTTAGCGGTGGTGCACTCAGTACTTAAATAGCAGCCTACGAAGGTGTAGTGCTGAAAGCTTTGACCCCGGAAACGGGTATACGCCCTGCGGTTACCCAAGCGTGTGCTTTAAATTCGTTAGTGTCTGAATCCCGGCAAAGACCGAAATAAAGTGAATAGGGATGCGGTAGAAACCCAGTAGTAGACGCGCTGTAATCGCTTGAGGAAAGCAATTGGCAACCCAGGGCAATAGCGTGCAGCTACACGGATTACACGCGCAATGCGTAATGCTTGCTCCTCTTGTTTGCTTGTTAAAATATGCGAGTAGGCGCATAAGCCTACAGGCTCACCAAGATATGGGGCCAAGCGGCGGAAGGTAACCGTAATAATCAGCAGCCGGCTAATGCCCAGCATTAGCCAAACCGGTACAAACCAACACTGTGTAAAGCGGGTTTGCGGAAAAAGCTCAGCGCCTTGCCGCCAATTGATTTAGCGTCGTTAAACACGCGAGCCTTACTTCTCGACTGGCTCAATCAAGTTGACCTTCATAAGGTCATGGGCGAACCGAGCTATATCCTGATGACAGGTATCGCTATCAATGTCGTACTCCTGGCAAAGATTAGCCACCAAGTCATCTATGCTTGCCGGTGTTTCCAGTAATTCCCAAGCACGTGCACCAACACCGGAAATGCCGTAATAGCGGCCGAGTTTCTCATTCATCATGACTAGATCACCGTCAAGGTTGGCAGCGACCATGTCGGGGTTGCGTTGTAAAAGTGTGGTTGAAGAGAGTGTCATCGTTGTCATGGTAATAGCTTCATTGTCCACTTATAATGTTAGGGGAAGAAGTAATGTTAAATAAAAGATTACAATTACATAAAATTATAAAAATTTCATCGTAATAATTTTGTGATATGCAACAAAGCCGCATGCCACAGGAGTGGCATGCGGGTGCTGCTTTGTCAAAACTATTATCCTAAATCAAGAGCCTGGTACAAATGCAGTGCCATCTAAACCATTCGGTGAATCAGCGTTTGGTACATTCCTTGCTCGGTAATGTCCTTCATCACACCTAGCTCTTGGAGTGTTGGGCTTCATAAGATTTGCGATCCGTTTGTAACATATTGATCTCCTTAAATTGGTTGTTGCCAGCCGTCTTGCAACAATTTCACTATAGTAACTTCTTTGTTACACGTCTACACTTATTTGTTACAATTTTTACTAGTTTTTAAATTCATCCCTAGAGTATTAGGAGATGCGTCAAACACTTAAAAAAATTGGGTTTTCTACACAGCCTAGCACCACCTAATTCGTCAGTTCCCCATGCTCCTGGGCCTGACATTTTGTAAGAACGGTGGCGGTAGGGGTTTCCAGGGATTATTAACCCTTTGGCTTTACCATCCAAGAATAATGACAAACCCCAGCTCAGCATCTGTAATTAAGGCACTCAGTTCGTCTTGAAGGCAATGTTTGAGTTTTCTGCCTCCCATCGACCGTAACCGTATCAAAATGCCTACTCGGAGTTTGTGATGGAGAGTTTGTGATGGAGAGTTTGTATGAGAGGAGTTGAAACAGCGCTAGTACTCCCTAATTTAGAGCAAAAGCATAGACATGAGCAGAGATTGATATGCGAAAAGCTGAAACCAGTTCTGTCAGACGATGCAGTCTGCTAACTATTTGCTCCGTACGTTGAGTTAATACCGTCAGTTGTCATCGGCAGTATCTCATTGAGTACATAGGCTGGAACGAAGAGGGTGGAAGAGAGAAGGGAAAAATTATAAATAGTGTAACCGCATGCCACGTGAGTGGTATGCGGTAACCGCTTATGATGTCAATTTCCTAAATTAATTAGGACGCGACATCAAACGCAGTACCGTCTTGGCCACCAAGCGACTCAGCAAAGCTCTGGTTACCGCCTTCGGTAATGTCTTTCATTGCGCCCAGCTCTTGCAGCGCAGGGCATTATAAGTTTTGCGATCTGTATGTAGCATTTCGATCTCCTTAGGTTAATAGTTGCCTCAAATGTGGCAACGACACCACTATAGTAAGTTGTTTGTAACTAGTCTATATGAAATTATTGCTATTTGTTACTCGTTTTGCTCATCCGCATAGCGTATGAAGCGCCCCACTGATAACCCCGCAACATACGGATTCGATAACGAAGTTCCGCTTCCTTGATGTTTAAGGCACCAGTAGAGGTCCAATCGTCTAATGCTTTTTCTAGGCTTTTAATATCTAAATAATTGCTCGCGCTACCATGAGCTTTGAGCTTTTCAAGCTCCTCGCGTATTTGTGGTATGGCACGATCCATTTGCTCTGGCCAGTCGGCTGACTGTAACCCGCGCGTTTTAATATCAAGGATTTCTGGCGGAAGCACATCCTTCATCAAGCGTCTAAGAAGCCATTTAAATTGACCACCCCTAGGTACTGGGATTCGGGAATAGCTAAACAAAACTCAATTAAACGCACATCCGCGGTAGGATCTCGCATTTCAAGACCATAGACGTTTGCTAACGCGTTATAGTCACCATTTTCCATCTTATTGATCGCTTTGGATGCGTTGTTGGCATCTTGCCAGGCAGGCTGAAAACTAGTATCGAAATCCGCTTGCTTAGCCCGTTGTTGTGAACCCATCTGTTTAGACCAGGCTGGATTGATAGCCGAATATTTTTAATCCTAAAGCCCTACCTTGAGCGCTTTCCCGCAGCTTCCATAAAAATTGGGTAATAGCGGTGCCAAACATGGCCTAACCAACTTGCGCCATCGTAGGGTCGGCTGATGCTGCTTAAGCTCTTTATAGACATTATATAGCGTTAACCAATGCCCTTTACGTGTCAGCCATGCTAAATAGGGTAACCATCATGGGAAATGCTGAAGTTTCCCATTGATCCGGTCAACAGAACTTTGATACCTCGCTTGGCGGCATCCTTGCGAATGGCGATCCACCAAGCCATATTGCACGCATTGAGAGGCGGCCGGTCAAGCAGTTCAACCGCCTCCTGTAGCTGGTCAAGCGGTGTTTCCTCTCCGGTTCGAATTATAATATGCTCAATGTTCTCGAAACGACGAACTAACGCTTTGGCGCCTACAGACTCATCGGCATGGCGTCCTGGGGAACTGGGCCATCAAATCCTTCGCGTGGCAGTGCCGTGAAGGCCGCTAACGGTTGTTTGTGCTTGGCCAGCAATTTAGCGGCTGTTGCGGTCACGGTGGAACTGTCTAAGCCTGAGCTTAGTTCGGCGCCGATAGGCCCGCTTGATCGAAGACGCCGATTGACTGCTTGTTCAAGATGTTCACGAAGGGCATCAACATATGCCTCGTCACTTTCAAGCTGAATTTCACGTTCTGGGTCAAAGCGATGATAAAATGAGCGTTCAACTCACCATTTTCAAAATTAACCACCTGCCCCGCTTCAACGCGATAAATATCTTTAAAAGTGTTTTGGACCCGACATGGGTATTAGACAAACATAGTCATGCAGTTGCTCTTCGCTGGTCGCTTTAGTGAACCCTGGTATCGCGAAAAGCGCTTTAGGCATCGTAGCAAATGCGATTTGATCATCCCGCTGGTACCAGTAAAGGGGCGCATGCCGAGCGGGTCACGAGCTAACCATAAACGCTGACGTTGCGGCTGCCAGCACGCGATTGCGAAGTCTCCAAGTAAGTGCTTAGGAGTCGCTGTCTCCCAACGAAGACAAGCTTGGTAAACCAGTTCGCTATCCGCCATTAAGGCAGCTTGCTCAGTGCCTATCCCCAGCTTTTCACAAAGCTCATCACGATTGTCGATTCGCCCATCAAACACTAGCGCCAACTTTTCGGTCCCGCGCCATAAAGGTTGCTGATCAAGGCTGTCTTCGGGAGTCGTGCGGAGCAACGTACGGGTAAGGCCCACGTTTTGTAGGTGCCAACTATGCTGTGCATCGCGTCCATACGGCGTTAATAGCGTCTGCATACGCTGCAGGGTGTCACGGTCCACGGTACTAGCATCAAGGTGAATCAGGCCTGCAATAGCACTCATAATGAACCCCATTGGTTTGCGCTGGCACAAGTAGGTCGCCTAGCTGTTCGAATAAGTTCTCCGCGACCGCTTCTGGACTACGGACGGTTAACGCATTGTTATAGAAACGTGCAACATCCTGACCGGTGCCAATCGCTGCCAGAGTGATGGGGCTTTTTCAATATCACTAATAATACGGCGTAGGTGACGCTCTAGAAAATCGCGCCCGTTGGCCTGGGCGGTTGCTTTGTCGTAGGGGCACCATCCGATATAACGATCATGATTTTGCGAGGCTGCGGCTGGCGGCTAAGTCGATTAGCCGCCCAGTGCAGCGCTTCTCCGTCAATATTTTCGTGACCCGGCATCGGGCGTAGCAATAGGCTTAATTGATGCTTGGTGCGTCGCCATGGCTGCTCAGGTGTTTTATAAATAATATGCTGTAGAGCGTTAAGTCGACCCGGATACTCGGTTTTCCTCGCTGTAGCCAGCTTCTCAATACAGGGTTATCGGCAGTATAGCGGGTGGTAAAACCCAGCACTTCACAGCGAATTTTACAGATTTCCAAGGTGTGAATGGCGAGTTCAATGGCCATGGCAGCCATCTGCCGACGCCGTAGATCCATAGAACCAGATTGATCTACCAAGAGCGTCACACACGCCTCAGGCATTTGGGCTTCTTTCTCAAAGCGAAAAACGCTGGGTGGGTTTATCATCTAGTAACCTTGCTAGGCGGCGATTATCCAGCCTGCCGTCCTCTTGATCAAATAGCCATTGCCGTTGGCTAGCCGCTAAAGACGTCTTTGTAAACGGTGGGCAAGCTGCTTAACGCGCCGTTGGTCAAGCTGATGGAGTTGCTTAAGGGCTTCAGTATCCGTGCGCTGCAACCAGTAGCTAGCGGGTTGAGTTTCATCCCAAGCACGTGAGAACACGGCATAGTGTTGTTTTGATCGTCACGTTCAGCTAGCTCTTCGGTTAACCCCGGTTGAGTTAAATCTGCTTGTTCAGATACATCCTCTTCTACGTCGTCGTCTTCGAGCGCAACGCTAGTTTTTATTCGTGGATGTGATGTTTGATTAGGTTCATAAAAGTGAGCGAGCTGCTTAACCAGTGGTGCAACGATCTCCGCGAATACAGCGCTATCTTCCAAATGATGAGTGGCCTCTAGCAGCGACGCTTGAAGTTGGTTATCGGTTAAAGAATGCGAAGGCTGAGGAGCAGGCGATTGTTGGCCTAAAACTGACCCAATGTACGTTTTAATAACCCTTTCGAGGACTGGTTTATTGGCGAAGAAGATAAAATTTTATCGGGCTGCGGCAGACCCTGGAAGGTGAAACGGGCAGCTCGGTAAAGCGCCGCCATCTCCTTATTGGCTGGGGCCGTTGCGGTCGGTTGTGCTAAGTTGCGCGCAATACCAGGCAATTCTTGGCTAGCTAGTGTTTCAACACGTGCTCGTTCAAGCAAGCTGTACCAGCGTTGTTCATCGCTAGTAAAACGAGCCTGCTGGCGCGGGTCATGCCAACGTCGCCAAGCAGCCAGTGCATCGGCAGCCCCGCGATCTTTGTGCAGCCGGTTGCGCGCTAGTCGATAGCGGTCGAGTAATACGCCCAGACGAGTAGGTACGTGTCCAAGCTTCAATCAGCGCTTGCTCTTTACTAGGGATTGTTGGCATTACATACCCCTCATGACAACTCAATATCAAAGCAGCGTTGATAAATTTCAGACACCAGAGAGCGTTCTACTTCGTCACAGCGGTTAAAGAAGCTCAACCGCATAGCTTCATGAGGGTCGTTTAATAGAAGGGTATTTTCTCCCCAGGCAATCAGCGTGCGTAGCGATATAAGCGTGGTCAGGTCGCCTTGGGCAAATGCTTGGCGGAGAAGACCTGCGCAGGTGACCATGCGCTGTACTTGCTCGATGGGTAAGTCACTAAGCTTTCTTTGTAACAGCTGTGTTTCTGCTTCCGCTGTCATATAGCCAAGCTCGGTAGTCACGTGCCAACGGTCAAGCTGGGCTTGATTAAGCGCCTGAGTGCCGACATAGAGACCTGTGGCATCGCCCTGACCAGCAGTGTTCGCCGTAGCAAAAGACGGAAACAAGGGTGGGGAGTAATGACCTGATTTTGATCAAGCAAGGTGAGTTTGCCTTGCGTTTCTAGCACGCGCTGAATCACAAACATGACATCGGGACGACCAGCATCGTATTCATCAAGAATAAGCGCGATGGGGCGTTGCATGGCCCACACCAGCATGCCGGGAACAAACTCCGTCACTTGCTTGCCATCACGAATGACCACCATATCTCGGCCAATGAGGTCAGCACGAGTGATGTGACCGTCCAGGTTAATGCGTATACACGGCCAGTTCAGTCGGGCAGCGACCTGCTCAATATGTGATGACTTACCGCTTCCATGAGGCCCATACAGATAGACACGACGGTTTTGGGCGAACCCCATCAAAATGGCGCGTGTTGCACTTTCGACAAAATGAAAATGCTGATCCTTCTCTGGCACGTGTTCTTCAGGTTGGGAAAACGCCGGGATTTCCACGGCATGGATACCTGAAAGACATCTTCAGAGGCGCATTTTGTATCGGGTTGAAGGGTATAAGTCGTCATAGTATCGATTAATCGTCCTTTATGGGGCCTTGTCGCCGGGAGCCAGGCAGCCAGTACACTCGATTTTGCATGAGGGTATGTAATCCTGCTGGGAACCGAGCATTGCATCGCTAAAATATAAATTCTGTTTACATAAGGTAACATTAAATGTAAAGATAATAGTTAAATTAGGTGAAATACAGCACTATGCATGTAATGCATTTGAGGCGTTAGCTGTAACCATAGTCGCTAATGCCGCGATGATGGGCTTCCCAAGGCTATCAGCAGAAGTAACAATCAGTAACGTATGTGATGGGGAAAATACCGATGTTCGTAGCTGGCACCATGACTGGTACGTAGATGACTGGCATGTAGCAAGGATGAGAGAACCGCTTACCGCTTTCTAAAGTTGGAATAATTAAAGAATATGAATGAGCGAACGATATCTGAATCCCTGACCGCCTCATGGCGGACCCAAGTTTTCAGCTACTATTGCTACTATCTCGCCTGGAGCTAACCCAGGAGCACATTCGGGCGGTTGATGAGCTCATTCCTCGAGTAGAAGATTGGGATTCTTTTACTCGTCAAGCATCCGATCGCTTTGTGCTACCCATTGTTCATAGCCACCTTAGCAGGCGATGGAGAGATCGAATTCCTGAGCCTTATATCGACGTGATGAAACACTACACGTTGCGTGCCTTGCAGCATAATTTGAATATTTCAGCTGAGTTCAAGCATATCGTTAGAGATGTATTATCGCCTCTCAAAATTCCACACCTTTGTTTCAAAGGACCTTCTTTGGCTTATCAATATTACCCAGAGCCTGCTCAACGTCTCTGTCGTGATGTGGATATTTTGGTTACACGAAAAGATTTACCAAAACTACTACAATACGCGCTTAAAAATGGCTATCGGGCTCATGATCCAAAGGCGTTAACAGCCAGTGAAGAAAGCGTTGAGTTTGCAGCTAACCATCAAAAGTAGTCACCTTGCTTTCGCCTCGTAACGTCGCTGTGGAATTCCATGCAAAAATTGACAATACCGGAAGTGTGTTTGATGCATCGCATATGCTTGAAAACGGCAGCCCATTACTATCAGCTCTGTTGACACCTGGGTTATGCCTATTAGCGAGCTTTTGTCTATTTATGCTGGCACCATACCAAGCATTACTGGTCCCGACTGCATTGGTTAGTTGATATTACGGCTATGCAAAACCATCAAGATTTTAATCTTGATGAAGTCTTAACGCGTGCAGAGCACTACTCACTTGGCAATACAGTTCGTTCATGCCTAGAAATGATTGATTTTTCAGTTCTCCAGTGCAGCGCAATATGGAAGAGTTGACACCTAATACTCGCGAGCTGGTACGCACATCTATACTCGCCATGCATGGCGATGTGGAGTTGAACACTCGCTTAGCCGCAAAACCTACCCTGATTTTTCATTTGCTTGGCAAACTTCTACTGTTGAGGTATGGCAATGGCGTCTGTTGGGGTGGAGGCGGATATTTCGACCCACCTATGATACCTATGTAGCTTGGCCACTGAACCGTAACTGGCAATGGGTCTATCGTTGTATACGTCCCTTTCATGAAGCTTATATGCGTTTAGGTCATAAAAAACGGTTAATTAACAAGGCGGTTTTGCTACATGTCTATTGTCAATAAGTTTGTTTCATCTTTCTTTTCATTGGTGCGTATACTTTCGATATCTTGGAAAAGTAGCCGAAAGTGGACACTTTTAAGTACGTTATTTATGGGGCTGGAGATTATTTCAGGGCTTGGCGTGCTTTATCTTCTAAAACAAATGGTAGATGTCGTCACCACTGTGCTTGCCGAGCCTGAAGCGGCAGAGAATGTTAAATCAGTTCTATACTATGTAGTGTTAACTGGCCTGGGTACGCTGGCCTACGTTATTTCACGCTCGTTAGCCGGTTTTTCTCGAGAAACGCAAGGTATGATGGTCGCGGATTATGTTGATAATATAGTTCAGAAAACCGCAATCAGTGTTGACCTGGCTTTTATGAAAGCCCTCTTTATCACGACACCTTAGAGCGTGCCCGTCAATCCGGTAGCCAAAGACCTGCTCAGGTAGCGAGCAATTTAATGCTCTTGGGCAAAATGCGTTAATGCTTTCAGCTATCATCGTACTCCTGGCTACCATCAATTGGCGTTTACTACCTATTATTTTAATCGCTATTATTCCTGCGCTCATTGCAAGGATTTACTTTACTCGAATTCTTTATGACTGGCAGCGTCGAAGGACACAAATGGAGCGCCGAGCAGGTTATCTAGACTGGTTAATGACTTCTGACATTCACGCGAAAGAACTACGACTTAACCAATTAGGTGATTTTTACGGCACAAATATAAACGTATTCGTAGCGATATTCGTGAAGAAAAACTCGCCATCAGCCGCAAGCGAACCACCGTTGAATCTATTGTTGCAGCTATAGCGTCGGTAATATTTTTACTTCACTAGGTTATTTGGCGTGGAATACCGCCCAAGGAGAAAATAGCGTAGGCGATTTAGTGCTATTTCTGCTGATATTCCAACGTGCTCAATCGATGGGACAAGAGCTTGTACAACAACTCTCCAAACTTTATGAAGACCATTTATATATGGGAATGCTGTTTGAGTTTATGGATATGCAGCATACCGTTCCTCGCTCGTCTCAGCCCGTTGATATTGTTCAATCTGAACAGACCACATTAGCGCTTAAAACGTCTGTTTTTCTTACCCTGGTACCCATAAAGACGTTATCAAGAATGTGAATTTGGAGATAAAACCTGGTCAAATTGTAGCGTTAGTGGGCGCTAATGGGTCAGGTAAAACCTCGCTGATTAAACTAATGACGCGACTTTATGACCCCACGGAAGGGAGCGTAAGCATTAATGGCGTTAACGCTCAAGACTGTGACATTGATGAGTATAGACAACTATTTAGCGTTATCTTTCAAGATTACTCACATTATGCCGAGTCAGTGCACGAAAATATTCGCTTTGGCCATATAAACGGTACTGATGCCGAACATACCGTGCCCAATGCTGCTGAAAACGCAGGGGCGGCCGCATTTATTGAGGAGATGGATGATAAGTACGATACGATGCTGACACGACTGTTCGATAATGGTAAAGAGCTTAGCGTCGGGCAGTGGCAAAAATAGCACTCGCACGTGCCTTTATGCTGAAGTCGAACATCGTCATCTTAGACGAGCCCACCAGTGCCATGGACCCTGTGGCAGAATCCGAGCTATTCGAAAACTTCCGTGAACGCATTAACCATCGCTCTGCCTTGGTTATTAGTCATCGGCTGTCGACCATTCGGTTAGCCGACTACATCTACGTGATGGATGATGGCGAAATTAAGGAATCGGGCACCCATGAGTCTCTTTTGAGCAAAGGGTATCTATCATGATTTATTTAGCCGTCAGGCTAAGTACTACCAGCATGACTTATCTTAAATGAATAGGCTTCAAACAATGCAGACAGGAAGAGCCGGGCAGGCTCTCTCACTCCTTAACGGCATTATTATCTTTGTCTTTGCTGCCACGCTTATTCTTATTCCAGAAGCTTACTGGTGGTTAGGCTTGGCAGCCTTTATATCGTCGCTAATAGGATGCGCTGTTTTGCTAGCTACAAACTATCCCCAAGAGTATTCACGGGCGACGATTACAAACTAGTCGTTGCGTTGGTGTTCTTTGGCAGCGTGTGGTGGTGGAGTGTATTGGCGGATGACAGCCTACCTTTGCTGGCTCGAGATGGGGTACACCATCTTTATCTGTGGCCTTTTCTAGCAGCCTTTTTTACTTGCCTTGCGTACATTTACTCCTTCTCCTTATTGGCTTTGGTGGGGAGTATGCTGTGGTGCGTTAGGCTCAGGTATGATCGCGATATATGAACGAGTTATCATTGGCGTAGGAAGAGCCAGTAACGGCATCAATGCGATTCCTTTTGGTAATTTATCGCTCTTGACGGGTGCGCTATCGGTAGTAGCGAGCATTTATTGGTTGCAGCAACGAAAACTTACTCTTTGGGTTTGCCCTGTTAGCTGTTTGCGCTGCCTTTTTCGGCTTTTAGCGTCTTTATTGTCTGGAACACGCGGCGGCTGGGTAGCGATTCCTTTTCTCACTGCCTTAATGTTATCGGCAACTACTAATCTAATAAGCTCTAAAGTGCGTAATGTAGCTCTGTTACTGATAACTATATTTGTTATTTTATTATTGCTTACCCCGCATCGGGCATCTGGTTACGTTTAGTGGCTATATTCGATGATATCTATCAATATTTTATAAATAATAATGCTGACACCTCATTGGGTACTCGCTTCGAGTTTTGGCGTGCAGGATGGATCATGTTCATCGAGAACCCTATCTTGGGTATCGGTGAGGGTGGTATTCAAGAAAGATTGGAATCTTTGGTAGCCCATGAGATAGCTTCTGATAGAGGTATGACTGTTCCACAGTTACATAGCGATATTATTGATACGCTCGCCCGCCGAGGGCTGTTAGGCGTTATTAGTCTGTTGTTATTGTATGTTGGATTTGCCTCAGCATTTGCTAAAAAGCGTTACACGCGAATGATAATGTACGCTCTCGTCTGTTGGCTATTAGTGGCCTAATGGTAATTATAGGATTTTTCGATTTTGGTCTCTCACAAGCAATGTTCAGAGACCTAAGAGGATTCAGCGGATTTCTAGGGTTTAGTGTAGCTGTATGGGGCTGTTTGGGCTATAAAACCCAAGCGCAACCGGTCTCAACTGCCCCTAGACGGACTGCCTTTTACGCTAATACTCCTAATGTGTAAAATCAGTCAACCTGTTTTGACACGATAACTATCGCTAGTAGCGATACAGATGTCTTTCATATTGTCTTTAATAAATGCAACTTCTTTGGAAAATTTATCGTTTTCATGCATTTTAACTTTACTTGATGCGTCAGAGAAATCAAAAGTATGAAAAAATTGGGCCTGCTTTTAATCCAAGAAAGGTTTCTACCTTATCTAACGCTGTTTCAAAATCAAAGAAAATATCTTCAAACCAAACATCAATTATATTGCTATGGTCACATGTATCCAGCATGTCTGCCATTCGATCATACCTAGGCATATATTCATTTACGAACAAAGAAGCAGCTTCACTAGTCTGCATTAAATGGTAACCCTTTTTTTCTTTAAAAGTAAATCAATAAACTGATCTCTAGGATCGCGCCTAACCACGATGATTTTAACTTCGCTAAGGACATTAGAGGCCACACAGCCGTATTTTTCATCGAACAATAATCTAGGTGAAATTAGCTGATCAAACACGATTTTTTATCACTACAAATGCATTTCTCTAATGAAGCAATATATTCATTCATTATTTTTTCTATTTTTAATTTTTTTCCGTGTTTTCAAGTTGCTTTAATTCACCTATTAATATCTCTAACTCTTTCAGCATGCGTCTCGAATATAAAGAGAATCCAGGTAAAACTTATCATATGATCGCTTCCTAGACCGATATTTAGTGATTTCGGTTTTATGCCCGCTGAAATCCCCGGCAATCTAGTGAACAAAGCAAAAGCTAATCGCAGGGGGAGAGGTACTTGTTGGCCGAACTCTGTAAGCGATCTTTAACTTGAGAAAATTCATTCTTCGTTGGTGTGTTTTGTAAGTAGATCTTACTAGCAATAGAATAAAGCCCAGACTCCCTATACGTAACTCTTTTCTAATACCCCCACCTCCTCGTAAGCAGAGACGATATCGATCCAAGGTGAGGAACCCGTTGATACTGAACCCCAATTGAAATTACCATTGTTAAACTCTTGAACATTAAATTAGATAAAAATAATTTTTAATAGTGCTGAGGAATACTTCTAAAAGAGCGTAATAAAAGGCTAGCTTGAAGTAAGTATCCTAAGGCTTGTTTATCATTTTAATATCTTTGACTCATTTTGTCACAATTTTTAATAAAAAATAACATAAATGAAACGTGAAAATTGAATTCCATATAATTCCTTATTTTACAGTGTCTTATATATAAAATATTCAAAATAAGCGTAAAAGATTGTGATACTAGAATGATTATTTTGATCCAAAATTTTAGTGGATTAATACTTTAAATATTAATTGAGAAGTGTTTTAAAAATAAAAATTACTAGTTTTGTAGGATCGGTACTCTTAGGCGAATTACTCCGTTATATGCAGTGTGTAAATGTCAGTATGATGTGATGCTTTGATCGTTTATGTCGTCCTGGCGGCAGGGCGGGTACTTCCATATGTAGTTCGATATGGTCTAACAGAGGGGCAGAAAGTAGCACTTAGTAACGTAGGTTTTGGCTGGCGGTAAGTGGGCGGCGCTGTTGGCAGCATCACCGGTTGAGCGGGTCAGGCGCGTTAAAAGATGACGCGGCCTGTGAAAAGCTTAACGCCCTATGCCACCAGCTTGCCGATGTAATGGCTAATAACCATCGTTAAGCCCCTTTAGCATACGATCCAACTGCCGATAGCCAATGGCCTCAATAAGGTGTGGTTGGGTGGGCTTAGGAGCGCCTTGTAAGTCGGCGAGTGTCAGTGCCACCCGCAATACGCGGTGGTAAGCGCGAGCGGAAAGCTTGAGCTTTTCAAGCACGCCCGCAAGCCAAGCACGTTCTTCATCATTAAGGTCACAGGCGGCTTCCAGGGCTTTACCGCTTAACTGGCTGTTCAGCGCGCCGCGCGTCATTTGCCGCTACCATTACCCGCTCTCGCACGGCTGCTGATGATTCACCTTGGGTTTGTGCCGTCAACTGCTCAGGCGGCAGCGCAGGGACTTCTACCTGGAGGTCGATGCGATCCAGCAGTGGCCCGGAAAGCCGCGCTTGATAACGCTGGATCTGGCTGGCGGTACACTGACAGCGCTGGCGGGGTCACCTAAGTGGCCGCAGGGCAAGGATTCATCGCGGCTACCAATTGAAACCGAGCTGGATAACGGCGTTCATGACTGGCACGGGCCAAATGAATAGTGCCTGTTTCCAGTGGTTGTCTTAACACTTCTAATACATTGCGGGAAAACTCGGGCAGTTCATCCAAAACAGCACGCCGTGGTGAGCAAGTGAAATTTCGCCGGGTTTGGGTTTTGAGCCGCCGCCGACCAGAGCCGCGGCGCTGGCACTATGATGGGTTGGCGAAATGGCCGCTTGCCCCAGTCGGCTTCGAGCGGCAAGCCACATACCGAGCGCACAGCGGCGACTTCCAGTGCATCTTCCTCGGAAAGTGGCGGCAGAATGCCCGGCAGGCGGCTAGCCAGCATGGTTTTACCGGTGCCTGGAGGGCCGGCAAATAACAGGTTATGGCCCCCAGCGGCGGCGACTTCAATGCACGCCGCGCCTGCTGCTGACCGCGTACATCGGCGAGATCATCTACCGGGGCGGTCGTTTTAACCGAGGCGCTCAATTTGTGCGGTGGGATTTTCTCTGCCCCAGCAGATGGGCGACGACTTGCCAGAGGGTGTCCGCAGGCAGCACTGGTAAATCTCCCGCCAGTGCCGCTTCATCGGCGCAGTCGCGAGGAATAATCAGTGCTTTTGCCCGTCGAGTCGCCAGAGCAAAAGGCAGTATGCCGGGTACTGCACGCAGCTTGCCATCCAAGGCCAGCTCGCCAGCACACTCTATGCCTTCTAATGCCTCTACCGGGATTTGCCCAGAGGCGGCGAGAATGCCTAAGGCGATAGGTAGATCAAAGCGGCCGCCCTCTTTGGGAAGATCGGCGGGCGCGAGGTTAAGGGTAATACGGCGAGTATTAGGAAAATCAAAGCCAGCATTGACGAGCGCACTGCGTACCCGCTCGCGGCTCTCTTTGACGGCGGTTTCCGGTAGGCCCACCAGCGTTAGGCCCGGTAAGCCATTGGCCAGATGCACCTCAACATGCACTGCGGGTGCGTCTAAGCCTACGCCCGCGCGCGTGGCAACAATGGCTAGCGTCATTGCATTCCCTCGCTGACTTTGGTGTCAACCTAACCCCATTGAGGTTAAGCCTATTTTGCTTGAGGGGTTAACGTACCGTAATTAAGAACACTTTGGTAGTGTCATCCTCCCTTCATCATGGGGTAATCCCTATCCTCAGGCGCTACCTTCAGTGCAGCGGTCAGCTCTCGTGCAAAGCGTTGGGCGGAGGGTAGCGCCCCGAAGCTCCATACTGGCGGTAGGCGTAGAAGGTTGTTGTTTTGACGCTTGGAAGCTGCTGCCATAAGCCACTGTCGGCAAGTTGCGCTTCGACGCCGGCGGGCAGCGGCTCGATGATCACCAACATTGCCTCTGGGTAGCGTGCTAACGCTTCAATCCCTACCAGCGAAAATCCCCAGGCGTTGGTGGTTTGTTCCCACGCATTGGACAACTCTAGTTGCTCCAGCACCGCATTGTAGAGGCTGTTATCCCCAAACACCCGCACGTGGCGGGCATCCATAAACTGCACCATCAGCAGCGGCGCGGTATCAGACTGTGAGGGGCTTGATTCTCGCAGGCTGGCCATCAAGTCGTGGGTTTCCGTGATCAGTTGCTCTGCCTGGGTTTGGCGCTCGGTTAACTCGCCCAATTGACGGGTCAAGGTTTGCATTTCTTGCCAAGTGTCGGTGGCAGGGGAATAGAGCGAGAACGAGGTAACCGGGGCGATGCGCTCCAAGCGAGGCGTTAAGCCAGCGAACATTGGCGAAATGAGTATCTGCTCAGGAGGAGCTTGGGCTAGCAATTCCAGGTTAGGTTGGGAGCGTAGCCCCATATCGGTAGCACTGTTGGGGATACGGGGCTCCCCCACCCATGCGTGATAGTCGCTTTGTTGGGCGACGCTGCTGACAGGCGCATCAATGGCCAGCAAGGTTTCGGCAATGGTCCAGTCGACCGTTGCCCACTGCGCCTTGGCGGTAGAAACGATCAGCAGACAAGCCACGAATAGACCGCAGCGTGCAAATAAAGAAAACAGAATGGAGTGGCGCATGGTGGTGAGAGGTCATCAAGAAAAATATGAGCTGTATTTAAACGATAATATTTATTGTTTGCAAACCTCGTTCCAGAGAAAAATGCCCAGGTGCATTGGCCTGGGCAACGTAACGTTATTAGTCGTGCCTAGAAACAAACGAGCACTTAGAAACGATAGTGGACGCTGGCAGTCACGCCGCGTTCGGCGCCGAAATAGCAATACTCAAGCGAATTACAGGAAGCCACGTAATCTTTATCCAGCAGATTGTTTATGTTTAAGCGTGTTTCGACCCCTTGATGCCGACATGGCTTAGGTCGTAGCCAAGGGTGGCATCGACCAGGGTGTAGTCGGGTACGCTTTCGGTGTTGGCCCGGTCAGCGGCGATATCCGCATAATGGCGGACACCGACCCCATATCCACGCCGTTTAGCCAGCCGTCCTTGGCCTCGTAATGCCCCCAGAGCTGCACTTGGTGCCGGGGTGAGTAAATCGCGTTATTGCCCTGGTTGCCGTCGTCGCTTTTGGCGTAGGTGATGTCGGTGAAGCTATAGCCCCTTGTAGCGAGAGGGTATCCGTTAGCTGAGTTTGCGCTTCTAGTTCCACCCCCTGAGACTCGATTTCCCCCACGGCGCGATAAGGGTCGGTGGGCTGTTCTTTGGTGGCGACGTTTTCCTGACTGATGTGGAACAGTGCAGCACTGTACTGGCTTTGGCTGTCGTTAGGTTGGAATTTGACGCCGGTTTCCCACTGTTCGCCTTCCATCGGTTGAAGCAGATCACCACTCTCATCCACGAAACTGGTGGGGGTGAAGGCGGTGGAATAGCTCAGGTAGGGCGCTACGCCGTTATCGAATAAATAGACCGCCCCAGCTCGGCCACTAAGCTGGGTGTCGCTGAGAGAGCTGGTGTCACCGCTATCGCGGTTGGCATTGTCGATATTCACCCAGTCGTAGCGGCCGCCCAAGGTGAAGCGCCAGTTATCGAGGGCTACTTGGTCTTGTAGATAGACACCGGTCTGATCTATCTCATGGTGTTCGCCCATCGGCTGATAAATAGGAGCGCTCGGCTCGGCGCCGTAAATAGGGTTAAAGGCATCAATGGCGGGGAAGGCGCCCGACGGCCATGACACGTCGTTTTCCGCTGTTGGTAATCCACCCCAAAAAGCAGCGTATGGTCCATAAAACCACTGCTGAGGTTGGCTTCTAACTGGTTGTCTAACGTCCAGGCTTCCAAGGACTCATCGCTGCCAGAGTAGTAGCGGGTGAGTTCATCAGAGGTGGGCGACGTCCAGCCATAGCCGTAGACCTGATTCAGCACTACATCTGAATTGAGGTAGCGCATCAGTTGGCGGCCGGTCACTTGGTCATTAAAGCGGTGCTCAAGGGCGTAGCCGACCATGCGCTGGGTACGTTCGTAGGTGTCGTAATCCTCTTCACCATCAAAGAAATTATTGCTGATTTTGCGCCCATTACGGGCAACCACGGCCCTTCGAAAGGAACACCAGAGTGGTAACCGCCTTCTGGTTCATCCTGCAAATAGGCTTCTACGGTGAGGCTGGTGTCATCAGTGATGTCCCAGGTTAGTCGTGGCGCGATGGCATAGCGCTCCTCTTTAGCCGGACCAAACTGGGTATCGGCGGCGCTGGCAATACCGGTCAGGCGGAAAGCAACCCGTTGCTCCTCGCCAATTGGCCCGGTGAGGTCAAAAGCGGCGCTGCGTTGATTATTATTGCCCAACCGAAAACGCAGCTCACCGGACTGTTCAAATTCGGGGCGTTTACTATTCAAAGCCACCACACCGCCTGGGGAGGCGCGGCCATAAAGCACCGAGGCAGGCCCGCGCACCACTTCAATGCTTTCCAAAAACCAGGGGTCGATGCGCATGCTGCTATGCGAGTTGGCATCGCCCATGATCTTCAAACCATCCAAGAATGTGTTACTCAGGCTTCCATCAGAAAATCCGCGCAACACCAGGTAGTCGAAGCGATTGGAGGCACCTATCTGATTGCTATAGACACCGGGCGTGTAGTCGGTGGCGCGCTGCACGGTACTCACCCCACGATTCTCCATCTGCTCACGGTTAATGGTGGAAACGCTTTGGGGCGTTTCAATAAAAGGTGTCTCGACTTTGGTGGCGGCTTGCTGCGCGGTCACCGTGACGGTGCCCAGCTCGGTGCTCTCCTGGGCATATAGCGGTGATGCCCACAGTGCCGCGATAACCGCGGCGCTAAGGGGAGAGCGTAGAAAGCGATGGTGAGAAGTAAACATGGGAGGCACCTGCAATAAGAAGCAATTAACTTTGTGTTAATGAGAATTATTGCCCTTTATTGCAGTGGAAAGGTATGCGCAATGACAAAGGGGTATGCGTAATGCTAAAAACGTCCAACAGAGGAACTTAGCGCTCTAAAAACAACCCTGCGGCTTTTAATGGCGATGGTGTACTTCATGGGGCGCAATGCCAAAAGCGCGCTTAAAGGCGGTGGCAAAATTGGTGGCGTGGCGATAACCGCAGGCGTGAGCGGTTTGCTGAACACTATACCCTCTGCGTAAGTACTCTTGAGCCTGGGTCAGGCGACAACGGCGTAGGTAATCGAAGATTGAGCAGCCGTAACAGCGCTGAAACTTGGTGCGTAGGCTGCTAGGGGCTCATCGCGGCATTTCGGGCCAACTGCTCGGCCGATAATCCTGGTTGGGGAGTGTTCGAGCTGCTGACGCAAGCGCTCCAGACGTTGGTGATCGCGATGGAGAGGCCCGGTGGGATGCTTCCCACGCCCCTTTCGTCGCTGGGCTCAAGGCTAGCGATAGGCACAGGCAGTCCATGAGCTAACAACTGAAGTGCTAGGCCTTGCCATAACAGGCGCTGCCGTTCGATTGGCCAGTTCGAAGCCAGTGCCGTCTCCAGACTATGAATAAGGAACTGCGGCACCTTCCAGGTATGCAGTAGGGGCGTTACCGGAGGGGTAACATTGATAGGCGAACAGTTAATGGACGAGAAAGTGGGCGGCTCTGTGCAAGCGAGAAGCGAGACGTTTAGGATGCGCAAACGCTGTGGCGCGGGCTGGAAGACCTCAAGCCCAGTCTGCTCGTTGAAATGTGCACTGAAGGCGTCGCCGGCTTGCAACTGAAACGACTGGCGCCCGAGACTGACTTGAATACGGCCTTCGAGTATCACGCTGAGAAACCACGGCGCAGTACGCCGGGAAGTGGAGGCGTAAGCGTGTAGGACGTCTAGATCCGAGTGTGTCACGCGCAGTGTGGGGTCTATCTCGACATCCATCACCCGCCCACGAGCAACGCAAGGCGCTGGCTGGGAGGTCAGGCGCTTCGGGAAAGCGGTAGTCGATCCCGAAGCGCTGACCAATAGCCAGCAGGTCATGAGTGGTAATGGGTATGCAAGACGGCGCTATTGAGCCGAGTGTCGCCATCCTCGTTACCTCACCCTTGAGCTGTTATCAGCGAGTAGCCAACCAGCACTCAGTAATCCATCGACCAATTTAGGTGTAGTACGCCCACGGCCCTGGTAGTCGTAGAGGTACTCTGGGCCGTAGTAGGGCGAATAGAACATGGCGGCTCGCTGACCCCAGACGGTGGAGTACTGATCATCCAGCAGGTTCTGCACTCCCAGGCTTAAGGTGCCAAAATCGGTTTCCTGGCTGAGCGATAAGTCGAGGGTGGTATTACCATCGATCTCCTATCGGCAGCGTCTTTCAGGTCGAAATTGTGATTGGCCTGCAAGCGAGCCGAACGTACATAGTCCGTCCAGCCAATAAAGGCGGTGGCGGAAGAGAGCGATGCATAACGGGCGTCACGCTTCTCCCACTCTCCTTGGTCGTTCTCCTGCTCGGAACGCACCAGGTGCAGAGTACCCCGGCCTCCAGGCCATTATCGAAGTAACGGGTCACGGCGCTTTCCAGGCCGAAGTCGCGCTTCTTCATCGACGACGCTGACGCTTAAATCTTCGGCGTTCTCTACCGCTTTGTCCGACCAGGCGTAGTAAAGCGCTGTTTGGGCCGTCCAGTTGCCCCCCCTGGTAGCGCCAGCCTAGCTCTACTTGATCCGTCTCGATGGCAGATAAGGGGTTGTTATCGACACTTATGTCGGGGCTCTTGCCGTAGTATTTGGCGGGGTCTGGCAGTTCGAAGCCCTGGCTGAACTGCAGCCAGTTCTGGTGGCCGTTGCGGTGATCAAAGAGGGCGCTGGCATTGAAGAGCGTCGCTTCGTAGTCATTCTTGCCGCCAGGAATCCCCTGGAATTCATCCACTTCGACGTCCATGTGCTGCTGGCGCAACCCCGCGGAGAGTTTGAGCGCCTGGGTGGCTTGCCAGTCGCCCTGGACGAAGCCTGAAAGCCCGTCCACTTGATAACCTGGATAGCGGGGCTCAACCCCGATGCCTGCTGATCCAGGCCGCCGGAAGCATCTGATATGTCGGTATCGAACAGCTTCTGGCTGGCATCGAAAGTTTCACGATCCAGATCAAGGCCGTAAGTTAGCGAAACATCATCACCCAGGCGCGATTCAAACAGCGCTTTGATGCCGCTTAAATCGGTGTTTTGTTGTGAGGCGCGAAACTGCAGGCCGTCGGCGACTGGGTAGGGAAATGCCTGAAAGCTGGACTCCTCCTCCCGGTGAAACGCCTGCAGGTAGAAGTTTTGTCCCCACAGGTTAGCGTGGTGATAGTTGACGTTGACGAGCTTACGGTCGGTTTCTGGATCGCGCTGTGAGCGGTAGCCATCGCGAATCTCGGCATCGTTCAAGTTGGGCGTGGCGGCGTCGAGGTTGGGAAAGTAAACACCTCGATCACCTTCGAAGCCTGAACGGTACAGCTGGGCGCCCAGTTCCAGGCTCTGTTCATCGGTCAAACGGAAAGAGAGGTTGCCCAATACATCAATGCTACGATTGTCCTGCAGGTCGGTCTGGGCGATATCGGGGAAGATTTCCTGGCCGCTACCGTCATAGTGGCGCCCGTTGTCACCAATGGCAGTGCCCAGATAGCCTTGAACCCGCTCATTGCCGCCGCTGATCGATTGTGACAGGCGCCGATCCATGTCATCGCTGCTATTGAAGCCAGTGGTGATGCCCGCTTCGGTACGCCAGTTCAGGCCTTCCTCGCCTTTGCGGGTAATAATATTGATCAAGCCACCCGTAGCACCGCCGCCATACAGGCTGCTGGCGCCAGAAAGCACTTCCACACGCTCAATATTGAAGGGATCAATGGCATCGAATTGACGGGAAAGCCCTCGCGAACTGTTCAGCGATACACCATCGATAAGCACCTGCACGCCCCGACCTCGCATGTTCTGCCCATAATTGGTGCGCCCTTGCGGCGCCAGATCCAGCCCCGGCACCAGACGCCCCAATGCTGTCTTTAGGTCTGCACCATTGCGGGTCTGCTGTTGCAGCATCTCTTTGTCAATCACCCAAACAGCGCCGGGAATTTGACTGATTTGAGTGGGCGTGCGGGATCCAACCACGACCATAGTGTCGTCGGCGTTTGCGCTAGAGGTCATTTCTTGGGCGAAAACGCTACTGGAGAGCACAGCAGTAGCCCGGTACCAATAAGTGAAGTAGGTAAGGAGTGCAAAACATACATGGGGATCAGTCCGCGAACAATAAGGGTGAGTAGGCGGAGAGTATCACCAGGAAACATAAAGTCAATGATAGTGATTCGTGTTTATAGTTTATCCAGTTAACGCTAATCCATGCAGCAATAGGGCATTAACCTATTGCTGCTGTTAATGAGGCGGAAGTGTTAAGTGGGCTTATTCTTCTTTTCTGTATCTGTATCTGTATCTGTATCTGTATCTGGCTCGGGGTAGGCACCGGCGGTACTTCTGCTTCTAGCGGGGTGGCAGTGGGAGCAGTAGAAGCTTCTACCGTGGCTTCAAGTGTCGCAACCTGACGCTCTAGCGCCTCTACCCGTGAACGCGTGCGCTGCAATACGTCCATTAAAATATCGAAATCTTCCCTTGAGACAAGTTCTAAGCGGTCAAACGCACCGCGCACAACTTGCTGCACGCCTTTTGAATATCTTCCGGCGCCTGCGAGGCGTTCTGTAAGCGATCGCCAATCTGCTGGGCCAGTCGGCTGATGCGGTCTTGAGGGGCCATAGCTGCTCTCTCCTTGATTACTAGCTAAATGAATATAAAAACGCTTACCCGTAAGGGATACGCAACAGTTGGCAAATTCGCATGCGCCGAATGGATTTACTGCTTGGCGAGTGGTTTGCATCGAAATAGAGCGGTCAACATTTTATGTTGCTCTTTTTTGGTGCAATAGCGGTGTGGTGGAGTTTGGTTTGATGAGAGTGAGCGTGGAAAGGGGCTTTGATTTTTACTTAATTGACTGATTTTTATTTAAAAAAAGTCAGCTGGCACGGTATGCGCATTATCGGTTCAGGTGCTTATTCTGGCGGCTGTGCCGCTACCAATCTAGCAGGACTTATCCAGCAGGGGGAGATCCGGGATGAAACTCATCACCGCTATCATCAAGCCATTCAAGCTCGACGACGTTCGTGAGGCACTCGCCGACAACGGCGTACAGGGCATTACGGTTACCGAAGTGAAAGGGTTTGGCCGTCAGAAAGGGCATACCGAGTTGTACCGTGGCGCAGAATACGTCGTCGACTTTCTTCCCAAAGTGAAAGTGGAAGTGGCCGTGGACGATGCGCGTTTAGAAAGCGTGCTGGATGCGATCTGTAGCGCGGCTAACAGCGGCAAGATCGGTGACGGCAAGGTGTTTGTTACGCCACTGGAAGACGTGATTCGTATACGCACCGGTGAGCGCGGCGCTGACGCCGTATAACGGACGCCACGCGAACAGGCTGCAGCGCCTTTTTTTGCGTATAACTTCTCATAGAATAACGGGGAACACCTCATGAATGAGTTAGCTGATTTGAGCTACGCGCTCGATACGTTCTACTTTCTAATTTGCGGCGTGCTTGTGATGTGGATGGCCGCAGGCTTCTCCATGTTGGAAGCGGGCTTGGTACGCTCCAAAAACACCGCAGAGATCCTTACCAAAAACATCGCGCTATTTGCGATCGCCTGCACCATGTACCTGCTGGTGGGCTACTACATCATGTACTCCAGCAGTGCTGGCGGCTTTTACCTAATCTGGGTTTCTTGATTGGCGCTGAGAATAGTGCTGATGCGGTGACCGCAGGCGGCGATGACGCCCCTACTACTCAATGCGTTCTGACTTCTTCTTCCAGGTTGTGTTCGTCGCCACCGCCATGTCGATTGTGTCGGGTGCCGTTGCTGAGCGCATGAAACTATGGGCATTCCTGGCCTTTGCTGTGGTAATGACTGCGTTTATCTATCCTGTGTCTGGTTACTGGACTTGGGGCGGCGGTTGGTTGTCTGAAGTTGGTTACTCTGATTACGCGGGCTCAGGCATTGTGCACCTTGCCGGTGCAGCAGCGGCACTAGCAGGGGTGATTGTGCTAGGTCCGCGTAAAGGCAAATATGGCAAAGACGGTTCTATCCATGCCATTCCTGGTGCCAACATGCCGCTGGCAACGCTGGGTACTTTCATTCTGTGGATGGGTTGGTTCGGCTTTAACGGTGGCTCTGAACTCAAGCTGGCGGCCGTCGATTCTGCTAACAACGTGGCGCAAGTGTTTGTAAATACCAACGCGGCGGCCGCAGGTGGTGTTATTGCAGCACTGATTCTGGCCAAACTGTGGTTCCGTAAAGCTGACCTGACCATGGCACTGAACGGCGCGCTGGCAGGCCTGGTCGCCATCACCGCTGATCCGCTCTCTCCGACCGCACTGGGCGCCACGATTATTGGTGCAGTGGGCGGCATCATCGTCGTCGCTGCCATCGTGACCCTTGATAAGGTAAAACTGGACGATCCGGTTGGTGCGATCTCTGTTCACGGTGTTGTTGGTATCTGGGGTGTGCTGGCGGTACCGTTGACTAACGACGGTGCATCTTTTGGTGCGCAGCTCATCGGTATCGTCGGTATCTTCGGCTGGGTGTTCCTGGCAAGTCTGGTGGTGTGGTTGATCCTGAAAGCCATCATGGGTATCCGGGTTAGCGAAGAAGAAGAGTATGAAGGCGTTGATATCGCTGAATGTGGTCTCGAAGCCTACCCTGAATTTGGAATTAAAAAGTAATGTGATGCTGATTAAGTGAGCTGGTGTGCTCTGTCTGGCCTCCCCCTTAGTGGGGAGGCTTTTTTATTCTCTGCCGATAGCGGTGTATGCTATTTGTCAGCGGTTAACGGTTACGACACCAGCAGCCGAATAAACCAATCTCATCACGGCCACCCACTTAGAGGATAGGGTAATGAAATTGATCACAGCTATTATCAAGCCGTTTAAGCTCGACGATGTACGCGAGTCGCTCTCGGATATCGGCGTGCAGGGTATTACGGTGACGGAAGTGAAAGGTTTTGGACGCCAGAAGGGGCATACCGAATTGTATCGCGGCGCTGAGTATGTGGTTGATTTCCTGCCAAAGGTGAAGCTGGAGGTAGCAGTAGACGATGACATGGTCGAGCAGGTGATTGATGCTATTACTCAGGTTGCTAATACAGGGAAAATCGGCGACGGCAAAATCTTTGTTATGCCGTTAGAGCAGGTGATCCGTATTCGTACTGGCGAAACGGGCAAAGACGCGGTTTAAGCATCATGCCATAGCACAAACCCCCGCTAACCGGTTTATATCCTCAAACCGATTAGCGGGGGTTTTTAATGGCTAGCGGTTAACTTACTTTTCGACGAAAGCGCGTTCAATTACGTAGTCGCCCGGCTCGCCCATACGCGGAGAGATATTAAGGCCCAGCTCGTCTAACAGTGCGCTGGTATCGTCCAGCATGGCGGGGCTACCGCAGATCATGGCACGGTCTTGGCGTGGGTCGATAGGCGGCAAGCCCGTATCTTCAAATAGTTTGCCTGAACGGATATGGTCGGTCAGACGTCCCATCGTGTGAAACTCTTCACGGGTAACGGTTGGGTAGTAAACCAATTTTTCTGTGATATCTTCGCCCAAATACTCATGCGCCGGAAGTTCTTTGGTGATGAAGTCCGCATAGGCCAACTCAGAGACTTCACGGACACCATGCACTAATACTACTTTCTCGTAACGTTCATAAACCTCAGGGTCCTGAATCAGGCTCATAAACGGTGCCAAACCAGTGCCGGTCGAGAGCATATACAGATTTCGACCGGGTAGTAGGTCGTCGGTCACTAGCGTGCCGGTGGGCTTACGGCTGACCATAATCTGATCGCCTACTTTCAGGTGTTGAAGGCGTGACGTCAGCGGGCCGTCAGGTACTTTGATGCTAAAGAACTCAAGGTGGTCTTCGTAGTTGGGGCTGGCAATCGAGTAAGCGCGCATCAGCGGCTTGCCATTCACCTCCAGACCAATCATCACAAACTGACCGGTTTTGAAGCGCAGGCTGCGCTCGCGGGTAGTGCGGAAGCTGAACAGGGTATCGTTCCAGTGGTGAACGCTAAGCACTTCTTCCAGAGCAAACTTACTCATGCCATTTCTCCGTTAGCCGACGCTGGCCCAAAACCGCATCGATCATATTCTTAAAAAGAATAAAAATGATTAAATATGTTTCCAGCAAGTCTAAGCAAAGGATGGTATATCTGTTAAGCGAATTATATTGATAACACTTATCTGAAAAACAGATATAGATCAATGATAGGTCAGATTTTATGCACTACACCTTGCGACAGTTGGAAGTCTTTGTGGCGGTTGCTCAGCATGAGAGCGTCTCCCATGCGGCGCGAGCGTTGGCCATGTCCCAGTCGGCGACAAGCACGGCGCTTGCTGAACTTGAGCGGCAGTTCGACTGCCAATTGTTGGACCGCATCGGTAAGCGCTTAAAGCTCAACGCGCTGGGTTTTCAGCTGTTGCCCAAAGCGGTCGCACTACTCGACCGAGGTGAGGAGATCGAGGAACTCTTGCGCGGCCAGCAGGGGGTTGGGTCGCTTGATGTAGGTGCCACGCTGACCATTGGTAACTACTTGGCTACGTTACTCATCAGCGACTTTATGCAACGTCACCCCGGTAGCCGTGTGCGCTTGGCGGTGCGCAATACGCGCCATATCATCGAAAGCGTGCGCCAACATTCGCTGGATTTAGGATTGATTGAAGGGCAGTGCGACGATGAGATGATCATCAGTCAGCCGTGGGTGGAGGATGAGCTGTGCGTGTTCTGCTCGCCGCGCCATCCACTGGCAGGTCGTGAGCACCTTGAGCTTGAACAACTGCTGCGTGAAGACTGGATCATGCGCGAAGAGGGCTCGGGCACACGTATGACGCTAGAGCACGCTGCCCGCCATCGCCGCAGCCGGTTTAACACTCTGCTAGAGCTAGAACATACGGAAGGTATTAAACGCGCCGTGGAGTCAGGGCTGGGCATTGGCTGCGTCTCGCGCTTAGCGCTGCGCGATGCCTTCCGGCGTGGCAGCTTGGTACCGCTGCCGACGCCGGAGTTGGATCTAAAGCGTCAATTCACGTTTATCTGGCATCGCCATAAATACCTCACGACGGGGATACGTGAATTTCTACGCCTTTGCCGTGAAATGACCGCTGGGGCTAAGCGCAGCGACGATATTCCGTTACCGCCGATTCCTTAAACGTTCATTATTTAGCTATTGCGGGAGCCGGCAGTTGATGGTTGCTCTGGCTGCTTCCTTTCTCAAGCGTAAAGCCACCCACTAGTTCGGCGAGCCGGTCCGCTTGATTGTTTAGCTGCTCAGCGGCGGTTGTCGATTCCTCTACAAGTGCGGCGTTTTGCTGAGTCATTTGATCCAAGTCGGTCACTGCAATGCTCACCTGGCTGATCCCCTCGTTCTGCTCTCTGGCGGCCGTACTGATATCGCCAAGCATCTGGGATACTCGCATGACGCTTTGAGCAAGCTCATGCATGGCTGCTTCGGCATCGCGAACCATTTGAGTACCGCTTTCAACCTTGCCCGTCGAGGTATCAATACGTTGGCGGATATCTTTGGCAGCTTCGCTACTGCGTGAAGCTAATTTGCGAACTTCGTCGGCGACCACTGCAAAACCACGGCCATGTTCGCCAGCCCGCGCGGCTTCCACCGAGGCGTTCAGGGCGAGCAGATTGGTTTGGAAGGCGATGCCGTCAATTACGCTGACAATGCTTTGAATCTCACCGGAGGTCGCTTGTATGTCATCCATAGTAGCCACTACCTGCTCAAAAGCATTGTTGGTGCGGGAAGCCAACTGTGAGGCGGTTTGGGAAAGCCCGCTAGCTTCTTCGGAGGCGTGAGTGGTGTGGCTAACGGTGCTGCTGATCTCTTCCATAGCAGAGGAAGTTTGCTGAAGGCTAGCGGCAGCCTGTTCAGTACGCCGCGAGAGGTCTTGCCCACCTTGAGTAATTTCAGTGGCGGCGTGATTGACCGCTTCGCTGCTGCGGCGAACGTCCAGCAGAATGGCCTGGATTTTTTCTGCAAAGGCATTGAATTGTTCAGCCACCGCGGCGCTTTCATCTCGCCCATGAACCGGCAATCGTTGGGTTAGGTCACCGCTACCCGAAGCAATCTCTTCCATGCGGTCAGCGAGCCGCTTGAGAGGACGAGCGATTCGTCCGCCGATCAACCACAGCGCTATAACGCCAATTAATGCTAGCAGTAGCCCTACTGCGGTCATGCCCAGCGTGTTTTGCTGACGTTGCTCGCCGAGTACTGCTTGTAGCGCACTTAGCTCTGCAAGCGCTACGTGTTCAGGGAGCTGGAGAACCAGTACCCAGGGTTGGCGGGTATCGCCAATGGTAATAGGCTGATAGCGCTGTAGTAGACCATCGTTAATGCTGCTTTGCAGGCTGCCTTGCTCTGATGCTTCGCGAATACCGGCCAGGATGGTGTCGCTTAGAGCATCGCTGGCAGGTAAGCCCAAATCCTCTTCATTCGCCGTATCGGCTACCAGTCCTCCGCTTCCAGCGACAAGCGCCATGCGCCCCGCACCGTCGTAAAGTGCTTGGTTGGCATCGCTTAGCAGGGTTTGTATAAAATTAAGGGCGAGGTCGACTCCTGCGACACCATGAAACTCGCCATCCACGATAATAGGGGCGTTAAAGGAAGTGACCAGTTGTGTTACACCATCGTAATCATAAGCGGCAGGGTCGATAATGCAGGGAGCCAGAGTTTCTCGGGGGCAAGGTAGTATTCGCCTTCCCGTACGCCGCTGGGAAGACGCTCATCACTCTCCATAGTGTCGCCCAACGGTAGCACCGCCAGCGTTCCGTCGTCAGTGCGGTACCACCAAGGCATAAAGCGACCACTGCCATCATGGCCATAGCGTTCATCGCCGACGTATCGATCATCATCCCCAAAGGCATTCGGTTCCCAGCCAATAAATGCATCAAGCAGTGCAGGGTTTTCAGCTACGGTTTGGCGTACCAAGTTCGACAACTGGCGACGGCTAAGGTAAAGCGAGCGCTGGCCCTCTTCGTCCTCCATACCCATCAGTGCGTTGGTGGTCGCCAGCTGGTTGGCGATTGTCATGGCGTTGTTTAGTTCGCGTTGAATACGCTCGCCTTCTGCCTCGGCAATGGCATCAAGGCGAGCATTCAATGCACTTTCCACTAATGCGCCGGTGTGCTCATCGACTGTTTGTTGGGTGCGTGCCGCTGCAAACAGATTATAGATCACTAAAGCAGCCACAATAGCGAGCAGACAGGGGCCAGCAAGTGCGACGACGAAAGAGCGTAACGAACGGAAATGCATAAGTATTACCCTTTAAGTGATGTGATGGCGGCGGTTGTCATGTGCTTGATAGGGCACTTGCAGAGCGGGTGCAGCGGCGTGAGACAGCTTAAAACTGCTGATCGTACCTGCCAGATGGTCGGCCTGCTCTTTCAACTGCTCGGCGGCGGTGGTGGACTCTTCCACCATAGCGGCATTCTCTTGCGTCATACGGTCCAGTTCGGCAACCGCGATGTTGACCTGATTAATGCCATCGCTCTGCTCGCTGGTGGCCGCATTTATTTCTTCCAGCACGTCGGTAACGCGAGTAATGTGCGCCACGATATCCTGCATGGTGGCCCCGGCATTACGGACTAATGTGGTGCCGTTGTTCACCTTGCTCTGTGAGTCCTCGATCAGTTTTTGGATATCGTTGGCTGCTTCGCTACTACGCCCCGCCAGCTTACGGACCTCATCAGCTACCACTGCAAAACCGCGGCCATGCTCGCCAGCACGCGCCGCTTCCACCGAGGCGTTAAGCGCCAGCAGGTTGGTCTGAAACGAAATGCTGTTCATTAACGTCACAATGTCACCAATTTTGTCGGACGCTTTGGTAATGTCTTCCATGGTGGTAACCACATTCGCCACGACTTTTCCGCCTTCGTTCGCTACTTCAGAGGCGGTTTGAGACAGTTTGTTGGCTTCTTTGGCTGATGCTGCCGTGTGTTGAACCGTACTGGTGATTTCCTCGATCGATGCTGAAGTCTGCTGCAGGCTAGCGGCCGCGTTATCGGTACGACGGGAGAGATCCTGGCCGCCCATGGCAATTTCGTTAGCCGCATGGTGAACGGATTCGCTGCTGGTGCGTACATCAATTAACACAGCTTCCATTTTGCCAACAAAGAGGTTGAAGGCGCTGGCAATCTGAGTGACCTCATCGTTGCCCTCTTCAGGCAAGCGTCGGGTTAAGTCACCTTCTCCTGAGGCGATGTTGTTCATCGCGTCGCGTGCAACGAGCAACCGGCGCAGCAGCAAAGTAAGCAGCAGGCCAAATAAGACTGCAGTGATGGCAGCGACGATCAGTAGCGTCACAATGGAGGTAGTGGCGATGGCTCGCAGGCCTGCGGTGGCTTCAGCTTCATCCATGGCAATGACTAACTGCCAGCCGCTGTCACCGCCAACTTGGCTGCCCATGAGTAGCTTATCGCTATTTTGCAGCGACAGTGCTTGGGGCACATCTGCTTGGGTGATTTGGTTAAGACGGCTTTGAGTCAGGGCATCGCTCAGCCGCGTGGAAGGTTCTAGCGTTAGATTCGCGTCGGGGTGGGCAACCAGTGTGCCGTCGCTCGTGGTGAGAAAGCCAAAGCTAGACTCAGTAGGTGCGATACCACTGACTATCTCAATAACATCAGTGATCGCAATGTCAGCCCCGATGACAGCGGCCAGTTGTCCATTACGATAAAAGGGGCGTGCAAAGGTAACAATCAACCCGCCTGATTGGGCATCTACATAAGGTGCCGTGATAACCGTATCCTGCGCCTCGTTTGCGCCTTTGTACCAGGGCCGCTGACGAGGGTCGTAATCACTGGGGGCTGCCAGCCATCGGAAAAAATAGCATCGGATGTGGAAGGATAAGCAATATAGGCACTTATGTAATTGCCTGAGGCCGCCAGCTGGCTCAGTGCGGCAAGCGGATCATCGCTATCAACTGCATCTTCCATGCTGGCCAGCATCGTATAACGTGCGCTAAACCATTCATTGATAGCTTGCGTATTACCTTTAACCACGGCGCTAAGATTGCGTGTTATTTGCTGGTTATTATGATGTTTTACCGTGGTGTAACTGGCAATGCCGTTAATCACCAAGGCAAGAGTAATCACTACTAGCGCAGCTAATAGGATGCGTGCTCGGAGGGTAGAAAACATGGTCGCTCTCGACGTTGAAGTTATTGTCAGTACCCAGGGGGGAGGTACTGTTAGTGCAACTTCTGAGTATCGGCGAGAGCGATCGCTACTTTAGGGCTAGTGATTAAGTTAAAAAATTAATGTGGTTAACGTAAATCGCTGACGGCAGCCTGTATGTCCGCCATCGATGCTTTGCTGAGGTCTTTAGAGAGCGTATGAGTGACCAGCTTCTGAGTAGGGCCATCCAACTTATCACGCAGCAACCCCAAGAATTTTGGGGGAGCGACCATGATTAACTTCTCCAGGTTATTTCCAACACGCGCTTTGTAGAGATGCTGCGCAACCTCTTTGGCAAACAGTTCGTTTTCGTGCTTCGAGGCAACTTCTTCTTCCCCAGACGAGCGTGTTGCAGAAGATGTCGACTCTTGCACATCTGCGCCGCGGCGATCTGTAATCAAATCGCCTTCATGCAGCCTTCCTGCTGCATGTACCAGGCTTTCCTTTCGGCAAGATTAAGCGAATCACGGGTAAAAAATACGCGCGCGAGCGGCGTCGGCTACCACGATATAGGTTGTCATCGCTGTGCATTCTCCATGTCGTTGATGGTCTGTTAACCATGGCAAGCGTTTGGCGCTAGGTCAAACGCTTAGACCACCTACAACACTTTGCTGCGCAACAGGCTAGTCACGGCTTCGCCGATTAACACCAAGACGATGATGGCCATCAAAATGGTCGCTACGGTAGGCCAGGCGAAGGTATCAATCGCGCCCTGAAGAATGACCCCAATACCACCGGCACCCACCAGCCCCAATACTGTCGATTCGCGGATATTGATATCCCAGCGCAGAATCACAATGGCAAAAAAAAGCCGGCATCACTTGAGGCACAATCGCGTAGGCGACCACTTTGGCTTTGGAAGCACCCGTGGCTTCCATGGCTTCTACCGGTCGCCGATCAATCTCTTCGATGGCTTCGCCCATTAACTTGCCGATAAAACCGATGGAGCGAAATACAATGGCAAGAATGCCCGCTAACACCCCTGGGCCAAAAATCGCCACGAACAGCAGCGCCCAGATAATCGTGTTCACCGAGCGGCTGGAAACCAGGATAAAACGCCCCAACCACAGACAAGCACGGTTGGGCGTGGTGTTTTGGGCAGCGATGTAGGCCACCGGTAGTGCCAGGAAGATCGTTAAGAACGTGGCCAGGGTAGCAATATGCACGGTCTCGATAAGCGCCGCGATTATGCCGTTTAACCCCGCAGTACTGGGTGGCCACATGCGTGCCCCAAGCCCAGAAATTTGATTGGGTGCATCCCATACCCAAGGCCAGAAAATATCAATATCGCGCACCGCCCAAACCACCACCATCAAGGTGGCTAAGAGTACGGCATAGCGAATAAGGCGCTGTTTGCGGTCGTAGCGTTGCCAAATACGGTCGGCAAGCTGCTGTGCGTGATCTACCATATTTTTTCCTTACCCAGCCACTGATACCTTCGCTGAGCAAAATGACCGCGATGATAATGAGCAGAATCGCAAAGGCGAAATCGTAATCGTAGCGCCCAAAGGCGTTCATTAGTGTGCCGCCAATACCGCCTGCCCCGACAATACCGACCACTGCAGAAGCGCGCAGGTTGCTGTCTAGCTGGTACATGGAGAGTCCTACTTGGCGTGGCAGTATCTGCGGGAAAACGGCGTAAAACAGAATGGCCACATAGCCCGCACCAGCGGCTTTCATCGCCTCCACCTGGCCCCAGTCGATCTCTTCAATCTCCTCGGCGAGCAATTTGCCCACAAACCCGATCGAGTAGAGCGTGAGTGTCAAAATTCCAGCGAGTGGACCAAACCCTACGGCTGCCACAAACAGAATCGCAACGATCACCGGGTGAAAGCTGCGCGACACAATAATCACTGCCCGGCCAATCACATAGATAGGCATGGGAGCGATATTGCGGGCGGCCATCACAGCAAAAGGAATCGATAGAAAAACCCCTAACAAGGTGGCCAAAATGGCGATTTGAAAGCTCTCCTTAAAACCCGTTAGCAGAAGCTCATAGCGCTCCAGATTGGGCGGGAAGCCGCCACTAAAAATACGCGCTGCACGGGGCAAACCTTCAGAGATGCGCGCCCAGTTAAACGGTAGCGAGCCAAACGCCCACACCAAATAGACGACCGCTATAATAATCAGCCCGTAGCGCAGCAGCGGGTTAGCAATAAACGGCGGCTTTCTCCAGGTACGGGGTACGCTTGAATGCGCGTCAGGCGGAGTCATGGGAGCGCTCCTCCACGGGCGTATCCGTAATCGCATCGTCCGGTGCTTCAATGCCGCCGTAAATAGCGTCTAACGCCTCTTTATTGAAGTCAGCAGGCACGCCATCAAAGATCATTTTGCCATGGCGCAGGCCCACAATGCGCTCGGTATAGGTTTTGGCTTGAGCGACGTTGTGGATATTGATCAGCACCGGTAGTGACAGCTCACTGGCCAGACTCTGCAGCAGTATCATGATCTGCTCGGAAGTCCGTGGATCGAGAGAGGCAGTGGGTTCATCGGCAAGCAGGACTTCTGGTTCCTGCATTAATGCACGCACCACGCCTACCCGCTGGCGCTCGCCGCCGGAAAGTTCATCAGCACGTTTGTTGGCGTAGTGGGCAATGCCCACCCGCTCCATCAGCACAAAGGCGCGCTCAATATCATCCTGGGGGTAGCGGCGTGATATCGCTTGGTAGAGATTGACGTAGCCCAGTCGCCCGGCCAGCACGTTTTCCATGACGGTTAAGCGATCAAGCAAGTTAAAGCCTTGGAACACCATGCCGATTTTGCGACGCGCACGGCGCAACTCAGCGCCTTTAAGATTCACCAACTCATTGCCGTTGAGTTTGATAGAACCCGACGTCGGTTCGACCAAACGGTTGATACATCTCAGCATGGTGCTTTTACCCGCACCTGAGGCGCCTACGATAGAAACAACGCTGTTTCCCTCTACCTTGAGGTCAAGCCCTTTCAGCACGGCTTCATCGTGGCCATAACGTTTGACCAGATTGGTGATTTCCAGCATGTGTCCGCTTCCATCGTCGAGAAAATAACCGCACCGCCGGTGGCGGTGCGTTACGTTTACTCCAGGTTTTCTGGTGTATAGCTCACATCATTAGCGGCTTGGATGGTGCGGATCACCTTCCAGTTATCCTGGTAGTTGATGGGAATAAATTTCTCGACGCCTTCAAACTCCTCGCCTAGCTCGGTGCCGGCAAAGTCGAAGGTGAAGAAGGCTTCCTCAATTTTTCGACCAAATCTGGGTGCAGGTTATGCGCGTAGTTGTACGAAGTAGTGGGGAAGCGGTCAGACTCAAAAATCAGGCGCACATCCTCTTCGTCATACAGGTCGCGGGCGGCCATCCGCTCGACTACTTCTGAGGCTACCGGGGCAGCATCGTAGTCTTTGGCCACGACGCCCAGCATGGATTGGTCGTGGCTGCCCGAGTAGACCACTTCGTAATCCTCATCGGGCGTAATACCAAGTTCAGGCAGTAATGCGCGCGGGGCTAGGTTACCCGAGTTGGAGGTGGGAGAAGTGTGGGCGACGCGTTTGCCTTTGAGGTCCTCTACTTCATGAATATCGGAGTCGACGTGAGTAAACAGCTGCAGGCTGTAACCAAATTGGCCGTCATCGGAGCCCATTAACGCAAACGGCACGGCACCGGCCAAGTTCACCGCAAACGGTGTAGGGCCAGTAGAGAAACCGGCGATATGTAAGCGCCCGCTGCGCATGGCTTCAACTTGGGCAGCGTTTGACTGTACCGCAAAGAAGCGTACATCCCGCTCGGTGACCTCTGCCAAGTGATCGATAAACGGCTGCCAAATGTCCGAATAAATAGCCGGGTCTTCTACGGGAGTGTAAGCAAAAATCAGTGTATCGGGGTTAACCCACTCAGATTCCTCAGACGGACGGTCAGCGACCATGTTGCCGTCTTCATCGCAATAAATAGCATCCAAATCGCCGCGTTCACACTCAGCGAAAGCTGGGGTTGTTAGCAGGGCGAGCGGTAGAAGTGATGCTGCGGTAAGCAACGCAAGCGGGCGCTTGCGGAAGAGCGAAGTTGCCATGGTGTGCCTCGTTTGTGCGGTTATTGTTGTGTGCTTGCTATGGATAATGTCGTGTTCTCTTCACTGCGTTTTGCCACTAATGAAAACGGAAAATGTTCCGTAAGTAGACATTTTGCGTGAAGAATGGTTATTTTCGAAAGCAGACACCTTCAATCTAGAGTTTGTGACAAACTTATGTCAAATACTTTACAGCCACTCTCCGACTATTGGCGCAATCGCTACTTATTAATGCGCCATGGCCATAGCCAAGCAAACCAGCAAGGGTTAATTATTAGCAGCCCTGAGCGCGGCATTAACGAGTTTGGACTCTCTGTGATTGGCGAGCGCCAGCTAGCCCAGGCAGTGGCCGAATGGGGTTGGCCTAAACCCACCAAAATAGTGCATTCAGATTTTTTACGAACGACCCAAACGGCCGCCCGCGTGGCGAGTGCTTTTAAGCTTGAGATGGCCGCCGATAAGCGCTTGCGTGAGCGCTACTTTGGCGAATTCGATGGGCAGGCTGATGAGCATTATCCCGACGTATGGGCGCTGGATAGCCGTGATGCCGAACATGGTCATTATCAGGTGGAAGCCGTGAGCGTGGTAGCGGCGCGGATGAGCGCCGTGATTGAAGCGCTTGAGCAGCAGGACGAAGGTGAAACCATCCTAGTAGTAAGCCACGGTGACCCGCTACAAATCCTGCTCACGGCTTTGGGGAATAAGCCGCTTACCCAGCATCGCGAGCAGCCAGCGTTACTGCCTGCGAGTATTACCCAAATAGGACGTACGTAACTAGAATGTTAGGCGTTCTCAGCAGCAGGTGGAATCCAGGCAATCATATCGACTTCCACGTCGGCACCGCCCGCGAGGCCGGTCACGCCGATGCAGGTACGGGTAGGTAGCGGCTGCGGGAAGTAGCTAGCGTATACCTGATTCACTTCGTCAAAGTGGCCCATGTTGGTAATAAATACTCGGGACTGAACCACATATTCAAAGGCACTGCCGACTTCTTCCAGCACGATCGCCAGGTTCTGCATCACCCGGTGAGTCTGCTCGGTGAAGGTGCCTAACAGCATCTCATTGGTTTCCGGCACGGTGGGCATTTGGCCGGTGATAAACACCAGATCACCCACGCGGCAGGCGTGGGAAAAGGGCGCAATGGGCTGCGGGGCGCGGTCGATAAACAGCTTCTCAATCATACGATTACCTCTTTTGTAACACGTCATTGCGAGGAGCGGAGCGACGAAGCAATCTTGTTTGTAGTGGTGTAACCCTGAGATTGCTTCGCTTCGCTCGCAATGACCTAGGGTTTAGGTCTCAATGACATAGGGTGTAGGTCGCAATGCCAAGCGTGTGGTTTGGATATGTTTTAACACGTTAAAACATCATGGGCCTCAAACGAGGCCCATGATGACGTACTCTATCAACAGCTGCTTTGTGACCGGGGCTGTGGATTAATGCCCAAGAATCTGGCTTAAGAACAGCTGGGTGCGCTCGGACTGCGGATTGTTAAAGAAGGGCTCAGGCGCGTTCTCTTCAATGATCTGCCCCTGGTCCATAAAGATCACCCGGTCAGCCACTTTCTTGGCGAAGCCCATTTCGTGAGTCACGCAGATCATGGTCATGCCTTCTTCCGCCAGCTCAACCATGACGTCGAGCACTTCCTTGATCATCTCGGGGTCGAGAGCTGAGGTGGGCTCGTCAAACAGCATGACATCGGGGTGCATGCACAGTGAGCGGGCAATCGCCACGCGCTGCTGCTGACCGCCCGATAGCTGCCCTGGGTACTTGGTGGCCTGCTCGGCAATCTGGACGCGTTCCAAATATTCCATTGCCAGCGCTTCGGCCTCTTTGCGGGGCTTTTTTGCACCCACATTGGCGCGATGCAGCAGTTTTCCAGCACTGATAAATGCGGAAACAGATTGAAGTGCTGGAACACCATGCCGACGCTGCGGCGAATCTGCTCAATACGCTTAACGTCTTGGGTTAGCGGCACGCCGCCGACCACAATTTCACCCTTTGGTGCTCTTCAAGGTGGTTAATGCAGCGAATCAGCGTTGATTTACCCGACCCCGAAGGGCCACAAACCACGATGCGCTCGCCGCGCTTTACCTCAAGGTAGATATCGCGCAGTACGTGAAAGTCGCCGTACCACTTGTTGACGTTGTGCATCTCGACCATCAGGTCAGAAGTACGGGTGTCAGGAGTACGCGTGTCAGAGGTGTTAGTGGCTGCTTGTGTCATGTTGAAGTCCTACTCAAAACGTAAAGAGATTCGGCAATCGTACTTAAGCGAGTACATGAACTAGTGCTTATGGCCGGTATTTAGCTTGCGTTCCAGGTACTGGCTGTAGCGCGACATGCTGAAACAGAAGATCCAGAACACGAACGCGGCAAAGACATAGCCTTCAATCGAGAAGCCCAGCCAGCGCGAGTCGGAAAGCGCCGCTTGTACAATGCCCAACAGGTCAAACAGCCCGATGATCATCACCAGGGTGGTATCTTTAAACAGCGATATAAACGTATTGACGATACCGGGGATCATCATTTTCAGCGCCTGGGGCATAACGATCAGCCCCATGCGCTTCCAATACGTCATTCCCAACGCCGCGGCGGCTTCGTCCTGGCCTTTCGGTATGGCCTGCAAACCACCGCGAATAACCTCCGCCATATAGGCGCTCTGGAACAGCGTAAGCCCGATCAAGGCGCGTACCAGGCGATCCACACTGATTTCTGACGGCAGGAATAGCGGCAGCATCACCGAGGCCATAAACAGAATGGTGATGAGTGGCACACCGCGCCAGAACTCAATGAAGATTACACAAAAGGTTTTGACGATCGGCATGTTCGAGCGTCGACCAAGGGCGAGCACGATACCAATAGGCAACGCGCCAATCATGCCCACGCTGGCCAGTAGCAGCGTCAGCATCAAGCCACCCCAGCGGTGGGTAGAAACACGCGGTAAGTCGAAGTAGCCGCCGTGGAGTAACACGTAAGCAATCACCGGGAAAATCAGTAGCGCAAACAGGGCCATCCAGCGTTTAAACGGCAGGCGCGGGATCACCATCCAGGCAATAATGCCCGCGAACATGGCAAATACGATGTTGGCGCGCCAGTACTCCCTCGCTTGGGTAGAGACCGTACATAAACTGGGAAAAACGCGCGTTAACAAATACCCAGCAGGCGCCCGCCCGTGTGCAGTCTTCGCGGCTATCGCCCACCCAGTTGGCATCGATAAAGGCCCACTGAATGGTGGGTACCACCAGTAGGTAAAGCACGTACAGGCCCAATAGCGTAAAGATGCTATTAATGGGACCGTTGAACAGGTTGCCGCGTAACCAGGCAACCGGACCGATCGTGCCTTCAGGCGCTGGACGCTGAGGTATGGTTTCTTTGTTGTGAATCATGGGGTCGTCTCCGGCCTAGCGTTCTACCAGCGCAACGCGAGCGTTGAACCAGTTCATGAACATGGACACCAGCAAGCTGATGATCAGATAAACCGCCATGGTCATGGCAATCACTTCGATTGCCTGACCGGTCTGGTTGAGCGTGGTGCCGGCGAAAACCGATACCAAGTCGGGGTAACCGATGGCGGTGGCCAGAGACGAGTTTTTAATCAAGTTGAGATATTGGCTGGTGAGTGGCGGAATGATGACGCGCATTGCTTGGGGAATCACTACCAGGCGCAGTACCAGTTTGCGTGGCAGGCTCAGCGCTTGGGCGGCTTCCGTTTGGCCATGGGGAATAGCCTGAATGCCCGAGCGCACAATTTCGGCAATAAACGACGCGGTGTAGATAGACAGTGCCAGCCACAGTGCCAAAAACTCCGGAATGATGGTTATCCCACCACCGAAGTTAAAGCCACGCAGTACCGGCATTTCCCAGGTGACCGGGACGCCAGTCGCCACTAGTACCAGCAGTGGCAGGCCAAAAATAATCACCAGCGACATCCAGAAAACCGGTAAGCGTTTGCCGGTCGCTTCGTGGCGGCGCTTGTTCCAGACAATCAGCGCAATGCTGGCGATGATCGCCACCACAAACGTGATAGGAATAAGCCCGAAACCGGATTCAAACAGCGGTTGCGGCAGGTAAAGCCCACGCACGTTCAGGAAAATGGCTTCGCCAAACGCCATGCTTTCTCTAGCACTGGGTAAGGTTCGCAGTACTGCGAAGTACCAGAAGAAGATTTGTAGCAACAACGGGATATTACGAAACGTTTCGATATAGGCGTTGGCTAACTTAGCGATCAGCCAGTTGGGTGATAGCCGCGCGATACCGACGATAAAACCAATAATCGAAGCAGCCAATACCCCAGCCCCCGACCAGCAGCGTGTTGAGCAAGCCAATCACGAACGTGCGGCCATAGGTGCTCTGGGAGGAGTACTCAATCAAGGTTTGACCAATACCAAAGCCGGCTGTATTGCCCAGGAAGCCGAAGCCAGTGGTGATGCCGCGGGCGTTCAGGTTGGCTTGGGTATTGCCGATAATATAGATCAGGAAAGCCGCCACAACGGCGACTAAAATGATTTGAAAAATAAGTGCGCGCTTAGCACGGTCTCGCCAAAACGGCGGCTTGTGGCCGGCGGGGCGAACGTTGGGTCTGACAGACATGGATGGCGTCTCCGCTACACGGAAAGGGTCAATCAAATGGCCCGCCTATACTCTCGTAATAAGTACTTGAGAGAGGGCGGGCCGGGGTCAAGCGAGACGCTTAGCGAATCGGGGAGCGTACTGGAAGCCGCCGTCAGTCCATAGGGCGTTAACACCGCGCTCGATTTCAAGCGGAGAGTCCATGCCCACGTTGCGGTCGAAGCTTTCAGCGTAGTTACCCACTTGGCTAATAATGTTGTAAGCCCAGTCGGCTTCTAAGTTCATACCTTCGCCATAGTTGCCGTCTTGGCCCAGTAGGCGAGCGATATTGGGGTCTTCAGACGAGGTCATCTCATCAACGTTTTCGCTGGTAACGCCGTACTCTTCTGCGTTAAGCATGGCGAACAGCGACCATTTTACGATGTTGAACCAAAGGTCGTCGCCCTGACGAACCACCGGGCCCAGCGGCTCTTTGGAGATGACTTCTGAGAGGATCATTGAAGCGCTAGGATCATCTAGCTGGATACGTAGGGCCGCTAGCTGAGAGGTGTCAGATGTCAGCACGTCACAGCGGCCAGCTTGGTAGCCGCCAACGGTTTGCTCAGAGGTATCAAAAACGATCGGATTGAATTCCATATCGTTAGCACGGAAGTAGTCCGCCAGGTTCAGCTCGGTAGTGGTACCTGACTGAATGCAGATAGAGGCGCCATCAAGCTCGTCGGCACTGGTAATACCCAAGTCGCGGGCAACCATGAAGCCTTGGCCGTCATAAAAGTAACCCCGGTGAAGTTCAGGCCCAGTGTGGTGTCGCGGGTGGTGGTCCAGGTGGTGTTACGTGAAAGTACGTCAACCTCACCAGACTGCAGCGCAGTGAAGCGCTCAACGGCGTTTAGGGAAATGTAGTTAACTGCATCCGCATCGCCAAGTACCGCGGCGGCTACTGCGCGACAAACATCGACATCAATGCCTTGCCAATTACCATCGTCATCCGGGGCTGAGAAGCCCGGCAAACCATCGCTCACACCACACTGAACGGCGCCACGCTCAATGGTATCTTCTAAGGTGTCGGCTTGAGCGGTCGCCATTCCCACTAGGCTAAGCGAACCAGCGGATGCCAGTAGCGCTAGATGTTTTTTATTGAACATTTAGTTTCCCTCGAAGTTATTAAAATCAGTAATTAAAATAGTTATGCATGCCGAAGCATGTCACTTAACCTAGCAAGGAAGATGCCAACATGGGTACAGGGACTAATTCAGCGCTTTTCAACGATAAAGCGAACGTTTGATACGAACGTATAGGTGCAAAAATAAAACTGCCCCACCTTTCTGCACCTTCGTGGCGCAAAAGATGGGGCAGCAGCGTAAAGTGACTTTCTGACGGTGTTATTCGGCGGAAAAGGCCTTGCGCATAAACGGAGGTAGGGCGAGGGCGCCACGATGGGCTTCAATGCTGTAGTACTCAAGCGGTAGGCCGTGGCTGGCGGCTGCTTGCTCGCGGAAGGCATTAACGTCAGTGGCTTTACCCGCCAACGTCACGCTCCACCAGCCCGAGGGGTAAACTGGCTGCGGGAAGGGCAGCGTAGCAACGCTGTCAAAACCCGCTTCAAGCATATCGTTGCGCAGCTCACGGATAATCGAGCTGCTGTGGTACAGCGGTGACTCGCTCTGCTGCACCATTACACCGCCGCTTTTCAATATTCGGTGGCAGCGCTTAAGAAAGTCGGTCTTAAACAGGCCTTCCGCAGGGCCGACCGGGTCGGTGGAGTCGATAATCAGTACATCGATGCTCTCATCAGGTGCATCATCTACCCATTTCACACCATCGGCGAACAGTAGCTCGGCGCGCGGATCGTTATTTGATTCTACTAACGACGGGAAGAAGCGCTCGGAGGCTTTCGTGACCTCCTCATCGATATCGATCTGAGTGACTTTTTCAACGCCGGGGTGACGCAGCACTTCTTTTAAGGTGCCGCAGTCGCCGCCGCCAATAATCACCACCCGCTTAGGGTCTTGATGAGTAAACAGCGCCGGATGAGCAATCATCTCGTGGTAGAGGAAGTTGTCTCGGTCGGTCAGCATCACGCAGCCATCCAGCACCATCAGGTTACCGTAAGTCTCGGTGGCGTAAACTTCCAGGTGCTGGTATGGGCTCTGCACATCCAGCAGTTTTTCAGAGATCTTCAGCGAGAAGGCGCTGCCGTGGCTATCAAAGACTTCGGTAAACCACTGGTCGTCGCGTAATTCGCTCATTAATTGACTCCTGAGTGCGCTGTATTGGGTTGCGTTGGAATATCCCGATGGTACTGCGGGCTAAGCTCGTGCAGCGCCTCCATGAAGGCGGTGACGTTGTCCGGGTTGGTAAACTGGCTGATACCGTGGCCCAGATTAAAAACGTGACCGGGGCCGTGGCCATAGCTTTCCAACACGCGAGCCACTTCAGCACGGATAGCCGAGGGGCGGGCGAACAGTACATTAGGGTCAAGATTGCCCTGCAGCGCTACCTTGTGGCCAACGCGGGCGCGGGCATTGGAGAGCTCGGTGGACCAGTCGATACCCAGCGCATCGGCACCGACAGAGGCGATATGCTCAATCCACTGACCGCCATTTTTGGTAAACAAAATCACCGGCACGCGACGCCCGTCGTGCTCGCGGATCAGTCCAGCGACGATCTGCTCCATATAGCGCAGCGAAAACTCCAGATACGCAGGCGTAGAGAGCGCACCGCCCCAAGTATCAAAAAATCTGTACCGCTTGAGCACCTGCACGAATCTGCGCATTCAGGTAGTCGGTCACCGCGTGAGCCAGCGTGTCCAGCAATTGGTGCATGGTGTCTGGGGTGTCGTAGAGCATGGTTTTCAGGTGACGAAAGTCTTTGCTTGATCCGCCCTCTACCATATAGGTCGCTAGCGTCCAGGGGCTGCCGGAGAAGCCAATTAACGGCATGCGACCGTTTAGCTCACGACGAATGGTGGACACCGCTCGCATCACGTAATCGAGGTCTCGCTCGGCGTCGGGCACGCTAAGCGCTGCGACCTCTTCCTGGGTGCGCACGGTTTTGCGAAATTTGGGGCCTTCGCCAGTTTCAAAATAGAGCCCCAGGCCCATGGCATCAGGAATGGTCAAGATATCCGAAAACAGAATGGCTGCATCTAATGGGTAACGTTCCAGAGGCTGCAGGGTGACTTCGCAGGCCAGATCATGGTTGCGGCACAGGTCCATAAAGCTACCTGCATCAGCACGACTGGCGCGGTATTCCGGCAGGTAGCGGCCCGCTTGGCGCATCATCCACACCGGGGTGCGGTCAACGGGCTGGCGCCAAGGCGCGGAGGAAACGGTCATTTTGCAATGGTGTGGTGGTCATAGACACTTGCTCTTAAGAAATTTGCCCGCATCTTACGTGGGATCGTATGGGACAATTGTACTTGAAGTTAGGCGCTAGAGCGGCGTACTGGGTGGCAAAAATCGTCGCACCCAGCCAATTTTTCTCCGCTAATTAACCGATTTAAGCCGCGTTACCACCGTGAGGCGGGCGCCGCTTCCTGTTAGAATACTTGCCCACTTTGCCAACACTGGTGTGGTTAACTGGTTTGGTCAATCAGCGAGGTAACCTGTGACCATTCGCTTCATTGCCGCTTCTCAACTGCCCACGCCCTGGGCAACTTTTACTATGCATGGCTTCGAAGACGAGGCCACCGGCAAGGATCATATCGCTCTAACGCTGGGTGATGTGACTGGCGACCAGCCGGTGTTAGGGCGGGTACATTCCGAGTGTTTGACGGGTGATGCGCTCTTTTCAATGCGCTGCGACTGTGGCTATCAGCTACAAGAAGCGCTTAAGCGCATTGCTGAAGAGGGTCGCGGTGTGCTGTTTTACCTGCGCCAAGAAGGACGCGGTATAGGGCTATTAAACAAAATTCGCGCTTACCACCTGCAGGATCAGGGCGCTGATACAGTTGAAGCCAATGAGCAACTTGGCTTTGGTGCCGATATGCGTCGCTACGATCTGTGCGTGCCGATGCTCAACCATCTGGGCATCACATCACTGCGGTTAATGACCAACAACCCACGCAAAGTGGACGCACTGACCCGCGATGGCGTCAACGTAGTGGAACGCCTACCGATTACCACCGGCCTGAATCCGCATAACGAGCAGTATCTTTCCACCAAAGCGGGAAAACTCGGCCATATGATGGCCCTGGATGACTTCACCCACGCCAGCGATGTGGATATTGAGCGCAAGGGGTGATGATCAGGATATGATGCTGTAGCGACGTCGGAAACTTGCTTTTTTTTAATCTTTTTGCCCGGCAACTGAGCTATGTTGAATAGAGCAGGAGGCTAACCCAGGGGAAAATGTTAAGGAGAAGCAACGATGAAAGCACTTTGCTGGCACGGCAAAAATGATGTTCGTTATGACACGGTACCAGACCCGGAAATTGAGCACCCTCGCGACGCTATTGTTAATGTAAGTAGCTGTGCGATCTGTGGCTCAGACCTTCATCTATACGATCATTTTATTCCCAGTATGCAATCGGGCGACGTACTTGGCCATGAATTCATGGGCGAGGTGATGGAGGTCGGCAGCGAAGCGAAAAACCTGAAAGTAGGCGATCGGGTGGTGGTGCCTTTCACCATTTTCTGCGGTGAATGCGAACAGTGCCAGCGCGGCAATTATTCGGTTTGTGAGCGTTCTAACCGTAATAAGAGTTTGGCTGATAAGGCGTTTGGCCATGGTGGTGCAGGCCTATTTGGCTATTCTCATCTTACGGGTGGGTATGCCGGTGGTCAGGCAGAGTTTGTCCGGGTGCCTTTCGCCGACACTACGCATATAAAAGTACCCAGCACCTAACCGATGAACAAGTGCTGTTCCTCGGTGACATTTTCCCTACGGGTTGGCAGGCAGCGGTTCAGTGCGACATTCAACCGACAGACACGGTCGTGGTTTGGGGCGCAGGCCCCGTGGGCCAGTTTTGTATTCGCAGCGCGGTGCTTTTAGGCGCAAAACAAGTCGTAGTCATCGATAACGTTCCCGAGCGGCTCTCCATGGCAGAGGCGGGTGGGGCGATTACTATCAACTTCGACAAAGAAAGCGTCTTGAGTCGGTTAAAGGATCTAACCAACGGTAAGGGGCCAGAAAAATGTATCGATGCCGTAGGTCTCGAAGCGCATGCCACCCGTTCACTTGACTCTGTTTATGACCGAGTCAAGCAATCGATGATGTTGGAAAGTGACCGTGCCCACGTACTTCGCGAGATGATCTATGTCTGTCGTCCTGCTGGGGTGCTGTCTATTCCTGGCGTCTACGGCGGTCTGGTCGATAAGATCCCCATGGGCGCATTAATGAACAAAGGGCTGACTGTGCGTACCGGTCAGACGCACGTTAATCGCTGGACTGATGATTTGCTCCGTCGTATTGATGAGGGGCAGATCGATCCCTCATTTGTTATCACGCATTCCGTTGGTTTGGACCAAGGTCCCGAAATGTATAAGACCTTTCGCGATAAACAGGATGGCTGCGTCAAGGTGATTCTCAAGCCTTGAACAAACCAGACACGGAGGTAATGAGGTAATGATGCATAAGCAATCAAGTATGACTCATTCGCAAAGCTCATCAGACAAACTCGCCCGTGGGCTCGGCTGGCTAAGCTTGGGTATGGGGCTCTATAAGCTGTTAGCGCCAGGTAAACTTACCCGTCAGCTCGGTATGCAAGGCAATGAAAACAGCATGCGTGCCTGTGGGGCAAGAGAAATAATGAGTGGTATTGGTGCGCTTTCAGATAACCCCACTCCCGCAATATGGAGCCGCTTGGGAGGCGATGTTGTTGATCTTGCCGTACTCACGTATGCCTTAAAAGATGAACACAATACCAAGAAAGAAAACGTCTACTTGGCATTGTCCGTCGTGGGCATCCTTACTGCCATTGATTGCGCCTGTGCCAAGGGTTTAAGCCCACGACATGCCTATCAAAGAGGCATAACGCCTGATTACAGTCATCGAAGCGGTTTTCCACAAGGACTAGCAAGCGCACGGGGGCGCTCAAGATTTTCAAGTGCCCGCCGATATGAAAGATGCCTTGCCTTATCCAACGCTTTAAGAGCGTCAGCGAGAATCTGCGAAGATCAGAGTAATGGCTCTATAAAGAACCGAACTCGGCACATGTATCCGGGTTCGGTTTTATTCTGTTAAGTAGGGGAGCCAACTGCCGCGAGCAGTTTCTTGATGAAGGCGACTCGTCATTTTGCATGCCCAAGCTATAAAATAATTAAGCGATGAATTCGTAAGGGCGTTTAGAGGAGCCTCCAATGAACAATACTCGTGTCGACGACCCGCTGGGCGAATTCAGCGTTATCGAAGAGTGGCTACACAGTATCACCCACGGTATTGGCGCTGTGCTCAGCCTGGTGGGAATGGTTGTACTGCTGGTTGCAGCGAGCTTAACGGCTCATGCCGACCCATGGAAAATTGCCAGCTTAAGCCTATACGGCACTACTTTGGTGCTGCTTTACACTGCCTCGACCCTTTACCACGGTATTTCTCATCGTCAGTGGAAGCAGCGCTTTCAACTACTGGATCACTGCGCGATCTATCTCCTCATTGCAGGAACTTATACCCCCTTTCTGCTCGTCAATATGCGCGGACCAACGGGCTGGGTCTTGTTTGTCGCTGTATGGTCGCTGGCGCTGGTGGGGATTGCCTGCAAGCTACGTTGGCCGCATCGCTTTTCGATGTTACGCGTAGCAATTTATCTCCTCATGGGCTGGATGATTGTACTGGCAGCTGGCGAAATGGCGGCAAGCTTATCGGCGAACGGCATCGTACTACTAGCCGCCGGGGAGTGGTCTACACACTAGGCGTTATCTTTTACGCCGTGCGTGCTATCCCCTATAACCACGCTATTTGGCATTTATTTGTCATTGTCGGAAGCGTCTGTCATTACTTTGCCGTTTATAGCGCCGTACTACCTCATACCTAATTTGCTTGAGCTTCGATGGTGGCTTTCTCACAACTACTGTAAGGTCCGTCGACAGACGTTTTATATCATTAATGTCGCCAATGTTTTTCTCATAAAAAGGTAGTATCGCTTTGAGGTACTTATCGTTAATGGGCAAGACCAAAAGGAAAAGCTTAACGAGCTTTTCCAAAAGAGATTAGCATGAGTTCGACAAATAATGCCCACGACTCGACGATGCCGTCGGTGCTGGCAAAGCAAGGCAGCGCCGATGACATGGTTCATCGTATAGGCCACTTAACAAGACTGCTGCGGGACAGTATGAAAGAGCTGGGGTTAGATCAGCAGATCTCCCAGGCAGCGCAAGCGATACCTGACGCGAACGACCGGCTTAACTATGTTGCCTCGATGACGGAGCAGGCCGCAGAACGCGCGCTAAATGCCGTTGAACGCGCGCAACCCTTGCAAGATAGACTGGAAGATGAAGGCGCCGCGCTTAATAAGCGTTGGCAGGCAGCGGTAGCGACTGCAGTGGTAGAAAGCGACCCAGCGCTTGTTGAGGATACGCAGCACTTTTTGAGCAATAAGCTTCCCACCGCAACAGGGGCTACGCAAAAGAGTTGCTAGAAATTATGATGGCTCAAGACTTCCAGGATCTCACCGGTCAAGTGATTAAGAAAATGATGGAAGTCATTAAGCTAATCGAAGAACAGCTTGTTCAGGTATTGGTGGATAATGTTCCTAATATCACCGATGGGGTTAAGACTGAAGATGATCGAGATGAACACGCCAGACTGCGTAATGGGCCGCAGGTAAGCCAAAACAAGGCGGACGCAGTGGCAGGACAGGATCAGGTAGACGACCTGCTTGATGAGCTTGGCTTTTAAGAGACCCTTCAGCTCTTTGCGGCCGTCTGCTCTTTTCAATGGCCTTAGCCATGGCGGGGCGCTGAGTATGGCGTTTGCGATAGACCTGTAACGGCTCGGGTAAGCGATGCTTCATACTGACTGCCCACGACAGGGTATGAGTTAAAAACAGATCCGCCAGGGTAAAGGTGGTGCCTACCAGGGTTGCTTGGCCATTGTGGCGGCGCTCCAGAGCGCTTAACGCACGCTGAAACTCCCAGGCACAGACCGGTAAAATGGCGGGTACACGCCTATCTTGGGGCAGGGCAAACTTATGCTTGGCTTGATTCCACAGCGGTTGCTCGATTTCCGTAATGATAAAACTGAGCCATTGATCGACCTGCGCGCGGGCGGCAGGATCGCTGGGTAGCAGCGTGCCATCGCCATAGGTATCGGCTAGATAACGGCAAATGGGCGCCGACTCAAACAACTGAATATCGCCATCCACCATGACCGGTACCTTACCGTCCGGGTGGCGCGCCAAATGCTCGGCTGTTTGGCCCTCACCTTTATCCAGCGCCACATGCTGGCACTGGTACTCCAGGCCTAGCTCCTCAAGTGTCCACGCCGCTCTTAGCGAGCGCGATTGGGGAAAGCTGTATAGCGTAATCATGGCGTGTGCTCCTGCCGACAATAATTGATGCTTCAATATCAATGCTTCAATCTAGCGGTGGTTCGTGGCGCTGTCGATTACCTAAGCGTGACGATCTTCAGGCGCTGCCCCGCGCTTCGCGAATACGCTCGTAGGCGTTGCCGATTTCGCTGGTGCGCGCCTGGGCGATGTCGCGCATGCTTTCTGGCAGGCCTTTTCCGGCGAGTTTGTCGGGGTGATTTTGGCTCATCAGGCGGCGGTAGGCTTTTTTTAATCTCGGTGTCGCTGGCATCTTCAGAGATCCCCAAAACGCGGTAAGCATCTTTAAGGGCTTCTTCGCTGGCGCCTTTGGAGTTAGCGGCCGCGCCGTGCAGCATCGCTTCAATCTGCTGAACTTCGGCATCGCTGCAGCCCACGCCGCGCGCGACCCGCAGGATCATATCGTGCTCGGCGGGGTGGAGCACACCGTCAGCGGCGATGGCTGAAAGTTGAACCTGAATAAAGACTTGGCGTAATACGGGCTGACGCTGGGTTAACTGATTAACGTTGGCGAGTTCGGCGTCTAGGTTGAAGTCATCGGCGCGGCCGCGCTCAAAAGCAGCGCGGGCCTTGGCACGCTGTTCGCCCTGAAGTCGCATTTGGTCAAATAACTTCTCGGCTACATCCAGCTCGCCATCCGTTACTTTACCGTCGGCTTGGCACAGGCAACCCATCACAGAGAAAATCGATTCTAGAAAGCCTTCCTGGATGCGTGTCCGCGCGATATTCAGTCGACGGCTGATGCGCCGTCCCAGCCACCAGCCCAGGCCGCCGCCGATCAATAGCCCCACTGGGCCACCGAACGCAAGACCGATCAGGCCGAAAATAACAATAAGCAATAGCATGGCAATCTCAAGTGTCGTTTTAAAGTAAGGGCCTAGGGCCGCAGTCTATGGCAGACGGGCGCGAATGGCGCGCTCGATGCCTTCGCTATCCAACTGACAGTCGGCAAGCAGCTGTGCGGGTGTGCCGTGCTCCACAAAAGCGTCCGGTAAGCCGAGGTTGAGCACTTCTACCTGTACCCCCTTCAGCGTGGAGTAACTCATTCACGGCGCTGCCCGCGCCACCGGCAATCACGTTCTCTTCCAGTGTTACCAATAATTCATGCTCATCGGCAGCATTCAGTATCGCATCGCGATCCAAGGGTTTAATGGAGCGCATATTGATATGGGTAGCGTTAAGCCGTTGGGCGACGTCGGCGGCAGCGCTATTCAGGCTGCCAAAGGCAAGCAATGCAATACGGACGTTATCGTTCGCCGCTTGGCGGCACCTCGGCTTTGCCGATGGGAAGCGGCTCTAGGTGGGCAGGGATCTCCACGCCTGGGCCGGTGCCCCGGGGGTAGCGCACCGCAGCGGGGCCAGGATGATGGTAAGCCGCACTGAGCATGGCACGGCATTCGGCTTCATCGGCCGGCGCCAGGATCACCATGCCCGGTACGCAGCGCAGAAAGGAAAGATCCATGCTGCCGTGGTGGGTGGGGCCGTCTTCACCGACGAGCCCCGCCCGGTCAATGGCGAAGGTGACATCCAGATTCTGCACCGCGACGTCATGAATCAACTGATCGTAGCCACGCTGTAGAAAGGTTGAGTAAATTGCTACCACCGGCTTCATGCTTTCGCAGGCCATACCCGCCGCTAGCGTCACGGCGTGCTGCTCGGCAATCGCAACATCGAAATAGCGTTGTGGGTACTCTTTGGAGAAGCGAATCAGGTCGGAACCTTCGCGCATCGCGGGCGTAATACCCATCAGGCGCGGATCAACGGCGGCCATATCGCATAGCCAGTCGCCGAACACATTGCAGTATTTTTTTCTTGGCGACGCTCTTAACCGCCGGTTTGCTAACCGTCGCGGCGCTGACTGTGGTGCTTGGTTTCTCCAGCTTGGTGATCGCATGGTAGCCAATTTGATCTGCTTCAGCTGGCAGGAAACCTTTACCTTTCACGGTTTTGATATGCAGAAACTGCGGGCCTTCTAGATCACGCAGGTTTTCCAGCGTATCGGTCAGCGATTCGAGGTCATGGCCGTCGATCGGGCCAACGTAGTTAAAGCCCATCTCTTCAAACAGCGTGGCGGGGCTCACCATGCCTTTCATATGCTCTTCGGTGCGCCGGGCAAGTTCCAATGCGCCGGGCAGATGCGACAGCACTTTTGCCCTCTTCGCGCATTTTGAGGTAGGGCTTGCTGGAGAGCACGCGGGCGAGATAGGTCGCCATGCCGCCGACGTTCTCGGAGATCGACATTTCGTTATCGTTGAGTATCACCAACAGATTGGCATCGACATGGCCCGCGTGGGCAAGGGCTTCAAATGCCATGCCTGCAGTAAGCGCGCCGTCGCCGATAATCGCGCACACTCGCCGTTTATCGCCTTGAGCTTTCGCCGCCAATGCCATGCCTAGCGCCGCCGAAATCGACGTACTGGAGTGACCGACCCCGAAGGTGTCGTACTCAGACTCGGCGCGGCGTGGAAACGCCGCCAAACCGCCGTGCTGGCGAATGCTGAGCATCGTTTCACGCCGGCCGGTAAGGATTTTATGCGGGTAGGCTTGATGGCCCACATCCCAGACCAGGCGGTCATGGGGCGTATGGAAAATGTGGTGCAAGGCAACGCTCAGCTCAACCACGCCGAGCCCGGCGCCAAAATGACCACCCGAGACACCCACGCTATAAAGTAGATAGGCGCGTAGCTCGTCAGCCAATTGGCCGAGCTGTTGGCGTTCATGGCCCGCAGGGCAGCGGGGTGGTCAAAGGAGTCGAGCAGCGGCGTCGCGGGGCGCTCGCGGGGTATTACGTCGAACAGCTTCATGGGCATCTTTAGTGGTCGCGCTCGATCATGTAGTGGGCTAAGTCGGCCAGCGGTGCGGCACGTTCGCCCAAGGGGGCGAGCGCGGCAATGGCCCTCGTCAATCAGGCTATGTGCTTTTCGTTGAGCGCCCTCAAGCCCCAGCAGGCTGGGGTAGGTGGGCTTGGCTCGGGCGGCATCAGCGCCTGACGTTTTGCCTAGCGTAACGGTGTCGCCGATCACGTCCAGGATATCGTCGTGAATCTGAAAGGCTAGACCAATGGCGCGTGCGTAGCGAGTCAACGCGGTTAAGCGGGGGTCATCGTCAGCCACCGCCACCAAGCCGCCCAGGCGGACAGCCGCCACAATGAGGGCGCCGGTTTTATGAGCATGCATATGGGCTAAGGCGTCAACATCGGGGTGACCGCCAACGGCGTCTAAATCCAGCGCCTGTCCTGCCACCATGCCATCTCGCCCCGAGGCGTCAGCTAACGTGTGTACCATATTCGCCAGACGTGGATGGGCAGTACTGGCGAGTACTTCAAACGCTAGTGCTTGCAGTGCATCGCCAGCCAGTATTGCGCTCGCCTCATCGAAGGCTTTATGCACAGTAGGCTGGCCGCGGCGCAGGTCGTCGTCGTCCATTGCGGGTAAATCGTCATGGATCAGCGAGTAGGCATGGATTAACTCAATGGCTGCGGCGGGTGCATCCAAGTCGTCGTTTTTAGCCCCTAGCGCATGGCCGGCCATATACACCAGCAACGGGCGCAGGCGTTTACCGCCCACCAGCAGGCCATGGCGCATGGCGGCCTCAAGACGTGGCGCTACCGCTGGACGACTATCAAACAGGGCTGCCAAAGTGGCATCAACGCGGGCAGTGCTGGTATGGCGCTGGGTGGCAAGCGGGCTTCGCTGCGTGGCTACCATGGGGGCGTCTCCTTGCTCTCTTCGTCGGCCGCATCCTTGGGGTCGTCGGGGCCATCAAACGGCGTTACGTTTAGACGGCCTTCGCGGTCTTCACTGAGCGCACGAACCTTAAGCTCGGCGCTATCCAGGCGCTGCTGAGCATCGCGCGTTAGCCGCACGCCTTGTTCAAACGCGGTCAGCGCATCTTCCAATGAGAGCTCGCCTGACTCAAGACGTTCAACGATAGTTTCGAGTTGTTCAACCGTCGCGGCAAAATCCTGCGGAGGTGATGTCGTATCGCTCATGGGGTGCGCCTGCAAACCGGTATGTTTTTAAAATAAGCTGAAATAAGCGCACAGTATACACCGACGCCAGGGGTGGCGTCTGCCTTTCAGCCTACGCTTATAGTAACGACTTGCGCTGTATTCATTGTCAGCACGCACACTTTTCATCATCTAGACCCGGCCTGAATGGAGTGGGCTGTGCTACGATATGCGCCTCCCGTGAACCGATACACGGCGCATGCCGCCGACCATAGAGGTTGATTCAGCCATGGCCAAAACGTCCCTGGACAAGAGCAAGATCAAGATCCTGCTACTCGAGGGCGTCCACCAAAGTGCGGTGGACAATTTTCACAACGCCGGTTATGAAAATATCGAGCATCTCCCCACGTCGCTTGATGAAGACGCGCTGATCGAAAAGATCCGTGATGTGCACTTCATTGGTATTCGTTCCCGCACCCAGCTGACTGAGCGCGTGTTCGAGGCGGCCGAGAAGCTGGTCGGCGTTGGCTGTTTCTGTATCGGCACCAATCAGGTCGATTTGACCGCCGCGCTTACGCGGGGTATCGCGGTGTTTAATGCGCCGTACTCCAACACCCGCTCGGTGGCCGAGCTGGTGCTGGCGGAAGCGATCATGCTGCTGCGCGGTATTCCCGAGAAGAACGCCCGTGCCCACCAGGGGGTTGGTTAAAGTCGGCGAAGAATTCCCACGAAGCGCGCGGCAAGACCTTGGGCATTGTGGGCTACGGCAGCATTGGTGCGCAGCTTTCCGTACTGGCGGAATCATTGGGCTTCAACGTCATTTATTACGATGTGATCACCAAGTTGGGTATGGGTAACGCCAGTCAGGTCGCCAGCCTGGAAGAGCTATTGGGGCGCGCCGATGTGGTTAGCCTGCACGTGCCCGACCTTGCCTCTACCCGCTGGATGATCGGCGCAAAGAGATCGCTGCCATGAAGCCTGGCGCGATTTTTATCAATGCCTCGCGTGGCAGCGTGGTGGAGATTGAACCGTTGGCCGAGGCCATTAAAGCGGGTAATCTCAACGGTGCCGCAGTCGACGTCTTCCCGGTCGAGCCCAAAGGCAACGACGAAGAGTTCGAAAGCCGCTACGCGGCCTAGAGAACGTGATTCTGACGCCGCACATCGGTGGTTCTACCCTGGAAGCCCAGGAGAATATCGGTATTGAAGTGTCGGAAAACTGATCACTTACTCCGATAACGGTACCACCGTGACGTCGGTCAACTTCCCCGAAGTGGCGCTGCCGGCTCACCCGGACAAGCACCGCTTGCTGCACATTCACGACAACGTGCCGGGCGTGCTGTCGCAGATTAACCGCGTGCTGTCTGAAAACGGCATTAACATCTCGGGCCAGTATCTTCAGACCAACGAGAAAGTCGGCTATGTGGTCATCGACGTGGATAAAGCCTACGGCCCTCAGGCGCTGGAAGCGTTGCGTGAGGTAGATCACACACTGAAAATTCGTGCGCTCTACTCGTCACAAAATAGCTAATCCTGTTAGCTAAGACGTTGTTTCAGACATTAAACGGCCCCTTCATTGGGGCCGTTTTGGTTAGCGTCGAAAACAACTAATCAAGCGAGATCAAACAGCAGCACTTCGCCTGCTTGTTTACCAGTGAGATTGATCGCCTCATCCGGTTGGAACGCTGCAGCGTCGCCTGCGTGAAGCGTCGCGCCATTGACCTCCATTTCGCCATTAACAACATGCAACCAAGCGTAGCGCGCAGGCGGCAGGGTTGGCTGTTCGCCAGCGTTGAACAAGCCCGCGTAAAGGTTCATGTCCTGATTGATGCTTACTGAGCCTTCGTGGCCTTCTTCAGAAGCAACAAGCCGCCACTGGCCCTGCCGCTCAGCGGTAGGAAATGCTTTCTGCTCGTAGCTGGGCTTAATGCCGAGCTGTTTAGGCTCAATCCATATTTGCAGGAAATGCAGCTCGTTCTGTTTGGAGTGATTGAACTCGCTGTGCAGCACCCCGGTGCCTGCCGACATACGCTGCACATCGCCTGGGCGCATCACCTCGCCGTTGCCCATATTGTCTTTATGCTCCATTTCCCCTTCCAGCACGTAGGAAATAATCTCCATATCCCGGTGGGGTGGGCGCCAAAGCCATGGCCGCCCGCGACGCGATCCTCGTTGATCACGCGCAGGGCGCGAAAGCCCATGTGGTTGCGGTCAACGTAGTTGGCAAATGAAAAGGTATGGAAAGAGCGTAGCCAGCCGTGGTCGGCGTAGCCCCGCTCGTTTGAACGACGAATAATCATGCTGTGCTCCGCAGGTTGCGTGAGGGAATAGTGACAATATACGCCTCACTGCGGCTGTGTGGGGTGAAGCTTTCAGCACGATATCTTCGAATAAATCGATGCATCAAATGTGATCGCCAGCGCTAAACTTTTGGTTAGCTTTCGAGTAAAATCGCGGCCTGTTTAAACCCGGTCCGCCCTTTACGAGGGCGACTACCTGGAGCACTCCATGACAACCACTCTTCAAACGCCGCCCATCGTGGTTGCGGCGCTGTATAAATTTGTCACCCTGAGCGACTTCGAAGCGCTGCGCGAGCCACTGCGGCAAACCATGCTCGATAACGACGTAAAGGGCACGCTGCTGCTCGCCAAAGAGGGCATTAACGGCACCGTCGCTGGCAGTCGTGAAGGTATTGACGGCTTGCTTGCCTGGCTGACCGCTGACCCACGCTTGGCTGATATTGATCATAAAGAGTCTTATTGCGACGAAACCCCTTTCTATCGCACCAAGGTGAAGCTCAAAAGAGATCGTCACGTTAGGCGTGCCCGATATCGATCCCAACGACACTGTCGGTACCTATGTTGAGCCCGAAGAGTGGAACGACATCATCGCTGACCCGGAAGTACTGGTGATCGATACCCGCAATGACTACGAAGTAGCGATCGGTAGTTTTGAACGGGCGATTGACCCTAAAACCACTACTTTCCGTGAGTTTCCCGAGTATGTGCGTGAGCACTACGACCCGGAAAAGCACAAGAAAGTGGCCATGTTCTGTACCGGCGGCATCCGTTGTGAAAAGCCTCAAGCTTTATGCTTAAAGAAGGCTTTGAAGAGGTTTATCATCTGAAAGGTGGTGTGCTGAATTACCTGGAAAAGTCCCGGAAGAGCAGTCGCTATGGCGCGGTGAGTGCTTCGTGTTCGATAACCGGGTCACGGTGCGCCACGATTTAACGAAAGGCGAGTTCGAGCAGTGTCACGCCTGCCGCATGCCCATCTCAGCCGAGGATATGCAGTCATCTGCGTATGAGCCGGGAATAAGCTGCCCCACTGCATCGATTCATTGCCGGAGAAGACGCGTGCCGCTGCCCGTGAGCGCCAGCGTCAAATCGATCTAGCGAAACAGCGCGGCGAGCCGCACCCCTTAGGCCGCGATACCCGCCTAATGAAAAAGCCTGATAAAAGCTTGTGCGCTAGACTAATGGACACTGTGCTACTCATACCAGGAGTTCACCATGTCCTTCAGCTCAGACGATCCATCTTCTACTGCTTTCTTCTCCAACGCCTTGAGCATCAAGGCGTTGTAACGCTCACCATGAGCGCACCCGAGCGATTTAACGCGCTCTCTGAAGCCATGCTGCAAGCCCTTCAAGATGCGCTAACCGAGATTGCTCACGATAGCAGCGTGCGTTGCGTGGTACTTGCCGCCGAAGGTAAAGCCTTCTGCGCCGGGCATGACTTAAAGCAGATGCGCGCCAACCCCGATAAAGCCTACTACCAGGCGCTATTTTCCCGCTGTAGCGAAGTGATGCAGGCCATTGTGCACCTGCCGGTACCGGTGATTGCCAAAGTGCAGGGCATCGCTACCGCCGCGGGCTGCCAACTGGTCGCGAGTTGTGACCTGGCAGTAGCGGCGCGCAGCGCCCGGTTTGCCGTCTCCGGCATTAACGTTGGCCTGTTTTGCTCCACCCCGGCCGTACCGCTCTCGCGTAATATCCAACGCAAGCGCGCTATGGAAATGCTGCTTACCGGGGAGTTTATCAGCGCCGATCAGGCCGCCGAGTGGGGCTTGATTAACCGTGTAGCAGAAGACGATGCGCTGGATGAGGCAACTGACGCGCTGACCGCCAGCATCTGCGCTAAAAGCGCTGTGGCAGTGCGAACGGGCAAAGCGATGTTTGCTCGCCAGCTTGCCATGCCACTTGAGGAAGCTTACGCCTTCGCCGGGGAAACCATGGCCTGCAATATGCTGGCTGAGGATGTCGGCGAGGGAATCGATGCGTTCATGGCTAAACGATCACCGCAATGGCGGCATCGCTGATAAAGCTTGCCAATGAATGGAATTCGTTTCCGAAAGCGCGACAACGGCTATGTTGGCACGTTATCCTGGCGCCCTTTGTGTTTTAGGAAAGGCATCTTAGTCAAAGGCGCTTTAGGTAAGAGCGCCTTTTGTAAGCGTCTTTTAGGAGCGTCTTTAGGAGAAAACCAGGTGAGTGAAGCCAAGCGCAGGACGGTCGGTCGTCCGGCGAATACCGCCAAAGCTAGCGGCGGCCATAGCCAGTCGCTGGTACGCGGCTTAACGCTGCTGGAGTATCTTGCAGCGAGCCCCTAGGATTAGCCCTTTCGGAAGTGGCAGAAATGGCCGAGTTAGCACCATCGACGACCCATCGTCTGTTACAGGCGCTACAAAGCCAGGGGTTTGTGACCCAAGAGAATGAGCAAGGGTTATGGCGAATTGATGTTAAAACCTTCCGTATCGGCAATAGCTTTCTTGAAGCGCGCGACGTGGTGGCGACCAGCCGACCATTGTTGCGCCGCCTAACGGCCGAAACCGGCGAAACCGCTAATTTGGGTATCCGTGATGGGGATACGGCGGTGTTTCGCCCAGCATGAATCTCCCCAGATGATGCGTATGATCACTCGCCTAGGCTCCCGTGCGCCGCTGCACGCCTCCGGCGTCGGTAAAGCGCTGCTAGCGTGGATGTCAGATGACGAGCGCGCTCAATTGCTAGATGGCCGCGAGTTGGTAAGAGTGACCGCCAATACGCTTTATCAACCGGAACCCCTGCAAACCGAGATGGCACAGATTCGCGCTCAGGGTTTTGCCTGTGACCGCGAAGAGCATGCTATCGGTTTGCACTGCGTGGCTGCTTGCGTATTCGACGAGCACAGTACGCCACTGGCGGCGATCTCGGTGTCAGGCCCGATGGCGCGTATTCCTGAGGCTCGATTGTTAGCGCTCGGCGAACTGGTTCGCCAGCTGGCGGATGAGATCACCCAACAGTTGGGTGGTCAGGTGCCACGCTAATGGGGTCCGCTGAGCTATGCTGAGCCTGTTTTTGTCGCCCTGGCGAGCGCTACGCTGCTACCCGGTGGGTCAGAAGTGTGGCTGGCGCGATTGTGGTGTCTGGGAGGCGCCGCTGGCGCTTTGGGTGGTGGCTACCACGGGGAATACCCTGGGCAGTATGGTCAACGTAGCCCTGGGACGCTATGCACGGCAGTTTCAGGACCGTCGCTGGTTTCCCGCATCACCGCGGAGCTTGGCTCGCGCTGAGGGCTGGTATCACCGCTTTGGCGAGCTGAGCCTGCTGATTTCATGGACGCCGATTATTGGCGACCCTCTTACCGTGCTAGCCGGTGTGTTTCGATTGCCCTGGTGGCGGGCGTTAGCGTGGATTGTGGTCGCCAAAGGTGCCCGCTACGCCGTGGTATTGTTGCTAGCGCACCATTGGTTAGCGCCGTTGTGTCAGTGAAACACCTTATTAATCAACTCATGTTACCCTGTACAACTTTTTAACAAGCTGCGCTAGCAGTGTACAGTGCAGGCAGTAGCGATTGTCTAGCAGACTTGCTTAAAACGGTAGGCTTGGTAAGGCCAAGCAGCCGTTAGATCGAACAGAACACTCACCCAAAGGAGGCTAAGGTGTGAAGCCACTTCGTTTATTACCCTGGCTAGCTGCATGGCTATTAGTGATGATCGCTATTATGGCCATGCCAGCAATGGCGCAGAGCACGGCAACTGAGCCTGCCAGCGCCGAAGAAGACGCAGCAGAATCAGCTGAGTCGTCGCCTACGTCCTATGAGGCGTTGGCTAATCTGCTGGAAGATGAGCAGGCGCGGCAAGAGCTGATTGAGATGTTGCGCAGCCAAGCGTCAGCGCTGCCCGATGGTATTGCCGATGAGCTCTCGCCAGAAGCGGCTGCCCAGGGCAGCGAAATAGCGCCTGAAGATGTGTCGTTGCCACGCCAGTTAGCTGAACTCACCAGTCGCGTAGTAAGCGATGTGGGGGGTCAGTTTGAGCAAGTGGTTAGCATCGTGGGAGAACTGTTTACGGGGCAAGAGGCAGACAGTGTCTTTGATATGGCCGCGTTCATCAGTGCAGCGATCAATCTGGGTATTGTGATTGTCGCTACCTTTGCCATGTTTATGATTTTCCGGCGACTAGCAAAGCCGCTGTTTACTAAAATCAGCGGCTGGTCGCTAAATGGCACCAATTTAACACCGGTACTGCGTTTGATTGCCTGCGTAGCGATTGCCGCCATCATTGATGTGTTGCTTGTCGCCTTTGCCTACGTTGGCGGCAACTTACTGGCTACGTTTGCCATTGGTGAAGCCGGTGAGCTTTCCACTCGCGCCTCGCTGTTTTTAAACGCGTTCTTGATTATTGAGTTACTCAAGGCCGGTGTGCGGATGTTGTTCTCTTCACGCTACGAAGGGCTTCGCCTGCTGCCTATTTCGGCCCAGGAAGCGTCCTACTGGAACCGCTGGTTAGCCCGATTGATCGGCATGGTAGGTTACGGCCTGATGGTCGTAGTGCCGCTGGTCAATTTCTACGTGGCGGCCTCGTTGGGACAAGCGATAGGCACGCTGATTATGCTGTTGGCATTTATCTATGCGGTGGTCGTCGTACTTAAAAACCGCAAGCGCCTTCGCGATAACCTTAATGATATGGCTGCCAAGTCGACGCTAACCGCCAGCCGTGTCTCGCTGCAGCTATTTGCCCGTACTTGGCACCTGTTCGCGCTGCTGTATTTTTTTGATCGTGTTGGTACTGACGTTAACCCGCCCCGGCGATGCGCTGCCGTTTGTGTTGTTTGCTACCCTCAAGTCCCTGGCTGCGATTGTCGTCGGGTTGTTGGTATCGTCTTTCCTTACCCAGACCATTGGCCGCCGTATCACGCTGTCCGACGACCTGCGGCGCAAACTGCCCTTGCTTGAAAAGCGTTTAAATAGCTATGTACCTAATGCATTGCGTGTGCTGCGCACGATCATTTTGATCGTGGTCGTCATGGTTGTGCTGAATGCCTGGGGTGCCTTTGATCTAGCCGCCTGGTATGCCTCTGAAGGTGGCGCTAATCTGGTTGGTAACCTGGCCAGTGTGGCAGTGATTTTGATAGTGGCCTTAGCTGTCTGGCTGGGTCTAGCGAGCCTGATTGAGCATAAGCTCAACCCGGAAACCGGCTACGGCGAGCCCTCTGCGCGGGCGAAAACCTTGCTCGGCCTGTTCCGCAATGCGCTGGCGATCGCCATGGTGACGATCACCGGCATGATTGTGCTATCGGAAATTGGCATCAATATCGGCCCGCTGATTGCCGGTGCCGGTGTGCTGGGTCTGGCCATTGGTTTTGGTGCCCAGAAGCTGGTGCAGGATGTGATTACCGGTGTGTTCATCCAGGTAGAAAATGCCATGAACACCGGTGACGTGGTCACGGTGGGCGGTGTGACGGGAACCGCTGAACGCCTCAGCATTCGCTCGGTCGGTATTCGCGATCTATCCGGTACTTACCACATCGTGCCGTTCTCAAGTGTGGATACCGTTTCCAACTACATGCGTGAGTACGGCAACCATGTGGGTGAATACGGTATTGGCTACAATGAAAGCATTGACGAGGCGATTGAACAGCTCAAGCTGGCCTTTGAAGATCTCAAAGCGAGCGAGGAGCACGGCAAAAAGCTATTGGACGACTTAACCGTGGCAGGCGTTACTGCGCTGGCGGATAGCTCTGTGAATATCCGCGTGGTGATTAAAACCACGCCGGGCGATCAGTGGGGTGTCGGTCGCGCCTACAATCGCCTGGTTAAACTGCGCTTTGATGAAGCGGGTATAGAAATTCCTTTCCCGCACACCACGCTCTACTTTGGTGAGACCAAAAATGGGAAGACACCACCTGCCAATGTGCGGGTCTTGGAGTCGACCGCTAAAGAGAAGAAAGTGGAAGAGGCGCCCATTGCTCGGGACGATACCCAGCAAAGCGTGCAGCAAACCAATGAGCCTGACCATCTTAAGCCCGACCATGATGACGTCGATGAAACCTAACCTGTCGTTATTGTAAATCGGCCGTTATCAGCGCTACAGCGGGGTCACCTTCGGGTGGCCCCGCTGCGTTTTAAGGGTTACTGTTTCTAATGTCACGGTTTTTAAGGGCTATAGTTTTCTGAGTGGCGCCCTTCGACATTGATTGATTCACCGCCATCGACAAACAGAATTTGACCAGCGACGAAGGCATTGCCCAGCAGGTAGTGTAAAGCTTGCACCAGATGGGCCGGCTCGCCTCGGCGCTGAAGGGGGATTCCTTCAGTGCGCCACTCAAGGTAGTCGCTAGTACGCTGAGAGGCAGGCAGCACCACGCCAGGCGCAATGCCGTTAATCCGAATGCGTGGAGCGAACTCCAGCGCTGCCATTCGAGTCATCTCCGCCAAGCTCTTTTTTGAGAGTAAATAGGCCGCGTAAGGGTATTGGTGGTAGGCCACTTTGTTGTCAATGATATTGATCACTTGGCCCTCATGAACCGTCTCGGCAAAGTGGCGTGTTAGCAAAAGCGGGGTAAACATATTGACCCGGAACTGCGTTTCCAGCATAGCGAGTTCTGTAGCGGCAATGGGTGCAGGCTCATAGGCGGAAGCGCTATTGAGCAGCAGGTTAAGGCCAGGAAAGCGTCGCTTCGCCGTCTGAAGTAAACCGCCTAGTTCTTCGCTTAACTGATCACTCAAAAAATCGCAGTGAAAATTTCACACTCGCGTCCCTTGGCGCGAATGCCTTTAGCGACTTCTTCAGCTTCGTTGCGAGAGCGATTAACGTGCAAGGCGATGTCATAACCCGCATCGGCCAGGGCTTCAGCAAAGTGCCGGCCTAAGCGAGTGGCACCGCCAGTTACCAGAGCAGCATGTTGGTGCATACAGCGTTCCCTACTGTTTATTGGGTATATTAATGGGCATAGAGATTAATGGGCATGAAAAGACTTTCTGCGTGAGTGTAACGTTTGTCAATAACTTGTACAGAGCTTGCACGCAGCGCTGGCCTGAAGGTATTTATACCGCTGTATCACAATAGAGCTGTTCTAGAAAGTGCCACTTGAATAGGATGTTGCAATGCCATCACCCTCTTTACCTACCGAGCAGGCTACCCCCCTTCATGAGTGTTTAATCTCATTGGGATCGAATATCGACCCTGACCACTATTTCGCTCAAGCTCTCGACATTATTGGCCGTGAATGCAATTTGCTGGCTCGTTCAAAAGCGATTCTCACGACGCCAGTGGGTTTCAAGCAACAACCTGATTTCTTAAATGCAGCGCTGTTCGTCAGTACGCACCTTGAGTATGAGGCGTTTCGAGCCTATCTCAAAGAAGTAGAAGATCGTTTAGGCAGGGTGCGGGGAACAATTAAATCGGGACCGCGTACGATGGATCTGGACATTGTGGCATGGGATGGAAAGGTGGTTGATGAAGGCTACTATCAGCACGACTATGTAAAAACACCGGTCGATGAAGTACTCGCTAGCAGCGGTCGTACGCTTGAACCGGCAAAACGCTCATGATTTCCATCAGAAGGCCGATAATAGCGATATAGCCGCCCTTGCCTGGTCGGCTAACGCCCCGGAGGCGCGCGTTGTTCAGCCTTAACACCAACTTGATGTCCCTCATCACGCAAAACAATCTGCGCGGCAGTCAGCAAGCGACGCAGACCGCTATGCAGCGCCTCTCATCCGGGCTACGCATCAACAGTGCCAAGGATGACCCGGCCGGGCAGGCGATCGCCAACCGTATGACGGCACAAATCAGCGGTATGACCCAGGCGATCCGCAATACCAATGATGGCATCTCTATGGTGCAAACAGCGGAAGGTTCGCTCGATCAGATCAACGATAACCTTCAGCGCATACGCGAACTGAGTGTGCAAGCGGCTAACGGCACCAACTCCTCTGGTGACCTTGCTTCGATTCAAAATGAGATCGGTCAATGCTTGGAAGAGATCGACCGCATTGCCGGGCAAAGTAACTTCAACGGCATTGGGCTGATCAATGAGACCAGGTCGTTACATATTCAGGTCGGTGCCAACGCTGGCGATAGCATCGCGGTGCGTTTTGAAGCCATGAATTTACAAGGGCTGGGGCTGGAAGGCTTAAGCGTACTGGACGATGGCAGTGGGACGGAAAAGCCTATCGATATGGTTGATGAAGCTATCAAGCGGCTAGATCACCAACGTAGCTATATGGGCGCTGTGCAGAATCGCTTTGAGAGCGTGATCGATGGCCTCAATAACAATATTGTCAACACTTCCGCCGCCCGTTCGCGCATCCAAGATGCTGACTATGCCCAGGAAGTTTCCAATCTTATTCGTGCGCAAATCTTGCAGCAGGCAGGCATTGCTATGTTGGCCCAGGCCAATCAGCAGCCGCAAATGATTCTGCGGCTGCTGGAAAGTCTTTAAGGGAGCTGGGGCTAGAGCGGCTTACCTATTCAATGATGCCCTGTTCCCGCGCCATGGCATAAGCTGCCTGCGGGCCATTCCAGAGTGACGGCAGCAGGATCAACGACACCGGAATCGCGGTGATAACAATGAACTGCTGCAGCGCGCTAATCTGACCGGCGCCCATATATAGCAGCACGGCAGCCATTAGCGCCATGGCGATGCCCCAGAAGGCACGCATTACCGGGCTTGGGTTGTCATGGCCCGCGCCGACCACTGCGATTGCGTAGCTCATTGAGTCGCCGGTGGTCGCTACGAAAATCGTCGTTAGCAGCAAAATGGCCAGCGCCATCCAGGTGCCGCCGGGCAGTGCTTGGGCGACGGTTAACGTGGCGACATCAAACTGAAAGTTATTCAGTGCGTCGGTTAAATCAATCACGCCAGTGAGTTGATAGTAAATGCCCGAACCGCCCAGCAGGGTAAACCACACGGTGGTAGCAATCGGCGCCAGCACCGCCACGGCGATGATCATTTCGCGGATGCTGCGACCGCGCGAAATACGCGCCACAAAATGGCCATTACCGGTGCGTAACCGATAAACCAGGCAAAGAAGAACACTGTCCACCACTGCATCCACCACGCTGGTGCCGTTTCAGCGGTCATGGTCGCCATGGTGAAGAATTCACTGATATAAGCGCCCATGCCTGAAACGTAGCTATTAACCAGAAACAGGGTGGGGCCAAATACAATAATCACCGCCCCAATGGCGAGCGCCAATAACACGTTGAACCGGCTAAGTATTTGAATACCTTTGTGTACGCCGCTCATGGAAGAGAGCACATAAATGCTGGCAAGTATGCCCAGAATAATCAGTTGGCCGGTGTAGCCTTCCGGCAGACCAAACAGCTCATGAAGACCAAAGCTAACCTGCGTGGCGAGAAAGCCGATTGGGCCCACGGTGCCCGCCACCAGCGCAATCACACAGCAGGCGTCGACCAAGCCACCCAGTGGGCCACGCATTAAGCGCTCACCCAGAATAGGGTAAAGCAGCGTACGTGGCTGCAGCGGCTGCCCTTTCACGTAGTGAGCATGCGCTAGAACGACTGCCGTCAATGACCCCAATACGGCCCAGGCCATAAAGCCCCAGTGCATAAAGGACTGCCCCAAAGCACCGGAAACGGCTTCTGCAGTGCCCGCTTCGCTATCAAAGGCAGGCGGCGTCACCACAAAGTGATAAACCGGCTCACCCGCAGCAAAGAAAACCCCGCCACCTGCCAGCAGCGTGCACAGAATGATCGAGAGCCACTTGAACGTGCTCATTTCTGGTGCATCCAGATTACCGATTTTGGCTTTTCCCGCCGGGGTCATGGCCAAGCCGATGGCAATGAAAAACGTCATTAAGAGCAGCAGCTGGAAGTAGCTACCCAGCACCAATGCCGTCCAGGCAAAACTCGCACTGATGCTGTCCGCAACCAGGGAAACGTCATAGAAGGACAGCCCAAGAAAAGCGACGATAAAGCCGATGCTGAGGGTCAGCACTAATGGATCGCCAAGCGAAAAACGTTGGGAGCCCTCAGGGTTGGGGCTTGGTTGGGTCATATCAAATACCCTTATGGGGAAGCGGGAAGGAGCGGAAATTTAGCCTATCAAAAGGCACCGTTAAGCGGATTAACGCCGCATGGCAGTGAAGAGGTTCCTGAACACACAAAGGGAAATTGCGGGTAAAAAGCGCCATTCAAAGAATGGCGCGAGGACAGGAAACTGGTCACAGTATATCGGTAATATAGACCAACGTCTAATAAAGAAAGTTTTTGGTGCGGAATGTTTTTATGCGCACTTTATTAGCGCATTGAGGGTAGGTCAGTGTCGTGGAGGTCTATCTGAGTGATCGTATGTGTCAGAAGGGAAATAAATTAAGTTATTGAAATAATTGCAATTAATTAAAAATGGCAGTGTTCGTGCTAAAGGTATAAGACAGTTTTTGTATACAAGGACGCTTGCCATGAACGCTTCATCAATGCTCTGTAGCGGATTAAAACGTGCTGTATTAACGGGTGCTACCGTCTTCTTATGGCTGCCTGTACTGGGTCATGCCGAAGAAACTAAGATTCGCTTCCAACTAGATTGGCGCTTTGAGGGCCCGGCGGCACCTTTCCTAATGGCGGAAGCGCGCGGCTACTTCGCCGACGAGGGCCTGGATGTTCAAATTGACTCCGGCAGCGGTTCAGCAGGTGCGATTAATCGTGTTGCCTCGGGTGCCTACGAAATGGGCTTTGGCGATCTCAATGCGCTGGTCGAGTTTCTCGCAGAAAACCCCGATGGCCCCGGCATTAGCGGTGTTTACATTGTATACGATGGAACGCCTGCAGCTGTCTTTGCCCGCAAGGGATAGCAATATCGAATCCCCGGCGGACTTAGCTGGTAAAACCATTGCTGCACCTGCCTTCGATACCGGTTACCGCGCCTGGGGTATTTTTGCCGAGGCCAACGATCTGGAAGCTGACGCTGTTGAGTGGCAGAACGTTGACCCTTCTTTGCGTGAAACACTGCTTAGCCGCGGCGATGTGGATGCCATTACCGGTTTCTACTTCACCAGCCTGCTCAACCTTGAAGAGCGAGGTATGAGTGAAGATGAGCTGACGATTATGCCGTTCCCCGAATATGGTGTACCGCTATATGGCAACGCCATTATCGCCAGCGACGAGTTTGCCGATGAACATCCTGAGGCGGTGCAAGGGTTTTTTGCGGGCGTTTAATCGCGCCCTGGGCGAAACGCTTAAAGACCCTGAAGCAGCGATTGAGTACGTACGTGAGCGCGATAGCTTGATTGATGTGGAGATAGAAACACGCCGTTTGAAATTGGCATTGGATAGCGTGGTAGATACACCGGATGCCCGCGAGTATGGCGTGGGGGTGTTGATGAAGAGCGCTTGCGCGAGGCCATCCAGCTGGTTGCCGATGCCTATGACCTGCCGGCGCTGCCGTCGCCTGACCAAGTGTTCAATTCTCGCTACCTGCCGCCGAGCAGTGAACGCCAACTGCTAGATCAAGAAGGCGAATAAGTATGGCGTCTGGTTTTGTTACGTTTGACGATGTTAGCCACGCCTACGATGGTAGCGGTAATGCCATTGAAGCGATCGATTTGAGCATTCACGAGGGCGAATTTGTTGCCTTCGTGGGGCCATCCGGATGTGGTAAATCCACTTTCATGAAGTTGTGTACAGGGCTGCAACCGCCGACCGGCGGTACTATTAAGGTAGACGGAGAACCGGTGACTGGGCCGCTGAAGATCTCCGGCATGGCGTTTCAAAACGCCAACCTGCTGCCTTGGCGCACTACGCTGGATAACGTTTTGCTGCCGCTGGAAATCGTCAAACCTTACCGCCATCAGTTTCGTAAGCGGCGCGAGGAGTTTGTTGACTGGGCGCGCAAGCTGCTCAAGACCGTGGGGCTTGAAGGCTATGAAGACCAATACCCTTGGCAGCTTTCCGGCGGTATGCAGCAGCGCGCATCGATCTGTCGAGCATTAATTCATCAACCCCGGCTGTTAATGCTGGACGAGCCCTTCGGCGCGTTGGATGCGTTTACCCGCGAAGAGCTATGGTGCGTGCTGCGCGACCTGTGGGAAGCGCAGCGCTTTACCGTTGTATTGGTTACTCATGATCTGCGCGAGGCGGCGTTTCTGGCCGATACCGTCTATATCATGAGTCGCCGCCCAGGTCGGGTGATTGAGCGGCGTTCAATCGAAATGCCGCGCCCTCGTGCACTGGAAACCACTTACCAAAAGCCCTTTATTGATCTAGTGCAAGAACTACGCGCTCAGATTGGTGAAGTGCGCAGTATGTAACAGAAGACGCGCTTATGACGAAACATAATCAGTTAGTAGAGCGATTGGCGCCCTGGATTGCAGTGGCCGCACTGGTCATTATCTGGGAAGCCACGGTGCGGGTATTTGATGTGCCTAGCTTTATCTTCCCTAGCGCCTTGGAGACCGCACAGGCGCTGGTGACTTATTCCGGCCCCATCGCCATGCACTCCTGGCAAACCTTCTGGACCACGCTGATCGGCTTTGGTCTGGGCGTTGCCGTAGGGTTGGTGTTGGGCTTTATTATCGGCTCGTCACGCTTTCTATATAACGCATGCTACCCGTTGTTAGTGGGTTTTAATGCTATTCCCAAAGTGGCCTTTGTGCCGATTTTAGTGGTCTGGTTTGGGATTGGTTCGGTGCCGGCAATTCTTACCGCCTTTTGATCTGCTTCTTTCCCATTGTGGTCAACGTCGCTACCGGCTTAGCCACGCTAGAACCCGAGATGGAAGATGTGCTGCGAGTGCTCGGTGCACGGCGGATGGACGTACTGCTGAAAGTGGGTCTGCCGCGCTCGCTGCCCTACTTTTTTGCCTCGTTGAAAGTCGCCATTACGTTGGCCTTTGTTGGCACAGTTGTGTCGGAAACTGTCGCATCCAATCAGGGCATTGGCTACCTGATGATGAGCGCTGGTTCGCAAATGCGTATGGGGCTGGTATTTGCAGGGTTATTGGTTATCAGCGCCATGGCCATGGTGATGTACGAGCTTTTGCCCAATTAGAGAAACGTATGACCGCCTGGGCGCATCGCGGCCAGGGGCGCTAACCATTGCGGCGGCATCGTATCGCTGCAGTACTAAAAGCTGGCATTGAGCCAGCGATTACTTTCGGGGGAACGAATGAAATACTTATCCACAGCTGGTATGGCGGCTGCCATATTGATATCGCCACTGGCATCGGCTGAAAAATTGTTTTCAGATTCGAGTATCTCGCTGCTTTACAGTGATCAATATGAAGCGTTTGGCCGCGATGAGCGCACCGACACCTACGTGACGTTTGAGAACGTCACCGCGCATGATTGGGGCGGCACCTTCTTATTTGTTGACAGCAACCACGGGCGGGGTTCGGTCGATGGCGACGACGACCTCTACGGTGAGTTTTCACCGGCACTTAGTCTTAGTTGGCTCAGCGGTGTCGATTTACAGCGTGGGCCGATGAAAGATATCTCATTGGCGGGTACTTACGAATTTGGTGGTGGTACCGATGCTACCAATATTCTAACGGGTATCAATTTTGCCTGGGACGTGCCGGGTACCCAATATTTCAACAGCACGTTTTATTACGTCAATAACAGTGAAATTGCCGATGATCTTCAGCTTACGCTCACCTGGGGCGCGCCATTTGAACTAGGCGCATCGCGCTTTTATTCGATGGCTATATCGACTATTCATCGGCCGCGTCGGATCACGACGCTGAGTTCCATTTCAATCCGCAGTTGAAGCTCGACCTTGGCCACTACCGCGGCCATCCTGGTGTGCTTTATGCAGGTATCGAGTACTCCTACTGGGAGAATAAGTATGGCTTGGCCGATAACGTGATGGATACCGAAAGCGCCGTCAGTGCGTTGGTGAAGTTCCACTTTTAAGGTATTAACTGGTAGTGCTGTTCGGGTGCTACCATCGCTCACCAACGATAGAGCAGCGACGCACTGGTGGTGCTGTCGGTGCGTTCGCTAGTCTCGTCAGGCGGCTGGGAGTTGTGCTTGATTTCGTGGGATAAGCGCAGCGACAGTTTTGAATTAAGCCTTGCCGTGAGCGCTGTTAGCGACCGAGAGGTGATGTTCTGATCGGTATACTCAAGCGACATTTCCTGTTCGATATCGGCGTAGTCAGACATTCCCCAACGGTAGTCCAGCGCGGTATAGGTCACCATCAAGCGTTCATCGTCGTAATCGCGCAGTCGATCATGTCGATACCCAGGGCCTGCTTCGAGTGACAGGGTATGGGTGCTGTTCTCCAGAATCTGGCGCCCGTAACCGCCAATCGCTGACAGTTGCTGGTCATACCCGGCAAAGCGATCCTTCTCCCAGCGAGCAAAGCCAAATAGATAATGCGGGCCCTCTAACTCATAGCGTTCGCGCCCCGCGATCAGATACTGCTCAGCGCTGGTTTCGTTATCTTTACTGACATTGCGCACTTCACCGCGCAGTGTGTAGGTGAATTTACCGGTTAACCACATCAGCCGCGTTTTACCAATCAGTGTTTGGCTATTGGTATTGCCCGAAAGGCGGGTAAAGCCGAGCTCAGCATCGCCGCTGAAAACGGGGGCGTCATCAGGTGGAGGAGGAGGGCCATAAAACGGACTGGCATAGGCCGCCGTTAACCATAGTGGCCAACAGGCCAGCACAAACATCCATCGAACGATAACCACAACATCCCTCCGTGAGTAAGGCAGTCAGCCATTATATCAGCGAACGATGGCATAAAGTGCCGACGATTAACGCCGTTTACTGGCGCGTGCCATAATGGCGCGGTCACGCATTTTGAGTCTACTTATGAGCGCATCCCGCCCCCGAACGTTAGCCGACCTGCAACGCTGGCGCCGAACCCGCGCAAGGCGCAGTTGGTATAAACGCAGCTTTCGTCTGCAGGTAATGCTGTTAGTCGGACTATTGCTGGCAGGCATGCTACTGGCACAGGGCACCTATCTCAATCACCGTAAGGCGGAAATTATAAGCCAGCAGATGGGCGAGCGAGCGCTAGCGGTGGCCAAAACGGTGGCGTCAATGCCACAAATTATCAATGCGTTCGCGATCGCCGACCCCTCTTTCATTATTCAACCTATCGCGGAGCGAGTTCGCCATGAAACCGGGGCGCGCTATGTCGTCGTAGGCAACGCTCGAAGCATCCGCTACTCCCATCCACTGCCAGAACGGTTAGGGAAAACAATGGTCGGGGGCGATAACGACCAAGCGCTAATCCATGGTCAATCGTATGTCTCCAAAGCCACCGGATCACTGGGTACTGCCATTCGCGGTAAAGCACCCATCTGGGATGAAGAAGGCAATATCATCGGGCTGGTTTCTGTCGGCTTTATGATGGACCGTATTGAGATGGACGTGGCGCGCTACAACAGTTTTGGCTGGGCGTTAGTAGCGTTGATGATCTGCCTGGGCTTTGCCGGTGCCTACTGGCTATCGCAACATCTTAAAAAGGTCATTTTAGGCCTGGAACCCTACGAAATTGCCCGCTTAGCCATGGAGAAAGAGGCCATTTTGCAGTCGATTCATGAGGGCATTCTGGCGGTTAATCGTGAAGGTCATATTACGTTGGTTAACCAGCAGGCGCGGCGCTTCCTCAATTTAGATGATGAGCACGTGCTGCTCGGCCAGCCTATCCGTGAGGTCGTGCCCAATTCTCGACTATTGGAAGTGCTACGGCGTGGCGAGCAGGAGTTCGACCAAGAGATGTGGCTGGGCGACCATCCTGTGGTGGTTAACCGGGTACCGATACTGCATGAAGGAGAAATTGAGGGGCGGTGGCGACCTTCCGTAGTCGGCGTGAGATCGTCGATCTCTCCCATGCGCTCACCCAGGCCAGCCGTGATGTGGATATGCTCCGCGCCCAAGCCCACGAATTTTCCAATAAGCTCTACACCATTTCCGGGTTACTGCAGTTACAGCGCATTGAAGAAGCCCTGGCGCTGATTCATCAGGAAACAGAACGCGCTCAGGCGCAGATGAGCTTTTGATCAGCAACGTGGCCGACGCCGTATTTAGCGGTACGCTACTGGGTAAACTAACACGCGCACGGGAACTGGGCGTAGCGATGGAAATTGATGAGCAAAGCTCGCTCTCCTGCCCGCTAACGCCTACCGGCCAGGAAGTGATGATGAGCGTAGTGGGCAATTTATTGGATAACGCCTGCCACGCAGCGCTAAATGGGCCGAGTAAAGAGCCCAGCGTGCGACTGTTTTCACCGACCTGGGCGAGCAACTACTGGTCGAGGTCGAGGATAACGGCCCGGGGGTGCCCGCTGAGTTTGCCGAGTCGATTTTCCAAGAAGGTTTTTCGACCAAAACCGGCAAGCATCAAGGCATCGGCCTAGCGTTGGTAGCAAGGCTGTGTCGCCAGCATGGCGGCGCTGTTACGCTAGAAGAGAGTGAGCTGGGCGGGGTATGTTTTACTGCGGTACTCAATCGTTCGCTGTGCCAAAAATAGCCTAACAATAATGACCAGAACAGCGAGGGAGGGAACGAGATGTCTGAACGGCAGTACGGCATTTTGGTCGTTGAAGATGATTTCCGTATTGCGGATATCCACAAGGCTTTTATTGAACAGAGCGAGGGGCTTTTTATGTGGTGGGCATGGCGCGCAATGGAAGCGAAGCCAAGGCGATCATGGCGGAACAAGCCGCCAGCATCCAATTGATTTTATTGGACGCCTATCTACCTGACGTGGAGGGGCTGGAACTGCTATGGACGATTCGTCGCGATTATGTGCATGTAGATATCGTCATGGTCACCGCCGCACGGGAAGTGGAGACCATCAGCGAGGGCGCTGCGCGGCGGGGTATTCGATTATCTGATCAAGCCCATTGAAGCCGACCGGATGGCTCAGATGTTGACGCGTTTTCGTCGCGAGCGTGAAGCGTTGGCCAACCGTGCCGAGATGAGCCAAGAGGAGTTAGATCAAGTACTGGCGCGTTTGCAGCCCGGCGCCCCGTCGCGTGTTAAAAACCAAACGCTATCTCAAGCCCATTCTCAAACTCGGTCTCAAGCCTTACCGAAAGGCATTGATCGACTGACGCTGCGTCGGGTGATTGATGCCCTGGCCGACGCCCCGACTCGCTTACCGCTATGCAGATGGCGCGCACCATGGGCGCAAGCCGCTCCACTGCCCGCCGTTATTTAGAGTTTTTAGTGGCCGAGCAGGCCGTTAGTGCCGAACTGGGTTATGGCGACGTGGGGCGACCCGAGCGACGCTACCGTCTGTTAGAAACGGCGCATGAGTGGCTGGATACTTTATAAATATGCGCTGTGAATTAATAGCGTGAACAGAATGAACAAAATGCACATAAAGAACTTTTTGCCTTTTATGCGCACAAGCTTGTCGGTCAGGGTGGCGGTCTTCTAACGTTCGCGGCGTGTAGTCTCATAATAAGACGCCTCATACAACAACACTGATATCTGGAGAACGCCATAATGACGTCGCTTACCCTCAAGCGTTTATCGCTATTTGCTCTGCCCTGGCTGCTGTTGCCGGTTTAAACTCCGCCGCACAGGCGCAAGAGTGGACACCCGAACGCTCAATCGAATTCGTTGCCCCGGCTAACCCAGGTGGTGGTTGGGATACATTGGTTCGCACCATGTCGCGTGTAATTCAGCAAGAAGAGCTGGCCGACGAGAGCTTCGCTGCGATCAACGTACCTGGCGGCGGCGGTGCGGTAGCATGGGCCCAAGTCGCGCGGGATGAAGGCAACCCGCACAAGTTGTTTGCCACCAGCCCGCCGATGATTCTAGTGCCGCTGGCAGGCGCGTCTCGCTATGATCACACCGACTTTACCCCGGTCGCGCGAATTAACACCGACTACTCCATCATTCTTGTCGCAGCGGATTCCGAGTATCAGGATCTTGAAGACCTACTCAATGCGCTGAAAGAAGATCCCAGCTTAAGCGTTGGCGGTGGCAGTGCGCCAGGCTCTATGGATCATATCTCCATTGCAGGCCTTGCCTCAGCAGCGGGTATGGAAGCTTCGTCAGTGAACTACATTCCGTTCTCTGGTGGTGGCGACGCGATGACCAACCTGATGGGCGGCCACATCGAAGCCGTCGTGGGTGGCGCGGGTGAAGCGGTTGGTCAACTGGGTGAAGGCAGCCAATTGCGTGCCTTGGGTGTCTCTTCTGAAGAGCGTTTAGGCGCCGGTTTGAGCGAAGTACCCACCTATCAAGAACAGGGCTTCGACTACACCTTCGATATCTGGCGCGGCGTGATGGGCGCGCCTGATATGCCTGAAGAAGCCGTGGCTTATTACGAAGACCTGTTCGCTGAAATGCTGGAAACCGACGCATGGCGCGAAGCGAGTGATCAACTGGGCTGGATCGACGCTTACCAAGACAGCGAAGAATTCGGCGACTTCCTGGATCAGCAGCAAGAGCAGTTCAGCGACGTGCTGAGCGAGCTTGGCCTCCTGCGCCAGTAATCCTACCTGTATCGTCCAGCCGCCCAAAGGGCGGCTGAAATCTCCGCGGTTAACAAAATGTGTTAACCGCGGGAGACGTGTTAACTCCTTCGGAGAGACTCCTATGACTCGTTTAAATACCAATCAGTGGTTAGCACTGGTATTTGCGGTATTGGCTGCTGGCTATATCGCGATGGCGTGGCAAATCCCTATCTTTCCCTTGCCGCGTCCGGTCGACTCTGACCTATTTCCTAAAGTATTAGGCTTCTCGCTACTGATCCTGTCGGTGTTTCTGTTTTCGAGAAACCCACTCCGATCGCCGGTGCCGATGAAGTCGACGAAGAGGCGCAAAATGGGCCGCTATTGCTGACGCCTTGGGCGCGGGTCATCGTGACCTCGCTGGCGATTGCCGCCTATGCGTTTCTGCTGGTACCGCTGGGCTTTGTGCTCGCTTCAACGCTGCTCTGCGTTGGGCTAACGGCCTACTATGGCTACCGCCGCCATGGAGTTAACCTTGCCACGTCGTTGGGGTAGTGCTTGCACTCTACCTGACCATGACGCGGGTGATGGATGTTTATCTCCCCACTGGCGTGCTGCCTTTCTAAACAAAGCCGTGCTAGTAAGTTTTCCTGCTAGCAGATTTTTAAGAGAGTAATTCCCATGGATGCCTTCAATAATCTGATGTACGGCTTTGGCATCGCGCTTGAGCCTATCAATATTGCTTACGTGTTTGCCGGTGTATTTGCTGGCACCATTATTGGCATGCTGCCGGGCCTAGGTCCTATTAGTGCGCTTGCCCTGATGATTCCTATTACCTTTGCTATGGAACCTTCCTCGGGTTTGATTTTAATGGCAGGGGTTTACTACGGCGCCATCTTCGGTGGCTCCACGTCGTCGATTCTGCTTAACGCTCCCGGCGTGGCGGGTACCGTGGCAACGTCCTTTGATGGCTACCCAATGGCCAAAAAAGGCTTGGCGGGTAAAGCGCTGGCAATTGCCGCCTACTCCTCGTTTGTAGGCGGCACAGTATCGGTTATTTTCCTGATGCTGGTAGCGCCGCTGCTCTCCAAAGTCGCCGTGAGCTTTGGTCCTGCCGAGTACTTTGCGTTGATGGTACTGGGGTTAACGGCGGTGGTCTCACTGTCGGATAAATCGCTGATTAAAGGGCTAATTGCCGCCGTGGTCGGGGTGATTATCTCGATTATTGGTATCGACACGCAGACGGGTACCGAGCGTTTCACCTTCGGCTCTATTCAACTGCTAGACGGCATCGACTTCCTGGTGGTGGCCTTGGGTATTTTCGCCCTTGCCGAGGTCTTCTATATGCTGCTTCGCGGGGGTGGTGGTAAAGAGGCGCCCCGCAATGCGATTGGTTCATTGAAATTAACCCGTAGCGAAGTCAAAGAAATTGCTGGTCCGGTGGGCCGCAGCTCGGTGTTGGGCTTCTTCACCGGCGTACTGCCTGGTGCAGGCGCGACGATCGGCTCTTTCCTGGGCTACAGCATGGAAAAACGTATTGCCAAAGATGGCGACACTTTTGGAACCGGCAATATCAAAGGCGTGGCGGCACCAGAAGCAGCCAACAACGCTGCCTGTACCGGCTCATTCGTGCCACTGCTGACGCTGGGTGTACCGGGTTCGGGTACTACAGCGGTACTGCTGGGCGCACTACTGGTCATGGGCGTGAACCCTGGCCCGATGATGCTTACAGAGCGTCCAGACGTATTCTGGGGCGTGGTCGCCAGTATGTATATTGGTAATATCTTCCTGCTGGTGCTGAACCTGCCGTTGATCCCGATAATCGCCAAGATTCTTGATCTGCCCAAGCCGCTACTGCTGTCGCTGATTTTGATCTTCTGCATGATCGGCGTCTACGGCATGAGCTTCAGCGTGTTCGATCTGCTGCTGCTGCTCGCTTTTGGTCTGATTGGCCTGGGTATGCGTCTGTTCGGCTTCCCCGCGGCACCGCTGATTTTAGCGCTGATATTGGGCAATATCATGGAAGAATCCATGCGCCGCGCACTGCAGATCTCCGGTGGCGATTGGATGACCTTTATCGACAAGCCCATCTCGCTTGGCCTGCTGGTGGTGGCCGTGCTATCGCTAGGCTTGCCGTTGCTGAAGAAACGCCGTAAGAAAATCCCACCCGACGTGGCGGTTTAACGCTGCTGTTTGGGGGGGAATAGCGAGGAGCCTTGGTGATGATGCCAAGGCTCCTTTTTATTTCCGCTTTTGACTGATTACAAGTGTTTGGTCTCAAACACAGAGTAAGTGCTTAGTTGGTGCAACGGTACAGATGGGTGCATTGATAGGGTGCTTTAGCAGCGTTCATGCGCTTTATTTTGGTGCACAAAGTGAATATTGAGATTTTACGGCGGTTATTAAGTGGCTGATTAGATAGCTATAAAGAAACTTTGTGCCAATCTGGCGCATCCCTTGCAGATGTTAATGGCTAGTGGACGTATTGGGGAAGCTAACACAGCAACCCCAAGTGCGAAGCCAATCATCAAGCCCCGGTCATAACAAACCCCAGTCATAAGGGGGTGCAAGGAGATTAACAATGAAGACTCTCAAACGCTCGACACATCCGCACTCACTCCTTTCAAGTGGACGTTTCGCGACCGCGATACTTACCGCCGCCATCATGGGTGCCAGTACCCAGGCCATCGCTCAAGACGATGACCCGATCAAAGTCGGTATCCTGCACTCCCTCTCTGGCACCATGGCGATCAGCGAAACTGTCCTTAAAGACACCGTCGAAATGCTTATCGAGCAGCAGAATGAAGCCGGTGGCCTGCTGGGCCGCCAGCTTGAAGCCGTGGTGGTGGATCCGGCCTCCAACTGGCCGCTGTTTGCCGAACGCGCCCGTGAGTTGCTGGCCCAGGAAGAGGTTGATGTCATCTTCGGCAACTGGACCTCGGTATCGCGTAAATCGGTACTGCCCGTCGTCGAGGAACTCAACGGCCTGCTGTTCTACCCGGTGCAGTATGAAGGCGAAGAGTCCTCTGAAAACGTCTTCTACACCGGCGCGGCGCCCAACCAGCAGGCGATTCCTGCGGTTGAATACCTAATCAACGAAGTGGGTATCGAGCGTTTTGCGCTGGTAGGTACCGACTATGTCTACCCGCGCACCACCAACCGTATCCTCGAAGCGTACCTAAAGGATGAGCACGGCATCGCGGACGAAGACATCATGGTCAACTACACGCCGTTCGGTCACTCCGATTGGCAGAACATCGTGGCCGAAATTCGCCGCTTCGGTGAAGAAGGCAAACCGACTGCGGTGATCTCGACCGTCAACGGCGACGCCAACGTGCCGTTTTACACCGAGCTTTCCAACCAGGGCATCGACGCGGCCGATATTCCGGTTATCGCCTTCTCGGTGGGTGAGCAAGAGCTGACCGGTATTGATACCGCGCCGCTAGTGGGTCACTTGGCCGCCTGGAACTACTTCATGAGCGTCGATAACGACGACAACTACGACTTTATCGATGCCTGGATCGAGTACACCGGCGACGATATGGCCGTCACCAACGACCCCATGGAAGCGCACTACATCGGCTTCAATATGTGGGCCGAAGCGGTTCGCAAAGCGGGCACGACGGATGTCGACACGGTGAAAGACGCCATTATCGGTGTCACCGTGCCGAACCTCTCCGGCGGCTATGCAGCCATGATGCCCAACCACCACATCACCAAGCCGGTGTTGATCGGTGAGATTCAGGACAATGGCCAGTTCGACATCGTGTGGCAAACGCCGTCTACCGTGGCGGGCGACGCCTGGTCTGACTACCTGCCTGGCTCGCGTGACCTGATTGCCGATTGGCGCAAGCCGATGGAATGCGGCAACTTCAACGTCGTGAACGGCTCGTGCGGTGGCAGCACCGCAGCAGAAGAAGCCGAAGCGGCATTGGCCGAGTAACGCGCTTTTGAAATAACCCCTTGCTGCGTCGTTCACCACGACGCAGCAAGGAGCACGCTATCCTCCCTTTTCAGATAACCAAAGGAAGAACCCTATGAGGCGTTTCCTTTCCTTGGCGCTGTTGTGCTGCCTACTGCTGGGTATTTCTTTTGCCGGGCAGGCGCAAACGGACACCGCCAGTCGCACAACAAATGACGCCGCCGCGCTCGAGTTGCTAGAAGCGCTGGACGTTGAGTCCTACGCCGCCAAAGGCGAAGCCATTACCGCGATTTTACAAAGCGACGATGAGCGCGCCCGCGATTGGCTGCAGGCCTTATTGGATGGCCGCCTACAGCGCACCGAAGACGGCCGCTTTGTACTGGTATTGGAAAACCGCGGTCGCGACTGGCCGGTGGCCGACGTACTCACCGGCGAAGCGCTGGGCGAAATGTCCCGCCGCGAGCTCGACCGTATCGGTATTAACAACAACTTGCGCAATCAGTTGCGCAGTGCCATCGCTGTCGTTGACCTTTATTCACCTAACGTTGAGCGTCGCCGCACCTCGGCTGAGCGCTTGTTAGGGGAAGTCGACGGTGAGTTGGTGCCGACCCTCAACGATCTGATCGAACAAGAAGAAGACGACCAAGTGCGCTATCGGCTGACCCAGGCCGTAGCGATTTATCGTGCTGAAGAGGGCGAAATGGCTGGTGTTGAAGCACTAGACGGCAGCCTTCACCCTCGCTCTCGGGTGGCGTTAAGTCGGGCGGCCAACAGCGACGACCCGGTGGTCGCCAATGCAGCTGCGGCCTCTCTAACGGGCATTGAGCAGCAGCTCAAAATCAATCGTGGCCTGGAGACCCTCTATTTCGGTTTGAGCCTTGGCTCGGTGCTGGTGCTTGCCGCCATTGGCCTGGCGATCACCTTCGGCGTGATGGGCGTGATTAATATGGCCCACGGCGAGCTGATGATGCTGGGCGCCTATACCACCTGGGCGATGCAGCAACTGCTGCCCGGCCAGCCGGGTTTGGCGTTGATTCTGTCAATTCCGGCAGGCTTTATGGTTGCCGCCTTAGCAGGCGTGGCGATCGAGCGCGGCGTGATTCAGTTCCTCAAAGGCCGCCCACTGGAAACCCTGCTAGCCACCTTTGGTATCAGCCTGATTTTGCAGCAGTTGGTGCGCACGGTGATTTCTCCGCTCAACCGGACCGTCATCACCCCTGAGTGGATGAGCGGTTCATTGGTAGTGAACGATGCGCTGTCGCTGACGCTCAACCGCATGTACGTGCTTGGCTTTGCCCTGGTGGTGTTTGCCGGCCTGATGCTGATTATGCGCCGTACACGGCTGGGGTTGGAGGTGCGTGCTGTGACCCAGAACCGCGCCATGGCGCGCTCCATGGGCATTCGCGCGACTCGCGTGGATATCTTGACCTTTGCGCTGGGCTCCGGCGTGGCCGGGCTTGCCGGGGTGGCGCTCTCCCAGCTTACCAACGTCGGCCCTAACCTGGGGCAGAACTACATCATCGACTCCTTCATGGTGGTGGTGTTTGGTGGCGTGGGTAACCTGTGGGGCACGCTGGTGGCCGGGCTATCGCTGGGGGTCATCAACCAGGTGCTGGAACCCTGGGCAGGCGCGGTATTGGCCAAGATCATCGTGCTGGTCTTCATCATCCTATTCATTCAGAAACGCCCGCGTGGACTCTTCCCGCAGAAGGGCCGGGCTGCGGAGGGCTAAACGATGTCACTAACGACCGAATCATCGACGAATTTTTGGCTAACACGCCCACTCAGCGAGCGCTCGACACAGATCTTTTGGGCGTGCTGGTCGCCGCGCTGGCGCTGGTCACTATCCTGCACGTGGCGATTCCGCCGGAGAATCCGCTGCATGTGGGCGCCTACACCGTCAACCTGTTCGGTAAGTACCTGAGTTATGCGTTGCTGGCCGTGGCGGTGGACTTGGTGTGGGGCTATCTGGGTATTTTAAGCCTCGGCCACGGCGCCTTTTTTGCCATTGGCGGTTACGCCATGGGCATGTACCTGATGCGCCAGATTGGGGATCGTGGCACCTACGGCCACCCGGTGCTGCCCGACTTTATGGTGTTCCTGAACTGGGACAGCCTGCCGTGGTTTTGGCACGGCTTCGATATGGCCTGGTTCGCCTTCATCATGGTGCTGCTGGCCCCCGGGCTACTGGCACTGGTATTCGGCTTCTTGGCGTTCCGCTCGCGGGTTACCGGGGTGTATCTGTCGATCATTACCCAGGCGCTGACCTTTGCCTTGATGCTGGCTTTCTTCCGCAACGAGATGGGCTTCGGCGGTAATAACGGCCTGACCGATTTCCGCGAAATCGTCGGCTTCGATTTACGCAGCGACGCCACACGCTTAGGGCTATTCCTGGCCACCGGCGTTGCGCTGGCGCTGGGGTATATCCTCTGCCGTGCGATCGTCACCAGCAAGCTGGGCCGGGTAAGCGTGGCTACCCGCGACGCCGAAGCGCGCACGCGCTTTCTCGGTTATAGGGTCGAGCGCTTTCAACTGTTTGTGTTTGTGGTCTCGGCTATGCTGGCAGGCCTGGCGGGAGCGCTTTACGTGCCGCAAGTGGGGATTATCAACCCCAGCGAATTCTCGCCGATTTTCTCCATCGAGATTGTGCTGTGGGTAGCGCTGGGCGGCCGCGCCATATGGCGCAGTGATTGGTGCCATTTTAGTCAACTACGCCAAAACCATCTTTACCGGCGTAATGCCTGATGCCTGGTTGTTTGCCCTGGGCGCGATGTTCGTACTGGTCACGGTGTTTCTGCCCAAGGGGGTGGCGGGGCTGTTTGGCTACCTCAAGCGTCGCAAGCGCGAGGATCAAACGACGGATCCTGACCATCAACACACGTCCAAGGAGGCCTCCGCATGAGCTTTCTGCAATCGCTGACACAGCGTGATCGGGTGTTCGATTTTATGGCGCCCCAAGCCTCGCCGGTGGACGTTCGCCATGGGCCGATTCTGTATATGGAAGATGTCACCGTTAGCTTTGATGGTTTTAAAGCCATCAATAACCTCAACCTAACCATCAACGACGGTGAGCTGCGCTGCATTATCGGCCCCAACGGAGCGGGCAAGACCACCATGATGGATATCATCACCGGCAAAACCCGCCCCACCAGCGGCAGTGTATGGTTCGGTAGCCGCCATAACCTGCTGCACATGAACGAGCCCGATATTGCCAGCCTGGGCATTGGCCGTAAGTTTCAAAAGCCCACGGTCTTCGAGGCGCTCTCGGTGTTTGAAAACCTGGAACTGGCCATGGCCGCGGACAAGCGGATTTTCCCCACCCTGACCGCCCGCATGACCGGCGAGATCAAAGACCGCATCGATGAAGTGCTGGAAACCACCGGCCTGACGGCACTGCGTCATCAGCCCGCGGGCATTCTTTCCCACGGCCAGAAGCAGTGGCTGGAGATCGGCATGCTGCTGATGCAGCGCCCGCGCCTACTGCTGGTGGATGAGCCGGTGGCGGGCATGACCGAACAGGAGATGGAGCGCACCGCCGAACTGCTCACCGGGTTGGCTGGCAAACAGTCTGTGGTGGTGGTCGAGCACGATATGGGCTTTGTACGCTCTATTGCTCGCCAGGTGACCGTACTGCACCAGGGCAGCGTGCTGGCGGAAGGCAGCATGGATCAAGTCTCCAACGACCCCAAAGTGATCGAGGTCTACCTGGGTGCTGATGACGAGGAGGCCGCCTAATGCTAGCCATTGAAAAGCTCAACCAGTTCTACGGCGAAAGCCACACCCTATGGGATTTGGATCTTGATGTGCCCGCCGGGCAGTGTACCTGCGTAATGGGGCGCAATGGCGTGGGTAAAACCACGCTGCTGAAAGCCGTAATGGGCGAGGTGGCGGTAAAAGCGGCGAGCTGCGCTACGCCACCGAGGAAGGCGAGATCCAACTGACTAAAAAAAGCCATTGAAGCGCGGTCGCGGTTGGGTATTGGCTACGTGCCCCAGGGGCGGCAGATATTTCCGCTGCTGACCGTGGAGGAGAACCTGCGCACCGGGCTAGCCGCCCGAAGCGATGGGCTGAAGAAAATCCCCGAGCGGGTCTACGAGCTGTTCCCCGTGCTTAAAGAGATGAAAAACCGCCGTGGCGGTGATTTATCCGGTGGGCAACAGCAGCAGCTGGCGATTGGCCGTGCGCTGGTCATCGAACCCAAGCTGCTGATTCTGGACGAACCGGGGAGGGCATTCAGCCCAATATCGTCGCTCAAATTGGCCAAGTGATCCGTCAGTTGATTAATGAGGATGGCCTCACGGTACTACTGGTTGAGCAGAAGCTGCCTTTCGCCCGCAAATACGCCGACCGCTTTGTGATTATGGACCGCGGCCGACCGGTGGCCAAAGGTGAGATTAGCGAGCTTTCTAACGAGCTGATCAAGCAGCATCTGACGGTTTAACAAGCAGCACTTGACGAATTAAATAGTAAAGAATCGTGGTTCATAAGGAAGTGAGCTACGTTGCAATATACATTAGCTTGTCATTCTCAAAGACGTAATCAATGCGTAACAAGGTGTTATACCTAGTTAAAAAAACCTTTCTGTGTGCGTGTTGAAGGTTTTCGTTTACGTGTAATATGCCACGCTTAATTCTAAAAAAACCGGGTGGGGTGTGTATGCGTCATAAAGATAAAGACCAGCTTGCTGCTGAGTGGCAAGCGCTTTTAGAACGTACCCCTAAGCCGATGCGTCAAGCAGTAGAAACGCTGGTGGAATCTCAATGTCACACTTTTGCCGATCGTTTTTATTCGGTAATGATGGAAGATCCCCATGCATCGTTATTTCTCTCCAACGACTAAGTTCAGCAGCGCTTGAACCCCTCTATGCGCCGCTGGTTAAGCGCGATGTTTTCAGTGGAACATGCGGACTTTGAAGCCCTTGTTGATCTCCAGGAGAAAGTGGGACAAGTGCACGCCCGCATCGATATTCCTGTAAACCTGGTACTTAGCGGAGCAAGGCAACTTAAGCAGTCGCTTTATGAGCAGATCAATGCCTCTTTTAAAAGCCCTTTATCGCCAGGTGATGCCTCGGTTTATGTATCCGATCACATCGATATGGGCATGGAGATTATGAGTCACGCATACTCTGTAGCCAGCGACCGTAACGCACGCACCGAAGAAGCCTATAAGCTCTTTTCCTTGACCCAAAATATCGGTGACGAGCGTGAACGCCAGCGTTCAGCATTGCTAAGTTGGGAAAATGCGTTGATGTTTTCGGTTGCAGTGCAACAGAACGTTAGTCAACTACCTAAGCTTGCCAATTCCGAGTTTGGTTTGTGGTATTTCCATAAAGCCTGTCACGCATTTGAGGGTGCGCCAGAAATTATTACTATCTCAAGGAATATTCATCAGGTCGATAATGAATGGTTAGACGCCTTGGCCCAAAGCACTACAACCGAATCGATGAAAGCATTAAGTAATATTCGTGATGCAACACGCACTATATTAATGTTGTTAGAAGACGTGCTTAAACGTGCCTCTAGTTTAGAAGCTGGGCGCGATAGTTTGACTCGGCTACTTAACCGCAAGTTTCTATCCGTGGTGCTTAGCAGAGAAATTGAACTAGCTCGCCACTCTGAGAAGTGCTTTGCGTTGCTCATGGTTGATATCGATCATTTTAAGTCGATCAATGATAACTATGGTCATGATGCCGGCGACAACGTACTTCAACAGGTAGCGAGTATCTTAGACCGTTCCACTCGCGGGGAGATTATGTATTCCGAATGGGAGGAGAAGAATTCCTGATCATACTGGTTGATACCGACCAAGACGGTAGTCGGCTATTTGCTGAACGCTTGCGCCAAACGGTAGCAAAGGAGCCAATGCTTGCCGCAGCAGATACGTTAATTAAGGTGACTGTTAGTGTAGGGGTCACTATGCACGATGGCTATCCTGACTACCAGCGCTCTATGCAGCGGGCTGACCAAGCCCTTTACCAAGCGAAACGCAGTGGTCGTGACCGAGTCGTGGTGCAAATGGGTTAAGCCCCGTGGAATGCTTTAATTGTCAATCGCGTACTTGGGTTGTCGATTAGGCTCGGCACTCTTTCCTGTTATTTACTTTGCTTCTATCTTACTTAATGACAACTCTTTCATAACATCAAAGAGGTAGGGCTTTTAAGTGCTTGTTTGTGGTGCATGTTGCTTTATTTTTGCTCTATTTTGGTGCTTTAGAGAGAGAGATACGGACCACTCTCCGTATCTTGACTCTGTATAACGGTCGCAGAACTTAGCCTTTCACCATTTTGGCGCATTAATTGCACTGCTTAGCTAACGGCTTACTGACAGGAAGCGATAGCTAATTATGATGCTATGCGATATCGCAAAATCTCCCTTGCCTCCGGCCACCGCTTTGATCACGGCCGCCACTGGGCGGCATCGCTAGATCTGCGGTTTGCCCAGCGCGATGGCGTTACCCGCATGGTGCAGGCGCGCCACCAGGGCCCGCTGCGGGTGCAGCGGCCGTTCTATCCGGAAGGCCGCAGTGAGGCGTGCCATGTGTACGTGCTTCACCCACCGGGCGGTTTGGTCAGCGGCGATGCGCTCACTATTAACGCGCATGTCGAGCGAGGTGCCCATGCGCTACTCACAACGCCTGCCGCCAATAAACTCTATAAAGCCGACAGCCAGGGCGTGGCGTGGACCCAGCACACCCGGTTAAGCGTTGAAGATGGTGCCACCCTGGAGTGGCTGCCCCAGGAGACCATCGCCTTCGATGGCTCGAAAGGCGAGCAGCGCACCCATATCGAGCTGCACGGCAGTGCCCGCTGCTTGGGCTGGGAAGTGATGGCACTGGGCCGCCCGGCCAGCGACTTACCCTATGTTTCCGGACGCATTGAGCAGCACTTCCGCTTATCCCTGGATGGCAAGCCGCTGTGGCTAGAGCGCCAACCGCTAGACCCACTCCACCCACGCTTTGTTGGGCGCTGGGGGCAGGGTGGAGCCACGGTGCAGGCCACCCTCTGGTCGGTAGGCATTGATGACTCGCCTGCGGCTATCGAGGCTCTACGTGAAGCGCTGCCGGATAACCCGCGCTGGGCGGTGACCGTCCGCCATGGTGTGCTGCTACTACGCTACTTGGGTAACTCGCGTAATGAAGCCTGGGCATTATGCGAGCAGGCTTGGCAACTTTGCGCCCCCTTTGGATTGAGCGAGACGCCCACACACCGCGTATTTGGTTAACCTAATCGAATAGATTGCTGGAGAAACGCCCCATGGAATTAACCCCAAGAGATAAAGACAAGCTGCTGCTGTTCTCTGCCGCCCAACTGGCGGAGCGCCGCAAAGCGCGTGGTTTAAAGCTCAACTACCCCGAAGCAGTGGCGCTGATCAGCTTCGAGATCATGGAAGGCGCCCGGGATGGCCGCAGTGTAGCCGACCTGATGAGCTATGGTCGTGAGATTCTCAGCCGTGACGATGTGATGGAGGGCGTGGCTGACATGGTCGACGAAGTGCAGGTCGAAGCCACCTTCCCGGACGGCACCAAGCTGGTCACTGTCCACACACCTATCAACTAATTTTCAGCAACCAGGAGGCTGCCATGGTTCCCGGCCCAATGATTCCAGGACAGTATCAATTAAAAGAGGGTGATATCGAGCTGTGTGCTGGGCGTGAGCGAATTAGTGTCGAAGTGGCCAATACCGGCGACCGCCCAATCCAGATCGGCTCTCACTACCACTTCGCCGAAGCCAACCCGGCGCTGGTGTTCGATCGCAACAAAACCCGAGGCTTTCGCCTGGACGTGGCCGCAGGCACGGCGATTCGCTTTGAGCCCGGCCAGACCCGCGAAGTTACGTTGATTCCCTACGTCGGCAAGCGCGAAATTTACGGCTTCCGGGGTGATGTCATGGGCGCGCTACTCTCTAACGCGCCCGATGCCGCGCGAAATGAACAAAACCAGGCGAAGCGGGAGGTCTGTCATGAAGCCTGCCAACAAGATCAGCCGACAAGCCTACGCCGAAATGTACGGCCCCACAGTGGGCGACCGCGTGCGCCTGGGCGATACCGAGCTGTGGATCGAAGTCGAGAAAGACGCCGCCCACTACGGCGATGAAGTGAAGTTCGGCGGTGGTAAAGTGATCCGCGACGGCATGGGCCAAAGCCAGCGCGCCGACGACACGGTCATGGATACGGTCATCACCAATGCGCTGATTCTCGACTGGTGGGGCATCGTCAAAGCTGATGTGGGCATTCAGAAAGGTCGCATCGCCGCGATTGGCAAGGCGGGCAACCCGACGTACAGCCTGATGTGGAGATCGTGATTGGTCCCGGCACCGAAATCATTTCCGGCGAAGGCAAAATCCCTGACCGCGGGAGGCATCGATTCCCATATCCACTTCATTTGCCCCCAGCAGGTCGAAGAAGCGCTGATGAGTGGGGTGACCACCATGCTCGGCGGCGGCACCGGCCAGCCACTGGCACCAACGCCACCACCTGCACACCAGGTCCCTGGCATATCGGCAAAATGCTCCAGGCGGTGGACGATATGCCGATGAATATCGGCTTCCTGGGCAAGGGTAACGCCAGCCTGCCCGAATCCCTGGAGCTTCAGCTCCAAGCGGGTGCTATGGGCCTCAAACTGCACGAAGACTGGGGCACCACACCTGCCTCGATCAATAACTGTCTCAACGTGGCGGATGCCTACGACGTGCAGGTGGCGATCCATACCGACACGCTAAATGAATCAGGCTTTGTGGAAGACACCCTGGCCGCGTTCAAAGAACGCTGCATTCACACCACCACACCGAAGGCGCAGGCGGCGGCCACGCGCCGGATATTCTCACCGCCTGCTCAAAAGCCTATGTATTGCCGTCGTCCACCAATCCGACGCGGCCCTATACGGTCAACACTATCGACGAACACCTCGACATGCTGATGGTGTGCCACCACCTAGACCCGAATATCCCCGAAGACGTCGCCTTCGCCGACTCACGCATCCGCCGCGAAACCATCGCCGCCGAGGATATCCTCCACGACCTGGGTGTGATTTCGATGATCGCCTCTGACTCTCAGGCCATGGGGCGGGTAGGCGAAGTGGTCTGCCGCACTTGGCAAACCGCCCACAAAATGAAGGTGCAACGTGGCCTGCTGCCGGAAGATGAAGCCCTGGGCGCTGATAATCTGCGCGCCAAGCGCTATATCGCCAAGTACACCATTAACCCGGCGATCACCCACGGTATCGCCCACGAAGTGGGCTCCATCGAAGTCGGCAAACTGGCGGATCTAGTGCTATGGAAACCGGCCTTCTTTGGCGTGAAGCCGGCGATGATGATTAAAGGCGGTATGATCGCAGCGGCGCCCATGGGCGACCCCAATGCTTCGATTCCCACGCCGCAGCCGGTTCACTACAGGTACATGTTTGGCGCCTTTGGCCGCGCCGACAAACCCGGCTCAGTTTTGTCAGCCAGGCCGCGCTGGATGGGGGCATCAAAGAGACACTGGGATTAAATAGCCAACTCGCGGCGTGTAAAAATGTACGCCAAGTGCGCAAACAGGATATGAAGCTCAATGATGCCTGCCCCGATTTGACCGTCGACCCGCAAACCTACGAAGTGCGCTGCGATGGTGAAATTTTAACCTGCGAGCCCGCCACCGAGCTGCCGCTGGCTCAGCGATATCATTTGTTTTGATTGAGCCATTATCCGGGGAGCCGGGGTAGGCCTACGAGAGGGCGCTGTGAATACATCCGTGTACGCTACTTTTGCCATCCATGGCAAAAGACCCTCTCGGCCCACCCCGGCACAGCCGCACCGAGTGAGAAAGGACGCTAGTCATGCTAAAACTAATAGAACGCTTAGGGCCGATAGAGGAAAGCGCAGCCAGCGACACGCTGACGCTGCCCTTCGAGCTGCGCATTCGCGGGCGCTTAAAAACCAAGAGCGATGGCGGCCGTGAGCTGGGATTGTTTCTTGATCGCGGCCCGGTGCTGCGCAGCGGTGAAGGCCTGAAAGCCGAAAGCGGCGAAGTGGTACGTGTTTGTGCCGCCGTGGAACCGGTGGTTACCGCGCGAGTGAGTACTGGCTTACCCTGGCGCGGTTGGCCTATCACTTGGGCAATCGCCACGTACAGCTGGCGCTGGGTGAAGATGAAAAGGGCGGCTGGGTGCGCTTCCCGCCGGACCACGTGCTGGAAGAACTCGCCGAGCTGTTGGGCGCCGAGCTGGAGCACCACAATGCCACCTTCGACCCAGAGCCAGGCGCCTATAACCAAGTGGGCGGCGGGCATTCGCATTCCCACGGCCACGATCATGACCACCCGCATGAGCACCACCATGCACACTGAGCTCACCGCACTAGAAAGACAAAGCGACGAACTGGCGTTGCTGGGGCTGATGCAACTAGTAAGCCCCGCGCTACCGATTGGCGCCTTCGCGTTTTCCCAAGGCCTGGAAAGTGCCTTTGAGCTGGACTGGGTGCGCGATGAAGCGAGCCTTGCCGAGTGGTTAAGCGGCGTACTGGAAGATGGTCTGACCCGCTGCGAGCTGCCCGTGCTGGCGCGATTGCATGAAGCGTTCGACCAAGCGGATAGTCAATCAATTGCCGCATGGGATGAGTGGCTGGCCGCCACCCGAAACCGCCGAGCTGACCGCTGAAGACAGCCGCTTGGGCGCCTCGCTTAAACGCTTGCTGGGCAGCTTGGGATTATTGCCAAGTGAAGACTTACTAACACCCCTGTTACCGACACACACGGGCTACGTTACGCTGTTTGCCTATACGGCTCACTTGCGTGGCGTGTCCGTTCGCCAAACCCTGCTGGGCTTTGCGTGGGCGTGGTTAGAGAACCAACTGGCGGTGGCCTGTAAAGCCTTGCCGCTAGGCCACACCGCTGCTCAGCGCGTGATTGAGAAGCTCCGCCCAGCCTTGGTGGATGCTGTTAACCAAGCGCTAACGCTGGAAGATGACGAACTAGGTCCGGTGCTGCCCGGCCTAGCATTGGCCAGTGCGCTGCACGAAACCCAGTATTCACGCCTGTTTAGAAGTTAAATAGCTTAGAAGTTAACGAGGAGAGAACGATGACTCACTGTTTACGCGTTGGTGTGGGTGGCCCGGTAGGCTCCGGTAAAACCGCGCTGCTCAAGCGGCTCTGTTTAGCGCTGCGGGACTACTACGATATCGCCGTGGTCACCAACGATATCTATACCCGCGAAGACGCCGACTTCCTGCTTAAGCACGACGCCCTCGCGGCGGATCGTATCCTAGGTGTAGAGACCGGCGGCTGCCCGCATACCGCCATTCGTGAAGATGCCTCGATGAATCTGGCAGCCATTGACGAGCTGCAGACGCGGCACCCGAAGCTGGAGCTGGTGATGGTAGAGTCGGGCGGCGACAATCTCTCGGCCACCTTCAGCCCCGAGCTTTACGTGATCGACGTATCCGCTGGCGACAAGATTCCCCCCGCAAGGGTGGGCCGGGCATCACCAAGTCGGATTTGCTGATTATCAACAAGATCGATATCGCCGAGCAGGTGCACGCTTCGCTAGAAGTCATGGAGCGCGATTCCAAGAAAATGCGTGGCGAGCGGCCCTTCGTGTTTACCAATCTTTACGACGGGATAGGGCTTGAAGAGATTATTCGCTTTATTCTCGACAAAGGAATGCTGGACGAGCGGCGCCCGCAGCTAGAAGTGACCACTAGCTAATGTCGTCCATACCGCACGTTGGCGGGTCAATCGACCCGTGTAACCGGCTGGCGGGCTGGATCAATGTGCCAAGGCAGGCCAAGGCGCGTATTGCGTTCTAACTCTGCAATCACCTGGGCGCCCAGCAGTAAAATGATGGCGCCCACTTCAAGGCTGATCAGTACGATCACCAGCGTTGCCAGCGAGCCGTAAACGGCATTAACAAACGATAGGTTGGCAAAATAGTAGACCAGTAACAGCCGTACGCCTTCCCACATGAGCGCCGCGACGAACCCTCCCACGACCGCACGGTGTAAGGCGATGCGCACGACGGGTAGCACTTTGTAAATAGCGCTGAAAAGTAGAAAAACCCCAATGAAGCTGGCCAGGTTCAGTACTGGTTCTGAAAAGTTGGCTAACGGCAGTTCCCGCTCAAATAACAAAAACACCAACGTATTGAGCGAACTGGCCAAGGTAACCACCAGTGTCAGCGCCATCAATCCTGCCCCTAGCACCACCATAAAAGCGTAAGGCAGCATCACCGATACCCATACGCTGCGCTTGATATGCGGGCTCTCCGGCGCATGGAAAATAATGGCCAGGGCGTCTTCCAGCATACGAAAGGCGAATGAACTGAACAGTAATAGAATGGGAAAGCTCAAGATGCCGATCACATCGCGCGAGTCGAGCAGGCTGCGGACGGCCTCTAACAGCACTTCAGCGTGTGCTGGCGCCATGTGGCGTGCCTGAATGGCTAGAACATTGAGAAGATGCTGCTGATCGACCACTTGGGTCAATAACACCACCAGTACGGCAAAAGCGGCACGATGGAGAGCAGTATATTGTAGCCCACCCGCCCGCCAGAAGGACACCGTGATTTTTCAGGAAGTTGCGTACTACGCGCCAAGCAAAGTGAGCCAACTGAGGAAGCAGGAGCAGGAAAGTTTTAAAAACGCAGAGTTTCGGACCATGCTGCCATTCTCCTTGTGCACTTAGGCCATGATACGCTGATGGCGATAGCAAGTAACAAGAGCAAGTAACAGGGAAAGTAAGTGCTTATCCGGCTGGGTTCCAGGGGGTAGTCATAGACGACATGCACGAAAGGGAGAGTTTTAAAAAACAATCTAAAAACAAAAGGTCGCCCTGACCAGGCGGTAGAAGGGTCAGGGCAACCGAAGATTGTGGTTTAGCGTCGTGCTAAAACGGGCCATCCCTGGCCACCACACCTACACAGTGTACTTTTAGCCTCTTGTTATCATTAACTTAGGTTATGCATCTAATCATTATTAGCTAAATAGCTGTGTATCCAGTAAAAAAGTATCCAAAATTGTTAAAGTTTACGTGCTTCAGGCCGATCTAGGCCAAAGATAACGATAAAACCAATCACGCACGCTTTGCTCTGGAACACATATACTTATGACCACTCCTACTACTCCCCCTCCCTAAACGATCCTTGGGTTTACAAACCAAGGTGCTGATGTTGGTACTGCTTCCTCTTCTGTTGGTGACAGTCGCGCTGGTTGGTTTTAAAACCTACAGCAATATCCAGGATACTCGTGAGACGTTGGCCGAACAGCGCGAGCAGCTGATCAACGAGCGCCGCAATGCGGTGCGCGATATTGTGCAAATGGCGACTACCGCTATTGCCCCTATCTATGAAAACGCTGGTGCGAATGATGAGGCAGCAAAGCAGCAGGTGGCTGAACTGGTTCGCTCCATGCGCTTTGAAGATAACAACTACATTTTTATTTATGATTATGAGGGTAACAATATCGTCACGGCGCCTGCGCCGGAGCGTGAAGGTACCAACATGATCGATGCTCAGACCCCTGATGGCACCTACCTCATCCGCGAGATCATTAAGGTCGCGCAGAGTGGCGGAGGGCCCTATAGCTACTTATGGGATTACCCAGGTACCGACAGAATTGAACCCAAGCACTCTTACGTCGATCGTCTTGAGAAATGGGACTGGTTGATTGGCGCAGGCGTTTACGTGACTGATGTCGATGGCGCCGTTGCTGAACTTGAAACCGCTGCGGCTGCCGATTTACGTCAAGGGATTATAGTTGCCTCTCTATTGGGCCTAGGGTTGTTCCTCGTCATTGCACTGATAGCGTTCGGCTTAGTGCGTCGCACGTTAGGGCCCATCAAACGCACGACTGCTGCTATGCACGATATAGCCCAAGGGCGCGGGGATTTGACTCGCCGCCTAGCGGTTGAGAGCGGTGACGAAATTGGCGACCTTAGCGTTCAGTTTAATGCCTTTGTAGCGCGTATGCAGGATACCCTGCGCGATGTGCGCAGCACCCTCAGCGTCCACCAGGCGGCGAGCGAAATCTCGCAAAGCTCGGAAGAGCTTGCCACCCGTACTGATCAGGCCGCGGCAAACCTACAACAAACCTCTGCTTCGATGGAAGAGATCACTTCCACGGTCAACCACAGTGCCGACAACGCCGCACAGGCCAATACGCTGGTGCTGTCGACCGCCGAAGTCGCTCGTGAGGGTGAGGCTGCGATGGGGCAAGTTGAAACTACAATGCGCGATATCAATGACTCTGCGTCGCGCATCAGTGACATCATCAGCATGATCGATGCGATTGCCTTCCAAACCAATATTCTGGCGCTCAACGCCTCGGTGGAAGCTGCGCGGGCGGGCGAGCATGGCCGCGGCTTTGCGGTCGTCGCCCAGGAAGTACGTACGTTGGCCAGCCGCTCCAGCGATGCCTCGAAAGAGATTCGTACGCTGATTGATGCCTCGGTGCAGCACACCAATTCAGGTGCGAAGTTGGTACGTAGTGCGGGCGACACTATGCGCGAGATCGTCTCCAGTGTAGCGAAAGTCACCGATGTGATCGGTGAGATTACAGCCGGCGCTAAAGAGCAGAGTAGTGGTATCGGCCAGATCAATACCGCGGTGGCGGAAATGGATACCATGACCCAGCAGAATGCTGCCATGGTGCAAGAATCGACCACTGCCGCTGCCAATATGCGCCGCCATGCTGAGCATCTGAACCAGTTAATCAACTCCTTCGTGCTCGGCGAAGATGAACCCACGCAACGTCACCAAGCGCTAGCGTCTCCGGCCTCTCAGCACCGCGGCAATGATAGTGGTCTGAAACGTCCTGCGCTTGCTGCAAAGCCATCTTCTATGCGTAAGGCAGAAGAGGGTGGGAAGCGTTCTAACGCTCACTACTTGTAATCGACGGGTATAAAAACGGGGCTTGCCATTGGCAAGCCCCGTTGCGTTAACGCCACTTAAGATAAACTTCGTTAATTACCCGACCAGCCGAGCAGGATCGGTACGTAGACCACCAGTAGCAACACTCCGATCAGCCCCAGCATATAGGGAATAATCGCGCGGGTAATACGCTCCAACGGTAACTGTGTGATGGAAGACGCCACGTACAGATTGATCGCCACTGGCGGGGTAATCATGCCGATGGAAAGCCCTACCACGATAATCAAACCAAAGTGGATCGGGTCAATCCCCAGCTGCAGCACCAGCGGCAACAGCACCGGCGTGAGGATAATCAGCGCACTGGCGGTTTCAATAAACACCCCAGTGAGCAGAATAATCCCGACGATCAGCAGCATGATCACGTACGGGTTCGTGGAGAGTGACAGCACCGCTTGGGCAATTGCCCCGGCACCTGCCAGCTAGAGAGCGTCCAGCTCAGCACCGCCGACATGGCAATCACCAGCATAATCACCGCGGTGGTCATCGCCGAACGGATCAGCAGCTTGTAAATCTGGGGCAGGTTGAGGTCACGATACACAAACAGCGACACCAGCATGGCGTAGTTCACCGCCACTACGGCCGCCTCCGATGGTGTGAAGATCCCTGAAAAGATACCGCCGAGGATAATCACCGGCGTCATCAAGCCCCAGCTGGCGTCTTTAAAGGTCGTCCAGATGGTTGAAAGCGAAAGCGGCGTGCCCTTGGGGTATTGGCGCTTATAAGCCTGCGCAATCGCAATCGCCATTAACCCCAGTCCCATCGCCAGCCCCGGCAAAAGCCATTTAAAAACAACTTGGAGACAGACTGCTGGGCGATAACGGCGTAGATGATCATCGGCACCGAGGGCGGGATCACCACCCCAATGGTACCGCTGGCGGCGATTAAGCTGGCCGCTGAGGCCGGGTCATAGCCTTTGCGCTTAAGCTCGGGCACCAGACTGGAGCCCACCGCTGCGGTGGTGGCTGCACCGGAGCCGGAGATGGCCGCAAAGAACATGCCCGCCATCACCGAGACCACCGAAAGCCCGCCGCGCATAAAGCCGACCAGCGAATCGGCGAAGCTGACCAGCTTCTCGCTCACCTTGCCCTGGGCCATCAAGTCCCCGGCGAGAATAAACATGGGGATTGCGACCAGGGCGAAGGAGTTGATGCCCTGGAACATCTGCTGGGTCACCACCATCAGTGGCACGCCGGATTGGTGCAGGGCATACAGCGTGCTGGCACCAATCGCGAAGGCAATCGGCACACCGAGCAGCATAAACAGCAAGAACAGCCCAAACAGCAACAGCGTCATAGCGACTCCTCCTGGGGCTGGGAGGTCTTGCCGTTAATCAGCAGCTCGATGATATCGACCAGCGCATACCAAGCCATCATCGCCGCGCAGATTGGCATCACCGCGTAGACGTAGGTCATCGAAAGCCGCAGCGAGGCGGATTTCTGGAAGCTCTGCACCTGCATGTAGCGATAGCCGATCACGATCAGCGTGATCATAAACGCAAGTACCACCAGCAGGGCAGCAATCCGTGCGATTTGGCACAGGCGGCCGGGCAGGGCATCGACCACAAAGGTCACGGCAATGTGTCGCCCACGCTGAAACGCCAGCGTGCCCGCCAAAAGGTGATCCACACCAGCAGAAAGCGCGCGACCTCTTCAGTCCAGCCGACGGCAGTGAACAGCACGCGTGAGACGATCTGCAGGGTAATCACCCCAATCAGCGCCGCCATGCCCGCAAAGACTACGGGCTGAAGAATGGCGTCCAGAAAGCGTTCAGTACGCTGTAGCAGCGTTACCAATGGGTGCGTTTGTGTGGGCACTTACTTCACTTCCTCCCTGGATACGCTGCAGATAGTCGCCGAACTGATCACCGTACTTCTCATAGACCGGGGCAACGGCTTCTTGAAAGGCGGCGATATCCGGTGACTCATTAATTTCCATGCCTGCCTCGGCCAGTTCGGCTAACTGCTCGGCTTCCATAATAGCGTTCTGTTCCCTGGCATAGGCAGAGGCTTCGCTGGCGGCATCAAGCACGATCTCCTGCACCTCCTCTTGAAGGCCGTTCCAGGCGGGTAAGCTCATAATGAAAATCGCTGGCGCATAAATGTGCCGCGTCATGGTGAGGTAGTCCTGGGTTTCCTCAAGGTTAAAGGCATGGATAGCGTTAACCGGGTTTTCCTGGCCATCAATCGTGCCTTGTTGCAGGGCGGTCAGCGCTTCTGTCCACGCCATTGGCACGGCATTGGCGCCGAGTTCACGGAACGTATCCACATAGACCTCGTTCTCGATGACGCGCAGTGTCAGGCCGTCGAGATCCTGGGGCGCATTAATCGCGTGCTGACTATTGGTGATATTGCGAAAGCCGCGCTCCGCAAAGGCCAGCCCTTTCAGGTTCACATTCTCTAACTTGGCCAGTATTTCCTGGCCGATCTCGCCATCCAGCACGGAGTAAGCGGATTCGGCGCTTGGAAAGAGAAACGGCAGCTCAAATACCGAGAATTCATCAACGAAGTTGGCTACCGGCCCGTTGGTGATCACGCCCATATCGACGGTGCCGATCTGCATCCCTTCCAGAATGGTGCGCTCGTCGCCCAGGGAGGCGTTGGGAAAGATCTCTACCGTGACCGCGCCGTCGGTTTGTTCGCTGACCAACTGCTGAAAGCGCTCGGCGGCGATATGGTAAGTATCTTCTGTATTTACCACGGTCGCTAAGCGCAGGTTGGTCGGGGTAATTTCCTCAGCATGGGCCATTAGCGGTAAACCCAGCAGGCCAGCGCATAGCAAGGTTAGGTTTAACTGTTTGAATTTACTTGTATAACAGGATGCGGCGTGAGCGGTAAAGCGGGCGCGATTATTCACATTATCTCCTAGTGGTGGCTGTTCTTATTATCTTGGTGGGCTTCATCTATACCACATCGAACTAACAGGGCAAATTACTTATTTTTATTCCACTATTCGCAATAATAATCCAAAAAATCTTTATAGATCTTGGGCTTGAGTGATTTAAAGGATAGCGATAGCCTGCAAGCATTGATGATTGATTAACTGCCTTGAAGGGCAATTGTAAGGCTTAGCCGATGGCGACGTCTTGACACCATGGCAACGCCAGCTAAAACAGGAATAACCAATGGATAAGTTGCTTAACGATCTAGTGGCGGTAGTCGGCTCAGAAAACGTGTTGCTCGGTGACGATGTCTCCCAGCGTAGCGTCGACTGGTTTACCGGGGCGCCCTGTCGTGCCAAGGCCATTGTCAGGCCCCGCAATACCGAACAGCTCAGCAAAGTGATGGCCCTGTGCTACCAGGCCGACCAACTGGTGGTGACCCATGGCGGCATGACCGGCATCGTGCACGGCGGTGAAGCCAGCCCTGAGGAACTGGTGGTTTCTCTGGAGCTGATGAACCAGATCGAAGAGGTTGACCTAATCGGCTCTACGATTCAGGTTCAGGCCGGGGTGACGCTCCAACGTGTGCAGGAAGCCGCAGCGGAGATCGATATGCAGTTTCCGCTCGACCTTGGCGCCCGAGGCTCGTGCACCATTGGCGGCAATATCGCCACCAACGCAGGCGGTATACGGGTCATTCGCTACGGCATGATGCGCCAGCAAGTACTGGGGCTGGAAGCCGTGCTCAGCGACGGCACCGTGGTCAGCTCGCTGAACAAAATGCTCAAGAACAACGCGGGCTACGACCTCAAACAGCTCTTTATCGGCAGCGAAGGCACCTTGGGTATCGTCACCCGAGCAGTACTCCGGCTGCAGCCGCATATGCCCAGCGAACAAACCGCGCTGGTCGCGGTGCCCTCCTTCGATGCCCTGACTCAGCTGTTACGAAGAGTCTCCCAACAGCTCGCCAATAGCCTTAGCGCCTTCGAGGCGTTGTGGAATAGCCACTACAAACTAGTGACCACAGAGAGCGGCAAGCACGCGCCCCGCTGTCGACGACTCGCCTTTCTACGCGATCATCGAAACCCTGGGGCTTGATGACGCAGGATGCAGAGCATTTCTCAGAGATTCTGCAAAGGCGATGGAAGACGGCTTGATCACCGATGCCGTGCTGGCCAATTCTGGCGCTCAGCGCCAGGGCATTTGGGCGATTCGGGAAGATATCGAAGTGCTAGTGAAAGAGCTGAAGCCGATGTTCTCCTATGATATCAGCCTGCCGATTCCGTATATGGACGCCTATGTTGCTACACTGGAGCAAAACCTCAAGGCGCAGTTTCCCCAAACAGGTAAAATGATCGTGTTCGGCCATCTTGGCGATGGCAACCTGCACATCATGATCACGGTGCGCGACGACAGCTCGCAAAGCCGCCGCCAGGTCGAGCAGTTGGTTTACTCCCCCCTGAAAGAGTACGGCGGCTCGATCTCTGCCGAACACGGCATCGGGCTCGAAAAGCGCGACTACCTGAGTATTTCCCGCTCCAGCGAAGAGATCGCTTTAATGAAGCGCATGAAGGTCGCTCTGGATCCCAAACTGCTGTTGAACCGCGGCAAAGTCGTGGCGGTAGAGTGAGTTTGGCGGTTTGATTAAAGGCCGCCCAGGTCGGAGGGGCTGGTGTCATCAGCTCCCGGGTTAATTACCGCAACCAGTGTATGCCAGGATCGTGATCCTTTCTTTCATCCCAGCACAGGCAGACTTTGAATGCTGGGACGTCCAAGGGCAGAGCGTAGAACTTCAAGCTATTATTGCGGCAAATGACCCTGGCCGCGCTCTCTGTCACCACGCAAAGCAGTGCTGTGGACGCCAATATTTCCTGCAGCGGATTGATGTAGGGCGTCTTGGCGACGATTTTGCGTCCTAACCCCAACTCCCTCAGTTTTCATTAATTAACAGCGGGCTATCTTCACGGTGCGACAAAGCGACCTGCGGGGAGCTTAAAACGCCTCAAGGCTAATGGTACTGCCCTCGCCATGAAATGTAGCATCACCCACACAGCCAATCACATCGTCAAACAGGTACTCATGATGAGGGGTGAGCGGCAAGGTTTCGAACTGCACTACCGCCAGGTCGATATCGTGCTCTTGAAGGACTTGTTGGGCACCCTCTGCACTTGCGATGCGCGTGGAGAGCATGTTGAAACACAAATCTGGCGCGTGTTCCAAGCAGTGCTGAATAAGCTTGGGTTGTAGCTGTTGGCTGACATAGTCCACCAAACTGACACGAAACTCCCGCTTTGATGTGGCGGGTGAAAACTCGTTACTACTGTGAACTGCCTGATCGAGGTAGAACAGCCCTTTGGCTACGGCGGCATCCATCTGCCGGGCAAGCGGGGTCGGTTGCATGCCCTCCAGCGTCTTGATGAAAAGCGGGTCGTCCATTAATAGGCGGAGCTTTTCAGCGAGTGGCTGACGGCCGGTTGCGTCAGGCAGAGCGCTTGTGCGGTCAGCGTCAAACTCCGTTTCCAATAAAGCGTGTGAAAGACCAATAGTAAATTGAGATTTATCTTATTGAGCCTGTTCGCCAGCTTCGCATTGGTGGTGTCAGCCATCAGGCATGTCTCTTGGTTGGAAGGGCCGTCCCGGCGCGGGAACAGCCCTCAGCCATTGCTGTAAAAAGCATTTTAGCTACTGTCTGGCTTGCCTCGATGGGAAGCGAATTACTTAAGCGCCTCCTGGATGCGCGGCAAGTAATCACCGAACTGTTCGCCGTACTTCTCATACACCGGCGCGACGGCGGCTTGGAAGGCCTCCATATCTGGATCGTCGTTGATCTCCATGCCCGCATCACGCAGCGCTTGCAGCTGTTCGCTTTCCATCTCTGCGTTCACCTGGCGCTCATGCTCGGCAGCTTCCTGGGCGGCTTCAAGCAGCACTTCTTGGGCCTGTTCCGGCAGTTGGCTCCATGCAGGCATACCCATCACAAAAATCGCCGGCGCATAGGTGTGGCGTGAAAGGGTCATGTAGTTCTGGGTTTCATCCAGGTTGAACGAGTGGATCACGTTCACTGGGTTTTCCTGGCCGTCGATGGTGCCCTGTTGCATAGCGGTAAGCGCTTCGGTCCACGCCATGGGAATCGCATTGGCGCCCAGCTCGCGGAAGGTGTCGGTGTAGACCGGATTTTCCATCACGCGGATACGCAGGCCGTCCAGGTCTTCCGGCGAGTTTACGGCGCGCTCGCTGTTGGTCAGGTTGCGGAAACCGCGTTCGGCGTAGGCCATACCTTTCAGGTTCACCTCAGAAAGCTTGTCGAGCAACTCCTGGCCAATCGGGCCATCGAGCACTTGGTAAGCGGCTTCCGGGGGAGGGGAATAGGAACGGCAGTTCGAATACCGCCATCTCTTCGACAAAGTTGGCGACTGGCCCGTTGGTGATCACGCCCATATCCACGGTGCCGATCTGCATGCCTTCCAGCAGCGTGCGTTCGTCACCCAAGGTGGCATTGGGATAAATCTCGATATCCACCTTGCCGTCGGTGCGCTCTTCCACCAGTTCTTCAAATTTGGTGGCGGCGATGTGGAAACCATCCTGCTCATTGACCACATGGGCCAGGCGCAGGGTAACCGGATCCATATCAGCAAAATCAGCGGCGTTCGCGGCGCTGACCAGCGCCAGTGATATGCCCAGTGCCAGCGTGCTAAGTGCAAATGTTTTCATATTATTATGTTCCCAATCGATGAAGGTGCAGAAGTGCTCCCAAAGCATGCACCACCGCGGGAAAACGGTCAATTGACCAAAGGACTCAAGCGCCATACGGCTGGACACAGCCGCCCGCGGTTACGATACGCACCCACAAGCGCCCGTAGCTCAGTTGGATAGAGTATCGGCCTCCGAAGCCGAGGGTCGCAGGTTCAAATCCTGCCGGGCGCTAATTGAAACCCCGAGCAGCTATTTTTCTGCTCGGGGTTTTTCGTTGAGGCTACTTACTTCTCAGAGTACGGTTGCAAGTAGAAGTGATGGCAGCCTATATTAAGTTTAATGCAGTTGAGATTCGATTTTGGTGACAAAATGCATGATCCTAAAAGGAATGCTCAGCTTTTACGAGTAGGCGAATCAATGAAATCGCCAATGGAGATCTAAGCTTTTATTAGAGATAGCTGCTGTACATGAAAAAAGCTACCAGAATTTTTCAGTACTGGATGTTTTCGAGCTTTGTTTCCTTGAGCTGTCTAAAAACTATAGAGCTGAGTATTATTTTAAAAATACTGTAGCAAGAAAAATATTATTTGGCATTCACTCTTTAAATACAGCAACTGTTATTCCTGAATTCCGTGTTGGTAAAAATAAAGCTGATTGTGTTGTTTTGAACGGGAGAAGTGTCTGTTACGAAATAAAATCAAGTTATGATAATTTGTCGCGTTTGCCTGATCAATTAGCATCATATAAAAAAAATATTTGACGAGGTTGTTGTTGTAACTAGTCGTGAGCATTTAGAGAAAGTGATAGAAAGTATTCCATGTGATGTCGGGGTGAGTGAGCTGACTAAAAGAAATACTTTAAGTATTGTGAAAAATGCTAGCAATAATAGTAGTGAACCTGTCGATATTCCGATTTTGATGAAATCTTTGCGATTGAACGAATACAAGGAAATGGTACGTTTGGCTACAGGAAGGCGCCATCAGAGAATAATACAGAAATTTATGAAAAATGTGAAAAGAGCTTTCTAAAATATCATCCCAAAAATTAGAGAGCTTTTCTGCAAAGTGCTCAAAGAAACAAGAAAAATTGATAAAGGTTATGTGACTAAATTGCCTGAATCACTATTGATAGCAGGTATCGGCTACAGCATGAAGCAAAGTAGCAAAAGACATTTGTCAATAACTTAAATATTAATTTAAGTAAGGAAATGCTATGTACTACCCGATTCTCAAGAGGTAAGCAGTTCGAGTTAATTGCTCTTAGGGAGCTGTCAGAGGTTCTTGATAACAAGTTATTTTGCCCGGTTATTGAGCCTGTGAGGGATAAATACAAACCCTCTGAAGAAGACGCTGGAAGTGCTTTCTAAAAGGGGATAAAGCCATTTTAATAATAAATCCTGATGTGGGAAATTTTATTAAAAAGGAGAATATAGCTTTTTAATGATATAAGCGAATGTTCAGAGATGTATACTCCTTGCGTAAAAGTCAATAGTTTAAGCGATTTTGATAATATTAAAAGCTACTCGTTAGAGCTTGAAGATGTTGCGGTTTTGTATCTGGTAGTGTTGATAAAATATGCTTAGCTGTTTGCATAAAGCTAAATGTGTTTTAGCCAATAGGGAAAAATACATCCTGGTGCTTTAGCTCAGTTGAATAGAGTGATTCTTTATTCAGATTCATTTGATAAAAACAGGAATGCTGACTACGCCGAGACATCTTTTCTCTACTCTACATACGGAGTGGAAAAACTATAATGGAGCTATAGGGTTCGGAGATTATACGGTTTTAAGTCAAGAATATACCGAAGCTGGTGGCCCAGCATATGTTGTTACAATACACCTTAGCTATATAGATGAAGATTCTTTTATTCTATGCGTGTAAGACATTTTCTTCTTATGATGATGAGTCTCCTGCAAATCCTGGTGGTAAATTTAAAAATGCGCTTTTAAATCTTTGTGAGTTTGTCGAAAAAATCCTAATGAGTTTTACCTAACTTCTGGTTTGAAAGAATTTATTGCTTTAAAAGACAGCTCTTTCCAGGGCTTGGGCATGTTAAGAAGCTTTCAATGAAACATCATATTGAAACAACGTGCTGTTATATCGGAGAATAAAAGCATGTCTAACTGCTGTGTAAACTGTATCTCTGACTCGGCTTTGTTAACAAAAGTTCATCAAGAAGAAAATATTGCCAGATGCACATATTGTGGCTCTAAAGGTGTTCATTGTATTAATGTTAGGAATCTGTCAGAAAAGCTTGAGATCTTTTTATGGTTTGACGGAAGATGCTGATGGTGAAGACTTTGCTGAAATATTAATTTATTATGGTGTGTTTAGTCGCGAAAAACAGTTATTAATAATATAGTTTCTGATGCTTTTGGCGAGAATATTTTAAATAAAAATATATCTTTAATTTTGATTTGGATGGGTTCAAAGAGCAGTGGGAAGAGTTTAAAGAAGAGATTAAGCATGGAAACCGATTTTTTCCAAGAGGAACAATTTATTCATCCCTTTTTCAAATTCAAAGGAAAGTGTAGATGCTGCTGTGTTTTTCAACTGCTTGAACAATTAGAAATTCAGATCTATCCTCAAGAAATATTTTATAGAGCAAGGCTCTCAGAAACTAAAATTGATGTCGCTGGAATGGGTTGTCCGCCTAAAATATTGCGACAGCAGGAAGGGCCAATCCTGCTGGTATTCCTTACTTATACTTGGCAGATAATATTGATACCTGCGTTGCAGAAGTAAGACCTTCAAATGCTAGTCGTTTGTTTATATCAGAGTTTTCACCCATCAAGGAGCTAGTAGTGCTAGATTTAACAAATCCAAGGCACCTTTGTGCAGCTTCTTCGTTCGAAGAAGAACAGCTATCAATAGTTTTAAATTATTTAAATTTACTTGAAAAGTTGTCTTTAGATTTATCTAGGCCAGTTAGTAAAGAAAGTAGTGAGTTAGAGTATATACCAACGCAATTCCTTTGTGAGTTTATTAAAAGTGTTTCTGGGGTTGGAGGTTTGTTATTTAAAAGCTCTTTCAAAAGGGAATAATTTCGTTTTTTCGAAAGTGGTGATTTGCATGTTTGCGAGCCAAGACAGTTTGAAGTTTATGAGACAAGCCATAAAACTAGGCAGTTATAGCTTGCTCAGAACATAGCTGAGAAAAATTAACTTCTATCATCCGGTAATTTTTTATCAGTAGGCTCTACAGGATAATACCCTATTAGTCCAGCGTTATTATTGCATAACATGAAGTTTTTTCCTTTTATTGAATGCAAATATATCTATGGTTGGCTTTTAATGGCCCCTTTAACTGAAGGCGACAGAATCTTTTAGACTAGCACTTGATGCCACCTCGAGAAATAAAAATTATCAAAGTGACTATCTTTTAATTACAATGCCGTGGGCATATAAAGTGGTTATTTTTCATTGCCTGAATATTAGGCTAGAGAAGGAATAGCTTGTAAGAGTTTAAAATTTAAACATCTATATTTTATATTAACCTTTAGCTCCACAGAGTTAAAACGCTCTGCATTTTTGTTGTGCATCCCGTGGCTGAGGCCCTCTGCTCTATAGCTTGTGCAACTATGTAGTGGATCGCTTCTCTACCAAGGTTTTCCAATCTCAAGATAGGAGCCGGCAATTGTTCACAGCCCCTGTCTTGTGTCATCAAGTCTTCAGGCTTCAACTCTGCCTGGCTGGGCTACCTACCCACACCTCCCTGATTTCCTCATGCGAGAGGCCGCGATATAACACGAACATCATAATAAAACCAGAATAAACATCGGCAGGCCGACCATGCTGATCACTTCCTTTAGAGCGGTCAGTCCGGCATCGCCTGCCAGCACGATGAGAAGGGCGCGCCATCAGCATTGCCATGCACCTACTCGGCCACCGGGGGCAAACAACAGAAAAGCGCGGCAGGGGCGCCGCTTTCATGCCGTATCAGACCGGATGGCCTAAATTATTAACGGGTTTCTATGCCGTCGACTGACTCTTCTTGCGGCGGGACAGTCGTGAAAGAGTGGCGTAAGAATGACCAGAAGAATCATGACAATAAGCACCTTCGACGTTGTATTCGCTGCCAAGGCTGTCCAATCGCCGCCACCAATACGCAGAGCCAGTCGCAGGTTCTGCTCGGCGAAGCCACCGAATTAGGCCCAGCACGACGGGGGCAATGGGAACTTCAGTTTGTCCATAAAGTAGCCGATAAAACCGAAGCCTAGCATCAAGTAGACGTCGAACATCCGGCCATTGATCGAGTAAACACCTACAACCACTAAGGTGATGAAGGCGCCAAGCAGCGGGCGCGGTAGGCGTAACACTTGGGCAAAACTATTGGTGGCCAGGGCGCCGCCGAGCACGATCAGCAAGATAGCGGCGAACAGAAACTGCCACATGAAGCCGAACACAATGTCGGGGTTGTCACGGAAGAGCATCGGGCCAGGTTGCAGACCGTGGATCATCAGACCACCGAGCATCACTGCAGCCACCGCAGTGCCGGGGATGCCGAGAGTCAGGGCGGGAATCAGTGCCGAGGCGGTATCGGCGTTGTTAGCGGTCTCGGAGGCCGCTACGCCCTCGGGTTCGCCCTTGCCCCATTCGTCGGGATTACTGGATGCGCGACGTGCTTCGTTGTAGCTAAGAAAGGCCGCCATTGATCCACCAGCGCCTGGCAGAATGCCGACGAACACGCCGATCACCGAGGAGCGCAGCCAAGTCTTCCAGAATCTCAGCATGCTCGGCAAGGCTTTCCAGAGGCTTGTCGTATTGAGCCTTCCGGCGGTGGAGGTGTCGACATCCATGACCTCCTCCAGGAGGGCGATTGCCGGCGGTATGCGTAGAGCCCGACGAGCAGCACAACGATGTTGATGCCGTCGAGTAACTCTAGGTGGCCGAAGGTGTAGCGGTCGTAGCCGGAGATGGAGTCTAGCCCGACCAGCGAGACGAAAACGCCAAAACAGGCGCTTAACAGGCCCTTGAGGACGTCGCCGCCGAGCAGAAAGACGATGGCCGAGAGGCCGAAGACGGCGACCCAGAAAACCTCTGAGGGACCAAACAGCAGGGTTACCTTGGCCGGCGGGGCCAATAGCATGAGCACGATGGCCGAGACGATGCCGCCGATGGCGGAAGATACCACTGACACCTGAAGCGCATAGCCGCCCCTTGCTGGGCCATTGGGTAGCCGTCGAAACTGGTGGCTACGGCGGCGGGGGTGCCGGGAATGCGCAACAGCACCGCGGGAATAGCACCGCCGTACATGGCGCCGTTATAGATACCGGCCATCATGCCGAGTGCCACTAGTGGGTCCATGCCGAAGGTGAAGGGAATCAGTACCGAGATTGCCATGGTGGCGCTGAGCCCGGGCAAGGCACCAATACAGATGCCCGTTATGACGCCGAGCACGACAGCGGCGAAATTGCCGAGAGACAGTACCGCTGGGAGCGCATCAATTAAACTTCCATACATGTGTCAGCCCTCTTTCAGCGTATGAAGAATTCAGTGGGAAGATCTTGCCCCATCAGCAAGGCGAAAATTATTGCCAAGCCTCCGGTGAATATCAGATCCGCCAGCAGTAACCGCTTGATATCCCGATAGCCGAAGCTCCACGCCACCAAAGGCACCATAACCGCGGTGGTGGTGTAAAAGCCGATCAAACTCACACCGGCCACATAGAGCCCAATAGCTACGACGATGCCGAGCGCGGCAAATTATCGAAGATTTGGTACCGCGGGGCTTTAAAACGCTCGCTTCGATTGGCGATGAAAACTCGTAAGATCATTAATACAGAAAGCCCGATTAGCGTGCTCAGCATTGTTATAGGCAGCAACGAGCTCATGGTCGGCATGTCGGGTGTGCGTAGCAAAAGAAACCCTGCGACAACAATGATGGCGATACCGGTGATGAGGTCGGGATGAGGTCCTTGCCCTGAAGTGGTTTGTTTCATGTTCTATTCTCTGGCTGGCTTGCTCGTAGAGCGTCTACCACCAAGCAAGTTGAGCGACATGGTGGAGGGACGTTTTATCCAGTGACGGGGCGTGACGAAGGGGCTGGTTATGGCCAGCCGGGGTGATTGAACACCCGGCCAATCACTATTTCCAGGGTGAGGATTCCCACACGCTCGGCCAGTTCAAGCTGCTCTGCGTTGAGTGCTTGAAAATCATCGCCTGTCGTCAGACTGATAGGATTCCCAGATTTGAGCATAGCCTCTTGGAATTTTGGATCCTCATAGGCCTTCTCGAAGGCACTAATAAGACTTGCCTCGACCTCTTCCGGCAGGCCGGAGGGGCAATAAATCCACGCAGCGAACCGTTGACAAGGTCGTAGCCTTGCTCGGTAAAGGTCGGCACACCTTCCAGTAGTTCAGAGCGTTCATTGGTTGCAATGCCGAGCACATTTAGCTCGTCACGGAAATTGACCACCTCGGATAAGTTGATGATCCCCATGGCGACATGACCGCCCATAAGAGCGCTACGTGCTGGCGCGGAGCCCGAAGGGAACGATGGTATATTCAGCGTCGGTCTCTTCGGAGAGCCGAATAAGGAAGAAGTGATCATCGCCGCCGAGGCTCGACATGCTGACGGTGATGGCCCCATCACGTTCCTGGGCTGCAGCGACCAGTTTATCCATGCTGTCGATGTCGCTGCTCTTAGGGGTGACGATTACATTGGGATCGTCTACCACGTTGGCCAGGTAGGTGAAGCTATCGGCGTCGTAGTCGGCATCTCGGTCAAGGTACGGGCCATCATGCCGGGCAGGTTGTAGGTGCCGATAGTGTAGCCATCGGGATCGGCCTCGGCCGCGGCGGTGACGCCTATCTGGCCGCTGGCGCCGGGCATATTCTTCACTACGACCGTAGCGTCATCGCCAAGATACTGCTCAAGGAAAGGCGCAACGGTGCGGGCCATGACGTCGGTTCCACCACCTGCCGCATAGCCGACGATCAGGTCTATCTTTTCTCGGGATAGTCAGCGAGAGCCTGAGTCGAGGTAATGCTAGCGAGGCAGAGAGTGGCGGCGATGGTAGAAAACTTAGTGATCATGTTGTTGTGCTCCCGTTTACATTCACGGATGGTCTAAAAGGTTAAGCCTGTCTAGTGCAGTGAACAGTACAGAATTACTTGATTAAAGCGAATAATGTTTAACTGTATGGTAAGTTTTTCTGTATCTGGTGAGGAGGGGGAGCTTATAAAGCCCATGTCATCGGGGTTGGCCGCTAATGCTATGACGAACGGCCAGTAAAGGGCTTACGACTATGGTCGGGGAGTGGGGTGATTCAGTGTGACAATGTGTTGAGTGAGGAAGATGCGCCGGGGATGGAATAGAGATAAACCGGCGCGGGACAGCAGTGCCTCGCGTCGGTCTGTTAAATGTGATTATTTCCAGGGCGTCTCTTCCCAGGTGCGCCGCGCCAACTCATCCTGGGTCTCGGCCAGGGCTCTATAGTCTTCCCCATAGATGACGCTCAGCGGATTGCCCTGCTGTGCCATGTCGGAGCGAAAGTTAGTGTCCTCGGCCACATCCTCAAGGGCATCCAACAGGGCAGAGCGGATATCATCCGGCAGGTCGGCTGGTGCCGCCAAACCGCGGAAGGAGCCCATCTCGATATCGAAGCCGAGCTCCTTCGCAGTCGGCACGTTGGGGCTTGTTCCAGACGCTCGTCGGCCAGCACGGCCAGTACGCGTAGCTCTTCTTCAAAGCCCACCGTCTGGCTGTAGGCCATGGTACCCATGGCCACGTGCCCGCCCATCAGTGCGCTTCGCGCCTGGGCTGCGCCATTAAACGGTACGTAATTTAGTTGAATGTCGGCCGCCTCGGCGAACTGGATAGCGGAGAAATGGTCGTTGCCGCCTAGTGAGGATAGGCCCACCGGCATCTTGCCTTGGACGTCCCTGGCGTGTGCGATCAGGTCTTCCACCGTGGCGATGTCGGAGCCTTTTGGCACCACTAGGGTATTAGGGTCGGAGACAAAGTTGGCCAGCCAGGTGAAGCTGTCCACGTCGTAGTCAGCCTCGCGGTCATAGGTCAGCGCCAGGGCAGCTGGCAGGTTCATGGTGCCAATCGTGTAGCCGTCTGGACTGGCCGAGGCTAGAGCCGAAAATCCGATCTGGCCGCCCGCGCCAGGCATGTTCTTAACCACCACCGTGGCGCCGTCGCCCAGTTGCTCCTCCAGATACTTGGCGACTGTGCGGGCCATGACGTCCGTGCCGCCACCGGCGAGAGTAGCCGACCACCAAGTTGATCGGTTTGTCGGGATAGTCGGCTAGAGCGAGGCTGGCGCCGGCCAGGAGGGAAGTCGACGCGACAGCGGCGAGGGACAAGCTTAAAAAACGTTGTTTCATGTTGGCTTACTCCGATCTTGTTGTTGAACTTGCGGGCATGGCTCTTTAACGGCGCGGTTAGTTAGGTCAGGAACCAGCGGGTAGCCGGTAGACCCGTGTAGCCGTGTCGTGAAACATGGCGTTGCGTTCCTCCCTGGCTCCCAGGAGGCGGTGAGTCGGTGATAGGCATTCCACAGCACGCCATAAGAGATACTGCCCTTATCGACAGGGAAGTTGCTCTCCAACATGCAACGAGATGGTGTAAAGCGCTCAATGCAGGCGTCCACGTCGGGGGCGATGGCATCGGCAAGGTGCTGTGAGTTCGGTGGCGTCTTTCCTGTGTTGAAGCTGAAGCCCATTATCGGCATGCCAAAGCCGCCGATCTTGAGCATCACATTGGGGAGTTCGGCCAGTCGCGCCAAGCCGTCGCGCCAGGCCCGGCGATGGATCGAGTTATGGTCACTATGAGGACTGGGATAGGATCCGACGCCCAGAGGCCCGCCAGCATGGTCGAGAACGATGGTCAGTTCGGGCAGGCGGCGGGCCAAGGTTGCTACCTCGTCGAGCTGGGTTTGGTAGGCCCATATATCCAACGACAGACCGAGGGCGGGACAGATGCCGTGCTCCCTCGACGAAGGGCTTGCTGACCATCAGCCCCTCCGGTGCTGGCACAGGGTTGGAACGAACGGTGGGGTCGGGATGCGCCGCGACGGGCATGCGCACACCGCGAAAGCGCCCGCCGCCGGCCTCCATCAGCGACTCGAGCACCGGCGCGACGCTGGCACCCATCAGCAGGTCGGCATAGCCAACGATGGCCGTTGCCACGTCGGTGGGCCCGTAGTGGCCGCTACGCGACTGGGCGGAGAGGCCTCGGACGAACTCGACCTCACCGACGGATCGATAGGCCTGGGGGCCGCTCGCGCGATACATCGTACGGCACTGGATGTAGATCGAGGCAGTCACCCGATGACCACTGTCGCCGATGTCGTCGGTGAACTCCTCAAGCAGATAGCGAAAGCCTCGGCGATCCCAAAGGTGGTGATGGGCATCGACGATTTTCTGATCCGGAGCCAGCGAGGGCTCCCGAACCTGGGTGAGCCAGTCCGGCCGCGGCGGCGGGTTCGGTGAGTCTACGGCGGGGCGTCGGCGCCAGGGTCGCTCGTTGGCGGCATCGTCACTGTCTTGATGATTCCGTTGGGTCGACACGCATCCCTCCCTCTGTTGGTTCATTGGCCCGCAGCTTTTGTTCAAAGCGTGGGGTGGTCAAGGTGCCCAGCTTGAATCGAGAATAATCGATGCATCGAGCTCGTCTAGGGAACGACATCCGAGCAGGCCCAGGTTCCGGTGAATTTCACTCTGCATAATGCGCACAGCGTGACTTAGTGCTTTGTCTCCACCGACCGCGGAGGCGAAGAGAAAAGGGCGGCCAATGAAGACGAAGTCGGCACCGAGCGCTAAAGCCTTGACGACATCGGTGCCGCGCCGTACCCCCGTCCAGCATCACAGCCATGTCGCCCGCCTCGGCTCTCGCCAAGAGAAGTGCACGCATTGCTGAGATAGCGTGATCGAGTTGACGTCCGCCGTGGTTGGACAGCACCACGCCATCGCAGCCGATCGTTCTCGCCATCGCTACGTCGTGATGGGACAGCAGCCCTTTCAGCACCAATCGGCCCCTCCACTGGTCGCGAACCCAGCGGATATGCTCCCAGTTGAGATGGTCCTTGCGACCGAAGTCGCGGGCGGCCTGGCGCGAGACAATCGGCGCCCGCGTCGGGCGTCGGAGTTCTCGAAGTGGGGCATACCGCGCCTCCGAAGCGTGCGCAGGAAGGTGCCGGCCAGCCAGCGCGGTTTGGTGCCGAAGTCCCAGCATGCGTGGGGTGAAGCGCAGCGGAGTGGAGAAGCCGGCGCGCAAGTTATTCTCGCGGTTGGCCAGCACGGCGGTGTCGGCGGTGAGCACCAGCGTCTCGTAGCCCGCGGCCGCGACGCGCTCGATCAGCGCCGAGATGCGGTCGTCCTCGCCAGGCACGTAGGCTTGGAACCAGGCCTGGGGATTGGCCTCAATGACCTCCTCCATGCGCGTCAGCGAGGAGCCACTGAGCACGTAGGGGATGCCCTCGCGAGCGGCGACCCGTGCGGCGACGTTGTCGCCGTCGAATGCCATCAGTGCGCTGATGCCCATCGGCGCGATGCCGAACGGCGCCGACCACTCTTGGCCGAACAGGCGCTGGCGAGTGGTGCGGCCTTCCACCCCGCGCAGCATCCGCGGCACCAGCTTCAGGGCGTCGAAGGCGGCGCGATTGTCGGCGAAGGCCGCCGAGGTCTCGGCGGCGCCAGCGACGTATTGGAACAGCGGGCGAGGAAGCCGCTGGCGGGCGGCGACCTCGTAGTCGTCGAGATTCAGAATCATGGTGGCGAGCCAGCTATCGTCGGAGGGGTTACTGGCCCCAGCCGGAGGCCATGGGAAAGCCGCCGACGGGCAGCTCTGCGTGTAGGATGGTGCCGGTGTCAGACTCGGTGATAAATAGCGTACGATTCTCCGGCCCGCCGAAGGCGCAGTTGGTGGTGCCGAGCCCACGAGGGATCTCACCACGGCGATTGGCACACCGAGCGCATCGTGTACCCAAACCAGCCCCATGCCGGTCTGACAGACCACCACGCCGCCATCCTCGGTCAGTGCCAGGCCGTCCGGACCCGCTCGACCACCGGAAAACTGCAGGAATAGCCCGGCTTTCACCACGCGCCCGCTGTCCGAGATCGGCAGACGCCAGACAGCATTGGCACGGGTTACCGCCACATAGAGTGCATGGCCAGCCTTATCGAGCACCAGCCCGTTGGGACTCGGCACTTTGTCGATAAGGCAGTCCAGCCGCCCGCTGTCCGGGCACCAGCGGTAGACGCGCCCGCTGGGGTCCTGCAGGCCGGTCTGGCCCTGGTCGGTGAAGTAAAGCGCCCCGTCAGGGCCAAAGTGCAGGTCGTTGCAGCCCTTGAAGCCCTCGGTGTCAGCATCGCCCAGCGCCGTGGTCACTTCGCCGGTGTTCGGGTTCAATTGCATGATGCCGTTACGAAAATCGGCAATGTAGATGTGTCCGGCCGCGTTGATCTTCAGGCCGTTGGGCTGGCCTTCGTACTCGCTGATCTGCTCGACGGCGCCGTTAGGTGAGGCGCGAAAGATCCGACCGAAGGGAATGTCAACGAACCACAGGTTGCCCTCAAGATCGAAGGATGGACCCTCGATAAAGCTGTCGACCACTGCCCCGCCGGTTGCGATCCGCCCAGTAAGAGCGTTGGCCGGATCTTCTCAGTGACGTCGGCAGTGTGGTGAAAACCTCGGCCTCAATCAGTATCGGGTCGGGATGGGGAATGCCATGTTCAACCTCCAAAGGTCGTGGTTGGGAGCCACAGGGCGATGTCGGGGAACCAGATCAGCAGAATAAGGAAGGCCAGGATGATCAGGAAGAAGGGCAGCACACCCATGACGACGTCTTCGACTTTAACGGTGGGATCCGAACTGGCGACCACGAACAGGATGATGCCCAGTGGCGGCGTCAGTTGGCCGAGCTCGACCAGGATGACCACGAACACGCCAAACCACACTGGATCGATATTCATCGCCATCAGCACTGGAAAGATGACCGGCACAATGATCGCGATCATGCCTAGACCTTCCATAAAGCAGCCGAGGATGGCGAAGGTGACCAGCAATATCATTAGAAAAGCGAACGGCGACATGTCCGCGTTGGACACCCAACTCACCAGATCCTCGCCGACGCCGGACAGCGCGGTGGCATAGGCGAAAATCATCGAAATGAAGACGATGAACAGCACGTTGCCGCTCATCACCAGGGTACGTGAGATGGCTTTGCGTAATATGCTCAAGCTGAGCCTGCGGTAGGCGGCGGCGATCACTACTGCCCCAACTACGCCAACAGCACCGGCCTCGGTAGGCGTAGCGATGCCCGAATAGATACTGCCCAGCACGAAGCTGATCAATATCATGAATGGCACGACATCCAGCGCCGCCTTCAGGTAATCGGAAAGCCGTAACTGGGTGGTGTCACGTGGCACCAGCGAGGGATTGAGTAGCGAGCGCGCGGCAATAAACAGGCTGTAGCAGCCAGCCAGTAGGATACCCGGCACCAGCCCGGCTGCGAACAGCTTGGCGATGGAGGTTTCGGTGAAGGTGGCGTAGATGATCATCGTGATTGAGGGCGGAATCAATATGCCCAGGGTGCCACCGGCGGCCAGTGAACCTGCGATGATACGCTTCTGGTAGCCCCGTGCGGATAGGGCTGGCAGGGCCACGGTCGACATGGCTGCGGCTGTGGGAGCGCTGCCGCCAGCGACGGCGGCGAAGATGCCGCTGCCTATGATGTTGGTATGTAGCAGTCCGCCCGGCAGGCGGCGCATGAATGGTGCGATGCCGTTATAGAGACGGCCACTCAAGCCGCTGCCGAGTAGGATTTCCGCCATCAAGATGAACAGCGGAATGGCGGCTAGAGTGAAGCTGTTGGATGCCCCCAGCTAACCATTCCAAGGGCATTCCAGCCAGCAAATCCCTTCATCAGCCACAGATACCCAAGGGCCGCGGCTCCTACGGCGAAATGCACCCAAAGACCGCCGAGGATCAGTAGCAGCAAGACGGAAAAGGCAATGATTGCATCCATCAGCGTTGTCCTCCGATGCCTAGTTGCAGCAAGGCACGCTCTAACAGGAAAAGGGTCATCACGGACAGGCCCACAGGCAGCAGCATCTGCGGGATCCAAAGCGGTGTCATCAGGGCAGTGGGCGCCACGTTGCCGCGTGCGAACGAACTCATGACGAGCAGGAGTGCCAGGCGAGTACGCCGCAGATGCCCATGGCTAGCACGACGTACACCAGACCAAGCGCCTGTCTGACCCGAGGCGGCAAGGTTTCGTATATAAAACCGACCTGAAACAATGCATTGTTCCTGATCGCTAGGCTAGCGCCGAACAGTGTGGTGGCGATAACCAAGTAGCCGGAGAGCTCCCTCACATGTAGGGGAGCTGTTGAAAAGCAACCGTGATCCGATCTCGGCGACGACCAATACCGTTAGCGTTATTAGTCCAGCGCTGGCGAGAATACGCACAATAGCGGAGAGCACGTCAAGATGGGGCCGGCGGAGGCCGGCCCTTTCTGTTTCATGTTGGGGGTAGACATGTTGAGATCCTCTAAAAGATCAATCACTTGCCGAGCGCTGTGAGCACATCCTGCAATGCCTGTTCATGCTCAGGACCGGCTTCGCTGGCCCATTCCTGCCAGAAGGGGCTAGGGCTTCCTGGGCCTTGACGATCTCTGCGTCACTTGCTTCAACAATGGTCATGCCAGCGTCCCCCTGAGATTCCTTTTGGGCCTGCTCATCTATAAGGAAGGCCTCGGTGATGTTAGAAGCCTCCTCTCCGATGATGGTGGCGAAGGTTTCGCGATCGGCTTCGTTCAGGGACTCGTAGGCGTTGGTATTGGCGATAATGGCGCTATAGGCGTAGTTCACCGGTAATCGGTAGTTGTAGTCGAGGAACTCGTGCCAGTTTTTGCGCCGCCCGCACTGGCTGTTAGCACACCATCAATTACGCCGCGCTCCAGGGCAGTTGGAACCTCGGAGCCAGATAGGGTGATCGGCGAACCCCGAAGGCCTCGACGAAGGCACCCTGCTCGGGCGAGGTCACGCGGATCTTATGGTTTTCGAGATCGTCGAGGGAGTCGATCTCGAACGAGGTGAAAATGACTTGTTGAGGGTAGCGATAAGCGCCCAGAAAGGTAACATCCTGCTCGGCGAAGCCCCTGTGTGAGATAGGGAGCCATGGCCGCGTAGGCTTTATCCCACTCCTCATCGTTCTGGATCAGCATTGGCAGATTGAGGATGCGCGCGATGGGCACATTGCCGGAGAAAACAGATCAGCCGAGAAATCGATAAAGCCATTACCGACCGCCTGGGTAATATCGCTGGAGGCGATCTGCAGTGTCTTTCCCAAATGCAGCGTGATCGACAGGTCTTCGGTTTCAGCTTCAGTACGATCTATGATGCGCTGCATCCCCTTCACTGCTGCGGTGGTTGAAACCGCCGAATAGGTATAGCCGGTCCAGTCAGCGGCTTGAGCAGCACCTGTCGTGGCTATACCCATGATGAGTAGGCTAGTTATCAAAGAGGGCTTGAAGGCTTTCATATCGATACCTCATTAATCGTTGTTATGTCTCTACCGTTCGAGGAACTGGCGGTACAGCGTAGGTTGTTAGGTGTTGATCTATGATCGAAAAGACGCAAGCCACGGGCATCTAAACCATTGGTAAGCGTGTTTCTAGCAGAAGTTGAACATGAAAAGACTTTCTGTATAAAGCGCGTTTTTCTTGAAGAAGTATGAAGAATTTCTTTATTAAAGATCCTCGATTTTGCAGACTTGTATATGCCGCTTTAGTTTTAGTTTATTGGCGTGGCGTATCAAAAGATGCAAATGTGCCTTAGGCGATATCAACCTATACGACTGCATTGGGGAGACAATCTTGGAACGGGAATCGAGCCGAATCGGATCCCGCCAATCCATAACAAAAGAGGTAAGTTGGCTTGTTACATGATGAGGTTTTACAGATTATCTAGTAACCCATAATAGTAACGCATCTATGAACGTTATTGATTTGAAGTCTTCTGCAGATTCAAGGGCTATGAGTCACTCAGCTTTTTTCGATCCTTGTTTAGAGCCACTAGCAGCACGAGCAACATTGCTACTATTGGTGGGCTCAAGCCGAAGATAACGCGGTTGGATGTATTTTCGGCGATTAGTCCGGCTGCCATGGCCCCCATCGCTGGCAGGCCTCGAAAGATCATTGTATAGAGTGACAGCACTTTTCCTCTCACCGACTCTGGCACCTGTGTCTGCAGAACAACTTGTGTACACACACCATTGGCAAGGATGGCTCCTGACAAACAGGCGAGGGTTAATAATCCTGCCCATAACACATGACTAATTAGGAATAATCCGCATGCCAATACTGCTGATAGTCCGAAGCCTATGGACAGTGAGAGAGGAGAGCCTTTTGTTGGTAAGAAGGAGGTCATCAACCCACCGCCTATCGCACCGAGCCCTTGAGCTGATGTCATCAAAGAGAAGGCCTTTGCTTTGCTGCTTCTCCAATAACGACCTGACCGGCAAAAGCCGGTAATAATTCGAAAATAGGCCTATAACATAGCGCTAGAAGGGCGAAGAACAGCAGCAAGAGTTTGTGATGTCCAGTCAGTGCATGTATTACCGTTGACCATGTTGAGTTGCTGAGTTTGCCTTCCGTCGACCCCCTCCAGTCCCTCAGACCCTAGCCTTTGGTTAGTATTTCCTGATTGGGAAAGCCGCGCTAGTATCAGTGCAAAGAGCAAATAGCTAATTGTGTTAAATAAGAAGACCGACCAAAGTGCTTCCAGCGTTAGCGCCATGCCGGCGGCGGCTGGACCTAACATCCGTGCAAGGTTAAACACCATGGAGTTGATCGTTATCGCTCCAGGCACATCTTCTTTAGGGACGATGCTGCCGACAACGACCATACGCGTTGGATGATCGAATCCGCTCAGGATGCCAGTTAATCCAGCCACGATTAGCAACATTGTCGGGCTGACAAGCTCGGCCATGATGGCAATCAGCATAATGCAAGACGGTGCTATTGAGAGAAGCTGTAGCCACAGGGCTAGGCGAATTTTGTCTTGTCTATCGACCAATGTGCCTGCAAAGGGAGCCACGACCATTGATGGCAGCAGGTCCGCCATTGCCATGAGTCCTAGCATGAAGCTCGACTGTGTCATCTCCCAGGCGAGCCATAGCAGCACCACACGTTGCGCCCAGGTGCCAACAGCCGAAGCCGCGTTGCCCGCCAAATACTCGCGAAGCCGAGCGTTTGCCAGCGGGGCCGCGACTTTGGGCAGGTGCAAACTCAGCCTCGCAGTAGGCTGCAGCCCGTCGTTTCCAAAGCCTTATCGACCCAGGTGCGGTCGTTCTCGCCAGCATGTATGGCGGCCATTAGCTTCTCTTCGGAGACCTGTTTCGCTTGGGCGGCTTTAAGCACTGTCTCGGCATCAGCGTAGGGAACGGCCAGCACTCCATCGGCGTCACCCAGGATTAGGTCGCCCGGCTCGATAACCATCCCGCCAAGGTTGATCGGAGTATTGATCTCACCTGGCCCGTTTTTGTATGGGCCGCGATGCGTGACGCCCACGGCGAAGGTCGGCAGGTTGGTATCGCGAAAGCCGTCTAGGTCGCGCAGCGCACCGTTGAGCACGAAGCCCGCAACGCCTTTCTTGACCGCGTAGGCCAGCATTAGCTCACCCATCAGGGCATTGGTTGTGTCCCTCCGGCATCGCAGACGATGACGTCACCGGGCTGGGCCATGTCGATGGCTTTGTGCAGCATCAGGTTATCACCGGGGCGTGTACGAACAGTAAAGGCAACCCCGGCTAAGTTGCCAGCGCGATGCATCGGGCGAAGATTTGGGCCGCCAGCGAAGACGCGGGACATGCTATCGCTGACCACCGCGACGGGCAGTGCCGCGAACGCCTTAACGAGGTTGTCGTCGACACGGCGCTGGCGCTGAAGAACTCTATTTCCGACTGTCATGGCATTACTCCGTCATGTGACTCAACATTAAAGATGGTTCGCTCGGGCGAGGGTGTTGGCCAAGCGGGCTTTCGGTAGGGTTTCTCCAGCGAGGAAGTCCACGATACCGCTCACCGCCAGTTCGCCGACGCGCTTGCCAGCTTCTTTGGTGACGCCTGCGATATGAGGGGTGAGAATGACGCGCTCAGACGCGGCCAGAACGTTCACGTCTAATGGCGGCTCCTGTTCGAACGTGTCTAGTCCTGCACCTGCGATATGCCCACTCTCTAGGGCGGCAAGCAGGGCCGCCTCGTCGATCAGACCACCCCGAGAAGTATTGATAACGTAGCTGTCGGCCGGCATCAGGGCCAGCATCTCGGCGTTAAGCAGGTGCGTATTGCTTTCGGTAAGGGGGGCAGTGCAGGCTAACGATATCCGATTGGCGGAGCAGGTCCTCGAGGCGTTCGACGCGGCGTGCGCCCATAGCGTTGATAGCGTCCACCGAGGCATAGGGATCGTAGACGAGCACATCGAGACCCATGCCTTTCACCAGCTTCGCTACGGCGGCAGCGATTGCACCGCCACCCACAAGACCTAAACGCATGCCGGATAATTCTCGACCGAGGAAACCCGCCTTTTCCCAGCGCCCTGCCCGCATGCCCGCATCTAGCGGCAGCAAACGTTTAATCGTCGAGAACATTAGAGCAACCGTGTGTTCCGCGACAGAGACGGCATTGCCACCTGCCGCCCGGATGACTTGGATGCCATGTTGGGTTGCTGCATCGATGTCGATATTGTCGACGCCTGCGCCATGCTTGGAGATAACTCGCAGCGATTTCCCTGCTGCGACAGCACCGGCACCAAATTGCCCCATTCGAGACACGACTCCAACCGGGTCGTACTGTTTGAGGAAGTCAGCGAGTACCTCCTCAGATGGATATGGGGGTGTGAACGATGGTATAGCCAGCGTCTTCGGCCATTTGCTTTGCAGTGGGAGCAAGGTCGGGGCCTGTTATTAGAATTAAAGGTTGTAGTGCCAAATCAGATCCTCCCTGTTGTAACGAGGCAGCCGAACACTGATCGGCGTAGCATCACAGGCGACTGCTTTCGAATTGATTTTTAGAATACAGGAAGATTTTTTATACAAAAGCGAATAAAATTTGCCTTTATATTAAGCATTTCTTCATTTGAGGAGGGTTATGGACACTCGCCAACTACGAACATTCGTAGCGATCGCTGAGCATGGCACATTCGCGCGGGCGGCCTTGATTGTAAATTTGACCCCTTCCGCTGTTAGCCAACAGGTCCATTCGCTTGAACAGGAACTAGATATTAAGCTGTTCAATCGTGACTCCCGCCCTCCTAGCCTCAACCTCCAGGGGCTGAAAATGCTGGAAACGGCTAAACAGGTTCTGGCCTTGGTGGATGAAACACGTGGCGTTCTGTCCGGGAAGCAGATGACGGGTACGCTCAATATTGGCTCGGTGCGCACCAGTACTATCGGTCTATTGCCGCGAGCCATCGTGACACTGCGTCAGGAATTTCCCGAGCTGAACGTAAACCTACGAGGGCATGTCTTCGACGTTGATCAGTGATGTCAACGCCGACCGGCTGGATGTGGCGGTGGTCGCCGAGCACTCCGGCGTGTCGCGCGATCTCTTGTGGTCGCCGTTCATACGCGAGCCGCTAGTAGTGATAGCGCCGCCCGGCACACCGGCTATGCCGGTTCAGCAGTTGCTGGAAACGTCGGTTCAGCAGTTGCTGGAAACGTTGCCCTTCGTGCGTTTCGGCAGTAACGTGCCATTGGGCGCGATGATCAACAACGAGCTCGCCCGGCTAGGCATAGCGGTGCAGGATATTGCTGAGATTGACACCGTGCCTGCTATCGTGGAGTGCGTGGCCGCGGGTCTTGGTGCCAGCATCGTGCCAAATATCGCGGTGCGCGAGAACGGTCGCGACATGCTGACATTGCCGTTCGGTGAGCCCCAGGTCTTCAGACAAATTGGCATGATCCATCGCGCCAGTTCGGCCAAGGCCGAGCTACTGACAGCATTACACAATAAGCTGGCGGAAGTGGCGGAGAGTTTGGTGTTTATCGAGAAGAACCGGCATTACGGAAGTCGTAGATACAATATCGCACTTGCCCGAGCCGTCCCCGCTACGCTGATGAAACGTCAACAGGCCCCTTGTAATGCGCGATTACCTTGGCCGCATTCGCCTTTATGGTTACTGGCCACTTACCCGGCGCAAGCACTTTGATATTAACGCTTATGCCCATCAACCAATGCAGGGTTTGCTGATCATGATGAACCCGTCAACTTCAATAAAACGGGCCTTGCGCTCAGGCTCTGCAAGAGCTGCGTTGATCGCCATGGCGGCAGTCAGCCCGCCGATGGTATCAGCCAATGGATACCCGACACGGTAGGACGAGTGTTCGGCATCCCCGGTGATGCTCATTACCCCGGACATGCCCTGAATGATTTGGTCATAAGCAGGGAACGTAGACAGAGGCCCTTCCCGGCCAAAAGCCTGAGATGGCGCAGTATATAAGCCTCTTGTTAACCTGCTTCAGTGAGTCGTAGCTCAATCCCCGGCGTGCCATGACCTGGGGCAAAGTTCTCCACCAACACATCGGCTTTCTCTACCAAGTTCAATGAACGCTTCACGATCTTCGGTCTTTTCTAGTCGAGGGTTACAGACCCCTTGCCCGCGTTCTGTGTCAGGAATGAGACACCCATTCGTTCATTGTTAAGGTGAGCCTCTGCACCCAACTGTCTAGCCAAGTCGCCGCCATCAGGGCGCTCAAAGGCAAGACACCCATCGGATTTATTATTGAACAGCGGCAAAAGAGCCTCAAAGATTTTATGATGATCTAAACCACTTCTTTGCGGGACTAAACATCTAGTACCGATTAGTACCGATCGCACCAGTAGTTATACAGCTGTCGCCACTTACGAAACACTTGAGCAAGCGCATTCAGCATTCAGAAACGCACCAGCCGATGATCCAGCGTTGAGCGCGACATCAAGAAAGCGGCTTTGACAGGTTCGAACTGAGATGCATTTATCTCCTTCGCTGATTTCATTGAGCCCGCTTTAACGAAGGGCTGTCAGTATTCATTCCCTTCATTTATTCATATCGCTTATTTTAATACTGTTGCTTGCGAGCCAGCTTTTGTACAAAACCTAGGCCGATATGAACCCTCTCCCATGAGCTTTATTTTTCATACTTAGGAATTTTATCATTGGCCAATGGTCATTTCTGTCTGAAAAGAGACGTATGAAATTCACGAAATGTGTCCATGGCTATCGCTAGAAAAGGCATGTCTCGTTGTTAGTCGGTGCTAAGTTGCTAGAATTATTTACTGGTTTTTAATGTATGTTTATGATTTAAAATGGTTATTTTAATATTTGGATTTAGTAATAAGAAAACTGAAACTAGCAAGGCATGGCCTCCGAAGCCGAGGGTCGCAGTTCAAATCCTGCCATCAACGTGTAGAGCATTCCTCTCCACAACTAGGGCAAAAATAGCCTGTTTCCTAGCTTATCTTTACAAACGATAAGGTTGCTGCCGCTGTGTCGCTTCACCGCCTTGATCGCAAAGTGGAGGCCAAAAGAGGTAGCCCCTAACCCAAGAATGACCATAGCTCCGCCACTACCGCCTCAGGCGCACTGTAGATGACATTATGACCCCAGTTAGGGATGGTCACTACCCGTTCCGCGCCCGTCATTTGGCTCGCTTGGTCGAGCCAGCGTTGTGGCGCGATCTTATCCCGCTGGCCACGAATCAGTAACACAGGCTGCTCAATGCAAGAAAGCTTCTCTTCGATAGGATAATTGAGCATGGCGATCGCTTCGGGCCAGAGCCGCGTTCCCATGCGCCAATAATCAGCCATGAAATGCAGAAAGAGCCCGGGCGCTCGAAGGTACAGGCGTAGAGCGCCCGAGGCAGCTGAGCGCGGATGTTACGATGAGAAGGGTCGACTGTCGGCCCTATCAGGGCCAAGCGTCTTACCCGAGTGGGGAAACGAAAAGACACATCAGACGCTATCTGACAGCCCATTGAATGCCCCACCAGGTCGGCTTGTGCAATGTCCATGGCATCCAGCCAATCGATCAGGGCATTAGCCAATCCGAGCATGTTCAAGGGCGATTCGGGGGTATCACTTTGCCATGGCCGGGTAGATCGGGCACGTAAACGGCGGCACCCTGTGCGGCGAGTCGCTTTGCAGTGGGCATTAAATAGCCGCCGGACATTCCGAAACCATGTACTAGCACGATCGGACTTATCCCCGGGGCTGAGGCAGTAAGGCTGCGTCTAGTGTGGTAAGTCATACCTCCCACCTCATTAAAGAGACTTTCCCATTGCGCTTCGTCTCGTAGAACATCCCTGGCAGGCTGGTCATGCAAACGTTCCTTATCGCCATGGTCCATAGGTAATCGTGACACACTAACCCAGTCGTGCTCTTCGAATTCACGATGAGTCAATTGCTAGGACTTTCAACTTTCTACCCCTTCATACAGTAACCCTTTATCAGCTGCGAGGAATTTGCGGATATTGAAGCAAGCGATGCGCTTTCACCCGGTAAGCCCAGATACGTAGATTTTGAGACCATCACAAAAAGTGACGTAATACGGTTAGGTCAAGTGGGTCAATTTAAAAGCTTGAGTTTTATTAGCCTTTTAGATTACCTTGCATATACTTTTACTTTCACTTTGTTACATTATGGTAGCGTAAAGGGTGGCCTCAGAGCGGCTGGCATAGAGTTTGACGGGCATCAATCGGGCAAGCAAACCCGAAGCCGCTCCAATAATAAGCAATATGTATAAACGAAGTGATTCGTGAAGCCATGACGAAAAATTAAGCAAAGGAAGGGAATAGCAATGATTAACCACTTTGAACAGCAACAGGGACATTTTCAGCGAATTTTGGCGTTACTTGAAAATATTCGTCGATATGAAGGCGACAAAATGAGCCCCGTGACCAGCGCATTAATTGAGGAAGCACTTTCTGAAGCCACATTAGGCGGTGAATATGCGCAGCTATTGTTAGACAGCACTGCCGAAAAGCAGCTTATTTAGAAAGCCCGTGCCGGGGGCAACGGCATCGAGGTATGACATCGCACCTGAGGCGATCCCGAGACAATTCTCTATTGCCCAGCGCCTCCGTTGGTCGCTCGGGCGGTCGTTTGAGATAGGATGCCGCCCTCGTCTCTGACCGGGAAGACCCGAAGGGTTGGATGGACTGGCGAGTCTGGCAATCCTGTTCTAGTGTCGATGGAGTCTTATTCTTTCAGGGAGAGAAACGATGCCGAATCGTCGAGAATTTCTGAGCGGCGCAGTCATGGCTGCTGCCGCCACCGCTGCATCGCCACTGCTGGCGTCCGACAATAGAACCGGCGGGAGCAACGCTGCTAAAGCCACCCGCGCGTCGCTGTTGCCTGAGAATCCGCCACTCGCCTTGGATCTGTTTCCGGAGGCGCGATTCGGTGTGGGCGGTACTCAGCTCGGCAACATGTTCAGGGTGACCCCGATGATGAGGCCCGGCTAATGCTCGAAGCATGCTGGGACAACGGGGTGCGCTATTTCGATACTTCGCCCTGGTACGGGCTGGGGTTATCTGAACGCCGCCTGGGGCATTTTCTGGACAACAAGGCACCCGAAGACTATGTGCTATCCACCAAGGTAGGACGGCTACTGGTGCCAGATGCCTCGGCGAGCGATATCAGCATCTGGGCGGGAAGGCTGAATTTCAATTACCGCTACGATTACAGTGCCGCGGGGTGCGTCGCTCGGTGGAGGACAGCCTTCAGCGCCTGGGGCTCAAGATCGATATCGTCTACATTCATGATCTGGCGCCTAGCAATGAGGATATGGGCGAGGAGTGGAGGCAGTACCTTCAGACCGCGATTGATGGGGCCATGCCCGAGCTGACCCGCATGCGCGAGGAAGGCATCATCGGTGCCTGGGGAATGGGGGTCAATGACATCGAACCCAGCCTTGCCGCCATCGATAACGCCGACCCGGACGTGATTTTACAGGCCACCAAGTACACCCTGATCAACCATGAAGACGCCTTGAACCGTCTGTTCCCCAAGTGCCGCGACAACAATGTGTCGTTGGTGATCGGCGCGCCGCTGAGTTTCGGGCTTCCTTGCTGGCACCAACTACTGGATGTACAGCAAGGATATTCCCGAGGGCTATTGGAAGCAGCGTGATCGGTTGAGCGCCATCGCGCATGAGCATGGCACCGATCTGCGCACCGCAGCTCTGCAATTCACCGCCGCGCCTGATGTGGTCGCCGCCACCATTCCCGGTGCGCGCAATGCGGTTCAGGCACGGGAAAATCGTGCCTCGATGGATGCTGATATTCCGGCTGAATTCTGGCAGGCGCTGAAGGAAGAAGGGCTGATCGCCGAAAATGCCCCCACGCCGAGCTGATCATGCAGCCAATAATCGACATCCATAAGTGGATCTTCACCAACGAGAGGCCCTCAGAAATAGGACCTGCCTTGCGCACTGCTTTTGCAAGCTATGCTAACGGGCAGGTTCCCCATAAGACAACTCGGGCCATGCTCCTTGGCCTTTAGCATGCAGGCATTATATGAATAAGCGTCCTCGCAGTCTTAAGATCCTTGGCCGTTTAGCGTTAGCCGGGACAGCAACCTGGTTGGCCTATCATGCTTATCGAAAAAGCAGTTACAACGAGAGGCACCACATCAAGGTGTCTCTCCACCTATTGCACCAGAGTTGATACGCACCGCCTTGATTAACGGTGTCCTAATGCGCTGGGAGGAACACGGTGAGCGAGAAACGTCGCAGCTTCCAGTGATTATGGTGCATGGCATCCCTACCAACCCCCGGATCTGGCGTTATGTCATTCCACGACTGACCCGTTCAGGGCTGCATTGTCTTGCCTGGGAACTAGTGGGATTCGGTTGGTCGATCAATGCTGGGTTGGGGCGTGATATTTCTATCCCCAAGCAAGTCGAATACCTTCGCGCTTGGTTGGATGACCAGGGTATCGATCAAGCTGTTTTCGTGGGCCATGATGTTGGCGGCGGTGTTATGCAGGGGTTACTGGCGGCTTATCCAGAACGAGTCGCTGGTCTCTTGCTAGTCGATACGGTGGCTTTTGATAATTGGCCAGTGGTTGCAATGGAAATGGCCCGTCAGTTCCATTTTGTATTTGATAAATTGCCGCCAACACTGCTAAAGCCAATCTTTCATGTCGGCCTTCGTAACCTGGGCCATGACAATGCACAGCGAGGCAGAGAAGCCGCGACACTACTATGGGAGCCGTATAATTCTTCGACGGGGCCGTCCGGTTTCGCCAATCAGGCGCGCCACGTCAGCTCGCGTGACACGCAAGCAATCGCTGATCATCTTCCACCTGACGGATATGATATTCCGGTGCGTATTGTCTGGGGAGAGAAGGATTCGTTGAGCATCGAATCGGCGGAGAGGCTGGCTACTTTACTTGGGGCGCCATTGCATTGTATTCCTGGTGGACGTCATTTTAACCCAGAGGATCATCCGGTCATTGTCGCTGATGAGATTCTTAACCTGCTGGGTTCAGTAGCGCAACTTCCAACACCTAGCGGACCGGGCCCTAATGAGCCATGAAGGCTCGTTATCTTGTCTGACCAGTTAGAGAAGCATAGCGGCCAGCATTTGTATTACCCCGCATGTCGACGACCAGCGAGGTCGCCGGGTTTCGTTTCGGTTGGGGGAGCAATGGCAGTATGCACATTACTGCTGAATTATTGCCTAATCCTATTTTCAGTGAAACAAGCTACAACAAGCCAAAAATCAAAAAGAGCCCTTAAAATTAGCCAATAGCGTCAAAATTGTGCCTTTAGGCATAGCTTTGAGTGATGTTGCCAGCTTAATATCTGCTTCTCTCAAATATTCGTTAGCGGGCTATGTTTTACCTGATCCTGTATGCTGCCTCCACGTATTGAGAGGTCAGCCATGAATAATATTACCTATCCTAATTATTTATCAGCGCCTGCGCCGTTAACTGCGGCACCCATGTGTCGGCAACTTGCCGATCTCGTCTCGTCCAGAATGAGCGAAGAAGGGTTGTATGAAACAGCTATTCCAGGCTTAAACCTGTTTCGCGCGGATGCGCCTACCAGTTGCATGTCAACGGTTTACGAGCCCTCACTCTGCGTCATTGCCCAGGGGCGAGACTGTACAACTAGGGGATCAGGAGATCGTTTACGGCGCTCTCAGTTATATGGTTTCCAGCGTCGACCTACCGGTGAATAAGCTGGTGATAGATGCCACGCCAGAGACGCCTTTTCTAGCCGTTAAGATCAATATCGACCCTGCCGATGTCGCTGAGCTAGTGCTGCAGTTGGACGAGGGCGCTAAGGCCAGTGAATCCACTGGCTCTTCTTCAGGCTGCGGCATGTGTGTCGCCCCGGTCGATCTGGGGATTTTGGATGCGATGACAAGGCTAGTTCGATTGCTTGATTCGCCCGCCGACGCCCGTGTGCTGGCGCCGCTAATTCAGCGCGAAATTGTTTACCGAGCACTGGTTGGCGAGATGGGCCCACGCATGCGTGAGTTCGCTTCCGCTGATAGCCAGTCAAACCGTATTTTCAGGTGATTTCGGTACTCAAAGATCGCTTCGCCGAGCCGCTGCGGGTAAGGCAATTAGCGGAAGATGTGAATATGAGCGAATCTGCGTTGTATCACAGCTTCAAGCAGGTCACGTATATGTCGCCGTTACAGTTCCAGAAGAAGTTGAGGCTGCACGAAGCGCGGTTATTGATGCTTAGAGGGGCTTGACGCTTCCACCGCCAGCTATCGCGTCGGTTACGAAAGCCCGTCGCAATTCAGTCGCGAATACAGCCGCATGTTTGGTGCACCGCCACGGACCGATATGATTAAGTTGCGTGGTGAAACACGCATTAGCATGCCCGCTTAGACCGCATTTTCAGTGACGTTGTACTTATCATTGTACTTATCGTTGTCTTATAGTTGCTTAGATACACGAACGGGCCACCCGATTGGGTGGCCCGTGTTGTCTGATAGGTTAACGCTGTTTTTAGCCGCGTGTGCCTCGTACCAGGTTGTCAGCATGATCAGAATGAGCAATCTGTTGAGACATGGTCTGATTGCCCTCGATCTTAACGCGCTCACGGTACAATGCTTCACGCGTACCGCCCAGTGCAGGGCTACCGGCCTCGAAAGTAGTGCGGTAGGAGGGGTTCGCTTGGTAATCAACGGCTTGGCCATCTTCCGTCTCAAAACGGTGCTGAGGGCTGCCTTCCCGCGTACCGCCGTGGATAGGGCTGCTGGTGTCGAAGCTCGTTTGGGTTGGCTCTGCGGCGGTGGCTTGAGCGGCCATGCCCAAGACCAAAGCGCTAGCGGTGAGGGTCTGCATAATGATAGTGGCGTATTTCATGGAATTACTTCCTCTCGTTGAATGACATAACCGCATAACCTGAGGAATTCGTTCTATCTACCCGTTCGCTTGGATCCAGTGGGATATGTTGCGATAGGTGCCCAGGTGGCGGCATGTGATGGCCGTAACGACCGTGAGAGAAATGATAGAGGGGGGAGGGGCACAGGCAGTAGGTGTATTTCTCGCTGAAGATTGCCTAATCCTGTTAATTTCTTATGTCTAGGTGATTGTTCGAGATATAACGCTGGTTTTCATAGGCTATATAGATGATTGTAATAGCTAATGTTTATAAATACATGGCGCTGGGCTGACTGTAATGTTCACCGCTGCCTGCCTTACCACGGTGGCGAGGGCGCGCAGGTCATTTTTCATGAAGATTGTTTCGACATCCCCTTTGCTAATCGGAATATCTGAAGGCGCTATCGTCCACACCAGTGAATACCCCTGGCTATGAAAAGGGCCCTCAATTGACCATCGGTAGTAAAATTTTTCAGTCGAGGTGTCATAGAAGCGCTGAAACCACCGTGCAAAGTCTTCCGAGGCGCTGAATGTGGCATAGGGACGATAGGGCACCTTGGCATTGCAGGGAAAGATCTTTCCTAGCCACCCTCGAAATGTCGGGTAGGTTTGCCCATTCGCACTTGCCAATGTCTGGGCTCCCACTTCAACTAACGCCTGGGTAAGCGGTTTAATACCCGTCTCACTCAGCTCAGAGGCGTCGGCCAGTGCTGGGTAGTATAAGTTTGTATTGTCGCTACATTTTAACATTGAAGATTACTCCACCTAAGCGTTGCTTCAACGAGGGTTCTTCAGGAAAGCCATTCGCTATTTACTCACGCGTGCTGCGCATGCAAATGAAGTTTCTCGTTCTCTTGTTATGCTTCGTTATCACGAAGATTGATATCCCTATATCGTTGATATCGGCCCGGATCGATAAAACTTTAATCCCTCTCCGAAGATGCGTGCCTCAATAAACCCTAGCTCCAACATCATGCCTTGAGTCACATCACAATTCGGTTCCTGCCATCGCGCTTGCCAACATAAAGCATTTTGTCTGCTCGCGAGATCAGGGAGTCGAGGTCGAACTCTTCAACGTGCGCTATAGCGATACCGATGGTGACGCTTGGGTACCACGTACTCATGTCTTTTCGGTGGACTATCTCTTTAATCAACGGGTAATTTTGATCACGCTCTTCGTGCAGCGGCGCAAATTGCTGACGCTGCAGGCTCTCCAGGCGCAGTAAGGCAAAGAGCCCAATGGCATAGGAGTCTTCAACCAAGCGGTTAGTGATGAACGGTGAGAGTGGGAATGAATACGCATCAGCCTTGAGAGCCGCGTGATTCGCTCGTTTATTCTCGAACCAAAAGATGGTGGCCAAGTGGCTGCGCACCTTCCAGGGCAATATATCGGTGTCAAACTCAGTATCAATGGCCAGTCGGTTTATCGCCATTATAGCCTTTCGGATGTACCCAACGGACGCTCTTACCGGCTTCCCTATTAAGCGAGAAGCGAGCCGCTTTTTCATGACCAGCTTAGCGTCGGCGATACCATCGAACTGCTGCCGCCTGCGGGTGAGCTAACCTTGGCGGGTGATAAAGAGCCGCTAATGCTGATTAGCGGGGCGTCGGTCAAACACCCTTGCTGCCAATTGCCAAGCAGGCGCTTGAGCAGGGACGCTATGTCACTTACCTGCATGCTGCGCTAGATGCCGAGCACCATGCCTTTGTCGACGCAGTAGAGGAGCTACGCAGCGCCTATCCTAACCTGCTGGAAACCGTCACCCTCTATGAAAATGAAGCGGGCGGCGATCATCAAGGGCGTATCAACGAGAGTCTGCTGGCGAGCTATCTGCCGCCACAGGCCCGCTGCTATTTTGTGGGGCCACATGGTTTTATGGCGCTTGTTAATCAAGAGTTGGGGCGCTTGGGTGTCCCTGAATCGAAGCGACATTATGAGCACTTTGGGCCTGCCGAGGCATTGAGCGCGGCGTAAATTACTTTTCGATAACAATCAGAACTCATATTTTTTAAGTCGGTAGGCGTAGGCTGCGCGCGTCATTCCCAGGCGTTGTGCTGCCGCCGTTATATTACCGCCGCTGTCGTTATTGGCGGCTTGAATGAGCGCTTTTTCGACTTCTTCCAAGGACATGCCTGCGTCTAGCAGTGGCTGAATACGCTGGCGTTGAGAGGCGTGGCTTGAACTCTCATCGGGTGATGACTTGAGCATGCCCGTATTATCCAGGCCTTGGGCTTTTTCGCGCTCTAGGGTAGGGACGCGATAATCGCCAAATAACGCTTTTTCAGTAACGTGTTTGTTATCAGCGGTAAGAATCACACCACGCTCGACGCAATTTTTAAGTTCGCGTACGTTTCCCGGCCAGCGGTACTGGTGCATGGCTGAACGAGCCTGATCGGAAAAGCCGAGCGTGCGGCGTTGATAGTGATTTTCAAAGTGGCTGAGAAAGTGTTCCGCCAATGGCACGATGTCGGCAAGGCGCTGGGACAAGGGTGGCACACTTAATGTAAAGGCGTTAAGGCGGTAAAACAGATCTTGGCGAAAACTACCCTGTTCAACGCGTTAGGTATATGGGTAGCGGCAACGATACGTACGTCGACCTCTTTGACGCTCTCTCCGCCGACACGCTCGATTTGGCCCTCTTGTAGCGCACGCAAAAGTGCTGCCTGCGCTCGCGGTGAAAGTTCAGCAAGCTCATCGAGAAATAGAGTGCCCCCATCGGCGCGCTCAAAACGCCCCATACGCGACTGCACCGCACCGGTGTAGGCACCTTTTCGACACCAAATAGTTCCGATTCTATGAGCTCAGGCGGTATGGCCGCGCAGTTCACTGCTATAAACGGCCCGCTGGCGCGCAGGCTATGATCATGCAAGCGTCGCGCAAGAATCTCTTTCCCGTACCGGTTTCACCCAGCAGTAAAACGGGCACCTCTGAGGGCGCTGCACTGTCGAGCATGTTGAGCATTTCGCGAAAGGCTGGCGTTGAGCCAATTAGCCCCAGGTTTCCTGGTCACGCGTGCGGGCAAGGTCGCTTTCCAGTGTGGCAATGCGTGCTTGCAGCTCGTAAAGCTCGTCGATTAGCGGGGCCTCGCGTAGTAATTCAGCAAAGGCGGCATGGTCGGGCCACTCTTCGGCCAGCTTGCCAATAATGCGGCAGTTGTCGTCACCACAGGCGCGGCAACTCACTTCTCTGTATTGTACCTCGCGTCCCAGAAGCTGGGTGGCGTAGCCTGATGCGTAACCCAGCAGTGTCCAACATGCCGGTTCGCGCTGCGGTCCACGGGAACGCCATACGTCGACTTCAAACGAGCCTTTCCAGATAAATTCGCTATAAAAACGATCCTGTTCGAGATTTATCTCCAGGCTGATCGGTACTGCCTGCACATGCCCTTGCAGCGCATGTAGCTGTGGCCCGGCGAGAAAGCTCTCCTCCAACCCTAAACGCTCTCCCCTCAATGACGCGCCAAGCTCGGCATCCATCAGTCCTGAGTAATATCCCAGGCGCATAAAGATGCCCCGGCGCGCTCCATACCCAACGTCGTAATTAACTCGTTGCGAAAGAACGCCGACGCAGCAAGCGGCATCAGCAGCATGCGCTGCTCGCCTAGCCAAATTTGGCCCTCTTCGGGCAGAAAACGTAGCGCGTCCATTAAGTCGCGAGCATTCGGGTAGTCAGAAGATGAGATAAACATGCCGACTCACGTTGAGGTTGGTAGCGAAGGGGATAGTGGCAAAGAGTATCACTTGGTTTGCAGCCTTAGAAAAGGACCACAGTGACAAAGAGGTGAACGACGTTGATGATTTGATGAAGTGTTCATCAAATGGTTAAACGGTATTTGCGAACAGGCGTTCGCAAGGCGGACTTGAAAACCACGTAGGTTAGCTAATGCCTTGATAGCCGTCCTATTTCTAATATCGGCATGTTTTTGAAAGGTAGTTGCTAGAAGGCCAGCGATAAGCCATTGATTTATACTAAAGTATTAGATTTTCAATGGTCGTGCTGGGTTCCTTGCTAATGACATGCCCCTGTCGAAATAACGGATGATGCTGATATGTACAACACAATAACCGATAGGTGTGCCGTGAATAGCAACGGCACAACCCGCCTGCCGTTTTGGTTCCTTTCATATGCCGCTGTTAAGCGCTTGGCAATGGTCAGTAGCCTCTTACTGCCAATAGCAACCGCTAGCTTGGTGACGGCTGCCGAGGAGCGAGAACCTGCCGAGGTGTATCGACAGGTTTGCTCTCATTGTCACAACCTAGATAAAGCAGTTGGACCCATGATTACCATGCCTTTTCCTGAAGGTGCCTGGGAGGCGCGCGGTAATCATATTCGTACCACGGTTAGGCAAGGCCGTGCGGCGATGCCTTCATTCCGTGAAGCCAAAATCAGTGATGCCGAACTTGAGGGGCTGATTGACGCTTTATTACGCGGTGAACTGGCGAATACCGCTACTGGTGAGGAGTAGTGCCATGAAGTTAACACGCCGAGCATTACTCAAAACAGCTTCTTGCTGGGCGCCACTGCCCCACTTTCGCTTGGCAGTGCGCTTGCCTCGAACCCAGCAAGCGTGGCACCGCAAGGCCCAATCACCCTTTATGGCAGTAATACGTCGACCACCGAGCTAGGGCTTGGGCTACGCCAGCAAGGCTTAGTACCCCGCTATGAAGGGCATTTTAACCCGCTCGCGCTGAGTGCCTTGCCTAGCGGAACGCTGGCAGCTGGCTTTACGGATGAGTCGGGAATCGTGCTGCTGACGAGCCTACTTGCCGGGCGTGGTCGGATTCTTGCGCTAGGGCGCCATGAGGCAGACCGGCATCAGTTGCTAAGCCATCGTGGCCCTATCATCGATTCAATGACAGTTGAAACAGGAAGTTGGCAAGCGTCCCTCGGGCGTGAATATGGTCGCTTAGTGTCGACTCCCGGTCGCGGTCGTCATGCTAAAGAGCTCCCTCGCGCGGCAACGGCAGCCAATATCCGCGAGCTGAGCTTCCTGGTCCAACTCTGAAGCTATATCACAATAATCGAGAGACACGTTTATGAGCACTACACAGCGTATTCTGCCTAAAGGCGTTGCGGAAGCTGATTTCGATGCCGCGTTAAGTCTTTTCGCGACACGATTGGAAGCGAGAGCGTTCTGACTGAGAGCGAACAGCTAGCACCCTATACCAAGATCATGATGGCCGGTGAGGACGCCGACTATATTCCCTCGGCAGCGTTATTGCCCAATGACGCCGAACAGGTGCAGGAACTTGTACGTATCTGCAACGAGTATAAAGTGCCGATTTGGACTATTTCGACGGGTAAAAACCTTGGCTATGGGTCGGCTGCCCCTGGCGAGACGGGGCAGGTAATTCTTGATCTGCACCGCATGAACCGAATTATCAACGTTGATCCGGAAGTGTGTACCGCACTGATCGAACCCGGCGTTACCTATCAGCAGCTCTACGACTATATCCAGGAGAAGGGCTATAAGCTGTGGTTGGACCCGCCCGCGCCGTCTGCCATTGCCGGGCCTGTAGGCAATACGCTGGATCGTGGTGTGGGTTATACGCCTTACGGCGAACACTTTATGTTTCAGTGCGGCATGGAAGTGGTGCTGGCCAATGGCGAGATGATTCGCACCGGCATGGGCGGTATTGAAAACTCCAGTTCATGGCAGGTGTTCAAATGGGGCTATGGTCCCTACATCGATGGATTGTTCACCCAATCCAACTATGGCGTTGTGACCAAAATGGGACTATGGCTGATGCCCGAGCCGCCAGCGTATCGTCCCTTTTGATCCAGTATCAGGACCCGGAAGATATCGCCGAGATCGTTGATGTGCTGCGTCCGCTGCGTATCTCGCAGATCATTCCTAATGCCGTGGTCATCGTGCATACCCTTTGGGATGCCGGTACCCATGTGGTGCGTAAAAGCTACTACGATGGTAAAGACTCCATCCCGCGAGAAGCCATTGAGCGCATTAAGCAGGATGAAGGCATCGGCGAGTGGAACGTCTACGCGGCACTTTACGGCACGCCCGAGCAGATCGAGGTCAACTGGAAGATCGTCGAGCAAGCTTTCGGCGCTAGTGGCAAAGCTAAAATTATGTACGGCGATGAAGCCGAGCAGCGTGGCGGTGGCTTCGAGTACCGCGCAGCGTTGATGAAAGGCGACATGAACCTGCAGGAGTTTGGTCTTTATAACTGGCGTGGGGCGGCGGTTCTATGTGGTTTGCCCCGGTATCTCAAGCTAAGGGCAGCGAGACCAAGGATCAGACCGAACTAGCCCAGCAAATTCTTGGCAAGTATGGCTTTGACTACGTCGCCGAATACATCGTCGGCTGGCGGGATATGCACCATGTCATCGATCTCCTCTATAACCGTGAAGACCCAGAGGAGACGCAACGCGCCCACGACTGTTTTGCGGAGTTGATCGACGAATTCGCCAAGCGGGGCTATGGCCTCTACCGCACCAATACTGAGTTCATGGAGCAAGTAGCCGGTACGTTCGGTGAACCGCTGCGCAATGTACATACCGCACTCAAGAATGCGCTCGATCCCAACGGTATTTTCTCGCCTGGCAAGTCGGGTATTCGCCAGTAATCCCCAGCAACTGAAGTGTCTCAGTGGCGACGCAACAGTGGTTCTCATGGCCATTGATGTGGCCCTGAGACGCCCTCGTGAACAGCTAAAACAATAAGTTGGAGCTATTTATGGTTAAGCGTTATAGGAATTGTTTTGTAGTTGCCTTACTGGCTGCTTCCTTCAGCCTGCCAGGCATGGCTGATGACACTATGGGTGGTAGTAGTAATGACGTATCGCCCCAGACCCGTACCACCGTGGTCATGATGGGGACCGGGACCCCCGTCCTGAAGCATGACCGGGCTGGGCAGGCCATACTGATTGTAGTGGATAAGCAGATGTATCTTTTGATGCAGGCCCTGGCTTCGTCAAGGGTTTTGATGCTCTTTCTGGCAAATCCTTTATGCCGGAAGACATTTACTTCAGTAACGATTCTGTTTATGGAGAGATGAACAAGGTGTTTATTACGCACCTTGATTCTGACCACGTTCTTGGTCTACCTGAACTGATGTTGCGTCCTTGGATCATGGGACGAAGTGAACCACTGAAGATGGTTGGTCCCCAAGGCCTCAATGAGATGGCCAGCAACATTATCGAAGCCTACCAAAGTGACATTGATCATCGCTTGTACGGTACACAGCCGGCCAATGAGCTTGGCTTCACGGTTGATGTGACCGAAATCAGCGATAACCAAGTGGTGCATGAGGACGACAAGGTTACGGTGACGGCTTTCCGCGTTCCCCATGGCAGTTGGGCCGAAGGGATGGCCTTCGGTTATCGCGTCGAAACGCCGGACAAGATCGTGGTCATCAGCGGCGATACGCGTCACGACGAAGCACTCTATGAGCACTTCGAGGGGGCCGATATCCTGATTCATGAGGTAATGAGTGAGGCTGGCGTCGGACAGATGGCGCAGGATTGGCAAGATTATATGTATCACGCTCACACTAGTACTCAGCAACTGGCAGAGATTGGTAACAAGGTAGCGCCTGAGTTGTTGGTGATGACCCATCCGCTACTCTTTGGTCAGACTGACGAGCAGCTTCATGACGAGATGGCCAGCTATTACGACGGAAACTTTAAGCTGGCAAGTGATCTCGATATCTACGAGTAAAACCTGTCATCTAATATCTTGGCCATAGTATCGAGTATTAGTATTTGTGATACATGGCCATTGGAGGAATCGAAATGACCGCACACTACAGCGATTTTCATCTTCAGCCCATCGCCGGTGAATGGCGCGAAGGCAGTAGCGAGCGCACCACTGACGTCAGCAACCCTTACGACGGCAGCACGCTGCTGACAACGCGCCTAGCTAACCGTGAAGATTTGGACGCTGCGTTTACGCAGGCGGAAAAAGCCCAGGCTGAATGGGCGGCAACGCCACCGGTCGAGCGTGCTGGGTTAATGCATCGGGTGATCGAGATATTTGATGCGCGTAAGGAAGAGATCATCGACTGGCTGATCCGTGAGTCGGGCAGCACCCGGTTAAAAGCTAACGTTGAGTGGGGCGCGGCGCGTGGAATTACCCAGGAAGCCGCCAGCATGCCGGGGCGTGTCCATGGTATGACAATGGACTCCAACGTATCGGGTAAAGAGAACCGCATCTATCGCAAACCGCTGGGTGTAGTGGGGGTGATTAGCCCATGGAACTTTCCACTGCATCTTTCTCAGCGCTCCATCGCCCCGCGCTGGCGCTGGGTAATGCAGTCGTCGTTAAGCCCGCCAGCGATACGCCGGTTACCGGTGGATTACTGCTAGCTAAAATCTTCGAGGAGGCAGGCCTGCCCGCAGGACTCCTCAGTGTGGTCGTCGGTGCTGGCAGTGAAATCGGTGATGCGTTTGTCGAGCATCGCGTGCCGCGGATGATCTCCTTCACAGGCTCGACGCCGGTGGGCCGTGGTATCGGTCGTATCGCCAGCGGCGGTGAACATATCAAAAGGTAGCGCTGGAGCTGGGTGGCAATAGTCCCTTCGTCGTGCTGGATGACGCGGATATTGAGCAGGCAGTTAATGCCGCGGCGATGGGCAAGTTCCTCCATCAGGGGCAGATCTGCATGGCGGTCAACCGCATTATCGTCGATGAAAGTATCTATGATGACTTTGTGGAACGCTTTGTCGCCAAAGTGAAAGGGCTGCAGGTAGGCGATCCCAACGAGATGACCACCGTCATTGGACCGGTTATTAATACCAAACAGCGTGAAGGGCTCGAAGAGAAGATTGCTACTGCCAAGCGTGAAGGTGCCAGCGTACTGGTAGAGGGGTGAGATTAAAGGCCAACTGGTGCCGCCGCACGTGTTCGGTAACGTCACTCCCGATATGGAGATCAGTCGCGAAGAGATCTTCGGCCCGTTGGTCGGCATACAAAAAAGCCCGCGACGAAAAACACGCGCTAGAACTCGCCAATGGCACCGAGTATGGCCTTTCCAGTAGCATCTTCAGTGGCAATATCGAGCGTGGCGTGCGCTTTGCCCAGGGCATCAAGGCAGGCATGACACACGTCAATGACATGCCGGTTAACGATGAGGCTCATGTGCCTTTCGGTGGTGAGAAAAACTCCGGCCTTGGCCGCTTTAACGGCGACTGGGCGATTGAAGAATTTACCACTGATCACTGGATCAGCGTGCAGCAAACGCCGCGACACTATCCCTTCTAACGACACGCAGGCCGGTGGCTTAAAAGGTCTAGAGAGCGATGGTGACACTCTCCGTTTGCAGTTGACCAATTTTTTTGATTTGAGCGGCTCCCGTTCAAACTGAGCGGGAGTATGAAGGGAGAATAGCCATGCAAATTCAAGCAGCGTTGATGTTAAAGCAAAGCGACGATTTTCAGTGGCAAGGCGTGGACTTGGCTGATCCGGCTAGCGGCGAAATACGCGTGCGTATCGTTGCGACCGGCGTTTGTCACACCGATGCGGTGGCACGCGATTTGGGGATTGCACCGTTTCCTATTGTGCTCGGGCACGAAGGGGCGGGCGTGGTCGAGGCGCTTGGTGCAGGTGTGACCGGGCTGAATATTGGCGACCATGTGGTGCTGTCGTTTGCTCATTGTGGGGGTGTGGTCACTGCCTGACCGGGCATCCAACCGTCTGCGACACCTTTAACGAACTCAATTTTGGCGGCGCCATGGATGATGGCAGCCACCGGCTGCAACGGGATGATGAAGCGTTGGCCACTTTCTTCGGCCAATCTTCGTTTGCCTCCCACGCCGTAGTAAGTGCGCGTAACGCAGTAAAAGTCGATCCCGAGGTAGAGCTGGCGCTGCTCGGCCCATTAGGTTGCGGTATACAAACGGGGGCGGGAACGGTGCTCAACCGTCTTAAACCTGAGTTTGGTAGCTCGATAGTAGTGTATGGCTGTGGTGCGGTGGGGCTTTCCGCGGTCATGGCAGCTAAGATCATTGGTTGTCAGCGCATCATCGCAGTCGACATTAACGATGATCGTTTGGCGCTTGCTCGTGAGTTAGGGGCTACTCACACCGTTAATGGCAAGCAGGAAGAAACGGTCGATCGCGTGCACGAGATTACCGGCGGCGGCAGTGAGTATGCTGTGGAGACCACCGGTGCGCCCCCTTGTGGTACGTCAATCGCTGCAGGCGTTACGCCCCCTGGGTGTCTCGGCAATTGTCGGTGTTACCCCGGAGGTCACGCTGGATGTGCACCACGACTTGATGGCTGAGGGTAAGTCGATGATTGGTGTCATTGAGGGTGACTCGGTACCGCGTGTCTTCATACCGCAACTAGTGGCTTACTACAAAGAGGGACGCTTTCCCTTCGATAAACTGGTCAAGTTCTACCCGGCGGACCAGATCAATCAAGCCTTTCAAGATTCGAAGGATGGAACGACGGTCAAGCCGGTGTTAAAGATTGGCTAACCTTTAACTATTGAGAGGCATTCGATACCGGCAATTTTTATAAATCCATAACTTCAGGAGCTAGCTGAGTCAGCACGCTTTCTGTAACGCTAGCTCTCTGTGGCGTCCGCTTCCGCTACCTGTGGTATTGCTTTTCGCGTTCGGGTTGCCAATAAATGGCATCGATACGCAGGCGTGCTTCGGTATTGTTAGGAAGCGGCCATTCGATGGTGTCGCCGACTTTGAGACCGATGAGTGCGGCGCCAATGGGCGCCATGACCGAAATGCCATCCGCGACGCTATCCATGGAATGAGGATAGACCAGGGTACGAATCATCTTAAGTCCACGCGTGAGGTCGGTGAAGCGGACCTGGCTATTCATGCTGACCACGTCATCCGGAATATCTTCTGGATCGCAGACTTCTCCTCGCAACAATTCTTCCTCAAGTAGCTGAGCTACAGGCATGTCTTTATCAGAGGCATTATCAATCAAGCGCTGGAGACGCTCGGCATCAAGACGGTTAATGATAATAGGAGTACGTTGTTTCATATCTACTCTCCTTAGCCTATTTACTTTATTTGGAAAGCAATCCATTTAGGCCAATAAAAACAGCCCTTCCTTAATAAAGAAAGGACTGCATACTCTTTGCAGTATAAGTGATTTAAATAATAAAGACGATCAGGTGACGCCCTGCTCAATCATGGCATCCGCGACCTTTCTGAAACCTGCAATATTAGCCCCTAGCACTAGGTTTGTCGCATCGCCAAACTCGGCGGCTGTGTCTGCACACTGCCTGTGAATATTAGCCATAATCTGCTTCAGCTTCTCATCGACCTTTTCCAGCGGCCATTGCTCCATGCTGCTGTTTTGCGCCATTTCTAGCTGGCTGGTAGCGACGCCACCAGCATTGGCGGCCTTACCCGGCCCATAGGCAACCTTTGCCTTTAAGAAAAGATCGACGGCTTCTTTTGTGGAGGGCATGTTGGCCCCTTCACTAATACACGTTACGCCGTTAGCAAGCAGGATTTCTGCATCGCTCTCGGTCAGCTCATTCTGTGTTGCGCAAGGGAAGGCTGCATCGGCTTGAATACGCCATACGGCATGCCCGCCCTGGGGGTAATCACGCGATGAAATATAGTGCGCATCAGGATGTTCGCTTAAGTAGGCTTCAAGAGAGGTACGTTGCACTTCTTTGAGCTGCTTAAGTAAGCCTAAATCAATACCATTTTTATCATGGATGGTGCCTTGTGAGTCGCTGCAGGTGACCGGTTTGGCTCCCAGTTCGTAGAGTTTCTCAATGGTGTAGATCGAAACATTACCAGCGCCAGAAACGAGGCAGGTCTTGTCACGAATGTTTTCTCCACGGTCAGCCAACATATTTTGTGCGAAGTAGACCGCACCGTAACCGGTGGCTTCTTTACGGCCAAGCGAGCCTCCCCAGGTAAGCCCTTTGCCTGTTAGCACGCCTTCATAGTGGCCGGTGAGCCGCTTGTACTGGCCAAAGAGATAGCCAATTTCACGCGTACCGACGCCAATATCACCTGCAGGCACATCGCAGTTCGGGCCAATATGGCGGTACAGTTCGCTCATGAAGGCTTGGCAAAAACGCATGATCTCGTTATCGGATTTGCCCTTTGGGTCAAAATCGGAGCCGCCTTTACCACCGCCAATAGGCAAACCAGTTAGCGCATTTTTGAAAATCTGCTCGAAGCCGAGAAATTTTATCGTGCCTGACGTAACGCTGGGGTGAAACCGTAAGCCGCCCTTGTGGGGCCAAGAGCTGAGTTGAACTGTACGCGATAGCCTTTATTGACTCGTACGCGTCCGGCATCATCTACCCAGCTTATCCGGAACATGATTTGTCGTTCAGGCTCAACGATTCGCTCAATGATGCTGTGTTGATGGTAATGAGAAGTCTGTTCGAACAGTGGGCGTAGGCATTCGAGCACTTCTTCGATGGCTTGGTAAAACTCTGACTGTGCAGGACTACTTTTCTGAAGTCGTGTAAGCGTATCGTGGACATAGGGCATAAGAGCATACCGTGACAGTTATTAATAAAGATTGGCTGGCCAGAGCGTGAGAATATTTAACTGTCAGCATGCTTCTTTGCATAGCCTATGCAGGTTCGGTATGGGCAAAAATGAAGAAATGAACGACTAAAGTATAGTGCCGTGCGGCTGCATTGGCGGAACTTAGAAACCTTAGTAAACGTTAAATAAACGAAAGCAGCCTTTTCTCACTTCCGTTAGGTTTTAGGAATAACTTAAGGAAATAAAAATATACATAAGTATTTTATTTACTATTAGTAGCGATGCTGGAAGATTAATAATATAAGAGAAAACTTAACCCAATAAAAGTTCTCATCAATCGCTAAAAACTCACTGGCTTCATTCATTAGTGACGCGGCTGTAAATTGAGGAACGCCATAAACTTCAACTTCTTTTCCATATTTAACACGAATTTTATTAACGAGAAGATCGAAGTCTCCATCGCCCGAGACCAGCACTATCACATCTGCCTGCTCAGCGTACTCTATGGCATCAAGAGCGATGCCAACATCCCAATCGCCTTTTGCGGAACCATCAGATCGTTGAATAAAGGTTTTAGCTTCACATCAAAGCCAATCGCTCTGAGGATGTTTTGAAACTCTCGCTGCTTTTGGTCACCTCTATCAATGGCATAGCAAAACGCTTTCACCACTTCTCTATTTGCGGTTGCTTGAGCCCAAAACTTATTGTAATCAAAGTTTCTGCCGTAGGCTCCGCGTACGGTGTAATACACGTTTTGAACATCAACCAATATGGCAACTTTTAGCATAAAACATAACCTACTCTTTTAGTGGCAGGGGCGCTGATAATGCTCTACCAGGAACAGACAGCCGGTGTGACGGTACGGTAGGTCGACATGGCTTCTTCCATCGCCTGCTGCAATGCCTCGATGCGCGACCCGTGGGCGGGGTGAGTAGAGAAACTCAGGGCTGACCACCACCGGCGGCTGCCATATTGCGCCACAGTGCCACGCTTTGTTGCGGGTCGAAACCTGCCCGCGCCATGATCGCCAAACCCATTAGGTCGGCCTCCTCTTCGTGGGTGCGGCTGAACGGTAGGCTGATGCCGAGCTGAGCGCCGAGGCCCAAGGCCTGCATCAACTGTTGGTGCCCTAAATCACCTTCCCCAAAAAAACCGACCAACAATAGCACGGCCTTAATGCCGAGTTGCTGGGTAAGTCGCTCATTGCCATGCTCAGCCAATACATGGCCGACTTCGTGGCCGATCACTGCCGCCAGTTGGGCCGGTGTCTCAGCTACCCGCAGCAGGCCGGTATGCACACCGATGCGGCCCCAGGCAGGCGAAGGCATTGGGTGAAGAATCGTCAAAGACGACTACTTCCCATACGCTGGGCAGGCTGACGGCCGGGTAGCTTGCCTCGGCGGCGGTCACTATCGCCTGGGCTACGCACTGTACTCGTTGATTGATGGCCGCATCATTCGATACTGGCTGGTGACGACGCATCTGGTCGAAAGCGTCCTCGCCCATCTGGCCCATCAGGTTCTCGGGTACCAGCGCCAGTTGGGAGCGCCCAGTTGGTGTCTCCTCGCAGCCAGCCAGCAGTATAAGGGGGAGCATGAACACTAGGTGCCTAAGAAAAGGTAGACGCATCGCATTTCTCAACAGTCAATTAAGGCAACGTCACTTGGCTGACAGAGCGATGGTTGTCAAATAAGAAAAGGCGCCTCTGTCAGCATCTTGAGGTTAAGTATCTCAGATGATGACAGGGCGCCCCTAATGAAACGTACTGTGTTACAAGATTTTTGGTTTCACATAAGCTTAAACGTAGAAATCCAAATCCTCTTGCGCTTTCAGCAGGTCCCGCATCTTGATGGGGTCATCACCGAAGAAGAAGACCAGCCCCAATGCGTCCCGAAGGCCGACCGATCAGGAACCGTTTCTTCTGCCGGCGCGACCAATTCATGTGATTCAAAATAGGGGTGATCCACGCATTCTGGAGGCATTTCCAGTTTGCTGACAACACGACGGCGCGGGTATACACCAAAGCAACCCGCATAGCCTTTCGCATCGACCACTTCTTTGGGAAGAATGCTGCTACTTCCTCTTTGGTGCTTTTCGGATCGAACACCAACATTGAAGCTTGGTAGGCATTGAACCCATAAGCCCGTTCAATCAGCTCAAACGCTTTGAAACCGGGTGGGCGGTAGGCCACTTCGCCAAAGTACATTTCGCCATCCGCCGTGACAAAGTACTCGGGGTGAATTAAGCCGAACTGGATATCAAACGTCTTGATCAATAACTCGATTTGCTTGGTGATCGCGTTACGCCAGCTCTCAAGCTCAGCCGTCGCAGGCACGAATACCGAATAACCCAACGTGACGTATTCTGAAATATTCAGGAACTGGATTTTGCCATCATGGATCCAGGCTTCAACCGCGAATTCCCAGCCACTCAAGTGACTTTCCATCAGCAGCGGGTATTCTTCGTCCGGAATGTTATCGATTTCTTCTATGGTGCGGATCATGCGGTGGCCGAGGCAACCGGCCTTGTCGAATGCCTTGACGTGAATCGGGTCGTCCGGGTCGCCATCGAGCTTGAGCAACGTTTGGTTGACGCGTTTCATAAAGCGAACGATGTCTTCTTTCTCATGTGCTTCTTCGAAGATCCCGACGCGAATACCACCCAGCTGAGCGCGGCGTTTCATTAGTGCTTTGTCACGAAACAGTATGGACTGCCCATACATACGCGGGCTATCCATGAGAACCGAGTTGATAGCGCCCGACCATTCCACTGTTTCTTCGAACAGGGGGTATCGCTACATCAACGCCTTCCGCCTTCAATCTTTGCGCAATCTCGATGGACCGATCATTCAAGCGGATAAAATCCCAGGATATAAAGGTATGTTGTTGGCAGTGCAGAAATCTTCTGCCCATTCTGGAGCAACAACGACATAGCGACGGTCAAACTTTTGTGCAGCCTTGATCGCATTAACGCTCCAGCCAAGAAGGGCGATATAACCCTTGTTTGGATCCTTGGGGTCTCGGTTCCTTTAACCGAGTCCATTTCTGGATCACGCCAGGCAGCGACAGCTTCGGGTAATTGCTTTTCTGATGTTATCGACATTCGATGTTCTCCTTGGCTGGTTAACCCAGGCTGACTGCGCCGATAATGAGGCGTGTCAGATGAACTGAGCCGCAGCCAGCGTTGTTCAGAGGCAATTGAGTAAGCCAGCGTTGAGAGTTCTTACCGACCCTACGTTTATACCAACCTAGTCGAGTTCGTTACAGTTAGCAATTAAGCTGTAAACCATCTGTAAACGGCTACGAGGCTCTACCAGTATTGCAATCAGGTTATGTTCGGTGTGATCGGAGCCATTACTGTGGCAACCTGCCGTTTAGATAGGCATAGAATTCGGGACCAGAAACTAGCTCATAGGGAGGGATGCAGATGGGTAGAAGCAGCTCACAGTAGGTTAATAACGATAAGCGTGAACGTTGCGCCGAATATCACAAGCGCCAGCAGGACCAGCACCCGTCATGCACAACGAGTGAAAGGCCTAGCGCCAGTAATGCCAGCCCAGCAGCCGAGGATGAAAACGGCACCAGTTCCATGAATGGCATAAATAGACCGACGACAACACAGATTGCGGCAATCGCATAGCTACCACCATTTCGCACTAGAAAGGTTAGCCGCGGCTTGAGCACCCGGTCTATACCACGTGCAGGTTTGTTGAGCCAATCCAGCACCTTTTGCGAAGCTTGCCGTGCTCAACCGAGCGGTTGAGGATGTAATGTGGCAGCCAGAATTGCTTTCGTCCGAACAACATCTGTACCGCTACCAGCAATACGAACGACGCCATAAATATTGACATGCCTGGCACGCCACTCAATGGTGAAAGAGCGTGATGCCGATAAGCATTAGCAGGGGGCCGAAAGAACGGCTGCCAATTGACTCAACGACCATCCCGATCGAGACCTGATCGTTGTGTCGTGTCAATTCACCCACTCGTTCGAGCAATTGTTGAAGACTTTGTAACGGCTGGTTCATCCATGATCTCCATGCAGTAAGCTTTAAATTAGCCATTGCTATTTGGCGGTGATGTTTATTTAACGGTGATGTTGTTTTCCACCGTTTTCACCTGATCATGGTCTTGGGCGATCGCTTCAGCCCGGTCGCGCTGCTGCGAGGTTTCAACAAAACCATTCAGAATGGCTCGGTTGCCGTCCAAATCCACGTCAATGGCCGAGCCGGCCAAATCTGGGGCCTCGAGAAGTTGAGCTTTGATCTGAACCGCTTCGAGTGAATCTTGTTGCTCGAGCCTTGCGGATTCATTAACCGGCGAGCCGGCACAGCCGACCAGCAATGTGATTAAGAGCAGGCCGCCTACTATCCAACGATTGTACCCGTGGCGTTGACACATTATTCGGCATCTCCCTCTTGTATGGCCTCGCGAGATCGACTGATCAAGCCTTGGCAGTGTTCCATGTCGGGGCCTGCGCCCACATCTACTAGCGGCAAAAGAGCAGTGAGCGGACCGGCAAGGGCGCCAAGTGCCGCGCTTGCGCCTGCACGCATTATAAGCTCTTCACGATGTACGCCCGTTTCGATATTAGCAAAGGTGCCGCCCAGGTGAAGCGGCGAGCGACCTACAAAGAGGCTGGGGTCGTGGGGTGGGCGATGATACTGACGTCTAGGCGTTCCGTATTCAAGTCCACTTGGCCACCCGCGGTGAACGTGGTGTCGCCGGTGTCTACCAAGAACGTGTCCAGTTGGGTAATACCGTCTCTTACCTGTAGATCAGCGTAAGCGCAATCAATGGGGATTGGGTCGCGTCCTCGTGCCCAACTCAGAAACGTCTGGCCGGCATCGAGCCCCGCCATCTCCACAAGCAAGGCGTCGAGTCTTCCGCCGGTCATCAGCAGGACCACGCCGCCATCTGCGGAGGCCAAAAGCGCTGCAATCGAAGAACCTTCTACCCAAAGTTTGCCGCGCCCCCGATGATGCCCACGCTGTCGTCCGCCAGATCCCAGTTGCGTAATGCATCGTCGAGATCGACTCTCTGTACTTCCACCTGCATCGTGCCGCTGGGAGGATTGGTGGTGGAATCCAAATCGAGTGTGAGATCAACACTTCCTTCGCCGAAGCCGAAGCTTACGGGGTCAAACTGTCCGCGCCCATCTTCAAGAACAAAATCGATCTCCACGTTGCTCAATGGAACATCGCCCGCCCGCACAGAATCGCCCTGATAGCTAACATCAGCCGATATACCTTGCCATGCATCGGTGATTATCTCGGTGTCGGGCAATACGAAACGGTCGTTATTGTCGATCTCCTCTGGCGTAGCCCCGGCAAGGAAACCCAGGTCTGCAATATCCAGATGTGTGGAGCTAAGCTCGCCACTCACGTGAAGAGGGCTGACATTGGTATTGAGTGTTAAGCGCCCATTGAGATCACTATCACCGATGCGTCCTTGTATCTCGGTAAAGACCCAGCGCTGGCCTTCTAGATCCAGCTCTCCCGATACCGAGTAGGCGGGAAGCTCCGGTAGCGCAATGCCTAGCAGACGGCTCAGGCGTTGCGGGTTCGGCCCTTCAATAGCGAGGGAAAGGTTCAACCCTTCCAGCGCCAGGGGCGCTGAAGCGTGCCCCTTAAACTAATAGTCGTGTCGACGATATCTGCGTCGAGATCCACCGCGTAAGAGCGATTCGGGTCGCGAGCATTCAGTAGGGGGTCGCCTTGCAAATTAAAGAAGGCTGGTGCGCCATCGTAGCGGCCTTCCCCCTCGCATGTGAAACGTTTGCGACGCTGTGTCGGTACCTTGGGTCTCCATAGTCAGTGTCAGGTCGGTACCGGCGGGGGTCGCTGAAACGCAGCTCTGAAGGTTCGAAAGCAAGTTGGCCGATGAACGGTAACAGCAGATCATCGCGTCTGTCGCTTGGGAGCGTTCCGCGCATTTCAGGTGGAGTTCGCCGGATACTCTGCCCAGCCGGTCTTCGATAGGGCTAAAGGTGTCGCCCAGCCTGGCCAGTGAAAGGTCGTTCACATCAACGTCCAACTGACCGGAGGCCGGTGTTTGTGTCGCATCCAGTGCGAGGTTAGCGGTAAGTGAGCCTTCACCCAGGCGAAACTGGATTGGCTCCGCTTGTAGCCTGCCGTCCTCAAGCTCTGCTGCTAGCGCGAATTCGGGTAACACCAAGTCGTTAGGCAGCACCAGCGCATCCGCCTGTAGATTAAGCTGCCCATCGAAACTGCGTAACGGTGCCAAAAGGGGAGACGTCCTGGGCTTCATCGTCGGGCTCTCGGTTCGCAGCGGCGATCAGTTCGGAAAGATAGATACGTCCGGCATTGACGACGATATCCACTACCGGGTGCTCCGTAGTGAGTACCTCTAGTCGGCCGGTGACATTGGTCGAGCCTATTTCGCCTTCAAGCCCGGTGGCGTTCCACTGTTGATGGTCGCGGTTCAAGCGGCCTGCGAGTCGAAAGTTAGGCAAAGGGGCAACACCGAGCCAATCCAGGCTTCGAGAGCACGCCCGTCGTCCGCATCCAGAAGCATATCCGCTTCAAAGGTCTGCGGTGCTAAAACAGAAGCCAAGGTGGTATCCGCCTGAACGAACAAGCCGGTTGAGGTTGCCTCAATATCAAGGGGTAATCTTGTTGTAAAGAAATATCCTCCAAGTCGACTAGGCGGGGCAGCGGAGCCCCACTGGCTTGCAATGTCAGTGACTTGTCACGAAAACTGCCATTCACATTGAAAAGCAGGCCCGGCGGCTCTGCTTCTCCGTCGGTTTCAAGCGTTCCCTGCAGGTCACTTTCGGTCTCGGCATTGCGATAAGCAAAGCGAGCATTGTCGATACGCAGGTGGGCAAGCAGCGTATCGAACTCGAACGTCGGGCGTTGTTCGAGTGACTGAAGCTCAAGGGCAAGGTCGGCGTCCAGCGTGGCGCCAGCGAGCAGGTCGCTACTCAGTTCTGTCATATCCAAATCTTGCAGGCTGATTTGCGCGCCTGCGGTAACCCCTTTCAGGGCTACTGGTCAGGTTGATCTCTGCCTCGACATGGCTATTTGCGATATCAAAGGTCAGGGGCAAGCACAGCCGAATGTTCGGCAAGCTGCAGCTGAGTTTGGATATTTTGTAGCCGTGCTTCTTTCAGTATCAAACGGTCAATAGAGAGCAACTTCTCCGCGCCAATCGGGTAACACGGGCAAGGAAAATCCCCTTTCTTCCTCCGACTCAGGCACGGCCGCGCGCAATGCTGCCACATCAAGTTGTGACGAGTTCAACTGGCCGCTAAGCCTCGGCGTTTCACCCGCGGTATCCATCGTCAGTTCCCCGCTTACCTGGCTGTTGGCGACGGCGGTATCGATGTCGAATAAGCGCCATTCACTGCCTTGGCGTTCCAGCTGTGCCGCAATTTCAAGGCCTTCCAGCTCGACCTGAGGTAATTCCAGCCATTGTGACCATTCGGCAAGATTATTAAGGCTTAACTCGCTGCTCGCTTTAAAATGATCGAATGCTGGCGCTTGGGGAAGCTCGAAAGTGCTTGAGAGTAGGCTATCTCCCGAGCTGAGGGACGCATCGCCCTCGAATGCCTGGGCATCATCGAGGAAGGTGGCGATGGGATCCGTTTGTGCTTCCAGCTCGAACTCTTTCTGCTGAAATGTGAGTGTCGCCTGGGTATGCAGTGCTTCGTCATCCGCTTGCAACTGGAGAGATGAAATGGCGATGTCGAGTGGGGTTTGAGTCTCCGCGGGCCAGTAACGCACTTCTGATTCAGACACTGAGAGGTTACGGAAATCGACAGGTGAGGCGTTACTTTCCTCGGCTTGTGTTTGTTGGTTGGTTTGTTCGTCGTCACCAAGCGTCCAGTTACTTGATCCCTCGGCGCGCTGTTCCAAGTTCAGGGTCGAACCGGTAACCGCAATGTCCTCTAGTACCATGTCCCCTTGCAGCAAATCGCCAAGCGATGGCGTAATGCTGATCCGCTGTGCTTCAAGCATGTGCGGTGACTCGGCCCATTCAGGGTTGTCGAGTTCAAACTCATGAAGTGACAGCTGCGGTTGAGGAAATAAGCTAATCTCTACATCACCGTGGATAGCCACCGTACGCCCGGTTGCTTCCTCAATTCGTTCGGTGATAGCAGGTTTTAAAAATTCCACGACATCAGTTCTACAGCCGCGATAATAAGCGCCACTATGATGATCGGAACAAGCAACCACCACCTTAGAAATCGAAAAGCTCTATGTTGCATAATGTTGACTACCTTACACCGTGATGCGTACGTGTATTGCTATCTTGGTATGCGCTAGGCCCATTGTCGTATATTTCAAACATAGCCCTTCAAATATGGCCCTTTAATAAAACAATATAGCCATTCAACCTAAGATGTACATGTCGCCCGAGGAGCTAAATTGATAAATATTAACAGTGCCTATTTATTTATAGTTATGCTTCGTTTTTAGGTTATAAGCTACTTATAAATAAGTTATTAATTTTTTAAATAGTAGTTATTTGAATGAGGGAAATGATAGTAAGTGGAGTTTCTTAAATTCCTTCTCCATCGTAGAAAGCCATCTATTTCATGCATTTACGCTGTAAATTAGTTGCTAATGACGAGTCGAATCGCTTTTCTTTAGCTACAATACCTCCCTTTACAGGAGAAAGTATCTTTCTAACTTGCAGTTACACCAACAGGCGGACGGGAGATACGAAATGTCAATCAAACGGAATGTTTGTGTTACTACATTAGCGCTTACTGCTACTGCTGCCGCGTTGCAAGCTCAGGCCCAAGAGGAGATACGTCCTTTAAGTGATTGGGATTATGAGGAGGTCTATGAACAGGGCGGTATAAGAGCTGACAATTTAATGGATGCCGAAGTCTTTGGTGAGGACGAAGAAGAAATCGGTAGCGTCGAAAACGTATTAGTTACCCAAGACAATAAGATTGCCGCTATTATCGCCCAGGTAGGTGGTTTCTGGGATATTGGCGATACGCATGTCTTGGTTCCTTGGGATGAAGTTGAGATACATGAAGATGGCGTTAGGGTACCTGTAACAGAAGAAAACGCCGAGGATTATGGGCTTTTCGCTTCTGATGAATATATTACCCAAAATGACCTCAGCCGGACCCAACAAGTAGATGATGACGTTGAAACCGGTTCGGGGTTTGGAAGCTCACTGACGTGCTTAATGACTATGCAACGGTCGGGGAAGGCGTTGGTTATGGTTATGTGGATAATATCCTCTTCTCACGCGAGGGTGAGGTACAAGCCATCATTGTAGAGCCAGATAATAGTTATGGTGCTGGACCGTATGGTTACCCCTACTATGGGTATGGCTATGGCTGGGATCCAGGCCAAACCTCTTACTACTTGCAATACGGTGAAGATGAAGTAGGCGAAATGGATGACTTCGACTACGACAGGTATGACGGATTATTAGACGACTAATCGTTAAGTGCTTTAGCGATTATCGCTATTCTTTTAGGCCGGTTTCTTAACGCATGTGCTGCTACTACGCAGAATGCAATAAAGAAACCGGCCTTAAGTATGGAGAGTTAAAAGAGGGAAGTAAAATGAGACTGCACCATAATATATTGCCTCTCACAACAATATTCATGATCACTTCTTTAATATCTATGCAAAGCCATGCGTCAGACGAAGAGATACAGGCCAATACACAGGCTGATCAAACTAATTTAAGCGAAGCTCAAGAGCTTCGGTCCCTTGATGAATGGAATTATAGTGCGCTGTACGAACAGGGTGGATTTCGCGCCGAGCAACTATTAGAAGCAAAAGTGTTTTCTCCTCAAGAAAATGAAATAGGAGAAATGGAAAATATCGTTCTTGATCAAGAGAACCAAGTGGTAGCTGTTATAGCTGAAATAGGAGGGATGTGGGACAGCGGTGATCGACATGTTGCTATCCCTTGGGATGAGGTCGAATTTGTTGAAGATGGCATTCAAGCCCCCGTTCAACAAGATAACGTGGAAGAATACGACCTTTTACCAATGTAACGATCAATGAGGCCTACATTTATAAACAGGAAATGGAGCGTGTTAGCACGATAGAAGAGGATGTTGCGACAGGGCCGCGAACATGGAAGATATCGGACATTCTTGATGATTATGCCAGCCTGAAGGGAGGCAAAGGGTTTGGATATATTACCGATGCGCTGTTTTCAATCGAGGGTATTATGCAGGCTATTATTATTAACCCCTCGAATGTCGAAAATGGAAAAGGCGGTCCTCGTGCGTATCCCTTTATGGTTATAGCGAAGGCTGGCGCCCTGGTGACTCTCACTATCTACTTCCCTTACTCCAGAGAGGGGATGCCGAAGAGCTACCGGTTTTGATTATGAAAAATACGATGGTGTTTTGAATCAATAAACCGGGTTTTGCCTTACGGCAGGGGGAGAAGGTGCGGGTGGATAAGGAGAGCGCATGGCTGAGCAAAACATTCTCATCCCTGGCCGGAGGAATGCTCTCGGCGCTTACCAAGGCGGCGCTTATGAGACGATACATGAACGAGGTTTTCACCCTGATCAGGTTTTCGCTGTCTCTGCCGGTGCGGTCAATGCGGCCCTGATTGCTGGTAACCCACCTGAGAAACGTATCAGTGTTCTTCGCAGTTTTGGGAGACTGCTGCCCAAGATGGTGCCTGGACGTTTAGGCCTGCTTGGTCTACAACCTGGAACGGTAGCGCAGGCGTGCGCTACAAAGCCTGCTACTTGGGAGTCCTGCTTTCTATCGCGTACGGTTTCCAGGCTTCCTATCGATGTTTCCGGGAATGCCCTCAGATGCCGGTCTCTACGATCTCGCTCCCTTGCGTGAACGCTTAAAACGGCTGGTCGACTTTAAGCGATTGAACAACGGCGAGATAAGGCTGGTGATCATCGCCGTGGATGCGAATAGCGGTGAGGAGATACGTTTTGACAGTGCCAAGTCGCCCATCACGATTGACCATTTGCTGGCGAGCTGTGGATTTATCCCCTTTTTCCGCCGACCCGGGTCGATGGTCGATTAGTGGTGGACGGGGCATGACCTCGAATCTTCCACTCGAAGCTGCTTTGGATGAGCCGACGTCGGACGAACGGCTATGCATTGCAATAGATCTATTCCGGCGCCTTGGCCCCGAGTTTAGGACCGTTGGGCAGTCGATGGACCGGCAATTGGAACTGCTCCTTTCGAGCCAGAGTTGGAGAGCATTGCAGCACTTTCGTCAACGCCATGAATTGCGCCGCCAACTGCGGCTACTAGGTAGCCAAGTGCCGGAACAGCAACGACCCCGCCTTGGCATCAGCCTTGGCGGAGGGAGCAAAGCCGAGAAAGCGATCACGCTGCTCATGCTTAGCCACGCTGGTGTGCCGCACGATACCGAGATGCGAGCCTTCGATTTCTCGCGCCCCTCCCTAGCTGAACGGTGGGAAGCTGGCCGGTCAGATATGAGCCATGCCCTGGAGACGCTGGGTTCCCAGCGCGCTGCTCCCGGTGAGTTTAACGTCCACGCTTTCAGTGGCCGCGACGCTATGGCATCAGTATAAAAGCATCGTAAATTAACCCTCTGCTGGGCAATGCTTACAAGTCTGGTCGCTCTAAGCCGCTGAACACCCTGCCTAGTGGTGCCTCGTTCCAAAAGAATGCTTATTGTCTGCTACCTTGGTTAGTCCCTACTGGCTTAAATAAGGAGGTAACGTGGCAAGGACGAACCATGAGCTAGAAACGCATTTTCGTGACAAGGTGCCTTCACCCCCTCAAGGTCGCGGTCGTTTTAAATGGTATGGTCCCGGCCTGCTGTGGATGCTTTCTGCCGTAGGTACGGGGTCGATACTCTTTACCCCACGCGTAGCGTCTGCCTACGAATACCAGCTGCTCTGGATCCTGCTCGTCGTAGTGCTGTTTATGTGGGTCATGATTCGTGAAATGGCGCGCTATTCAATCGTCAGCGGGCACACCATGCTGGAGGGCATGCACAGCCTGGGAGGGCCGCGGGACTGGGCGGTTTGGGTGATTTTGTACCTCAGCTGCTTGCCGCGGGGATAGGCATCGCCGGGCTAGCCGCCGTAGTGGGTAGTGCGTTGGGCGAATTCCTTCCTGGATCTAATACGCTCTACGCCATCGGGATGGTGGTTTTTTCTACGCTTTTCACCGCCACAGGTCGTTATTCTCTGATCGAGTCCTTTAGCCGATTAATGGCGTTGGCTCTGATGGTCATGGCCATTGTCACGGCGGCCATTGTCTTTCCGGCTCCGCAGAAGGTAGCCCAAGGTTTGATGCCTGGGGTGCCGGATAACCTGGACCTGTATGTGGTCCTGCCATGGGTGGGTACGATACTTGCTGGCTCCATGGGCATTGTTTGGTTCGGCTACTGGACCGCCACCCGCGGTTTTGGCGGTGGTTTGCAAGGGCGTGAACCCGACGATGAAGTGCCGGAAGCATCGCGCAACGAGCTTCAGGGTACGGAGAGCGAGGCGATGGACACCCGCCTTGCTAACGCGCAAGGGTGGATACGGGTGATGACGAAAACTGCCGCGCTGGGGTAGTGGGCGGTCTAGTAGTGATTTTCTCGTTTTTGGTACTGGGCGCCGAGCTACTTGCCCCCGAGGGGATCATGCCCGAGGGGCCAGAAGTGGCGGTCGATTTGACTAGCATTTTTCGGACGTATGGGGCGAGTTCGGCAGGTATCTGCTGTTGACGGCCATTGTGATTGCTCTAGGTGGCAGTATCCTGGCAAATCAAGATGGTTGGGGCGTAGTTTCGCTGATATGACCCTGATACTTACTCGAAGTCAGCGCAACGATCAGGGCGCCGGTGCTTTGCTTAAGAGCCTGGACGCCCTTGATCGAAAGTTACCCTGGCCGCTGTTTGAACGTCGCTGGCTTAAGCGTCTATACATCATTACGGTGACCGGGTTGGTGCCGGTGATCATTCTGATGCTGTTCAGTGATCCCGTCCAGGTAATGTCGGTCTCGGGTATCATCGCCGCCGCCCACACGCCGTTTATCGCGCTGACTGCACTCTATGTGAATCGATCACGGTTGCCAAGTAGCCTGCGTCCAGGCATTGCCGCGACGGTGATCATGGGGCTTGCCGGGCTCTTTATTTCGGCTTCGCCATTCTCTCACTTGTTGAATATGTTTGGGATGTTTGGCGATTAAGTGCGGCAAATTGTTTAAAAGCATAAGGGCTCCAAGCCATCGGCCTGGAGCCCCGGCGCGAACAGCTGGTGCTCACCTTGGCTCTCGCGGTGGTCGTCGCCGTGGCGCACAGTGGGTGGATTGGTAAACGTGTTTGGCCTCGTAGGACGAACGATAGTTGGCCTTCCGTGCGGCGCTTGTTTAGGATTAATTGCGACCCTTAATAACAAGACAGCGAGCCGTTCTCATGAAGCCAGAAACCATAGCTCTTCACCATGGCTATTCGCCTGATTCACAAAACGCTGTGGCGGTGCCGATTCACCAAACCACGTCGTTTTCCTTCGATAATGCGCAGCATGCGGCGGATCTGTTTGATCTTAAAGTGGAAGGAAACATTTACTCGCGCATTATGAACCCCACTTGTGCTGTGTTGGAGCAGCGGGTAGCCGCACTGGAAGGCGGGATCGCCGGGTTGGCGGTGGCCTCTGGCATGGCGGCGATTACCTATGCGATCCAGACCATTGCCGAAGCGGGCGATAATATTGTCTCGATTAGTGAGCTATATGGCGGTACCTACAATCTGTTTGCGCATACCTTGCCACGCCAAGGCATCCAGGTACGTTTTGCCGATAAAGACGATATTGACGGCATTGAAGCGCTGATTGATGAGCGTACCAAAGCGGTTTTCTGCGAAAGTATTGGTAACCCCTCGGGGAGTGGTCGACCTAACAAAGCTGGCCGACGCGGCGCATCGTCATGGGGTGCCGGTGATTGTCGATAACACTACGGCAACGCCGTTCTTATGTCGGCCGATTGAGCACGGCGCGGATATTGTCGTTCACTCTGCCACGAAGTATATCGGTGGCCACGGCACCACGGTGGGTGGTGTGATTGTTGATTCGGGCACCTTTCCCTGGGCTGAGCATGCCAATCGTTTCCCGCTGCTTAACGAGCCTGACGTTTCGTACCACGGTGTGAGCTATACCCGCGATGTGGGTGATGCGGCATTTATTGCCCGTGCCCGCGTAGTGCCGCTACGCAACATGGGAGCGGCGCTCTCTGCCCAAGCGGCTTGGAACCTTCTACAGGGGTTGGAAACGTTGTCACTGCGCATCGAGCGTATCTGCGCCAACGCCTTAGCCGTTGCCAAGCATCTGGAAAACCATCCGTTAGTCACCTGGGTGCATTACGCAGGCTTGGAAAGTCATCCCGATCATGCGCTGGCGCAGCACTATATGCAGGGCCATGCCTCGGGAATTCTTAGCTTTGGTATTGAAGGTGGGCAGGCCGCTGGTGAACGGTTCTACGATGCATTAGCGCTGATTCTGCGGCTGGTGAATATCGGTGATGCCAAGAGCTGCTCTTCCATTCCCGCCTCTACCACGCAACCGTCAACTGAACGCAGACGAACTAAAAGCGGCTGGCGTTACGCCGGATATGGCGCGTCTGTCGATAGGCATTGAACATATCGACGATCTGCTGGCGGATATTGATCAAGCGCTGGCGGCCTCTCAAGGGTAGCCTGTTTTTGCCCCCGCCTTCTCAATGCCCTCAAGGCAAGAGATGGCGGGGCTAAGTCCTCAAACGCGCTTAGATGCCGCCAGGGTATATAAGAACTCTAAACCCAGCGTCGCGGCGGCAAGCGACGTGATGTCGCCGTGATCATAGGCAGGGTTCACTTCCACCAGATCCATACCGACCAATTCCATGCCAACCATGCCGCGCATCACTTTCAACATTAGATCGGTGGACATTCCGCCGCACACCGGTGTGCCGGTGCCAGGGGCATAGGCTGGGTCGAGGCCATCGATATCCAGGCTAATATAGGCCGGGTGGTGACCCACCTTGGCACGAATACGCTCCAGGACGGCGGCAGGGCCATGGTCGTTAACCCAGTCCGCATCCAGTACCTCGTAAGGGTGGTTGTCGCGGTCGTAGCTGGTGCGAATACCAATTTGCAGCGAGTGTTCTGGCACTAACAAACCCTCTTTGAGGGCATGGTAGAACATGGTGCCGTGGTCGAAGCGCGTGCCGTGCTCGTAGGTGTCAGTGTGTGCATCAAAATGGATCAACGCCAACGGGCCGTGAACGCGGGCGTGAGCGCGCAGCAGCGGCAGGCTAATGTAGTGGTCGCCCCCAGCGTCAGCATTTTTGCCTGCGCTTAGCCAGCGGTGAGCGTGATTTTCCAAATTATCGATCAAACTTTCCGGTTCGCCGTATGCGTAATCAACGTTGCCTGCATCGCACACCTTAAGGCGCTCTTCTAGCGCGAAGTTCCAGGGCCAGCGCTTGCCTTCCCAGATTAAATGCGCGGTACTTTGGCGAATGGCATTTGGGCCCATGCGGGTGCCCGAACGGCCAGAACACGCTAGGTCAAAGGGAACGCCACTCACCACAACGTCGGCGTCGGTTGCCTTGGGATCCGTTGCTTTCTCACGCCCATGAAAGTAGAAATCACATCGCCATAAAGGCTGGGCATCGTTTGAGTTAGTGGGTGGGTCACCGTCGTATTTCTCCTTACGTATCGGGTAATCGCTGATTGGCGCAAACAATAAGGAATAATTGGTGATAAATTAAATGAATGTTTAGAATTGAATCATTCGTATTATGAATGACGAGTATTTATGCGCTCATTACGCCATTTTGACCTAAACCTGCTATTGGTATTTGAGGCGCTAATGCGTGAGCGCCATGTCACTCGCGCGGCAGAAAAGCTGCACTTAAGCCAGCCAGCCCTGAGCCATGCGTTGAAACGCCTGCGTGAAGCACTGGAAGATCCGCTGTTTATCCGTACCGAAAATGGCATGCAGCCAACCCTCCGGGCGCAGGCGCTGCAGCCTGTGGTACAGCAGGCGTTAGCACTGCTACGGAAGGCCTAGCACCGCCAGCGGTGTTTGTACCGGCCAAAAGTAAGCGGCGTTTTACGTTGGCGACCACGGATTATTTTGAAGAGGTCATGTACCCGACCTTTCTCAGTCAGCTACTGGCCTATGCACCGGGGATCAAGTTTTTCCATTGAACTCATCACCCCGATGTGCTGAGCGAGGGGCTAGAGCAACGCCATGTGGATATGGTGGTAGGGCTGGACAGTCAACGTACGCTACCCAGCGGCGTTATTCAGACGCCTTGGATGGATGAAGAGTTAGTCTGCCTAGCGGCGAATCATAATAATCGAGTAGGCAATACACTGGATATTGCTCAGTTTTCTCAAGAGCTCCATGTGGAACTGGCCGATATCAGCGGTCTATTGCCCAGTAATATCGATAGTTGCTTAGTCCGGCATGGCTTAACCCGCCGGGTGATCTCTAAAAATCTTAACTACATCGCTGCAGCGCAGGTAGTGGCGTTAACAGAAGCGATCATGACGCTTCCACGCCAAATGGCTGAACGGTTCGTCGCTATGCTACCGGTGCGTTTGGTAGAGCCGCCCAAGGAGTTACCGGCGCTAAACATGACACTGATTCAGCATGGTCTATATGCCAATGAGCCTGCTAATGCGTGGCTTTATGAGGTGCTGACTGAATTTGCTACAGTGTTTAATTCTCAAAGAGAGGAGCCATCCATAGTGATGGCACTACACAAACTAACTTATGTTGTCGTTATACAACCCAGTTGAATCAAAGGTTGAATAGTATCAGGCAGGCACACCGTAAGATCCTAGACTGCTAAAAGGTGAGAGGTTTTACGCCCTTAAACGGCCAGCGCTTAACGCTTTGGTAGGACGCTGGAATAGTGAGATAAGGAGAGAATAAGAATGAAGATAGGCGCTCCGAAGGAGAGTGCTCAAGGGGGAGGCGCGCGTTGCGTTAACCCCCTGAGAGCGCTAAGCAGATCCAAAAGTTAGGCCATGAGTGTTTGGTAGAAACAGGTGCCGGCCTAGCGGCGGGCTTTAATGACGACACTTATCGTGATGCGGGCGTTACCGTGGTGGAAGGGCTGATGCGCTCTGGCGCGACGCTGAGGTGGTCATTAAAGTCCGCGAGCCCTCCGAGCAAGAAGCAGAGCGGCTGCGCGAAGGTCAAACACTGATCTCTTTTTTTCTGGCCAGCGCAAAACGAAGCGCTGCTGGAGAAGTGTAAGGCCCAGGGCGCTACTGTTATTGCCATGGATATGGTCCCGCGTATCTCCCGGGCCCAGAAGATGGACGCGCTCTCCTCGATGGCCAATATTGCCGGCTACCGCGCAGTAATTGAGGCGGGCAATAATTTCGGGCGTTTCTTTACCGGCCAGGTAACCGCGGCGGGTAAAGTGCCCCCGCCAAAGTGCTGGTGATTGGCGCAGGCGTAGCGGGATTGGCGGCCATCGGTACCGCCACTAGTTTGGGCGCTGTTGTACGCGCTTTTGACGTACGCCCCGAGGTCTCCGAGCAGATCGAGTCAATGGGCGCCGAGTTCCTGTTCCTCGATTTCGAGGATAGCCAGGATGGATCTGAAAGCGGTGGCTATGCCTCGCCCTCGAGCCCTGAGTTCCGCGAGAAGCAGCTTGAGTGTTTCCGCGAGCAGGCGCCGGATGTAGATATTGTGATCACCACGGCACTGATTCCAGGCCGTCCCGCGCCCAAGCTGTGGCTTGAAGACATGGTCGCAGCCATGAAGCCGGGCTCGGTAATTATTGACCTTGCCGCTGAGAAGGGAGGCAACTGCGATCTCACCAAGCCCGATGAGCGCGTGGTCTCGGATAACGGCGTCGTGGTGATCGGCTACACCGATTTCCCCCTCACGCATGGCAACGCAGTCATCGTTGCTTTACGCCACCAATATCCGCCATATGCTGACTGACCTGACGCCCGAGAAAGAGGGCGTGATCAATCATAATATGGATGACGACGTGATTCGTGGCGCCACGGTGACTCACCAGAGCGAAATTACCTTCCCGCCGCCGCCGCCCAAAGTAAAAGCGATTGGCGCATCAAAACCGAAGAAAAAGAGAAAGAGCCGACGCCAGAAGAGAAAAAGGCCACTGAGCTGGCCAACTTTAAAGCACAGACCACGCGCCAGGTGGGCCTGTTAGCTGTCGGTGGCGTATTGATGCTGCTATTGGGTCAAGTGGCGCCAGCGTCGTTTATGCAGCACTTTATTGTGTTTGTGCTGGCCTGCTTTATCGGCTTCCAGGTGATTTGGAAAGTGAGTCACTCGTTGCATACACCGCTAATGGCGGTCACCAATGCAATTTCAGGCATCATAATCTTGGGGGCGATTCTGCAGATTGGCTCCGGCAGCATTGTGGTTAGCGTGCTGGCGGCAATCTCAGTACTTATCGCATCAATCAATATCGTGGGTGGCTTCCTGGTGACACGCCGGATGCTGGCCATGTTCCAAAAAATCCTAAGCGGCGGAGAGACGATATGTTAGAGCAAGGATTCGTATCTGCCGCGGCTATCGCGGCGAGCGTGCTGTTTATTCTGTCGCTGGGCGGTCTGAGCAACCAGGAAAAGCCAAGCGAGCCGTGTGGTACGGCATCGTGGGCATGGCAATAGCGGTGTTCTTTACTGCGCTTGGTCCAGGTATTGGCGGCTACTGGTGGCTGATCCCGATGATGCTGATTGGGGCGGGTATTGGTGCCTACGTGGCGGGCAAGGTCGAAATGACTGAAATGCCCCAGCTAGTGGCGGCGCTACATAGTTTTAGGGTTTAGCGGCGGTGTTTGTGGCTTGGAGCGCTGATTTAGAGCGTCGCCGAGTCATGGCCGCGCGGGCCGCCGAGGCGTCGTTAGATCAGTTTTCCGCCTTTGCTGCGCTGGTGGCTACCAAAGCCCCTGATGAACTGATGTTCCTGCAGATTGAAGTGGTATTGGGTATCTTCATCGGTGCGGTAACGTTCACTGGCTCGGTGGTCGCCTTTGGCAAGCTGGCCGGTAAGGTCGATGGTAAGCCACGCCAACTGCCCGGTGGGCATATGCTTAACGCGGGGCGGCGGTGCTGTCACTGCTGTTGGCGATTTTGTACATCAACGGGGCCGGCTTCTGGACGCTGATCGTGCTGGCGGCTCTGGCATTCTTTATCGGTTATCACCTGATCATGGGCATTGGCGGTGCCGATATGCCCGTGGTGGTTTCGATGCTGAACAGTTACTCCGGCTGGGCAGCCGCCGCTATTGGCTTCACGCTCTCCAACGATCTATTGATTGTCACCGGCGCGCTGGTGGGCTCATCGGGTGCGATTCTCTCACATCATGTGTAAGGCAATGAACCGTAACTTTATCAACGTCATTTTGGGCGGCTTTGGTGGCAGCCAAGGGCCCGCGGCAGAGATTGAAGGCGAGCAGGTGGCGATTGATGCCGGTGGCGTGGCCAGCGCGCTGAACGATGCCGACAGCGTCATCATCGTGCCGGGTTACGGCATGGCGGTGGCCCAGGCGCAAACGGCAGTCAGTGACTTGGTACGCAAGCTGCGTGCAGCGGGTAAGACGGTGCGCTTTGGCATTCACCCGGTGGCCGGGCGTCTGCCAGGGCACATGAACGTACTACTGGCGGAAGCCAAAGTGCCTTACGACATCGTGTTGGAGATGGACGAGATCAATGATGATTTCGCCACCACCGACGTGGTGATCGTGATCGGCTCCAACGACATCGTAAACCCCGCGGCCGAGGAAGACCCCAATAGCCCCATCGCCGGCATGCCGGTGTTGAAGGTTTGGGAGGCCAAGCAGGTGTTTGTCAGTAAACGCGGCCAGGGCACCGGCTACTCGGGTATCGAGAACCCGCTGTTCTTCAAAGAGAACACGCGCATGTTCTACGGTGATGCCCGAGATAGTTTGAATACGCTGTTGCCTCTGATCGATTAGGCCTAGGCGTTAGTTACTAAGCCCGCGAGAGATCGCGGGCTTTTTGTTCTGTGCATGGGGTTCTGTGCATAGGGTTCTGTGCACGGCACCGGTACTCCTGCTATGGTCGGAGACCGCCTATTCTGTTGAGCACTCGCTACTATGAATCAACGCTCTAACCCTCGAGTGCTGCTGCGCCTACTGGGTCTACTGCGCCCTTACCGATTACGCTTAGCATTAGCTGGCTTGGCGCTGTTGTTGGCGTCGGGCAGCGTATTGCTGCTGGGCAATGGGTTGCGGCTAGTCATCGACCGCGGTTTTCTAGCCGCAGATACTCAGGCGTTAGCACAAACGCTGGTTCTTATGTTGGTGGTGGTGGCCGTGCTGGCGCTGGCTTCCGCTCTGCGCTATTACCAAGTCACCTGGATTGGCGAGCGCTTGGCTGCTGACCTGCGAAAGCGTGTGTTTGATCACTTGTTAACCCTGGAACCAAGCTTCTTTGAGAGCGCAAGCTCCGGTCGTGCCGCTGGTGAGATCGCCTCACGCTTAACCGCGGATACCAGCGTACTGCAGAGCTTGTTTGGTTCCTCAGTGTCGCTGGCGCTGCGTAATTTGGTCATGCTGGTGGGCGCGGTGGTGTTAATGCTGGTGACCCAGCCGTGGCTATCAGCGATGGTGCTGATTGGCATACCTGCCACGCTACTGCCCATCATATGGTATGGCCGACGGGTACGTAGGCTTTCGCGTACTAGTCAGGACCGCGTGGCCGAATTGGGCCGCTATGCCGAAGAGGCGCTCAGCGGTATTCAAACACTTCAGGCGTTTACTCACGAAGCGGTGGACAAAGCCCATTACGCTCAGCGCGTGGAGCAGGCGTTCGACAGCGCCGTAGAGCGCACTCAGCAACGCGCCTGGTTGACCGGTATCGCCATGCTGGTGGTGTTTGCCGCCGTTGGCTTAATGCTCTGGCAGGGTGGCCAGGCCGTGCTGGCAGGCACCATGAGTGCAGGGGAGCTTTCGGCGTTTATTTTCTACGCCGTGTTGGCGGCAGGAGCGATCGCCACTTTGGCTGAGGTGGCAGGCGATGTACAGCGCGCGGCGGGGCAGCGGAGCGCTTGCTTGAATTGCTCGACACGCCACCCACTATCCAGTCCCCCTCACAATCCGCCCTCTCTGCCTAAGCGCCACTGCGTGGCGAGATTAGGCTGGAAAACGTCCATTTCACTTATCCTGGCAGGGGAAACCCCTGCGCTTGATGGCTTTGATCTGCATATTCAGCCGGGGAGCGGGTCGCCCTAGTAGGGCCTTCAGGGGCGGGGAAAAGTACGCTGTTGGCGCTGCTGCTGCGCTTTTATGATCCCAGCCAGGGGTATATAACGCTTGATGGTAGCGATATTCGCACCTTAGACCTTATTGCACTGCGGCGCGCCATGGGGTTAGTTGCCCAGGAGCCGGTGCTGTTTAGTGGCTCGGTGGCCGACAATCTGCGTTACGGCGACCCTGACGCGGATAATGAGCGGCTGCGCATCGCCACCCAGGATGCCAGCGCCCTCGATTTTATCGATGCCCTTCCTCAGGGCTTTGATACGCCCCTAGGCCCCGGCGGCGTTCAGCTCTCCGGTGGCCAGCGTCAGCGGCTTGCCATTGCCCGGGCGTTGCTCAAAAACCCGGCAGTGTTATTACTGGATGAAGCCACCAGTGCCTTGGATGCGGAGAGCGAGCGGCTGGTGCAGCAGGCGCTGGATCGGCTGATGGTGGGGCGCACCAGTATCGTGATCGCGCATCGACTCGCGACGGTGATCGCCGCTGATCGTTTGCTGGTACTCGATGGCGGACATTTGGTGGCGGCGGGTACACACGAGGAATTAATCATCTCCAGCCCGCTTTATCGTCATTTAGCCGCGCTTCAGTTTGGCGGTGAAACGTAATAAAACCAATTCATTAAGAGGGGAGCTGTTATGTCGAGTTTTTCCAACGTCTTAATGCTGTTAAGGCGCCAACCATAGGTTTGGGTTGTATGAACCTCTCCCACGGTTACGGCAGCATCGTGCCTGAAAATGCGGCCCTACGAGCGCTGGATGAAGCGTTTGATATGGGCTATCGCCACTTTGATACCGCCACAATATATGGGGCAACCGCCAATGAGAGTTTGGTGGGCCGAGCCCTTGAAGGCAAACGGCACCAGCTCTTTCTGGCTAGCAAATGCGGTATGGCAATCGAACCGGAGACAGGTAAGCGGGTAATTGACGGTCGCCCTGAAACGCTGCGCAAGCAGTGCGAAGCGAGTCTTGAGCGCTTGCGTACTGACCATTTGGACCTCTACTACCTACATCGTTTGGATCGTCAAGTTCCTATAGAAGAGCGTGGGGCGCTGGGGCGCTTGGTGGAGGAGGGCAAGATCAGCGGCGTGGGGCTTTCTGAAATTTCGGCGACGACACTGCGCCGCGCAGTAGCGGAGTACCCTATTACAGCGGTGCAGTCGGAGTATTCGCTATGGACACGCAATCCCGAAATAGCCTTACTTGATGCGTGCCGTGAGTTAGGGGTTGCCCTGGTCGCGTTTAGCCCGTTGGGAAGAGGCTTCTTAACGGGTGCTGTTAAAGACCCAGAACGCCTTGAAGAGGGCGATATGCGTTGCAACATGCCGCGTTTCAGTGCCGAGAACTATCCCCATAATCAAAAACTATTTAAACAATTGGCAGCGCTGGCGCAGGCCTTAAGCGTCACGCCGGGGCAGCTCGCACTGGCATGGCTGAAGGCGAAAGGCGACGACATCATCCCCATACCCGGTACCCGCTCCCCCTGATCATATGCGCGAAAATTTAGCGGCGGAAACGCTACGCCTTGATACCAACACACTGTCGCAGCTGGACGCTATGATGACGCCAAGCAAAGTAGCTGGTGCCCGCTACAGCGAGGCGCAGCAGGCAGACATTGACACTGAGGAGTTCTCTTTTTAATGGTGATGGTTAAAAGCTATCAGCGCAGTCGCAAAATGCAAATTGTGACTATGAGCGTTCTGCTTTAAAAAGTACCAAGTTAATGAGGCGTTCTTACTAGTACGAAACGCAACGTAGAAGACGCACAACGTCAGTTGGCTTGGTAGCGAATCATCTAATCGCCACCAATAAAAGCAATAAGGGGAGAGAGCTATGAGTGGGAAATGTCCTGTCATGCACGGTGGTAATACATCCACGGGTACGTCTAATAAAGACTGGTGGCCTGAAGGAATCAACCTGGATATGTTGCACCAGCAAGACCGCAAATCAAACCCGATGGATGCGGATTTTGACTATCGGGAAGAGGTCAGAAAGCTCGACTTTGACGTGCTCAAGCAAGACGTCCACGCGCTAATGACGGACAGCCAGTCGTGGTGGCCCGCTGACTGGGGTCACTACGGCGGTCTTATGATTCGTATGGCATGGCATTCAGCAGGCACCTACCGTCTTGCTGACGGGCGTGGCGGCGGTGGTACCGGTAGCCAACGTTTTGCACCACTCAACTCCTGGCCGGATAACGTCAGCCTTGATAAGGCGCGGCGTCTACTGTGGCCGATCAAAAGAAGTACGGGAACAAAATTAGCTGGGCGGACTTGATGATTCTGGCCGGCACCGTTGCCTATGAATCCATGGGGCTTCCTGCCTACGGATTCTCGTTCGGTCGTGTAGATATCTGGGAGCCGGAAAAGACATCTACTGGGGTGATGAGAAAGAGTGGCTAGCACCTTCCGACGAGCGCTATGGCGATGTCGCAAAGCCGGAAACCATGGAAAACCCGCTTTCCGCGGTGCAGATGGGGCTTATCTACGTTAACCCTGAAGGTGTTAACGGTGTGCCCGATCCGCTGAAGACGGCTCAGCAGGTTCGCGAAACCTTCGCCCGGATGGCGATGAACGACGAAGAAACCGCCGCACTCACCGCGGGTGGCCACACTGTGGGTAAATGTCACGGTAACGGCGACGCGGCAGCGTTGAGCGCTGAGCCAGAAGCTTCCGACGTTGAAAATCAGGGCTTTGGCTGGGGCAACCCGACCATGGGTGGCAAGGCAAGCAATGCTGTTACATCAGGCATTGAAGGCGCCTGGACGACTAACCCCACCAAATTCGACATGGGCTATTTTGACCTCTTGTTCGGGCATGAGTGGGAACTGCGCAAGAGCCCAGCGGGCGCCCACCAATGGGAACCTATCGATATTAAGGAAGAGGATAAGCCGGTCGACGCCAGCGACCCCTCTATCCGCCACAATCCGATCATGACCGATGCGGATATGGCCATGAAGGTGGACCCAACCTACCGTGCCATTTGTGAAAAATTCATGGCGGACCCGGAGTACTTTAAAAAGACCTTTGCTAAGGCGTGGTTCAAGCTGACCCATCGTGACCTGGGTCCGAAATCACGTTACATCGGCCCGGAAGTGCCCGCGGAAGACTTGATCTGGCAGGATCCTATCCCTGCTGGCAGCACCGACTATAGCGAAGAAGTGGTTAAGCAGAGAATCGCCGAGAGCGGCTTGAGCATTAGTGACATGGTTAGCACTGCGTGGGACAGCGCCCGCACCTACCGGGGCTCTGACATGCGCGGCGGTGCCAACGGTGCACGTATTCGTCTGGCGCCCCAGCGGCAATGGGAAGGGAACGAACCGGCACGCCTCGCCGACGTATTGGCAGTATATGAGCAGATCGCCGCCGACACCGGCGCCAGCGTTGCCGATGTCATCGTTTTGGCTGGCAGTGTCGCGATCGAGAAAGCCGCTAAAGCCGCAGGCTATGACGTTCGTGTACCTTTCCTGAAAGGGCGTGGCGATGCGACTGCTGAGATGACCGATGCGGACTCCTTTGCGCCTTTAGAGCCGCTGGCTGATGGGTTCCGCAACTGGCAGAAGAAAGAGTATGTCGTGAAGCCGGAAGAGCTGTTGCTGGATCGCGCTCAACTGATGGGGCTGACAGGGCCAGAGATGGTCGTGCTACTCGGCGGTATGCGAGTGCTGGGCACCAACTACGGTGGCACTAAGCACGGCGTATTCACCGATCGTGAAGGCCAGTTGACCAATGACTTCTTTGTCAACCCTGACCGACATGGGCAATACCTGGAAACCGGTAGGTAGAAACACTTACGAAATACGCGACCGTCAAACAGACGCCGTTAAGTGGACAGCTTCTCGCGTTGACCTAGTGTTCGGCTCTAACTCGGTGCTGCGCTCTTACGCAGAAGTCTACGCCCAGGACGATAACGACGAGAAGTTTGTTAAAGACTTCGTTGCTGCCTGGACGAAAGTGATGAACGCGGATCGCTTCGATGTCGTGTAACCATCGCTAAGCGTTACTTCTTTCCTAGCCCGCATCGAAAGATGCGGGCTTTTATGACCGCTTAAAGGAAGTGAGTATATCAGCGGGTAGTCGATGTCGCTGCACACGCCAGGATCATTGACTGGAACGCTAACCCTGCTATTGCTATGTCGTTTAATAATCGATGAGGCCCCGCGAGAGCTCTTTAATTGGGAAAGGTCCTTCCAGAATTTCGTACCAAAAATAACAGGATGACCAAGTTCTCCCCGATATGAAGGCTGTAAAATAGTGTCTGGGGTGGCCATACCCGCCAATACGGAGCAGGTCTGGCGGTTTATCCACGGGAGGTCGGCAAGCCATATCGCAGCGGCACGGTAGTTATCCATATTTTTATCGCTGCATAACTGTTTAAAAGCATCGCTAATACTATAACCAAGGCCTAAATGACTGTGCTGGCTCATAATAGTGGGCGTCTGCGAAGGAAGACCGAGTGATTGGAGGCCTTCGTCGGGTTTAATGACAATATAGATATCTGTAAAGCATTGTTGGACAGTTAATAAAGTAGAGCTGAGCAATGTTTCTCCATTACCCAGTTTGGCAACTCTTTTATCGCTGCCAAAGCGACTCGACTGACCTGCTGCCATGACAACCACTATAATATCGCTATAACGCATCGCGCGCTTTTCCACGACAGAGACGAATAATGTCTGCCAAAACGGCTAACGCAATCTCAGCCGGCGTTTTGCTGCCCAGGTTAAGGCCAATGGGCATTACAATTTTCGCTACTTGGGTTTCCGTCAGGCCGCCTGAGCGCAGCAGCCGTTCTTTGCGCTGCTGCGAGGTCTGGTGAGAACCCATAACGCCAATGTAAAAGGCCTCCGTCCGGACGGCCTCGATCATTGCTAAATCATCAATGCGCGGGTCATGCGTCAACGCGACAACAGCTGTATTGGCATGGCAGCCGCCCGAGGCGATGAAGACAGAAGGTAGAACTGCCTGCACTTCAACGCCAGGAACGTCGAAATTTTTACGGACTTCGTCTCTGGGATCGCAGACAATTACTTCAAACCCAAGCGATTGGGCAAATAGGGCGCAAGGTGAAGAGATTGAGGAGATCCCCGCGATGATCAGGCGTAGCGCTGGGCCGATGCGGATATTGACGCTGGTGGCATCGAAGGTAACGGCGGGTTCCGTCAACGTCGCAGGGTTAAAGCGTTTGCCGCTGCCATCCAGTTTGACACAGCGGGTGAGCGATTGACGGCCAAGCAGGGTGGCGTGGACGACTTCAAGGTGAGTCAGGTTTTCGGTAGTTGGCGACAATTGTTCAACGAGCACCTCCATACTGCCTCCGCAGGGTAGACGGAGGCTAGCGGCGCTACTGTCGTCACCATAGCGTATCTGTTGAACGGGTTTGTCGAACTCACCACTGTGTAGACGGGCAATAAAGTCTTCTTCAACACAGCCGCCTGATAGCGAACCTATATATTCCCCTGTTTTACACGCGACCAACATAGCGCCAGGCTCTCGGGGTGAGGAGCCAAACGTTTTCAGAACGGTACAGAGCCAAACGGTCAGCCCTTGGTTGGCCCATTTAAGCGCCCGCTCAATGACCTGTAAATCTAGGTGCTGCATTAACTAACCGCCTTCATGGGGTGGCTAAGGGAGGTTTTAGTGTCTCGCGAATGGTCTCAGGGGTAAACGGTGTTTATATGGAGCATTTCCCAGACATCGGTAACATATCAGCCTGACTACAATACATTCCTCACCCTGACGTAACAAAACGAGGTGGCCAATGAAGCGTCGTAAATGGATATGGCTAGTATGGGCCGTAGTCTTGTTAAGCTATTTAGTGCCTTACACCCTCTTGAGTGGTGTTGCGCTTTGGTACGGTAGCTTCCTGTTTTGGTCGTGTGCAGGCTTAGCGGTCATTGTTCTGAACGTGTTTATTACTAAAGATTTTGAGGACCACCGTAATGACTGAGTCCCTCATCTGGTGGTCCATTGCCGTCTACTTATTGATCGCGATAGTGATTGCGATTCTGTCGCGCCAGAAACCTGCGAAAGGTGCTTCAGAAAGTATGTCGGCATACTTTCTGGGCAACCGACAAATGAACGGGGTTGTATCGGCGCTTAGTTACAGCGCCACGACGTATAGTGCGTTTATGATGGTGGGCTTGGCGGGCTTGACTTATGCCGGAGGCGTGGGGCGCTGGGTTTTGAAATCATCTATTTCGCCGGTGTTTCTCTGGTGGCTGTTTTCGGGCCCAAGTTCTGGGCAGTCGGCAATAAATTCGGCTATGTGACACCCAGCGAGATGCTGGGCCACCGTTACAACAGCACGCATGTGGCCATGGCTGTGTCGATTACCAGCTGTATCTTCCTGATTCCTTACTCGGCCGTTCAGCTCGCTGGCGTCGGTTATCTTTGCAAGGCATGACCGATGGCGCTATTACCTTTACCACGGGTGTGGTGCTGGCCACGCTGATCGCTATTTTCTTCACTTATATCGCGGGGATCCGTTCGGTCATGTGGACCGACTCGCTCCAGGCCATCATGATGATAGTAGCGTCTACGTTAGTGGCTTTTCTGGTCATTCAAGGCCTGGGAGGTTTCGGCGCGCTATTCGATACGCTGGCAACGGAGCACCCGCAGTCACTGACGGTACCTGGCCCTGGGCTGTTCAGCTTTGTCACCTTCCTGGGGCTCACCATCCCCCTGGTTCTTCTTTAGCCTCTCTAACCCGCAAGTCAGCCAGCGTCTTTTATGCCCTCTTCGCTGCGTTCAATGCGTCACATGCTGATTGGTTTCCTGGTGTTTGGCTTTATCTACACTATGGTTTCTGTGCTGTGGGGTTTCTCTGCCTTAGCCGCTTTCCCTGCTTTGGAGCGAGCAGATTTAGCGACACCCACGCTGCTGGCTTCAGAGTTTGTTCCGCCGGTATTAGGGGTGATCGTGATGATCGGCATCATGGCGGCCGCGGTCTCTACTATTGATTCGATCATGCTGACCCTGGCGTCCATGGTATCGCGTGACGTCTATGCAAACGTTAAACCGAATGTCAGTGAAAAGCGCCAACTGCTAATGGGTAAGTTTGTTGTGCCGGTAATTGCACTAATGGCGCTGGCCTTTGCCGAGTTGGAGTTGGATCTGATCGCCGTGCTTTCGGTGGCCGCCTCGTCAGGCCTGGTTGCTACGGTGCCTGCGCTTATCGGCGCTTTTTATTGGAAGCGAGGCACCGCTGCTGGCGCAGTGGTCAGTGTGGTGGGCACTAGCGCGTTTGTACTGCTGATGTATGCCACCGGCAATTCACTGCTGAGCCTGCCCGCCGGTGTATGGGGGATTCTGGTCGCCAGCGTTCTGTTTGTGGGCGTCAGCCTGATGACCAAGCCTCATCAGGCGACCACGGATGCGTTCTTTACTGCTATCTCTGAAGAATTGGGTAAAAAATCCCTCCAATGGGGCCTGTAAGACTTAGCCTTTAACGCCAAACCATTAACTGCTTGCGATAATCATCTTGCGCCTGGCTGGCGCTGACCGGTGTCAGCCATACCTGGGTGCCGGGCAAACATTGGGCCAGGTTGGCGCAAGCAATCGGGGTGAGAGCGCCTAAACGCGGATAGCCGCCAATGGTCTGGCGATCATTCATCAGCACGATAGGTTGGCCATCCGGCGGGATCTGTACCGCCCCAGCGGAATGCCTTCGGAAATGATGCCCGTCAGGGGAGCCATGCAGGGCGGGGCCTGTCAGCCGCACGCCCATACGATCGGCACGGTTATCCACTGTCCACGGTTGGTTGAAGGCTTGGAAGAGAGCGGCCGCTGAAAGCGGCGATTTGCGAGCCGAGCACGATGGGTAAGCGGCAGCCTGACACTGGCATTTGCGGGCCTTGGCCTTCTGCAAGACGTCGAACCGCCGGGGCGGCGCCTTTCCAGGTCAAGCGGTCACCCGCTTTTAGCGGTTTGCCATCTTCGTGCAGGCCGCCCAGTTGCTCGCGGGCGGTGCAGGCGCGGCTACCCAGCACCTCCGGTGCATTCAGCCCGCCTGGGAAGGCGAGATAGGTGCGCAAACCCTGGCGCGGCTGGCGAAATACCAAACGCTGGCCGGGTAGGAGTTTAAAACTGACATTGGGCGCGAGCGGTTTGCCATCCAACTGGGCATCCAGATCGGCGCCGGTTAGCGCCAGACGCACTTCGCTTTCGGCTTCCAAGCTCAAACCGCCGCCCATGACGATTTCCAGCGCGGCGCTGTTGGGTGCGTTACCCAAGAGCCAGTTGGCCCAGCGAAACGAGATCCAGTCGGCAGCGCCGCCCTGAGTGACGCCTAAGTGGCCGACGCCAAATCGCCCGGCATCTTGTATCAACGCCAGCGGGCCCGCCTGCTTAACCACTAGCCCTTTTGATGCATCATTGTTAGCCGCGGGGTTCATGACCGCTCCTCCATGGGCGTGGTGTCACCACCGTCCGCTTCGAACTCTTCGCGGGAGATCGCTCTAAAGCGCACTTTATCGCCAGGGCGAAACAGTGGTTCACCGCGCTTGGCGTATTCGAATAGTGGCACGTTGGTGCGGCCCAGAATGTTCCATCCTCCCGGCGAGAGCAGCGGATAAATCGCCGTTTGCCGGTCGGCGATACCGACGCTGCCAGCGGCTACCTTACGACGCAGGGTTTTCAGGCGTGGCGTTGCCAACGCTTCGTCTACCAGGCCCATAAAGCCGTAACCGGGCGCAAAGCCCAGCGCGAACACGCAGTAATCATGGTTACAGTGCTGCTGGATTAGCTCGTCGACACTCAAGCCCGCGCGTTTAGCGACCAGGGCCAGCTCGGGTCCGACGCTTTCGTCATACCACACGGGAATATCGTGTAGCTCCCCCGCTTGGGTATTGGCAGGGGGAGAGCCCGGATAGCGCCTGGTTGATCAGCTGACAGGCCGCGCCGTGGTCCAGCTGTTCGCAGTCGTAGTGCACGAGTAGCGTGGTGTAGGAGGGCACCAGATCAGTCAAGGCAGCCCCGAAGGCATCGCGCAGCGCTTGGTCGGCGGCGATCACCCAAGCCATGTTGGCCTCGTCGATGGTGTCGAACAGCCGCACCATCAAGGCATCCATGGCGGTGGTCTCAATGCGAATTTTAATGCGGGTCGCTTCAGTGCGTGTTGTTTCAATGCCTGGTTTCACGCTTGCTCCAGCGCCTGAAAGGCCTCGCGAATGGCGCGCACGGCCGCCACGGACTCAGGATTGTCGCCGTGAACGCAGAGCGTGTCGCAGGCTAACTGCAGCGGTGTGCCGTCGAGTGCGGTGAGCGGCTCGCCTTTGGCCAGCATTACCGCTTGGTTAACGATGGTGGTCTGGTCGTGGTGCACGGCGTTGGGTAACCGGCGCGAAGCCAAGTGGCCGTTGGCGTCGTAAGCGCGATCGGCAAAGGTTTCAAACCATAGGGTAATACCCAGTTTGGCGGCTAGCTCGCGGTGCGGTTCGGGATTAGCGGTCGACATGATCATTAATGGCAGGCTGGCGTCATATGCACGCACGGCGCGCATGACGCCTTCGAGTAGCGCCGGGTTGGCGGCCATGTCGTTATACAGCGCCCCGTGGGGTTTGATGTAGCTGAGCCGTGCGCCTTCGGCTTGGCAAATGCCTGCTAGGGCGCCAACTTGGTAAAGCACCATGTCCTCGGCCTCTTCGGGCGAGCAGGCCATGGAACGGCGCCCAAACCCCATCAAATCCGGGTAACCAGGATGCGCACCAATGCGAACATCATGCTGGACTGCCAGCTTGACGGTGCGGCGCATCACATGGGGGTCAGACGCGTGGAAGCCGCAGGCGATGTTGGCGCAATCGACGTAGGGCATCGCCTCGGCATCTAAACCAATAGTCCAGTTGCCGAAACTTTCGCCCATATCGCAATTAAGCAGGGGGAATGGCCATAGCGACTCCTGTCGTTGATGCAGTGGGTGCTTGCACGTGGCTGATGTTGAAATAAAAACCATCACCAATATATGAACACGGCATCCTGAGTGCCAATCGTTTTTGACGATACTAACTATCGGGCCCTCCTATCATATTGTTATTTGGTGGAAAAATAGTTGACGCTTGGGCACGATACGCTTATCACAGTAAGGGCGGGCGTGATAATAACGTTGGTGAAACAGCGCTGCCGAAGATGGTCTCGAAGTTGCATAGTGAACTTGTGTTCACGAGCATCAGCACACAGCTGTCAGCGTTGCGTGTCAGCAGGACGGCGCTTAGTTACTCTCAAAAGTCATTTGTAGGCGTGTCACAATGCTCGATTTTAAGGAACTTGAGGCGTTTGTATGGGCGGTGAGGCTGGGCTCCTTCCGTAAGGCGGCGACCCGATTACATCTGACCCAGCCCTCAATTTCTGAGCGTATTTCGCGTCTTGAAACCGCCGTGGGGAGCTACTGCTAGAGCGTGCCGCCCGGCCCATTCAGCCCACCATGCGGGGCCGCGAGTTCTTTGTGCACGCTGAGCGAATGCTGCACCAGCGTGACGAGGCAATGAGGCTTTTCGATGATGAAGAGGCGTTTTCTGCACCATTGCGGCTCGGTACGATTGAAACCATTGCCCATAGCTGGTTTCCCGAGTTTATGCGCCAGCTTACCGAGCGCTATCCGCGCCTGACCATCGAACTGACGGTGGATTATTCGCCGGTGCTCAATGAGCGGTTACTCGGCAACGAGTTGGATATCGTGTTGGCAATGAACGGATATTCACCCCAGAAGCAGATCGATTATGAGTCATTGAGTCCTTATGAGATGGGCATGTTCGTCTCCCCGGCACGCGCCGTTGCTCAGCGAAAGTGCCGACATCTGGGGCAGGCAACTGCCATTTATCTCCTTTGGCAAGCTGGCGCGCCCCTATACGGAACTGGTGAACTACCTGGCAGAGCAGGGCGTGGCCAGCCCACGTATTCACAGCGTCAGCACGTTGATGACGATAGTCCGCATGACCACTGAAGGGTTGGGGATTGGTGCCTTGCCGGTGGCCACCGTGCTGGAAGAGTGGCAGCGAGGGGGAGCTTTACCGGCTTGAACTGCCGGTGCCGTTACCGGCGATGCACTATGATGTGATATGGCGTCACGCTAACCATCCGCGCTTTTGTCGCGGCGTTGCCCGCCTGGCCCAAGAGTGTGCCTGCCGCTATGCACAAGCGCGCCGTGCTGATATGACCACAATACTTTTCTCCGGGCGTTGGGTTGCCACCCGCGCCTCCTCTGGTACCACCAAAGCACCACACTGTTAGCACCATACTATTAATAGAAATAAGAGGGTTCTCACAATGCGCAAAACATTAACTTCCACACTGCTTCTGGCCACCGCCTGCGGTTTAACGTTCACGGCGCACGCCGCAGAGTGGACCATGGCCACACCTTACGGTGATGCCAGCTTTCACACCCAAAACAACAAGCAGTTCGCCGAGGACGTGGCCGAAGCTACCGATGGCGAGTTAACTATTACCGTACATAGCGGCGGCTCATTGGTATCGCATGGTGAAATCAAGCCGTCGGTTCGCCGGGGCACCATCGATGCGGGCGAAGTCTTCCTCTCGGTACTTTCCAATGATGATCCCATTTTCGAAGTGGACACACTGCCAGGGGGTTGCCGGCAGCTACGATGATGCTTACGCATTATGGGAAGCCACCAAGCCAATGATCACCGAACTATTCGCCTATGAAGGGTTGATTCCGCTCTACGCGGTCGCCTGGCCTGCGCAAGGTATCTATACGTCAGAGCCGCTCACCGATCCTGAGCAGTTTGAAGGCCTGCGCGTGCGTGCACCCAACATCAATACCCAGCGTTTTGTCGACAACCTGGGCGGTAGCCCCACGGAAACCGAAGAGTCTGATATCCCGACCGCCTTCAGCACTGGCCGTGTGGACGCCATGATTACCTCGAGCTCTACCGGTAACTCCATGGCGGCTTGGGACTATGTCACCGACTACACCGACGCTAACCTTTGGTTGCCCAAGAACATTGTTTTCATCAGCCAGCGCAGTTTCGATGGCCTGGATGAAGCGACCCAGGAAGCCCTGATGGAAGCCGCCGCTGAGGCTGAAAAACGTGGTTGGGAGATGAGCCGCGAGGATAACCAGGCAAGCCTGGAGGCATTGGAAGAGAACGGTATTTCGGTTTCTGAGCCAAACGAAGCCGTTTCAGAGGCGCTGCAAGCCGCTGGCGATGAGCTGTTTGAAGATTGGCAGTCACGCGCCGACGATGAAGCCAAACAGGCGCTGGAAACTTACCGCGAGCAACGCGACAGCTAATAGCCGAATCATTGTTTCTTGCAGGGGCCGCGGCAATGCCACCGGCCCTGCTTTTTCCGCGCGCTTTATGAGGGCTGCGAACATGACGTTTAAATTCGACAAGCTCTATCGCCTCGGTGCTTGGGGGCGGCGGCGTGCATGGTGGCTATCTGTGCGCTGATAGCACTCCAGGTGACCTTCCGCTTAGTAGATGCGCTACTGGTGCTGGTGGGTTTGAGCCGGCTAGGCATGAGCATTACCGGCGTTTCAGAAATTGCGTCTTACTTATTAGTCGGCGCGACATTTCTTGGCTTGGCCTACACCTTTGTGCATCATGCCCATATTCGCGTGACGCTGCTGATTACCCGTCTACCACCGGCAATCCGTGTGTGGTTTGAAGTCTTCTGCTTGATTATTGCGCTCGCGATCAGCCTGATGCTCAGTTACGGCTTGGTTGGCTTGGCGCGCGAGAGCATTCAGTACAACGATGTCTCTTCTGGATTTGTGTCGATCCCGCTGTGGATCCCCCAGCTCGTGCTAGCGTTCAGCGTCGGCTTGCTCTGTTTAGCTCTGGCTGAAGCCTTATTGATGGCGCTTAAAACTGCCATTCGCGACCCCTCGGGTTTTCGCGAAGCGGTGGCCCCAGATGACAGCGAGGAGTATTAAATGATGGCCTTACTATTGTTTCTACGACCCCCGCTTTTAGCTATCTCTCTTTTAACTGCGCTTTTGCGACAAGCGTTTCTGCCTCTTAAACCGGAGAGATCCTCGTGCTGCTACTAAGTCTCGCCACCATTTTTACGCTAGTGCTGCTACTGGGGAGCGGGGTATGGATCGCCTTCGCGTTGATCGGTACTGCCTGGATAGCGCTCGAGTTCTTTAGCTCCTTTTCACCCGCTTCTATTCTGGCCTCCGATTTCTGGGGGCGAGTTACGGCTGGGACCTGACGGCGCTGCCCATGTTTATCTGGATGGGCGAGATTCTCTTCCGTTCGGGGCTGGCCGATAATATGTTTCGTGGCCTGTCACCGTGGTTAAACCGCCTGCCCGGGCGTTTGCTGCATACCAATATCATTGGCAGCGGCATGTTTGCGGCCGTGTGCGGGTCTTCAGCGGCCACCTGTGCCACGGTGGGCAAGATGACGCTGCCGGAGCTTGAGCGGCGCGGCTACGACAGCAACATGGCGATTGGTACGCTGGCCAGTGCTTCGACCTTGGGGCTGCTGATTCCGCCTTCCATTGTGTTGATTGTCTACGGCGTGGTGACCGAACAGTCGATCTCCAGGCTGTTTATGGCGGGCATCGGCCCCGGCCTGATGATCCTGGCGCTTTTCATGAGCTATCTCATCGTGTGGGCGCTGCTCAAAGGCAACCGTGAAGGGTTGACCGGCGAAGATGAGTCGGGAATGAGCTTTGGCGAAAAGTTACGTAATACCTGGTCGCTGATGCCCATTCTGCTGTTGATTGGCGGGATTATCTTCTCGATCTATGGCGGCTTGGCGTCACCCACCGAGGCCGCAGCAGTCGGCGTGGTACTGTCGATCGTGATTGCCCGCTTCAATGGTCATTTTGACCGCGCTATCTTCAAAAGCTCGCTGTTTGCCGCGGTACGTACCGCCTGCATGATCGCTTTCATCATTGCGGGGCGTCTTTCCTGACCTCGGCCATGGGCTTTACCCAGGTGCCGATGAAGCTGGCTCAGGCAATTGGCGAAATGGGCCTGTCGCCCACCATGCTGCTGATCGCGCTCACCCTGCTGCTGCTAGTGATGGGCTGCTTTCTTGACGGTATTTCGCTGATTTTGCTGGTCACGGCGATCATCATGCCGCTGGTGAGTGCGGCAGGATTCGATCTCATCTGGTTTGGTATCTATTTGGTGATCGTCGTCGAAATGTCGCAGATAACCCCCCCGTTGGCTTCAATCTGTTCGTGATCCAAGGGCTGACCGGCAAAGATATCCTGACCATTACCCGCGCCACGCTGCCGTTCTTTTATTAATGCTGCTGGCGATTGCCTTAATGCATATCTTCCCCGGCATTGCGCTCTATCTGCCTGAGGCCATGACCCGTTAACCTTACCTTTGACTACGTAGCCATTTAACCGCGATAGGAGCGTCATCGTCCTGTCATCAATGTTGGCATACCCTACGCGCCGCCAACCCGCGATGAAAGGAGTGCTCCCATGCGCCTGGCCCTGTTTGATCTTGATGATACCCTCCTGGATGGAGACTGCAGCGACCGCTGGAATTTATGGATGATAGAGCAAGGTTGGGTCAGCGATGCCGGCGCCTTTATGGCCCGGGCGGAGCAAATGCACCAGGCCTATCACGCGGGCAAGCTAAAGCTTGAAGAGTATTTAGCCATGACCCTGGCGCCGCTGCGGGCGCCGGGTAACGGATGTGCAAAAGAGGTCGAGCGGTTTGTCGCCACGCACTTACAGCCGCGTATTTTTAAACAAGCCTGGGCCTGCCTGGAAGCGCATCGCCAGGCAGGCGATACCCTGCTGCTGATTTCTGCATCGGCGCAGCATCTGGTTCAGCCCATTGCGGCTGCTCTGGGGATCGAGCATGTGTTGGCGGTAGAGCTGAGCATCGAGCACGGCATTAATGAAGACGCACGCTATACCGGTGGTAGCGAAGGCATTTTTTCCCTATCGCGGCGGCAAGGTGCTGCGCTTGAAGCAGTGGTTGGTCGAGCAGCAGATCACCCCAGTCACACCACGTTCTACTCAGACTCCCGCAACGACCTCCCGCTGCTGCAGTACGTCGATTGCCCTGTGGCGGTCAACCCCGACCCGGTATTGGCCGAGGTGGCTAGCGTTGAAGGGTGGCGTCGGTTAGATTGGCGAACATCCCCGAACACTTCGTCGCCTAATACTCTGTCAGGAAAATCGGCGCATGCCTGATGTCATCACTACACGCCTTCAACAAGGAGAGCGTTTTTGAGCCCAGCCGCACTCGCCCTAGTGCTGGTGTCGGTGTGTATGCACGCCGGATGGAACGTCTTGGGCAAACGCAATGCGCCGTCGCTGTCTTCCTTTACTCTTGCCTACGGCACGGGGGGTTGGTGATGTTTCCGCTAGTGTTGCTTGGGCCCTCACTCGTGACGTTACCCAATACTTTTGGGGTTGGCTGGCGCTCTCTGGACTGTGCCAGATGCTCTATATGGGCGGCCTGGCCTGGGCCTATGCGCGGGGGGGAGGTGAGCGTGCTTTATCCCATCGCCAGGGCGTTGCCCGTCGTGCTGGTGCCTCTGATATCAATCGCGCTGCTGGGCAGCCGCGTGCTGGATATGTGGGATGGCCTGGGGATGGCGTTGGTAGTGGCTGGCGCACTTTGCCTGCCGCTTAGCCACCCGGAGGCGCGTCGTTTTTCCACTTATTTAACGCCTGCCATGGGGTTTGCGCTGCTAGCGGCGGCGGGCACGGTTGGCTATTCTCTGATCGATAAGCAGGCCTTAGGGCTGATGCAAAGCACTGGGCACAGCGGGCTCACCGCCGGAGCCGTCTTTATGGTGCTACAGGCGGTGATGACGCTGGCCTGGGCGATACCGCTGCTGGCGCTGTTGCCCGCCGAGCGGCGTCGACTGCCAGCGCTTCGCCAGCAAGGCTTACCGATGCTAGTCACCACCGGGCTGATGATGACCTGCACCTACGGCCTGGTATTGATCGCCATGGCACTCACCGATGAGGTGAGCTACGTAGTGGCGCTGCGTCAGCTCTCGATTCCGGTGGGTGTATTCATGGGCGTGCTATGGCTGAAAGAACCCGCCTCCAGCGCTAAAACCCTCGGCACTCTGGTGATGCTGGCGGGGTTGATGTTGGTGGCGCTGTAAGCAGCACTGACTTTTAGGCCGATAATCGCCAAGTGAGATTCTCTAGGTTAGAAGCGCCAGGTTAAAGCGCCTGCCATACCAAGTTAATCCCGACTGCGAACATGGCCAGAATGACTAAGCGGTAAAACAGCTTCTCATTGACTCTGCTCTGCAGCCAGAGGCCATTACGCACGCCGATCCAGGCCACGGGCACTAACAGCAATGAGGCCCAGGCGCTGGTCATATTGACTTCGCCAAGCCATACATAAGGACCCAGTTTGGTGGTGTTCACTACCGCGTAAGTGATCGTACAGGTGGCAATAAAGGTCTCTTTGGTGAGCTTGCGCGGCATCAAGTACATGTTCATTGGCGGTGCGCCCGCATGGGCAATAAAACTGGTAAAGCCGCAAACGCTTGCAGCCGGTAGTGCCCAGCGGCTGGAAATTGGCTTTTAGCGACAGGTTTTAGCAACATATACGCGGCGAACACGACGGATAGAATTCCCAATGCTAGGCGCACGCCTTGCTCACTCAAACTGCCAAATAGCAATGTTCCCACCGCCACGCCGATGAACAAGCCCGGCACAAAACGCCATACTTCCGCATTCGATTGCTTGCCCCACCACGCCTTCACCGCAAATACGTCCATCACCAACAGTAGCGGCAGCAGTAACCCTGCCGCTTGGGTGGGGCTGATCGTCAGCGCCATGAGCGGTACCGAGAGCGTGCCAAAACCACCCGCAAAGCCGCCTTTGGATACCCCGGTGAGATACACCGAAAAGATAATCAACAGCCAAGCGATGATGGAGTAATCGGGGAGCATGAGATTCTCTCGAATAGTAGAGGTCAATAAAAAGCCCCGCAGAGGCGGGGCAAAACAGCATAGCATTAGATAAATGTTAGCGGGCGAAGAGTTGTTCCATCAAACGTTCATCAACCACTCGTGATCTGGGTCGTTGTGGAATTTCCATGCCCGCTTGGGCCCCGCCATGACATTTAAATAGTAGAGCGAGTAGCCATGGGCGGCGCCCACAGGGTGGTAACCCTTGGGCACCAATACGCAGCAGCCGTTTTCCACCGCCATGGTTTCATCAAGGCTGCGGTCATCGGTGTAAACGCGCTGGAAGGCAAACCCTTGTTCAGGGTTAATGCGGTGGTAGTAAGTCTCTTCCAGCAGTGTTTCGTGGGGCAAGTTATCCACGTCGTGTTTGTGGGGCGGGTAGCTCGACCAGTTACCCGCGGGTGTGAATACTTCGACTACTAATAGGCTATCGGCGGGCTCGGTTTCCGGCAGAATATCGTGAACATGGCGTGTGTTGGTGCCCTGGCCACGGGTGCTCTGCTTGATGTTGTCAGGCGCGATGAGGCGTGGGGCATGGTTACCATACCCAGGGGCGGCGCACACCGCTAGCTCTAAGTCCGTGGTCGCTTCCACCGCGTAGCTAACATGGTCAGGCAGATAAACCGCATAGGGGGGATCTGCTCAAAGATATCCATACGCTGGCCGATATCTTCAAAGCGGTGTTCGCCGCATGTCACCGTGGCGCGACCGGTAAGCAGCACCAGGCAGACTTCTTGATCATCGCTGCTGGTTTCCAGGCGTTGGCCCTTGGCGAGTTTGTGCACCCGAAAGCCAACGTGCTGCCAGCCAGCGGATGCTGGGGTAACGTCAATGACGGTGCCTAGGGTGTCTGGGGCGGTGGGGCGTACCAGTAGGGAAGCCATATGTCGCTCCTTCTGATGGCTAGCGGCTCTGTTGGCAGCTAGCCATTTACGATATTAATATTATGAAAAAATAGACACGTTGGTGTCTGTTTACACCGAGGCGTCGAGCGGGATTTTGCGACCTTCACGCAATGAACGCTCCGCTGCATCGGCTAAGCGCAACGCCTCTAGGCCGTCTTGGGCACCTGCAAGTGGTGCGCGATTCTCTTGCCAGGCGGCGACAAAATCACCAATTTCCAGTTGATAGGCTTGGGCGTAACGCTCCAGGAAGAACCATTTGGGTTTGTCTTCCACTTGGCCTGCTTCACCGGTGAAGCGCAGCCGGGTGTCGCTTTCGTTTTGGGCCTGGAGCATGCCTTGGCTACCAAAAGCTTCGATGCGTTGATCGTAGCCGTAGCAGGCGCGCCTTGAGTTGCTGATTTGGCATAGTTTTCCACTAGCCGTGGTGAGAGTAACCATGGCGGTATCCACATCGCCCGCTTCGCCAATAGCAGGGTCAATAATGCTACTGCCGACGGCAAAGACACTTTCGATCGGTTCATCTAGCAGCCAGCGTGCCATGTCGAAATCATGAATCATCATGTCGCGGAACAGACCGCCAGAGTCACCCACATACTCGGCTGGCGGGGGCGCGGGGTCGCGGCTGATGATAGTCAGTGTTTCCAGTGCGCCTATACGCCCTTCGATAATGGCCTTTTTAAGCGCAGCAAATTGAGGGTCGTGGCGGCGGTTAAAGCCTAGTGCGCAGGTCACTGGATGCTCACTGAGTACCTGCAGAGCATTTCTCGTGCGGGCTAAATCCAGGGCGATGGGTTTTCGCACAGAACCGCCTTCCCCGCGCGTGCGGCACGCTCCAGATACTCCGCGTGGGTAGGTGTGCTTGAAGCAATCAGTACGGCATCAATGGCGTCGTCCGCGAAGATTTCATCTACAGAGACCGCTCGGCTGGCGTACTGCTCGGCCAACGCCTCTGCGGCAGGCTGATGAAAATCGGCCACGGCGGCCAGGATAACGTTCGGGTGCGAGTGAATGGCCTGGGCATGCACCTTGCCGATGCGTCCAGCGCCGATAAGCGCGAGTTTCATAAGCTCTCCTGTTTTGTTGTTGGTGTTGGCTTGCTGTGGCGTTTATGTTTTTACGTTTTTTACTTGAGGCGTTTTCCTGAACTTTTCCAGCGCTTTGTCTCGTGATTTGTCCTGCCGCACGCCCAGGGCAATCGCCAAGGCCTGGGTTAAGCAAAAGCGACGCAGTCAAACTGCGGAAACTTTTCACTTCAGCTTCGTTGACAACGAAAGCGACATCCGCGAAACGTGCCAGCGGGCTCAGGTTCGAGTCGGTAATCACTACAATGGGTAGACCGCGCTGATGGGCGTCCTCGCAGGCTTTTGGCTCTCTTCGGCATAGGGAGAGAAGCTGATGGTCAGCAGTGCGTCATGTTGGCTCATAGCGCGTAGTTGCTCGCCGTACATACCCCTAATCCACTGACCAATAAAGCGGGCTTATCCACATGCGCTAAGGCATAGGTCATGTAGCTGGCGACCATGAAGCTTCGTCGTGCGCCCATCACATGAATGGCGTGCGCCTTTTCAAAAATATCCAACGCTTTTTCCAGACTCTCTGGATTAATACGGCTAGGTAGTTGCTCAAGCACGGCGCGGTTGGCGTCGGCGAATTCCCATAACAGCTGGGTGCTATCCGGTGTTTCTCCGGTGGCACTGCGTACCGCGCGAATTCGCTCGGTGTAGTTAGGCAACTCATCAACTAAGCGGCTGCGAAACAGCTGCTGCATTTCGGAAAAGCCCTTAAAGCCCAAGCTATTGGCCAAGCGGATTAAGGTGGATGGAGTGACATCTGCCTGCTCGGCAATTTTGGCCACGGTCGCCAGAGCCACCTCCTGGGGGTGATCAAGCATAAAACGCGCGGTTTGCTGCAAACGTTTGCTTAGCGTGGCGTACTCGGCAGTGATCAGCTTTTCCAGCTCACGGTAGCTTTGTGGTGGCTGCGGCATACACATTCCTTAGCGTTAACTCATGTACCACTCATTCACTCATGTACGTCTGGGCAGTGGCACTGAGCAAAGTGGCTGGCTGTTATGCAGTCTAGTTTATTGGAATAAATATTCCATTTATACCAAAGTATAGAATAAATAATTTGCTGAAATTACTGTTTGGAATCTATATTCCATAGTGCCAAGGCATTTAATGCCACTTCCCTACCAACAATGATAACGTTAAGAGGAATTATTTATGGCACGTCTATCTCAATGGCTTCTAGCCTCTGCCGCCACCACGGCATTACTGGCAGGTGCCGCACAAGTACAAGCACAGGAACAAGAAGCGAGCCGTTTCGTCATGGTGACCCATGGTGTTCCCTCTGACCCTTTCTGGTCAGTGGTGAAAAACGGCGCAGAGGCAGCCGCTGATCTCGTAGGCGCTGAGCTGGAGTACCGAGCCCCATCCACTTTTGATATGGCCAAGATGCAACAGCTTGTGCAAGCAGCGGTAGCGTCTAACCCCGATGGCTTGATTCTCTCTTTTACCGATGAAAATGCCCTGGGCGGTGTTGTTCAAAATGCTGTCGATAACGGCATACCCGTCATCACCATTAACTCCGGTGGCGACGTGGCGAGGGATTATGGCGCTCGACTGCACGTCGGGCAGAGTGAATACGAGGCGGGCAAACAGGCCGCCGAGCGCATGCAGGAACTGGGCGTTGAAAAAGGCGTCTGCGTTAACCATGAACAAGGCAATCAGGGACTTGACCAGCGCTGTGATGGATTTGTCGAGGGCTTCGATGGCAATGCTGAGCAGCTAGCGACCACCTACGACCCCACCAATATTCGCAATGCCATTGTCGCTTACCTCAACGAGAACAGTGATGTGCGTGGAGTACTGACCTTGGGTGCATTGGCCGCTGATCCGATGATTCGGGCCATGCGTGAGCAGGGGGCAACCGATATGTTCACCCTCGGTACCTTTGATCTTTCACCCGGCATTTTGGAAGCCTTGGATGCGGGTGAGCTGGACTTCGCGATCGACCAACAGCAGTACATGCAGGGCTACTTGCCCGTCATGTTCCTCGATCAGTTCGTCAAGAACGGACTGCTCCCCGCAGGGGATGTTGCCACCGGCCCAGGGTTTGTCACTCAAGATAACGCTGCACAGGTCATTGAGTTGAGTAGCCAGGGCATCCGTTGATAACTACCTAATCGGAAAAGGCTCTGCGGTGTCGAGCCTTGGGAGTCGGTCACCATGAATTCCACTGAAACGAAACAATCGGTTGCGCCAGCAGCGGTTGATCAAGATGAGCGGATCCAGAGAGTCTCTTTCTGGAAGAAAGCGCTTAATCGCCCGGAGCTGGGGGCGCTAGCGGGTGCCGTGTTGGTGCTTGCCTTTTTTATAGCTGCTTCCAGCGGAACTGGGATGTTTACCCCAGCGGGTATTATTAATTTCCTTGAAGTCGCCGCTCAGCTCGGCATTATCGCCACGGCGGCTGCGTTGCTGATGATCGGCGGAGAGTTTGATCTTTCGATTGGTTCGATGATTGGCTTGGCAGGCATTCTGATTGCCATCCCTGCGGTGGAGTATGGCTGGCCGCTATGGGCCGCTATTTTACTGGCGTTCGCCTGTGCGGGCCTGGTGGGCTGGATTAACGGCAATCTAGTCAATAAAACGGGGTTGCCGTCATTTATCGTTACCCTAGGCTTCCTGTTCATTCTGCGTGGCCTGGCTATTGGTACTAGCCGGTTGTTGACGGGACGTACTCAGGTGGGGAGTGCAGGACCATATCCCCGGAGATTGGTTCGCGGCGCTTTTCTCTGGAGAAGTCGGTACGGGACTATTTAGTTGGATGGCGGCCAATGGCTGGATGGCGACTAACTTTGCGGGCAACCCCACGGTCACCGGTATTCCCGTCTCGATTGTCTGGTGGCTGGGTTTAACCGCAGTAGCGACTTGGTGCTGCTGTGTACGCCTTACGGCAACTGGATCTTCGCCAGCGGTGGCGATGCCAATGCGGCGCGCAATTCAGGCGTTCCCGTTCAGCGCGTTAAGATTTCGCTTTTCATGTTTACCGCTTTCTCCGCCACCATATTTGCCTGCATTCAGGTCATGGATACCGGTTCGGCGGATACCATTCGCGGTTTATTAAAAGAGCTGGAGGCCATTATCGCAGTGGTCATTGGCGGCGCTTTGCTGACCGGCGGCTATGGATCTGCCATTGGTGCGGCCCTCGGTGCGCTGATCTTCGGCATGGTGCAAATGGGCATTTTTTACACCGGTGTGAATACGGACTGGTTCCAAGTCTTCCTGGGCGTGATGTTGCTGGTGGCGGTGCTATTCAACAATTACATGCGCAAAAAGGCAATGGAGGCTAAATAACATGACGACACGCACTCCAATGATTGAAATGCGCAGTGTTAGCAAACACTTCGGCAGCGTCATCGCCATCAGTGATATCTCAATGCAGGTCTATTCCGGTGAGGTTATGTGCCTGCTGGGGATAACGGTGCTGGCAAGTCAACGTTGATCAAAACCCTCTCCGGCGTTCATCAGCCCACCCATGGCGAAATGCTTTTGGATGGCAAGCCCGCTCGTTTCAAGTCTCCGGCTTACGCACTCGATGCCGGTATCGCCACGGTGTTTCAGGATCTGGCAATGGTGCCGTTGATGTCGATCACCCGTAACTTTTTTATGGGTCGCGAACCGACGGTGGGCTGGGGGCCTTTGAAGCGGATTGATTGGAAATATGCCGATCGAGTTGCCAAAGAGGAAATGGCTAAAATCGGTATCGATGTACGCGACCCTAGCCAGCCGGTGGGCACGCTTTCTGGCGGGGAGCGTCAGTGTGTGGCGATTGCCCGTGCCGTTTATTTTGGCGCCAAGGTGCTGATTCTTGATGAGCCCACATCAGCGCTTGGGGTCAAGCAGGCTTCCGTCGTACTGCGCTACATTGCCAAAGCCCGCGCGGATGGGCTTGCGGTCATCTTTATTACCCACAATGTCCACCATGCTTACCCAGTGGCCGATGCGTTCACCTTATTGTCACGCGGCGGCAGTTTGGGCTCTTTCCGCAAAGAAGAAGTCAGCCGCGAAGAAGTGCTCAATATGATGGCGGGTGGTGCTGAGCTTGAAAGCCTGGATGCGGAGCTTGCGGAATTCCAGCGCGACGATAAAGCCAAGAAGGCCAACTTAGCCGGTCAAGAAACTCAGCCTGCCGATGCAACAAGCAGCACTGAGGCCCCAGCACCGCGAAGTGCGAGCGGCTATTAAGGAGCCATGATGAACAAACCGACCCCATCATCTCCGTTCACGCTGGCCGTCTGCGCTGAAATGGTGTTCCGTGATTTACCCGTTCTGGGACGCGTTAAGCGTATTTCTGATTTGGGTTTTCAGGTCGAAATCTGGGACTGGACTAAGCACGATATCGAGGCACTGGCCAATAGTGGGGCCACATTCTCATCCATGACCGGCTATGTCACCGGCACCTTAGCGGATGCCGCCGGTGCAGATGAACTGCTGAAAACCGCCGCTGAGTCGGTTGAGGTAGCCAAGCGCCTTGGTATTCCGCGACTTAACCTGCATGGCACGGGGTTGGATGGCGAAGGTCTTCCCGTGAACCCCTGCCAACAGATGACCGGTGCCATGTGGCTAAAAGCCCGAGACACACTCAATCGGCTGGCGGATCTCGGCGAGCAGAACGAAGTCACCTTTGTGCTTGAAAACCTCAATATCGACGTTGATCACCCCGGTGTGCCGTTTGCACGTTTAGAAGATGTTCTGGCGCTGGTGGAGAGTGTAGATCGACCCAGCTTGCGCATTATGTTGGACGTTTATCACGCCCAAATTGGCGAAGGTAATTTGATCGAATTGATTCGTCGCTGTGGGCCGTACATTGGTGAAGTGCAAGTGGCTGATGTGCCTGGGCGCTGCGAGCCGGGAACTGGCGAAATTAACTATCCGGCCATCGCCAAAGCGCTGAACGACATAGGTTATCGCGGCACCATAGGGCTGGAAGGCTGGGCCTCTGGCGACGACAACCTCGCTCTCGACCGATTTCGCGCTGCCTTCACACTTTAATCCACGGTTGATAAGCCTTATCGATTGCCAGCCAAGACGCTTTTATGCCCAGTGCCATCCTGTGACTAGTACCACGAATTTGTGACGTGGGGAGACATTTATGCTGAATAACAATAATCAACACCGACCGCTTGACCTGATTTGCCTGGGACGCGTGGCGGTCGATCTTTACGCCGAGCAGATTGGCAGTCGTTTAGAAGACGTGGCCAGCTTTGCCAAGTACCTTGGCGGCAGCTCGGGCAATATGGCCTACGGCACCGCTCGCCTCGGGTTGAAATCCGCCATGCTCGCGAGTCGGCGAAGAGCAGATGGGCAACTTCGTGCGCGAAGAGCTGGAGCGGGTGGGGTAGATACCACCGCGCTACAAACCGATCCCGAGCGCCACACCGGCCTGGTTCTTCTGGCTTTAAAAGACCGTGAAAGCTTCCCGCTGCTATTTTATCGTCGCGACTGTGCTGATATGGCCATCGACGCCGACGCCATCGACCCTGAATTTATCGCCCGGGCCAAGGCGCTGGCGATTACCGGCACGCATCTTTCTACCGATACCACCCGGCGGGCGTGTCGCAAAGCGCTGGACGCCGCTGCACATTATGGCGTGAAGCGGGTGCTGGATATCGACTACCGCCCCGTATTGTGGGGTCTGACTAACCCTGGCGATGGTGAAACCCGCTTTATCGCCGATGATAAAGTGACCACCGATCTTCAGCGCTGGTTGCCGGACTTTGACCTGATTGTAGGTACCGAAGAGGAGTTTCATATTGCCGGCGGCAGCACGGACACCTTAGCGGCTTTGCGCGTAGTGCGAGAGGTTAGCGAAGCCACTCTGGTATGCAAGCTGGGGCCCATGGGTTGTGTGGTGTTTGAAGGCGCCATTCCTGACCGTATTGAAGACGGCATTTTAGTTAAGGGCGTACAGGTCGAGGTGCTCAATGTGCTGGGTGCCGGGGATGCCTTTATGAGTGGCTTGCTACGCGGCTGGCTGCGCAATGAACCCTGGCAAGCCAGCGCCGGTTATGCCAATGCCTGCGGCGCGCTGGTGGTCTCCCGCCACGGCTGCGCCCCGGCCATGCCCACCGAAGATGAGTTATTCGATTACCTGGAACGCCGCGATGAGGTACCCCGTCCGGATATCGATCAGCACCTAAACCATTTACACCGCGTCACTACCCGAATGCCCGTTCAGTGGCCCGAAGTATTGGGGTTGGCATTTGACCACCGCCGCCAGCTCACCGATATGGCACGCGAAGAGTATGCCGACAGCGCGCGGCTGCCAGCACTTAAAAAACTCCTGGTCACCGCCGCCGAAGAGGGTGCCAAACTGGGCGGTATTTCCACGCCCGCGATCCTGGTAGACGACGTGCTGGGTCAGGACGCGCTCAATCAAGCTAGTGGAAAAGGCTGGTGGATTGGTCGACCGGTGGAGCTTCAGGCTCACGCCCGCTGCGTTTCCAGCATGGCGATGATTTAGGTGCCTGCCTGCGCAACTGGCCTAGAGAACAGATTATTAAATGCCTGGTGTTCTATCATCCCGACGACGAACTCTCGCTGCGCCTAGAGCAGGAGGAGCGGCTGCGCCAGCTCTACCAGGCGGCTTGTGCCTATGGGCTGGAGCTGCTGATTGAAGTCATTCCTCCCGCCGATATGCCCAATAACGACACCACTTTGCCACGCAGTCTTCAGCGGCTCTACAACCTGGGTATTCGCCCTGATTGGTGGAAGCTGCCCTCAATGACGGATGTTGCCTGGCAGGCGGTGGGCGAGACGATTGAGCGCGAGGATGCCTACTGCCGTGGGGTCGTACTGCTTGGGCTCGACGCCCTATGGACGACATGAAACGCGGCTTTGAAGCAGCGGCCAATCATGCCTGCTGTAAGGGGTTCACCGTTGGCCGCACGCTATTTGCCAGTGCGAGTCGTGATTGGCTAGCCGGGCGTATCGACGATGCCCGCTTGGTAGAGCGGGTCGCCCAGAACTATGCCGAGCTGATAAAGGCGTGGCGGCAATTAAGGCAGGCGCAGCCGCAAATGCTGTCTCACACGGAGGAGGCGTAAAATGAGCACCATTCGACTCACCATGGCCCAGGCGTTGGTCAAGTACCTTGCTGCACAACGTATAGAGGTGGATGGCCAAGAAGTGTCGCTGTTTGAAGGCGTGTTTGCGATTTTTGGTCATGGCAATGTGGCCGGAATGGGGAAGCGCTCTACCACGTGCAAGACACGCTTCCGACCTTTCGCGCTCACAACGAACAGGCCATGGCCCACGCGGCGATTGCCTTTGCCAAAGCCAATAATCGCCAGCGCTTAATGGCCGCGACCAGCTCGATAGGCCCGGGGCGACCAATATGGTCACCGCCGCAGCACTCGCCCACGCCAACCGATTGCCGATACTACTGCTACCGGGGGACACCTTTGCCACCCGCGAACCCGACCCGGTACTCCAGCAGGTGGAGCACTTTGGAGACCCTACCATTAGCGCCAACGACTGTTTTCGACCGGTGTCGCGCTACTTCGACCGCATTAACCGCCCGGAACAGCTGCTGACCAGTTTGCCCCAGGCGATGGCCACCCTGCTTGACCCGGAGCATTGCGGCCCTGCGACCCTGGCGCTGCCTCAGGATGTGCAAACCTTTGCCTACGATTATCCGGTGGCCTTTTTTGCTCCCAAGGTGCATCGCATTCGCCGCTCGCCACCGGATGCTTACGAGCTTCGCCAAACCATCGCCGCGCTGCAACAGGCCAAGCGCCCACTGATTATCGCCGGTGGCGGCGTGCATTACGCCGCTGCCTGCGATGCCCTGGCAGAGTTTGCTAAAGCGCGGGGCATCCCGGTAGCCGAAACCCAGGCCGGCAAAGGCGCGTTGGCCGATAGCCACCCTTGCGCAGTGGGTGCCATTGGGGTGACCGGCAGCGCAGCCGCCAACCAATTGGCGGAGCAGGCGGATGTCATTCTGGCGGTGGGCACGCGGTTGCAGGACTTTACCACCGGCTCCCGAGCGCTGTTTGAAAGCAGCGATAAAACGCTGATAGCCCTCAACGTTGGCCGCTTCGACAGCCTGAAGCATCAAGCGCTGCCGCTAAGCTGCGATGCCTTGGTCGGGCTGGGTCAACTCGACGCGGCGCTGGGTGAATGGCGCGGCGGCGATGAATGGCGCGAGCAGACCGGCACGCTAAAGCGCGAGTGGGCCGACATAGTGCGCAACGTGACCGCCGACCAAGGGCTGGCGCTGCCCACCGATGCCCAGGTGATCGGTGCGGTTAATCGCCAAGCAGGCAACGATACCACCGTGGTATGCGCCGCCGGTGGCTTGCCCGGCGAGCTGCATAAGCTCTGGCAATGCTCGGGCCCTGGCAGCTACCACGTGGAGTACGGCTTCTCCTGCATGGGCTATGAAATTGCGGGCGGGCTGGGCGTCAAGATGGCCAAGCCAGAGCGGGAAGTGGTGGTGATGGTGGGCGATGGCAGCTACCTGATGCACAACTCGGAGCTGGCTACCTCGGTGATGCTGGGCCACAAGCTGATTGTGGTGGTGTTGGATAACCGCGGCTATGGCTGTATCAACCGCTTGCAGCAGGCCACTGGCGGGGCAGGGTTCAACAACCTGCTGCAAGATTGCCGCACTGTGGAGGCCGGCGCTCCGAAAACCGATTTTGCCGCCCACGCCAAAGCGTTGGGCTGTGAGTCTGAATCGGTCACCGGTATCGCGGAGCTAGAGCAAGCACTAGTGCGCGCTCGCAGCGCCACCTCGACTTATGTGATTGCCCTGGATACCGACCCGTTACCCAGCACCCAAGAAGGCGGTGCCTGGTGGGAAGTGGCCGTGCCCGAGGTTTCCGAGCGTGAGCAGGTTAAGTCAGCCTATCAAGGCTATCGTGAGGCTAAGCAGCGCCAGGCCCGCTAATCGAATGCAGTACATCAGATAGTCGGCGATAGGTTAAAGCACCTTAACGCCGAGAATGCTCAAACAATCATAAGGAATACGCTATGCCAACGGTTACTTTAGGCATCAACCCGCTCACCTGGACGAATGACGACTTGCCCAGCCTGGGCCGTGAAACACCGCTGGAAACCTGCTTGCAAGAAGGCCGCGAGGCAGGCTTTAGCGGCTTTGAATTAGGTAACAAGTTTCCCCGCACGCCTGATGCCTTGAATCAGGTGCTTAGCGCTCACGATTTGACACTCGTTTCTGGCTGGTACTCCGCACGCTTGCTGGAGCGCGCTCCTGAAGAAGAGATTGACGCCATTCAGGATCATATGAACCTGCTCAAGGAATGCGGTGCGAAGGTAGTGGTGCTGTGTGAAGTTACCCATTGTGTACACGGCGATCAGGAGCGCCCGCTTTCACAGCGTCCCCATCTCCGAGGAAGAGTGGCAGCGCCTGCTGAGTGGCCTGGAGGTAGTGGGCGACTACCTGAAATCCCAGGGCATTCAGTTGGTATATCACCACCACCTGGGCACTGTGATCGAAAGCCAAGCCGACGTTGAGCGCTTAATGGACAACACCGGCGAAGGCGTGGGGCTACTGCTTGATTTTGGCCATCTGCGCGGAGCTGGCGGTGACCCGCTCGCCATCGCCAAACGCTACAGTCAGCGTATCCATCATGTGCACTGCAAAGACCTGCGTTTCCCAGTGCTTGATACGGTGCGCAACCGCGACAAAAGCTTTTTAAACGGTGTGTTAGATGGCCTATTTACGGTGCCGGGGGGACGGCGATGTGGATTTTCTGCCCGCCTTAACCCATCTGTGCGAACAGGGCTACCAGGGTTGGTTAGTGGTTGAAGCCGAACAAGACCCGGAAGTCGCCCACCCGCTGACCTATGCCCGCCTGGGTTACCGCAACTTACGCCAACTTGCCGAGCAGGCAGGTTTCGACGTTGCCAAATAAACAACACCAGCACCGCCCTTTAATCAGGAGCTCGTATGAAGACGTTACCCCATTATCTTAATGGTGAGTTCTCGGCCGGTAATAGCCAACGCACTTCGCCGGTTTATAACCCGGCCACCGATGAACAGAGCGCCCAGGTGGCGCTAGCCACCGCCGATGAAACCCGCGAAGCAGTTCGCATCGCCGAAGAGGCTTTGCCGCCTGGTCTAAAACCCTCGCCGCTGAAGCGCGCGCGTATTTTGTTTAAGTTTAAAGCGCTGGTTGAGGAGCACACCGATGAGCTTGCGCGCCTGATCTCCAGCGAGCATGGCAAGGTGTTTTCTGACGCCAAAGGCGAAGTGACCCGTGGCCTGGAAGTGGTCGAGTTTGCCTGCGGCATTCCTCATCTACAAAGGGTGAACACTCCATGAACGTCGGCACCGGCGTTGATAGTTACTCGATGATGCAGCCGCTGGGCGTGTGCGCCGGTATCTCGCCGTTCAACTTTCCCGCCATGGTGCCCATGTGGATGTTTCCCATTGCGCTTGCCTGCGGTAACACCTTTGTAATGAAGCCCTCGGAAAAGATCCTCTACGCCGCTGCGCTTAGCCGAGCTGCTGACAGAGGCGGGCCTGCCGGATGGCGTCTTCAATGTCGTCAATGGTGATAAAGAAGCGGTGGATGTGCTGCTTACCGATGAGCGTGTCCAAGCGGTGAGCTTTGTGGGCTCCACACCCATCGCCGAGTACATTTACGCCACGGCATCTAAACATGGCAAGCGTGTTCAGGCCCTGGGCGGCGCCAAAAACCATATGGTGATCATGCCCGATGCGGATCTCGATCAAGCAGTGGGCGCCCTGATGGGCGCGGCCTATGGCTCGGCAGGTGAGCGCTGCATGGCGATTTCGGTGGCGGTGCCCGTCGGTGAAGAGACCGCCAACCGCCTGCGTGAAAAACTGGTGGCCGAACTGGATAAATTGACGGTCGGGCCTGGCCTGGTCGATGGCCCGGACAATGATATGGGGCCGCTGATCACCCGCGAGCATCTTGAGAAAGTGGCGGGCTATATCCAGGTCGGCGTGGATGAAGGCGCAGAGCTTGTAGTCGATGGTCGCCAGACCACTGTTGATGGCGCAGGCAATGGCTACTTTATCGGGGGCAGCTTGTTTGACCATGTGACACCCAGCATGCGTATTCACGCAGAGGAGATCTTTGGCCCGGTACTGGCGATTGCCCGCGTGGCGAGCTTCGACGAAGCGGTCAGCATGATCAACGCCCATGAATACGGCAACGGTACGGCGATCTTTACCCGAGATGGCGATGCTGCGCGCCAATACTGCGAGCAGATCCAGGTGGGCATGGTGGGAGTGAACGTGCCGATTCCAGTGCCCATGGCGTTCCACAGCTTTGGTGGCTGGAAGCGCTCGCTGTTTGGCCCGCTGCATATGCACGGCCCCGACGGTGTGCGCTTCTACACCCGCATGAAGACCATCACCCAGCGCTGGCCCAGCGGTATTCGTGAAGAGACCAACCACTTCACCATGCCGACCATGTAAACAGACGACAGGGCACGACACCATTCAACGCCGGGCTCAGCCCGGCGTTATTGTTTAAAACAGGAATAATCACAATGAAAACTCTCAAAATTGGCCTAATTGGCACCGGCTTTATGGGCAAAGCCCACGCCATTGCCTTTAATGCGGCGTCCAGTGTTTTTGAACTACCCGCCAAGCCTGTTTGCGAACTACTGGCGGATGTCGATCTCGCCACTGCAGAGAGCCGAGCGCGGGCCTGGGGATTTGCACGCGCCACCGATGACTGGCGCGCCCTAGTAGCCGACAGCGACGTGGATGTAGTGGACATTTGTGCGCCTAACTTCCTGCACAAGGAGATGGCGTTGGCCGCCATTGCTGCTGGCAAACATGTTTACGCCGAAAAGCCACTGGCGCTGAGTACGGCAGACGCCGCTGAGATGGTTGCCGCGGCTGAAAAGGCGGGTGTCAAAACCCTGGTGGGCTTTAACTACATTCGCAATTCCGCTACCCAGCTGACCCGCCAGATTGTTGCCAGCGGTGAAATTGGTGAGCTGATTCATTTTCGTGGACGGCACAACGAGGATTACCTGCTCGACCCGGAAAAGCCCCACGATTGGCATACCAAGCGGGCGACCGCAGGCGCCGGTGCGTTAGGCGATGTGGGCTCGCATATTCTCAATATGGCCGAGTTTTTAACCGGGCAGCGCATTACCGAGATTTGCGGCCAACTACAAACCGTCATTCCCATGCGCCCCACGGCCGACGGCAACGGTATGGCGGCGGTAGAAAACGACGATCAAGCCCAGGCCATGCTGCGGTTTGACCAGGGTTTAATCGGTAATATCGAGACCTCCCGGGTGGCGGCTGGCCGCAAGATGGGTCTGGCCTACACGCTAACGGGCACCAAAGGCGCCATTGTGTTTGACCAAGAGCGCATGAGCGAGCTGCAACTCTATCGGCATGGCGATGCTCACGGTAGGCGGGGCTTCACCACCCTTTAGCTGGCCCGGAACATCCCGATTATGCCGCTTTCAGTCCTGCGCCCGGACACGGCCTGGGCTATAACGATCAGAAAATTATTGAGGTGCGCGATCTTGTCGAAGGCATTATCAACGATCGCCCCCTTTACCCCGACTTTCGTGAAGCAGCACGCGTTAATCGATTGATTGAGGCCATCGAAACGTCAGATCAGTCGGGGCAGTGGGTGATGGTATAGCCGTTGCTACTGCACATAGCATTTGGGCCTTCGCATAAAGGCCCAAACGTCTGCTGGGAGAAAGAAAAGGTCACAAAATAATCAGCGTCGCCAGCCCCAGGAACGAGAGAAAGCCAACTACGTCAGTGACCGTAGTGAGAATTACCGCGCCCGAGAGGGCAGGGTCAATTTGTAAGCGTTTCAATACCAAAGGAATGACAACACCAGAAAGGTTGGCGAGACTCATATTGATAAAGATCGCTAGGGTGATGACGAGCGTAATCAGCGGGTCGCTAAACCACAGGTAGGAAATACCGCCGACCACCAGTGCCCACACTAGGCCATTACTCATTCCTACCCACATCTCTTTATTATACAGCCAGCGTTTATTGTTACCGGCGAGTTGTCCTAGCGCTAAACCACGTATGACAACGGTGAGGGTTTGGCTTCCCGCGATCCCGCCCATGCTCGCCACCACAGGCATCAAGATGGCTAATGCCACAATTTGATCCAATACCGCTTCGAATTGGCCAATAACGAAGGCCGCTAAAAAGCGGTCAGTAAATTAATGCCCAGCCAAATACCGCGGCTTTTCGCGCTGCGCACAATCGGCGTGAATACCTCTTCTTCATCACTAACGCCTGACATATGCTTGAGCGTCATGTCGGCATCATCTTGGTGATTTCTAATACGTCGGCAGCATTTAGCTGCCCGACCAATAACCCATCGCTATCGCATACCGGCACAAAGGGAGCTCTTTAGAGCGCAACAACACGGCAGCATCACTGACCTTCATTTGATCATTTAAGGTAAACGGGTCATCCATATAATCATCCACCACGGTTTCTTGTGGCTGCTTGATTAAATCAATTAGGGTCAGTGTGCCGAGTAAACGCTTATCTTTGTCGGTGATCATTATTTGCTGCGATTCTTCGTCGAGCAGGTGGTGAATTCGAATATATCGCTGTACCGCTTCTAATGAGACACCTTGTTTTACATTGACCGTCTCGGGGTCCATATAACGCCCGACGACATCTTCTTCATAGGCGTGAAGGTTCTCAACCTGTGCGCGAATGTTCTGATCTAAGCTGGCGTAAACGCTGGTTTTTATCGCCTTGTCAGCAACATCTAATACTTCTGCAGCGTCTTGAGCATCCAAGCCTTTAACAATTTGCTCAACGTCGCTGGCCGATAGGTCTTCTACATAATCAGCGCGTATGCCCTCATCGACTTCTGCTAGCACTTCACCAATTATCTCTTCAGGGATGTACTCCCAAAGCATATCTCGGGTTTTAGCGGGAAAAGACTCCAGTGTGCGTGCAATCGATAAGATATCGAGCTCAGTGAATAGCTCTTTTAGGGCGGAAGTATCTTCTTCATCTAGCAGTTTTTGAAGATAGAGCAGCTGCTCCTCTGCGTTGGTATATTTTTCATCATCGCGCATGGAGTCCATCCTTTTGGAAACTAATATTTAACACAACGATTTGAAAGCTCGTGATGGCTCACTATGGATCTTATCGACAGGTTGGGTTGAAAGCCATGAAAGGTGTTTGCCAAAGCACTGGATTGGTTAGAAAGGGGGGTATTGATTGGTAAGTTTCTTGCGCGACTTTTTTTTAGTGTTGGAAGTGCTTGAGGGATGTGCTGCCGCCTGATCGAGGTTCATCGTTCAGGCGGTTCTGGTGAGTTACTGGAGTGGCTCAACCATTCCGAAACAGGAAACTGTATGCATTCAGCGCTGGTACGCCGCCTAGGTGGGCGTAGAGAACTTTGGAGCCCGCTGGGAATTCTCCGTTGCGCACCCTGTCGATCATGCCGTGCATGGATTTGCCTTCGTAAACGGGGTCGGTGAGTACGCCTTCCAGGCGGGCACACAGGCGAATAGCTTCCAGCGTGCCTTCGTTGGGCAGGCCATACTCGGGGCCACCGTAGCGGGTATCTAAAATGACATCGTCATCGCTAATACCGCCTTCCAATTCCACCAGCTCGGCCGTATTGCGCGCGATGCGTAGGATCTGTTCGCGGGTTTGTTCGGGTTTTGCAGAGGCATCAATGCCAATCACGCGCTGGGCGCGGCCATCGGCAGCAAAGCCGACGACCATGCCCGCCTGGGTGCTGCCGGTGACCGAGCACACCACGATATAGTCAAACGTGAAGCCCAGTTCTTTCTCCTGCTGGCGCACCTCTTCAGCAAAGCCTACAAAGCCTAAACCGCCGTAAGGGTGCTCGGAGCAGCCAGCGGGAATCGGGAACGGCTTACCGCCCCGCTGGCGAACATCCTCCATCGCCTGCTCCCAACTGGGGCGAATGCCGATATCGAAGCCCGCGTCATCCAAGCGGACATCGGCGCCCATGATGCGCGACATCTCGATATTGCCCACGCGGTCATAAACTGCATCGGAGTAGTTGACCCAGTTCTCCTGCACCAATACGCACTGCATACCCAGGTGAGCGGCAACGGCGGCAACCTGGCGGGTCTGGTTTGATTGAATGCCGCCAATCGAAACCAGCGTATCGCAGCCCTGCTCAATCGCTTCGGGAATCAAGTACTCCAGCTTGCGGGTCTTATTGCCACCAAAGGCCAAGCCGCTGTTGCAGTCTTCGCGCTTGGCGTAGAGTTCTACTTCGCCGCCTAAATGTTCGCTTAGCCGCTTGAGCGGCGTAATGGGAGAGGGGCCAAAGGTGAGTGGATAACGTGGGAAGCGTTCGAGGTTCATAGCAATCTCCAGCTTTAAAACATTGGGTGCGATAGAAAGGTCGCTTGGCTAAGGTTGGTGTGAACAGTTGGCGTGCTCTCTGCTATTTATAGTAAGTGTTAGCTATAATTTTTGTGTTGCAAAATTGGCTGGTTTAAAGCAATGAAAATTGCCATAAAATGTTTTTTATGGGTTTAAATATTGTTGATAGATAAATAAGGTAAATAATAGTGCGCTCAAAAACCTCCCGCTCACGCCCTGAGCCTGATGATCAGGCCGCTGAACTAGACCGAACAGATCGGCGTATCCTTAAACTGCTTCAGGAAGATGCCACGCTCTCCAATGTGGCACTGGCAGAGCAGGTGAGCTTGAGCCCGGCGGCGTGCTTACGCCGGGTGGAAAAGCTCAAGCGTGACGGGGTGATCAGCCGAGTGGTGGCGCACTTAGATCCGGAGCAGCTCCATGCAGGTATGGTGGTGTTGATTGGCGTGGTGTTGGATCGCTCAACGCCGGAATCCTTCGCCGCCTTTGAAGAGGCGGCCCAGAAGGTGTCAGGCTGTATGGAGTGCCACGTGGTTACCGGGGAGTTTGACTACTTTATGCTGGTGCGCACTCGGGACAGCCAGAGCTTTAATCGGCTGCACGCCGAACAACTGCTCTACCTGCCCGGCGTGCGTCAGATTCGCTCGTTTATGGGGCTGCGACAGGTGGTGTCGACTCATAAGGTGCTGGTTTAGCTAATTTGAAAGCGCTTGAAATTGAACGCAGTGGGAAGGCTAGTCGTTAGAGTAAGGCGACGAAGAGGGCTCTGGCCGGGTGGCCAGCCAAAGGGCAATGACAAATAGTAAGGCAACCACCGCCCAGCGCAGCCAGCCTTGGCCGAGCGACCAGACCACGATCAGCGCGCTTAAGGCGAGCATGCTCACAGCCGCCAGCTTGGCGCGTCTGGGGATAGCGCGCTCTTGCTCCCAATTGACCAGCAGGGGACCGACGTACTCTTGGGAGCGAATCCAGGCTTCGAAACGGGGTGAACCTTTGGATGCACAGTAAACAGCCATGAGCATAAACACGGTGGTCGGCAGCAGAGGTAGAAAAATTCCCAGTACCCCGATGCTAAAACTCAACCCCGCCAGCGCTACCCACATGAGGCTGATCAGTCTCATTGTTTCTCCCAAATTGGCACACAGCGATATATATAAAGCCCGTTACGTATGGATAAGTATGGACTTATATTATGGCTTTGCCACTCAGCAGGATAGTGCTCGTTGGCTGCAGAAAGCTGTCTTAAGGCGCTAAGGCGAGTAATGGGAGGCCCTCTATGCGCTGCAGTTCGGCCGCATAAATGTTGGCGATGGTCGCAGGGTTGAGCACTTGGCTAGGTAGGCCGTGGTCAATACGCTGCCCTTGATGCAGCAGCCACACGCGATCAGCATAGGTACTGGCGAGATTAAGGTCGTGAAGTACGCAAACAATCGCCATGCGGTGCTGCGCGGCCCAGCTGCGTAGCTGGCGCATCAGGCGCTGCTGCTGCCCGATATCCAAAGCGCTGGTGGGTTCGTCCAGCAGTAGAAGTCCGCCATCCTTGGCGGTAGGAGAACCCTTGAAAGGAGCTGGCAGGCGCCTCGGGCGATCATCGCTCGTTGGCGTTCACCGCCCGAAAGTGAGTGCACGCTGCGCTTGGCAAGATGGGTTAGATCCAAGTCGCCCAGTAACTCAGCTACCAGTAAGTTAGCAGGGTTACTGCCAAGCCTCACCAACTCATCGGTTTGCCAGTCAAAGCCAGGTAGCTCCTGTTGGGCAACCAGCGCCCGGCGGTTGGCAAGCTCGGCAATTGGCCACTCACTTAGGCGCTTGCCATCCAGATGTAGTTCGCCCTGCTGAGCAGGGCGAAAGCCCGACAACATGCTGAGCAGAGTGCTCTTGCCTGCACCGTTGGGGCCGACAATGGCTAGCAGCTCGCCGGGTCGAATCGTGCCATCTAGTGGGGCAATAGCGGGGGTGGTGGTTAAGCCGGCCTGATGGAGCGTTAGCATGCTCGGTTCCTGCGCATCAGTAGGTATAAGAAGTAGGGGCCGCCGAGCAGGCTGGTAAGCAGTCCTACAGGAATTTCCGCAGGAGCCGCAACGGTGCGGGCTAAGGTATCGGCGACGACTAGCAACAGTGCACCGCCTAACATGGAGGCGGGAAGCAATAATCGGTGGCTAGGTCCTAACCACAGCCGCAGGCAGTGGGGCACCAGCAGGCCTAGAAAGCCAATCACCCCAGTGAGCGCCACACAAATGCCCACCCCAGCGAGGTAGCGATAACCACACGGCGTTTTAATCGAGCCGCGTCCAGTCCCGCCGCATGAGCGGTCGCTTCACCTAGCTGGAGCAGGTCGAGTTCGCGAGCGCTGTGCATTAACAGCCAAAGGGCAACAGCAATGAGTACCAAGGCTAAGGCCGTGGTGCGCCACAGGGCGTTAGTGAGCGTGCCCATGCCCCATAAGCTAAGCTGGCGCAGTTGCTCATCACTGGCGATAAAGGCTAAAACCCCACCGCCCGCTCCGGCCAACGTATTGATGGCTAAGCCTGCCAGCAACAAGGTCATGACCGCAGCGCTGCCACCACCTTGGCGTTTGGCTAAGCCAAACACTATTAAACAAACGCAGAGGGCCCCGAGAAAACCTGCCGCAAACTGTCCGTATAGGCTGCCTGCACCGCTGTCTTGAAAGAGTACAATCCATACCGCTACAAACAGCCCCGCACCACTGGCAAGGCCGAGTAGGGTAGGGTCGGCCAATGGGTTACGAAATAGCCCCTGCATGGCGGCGCCGCTACCAGCGAGCATCGCCCCACCGCGACGCCAAGCAGCAATCGGGGTAGGCGCAGTTGCCACCACACCTGAACACTGAGCGGGTCAGCTTGGCCGCTGAATAGACCCCACGGGGAGATGCCCAGCGCACCGGAGCTGGCTCCCCGCAAAGAGCCAACAGTAAGGCAGCGGTTAAACCGACGAGAACGCGGGTTGTACGGTTTACCGGTAGCTGAACGCGAAAACGGTAAGCGTTGATAATGGTCATCATGGACTTAACTGGGCGGTGGCGGTTATGCCTAACAGAGCTTCGACGCCCTGACGCAAGGTGAGCAACTGATCAGGGGTACGAGGGCCAAAGCCGAGCAACGCTTGGTCGTTAATCACGATAAACTGCTGCTCGCGTCCTGCGGGGTTAACGCCATGCCGGGCAGTTGCCACAGTGCGTCCTCTCCGCCCATCGCTGCCAGCCCTCGTTCGGAGACAACCACGATGTCGGGGCTTCGCGGGCCAGAGCTTCGGCACCCACACTGTGATAGCCCTGCATCTCGGCAAAGGCATTTTCCAGGCCCACCGCTTCGAGCGCGGTATGCGCTGCCGTGTTGCTGCCCGCCGCACGGGGCGTTAAGCCGCTATGCTGCATAATAAACATGGCACGGGTCGAGGGTAGGGCTGGCAGGTTGGCTAACCGGTCAAGTTTCTCGTTCAGTGTGGCCGCCAAGGCATCTGCTTCCTGGCTACGATTGGTTAGTTGACCAACGGCGCGGACTTTTTCGGCCATGGCATCGAGGGAGGGCGGGGCGTTGATGAGCGCTACCTCAAGCCCCACCGCTTCTAGCTGCTCCAGCACCTCTTTGGGCCCTGCGTGCCCGGCGGCTAACACGTGGTCAGGCTGAACAGAAAGCACGCTTTCCGCAGAGAGTTGACGTAGATAGCCGACTGACGGTAAAGCAGCCATTTCCGGCGGATAAAGCACAGTATCGTCCCGCGCGACAACATTAATATCGGCATCCAAGGCGCCCAGGATTTCGGCGATATCTCCGCCGAGTACTAGCCAACGCCCGTCAGCATGCCGGTGCTCATCGGCATGGGCTAGCGGTGCGCCTACCAGCAGCCATCCCAATGCTATGATGCCAAGCAACAGGCGTGTCTTTAAGTGGTGCTGGATCATGCGACCTCCTCGCAGCTTCCTAGCTCGTCCAGTAGTTGCCGCCACTCGCGTCTTTCAGTACCCCTTCCTGACGCTCCGCGTAAAGCTGCAGCACTAACGAGCCTTCGGCATCGAAGGCTTCAATGCTGGTCACGCCACCGTCGCGGTTGGGCTTGCTGACTTGCCACACTTGGTCAATCGCAGTGTCATCAAGGTGCAGGGTGAATTGCTCGCCAAACAGGTTTAACCAACCGCGAGCACGTTGGGGAGCGGGTAAATCACCGGTACGGATCTGCACGCAGCCGGGGCTGGCGACAAACAGCATCAAAGGCAGCGCACGTTGGCTTGCCTGCTGAAGCACTGTTTCCAGGGCGTTCACAGGTAGCGCACGGGTATAGCGACCTTCCATTAATTGGTTAGCCTCGATACGCTCCAGTTGATGGCGCTGAAGGAGAGCAAAGAACTGGTGTACATCGCGCATTGCACCCCACTCGCTAGCGAGGTTCGGCGCTTCAGGCAGCGGGCGCTTTAGGCGCGGCATGCTCTGGGTAAACGCCGGTGTGTCCCGGGTGCCCAAGGCGGCTAATGCACCCCAAGGGCGCGGCAGTGGGTTCTCCAGGGCAAAGCATTTGTGAACGGCGCAGCCATGCTGGTTGAATATCTGCAGGCTCCAACGCCACGGAGGCGCTGGCTCTTTGCGTCAGGCATTGGGTCACGAATCAAACAAGCCCAGTGCCAGTGTGTGTAGAGTAGCCGTAGGTCCAGACCACCGGGATCGAGTAATAAACCTGTTTGTGGCCCGTCGCGGAGCTCAGGGTAATCGCCGGTTTGTTCTAGCACGGCCAGTCGTGAGCGGGTTAGGGCTTTAACCCGCCCCAACTGCGGCAGGTAAGCGGCGATATCGCTAGGCGAGTGGCAGCGTCCATACATCACGGCCTAAACGGGCGGCCTGAAGCTCGCCCTCGCTGATAGATAATCGCTCTGCAATCTCAATCGCGGGGAGGCGCGGCTGAGCGGTGCGCGCCGCATCAAAAGCTTCGATAATGGCGATCTGTTGGGATGAAATCATGACGCACCTCTATCGGGTTGACTGGATGGGTTTACCACTGCCAGTTAAGAGTGGCGAACAGGCTGCGCCCGTCGCCCAGGCTGCCGTCAGGGCGGTACCAAACCTTGTCGCCAAGATTGGCTAGGCGCAGCGAGGTATCCACGGCCGGAGTGAGTTGCCAGGCAAGATGAACGTCGTGCAGGCCATAGCCGGGCAGGCGTTCGTCGTCGCCCTGTTTATCGAAGGATTTAGCAAAGCGTGCTTGCCAGCCCAGGCGGACACTGCCGTTATTGAGCGTTAATTCACTGCCTAGGGTCGCTTCCAGGGGTGTCTGGCTGCCCAGCGGTTCGCCAGAGTCGCGATCTTTACCGGAAACTTCCGAGAGGCCTGCAAAGCTTGTTAGGGAATGGGAAGGGGGTAGGCTGCCAGGTAACCCGGGCGTCATAGCCCCAAAGCTGAGCACGCTGCACATTCACCGCTTGGGTGGTGCCCGCCATAATGTCGACCTGGGTATCAATAAAGTCGTCCGCGCGGGTATCGAAGTAGCTGGCGCGCAGTTGCCAATCGCCCTGATGCCAAACGGCGCCGCTTTCCCAGGTGTGGCTGGATTCAGGCGATAGGCTGGGGTTGGGAATCCAATAGTTATCTGGTGTACAGAAGAAGGGCCCGGCGCAGAAGCCAGCGAAGTGGCGCTCGTTCGCATAAAGCTCGGACAGGCTGGGGGCGCGGAGGGCTTCGGCGTAGCCGGAGAATAGCATCAAAGCGTCATCGGGCCGCCAAGCGAGACGAAAACGCGGAGACACTTGATCGTGGACGCTATCGGCATCGTTTTGTCCGCTGGCATCGTAACGGTCATAGCGGGCACCCAGGCAAACGTCAAACTGCCCTACACCGCCATCGGCCAGATAGCGACCAGCGGTAAGCGTGGTGTCGAGATAGGCGGCCTGGGTATCGATATCGGCGTTGGGGAAGCCATTGGCGTCACCCTCCGGTCGTTGGCGGGCCTGCTCCAGTTCGGCACCAAATACCAGCGTTTGCGTAAGCCAGCCGTGATTCATGGTGTGGTAGCCGTCACTTTGTAGCCCGACCCGCTCTAGCGTGCGGTTGGCCTGAGCCTCATCAATATCCTGCTGACTAAAGGTAAGCCGTGAAGTGACTTCGGTTGTCCCACTGGGCTGCCAGCGGTGGCCGAGCTGAACGTTGTTGCTCTGAACATCGCGGTCGCGCAGCGATTGCTGGCATCGGTTGAAAGCTGCTGTGGGTTGGCGGGCTGGGTGGCGTCTTCGTCATAGTGCTGCCAGCTCATAAATACCCGTTGCTCGTCGCTTGGCTCCCAACCACCTTTTAGCAGCAGGCTATTGAGCGTGGCATCCTCTTCTGCTTCATCGCCACCGGCGCGGCGGATGTCGCCAGATTCACTGCGGCCGACTGAAAACAGGCCGTCTACTTCGCCGTTGCTGGTATCGTGGCGGCCAAAGGCGGTAAGGCTTCCCCGCAGCTCATCGCTGGCAGTTGCACCGCCGACGGAAAGGCGCACGCCGCTATCTTCGCCAGGGGTAAGCAGGTCATCGGCATCCACGCTGGTAAAGCTGACGACCCCGCCCATGGCATTGCTGCCATATAGGCTTGAGAGCGCACCGCGCGCTATCTGCACTTCTTGAATCAAGCCAGGGTCGAGGAAGAAGTTACCGATGTGGCCGGTGGAAATATCCTGACGAACGCCATCCAAGCGCACCAGCACCCCTTTGCTGCCAAAACCGCGCATGCTGAGTGTTTGGCCATTGCGGCGGCCTTGTCCTGCGACGTGCAGGCCTGGTTGGCGGCTAAGCACATCTTCGACTCGGCTAGCGGTGGCCAGCACGGCGTCATCGCGATCAATAATATCGATAATCAGCGGTGCCCGGGAAAGGGTCGGTAGGCGCTCGGGTGCCGGTGACCGTCACCGGGTTAAGTTCGGCATCATCTGCTTGGGCGGTTAGCAGGGGAGTAGCGTTAACAAGAGGCCACTAAAGGTGCGTGTGTGTTTCATGTGCCAGAGAGTTCCAACAAAGAGAGGTGGAAGACATCGCTGGCTGGTTGCAGTAAGGCTGCAGGTGGCTGGCTATGATGAGTGACTAACTTTTATATCAGGCGTTAAGTATTAACTTGCCGCTTTTGGTGCGGCGTAAAACGTAGCGGCGCTGTTCATGGTGAATAATCAATTGGCCGGAACTGCCAAGTAATTCTCTACTCTCCACCTCGCGGGGCATTGAGGATGACGTATCTCCCTGACCAGTGCCCTTCTCGGGTAGCTGCATGAGAGAATAACTCCTATGTTAATGATAACTATTAGCGTTAATTTAGCAGAGTTCTGAGCGTCCCTCAATAGGGCCTGGATAGTAAAAGCGTCCAACACTACAAACGGCATTCATCTCTTTGCAGTCTCCCCGTCATCATGCTGTCACTTAGCCTCTTTAGTGTCTTCTCATGTTCAATTGTGACCTACAAACATCTGGGGAGACCAAAATGAGTAAAGAGATAGAAGATCATCGCCTGTTTAATCACAGCAGCAATCAACCTTTCGCCGAGGTGTTGGCACGTCATGTATCCCGACGTGATGTGATGCGCGGTGGCTTGGGAGTAGCGGCTGCTTCGATGCTCAGCTTTGGTGGCGCTGCCCAAGCATTTGCTGCAAGTGGCACGCAGAAAACACCCTGTCACTCGCTTTCGAAGCAGTGCGCGGCTCACTTACTGATGCGATCGTGGTACCGGAAGGCTATGTGGCTCAGGTGTTAGTACCTTGGGGCACGCCGTTAAGTGTGGGCGACACGTGGCAGGCTGATCAGGCTATGACCCCCTGAGCGTCAGGCGGCAAGCGTGGGCATGCATCATGACGGCATGGCTGGTTTTGCTCTGGACGCCGATAACGCCTCGCGTCGTTTCGTGCTGGCACTGAACAATGAATATATCGATCAAGCTGCGCTATGGGCGCCCCAAGGCGGCCCCACCAATACCGAAGAGGGCAAGCGGCCAGCAGATGAGTCACGCACCGAGGATCAACGCCCACGGTGTCACTCTGGTAGAGGTAGAGAAAGATGCTGACGGCCGCTGGACGCATGTGCCGGGATCGCGCTATAACCGCCGCTTCACGAGTGCGACGGTGATGGATCTTTCCGGTCCTGTCGCGGGTAGCAGCTATGTAAAAACGCAGTTCTCTCCGACGGGCATGCAAACCCGCGGCACGAATAATAACTGCGGCAACGGGGTCACGCCCTGGGGCACTTACATTGCCTGTGAAGAGAATTGGCCCGATATTTTCGTCAATCGTGGCGAGCGTTTCCAAGACGACGCCCGTATCGGTATTCCTACGGACAAGAGCCGCTATGGCTGGGATACCTCAGCAGGCGACATCTCGGAGGAAAATGAGGAATTTGCCCGCTTTGATATTACTCCACGTGGCGAGCGCGCCGAGAATGACTACCGTAACGAAGCACGTACGTTCGGTTATCGGGTAGAAGTCGATCCTTACACTGACGCCGGGGCGGTTAAGCGGACGGCATTAGGGCGTTTTCGCCATGAAGGGGTGCTGGTTAGGCAAACTGGAAGCAGGGCAGCCGGTGGTTTACTACTCGGGGCACGATGCCCGCAACGAGTACGTATATAAATATGTTTCTGATGCTGCCTGGGATCCCGCCGATGCCAACCGCCCAGGTGCAGAGTACGATCGTCTTGCCATTGGCAACAAATATTTGGATAACGGCACCCTCTATGTGGCCCGTTTCCATGCAGATGGCAGCGGTGAGTGGCTGCCGCTAACGCCCAGTGCTCAAACACGCGATGGCCGTACGCTGGCGGCGGCATTAGGGCTAACCGACGACGATGTGGCAGGTCTCATTATCAACACCTGCGATGCAGCGGATTTGTTGGGTGCAACGCCGATGGATCGTCCGGAATGGGCGTCGGTTGATCCCGCGTCGGGCGATGTCTATCTCACCCTAACCAATAATAGCCAACGTACTGCAGAGGATACCTCTCCTACTTTCACCAACGACGGCGAGCGGTTGGAGCAAAGGGGTGTCGGTTACGATCTAGCACCGACCAACGCGGCGAATCCGCGTGCCAATAACGAGGCCGGACACATCATCCGCTGGCGTGAAAGTCGTCTGCCGAACGCCTTTACCTGGGAAGTGTTCGTGTTTGGTGCGGCTACTGATGATGCAGATAACCACTCAGGCCTGACTGAAATGAACCAGTTTGCAAGCCCTGATGGGCTTTGGTTCGACGAGCGCAGCGACGGGCAGGGCATTCTCTGGATCCAGACCGATAACGGCTATGATGGCATCACGGAGTACACCAACGACCAACTGCTCGCGGTCGTGCCCAACGGGCTGGATGATATTAAAGGCGCCGGGCCGGTGGTTAACAGTAGCAATCAGCAGCAGCTAAAACGCTTTGCGGTAGGGCCGAACGGCTGCGAAGTCACCGGTATTTTGCTACGCCGGATAAAACCGCGCTGTTCATTAATATTCAGCATCCAGGTAACTGGCCAGCCGATGGCGATGCGCTGGCTCAAGACGCTACTGTCGCGGCTAGCGGTCAGGTACGGCCTCGGGCGGCTACTGTTGTGATACAAAAACGCGATGGTGGGCCAGTGGGGGTATAGTTGAGGGGGGTTATAGCGGTTTGTGTTTAGCTAATAAGCTAGGCAGTAATGCCAGTAAGAAGGGTGGGCTAATTTGATTAAGCCCACCCTAAATACAGGGAAAATTCAGGTACGTTAACCAGCTTTCTTGTTAACGTTTTCTTTGGCTAACGTGGTTAGCTTGTCATCCGTAGACTTCTCTTCCTTAAGAGTCTCGGCCAGGATGTTTTTAGCTTCGGTGTAACCTAATTGTTCCGCTAAAGAACACAGCGTGCCGTAAGTGGCGATTTCATAATGCTCCACTTTTTGTGCAGCACCAATCAAACCTGCATCACGTACAGCGCCTTTTTCGGTCGCTTCAATCAGTTCCTGGCCTTCCTCGATCAAGCTCTCCATGGCATAACATTTCAGTCGTTTGATGCGGATATCAGGCACGCTATCAGCGACTTTTCAAGCCTTTCTACCTGGCCTTGGGTTTCATCAAGGTGATGTTTAAAAGCGTCGACCAGTTTGGGGTCATCCGCCGCTCGTGCCATCTTGGGGAGCGCGCGGGTAATTTGTTTTCTGCACTATTCGTTTCAGAAAGCAAGCGAACGAAAAGCTCGTTAGCGTTTTTAATAACCATGTTTTGCTCCATGCTGGTTGGTAGAAAATTAGCAGTCGCAACTCCATGCGATCATTTAAAGCTAGCAACGAATGTGAGGTTAATAAATATATATAAGTTAAGTTTTATAATGGATTCTGCCCCAGGATTTTTAACGCTTGGATAGCATCCTCCTTCAATGGAAGCTGATTGGCCCAAAGGATATCTTCACGGCGATAACCAATATCTCGGGTACATGGTCATCGTAGGCCAGCAGCGGCACTATATGGCGGCGGAAAAGCCACCGCCGCCGACAGTGCCACAAGCCCATATCAAACGCGCGAATTAGCCGCATCGACGGCATGGCTGGCACGTAAAACTGAAGTTGTGGCGGCTTGGGCGGCGGCGCTAGCCGACTAGCTTTTCCCAGGCTTTATGGGCATGTTGGGTGGGATCTTCACACTTCATTGCGCACCTCCTTTTCACAACCGCTGCACAGTCAATGGCGCCAGGGCGCCAACTGGGCAGCGGTGAACAGTGATTCATAAGCGGAGGGTCGCGACCTCTGGTTATCAGCTTGGTACTTTGCCTTGGTTCAATCAAACGAAAAGATCTACACTGTGTGTTAAGTTTTTCTGAAAGGCAGGCGTGATGAATCAACTATCGACGATAACTCCCAGCCGAGCTGCCTTACCGCTGCTGGATAGCGAGGTGCTGCGCACCTTTGTGATGATCGCGGAAAGTGGCAGCTTCACTCGTGCTGCCCAGCAGCTGTTTCGTACTCCTTCCGCGCTGAGCATGCAGATCAAACGCCTGGAAGAGACGCTCGGACAAACGCTATTTGTTCGTGAGGCGCGCTATGTGCGGCTGACTGCCGAAGGTGAAATGCTACTGGGCTATGGCCGCCGACTATTGAAGCTTAATGCCGAAGCCGTTACTCAATTTTTAGCCCCTACCTTAGAAGGGCGTGTGGGGCTGGGTATAACTGACGATGTGGTAGGGCGTATTTTGCCCACTGTGTTAACCCAATTTGCCCGCTCGCACCCGGCGGTGCAGGTCGATGTGGTGGTTGGGCGCAGTATAGATTTGCTCGCTAGGTTGGATGAGGGGGGAGCTTGATCTGGCGCTGGTGATGTCTGGAGAACCTGGACAGGCGGCACGTGGTGAAGTGGTTCATAGTGAACCGCTGGTATGGGTAGGTCGGGAGGGATGGCGTTGCGGCTCAGCGCAACCCATTACCGGTGACCCTGGCGCAGCAAGGGTGTGCATGGCGAAGAATCGCACTCAACTCCCTGGATAATGCCGGTGTTAATTACCGAATCGCCTACTCCTGCGATCACTGTGCCGGACAAGAGGCCGCTATGCTGGCAGACCTTGCTGTTTCACCGTTTCCGAAAAGCCTGATTCGGCCACCGCTCAAGCGGCTCCACAATGATTCGCTGCCCCACTCGGCGATTACCAAGTCGCGCTGGTTAAACGGGCAGGCAGTGGTGATGCCAGTGAGGTATTAGCTGAGCGGGTGGTGGAGGCTTTTCGGGAAGGGTGAGCCCACATCATCAGACCTCTGAAGAGGTTGCCAAGTCGGCTAACGCGGTGCCGCACTCAATTCGTTGTCACTTTCATAGGTTAAGTTGGTTTCCCAGCTTTCGCTGCTAACGGCTATCGCTGTGTGAATACCGGCGGTGTCGCCTGCCTTAAAGGCAGCATAGATCGCTTTGTGATCTTTCAAGGCGGTTTTTTGGTAGTGAGCGCATAGAGGTCTCCAGCGCGGCTTCGATCAGTTGCAGTAAGGTCTCCCCGACACGGATAGTCATGGGGTTATGAGTGCTGTGCAGTATGGCGCGATGGAAGGCGATATCGTGCTTGGAGGTTTGAGCACCCGCACGGATGGCTTCTTCCATGGCGTCGATACTCTGCTGAATGCGTTGGTGATCCTCTGCTGTGGCGCTATGCATGGCTTGAAGGGTATACGCTGGCTCAAACATAAGACGGAATTCCAATACGTCCCGTGTCATGCCCCGTGCCAGGATCATTCCGAATGCCATTGGGTCGACGAGCGGCGTGCCTGGTTCGCGGCGAATCATGGTGCCTTGGCCCCGTTTGACTTCGACAATCCCTATCGCTTGCAGCATCTTGATGGCTTCACGCACGCTGGATTTACCAATGCCCAGGGTGTGAGTGAGCTCCGTTTCCGAAGGCAGGTAATCCCCTGGCTTGAGGTCGCCTCGTATTAGAGCACTTTTAATACGCTCCAATAGTTGCAGTGCAACTGAGCTGCGCTCCATCGAATCCCCAAATGACGTTGTATTGCTGATCGAATTCATCTCTGGCTGGCGTTTAAAACTCATGTGAGCCTCGCGTGGCGCATCGGTATTTTCTGCATTTTATCAATATTCTAAGCCTAGCGGCTTAAGACACTCGCTTGGGTATACTTAAAAGAAATATATTTATTTCTCATTGTTTTATGTGGCTGCCTTGCTAATGGATTGTTCTTTAGTCTAGTCTGAAATCAGACATCTGATGTCTGCTGTTTGTTCAGTAAGACATAAAACACGAGAACCTGAATGACCAAAAGCACATCGTGGTATTGACCACGGGCGGCACTATTGCCAGCAAGCCCAGTGGCTCAGGGCGAAGCCAGTCAGGGGCATTAAGCGGCGAGCAGTTGCTAGAGCAGGTGGCGCTGCCGCAGGGCGTCGACGTTACGTTAGAAGTGATATCGATCCTGCAAAAGCCCAGTAATGCCGTCACCCTCGCTGATCTTGCTGAACTCCATCGCCAAGGGCGGAAAGCATTGTTGCGGGCGGATGTGGACGGTCTGGTGATCACCCACGGTACCGATACTTTGGAAGAGACCGCTTACTTTTTATCGCTCACGCTGCCAGCGGATAAACCCTGTGTGATCACCGGTTCTCAGCGGGCGCCTCACCAGCTAGGTACCGATGCCTTTAAAAACATTTGCGATGCCATCGTGGCGGCGGCCAACCCCAACTGAGTCAGCTTGGCTGTGTCGTGGTGTTCAACGAGTCACTGTTTGCGGCGCGTTATGCCCACAAAGTGAGCAGTTTTCAGTTGAATGGCTTTAACGCCCCGGCGCCGGTTCGCTGGGTTATATCGATGGGTGGCGGTTAAAACTTTATCACACGGGAACGGCGACAACGCCCCTCATTGAGGAGTGGGATACCCCGCTGCCGCGTGTCGACCTACTGCCCGCCTATCTGGATGCCTCGCCTGCACTGCTAAACGCCTGCGTGAAGAGTGGGGCGCAGGGGTGGTGATCGATGGCTTAGGCCGGGGCCACGTGCCACCTGGCTGGATGAACGAAATACGAGCATTGGTTAGCGCAGGCGTCCCTGTCGCGGTCGTGAGTAGTTGCGCTCAAGGACCGGTGAATACCAGTTATGAGTTTAGCGGCAGCTTGGCCGATTTAATGTCTGCTGGGGTGATCGCGCTCAACGATATCAGTGCACGTAAGGCAAGGCTTGCACTTGCCTTGCTGCTGAGTAGTACCCGCGTGAAGCGCTGGGAGAAGCGATGGAACGCTTGATGGCGTGAGCGGCCTTTCAACCTTGCTCAACTGCAGTAACAGGAAACTAAAAAGCAATTCACCATAACTAAATAAGGTGCTGGACATGAAACTAACCCTGACAAAAGCCACCCTCTCTGCTGCTATTGCTGCCGCTTCTCTAAGTGCAGCGCAACTCTATGCAGCCGACTATACCTTCAGCTTCGCCCACGTACTGATTGAAGAGACACCGAACGGCCAAGCGGCGCTGCGCTTTAAAGAAGAGGTAGAGGAGAAATCCGACGGTCGTATCGAGATTAACGTACTGCCAGCTGCGCAAGTGGGGGCGACGTTGAAATCATTGAGCAGATTCAAATGGGTCTTGTCGATATTGGTATCCCGCCAACGGCCACGCTGGGCAACTTTGAGCCGCGCATGCAGATTTTGGATCTGCCGTTCTTGATTGCCGACTACGACACCATGGTGGAAACTCTGGATGGTGAAGTGGGCCGCGAAATCCTCGATACCCTAAATGGCCATAACATGGTTGGCGTCAATTTCTGGGGAGCGGGTTTCCGCCATATCACCAACAATGACCGCCCAATCGAAAACCCCGAAGATATGGACAGTATCCGCATGCGTACCATGCAGGCGCCGATCATCATCTCCACCTATGAAAACCTGGGGCTAACGCCACCGCCATGGCTTTCACCGAGGTTTACAACGGCCTGCAGCAGGGTGTGGTGTCGGGGCAGGAAAACCCACTGGCCAACATCTACACCATGCGTTTCCATGAGGTGCAAGATTATCTCTCGCTGACCAATCACGCCTACCACGCCTATGCAGCGGTAATGAACCAGGACTCTTGGGACTCGCTGCCGGAAGATCTGCAGGCGGTCATGCTGGAAGCCTTTGATAACGGTCGAGATACGTCCCGTGCGCTAACGCTGCAGGACGAAGAGACCATCATGGAAGAGATCAAAGACGAGATAGCGATTAACGAACTCACCCCTGAGCAGCGCGACGCCTTTATTGAAGCCAGCATGCCGGTGCACGAAGAGTATGAAGCAATCGTCACTACCGAGTTGCTGCATAAGGTCTATGACGCTGTAGGTATCGAGTATTGATCCAACGGGTCTGCTAAGACCTGGCTCCTCTCTTCACCTTTCAGGGTGTGGATATCTCATGTTCGAAGCGCTCAACAAATGTCTTGATCGCTTGGAAAGTGTGGCGATGGTCGTTTTCATGTCGATTGCGACCATCCTCACTACCATCCAAGTCGTGTATCGCTACGGCTTTAGCGGTTCGCTATTTTGGGCTGAAGAAGTCGTTATTTACTCCATTATCTGTATGAGTTTTGTCGGTGCCAGTATGGGTGTGCGCCATGGCACGCATATTTCGGTGGATGTACTGAATGCCATTGCCTCGCCCGCTGTGAACCGCTGGCTGCACATGATCGCAGCACTGATCGGTATCGTGTTCGCCGGCTTCATGACCTATTACGGCTTTGTGCTCTATTTCAGCACGCTGGATCGCGGGCAGTTAACCGCTGCACTTCGTCTGCCGATGGCATGGTTCTATCTCCCGATTGGCATATCCGGTGTACTGCTGATTCTGCGTTATCTATGGGTCATCAATGAAGTCTGGAAAAAGCCTCCGGTAGGACTCTCCGAAGAGCTTGTAGCCGGTTCGGATAAGCTCATTTAACCCCTGGAGAGCGACCATGATTACTGCATTATTACCGATCTTTTTTGCCGTGCTACTGCTCGGGCTGCCCATCTTGCTTCCCTTGGCATTGGCGGTGTTTCTTGCCATTGAATTCTTTGGTGCCACCAATCCGGTCATCGTGCCGATGCGCATGTTTACCGGCATGAACAACTTTTCGCTGATGGCGATCCCGTTCTTTATCCTGGCGGCGGAGTTGATGCGGATTGGCGGGCTTTCCGACCGATTGATCAATCTTGCCAAGGCGCTGGTAGGGTGGGTGCCAGGGCTTGGCAGCGGCTACGGTGCTGTCATGTCTCTTCTTCGGGGCCATTTCCGGTTCAAGCCCTGCCACGGTGGTGGCGATTGGCTCGATCATGTTCCCGGCACTGGTCGCGGCTGGCTACGATAAGCGCTTTGCGATTGGGTTGATCGCTACCGCCGGTACCTTAGGGGCCGATAGTGCCGCCGAGTATTGCACTGATTATCTACGGCTCAGTGACCGGTACTTCGGTGGGGCGGCTGTTTGCAGCGGGCCTGCTGCCCGCCATAGTGATTGCCTCGATTCTCATCGCCTACTGCATCGTCTTTAGCAGCATCAAAGGCTATGAACGAGCTCCTTTCCCTTCGCTGCGGCAAATTTTAGTCGCCTTTAAAGATGCTGCCTGGGGCCTGGGACTGCCGGTGATTCTGCTGGGGGCATCTACAGTGGCGTCTTTACTCCGACCGAATCGGCGGCGGTCGCCTGTGTATATGGCTTGTTTGTAGGCATGGTGGTTTATCGCACCATTAACGTAACGGAACTAGTGGGAACACTAAGAAGCTCTGGGTTGATTTCCGCGACGCTACTGCTGATTACCGCGGGGGCATCTGCTTTTCTTGGCTGCTCGCCATTACCGGCACGCCTAGCCAGTTGGCAGGCGAGGTGCTTTCGTGGACAGACGACCCGTTTCAGGTCATGGCGCTGTTTAATGTCGTGATGATCGTTGCTGGTTTCTTCCTTGATAGCGCCTCGGCCATCATCGTGCTCTCGCCACTGCTGCAGCCTATTGCCGCCCAGGTGGGCGTGGATCCGGTGCATTTTGGGGTGATCACGCTGATCAACTTCTCGGTAGGGATGATTACACCGCCTGTTGGGCTAAATCTGTTCGTTGCCATGGCGATATCCAAGATGTCGCTGCAGGAAGTTTTCAAGGCCTGTTTGCCGCTGATTGGTTTGATGCTGTTAGCGCTGATTATCATCACCTATGTTCCATGGCTAAGTACCTGGCTGCCCTCACTGATTTATTAATGAATCGCTTGAATACGTTAACCAATAAGGACAACGAACCATGAGCAAAACGATTGAACAAGCGGTGGCGGAGCAGGGGCTTACGTTACCGGCGATTCCAACACCACGCGGCCTGTTTCTGCCTTGGTCTCGATTGGGCAACCAATTGTTTTTGGCCGGCCAGATTTGTGAACGTGGCGGGGATGTTCTCTACCCTGGCAAGGTGGGGAGTGAGTTCGATCTTGAAACCGGCAAACTGGCGGCTCAGGCGTGTGCTTTAAACCTCTTGGCTGAATTGAGCGATGCTGTTGATGGCGACTTCTCACGCGTGGTGCGCTGCGTGCGCATGAATGGCTTCGTCAATGTAGCGCCGGGCTTTCATGATGTGCCGCTGGTCATCAACGGTGCATCAGAGCTATTTGTCGCGCTATTTGGCGATGCGGGCGTCACGCTAGAACCGCCATTGGGGTGGCGACACTGCCCGGCAATGCGGCGGTAGAAGTCGAAGCGATTTTTGAAGTGCGTTAAGCACCCACAGAGGTAGGTAAAGCATGCAGAACTCACCCATTTTTCTACCGTTACGTGAGCAGCACGAGCGGCTTCGTACGGGCACGCTGACGGCTACCGCGCTGGTCGAAGCGGCAATCGCTGCTTATCAACAGCGCGGCAAACACGACCACGCCTACCTCACCTGGAACGGCGAGCAGGCGCTGGCAATGGCAAAAGCGGCCGATGCGGTGCTCGCTCAAGGTGGTGATGCGGGGCGCTAATGGGTATGGCGGTATCGATCAAAGATATCTACGCCGTGACGGGTTGCCGACTTATGCGGGCTCTTCTCAGCGGCTGCCGAAGCGCTGGGAGCGTCCTGGCCCGGTGGTGAGCGCGCTACTGAAACAGCTGCCTTCCGTGATGGGTAAAACCCACTCCGTTGAGTTTGCCTTTGGCGGCCTGGGCACCAATGCCCACTGGGGCGCGCCACGTAACCCCTGGGATGCACATCAGCACCGCACGCCTGGCGGCTCCAGCTCTGGCGCAGGTGTTTCGTTAGTGAGTGGTACGGCAAGCCTGGCGTTGGGCACCGACACCGCCGGTTCAGTGCGTATTCCTGCCTCGATGACCGGCGTAGTGGGATTGAAAACCACCGCCGGGCGCTGGTCGATCGAGCAGATCGTACCGCTTTCAAGCACGCTGGATACCCCAGGGTTGCTGGCGCGGTGGGTCGATGATCTTGCCTTTGCGTTCGATGCGTTGGATAGCGGCCTTAGCGGTCAGGATGATCGAGTGCCAGCGACACCATCGCTTGCCGGGTTGACCTTTGGGGTGCCAGAAACGTTTTTCTGGGACGACTGCAGTCCAGGTATCGCAGAAACTGTACGCGCTGCCATTAAGCAGTTGGAAGCCGCCGGGGCACGCATAGTCACCCTCGAGTTGCCCGGCATCGACGACGCGTACGAACTCTTCAAGCTGGGCGGTGTGGCTGCGCCGGAATTGGCAGCTTTTTTAAAAACTGAACTACCCGAGATGATTGACTCCTTGGATCCTAACGTCGCCGCCCGCGTTAAAGCGGCAGATGACATGCCCGCCTGGGGAGTATGTGCGTCGTCGCACGGTGCTGGATTCGCTTGCCGCCTCTGCCGTCGCTCGCATGGCCGATGTCGATGCGGTGCTTACGCCCACGGTGGCGATTACCCCGCCCACTATCGAAAGCCTCGAGCCAGAAGGCGCTTATCCCAAAGCCAATATGCACGCCCTGCGCAATACGGTGATCGCTAACTTCCTCGGTCTATGTGCCTTAACGCTGCCGGTTGGGAAAGACGCCGCAGGCATGCCCGTTGGCCTGCAAGTGCTGGCCGGGCCCTGGCAAGACGCCAACCTGCTAGCCATCGGTCAGGCAATTGAAAACGAGTTGGGATCAGGCTTGGAGATTCTTGGTCAACCGCCAGCGGTGTGAGCGCTGAGGTGGGCTAAGTACTGCCGCCGATTTGCAGTGTAAAGCCCACATCGTGCTGTTCATCAATAATTACGGCGCCGCCGGTGGTGTTGCACTACCTTTTGGTGGCGTTGGGAGCTCAGGACACGGCCGGGATAAAGGCTTTGAAGGGCTGCGGAGCTACACACGTATCAAGACAGTGGCTATTAAGCATGACTAGCTAGTTGCAAGAGCGGAGCTATTTCCAAGAACGGAGTTATTATAATGACAACAGTTCGCCAAGTAGGCATCGTCGGGGTTGGTTTGATGGGGCATGGCATCGCCAGCAGCCTGCTGCGTGCAGGCCATCAGGTCAGCTTTCTTGAACACCCGGGTAATCAACCGGTGGAAGACCTACTTGCTGCCGGTGCTACCGCGCTGAGTGCCGGTAGCGAAGTGGCAAAAAAGCGCTGACGTGGTGATTCTATGTGTCACGGGGTCGCCTCAAGTAGAAGCGGTGCTGTTCGAGCCCAACGGTGTTTTGGATGGATTAAAGCCCGGTTGTGTCGTGGTGGATTGCTCTACCGCCCTTGCCCAGCTCAACCGAAAAAGTGGCTGCCAGAGTAACTGAAGCGGGCGGCCGCTTTATGGATGCCGCCATGACGCGCACGCCGAAAGAGGCCGCAGAAGGGCGGCTCAACTTGATTGTTGGTGCGCCCAAGGCACTGTTCGATGAAACGCTGCCTCTGCTGCAAGGGGTTTGCGGAAAATATTGCCCACGCGGGCGATGTAGGCGCGGGGCATACTCTTAAATTGTTGCATAACTTCGTGTCACTTGGGTTTTCGGCAGTATTGGCCGAGGCCACTGCGGCTTCTCGTAAAGCGGGGATTAGCGATACAGCACTGCTGGAAGTCTTGGGCGCAGGTGGCGGTGGTGGCGTGGTGCTTGAGCGGTTGCGCCCTTATATTGCTGAAAACGATCCTTCGGGTTTCAAATTTACAGTGGCCAATGCCAGCAAGGATCTCGGTTACTACCACACCATGACCAATGAGCTTGGGGTGGAACGTGGCGTCGCAGGGGCAGTGCATGCACTCTATACGTCTATTGAAGACAGTAGGCTGTCGGTGCCGGAAATCATTGGTGTTTTGGTGCAGCGGGGTTAATGATTGATTATAAAAACCTAATTCTAAGGAACCTTACTAGGCAAAAGCAATCTAAGCAAAACGCCTAAAATTTTTTAATTTTTTGTCGTTTCGTTGCTTACATTTCGTTAACAAATAGCAATAAACAGTATCATTTAAGTGGTTTTGGTGGTAAATATAAGCGGAATCTTGCGATGGATAGTGAGAAATCGCTTAGAGGTGGGTGCTAACAGTGCTGGTGCATGACACTAGAGTGGCTGTATTCAGCCATATACCGCACGGCTACTACACAAGGATGAGTAAATAGAATGTATCAGCACTATTCGCGTCCAGGGATGGATGCAAATGGCGAACAGCCCGGCCACGCGGTGGCGATCCTAAGCGTGCAAGAAGGCCCCTCAGGCATCCGCATTGTGGATGTAAATACTGACTACCAGCGATTATGGGGCGGTAGTCGAGAAGCATGGCTAGGTGCTGCCCCGTCGTGGTTCAGCAAGAAGCGGCCAACCAGCAGATTATCACCCAGCTTTATAAGGCGCTATACCCACTTACTAACAGCGAAGATGGTGTCTTTGAAGGCATTAGCGGTCGTGAAATCTCCCGCTGGCATAATGGCAGAAACAGACATATTGAATGGCGAATTACGGCGATGGGCGGTTTTCATAAGGGTCACTCTACCCTGGTGTTAACCCAGCGTGATGTTACCGAACAGATAGAAAAGAAGCCCAGCTTGAGCGGCTAGCAACAACAGATATGCTAACGGGGCTGGTTAACAGATCTCAGTTCGATGTGATACTGAAAAGCGAGTTAAATCGACAGCACCGCTACGCCCGTCCGCTTTCCCTGATTATGCTGGATATTGATTACTTCAAAGACATTAATGATAGCTACGGCCACGATGTAGGTGATCAAGTGCTGATAGAGCTTGCCCATCTGCTTAAGCGTAACTTGCGTAAAGCAGACTGCTGCGCGCTGGGGTGGCGAAGAGTTTATGCTACTCGCCCCTGAAACATCGCTTGAACAAGCCGTGCGGCTAGCAGACAAAATCCGAAGCGCTATCAAACATACTGCTTTTCCCCTTCAAAATTGCGTCACGGCTAGCTTTGGTGTCGTAGAGGTTCATTCGTCAGAATCGGTTAAGAACTTGATGAAAGAGTGGATAACGCCCTTTATCTAGCGAAAGAAAAAGGGCGTGATCGTGTCTCAACGGGTGGTTTATTTAGCTCCGCGAAGCAGGCTTAAGCAGGGTCGCGATCAATGGCGAAGGCTGACCATGCTTGGCGTACCGACATAATTTCCAAGCGATTGATATTGATGTGGGGTGGCAAGGTGGCTAGGTAGTAAAGCTGCTCTGCAATATCTTCCGCTTGAAGCGGCGTTGTACCTTTATAAAGTGCGTCTGAGGCGGCTTGATTACCTTTGGTCCTGACCAGTGTGAACTCGGTTTCCGCCATGCCAGGGCTAGGTCCGTCACGCGCACGCCCGTTCCCAATAAGTCGCAGCGTAAGTTATAGCTAAACTGCTGAACGAATGCTTTCGACGCCCCATACACATGCCCCCCCGGATAGGGCCACTGGCCCGCGACTGAGCCGAGATTAAGAATGCTCGCGCCTTCGCTGTTTTTTGAGCAATAGCGGCAACGCTGCGTGGGTAACGTTAACCAGCCCGGTAATATTAGTGTCAATCATTGTGTGCCAATCTTGCAACGCCACCTTTTGCGCGGGTTCCGGCGCTAGTGCTAACCCCGCATTGTTAATCAAGCATGTCAGCGGCAAGAAGCTTTCCGGTAGACTACCAATGGCGTCAGTGACTGCATCACTGTCGCGAACATCCAGTGCCAAGGTGAGTACGGGTACCTGCTCGGAAAGCTCCTCCTCGAGTGCTTTTAAGCGTTCTACCCGTCGCCCGGTTAAAATCAACGACCAGCCCGCTTTTGCAAAGCGCTGTGCCGCCGCTTTACCAAACCCCTGATGTAGCTCCGGTGATAAGTACGCTGGGCATAGGGGTATCTCCTTTATAGTTAACAATGAGTAGATATACATTCGTTTTTAGTTATTAACTTATCTTCGATATCAGGCAGTGCATTTCGCTACTCTAAGCAGCACCGATAAAAACGCTTAGAGCCAGTTAGCGCTCGATAGTGTGACATTGACTCTCTGTTGCGTCTGTCCCTCTTGCGCGTAACGATTGGCCCTACAGCCTGAGAGATCGAACTCACTAGGCTGGCAAGCACGCTATCTCCTTATGGATTAAACAGGGTGCTTGTTATGAATGCCAATTTTGACGCTTCTTATCCCACCAGCCACAGTGCGGATAATCGCTATGTGCATGGCCTGGATCGTCAGTATGTATTTCACTCATGGGCTCAGCAAGGCAGTTTAGACCCCATGGTTATCGCGGGTGCGCAAGGATGTCGTGTATGGGACTACTCGGGGCGTGAGTATTTGGATTTTAGTAGTCAGTTAGTGAATACCAATATCGGCCATCAACACCCCCGCGTAGTGAACGCGATACAAGCACAAGCCGCCAGCCTTTGCACGATTGCTCCAGCCCATGCCAACTTAGCCCGGGGCGAAGCAGCCAAGCGTATTATCGCCAAAGCGCCCGATGGGTTTAGTAAGGTGTTTTACCAATGCGGGGCCGATGCCAACGAGAACGCCATCCGAATGGCGCGCCTTTATACCGGGCGAAGCAAAATACTATCCGCCTACCGCTCCTACCACGGCAATACCGGCTCAGCGATTGCCGCCACCGGCGATTGGCGACGGGTGCCTAACGAGTATGCCAGTGGGCACGTGCACTTCTTCAATCCCCACCTTTATCGCAGTGAGTTTTGGGCGCGGGACGAAGAAGAAGAGTGTGAGCGTGCACTGACCCATTTGCGCCGGGTGATTGAGTGCGAAGGCGCCAACGCAGTCGCAGCCATTCTGCTGGAAACCATTCCCGGGACGGCAGGTGTGCTATTACCTCCTAAAGCGTATCTGCAGGGCGTCAGAAAGCTCGCCGACGAGTTTGGTATCGTACTGATTCTTGATGAAGTCATGGCCGGTTTCGGCCGCACGGGACGCTGGTTCGCCTTTGAGCATTACGACATGGCGCCCGATCTAATTGTCTTCGCCAAGGGGGGTCAACTCGGGTTATGTACCGGCAGGTGGCGTGATTATCTCTGAGCCAATCTCACGCTATTTCGATGATCATTTTTTTGTCGGGGCCTCACTTACTCCGGCCATCCGTTAGCAATGGCAGCCATTGTGGCCACCTTGGATGCCATGGAAGAGGAAGGCATCGTAGAAAATGCCGATAACGTTGGTAACGGCCCGCTAGCGGAGGGACTGAAAAGGCTTGCTGAGTGCCACCCCATCATTGGTGATTGGCGAGGTGTAGGCGTATTCCATGCCTTGGAGTTAGTGAGCGACCCGGTACGTAAAACGCCGCTACCTGGGACAGAAGTGCTGAAACTCAAGCAGCTACTAATGGAGCAAGGGCTGCTGGTATTTACTGTCGAAAACCGTATTCACGTAGTACCACCGTGCATTGTGACTCCGGAGGAAGTGGAGGAGGGCTTGGCAATTCTAGCGCGCGTTTTTGAAGGCTATACCGCATCACTTCAGTAAGATATTGGCTACGTAGCTAAAGCGTTATCATAGGCGAGACCCAGGCGCTGTAGGCCTGGGTTGATAAGTTCCCTTCGATTGCACCAAACCCCAAACGGAAAAAAACGGCGTGGCGGGGCGACATCGAAGAAGTGTTGAAAGCCGGGTTCAATCAGCACGCCACGCTGGGCGGCGTGCCAAGCTAATCGTTGGGTATCGATGCAGGCATCGGCCTCCATCCAGAAAGCGCTGGAGCGGTTGCTGCTATGGCTGTGGCAGCCTGGTAGCGCTTGATCAATGGCAACCCGCATGGCATCCCTCCGTCGATCAATCTCTTCCACATGCAGCTTTAAATAGCGCTCGTAATAGCCTTGAGAAATAAACTGCGCCAACTGATGCTGCAATGCGGCGGGAGGGTGACGGTACATCATGCGGCGCAGCGCCCGCAGCTCATCAATCACTTCGGCGTCGGCCACTACGTAACCCATGCGCAGCCCGGGCGAGAGCGCTTTGGATAAGCTGCCCATATAGATAATCCGTGCGCTCTGTGCGCTGGCTTTGAGCGCAGGCAGTGCGAACTGGTCGCCGTGAATTTCAGCGTCGTAGTCATCCTCGATGACGATTTGGTCGTGATGAGACAGCTGGGCTAATAAGGCATCCCGCCGCTCGCGGCTCATCGTCACGCCGGTGGGTACTTGGTGGCTTGGCATGACATACAGGTAGTCGCACTGCTGTGAGCCTTCAAGACACATGCCGTCTGTGTCCACGGTTTGAAATTGTAGGCTCGCGCCGCGGTGAGAAAACACATTCATTGCCTCGCGGTAGCCGGGGGATTCCAAGGCTACGCGGGTGCCCCGATGGCAGAGCAGTTGTGCAATCAAGTAGAGCGCATTTTGCGTTCCCATGGTAATCAGAATCTCTTCCGAGCGAGCGAAGATTCCCCTACGTGGCAAAATACGTTTTCGCAGTTGTTCAATTAATAGCGGGTCATCCTGATCAATGCGGTCACGCAGCCATGGTTTATCACGCTGTGAACTTAGTAAACGCCGAGAAACATCGCGCCATTGGGCTAACGGAAAGAGTTGGGTGTCTAACTGGCCATAAATAAACGGGTATGCGTACTCGGACCAATTGCCTGGTTTGAGAATGCCTTGGTAGTTAGTAGGGCGCTGAATAATGCGGTTGTGCCAGTTTGGTGCGCTTATTGTTCCGTTATCTTTTGGTTAACGCTGTTTGTGATGAATTAAGCGTCGATTGCGGGTCGTTATAATCAGGGTGTAAATAATAGCCGCTACGGGGCGACTAATTAAATAACCATCTTCAACTAGTTTTTCGTAAACGATAGACACTGTGTTGCGCGAAATGCCCAGTTGCTGAGAAAGCTTGCGGCAGGAAGGGAGCGCATCATCACTCGGCAAGCTGCCTACGCGTATTGCCTCCAGCAGCGTTTCTCTTAGCTGTTCTTGCAGGCAGGTGGCAGCGTTGGGGTCGACCTCAAGACACAGCGTTGTCATACACTTTTCCCTCCTCAAATAAACCCTTTCTCCATTAAAACTAAGCATCTTCCGTGCCAGCTTTATGATCGCCAACTGTCCTTTTACTTTACGCCAACTGGCTCTAATCGAGAGGAGGATAAAAACTAGGGTGAAGTCACTTTTAGCTTGTAACCGTTTGGTTAGCGATGCTTGTCCACTCTAGGAGTATTAAACGATGAAAAAATAACGGCATTAGCCTCCGCGTTGAGCGTTGGCGCATTTGCTCTTAGTCTTTCACTTTCCACCACCGCTGCGGATTTGGAGGAAATAGAGAGCCGTGGCTATATGAGTGTGGCCACCGAAGATAATTACGCGCCGTTCAACTTTATGAGTGGCAGTGACCCCGACGGTTTTATAGAAGATATAAAAATGGAACTGGAGGAGTACGCTGACTTTGAGATTCGACAGGATATTTTACCCTGGACCGGTCTTTTGGCCTCGGTTTCATCGGGCCAATACGACATGGCGCTGACAGGCGCCTCTGTGACTGACGAACGCCTGCGGGTGTTTAACTACGCGCCGCCGTTTGCCCTCGGCTCAGCATTTCTATATCAAGCGGGCAGGCGATGACCGTATCAACAGCATTGAAGACTTAAGTGGCATGACGGTAGGGGGTCCAGGCGGGCAGTGCACTGCTTTCGCGTTTGCCCGAGTTGGAAGTGATGCTCGAAGAAAGCGGTGGCGAGCTGGGCGACGTGATGGAGTATGAGGCCTATCCGGAAATCTATGCGGATCTCGCCAATGGTCGAGTCGATTATGTGATCAATTCCATCGTCCCGGTGAACGACCTAATTCGTGAACGCCCTGATGTATTTGAAGCGGGCCAAGCCGTTTCCGGCCCTGGCTATGTGGCGTGGCCGATGCCCAAGGACAGCCCTGAACTATTGACCTATATCACCGACTTTATGAGCCATCTGCGTGATTCTGGCCGCTTGGCCGAGCTGCAGGAGAAGTGGTTTGGCGAGTCCTTTGACGACCCACCGACAACCCCCTATCACCTCGGTGGAAGAGTTCCACGAAATGGCTGGTATGTAAGCCATCACCTTCGCCTGCCGCCCAGCCTGGGCGGCAATTTTCTATAGCGAATTAGGGGGTGAGCATGGACAGTAGTGCATGGGGACTGCTCATTCAGGGCGCCTGGACAACGCTGTGGATCTCAGGTGTTTCGATTGCCATCGGTGTGGTGCTGGGGTTGATGATCGCCTTGTTGCGAGTGGCAAAAATCCCCGTTCTGCATCAACTGCTGGGCGTCTATATTAGCCTGGCTAGAGCAACACCGTTGGTCACGCTGGTGCTGTTCATCTTTCTAACCGCACCGACCATGGGCGTTAACCTTAATCGCAATGTGGCCGGCATCATTGCCTTAACCCTGAATACCACCGCTTTTAACGCCGAAATTTGGCGCTCTGCTTTTAATAACTTCTCCAAAGAGCAGCGCGAGGCGGCGCTGGCGATTGGCATGACGCCATGGGTCTACTTTCGCCGCATCATGTTGCCGCAAATTACCATTACCAGCCTGCCGGGCCTGGTCAACGAGATGTCATTTCTGATTAAAGGCAGCCCCGCCATTGCGGTGATCGGGGTCGTCGACCTTACGCGGGTGACCAATCGCATTTCCGCCGTTACCTACGACCCTTTGCCGCCGATCTTAGCCGCAGCGGCCCTATACATGCTGATCATCAGCCTGCTGGTATGGCTGCAGCGCGTGGTTGAGCGCAAAGCCAGCCGATTGGCCGTCTAACGTGGTCATCACGGGGAAGCCTTTATGAGCAATTGGGACATTCTTTGGTCATCGTACGATGTGTTTTTGAACGGTTTTTATAACACTTTAAAACTGTTTGGTTTATCTGCGGTGCTGGCGTTTATCTTGGGTAGCGGGATCGTGTTTTTGTTAGAGGGTTCGCGCCCGCGTTTAAAAATCCCGCTGCGCATTTTCATTGACGCCATGCGCATGCTGCCGTTTCTGATTCTGGCCTATTTACTCTATTACGGCCTGCCCAGCGCAGGCATCCGTATGAGCGCCTGGACGGCGGGGATTATCGCTCTGGTGATCTATCACGGCGCTTACTTCGCAGAAATACTGCGTGGTTGCCGCGCTACTTTCGCGCAAGGGCAGGTAGAGGCGGCCATCGCTCAGGGGTTTCTCAACCCAAGATGTTTATGCGCATTATCTTGCCCCAGCTAATTTTAAAAACCCGCGGCTTACTGGGCAATCAGCTAATTATCCTGCTCAAAGATACTGCCTTTTGGTGATTATCACCGTACGCGAACTCACGGCGGCGGCAAGCAGCCTGTCGAGTACCTACTTCATTCCCATGGAAGCCTTCATTGTGGTGATCGGCTTCTATTGGCTGATCAGCATTGGTTTAGAACTGTTTATCAAAATGATTGGCCGTTTTGGCGCCAAGCGAGGATTCGAAAATGCCTGAGACCGCCGCCGTTAGTATTCGTAAACTATCTAAAAGCTTTGATGGCACCGAGGTCCTACGGGATGTATCGCTGGAAGTGCAGCCCGGCGAAGTGGTGAGCATTTTAGGCTCATCCGGTTCGGGTAAATCTACCTTGCTACGCTGCATTAATTGGCTGGAGCAGCCTGAACATGGTGATATCCGTATCGATGGCGACCGCATTGGCGTCAGCGACAGCGGCAAGGCCATGTCGCGACGCGAGCTAGCGGGTATGCGGGCGCGCCTAGGCATGGTGTTCCAGGGGTTTAATCTCTGGCCGCACCTAAGCGTGCTGCGCAATGTCACCGAAGCGCCGATCCATGTGCAGGGGTTAAGCAAAGCGGAGGCCGATGAGCGGGCCATGGTGCTGCTCGAAAAAGTCGGCATGGCCGACAAACGCGAGCAATACCCCTACACACTCTCGGGCGGGCAGAAACAGCGGGTAGCTATTGCCCGGGCGCTCGCCATGCAGCCCAAAGTGATGCTGTTCGATGAGCCTACTTCAGCGCTCGACCCGGAACTGGTAGGAGAAGTGCTTGGGGTCATCAAAGACCTCTCAAAAGAGGGCTACACCATGGTGCTAGTGACTCACGAAATGGAGTTCGCCCGGGCAGTCTCAGATCAGGTGGTTTTTCTCGATAAAGGCATCATCATCGAAAAATCCCATCCCAACGAGTTTTTCGTCAACCCCAAAACCGATCGCGTAAGGCGCTTCCTGGAATTGGAAGCGCCTGCGGTGTGAGTCGTACTAGATGGTCGCTGGTGCCGATGCTTCTTCCGCCGCTTGCACTGCATCCGCCAGCAGTTCGGCGGTAATCGCAGAGAGTGTCCAGCCCAGATGGCCGTGGCCGGTGTTGTAGAACACCGTGGGTAATTCTGCCGCGGCCGACTTTGGGCAGCATGTTAGGTAGCATTGGCCGCAGGCCTGCCCATGGCACTACGCGGCGGGTGCTGACGCCGGGGAAACACTCTTCCACCCAGCGGATTAGCGGGCGGATACGGTTGTCGCGAATATCGCGGTTAAAGCCGTTGAACTCGGCGGTACCGGCGATCCGGAAGCGGTCATTGCCCAGGCGGCTGGTCACCAGCTTGGTTTCATCATCGAGTAGGCTTACCGTGGGCGCCGCCTGCTGAGAGGCTGCATCATCGAGCTGCACGGTAATCGAGTAGCCTTTCACCGGGTAGATATTGACTCGGTCACCCAGCTTGGTGGCCAGGGCGCGGCTGCCCACCCCAGCACAGACCACTACGCTATCAAACGTTTCACGCACCGGTTCGCTGTTGGTATCGACATTGGCAGTGACCCAGGCGTGTTGTTGATCCGCGCCGATATCCCTGCACGCTGTGACCATATTTAAGCGTTACGCCGCGGCGCTCTGCAGCTTGAGCGAGGCCGTGGGTAAACTTATGGATATCGCCGGTGGCGTCGCTTTCAGTAAAGAAGCCGCCGTAGTAATTGCCCGCCAGCGTCGGCTCGATAGCGCGCATCTCGTCGGGGTTACTGCCCGGCGTTCCAGGCCGCCTTTGCTGAGCAGTTGCGAGACCTTGGCGGCGTGGTCGTAGCCTGCCCTTGTCGCGGTAGATATGCAGGATACCTTTCTGCTTTAAATCGAAATTAATCTGTTCGTCTTTTGCCCACTGAAACAAGTGCTCCCTGGCGGCAATGGCCAGGCGTGCGGTTTCGGTCGTGTTCTCAGAGTAGCGGGGGATTGAGGCGATAAACTCGCCAAACCAGCTGAGCTTGTGCCAGCTCGGGCGGGGTTGACCAGCAGCGGAGCGTCATTTCTAAGCATCCAGCGCAGACCTTTAATCACCGTCGGCCAGTGGTTCCACACTTCAGCATTCGAGGCCGATAGCTGGCCGCCGTTGGCGAACGAGGTTTCCATGGCGGCGTAACGATGCTTTTCAAACACGGTGACCTGATAGCCACGTTTGGCCAGGGCGTAGGCGCTGGTAATGCCGGTGATACCACCACCGATAACGGCAATGCGTTGCATGAGTCTCTCCAGATTGTATGAGCGTCGGGGAATACCACCTAACGGCGTAGCTGCTGCTGGGCGTACCCCTTCCGTCATGGAACCTGAGAGATTCACGTGCCCGTTGGGCGCGCTTGCTCGGTGGGCTGAGTGACGCAGTCATCAGCCGCTCTTCGGAAAGTGAGGGTAATAGCGGTCCGGTTGCCTGAGAGTTTCCGGGGTTGTTGCTCCTTCGGCGCTGGCGTCATCCTCGTGAGATGCGCCAAGCTCTCCCGCTATTACGTTGCTACTAGTTCATAGCTTTTTAATGTAATTAGTTTTACCCAATCTGTTTTAGCATGAAATCCGACCAAGGTCGTGAACGCTTATTCCACGGGCCGGGCACGCTCAATAATCGCCGCGCAATCGAGTCCAGTAGGTAGCGTGCCTGTATTGAGACCACTGCGGTCGGCAAGCCGACCAGCACAGAATGCATCGGCTACATAAGCGGGGGCATGCTGAACCAGCAGAGCGCCCTGTAACGCCAGGGCCATGCTATCCGCCAGTTGGCGGGCGCGGTACTGGAGCGCTTGGTATCCTGCATCTCCCGCTTTAATTTGTGAATAAAGCGGTCAAGATGTTCATTAGCGCCCTTTGAAAGTGCAATTTCGGCAAAGAAGGCATCAAGTACCTCGGGCTGCTTTTCAATCGCGCGCAGGATATCCAAACACTGCACATTTCCGCTGCCTTCCCAAATGGCGTTGATGGGCGACTCGCGGAACAGGCGCGGCATCATATGCGTTTCCATCACGCCACTGCCGCCGATCACTTCCATTGCTTCATAGGCGTGGTGGGGTGTGCGCTTACATATCCAGTATTTGCCGACAGGGGTAGCGATCCGCGAAAGCAGGCGCTCATGCTCGTTGTCTTGATGATCCATGGCCCGGGCCATGCGCAGCATCAAGGTGGTGGCAGCTTCGCTTTCAATGGCGAGATCGGCGAGCACGTTCTGCATCAGCGGCTGCTCGCTGAGCCGTGCCCCAAAGGCATGGCGATGAGAGGCGTGATGAATCGCCTGGGCGGTGGCTTGGCGCATTCCGGCGGCTGAGCCAATCATGCAGTCGTAGCGGGTCATGGCCACCATTTCGATGATGGTACGCACGCCGCGCCCTCCCTCACCGATCATCCAGGCAAAGGCGCCGCGCAGTTCCGTCTCGCTGGAGGCGTTCGCTACGTTACCCATCTTGCGTTTCAGTTGCTGGATGTAGAGCGGATTCTTGCTGCCGTCGGGCCGCCAGCGCGGCAATAAAAACAGCTCAAGCCGCCGGGTGCCTGGGCGAGCACCAGGAAGGCATCGCACATCGGTGCTGAGACAAACCACTTATGACCCACCAGCTCAAAAGCTTCTCCCGGCCCGCCTTGGTCAATCGGGTAGGCGCGGGTGGTATTAAGACGGACATCCGAGCCACCCTGCTTTTCAGTCATCGCCATGCCGAGGGTGACGCCCTGTTTCTCGAAGTCAGGTACGTTGCGTGGGTCATAATAGGGTGCGGTAATTTTGTCACCCCAGCTCTCAAGCAGGTTGGGCTGGTGGCGAAGTGCAGGCAGAGCGGCAAATGTCATCGTGATCGGGCAGCCATGCGCCGCCTCTACCTGGGTCTGTAAAAAGTATTTGGCGGCTCGGGTAACGTGGGCGCCTGGTTGTGGATTCCGCCAGGGGCTGGCGTGTAATCCATGTTCCACCGACGTTTGCATAAGCCGATGGTAGGCGGGGTGAAACTCTACCCAATCGACCCTGTGGCCTTGTCGGTCATGGGTCATCAGTTGTGGTGGGTAGCGGTTGGCGTCAAAGCCCAAGGCAATGGCCTCAGAAGAGCCTGCCCACTGACCAAACGTTTTGAGCGGGGCATCATCCTCAGACCCGCTTTCACGTTTAACGCCCTCTTGAAGCGCGCGATCTGCAGCATAGCTATTGTAGTTTTCCAGCGCCGGGGCTGGTTTTCCACTCGATGAGTGCTGGCTTGGAGTTGATCGGCAAGCGGATAGTGGTATGTCATGATGTAAACCTGGATCGTGGCTAAGTGATTGTGTTTATTTAAACGATCGTTTTATGTTTTTAGCATAGTCGTTTGAAAGCGGGAGTGCTAAACAATCAAGATGGCGAATCTTGGCCGTCCCTTAGTTTTGCTCAGTGGGCATATTTAAACGACAATGCCACGCTTATCCTTCTCAGCCTTGGGTACTATCGATGCAGCCAAACGCAATGCAGGCAAACGGTTTTTTTGACGAAATAGGCGAAACTATCGGCGAAGCCATCCGCGTGGTGGTTGAGTTTTTATTAGGTATTTTTACTAATTTTTTCGGTGCATTCGGCGATTTTATCGACGGCTTAACGCGTTCGCTGGGGATCAACGATTCTTTTTCAGCATTGCCGTATTAGTGGTCGGGCTGCTTATTCTTTGGGGCGGTTTGCGGGCATTCCTGCGTGGCTCTTTGGTAGGCGGTATTTTACGCACCCTGCTGGGGCTGTTTATCCCTCGTGGCTGATGATGTAAGCAGTGGCTTGTTCTTTCTTGAGCTAGTGACCTTGAGTTAGCTTCAACACGGGTATGACAGATTGTCATTTGCTTATTTGGTGCATTTTGTCATCATTTGCACTTATTTTGTGCAAAGCGAATGCAATGAAAACTTACCTTGGAAAGATGCGCGGGCAGCCAATTAAGCGCGCCCGGGTAGGCTGGCAGGATGCTTTTGGTCATGGGTAGGCGCCTTTACTGGAATGGCGGTTATTTGCTGGTTAAGCTCGGCGTGGCTGTCGCATCAGTTGCTTATCGTTGGGTCGTTCGGGGCAACGTCAGTTCTCATCTATGCCGCACCGGAAAGTCCTTTGCCCAGCCCAGTCACGTGTTGTTTGGCAGTGTGCTTTCGGCAGCTACTGGCGTTGCTTGCTACCAATGGCTGGGAGCGACACCACTCTCGATGTCGTTGGCTGTATCGCTGTCGATACTGCTGATGCAGTTGACCCACACAGTTCACCCTCCGGGAGCTGCGGCTGCACTCATTGCGGTAGGCGGCGGTGCCAGCGTTCACCAGGTGGGGTGGTGGTATCCTCTTTGCCGATCGGTATGGGCAGTATAGTGATGCTCATAATTGCCATACTGGTGAATAATCTTGCCCGGCATCGACGTTATCCACGCTACTGGTGAAGTTAGATACGACTCAACTGTAGTTCCAGGTCAAAGATATGGTCGTCTGTCGCGCCTAGTTCCCGTAGTGCCGTCGCAAGGTTGAGTAAGTACTCTTTATTGGGACCGCTTGGGCCATGTGCGTTGGCAATTTGCTGGGCGATTTCGGTAAGTGGCGCCTCGCCAAGAAAGGCCGGGTTGTCTTCGCTGGCCAGATAAATCAGCCCTTCGCTCTGTTTGGCTGCTTCGCCATTCTCCGCAAGAAACGTCAGCAATACTTTTTCTCGCAAATAGCCGTTCTTCTCGCGTACATCCAACGGCGCAAGCACTTCTGGCGTAATACGGTAAGCCATACCATGGCAAATCGAATCCTTGGCGCGGATCAGCGTTGCTACCCGCCCAGGCGATTCAAGTGTGCCGCGATGGTCATGGGAGCCTTGCCAGAAACGCCGTTCCCAACCTTGAATATAGGCTGGGCGACGCTCTAAGTAGGCGAAGTCAGCCTTCCAAATCAGCGATCCATAGCCGAATAGCCATATATCTGCATGGCCATCGAAGAAGTTTCTTTGCTGGTTAAGCGCGGTGGTATCAAGCATCGTTATCAAGCAACATTTTCAAGGGGCATCTTTCAAGTAACATGGTGAACAACGACTTTGTAATACAATCATCTTAACATGCGATGGTTGCTCACTTACCTGACAACATTGAAAACTACCGGAGGTAGCCATGCGCGCGATTTTTCTGGTCGATAACGGTTCGCTACGCCCGCAAGCAACGCTTAATTTGCGTCGCGTGGCCGCTTCGCTTAGCGAGCAAATAGGCGAAACCGTTCAGGCCGCCTCGTTGCTGCACTCAATAAGATTCCCGCGGACGAGGTGGATGGCATTCCCGCCACTACGCTTGGCCCCGCCGCTGAACGCAGTGCCGAACAAGGGGCAACGGAGATCATTGTGCTGCCGTTCTTTTTCGGCCCCAGTAAGGCCTTGACCGGCTACCTGCCTGAACGCATGGCCACGATGCAGGAGCGCTTTCCCCACGTAAAGGTGCGTGTAGCCCAGCCCTTGGTGGATGAGTTGGGTGATAACGACCTGCGTCTAGCTCATCTGCTGGCCGACAACGTGCGCGAGCAGCTTCGGGCTGGTGCTAAGCCGCATGTAGCGCTGGTCGATCACGGCAGCCCAATCCCTGACGTTACCGCCGTGCGCAACCGTCTCGCTGGGCAGCTTAGCGTGTTACTAGCCGACGACGTAGCGTGTGTTGCCGCTGCCTCCATGGAGCGTCGCGAGGGCGATGAGTACCGTTTTAACGAGCCATTACTCGAGAATCTGCTAGCGCTTCCCGAATTCAACCCAGGGCCGGTCATCCTGGCAATGCTGTTTCTGTCGCCGGGGCGCCATGCGGGTGAAGGTGGCGATATCGCTGAAATATGCGCGGCGGCTGAACAGCAGCATCCAGGGCTTTCTGTTACCACGACCAAGCTGGTGGGCGAACATTCGGGTATCGTCGATATTCTTGCGACTCGTTTACGCCAAGCGCTTGATGATCAACGCTTTCTACTCGATATCCCAGCAATCGCCTGATATGACGAAAGTCTGATGGGTGAATACCCGTTCAATAGCGCGTAGAATCGCGAGCCTTTCTATTACTGTCAATGACACGCTAACCGGGCTCCTTTTGTGATCGCAACCGCCAATATCACCATGCAGTTTGGGGCCAAGCCCCTGTTTGAAAATGTCTCCGTTAAATTCAATAACGGCAATCGCTACGGCCTGATTGGCGCGAACGGCTGCGGCAAATCCACCTTTATGAAAATTCTCGGTGGTGATTTGGAGCCCTCCTCCGGCCAGGTGATGCTGGATAGCAGTACACGACTGGGTAAGCTACGCCAGGATCAGTTTGCGTTTGAAGATGAGCGGGTGATCGACACCGTTATTATGGGCAATGTCGAGCTGTGGTCGGTCGCCGCCGAGCGCGAGCGTATTTACTCGCTGGCAGAGATGAGCGAAGAGGACGGCATGGCCGTTGCCGATCTGGAAGTGCGCTTTGCCGAGCTTGATGGCTATACAGCAGAGTCCCGTGCGGGCGAACTGCTGCTAGGCTTGGGCATTCCCATCGAGCAACACACCGGTCCCATGAGCGAAGTCTCGCCCGGTTGGAAGCTGCGGGTACTGCTGGCTCAGGCGCTGTTCTCCGACCCCGATGTACTGCTGCTGGATGAGCCGACCAACCACCTGGATATCAACACTATCCGCTGGCTGGAAGATATTCTGAAAGCGCGCAGCAGCACCATGATCATCATCTCTCACGACCGCCACTTCCTGAACAGCGTCTGTACGCATATGGCGGATCTGGATTACGGCGAAATTACCCTATTCCCCGGTAATTACGATGACTACATGACCGCCGCCACCGCTGCGCGGGAGCGTCAGCACTCGGATAACGCCAAGAAAAAGGCTCAGATCGCCGAGCTGCAGCAGTTCGTGAGCCGCTTCTCTGCCAACGCCTCTAAAGCCAAACAGGCTACTTCGCGGGCGCGCCAAATCGACAAAATCAAGCTGGAAGATATTAAGCCCTCCAGCCGGGTCAGTCCCTTTTATCCGTTTTGATCAGGCGAAAAGATTCACCGTAATGCCGTCAATGTGGATGCCATTACCAAAGGCTATGACGGTGAACCGCTGTTTAAGCGCTTATCCATGACTGTTGAAGCTGGTGAGCGCATCGCCATTATCGGCCCCAACGGCATTGGCAAAACCACGCTGCTTAAAACCCTGGCAGGCGAGTTGCACCCGGATGCGGGTGAAGTGAAGTGGACCGAAGCCGCTGAAGTAGGCGTTTTGCCCAAGATCACAGCGATGACTTTGCCGTCGATGCCACGCTGTTTGAGTGGATGTCGAGCTGGACCACCGGCGGTGAGCAGGTAGTGCGCGGCGCGCTGGGACGGATGCTGTTTTCCAGTGATGATATCGGTAAATCGGTGAAGGTGATTTCCGGTGGCGAGCAGGGACGCATGCTGTTCGGTAAGTTAATCCTCACTCAACCCAACGTGATGCTGATGGATGAGCCGACCAACCACCTGGACATGGAGTCGATTGAGGCGTTGAATCTGGCCCTTGAGAATTACCCCGGTACGCTGCTGTTTGTTAGCCACGACCGCGAGTTCGTTTCATCGCTGGCCACGCGCATTATTGATATGCAACCGGAAGGCATTGTCGACTTCAGCGGTAGCTACGATGACTACCTGCGCAGCCAGGGGTCGTGTAACCAGAAAAGCGACGCTAGCCAATAATGCGCTCAAAGGTGTCATCGGTTGTGGGTTCGCGCTCCGCATTAAGCATGGCACCGCTAAAGTGCGTCTGCATTTCCTTGGCGAGTTCTACGTAGACGTACATTTGTTGATTGCGCCGCTTGTGCAGAGGCGGCTTTACTAACAGGCTAATGCCTTTAATGGGGGCATGCGTTTCACCACGGAGTAGGTCGGGCATTTCGCCGGGTGGAAAAGCGTTGGTAATGGTAATTGGGTTGGCGGGTTGCTGCCCGTCAATCAAAAATATCTTTTGATTGAATCGTAACGGGCGCCTTTTTCTCGCAACCATTCGGTTAGGCGCTCGTCTGACCGTTCACTAGGCTGATCGAAAATAATAAAAGAGAGTGCTGCTTTATACTGCTATTGCGCTTCGCGGGAGTGGTGGATTCAGGTTGCTCCGGCGAGCTCTCGGTTTGAAAAGTGACTGAGTTAGCGGCGGCCTCTTTCGCTGCCCGACGTCGTCGACGCCAGGGAACAATGACATAAATAAATATTGCTATCGCGAGAGCGCCCAATACCAGCGATACGAAGGAGAGTAATATGATGGTGGTCGTACGATCCATATTCTCAAAAACCCTTTGTTGTTTTAATGAGAAATTAAACGCTCTTTAACCGATGAATAGTGGGTTAAGGGTTAACGCAAGTAACACCCCGAGTTAGTAAGGCGCACCGTCAACCATCAGGCCGAAAACGGGCACCGGTGCTGGCGGTAGCGCTCACTACTAATATGGAAACCACTAGCACCAAAAGTTAATTTAGCACCCATCGCCTATTTTTAAAACGAAAGAATCAACCGTTTATTGGTGCTAACTCACTATTAGGCATTAAAAAGCATCACCGAAGTGATGCTTTTTAGCCAAAATAATTCAGCTGTCAGCTAAACATATGCTGTATTAGCTCATACGATCATAACCATTATCCATAAACGGATAATCGGTGTAGCCCTTCTCATTACCGCCATAGAACGTTTCATGGTTCGGCTCAGTGAGCGATGCGTTAACACGGAAGCGCTCTGGCAGATCTGGGTTAGCGATGTAGGGGCGACCGAAAGCCACGGCATCGGTGGTGTTTTCGCTGATGCGTTTCTCGGCATGCTCGGCGTCGTAGTTGCCGCAATAGATCAGGCTGCCACTAAAACGTTCGCGCATCTTCTCGCGGAAACCCGCAGGGAAAGTGATATCGCCGCCCGCCCAGTTGGGCTCGTTCAGGTGCAGATAGGCCAGCCCACGCTTGGAAAGCTGATCGGCCATGTAGAGCGCCATCGCTTCCGGCTCGTCGTCGGTTAACCCAAACAGCTCGATAAACGGTGTCATGCGGATACCGACGCGGTCAGCGCCGTAAACGTCAATTACCGCATCCACCACTTCCAGCGGGAAGCGGGCACGGTTTTCCAGCGAGCCGCCATACTGGTCGGTACGTTTGTTGGTGCCGGTCGCCAGGAACTGGTTGAGCAGGTAAGCGTTCGCTGCGTGGACTTCGACCATATCGAAGCCCGCGCGTTTGGCACGCTCGGCTGCTTGGCGATAGTCCTCAACGATACCGGGGATTTCATCGGTTTCCAGCGCACGCGGTGTGCTGGTGGGGTGCTGGCCAGCGGTGCCATCTTCAAACTCGACAAAACACTGCGCGCCTTCGCCTTTCAAGGCACTCGGTGCTACCGGCTGTTGGCCGTCAGGTTGAACCATTTCGTGAGAAACTCGCCCAACGTGCCACAGTTGCAGGGCAATACGGCCACCTTTGGCGTGTACTGCATCAACAACCCCTTCCAGCCTGTTTCCTGCTCATCCGTCCAAATACCGGGTGTATACACATAGCCACGGGCAGTGGGAGAGATATTGGTGGCTTCGCTGATGATCAGCCCAGCGCCAGCACGCTGCCCGTAGTAGGCTTCCTGCATCTTGCCCGGCACGCTATCAGGGGTACGCGAGCGGGTCAGCGGGGCCATGATGACGCGGTTAGGGATGGAGAGGCTGCCCAACTGGGTTGGGGTAAACAGCGTTTCATACGCCATAAAGTAAAAACTCCTTTTGAAGCAGTGGGTATCATCGTGGCAAACAGAATAGACCAGTTTACTAGTAAGCGCCAACGACGATGCTATGCCTCAGTAGATGGGGACGTTAGGGGCAAACAAAACCCCGCCAATCAAATAGGCGGGGTTAGGGGCAGCTTTGGGTTGTTTATTACAGCTTCTGCCAAGGCCAACGCCGTTTGGCGGGCGTGTCGATCTGCTGCAGGGCGCTTGAAAGCGGCAACATAATGGCACCCAACTGGCGATAGCAGACTGCGCTGTTCAGTACGCCGGGGCACTGCTTTAGCAGCAAGTCGCACTGCTGCGAGGCGATAAAGAGTTGCTCGACCACCGCGGGCGCAAACAGCGGCTTCGCTTGCTGGCAGCAGCGGGTCAGCTCGCGGGAAAGCATCGAGAGCATGCTGGTATCCATCCAGCAGGGCAGCGGGTCTTCCAGGCGGCCAGCAATCGAGTGCTGAACCGCTTCAAAAGAGGTACGTAAAAACATGACTGTTTGGCGAAGTTGCCGCTGCTCGCTAGTCATCCCACTGATCCCTCACGACGGACTGCTTATTGAAACGCTGCTTGATGGATAAAAGGAGAGTGTTTCTCATTTGCATCTGTGCTGACGATAGCGTTACTTTATGAACGTGTCAATGCAGGGGCTATGGGAAAAGCGATGGGAAGAGCTATGAGCGCGCCTCAAACAGCTGCCAGTCGTTATTGGTTAGCGGCTTGGCTCCCTGCTCGGTCATCACGACGGTATCGCTGATGCCGACGCCCCACTGGCCGGGCACACGAAGGCAGAGCGGTAAATGAAATACCATATTCGCTTCAAACGTGCGCGACTGGCCTTTGGCGATAAAGCCAGTGCCTTCCACCCAGCTAGGTGGGAACTGCGCGCCTACGGCGTAACCAAATACACCCGAGAAAAGTACTGGTCGCGCTGCGGAGCGAGGTAGGGCATCAGCCGCTTGGGCAGCAGCATCAAAACTATTGCCGGGCCGCATGGTGTCGCACAGCGCCTCGAATATTGAACGACAAAGGTCGCGGGTGGATGATAGAGCCGAGTTGGGTGCGCCCGTTACTGCGGTACGCATCATGGGGCTGTATAGCGCTGGTAAGCGGCGCCAAACTCTAAGAACACTGGCTCGTTAGGTTGAATCACGCGCCGTTTATGATTGACGTGTATCACGCCAATGCGATGCCCACTGGTCACGATCGGCTGCAGGCTCATAAACTCGCTGCCGTTTTCCAACAGCGCTTTAGCGCCAATAGCCGCAATATCGTTATCGGTCATGCCCGGGCGAATGCCCTGAATCGCCGTCTCTAAACCGAGTGCCGTGATACGGGCACTCTCTTGCAGCATCTCTAGTTCAGCAGGGCTTTTCACAATTCGAATGGCGTCGATTAGCGCGCCTGCTTCGCTGAAGCGTTCGCGACCAATGGCCTGCATCAGCGCATCGATTACCCCAAAGCGCAGCCCGCTGCTCCAGCCATCTATACCGATGTGCTGGCAGGAGGTAAGCAGATCCGCCAGCGGGGTGATGATTTCATCCAGGCTTTCCCAGCGGTAGCCGATAATCTCATCGACCCGAGCAGTGACCACCGCCGCACCGGTTTCAATGGAGGCAACTTGCAGCACTAGTTTCTCTTGCGTGCAGACTAAACAGGCATGAACTGAGACTTCAAAGGTGTGGTAGCCAGTGAGGTAGTTAATATCCGCAGGATCGGTGAGCATCAGCGCCTCTAACCCTTGCTCGGCCATTGCCTGACGCACCTTGTCCAGGCGCAGTTGGTATTCGGCAGCGGGAAAGGGTACTTCACTCTGGGCAAGTGTTTCAGTCAGGGCTGTGCGGTAGTGATGATAATCCATAGCGACCTCCGTTGATGGCTATGGTCAGTATAGGCATCAACGGCAAGCCCGCTTTTATCGCCCTCAACGCTAGCGGGTGAGCAGGAATAACCCTTGCAGAAAGTAGAAAATGCCAATGCCAGTCACGATCCAGCGTGTCCAGATGCGGAAATTGGCATCGGTGAGGCGGTGTAAAATGCGGTTCCCCGCTTGCGTGCCGAGCATGGCAAACGGTGCGGCTAGCAATACGATACCCCATTCGCCCGCGCTAAGTGCCATGGCAGCACCCAGGTAGAAGATGATTTTAATGCTGTGAGCCACTACCTGAATCATCGCCTTGGTCGCGACGACTTGGCGGCGATCCATGCGTGATCGCACAAAGAAAATATCAATCAGCGGCCCGGAAACCCCGGCGGCAATGGTTAACCCGCCTGAGGCAATGCCGCAGCAAAACGCATGGCTGGCGCGGTTGGCGTTGAGATGAAACCAACGCTTGGGCAGCCACACCAGTATCGGCAGCAGGCCAATCAGCAGCGAGACGCTGGCGGCATTGGGGCTGTAGTTGAATAGCAGAAGCAGGCCAGCGGCGCTCAACACGCCCAGCGCCATAAACGCGACGATCCGCCAGACAATATAGTGCCGCGAGAGCCAAGCGCGCGATCCATTGGCCGTGAGCTGTATCACGCCATGCACGGCCATTGCCGTACCGGCGGGAAATACCAACAGCAGAAACCACAGCAGCACCAAGCCGCCTGCCATTCCAAATACGCCGGAAAGCATCGAGGTGAAAAACACCACGCTGACCAGCGCCACACCGATCCATAGTGACATCGTTTATCCCTTAACTACGGCAAAATGGCCAAACTTGGTAAAACTTGCGGCACTGAAACTCCGCTTCACAGCTGTTGAGTTGGGCCTGGTAACGATTAGCGCGCGCCGCCACTTCTCGACCTGCCCTCAAAACCTGCGGTTTGCCCCGATACGTGCCGCGTTGGTAGCCGCCAGCGCCTTCGTGATACGCGTAATAAAGGTGTTCAGGATTACTCAGTGATATTCCCGCCTGCTGCTGAGAACGGCGGTTGTACCAGCCGATAAAATCGGTGGCGTGCTTCATATGCGTTCGCCGTGCAAATAGGCTACCCGCTTGGGCTTCGTATTCGCCCCATACCGGGTCCTGTGCCTGGGCATACCCTTTGGCTGATGAAGGGCGTGGGCCGGGGATAAAGCCCAGGTAGTATTTACGATCCGGGCGGATATGGCTGCGAAACGAGGACTCTTGTTGAATAAACGACATCTGAGTCGCAATCGGCGTGCCCCATTTCTGCTCAGATTCCTGAGCGTAGTCGTACCAAGTGGGCTGCTCGCGGAATATCTCGCAAAGATTGGTTTGATCCTGGGGCGGGTTAGGGAGCAAAGGTAGCGCAGCCAGAGAGAAGCAGCACAAAACTCAGTGATGCCCAAAGACGTAGGCGAGCGAACGCATTTGAAGAGGCAACGGTAAAACTATTAACAGGGCAGCGCATAAAAGTCCTTGTGAATAATCTCTTGTGGATAAGTCGTTGAAAGCTTGTGTCTAAGATGTTGAGAAATGCTTTCTTCATCACCTATGAGCGATTGATCGCTTCTAACGCAGCAGTGCTTCCAGGCTGCGACGTAGCCGCTGCGCTTCACGCACCAGCGTTTCCCCTGACAGCATGCCGACGCCCATCACCAAGCCGACCCTTGGGTCGGTTGGCACACACCGGGCTTAAAGGTCGCACGATTAAATGCTCTTTCAGCAGTGATTGGGCGATTCCCACATCGTTGATGCCCGGCGCAAACTCAACGCAAAGGCTGATCGCGCTGCTGGGCGATGAAACGCTGCGCACCTGCGGTAGCGAGCGCAGTTGGTCGTGCAGTACCTGCTGGCGCCCTAAATAGTCGCGCTGGATGCGCCGGCACCAGGCGTCCAGGTCGCCATCAAAAATGAACTGGGCCAGTACGGCTTGATCCAGCATGCGACCTTCGCGGAAAAGCTCGCTGCGCAGACGGTTCATCGGCGCCGCCAAGTGGCGTGGAACTACTAAATAACCCAGCCGCAGGCCCGGAAACATCATCTTGGAAAACGATCCTACCAGCAAGTGGTGCTCTGATTGGGGAGTAAAGAGCAGGTTAGGGGTGGTCGTCGCGATTGAACTCGTAATCATCCTCGACAATGTAAGCGGGCGATAAGGCATCGCATAAGCGTTGCTTATCGGTGGCGCTGGTGGGCACGCTGAGTGGGTAGTGATGTGAGCCGGTCAGGTAGGCAAGCTTCACCGGGACAGCAATAGGCGGAAGGTCGTGCCCTGCTCTGGCAGCCACGGCACCGCTTCAATGTTCAAACCAGCGGCGGTAAATACGTTGCGCGCCCCCCAGTAACAGGGCGACTCCATGGCAACGGTGTCACCCACATCCGCCAGCGCCATGGCACATAGCTCAATGCCGTTATGGGTGCCGTCGGTAATGATGATCTGCTCGATATCGCAATCAAGGTTGCGCCAGCGCGCTAGAAAATCGCGAATGGCGCGCTTTAGCGGGCCGTAGCCGCCAGTGGAGTAAGAGAGCAGCAGAGCATTTTGCGGCACCGTTACGCTTGCGTAGAGCTGGCGCCACTTACGCATCGGGAACTGGGCGATATCAGGTATGCCGGGCACGAACGCGCCGCTTTGAATCTTGCTGGCACCGGGGCCACCCAGCACCCGCTGGGCGCGGGATGAGAGTTCAGCGTTGCCGGGCAGGGGCGAGGAAGGGGTAACTGGTCTGCTGGTCCAGGTACCTTGGCCGTGGGCGGTTTTCAGCAGTTGCTCTTCCAACAGCGTACCGATGGCAAGGGCGAGGGTTTGACGAGCGACATTGACCGCCTCGGCCAACATGCGATGAGAGGGCAAACGCAGCCCGCTGGGCCACTGCTGGGTAATGGCTTGGCGCAGCGCCTGCTCGATTCGCACCTGCTTGCTTAGCCGCTCCGGTTGGAGTGCATAAAGTTGCATAAATTGGTGCAAGACCTGCTGGCGATCCATCTCAATGCCTCCTTTCCCGCGTGAAACCCGCCATCGCTAGGCGTTTAGACGAAAGCATAAGTTAAAAGGCGCACTCTTATGGTGCGTTTTGAAAGTGGTCTAGTCGAACGGCAGAGTGGTGCATTCGCGTTATGGCCCCTGCCTGCTAGCGTATAACTATTCCGCTACTGGAATCAGCATACCGCGCCCCTCAGCGCCCACGACAACATCTAATAACACGCAGGATATTTTTATAATGACGACACCTTCATCAGAACAGGATGGGCTTGTCCGGGTACTCGCCCGTGGCGATGTTTTAGCATTGGCTTTTGGTGCGATGATCGGCTGGGGCTGGATAGTATTAACCGGCACCGCGATTCAGTCCGCTGGCAGTCTAGGCGCCATTATAGCCTTTATTATCGGTGGTTTAGCGATTGTGTTGGTCGGACTGACCTACGCGGAGCTAGCCGCTGCCATGCCTAAAGTCGGCGGTGAGCACGTTTATAGCTACCGTGCTCTGGGTCATTTGCCCTCTTTCTCTGCACCTGGGCGATCATTTTAGGTTACTTGAGCGTGGTCGCGTTTGAAGCGGTGGCACTTCCCACGGTGATTGAGCACCTAGCGCCCAACTATGCAGTCGGTCATTTGTGGACGATTGCCGGGTGGGAAGTCAAAGCCACCTGGGTAGCGGTAGGCGTTGGCGGTTCGCTCATCATGATGATGATTAACTATTTCGGAGTAACCACTGCTGCTCTGTTGCAAAAGGTGGTGACCGGGTTGATTCTGCTAGTGGGCGTGATGTTCGTCACCGGTTCGCTGTTTGAAGGCGAAACCATCAACATGCTGCCGCTCTTTACCCAGGCGGATACCGGCGTGTTCGCGGGCATCGTCGCGGTGCTAGTGATGGTGCCGTTCCTGTTTGTGGGTTTCGATGTCATTCCCCAGGCGGCGGAAGAGATCAACTTGCCCTACAACGCCATCGGCAAAGTGCTGATGATGTCGGTCATTTTGGCAGTGGTGTGGTACGCGCTGATTATTTTGGCCACCAGCCTGGCGCTCAATAGCACCGAGTTGGCGGCGAGTTCCCTTAGCGTGCCGGATGCCATGGGTAGCCTGTTCAACGCCGCGTGGGCCAGCAACTTAATGGTCATGGCGGGTATTGCGGGCATTATTACCAGTTGGAACGCTTTCTACATTGGTGGCTCACGGGCGATTTATGCCCTCGCTAAAGCTGGCATGCTACCTGCGCCGTTTGCCAAGTTGCACCCGCGCTATAGAACGCCTACCAACGCCATTTTCATGATGGGCTTTCTCTCCTGTTTGGCGCCTTTCTTTGGTCGTCCCGCGCTGGTATGGATCGTTAACGCCGGTGGTTTGGGCATCGTGCTCGCTTACCTGTTTGTGGCGATCTCCTTCATGGTGCTGCGCGTACGCGAGCCGGACATGCCCCGTCCGTTCAAGGTCAGCAACGGCAAGCTGTGCGGCACCTTAGCGGTCTTACTCTCTTTCGGTATGGCATGCCTCTACCTGCCCGGTAGCCCGGCGGCCCTGAGCAGTGCTGAATGGACCATTTTGCCGGCTGGGCGGTTTTAGGCTTGGCGTTATATATCCATGCACTGCGCACCTATGGTCGTGATTACAGCGACCGTCATATGAAGATGGACCTGTAAGCCTTTTACCTCGTTACCTAGGAGCCATGTATGAGCTTTATCGAACAGTGGTTACATGATGCAGTACCTGCCCTGGTGGGCAGCGAGTGGCGCAAGGGTCAGCAGAGCTTTGCCGTCGATAACCCTGCCACCGGTGAGACCATTGCCCGCGTGGCCGAGATGGGCGCCGACGATACCCGCGACGCCGTAGCTGCCGCTTACGAAGCAGGTGCTGCCTGGCGCGCCACGCCCGTCAAACAGCGTTCAGCCTTGCTGCGCCGCTGGTTTGAGCTGATCAATGAGCACGCCGACGACCTGGCCCGCCTGATGACCCTGGAGCAGGGCAAGCCGCTGGCGGAAGCCAAAGGCGAAGTGACCTACGGCGCCTCGTTTATCGAGTTCTTCGCCGAAGAAGCCAAGCGCATGGCGGGGGAAACCCTGCCCAGCCACGGTGCCGACAAGCGCCTGCTGGTGCTGCGCGAGCCGGTCGGCGTGGTGGCGGCAATCACGCCCTGGAATTTCCCGCTGGCGATGATTACTCGCAAGTGTGCCCCGGCGCTGGCCGCTGGCTGCACCGTGGTGATCAAACCTGCGGAAGCTACCCCGCTTACCGCGCTGGCAGCGGCCTATTTAGCGCTGGAAGCTGGCCTGCCCGCGGGCACCATTAACGTGGTCACCGCTTCCAAACCCGCTGCCGTGGGTGAAGTGCTCACCACCGACCCTAGAGTGCGCAAAGTGTCGTTTACCGGTTCTACACCGGTCGGCAAACACCTGCTGGCCCAGTGCGCCAGCACGGTAAAGAAAAACTGCCATGGAGCTGGGTGGCAACGCGCCGTTTATCGTGTTTGATGACGCCGATGTGGATGCCGCTGTTGACGGCGCCATCACCTCTAAATTCCGCAATGCTGGGCAAACCTGTGTGTGCACCAACCGTTTCCTGGTGCAGGACGGCATTTACGATGCGTTCGTCGAGAAGCTCACCGAGCGTGTGAATGCATTAAAAGTCGGCGATGGCCTGGCAGATGGCAGCATTATCGGCCCGCTCATCAACCAAGCGGCAATAGATAAAGTGCAGCGACACGTAGACGACGCCCAAGGCAAGGGCGCACGCCTTATGTGTGGCGGCAAACTCCACGCTGCCGGTGAGCGCTTCTATACGCCCACGGTGCTAGCCGACGTCACAATCAAGATGGCCGTGGCTGATGAAGAGACGTTCGGCCCCGTGGCGCCGGTGTTCCGCTTCAAGAAAGACGAAGAGGCCATCCAGATGGCCAACGATACGCCGTTCGGCCTGGCCGCCTACTTCTATGCCACGGATTACCGCCGTATCTGGCGCACCATGGAGCAGTTGGAGTACGGCATGGTCGGTGTGAATGAAGGCTTGATCTCTACCGAGCTCGCGCCCTTTGGCGGCGTGAAAGAGTCCGGGTTGGGCCGTGAAGGTTCCCACCACGGGTTAGATGAGTTTACGGAACTTAAATACGTCTGCGTTGGCGGCCTATAAAGAGAACGATGATGACGAACCAAGAATTGAACGACCTGAAAAACCGCTATGTGGCCAACGGTGCCGCCACGCCGACCACCCAGTTTGCCGAGCGCGCCGAAAACGCTGAACTGTGGGACGCCGACGGCAACCGCTGGATCGATTTCGCGGGTGGCATTGGCGTGCTCAACCTGGGCCATCGCCACCCGAAAATCGTTGCCGCTGTAGAAGCACAGCTCAAGAAAGTCATGCACACCAGCGCTGCGGTGATCTCTTACGCGCCCTACGTGCAGTTATGCCAAAAGCTCTGCGAACTGACGCCGGTGCGCGGCCCCGAACGTAAAGCTATGCTGGTCAACACCGGTGCCGAAGCGCTGGAAAACGCCGTGAAGATTGCCCGCGCCGCTACCGGCCGCACCGGCATCATCACCTTCGACGGCGCCTTCCACGGCCGCACCATGATGACCCTGGCGATGACCGGCAAGGTGCTGCCCTACAAGAACGACTTCGGCCCGATGCCGGGCGATGTCTTCCGCGCACCGTTCCCCAACCCGCTGCACGGCATCAGCGAAGAAGCCTCGCTAAACGCCATTCGCACGCTGTTCAAAACCGATATCGCCCCGCACCGCACGGCGGCCATCGTAATCGAGCCGGTCCAGGGCGAAGGCGGCTTCTACATCGCCTCACCGGATTACCTGAAGGCCCTGCGAGCCCTGTGCGACGAGCACGGCATTCTGCTGATCGCCGACGAAGTACAGTCCGGCTTTGCCCGTACCGGCAAGCTGTTTGCCCTGGAACACAGCGGTATTGAGGCGGACATCCTGACCACCGCCAAGAGCCTGGCGAACGGCATGCCGCTCTCGGCGGTGGTGGGTAGCGCCAAAGTAATGGACGCCTCCGGCCCCAACTCTCTGGGCGGCACCTACAGCGGCAACCCGCTTTCTTGCGCGGCAGCTCTGGCGGTGATCGAGGCCATCGAAGAAGAGAACATCCTGGCCCGCAGCGAGCAGATGGGCAAAATGCTGGCCGAGCGTTTCGCGGTATGGGAAGAGCGCTTCCCCGCCGTCGCCCACGGCCGCCAGTTAGGTGCCATGGCGGCGTTCGAACTGCTTGATAGCGAAGGGAAACCCGATACAGCGCTTACAGGTGCGCTGTGTGCCAAAGCCCGCGAAAAGGTTTGATCCTGCTCTCCTGCGGTTTCTACGGCAACAGCATCCGTATTTTGGTGCCATTAACCGTGTCTTCTGCGGTATTGGAAGAAGGACTCAGCATTATCGAGCAGTCCCTGGAAGCGCTTAGCTAACCTCTTCTAAGCAGCATCAACCAACCCGCCATCGTCAAACAGCACAAGCTGTTGGCGATTGGCGGGTTTTTTATGCGTTGAAAGCTCAAAGCTGGGATAGTCAGTCGTCCTAAGCGCCCTGTGCTAAGCTGGATTTAGTAGGGTGGATGAGAAAAATAGCAAGATAGGTAATCTCCTAACGTGGAGGTACTGGCAAATGCAGCAGAAACGCGAGTGTTGGATATGCAACCTGTTAATAATTAAAAAATTATAGACTTGGAAGAGTTTTGCAGGCTGCATTTTTTGGCAATCATGTTGACGCGTTCATCCAATCATCGGACGCGCTATCTAAGACCTGTTAAGCATCCAGGGTGAGAAAAATGGCAGCAACTCATGAGATTACCTGCATTAATAAGAGTGATCGTCAGAATCCTCACGAGCGAATTACACATGTGGGGAGGAAAAAAGGGGCAAAAAAAGACGGTGGACCTTGGAAGATCACCCAAGAGGAAGCGATAAAAGGTATTGAGAATGGAACGTGGTCTTTTTTACGTAACGAAAAAGGGAGTCGTGTTAACATAATAGTAGCTAAAAGTCGTTACGGTAATAAGTATTTAAAAACAGAGGCCGACGGTGAGCAGCCCAATAACCTGCTAAGTCTCCCAGAGTGTCCATAATAGCCATGCTTAACAAGGCCAGGCAAGCGACGCCAAAAGGCGCGCCCGCTATCGGGCGTTATGAGTAAAGATATGGAATCAGCTTGGAAGCAACTCGATCAATATGTGGACCTGTATAAGTTCCACTGGGATCTATGCATTAAATTGAACCTTTTACGCTGGGCATTTCGGGTGCACTGTCTGCCTACGTGCTGAAGAACCAAAATTTACCGCTTATGGAGTATGCGCTTTTTCTTCCAATTTTGCTTTCTGGATTTATGGCTTGGCTCGCCCATAGAAGCACTCCCGGCGTAGTTCTCATACGCGATGAAGTCCGCAAATTGGCTCAGCAGTTACAGCTGGATACCTATCCTGAGTTTAGGTCGCTCATAAGCTTTTGTTTGCTACAAAGGTACTTTGTGGATTGAGCGCACTTGGCCTTTTCGGGCTGTTTTGGGTCGTGGCCTGTCTGAACTTATAACAAATCATTCCAGTGCGTTGCGATCCTAGGGGTTTCCACCGGACGGCTTTTTCTTTGCTTCGCTGCGCAAAGGCCGCAGCTGAATTTTGGTATTATGCAGAATCTTTATAGCCGCAGAAGGCGAGGATAATTGATGGAGATGGTGGTTTCGGTCGGTGCCTTGTTGATTTCGCTGGCGGCATTATATTTTTCTCATTGGCATAAATCTGCAAAAGCTATCCTCTGCTTCCAATAGCCGGTTTTTCCACTGCGTTGATAATAAGACGGTAAGGCAGCTTAATTACGCCTTCAGTAATACTGGTAACCAAGAGCTATACATCAAAGATGTCTCGTTACTACTGGGGCCATCTTCTGCCGGGCATTTGAAATATGACGCTCCATATTTGGAGATTCCGTCTAATCACGTAGAACCATTTGTTCTGAAACCAGGCGAGATCCGGCCCTTCACGATCCAGCATGATGCTTCTTACAAGCCACCAAAAGGTTCGGTGGCTAATGAACACCAGTATACGGTACTCAGCCTCGAAGTACTTTCTGCCAATGGAAAGCGTTATCAGGTTACTCACAACATATCGGAGTTGGGTCCCACTGGACCAGAGCTGAAGCATCCAATATGGAAGGGTGTCCCATTGGGAAGATCAGTATGAGGCATATTGCATAATTCCCCGGTGCGACGCGTGCCGGTTACGGCGTCGTTAGATATGGACATGGAGTGCGACCAGCACTGGGTGACATCATCAGGTGCACAGGGTCAGCGCTAATGCGGCCACGCCTTCTGGCGAAAAGATTAGTTAGCTTATAGCTAAGCATAACCGCTATCGATCCCCCAACCCACCCTCATCAAACAGAGAAAGCTGTTGATGGTTGGCGGGTTTCGCTTTTTAGCGCGCTGAGCGGGAGGTCGACGCTGGCCGACGAGTTTATTCACAATGGCTTTTCTGGCGTCTAGGGTGTGGCGAAGCTCATAGAGCATCTTTTCTAGTGGCGCTTGGGGCAGGGTGTAGCATCAAGCCCTAGTGTCAGGTCGTGGAGCTGTTCTACGCCTGCCACTGTTCAGGTTCAATGGCGAATAGGGGCAACATGGGGCCTGCCGCGGCTACGTTAGCCAGCGGTGCGTGATCGTGAATGCGTAAGTCGCGTTTGAACCAAACGACCTGAATGGGTGCCTGAGCCATTAGCCGTAACGCCTATTCGTCATGAACCGATGGCGTTACCATCAAGCCAGCATTTGCGTAATCCATTCAGCAGAACCCTTCCAACAGGAGCGTCATAATGTATATCGCCATGAACCGTTTTCGGATTGCCCCAGGCCGTGAAGAGGGACTTTTTTAGAGGTGTGGCGCAACCGCGACTCTCACCTGGATGAAGTGCCGGGCTTCAAGCAGTTTAAAATGCTGCAGGGTGAAAGCCAGGAAGATCACACCGTGTTTATCTCCCACAGCGTTTGGGAATCCGAAGAAGCCTTCCGCGATTGGACCAAGTCAGACGCGTTCCGCAAAGCGCATGCCAACGCCAAAGCGCCGGAAGGCATCTACCTGGGCCCGCCCAAGTTTGAAGGGTATGAGGTGGTGCTGTAAGGCTCGCGTTGCTCAATTGAGTCAGTTATCAGCGGGGTGGTTGCCCCGCTGTTAGAGTTAACTAAAATAACGCCAAGCCAATAGAGAGCAGCACGCTATAAAGCAGCGTTGAAATGGCCGTTTTCTTCAGCATGCCGGTGAGAATTTCGCCATCACGGCTATGGCTTAATGTTCTGGCGGCATCGGTCAGCGGCTTGGCTACCAGCAGGCTACTCCATCCCGCCAACGGCACCGGCAGCGCAACCAAGTAGATTAACGTTAGTAACAGCGCCAATCCTAGCAGTGCCCAGTGGTAGTTAATCGCGTTAGCGCGGCCCAGCCGCACCGCCAGGGTAATTTTGCCGTTACGCGCATCGCTTTCGATATCGCGCACGTTATTCACATTGAGCACGGCGGTTGCCAGCAGCCCGCAAGCTGCAGCGGGCAGAAAGGGCAGTCCGCTTAGTTGCTGGGTATAAAGGAAGTAGGTACCCATAACACCGAGCAGTCCGAAAACACAAAGACTGAAATATCGCCCAGTCCACGATACCCATAGGGCGTGCCGCCCAGCCCAACGGTATAGGTCACCGCGGCTAATAAAGCAGCTGCGCCTAGCAGCACGAAGGTGACAATATGTCCCCACTGGTTTCCGAAGGCGGTAACCAATAGTGAAAGCCCTAAGAGCGCTGCCACACTGGCCGTTACTATCATTCCTCTGCGCATGGCCTGTGGGCTTAGCAAGCCTGAAGAGACCGCCCGCACCGGCCCAATGCGCGCTTGGTCGTCAGCGCCGGATACCGCATCGCCATAGTCATTTGCCAGGTTGGAAAGTACCTGCAGTGAAATCGCTGTCAGCAGAGCAAGCAAGAGCACGCTAGCATCAAAAGCATCCACACTCGCCGCTAGCCCACTACCCAGCAGAATAGAAGCGCATGCCAACGGCAGCGTTCGCGGTCGAGCGGCTAAAAACCAAGCTTGATAGGGGCGTCGCTTAGCGCGTTGTTCCATTGCGTCGATATTCCTATTAACAATTTTCATTTTTAAAAAGCAGCTCGCGACTAATCATCAAACATACAGTGATGTATGAATAAGAGCTATAAAGTAGTCCTAAGTCAAAACAGACGGCCTTTCCTTACTTCATACTGAGGACTCCTTTCTCTCTGGAGTTTACGCTATGACTGTCGGCTTATTTAGACAATACAAATATGCAGCACTTGTAACACTTCCCTCGTAGGCAAATTATGCACTTTGTAAAACCTATTGAAGCGCTAAAGCATCAGCTTGATACGCTGAGTAATAGCGCTAGAAGAGGATTTGTTCATCTAAGTATTCCCTATCACGTAGGTAACGTGATGGGATGGCTAAACGCGCAGAGCGTTTACCCCCGCCCTCTATTGGCAATCGCGTGATGAGGGCGCTGTTGAGTATGCGGCGCTAGGGGTTGTTAAGGCGTTTGATTCGCTAGCGGCGCTGCAGGCTGATTTTACCGCACTGGCCGATTATGGTGGCGAGCAGCCGGACTACTTCGGTGGTATGGCCTTCGACCCCGATGCACCTGGGTGGCAGCACTTCCCTGGCTGTTATTTTTGCTGCCGCGTATAGTACTTAGGCGCCATCAAGGTGGGGCGACGCTATCACTCAACCTGCGTTTTGATGACCGTTGCCCAGAGGCTGAGATAGCCCAGGCTCGTGCCTGTTTGGCTGCACTGGAAGAGGAGCAATCGCTGCCTTGCCTATTGCCGCATGTTTATCAGCGTGATGACCGCCCCACCCTGAAAGAGTGGATGGCGTCGGTGGCGCTGGTCACTCATCCTGATCAGTTGGGTCACACACCCAAAGTAGTGCTTTCCCGGGAGACCTGCCTGACGACACCTGAAACGCCTAGCCCTTGGTCGTTGCTAGCACGCTGGCAGGCCGGTGCCGCCGACTGTTTTCACTTTGGCGTTCAATTGACACCGCATGAAGCGTTTATCGGCTGCCCGCCGGAGCGGCTTTACAAGCGCGAAGGTAGGCATTTAATGACCGAAGCGTTGGCGGGTACCACGCGCCGTGGGCAGGATGCCCAGCAGGATCAAACACTTGCGAATACACTGCTTGCTGATAAGAAAAATAATCTGGAAAACCAGTGCGTCTATCAGCAACTTTTGACCCAGCTTGAACCGCTTTCTTCGCAAGTCCAGATGGGCGAGGCGCATGTTGTTAAGCTGCGCTCGGTGCAGCATATCCGACGCCTGATTCACGCCGAGCTCCACAGTGGCATCACCGACCAGCAACTGCTTGCAGTACTGCCGCCTACCCCGGCAGTTGGTGGTGTTCCCCGCGACTCGTCGCTGGCTTTTATTCGCCAGCATGAGCGCCATCAACGTGGCTGGTATGCGGGCGTTTTCGGTCGAATTAGTCATGCCAGTAGCGACTTGGCGGTCGCTATCCGTTGCGCCCATATCAGCCCCAAAACGATTCGGCTGTATGCCGGGGCAGGCATTGTGGCAGGCTCACAGCCTGAGGAGGAGTGGAGAGAACTGGATACCAAAATCGCTGATATCATGTCGCTACTCGGAATGGGATAACGTAGATGACAGCACCGACATCGAGCGGCTTTATGAAAGAGCACGCCACCTTTAATCATGTGTGGGCGGCGCTAATGCTGGAGGAACACTACCGCTTGGGTGTCCGCGACGTAGTGCTGGCGCCAGGCTCCCGTTCATCGCCTTTGACCATGGCCGCCAGTGAGCATCCCGGGCTGCACTGCCACTGCCATTTTGACGAGCGTGGGCTGGGGTTTATGGCGCTGGGTATTGCCCGGGGCAATCAGCGTCCGGTGGTCATTATCACCACTTCAGGCACTGCCGTGGCGAACCTTTACCCGGCGGTGGTAGAAGCCAAGCTGCTCGGCGTGCCGCTCATTGTGCTCTCTGCCGACCGCCCCATTGAGCTACTGGATAACGGCAGCAACCAGGCGATTGATCAGCGCGATATTTTCTCGCGCCACACCATTGCCTATCATGACTTGCCGCCGCCAGAGGCTGAGATAAAAGCCGCATTTCTCCTCAACACGCTTGATCAAGCCATTGATCAACAGCACCGCTCCCCTGGGCCCATCCACATTAACTGCCGATACCGCGAACCGCTTTACCCCGGCCGTTGCCTGGTGGATGCCAGTGGCTATCTCGCCCCGCTGGGTAACTGGCTGACCGCCTCCACACCTTGGAGTGAATGGCAGGCCAGTACAGCGGTTCCAGCGCCTCAACAGCGAGTGGGAAGCGCTTGCCCAGCAGCGCGGCCTGATTGTTGTTGGCAGGGTTGAAGACAGGGTTGAAAAGAGAGTTGAAGACCTTGTTAATGACTCCCAGCTGGCTCAGCAGATTGTTGAGCTATCCAAGCAGTTAGGTTGGCCGCTGTTAGCGGATGTGCAGAGCCAGATCCATTTTGATCCTCAAAATCTAATTCATTTTGACCTGGCGCTGCATGACGAAGGTTTCAGCGCTGAACTCGCTAAAGCCGAGGTGCTGCTACAGTTTGGCGGTCGGCTGATTTCCAAGCGATTAAGCCAGTTTATTACCCAGCAGTCGTGGCAGGACGTCTGGTTGGTTGATCCGCTGCCCCAGCGGTTGGACCCTGATTACTGTGTTAAGCGCCGTTTGATATGCTCGCCTGCCGACTTTATCGCTGATTTACCGGCGATTCCCGAGCAACCTACTTGGCATCAATTGGCTAGCCTCCAGCGCCGCACCAGTCAGCTTATCGAGGAGTTCTGTACAGCATTGTCAGAGTTGGGCGTCTGCCACCAGCTAGCGCAGCTAGCTAGAGGGCAACTTTTTATAGGCAACAGCCTGCCAGCACGGCTTATGAATATGCTGGGTACGCATCGCCAAATAACGCTGCGGGTATTTGCCAATCGCGGCGCTTCCGGTATCGATGGATTGATTGCCACTGGCTATGGCATTAGCTGCACTCGCCAAGAGCCCACTACTATTTTGCTGGGAGATACCAGCGCGTTACATGACCTCAATAGCCTGGCGTTGCTGAAACAAGCCACCCAGCCACTGGTGGTGGTTATCCTCAATAACGATGGCGGCAGTATTTTCCATATGCTGCCAGTGCCTAAAGAGGGTGATCTGCTGGAGCGCTATTATCGACAGCCTCACGGCTTGAGCTTCGAGCATGCGGCGCAGATGTTTGGGCTTGGCTACGTTGCGCCAGCGTCACTGGACGCCTTTGCGACAGCCTATAGCCAAGCTCTAACGGTGGGCGTTACGTTGATCGAGGTTAACGTACCCCATCAGCAGGTCGCCGATGATCTGACAGCGCTAGGAGCCGCACTTCGGGAGGAAGAGGGTGAGCGACGAATTTAAGCAAAGGGATCCAAGCCAACCCTGGTCATGCTGCACGGCCTGCTGGGCGATCGCCACGATTGGGCGGGGGTGAGTGATGGCTTGGAAGGCGTTGATTGCTTAGCGTTGGACTTGCCTGGGCATGGCGAAAATCACCGCGTCCAGACAGCCTCTTTGAGGCGTTTCACTATTGGCTTACTGACACATTGGTGGCTCACGGTATTCGCCGCTACTGCCTGCTGGGCTACTCCCTGGGCGGGCGCTTGGCGCTTTACCATGCTAGCCGTCAGCCATTAGGTCTTGCCGCCCTCTGGTTGGAAAGCGCTCATCCAGGGCTAGCTGCCAGCGAGCGACCCGCCCGGATTGCCCACGATGAACGCTGGGCAACACGTTTCGAGCAGGAACCAATGGAGGGGGTACTGACTGACTGGTACCAACAACCGGTGTTTTCCGACCTAACCGAGGCCCAGCGTCGTCGGCAGGTTCAACGCCGTCTTGCTAATCATGGGGCAGCTGTCGCGAATATGCTGCGTGCAACGTCACTCGGCAAGCAGCCATCGCAATGGGCGTGGCTGGCAAATACGTCGCTACCGGTCAGCTATTTTTCGGGTCTGCGGGATGCCAAGTTCCACACGCTGGCTTCTCGTCTAAAACGATGGCCCCCGCCTGCACCAGATCACGCTAGACGGGGGCACAACCTTCATGCTGAACAGCCTGGTGAAATCTCACAACAGATCAACGCTTGGTATCAAACGTTTGGCTAAACCAGTGGTCAGCTAATCACCATTAACCAGGGTAGGCCGATCACCAGCCAAGCCACTAGAAATAGCAACCCGAAGATTGCTCCTAGCCGCCAGAAGAGTGTGCTGGGTAGATAGCCACTGCCGTAGTAGACGGGGCTTGGGCCCGTGCCGTAGGGGGTGAGAATGCCCATAAAGCCCAGCGTGGGAAGTAGCAGCAGAACAAACATCTGCATATCCAACCCGGCAATCCCCGATGCCGCTGCCAGAATCACCGGCAGCAGGGCGGTAACGTGCGCTGTCACGCTGGCGAAGAAATAGTGCAGTAGATAGAAGATGGCCACCAGTGCCACCATGGCCATCAGCGGGTCGAAGTGGCTGATCTGCCCGCCGACCACATTGCCAAACCAATTAACGAAACCCACTAGGCTCAGCCCACCTGCGAGTGCTACCAAGGTGGCAAACCATACAAAGGTATTCCAGGCGGCATGGTTATCGAGAATATCCTTCCAACTCACGATGCCCACTAACAGCATCCCGCAGATGACCAATAAACCCACCAGTGACCCAGAGATAACACTGCCCGCAAAAATCCATAGCAATAGGGCAGTGACCACCATCATGACCAGTATTATTTCATTACGGGTCAGTGCTCCCAGCTTGGTTAACTCCTTTCCAGCCCAATCGGAAATTTCATTACCCGCTTTCACCTCGGGGGCGCATAACCAATAACTCAGTAGCGGCACCAGTAAAAGCAGCAGAATGCCCACCGGCACGACGGCCATGAACCACTGCCCCAGTTGATACGAATACCGGTGGTGCTTTCAGTTAGTGCGATAGCCAATAGGTTGGGTGCCAGCGCGGTTAAAAATAGTGAGCTTGTCACACAGGTAGATGCGAGCGCTGTCCACATAAGAAAACTGCCCATGCGCTTCATGCTGGGATCATTAGGGTGGGAGTCGTAAAGCGGTGGCAGGTTACGAATTACCGGGTAGATGGTACCCGCACTACGCGCCGTATTAGAGGGCGTAAAGGGCGCCAGAATGCCATCGGCAATCATTACCGCGTAGCCCAGGGTTAAGGTGCGTTTACCCATTGCCTTGACCAGCCAGAGTGATATTCGCCTGCCCAAGCCGGTCTTTTCATAGCCCAGGGCAAACATAAAGGCGCCAAAAATTAGCCAGACGGTGGAGTTGGTAAAGCCCGACACGGCCCATGAGAATGCTTGGTTGGCGGCATTAAAGCCGTCAGTTGCCAGTTGCTCCGGAGAGAACAGCACCCACCGCGAAAGCAGTGCCACCAGCGTAACGCCGACCAGCCCCACCACCGCACCGGGCAAGGGTTCGAGAATCAAGCCAACGACACAGCCGAGAAAAATGGCGAAGAAGTACCACGCATGGGGCGCAAGCCCCGGTGGAGTGGGGATCAGCGCGACAATAATAGCGACTGCTAACGGCGCTAGCAGTTTCCATCGCGGTGAGGGTTGGGCATTGGTAGTCATGCGGCACCTCTCTTCAGTGTTTAGCGTATTTACTTTTGTCGCTTGGTGGGCAGCTATCTGCCTGGCAGTAATTGCCCTGAAGAGTAAGCGGTGTGGCATTAAGGTAAAAGCAACGATAACTTAATTTTCGCCTTCCTTGACGTACGTCAATACTCCTTTCGAGTAATAATCGCGGCCTGCTAGGGGTATGGTAATTTGAAAGAAGAAGGCGCCGCAGCGTATCGCCATTACGACCTGACTAACGGAAGGAAGCGTCATGCAACAGCGAGATTTCGATATCGTTATTGTGGGTGGAGGAGGGCAGGCCTACGCGCTGCCATTGGCGCGGCCGAGCAGGCTAAGGAGCAAGGTACTCCCCAGCGTATTGCACTGCTCTCCAAGGTATACCCCATGCGCTCTCATACCGTGGCCGCCGCCGCCGTCACCAGTGCCGAGGATTCCCATCAGGCCCACTTTGACGACACTGTGTCAGGCGGGGATTGGTTGGTTGAACAAGGCGTCGTTGATTACTTTGTCCACCACGCTTATCAAGAGCTGGTACAGATGGAGCGCTGGGGTTGCCCCTGGAGCCGTAAAGACGATGGCCAAGTGCAGGTGCGCCGCTTTGGCGGTATGAAAACCGCCCGCACTTGGTTCGCGGCCGATAAAACCGGCTTCCATATGCTGCATACGCTGTTTCAAACTTCGCTGAAATACCCTGAGATCGAGCGTTTTGATGAGTACTTCGTAGTCGACTTGGCCGTTCATGAAGGGGCTGTCATCGGCGTGATAGCCCTGCAAATCGCCACCGGTGAATTGACCTTGCTGCGCGCTAAAGCGGTGATTCTTGCTACCGGCGGCGCAGGGCGCCTGTTCCGCTTCAATACCAACGCGGGTATTGTCACCGGCGACGGCATGGCGATGGCCTACCGTCACGGCGTGGCACTGCGGGATATGGAATTTGTGCAATACCACCCCACAGGCCTGCCTGGTTCCGGTATTTTGATTACCGAAGCGTGCCGGGGCGAAGGGGGCATTTTGCTCAATAAAGATGGCTATCGCTATCTGCAGGATTATGGCCTAGGCCCGGAAACACCATTGGGTAAGCCGGAAAACAAGTACATGGAGCTGGGGCCTCGGGACAAACTTTCCCAGGCCTTTTGGCAGGAACAGCAGGCGGGCCGCACCGGCAAGTTTGGCGACAGCGACGTGGTCTATCTCGACCTGCGTCACCTGGGTGAGAAATATATCTTAGAGCGTTTGCCGTTTATCTGCGAGCTGGCCAAAGCCTATATCAACGTTGATCCGGTGAAAGAGCCGATTCCCATTCGCCCAGCGGTTCACTACACCATGGGCGGGATCGAAACCGACCCTCAGTGCGAAACCTCGATTGCCGGGCTATACGCCGCTGGGGAGTGCGCCTCCGTCGGTTTACATGGGGCCAACCGGCTGGGTTCCAACTCGCTTACCGAGCTACTGGTCTTTGGCCGCTTGGCCGGCGAGCAAGCAAGTCAACGTGCAGCGCAAACCGAGTGGGCCGATATGCACTTGCTGGAAGCCCAGGGTGATCGTCAGCAAGCCAAACTACTGCGACTCTGTGACGGAACCGGCAGTGGGGAGAACTGGGTAGAACTCAAGCACGCCATGGTGCAGGCCATGGAGAGCGGCTGCGGTATTTATCGCACTGAAAAGGGCATGCAGGAATCGCTTGATACCATGCGTCAACTGCGTGCGCGCTTTAACAAGGTTCGCGTAAACGATACCAGCAAGATCTTCAACACCGAGCTACTGGAGTGCCTGGAGCTTGAGTGTGGCCTGGATATTGCCGAAGCTTCTTGCTTAAGTGCACTGGAGCGGCGTGAATCCCGCGGTGCTCATCAGCGCTTGGATGAAGGCATGCAGAAGCGCGACGATGTTAATTACCTCAAGCACAGCCAGGTCTTTTATCAAGGCGATGCCCATGCCGAGCTGCACTGGCAGGAGGTCGATGTGCGGTTTTCCGCACCGTCTGAGCGGGCCTATGGCGATGCGGGCAAGGGGGGCAAGGTATGAACACCCAGCAGATCAGCACCAAACAAGTCAGCGTCAAACGCTATCTGCCAGATAGCTCGGCTGAACCTTTCTGGCAGCAGTACGAGTTACCGGTGGACGACAGTACCTCGCTACTGGATGCCCTCAACCATATCAAAGAGCAGCTCGATAGCACGCTGAGTTACCGCTGGTCGTGCCGCATGGCGATTTGTGGCTCCTGCGGGGTCATGGTTAACGGCATTCCCAAGCTCGGCTGCAAAACTTTTTGCGTGATTATGACGGTGATATCCGCATCGAGCCGCTATCCCACTTCCCCGTACAGCGGGATCTGGTGATGGATATGGAAATATTCCTTGAGCACTTGGCCGCGGTTAAGCCCTATTTGATCGATGACAATCCGGTGAAATCTTACGACCCCCAGGCGCCGGAAACCTATCAACAGTCGCCCGAACAGCTCGCCCGCTACAAGCAGTTCGCTAACTGCATTAATTGTGGCCTTTGCTACTCGGCTTGCCCGCAGTTTGGACTTAATCCTGAGTTCCTTGGCCCGGCGGCGCTGACGCTGGCCCACCGTTACAACCTGGATAGCCGCGACCACGGCAAGAAGCAGCGCATGGCGGAGCTCAATCGCCACTGAAGGGGTGTGGAGCTGCACCTTTGTGGGCTTCTGCTCCAAGGTGTGCCCCAAGCACGTCGACCCGGCCGCTGCGGTGAATCAGGGTAAGGTCGAGGCGGCCAAACACACGCTTATTGCGCTGTTTAAAGGTTAGAGGGAGGAGAAGTCGTGGATAAATTATCGTCGCAACGCCTGCCGCCACTGAAGCGCAACTGGTGGCTGAAACACCGCTTTTTTAAACTCTATATGCTGCGCGAAGCCGCAGTATTGCCGCTGGTTTTCTTCACGCTCTGTTTACTCGCCGGTATGGTTGCACTTCTTCAAGGGGCAGAGAGCTGGCAAGGGTGGATCGCCTTTATGCGTTCCCCCATCGTATTTGTGCTGAATCTTCTTGCATTGGCCGCCAGCCTGTTTCACGCCGCCACCTTCTTTGTGCTATTCCCGCGGGTAATGCCGCTGCGCATCGCTGGCCACAGCCTGCCTGACAATATGATTGTGGCTGGGCGGTGGGCAGGTGTAGTGGCGGTCGCGTTGCTATTCTTCTGGCTATTGGGAGGGCATGAACATGATCAAGCAAGCCATGAGCAAACCTAGTGGCAAACAAGGTGCACAGCACAAACAGGCCTTTGATGAGCCGCTTTGGTGGGGCTGTTTAGCGCGGGCGGCGTCTGTTTTGCCGTCTTGCTACCCGCCGTGATTTTATTTATAGCGATTTTATTGCCCCTTGGCCTACTGCCCGCCGATGCGTTGAGCTATGAGCGAGCATCAACGCTGCTGTTTAGCGTACCGGGCTTGCTGTTTGTTGGCGCGGTGGTTTGCCTACCGCTATTTCATGCGGCCCACCGTATGCGCCATGGGCTGTTTGATATCAGCGTTGGCAATGACGCACTTAACAAAAAACTTGATGTACGGTGGGGCTGCGCTGCTAAGCATCGTAGCCTTGGGCATAGTCGTGGCGGGCTTCTTTAGCTAAACGGCTTACTGTCCTCACCTTATCCCTGACAGATAAAAAAGAGACAGGCATGATCAACGGACTCACTGAAGCAGAACTCTATTCACCGATCGAGTGGCAGGACCGTTCAGAAGGCTATCAGGATATTTTGTACCACACCAGTGCCGAGGGCATTGCACGCATCACCATCAACCGTCCCGAGGTGCGCAACGCCTTTCGCCCGTTAACGGTCAGCGAGATGGCTCAAGCGCTTAATCGCGCCCGTCACGATAGCGCCATTGGCGCCATTTTGCTCACGGGCGCAGGTGACAAAGCGTTTTGTTCCGGCGGTGATCAGCGCATTCGCGGTGACTATGGCGGTTACCAGGATGAAGAGGGCACCCACCATCTCAACGTGCTGGATTTCCAGCGCGATATTCGCACCTGCCCCAAACCGGTGGTGGCGATGGTGGCGGGCTACGCTATCGGCGGCGGCCACGTGCTGCATCTAATGTGCGATCTGACCATTGCGGCCGACAATGCGGTTTTCGGCCAAACAGGCCCCAAAGTGGGCTCTTTTGATGGTGGCTACGGTGCCTCCTATATGGCGCGCATTGTGGGCCAGAAAAAGCCGGGAGATCTGGTTTCTGTGCCGTCAGTACAGCGCCGGCCAAGCGCTGGAGATGGGTTTGGTCAACCATGTGGTGCCGCTGGGCGAGCTGGAGAAGAGAGCGTGCGCTGGTGTCGCGAGATGCTACAGCACAGCCCCATGGCGTTGCGCTGCCTAAAAGCCGCCCTCAATGCCGACTGCGATGGCCAGGCCGGTCTACAGGAACTGGCGGGCAATGCCACCATGCTCTACTACATGACCGAAGAGGGGGCAGGAGGGGCGTAACGCCTTTAACGAGAAGCGTCGCCCGGATTTTTCCCGCTACCCGCGTAACCCTTAATGCAGCTGGCGCTTTACCGCTACTCCCTACCGTTTCGTCAGCCGTTGATGTTTAAAGGCCAGCGGCTGGCGCACAGAGAAGGGCTATTAGTTTCCATCAACGGGCAATGGGGCGAGATTGCTCCGCTGCCCGGCTTCTCGAATGAAAGCCTGGCGGAAGCTGAAGCCGAAAGTCTGGCCTGTTTGACTGCTATGAGCCGAGGCGAAAAAGTCTCCCTAACGCTGCCTTCGGTGCAGTTTGGGTTTGACTGCGCTCAGCGCTCTTGGCCAAACAACCTTTCTGCGCCTTTGCCGCCCTACCCGCTACTCCAGGGAGCCCCTGCAGAGCTCATCGAGTCTTTTTCAACCGCCAATTGGCAAGCGTCGCCACCGTCTCGACTCAAGCTAAAGGTGGCACGCTACGCCATGGAAGAAGAGCTGGCACTGATCGAGCAGCTTGCCAAATGGCTCCCCGCTACCCAACTGATTTTGGATGCCAACGGTGGCTGGACGCATAAAGAAGCCCAGCGCTTCTGCGAGCGCCTACCCCTTGAACATATCGACTACCTGGAAGAGCCCTGCGCTGCTTTTGCTGACACTATCGCCGTAGCAGACGCCACTGGGGTGGCCATTGCCCTGGATGAAACGCTATCCCGCCGGGAAAAGTGGTATTGCCACCCTCAGCTTAAAACCCTGGTAATCAAACCCATGCTGATCGGCTCGTTAAGAGACTGCGAGGCACTCGTTCAGCGAGCGCGGGCGGGTAACCTACGCGTGGTGATTTCCTCCAGCTTTGAATCTGATTTAGGACTTGGTCTGCTTGCTCGGTTGGCTAGTGAGTGGGCGCCCAATGAGCCGCCGGGGCTGGACACGGGCCACTGGCTTACCGAGCGCATTATCACTGCCACTGGCGAAGTGATGACAGAAAACTTGCACTGTCTCTCTAAAATGGAAAAATTCAGCGTGAAAGATACTTGCCCTATTCACTACTGGGCTAAAGAGACCCCTACGCATATTGCGATAGAGGCTGGCTCGGTAATGCTAAGTTATCGGACGCTCAATCGTCGCGTGGCGTCTTTAGCACAGCAACTGGCCCGGAAAGGTTTTGTGCCGGGTGATCGGCTAGTGGTTCCCGCGAAAGGCTCGCTTGAATCCTTGCTGCTGGCGTGGGCCTGCCTGCGGGCCGGGGTTGTTTTCTGCCCGCTTAACCCAGCGTTCCCTGTTACCCAGCAACTCAAGTTAGCCAACCGTTTGCAGGCTGACCGTGTTTGCCAAACGGAAAGCGACGATGATTACTCCTCACAGCTAACGCCGATTACCCTCGATTTCCTGGCGGAAGCTAATGTAGGTGAGCCGACAGAGCTCGATGGCAGTCAGCTCTGCAACACCATTTTACCTCTGGCTCTAGCGGCACGCCTAAGGCGGTGTTACATAGTGTGGCCAATCACTTGGCTTCCGCGCGTGGTTCAGCGTCGTTTATACCCATTGATCAAAACAGTGGCTGGCTGCTTTCGCTGCCGCTGTTTCATATTGGCGGCTACGCTATCCCGTTTCGTGTTTTTCTCGCCGGTGGGCGGGTGATTCTCGATGACGATCCGCAAACGCTGCCAGCACGTCTTGAGCAGCAGTCAATCACCCACCTCTCTGGTACCTACTCAGCTTTGGCGACTGTTGAAAGCGGGCTTTACGCCCCAGCGCACTCAACTGCGCGAACTGCTGCTAGGTGGCGCGGCGATACCCGCGCCGCTGGTGGCGAAGATGACATCACTGGGGCTAACGCCGAAGGTTAGTTATGGGCTGTCCGAGATGGCCAGCCAAGTCTGCACTGGTATCCCCACCGCACCGGGCGTCGTCGGCAGGCCGCTGCCAGGCCGCGAAGTGAGGATTGTCGAGGGTGAGATACAGGTGCGCGGCGAGACCCTGTTCAGCGGCTACTTGAATCACGGCGAGGTTGATCCAGCCCTCAATGGCGAGGGGCTGGTTTGCTACCCGCGACAAGGGGCACTTCACTTCGGAAGGCGCGCTGGTGGTGGAAGGGCGGCTCGATAACGGTTTTATCTCCGGCGGCGAGAATATTCAGCCGGAAGCAATTGAGCAGCGTTTAGTCGACCACCCCAGCGTCGCCCAGGCGCTGGTCGTACCGGTGCCCCACCCCGAGTGGGGAGAGCGCCCGGTGGCGTTTATCGATTGGCATGGGGAAACCGTGACAGAGCAGGCGCTAAGCGCCTGGGTACGCGAGACGCTACCCGGCTTTATAGTGCCCGACGCCTGGCTAGCCTGGCCTCCAGGAGTGGGTTTTAAGCCTTCCCGAAAGCAGTTCTCTGAGCTGGCGCGGGCACACGCAAATTTAGCCGTTTAGCGACATGACCTTTTAGGCTTTGCCTCATTATTCAGCTTATTCAGCTAGGTCAGCGCCAGCAGCGTCCAGCATGGCATGGAGTAGAACGTTGCAGCCTGCATGAACGTGCTCTGGTGTAGCGCTCTCAATTTCGTTGTGACTAATGCCATCCTTGCAAGGAATAAAGATCATCGCGGCGGGGGCCACGACCCACAAACATCGCATCGTGGCCGGCACCGCTGATGATATCCATGTGGGAGAGATTGAGCTTCTCTGCTCCTTGGCGCACTGCATCCACGCACGCTTTATTGAAGTATTCAGGCGCGAAATTGGCAGTGGGCTCTAATTGGTATTCAAGGCCGTGGCGCTGACAAATCTCCTCAACAGCAGCGGTGACTGCCTGGCCCATGGACTCAAGCGCTTCAGGCTCCCAGTGGCGCATATCCAGGGTCATTTTGACCTGGCCTGGAATGACGTTACGGGAACCAGGGTGCAGCGTCATGCAGCCGACCGTGCCACGCCCGTGGGGCTGATGATCAAAGGCGATACGGTTGAGCGCTTGGGTGACTTCGGCCGCGCCCATCATAGCATCCCGGCGCAGGTTCATCGGCGTAGGGCCCGCGTGGGCTTCAAGCCCGGTCAGCGTTAAGTCGAACCACTTCTGCCCGAGCCCGCCGATCACCACGCCAATGGTGGTGTCGGTATCTTCCAGGATCGGCCCCTGCTCAATGTGCGGTTCAAAATAAGCTTTTATCTCATCTGGTGAGACGCTATCGCTGCCGCGGTAGTGGATGGCATCCAGTGCATCGCTCACCGTCACGCCATCGGCATCGGTGCGCGCCATCATGGCGTCAAATTCCAGCTCACCGCTGAATACGCCGGAGCCCATCATGCAGGGCGGAAAACGGCAGCCTTCTTCGTTAGTCCAGGCGACGACTTCGATAGGGGATTGCGTGGTGATGTTGTGCTGGTTAAGGGTGCGAATCACTTCCAGGCCTGAGAGTACGCCGAAGCAGCCGTCGTATTTGCCGCCAGTAGGCTGACTATCAAGATGGCTGCCCGCCATCACGGTTTTTGCGTTGGGATCGCTGCCTTCACGGAGGGCAAAGATATTGCCGATAGTATCGATCCGAATCGTGCAGCCCTCGGCGCGGCACCACTGGATAAATAGGTCGCGTCCTTGTCGTTCTAGATCGGTAAGCGCCTGCCGATTGACGCCGCCTTTAGCGGTGGCGCCTAGTTTGGCCATCTCCATCAGTGAATCCCAGAGTCGGTCGCTGTCGGTACGTAGGTCAGCTAGGGCGATTTTCGGTTCAGTAAGCGAGTTCATATGACTTCCTTTTATTGAGCACGGGCGAAGCTGGCGACTCCTCGGTTTATTGTTCGGCTCCATTGCTAGCGTAGAGATAAAAAAGATGGCGTTACGTATAAATTCTCTAACGTGAACAAAAGAAAAGCGTAATTTTATAAACGTGTCTGGTGACGCATGCTGAGGTAACGCCGCCTATTGATGGAGCTGGACACATGTTTGAACTAAAAAGCAATGCAACCCGCAAGCTTCTGAGGGCGCTGGTGAAGAACGCCGCGCCCACACCGTGCTTAATCAGCATTACTGGATGCCGTTTAGCTCGAATCGAGATTTTCGTGCCAACCCGCGTGTGATTACCGGGGCGGAAGGGCGTTACTACATCGATGACCAGGGCCGTAAGCTGTTCGATTCGCTTTCCGGGTTATGGACCTGCGGCGCGGGCCATAACCGCGAAGAGATTCAAAAGGCTGTCGCGGCGCAATTGGGCAGCCTTGATTTTGCCCCCGGCTTTCAGATTGGCCATCCATTGGCATTCAAGCTGGCGGAAAAGGTTGCAAGCCTGACGCCTGCCGGGCTTGACCATGTGTTTTCACCAACTCTGGATCAGAAGCCGCCGATACCTCGGTCAAGATGGCCAAGGCTTATTGGCGGTTAAAAGGAAAACCTGAGAAAACCCGCATGATTGGCCGCGCTAAGGGCTACCACGGGGTCAACATTGGCGGCACCAGCCTGGGTGGGATTGGCGGCAATCGCAAACACTACGGTCAGTTGATGGATGTAACGCATCTACCGCACACCCTCCAGGCGGGCCACGCCTACACCCGTGGTCAAGCGGAAACCGGTGCTGAGCTCGCCGATGCGCTGCTCGATCACATTGCGTTGCATGATGCCTCCACCATTGCGGCGGTGATTGTCGAGCCGATGTCCGGCTCGGCCGGTGTGATCGTGCCGCCCAAAGGTTATCTAGACCGTCTGCGCGAAATCTGTACCGCCCACGATATTCTGTTGATTTTCGACGAAGTGATCACCGCCTTTGGGCGCAGCGGCGCGACCACAGGCGCCGAAGCCTTGGCGTGACACCGGACATTATGAACGTGGCCAAGCAGATCACTAACGGCGCAGTGCCGATGGGCGCAGTGATCGCTTCTAGCGAAATATTCGATACCTTTATGCACGCCGGTGGCCCTCAGCATGCCGTGGAATTCACCCATGGCTACACCTACAGCGCCCACCCTGTGGCCTGCGCTGCAGGGTTAGCAGCGCTGGAAATGATGGAGCGTGAAAACTTCCCTGCCCAGGTGAGTGCCATCGCACCCACCTTTGAGCAGAAGCTGCACGCATTGAAAGGCCGCAATCACGTTGTCGATATTCGTAACTACGGCTTGGCCGGGGCTATTCAGCTAACCCCCCGCGACGGCGACCCAACGATTCGCCCACGGGATGCCCACATGGCGCTCTGGGAAGCAGGTTTCTACGTGCGCTACGGCGGCGACACGCTGCAGTTTGGCCCTCCCTTTGGCTCTACCGAGGGCTGAGCTTGAGCGCCTGTTCGACGCCGTTGCGACTACCTTGGATTCGTTAGCCTAATCTACTGATCAATTTCAGCGAGTTTAACTATAAAGAGTTTAACTATAGAGAGTTTCACTATGAGTGTTGTTTCCCACCTAATTAACGGTGAGTTAGTCGAGAGTCAGCGCACGCTGGATGTCACCAATCCCTCAACGGGCAAAGTGATCCGCCAAGTCGCTGACGCGAATGCCGCCGACGTAGAGCGTGCTATTACTGCCGCCCAGGCTGCTTTTCCCGCTTGGCGCGATACGCCACCCGCCAAGCGCGCCCAGGTGATGTACCGTTTTAAGCAGTTGCTGGAAGAGCATGCTGACCGCCTGGTGCAATTGGTCAGCGAAGAGCACGGCAAAACTCCCGAAGATGCGATGGGCGAACTCAAGCGTGGCATCGAAAACGTGGAGTACGCCTGCGGTGTACCGGAACTACTCAAAGGCGAGTACTCCCACAACGTAGGGCCGGGCATTGATGCCTGGTCAAACTTCCAGCCCTTAGGCGTAGTCGCGGGCATTACCCCGTTTAACTTCCCCGCCATGGTGCCGCTGTGGATGTACCCCATGGCAATTGCCTGTGGTAATACGTTTATCCTCAAGCCATCTGAGAAAGACCCGTCCGCATCCATGGCCGTGGCCGAACTGCTTCAAGAAGCGGGGCTGCCTAAAGGCGTGATGAACGTGATTCACGGCGGTCGCGAAGCAGTGGAAACACTCTTGGATGCCAAAGCCGTTAAAGCCATTTCGTTTGTCGGCTCAACGCCGGTGGCGGAAGCTATCTACTCTCGTGGTTCAGCCGCCGGTAAGCGCGTTCAGGCATTGGGCGGGGCGAAGAACCATGCTGTCGTGCTGCCGGATGCCGACCTGGAAAATGCCGCCAACACGCTAATGGGCGCGGCGTTTGGCAGTTGCGGCGAGCGCTGCATGGCGATCTCGGTCGCCGTCTGCGTGGGTGATGAAACCGCCAATCGGCTGGTGGAAACCATGCTGCCCAAAATCGCTCAGCTGAAAGTGGGCCCCGGCACCGAGAAAGGCTTGGATATGGGCCCGTTGGTAACAGCAGAGCACCGCGATAAAGTGCTCGGCTTCATCGAAGAAGGCATTAACGCCGGTGCAACGCTCGTCGCTGATGGCCGCAGCCTTAAAGTGGCTGGCCATGAAGAGGGCTATTTTGTCGGCGGCTGCCTGTTCGATAACGTCACCGCTGAGATGCGCATTTATCAGGAAGAGATCTTCGGGCCTGTGCTGTGCGTGGTGCGGGTTGGTAGCCTGGACGATGCCATGAAGCTAATTAATGACCACGAATACGGTAACGGCACCTGCCTGTTTACCCGCGATGGTGAAGCTGCTCGCCGCTTTACCGATGGCATTGAAGTGGGAATGGTAGGGGTCAATGTGCCGCTTCCCGTGCCGGTGGCTTATCACAGCTTTGGCGGCTGGAAGCGCTCGTTGTTTGGCGACCTACACGCTTACGGGCCTGACTCGGTGCGCTTCTATACCCGCCGCAAGGCGGTGTCCCAGCGCTGGCCATCGGTCAGTGAAGCAACCCAGGCTGAGTTCTCGTTCCCTGCCAATCAGAGTTGACGTCTTGGGGTAACTAGGACATCTTCTCAGCACCATCGCCACGCGATGGTGCTTTTTGGTACGTACTTCAGGCGTAAAGGGACGAGGATAGCGTGGCGAGAACCCAGGACGAAATTCGTCAAACCAACGTTAAGAAGATTCTCCAGGCGGCTGAGCAGTTGTTTGCTGAGAAGGGCTATGCAGGTGCCTCCATGGGCGAGATCGCCCAACTGGCCGATATTCCCAAATCCAACGTGCACTACTACTTCTCTACCAAAAAAGCGCTCTACCAGGATGTGTTGCTGGAGCTTTTGGAGATATGGAAGCAGGACGCGCTCTGCTTTGAACTCTACGATGACCCGCGCGTGGTGCTATCTACCTATATTCGCGCCAAGATGAATCACTCCCGCAACCGCGCCCACGGCTCGAAAGTATGGGCCGCCGAAGTCATGCAGGGCGCGCCGATCCTTAAAGATCGCCTGCGCGACAACCTCTATGAATGGGCCAAGCTCAAGGAGGCCAAAATCAGCGAATGGATTGAAACGGGCCAGATCAATCCTGTCGAGCCTTCCTATCTGCTGTATATGATATGGGCCTCCACACAGCACTACGCTGATTTCGACTACCAAATCTGCCTGCTCAACGACGATCAGCCACTGGACGACCTGCAGTTTGAAAAGCGGTGCAGTCGGTGACCTCGGTGATCCTGCGAGGGGATTGGGCTGACAGCTTAGCCCTCCTCCGAGCCTACCTGCTCAGCAATCAAACACAAAAGCTCATACATGATAGTGGCACCCAGCAGTGCCGTGTTGCCGCTGGGGTCGAAGGGTGGGGAGACTTCTACCACGTCGGCACCGATAAGCGGTAGGCCGCGAAATCCGCGCACTAGCTGCAGGGCTTGCAGACTGGTGAGGCCGCCTACTTCCGGGGTGCCGGTGCCTGGGGCGAAAGCGGGGTCGATGCTGTCGATATCGAAGGATAGATAAACCGGGCCGTTGCCGACCACGCGTCGTGCTTCGGCGATAGTTGCCTCGATACCTAGCGCATCTACCTCTTCCATAAACATCACCCGCATGCCGCTGGCGGCGGAGTAGTCCCACCCTTGGGTAGTGTTTTGGGCGCCGCGAATGCCAATTTGCACCGTGCGTTTGGGGTCGATAAGGCCCTCTTCGCAGGCGAGCCGGAAGGGGCCGCCGTGATGAAATTTCGAGCCCTGAAACTCGTCCCAGGTGTCGGTGTGGGCATCGATATGTATCAAGCCTACCGGGCCATCGGCTGCCAAGCCGCGCAGGATGGGGTAGGTGATGGAGTGGTCGCCCCGGCGCTGAGCGGGATCACCCCTGCTCGGCGAATGGCTGAGTAATAAGCGGCAATATCATCAGAGACCTGCTTAAGGTCGTAGATCGATGAAAAGCGCACATCCCCGATGTCGGCAATACGTGCCTGGGCAAACGGGTCCAGCCGGGTGACATGGTGCAGGCTGCGCATCATGCTCGACTGGTTGCGAATCTCACGCGGGCCGTGGCGAGCGCCCGGGCGATTACTAACGCCGCCATCAAACGGAATGCCGACCAGGGCAATATCAAGCTCCTCTAACGATTCGGCTAGCGGCGCACGCATGAAACTGGCTATTTCACGATAGCGTGGCTCTTGGTGCGGTAGGTAGCTTTCGCCGGTGGCGGCATTGCGGCGAATGCCGTCGGTGCCCTGGCCATGTGGTTCTCCTTATCGGGTTAAGCTCGCCAGACTGGCGGCCAGTAGTTGAGTGCCTGCGACGGCATCATCGAGTTCGGTATGCTCATCAGGGTGGTGACTCAGGCCATCGCGGCAGGGCACAAACAGCATCGCCGTTGGGCAGTGGTTGGCGAGGTGAATCGCATCGTGAAAGGCACCCGATACTAATCGGGGTGCAGTAATCCCCAGTTCGTGGGCGGTGTCATCCAGCAGGGCGGTGAGTGTGGCGGGAAACGCCACTGGCTCAACGCGCGATAGCGATGTCAGTGTTGCTTGGCAGCCCGCCCATGTCTGTTGGGCGAGCACATTGAATTCGGCTTCCAACGCTTTTAGCGTCGCGGCTTCCGGGTGGCGTAAATCAATAGTGAAGGTGACCTGGTCGGGAATGGTATTCACCGAACCAGGGCTGACCGCAAACTTGCCAATGGTAAAACGCACGCGGTCTTCGCTATCCCGGGCGGCCTCCCGCAGCGCGGTTGCCAGCGCGCAGGCGCCCTCTAACGCATCGCGGCGCATGGCGCGCGGGGTGGTGCCCGCGTGGTTGGCGCTTCCGGATACGGTGACTTCAAACCAGCTAACGCCTTGAATACCTTCCACGACGCCTGCTGACGCACCCTGGCGCTCCAGGATCGGGCCTTGCTCAATATGCAGTTCTAGAAAGGCATGCATCGGGGTCGCCAGGGGCGGCGGGGCACGCCGGCAGCGTCCAGTTCAGCCAGGCAAGTATCTAATGCACTTCCCAGGCTGACGCCGTCGCTGTCTTCGATCTGGCGGGTTTCCTCCATGCTGCGTACGCCGCAGAATACCGCCGAACCGGAGGTGCCAGGGGAAAACCGCGCCCCCTCTTCATTGGTCCAGCTCACCAGCGAGAGAGGTCGGCTCGGGGTGAAACCAACCTGTTTCAATGCACGTAGTGCCTCGAGCCCTGCCAGCACGCCCAGCGCACCATCGTACTTGCCGCCCGCCGGTTGGCTATCCAAGTGACTGCCCGTGACGACTGGCTCAAGTGTGGGGTCGCTACCGGGCACATCAAGAAACACGTTGCCGATAGCGTCGACGCTGGCCTTGGCACCCAGGGCGCTTGCCTGCTCGATCAACCAAAGCCGGGCGCGGGTGTCGTTATCATCAAGCGCCAAACGCGCCACGCCGCCATCGGAACGGCCGCCCATCATCGCTACGTTTGCCAGGTCATTGGCCAAGCGTTCTGGACTTACCGCTGCGGCGATAGTCGCCGGGTCGATAGCGGGCTTGTCGGTTGGCTCATTAAGGCGGCTTGTCATCAGGCTCTCCTGGGCGATGGTTATGCGTAGACTTCGAAATGTACCTCGACAGGCACACAGTCTGCTCCATTGATGGGAATAATGTCTTGGGGGCAGGCGGACATGGCGACGATACAGTCCATCTCAGCGCGTAGCTCCACATAGTCACCGGGTTTGGAAACGGGTGGGCACCAGTCGACTTTCATTTGTTCATTGACTGGAATATTCATCCATAGGTTGAGGGGCTGGGGTACCTCGGGGGTGACAACGCCTATCGCTTGCATGGCTAACCGCAGGTTGTCGGCGCAGCTGTCGTGGTAGCCCTCAACGCCCAGCGTCATGTAACGGAAAAGGTCGCAGGCGGCCATTAGCGTGTCGTGGATACCCGGCGACGTGTCGGCGGTGAGGGTCATGATTGGGCGGCGGCGGTTACTGATCAGCGGATCGCCTACCTGGGGAATCAGTGCGCTCAACCAGGCACGCCCGTGCTCCCAAGACATGAACTCGTTAATGTTATCAGTGCTAAACGCCCAGGTGTCGCATACTTGGGTGCCGTGAGTATTAATAATACGGATGGTTTGGCCGGCTTTTAGACGCACCGCTCGCCCGCCACGGGCGGCCACTTCGTAGCGCTCGCCTAATACCGGCGTGCCGTCGGGGAGATGGGGTTTTCCAAGCTGTGGTTATGGCCGCAAGGTTCGCTGTTGCTGCGTGGCAGTTGCTCAATGCGAGCGTGGTCAAAGCGTGTATCAGAACTCATGGGATGCTCCTGGTGTTTTAATCGTGTTGAGGTGACTGAATCAGTCGATATGGCGCTCGCGCCAGGTGTTAAGAAACTGCTGAAGACGTTCGCTTTTTGGTTGGCGGAATAGGGTTGCGGGTGGGCCGCTCTCGACCACGCGGCCTTGATCCATAAAGATCACGCGGTCAGCGACTTTAGCGGCAAAGCCCATTTCGTGAGTGACGATCACCATGGTCATGCCGTCGGCGGCCAGCTTTTTCATGACATCCAGCACTTCGCCAACGAGTTCAGGGTCGAGCGCCGACGTAGGCTCATCGAAGAACATCACTCTGGGTTTCATGGCGAGCGCCCGCGCGATGGCCACTCGCTGCTTCTGGCCACCGGAAAGGCTCTCTGGAAAGTGACCCGCACGATCGGCAAGGCCGACCTGTTCGAGCATGGCCATGCCTTCCGTGTCGGCTTCCCGACGGGAAAGGCCGTTGACCAGCCGCAGCGCTTCGGTCACGTTCTCCAGCGCGGTGCGATGGGGCCATAGGTGAAAGTGCTGGAAGACCATGCCCACCGGTGCACGTACTTCGTCGACGCGTTTTTCACTGGTGCGCACGCGTTTACCGCTGCGATCCTCAAAGCCCAACAACTGACCGTCGATATAGACGCTGCCATGATCGTAGGGGCTCCAAAAACGCCAGGCAGCGCAGCAGGGTGGATTTACCCGAACCGGAGGGGCCTATCACACAGACCACCTCGGAAGGGGCGAGGCTGAAGTCGATATTGGTCAGCACTTCCAGGTCGCCAAACTGCTTGCTGATGCCGTGTGCCTCGACAATCGACTTCTGGCGCGCGGGCGATGAGGATGAGAGCGTGTCAGCCATGGACATGGGGAGTAGCTCCTTGTTGAGCGGCAGGGCGTGGTTGACGATTGGCCAGACGCTTTTCCAGCGCATAGCCGCCACGGGCAATCAGCTCGATCATTAGCCAGTAGAGCAGGGCAACGGCCAAGTAGGGCTCGATGACTTGAAAGGTCTGGTTGACGATAGTGGTGGCGTTTTTGGTCAGGTCATCTACTGAGATGATTGAAATCAGCGCAGACTCTTTCACCAAAATGATCAACTGATTAGTACCCGGCGGCACGATCAAGCGTGCCATTTGCGGAATCTGAATGCGTGTCAGCGCATGCCAGCGAGAGATGCCGAGCATCCGCGCCGCCTCCAACTGGCCTTTGGGAATCGACTTGAAGCCGCCACGATAAATTTCTGCAAAATAACCGGCACCATAAAAGCCAAGCCCCACTACGCCTGCGACGCTGGCGCTCAGCGTCAAGCCAATGCTGGGGCCGCCGTAATAGAGCAGGAACAGCAGAATCAGCAGGGGGGTGCCGCGGCAAAGCTCTACGTAGCAGGCGACCGGGTAGCTGAACAGGCGTGGGTTGGCCAGACGCAGTGCGGCAAGCACCAGACCCAGCGAAAGCGCCAGTAGGCAACCTGTAAAGCAGATCCATAGCGTGTTCCAGAAACCTTGTAGGATCAGGCCACGCACTTCCCATAGCAGGGTAATATCGAACATAGCGGGCATCTCCTATTCGGTGGCCAAACCGCCGCTCATACGGCGTTCCAGGTGAGCGCTGAAACGCGCCAGCACCAAATTGACCGCGAGATACAGCAGCGCGGCAGCCAAATACGTTTCCAGCGGCTGAAAGGTACGCGAGGCGATCTGCTCGCTAACGCGCATCAGTTCAGTCACCGCGATGACCGAGATCAGCGAGGAATTCTTGAGGATGGTGATGATCTCGTTGGTCAGCGGTGGCAGGGTGAGGCGAAAGACCTGCGGCATGATGATGCGCCTGCGGGTTTGCCATGCAGAGATGCCCGCCATGCGCGCTGCCTCGATTTGCCCGGCGGGTATATGGCTGATGCCGCTGCGGAAAATTTCCGATTGGAAGGCTGCCGTGTTCAGCGTCAGCGTCAAAATGGCGGCGGTAATAGGCGCGATCTCAATACCGACTTCGGGCAACAAATAGTAGACCAGCAGTAGTTGCAGCAGGATGGGGGTGCCGCGCCAAAAGCTACGGTAAAGCCCGCAGGGCCAGCGCAATAGGCCATAGCGGCTGGTCAAGCCGAAGGCCAGTAAGACACCTAACACTAGGCCCAGGGCGATGGCGGAAAGCGAGACCACCAGGGTGGTGGCCAAGCCTTCAAGCAGCACAGGGTAGTGGTTGAACAGGATCTCAAGCATGGGTCATCCAGAAAGCGAAGTAGTGCGGCTAGGTCAACGACAAGCTGTCTTACTCAGCTGCAGGCAGTTCCAGCGGCAGATCCATCGGGCTACCAAACCATTTTTCCTGCAGTTCATTTAGGGTGCCGTCTTCATTGAGGCGTTGAATCTGCTCGTCCATGAAGGCGTTTAATGACGCGCTCTCTTCGTCGTCGCGGCCAGCCCAGGAGAAGTAAACCGGGTCACCGAAGGTGCCGACCACTCTCAAACATATCAGGACGGGTGCGTTCGGCTTCGAGCAGGTTAGGCAGGCTGTTGATCACCACATCGACACGGCCGGTTCCCAGCTCGGCATAGGCCTCATCCACGCCGGTGTAGGTGCGGATGTCCTCAACGGGAGTACCCGCTTCCCTCTAGCTCGGCGGCCAGGGCTTCCAGCGCTTCTAACTGAGCGGAGCCTGCCTGGGCAGCGGCTACCTTACCGGCGATATCTTCTGGTGAGCTTATACCCTCTTCGCCCGCACGCTTGAGAATCGCCATGGTGGCGTCGGCAATGGGCGCGCTTAAGTGGTAGCGCTCCATACGTTCCGGCGTGGCGGTGACCGAGGTGATCACGTAGTCAAAGCGCTCGCGCTCCAGCCCCGGCAGAATGCCTTGCCAGGGGGAGATCCATGCGGATCAGTTCGACACCCTCAAGCTCGGGCATGATGTGTTCCATGATATCGGCGGAGTAGCCGACGATTTCGCCCTCTTCGATATATTCGAATGGCGCAAAGCGTGCTTCTGTACCCACGGTAAAGGTGCCTTCCGAACGAATGTCTTCAAGCAGATCGCTGTGGGCGGTAGTGGCGAAGCTAACGCCAAGTAGGAGGCTAGCGGTGATAGTGGGGATGCGTTGCATGGGGATGCTCCTCGGGGTGGTGATACTCGAAACAAAGGCGAAGGCCTGTTGAACAAGAACCCCTTGAGTTAAGCAGGTGTGATGCAACAATAAAATTGCTATCTTTCGATGTTCATACCCGTTTTGTTGATGTTAATTGCACTAACGTGGAGCATGCTGATGAAACTCTCCGCCGCCGACCTTAAAAGCCTTTCCGTATTTCTTGCCGTTACCGAACATCGTGGATTTGCCGGTGCCCAGACGGCACTGCACATGAGCCAGTCAGCGGTGAGTTTTCATATCCGCGCGCTTGAAGAGCGGGTGGGGTTTACCGTTTGTCGTCGGGGTAGGCAGGGATTTGAACTGACCGAACGGGGCGCCATTGTGTATGAGCGCGCTAAATTGCTGCTTGCTTCGGTAGACGATTTTGATAGTGAAATGAGCGAGCTACGCAGCTCGGTTTACGGCACGCTGCGACTAGGTGTGGTCGATAACACCATCATGGATGTGGATCTTGATCTGCAGGGTGTGATTGGCGAGTTTCTGCGCAAGAACCCTAAGGCACGACTTAATATCACTGTGGGCAGCCCTGATCGCTTGATTGGCGACATTGCTAATGGTGAGGTGCAATTAGGCATTCTACCGGAAACGGCACAGATGGAAGGCTTGCAGCACCGCCAGGTCTATACCGAGATGCACGGCATTTATTGCGCAAAACGGCACCCACTGTTTGGCCGCGATAGCGCACAATTAACGGTTGAAGAAGTGATCAAACATCCCTTTGTAGTGCGCCCTTATGCCAATCTTCAGGAGCTTAAAAGCTTCCCCAGCGCGCAAGTTGGCGCCCATGCCTCAAATATGGAGGCCCAGGCGCTGCTGATTTTAAGCGGTCACTTTATCGGTAACTTGCCCCACTACTACGCTAGCCACTGGGTGGAGCGAGGCGAACTCAAAGCGCTGCTACCGGATCAAGTCGAGATCGCTTCGCCGTTTTGTGTCGTGACCCGGGCAGGGCGCCGCCCCTCGCTGATCGTGCGTACCTTTATTCAGGAGCTGGTGGCCCGGCTTTGGCAGCAGTCGCATCTCGTGGACGCCTACAAAGGGGATGAGTTACTGTCTAATGCCAGCACGATTGATACTTCTTAATCCGCCAAAAATTGCTATTGCCCCCCTTGAAAGCCGTTTGAAAGCTCCTATTTTGCAGATTACGGAGGCGCTGCTCTCTGGCGTGGCTGCCTCTTTTGATTATCTGTCTACTCTAGGAGGTGTTCGCTATGTTTGACGAACTCAAGCGTTTTGAAACCGGCTCGCCTCGACAGTTTGACTGGTTTAGTCAACTGCTGGACGGCTTCTTTCCCGATGGTAATGCGATGGATATTCGCTCGGTGCCGCGGGGTAGCTTTCCGATGACTAACGTCGCCCGCAGCGATGACGCCGTGCGCGTCTATGTGTTTGCTGCCGGGTTGGCACCCTCGGACCTGACCATTGATGTACAAGACAATGTGCTCACCCTGCGTGGCAAACGCGAACCGGTAGGGGCCAGTAACGAGGATGGTAGCTCGCGCCCGGTATTTCGCCGTGAGCGCCCCAGTGGTGAGTTCGTGCGGGCTATCGCACTGCCTGACGGTCTAGATGCCGATCGGGCTGAAGCGCGCCATGCTCATGGCGTGTTTGAGATTGTGCTGCCTAAGCGGGAGGAGCTAAAACCGCGCCGTATTGATGTTCAGGCAGCCTGAGTCATGTTTATGAACCTTGATTAAGGAGGCGATAAACCATGAATAATGTTGTTCGTTCATCTAACCACTCTCCACTTCAGCGGCATGATGAAGACAAGCGCTCTCAGGAGACCTTGCTGCCAGCGGTGGATATCATTGAGGAGTCTAACGCTCTCAAGTTGATAGCGGATATGCCCGGCGTGACGCATGAAACGCTAAAAATTGAGCTCGACAACAACGTGCTGAGCTTGGAAGGTGAAATAGCGTTGAGCATGCCCGACGGGATGAGTGCGCTGCATGCCGAGGTGCGGGGTCAGCGCTTTGCGCGGCGTTTTAACCTCAGCCACGAAGTGGATAGCGACGCCATTACGGCCACTATCGTCAATGGTGTGCTGACGCTAACGCTGCCCAAAAGGATAGCCACCGCACGCGACGCATCGAAGTCCAGGCGGCATAACGCGATTGGCAAACTTACTGCCCCGTGTTTTTCCTTTAGTACATGGGGCGGTACTTTCCCAGGTTATATTTAAGCTCTATGCTCTATTGAAGAAGTGTTTGACGTACACTTACACTTTATTACAAATTAAGAGCAAAGGAGTGTTTCATGACCACCGATATAGCCGCTTTGCTCGGCAACGATGCCGAGAGCCTTCTTAACCATACGTGTCAGGGAATTCGCCGCGATAGTTTGCATTTACCCGGCCCCGACTTCATCGACCGGGTCATGATCGATAACGACCGCAGCCCAGCGGTGCTGCGTAACATGCAAAGCTTCTTTAACCATGGCCGCTTAGCAGGCACCGGCTACCTTAGCTTGCTGCCAGTAGATCAGGGCATTGAACACTCGGCAGGCGCTTCTTTTGCGCCTAATCCGCGCTACTTCGATCCGGCCAATATTGTTGAGCTGGCACTTGAAGGCGGCTGTAACGGTGTGGCCTCGACGCTCGGTGTTTTGTCTTCAGTGGCGCGACGCTACGCCCATAAAATCCCAATGATGCTGAAGCTTAACCATAACGAGACGCTAAGCTACCCGGCGATATACGACCAAACGCTGTTTGCCGAAGTAGAGCAGGCGCACGATATGGGGTGTGTGGCTGTCGGGGCAACCATTTACTTTGGCTCTCACGAGAGCCGTCGGCAAATCATGGAAATCAGTGAGGCCTTCGAGCGCGCCCACCAGTTGGGGATGGTGACGGTATTGTGGGCTTATTTACGTAACCCCGCCTTCAAGCAGGACGGCACCGACTATCACGTGTCTGCCGACCTCACCAGTCAGGCTAACCACATGGCCGCCACCCTTAAGGCGGATATCGTCAAACAAAAACTGCCTGAGAATAACGGCGGCTACACGGCGGTCGGTTTCGGTCATACTCACGATAATGTGTATAGCGAACTGACCACGGATCATCCTATTGATCTGGCCCGCTACCAGGTCGCCAACTGCTTTATGGGGCGTGCAGGATTGATTAACTCCGGCGGCGGCTCCAAAGGGCACACTGATCTCGGTGACGCGGTGCGTACCGCTGTCATTAACAAACGCGCCGGGGGGATGGGCTTGATTTCGGGACGCAAAGCGTTCCAAAAGCCAATGAACGAAGGCGTTGACCTGCTGCATGCCATTCAGGATGTCTACCTCTCCAAAGACGTAACGATTGCCTGATCGCAGCGAGTACTATGGCGGCCAAAAGTGCTGCTAAAAGGGGCGTTTAGCACCGGTCATAACGCTACTGATATGTGGTTAACACGCCCCTTCCAATGACTAGCGCACTACCACTCACCGTCACCAATCCTGGCTTAATGGGCCCGTTGGCGGCGGTGTAGATCACGCTTGGTCGTCCCATCTCAACACCCTGATGAACCCGGCAATGTAAGGCGTTGGATTGTCTGGATTGTCTGGATTGTTTATTGGCTAAATAGCCGGTGAGTGCTGCCGCTGCACTCCCGGTGGCGGCGTCTTCGCACAGGCCATGCTCTCTTGAGAACATCCGGCTGCGAAGCACTGTTTCTGCATTATCCGATGTCTCAATCACATACAGGTATACCTGTTCGGCGCTGCTGGATGCCACGGCTTTTGCCCACACGGCTTCGGATATCTTTATGTGTTGCAGGGCAGTCAGGTCGCTCAACTGAATAAGATGAAAAGGCAGGCCGCAGGAGGCAATCACCGGATCGCCAATAACCTGATGACGGCCAAGGCCGAGTAGTATCGCTGCGCTGGCGTGATCAAGCGTGCTGTCTGTCAATTTGGCCGCCTGAGCGGTGGTAAATGTTGCTCTTCCCTTCTCATAGCTTATCGCCAGCTCACCCACGGGCGGCTGCAGCACGAGCGTTTGTTGCCGGTCAATCAAGCCGAGCTCGGCGAGTAGCTGCGCGGTACCCACCGTCGGATGGCCGGCAAAGGGCAGTTCTTGGGTCGGCGTAAAAATACGCATTGGGTAGTGGTTAGGCCCAGTGGCGGCACCTAAAAACACTGTTTCGGCTAGATTCAGCTCCTTGGCCAACGCCTGCATGGTGCTGGCATCGAGTCCATCGGCATTTAAAAATACCGCTAACTGATTGCCCATAAAGGGCTGGTCGGTAAAGACGTCGAGTAAATAGTACTCAGCGCTTGTCATACGGCCCCCTTGCTATCGATGTCTGTTTCCAAAATGCCTTACGTCCTTCTCTGAGCGCCTGTGTGCGGCTAATGCCAATATCTTTTAGCAACCTGTCATCAAGTGCTAGCAGCTGGCGGCGGCTGCGGCGGTAGTCTCGGTAGCAGCGTAATTGATAGCGCAGCTGAGTGAGGCTGAAGCGTGGCATGGCGATCCCTCCGGTAGTTTGCCTACTTAGCTTACTCAGCACGCTAATTTTGATACAGATATAGGATTTTTTATTTTATAGATACAGATGCTGTGTATTATGTCTCTGTATGGCGATTTAAATAGGCAACTGTACTGCTTGGGAAGGGGGTGGCGCATGACACGCTATGAAGAGGTCGCGGCTATACTGCGCGAGCGCATCGAGCACAATATTTATCGCGTAGGTGATCGACTCCCCTCTATTCGTGCGGTGTGTCAGGAGCTGGACGTTAGCATTTCAACGGCCCAGGAGGCCTACCGGCAATTGATGGATGTGGCGCTGATCGAATCGCGCCCCAAGTCTGGCTACTTCGTTTTGCCAAGTAGGGGTGCCTGCGGTGTTGCCATCGGTTTCACGCCCAGCACAGCGGCCGCTGGATATTTCCCAGTGGGATCAGGTACTGGAACTGGTCGCCACCCAGCGAGACGATAACCGGCTCCTGCTCGGGCGTGGAGTGCCCAACCTTGAGTATGAATCGTTGCGGCCATTGTCGAAGATTTTAGCGGGTCTGCACCGCAGTACGGAGCTAAACGGTTTTAATTACGACAAGCTGAGCGGGAGCCCAGAGTTGCGCCAGCAGGTGGCGCGGCTGGCGGTTGCCTCCGGTTGTTTGCTGCACCCAGACGACATCATGATTACCACTGGTTGCCAGGAGGCGCTGGCGATTTCGTTGCGTACTCTCACCCAGCCCGGTGATGTGGTGGCGGTGGATTCACCTAGCTTTTACGGCACCATGCAGATACTTAAAGCTAATGGCTTAAAAGCACTGGAGATACCCACCGATCCCCAAACCGGTATTAGCTTGGAGGCGTTGGAGCTGGCCCTGGAGCAGTGGCCGATCCGCGCCATTCAGGTAACGCCGACCTTCAACAACCCGCTGGGTTACACCATGCCGGAAGCACGCAAGCGCGCGCTTTTTCAGCTTGCCCAGCGCTTCGATGTGGCGATTATCGAAGACGATATCTACGGCGACTTATCGTTTAGCCTGCCTAGGCCGCGCACCGTGAAATCCTTCGATGATGATGGGCGCGTCCTGCTGTGCAGTGGTTTTCCAAGACGGTGGGGCCTGGCTTGCGGGTGGGCTGGCTGGCACCGGGGCGCTATCGCGATCAGGCGCTGCATATGAAGTACGTCTCTACCGGCGCCTCGGCCACGCTGCCGCAGTTGGCGGTAGCGGAGTTCGTCGCCAAAGGGCACTATGAGCGCCATGTCCGTTTCGCCACTCGTCAGTATCAACGCCAGCGCGATATCATGATCAGTTGGGTGCAGCGCTACTTCCCCGCAGGGGCGGGTATCAGCTACCCACAGGGCAGCTTTTGCTGTGGGTTGAGTTACCCGCTGCGGTGGATTGTGTGCGGCTCAACCAGCGCTTAGCGCAGCGTGCGATCCATGTGGCACCGGGCTCGCTGTTCTCTGCCTCGGGTAAATTTCGCCAATGTCTGCGTCTAAATTATGCGTTTACGCTAACCCCTGAGATCGAAGCGGCCGTGCGTACGGTGGGCGAACTTGCCACCGAGATGGTGGAAGAAGCGCAGGCACATGTAGCTGTGCTGGGATGAAGGCTCGATCACGGGCCTCACAAGGTGAGGTTGCCCTGGCGTACTTCCAACTGCTCCAGGCGCTGCTTCAAGAGCGCTGGAAAACGGGCATACCAGGTTTGATTGAGCGGAGAGGGGTGAGGAAGCGGATAGAGCGTAAAGGTCTGTGTCTCGCCGCGATCATCCTCCAGCGTCACCTCAATACTGCTTTCAAAGCGGTCTTCTTGCTTCCAGAAGGCTTCAAGGCGAGCGCGCTCCTCCTTCGAGCGGCCGATACCGAACCACAGGAAGGCTTCGCGCCCCAGCGTGATTAGAGTACGCCCTTCCCAGCGGGAGATCAGAATCTCGTTCATCAAGCCGTGAAAGTGGCGTTTGACCTTCATGGACCACGCCTTGTTGCCGACAGGCTTGTAAGGCACGGTGTTGATCCAGAAAAGTGCTCGCCCACGGCGCGTGAGGCCTCGAAGTCCGGCATTTTCTCGCCGTGAAGCTGCTCGTAAAGCGCCTTTCTGACCAACTGCCCGCCGGCCCCGATGAAAGGTTCGCCGTGGCGTACCTCATCACGCCCTGGGTCGCGCCCAAAAAAAGCCGATGCGCAGATTCGGCTTGCCAAGCCGATGATCGGCTCCAGCGGGTCGCGGTCGAAGCGTTCGTAGACTTCGACATCGATCCCTTCGACCTCTGCCGCCAGCGCTCTGAATTTCTCCTGCTGTTGCGGGGTTAATGACATCTTGCATCCTCCTTGTTGCAACCGGGCACCTGATTCAATCGAACCGTCTTTGCTCAATCAAGCCATTCCTGCGCTGTGCGCCATAGGCACATACCGATGAAATAAACGGATGCCATACCCCAACCCCACAGTGCCCAGGTGGCGTGTTCGGGGGTTGAAAGCACCAGTGACACGGCACATGCGAACCATGCCAGCGTGACGGCGATATTGAGCGGCATAAACAGGCGAACCCGAAACGGGTGAAGAAACTTCATCCTTGTCACGGTGAGTACGGCCAAAAAAATGATAGCGGCAAACGCGATGTAAGGCGGGAAATCGAGAATATAAAAATATACCGCAACGATATTCCAGGCAGCAGGAAAGCCAACGAAGAAATTATCCTGGCTTTTCATATTGACGTTGCAGAAACAGAACATGGATGACAGCAGAATGATGAAGACGGACAGCAGCGCTAGATTAGGCGGCAGTTCTATGAAGAAGTAGATAAAAGGGCAGGAATGAAAGCCCAGGTAAGGTAATCGATGACCATATCAAGGGTCGAGCCATCGAAATAGGGCACCAGGGACTTCACTTCATACTTACGCGCCAAGGTGCCATCGAATCCATCGACCAGCATCGCCGCGCCTAGCCAGAGGAGACAGGCGACCGGATTGTTGTCGATGAGTGAGAGCATCGCCATTGTGCCGAGCAGTACGCCGCTGGCAGTAAACGCATGCACGCTCCAAGCCTTACATATCGAAGCGCGAGACCCAGTCTGCGAAGAGAACGGTTGAACCACGTTGACCCCATTGGGAACGTGTTGTCCCCTGCTGTTTTGGTTTAAAGCTATGCTTGTAAAGCACGATACACTACTACAAGAATGAATCGAGAAAATACGCTGGCACCCCAACCCTTACTGTATCGCTACAGTGTAATAGCTACTCTGAGGAAACGACTAATGACCACCATTCGCGCCGCCACCATGCACGACCTTGATGCGTTAGCCGAACTATTAGACGGCTACCGGCAGTTTTACGAACAGCCAAGTAATGTGCAGGCGGCGCGTGACTTTCTACGCCAGCGCTTTGGTCAGGCGGATTCGCGCATTTTGGTCAGCGAAAACGGCGAAGGGGCGTTGACTGGCTTTGTTCAGCTTTATCCAGGGGTATCCACGGTGGGGCTAAATGCGCGTTGGACGCTGAATGACCTCTTTGTGTGTCCCGATGGGCGTGAAAGGGGGGACGGGTAGGGCGTTGATGGAAGCCGCAACCCAGCTTGCCCGCGAGCATGGTGTAGCGCGCCTGATCCTCATGACGCAAATCGAGAACGAGCGCGCGCAACACCTTTATGAATCGTTAGGTTGGCAGCGTAATACTGCGTTTTATGGCTATTTATTGGATATATAGTAAGCGCTGTCATGGTTAAGGGTAATTAAACCAGCCTCACCCGGAGCTTGCACACATTCACCGACTGGGTATGGATGAGCTGGCCCAAGCCATCTGGCTTAGCCAAGCCACGCAGGCGTGGTGATCTTGGTGGGATCGCGCTGCATGATGATTTCGCCATGGCGTACCGACAGCAGTACCTCGCCCTGGGTGCGCAGTACGCTGTAATCATCCTCGCCGTCCAGCAGGTTGAAGCTGGCGGGTTTGCCTACTTCAATGCCGTAACGATCTTCAATATTCAGCGTGCGGGCACTGTTGTCGGTAATCAGTGAAAGCGCTTGGCTGAAATCCTGATAGCCCATCATTTGGCAGATATGCAGGCCGAAATCCAGCGAGCGCAGCAGTTTGCCGTTACCTAGCGAGTACCAGGGGTCGACGATGGAATCTTCGGCAAAGCACACATTGATCCCTGCCTCGTTGAGTTCTTTCACGCGGGTGACGCCGCGGCGTTTGGGGTAGCTGTCGAAGCGCCCCTGCAGGTGGATGCTTTCGGTGGGGCAGGAGACAAAGTTGATACCCGAGCGTTTGAGCAACAGAAATAGCTTGGAGCAGTAGGCGTTGTCGTAAGAGTGCATTGCAGTGGTATGGCTGGCGGTCACGCGGCTGCCCAACTCGTTAAACAGGGCTTCGCAGGCCAGCACTTCAAGAAAACGCGAGTTGGGATCATCGATCTCGTCGCAGTGAACATCGACCAAGCGGTCGTACTTGATTGCCAGTTCGATCACCCGCTTCATGGACGCCACGCCCAGTTCGCGGGTGTATTCAAAATGGGGAATGCCGCCGACCACATCGGCGCCGATTTCCAGCGCTTCTTCGAGCAGTTTTTCACCCCCTGGGTAGGAGAGCAGGCCGTCTTGCGGAAAGGCAACCACCTGGATGTCGATCTTATCTTTCAACTCGTCGCGCAGGGCGCACAATGTTTTGATTCCTACCAAACTAGGGTCGCTGGTATCGGCGTGGGTGCGCACAAACTGAACGCCGTTGCTGATCAGCAGGTTAAGCGTTTTCAGCGCCCGCTCGCGAATATCGGCCTCCGATAGCATTGGCTTGCGTTCACCCCAGCGCTCAATTCCTTCGAACAACGTGCCGCTCTGGTTCCAATTGGGCTCCCCAGCCGTCAGCGCTGCATCCAGATGGATATGGGGCTCAATAAACGGCGCACAAACAAGCTGGGCGCCCGCGTCGATCTGACCTTCGCTCGGCGTTTGCGGCGCGTCTTGGGCAGTAATGGCCGTGAACACGCCATTGTCTATTTCAAGTCGATAAAGCTCAGGGCGCTGACGTAGGCGGGCGTTAATGATCTGCATATCCAAAATAGGGCTCACTTATTGTTTAACGGGTGAAGGAAGCGTATCGCTTAGCGTAGCGTGGTTTACGCGCAGCAGCACGGCGTAGCTGCCTGCTGCCACCGCGACCCCACCAACGGTGGCAGTAAGGGAGAAAAGTAAGCGGCCCCGGCACCTAACGCATAAGCGGTTAAGCCACGGCGGTTGAAATCCGGTAACGCAGCGGACGCAAGCGTCGGGTAGCGGCCTTTATGTTTGAGCCAGAAGTCCGCCATGATGACCCCGCCCATGGGCGGAATGAAGGTGCCAGCAGCACCAGGAAGGGAATCAACAGGTTGTACATGCCGCCTACCGCCAGCACGGTGCCAATGCCCGCGCCGCCCACGGTGACCAAGCGGCGCTTTTCGGTGCGTAGTAAGTTGCATCCTGCGACGGCGAAGTTATAGATGGTGTTGTCCTGAGTCGTCCAGATATTCAGGAACAGCATCAGCACGGCAATGGTGACAAACCCTTGTGCAATCAGCACATCGACAATATCCGCCTGCTGATAAATGAGGGTGCCTAGTGCGCCGGTGAGCACCATTAAACCGTTGCCGATAAAAAACGCCGCGAGGGTCGCGATAACGGCAATTTTCGGCGTCTTGGCGAAGCGACTCCAGTTAGTGGCCTGGGTGCCGCCACTGATAAAGGTGCCGATAATCACGGTGATCGCCGCCGCCACACTCATGCTTTCCGTTGGTGTCTGTTGGCTTAGCCCTGCAAAACCGCGGGCATCCACTAACCCGGTGAACAGGCTGATAATAATAAATAGCATCATGGCGGGGACGGCAAAGCGTGAAAGCCAATCCATGCCCTTGTAACCAATCATGGCGGTCACGCAGAAACCGAACCCAAATAGCACCATTAGGGGGATTTCCAGCCATTCAGGCATTCCAGTGGTGCGTACCAGTACCAGCGCGATAGTTGCAGTACCCCAGGCGTACCAGCCAATCTGGGTAAAGCCGAGAATGAAGTCGGACAGCTTGCTACCTCTCTCACCGAAGCAGAAACGCCCCATCAGCACGGAGGTGAGGCCGCTTTACAGGCGATATAGGCAAGGGTCGCCGCGTAAGCACCAATAGTAGGTTGCCGATCACGATGATCCACAGTAATTGTCCAATCGAGAAAGCCTGGCCCAGGGTGCCCCCGCCCACATGGTGGCGGTAAAGAAAAGTAAAACCAAGCAGTACGACAGAGATAGAGAGCAAGCCCTTCCGGGCGCTGGTGGGGACTTCGCTGAGGGGATAATCAGTAAGGTGCATGGCGGGCTCCAGGTGAGTAAGGTCTCCTGGTCATAGAAGCAATCCGCGTGCCAAGTTAGCTCAAGTTGTTAAGGCGAGTTCTCCACCAAAAGCCCGCGCATCAACGTTTCGACAATGCTCTCGCGGGCATCATCCAGCGAGTACTGCTGGGTGTCTTGCAGCCAATCAAAACAGGTGCCAATCAAAAAACCGTGAAATTGGCGGCGTGCGCTTTCGGGCGTAAGGTCGGCGCGGAGGTGGCCGGCTAGCTGCGCCTGTTCGAATAGCTGCTCGACCCGCACTTCGGCATGCTCTGAGAGCCGCGTAATCATGCTGATGCGTGGATGGGCGTCTTCCAGTTTCTCGCAGCGGTGTAGCACGATAGTAGCGGCCCGCTGGAGCGGCAGGTCGTGACAGATACCGGCTAGTGAGCGCTGGGCTATTTCGCGCAGGCAAGCGATCGGGTTGGCGCCGAGGCGGAGCGCTGCATCATCGACAATCTCATCCAGCGGGATTCGCACTCGTTCAAGCAGCGCATTGAACAATGCGTCTTTGTCTTCAAAGTGCCAATAAATGGCTCCCCTTGTCACTCCCGCCGCTTCGGCAATGTGCGCCAGTGTAGTGCGCGACACGCCTTGAGCTAAAAGGTGGTCTCTGCCGCGTCCAGAATAGTTTCTCTGGTACGTTCGGCGTCTGCCTTACGACGGGACATAGCGGCTCCTATGGATAGAGGTAGTGGTATTTTGGCATTGATAGATAGCAAAGTCGCCGAATGGTGATTATTATACACTTCACTGACATTCATGAATGTCAGTGAAGTGTATACGCTATCCAGTGTCGTTTTTACAGTTAGGTACTTTCCGAATTAAGATTTGAAATTTAGATTTAAAGCTCAGGTTTGAAATTCGGGTTTGAAATTCGGGTTTAAAATCGGGTTTAAAATTTTCAGTTAAAAGCTGCACTGTCCGCCATCAAGGAGCCTGCCGTGCCCATTACTCTTCTCCGTTATCTGCCAGTCACGCTGGTCCTGCTGATGCTAATGGGCTGCGAGCAGCCGCAGGCGCAGTCCAATGAGAGGGTGGTTAGACCCGTGAAGTTGATGACATTGCAGTCGGCAAATGCCTCTGCCTTACGTCAGTTTCCGGCGCGGGTGGAAGCCTCTACCCGAAGCAATTTGTCATTTCGTATGGCGGGGGAGCTACTGGAGCTCAATGTGAGTCCCGGTCAGCAGGTGAGCGAGGGTGATGTAATTGCGCGCATTGATGATCGTAATGCGCAGAGTGCACTGGATAGCGCTCGTTCGCGCTTGGAGCTCGCCAAGGCTCAGCTAGAGCGCATGCGCTATACCCTGGAACGCGGCGCGGTCAGTCAATCCCCAGTTTGATGAGGGCGGAAAGCGAGTGGCGGGCTGCCCGAGCCAACTTCGAGCAGGCTCAGGAGCAGGTCACGCATACCCAACTGCGCGCCCCTTATGATGGCGTGATCGCTCAGGTGCCGGTGGATAACCGCCAGATTGTACAGGTGCAGGAAACGGTAGCGGTGATTCAGCAGCCAGGCCAGTTAGATGTGGTGTTTCACCTGCCCGAGCAGATTGTTCAACGCATGCCGCGAAGCAATGATGCGCCCTTCGGGAATGGATTGGCGTATGAAGTACGCTTTGGTAACAGCGATAAACCCTATCTTGCCCAGTTAGCCTCGTATACCACCCAAGCCAGCGCGCAGAGCTTGGCATATGAAGTTACCCTCACGCTTCCCCAGCCCGACGACATCACCTTGTTGGATGGCATGAGCGCCAACGTACGGCTGGACTTAAGTGAGTTGCAATCCACCCACGCTACGCAGGTTTGGCATTTGCCGCCTGAGGCGGTGAGTTATGCAGGTGACGACCCTAACCAAGCCCAGGTATGGCGATTTGTTGAGCCAGAAAGCGTTGAGGCGGTGCTGGTTAATGTCGGGGCCTTAACGTCGAACGGATTAGAGGTCAGCGGCGAATTAGCGGCAGGTGACCGTATTGTGGCCGCCGGTGCCCACCGCTTAACCGCGGACACCCAGGTGACGCCGTGGGAAAAAGAGCAGGGGCTTTGATATGGTCGACTATTTTTACGTCACCGAGCCGCCAGTTATTTGATGACAGTCGTGCTGCTGGCCGGTGGGGCGCTGTCGTTTTTAGGCATGGGCCAGCTGGAATTCCCTGAATTCACCATTCGCAACGCGCTCATCACCACCAATACCCTGGTGCAACGCCTGAAGAAGTCGAGCAGGAGGTCACCTCGACCCTGGAAGAGTCGATCCAGGAGATGTCGTCGATCAAGCGCATCAGCTCGGTGAGTTCTGACGGCCTTTCGCAGATTACCGTTGAGCTGGAAAGCACGGTGCAAAACGAGGAGCTGGAGCAGCTGTGGGATTCGCTGCGCCGTAAAGTACAGGATGCCCAGGCAGCACTACCACCGGGAGCCAGTCAGTCGCGTGTTAACGACGATTTTGGCGATGTATTTGGCTTCATGGTTAACCTGACTGGTGAAAGCTACCGCATGCCCGACTTGGCCGATCATGCTGATTTTCTCAAGCGTGAGCTGACGTTGGTAGAAGGGGTCGAGAAGGTATCGCTGGGCGGTGAGCATGAAGAGCGCATTTACATTGAAGTCGACCGCGAGCGCTTGCGCGCACTGAATATTCCGCTAACCCGTCTACAGCAGTTATTCGATACCCAGAATGCGGTGGCCAATTCAGGGCATCTTAAACAAGATGGCCGTCGCTTCAGAATCACGCCGACGGGAAGTGCGGCAAATATTGAGGACCTGCGCGCGCTAATTGTCAGTGAAGGTGATGGCGAGTTGGTACGGTTGAGCGATGTTGCCGATGTGAGCCGCGAGCTGGCGGAGCAGCCCCAGCAGCTTTATCGCGATATGGGCAGGCCGGCCATCTCGCTGGGCATCTCGTTTAAAAGTGGTGTGAACGTGGTCGAGGTTGGTGAACGGCTGCAACAGCGTATCGCGGAGCTGGAATCACGCACGCCGCTGGGTATGGAACTCAATGTCGTTTACGACCAGCCGCAAGTGGTCGATGAGGCGGTATCGGGTTTCCTGATGAGCTTGATCCAGGCAGTGGCTATTGTGATCGTTGTGCTGATGCTGTTTATGGGCTGGCGCAGCGGTCTATTGATGGGTTTTATCCTGCTGATCACCATTATTGGCACCTTTATGCTGATGCGTTTTCACGGCTTGCAGTTGGAAAAGATCTCGCTGGGTGCGCTGATTATCGCCCTTGGTATGCTAGTAGACAACGCCATAGTGGTCACCGAAGGCATGCTGGTCGGGTTAAAACGTGGGCACAGCATCCGTGATTCAGCCCATCAGGTGGTTCGCCAAAACGCATGGCCGTTGCTGGCGGCCACGCTGATTGCGATTGCTGCTTTTGCGCCCATTGGCCTATCGCCCGATACCACGGGTGAGTTCATCGGCTCGCTGTTTTCGTGCTGCTTTACTCGTTGCTGCTCAGCTGGATTACCGCGCTGACGCTCACGCCTTTCTACTTCAAGCTGTTTTTCCGCAATGTGGCCCCGGGCGATGGTCGGGAGGACCCCTACAAAGGGGGTGGTTTATCGGTTTTTTAGCCGAGCGATCATCACGGGCATTCGGTTTCGTTGGGTCACGCTAGTGCTGGTGGGAGCGATATTGGCTGGCGCGGTGGTCGGCTTTGGCTCGGTTAAAAATGCCTTCTTCCCAGCGTCGAACACACCGATCTTTTTTGTCGATTACCGCATGCCGGAAGGCACGGATATCCTCGAAACTCAGCGTCGTGTCAGTGAACTGGAAGACAGCGTGATGGAAATGCCGGGCATTCGTCACCTCACCACCACGGTAGGTGGCGGCGCGCAGCGCTTTACCCTCACCCTACTCGCCGGAAGACCGCTATGCCAGCTACGCGCAGTTGATCGTCGAAACCGACGATAAAGCCACTCAGCGTGAACGCATGGCCGATGTTGAACGGGTGCTTAAGCGCCACCACAGCGATATCGACTACAAAATTGCGCCGCTGGAAGTCGGCCCTGCGCCCAAAGCCAAGTTGGAAGCACGCTTCTATGGCAGCGATCCCGAGGTGCTTCGCCAATTGGGCGACCAGGTGGAAGCCATGTTCCGTGATACGCCCCATATGACTAGCGTACGCACCAGCTGGCGAAACCGCGTCCAAGCGATTAAACCAGTATTTATGGAAGATACCGCGCGCAGATTAGGCGTTACCCGCGACGACTTGGCCAGCACGTTGGCATTGAGTACCAGCGGCAGTCAGGTGGGCGTCTATCGTGACGGTAGCGATCTGATTCCTATGGTGGCTCGGGCGATTCCTGAACAGCGTCACGATGTAGATAACCTCGGCTCGCTCAATGTTTGGAGTGCCGAGCAAGGGCATATATCACCGCCGACCAGGTGATCAGCGCTATTACTACCAGGTGGCGGACCCGCTAATCATGCGCCGCAATCGCGAACGCATGCTAGCGGTGTACGGCGAGCCGGATCCGCTAAGTGGTGTGACCGCCGCCAGTGTACTGGCCGACATCCGCCCTCAGGTGGAAGCGTTGGAATTGCCGCCTGGCTATCGGTTGGAGTGGGGCGGCGAGTATGAGACGGCTGGCGAGGCTCAAAGCGGGCTATTCTCTTCGCTACCGCTGGGGCTGGTGATGATGTTTATTATCACCGTGGTGTTGTTTAACAACTTCCGCCAACCCTTGGCCATCTGGTCATTGGTACCCTTAACCATTATTGGCGTGGTTGGAGCGCTACTGATCACTGGTTTGCCTTTCTCGTTTATGGCGCTGCTGGGCACCCTGAGTTTGATTGGTATGGTGATCAAAAATGCCATTGTGCTGGTTGAGGAGATCAATGTGCAGCTGCCGTTGCACGAAGATCGCTATCATGCAGTGGTGCGAGCGGCCGTTAGCCGGGTGCGGCCGGTCGCCATGGCAGCATTGACCACGATGCTGGGGATGATTCCGCTGATTAGCGATGCCTTCTTCGCCAGCATGGCGGTGGCTTTAATTGGTGGCCTCGGCGTCGCGACGCTGCTCACGCTGATAGTGCTGCCGGTGGTTTACTGCGTACTTTACCGGATTCGTATTCACACCGATAAATAGCCCCGAAAAGCCCTCCGTTATCTCCACTGGTGGCTTTGTTAAGCCATACCGGTGGAGATTCCTTTACCGATCTGCTTTGCAATTATCACTGCTATATCCTCCGGTATTCAGTGTCTCGGACTGACGCTCTCCCTTACAAAGCGCCTTGATTTCACCAATGAAATAATGAAAATAATTATTTAAATAAAACTAAAGTCTATAGTTTCCAAGCCGATACACATATTTCAAGACAAAAACGGCAAATTTTAGTTAATCTAAAGCCGCTGGAACGTTTCCAGCTAGATTCAATAAATTGCCAATAGCTAATATACTAGCCTGAAGGCATTCCTCATAATGAACCGTGTACTTAGTAATATCTCAATTAAAACGAGCTTAACGCTTTTTGGTAATTTTTCACTATTAATAATAATTATTGCGTTTCTCGGTTACCGAGCAGACGAAGAGGGTAGCTCGTCGCTTAGTGAGGTCGACCGTGGCGCAGATCAAATGCGCTCGGTTAACCGTGGTCAACTGTCGATTGCGAACGCACAGCTCTTTATATGAATAACTTTGTCGCGAGTTATGAAGGCGATGTTCGCAAAGCCAGTAATTACTTGGATGAAGCTCAGGACATGCAAGAGGAGGCTCAGAAGTACTTTGCCGAACTCGAGTTAATCGGTGCTCAGACACCTCTTTTGGAAACCTTGATTACCAGCTTTCAGCGCTTGGTGGAGCAGGGACTGACGCCTCAAGAAGCGGCATTGGCCGCAGGCGATGACGAGGCGTTTAGCAATGCAAGGGAGTCTGCCAGCGATTTAAACCAGCAGTTTATAGAGGCGAGTACTGCTTATAACAACTACATGGCTGAACAAAACGGCCTAATGGTTGCCGATTATGAAAATGATATGCAGCTGATTGGCTATATTGATTTAGCGGTGTTGTTAATTGCAGCGTTAATGGTTCTGTTTGTTCGTATCGCCATGGTGGGATCGATTGTAAAACCGTTAAATGAGGCGGTTACTCACTTTGAGCGTATTGCCCAGAACGACTTGTCGGGTAAAGTGAGTGACCGTGGGCGTAACGAGATAGGTAAGCTGTTTAGTGCCATGCAACATATGCAGAGTGGCTTGGCCAGAACGGTGTCGGAAGTGCGCGACAGCAGTGGTTCGATTCATATCGGCGCGCGAGAAATTGCCAGTGGTAATGCGGATTTATCGTCACGCACTGAGCAGCAGGCAGCATCGCTGCAGGAAACCGCCGCCAGCATGGAGCAGTTAACCGCCACGGTAAAACAGAATGCCGATAATGCCCGCCAGGCGAGCCAACTGGCCAACGATGCTTCCAGCACGGCCGTTCAAGGTGGCGAAGTCGTCGAACAAGTTATTACCACGATGCATGGTATTTCCGATAGCTCACAAAAGTCACCGATATTATCAGCGTCATCGACTCTATTGCGTTTCAAACCAATATTCTGGCACTCAATGCCTCGGTGGAAGCAGCACGAGCGGGCGAGCAAGGCCGTGGCTTTGCGGTCGTGGCCAGTGAAGTACGCAACCTGGCGAGCCGCAGTGCCGATGCGGCTAAAGAGATCAAAGCACTGATTGATGCATCGTCAAACCAGGTAAAAGAGGGATCAGTATTAGTCGAGAGCGCCGGTGCAACGATGCGCGAAGTGGTCTCTTCGGTGCGTCGTGTGACCGACATTATGGACGAAATATCAGCCGCTTCTCAGGAGCAGAGTTCGGGCATTGAGCAGGTCAACCAGGCGGTTGCCCAGATGGATGAGGTGACCCAGCAGAATGCAGCGCTGGTACAGGAAGCCTCTTCAGCCGCAAGCTCGCTGGAAGACCAGGCGGCAAGGCTTGAAAGTGTGGTTGCAGCCTTCCGTTTAGCGGAAGGGGAGAGCCGTACTCAACAGGCCCCACTAACCTCGTCTAAAAATTCGCTACAGCATTCATCTCAACAGCCCGCGCTTTTGCGTCCGGCGTCGCGTACTCAAGCAAGCAGCCCAGCGAAGAGTAGCGTCGAGGATGATTGGGAAGCTTTCTAAGCTAGCGTTTCTCGCCATTGAGATTGCTCGCTACTTAGATTTCTCGCTACTTAGGCTGCAATACCCCTCGTAAAGAGGGGGGTATTTTTGTGAGCGCTTAGTTAGCTGTCGTGTTTAGTGCTGAAGAGACTTCTTCAATCTGTAGACGCAAACTCTGCAGACCGCCGCCGGATAGATACCAGAGCGCCGGGGTCAGCATCACCACCTGCGCTTTTTCGGCACCAGCGTCTGACAGTGCTTGGGTTAACGCATCCGCATCGGCGGGCTCATCACCAATCGCTGCGCTGCGGTCAACCACTAATACAACGTCTGGATTAATTTCGGAAATGGCATCAGCAGAAAGCGGTGTAAACGTACGTTCGCCACGCTTTTCCGACGTGACGCTGTCGGGCATCTCAAGGGCGTCTATCTCCAGCACTTCGTGCACCACGGGGTGCTGATTGAGCATCAGGTTACCGCCGTTATGAGTCACGACCAGCGTGCGAGGGCGTTACTCAGCGCTTCGCGCTGGGACTCAATCTCAGCGTGCAGAATTTCAAGCGCCTCTTCCGCGTCGCTATCCGCGCCTAAGCGGCTGGCCAGCTCGCGTACATTGGCGTCAAAAGCGGCTAAATAATCGTCACCTTGCAGGCTGGTATTAAGCAGGGGGCGATTTCGCCAAGCTCGGTTTCCCAATCGCCCTGGCGGCCGGTGTAGAGAATCAGGCTAGGTTCGCTCTCACTGATGGCGTCCATATCCGGCGAACGTAAGCCGCCGATATCGGTGTAGGTCTCTTCGGCGTACTGATCAAGGTAGGTAGGCAAGCTGGCTTTTGGCACACCTACCACCTGCTCGCTTAACCCGAGGGCATCAAGGGTATCCAAACTACCTAAATCAAAAGTGGCGATACGCTGGTCGGCGTTAGCGCTGACGGCTGAACACAGCAAGGTAACGGCAGCGGTGGTGGCGACAGCGGTGGTGATGGTCGGTAACTTCATTGTGCTTCCTTTTATGAGAAAAAGTTTTATATGCGATATTTTCTCATATTCTCAAGAAAATGGTGTTTTGTCGTTACTTTATGAAGGAACATCATGTTGCGGAGAGTGCCACCGCCCTCACTCAGTGGGGGCGGTGGCGTTTTACCCGGCGTTAATTAAGAGGCAGCGCGGAAGGGGTTACGTGGGTCGTTATCCCAAGCCAGGAAGGGTTGGCCAGTTTCTTGTGGCACCATCGTAATGCAGTTTTCTACCGGACAGGTGATCTGGCATAGGTTGCAGCCTACACACTCGTCCTCGATCACTTCGTAGCGGCGTGCGCCGCCCTGCTCGGTGAGCTTGGCAATCGACTGGTGGGAGGTATCCTCGCAGGCGATATAGCAGCGGCCGCACTCGATGCACAGGTCTTGGTCGATCTTGGCGATGGTCTTGAAGTTGATATCCAGATGCTTCCAGTCGGTGGTCTGGGGGATCGCCTTGCGCGAGAACGCCTCAATTGAGTCGTAGCCTTTTCCGCCATCCAGCGGGAAAGGCCGTCTTTCATCTCTTCCACAATGCGAAAGCCGTTGAGCATCGCCGCGGTACACACCTGCACGCTGCCCGCGCCGAGTGCGATAAATTCCGCCGCATCCCGCCAGGTGGAAATACCGCCAATGCCGGAAATGGGTAGCGTTGGCGTGGCCGGGTCGCGGGCGATTTCCGCCACCATGTTCATCGCGATAGGCTTCACGGCACTGCCGCAGTAGCCGCCGTGGGTGCTTTGATGACCGACGGTGGGCTTGGCGACCATGTTGTCGAGATCGATACTGGTGATCGAATTGATGGTGTTGATCAGCGATACCGCATCTGCACCACCTCTAAGGGCCGCCTGGGCGCCCACGCGGATATCGGTGATGTTAGGCGTGAGTTTGACAATCACCGGCTTGGAGTAGTGCTTTTTGCACCAGTAGGTGACTTTCTCGATCAGGTCGGGGTTTTGGCCAACTGCTGCGCCCATGCCGCGCTCCGGCATGCCGTGGGGCAGCCTAGATTCAGCTCAATGCCGTCTGCGCCGGTGGCTTCCACTAGCGGCAGGATATATGCCCAGGCCTCCTCGTTGCAGGGCACCATAATCGAGACGATCAGCGCGCGGTCGGGCCAGTCCTTCTTCACCTGGGTGATTTCTTTTAGATTGATCTCCAGCGAACGGTCGGTAATCAGCTCGATATTGTTAAAGCCGATTACCTCGCGGTTTTGCCATAATGGGCCGAATAGCGCGAGGAGACGTTCACCGCCGGAGGCTCTTCGCCCAGGGTTTTCCATACCACCCCGCCCCAGCCGGCCTCATAGGCGCGAACTACGTTGTAGGCTTTGTCGGTGGGCGGTGCAGAAGCCAGCCAGAACGGATTGGGGCTTTAATACCGGCAAAATTCACCGACAGATCAACGCCGTTGACGACGCTGTCGCCACTGTTTTCTTGCCTGGAAAGAGAGCGTGTTGAAAGGCGTCGTGTTCATGCGGCCTCCTGGTGGGCGGCAAGCGCTTGGTGAATGGCGTGGGCGGCCAGCTTGCCGTGCTGCACGGCTTGCACGGTGAGATCCTGGCCGGGTTTTACGCAGTCGCCCCGGCGTAAACGTTGGGCAGTGAGGTTTGAAACATCTCATCCACATGGATGCGCTCGCCGTCCCGGGCGAGTTCAGAAGCGGTGGCGTCACGCAAACTTTCGCCCTCGAAGCCCTGGCCGATGGCGGTGAAAATGGCATTCCCGATGACCTCAAAGGTCTCCCCGGTGGCCGCTAAGCGGCCTTCCTGCTCAGCGGTGTTGGCAAAGCGCATGCCCGCCACTCGGCCTTGCTCATCTAACAGAATCTCGTCGGGCTGTGCCCAGGTGATCATGCGCACACCGTTGGCCTTGGCGATCTCCTGTTCGTGGTCGGTGGCCGACATCGCTTCGATGCCCCGGCGGTAGATAAGCGTGACTTCCTCAGCGCCCAGACGCGCCATTTGTGTGGCCATATCGATGGCGGTATTGCCTGCGCCAATCACGATGCAGCGTTTCGCCACGGCGAGGCTGCCTAAGTCATCGCTTTGACGCAGGGTTTTGATGTAAGCCACCGCGGGCATCAGGCCAGGAGCGTCTTCTCCTGTGAGCGCCAAAGCGCGGCTGGCACCCAGACCGAGGCCCAGGAAAACGCTATCGTATTGCTGGCGCAGCGTATCGAGGGTGAGGTGATCGCCTAGGCGCTGGCCGTACTGGATGTCGATGCCACCGATCTCAAGCAGAAACTCGACTTCTTTACGGGCGAAATCATCGGTCATCTTGTAGCGGGCGATGCCGTATTCGTTCAGCCCGCCGGGCTTTTGCTCGGCCTCGAAGATGGTCACCTGATGGCCGAGTATCGCCAGGCGATGCGCGCAGGAGAGCCCCGCAGGCCCGGCACCTACCACGGCGATGTGGCGGCCAGTGCTGGCGGCGCGCTTAAAGGGGTGGCTATCAAACTGCATATGATCCGTGGCGTGGCGCTGTAGCAAACCAATCAGCACCGGTTGGCATTCGGCGTCGTGGTTACGCACGCAGCTGCGTTCGCAAAGTATTTCAGTAGGGCACACCCGGGCGCAGCTGCCGCCCAGGATGTTGGCTTCCAGGATGGTCTCCGCCGCGCCGTTGATGTTGTTTTCGCTGATCTGGCGAATGAAGCTCGGAATATCAATGTCCGACGGGCAGGCCTCGACGCAGGGCGCGTCATAACAGTAGAGGCAACGCTGGCTTTCGATGATGGCCTGGCGCGGCGTCAGCGGTGGATGAAGGTCGCTGAAATTATTTGCCAACGTCGCTGGGTCGTAGGTGCCGACCTCTTTGCGCTGGGCAGGTGATCAAGTGAATGGGTCACGGTCGTTTCTCCATTGCTCTGTGCTTCGGTGGGGCCGGGATTAGCGCTTAACCGCCATCGGCGCATTCAGCTCGGCGCGTTTGGCGAGCAGTTCGAATACGCCGGGGTAGGCGGGGCGCTCCAGATAGCGGCCTGCGCCGCGCTCAGCGCGTAGATCGCCATCGCGCCATACCCATTTGCCGTGGCTGATGGTGTGGCGGGCGATACCGCGTACTGTCTTGCCTTCGAAGATATTGAAGTCGACGTTCTGGTGATGGGTCTTGGCGGAAATCGTCCGCGTGCCGTTGGGGTCCCACACCACGATATCGGCGTCGGCACCCACCTGAATGGCGCCCTTGCGGGGTAGAGGTTGAAGATCTTGGCGGTGTTGGTCGACGTCAGCGCGACAAACTCCTGGGGCGACAGCTTGCCGGTGTTGACGCCTTCATCCCCACAGCACGGCCAGGCGGTCCTCGACCCCGGCAGTGCCGTTGGGAATCTTGGTGAAGTCATCCTTGCCCGCGGCTTTCTGATCGGCACAGAAACAGCAGTGATCGGTGGCGGTGGTCTGCAGATTGCCCGACTGCAGGCCGTGCCACAGTGCTTCCTGATGGCCCTTGGGGCGGAAGGGTGGGCTCATCACGTGGGCGGCGGCGCGGCCCCAGTCGGTATCCTGGTAGACGCTGTCGTCGATCAGCAGGTGGCCGGCCAGGCACTCGCCGTACACCGGATGGCCCTGCTGGCGGGCGTAGGCGATCTCATCCACCGCATCTTTGGTCGACACGTGGACAAGATAGATCGGTGCGCCCAGCGTGCTGGCAATGCGGATCGCCCGACTGGCGGCTTCGCCTTCCACCTGGGGCGGGCGCGAAAGCGGGTGGGCTTCCGGCCCGGTGAGGCCCTGGGCGAGCAGTTTCTGCTGCATGTGGTAGACCAGCTCGCCGTTTTCCGCGTGCACTGTAGGAATCGCGCCCAGCTCCAGGCAGCGCGAGAAGCTTTCCACCAGAATATCGTCGGTGGCCATGATGGCGCCCTTGTAGGCCATGAAATGCTTGAAGCTGTTCACGCCGTGTTCGTGTACCAGGGTGCCCATTTCTTCCCGCACGCTATCGTCCCACCAGGTGATCGCGACGTGGAAGGCAAAGTCGGTGGCGGCTTTTCCGCCCAGCCCTGCCAGGTCTCGAAAGCTTCCAGCAACGACTGGCCCGGCTGGGGATAACAAAATCGATGATCGAGGTAGTGCCGCCTGCGAGGGCTGCAGCCGTGCCGGTATAGAAATCTTCGCTGGCCACGGTGCCCATGAAGGGCAACTGCATGTGGGTATGGGGATCAATGCCGCCGGGCATCACCAGCTGGTCGCTGGCATCGATGGTTTCGCAGCCCGCGGGTACGTCTAAGTCGGTGCCGATGGCGTGGATTTTACCGTCCACACACAGCACGTCGGCGCGGTAGGTATTCGCGTGGGTGACGACGGTGCCGCCCTTGATTAATAAGCTCATTGTTTGCTCCTGCTATCTTTGAACAACCGGATTTATTAACTGGGCTACTCGCCGTCGGTGAGGCGGGTGTAAGTTTCGGGCGGCGGTCGCGGAAGAACTGCCAGTTATTGCGCACTTCGCGCACCATATCCAAATCGATCTCGTGTACCAGTAATTCGTCGTCGGTGTCGCTGGCCTGGGCTTCGATCTTGCCGCGCGGGTTGACGATGTAGCTGGAGCCGTAAAAGTTGCCGATATTCCACGGTGCTTCGGTGCCTACGCGGTTGATAGCGGCGATAAAGCAGCCGTTGGCGGCGGCGGAAGCGGGCTGTTCCAATTCCCACAGGTATTGGGATAGCCCGGCCACGGTGGCGGAGGGGTTGAAGATCACTTCTGCGCCGTTCAGCGCCAATGCCCGCCAGCCTTCGGGGAAGTGACGGTCGTAGCAGATGTACACGCCGATCTTGCCGTAGGCGGTATCGAACACCGGCCAGTTGGATTGGCCGGGCTTGAAGAAGAATTTTTCCCAGAAACCGGCCACTTGGGGAATATGGGTTTTATGATACTTGCCCAGGTAGCTGCCGTCGGCATCGAAGACCGCCGCGGTGTTGTAGTAAACGCCCGTCTCGGTTTCCTCGTACACCGGCACGATAATGACCATGCGGTGCTCGGCGGCGAGTTTTGCATCATTTGGCAGGTGGGGCCTTCCGGCACGCGCTCGGCGGCGGCGTACCATTTTCCATCCTGGCTGGGGCAGAAGTAGGGTTGGTTGAACACTTCCTGAAAGCACAATACCTGTACGCCTTGTTCGGCTGCTTGCTGAATCATCGGTAGGTGCGCTTCGTTCATGGCGTCGCGAATAGAGGCTGGTTCCATGTCGGTGCTGGTTTTAAGGCCCATCTGAATCAGGCCGATTTTCATCTTTGCATTAGACGCTCCCTCTTATTTGTGTTGATTCTTGGTATTAGCGGTTATGAATATATTGTTGTTTAGGTTGAGTTCTAAAGTTGTCTGTTGTGTCAGCTTTTAGGAAAGTATCGTCAGGATGAGTGTTTTAGCAAGTTATTGTGTTGTTTTTAAAATGCTATTTAACCCATTGAGTTGATTTAACTTTCTTATTTTATAACCGACTTTTCACTAATATGGTGAAGCGTTGCACTGTTTTCGTGTTTTTTATTATTTTTAATAAACAAATAGTTAACTTAAATTTGAGGGGTTTAAGGTTATGTTTAACGCTTAAAGTTGGTGCAAATATTTTTTGATCTAGCCTTCTTTAGTCCGTCAGTTATTAAGTTGGCTAAAGAGCAGTAATAAAATGATAAAATAAAATTCTTGTCCTGGAAGACAGTTTTGATCAATAGGTTAAGTGCTGGCAGCGGGTGTGTCGGCATGCTTATTGCTTAAAACAACCTCAGACCGTGAGGGTTTCTGGGAAGCGGATAACACTTAGGAGAGACCAATGACGAAAATAACCTCTCAGATGGTGGATCGGGGTGGGCTGATAGAGCTTGATGTAGGCAACGATGTAAGCGGTAGTTCACGCTTTAATGAGGATATTGCACCTACCCAGGCGAGTGAGCGAACCTGGACGAAGTGGAACATCGCCGCACTGTGGGTCGGGATGTCGATCTGCGTGCCTACCTACACGTTGGGTGGCGTGTTAACTGCCTACTTTGGCTTGAGCGTGGGGAAGCATTATTCGCAATTTTGCTGGCCAACGTGATTGTACTCATCCCGCTTACCTTGAATGCATTTCCAGGCACCAAGTTTGGCATTCCCTTTCCAGTAGTACTGCGTTCTTCATTCGGTATATTAGGTTCTAACGTACCTTGCCTGGTGCGCGCATTAGTCGGCTGTGGTTGGTTTGGTATTCAAACCATGTTCGGTGGGTTGGCAATTCATCTACTGCTATCTGAACTTGTGCCTGCCTGGGCAGCGCTTGGTGGCATCGGGGAAGTCATCGGCTTTTTGTGTTCGGCGCGATGAACCTTTACGTGGTAATTCGCGGAGCGGAATCAATTAAGTGGTTGGAAACCCTAGCGGCACCATTGCTGTTAGCCGTTGGCGTGGGGCTTATGGTATGGGCGTGGCCAAACATGTCGATGACCGAGCTGTTAGCGCAGCCGCCTTCGCGCCCTGAAGGGGCCTCAGTGTACGGCTACTTCTTCGCAGGCTTAACCGCCATGGTGGGTTTTGGGCGACATTATCGCTGAATATTCCTGATTTCAGTCGTTTTGCCAAAAGCCAAAAGACCAGATCGTCGGACAGGTAATCGGTTTGCCGCTAACCATGTTCTTTTGCCGCGCTAGGGGTGGTATTAACAGCGGCGTCTGAAACGCTGGTGGGCCAAACTGTTGCTGACCCAGTGCGGCTGATTGGCTATATCGACAGCCCTTTCTGGGTAGTGATGGCGATGTTGCTGATCATTATCGCCACTATCTCGACCAATACGGCCTCCAATATCGTGTCGCCTACCAATGATTTTCAGAATATTGCGCCCAAATTGATTAACCAGACGCGTGGTGTGCTGATGACTGGCGCGGTGGGTGTCTTGTTGATGGGCTACGATCTGCTGCAAAAGCAGGGCTTATTCCTCCGGGAGTTTCTCTTGAACAGATGTATTCCAATTGGTTACTCGGTTATTCAAGTCTGTTAGGTCCCATCGCCGGGATTATGGCAGTGGATTACTTCTTAATTAAAAGCAGCGTTTGGATGTGCCTAGTCTTTATATGGATGACCATGCTTACCCTGCTATCAATATTGCCGGTTTTATCGCCTTTGGTGTGCCGGTAGCGCTCACCCTACTGTCATTGCTAACGGGCACCATGAACTGGTTCTATGACTATGGTTGGTTCACCGGCTCGGCGCTCGGGGCCATTGTTTACTACGTGGCAAGCCGAATATTGGCGTCATCGCCACAGGCGGGGCCTGCGCCGATGATGGTCAGCGAGGTAACCGAGCAACCATAAATCGCCTGTTATAGGGTAAGGTTTACGTAACCACGGTTTATATAAAAGCTCGGCTCAGTGCCGAGCTTTTACTCTGCGCTTCTTACGAAACTTAAAAACGCGTCGACGACTCGGTTAGGGCGACGGTCATGGCGAGTGATAAGCACAAACGGGATGCGATACTGTTGTGTGCCAGCATGCAGTGCCCGCATCTTACCCGCGGCTTACCCACTGGGCAGCCACGTGTTCAGGCAAAAGCCAATAAAGCGCCCGGTAAGTATCAAAAGGCGGCGCCTTCACGGTCGGATGCTGATGCGCGCAACGTGAGCGCATCATGTACCTGGCGTGCCTCAGCGGGTAGCGGATAACGGGGCGAAATAGCGGCATATTGGGCGATATCTGCAAAGCCGAGCCTGTCATCGTGCTTGGCAAACAGTGGATGGCCTGCTGCACAGTAAAGGTACGAAGGCTCGTCATAGAGGTGTCGGGTTTCTAAACTGGTGGGCAGGTTCACGGCGGGCACCACGCCGACATGTAAGTGACCATCCATCACGCCTCGAATGATGGCATCAGAAGGCTCCATATAAATATGTAACGTTACTTCATGTGCCGGTGCGCTAAGCTCTGCCAACGCATTGGTAACGTGCATGGCCGGTAGCGTGACTAAGTTATCGGTAATGCCGATATTCAGTTCACCTTTAATGGTTTGGTGCAGAGCGTTAACGTCGCTTTTAAAGGTTTCGAGTGCGGTGAGTAGCGTAAGCCCCGCCTGATAAATATCTTTCCCTCTTCGGTTAAGCTAAACCCACCACGCCCACGCTGGCAGAGCGAAAAGCCCAGTCGTCCCTCTAAATCATTCATGTGCTGGCTAATCGCCGAGCGACTAATACCGAGTGTCGTTTCAGCTGCTGTAAAGCCGCCACACTCAACCACCGTCTTAAAAATGCGGATTAGGCGTATTTCGTAGTCGCTCATTTGGCTCAGCGATGCCATCACAATTCCTTGGTAGTTAGGTTATTTATGTATAACGCCGCGCTTGTTAGTAAACTAACGGTGATAAAAACTGGTATACATCATAAAAGCACCGCGGCACTATCGAATACAACCCGAATACAACCACCGCCTACCACCAGCGAGTAGGACCACGGGGCAGCACGTGTAGTATATCGTTTTAGTTATTTTTACACTGTATCAGGTGCCCCCATGGGGGAGACCTGGATAAGGCCTCTGCGCAATGTCTGTCACTTCCATTGATGCTAATGATGATGTTTTGAAGGCTAAACACAAATACCGCCAACAGCGCCGCTATGTGGTGGCGCTGTATCTGCTTGCACTTTTCGCCATGGTGGTGCTTTTCGGTTGGCTAATGAGCGAGCAGTATGAACAAGAAATAACGGCCGCCGAGTCACGGATTACTGCGCGTTCTAATGTCGTCAATGAATGGGCAAAAGGTGTTTTTGCGCAAAGTGGTCAAGCACTATTCGGACTTGCGGAGTTACTGGCGCTGCAAGGAATGCCTGAAGCTGGCAATGCCCAGGCGCTGCATCGGACCTTAGAAAATCTTACCTTGTATATACCTATGGTTGATGAGATCGCCGTCTTGGGGTCTGAAGGGCGAATGCTGGCGAGTGGCAGCGACGATGCCAATGCCTATGTTGATATCAGCGAAACGCAGTTTTTAATGCGTTTAAGCAAGGCGGGCAGCGGGAACTAGTAACGCCGCTTTACTGGTCTGAAAGTGAACAGCAGTTCTATTTGTACCATGGTCGAGGCTTAGATAGCCCAAACGGCGATTTTGCAGGCGTTGTGATTGCTCGCATTGTTCCGCGCGTATTTGCCGATGCACTTCATCAGATGCACGTGTATGAGGGCGAGAGCATTGCATTGATCGATTCTGATTCGAAGTTAATTGCTAGACACCCCTCCCCAGGAGAGCAATTTCCTATCGGCTTGAACATTGCGAGCGAGCGAGCTTCTCAGGAGGAGGCAAGAGAGCTGGAAAGTGGTGAGACCGCTTGGTCATTAAGAGCGGTCTCCCCATTGATGGTCGTGAGCGTCTATTTCGTATGCAAAGAGTAGGTGATTACCCAATGCTGGCCATAGTGGGTGTTGACCTTCAACAACTGCTGGCTGGGTGGCGACAGCGCGCTCTGGTACTAACACTGGTAATGTGCGCTCTTGCACTGCTTGGGTCCTGGGGCGTGCGACACTATCTCAACCGATTGGCGTTAGCCCATCAATTGCAGCAGCGTATCCTAGAGCGTGAACAAGCACGAGCTGAAGCGCAAATATCCGCCGCTGCCTTCCAGACGCATTTAGGGATACTTATTACCGATGCTGAAGGTTTTATTCTTAAAGTAAATGACACTTTTAAGCGTATTACCGGTTATGACGACGCTGATGTTATCGGTAAAAACCCACGCAAATTTAGCTCTGATCATCACAACGCATTGTTTTATCGACGTTTATGGAAACGACTTGCCAAAACAGGTAATTGGGAAGGTGAGATTTGGAACCAGCGTAAGAACGGCGAGCTTTTTCCTGAATGGCTAACGGTCAGCGCAGTATATAACCCTCCAATGTGCTGACCCACTACGTGGCCACTATGAGTGATATCAGCGAGCGCAAAGCCGCTGAGCAAGAGATACATCAACTGGCATTTTATGACCCATTGACCGGGCTCGCCAATCGGCGCCTGTTTATGGACCGCATGGGTGCTGCTATTAAAGAGCTACATCGCCATCAGCGGTGCGGCGCACTGCTCTTTGTCGATATCGATAACTTTAAGCAAATCAATGACACTCTGGGGCACTACGCGGGTGACCAGCTATTGCAGAGTGTGGCTCGGCGCATGAGCCAAATGTTACGCGATACTGATACCTTAGCGCGGCTGGGGAGCGATGAGTTTGCAGTGTTAATTGAGGGTGTTGACAGCAGCCATGCGCAAACCATTCAGCTTGCTGAGCGTATCGCCTATAAATTATTGGCGACTCTTAACACGCCCATCGTGCTTGCCGAGGAAAGTGTCATCGTATCGGGCAGTATTGGCGTTACCATCATGGTCAGCAATGAACACAGCGTAGACGACTATCTGCAACAAGTGGACATGGCGCTCTTTCAGGCTAAGAGTAACGGCCGCCACGGCGTATGCTTTTCGATCCTTCAATGCAGGCAGCGCTGTTGGCCCATGTGAAATTAGAGGCGGACCTACGTCAAGCGCAAGAAAACCGGCAGTGGATACTCTATTACCAACCCCAAGTGGATCACCTCGGCACTATTACCGGCGTGGAAGCGCTGCTGCGCTGGCAGCACCCGAGCGCGGCATGGTGTCCCCGGGTGAGTTTATTCCGCTGCTGGAAAGCATGGAGCTGATTAACGATGTAGGTGAATGGGTATTGGAAAGCGCCTGCTGTCAATTGGCACGTTGGGCGCAGAACCCATTGCTCCGAGAACTGACAATATCGGTTAATATCAGCCCGCTTCAGTTCCGTGATGAGGATTTTCTGTCCCGTGTAGAAAGGGTATTTGCGCGTACTCAGGCACCACTTTGCCGTTTAAAGCTGGAAGTGACTGAATCACTGTTTGTGGAAGCTCGCGATGAGGCTCGGGAAAAATGCTCGCCCTTAAAGCGCAAGGCGTGCGCTTCGCTTTGGACGATTTTGGTACGGGTTATTCGTCGCTAGCCTATTTGGCCCAATTGCCACTGGATCAACTAAAAATCGATCAATCGTTTGTTCATCAGGTGCTTGAAAGCCAAGCGAACGCAGCGATCGTTGAGAGTACAATTGCCTTGGCGAAGAGCCTTAACTTAGAGGTTATCGCTGAAGGCGTAGAAACCGAAGCGCAGCAGGCGTGGCTATTGTCCCATGGCTGCCATGCTTATCAAGGCTATCTCTTTGGACGCCCGGTGACGGTTGAAGCGATTGAAGAACTGATGCCGGTTTATTAAACCCTTTATGTCGAACCAACAAGCCATTCATTTTAAAGTATCGCCAAAGAGAGCAGGAGGGCTTCGATATCAACATTCTGGCGGGCCAGCGTATCGGGGAGAATGACCTCCAGCCGGGAGTCTTGCCGCCAAGCACTGCTTTCAACGCTGAGCGTACCCTCAGCACGGTTGAGGCGTTTCCAGCCGTTATCGGTATGGAATACCCCTTTAATACGTGCCTCCCGTGGTAGTTCCCCTAAGCAGGCGGCTAGCCGATCCAGCTCAAAACGCTCGCTTGGGTGCCAGCGTAATCCTGTGCTGGTATATCCCAGCGCCGTGCCGGTTTCACACTGAGGCTTACCGGGCGGTGGCGGAAAATCAAAGAATGTTCCTTCCAGGCTTGGCGTTGCCGCCAACTGCTGATGACTGGTAGGCATGTCTTTATTGCTGGCTTCGGCGCTGCCGCTCTGGGTCAATAGCGCAAACGGTAGCTCACCTTGCTGGGCTTCATGTACCCATTTGCGCGGCGGCCAACGCTTCGCCACAAAATCATGAGCAGCGTTGAGTTGCTCGGGTGTGCTCTGGTCGAGCATGGTGAGCGCCACGGCATCGGCTATATCGAGCTGATCGCGAAAGGTTTCGTGCTGACGTGCTCGGGCATCCTCTAATCGGCGGGGTCGAGAGTGGCAATAATATCGTGCACGTCGACTACATCATGAAAGGCTTCTCCACGGAGTAAGTCCAGCAGCCCCGCCGGGTGGCCGAGGCCGGATGGCTCGATAATCACTCGATCGGGTTTGCTACGTGCCAATAAATTAACCAGCGCTGCCTGGAGCACAAAGGCGAGCTGACAGCACAGGCAACCGCCCGGTAGCCCTTTGATAACGATGTCATCGCGTGCGTCGAACATGGCTTGATCAATGCCAATTTGGCCAAATTCGTTAACTAGAATGGCCCACTTTTCATCCACAGGCTTCTGCTCAATCAGGCTGTGGATAAGCGTGGTTTTTCCGCTGCCTAAAAAACCGGTAATGATATGCACCGGTGTCTTTAATTTCGCTAACCCTGCCAAGGCTTAGCCCCTGTCATATTCATAAAGCGCACTACTTGCACATCACCATCAGTGGTGAAGTGGTGGCGCTCAGGCTTCAGCGGCAGGGCATTGATAATCGCCTCTTTAAGTACCTGCATATCGCCGGGTGACGGCGCAGCACGGCACGAAGATCCACTGAGTGTTCGTTGCCTAAACACAGCAGCAAGCGGCCTTCTACGGTCACGCGCACGCGGTTGCAGGTGTCACAAAAGTTATGGCTATGGGGCGAGATAAAACCGACGCGGCTGCCGCTATCCGCCATTTTGAAGTAACGCGAGGGCCCAGGCGTGGTTTCAGTCGTAGGGATCAGCGGGTAGCGTGATTCAATCAGCGCCTGGACGTCGTCGCTGGAATAGAAGGTTTCCGCCCGCGAATGGTCGGAAACATCGCCCAGCGGCATCTCTTCGATAAAGCTAATATCGAGCCCTTCCCGGCGGGCAAAGTCACTAGGTCGATGACTTCGTCATCGTTACGGCCTTTAGGATCACAGCGTTAAGCTTGATGCGCTTAAAGCCTGCTTCCTGGGCGGCATGGATGCCGTCGATCACTTTGGCTAAATCACCGGTGCGGGTGAGCTGTTTGAAGCGCTGTGCATCCAGCGAATCCAGGCTTATATTCAGTCGACGTAAACCTCCGGCGTAAAGCTGCTTGGCATGCTTGCGCAGGCTGGCGCCGTTGGTGGTCATGGTAAAATCGTTCAGGCCCGGCATCGAGCCGATTTCGTCGACCAACTGAGTGATATCACGGCGTACCAGCGGTTCGCCGCCGGTGAGACGAATTTTTCCACGCCGAGTTCGGTAAATGCGCGGGCGACCATGGCCAGCTCTTCCAGCGTCAGGACCTGTTCGCGGGGCAGGAAAGTCATCTCCTCGCTCATACAGTAAACGCAGCGGAAATCGCAACGATCCGTTACCGAGATTCGCACATAGTTAATGCGTCGGCCAAAGTCGTCGATCAGTTGCTGCGAAGCGTTTGCCTGGCCAGAACGTGGTTGAATAGCCTGTTGAGTCAGTCGTTGCTCGGTCATAGCCATCCCGTTAGTGGTTGTATGCTGACTACCTCGCCTGGTTGTGCGCCGTCTTGGTCATCGGCAAGCTCAATCAAACAGTTAGCAGCCACCATCGAGGTTAAAATACCTGAACCTTGAGCGCCGGTACTGCGCACATGTAGCTGCCCATTGTCATCAGTATGGTAAATGCCGCGAATAAAGTCAGTACGCTTTAAGCGGCTTTTAACAGGTGATCGGCAATCGCATGGAGGCGTCGAGGTGGCGACATGGGCTGCCCATGGAGTCGATCCAGCAGCGGCGCCACAAACTGTAGGAAGGTTACCATGACCGCGACCGGGTTGCCGGGTAAGCCGACAAATGGTGTTCGTGATTCGCCCAGCCAGCCGTAGGCCATGGGGCGCCCTGGGCGCAGCGCTACGCGCCAAAAGCCAAACGGCCCAGTTGTTCCAGCGCGGCGCGAGTAAAGTCGGCCTGACCTACCGATACACCGCCGCTGGTAATAACCAAATCGCTCTGTTCGGCGGCCTGTTGCAGCGCTGTTTTAGTCGCGTCTAGGTCGTCTTGCAGAATGCCCAGATCAATCACCTCGGCTCCATGCTCGGTCAGTAAGCCGATCAGCGTAAATCGGTTGGCATCATAAATGCTGGCCTTGGGTAGTGGTTCACCAGGCGCAGTGACTTCATTGCCGGTGGAAAAATCGCTACCCTTGGTGCTGACGCACAGCCACTTCTGCATAACCCAATGACGCCAAAAGCCCGAGCGATGCGGCATCAAGCCGTGCTCCCGCGAGAAGAGCCGTCTCGCCAATAGCGATATCTTCACCAGCCTGGCGGACATGTTGGCCGTGTTTGAGGAGTTCTGGCGACTCAATGATCACATGCGCAGGCTTCTCATCTGAAGGTTCGCGCAACTGTTCACTCATCACCACTGTATCGGTGCCCGGGGCAATGGGGCGCCGGTAGTGATGCGCACGCAGTGACCGGCCGGTACCAATTCGCTGCGATATTGCCCGGCCAACACCTCACCGGCCAGCGGCCAATGGGTTTGCTTGGCTCCAATACCTTGTCTGGGCAAGGCTAGCGCTACGCCATCCATGGCCGCGTTGGTATTTTGCGGCACGTTAATGGGGGCCTGAATGGCAGCGGTCAAACGTCGGCCGTAGGCCTGTGCCAGCGGGATCTGTTCACTGCCCAGCGGCTGCTCAATCAAGGTGGCGAGCGCCTGGCGCGCTTCGTCAACGCTAAGCATTTTCTCGCCAAGGTCAAAGCAAGAGAGCGTCATCTGGTCTCCTTGACTGAATGTTTCAGCAGCGTCGCTTCCAGGCGTAGCTTCTCTTCCTCGGTATTTAGGTTGGCAAACGCATCGGGGCAGTCCGACATGTCGACCTTGCACCACGCATGGCGAGCATACCAGCGGTCAATCTTGCGTTCGCCTTCGGCCAGCGTTGCGGCCAAATCATCGGCCAGCGAAGTGCGCATTAGTGCAACCACGGGATGCAAGCGATCACCATCAAAGGCGACGGCGATGTCCTGATCACCAATGCCTTCCACCATGCGCGCGACTAAATCATCAGGCAGGGCGGGGAGTCGCAGGGAGCGACCAGCAGCCAGGGCGTTTTTGCCGCGCGCAGGCCGCTATAGATTCCCATGAGTGGGCCTTTAAACCCGCCTTCTACATCTTCAATCACACGGTCGGCAAAGAAGCGATAAGCGTCGGCATTGCGGTTGGCGTTAATCAGCAGCTCGGCCACCTGGCCCTCAAGGCGTTTAACCACATGACCGACTAACGGCAAGCCTGCAAACGGCTCAAGTCCTTTATCACGGCCCCCATCCTGCGTCCTTCGCCGCCCGCCAGGATCATGCCGGTGAGTTCGTGAGTGGGTATCATGCGCTTGCCTCTTTAGATGAACGAGCCTGAGATGGTCGATTAGGTATCGCATCCAGTGCCAAGCGATTTTGGGTATTAATAGCCTGGAAATGGCGGCCTTTAGCGCGGGCGATCAACATGACGCCGAAGCGTTCAGCCAGTTCGACGCCTTTTGGGTAACACCGGAGCGGGATACCAACACGCTAATGCCCATTTGTGCCACTTTGAGTACCATCTCAGACGTCAGCCGTCCGGTGGTGTAGAAAATATCCGCATCGGCACTGTCGGCTTGTTGTAACCATTGGCGCCCTGCCAGGGTATCCACCGCGTTGTGCCGGCCTACGTCCTCGACAAAGTCGAGCACGTCGGTTTGGCGGCAAAGCGCGCAGCCGTGAACAGCACCCGCGCTACGGTAGGTCTCATTATAGGCATTAAGGTTTTGCAGCAGTTGATAGAGAGTAGACTGTGCCAGTTGCGTATCGGGGAGCACCGTGAGGGCGGTTTGATCCAATAGCTTGCCAAATACGGTGCCCTGACCACAGCCGGTGGTAACTGTACGCGTGCTTAACCGTGCTTCTAGATCTTCGGGTAAGTGGCGTGTAATCACGACCGCGGCTTCTACCTCCCAGTCAACCTGCACGGCGGCTAAATCTTCGGCGGCACGGAGCAGCCCCTGATTGCGTAGATAACCCACTACCAGCGCTTCGGGGTCATCACCCAGCGTCATTAAAGTGACGATTTCACGCTTGTTGAGGTAAACCGTCAACGCCCGCTCAGCGGCAATCGCCTGCTGGCGCGCATCGCCATATTCATCAACGATGCTGATCTCGGTAGTGGCCGGTAAGCGGGCTCGGCTTAACTGAAGGGCGGGCATCCGCAATCCTCGCTGCTAAAATGAAAGCATCTGTCTCTTACACTGACTCTGACTATTGTATCTGAGTGAAAATACCTGAGTAAAAAGTCGGAGTTGACGATGATGGCGCCGGGAATGCTTACTTGTCTACCCATTCAAGCGCTATCCTTTTAAGTACTGTTTCTCTAAGCGCTATTTTCTCTAAGTGCTATTTTTTCACATGCATCCATGCACGGTTCAGGGTTTCTAAAAATATGAGCGATAACCTACGCCCCATCAGTATTACCTTGGTGGCTGAGCCCAAGCAGGTGAAGCGTTTTACGCTGACGCAGTGGCGCATTGCTGAGCTTGCGCTTGGCGACCATGGGGCTGATGTGCTTAATCTTCAGCTTTCAATGACCGAGCGTGCTGCCTACCGTTTCAATCTAACGTCTACTACGCCGCGGTTATTCGTTCGGGCGGGCTTTACAGGGCAAACGCCAAAGCCGGATGCGATTACTGCCAGTCAGGACGTCGCGGCCGGCTGGCTGGATGGCGAGCAACAAGTGCTGGAAGCCGCCATGCCAATGGCCATTCAGGTCTGGCTTGAGAGCTACCTGGCGCGCCACGGGGAGGCGCCGATGGAAATGCGCAAGAAAAAACGCAAGGGGCTGGGCGTGCCAAAGAGGCACCCACCAAGGAGCAGCCGAAATGAGCCGCCTGGAACGCTGGTCGCGACTAAAGCGTAATGCTCAAAAGAAGAGGACGCCTCGCCAGCCACTTCAACTGTTTCAGAGCCAGTTGATGAAACGTCCACTGAACCCAATGCTTCGATTTACAAGGAAAGCGAACAGACTTACAAGGCAGAAGAACCACTTTCACCAACACCAGAGCGAGAAATTGAGCCCGGCAGTCTCGACCACACTTTGCCGGACCCCGAGACGCTGGAGGCGGGCAGCGACTTCAGCGCGTACATGGTGCCGGGCGTGAGCGGTCCTTTGCGTCGGCAAGCATTGAAACGCCTGTGGGCCACAGGTAATTACAATGTGCGCGACGGCTTGGACGATTACGACGCCGATTATAATAAACTTCTGAAGCCCATGGCGTCGGAGCTTGCCAGTAAACTGCGTCGCTGGACTCATAAAGTTGAAGAAACGGTCGATAAGCAAGTAGAGGATACCCAACCCGAGACCCAGAAAGACGTCGTCGCTAGCGAGCAAACAAAGGGACAGTCGGGTGAATTAGAGGATGAGCCATCAACGTTGCGCGCTAACAGTGCCAACGTTGTAAAAATAACTCAGTAGACGACCAGTCTGATTCTCTAACTGATGCTCAGAAGAAAACATGAGAATTTTGTTTAGTATTATTAATCAGTGCTTTACTTATTCTTCGGACTAAAAGCGTTGGTGACGTTAAAAGTAATTAGGTTGGCAAATGTCGCATTTCGCCATAGGCTGAACTTAGCGTCAATGCATTGTTATGCCATAATAGTTAAATTATATAACTCAAAATTATAATAAGAATTATTCACTGACCGTGAGAACGCATGAACCAACGAATCCAACTGGCGTCGGTAGACGACCAGCGCAATGCCGAGGCTCGGGAAACGGTACGCCGACGTATCTCATGGCCCGCTAACTTAACGCCAGCCAATGTGACCTACCACAGTCACGGTCATGCCCTGCTGTTAGGCAGTGAGCGCGATACTCGACAAGCCGCTCGTGCCCTGCAAGGACGCGGGCTAGCTTCGTTGACGTTGATGTTTACTGCGCCCAACGCCGCCGATGTTGACGACGAGGTGAATGATAGCGACTTGCTCGCTGCCACCGAGATCCCTCACTACTCAGGCGCTGACCCGTGCCCAATCAGAAAAACTGCACATCAATGGCCACTTGGGCGCGTTTAACGCGACGCTGAATAGCGATGAGCCGCTTAATCTCGCCCGTGCCTTGATTGGGCGCGAAACGTTTGATCTGATTCTCGATTTAAACGCCACCCCTTGTTTGCCGGTTGAATTGCCGCCCCCGGCTACGTGGTAGTTGACTGGCAGCAGGCGGAAGCAAGAAGCACCGCGCTAGAACAATTTGCCGAATTGATGGGCGAATTCGACAAGCCGCGCTATTTTCAAGTCAATAGCGACTTATGTGCCCACTCCAGCAGCGGTAATGTAGGGTGTACTCGCTGTTTGGATGTTTGCCCGGCGGATGCCATCTCCAGTATCCAGGGCCGGATTGAATCCCGCATTGAGATTGATCCCTTCCTCTGCCAAGGCGTTGGGAGCTGTACCAGCGCTTGCCCCACGGGTGCGATTGAATTTCGCTTGCCCGAAACACGCCGGCAGCAGGATACGCTTTCCGCTTGGCTAGGCGCGTATCGCGAAGCCGGTGGCCAAGCGCCTGTGCTGCGTTTTATTACCCATGACTCCCAAGACGCCGAACGTGCTTTAGGCGCTGTGCCCGCAGGCCACGTCATTGATGCTCCTTTAGAAGAGCTGGGAGCGGCGGGGCATGATCAGTGGCTAACCGCGCTGGCCGCCGGTGCTGCTGAAGTGCGCATCCAGTTACATCCCAATATGCCCGCTCGCTTAAGTGCTTTTTAACCGATCAAGTCGCCCAGGCGCATGCCTTGTTGGGTGCATTGGGTCATGACCGTGCTCGTGTAACGCTGATCGAGGTAGCCGATGCAGAGGCTCGCGACGCATTACCGACACTCACGCCTTTGACGGAAACGCCGCTCAACCTGCCCGAACCTGAAAAGCGCACACGCTTTAACCGAGTACTGGCGCGATTGGCTGAGTTAGGTAGCCCCATTGGTGAGCGAGTGGCTATGCCGTTAGGCGCTGCTTACGGCGCCATTCAGGTCGATAGCGACGCCTGTACGTTATGTCATGCCTGTGTCAGTAACTGCCCGACGCCTGCGCTAAAGTCAGGCGGCAAGACGCCTGCGCTTAGTTTCCTCGAAGCGGACTGCGTGCAATGCGGCTTGTGTGAGCAGGCCTGCCCGGAAAATGCGATTACCTTGATGCCCGGTTTCCTGGCGTCAAGTGCTCGTGAAACGCGGCATATCTGTCACGAAGAAGCGGCTTTTGAGTGCATCAACTGTGGTAAGCCGTTTGCCACCGTCAGCACGGTAGCGACGATTAAACAGAAGTTGGCCAACCACCCTTATTTTGCCGGTGAAGCGATGATTCGTTTGGAAATGTGCGAAGACTGCCGGGTGAAAGATGTCTGGAAAACCATGATTCGCGATCCCGACGCGCAACTGAAGGTATAAGCCGATGACAGATTCACTGCCCACGCTTAAAGAAGCAGATGCGCTTCGCGCCGATATCTACCAACTGCTTGCCACGCTGTTGCGCCAGCCCCCGATGCCGAACTACTGAGCTGGCTGGCAGACCTCGACATCGAGCAAGACGGCAGCCGTCTAGCAGAGTGCTGGCATGCACTGGCAGGTACTGCGCAGAAAGCCGATATTGAGCAATTGCAGCGTGCCCATTTCCGCCTTCTGGTCGGCGTGATTCAAGGGGAAGTGGTGCCGTATGCCTCATGGTACCGCAATGGCGAATTGATGGAAGCAGCGCTGGTGGCGCTGCGTCGAGACTCTGAGAGTACTCGGCTTTGAACGTAGTGAGCATACGCAGGATCCCGAGGATCATCTCGCCGCACTGTGTGAAGTGATGGCGATGTTGATTGAATCCGAAAACCCAGAGCAGGCCTTCTTTTTCAGCAGCATTTAGCGCCCTGGTCAGTCGATTGTTTTGACGACCTGGGGCAGGTAGATACCGCTTTCTATGCAGCGCTGGGGCAGTTGGGAAGCGCCTTTATGGAGAGTGAGCAGGCTCGCCTGATTAGCGACGAGAGTCATGCGCAGGTTCGTATAGTCGAGCTATGATATCTAATACGGCATCGGTTATATGGCGCCCAATCAACCCGTGACCAAGCACTCCAACGAGAGCGCGAAGCAACCTGATAACAAAGGCCTAAGCCCCTGTGACATAAGCTGCTGTGACATAAGCCCCTGTGACAATAGGCCCAGTATAAAAAAAGCATGTAAGAGGAGAAACCCATGCAGCCGTCTTCAAAACTGTCTTCAACTTCAGCAACACACAATTCTGAGCGCCGCCGGTTTATGAAAACCTTAGGGTTGGGTACCGCCGCTGCAGGCGCTGCGGCGGCCGTCGGTCATATCACCCTGGCTCAGGCTGATACCGCCCCGGTGAAAAAAGAAAAACAAACGGTTAACTACCGTGAGACTGATCACGTCCGTGCTTACTACGCCTCGCTGCGTGACTGACGGCGGAATGCCAGGAGATTTGCCATGCGCTTAACTCGCAAAACAGACACCCCAAGGCCTCCGGGCTGGGTATTTCCCGCCGCCAATTCCTCAAGCGTAGCGGTGCAGCCACCGGTGGTGTGGCTGCTGTGGGCTTCATGGGCGCGCCGATGATGCAGCGCGCCGAGTCAGCCGACAAAACCCCCGTGCTGGACTCGCCGGTCGAGGTCAAACGCACTATCTGCTCCCACTGTTCAGTAGGTTGTGGCGTTTATGCCGAAGTTCAAGAGGGCATTTGGACCAAGCAAGAGCCTGCCTTTGATCACCCCATTAACCGTGGCGCACACTGCGCGAAAGGCGCTTCGCTGCGCCAGCACGGTCACTCAACGCGTCGTCTAAAGTACCCGATGAAACTGGTGGCCGGTGAGTGGGAACGCATGAGTTGGGAAGACGCCGTTAACGAAATCGGCGACAAACTACTTGAACTGCGCGAAGAGCACAGCCCGGACAGCGTTTATTGGCTGGGTTCGGCGAAGTTCAGCAACGAGCAAGCGTATTTAATGCGCAAGCTGGCCTCGTTGTGGGGTACCAACAACACCGATCACCAGGCGCGTATCTGCCACTCCACGACCGTGGCGGGCGTAGCAAATACCTGGGGTTATGGAGCGATGACTAATTCGCTCAACGACATGCATAACAGTAAGGCGATTCTGTTCATTGGCTCTAACCCCAGTGAAGCGCACCCGGTGGCGATGCAGCATATCCTGATCGCAAAAGAGCGTAATAACTGCGACATCATCGTCGCCGATCCGCGCTTTACCCGTACCGCCGCCAAGGCTAACAAGTACGTACGCCTGCGTCCTGGCTCGGATGTGGCGTATATTTGGGGCCTGCTGTGGCATATTTTCGAGAACGGCTGGGAAGATAACGAGTACATCAATCAGCGCGTTTATGGGATGGACGAAGTGCGTGCCGAAGTCGCCAACTTCCCGCCCAGCGTCGTCGAAGAAGTGACCGGCGTACCCGAAGCCGAGATGTTTGACGTCGCCAAACGCCTCTCCGACAACCGGCCTGGCTGTGTGGTCTGGTGCATGGGCGGCACCCAGCACACCACCGGCAACAACAATACCCGCGCTTACTGCATTCTTGAGCTGGCGCTGGGCAATATTGGTGTGGCGGGCGGCGGCGCTAACATCCTGCGTGGCCACGATAATGTTCAGGGGGCGACCGATCTTGGCCTTGGTTGTGATTCATTGCCGGGTTACTACGGGTTGGCGGAAGGTGCCTGGCAACACTGGGCGCAGGTATGGGATCTCGACTACGAGTGGCTTAAAGGCCGCTATGACGATACCGAGTATGCCGATGGCAAGCCCATGTATAGCCCAGGGATTACCGTGTCGCGCTGGGTCGATGGCGTGCTCGAAGAGGACGAGAACATTTCCCAGCGTACCGCGCTGAAAGCGATGTTCTATTGGGGGCACGCGGTTAACTCCCAGACCCGCGGCGTCGAGATGCAAAAAAGCGATGCAGAAGCTCGAGATGATGGTCATCGTTGATCCTTATCCCACCGTTGCCGCTGTTATGCATGACCGCAGCGACGGCGTTTATCTGCTGCCAGCGGCCACCCAGTTCGAAACTACCGGCAGTGTCACCGCGACCAACCGCTCGCTTCAGTGGCGTGACCGCGTGATCGAGCCGCTGTTTGAGTCCAAGCCCGACCACGAAATCATAAACCTGTTCGCCCGTAAGTTGGGCTTCGGTAATGAGCTGGTCAAGAACTATCAGATGAACGGTGATGAGCCGTTGATTGAAGATATTCTGCGCGAAATCAACCGCGGTATGTGGACGGTCGGCTACACCGGGCAAAGCCCCGAACGCCTGAAAGAGCACCAGAAAAACTGGCACACGTTCAGCTTTGAAAACTTGCGCGCAGAGGGTGGTCCGGCGGATGGTGACTACTACGGCTTGCCGTGGCCCTGCTGGGGAACGCCTGAGTTCCGCCACCCGGGCTCGCCTAATCTTTACGACACCAGCGTACCGGTGATGGAAGGCGGTATGGGCTTCCGCGCCCGTTTTGGTATCGAGCGTGACGGCGTCAACCTTCTGGCGGAAGGTTCAGCGCCGGTGGGCGGCGATATCGACGACGGCTATCCAGAGTTCAACGACCAACTGCTCAAAGACCTAGGCTGGTGGGACGACCTGACCGCCGAAGAGAAGCAGGCGGCGGAAGGCAAAACTGGAAAACCGACCTCTCGGGCGGTATCCAGCGTGTCACGATTGCGCATGGCTGCGCGCCCTATGGCAACGCCAAAGCTCGTGCCGTGGTATGGACCTTCCCCGACCAAGTGCCGAAACACCGCGAGCCGCTCTACACCACACGCCGTGATTTGGTCGAACGCTTCCCTACCTGGGACGATTTCGACTCGATCATGCGCCTGCCCACCATGTACAAAACCATTCAGGACCGTGACAACACAGGTGAGTACCCGATGATTCTCACCTCAGGGCGTCTGGTTGAGTACGAAGGGGCGGTGAAGAGACGCGATCCATGTCGTGGCTTGCCGAGCTCCAGCAGGAGATGTTCGTCGAGATTAACCCGGCAGATGCCAACGACCTTAGCATCAAAGATGGCGACCAGGTCTGGGTCGAAGGGGGCTGAAGGGGGCCGCGTGAAAGTCAAAGCGCTGGTCACGCCTCGCGTTGATCGTAACGTTGCGTTTATGCCGTTCCACTTTGGCGGCATGTTCCAGGGCGAAAGCCTGCGCGACCGTTACCCGGATGGGTCTGATCCGTACATCATCGGTGAAGCGGCCAACACCGCGACCACCTACGGTTACGACCCGGTGACACTGATGCAAGAGACCAAGTGCACCATTTGCCGCATTGAGCGCGCTTAAGCCCCACCCGACCTGACAGCACGACGGTGCGGGAGCCATCCCGCACCGGCATGAGGAGAACAACATGGCTCAAATGAAATTTATGTGTGACGCCGAACGCTGCATTGAGTGCAACGGCTGCGTCACCGCCTGTAAAATGCCAACGACGTTGAATGGGGCATTCAGCGCCGCCGCGTAGTGACACTCAATGACGGTGAGGCGGATGAAATGTCCATTTCCGTCGCCTGCATGCACTGTGACGACGCCCCTTGTATGGCAGTGTGCCCCACCGATTGCTTCTACAAGACCGATGATGGCATCGTGCTGCATGACAAAGACCTCTGCATCGGCTGTGGCTACTGCCTCTACGCCTGCCCGTTTGGCGCCCCGCAGTTTCCCCAGCAGGATGCGTTCGGCGAGCGTGGCAAGATGGACAAATGCACTTTCTGCGCGGGCGGCCCGGCCGAAAGCAAAGAAGAGGAGTACGAGAAATACGGCTCCAACCGTATTGCTGAAGGCAAACTGCCGCTGTGTGCCGAAATGTGCTCCACCAAAGCGCTGCTTGCCGGTGATGCCCAAGATGTAGCCGATATCTTCCGTCAGCGTGTGGTTCATCGCGGGCACAAAGATGGCGCATGGTCTAATAACCCTCAGGCCAGTGCCGACAACCTAGCCTATGATGCTGCCCATAAAGGGTAAGGAGGCTTGTCATGAACCTGTTGACTGCACAGGCACCCGGTGGGGTGCCACGCTCAGGTAAAGGACTCGTCCTGGGCATCTGTCGCTTTATGTTAGTGGCGCTTGCTCTGGCGCTCAGCCTCGGCTTTACGCAAGTAGCAATGGCCCAAGCGGATCCCAATCGTGAAATGACCACCGCCGCCCCGGCATTACCACCGATCAGTGGCGTCAGGTACGTAGCGGAGAAACCGGTCCCAACTATCGTGATTCACGCGCCGACAGTAACTACAGCCTGATCAATTCAAGCGGTGAAACCTGGCGGCAGATTCGCAACCGCTGGGTGTCGCCGTTTGGATTGATTGCGGTATTTGGCATGGCGGCGCTGATCGCGCTGTTCTACTTCATTGTGGGGCGTAAGGAGCTTGAGCAACCGCGCACGGGTCGCCTGCTCTTGCGCTGGACGCTAATGAAGCGCGCACTGCATTGGACGGTAGCAACGCTGTTTATCGTGCTGGCCCTAACCGGCATGACGCTACTGTTTGGCAAGTTTGTGTTCCGGCCGCTGTTTGGCGATGGGATTTGGGCCTGGATGATTGCGGCCACAAAAGTGCTGCACAATTACCTGGGGCCAATTTTTGGCATTTTGCTCGTTATACTGCTGGTCAGCTTGATCAAAGAGAACATTCCCAAAAGCACGACTGGGTGTGGTTTAAGAAAGGCGGCGGTATGATTGGCAAAAGCATGTCGATGCAGGCTTTGCCAATGGCGGCGAAAAGCATGGTATTGGATGCTGGCAACGGTGGGCCTATTGGTGATCGCCAGTGGGTTTGTGCTCGACTTCCCTAACTTCAATCAAGGCCGTGACACCATGCAGTGGGCGAATATTATCCACGCGGTGGGGCATTGGGGCTGACGGCGGTTTCCTTAGGCCATATCTATATCGGAACGTTGGGTACCGAAGGTGCGCTAGAAGGTATGACGACTGGCTACGTGGATGAATGCTGGGCCAAAGAGCATCACAACCTATGGTACGAAGAGGTCAAAGACCAAACGCTATCGGAAGAAGAGGTAGCGGCTCGTAAATCAGCTGGTGGCAGCAGCGAGCCATCGGCGCCTCGAACCAGCTGATAAGCTGTTTATTGAGCTTAGACACCGCCTTCTGGCGGTGTCTTTTGTTATGCTGCACCTTAAGTTGTTAATAGCCAGAAACCACTTTGCGAGAGGAAAGGTTATGTCAGCATTTGATGAGTTAGACCCAACCACGCGTACAGAGCTCGAAGCCGCTGCGTTTCGTCGCTTGCTAGACCATCTGGATGACAACAAAGATGTCCAGAATATCGACCTGATGATCTTGGCCGACTTTTGCCGCAATTGCTTGTCTAAGTGGTTGGTGACCGCTGCTGAAGCGCGAAATGAAGCCCTCAGCTATGAAGAGGCCCGTGAGTACGTATACGGCATGCCCTATAGCGAGTGGAAGGAGCTTTACCAAGGGAAAGCGACACCCGAGCAGTTGGCGGCGCTAGAGGCTCGCCAATCTCAAAAAAAAGGCGAAGGGATAACGACATGGAACCAATGGTGCCCCTCACGATTGCTGTACTGACGGTCTCTGATACGCGTACAGAAGAGACCGATCGCAGTGGTCAAGCCCTCGTGGAACGGCTAACCAACGCCGGTCACACGCTCGCTGAGAAGCGTATCGTACCTGATGATGTCTACCGCATTCGCGCCGTCGTGGCAGAGTGGATAGCCGATTCAGATGTGCAGGTAGTCATTACCACCGGTGGCACTGGTTTTACTGGCCGCGACTCAACTCCCGAAGCCATCTCGGTGCTGCTGGACAAGCGTATCGAAGGCTTTTGGTGAGCGCTTTCGCCAACTCAGCGGGGAAGAGATCGGCAGTTCGACGATCCAGAGCCGCTGCCTGGGCGGTTTAGCCAACGCCACGGTAGTATTCTGTTTGCCCGGCTCAACCGGTGCCTGTCGCACCGGCTGGGATGGCATTCTGGCCGAGCAATTGGATAGCCGCCACAAGCCCTGTAACTTCGCCAACCTGGTTATCCCAGGCCGGGGGCAACATGGCTGATCTGCAGCCGATTTCAGCCGCATTGGAAGCGCTGCTGGCAGACGTAAGCCTACTCGGCGCAGAGAACGTTTCGCTGGAAGCCGCCCCTGGGCGTGTGTTGGCCGAAGCCGTCACGGCGCAGCTAGATGTGCCGCCGTTTGATAACAGCGCGATGGACGGCTACGCCTTGCGCGCCGACGATGCGGGGCAGTGGCTACCGGTGAGCCAGCGTATTGCGGCAGGCACACCGACTCAGGCGCTTGCGCCCGGCAGTTGTGCACGAATTTTTACAGGTGGTGAGATCCCTCCCGGTGCCGACTGTGTGGTCATGCAGGAGCGTGTTGAGGTTGACGGCGAGCGTGCGCTGATGCCCGCCGACATTCCAGTGGGCGATAATGTTCGCCGTCAGGGGGCGCGATGTGCGTCAGGGCAGCGTGCTGTTGAATGCCGGTGAGCGTCTTGAAGCCGCAGCACTTGGCCACTTGGCAGGCCAAGGCGTGACGCATGTGAGTGTACGACGAAAGCCCCGTGTCGCCCTGTTATCGACAGGCGATGAGATCATTGATCCAGGTACCCCGTTACAACCAGGCCAGCTGTATAACTCCAACCGGCCGATGCTTAAGCGCCTGTTGGAAAACTTTGGTGCCGAGGTGGTGAGTACCGTGAGCGTACCAGACAGCTATGCCCGCACCGTTGACCTGTTAACGGCTGCTGCCGATGAAGCGGATTTAGTCGTGACCACCGGCGGCGTGAGTGTTGGTGAAGAAGATCACGTCAAAGCAGCGCTGGAAGCGATTGGCCAACTCGATATGTGGAAACTGGCCATTCGACCCGGCAAGCCATTGGCGCTGGGTCGTTTGCCTCGCTGTGATGGCACCCAGGCAAGGTTTGTCGGCCTGCCGGGCAATCCGGTCTCTGGGTTTGTCGGCGCCTGGTTGTTTTTACGCCCCTTGCTGGGCGAAATGATGGGCTGTCCGACGCTAAAATCACTGCCAACAGTGATCGCGAAAGCAGGGTTTGCCACCTCGACGGGACCCCGGGAACACTATATGCGCGTGACACTTCAGTTCACGCCCAGCGGGGTGACGGCGAAGGCCTTTGTTGATCAGAACTCCGGTGTGCTCTCATCGTGTATCAATGCTGACGCCTTTGCAGTCATTCCGGCCAATAGCGACATAGCCGAGGGCGATGTCATTAGCTGTTTGTGGCTGGCGAATTAAAGGCTAAGGGCTAAGCTTGCTTGCATCCAGCAGTAGTATCAACTGCTGCTGTTCAAAAGTGACGCCACACAGGGCTGGTGAGAAACGGCGGTGCTTGAGCAAGTTTGGCAGCGGGTAGAGCGTGTTAGCAGGCAGTTGCTGAAGCGTAATATCACCGCTTACGCCCAGTTGCCAAGTGCCGTTTTTTTCACTATCGGCATTTTCAACGTCGCGCAAGGTCAGCCAGCGGCATGAGGCGGTGGGGTGTCCGCTTCATGGAGTAGCGAGTGCGCGTAGGCGGTGCGCAAGGCCGTGGGATGGTCGGTCATGGCGAGCACATGGCTCGCTTCCAATGCTGCACGGTAGGGGCCTACGCTAAACAGCACTAGGGTAATCTGGGCTTGCATCTGTTGGTCGCAACGCTGAATCACCTTAACCCAACCCCTGCTGATAGGCACTGAACAACGCCTCCGGGTCAAGCAGGGCAAGCGCTTGACGTTCGTCTATTTGCCATAGCGCGCTGACATAAGGGCGCAGCGTGCTGGAAAGTGTTTCAGGGGTGGTTGCAGCATGCTTTGGGGAGGTCGCAAACATCATCAAGCTGCTCTATACGCACGCCACTGCGAATACCCGCCGCAGCCACTAGCAAAATCATCCCCCTGCGAGTTGCCTTCCGGTATAGGTAAGCCGAGGAGTGAATGAAAACTGATCACTGATTCAATTTTGCCACGTAGGTGTAGTACGCCCTCGGTAGAGGCTGGCAATCCAGGGACATAATAGACGGGCTGATCGCTGGGTAAAATCTCACTCACTGCGCTGCCGGGAAGCGCAAAGTGCTGGCCATTGAGCCTAAATAGCACGAGTTGCTGGGTGGGCTCATCGACATCCACCACGCTTTCAGCATCGCTGTGTGCTTCTAGTATTTCGTTTAAAGACTGGGCGTGCTGAAGGTTATTTGCTTGGCTATCGTGGGGAGGCTCAGAGGTCATTGGCTAGCTCCGTTACCACCTGATTGCGACCCTGACGTTTGGCGCGGTAGAGCGCTTGGTCGGCGTTCAAACGTAGTGATTCGGTTGATGGTTGCTCAGGGAAACTACTAATCCCTGCGCTGAACGTACAGCGAAAGCGGACGTCACCGGCGTGAAAGTCGACCAGCGAAAAATCGTTACGCAAGCTGTCGATTAACTCAGCGGCCTTCTCAGCGTTAATGCCTTTCAGCAGCACAACAAATTCTTCACCGCCATAGCGGCCAATGATATCAGAGAGCCGTAGACGGCTTTTTAACAGCCCTCGCTAAGGTAATAATCACTTGGTCGCCCGCCAAGTGACCGTGAATGTCGTTAACCTGCTTGAAGTTGTCGATATCGATCATTGCCATGGCGTGCTGGCTCTTCTCACGGTGGGCCTGTGCCAGCGCCTTACTGATTAGTTCGGTGGTGGTGCTGTGGTTATACAGGCCGGTCATACTGTCGCGAGACATTAATGACCGAAGCAGTCGTAGACGTTCGGCGCGTAGCTGTACAGCAGAAATAAGGTCTTCGGGCTGCACTGGCTTGGTAATAAATGCTTCAACACCGGCGGCCATGGCGGAAACCTGCTTTTGGCTGTCGGTTTCACTCGAGAGATAGATAATCGGCAGGCCTAGATATTCCGGCTGCTGACGGATGATCGTCGCAAGCTCCTCACCGGAACATACCGGCATATACATATCTACCAACAGTAAATCAGGGTTAAAGCGTTCCAGGGCCGCGAGTGCATCGGTGGGATGGTGCACTTGGTGAGCGAGCATGCCGGCTTCTTCAAGCAGCACAGAGTGGTAGGCGGCCGCTTCGGGTTCATCATCGACTACGAGCACCTTCAGCGGCCCTTCCGCTATTGGCGCAGTGAGCTCATCAACGGCTAGCATAAGGTCCAACGGTTTTACCGGCTTGGTAAAGTAACCACTGCAGCCAGCGCGAACAGCACTTAGCCGCGAGTGAAAATCACTGTGAGCCGATAAAACGATCGCGGGTAGTGGTTGGCCGGTCAGTTTTTTCAAGCTAGTTAGAGTTTCTGTCCCTGCCGTCTGACCGTGAGGGAATTGCACATCCATAATGACCGCGTCAGGTCGTCGATTGAGTACCGCATTAAAGAAGCTTTCAGTATCGAGGAAATGGACCACCTCATGGCCAAAACAGCGCAGATGATGAATTAACTGATCAACCTGTTCGGGTTCATCGTCACACAGTTAAATCAGCCGTTGGCGCTTATTACGCAACGGCTCAGCTTGGTTGGTAAGCTCAAAGCTGTTCACCGCCGCCAAGGCTTGTTGTTGACCATGATGGGAACGTAAATGCTGCTGCTCATCGCGAAGTTGTTGTAGAAGTTGGGTAATATAGGCGTCGATGTCGCCACGGGTTGGAACGGTGGTGAGTGCCTCCTCCGCCTGGTCAGCAAGCATCGCAAGCCGTTCAAAGCCTAGCGATCTCCCCGGTCCCTTTTAAGCTATGAAAGAAGCGGTGCAGCTCCGGTGCCAGTCGCGTTTGTTCTTCTGGGGACGAGCAGCTCTGTTGCCACTGCTCGGCGATTTGCACTAAGCGAGAAGAAAGCTGCTCAATAAAACGCTCACGTAGCTGAGTTAGCTTATCGTGCAGCGAAGGGGCGGGCTTAGACATCAAACTACCTACGTGAGTGATCGAAAGCGGCGATCCATTCCATTCTTTATCCCTGCTATCCCAACAAGATTGCTTACCGGACGAGCGCTTGATTAACGGCTGCTGCCAGGCTGGAAGCTAATTCTGCGTCTTTACTTAAACAAGCGCTGAGGCCAGGTGTCCGACAAAGTGCCTCATCCGGAGTATCCCCAGTGAGCAAAATAAAGGGCAGGTGGTTATCCTGCTCTCTGAGCATCGCCAAAAGCGCTAACCCACTGATCAGAGGCATGTGCATATCGCTGATAATCAGCCCGATATCGTTGCGAGCATCTAACTGGTCGACGGCTTCCATTGCATCACAGGCCAGTGAGGCTGTATGACCTTGTGACTCAAGCAGTGCTGCCGTCATTTCCCCTGCCAGTGGATCGTCGTCTACGACCAGGATATGCATTTATTACCTCGTGATGGTTGTTTTCTGAGTGACATTTACGGTTACCCCAGCAGGGCTTGCAGTGTCTCTACTAAATTATTCTGATCAAAGCTGCCTTTAACGATATAAGCGTCGGCACCGACTTCTATGCCGCGTCGGCGATCAGCCTCTTTTCTCGTGAGGTGATAATAATAATCGGTCGATGACGGTAAACTTCATTTTCGCGCAGTCTTGCTGTCAGCGCAAAGCCATCCATTATCGGCATTTCAACGTCAGTAAGCACTGCATCAAATGGCTCGGCCAGTGCTTTGGCTAATCCGTCGCGACCATTTTCAGCCAGCGTGACGTGATAGCCCCACGCTTCAAGCACGTCTTTTTCTATTTCGCGAGTATTTAGTGAGTCGTCGACCACTAAAATTCGCTGCGCAATAGTGGCTGCTGTGCGCTCAGCGCCAGAGCGCTGCGCAGTGCGGCGGGTAAGCTCTAACAGCGCGGGTACATGCAGTAGACTTACGAGTGTGTTGCGGCCCATCGAGACCATGCCTGATACCAGAGGCAAATGGTGTAGGTGCGTGGGCAACGGCTTGATGACCATGTCGCGTTCATCAATCAATGAATCAATAATTAAAGCGAGCTTTTGATGCCGCTGATGGACGACCAGCAGTAAGGTGGTGTCGGTAACGCTACTAGCGGGAAGTTCAAGCAAGTGCGCAAGCGATACGACGGGGACAAATTCATTGCGTAAAATTAGCGTGCGCTGGCCAGCCGCTTCAATTAAAGACTCAGCCGAACACTCCACTAGCTCTGATACATAAGGCGCTGTTACGCCTAGTTTCATACCGCCGACGCTGACCAGCAGCACCCGCATCATCGCTAGTGATAAAGGCAGACGCATGGTAAAGCGTGTGCCGCGGCCACGTTCGCAGGCAAGCTGTAAATCGCCGTTAAGTTCGTCGACTACGGTGCGTTTCACCACATCCATGCCGACACCGCGCCCAGAAAAATCAGTAATCATGCTTTTGGTAGAAAAGCCGGGCAGGAAAAATCAGTTCTAGGGTTTCCTGTTCGCTGAGTGCATTCAACTGTTCTTCAGTGATGAGCTGTTTGGCGAGCGCTTTCTGACGCACCGCATCAAGCGCAATGCCCGCTCCGTCGTCATGCATCTCAACCACCACCCAGCCAGCATCTTGCCACGCTTCAATCTTCAACTGGCCACGAAGTGGTTTGCCCGCAGCTTGTCGTACCAAAGGCGTCTCTACGCCATGATCCAGCGCATTACGCAGCAGGTGGATGAGTGGATCAGACAGGCGATCAATCATCTGGCGATCAAGTTCGATTTCGCTGCCGCGTACACGACAGTCGACCTGCTTTCCGAGGGATTGAGCTAATTCACGAGACATCTTCGCGAGCGGGTCAAACACCACGCTTAGCGGCAGCATGCGCATCTGTAGCGCTCGGTCATGCACGTCGCTCATCAGCGAATCATGGGTTAAAACACTATCTTTCAGTTCACGGTTAAAGGCGTGAAAGGGCACCTGCTGCTCGATAGGAAGTGTGGCACATAGCTCTCGAGCTTGGTCAACTAACGAATGTAAGTGATGATGGCCAGAAAGGACTTCACCCATCAACCGAATTACATCGTCCAATCGGTCTAAGCGAACCCGAACGGTATCGCTTAGTCGTAACTCGCTTTCGGAGGCTAGCGCGGAAGGGGGGTGAAGATGTAGCAGTAGAAGATATAGCTGTAGAAGACGTAGCTGTAGAAGACTTAGCCAGGGAAGATTGCGTTGGAGGTGCAGCGGAGACCGGCAGGCTGGGTTGGGTTTGACCATGAGCCGCGTTTTCAAGCGCGCTACACAATGTCTCATCAACTGCGGATAATTCCTCTCCCGTTGCCCCTTCGGCTAATTGACTGACAAAGTCTGTAAGATCATCGACTGCTTGATTTAGCAGACTGATAATCTCAGGCGTTATGGCAGGGTTTCGTCGCGCAGAGCGCTTAGCAACTCTTCAGTGCTATGCGCCAACGCCGTAATAGGCGTCAGCTTAAGCATGCGCGACGAGCCTTTCAGGGTATGCGCTGCGCGGAACAATTCGTTGATCTGTTCGCGATCGGCATAGCCCTGCTCCAATGCGTTGATTCCTTCGCGCAAGCGGGCAGTTGATCTGCTGCCTCTTCCACAAAGCGCTGTATAAAACGGCGAATATCCAGCGCCATACTATTACACTCCCTGTGAATCACTGGACGTTGCCAGTGTAGTGTTGACTGCTTTCAGGTGACGCTCAGCCAGAAAGCGCGCATCGCCTGGTGGAAGCGGCGGTGCGATGGTGCCCAGCCCACCATTCGAGGTGGGGTCGGCCGAAAGCAAGCGAACGACGCCAGCATAGCGACGTTGACGTTGGAGGGGTTCGTCGGTCAGTTCGCCCTGGCGATAAAGCTCCGCTAAATAAAAGTGCGCTGGCCAGCACTCCGGCATGACGTAGATGGCCCGTTTAAAGTGTTCACGTGCTATGCGGGGCTGTTGCTGCCAACGAGCGACTAAACCTGCTAACACCAGTGCATCAACTGACCATGGCTGCTGTGTTAACAGTGTCTTTAGCAACGAGGCAGCTTCATCGAAGGCGTTTTGATTGAGCAGTTGATGCGCGGTATGCAGTTGCTGGGTAAAGCTTGCTGCCTTCTCGTTTTCTGTTTCTTGCTCGAGTGATGCGGCTGGTTTGTCGTCAACTGTGCTGGCTAATTGATCGCTATTCTCAACGCTAACATCGCCCTTGTTACCCATGTCGAGCCAGGAAAACGTTGGGGAGGCTGCCGTTGAGGTCGCGGGCTGTTTCGCGGAGCGGAAATAAAATACCCTGAGCTTCGGCCAGTTCAAAAATGCCGAGATCATTACCCAAAATTTCGGTAACGCCGCAGAGTAAAATGCCATTCGGTTTTAATAATTGACTAAGCTGCTGGTGAATACGGCGTCGGGTCGGCTCGTCAAAGTAGATCGATACGTTACGAAACAAGATGACATCAAAAGGACCGCCGGGGCTGTTCTCATTGGCGCTTAGCAGGTTAAAAGGACGAAAGGTAACCCATTGCCGTAGCGCCTCATTGAGCTTAAAACGGCCTTCATAGGGGCTGAAGTAACGCGCTTTAAAGGTGGGCGAGAGGGCACGAAATGCCATGCCCCATAAACAGCTTGGCGTGCCTTGACGAGGACTTGGTGATCCAGGTCGCCACCGGATAGATTGAACAGCGTTCTGGCGCGCTCACCGAAGCGCTCATAGAGCAACATAGCAACGCTATAGGGCTCTTCACCGGAAGAGCAGCCTGCGCTGAAGATGGATAGCGGTGCCTTCCCAGCGGCTAAGCGTTGAGGTAAATAGGCGTTGACCAGCCAGTTCAAAGCATCAGGCTCGCGACAAAATAGGTTTCGTTAACCGTCAACTGACTGACAAACTGATCGAACAGAGTTGGATCGCTGGTTAATTTGTCGAGGAGTTGTGTGGTGTCGGTTAGCTCTGTTATGGCTTGTAAACTGGTGACCGCCCGTAAGAGCCGGGCTTCGGCTAAGCCCTCAAGATGTAAACCGCAGCGTTTATAAACGAGAGTTTTAAAGGGGGCAAACGCGCTCATGCCAAAGGCTCCGGTCGGCTAGCGACATAGCCGCACACATCGCGAAGCAGTCGATGCGCGAAATCTTCAAGTGGCAGTTCATACTGAATAACGCCTGCATTGACCGCTTCCTGGTTCATGCCATAAATAACCGAGCTATTTTCATCTTGAGCGAAGGTGGTGCCACCAGCCTGGTAAATAGCCCGCATGCCATTCACACCATCCCGGCCCATGCCGGTCAAAATAATGCCAATGGCGTCACTGCCATAGACCGTGGCGACACTCTGCAGAAGAACATCGCAGCTAGGGTGATACAGGGGATTTTTCGGGGCTGGGCTGGAGCTGGAAGCGATGGCGTGGGGATACGCATAAATCACGTTCGGAAGGTGAAAGATATATATGCCCTGGGCGTAGCTGCTCACCTTCTTGGCCAACACTAACCGGCATGGTACACAGCGATGCCAGCCACTGTGCCATGCCATCAATAAAGCCATGGCTGATATGTTGAGCGATCACAATAGGAGCTGGAAAATCGGCGGGAAGTGGTCTCAATAAACGCACTAATGCTTGAGGGCCGCCGGTCGAGCAAGCGATGGCGATGACATGCTGAAAGTCACGTGGAATACTCTGTGTTGCGGTGGTTAGTGTAGGTATGGGAGGCGCATAGGCAGTTGCTAAACTGCGCCGCCGTAGGCGAGTGATCACCGCCACACCCGCGAGCAGGCGTACGCGCTCTAGCAGGCGCTCAGCGTCTGACGCTTCGAACGTCGGTTTAGGCATCACTTCAAGCGCGCCTGCTTCAAGCGCGCGATAAGCCGTTTGTGCATCTGAACGGTCGCTTACCACCAGGATGGGTATCCCTTTGTGGTACATGATCTCTTCGATCGCACTCAGGCCATCCATGACCGGCATGTTGAGATCCATGGTGATCAGTTGGGGCGCTAAGCGCTTGGCAAGCTCTACCGCCTCACGGCCATTGGTGGCTTCACCCGCGATCTCAATATCACCGTCTCGGCTGAGGATATCGCGTAGCACGTCGCGGGCTACCTGGCTATCGTCGGCAATGACTACCCGAATTACGCTCATCCGGTATCCTTGATCAGCGATCTTTATTAGTTAGAGTGAACTCCTGCACCAGCGCATTAAGCTCAGCGGACATATGAATCATATCCTGGCTGATGTCGGTAATGCTGCGTACCGAATGCGCGTTGCGTGAACTTGCCGTATCGATATCGCGCAGCGCCAAGACCACCTGACTACTGGCCGTTTTTTTGCTGCTGGGTGGAGAGCGATATCTGCTGAGCCGCACTGCTGGTTTGACTAGCCGCCTTGAGCAGCGCTTCCAGATCTTGCGCTGTGCTAATGCTTGCCTCAACACCCTGCTCAATTGAGCTGGCGCCTTTTTCAGAGGCCACTACCAAGCGATTGATCGCTGTCTGAATATCATCAGTATGTCCTTCAATCTCTTGGGTGGAATCGGTGACACTATCCGCCAGGCGGCGTATCTCGCTAGCGACAACTGAAAAGCGTCGACCTGACTCCCCCCGCACTAGAGGCTTCCAGGGCAGCATTAAAAGCGATCAGTTTGGTCTGGGCGGCCAGGGTGTTGATCAGCTCCATGACCTTATTGATCTGTTTGGACTTTGCTCCCAGCGTCATGATTTCGGCCAGGCTCTGTTCGCTGTCGCTACGTATATCCTGCATTTTTGACTGTAGCAGCTGCATGGCCGTACTGCCTTTACGGCTGCGTTCTAGCGTTTGGTTGGCCACATCGACCACCGATTGAGAGTGATCGGCTATTTGGGTCGATGAAGTGGAAAGCTCTTCCATGGTGGAGGTGATTTCGGCTACCGAAGAGGCCATTTCTTCTACCGCCGCCGCCATCGTTTGGCTAACTTCATGATCAATATCACTGCCATGTACGCCGGAGAGCCCAGCCGTCTTGGCCAAGCGATCGGCTACCTGCGTCAGTGCTTGAGAATTTTGGCTACCGCCGCAATAGCGCGGGAGAGGCGTTCAAGAAGCTCATTTGTCTGGTTGGCCAAGTCGCCAAGTTCTGCTTTGTCGTCGGTGCTGACACGCCGGGATAGGTCCAGGCTGTGGGTAATAGCTTTAAGCTGACGCTGGAAATCAATCAAGGGATGAATAAGCTTACCGGTCAGCGGGTAGAGCACCAGCAACCCCACTAACAAAATGAGTAGACCAATACCACTGGATTCCAGAAAGCGATCACGGCTTGCCGACAGGTACGCCTCTTTATCGACTTCGACCATCAGGTAGCGCTGTAGCTCCGGTAGCCAGAGCGTACTCATCAGCAATGTTTGGCCGTCGCGTTCAATTTCGTTTACTTGCAGTTGGTCGCCTCTTAGCAAGTGTTGTGACGCTTGATCCGTTAAGGATTCTGCTGCCTCTTCACTAAGAACGGTTTCGCCACTGCGAACAAGCAACTCTCCTTCGGGGCTCAGCAAAGAGGCGCGGCCATTATCGCCTAGCCGAAAGTCTTCAATTAAAGTGGCCATTTCGGAAAGATCTAACCCTGCTCCGGCCACGACCAGCGGTCGCCCGTTAGGCGCATCTAACGCGCTTCGGTAATTAACATAGACAAAGGCATCATTGGGCGAGAATGTATCGCTATCTAAATTCAATTCATAAGCAGCATCGCTGTCAGTAAAGCGGTAGTACCAGTCATCGTCGTTGCCAGGGGGCTGGATAGTGCGCTGTAGAAATTCACCATTGCGAAGCTGAAAATAGTAGCCTTGTCCCTGATACTGCGCGGCAATAAAAAGCAGTTCGGTTTCCAGCTGCGTCATCAGCCGTGTTAAGTAAGCCGTGACTTCTCCCTGGCGCTCTTGAGGCAGCCCATCCCTAACCCACCGTTCGATAAAGTAGCTATTGGCAAGGCTCTCAGAAATGGCCAAGTCCTGACTAAGGCTAAGGTTAATATGAGCAGCAAGGCCTTCCACCTGAGCCGGTAGCTCTTGATGCAGCAGGTTGTCCAGCCGCGCTTGGCTATGGGTGCGAGCTTGAAGATAAAGCGCCAGGAGCATCGCAAGCGCTAAGACTGTCCCAAAAGAGAGAAATAACCGAAGCCTTATAGGTAGGGATTGCCAGCGCGCCATCATGTTCGCCGTTGCTCCAAAATAAACGGTGGCCCTGATAGCGCAGCGGTTTGTCATGTTAACGCTGCTGGGTAACGCTCAGGGTAAGGAAAGTAGAGAAATGATTGCTACTTTAATCACGAGTACGAGAATAGCAATCAAATTAGTTACCCTGATTTCAGCTTTTTCGCTAGCGATGTCCAGCGTTTGTCGGAGGGATTTGGTATTTGCGTTTATACAATCGCATGAGGCACAAAGCAGGAGGAGTCTTTGGTGATCCGTCCAACGTCTTCACGGATGCCCATGCCGCAAGCGCGGTCACCGACTACCCAACTGCCGATTAAGGCGTGATTGTTACCAAAGCGCGGCATCGGATGGTAAGCCTGTCTGATCCATGGGCTGTCGGTGTAGGGGCCTCCCACCGCTTCGCGCTGGCCGGTTGGGGTAATCAGTTCCACGTTACTGCCTTCCCTTGAGAAGAACGGTTTGCGCACCCAGCCCGCTGGTAAAGGTGGGCTGTCAGCGGTCTCGAAAAAAGCTGGCAATAGGTTGGGATGGCCCTCAAAGTGCTCCCACAGTAGGGGCAAAATACCTTTGTTGGAGAGTACCGCTTTCCAGGGTGGCTCAAACCAGTGGGTATTTAATTGTGGAATGTGCTCGCCAAACGCATCATCGGCCATCTCCTCCCAGGGGTAGAGTTTGAACAGCGCATGGATAGGCTGGTTATCCAGGTCCACGAAGTGCTCCGCGCCGGGTAGCAGGCCGATATCTTCGGTGTAGATAAACGGTGCCTTTAAACCCGCCTGCACTGCTACGTCCTGCAGGTAGTGCACGGTGGCGCGCTCTTCGGCGTTGTCTTTGATGCAGGAGAAGTAGAGCGTGCGTGCATCAATGCGGTCACCAAGGTGCGCCATGGCATTGATTAATCGCTCTTGAATCGAATTGTACTGATCCGCATGGCGAGGCAGGATGCCCTGCGCAATGGCCTGCTCAAGCCACACCCACTGAAAAAAACCCGCTTCGTAAAGCGAGGTAGGTGTCGTAGTTGAGTTCCAGCAGCTTCGCCGGGCCGTCACCGGAATAAGCAAAATCCATCCGTCCGTAGAGGTGCGGCTGACCCGATTTCCACGAGTGATGGATGCTGTCCCACATGTGCTCGGGAAGTGCTAAGCGCTGCATTAGCGCATTGGAGTGGCAGACTTTATCGACCAACTCCATACACATTTCATGCACCTCTTCAGTCGGTGCTTCAATGTCCCGTTCAACCTGTTCCATGGTGAACTGGTAGTAGGCATCCTCTTTCCAGTAAGGCTCTCCGTCGATGGTATGAAAATGAAAGCCCAGCTCATGGGCGAGGGCTTTCCAATTGCTTCGTTCAGGGATATCGATTCGCAGCATGGTGGTATCCGCTAATGGCTAGGAGCCCCAGCCGCCCCGGGCCGAAGAGCGTGAACCGAACCCGCTGCGCTGAGACGCAGCGCGGCGATTCTGAACCACTGAACTGCGCATTGCCTCATTACGCTGGGTGACGCGCTGGGTGGCCTGATTGGTAGCGGTGTTCCAGTTACCCTGATTCTGGCGGTTGCGATATACCGGCTCCTGGTACACCCGCTCAAAGGAGCGGCCACGGTTGGTATTGGACATCATGCTGCCCACCATGTAGCCCATCATCGCTGGCATAAACCAGCTGCCGCCGCTGCTGCCGGTAGCGGCCTGGGCTTGCTCTTCGGTCGGCGCGGTACAAGCGCCTTCGCCGTGTTCCGCTTCGCACTCTTCAAGGGTGCTAAAGCGTGGCACCTCTTCCAACGAGGCTTCGTAGGCGTCTTCACAGGCGCTACGCGTATAGACATTCTCCTCCACGCACTCCTCGACGCTTTGAAAGCTGCGTGGCTGATCGAATTGGATTTCAGTGATCTGCTCTTCCTGGGGCGGTTGGCCGCAGGCAGGCCAAAGGCGCTGGCGCCCATCATAGCTAATGACAAGCGCGCGCTGCGTTTACGTCGGGGCAGGTGGGGGTGTGATCGTGCTTAGACATGCAGGCTCTCCTTTACCACGTCATCGAAGCGGCATTGAGTAAGCCGACTGCTACGGCCACGCTGGCCATTAAAATGCCGTAGGCTTGGTGGCCTTCGGTGATGTGTTGAGACAGGCTTTCGCCCTGCTGACGCAGAAATAGTTTCACGCCAAAAAAGGTGCCTAATTGAACGATAAAGGCAACCACGCCCCAGAGTACAAAATCGATAAAGTTGATCGAGTTCGCCATTGCGCTATAAAGCGGAATGGTAAAACCTAAAATCGAGCCACCGTAAGCGGCAGCGGCGGCCGAGTTTCCTTCTCGAATCAATGTCCATTCATGGTGGGGGTAAGCCGGCTGTAGCAATACATAAAGGCGGCGAGCAGCAAAATTGCGGTCACAAGATACGCAATAAATGATGGCAGGCCGTACAGATAATTCACCATGGCGATAGTTTCCTTATAGATTATATTGCGTCGATATCGATGGAGGCCACATCCACCCCCACGTTTTGCACCAGCATAAAGCTGCCTTCACCATCATCTTCGGCGCTCAGCAATAAGTACTCCAGCCGTTCAGCGTCTTGGATGGTGCGCTCATAGAGCATGGCGTGGTGTGTCACGCTACGTGCGGTTAAGCTCTCGGTGGTCATCACCTGTTCTTCAAACATCACTGGTGGCGACCAAACGCTATCGTTGTTACCCCAAACCCGCTGATACGTGCATGTTCGCGCCTCGTCTGAGGTAGAGGCGAAGGGGAATCGATTGAGCGCCAAGGCTGTCAGGCTGTTTATCTTCCCCGTTTATCAAATTATCGAATTCGGCATCCGAGAGATGAGTAACACGGTAAAAGTCGAATAGCTTATATTCAAGCACTTGGCCATTCTCGATATTGGCTTGCAACCACGTGTCGTTATCCAGATAGAAACGCACGAGTTCTGCCCCCTGACCTAGATCCACATGCCCGACGGCAGCGATGTGATGATAGGCGTCATCGTCCCAGCGGAACAGCGCATCCGGGTGGGCGCGTAGGCCAATCAACTTGATATTGACGCGACCGTCCAAGCGGAGACCTTCAAGGTCCTCCCTGACTAACGCCTGTAGGCAACCCCGCCGCCACCGGTCGACCGCTAGTCTGCTCAGGCTGCTTTTGCGTGGTAGCGCGAAAAAGTGCTTTTAGGTTGTTGAGCATGGCCTGCCTCGCTAGTGCGTTTAAAAAGCGGAACTGACTTGCACGCTGAGTTTACTCTGGCGTCGCGTTTTTCTTCGCTTTTAGGCGCGCTAATACATCGTCTGCTTTGCGCTCTTGGCCACCAATGCCGGCTGCTTTAAGACGTGATTCCAAGGAACTGCCGCTCTCTTCCGCTGCCATGTCGTCGGCAGCCTGCATTTGTGCCGAGTTAAGTTGCTGGCGCTCTTTGATACGTTCCAGCGATTCCATGGCGCTGCTCATGGCGCTGTTCTGGCCGGAATGGCGAGCCGCCACGGCAGATTGAGCCTTCTGCGCTGACTCGGTCGCCTTAACCACGCTGACCTGCTGCTTGAGCTGGCGCAATTGATTGTCGGTGCCGCGAATCGCACCGCGCAGTTTTTCGATGCTGGCATCGTACTCGCTAACAATGGCGCGTTCCGCTTCCAGATCATCCTGAAGCGCGACCATGCGCTCAGCCACTTCAACGGCGAGTTGTTCTTCGCCTTTATCCAGCGCGGCTTCAGCGCTTTTTCCAGCTCGGCAATTTTGCTTTCCAGCGTGTCGGCTTTATTGCTGTTCAATTGACGTTGGCCCATCAGGCGGGTCAGTTCAGTTTTGAACGGCTCAGATGATTTTCCGAGTCACGAATTTCCTGGTCTAAAATGCGCAGTGCCTGGGAGTCCACGACCGACTGTCCGGTTTCATTCGCTTTGCCGCGTAGAGCAGTCATAATTTTGCTTAACATTTAAGTGTCTCTTTTGAGAATATCTTTAAATAAAGTGCCACTGTGTCGCTGTAAATGGCAGTGACGATGACTGACGAACTATCTTAGGTAAAAAACATTAGATTTTAGATGGACTACGTTAGACGAAATGCGTCTGAATCAGTTCAGCGACGTCCATGGCGGCGCTTGCTGTGGCATGCAGTTCAGCGCAAATAGACTCAAGTTTAGAATCGCCAAACAACTGCCCGTAAGCCACATAAAAGTCGCGCCCGTCAATTTCCACAATACCCACGGAGGCTAGCGGTAACGCAATGCCCTGGCGCAGTAAAACCGTGTTCAGCTCGGTGCTGTTTTTAACGCTGTCTACGGCAACAATGGGCGCCATTGCGATCCATTCATTTTCGCTGCGTGACAAGGTAATCGGCAGGTTGCCGTAATCGTTCAGTTCCCAGATTAACGTCTGATTCGTCTCATCCAGGGTGATATCACCCTCGGGCCATTCAATGGTCGCTGCTTCTCCGTTCGTAGTAGCGGGTTGGTTTATTAAACGGTATAGCTCGCTGGCGGTGATGCCGCTAGTGACGGTAGGCGTAGTCAAGGTGATCTGCTCCATCATTCGTTAAGTGGTTTTACCTTAACACTTAGCGGGACAAATGGTTCAGTTAAGGTTCCCTTACTAAATTGCCCCGCATGGTACGGGGCAGAAGCACGGGCAAACGTACGGGGCAAGAGTTTGGGAAGCGTAGGCTTGCAGGAAGGCGACTAAGGGGTGCGGTAAGTGTCGTTAAATTGCTTGCGCAGTTCATTCTTCTGCACCTTACCCATCGTATTGCGCGGCAGCTCATCGACAAAAAACACCCGCTTGGGCTGCTTGTACTTGGCAAGCCGACCGTCCAGATGGTTGATGACGGCCGCTTCTTCAAGCTGGTCTTCTCTAGGAGTAGCGCCTTGTTGGCGTACCACTACTGCGGTAACTCCCTCACCAAAGTCAGGGTGCGGTAGACCAATGACCGCTGATTCGGCGACTTGGTCGAGTTCATCGATCACCTGCTCGACTTCTTTGGGGTAGACGTTATAGCCGCCGGAAATCACTAGGTCCTTGTCGCGACCAACGATGTGCACATAGCCCTGTTCGTCGACCATGGCGAGATCGCCGGTAACAAAAAGCCGTCGTCCAACAGCTCTTCGCGGGTTTTTTCGGGCATCCGCCAGTAGCCGATAAAGACATTGGGGCCACGAATTTGCAGCATGCCAATCTCGCCAAGAGGCACCTCATCGCCGGTTTCGCGGTTGGTGATGCGCATTTCTACACCAGGTAACGGCATGCCCACGGTGCCCGCGCGTCGAGCGCCTTCGTAGGGGTTGGATAGGTTCATATTGGTTTCGGTCATGCCATAACGCTCAAGAATCGCATGGCCGGTTTTGGCTTCGAACGCCTCGTGGGTTTCGGCGGTGAGCGGGGCAGAGCCGGAAACAAACAGCCGCATATTGGCAGTGGTTTCAGGCGTCAGGCGTTCGTCTCTTGCACCAGGCGTGTATAGAACGTGGGAACGCCCATCATTACGCTGCCGCGGGGCAATTCTTCAAAGATCACATCGGCATCGAACTTGGGCAAGAACAGCATGCTGGCGCCTGCCATCAAGGTGACATTGCAGGCGACAAACAAACCGTGAGTGTGAAAGATGGGTAGCGCATGGATTAGCCGGTCATTAGCGCTGAAGTGCCAGGCTGATACCAGGGTTTCAGCGTTAGAGGCGAGGTTCTTGTGCGTCAGCATGGCGCCTTTAGAGCGCCCGGTGGTGCCGGAAGTGTAAAGAATAGCGGCCAAGTCACGCTCACCAAGCGCGACTATATCTTCACGTGGCGTTGCCTTATGGGCAGTTTCTATTAAGCTGCCATCGGCACTCTTCCCCAGCGTTGCCACTGCCGGACAGCCGGTTTCAATAGCCAGTGCCCGTGCTTCATCTTCTATTTTGGGTCGGCAGACAAACAGTGCGGGTTCGGCGTCGTTTAAAAAGTAGCGGATCTCATCGCCGGTGTAGCCCGTATTGAGGGGGCAAGTAAACGCCGCCGATACGTAGGCAGGCTAGGTAAAGCAGTATGGCTTCGGGGCTTTTATCCACCTGCACGGCGACCCGATCGCCTTGTTTAACGCCCAGCTCGGTTAAGGCGCCGGCGAGCTGCGCATTTTGGGTTAACGCATCAGTGTAGCTGTAGCGGCGGCCGTCGCGAGTGGTAATAAAATCGGCGTCGGTGCGCTCGCGCATTTTGGCAGCAAAGGTTTCAAATAGGTTATGGCTCATTTGGTGGTCTCTCCCAACCAGCTTGCGGGCGCGACGAGCGAGGTCGCGCACCTCATTGGAGCAGGCAACGGTGGCCTTGGCGGTATAGTTTTCGTGGTTGCGTTCGATATCGTCAAGTACGTACAGGTAATTAACCATCAGCCCCGCGGCCTGTTTAAAGCCCTTATCGGAGATATCGCCCAGCCAGTTAATGCGGTGCAGCTCGGCGCCGTTGCCAAGATGAAAGCGGGCCACCGGGTTCAGCGGCAAACCGTGGCGATTCTTTTCATCAATTAAGTAGCGTGCGGCCAGCGGGCGGATCGCCGCTTTCAATTGCTCTTCACGGGCTTTATTCTCATGCCAGTCGGGCGTTTCAAGTGCTTCTAGAGACTTACGCAACGATTCTGGGAGTTGCTCGTCATCGCGCTGCGCCTGTAGCCACTGGGCGAAGCCGGGTACCGGCGAGAGGGTGACGAAGTATTTAAGCTGCGGCAGTTCCTGGGAGAGCTCTTGCACGACCTGCTTGATCAAAAAATTACCAAAAGAGATACCACGTAGCCCGGTCTGGCAGTTGCTGATGCCGAAGAACGCCGCTGTATCGGCATCTTCAGGGTCGTCGATTCCTTTTTGTATAACTGCTTTCGCCAGGCCTCTCTCCAGATAGTATTGGCTGAATACGGCTTGGTAAGCCCTTATGCAGAGCGACTTCAACAAAAATTAGCGGCTCATCACCAATTGCCGGATGGAAGAAGGCGAAACAACGCCGGTCACGCGCGTCCAGCCGTCGGCGTAGGTCATCCCAGTCCTGAATTTCGTGAACAGCCTCATAGCGAATGATCTTTCGAGTATCGATGCCGGTGTATTCCAGTCGATACGCTTGAGCATCAAGAAGCCGCGGTTAAACCAGGAGCCAAAGAGATGGGCGAAATCATCATCAATGGCCTTTAGCTCAGGCTGATCGCGCAGTAACACCAGCAGGTCTTCACGCATTTTAACCAGCTCATAGGTACCGTCGCTGGCCAGGTTTAACCGCCGGAAAAGCTCTTGCCGCCGAGGTTCACTGGCTTCAAACAGCCGCTGTAAAGTGGGGTTGTCGCGAGCTTCCCGGTACGCCGTATAGGCCGCATCAATAGGGCCGGGTTCGGCTGCAAAGTCCGTTATTAAACGGTCAAAGAAACTGTTTTTTCAGCTGCCGAGAGATGTTGGTAAATTGCCAGGGCGCGGCTTGCTAGTGTAATGCTGGAGGCTTCGCCATCGCTTTCCAGCAACTTTTGGCAGGCCTTAACCAACTGCCTATGGTCGGGCGTTAATGTTTCTGGATGGCGGCGGCGCAACAAGGCATCACGCTGGGTGATGTTGTTGAACAGTTCCTGCAAAAACATCATGTTCATGTTTGAACTCCTTAACCCATAATCAAGTTAGGTAGCCAAAGCGCGATGCCAGGGAAGAGGCACAGCAGCAAGATACCCAGCACCATGCACAGCGCGTAGGGCAAGCTTCCCATTAGAATATCGCGCAGCGAGATGTCCGGCGCGATGCCTTTAATAATGAACAGATTGAGCCCTACGGGCGGCGTGATCAGGCCGATCTCCAAGTTGATGGTCAAAATCACCGCAAACCAGTAAGGGTCGAAGTTGGCCGCCAAAATAATGGGTAACAAAATCGGCGCGGTCATCACGATCACGGCCACGGGCGGCAGGAAGAAGCCAGCGACTAACAGGAAGAGGTTAATGACCCCCATCAGCGCCCAGCGATTGATTTCCAAGCCAGCAATCGCGGCCGCTACGGTTTGGGTGATAAACATGGAGGAGAGCGCGTAGGCGAACACTTCGGCAGTGGCGATCACCAGCATGATCATCACGCTCTCGCGCAGCGAATCGCGCATGATTAGCTTAATCGGCCCCAACTGCCACATGCGGTAGATCAAAATAGCCAGCGCCAAGCACAGGAATGCACCCACGCCCGCTGCTTCAGAAGGTGTTGCAACTCCGCCATACAGTGCAAACAGAATACCCGCGACCACGCCCAGGAAAGGCAGAACACGTACTAATGCCTTTAAGTTGGTATCCACATTCTGTTTAACATTGTTTTTTAGCCGTTCAACGGACTCTGCCATGGGGTTGTTATAACCCCCGGCCATCTTGCAGGCGATCATCGTCCAGATCATGAACAGGCCCGCGAGCATAAAGCCCGGCACCACCCCGGCAATAAATAGCCGACCGATGGAGGTTTCGGTGGAAATACCGTAGATGATCATGGTGACCGAGGGCGGAATTAGAATGCCAGGTGCCGCCAGCGGCAATACAGCCTGCGGCGACTCCGTCAGGGTAGCCGCGCATGCGCATTTCGGGAATGCCCATTTTGCCAATCGCCGCGCAGGTAGCCGGCGAGGAGCCGGACAGCGCGGCAAAAATAGAGCAGGCGCCGATATTGGAAACCGCCAAGCCGCCGGGCAGTTTGCCCATCCACAAATCCAGCGAGCGATACAGGTCACGCCCGGTGGGCGATGAGGCCACCGCAGCGCCCATCAAAATAAACATCGGGATAGCGACAAAGCCAAACTCCGCAATGCGGTCAAAAAAGGTTTCACCGAAGTAGGTGAGCTCGGAAAGGCCGCGATCATAGAGCAACGCCAGCAGTGAAACACCGCCCAGTGCAAACGCGATAGGTGCCAATGGCCATGAGTGCAATCAACGCGATGGCGACAATAATGCCTAAGGTAATGGGATCCATGCTCAGCCCTCCCACGCAGAATTTCAGCCACATATTGCAGCGACAGCAAGGTGGCGCCCACAGCCATCGGCAACAGCGCTGGCCAGAGCGGCGGATTCCATACCGAGCCGGTGGTCCACTCGCCATGAAGTGCTTCGAAAACGTAAATCCAGCTGGCATACGCCAACGCAGCACAAAAACCTAAGCCAAACAGCGAGGCGATTAAGCGCATAATGGTGCGCGTAATGCCGCCCAGTGCGTCGGGAACGATCGTGATGGCAACGTGGCCACCCGTCATCAATACGTAGGGGCTGCCCATCAACATCGCAGCCGTTACTGAGAAGATGGTGAACTCGGTTTGCCAACTGGTGCTCATGCCCAGTAAATAGCGAATGAATACCATCTGACAAATCACGAGTACGCCAGCGATAAACATGGCGCAGGCCAAATAGGCGGATAGCCGCGAAAGCATATCCATGACGCGAATGTAGCCGCCAATGATGCCCCCGCGCGCAAGGGTTGTGTGTGTCGTTGCAGGTGCCATAGTTCCCTCGTCAAGCTGGTCATCTCGCCAAGCTAAGCAAGCATCAGTAGAAAACGGCCACCCCGGCAGGAATGGCCGAGCCGTTAGGCATTTATCAGCTGCTTACTCGACAGCCAGCGCCGCATCGATGATGGCTTGGCCGTTGGGAACATTCTCGGCAAAGTTTTTGTAGGAGGTTTCCTTGGCGATATCGAGCCAAGCGTTGTAGTCGTCTTCGCTCATACTGACCACCTCAACACCATTCTCTTCGTAGAGGTCGACCATTTCTTGATCAATGGCGGCAGCTTCTTCAGCGAAGAACGCTTCGGCGGCTTCACCCGCTTCCATCAGTGCTGCTTGCTGTTCCTCGTTAAGTCCCTTGCCATACCTGCTCGGAAATAAGAATGGGTTCGTACATGTACCACAGCGCGAAGTCGCCAGGTTCAGTCAAGCACTCAACCTGCTCGTAAAGCCGGAAGGAGATAAACGACATCGACGAGGTATTGGCCGCATCCAATACACCGGTTTGCATGGCGGTATACACCTCAGAAGAGGGCATGGAAGCGATGGAAGCACCCGCTTCCTCAAGCATTTGTTCAAACGCAGGCCCAGCGGCGCGGAAGTTCTGCCCTCGACGGTGTCGGGGAGGTGACGCACTGTTCGCTAGACGCAAAGCCACCCGATAGCCAGGCATCGGCAAGTACCCGGGCGCCGCCTTCGCGAATGACTTCTTTAATCATGTCCATATATTCAGAGTCATTTAGGCGCTGAGCATGTTCCTGGTTGCGCACCAAGCCAGGCATCAGCGTAGCCGAGAACTCTGGATGGCGGCCGCTAGCGTAGTCGAGCGGTAGCGAGGTGATATCGAGGCGACCACGGGCGATGGCGCCCCACTGTTCACGCGCTTTGAACAGGGATTGGCCGGGGTAAACTTCAATGGTCAGCCCCACATCCGCATCGGCTACTTCGCGGGCCATCATCTGCACCATTTCATCGCGGACATCCCCTTGGCCACCAGGGAATTGATGCGATGCGCGAAGCACCGTGTCGGCAGAAGCATGAGAAGCGGCAATGGCGAGGCTTAGGGCGGCGGCAGTTGAGATTAAATAGCGTTGCATGTGGCGTCTCCAACAGTTGTTGTTGTGTGTTTGGATGAGCTTTATATGTTTATCAGGCTAGCTGATATATATATCAATAGGCGCTGCGTATGCTAATGTCAACTAAATGACAGCATTAAACGGCTAAGTTGAGTCGCGTTCCAAGGAGGTAAACATGACGGACACCAAGCGTTCCAACGCTCAGCGATTAAGAGATTCTCTAGAGGATGACATTATTAATGGCCGCCGTTTGCCGGGAGAACGTCTGGACCCGGAAGCTTTGGGCCGTGAATTTAAGGTCTCGCGAACACCAGTACGAGAAGCCTTTCAGCAATTGGTCGCCAGCGGCTTGGTCACTGTGTCGCCCAAAAAAGGCACCTTCGTGGCAAAGGTGGGGATTGATCAGTTGATCGAGATGTTCGAAGTTATGGCGGAACTCGAGGGCATGTGTGGTCGCCTAGCGGCACGCCGAATCACTGAGCAGGAACTTGCTGCGTTGCACGAGGCGCACCAACGCTGTGAAGCGGCAGCCCTCGCCGGCGACAGCGACGAGTATTACTACGAAAACGAAGGGTTCCACGACTGTATCTACACCGCTAGCCATAACGCCTTTTTGGCCAGCGAAGCGCGGCAGCTTAAACAACGCTTGAAGCCTTACCGTCGCCTACAGCTGCAGGTGCGACAGCGAGTCACTAATTCGCTCAGCGAGCATCAAACCATTGTGGAAGCCATTGAGCAGGGCGATCCTGTGGCGGCGCAGCGGGCGCTGAGCGATCATGTGCTAATTCAGGGCGAACGTTTTAGCGACTTCGTTTCCAGTGTACGCCGCATGGAGGCGCCGTTAGAGAGAACGGGCTGATCATAATGTATCGGTTTTTATAAAGATGTCTGAATCGGTGGGGTAATCGTCCTTGCCGACATGGGACGCAACGCTGACACTCTCTTTAATGCTTCGATTTCCCGTTGCGGAGAGAGACTGTGACTCGCCATGTTGCTCTATTTGCCTACCCCGACTGCCAACTGCTGGATGTCAGTGGCCCCTGGCAGGTGTTTGCCAGCGCCAATGCGCTAAGCCCCAGCCGGTCTATCAGTTGACCCTGGTCGCCGACGCCGTCGGCCCGGTTGCCACCAACGGTGGCCTAGCCGTGCACGCTACGCACACCTACCACCAACTTACTCATTTACTGCCCCTGGATACGCTGTTGGTGGCGGGCGGAAGCGGCGTGATGCAGCAGCGTGAAATAGCCTCAGTAAAACAGGTGCTTTGTGAGGTGGCCCCTGAGGTGAGGCGGCTAGGTTCGATCTGTTCAGGGGCATTTTTGTTAGCCGCCGCGGGGCTGCTGGATGGCTGCCGCGTCACCACTCACTGGCGCCATGCGCCGCAATTAGCTGAAGAGTACCCCGCACTAAGCGTCGAGCCCGATGCGCTGTATATCGAAAGCAACGGCTGTTACACCAGCGCGGGTGTCACGGCAGGGATTGATTTGGCGCTTTCGCTGGTAGAGGCAGATCACGGTGCTGATCTAGCCGGTCGAGTGGCTCGTGAGCTAGTGGTATTTTGCAGCGCCCAGGAGGGCAGTCACAGTTCAGCGAGATACTGCGACACCAACAAGAGGCGGGCCCGCTGCGCCGCTTGCTGGATCAGCTCCACGCCGACCCCAGCATTGATCACGGGCTTGAGAGCATGGCCGAGCTGATGGCAGTCTCCCCGCGTCATTTAACCCGGCTATTTAGGCGCCATCTGAATACTACCCCAGGCGCTTACCTGACCCAGCTACGCCTTGAACAAGCGCGTCTGGCGCTGCTCAACGGGCGCGAAAACTTATCCCTTGAACGCTTGGCACAACGCTGGCGGCTGGGCGGTGCAGAGCAACTACGCCGCCAGTTTCAGCGCTACTATGGCGTATCTCCTTCGGTCTATCGCCAACGCTTTGCGTCTTCCCATACCGATTCACTTCAGGAGAGTACACCATGCCTTTAACCGTCACCCTTCTATCGCTCTGCCAAGCACTGCTGGTCAGCGGCAACGTGCTGCTGATCGCCGTCTCTCCGCTAATTGGGGCGTCTTTGGCGCCCCGTGCGTCATGGTCGACCGCGCCGGTCGCCACCCAGTGGTTGGGGCTGATGTGTGCGACGATTCCAGCCTCATTAATCATGGCCAGGCTGGGGCGAAAGCGCGGGTTTATACTGGGCAATTTGGTCGGGTTGATGGGCGCGGTGGTCGCTGTGCAGGCACTGATTGGCGAGCATTTTGGGCTGTTCTTGCTGGCAACCTGGCTGATTGGTATCGGTATTGGCTTTGGTCAGCTCTATCGCTTTGCTGCCGTGGAGGCCGCCCCTGCGCCGCTGCGTGACCGTGCGATTGGCTTGGTCATGGGGGCGGTGTGCTGGCCGCGTTTGCTGGGCCGTGGTTGGCCAGGGTGAGTCGTGAGCTGGGCGATGTACCGTTTCTGGGCAGCTTTGTGGGCTTGGCAGCGCTCTACGCACTGGCCTTATTGGTGCTGATGCTGACGCAACTGCCGCCCGCATCACGCACCCACGGCGAAGGAGACGCACTGCCACTGGGTAAAATACTTCGCCAGCCCGGATTTATTGTGGCGGTGAGCGCTGCGATGGTGGGTTATGGCGTGATGAACTTGGCCATGACTGCCACGCCGCTCGCCATGGCGGGTGCAGGGCACCACTTTAATCACGTGTCGATGACCATTCAGTGGCATGTGGTGGCGATGTTTTACCCTCGTTCTTTACCGGCCATTTAACCACGCGTTTTGGCGCCAAACAGGTGATCGTAGCCGGTTGCCTGCTGCTGGTGGCAAGTGCCTTGGTCGCTCAGTTGGGTATCGGTTTGGCCGGTTTCAACGTGGCGCTGGTGTTGCTGGGCTTAGGTTGGAACTTTACCTTTCTGCCCGCCACCGGGCTGCTTACTGCGAGTTACCGTCCTGTGGATAAAGCAAGCACCCAGGCCGCCAATGAGTTCCTAGTGTTTAGCACGGCTGCCACCACCGCATTGCTCGCCGGCCCCTTGGTCAATGGCTTGGGGTGGGCGACGCTTAATCTACTGTTGATCCCCGTTGCGTTGGTACCGTTGATGGTGCTGCTGTGGCAGCGACAAAGCAGCATGGCATCATCGAAGATTTAAAAGTGTGCTTCCGCACTCTGCAGATGCTCTTCTATTAGACTTAATGCTTTGAGTTGAGTGGCAAAAGGTTATAGTAAGTCACTTGGCTCTTTTTAGTGTCTCTCGGTTTTAACGTCTCTTGGTTTTAACGTCTAGGCAGATGCTTTGATAGCAAGGTGGCACAATGACTACCCGCTCTTTATCACCGGGCTTGACCAGTCGAGTTGACACTCGATTTTCTCTCTGGTACGCACTCTACCGCTAGCAGAACGCATGCGCCTCGTGCGTTGGAACCTCCCGCTTACGTTAAAAACTACGACAGTCAGTTGTCTCATTTGGATAGCTGGTTAGCCATTATCGCGTTGGTGGGTAAGGTGGCCAGTCGCAGTGGAGGTAATGGCGTCTTGGATCGTGTCACTGAAGTGCAAAATCGTTTTCGACTTTTGCGCGTTCAGCTTGCCAAGGCTTTGACTGAGGAGTATGCCCGCGAGTATGAGATGGTGCTGGGAGGAAGAGCAGCGATCGCGGTGGATATGCTGGTACGCAATTTGTTTGAACGCTCGGCTGATATCGGTTTTCTTTCAACTGATAGTTCCGTTCGTGCGTATATGGAGAACAGTGAAGGAGAGGTAAATATCCAGCAGCACTTGGCCCGCTATGTTGCTAAGTATTCAGTTTATGATGACGTGATGCTGCTCGATTTAGAGGGTAAACTGCGTACCAGCCTAAAGTTTCCAGAGGGCAATACATTTCAAGATGACGCTTTACCGCAAACGCTGCCTCATCTAAATGCTGGTTACATCGAATATTTTGCGTCAACACCGTTAGCCCCTCACCAACAACGAGCCTTGCTGTTTATTGCACCCATTTATCAAGCGGAATCGACCCAGCGATTAGGCTATCTTGCGCTGAGCTTTCAGCTTAATGAAGAAGTGCGCGGTATCTTCGAAGAGTTAGCGGATGGAGCGTTCGAGCTTGCGCTACTAGATAGCAATAGCAAAGTCGTCGTTTCCAGCCTGCCTCAATTAGCGCTTAACGAGTCGTTATCTCAAGTAGGTACCAGTGGTGTTGGCGTCATAGTGCTACAGGGTAAACCCTATGCCTGCCGACAGGTTGCTGGTTCTCCTTATCAAGGGTATGCGGGATTAGGTTGGCGCTGCCTTGCACTCACCGAGCTATCAAATGGTGCGTTGAGAAAGCAGAACGTAAACCCACCATCGACCGAAGCCGAGCTGGTAAAGGGGAGTTAAGTAATATTCGTCATCAGGCGGCTATGATTGCGCAGCAGCTTAATCTAGCCGTTATCAACGGTCATATTATTTCAGTTCGCCACAAAGCATTAGAGCTAGTGCCTGTGCTGCATCAGATTCGTGAAATTGGCAGTTTAACGGATCAGGTATTTGAAGAGTCTATTGCCACCTTGAGTCAGGGGAATGAGCTTAACGGCCATAGCCGATGTCACCATGCGCGCTTTTAGTATGGTGAGCATTATGGATCGTAACCTTTACGAACGCGCCAATGATGTGCGTTGGTGGGCACTTGATGAGCGTATTCGCCGCCAGTTATTGCCTGCCTCGAAAGGTGATGAGCAAGCGCGTCAGGAGCTTTCGGCGGTTATTCACGCCATAAATACTCTCTATACTGTTTACACGACTATTTTAGTGTTTGACCAACAGGGCATTATTGTCGCAGTTTCTGATAATAACGCTGCACGCTTGGTTGGCACGCAAGTGCCCGAGTCGTTGCCGCTGGCGGCGTGCCTGACGATAGATTCTGATCAGGGATATGTGGTTTCAGCGTTTACTAAAAGCGAGCTGTATGCCAATGGCGGCACTTATGTTTATTGTGCGCCCGTGGTCGATTTCACTAATCATGCTGTGATTGGTGGCATTGCTACTGTATTTGATGCGACCCCTGAGTTTCGGCAGATTCTAGCAGATAATCTTCCTACTACTGATGTGCAGTTGCCGCTTCCTTTTGCTCTTTTGTCGATGCTGAAGGTCGACTGATTTCTTCGACATTACCGGATATTTCATTACCTCTTTGCTGGATAACGGTTATGAAGATGTGCTCAGTTTACGGAATGGAGAACGCTGCTTTAAGCAATTAGAGTATGAGGGCAACCGCTATTTAACCGCCATGGTCGCATCGACAGGCTATCGCGAGTATAAGCGCAACGATCATTACCGCAACGATGTCATCGCCATCACCTGTCTTCCCTATCACCTGATTGATAGTGGCTTAAAAATCCCCCAGCGCACTGCAGGCCGGTTAGCCCGGTGCGTGCCACTGGCGTACAACAGGCGCCGTTTATTCAGGGCTTCGATACTATCTATTGTCGTGCAAGGGCATCGTAGTAGCCGGGGCCACGCTCAGGGTTGGCAGTAATCGCCGCGACAGGGGAAACGGCAAGATTTCAACGAGGAAAATACTCAATGCTGGACAACCTGAGCCATAGTGTTCTAGCTGGTCAAGTCTGTGGTTTGGTGGCCTTGGTGATTTGCGTAATGGCATTTGCCAGTAAAAACGATGATCGGTTATTGGTACTGCTGATTTCTGCCAATGTTGCGTTTGCTCTTCAGTTTGTTTTTTTCGAAAGCTGGACGGCAGCGGCGTTAACAATGCTAGTAATTGTGCGGATTGCCTTGGCCCGTCGTTATATAGGCAACAAGGCGGTTATGGCTGGTGTGTTATTCGCTAGCGGTGTCGCTGCAATATTTACATGGCAAAGCTGGTAGATTTCTTGCCGATGACGGCGATGGTGCTGGGCACTGTTGGCATGTTTTTGCTGCGTGGTATCGCCATGCGGATTTGCTTAGGGTTAGCCGCTTTGGCCTGGATGCTGAATAATCTTCTCATTGGTGCCATTGGTGGCACGGTTGCGGAAGGACTGATCGTGATTACCAATATCATCACAATTGTCAGAATGATGAAAGCAAAGCGAAAATACCCAGAAGTATTCGAGAAAATAATGAAGAACGATCACCCAGCCTAATCTGTGATGGGCGCGTATTTATGCTTGAGTTGTTTTTGAGCAGCTCCACATGCTGTTGGGTTAGCACTACCCTTAGCTGCTATGCTGAAAGATGGTTATTGCCGGATCAAGGAGCACGACTATGGCAGGCGGATGGACAAAAGACGGCGCCGAACAAGAGCAGATGGAGAGCACATTAGAGGATGCCGTGCAGCGCGCGCGTAGCCAGCTCCTTCTGGAGAAAGCCTTGAAGAGTGTGAGGAGTGTGGCGACCCCATTCCTGAACCGCGCCGAAAAGCGATTCCTGGCGTTCGGCTCTGTGTGACTTGTCAGGCCGAACTGGATAAAAAGCAGTCGGGCTTCAGTGGCTATAACCGGCGGGGCAGTAAAGATAGCCAACTGCGTTAAAGCTGGCAAAGCAAACCTGTTTTCCTACGATGGTCATCGCGGTTTATTACTTAACCAGTCCTCCCTATTGAATAATTTCAATGTGTTAACCGTGCCTTATCTGCTATTACCGGGTGAGGTGATGCGGCGCGGGCGTACTACATCTGTAACAGTCTAAATAACTCATCAATGACTGTTGTGTTTTTTAGTTATTATTTATGAGTTGTTAGTCATCTTCCTGGCGCTTGTTATGGCACACTACGCTCGTGTTTGGATGTGCTATTTGGCTTCTGTTAGCTACTTATGATGCTGTGTTTCATGGGTGAAAGGTGGGGTTTTGAGGGCGGGTAATGGTTAATGACGTGTTGTTAGAAGCCGTCGAAGATGAGTTAAAAAGTCGTCCCTTGGCGTTTGCGTTTTGCCGATGAGGTGGAGGCCCGCTTTGAGGAAGATACCCAGCAACAACGTAGTCGCAATATGGCGGTGGCTGGCCTGATATCAGCGTTTATTTATAGCTTGTTTTTGATCAACGATTATAGCTACCGTCCTGACGCTTTCACAACAGCACTCCTCTTGCGTGCGGGTATCATGTTGCCTTTTGGTTTGCCGATTCTTTGGTTTGTCTATCGAGGAGTCACCCCAGTACTTCGCGAAGCGCTTATGGCGAGTATCGTCATTGTTGCTACGGTGTTGTCTTGCCTGATTTTCGTCGCTTCTTTAGAACCTTACTCTTACTTAGACGTTTTCTCATTTGGGCTGATTTTGGTGGTGGGGAATATTGTTTACTCGCTACGCTTTGGTTATGCCTGCGCATCAACCGCCCTCAGCATATTGATAATGCTAGTTTTTATCCCTGGTTTACGAGCCAATGCCCCCAGAAGCGAAGCGCTTAGCCATGTTTACTATTTTCGCTAATGCCACGTTCACGTTAGTCGCGAACTACCGGTTGGAGCACAGTGAGCGAACGTCTTATTTGCATGTGTTAAGAGAGAAACTCCGGGCTGGGAATTATTTTGAAGATAATCAAAAGCTGTCACAACTTTCAATAACTGACCCACTCACCAATATTGCCAATCGGCGTCATTTCGACACGGTATTTCCTCTTCGCTGGCAGGAGACGTTAGAAAAGGGCAACTACTTAGGGCTCATGATGATCGATATCGACCATTTTAAAGCCTATAACGATCACTACGGCCATTTGCAAGGTGATCATTGCCTTCGTCAAGTGGCAAGGGCAATGCAGGTTAACAGTCGAAACGAGGGAGATTTAGTGGTTCGTTACGGCGGTGAAGAGTTTGTCGTATTAATGTCGAATGCGACACCTGAAGCAGCAAGTCTAGCAGCAGAACGCTTTCGCTATAGCGTGGAGGCTTTGCAAATACCGCATCATGGCAATCCTGACCGCGGTATCGTCACCGCCAGTGTTGGAACTGCAGTGCTGCGTCCCACTGAACTGCTTACGCCAGCCGACTTATTAGCCTATGCCGACTTGGCTCTTTACGAAGCTAAGCGGCAGGGGCGCAATAAGATCTGGGTCGCTAGCGTTAATAAAATGCCATAGCCGGAGCCGCTAGCTCAGTACCGTCAACTCATAAACATGACGTATGCGCTGTCCATCCCAGTCATAACCGAGATGCCGACCTTGTCGTGTCGCGGAAAGTACTGGTGGTCGCAGCACTGCGGCACATTCGCCCTTAGGGTCTCTGACGCTCGGGTAAACAATACCATCCGCTTGCTCTTCCCAGGCTTTTCGACCAAATGCTTGTCCGGCTGACCAGCTATCGGGATTAAGTAGTCCTTGGTGATCATTGTTCCCGCGTATATCAATCAATTGCCCCGATAAATCCGATAGGTAAACACGTTGCTGAAGCATGATGGGTGGCTCGCGGGACTCACTCATAAAGCGCTCTGCGTGGTAGCAGGTCTCGGCTATCGCCGTGGCTTCCGTTAGCGCGCAGTAATAAGCGCCAAAGGTGCCATCGGTAAAACGCGAGCCAGTAGCGGAAAAGTGGCAGAAGGCCGCCATTACAGGCGTCCAGCCAGGGCCATAACGTCGGTCTTCGTCACGAATCAGATGGATAGTCCCCGCAGCTTCACGCAGCCGTGCCGAGGTTTCACCTTCTAGTTCGTTCAGCAGTTCCCAGTCATCAGCGTTGTTATTGACGTTCTCGAACAAATCGATAGGTGGAAAGCGTGAGGGGACAATACGGTAACTGGGCCGCCATGAGACGTTGCTTAAAGGAAACGTCATGCATGGCCCCCGCCCCGTGCTGCATCTAAATGTTGGCGTACAACGTAAAGGTCAGAGACTTGTCCGTCTAACAGGCGCTCAACCGGCGAATGCCCGGCAAAGAGCGGATTGTGGTTGGGCCTCTGCAGCCAGCTGTTAGCCGCCGCCTGGTTGGGAAGCAGTATATGCAGTGCTTTGTAGATGCCTAGAATCAAGGACATCCGTTCCAGATGATTGGCATCCAAGCGAGCTTGCTCAGGCGCCTGCTTCCAGCGTCGGTAGGTTGAATCCGGTACGCCTAAAAGCAACGCTGCTTCACTCTCTTTCAATCCCCATGCGTGTGAAATGTGGGGTAGGTGCGCATTGCCGCGGCCCCCATTTCACGGCGCTTGTCGGCGGTTTTGTGTTGAATGGCCATAATATCTTTCTCCTCACTTGCTCATAGATTACGCCAAGTGAGCGTATTTTGAAAATAGCGATCATTTGAGCTTTTTTTAACTCCCGGCGCGCTGGTTCAACTGTTTTGCTCAGGTTTCCTGATGCGCCAGAATAACGGCCAGAAAGCCCTCTCCGTAATCTGCCAGCTTGCGCGCGCCGATGCCGGATATCGCGCCCAGTGCATCCAGGCTCTGGGGTTCTGCTCGACCAGTTCAGCCAGGGTGGCGTCGTGGAAAATCACATAGGCAGGCACGCCCTGGGCGTCGGCCAGTTCACGGCGGTGCTGGCGTAGAGCTTCCCACAGCGGGCCGTGGCCCTGGGGTGCAGAGGCGCCTTTGTTTCCTCGTCGAGTGGCCTTGGTCTTGAGGGGTTTGCGCAGGGTGAGACTCTGCTCGCCGCGCAGCACCGGCTTGGCATTGGCGGTGAGCTTGATGCCGCCGTGCCCTTCCATATCCACGCTCAAAAAGCCGCTGGCAATCAGTTGGCGAAAGAGCGCTTTCCATTCGCTGGCAGTCAGCTCTTTGCCGATGCCGAAGGTGCTGAGGCGATCATGACCAAAACGGATGATGCGCTCGTTGCTTTTACCCAGCAACACGTCCACCAGATAGGTCACGCCGAAGCGCTGCTCGGTGCGGTAGACGCACGACAGTGCCTTTGCGCCGCTACGGTGGCCTCCCAGGTCTCGGGTGGGGTCAGGCAGTTATCGCAGTTACCGCAGGGGGCGTCCAGCCGGTCGCCAAAGTAGTGCAGCGCCTGCCGGCGGCAGCTGATGATTTCACACAGCCCCAGCATGGCGTCGAGCTTCTGCTGCTCAATGCGCTTTTGCTGGTCGGCGGCGCTGGAGTCCTGCTGCATCTGACGCAGCGTGATGACATCTTGGAGCCCATAGGCCATCCAGGCATCGGCGGGCAGGCCATCACGCCCGGCGCGCCCCGTCTCCTGGTAATAGGCTTCGATACTTTTAGGCAGATTAAGGTGCGCGACAAAACGCACGTCCGGCTTGTCGATGCCCATGCCGAAAGCGATAGTGGCGACGATCACTACGCCATCTTCACGCAGAAAGCGTGTCTGGTGCTGCTGGCGCTGTTCGGGGGGAAGCCCTGCGTGGTAGGGCAGTGCCGTCAGCCCCTGGCGTTCCAGCCAGGCGGCGGTCTCTTCCACCTTGCGCCGGAGAGGCAGTAGACGATACCCGCCTCGCCGTCGTGGTTGTCGCGGATAAAGCGCAGCAGCTGTTCCTTGGCGTTACCCTGATTCTCGGCGATATGGTAGCGGATGTTGGGCCGGTCAAAGCCGCTGTTGTAAAGCGCCGCCTCCTGGAGCTGCAAATGCTCAATGATATCGCCCCGGGTGGGCACATCGGCGGTGGCGGTAAGGGCGATGCGCGGCACCTGGGGAAAGCGCTGGTGTAGCTGGGAGAGCTGGCGATACTCCGGGCGAAAATCGTGGCCCCACTGGGAGACGCAGTGGGCTTCATCAATGGCGAACAGCGCAATCCGAGTCTGCTCCAGTAGCATCTGCATACGCGCCGTGGCCAGCCGCTCGGGGGCGACATATAAAAGGTCCAGTTCCCCCCGCCCGTAGGCGATTCTCTACCGCGACTGCCTCGTGGTAGTCGAGGCTGGAGTTGAGGTAGTCCGCCCTAACCCCGTTCTGCTTAAGCGCCGCCACCTGGTCCTGCATCAGCGCGATCAGCGGCGAGACCACAATGGCGGTGCCTTCGCGCAGTAGTGCCGGGATCTGATAGCACAGCGACTTGCCACCGCCGGTGGGCATCAGCACCAGCGCATCGCCGCCGGCGATCACATGCTCGATGATGGCCTGCTGCGGGCCGCGAAAGCTGTCGTAGCCAAATACCTCCTGCAACACTTTGAGGGCTGCCGGGTGAGGGTCGCCGTGCATTGATGCTCTCCTTATCGCGTGCTTGAGGGAGAATTGTCGCACGAAAACTCAAAGGATTTTGCCTAGCGAATCCCAGCGCGTAGAAACGACTGAACGAACTGACGTTGGAAGAGCAGGAAAGCCACTAGCAGGGGCGCGATACTGAGCAACGTTGCGGCGCTCACAGTCGCCCAGTTGACGCCGGTTTCCGGCGCGGAAAAGACGCCTAACCCGACCGTGAGCGGGCGGCTCTCTACCGAGTTGGTGACCACTAACGGCCAGATAAAGTTGTTCCAGTGGTGGCTAATCGAGACCAGCCCATAAGCCAGGTAGGTGGGCTTGGCGAGCGGTACGTACACCTTCCAGAGAATTTCCAGCCAGTTGCAGCCTTCGATGCGGGCGGCGTCTTCAAGCTCCCTTGGGATGGTTTTAAAGGTTTGGCGAAGCAGAAAAATACCCAGGGCGCTGGCTACATAGGGTAGGCCAATCCCGGTGATGGTGTTGATCAGCCCGAGCTCACTGGCAATGCGGTAGTTCTCGACAATCAGCACTTCGGGGAACACAAAGAGCTGAATCAGCACCAGCATAAACAGAATGTTCTTGCCGGGAATCGGAAAGCGCGCAAAGGCAAACGCCGCCAGGGTACAGACCACAAACTGACCGATCACCACCCCCGTTACCAGGGCGAAGGTATTCAGGTAGTAGCGGGCAAAGGGCGCTTGCGACCAGGCGTTGGCGAAGTTCTCCAGCGTCAGCGGGGCGAAAAGTTCGAAATTCACCATAAACTCGCTGGGGTGAAAGGCGGCCCAAAAGGCATACAGCAACGGAAAAATCCAGATAATCGCCAGCAGCCACGCGGCCACGGTTTCCAGTGATGGAATGGAGACGAAACGGGAGCGGGGCGCATAGGCAGTGGTCGACTTCATTGATAGTGCGTCCTACGATCTAGAATCGTGAACTTGAGCGTGGCAACGATGGCGAGTACCAGCAGAATAACCACCGTAATAGTCGCGGCTGTGGTGCCATCAAAAACGAAAACGCGTTCTCGTAGACGTAGTAGAGCAGTAGGTTGGTGGCGTTATTCGGACCACCTTTGGTCAAAATAAACAGGTGATCCACCACCCTTACCGAGTTAATTAGGGCGTTGATGAGCACAAACAGCGTGGTGGGCATCAATAGTGGGAAGGTGACCCGCCAAAAAAAAACTCCAGCGGCTGGTACCTTCAAGGTCGGACGCCTCTTTTAGCTCGGGTGGCATACTTTGCAGCGCCGCCAGGTAGAAGATCATAAAAAAGCCGGCTTCTTTCCACACCGACATCACGATCACCGAGCTTAACGCAACGCTTGGATCGCCCAGCCAGTTCACCCCGGAGAGGCCCAACATGCCGAGCAGTTTATTGAATAGGCCAATCTGTGGCGCGTAGAAAAACATCCAAATATTGGCAGCGGCGATCATGGGTAGAATGGTCGGCGTAAAGTAGGCCATGCGCACAACGCCGCGCCCGCGCAGTTTGCCGTTAACGAATAGCGCCATGCATAAGGCCAGCGCGATAGAGGTGGGGATTGTACCGACGGCGTAGATTAAGTTGTTGCGAGCTACTTTCCAAAACGTCGGGTCATCGAACAATACCTGATAGTTTTCAAGCCCTACAAACTCAGCAGGGCGCCCCGAAAGCCTGGTAAAAACAGGCTATTGATCACCGTCGTGATCGTCGGTAGATAAGCGAAAGTCGTCAGCAGTACCGCCGCCGGTAACAACAGTAGCGCACCGTAAAGCTGCATTTTATGGGAAGCGGTTAAGGACATGATGGAACACCGCAGTAAGGAAGCCGGGGCGAGCCCCGGCGAACAGTAAAACCTATAACAATTAACGGGCGTAGCGGCGCAGCACGCTATCGGCCTCTTGCTGCGCCTGATTAAGCGCTTCTTCCGGTGTCATTTGACCGGTCAGCGCCGCTTGTACGGCGTTATCCAGGGCGCGGCGAATGCGGCCACCCTGGTAGGTGGAGAGCTCCGCAGTGCCGTGTTCAAGCTGGTCGCGGGCGACGGCGGCGGGTGGGAACTCTTCAACATAGCTTTGGAGTGCCTCGGTTTCGTAAGCAGCGGGGCTGACGCCCATGTAGCCGGTTTCAATCGACCAGGCGGCGGCACGTTCGGGGCGGTCATCCAACGGATAAAGGTCATCGCCGCGCGCTGCTCCTCTTCGCTGGCGTCTTCAAAATATAGAAGTTGCCGCCGCCAGTGGGGCTGCCACGCTGGTTTTCATGGGCAGCATGGCAACACCGAAGTCGAAATCGGCTTCGCTGCGCACGGCTGTCAGGTTACCGGTGGTGTGCCAAATCATTGCCGTGGACTGTTCCAAGAAGTTCTGGCGCAGCGTGCCCCACTCGATGGTGCCATCGGGCATGGCGTTGTGCTCGTCAGCAAGCGATACCCAGTACTCCAGCGCTTCCACCGCGGCGGGGTCGTCAAAGTAGACCTCGGTGCCATCTTCGCTCATCAAGCGATGACCGTTCTGAAAAGCAAAGGCCTGGAACATCCAGTAGGGTAGCCGGTAGAAGGCACCATCACGCCCCACTGTTCGCCGTTGGAGGCTTCCCTAACGGTGGCGGCCATCTCGGCCATCTCTTCCCAGTTTTCAGGCGGTGTTTCGGGATCTAGGCCAGCGGCTTCAAAAGCGTCTTTATTCCAGAACAGTACGATGGTGGAGCGCTGGAACGGGATGCTGTAGGTTTTGCCATCCAACTGGCCGTTTTCCATCAGGCCGGGGTAGAAGCTATCCAGCCATTCGCGCTCCTCGTCGGTTTCGATTAGGTCATCGAAAGCCACAATGGCGTTTTGTTCGATCAGCTCATACAGATCGATGGAAAACATGACCGACAGCTGAGGCGTGTCGCCGGCTTCCATGGCCGACATGGCACGTACGCGGGTGTCGTCGTAGTTACCGGCGTAGATCGCTTCGACGTTGATATCCGGGTGTTCGCTTTCAAACTCCGCTACTAAGTTGTCCACCACATCGGTGAGCGCCCCGCCCACCGAGACCGGGTAGTACATGGTCAGATCAACGCTATCAGCGTTAACCTGGGCGGCACTTAATAAGCCCGCTGCCAGGGCCGTCATCGCAAAAGGGATCCGCGCACGCATAAAAGACTCCACAAGTATCAGGACTGAATCAAGGTTGAAAAGCGATCAGTGTTGGAAAGAGCCCACCGCCGGTGGACGAGGAATGCTGCGGATTGGCGGAGCGAAATCGCTTAGTGGCATATCATCGCGCCGTAGGCCGTTAGCATCGAAAAGGTGTATGTTCTTGGACGCCCAATAGAGGCTGCATGGCTGGCCAGTCAATAGCGGTTTGCCGCTTAATCGAACGCGCAGGGTATGCGAGCCCACCTCGACATAGGCAATGGTATCTGCCCCCAAGTACTCTTCACTTATTACCTTGGCGGGTACGCCTGGCGACGCCGCTGGCCGTAGCTCAATATCTTCTGGGCGCACGCCCGCGTCCACCGGCGGCCTCCATGAGGGCCACGGGCGTGCTCGGCTCACCTTCGATGACGGCGCCAGTCTCACCGGCCACCAGCGGCAGCAGATTCATCGCTGGGCTTCCAATAAAGCTGGCGGCGAAGGCGCTGGCGGGGCGGTTATAAAGTTCGTCGGGCGTACCGTCCTGCACGATTTTGCCGTGCTGCATCAGTATGACGCGGTCGCCCATGCTCATGGCTTCGACCTGATCGTGGGTGACGTAGATCACCGTCATGTTTAGGCGACTTTGGAGCGCTTTGATTTCCGGCGCATGTCGCTGCGCAGTCGGGCATCCAGGTTGGAGAGCGGCTCATCCATCAGGCAGATTGGGTGTTCGGAGATAATCGAGCGTGCCAGGGCGACCCGCTGGCGCTGCCCACCGGAAAGCTGGGCAGGTTTACGGCCCAGGTAATCGGTGAGATCAACCAGTTCGGCGACCTTGGCTAGTCGTTCGCCCCGCTCGGCTTTGGGCACTTTGCGGCTGCGCAGGCCAAAGACGATGTTGTCGGCAACGCTTAAATGCGGAAACAGCGCATAGGATTGAAACACCATGCTCAGGCCACGGTCGCCAGGCGGCAGGCGCGTGACGTCGCGCTCGCCGATATGAATACGCCCGCTGCTGGCCTCTTCCAAGCCTGCGATCATGCGCAGCGTGGTTGATTTTCCACAGCCCGAAGGGCCCAGCAGAATGACGAATTGCCCAGGCGTGACATCGAAGGAGATGTCATCGACAGCAGTGGTCGCGTCCCAACGTTTGATGACGCGTTCCAGGCGGATACGCGATTGATTAGACATAGCACACACATCACCGGCTGTTGGTTGTTATTAGGTCAGCTTGTGTTGAAGGTGTTGCCGTTGTATGACACTTATATAACAAACGCGTGTCAAGCGAAAAATTCACTTGGTGACTTTGATGCCGTAGCGCTGCAGCCTGCGCACCACGCTGGATTGGCTAATGCCCAGCCGTTTGGCGATGGCGTAGGTGCTGGGGAGTGTGTGGCATAGCGCTTGCAGCGCTTCACACTCTAAGCGTTCGAGGTACTGTTTGAGATTCTCTTCCGGAGCAAGCGGCGCTACCAGCGGCGCGGGGGAGCCACTCGGCAAGCTGTCGGCGCGCTGTTCGCTATGGGCCTGTGCGGTGGGGCTTCAATTTGATCGGTGGAACTTGAGAGCCAGGCCCGCTCCAGCCAGTTTTCCAGCTCGCGAACATTCCCCGGCCAGTCGCTGCCCATCAGAGTCGACCATACCTGATTGCCGAGAATTTTCTGCCGCCCATAGCGCTGGTTCAGCCTTTTAAGCACGCTTCGACCAGATCGGGGATATCCTCGCGGCGGTCGCGCAGTGGCGGCAGGGTGACCGGGATCACGTTGAGGCGGTAGTAAAGGTCCAAGCGGAAAAGTCCCGCTTCTACCTGTTTTCCCAAGTCCTGATTGGTCGCCACCACCAAGCGAAAATCGACCCGGCGCGAGCGTGTATCGCCCAAGCGAGTCAGGCTGCCGTCCTGGATGACTTTGAGTAGTTTGGTTTGCATTAGCAGCGGCAGTTCGCCGATTTCATCGAGGAACAGCGTGCCCCCTTCGGCCTGCTCCAATAACCCGGCTTTACCTTGCCGTGCGGCGCCGCTGAAAGCGCCGGGCTGGTAGCCAAACATTTCGGACTCGAACAGATTTTCAGGAATCGCCGCGCAGTTGACGTCGATGAAAGGGCCGTTATGGCGCTGGCTCCAGCGATGTAGCTGCTTGGCAAAGCGGTCTTGCCCACGCCGGACTCCCCCAGCATCAGCACATTGGCGTCTGAAGGGGCGACCCGCTTGAGCAGTAGGGCAATTTCCCGCATCACATGGCTTCTGACCTGCAGGTTATCCAGGGCGTCATCCAACGCCTGCTCTTCGGCATCCGGCGCGGCATGGCTGCGCTTTAAGTGTTCGCTAAAGCGTTTTTGGAGCAGCGCGTATTCGTCTTGCAGCAACTGGAGGTCGGTTAAATCTCGCGAGCGACTGATAATGCGTTCCAGCTTGCCATTCACGAACACCGGATAGGCTTCTGCAATGACGCGCCGGCCTGTGCCGGTGATTTGCATCAATTGCGCGGGCCGACGGGTACGCATGACTTCCATGGTAATGGAGGGCTTCAATACCCCAGCCGCCTGTAGCTGTTGAACGCTGCTGGAAAGCAGCTCTTCACGCGATACTCCATAAACCGCTTCGGCACCTGGGCTGACATCCACGATCTGCCCATCGCCACTGACGATAAAGAAGTGGTCGTTGGCGGTTTCTACGATGGTTTGCAGTACGTGCTTGTCTATTTCACTCATTGTGTTTCTCTCACGCCATCCCTCTCAGTGCAGCCAGCCTTGCCCAGGTGATTCATAAATGAATTATTGATTCATTTGTGAATCGTTGGTGGGCTTTATTGATGCATTTTGCATCGTTTTGCCAGTAATCCTACCTGTTTATCGCTAGCGCAGGGTTGGCACGTTATGTGCAACGTCTTACAAGACAAAAAACCCCAAGAAGACAAAGAACCCAACTAGGCAGCATGGATCAGCCGTGCCTCAACGCCACAATAAATCCAAGGAGATAACGATGTCAGAGTTTAATCAGCCGCTGGGCGGCAACACCATGCCGCGCTTTGCAGGCCCCGCCACCATGATGCGCCTGCCTACTCAAGAGAACGCCCAAGGGCTGGATGCCGCCTTTATTGGTATTCCCATGGATATCGGTACCTCGAACCGCCCCGGCACGCGCCTTGGGCCGCGGCAGATTCGCGATGAGTCGCGCATGCTTCGCCCCTACAACATGGCCACCGGCGCCGCACCGTTTGAAAGCCTGCAAGTAGCTGATATCGGCGACGTACCGATTAATACGTTCCACCTGCCGAAAAGCGTCGACATCATCACGGCCTTTTACGACGACGTGTTAAAGCATGACTGCATTCCGCTGACGCTAGGCGGCGAGCACACGCTGACGCTGCCAATTCTGCGCGCGATGGCCAAAAGCACGGCCCGGTGGGGTTGATTCATATCGATGCCCACGCCGATGTGAACGAGCATATGTTTGGCGAGCCGATTGCCCATGGGACGCCGTTTCGTCGTGCCCAGGAGGAGGGTCTGCTGGCCCACAACAAGGTTGTGCAAATCGGCCTGCGCGGGACCGGTTACGCCCCTGAGGATTTCGACTGGTGTCGCGAGCAGGGCTTTCGTGTGGTGCAGGCTGAGGGAGTGCTGGCATCGCTCGCTGACGCCGCTGATGGCTGAAGTGCGCGAAAAATGGGCGATATCCCGGTGTATATCAGCTTCGACATTGACGGTTTGGATCCTTCTGTTGCCCCCGGTACCGGCACGGTGGAAATGGGCGGGCTGACTTCGGCCCAGGGGCTAGAAATTGTTCGCGGCGCGGCGGGCCTAAATATTGTCGGCTGCGACCTAGTGGAAGTATCACCACCCTATGACCCCAGCGGGAACACGGCATTAATGGGCGCCACGCTGCTGTATGAAATGCTCTGTGTATTGCCGGGCGTTAAACACAGCGAATGACGCCAACCGGATGGCTAACAAATAAATAGCGACTAAATAATAACAGTACTGACTTAACAACGCCGCCAGCCCACTTCCAATAATCACTTTCAATGGGTGACCCCTATGCCGTATAGCAACGTTAAATCGGAACAGCCGACCTCGTCGGCACCGATTCCCGCGCGCACTTACTGAAATTTCTGATCCCCCTCCCTGATCGGGGTGCTGTTGTTTCTCGTCCCTTTTCAAGTGGGTGACACCATTAACATCGGCATGGGCTTAATGGCCGATGGCCTGCAAACCCTGCTGGGCTCGGCGCTACCCGCCATTGCAATGGTGGTGCTCTGCCTTTCAGTAGTGGCAACGCTTTATGCCAAGCTGGCGCATCCGGGCTGGGCCGTTAAAGGCGTGCTGCATGAAATGTTTCACGTTGGGCCGTTATGGTTTGTGATGCGTGTATTAGGCGCACTGTTTGCTGTGATGACTTATTTCCAATTTGGACCTGAGTTCATCACCGCCTCTTTTACAGGGGGCGTCATGCTCAATGACCTTGCGCCGGTGCTGCTAACCTTCTTCTTCTTTGCCGCGCTGCTACTGCCGTTCCTGGTCGAGTTTGGCTTTATGGAGTTCATCGGCAGTATGGTGCGCAAGCCGTTTCGGGTGATCTTTAATTTGCCGGGACGCAGCGCTATCGATGCCACCGCCTCATGGATGGGCTCGGGTACCGTAGGGGTGCTGATCACCACACAGCAGTATGAGCAAGGCTTCTATAACCAGCGCGAAGCGTCGGTCATTGCTACCAATTTCTCCGTGGTATCGATTGCGTTTGCGCTGCTCGTCACCAGCTTCGTCGATATCAACCACCTGTTTGTGCAGTTCTACTTTACGGTGGTGGTTTCCGGCTTGATCGCGGCGGTGATTGTGCCGCGCCTACCGCCGCTGTCGCGCAAATCCAATGACTACTACGAGCCCGTGGGCTGCCAGTTGAGTGAAGAACGCACTGAAAAAGTGGGCCTGTTTCGTTACAGCTTGATTCAAGCCACCAATCGCGCCGCTGGAGCTCCCGGCCCTCGTGAACTGGCGCGCCTGGCACTGATCAACGTCATGGATATTTTCCTTGCGCTGTTGCCTCTGGTATTTGCCATTGGCACGGTGGCGCTCATTCTGGCGGAGTTCACCCCGCTATTTACATGGCTCTCTTACCCGATGGTACCGGTGCTGGAACTGCTGCGTATTCCAGAGGCAGAGGCGGCAGCGCCCGCCACCCTGGTGGGCTTTGCCGATATGTTTCTGCCCGCGGTGCTGGCGACCAATATCGAAAGCGAGCTCACCCGCTTTGTGATTGCCTGTCTGTCGCTTACTCAGCTGATTTATATGTCTGAAATCGGCGCGCTGCTGCTCAAGTCGAAAATTCCCATCAAGCTCTGGGAACTGGTCGCCATCTTTCTGCTGCGTACTGCGATTACGCTGCCGATCATCGCCTTTATGGCCCACACGTTTTTCTTCTAAGGGGCCATGCATGAAAGAGTCAAAGACAATGACCTGCGCCGAACTGTTGATTCACCTGCTGCGCGATACTTACGGCGTGCGGTCGCTGTTCGGCATTCCCGGCGTGCATACGGTCGAACTTTATCGCGGGCTGGAAGGCAGCGATGTGCAGCATATAACCCCGCGCCATGAACAGGGCGCAGGGTTTATGGCCGACGGCTATGCCCGCGCCAGCGGCCAACCGGGGGTGTGCCTGATTATCACCGGCCCAGGCATGACCAACATTGCCACCGCCATGGGCCAAGCCCTGGCGGACTCCATACCGATGCTGGTGATTTCTAGCGTGAACCGCCGCGATACCTTGGGCTTGGGGCAAGGGCGGCTGCACGAACTGCCCAGCCAACAGCAGATAATCAGCGGCGTGGCGCGTTTTAGCCACACGCTGCTGGATGCCAGCACGCTACCCGAGGTACTGGCCCGCGCCTTTGCCGTTTTCAACGGCGCGCGCCCAGGCCCGGTGCATATTGAAATCCCCATCGATCTGTTCAATGCGCCGGTCAGCGCTCCGGTTAGTTGGCAAGCGCCCACGCTTTACCGCGCGGCGCCCGATCCAGAAGGCTTGGCTGAGGCTGCACGCTTACTAAGAGCAGCGAAGCAGCCCCTGGTGCTATTGGGCGGCGGCTGCGTTTCAGCGCCGGAAGCCGCAAGAGCATTAGTTGAGCAACTGGATGCACCCACGGTGACAACCATCAACGCCAAGGGGCTGCTTGGTCGTGATCACCCGATGGACTTAGGCGCCAATGCTGCGCTGCCTGCAGTAAGAGAGCTTGCCGCCAAGGCGGATGTCATTCTAGCGATAGGGACCGAACTGGGTGAAACCGACTACGACGTCGTTTTTGACGACGGTTTTCACCTCAACGGTACGCTGATTCGGATTGATCTTGATCCTGAACAGTTGGTACGCAATCAGCGCACCACGTTGGGCCTGGTGGGCGATGCCGGGCGCAGCTTGGAGCTTTGCTGGTGCATTTTCGGCGCCGCTGAAGCGTCAAGGCGCCGAGCGAACCGCCGCCGCTCTGAGCGCACTGGATCTAGCAAACGATCCGGCGTTTAGCGATTTCGTGCCGCTTTATAAAATCCTGGCCGACTATCTGCCGGAGGCGATTCTGGTAGGCGACTCCACCGCGCCGGTGTATGCCGGTAACCACCTGGTCAGCCAGCCTGTACCACGCCGCTACTTCAATGCCTCTACCGGTTACGGCACTTTGGGTTACGGGTTGCCCGCGGCATTGGGAGCACAGTTGGCGCGGCCTGACCTGCCGGTGGTGGCGCTGGTAGGAGATGGTGGTGTGATGTTCACGCTGTCGGAAATCGCCACCGCCGTGGAAGCCCGGCTGCCAGTGGTGATCGTTTTGTGGCACAACGCCGGTTACGAAGAGATTCGCCGCTACATGGACGCCAACGGCGTAGCGCGCTTAGGGGTAGATATTCAGGCGCCCAACTTCCTCACCCTGGCCGAAGGGTTTGGCTGCCCCGGCATGCTGGTGGAGAGCCCCGCCGAACTTGCCAACGCGCTCGACAACCGCGAGCCCAACGGTCCGCTACTGATCGAAATTGATGCCGCTGCCTGGCAGAAAAACCTGATGTCACCAGGAGATAACAATGAAGAATAACCATGTGCTCGGCCAGGACACACTATCTGCCGACGATGTTGAACATAGCCTTGGTCTACCGGGAACCTTTGCACTCTGGCTTGGCGCCAATGTAGTGGTTACCACCACCTTAACCGGCATGTTTTTAGTTCCGGACCTGACCTTTCAGCATGCGATGCTGCTGATCTTGATTGGATCGGCGATCGGTATCATTCCGCTGGTATTGATCGGGGTGATGGGACAGCAAACCGGCATGACCACCATGGTACTGGCGCGAGGCACTCTCGGCAGAAAAGGGGCTAATTTCCCCGCCTGGGTGAATCTGTTGGCGCTGATTGCCTGGAGCTGGATCCAGGCGCTGCTCGCCGGCATGAGTCTGGACTACGCCGTGGAAAGCCTGACCGGTTACTCCAATGTGGCGCTCTTCACGGTCATCTGTGAATCCCTGGTGGTGCTGATTGCCCTCCGCGGTCACCTGGGGATCGAGAAAGTCGAGAAGATAGCGGCCTTGCTGATGCTGGGGCTTTCGGCGGTGGTGCTGTTCGCGCTCAATCGCCATTACGATCTGCCGAGCATCACCCAGTTGGAGCCCGAAGGCGTGTTGGGCGGCGGCGTGGTGTTCGATATCGTGGTCGCAACGGCGTTTTCCTGGATACCATTGGCGGCGGACTACAATCGTCATTGCCGCTCGCTAAAAGCAGCCGTTGTGGGCACTTGGGGCGGCTACGTGGTGGCAACGCTGGTAGCGATGGGCCTTGGCGCCACGGTGTCAGCGCTGTCAATCAGCGTGGGTATGGAGCCCACCTACGACCCGACGACCCTGCTCAGCGGCTTCGGGTTTGGCCTGCCCGCCGCCCCTGGTGATTTTCTTCTCGGTACTGACCACCAACGTGATGTGCGTCTACAGCGCGACGCTTTCATTCATGAGCGTACGTCCCAAAGTACCGTTCTGGAAACCGGCGTTGATCATCGGCGTGGTGTCAGTGGTAGGCGCGCTGATTCCCGGCATTCTTGACCAGTTCCAGACCTTCCTGTTGATTATCGGCAGCGTCTTTATCCCGGCCTTTTCCCTGATGATCGTGGATTACTACCTGCTGGGTCGCCAGCGCTATACCTCGGCACAGCTGATCCAGGCTGAACATAGCCTTCCCGCCTTCAACTGGCTGGCGCTGGGCAGCTACGGGATAGGCGCGTTGCTGGCTTACTACTGGAATTGGGTCGCGCCGTTGGATTTTGGTGCGTCGCTGCCGGTATTCGTAATCACTGGTGCTCTCTATTTCGTGGTCAGTAAGGCAGTGGCCGGGAAGCGGGTGGCTGCATGAGCCTTCGACGTATTAACGAAAAACAATGGTACCGCACCACCCCTAAGGCGGACGGTATCACCCTAGTGGATGAGCCGTGGATCAAACCGTTTTACCGCTGCAATATCTGGCATGTTCAGGGCAGCAAGCGCGGCATGGTAGTGGATTTTGGCTTGGGGCGGTGCCGCTGCGTGAGCAGGTGGCACTACTGAGCGAACGTAATCTTTTGGCGGTCGCCAGTCATACCCACTTTGATCATATCGGTGCGGCTCATGAGTTTGGCTGCTGTCACGTGCATGCTGCCGAGGCGGACATTCTGACCTCGCCTGACAACACGCGCACATTGGCAGACCAGTTTCTCAGCGATGATATGTTTGAGGCGCTACCCCAGCACCCTATTCACATGATCGTTACCGTATTCAGGCGCCGCAAATGGTATCTCCGCTAAAGGATGGCGAGATACTGGATTTAGGGAACCGCCAGTGGGAAGTTATTCATACGCCTGGCCACTCCCCAGGTGGTATTGCGCTGTGGGAGACGAAAACCCAAACACTTATCTCCGGTGACCTGATTTACGATGGCCCACTCATTGAAGATCTGTGGCACAGCGACATCGCTGATTATGCCGCCAGTATGCGCCGGCTACGCCAGTTGCCGGTTCGTACCGTCCATGGGGGCCATTTTCCCAGTTTTAGCGGCCAGCATTTACGCCAACTTATTGATGATTGGCTTCGCCAACACGAGCTTTAAGGAGCCTTAATCGTGTCTACGACATCTAAAATAGAACACGCTTCTCTGCTTGATAAACAGTTCATCAACAACCAATGGGTGCCCTCAAACGGCACGCGCCTGCTCGATGTGATGAACCCTTACCGTGAAGAGCGTATTGCCCAAGTAACCGCCGGGGATGCGGCCGACGTCGATGCAGCGGTACAAGCCGCCCAGCAGGCGCAGCCTGAGTGGCAGGCGTTGGGTGGCGCCGCACGTGCAAAGTATTTGGAAGGCTTCGCCGATGCACTGGAAGCCCGCCGTGATTCGATTACCACGCTGTCGGCGACCAACAATGGCAAGCCGTTAGCGGAGGCGGAGATCGATCTAGAGGATGCCATTGCCTGCTACCACTACTACGCCAAACAGGCTAAAGCGCTGGATGCTCGCCAGGGTGAGTTAGTCAGTGTTGAAATGGAGGGTGTTGAAGCTCTCACTTATCACGACCCCGTGGGCGTAGTGGGGCTGATTGCGCCGTGGAATTTCCCCCCTCGTCACCAGCGCCTGGAAGCTAGCCCCGCTTTGGCCGCTGGCTGTACCGCTGTGCTTAAACCCTCCGAAGTGACACCGCTCCCTGAGTTAGTGCTGGCAGACATCGCTCTCGAAATTGGCCTGCCCGCAGGTGTACTCAACTTGCTCAACGGCGACGGTGAGGGGGATCGGTGCACCGCTCACCAATCACCCTGGCGTAGATAAAATCTCCTTTACCGGCAGTAATCGCGTGGGCGAAGCGGTCATGCAGGCGGCCAGCGCCCGCACCGCGAGCGTATCGCTGGAGCTAGGTGGCAAATCCCCCATTCTGGTGATGGAAGATGCCGACCCTGCCCAAGCCGCTGACTGGGTAATGGCGGGCATTTACTTTAATGCCGGGCAAATCTGCTCTGCCACCTCGCGCCTATTGGTACACGAAGATGTAGCGGAAGCGCTCTATGCCGAACTTGCCGAGCGTATGGATGCGTTAACGCTAGGCGACCCGCTTGCCGAAGGCACCGACTTAGGCCCGCTGACCAGCGCCAAACAGCGCGACGCCGTGCAACGCTATCTGGATCTTGCCGAGCAGGAAGGGCTGACAGTGGTGCGCGATGCAAAACATCGCACGCTACCCGAAAAAGGCTATTTCCTGGCACCCACGCTTTACCGCGATGTGCCGGTGGAGAGCCGCCTGTGGAAAGAGGAGATTTTTGGCCCGGTGCTCTGCGGCCGCAGCGTGACAAGCGAAGCCGAAGCCATTCAGCTCGCCAACGACAGTAGCTTTGGCCTGGCAGCAACAGTCATTGGCGGAGACCCAGAGCGTGCCAAGCGCATTGGCCGTCAGCTTAAAGCCGGTAGCATCTGGTACAACAGCGAGCAACTGGTACTGCCTGAAACCGCCTGGGGCGGCTTCAAGCGCAGTGGCATTGGGCGTGAATTGGGGCCCTGGGGGCTAAGCGCTTATCTTGAAGTGAAGCATGTGATTGGGCCAGCTTAAGATTCGCGTACTGGCATCGCATAACGCCGGGTCGACTTCCCGGCTTTGACCACCTGCCCCGGCACATCGTGGCCGATCAGGTCGGGGAGGGTGGCGGCGACTTCCAGCAGTGCATCCAGGTCGACGCCGGTATCGACACCCATGGCCTCAAACATATGCACTAGGTCCTCGGTACACATTGCCCGTTGCCCTGGGGCGAAAGGACAGCCGCCCAGCCCGCCTAATGAGGCATCAAAGCGTATGATACCCGCCTGCCAAGCGGCTAGCGCGTTGGCTAAGCCCATCCCGCGCGTGTTGTGAAAGTGCAGCGTGAACGGCGTGTCCGGCCAGCGCTCAAGCACTGCTTCGCACAGGCTCTTCACCTGTGCAGGGTTGGCCATGCCGGTGGTATCGCAGAGTGTGACGCCCTGAATGCCAAGGCCAATCAGCTTTTCAACCAGTTCCAGCACCCGCGCTTCAGGGACGTCACCTTCAAAAGGGCAGCCAAAGGCAGTCGAGAGAGAGGCGTTGATAAACACGCCGCTATCTTTACTAACATCCAAAATCACCGCGAACTGCTCAAGGGACTGCTCCGGCGTCATGCGCAGATTGGCCAGGCCGTGGCTATTGCTGGCTGACATCACCAGATTGATCTCGTCCACCTGGCAGGCGAGCGCCCGCTCGGTGCCTTTCACGTTGGGCACCAGTACGGTGATATCGACGCCTTTCCGGCGCTGAATGCCGGTGACTACGTCGGCGGCATCACGCAGGTTGGGGATCGCTTTGGGTGAGGTGAACGAGGTTGCTTCGATGCGGCGCAGGCCGGTGGAGGAGAGCGCATCGATCCAGCGGATCTTTTCTTCCGTTGGTACAAACCGCGCTTCAATCTGCAGGCCGTCCCGGGGAGCGACTTCGTTGATTTCGATTATTGTAGGGCAGGGCGATGGTTGGCTCATTGGCTTATGCATAGTGCAGTCCCCAAATAATGCCCGCTTGGCGAAGCTTGGCGCGGGTTTCGTGATCGATGCCCAGCTCATCCAACACGTCGTCGGTATGCTGGCCAAGGGTGGGGCCGCCGTCGCCGATTCGCCCTGGGGTAGCGCTAAGCTTGGGCAGTACGCCGGGTACTTTAAGCGGTTTACCGTTGGGGCGTGTAAAGGTTTGAATCATTTCCCGCGCCAGGTAGTGAGGATCAAAGGCGATATCTTTCGCGGTATAGGGGTAGCCTGCGGGCACGCGGGCGTCATCCAGTGCCTGTAAAATGGCATCCCGTGGCCGCTCTTCGGTCCACCTTTGAATCGCGGTATCGATCCTATCGGCATGCTGGCTGCGTCCATCGTTATGGGCCAGGGCCGGGTCGTTGGCGAGGTCGTCACGGCCTATCACGCCCATCAAGCGCTTGAAGATACTGTCGCCATTGCCTGCAATCAGTACGTAATCACCGCCTTGGCAGCGGTAGGCGTTGGAAGGGGTGATACCAGGCAGGGCACTGCCGCTGGGTTCACGAACCTGGCCGCTGGCATCAAATTCCGGCAGCAGGCTCTCCATCATCGCAAACACCGACTCATACAGCGCGACGTCGATCTCCTGGCCCAGGCCGCTGCGGTTACGCTCTTGAAGCGCCAGCAGCGTACCGATGACGGCATAAAGTGCGGAAAGCGAGTCACCTATACTGACACCCACGCGCACCGAAGGCTCTCCCGGCTGGCCGGTGAGATAACGCAGCCCACCCATGGCTTCGCCAATCACGCCAAAACCGGGCTTATCGCGATACGGCCCTGTTTGCCCGTAGCCGGAAATATGCACCATGATCAGCCGTGGATTGAGTGCTGAAAGCACTTCCCAGCCCAACCCCAGTTATCCAGCGTACCGGGGCGGAAATTTTCCACCACCACGTCAGCCCTCGGTGGCGAGTTGGCGTACCAGGCCTTGACCCTCTTCACTGCGCATATCCAGTGCCACCGAGCGCTTGTTGCGGGTCTGCACGTGCCACCACAGCGAGGTGCCATCCTCTATCATTCGCCATTTGCGAAGTGGATCGCCGGTGCCTGGCGGTTCGATTTTGATCACATCGGCACCGAATTCCCCCAGCAGTTTGGTGGCGAAAGGCCCTGCAATCAGTTGGCCAAGCTCAAGCACTTTTAAGCCCTTTAGCGGAAGCTGGCGGGCTTCGGTAGCGTTCATCTAGGCTTTCCTCTAGTTGTCGTTATCATCATTGATGTTCAGCATGCGTGAGCCACTACAGGCCGACAATTAGGCAATCGGTAACAAAGGGTTCGTGGTTAGCGAAGGGGTGCGTTAGCATAATGCGCTTGTTTTACGGGAGTCATGTGTCATGCGCCGCTTCGATTTCGTCACTCTAAAGCTGTTTATCTCCGTGGCAGATGAGGGGCGTCTGACCGCCGCCGCTGAGCGTGAGCATTTAGCGCTCGCCGCGGTGAGCAAGCGGATCAGTGATCTAGAGGCGCTGGTAGGTACCACGCTGCTGTATCGTCGCCCGCGCGGTGTTGAGCTGACGCCCGCCGGGCAGGCATTTTGCACCATGCTAGGCGTATTTTGGACAATATTGAGCGCCTGCATGCCGAGCTCAGTGAGTATGGCGAGGGGGTGCGAGGCCACGTGCGTATTCACTCCAATACCTCCGCGATCATCGCTTTTCTCCCTCAGGATCTCAGCGCCTTTTCCCGCCTCTATCCTGAAATAAAGATTGATCTGCAGGAACGGGTCAGTAGCGAAATCATTGCCGCCGTGCGCGATGGGTTGACCGATATCGGCATTTTCGCTGGGCACGTGCCCGCGCCAGACCTTCAGCAGCTCTCTTATCGACATGACCGTCTCGTGTTGATGACGCCCATTGATCACCCCTTGGCTGAGCGTGAAAGCATCGCTTTTAACGAAGCGCTGGCCTTCGATTTTATCGGCTTACAGCAGGATGCCTCGCTGCAATCACTGTTGAATGAACAGGCCAACCTAGCGGGTAAAGCGCTGCGTATGCGCATTCAGGTGCGCAGTTTCGATGCTATTTGCCGGATGATTCACCACGGCATGGGCGTTGGCGTACTGCCTGAGCAAACCATCTACCGTGACCTGGGCGACCTGCAGCTCAAAAGCATTCCACTCAGCGACCCGTGGGCTCAGCGCGAGTTGGTGATTGGCATGCGCCGCTACGCCTCGCTACACGTGACGGCGCGGCATCTGGTCGACCACCTCACCCAGAAAACAGATGAGCGCTAGCGGCAAAAGCCTGCACATGACTTCGCGCTTCGTGAAAGCTGTTAAATAACCAGGGTGGCACCATGCCTTAAATGGCGGCGCTGAAGCTTGCCGCTGAAGCGCGTCAACACGGCCTTTAAAGAGAGCTTTGAAGGCGGCCAGTCATTCACCTTTGGTCGTATGACCGCAAGTGCCTCGGTCAAAACGCGCGTCATGTCGGCGTTTCTAGCCATCGTATTTGACGAAGTCATCCTTCTTGAACGTCGATTTGAGCCCTTCGGCGGCTTGTTTCAAGATCAGACAAGCGACATCAGCTCTTGCCGACAGGAGCTACCCAGGCACCACACCCAACAACGACAACCGTAGAGAGTGATCCCATGCGGAAACAATTGCTTGCCACGCTGGCTACCCTAGAATGCTAACGACGGCGCCGTTCGTCCTGGCTAACCCCATCGAAATTCAAGTCAACAACACCATGAGCGAAGGCGGCTCGGAAAGCGCCGCGGTGGAACGCTTTGCTGAATATCTAGAAGAGCAGGCCCCAGGACGCTTTGAAGTTCGCCCCTTTTAGCGGGTTCTTTGGGCGGTGAGAATGCCGTGTTGGAGCTGCTTAATCTGGGCCAAACCCAGCTCTCCTTGACCGGTGGTAACTGGCGCCAACAGTATGCGCCTGAATATGACGCCATTACGGTGCCCTTTGTATTCACCACCTGGGACGAAGTCGACGCCTATATGGAGAGTCCTTCCGGCCAAGCGCTGGTTGAGAAAGCCGAAAGCCAGGGCGGTTTGAAGTATTTTGGTTTGCAGCACCGCGGCCCCCGCCACATGACAGCTAACAAGGAGATACACACCCCGGCGGATCTGGATGGCTTCCGCCTGCGCCTACCTTCGCTGCCGGTATGGTTGGAAGTGTGGAGGAGATTGGTGCGCAGGTAGTCAACGTACCCGCGCCAGAGATTTATCTCGCCATGCAGACCGGCCAGGTCGATGGCCATGAAAACTCGCTCTCCTCCCCCCATACCCGGCGCCTATGGGAAGTGCAGGACTACCTGATCATGACCAGCCACGTGCAGTTCCCGTGGAGCTGGGTGGCCAGTGCTCGCTGGTGGGATGGCTTGGAAGAGGAAGATCAAGCGCTGATCGAAGAGGCCATTGAGGTGGCTCGCCAGTACGGGTCAGAGCAAGAACGCGAACTCGATGATTTCTATCTGCAAGCGCTGCAGGATGAAGGCATGACCGTCATCGAGCCGGATGTTGCACCTTTCCGCGAGGCGGCATTACCGGCTATTGATCGTGTAATGGCCGACATGGCCGAGGGCGTTCGTGAAGATGCGCTGGGTAACGACAGCGAATAACACGCATCGGAAAGCCATCGCGACGGCCCATTGGGCCGTCGTTGTTTTTCTCTTGTCACTTAAGCTTTCAAGATCACTAAGTTTTCAAGATCAATAGGTTTTCAAGATCAATAAGTTTTCATAAACGACCAAGAAGACGTCAGGGTAAGGAGTTCTCCTGTGGAAGACGCGGTAGCGCCCAATAAGGGGCCGGATCGAATTGCTTTCTATACGCTGCGCGGCGTTTACACGCCTGTGCGATGGGGTGGGCGTGGCGCTGATGGCCGCCATTCTGCTGCTGATCGTGGCGGCCGTGATTGCCCGCGACCTGCTGGGGCTGGGAATGCCCTGGACCGAAGAAGTGGCGTCTATGCTGGCGATTTACGCGATTGGCTTCGGGTCGCTATCTGCCTGGGTACGCAGCGAGCATCTGGTGGTCGATTTGTTCAGCCATAAGCTTTCCGGGCTGGGTAAAAATATCCAGTACCGGCTCACCGCGCTGATCTCCTGCGGCTTTTTGCACTGGCCGCCTGGGGGCTTGGATCATGTCAGATATGAGCGCTAACAATAAAACCGTCTCGTTAAGTATCAGTTTCAGCTACCTCTATTACGGCATCTTTTTTTAGCTTTGTGGGCATGGCGCTGATTGCCCTTTGGCAAACGCTGCGCGGCCCGGTGGCGTGGTTGGAAACGTCCCATGAAGAAGAGGTCTCTCAACCATGACCGAACTACTGATTTTCGTCGGTGGCCTATTAGTACTGATGGCCATTGGCATGCCCGTGGTGGTCGCCATTGGCGTGACCTCCTTTATCGCCTTGGTGGCGACCGGCACCGGCGGGCTGCCCGTTGAGTTACTCCCGCTGCGCATGGTGCAGACCCTCAATAACTTTACGCTGCTGGCGATTCCGCTGTTTATTCTGGCCGCCAATATCATGAATATTGGCTCCACCACCACGCGGATTTTTGACTTTGCCACCGCGCTGGTGGGCTTTACCAAGGGTGGCCTGGGTCATGCCAACGTGGTGGCCAGCTCCATTTTCGCCACGATGTCGGGCACTGCAGTGGCCGACGCTGCCGGGCTGGGCAGTATTGAAATCAAGGCCATGAAAGAGCGCGGCTACGAATTGGGTTACTCAACCGGTATCACTGCAGCCTCCAGCGTGATCGGGCCAATTCTGCCGCCCAGTATTGCGCTTGTGGTTTATGGCTGGCTGGCCAATGTGAGTATTGGCGGACTGTTCATGGCCGGGCTGCTGCCGGGTATCTTGATGGCGCTGCTACTAATGGGCATGACCGTATTGTTATCTGCCAGTGGCCGGGTGGTGATGCCTAAACCCACGCCTTTTGATGCCTGCGAAGTTGTCCGCACCGGCAAGCGTGCCATTCTGCCACTGATGATGCCAGCGATTATCGTTGGCGGTATCTGGGGCGGTTTTTTACCCCGACGGAAGCCGGCGCCATTGCATCGCTTTACGCGGTGATTCTGGGCGGCTTGGTGTATCGTGACCTGAATTGGCGGGACCTCTTCAACGCCTTTCGTCGCACCCTGATGTTCAGTGCGGTCATTCTGCTGATTATCGCGGTCTCCAGCTTCTATGGCTGGATACTGGTACGCATGGGTATTCCTCAGGCGTTAGCGGGCCAGGTCGCCAGCATCGATATGCCGATGTTTGCACTCCTGCTCTGTTTTGCGCTGTTCTTCCTGCTGATCGGTTGCTTTATGTCGGTGATCGAAAGCATTCTGATTTTTACGCCGATTGTGGTGCCAGCGGCGCTCAGCGCCGGACTGGACCCGGTGCACTTCGGTATTGTGATGGTGATCACGCTATCGGTGGGGGTGATTACGCCACCGTTCGGCACGGTGTTGTTCCTGATGGTGGGCATTACCCGGCTGCGTTATGGCCAAGTGGTGACCGCGATACTGCCGTTCCTGCTGCCGATCATTGCCACCATTTTGCTGTTGATTGCCCTGCCGGGGCTGGCTACATGGCTGCCGGATATCATGGGTTATTGATCTAGCTAGTTGCCTGATGGAGAAGCCCCGCCGGGTGTTCCCGCGGGGCAGATGGGCGTTGCTGTTACTGCTTTGCAGGCAATATCCTGCCTGGATTCATCAGCCCCTTGGGGTCGAACAACGCTTTAATGCCACTGATCAGTTCCCGCTCAATAGGCGATAGCCGTGCCAGGTAAGGTGCTTGTTTGGTACGACCAATGCCGTGTTCGGCGCTGATACTGCCGTTGACGTCGTCAAGCACCTCAAACAGCCGCTCCTCCAGGTCGTGCAGGTGGGCTTTCTTATCGCTATCTGCCATGGATAGGGGCGGCAGAATATTGAAATGCAGATTGCCGTCGCCCACGTGTCCGTAGGCAATGATCTCGCACTCAGGTGACGCCGCCATAACGACGTCACTGGCCCGGCTAACGAAGTCGGGAAGCGATGAGATGGGTACCGAGATATCGGTGCGCAAATGCTCGCCGCGCCGCCGTTGGCCCTCCAGCATGCTCTCGCGGAACTGCCACAGCTGGGCCGACTGGGTGTCGCTCGACGCCAGCGCACCATCCAGCACCAGTTCACGTTCCATGCCGGTTTCCAGCAGTTGTTCCAACATTGAACCCAAATCTATCGGTCCTGTCGCCGCCACCTCCATCAGCACGTACCAGGGGTAGGCGCTATCCAATGGGTCGCTTAGCTCGGGAGTCGCTTCGATCGCCAGTTCAATGCAGCGACGAGGGATCAGCTCGAAGGCCGTCAGTAAGTCGCAACAGTCGCGTCGCGCCAAACTATATAGATCAATCACCGCCTGAACGGAGGGCAGACCCAGCAGCGCAGTGCGGTTTTGGGTAGGCCGCGGTGAAAGTTTGAGTACGGCGCCGGTGACAATGCCCAAAGTGCCTTCACTGCCCAGAAATAGCTGTTGAAGATCGTAGCCACGGTTGTCTTTATGCAATGCATTAAGGCTTTCCCAGATGCGCCCGTCGGGGAGCACCACTTCAAGGCCCAGCACCAGTTCGCGCATCATGCCGTAGCGCAGCACGTTAAGCCCACCCGCATTGGTGGCAATATTGCCGCCGATCTGGCAACTGCCCTGGGCGCCTAACGATAGCGGAAAATCGCAGTCCTGCTCAGCAGCGGCCAGCTTGACGTTCTCAAGGATACAGCCGGCGTCTACCGTCATAGTGAAATTAATCGGGTCAATGGCGCGTACGTTATTCAAGCGCTCCAGGCTAATGACCAATTCCTGGCCGTGTGCGGCGGGCAAGGCACCTGCCACCAAACCGCTGTGGCCGCCCTGAGGTGTCATTGCGACTCCGTGCTCATAGCAGCGCTTGGCAATCTCGGCGACTTCTTGCGTATTCGCTGGCCGTGCCACGGCTAGCGGCATGCCCAGCGTATCGCCTGCCCAGTCACTGGTGTAACGTGCCATGGCGTCGGGCTCACGGATGAGCCCGCGCTCACCGAGCAGGCTGGTGAGTTCATTTAAAAAGGAAATGGTGTCTGTCATTAGGCCTCTTCCTGCCAAGCAGCACCTTCCGGGAAGCGGTGCTGAACTTGGGACTCTGGGTACATGGCAATACTGTAACCCGGCGCGTCAGGGACTTGGTAGCGGCCACGGTGTATCACGACCGGGTCGATAAAGTGTTCATGAAGATGGTCGACGTATTCCAATACGCGCCCCTCAAGGCTGCCGGATACTGCAATATAGTCGAACAGGGAGATATGCTGGGTGTACTCGCATAGCCCGACGCCGCCGCCATGGGGACAAATAGGCACGCCGAATTTGGCCGCCATCAGCACCACCAAAATGACTTCATTAAGCCCGCCCAAACGCGCCGCATCGAGCTGGCAGTAGTCGATGGCATCCGCCTGGAAGAACTGCTTAAACATCACTTTGTTCTGGCAGTGCTCGCCAGTGGCGACGCCAATCGGCGCAACGCGGTGGCGAATTTCGGCGTGGCCGAGAATATCGTCAGGGCTGGTGGGCTCTTCAATCCACAGCGGATCGAACTCAGCCAGTCGGCGCATTTTGGTGATCGTCTCATCGACTTCCCACACTTGGTTGGCGTCCATCATCAGCACGTTGTCCCAGCCTATCTCTTCGCGCAACATCGCCGCACGGCGGGCATCTTCTTCGGTGTCGTCGCCAATCTTTTGCTTAAAGTGGGTCCAGCCTTCGGCAAGGGATTCCTGGGCCAACCGGCGCACTTTTTCGTCGCTATAACCCAACCAGCCTGCAGAAGTGGTGTAGGCGGGGTAGCCGTCACGACGCATTTCGGCTTCCCGGGCCGCTTTGCCGGGGCCTGGCGGCGCAGCAGGCAAATCGCCTCTTCCGGGGTTAGCGCATCGGTGACGAAGCGGAAATCGAGGCAGCGCACCAACTGTTCGGGCGTCATATCCACCAGCAATTTCCACACCGGCTTGCCTTCGTTTTTTGCCCACATATCCCATACGGCGTTGACGATGGCGGCGGTGGCTAGGTGAATCGCGCCTTTATCGGGGCCAATCCAGCGGAGCTGGCTGTCGCCGGTCATTTCCCGCCAGAACGTGCCCATGTTGTCGGTGATAGATGTCAGCGAGCGACCCTCAATCAGTGGCACCAGCGACCGGATGGCGGTGACCACAATCTCGTTGCCGCGTCCGATCGTAAAGGTTAACCCGTGTCCCTCGGGGCTACCGTCATCGGTATGCAGGATGACGTAAGCGGCGGAGTAGTCCGGTGCGGCATTCATGGCATCCGAGCCATCCAGCGAGCGCGAGGTGGGAAAACGGATATCCTGAATATCAACTCGAGTGATTGTTGTCATTGTGCTCTCCTTGGCAGGTGGTGTGGGATAACGATTAGCGACGCGCTATATGGCGCATTAGTTCGCGAATGCCGTAGGTCCAGGGCGGCAACTGGTCGCTTCTGCCTACCCGATTGACCAAAGCGCCGAGCGCTGGCGTGGCGATGGTGACACGATCACCGAGATGGTGGGTGAAGCCCTGTCCTTTACCGTCGCGATCCTGAATGGGCGAGAACATGGTGCCGAGGAATAACATAAAACCGTCGGGATATTGATGGTGGTCGCCGATGGTCTGGTGCACCAAATCCAGCGGGTCGCGGCTGATCTCGCGCATGTCGCTTTCGCCCTGGAGCAGGAAGTTGTCATCCTCACCTTCAATGCGCAGCGATACCTGGCAGTTGCGCACGCTCTCGATGTCAAAATGGTCATCAAACAGGCGGATGAACGGGCCAAGTGAGCAGGAGGCGTTGTTATCTTTCGCCTTGCCGAGCAGTAGGGCACTACGTCCCTTCCACATCGCGCAGATTAACGTCGTTGCCTAGGGTGGCGCCGCGCACTTGGCCGCGGCTGTCCACCGCTAGAACAATTTCCGGCTCGGGGTTGTTCCACTGTGAGGACGGATGCAAGCCCACCGGTGTGCCAAAGCCCACCGATGACAGCGGCTGGGCTTTGGTGAGATACTTCGGCATCGGGACCGATGCCGACTTCCATATATTGTGACCAGCCGCCACGTGCCTGAAGCGCTTTTTTAAGCGACATCGCTTCGTCAGAGCCGGGCTTGATTTTGGAAAGGTCACTGCCAATCAGAGCTTGGAAATCATCACGCAGGGCGGCGGCACGAGCCGGATCGCCGCCCGCTTGCTCTTCGATCACACGCTCTAACAGGCTAACGGCAAAGGTCACCCCGCACGCCTTGATAGCCTGCACGTCGCAGGGGGCGAGCAGGTAGGGTGCCTGTGGCTGGGGCAACTGCGAGTTTGCCAGCAGTGCCTCGATACTGCCCAGGTTAGGGCCTTCTGCACGCCGTACCACCTCCTGTACATCGTCGCGTTCCAGTAGGTCAGCCATGGTTGGGCCAAAGGCGGTGATGTCGAACACCTGGCCGTTTTGCACGGTAATCAGCGCAGGCCCGGGGTGCGGGCCTTCCAGCCATACGCGGCCCACCAGTAGCGCTTTATCCAAGTCAGCGGGAAGCGTGTCCGTCAGAGAAAGTGGTTGCACGTGCGTCTCCGGTAGTCGTTCACAGTAGTTGTTAACAAATGATGTGCGGCTGGCGATTGGTGCGTCATCGCCTATCATGTTATGGATATGCTGTTGTATGACAGGTATGCCAGTTCTATGCTCACTCTAGCGCACTGCGCTATTTCGGGTCGATAGTTAAAGCGGCAAAGTCGTGCGAAGTGTTGCCTCGGGCTTCCAACAACAAAAAAAACGTTAAGGAGTGTTGCATGTTAGACGAGTGGAAAGGAAAGCGAGTGCTTATTACCGGTGCCAGCCGGGGGATCGGTGCGGCGGTTGCTAAACAACTGGGCGTGCTGGGCGCTCATGTGGCGGTGCACTATTACAGCAGTGAAGCGCCCGCCGAAGCGGTGGCCCAGGCCGTTCGTGATGCCGGTGGAGAGGCTTTCACTTTAAAAGCAGACGTCAGTCATTCCAATGAGGCCCGGCGGCTGGTCGATGAGGCTGCCGAACGCTTGGGCGGTTTGGATCTGCTGATCAATAACGCTGGTGACATGTTGGGGCGGGTTGGCCTCGATGCGATGGATGATGACCAGTACGACCGGGTCATGGATCTCAATGTACGTTCAGTAATTATGGCCAGCCGGGCGGCGCTACCCCATTTCCGCCGTGGGGAGGCGGCAATATTATTCACACCACCTCAATCGCCGCACGCAACGGTGGGGGGAGCAGGGGTGGATTATACGCCTCGGCAAAAGGCTTTGTGAGTACGGTGACACGCAATATGGCCAAAGAATTGGCGGGCGATAATATACGCGTCAATGCCGTGGCGCCGGGCACCATTGCGACCGACTTCCATGTGCGGCATTCAAACGAAGCACATTTAACTGCCGCTTGTGCCTCAATACCCATGGGGCGCTTAGGTACAGCGGAGGAATGCGTCGGCGCCTATGTCTTCCTTGGCACTGATGCATTAAGTGGCTACGTCACAGGTCAGATCATTGAGGTTAACGGCGGGCAGCTAATGCCATGAAAATCTCTCACCCGACTTCTAACCAACATAAGCGCTATGAAATTGCGATCACCATGGGCGATCCTGCAGGCATCGGCCCGGAGATCATTTGTCGTGCTTTGAATGCTATGTCGGCAGCCGAGCGTGCCTCTGCGCTGGTGGTAGGAGATCCTGCTATATTCCGCCGCGCGACCGCCAGTATTGGCGCCGACCTGGCGTTTGCAGCCCTTGAGCAAGCTGAGCACGAGGGAAGGCAGCGTGGCGGTTGCCGAGGTGAAAGTACCGCCGGGAGTCGAAATTCCCGATGGCCAAATCAGCGCCAGTGCCGGGGATATGGCGTTTCGCTGTGTTCAGAAAGCCGTTGAGCTGGTACAGGCGGAGCGGGCCCAGGTAATCGTCACCGCGCCGCTTAATAAAGCAGCGCTGCATGAGGCCGGACACCATTACGATGGCCATACCGGCATGCTGGCCTCGCTTACTGGCGCACCCTCATCGTTCATGTTATTGGCATCGGAAACACTCTCAACACTGCATGTCTCGACCCATGTTTCGCTGCGTGAAGCGATTGATCGCGTAACGCCTGAGCGCATTATTGCCACCGTTGAAGCGGGGCATGCGCACTTGGTCGCGCTTGGCATGCGTGAACCGCGTATCGCGGTGGCCGGGCTCAACCCGCACTGCGGCGAAGGCGGGATTTTTGGCGACGAGGATAGCCGTTGTATCGCCCCGGCAGTGGAGCGTTTGCGCGAGCGTGGCTTTGCGGTGAGCGGGCCTATCTCGGCGGATACGGTGTTTTACCGCGCCTCGCAAGGTGAGTTCGATTTAGTGATTGCCCAGTATCACGACCAAGGCCACATCCCTGTCAAGCTGATTGCCTTCGACACCACGGTGAATGTCAGTCTTGGGCTGCCGCTTCAACGTACCTCCGTGGATCATGGCACGGCCTTTGGTATCGCCTGGCAGGGTAAAGCCGACGCCACCAATATGGCGTCCGCGATTGCCTACGCACGTCGGTTAGCCAGTGGCGCTGTTTCATGAGTGGATGTCAGGTGGCGATTATTGCCGACGACCTGTCAGGAGCGCTGGATGCTACTGCACCCTTTGCTGCTCGCGGGGCAGACGCCCGAGTAGTGATCAGCCTGGAGGCATTAGTGGAGACGCTTGAAAAGTGGCAAGGGCAGTGGCCAGAGGTCATTGCCATCAATACCGAATCCCGCCACTTGCAGGCCGAGCAAGCCGCGTTGCGGGTAAGCGAAGCGGCTCGGCTGTTGACGCAAGCGGCCCCGAGACAATGGTTCAAGAAGGTCGATTCGACCCTGCGTGGCCAGGTCATTGCCGAGTGCCGGGCGTTGCGTAAAGCGGTTGGTTTACCCTTGCTACTGGCACCTGCGGTGCCGGCTCAGGGAAGGGTCGTTTGCAACGCGGAGGTGTGGGTCGAGGGACATCGGCTGGCTGAAACGGACTACCAGCAGGATGCTCGCTCAGCGCCAATGATAGCTCCTATTGATCAAGCTTTTGCCGCCAACGGCTTGCCCCTGCAGCGCTATCGGCCAGGGCAGATAACACCGCTTCCCAGCGCAGACTGCATCGCCGATGCCGAAAGGGACGTGGAGCTCGCGGCAATTTATGGCCTCCTCAATACCGGCAGTAGCCGTGCCATGGCCGGTGCGGCGGGGCTGGCGGCAGCTATTGCTCAAGGCTGCTTCGGACCTACCGGTGCGCCGTTTCGCTCACTTCTCAGTGTTAATAAAGTGCTCTATGGGGTGGGATCGAGAAGTTCTCGCGCTGCAGAACAGCTCCAGCAGTTACGCCAATGCGCACCCGATTTAGCCGTTATAGAAGCGTGTGCCGATAAACCCTACGGAACCCACGCGTTAAGTGCCTGTGTGGTCGTGCCAGGCTGCCATGAAACAGAGCGAACGGCGAGTGAGGTGGCTGACGCGATGGCCGCCCAGGTGGCGTTGATTACTACTACTTGGAAGAAGCACGAGGAGAGTTTGCTGTTTTTAACCGGTGGGGATATCGCTATGGCGGTGCTCTCTCAGCTAGGCGCGAGTTATATCTGCGTTGAAACAGAGTGGTCGTCTGGGGTGGCGCTGGGGTATGTGAACGGTGACAAGCGACAGCGCGTGATGACCAAAGCGGGAGGCTTTGGCGACCCTCAACTGCTAGTGCGTCTGCATCAGCAGGCAAAGCTAACGGCTGGAAGTGAATAAGAACGCTTGAAAATCGTTATCTGATGGTTGCGCGATAGCAGGCGACCAGCTAGGTTTGAAACAGGTGGTATGATACGTATACAGCTAGACGATAAGTTATGCTGGCTGTCGCCGCTTACATAATAACCAAAACATCACAATAAACCGCAGAAAATCACAAAAACCAACAACAAATCCAATGGTTGTGAGGGAGTACACGATGAGCCATAAACGCCAACACCACCGCAATATGCCTTACCTGCTGACTGCCACACTTATCGCTGGCGGTCTCTCAGTGACTGGTGCTGTGCATGCGCAAGAAGAACTCAACTTCGCCCACGTCTACGAGACGTCTGAGCCCCTACCATGAATGGGCACTGTGGGCAGCAGATGAAATTGAGGAACGTACCGACGGCCGTTACTCAATCAGTGTTCACGCGGCATCGTCGCTGGGTAAGGAGTCGGATATTAACGAAGGTCTGCAACTTGGCACGGTTGATCTGATCTACACCGGCAACCAATTCGCCGGTCGTTTCTACGGCCCGGTGGGCATCGCTGGCGCGCCTTATATGTTCCGTGATTTTGATCATTGGCAGGCCTACGCAGACAGTGATCTGTTCGAGGAAATCGCCCAGGGCTACCAGGATGAAACCGGTAACGTACCGCTAGCCATGAATTACTATGGTCGTCGCCACGTGACCTCCAACGAACCGATCAATACGCCGGAGGATATGCAGGACCTGAAAATCCGTACGCCGAACGCGCCGATGTACATGATGTTCCCCGAAGCGGTGGGGGCCAACCCAACACCGATCGCTTTCTCCGAAGTTTATCTAGCACTGCAGCAAGGTGTGGTGGATGCCCAAGAGAATCCGCTGCCGACCATTCGCGCCAAGGCGTTTCATGAGGTGCAGGACTATATCAACCTGACCGGGCACATCACCGATTCGTTGATCACTATCGCCGGTGGGCCGCTATGGAATCGGCTCTCTGAAGAAGACCGCGAGATTTTCCGTGAGGTCTACACCGAAGCTGGCGAGCGTATCACCCAGGATATCCTGGCATCCGAGGAGGAGTTGGTGGCTTGGTTCGAAGAACAGGGCGTGACGGTCAATGAAGTGGATATTGAACCCTTCCGCGAGGCCACAATACCTGCCCATAACGGCGAGGCCGCGACCTGGGACCAGGAAACCTATGATCGCCTGCAGGCCATCGGACAATAACGCTGGGAGGCCGGTCCTTCTAAGGCCTCTTCTTATCCCTGACGCTGCTTTCGTAGGCCACGACTCGCCCCACCCTCAGTTTGGGTGGGGCGACTGGGAACCTCTATGAACCAACACGATGCCACTAACGAGACCAGCTTCGCTGGCCTCGACGACGACTCCTTCGATATCCATGAGTACGCCATTGAGGATTTCCTAACACTGGGAATTTTCTGGCTTCTCGCTCTGGATGTCTTTCTACAGTTCTTTAGTCGCTATGTGCTCGGCAATTCCATCGCCTGGACTGAAGAGATGGCGCGCTACCTGCTAGTGATGGTGGGCTTTCTGGGTAGCACCATGGCCGTGCGCAAGGGGTCGCACATTGCCGTGGAATTCTTCTATCGCTACATGCCGATGTGGCTTGGGCGGTTGATGGCGACGCTAGTGGATCTGATTAATATCGCCTTTTTCTCCATCATGATCTGGATCACCTACAAGCTGGCCGATCGTACCAGTGCGATGATGGTGTCGGTGGACATTCCTAAAAGCTGGCTCTACTACCTGGTTATGTTGGGCTTCATCTTGATGCTGGTGAGAGGTGTTCAGGTAGCGATTCGACACTGGCGCACGGGATCTCATGAGCTGCTTAATAGCCAAGAATAAATCAGCCAAGAATAAATCGTCAAAACGATAGTCTCCCGGAGATCACACCCATGCCCAACATTTTGTCCATGCGGCGCAGTGGCGCCATGGTTGCGCCGCTGATCGCGGCGGTCGCGATACTTGGCTGCATAGCGCTGGCCGTGACACAACACTACCTACTGTTTCTGTTCGCGGCGCTGTTCACGCTATTGGTAATGGGGTGCCTATCGCCATTAGCCTCGCTGGTTCATGCCTGCTCTATATACTGCTGACCGGCAGAGTGCCCGATGTCGTGGTAGTGCACCGTATGATTAATGGCATCGATAGTTTTCCGCTGCTGGCGATTCCGTTCTTCATTCTTGCCGGTAACCTAATGAACAACGGCGGTATTACCTCGCGTATCTTCGATTTTGCCAAGGCGCTGATGGGTTGGATGCGCGGCGGCCTGGGGCACGTCAATGTGGGCGCTAGTATTGTCTTTTCCGGTATGTCTGGCGCAGCGGTAGCCGATGCTGGTGGGCTTGGTACCATCGAAATCAAAGCCATGAAAGATGCCGGTTACGACGAAGAGTTTTCGGTCGGTATCACCGCGGCGTCTTCGACTATCGGCCCCATCATTCCGCCTAGCCTGCCGATGGTGATATACGGCGTGATGGCGTCGGTTTCAGTGGGCCAGCTGTTTGTTGCAGGCTTGGTGCCTGGTCTATTGATGGGCCTAGTGCTGATGGCAATGATCACGATCATTTCTCGGCGGCGCGGTTACACCCGTGACGCGGTGTTCTCACCCCGGTGCTCGGCTATACCTTCAAGCGTGCCTTTCTATCGCTTCTAACCCCGGTCATTATCGTCGGCGGTATCATGAGCGGCGCCTTTACGCCCACAGAAGCGGCCATCGCTGCGGTGGTGTACGCGCTGGTATTGGGTGGCGTCGTCTATCGCAGCCTGACTTGGCGCCGCTTGCTCAAGGTCAGCATGGAAACCATCGAGACCACGGCGGTCATCCTGCTCATCGTTGCCGGTGCCTCTATATTTGCCTGGATACTCACCAGCAACCAGGTCACGCAACACGTGGTGACTCTGCTCGGGCCATTCGCTGACAACCCAATCGCCACGCTGATCATCATAAATTTGGTGCTGATTGTGGTGGGCTGCTTTATGGAGACCATCGCGGCGATCACCATCTTGGTGCCGGTGTTATTGCCCGTAGCGGTCACTGCCGGTGTCGATCCGGTTCACTTCGGTGTGATCATGGTGCTCAACCTGATGATTGGTTTGTTAACTCCACCAGTGGGGATGGTGCTTTATGTGCTGTCACGGGTCTCCGGCATCTCTTTCGAGAAGTGCATGCGCGGCACGCTGCCGTTTCTGGTGCCGCTGGTGATCGCGCTGTTGTTGGTCACTTTCATACCGGCCATCTCGCTGTGGCTGCCCACGCTGCTTTACCGTTGAGAGGAAAGATCAACTTATGACTGATCCCAAGCAGGATTTTAGCGTCGATCGAGAGGATCTGGAACGCTTTATGGGCGCAGCGCTAGCAGTGGCGGGCGCTGACCAGGCGTCAGCAGAGGCAGTAACCCGCGCGCTGGTCACCGCCCTCACGAATGGGTACCGATAGCCACGGGCTACGCTTGCTGCCCCACTATTTACAGGCGCTCAAGGGCGGGCGCATCAAGGGCGCTCCTAACATGGTTTTTCATCAGCGCTTAGCGGCTACGGGCTTTTTAGATGCCGATGATGGTTTGGGGCACTTGGCGGGTTATTCAGCGATGGAGCACGCCTTGGCGATGGCGGAGGAAGTCGGTATGGGGGCTGTTGCGGTGGGTAATTCATCCCACTTTGGGGCGGCAGGGTGCTATGCATTAGCGGCAGCGGAGCGCGGGTATCTCGGTATGGCGTTCTGTAACTCGGACCCCTTTGTGCTGTTACACGATGGCGCTAAACCCTTTCACGGCACCAATCCTATCGCTTTTGCGGCGCCTGTCGCGGGCGAACAGCCTTACCTGCTGGATATGGCCACTAGCTCGGTTCCTTGGAATCGCGTTCAGCAGTACGGTGCCATTGGCCGCGAGCTGCCGGATCAAGTCGCGGCCAATGCTGCCGGTGAGGTGAGCCGAAATCCTAGTGAGATCGCCGCGCTGTTGCCATTGGGCGGCAGTGACTTTGGTTTTAAAGGCGCGGGACTGGGCGGCATGGTTGAGGTGCTGAGTTCGACGCTGTCGGGCATGCAACACGGCTTTAAGCTGCTTCCCATGGGCGGGCCGGATATGTCGACACCACGCGGCGTCGGGCATTTTTCCTCGCCATGAAACCTGATGCGTTTGTAGAGGAGGGCACGTTTGCCAAGGGGATGGCTGACTACTTAGCTGATCTACGTGCTCAGCCCGCTTCCCCCAATGCCAGGGTAATGGCGCCGGGGGACCGGGAGTGGCGCTGCCAGGCCAAACGCGATGCAGAGGGGATCCCGCTCGATTCTGCTAATCAATTGGCCTATGTCGAGATCGCTGAAAAGTATCAGATAGCGCCGCTCACTCGACTCGATTGAAGGGGTTGGATGAAGGATATTGATAAGAAATGCAGTAAAATGGCGGCCAATTTCAGGTTAACTAAGGGTGACTGCCTATGAGCAGATACCGGATCGAGCGTAAAACGCTATCCGAACAGGTCGCCGAACAGCTCGAAGCGGAGATTCTCGAGGGGCGGCTGAGTGAAAATGATCAACTGCCGTCAGAAAGAGAGTTGATGGAACAGTTTGGTGTCGGCAGGCCGGCGGTACGTGAAGCGCTGTTTCACCTCCAACAGCTTGGCTTGATTGCCATTAATAGCGGTACTCGCGCGAGGGTTATTCGCCCTACTGCCGAGGCGGTGATGGCGCGGCTTTCCGGGGTCACCCGGCAACTGCTTTCTAAACCCGATGGTCAGCAGTACTTCCAGGAAGCGCGTGCTATGTTCGAGATATCGCTGGCGCGCTATGCCGCGCGCAGTGCCAGTGAAGAAGACCTAGCGCGGCTGCGTCTGGCGCTTGCCGACAATCGAGACGCGATCGGCGACGAGGCGCGCTTCAAACGCTCCGACAATGACTTCCACGGGGTGCTGGCAAGCATCGGCCAAAACCCGATTTTCGATGCCATCCATGTGGCGCTTTCGGAGTGGCTGGATGATCGACGTGCCCAGGTGCTGCAACAGAAAGACGAGGGCAGGGCCGCCACCGCCGCGCACACCGAAATTGTCGAAGCCATTGAGTCACGTGACCCGGACGCTGCTGAAGCGGCGATGCGACGTCATCTGGACCGTCACTATGGCACCTACATGCAGCTCAAGCAGCGCCTCGCGCCGGCGCCCGAGTGATCCGTGGTGTTGTGAGGCTATAGCGACACGCCACGCTTCCAGGGAATGAAGTCGTACTGGGCAAGCGACACCGCACGCGGCCGGTAACGCCCGGACGCTGTCTCAATGCACATCTCGAGCAAGCGATCGGCCAGCGCGCCGATCTCTACCCTCACCGCGAATGATTGGACCGGCATCGAAGTCGATGACGTCGCTCATGCGCGTGGCAAGCGTGCTGTTGCTGGCGATCTTAAGTACTGGCGTGACCGGGTTGCCCGTCGGTGTGCCAAGCCCCGTGGTAAACATGATCAGGTTGGCGCCGGAACCGGCAAGTGCAGTAGTGGACTCGACGTCATTGCCTGGGGTGCACAGCAGGCTCAGCCCTGCGCGGGTCTGTGGCTCGGTGTAGTCGAGCACATCGACCACTGGGCTATCACCGCCTTTCTTGGCTGCTCCCGCGGATTTTCATGGCATCGGTTATCAAGCCATCACGAATGTTGCCGGGCGACGGGTTCATCGAGAAATCCGCGCCAACTAGCGCCGCGTGACGCTGATAAGCCGCCATCAGCTCGCTGAAGCGCTCGGCCACGGCATCGTCACTGCAGCGGGCGATTAGCTCGTGCTCCACGCCACACAGTTCCGGAAATTCGCTGAGGATACCGCTGCCGCCCAGCGCCACTAAGCGGTCGATCACCGCGCCGACCAGCGGGTTGGCCGAAAGCCCCGAAAAAGCCATCCGAGCCACCGCATTCCACGCCGATCCTGAGCTTCGATAGCGGCGCGGGCGTGCGTTCTACTTGGTTGGCCATGGCCAGCCCGTCGAAGATGGTGGTCAGCGATTCGCGTATCAGCGCTTGCTCGCTGAGACTTGCCTGTTGCTCAAGATAGTGGACAGGACGGAGCCCCTTGGGGTCGCGCGCCTCTACCGCTGCCTTGATCATGTCGATCTGCGCTTTCTGGCAGCCAAGGCTCAGTACCGTCGCGCCAGCCACATTGGGGTGGCAGATATACCCGGCAAGTAGTTGGCAGAGCGCCTGGGCATCGTCGTCCGTGCCGCCGCAGCCGAGGGTATGGGTTAGAAACCGTACGCCGTCGACATTGGGAAACAGGCGTTCACGGAGGGCGGTGACGGCTCGCCGGCATCGCCATGCAGCAGTTCACGGGCAAGCTGCTTGTAGTCGCGGAAAGGGTCTTCGCCCAGGGCGTCGGCAACGCACTGGCGCAGCACCTCAATGTTACGGTTCTCACAGAACACCAGTGGAACGACAAGCCATACGTTGGCGGTGCCGACTTGGCCGTCAGGGCGGTGATAACCATCGAAGGTAGCACCCTGAAAATGCGCAACGTCAGGCGCCTGCCAGTTGCCGCGTTTCGCCTGAGGTGTGGTGCTGGCAGTGCTGTGCTCGATATTGTCGGTAGTGATGGCGGCCCCCTTGGGCGATGGGACGGGTCGCGCGGCCTACGGTGACCCCGTACATGATCACGGTATCGCCGGGTTCAAAGGCTGCAAGCGTGAATTTGTGCTTGTGGCGGATCGCCTCGGTGAGGGTGATGTGTTGGCCGTTGTCGATGATAAGGGTGCCTGCGGGCAGATCCTTCAGGGCAACACGAACATTGTCGGCGGCATGCACGCGCAGAGTATCCAGCTGGCCGCTGTCACTGGCAATGGTCTGGTTCATGACGAGGCTCCTGGTGTGGGTTGTCTAGGGGATTGTCGAGTTCGATCATCGCCTTGACCACGCCGGTGGCTGGCGTGCACCAAGCGGGCATGTGCTCGGGCACATCGGCCAGTTCTGCACGGTGGGTGATCATCGCATCAGCCTTTAGGCGACCGCTTTCCATCAGTTGGATTACTTGGTCGAAGTCGGCGCGAGTGGCGTTACGACTAGCCAGCAGGGTTAGCTCCTTGCGGTGAAAGTCGGGATCGCTAAAGCTGATGTCGGCCTTGACGATACTCACCAATACGTAGCGCCCGGCGTGCCCCACCAGGTCAAACCCGGCCTGCATTGCGGCGGGATTGCCGGTGGCATCGAACACCACATCGGCGAGCTCGCCGTCGCTCAAGCCCCTTCAGGGCGGTGTCGATATCATCCTCGTTGGGGTTCAAGGTCAGTGTGATACCAAGCTTTTCACGACAGAACGCCAGCCGCTCAGGATTGGTGTCGATCACTACCACCTGGGCTCCGCGCTCACGAGCGATTTGAGCCACCCCATGCCGATGGGCCCGGCGCCGCACACTACAGCGAGTTCGCCAGTGGCAAGTTCGCTGCGGTGCACCGCATGGGCGCCAATGGCCATGCACTCGACCAGCGCCAGCTGATCAAGTGCAAGGGTATCGGACACTACTAAATGATCGAGGGGCACCGCCAGGTGTCGCACATACCGCCATCACGGTGGACGCCAATCACCTGCATCCGCTGGCAGCAATTGGTGCGCCCGTGGCGACAGGCGCGGCATTCACCGCAGTGCAGATAGGGAATCACGTAGGCGCGCTTCCCGACCAGGTCGGGATCACCCTCGCTACCCACCTCGACGATCTCGCCGGCTAGTTCATGGCCGAGTACGCGAGGATAGCTAAAGTAGGGTTGATTACCGCCATAGGCGTGAATATCGGTACCACACACCCCAATACGGCGAATACGTAGCAGCGCTTCTTCCGCGCCACAGCTCGGGGAATCACGCTGCTCTAGTGTCATGTGACCCGGTTCAGCACATACGACGGTTCGCATCTCGCTCTCCTGGCTCAGCGCTTCTGGTCGGCAACGACGGTCTGGTGCTGCTCGCCAAGCCCTTCAATACCGAGGCGCATGCGCTGGCCCGGCTTGAGGTAAACCGGCGGTTGTTGACCCATGCCGACACCGGGCGGTGTGCCGGTGGAGATCACATCGCCCGGCTGCAGGCTCATGAAGCGGCTCAGGTAGCTGATCAGAAAGGGGATTTGATAAACCATGGTACGGGTGTTGCCATCCTGGTAGCGCTTGCCATCCACCTCAAGCCACATGTCGAGCTGATGAGGGTCGGCTACCTCGTCCGGGGTGACCAGCCAGGGGCCCAGCGGGCCGAAGGTATCGCAGCCCTTGCCCTTGTCCCAGGTACCGCTGCGTTCGAGCTGGAACTCACGCTCGGAGACATCGTTGACCACGCAGAAACCAGCGACATGCTGCATAGCATCGGCTTCGTCGATGTAGCGTCCGGCCTTGCCGATCACCACGCCAAGCTCTACTTCCCAGTCGGTCTTCTTTGAGTTGCGGGGAATGATGACGTCGTCATTCGGGCCGCAGATGGCGCTGGTCCATTTGTTGAAGATCACCGGCTCCGGGGGAACCTGTGCGCCAGTCTCGGCGGCATGGTCGGAGTAGTTCAGGCCAATGCAGATGAACTTGCCCACGCCCGCCACACAGGGGGCGATGCGGGTGTCAGCGGGCACCTCTGGCAGGCTTTCAGCATCCAGTGCCGCCAGCCCTTCGAGGATGCGACGGTCAAGGTATTCACCGGCCAGGTCGGTGACATGGGCTGAGAGGTCGCGGATTATCCCGTTGTTATCTAACAGCCCGGGCTTTTCATGGCTGTGCGGGCCAAAGCGTAGCAGTTTCATCAGTCGGTTCCTTGGTTGTCTTGTATTTCGACGTGCATGGGATCAGATCAGCCAGCCACCATCGATGATCTGGGCGGTACCGGTGGTGTAAGCGGACTCATCGGCGGCCAGATAGGTGGCAAGGGCGGCTATTTCTTCCGGGCTGCCCAGGCGCCCCTGAGGCTGCCTGGCGATAAACTCGGCGTAGACATCGTCTTCGTTTCGTCCCTGCCGTTTGGCTTGTTCACTAATGCGCTGGCGCAGCGAGGGCGAGTCCACGGTGCCGGGACAGATGGCGTTGCAGCGAATTCCCTGGCTGATGTAGTCGGCAGCCACCGACTTGGTCAGGCCGAGCACCGCGGCCTTGGTGGTGCCGTAGGCGCAGCGGTTAGGGACGCCTTTAAGGCTCGATGCTACTGAGGCCATATTGATGATGCTGCCGCCGTTATTGTCGAGCATGGCCGGCAGCAAGGCGCGAATCAGGCGCATCATCGCCATTACATTGAGTGACAGCGACAGCTCCCAGTCTTCGTCGCTGCCATCCAGCAGCGAACCGTTGGCCACGTAGCCGGCGCAGTTGAAGAGGATGTCGACGGCGCCAATCTCGTGCGCCAGCGCCTCGATGGCGGCGGTGTCCAGCACATCGAGCCGGCGTGCGGTGATGCCAGGGGTATCGGCCAGTTCGGCCAAGCTCTGGGTGTTGATATCGGTAGCAATGACCTGCGCGCCTTCAGCGGCGAAGCGCAAGGCGGTGGCCCGACCAATCCCCCTGGCCTGCGGCGGTGATCAAGGCCGTCTTGTTGTTGAGTCGCATGGCGGTTCCCGGTGCTCTTGTTATTGATCAGGTACTGTTATTGATCAGGAAATGTTGTTGATCCGATGATGACGCGCGACAAGCATGAAACATCATATGGTATGACAGGATGCTAGGGTGATGTTTAGCTGAGTATGGCCTAGTTGTTGGGAGTTGCCAACATTGTGTGAGGCACTATGGTGATGCGCTATGAAACGCAAAAGGAGCGACCGAAGCCGTCCCTTATGCGTACCGGATAACGAAAGTTTAGAGTGCGTCGATGGGGCTCTCGTTGCTAGCGTTGCAAAAACCTTCAGTTGCCACGCACGGCGGTGAGATCAGGTAGCCAGGTCACAATACCGGGAAATGCGATCAGGATGACCAGCACCACCAGCAAGGTGGCGTGGTAGGGCAGCATGGCTTTCACTAGTTGCTCCATTGAGACTTTGCCGACCCCGCAGCCAACGTAAAGGCAGGTGCCCACGGGCGGCGTCAAAAGGCCAATGCCAAGAATAAAGGCCATCAATACACCAAAGTAGACCGGGTCGACGCCGACCGACGTCACAATGGGGGTCAGCATCGGCGCCATAATCACCATGGCAGGCGTCAAATCCATCACAAACCCTACCAGCAGCAGTAAGCCCGCAACGATTAACAGTAGCAGGAACGGGTCTTGGGTGATCGCCTGCACTTGGGTAACCAGCGTTTGAGGCACCATATTAATGGTCAAAAACCAGGCGATAACGGTGGCAAAGGCCAGTAGCAGCAAGACCATACCGGTTAAGCGGGCAGTACGGATCAGCATTCCCCAGAGCGCAGTGATCTTAAATTCGCGGTAAACGACTAGAGATAAACAGCGAATAAAGCAGTGCCGCCACGGCGGCTTCGGTGGCGGTAAAAACGCCGCCGATGATACCGCCGATGACGATCACTGGGAGTACCAGCGCAAGCCAAGCGGCTTTAAACGCTTGCCACAATACATCAAAGCGGAACTTACGGGTCTGACCGGCATGGCCGATGGTGGCCATAATGAAGGTTGTTGCCATTAGACCAAAACCGATCAGGATGCCTGGCACAATGCCGGCAATGAACAAGCGACTAATCGATGTCTCGGTCACAATGCCAAAAGAATCAGTGGGATTGAGGGCGGAATAATAATGCCGATGACCGACGAAACAGTATTGATCGCCGTCGCCTGGGGTGCCGTGTAGCCCTGCTTGGTCATGGAGGGAATCATCATCGCCCCAGTCGCGGCGGTGTCTGCCACGGCCGAACCGCTAATGCCACCGAAGAACATCGAACCGGTAATCGCCACCTGGCCCAGACCGCCGCGCACGAAGCCTACCAAGGCGCCCGCCAGCTCCATCAGCCGGCGGGCGATGCCACCGTTGCTCATCACTTCACCGACCAGAATAAAGAACGGAATCGCCAGCAGCGGAAAACTATTGACCCCGCGAATCGACTGCTCAATCAGAATCGATAACGGAATATCAGAGAGCAACGCCATTACCACGGCGGCAATGCCCAGGCCAAAGGCAATGGGTAGGCCAAGTGCCAGCGAGGCAAAAGAATACCTAGGAAGATCCATAGCATGATCTAGCGGCCTCCATCGGCGTTCGGTGTCACATGGGGTGAACGTATTTGTTGAATGCTCTGCCAGGCACGCCAAATAGCCACAGCCGCAATAAAGCACGCGCAGAGAACGAAGGAAACGTTGACGAGGTTCCAGGGCACATTAAGTATCGCGGTGCGGCTTGTTGCACGGGACATCACGATAAAACCACCCCAGATGATGACGCCCATTAACACAGTAATAATGATGTGTTGAAGCAAATACAGCATATGGGCGGCCCGCGGCTTGAGTCGGCGAACCAGAATGTCCACGGCGATATGCTCATAGCGGGCGAAAGCCGCCGCAGCACCAATAAAAATTAGCCAGATAAACAGCATGCGGGCCAGCTCATCGGCCCAGGGCACTGAGTTATTGAAAGGGCGCGGCCGACCACATTGGCCGACACCGAGGACGATTAGCGCCACCAGCAGTGCCGCTATCACGTGCTCCATGGCCAACGTTAACCAACGAAACACAACAGGGCCGCGGCGCTGTTCGGTGTCAATCTCCAGCGGCTGGCGCTGGGGATCCTCAAAAAAAGACGCGGTATCAGGGAGTTGCGTGTCGGGTGTGGTCATGGGTTCTCCCAAAGACGAGTGACGAGAAGGCAAGAGGCGCTTGCCTCTTGCCTGATTTAGTCAACGAAAGCTAAGTAGCCGAAAGCCGAACAGCTGCTGCGTGCTGCTTATTCCGTTTTAGATGATTCAGCAATCTGTTGGAATTCAGCCACTAAGTCTTCGCCAATGCGTGGGGCCCACTCGTCGTAAACCGGCTGCACTGCCTCTTGGAAGGCGGCAATCTGCTCGTCATCAAGACGGGTAATTTGCATGCCTCGCTCTTCAAGTTGCTCACGCGCCCAGTCGTCATACTCAGCTGAAAGCTGGATTTCGTAATCCGCTGCCTGCAGGGCGGCTTCCTGTACAAGCTCCTGATACTCGGGGGCGAGGCTATCCCAGGTACGTTCAGAGATCATCTTGATAAAGGGCGTATAAACATGCCGTGTTTCGGAGCCGTAGTCCTGAACCTCATAGAAGTTGGAGGTTAGAATGGTACTCCAGGGGTTTTCCTGGCCATCGACGACACCTTGTTCCATGGCAGAAAACAGCTCACCAAATGCCATTGGGGTTGGGTTAGCACCGAGTGCTTCCCAAATGGCCAAGTGCACCGGGTTTTCCATGGTACGAATCGACAGGCCGCGAACATCCATGCCCGCCACATCTTCTGGCGAAGTGACTTCCCTGACGCTATTGGAGAGCTGGCGGAAGCCGTTTTCAGAGAACGCCAGGGCTTTCAGGCCAGTACCGTCAAACGCGTCGAGCATCTCCTGGGCGGCATCGCTGCGCATGGCTTCAATGGCCGCTTCCCGGGTGGGTAACAGGAAGGGTAAGTCGAAAACAGCCAGCTCTTCGACGTAGCCGGTCGCGGGGAGGAAGAGGGGTACGTCATATCCAGCGTGCCGGTCTGCAGCATTTCCATCATCTGCACATCGTCGCCGAGCTGGCTGTTGGGGAAGATGTGAACGTTGATGCGCCCTTCGGTGCGATGGTTAAGAATGTCCGCAAAATATCGGCTAGAAATGTATTGTGGCGAGCTTTCAGCCAAACCAAGCCCCATTCGTAAGGTGACACTGCCGTGGTCTTCTACGGTGGCGCCGTCAATCTCGGGGGGATCGGATAGATCAGGCGTTTGTGCATAAACCATACCTGAGCTGAACAGCGTGGCGCCGGTCACTAACAGGGTACGCTTCAAAAGATAATGCATAGTCGTCACTCTCCTGGCGTGCTGCAGGCTGCTTTGAAGAGTATCTTCCAAGCGAGCTACAGCGTGGTTGCTATTGTTGTTGTGTAAGCAGTACTCAATAAAGAAATGAGCACCACAAGCCTTAGATGAATGTCTAACGTTTTCGCTGTATGTTCAACATATACTTTTGTATGTATCGACGTCGAAGTTGAGACAGCGTAACGTCGTGACCAATCTTCCTGATTAATTCGTTCAATCTTTACTCTAGGCGTGGAGTGACACCATGGCCAATTTTAAGCGAATAACGCCTGAGCAGTTGCGTTCGCGCTACTGGTTCGATAATGCAGATCATCCTGGTACGACAGCGCTGTGCATTGAGCGCTATCTTAATTACGGCATTACGCTGGATGAACTGACCAGTGGTAAGCCGATTATTGGTATTTGCCAGTCAGGGTCTGATTTAACTCCCTGCAATCGCCACCACATTGAGTTGGTTAAGCGAGTTAAAGACGGCATTCGCGCTGCAGGTGGCGTGCCGTTTGAATTCCCTATGCACCCTATCCATGAAAATGTGCGGCGGCCTACTGCTGCGCTGGATCGCAACCTCGCCTACTTGGGCATCGTGGAAGTGCTGCACGGCTATCCGCTAGACGGCGTGGTATTGACCACCGGCTGCGATAAAACCACCCTGCTGCACTCATGGCGGCGGCAACAGTCAATATTCCTGCCATTGTGCTTTCCGGCGGACCAATGCTTAACGGCTGGCGCGGTACCGAGCGGGTAGGCTCGGGTACGATTATCTGGGAACTACGCAAGCGCCTGGCAGCGGGCGATATCGACTACGCCGAGTTCCTGTCTCGCGCGAGTGATTCAGCGCCGTCGATAGGCCACTGCAATACCATGGGGACGGCGTCCACCATGAACTCGATGGCGGAAGTGCTGGGTATGAGCCTGCCCGGTTCGGCGGTGATACCGGCACCCTATAAAGAGCGTGCGATGGCGGCCTATGACACCGGAACAAGGATTGTCGATATGGTCTGGGAAGACCTGCGCCCGCTAGATATTCTGACCCGTGAAGCGTTTGAAAACGCCATTGTGGCGTGCTCGGCGCTGGGCGGCTCATCCAACGCGCCGGTACATATCAACGCGATTGCACGTCATGCGGGCATCGAGATGAATAATGATGACTGGCAGCGCTTAGGCCACGAAATACCGCTGCTGGCCAACGTGATGCCTGCCGGTGCTTTCCTTTGTGAAGAGTTTCACCGTGCTGGCGGTGTGCCCGCGATCCTTCATGAACTACAAACGGCAGGCAAGCTTCACAGCGATGCACTGACGGTCAACGGCCATTCGCTGGGCGATAATCTGCAGGGTCGGGAAACAAAGGACACTGATGTGATTTGTCGTTACGGCGATCCGCTGGTCGAGCACGCAGGCTTCCTCAATCTCAAGGGCAACCTGTTCGATTCGGCATTGATGAAAACCAGCGTGATCTCAAGAGATTTCCGCGAGCGCTTCCTGAATGACCCCAATGACCCTGAAGCCTTTGAAGGTAAAGTGGCGGTGTTTGATGGCTCGGAGGATTATCACGCCCGTATTGATGACCCGTCACTTAACATCGATGCGCGCACCATTCTTGTAATGCGCGGGGCAGGGCCGGTCGGCCACCCTGGCGGTGCAGAGGTGGTCAATATGCAGCCGCCGGAGGCGTTAATCAAACAGGGCATCGAATCACTGCCGTGTCTGGGCGATGGCCGTCAATCGGGCACGTCTGGCTCACCGTCGATTCTCAACGCCTCCCTGAAGCTGCTACGGGCGGCGGTCTGGGGCTGCTTGAAAGCGGCGACCGGCTGCGGGTTGACCTTAAGCGTGGCGAGGTGCAGCTGCTAATTGACGCCGCTGAGCTGGAAATGCGCCGTGAACGTTTGGCAGAGCGGGGGTACCGTTACCCCGGCCACCAGACGCCTTGGCAGGAGATCCAGCGTAGTATGGTTGAGCCGCTGGACCGCGGGATGACGTTAGAGCCAGCAACTAAATATCGCGATGTGGCCCGCAGGCATACGCCCAGGGACAATCATTAAATGAGCCGTTGGAGTGCCTTGTCCCATCGGCAGCAGGGTTTGCTGTTGACCGGTGGTGGCGCGATCATCATGGCGCCGGATGCCTTGCTGATTAAGGTGACCGACTTACCCGATGCGGAGATACTAATGTGGCGCGGTTTTCTCTCCGCGCTGGGCTTTTGCTAATCGCCCTGTTGCGCTATGGCCGAGGCACCCTGGGAGCCTATCGTCGCTGCGGCTGGACCGGTATCGCCGTGGCGCTTTTGTTCAGTCTGACGACCTGCGGCTTTGTGCTTGGCAATCAATACACCAAGGCGGGCAATGTGCTGATGATCCTGGCCAGTTCGCCGATTATCGCCGCTGTGCTCTCCTGGATTATCCTCAAAGAGCGTTTGCCCCGGCGTACTTGGCTGGCGATTTGGCTCTGCATGGTTGGTATTGCGATGATCGCCCTGGATGATGCGGGTGCTGGATCATGGGTAGGCAACGCCTTTGCCTTGATGGCGGCGACCACCCTGGCGATTAATTTCACGCTCTGCCGCACGCGGCCAGGTGTGGATATGAGCCCGATGCTAGTGTTTAACGGCATTATTGTCGGCAGCACCGCTGGGTTGTTTTGGCTTGCAGGAAGCGAGCCGTCCCTGCCAGCAGCCAACCAGCTTGCTGTGGTGATTCTACTCTGTCTGATTATTGTACCCTGCGGCGTAACGCTGCTGCAGCGCGGGCCGCTCTACCTACCCTCTGCGGAAGTGGGCCTCCCTATTATTGCTTGAAGTGGTGGTGGGCACGCTATTAGCTTGGTGGATTTTGGGTGAGCAACCCGCGCCTGTGGCGCTGATCGGCGGTAGTTTGGTTCTGGGTACTTTACTGGTCAAAGGGCTCTACGAACGGCGACTAGAAATGCGGCAGCGTGCCAGCGTGTCAACTGCGCCGTCGATAACAGCAGACCGGTCAAGTACGGTATGATTGTCAGGAATCGAAATAGGGTCTTATCGTAGTGACGTCATCTCCCAGTAAGCCAGTAGCTCGCCCCAGTATCGCCGAACATCTCGCCGAGGAAATCTTCGGTGGGCGCTATCATCCCGGTGACTTAGTGCCGCGTGAAATGGATCTATGCGAACGTTTTTCTATTAACCGCTCAGCGGTGCGTAGCGACCTGCGCCAGTTGGTTGAAGCAGGCATTATCGAGCGTATCTCCGGCCACGGTTCCAAAGTGCGCGAATACTCCGAGTGGCATATTCTTGACGTTCAGGTGACCGATTGGTTGACCCGCTATGCGGCGCCTAACCCGGAAATCCAGCGCGAGATTCTCGCCTTTCGCCTGGATGTAGAACCCTATGTGGCGATGACTGCCGCCAAGCGCGCCAAAGCACGTGATTTAGTCGCCATCGAAGAGGCCTTTGAAGGGCTGGGGCAGAATCTACGTAACGCCACCTGCGAGGGAGGAACGGCGGCTGCATAGCGAGTGTGACGTTGCCTTCCACGAGGCGATTTTTAAAGCAACGCACAATATCGTCTGGGCACAGCTATCGCATATCCTGCGTCCTTCTATTTTCCTGCTGGTTTCCATGTCCAACGAGAATGCCGTAGACCCCGAAGAGAGCCTGGAGCGCCATCGTCAATTGATGGAGAGCATACGCCTGCGCCGTCCTCGGGAGGCATTTTAGCCTCCCAAGCGGTGTTGGCAGGCACTGCCGCAGCGTTGGGGCTTGAGCACAGCTTCAGCTCATTAGGGCGCAGCATTGAGTTGCCCCACACTGCTCCATAACCCTATTTCAATGGTCAATAACAAAGGCAAGCGTATGTCTGACTTCAACCTCGGCTTGGTGGGCGTGGGTAAAATCGTCCGCGACCAGCACCTTCCCGCCATTGCCGCCACCCAGAGCTGTAACCTTATCGCCACGGCGGATCCCCACGCCTCACTGTCGGATCTTCCCGCTTATCAAAGCCTGGAGGCGATGCTCGACGCCCACCCTGAAATTACTGCGGTAGCGATCTGTACGCCGACCCATCTGCGCTACTCCCAGGCACGGGCGGCACTGGTGCGCGGCAAGCATGTGCTACTGGAAAAGCCGCCTGGGGCGACATTAAGCGAAGTGGAAGACTTGATTGACTGCGCTGAGAAACAGGGCGTTAGTCTGTTTGCCGCTTGGCACTCACGGTTTGCCCCGGCGTGGCCCAGGCACAGCAGTGGTTAAAAGAGCGTCAGGTGCAGCGGGTTGAGATTGAGTGGAAGGAGGACGTACGGGTATGGCATCCAGGGCAGGCATGGATTTGGCAGCCGGGTGGCATGGGTGTTTTTGATCCTGGTATTAATGCGCTGTCGATTGCCACGGCTATTCTCCCTCAGCCGTTTTTTCTGCAACGGGCGCGGCTGCTGGTGCCGAGCAATGCGCAAACGCCGATTGCGGCGGAACTGGCATTTACCGACCCTAAAGGAGCGGTCATTGCGGCAGATTTCGACTTCCGCCAGAGCGGGCCGCCCACCTGGGATATGCATATCGAAACCGATGAAGGTCGTTTGAGCCTTACAAACGGTGGCTGTCGTCTGGTGATCAATGACGAAGTTATAATGGAAGCCGAAGAGCGCGAGTATCAAGGCCTCTATGCACGTTTTGCCGAGCTAATCGCAAATAAGCGCAGCGAGGTAGATGTTGCCCGCTGCGCCAGGTCGCCGATGCATTTCTATACGGTCATCGTGAAACCACCGACGCTTTCGTTGAGTAACGCTCGAGCGACGTTCGTTTATTCACGCTTGCCATCGACCAGGCGTGATACGCCCGCCGGGTTGCCGTCACGAATCGCCTCGGGCAGGAGACCCTCTGGTAGCGCTTGGTAGCACACCGGGCGCAGGAAGCGGAAGATCGCCGCGCTGCCCACCGAGGTGGTGCGTGAATCCGACGTCGCCGGATAAGGGCCGCCGTGAACCATGGCGTGACATACTTCTACACCCGTCGGCCAACCGTTGGCCAGGATGCGTCCTGCTTTGCGCTCCAGCGTTGGCATCAATTGCTTAGCCGTCGCCAAGTCAGCGTCATCCATCTGCAGCGTAATGGTGAGCTGGCCTTCCAGCTGAGCCGCCACACGGGCCACTTCCTGGTCATCGGCACAGGCGATGACCAGAGAAGTTGAGCCGAACACTTCTTCCTGTAACGTGGGATCACTCAGGAAAGCGTCTGCCTGGGTAACGAACAGCCCCGCTTGGCAGGGGTGAGCTGTCTCACCTGCCTGACCACGGGCGACCTCGGTGACCTTGTCGTGGCTGGCGAGCCGACCCATGCCCTGCTGGTAAGCGTCATGAATGCCCGGCGTGAGCATGGTTTGGCCTGCGCTACCCTTAACGCCTGCACCAGCGGCCTCCACAAAGGCATCCAGCTCCGGACCTTCCACCGCAATGACCAGCCCGGGGTTAGTGCAGAACTGCCCAGCGCCCATGTTGAGCGAGCCGACAAACCCTTCAGCAATCTCCTTGCCACGCGCCTTGAGCGCTTCGGGCAGCAGAAACACCGGGTTGATCGAACTCATTTCGGCATATACTGGGATCGGTTGCGGCCGTGCCTGGGCAGTGGCCATCAAGGCCGTGCCACCGCTGCGCGAACCGGTAAAAGCCAACGGCTTGAATGCGCGGGTCGGCTACCAGTGCCTGACCGATCTCTTTGCCAGAACCGAACAGCAGTGAAAAGACGCCCTCTGGCAGATCACATTTGGCAACGGCACGCTGAATAGCGCGACCGACCAGCTCGGAAGTGCCGGGGTGGGCAGAGTGGCCTTTGACGACCACAGGGCAGCCTGCGGCTAGGGCAGAGGCAGTATCGCCACCGGCCACACTGAAGGCGAGCGGGAAGTTGCTAGCACCAAACACAGCTACCGGGCCCAGCCCAATATGGCGCTGGCGCAGGTCGGCACGGGGTAGCGGCTCACGATCGGGCATGGCCGGATCGATGCGCACATCTAACCACTCCCCGGCGCGTACGACCGAGGCGAACAGCCGCAACTGGCCACAGGTGCGACCCCGTTCGCCTTCTAGGCGCGGGCGGGGCAAACCGGTTTCGGCCATAGCACGCTCAACCAGCTCATCACCGATCCCTTCGATTTCAGCGGCAATGGTTTCAAGGAATGTGGCCCGCGCCTCTAAGCCGGTTTCGCGATAGCTATCAAAGGCTGCTTCGGCTAGCGCGCAGGCCTGCTCAACCTCGGCTTTGCTGCCACCCGGGTAGGCGGGGCTAAGCGTTTCGCCAGTGGCGGGGTTAACGGCTTGAATGTCGGCCTGTTGGCCGCTGATGGCCTGCTGACCAATCAGTAATTTACCTTCCAGAGTCATACATCCTCCCTGCTGGCTTGATTTACTTTCGCTGATTTACTTGCGTTAGAGCGCTTTAACGGTGACCGCGGGTGTATCTGTTTCTATCCGGAGCGAATTACGCAGAGGGCGACCGAACTCGTTAATACATATCTCAAAGCGGTCGCCTTCGCGTACCTTAATATTGTCAGCAAAGCTTAGCGTAGCAGTGCCGAAAAAGTGCACGTGGACATCGCCAGGGCGTCGGAAGCCAGAGTATTTAAAGTGATGATATTCAAGGTTGGCCAAGCTATGGGCCATGTTGGCTTCGCCGGTCAAAAAAGGCTTCTTCCATAAGGTCTCGCCATTGCGCTGAATAGAGCTGGTGCCTTCTAAATGGGCCGGAAGCTCGCCAATCAACAGCTCGGGGCCAAAACTGCAGGCGCGGAGCTTGGAGTGAGCCAGCCATAGGTAATTGAAGCGCTCGGTGACATGGTCAGAAAACTCGTTACCAATCGCATACCCGACTCTCCAGGGTAGACCCTCCTCGCCAATAACGTAAAGGCCGGCAAGCTCGGGCTCCTCGCCAGCATCTTGCGCGAATGCCGGCGAGGGATTTCTGCCTCCGGCGCCATCACGCACTGGCCATCGCCTTTGTAGAACCATTCAGGCTGCGCACCCATCTCGCCCGCGTTGGGTTTGCCGCCTTCCACGCCTAGCTTGAACATGCGCATGGAGTCGGTCATGTCTTCTTCAGCCGCTTGGGCCTGTTTTTGAGACTGAGCGTGCATGGCCGAACGGGTGTCGGCGCTGCCCAAATGGGTAAGGCCTGTGCCGGTAACCAGACAATGAGCTGGGTCGGGATGGGTCAGTGGCGGCAGCAAGCGCTTATCGTCTACTAACGCTTGATAGTCGAGGCGGGTGTCGGTCATTGCGGCGGTTATCGCGTCGCTCATCGGTTGGCCAGCACTAATGGCACGGTTGGCTAACGTATAGGTATCGCAGTCGAGCAGCCTAACCTGCTCTTCGCTCTCGACCAGGGCGGCGTGGACCTGGCCCTGGTGGTCACACTGAATCAGACGCATAGGCTATTCCTAACACTTATTGTTATGAGAAGGGAGTTAGACAAAATAATTTTGAGAACACATAGAGCATCTAATGTTGAACATTTAAATAAATTGTTCAACATAAACTTTTGTATGGCTGGTTAATAAAACGGGTCTTATTTCCTAGCGTCTATTGCTCGCTAAGCGCCCTGCGCAATAATTTCCCGCAGTGTGCTCATCAATACAGCGGCGCCGGGCGAGAGGCGCTGGTGGCGCAGACTGACCAGCCCATAAGGTTGAACGCTGAGCGTTTCGCTGAAGGGCAACAAATGAAACCGCTGCGGTGGGCAGAGCAGGTCAGCAACTTCCCGGGTGGTGACCGTAATGGTGTCTGATTTATCGACTAGCGCTAGCGATAGCAGCAGGTCCGCAGCATCGACGATCTGGCGCGGCGGCACGACCTGATGGTGCAGAAACAGGCTATCCACCCGCTGGCGCATCAGTGCACCGGTGGGCTGCAGTGACCAGGGTAGGCTGCCATATCCGCTAGACTCAGCGGCGTTTTGTCCGCTAATGGATGCCCCTTGCGGCATACAAAACACAACTCTTCCTCACCAATCTCCTCAAATACAAAGCGTTCGGCATCGATGCCTGCTGGAATGCGTGTGATCGCAAAATCCAGCTCGCCTTCCAATAAGCGCGGCACCAACACTTTGCTGACATCCACATCAACGCTGATCTTTAGCCCTGGCCGGTCTCGATGCACACGCTCAATCGCGCTGGTCAGTAGCGTTACTGCTGGCGCCATTACCGTGCCCACTGCCACCGTGCCTGCACTGCCCGCGCTAAGCGCGTTCAACTCTTCACCGGTATGATGTAAGGCCGAGAGCATGCTGTGGGCGTGGCGAATCATAATCTCGCCGTACCAGTTAGGGGTTAGCCCGCGTGGGTGTCGTTCAAATAAACGAATGCCTAGATTGGCTTCCAGGTCGCTCAGTAGCTTTGACGCAGCGGGCTGGCTCATATTGAGCTGGGAAGCGGCACGATGCAGATTGCGCTGCTCGTCCAGAGCTAAAAATAGCTGAAAATGGCGCAACTTTAGTCGCACGTCTAGAAACCAGTTCTCGCCGAGAACGCCCATGGGATAAGCCTTGTTTTGTTATTGATACTTAGAAGTATATCGATAGTGATGCGTTTGTATATTGGTTGGTTATGACGGATTTCTCTACTGTAGAGTGTATTGGCGTTAAGGATGCTGGCTTAACAGCCTCCACTAACAACAAAAGTATGTCTCCAGGAGAATGCTCATGCCTCTCATGTACAGCCAAGTATTAAGAAGTGGGTCGCCATTGCTGCTCAGTGCTATTGCCGCGATGCTAATGGTAAGCCCAGCGCAAGCGCAGAATGACTCTGAAACCGCTGACAGCATCCAGACGTCGGTGTTTGGCCATCTGCCGGATGGCCGTCAGGTCGATGTCTACCAGTTTACCAACAGCAATGGCGTTGAACTGCGGGTGATCAACTACGGCGGTATCATCGTGTCGCTGAAAACCCCCAATGTCGCGGGTGAGTTCGACGACATCGTACTGGGTTTTGACTCCCTGGAGGCCTACCTCTCTGAAGAGTACCGTCAGGCCAACCCCTATTTCGGCGCCATCATTGGGCGCTACGGCAATCGCATCGCGGGTGGTCAGTTCTCGCTCAATGGCGACACTTACTCACTGGCCACCAACGATGGTAGCAATCATCTGCACGGTGGCGATCAGGGTTTCGATAAAGTGCTGTGGCAGGCCGAACCGTTCGAGAATGATGAAGGCACGGGCCTTGTGCTGCGTTACACCAGCGAGGATGGCGAAGAGGGCTACCCCGGTAAGTTGGAGACCGAAGTCACCTATACGCTGACCGATAATGACGAACTGATGGTTGATTACCGGGCTGTGACTGACAAGGCGACACCGGTCAACCTCACCCAGCACAGTTACTTCAACCTTAAAGGCGAGGGCAGCGACAGCATTCTCGACCATCAGTTGATGATTAATGCCTCGGCATTCACCCCGGTAAACGAGTCACTGATTCCCACCGGCGAGATCCGCTCGGTGGAAGGTACACCGTTCGACTTTACCCAGGCGACCGCCATCGGTGAACGGATTGAGCAGGATAACGAGCAGCTCGATTTCGGAGGCGGTTATGACCACAACTTTGTACTTAACCGCGAAGAGGCCGCGCAGGGTGAGCTGGTATTGGCCGCTAAGGTATGGGAGCCGCAGAGTGGCCGCATGCTGGAAGTTTCCACTACCGAGCCAGGCATCCAGTTCTATTCCGGTAATTTCCTTGATGGCAGCCTGACTGGTAAGCAGGGCCAAGCCTACGAACATCGCTCCGGCTTTGCATTAGAAACCCAGCACTACCCCGACTCCCCAATCAGGAGGCGTTTCCTAGCACGATTTTGGAGCCGGACGAGACGTATCGCTCACGCACGGTTTACCGCTTTTCTGCGCAACAGGATTTTTGATTCATAACGCCCAGTAAGCTTGTAATAAAAACTAATTATCAATAAAAACAACGCTACAAATCGCAGGAGTATAACAATGAAATTGACGACAACGTTTACCCGTTTAGCACTTGGTAGCGCGATTATGCTGGCCTCGCTGGGGTCCGTTCAGGCGCAGGAAGATGAAGTGAAGATTGGCTTTATCGTCAAGAAACCCGAGCAAGCGTGGTTTATCAATGAACAGGAAGCGGCCACGGCAGCCGGTGAAGAGCTTGGCTTTGAAGTCGTGCGCCTGGGTGGCGAAGACGGCCAGGAAGTACTCAGCGCGATTGATAACCTCTACTCCCAAGGTGCCGAAGGGTTTGTGATCTGCCCACCGGATGTACGCCTAGGGCCCGCGATCATGAACCGTGCCGAGCAGTACGGTATGAAAGTCGTCACCGTGGATGACCAGTTTGTGACCTCAAGCGGTGAACCGATGGAAGGCGTGCCGCACCTGGGGATGTCGGGTACCAAGATTGGCCAGCAGGTAGGCGAAGCCATTGCCGCTGAAATGGAAGCACGCGGTTGGAATCCCGAAGAGGTTGCCGCACTGCGCATTACCAATAATGAATTACCTACCGCCGTTGAGCGTACCGATGGCGCCACCGAGGCGCTGCTGGCATCGGGCTTCTCTGAAGAAAATATTTTTGACGCGCCCCAGCAGAGCACCGACACCAGCGGGGCTTTTTCAGCCGCGTCGCCGGTGCTTTCCCAGCACGGCGATTACGAGCATTGGGTGATCTACGCCCTTAATGAAGAGAGTGTACTCGGCGGCGTGCGGGCTACCGAACAGTACGGCTTAGCACCCGAGGATGTGATTGGGGTAGGCATTAACGGCTCCGGCGCTGCCTTTGCGGAGTTCTCACGCGATAACCCCACTGGTTTCCATGGCACCGTGGCAGTGAGTTCTACGATGCATGGCCGCCAAACAGCCGAAGATCTCTACCGCTGGATTAGCGAAGGTGAAGAGCCACCGGCCAATACTGAAACATCTGGCACGCTGATGACCCGGGATAACTGGCAAGAAGTGCGTGAAGAGCTGGGTCTATAAGGCGTTGGGCCTGTCACGTCTGCCGGAGTTGAATCATGTCTGATGCTTATCTACGTTTCGATGCGATTAGCGTCGTTTTCCCCCGGCGTTCGTGCGTTGGATGGCGTGAGCTTTGCGGCTCACGCCGGCCAAGTGCATGCGCTGATGGGCGAGAACGGCGCAGGTAAATCCACCCTGCTCAAAGTGCTTAGCGGCGTTAACCGGGTTGCCGAAGGTGCACTCTGGATCGATGGGCGGCGCCATGTCTTTAACAACGCTCGGGAGGCGCTGCGCGAGGGGGATCGCGATTATCTATCAGGAGCTGACGCTCTCACCCAATATGTCGGTGGCCGAAAACCTGCTGCTAGGGCAGCTGCCCACACGGGGGGATTTGTAAACCGCCGTCAGTTGCGCGAGAAAGCACTGGCAATACTGGCCGATCTGGGTGGGGGAGATCCATCCCTCGACCAAGGTGCGCGACCTCTCTATCGGCCAACAGCAAATGATCGAAATTGGTCGCGCGCTGTTGCGTGACGCCAAGGTTATTGCCTTCGATGAACCCACCAGCAGTCTCTCGATTCAGGAAATTCGCCAGCTTAAGCGCATCGTCAAACGACTGCGTGACGAAGGCCGGGTGGTGCTCTACGTCACCCACCGCATGGAAGAGGTGTTCGAGATGTGCGATGCGGTCACTATTTTCCGTGATGGCCAGCACATCCGAACCCACGAGGACATGTCCGAGCTAAATCATGATCTTTTAGTAAGTGAAATGGTTGGCCGCGATATTGACGATGTCTACGGCTATCGCGCTCGTGATCATGGCGATGTGATCCTGAACGTCGAAGGAATTCAGGGGCGAGGGCTCAACGCGCCGGTGAGTTTCTCCGTTAAACGGGGCGAAGTGTTCGGTCTGTTTGGGTTGGTGGGTGCGGGGCGTAGTGAGCTGTTGCGGCTGGTGTGCGGGGTCGAGTCCCCGAAGGCAGGCAGTGTTCACTTTAACGGTGAAACACGACGTTTTAAAAGCCCCGCCGAGGCGATTCGTGCCGGTATTGCCATGTGCCCAGAGGACCGAAAATCCCAGGGGATCTTCCCAGTGGCCAGCGTGGCCGACAACCTCAATATCAGCTGTCGGCGTTTCTTCAAACGCTGGGGATTTTCCGCCATCCGGGGCGCGAGCGGCAACGCCGAGTCGTATATCCAGCAACTCAGTGTTAAAACGCCGGGCCCGCGCACGCCGATCGGCAAACTTTCCGGCGGCAACCAGCAAAAGGTGATTCTGGCCCGCTGGCTTGCCGAGGAGATCGATCTATTTGTGATGGACGAGCCGACCCGAGGTATTGATGTCGGTGCGCGGCGGGATATTTACTCGCTGCTCTACGACTTGGCTGAACAAGGCAAAAGCGTTGTGGTGATCTCTAGTGACCTGGCCGAGGTCAGCTCGATTTGCGACCGCATTGCCGTGATGCGTGACGGAGAGCTGGTGGAAGTGGTGCCGCGTGAGTCGGCCACCCCGGAGCGCCTGCTGGGGTTGGCGCTACCCGCCTAAGTCGGTTTTTCAGTACTTTTTTAAGAGACAGGTTCAGGACAAACACTATGACAACCAACAATGTAACCCAAGGCGATACCACGCCTGCACGCCCAGCGGGGCGCCAGGGGCTCATCAAACCGCTGCGTACGCTGCTCGACACCTCAGGACTAATTGCCGTTTTCTTGCTGTTGTTTGTGGCGTTAGCAGTACTCATTCCTGACTTTCTGACCGGGCGAAATATGGTCGGGCTCCTGCTCTCGATCACGCTGATCGGCAGCTTGGCGACCACCATGATGCTAGTACTCGCCCTGGGCGAGGTGGATCTTTCGGTGGCTTCCATCGTGGCCTTTGCGGGGGTAGTTGCGGCGGTGGTGACCTCCAGTACCGGTAGCGTTTTTATCGGTGTTATTGGTGGCGTTGTGGCAGGCGGTGCGGTAGGTGCTTTCAATGGCCTGGTGATTGCCAAGTTCGGCATTAATTCACTGATTGCGACCCTGGCCGCGATGGAATTCGTCCGTGGGCTTGCCTACATCACCTCCGGTGGTGACGCCGTCATGATTACCGTGCCGGGCTTCTTCGACTTGGGGAGCGCTTCATTTCTAGGCCTGACGTTACCGGTGTGGACCATGTTGGCCTGTTTTGTCATTTTTGGCGTAGTACTCAATATGACCTCTTTCGGGCGCAATGTGCTGGCCACAGGCGGTAATTCGGAAGCTGCTTCATTAGCGGGGTTAATGTCCGCCGTCTCAAAATTATCGTCTTCGGACTGCAGGGTGTTGTGGCCGGTGTGGTCGGCGTGCTGCTGGCATCGCGCATGGGGTTAGGCGATCCCAATACCTCCATGGGCCTGGAGCTGGCGGTGATCTCCGCCTGTGTGCTGGGCGGCGTGGCGCTATCCGGCGGTGTGGCCACCATTACCGGCGTGGTGGTCGGTGTGCTGATTATGGGCTGCGTGCAGAACGCCATGGGCCTGCTCAACGTGCCGACCTTTACCAATACCTGGTGCGTGGTGCGATTCTGCTGCTGGCGGTGATGTTTGACCGTTGGAAACAGACCCGCCGTCAGCGGGCCTGACGCTTAAACCGTTCCCCCCTTTTATTAGTTAGTCATTTTTCCCGGTTTGTACGGAGGCTTTGTTATGTCTGATCGTCAGCGCCCATTACGCTCGGCCCAGTGGTTCGGCACCGCCGATAAAAACGGCTTTATGTACCGCAGTTGGATGAAAACCAGGGCATCCCCGACCATGAGTTTCAGGGCAAGCCGATCATCGGCATCTGCAATACCTGGTCGGAATTGACGCCTTGCAATGCTCACTTCCGTAAGCTGGCGGAGCACGTAAAGCAGGGCGTGCTGGAGGCGGGCGGCTACCCGGTGGAGTTCCCGGTGTTTTCCAACGGCGAGTCCAACCTGCGCCCCACTGCGATGTTTACCCGCAACCTGGCGAGCATGGACGTGGAAGAGGCGATTCGAGGCAACCCCATTGATGCGGTGGTGCTACTGGTCGGTTGCGACAAGACCACCCCGGCGCTGCTGATGGGCGCGGCGAGCTGCGATATTCCCACCATCGTGGTCACTGGCGGGCCGATGCTCAACGGCAAGCACAAGGGCAAGGATATTGGCTCCGGCACCGTGGTTTGGAAGCTCTCCGAGCAGGTCAAGGCGGGTGAAATTTCCCTGCACGATTTTATGGCCGCGGAAGCCGGCATGTCTCGCTCGGCGGGCACCTGCAACACCATGGGCACCGCCTCCACCATGGCCTGTATGGCCGAATCGCTGGGCACGTCGCTGCCCCACAACGCGGCGATTCCGGCAGTCGATTCCCGCCGCTACGTGCTCGCCCATTTATCGGGTAACCGCATCGTCGAAATGGTCAACGAAGATCTACGACTCTCCAAAATCCTCACCAAGGAAGCCTTCGATAACGCCATTCGCACCAACGCGGCGATTGGTGGCTCCACCAACGCGGTGATTCATCTCAAAGCGATTGCCGGACGCATCGGTGTGGATCTCACCCTGGACGACTGGAGCCGAGTGGGTCGCGGCACGCCCACGGTGGTCGATCTGCAACCCTCGGGGCGGTTTTTGATGGAGGAATTCTACTATGCCGGTGGTTTGCCTGCGGTGCTCAGGCGCCTGGGTGAGGCCGACCGGCTGCCCTTCAAGGACGCGCTGACCGTCAACGGCAAAACGCTTTGGGAGAACGTTCAGGACGCGCCGCTCTACAACGACGAGGTGATTCGAAAGCTTGATAATCCGCTCACCGCGGACGGCGGCATCTGCGTGGTGCGCGGCAACCTGGCGCCCAACGGCGCGGTGCTTAAGCCCTCGGCCGCAACAGCTGAGCTGATGCAGCATCGCGGTCGCGCGGTGGTGTTCGAGGACTTCGACGACTACAAGGCGCGCATCAACGACCCTGATCTCGACGTGGAAGCCAATGACATTCTGGTGATGAAGCACTGCGGTCCGCGGGGCTATCACGGCATGGCGGAGGTGGGCAATATGGGCCTGCCGCCCAAGATTCTCGCCCAGGGCATCACCGACATGGTGCGCATTTCCGACGCCCGCATGAGCGGCACGGCGTATGGCACCGTGGTGCTGCACGTGGCGCCCGAAGCAGCCGCCGGTGGCCCGCTGGCGGCAGTACGCAACGGCGACTGGATCGAGCTTGACTGCGAAAGCGGCCGATTGCATCTTGATATCAGCGATGAAGCGCTGGCCGCGCGCTTAGCCGAAAGCGACCCGACTGCCGCCTCGACACTGATTGCTAGCCAGGGCGGCTATCGCCAGCTCTATATTGAGCGGGTGCTGCAAGCCGACGAAGGCTGCGACTTCGACTTCCTGGTGGGCTGCCGGGGATCAGACGTACCGCGGCATTCGCATTAACTAACGGAGCTGGCCTGGCTCTCCGACAGCGTCTGGGCATCGGTGGCGTGTAGCGCCATGGCGATACCGCCCATGCAGGTCATGTCGCGATCCCAGGCGCAGCTTTCGATACGGGTGGTACCTCTTAGCTCAGCCACCAGGGCATCATCGATGGCGTGATGCATGGCGGCCTGCATGGCGTCAAAACCACGCACGCCGGAACCGGTAATCAGCACCAGGTCGGGGTTAAACAGCGCCAGGATATTGGCGATGCCATAACCCAACGCTCGGCCCGCTTCGGCGTAGATATGCTGCATCGCTGGGTCGCCGTTCAACGCCTGTTGGGTCAACGCCTGCATCTGCAGCTCTGAAGGGTGAGCGCTGTCGCCACCGCTAGGTAACGCTATATGGTCGGCGGCGGCGCGATAGAGCGCATAGTCGCTGGCATAAGCTTCAATGCATCCCCGTCTTCCGCAGGCGCATAGGGCGCCGCCAGGCTGATATTTGCTGTGCCCAAACTCCGCTGCTGAGCCATTGGCGCCAAGATAAGGCACGCCGTTAATCAATACCGACATGCCGATGCCGTAGCCCAACATAATGACCACCAGGTTGGGGCAACCCGCATAGTCGGGCTTTGCCGCGAGTACGCTGGCAATGCAGTTGGCATCGTTTTCCAGCAAGACGCTGCAGTGAAAACGCTCGGCTAATTGTGCCGAGATCGGTGAGTTTCGAAAGCTTAAAGCGGGTGACCAGATAATCGTGCCGCTTTGCGAAGAGACCACCCCCTGCACGGCCAAACAGATCCCCTGCCAAGCGTTGAAATTCGTTTAGCTGTTGTGCGCAAACAGTGCTGATCTTCTCTTCCAGCAGCGTTTCCAGGTCGTCGGCGCTAAGCGTCAGGGTGGGCACCGCGTGGTGCTCGCTATGGCGTACCTGACCCGAAAAATCGCCCACCACTAGCTGAATCTCGTTGATCGATAACTTGATGCATACCACGCAGGCCGCTTGTGGGTTGAGCTCAACTAGCGTCTTGGGTCGCCCCCGTCCGGAGGGGCGGGGTGTTTCGGTGGGCGTTCAGTGATCAGCCCTGCTGGAGCAGCTCGGCGCTGATGGAGGTCACTGTGGCTGAGCTGATGCCATTCAGCGCACCCAGGTCAACGCGAGCAACCGGCCCTTGGTCTCGCAGGGTACGGATAACCGCCAGCGTGTTGTCATAGCGACTGGTATCTGTCGACGGAAGCGCCATAAAAGTGCCGTTATTGTTCGAGGTGAAAAATTACAAAATGCGACCTAAGTTGCATATGCATTTATTTATTTTAGCACCTAAAGTAAATAAAGCATCGCACGACAGCAAATAATGTGGGAAAGCCTTAAACGCATAATAACAACAGTAACGATAGGTGGCTCCATGCTCTTATCAGCGCGCAAACTCTGCCGCTCATTTGGCAATAACCAGGTCTTATTCGACGTTGATCTCGATCTGCAGGCGGGCGAAGTGCATGCCTTGCTGGGCGAGAACGGCGCGGGAAAATCGACGCTGGTCAAAATTCTGGCCGGTTATCTTCGCCCCACCTCCGGCGAGGTGTTGGTGGACGGCCGCCAACGACATTACCGCTCCAGCGGTGAGGCGGAAGACGACGGTGTGGTGATGATTCACCAGGAACTGGCACTGGCGGAACAGCTCAGTGTAGAGGAGAACATCTTCCTGGGCCGCGAACTGCGCCGGGGCTTGTTTCTAGACCGACGCGCCATGCGGCAACAGAGCCGGGCGGCGCTGGCAGAGCTTGAAACGCATGTTGATCCACGCGCCCGCGTGAAAGACCTCAGCACCTCAGACCAGCAAATGGTGGAAATCGCCAAGGCGATCACCCGTGATGTGCGCGTGCTGATCATGGACGAACCCACCGCCACCTTGACTGAAAACGAAGTAAAGGTGCTGTTTGCACTGATCGACCGCCTGCGCCAGCGGGCGTGGCCATTTTGTATATCTCCCACAAGTTGCGTGAAATCGAGCAAATCGCTGACCGTGTGACGGTACTGCGCGACGGCCACTTAGTGGATAGCGGCCCCATGGCCGGGCGCAGCAAAGAGGAGTTGGCGCGGTTGATGGTAGGGCGTGAAATTACTGAAATGTATCCGCCTCGTACGCAGCTTCCTGACGATGCGCCGGTGGTATTGGAAGTGCGCGATATGGTGGTGCCCGGCGCTGTTAAGCATGCCAGCTTTACCCTGCGCCGGGGCGAGGTGCTCGGATTCGGCGGCATCGTAGGGGCGGGGCGCACCGCATTTATTGAAGCGGTGCTGGGCTTGCGTCGCAAAAACGCCGGGCAGGTGCTGCGCAACGGCCAGCCGGTGGTCATGCGCCACCTGCGCGATGCGGTACACCAGCGCATTGCCTATCTCACCGAGGACCGCAAAGGCAAAGGTCTAGTGCTCAATATGGATCTGCGCTCCAACGTTACCTTGCTCAACCTGCGCGCTCACTGCCATCCATTAATTGACCGCCGCCGTGAAGAGCAAGCCTTTCAACAGGCGATTGAACGCTTCGATATTCGGCTGCGCACCGCTGCTCGCACCGCCGCTGAACTCTCTGGCGGCAACCAGCAGAAGCTGCTGCTCGCCAAAGTTATGTCCATCGACCCCGAAATCGTGATTATCAATGAACCGACGCGTGGCATCGATGTGGGCACCAAACATCAGATTTATCACTTTATCCGCGAGCTAACAGATTCAGGCTGCTCGGTGATTCTGATCTCGTCGGAGATGGGCGAGCTGATTGGGCTATCCCACCGAGTGGCGGTGATGTGTGCCGGCGTTCTCACTGGCGTACTTGAAGGTGAGCAGATTAACGAACAAGAAATCATGCAGTACGCATCCGGCATTAAGGGGAGTAGGGGTAGATGAGCAGCGTCATGGCTAATAACAAAAGTCCGATAACACAACGACCCAGCAACGAATGCCCGCCTCAAAACGGTTCGCTGTTGACCTAAAAACCTGGGGGCCGTTTGTGGCGCTGTTGGCGCTGGCGGTACTGGGTGTGCTGATCAACCCGGCGTTTCTGGGGCTGGATAACCTTTCGAACATGCTCACCCGCAGTGCCTTTATCGGCATTATCGCCATCGGCGCCACCTTTGTGATTACCGCCGGTGGGCTGGATCTTCCGTGGGGGCCATGGCGGCCTTTATTGCCGGGGTGATGATTATTCTGATGAACAGCCTCGTGGAACAGTTCGGCGCGGGGTGGACCACGGTGCTATTGGGGATAGGGGCGTCGCTGCTGCTGGGGATATGCGCTGGGTTTATCAACGGCATTGTGACGACGAAAGGCAAGATCGAAGCGTTTATTGTCACTCTCGGCACTATGGGGATTTACCGTTCGCTAGTGACCTACCTTTCTGATGGCGGAACGCTGACGCTGGACTGGGCAGTACGGGATATTTACCGGCCGGTGTATTACGGCAGCTTCCTGGGCATCACCATACCTGTGTGGGTATTTTTAGCAGTGGCCGTCATCGGCTACATCTTGCTCAATTACACGCGCTTTGGGCGCTACTGCTTTGCCATCGGCTCTAATGAAAAGGTCGCCGAATACAGTGCCATCCATGTGGATCGCGTGAAAACCCTGACCTACATGCTGCAAGGCGTGTGTGTGGCGCTGGCAACGATTATTTATGTGCCGCGTTTGGGTTCTGCCTCGGGGGCTACCGGGGTGCTCTGGGAGCTTGAAGCGATTGCCGCGGTGATTATTGGCGGGACCATGCTGAAGGGGTGGACATGGGCGCATTTGGGGCACGGTGGTGGGCGCCATCATGCTCACCATGATTGGCAATATTCTCAATTTGACCGACGCCATTTCCAACTATCTCAACGGCACGGTGCAGGGGATCATCATCATTGTGGCGGTCTATCTGCAGCGTGCATCGTGGAGGAAAACAGGACCATAAACTCACTCGCTAACAGCGCAACATCAACGACAAGCAGCACGCAACATAACAAGTACAAACACGAAAGGAGCATCACCATGCGAACCATCAAGACAGCAGTGAAGGCCTGCGTCACTACCGCAGCATTCGCCTCAGCCATAGGGCTCTCCGGCGCCGCGGTTGCCCAGGAGGTCACTATCGGTGTCTCCATTCCCGCCGCCACCCATGGTTGGACAGGCGGCGTCAACTATCACGCCGAAGAGGCTAAAAACGCCTTGAGGAGCTCTATCCCGACATTGAGATCACTATCTCCACGGCGGGCACAGCTGGCGAGCAAGCCAATGACCTGGAAGATCTAGTCTCACTGCGCAACATCGATGCCTTAGTCGTGCTGCCATTTGAGTCGGGCCCACTGACTGACCCGGTGCGCCGGGTTAAAGACTCAGGCGTGTTCGTCACGGTGGTCGATCGTGGGCTAACCGAAGAGGGTATCGAAGACCTTTATGTGGCGGGCAACAATCATGAGTTAGGTCGCGTTTCCGGCGAATACATCCGTGAGCAACTGGAAGATGAAGGCGATATTGTGGTGCTGCGGGGTATTCCCACGGTGATTGACGACGAGCGTGTGCAAGGTTTCCAAGAGGCGATCGAAGGCTCTGAGATCAATATTCTCGATATGCAGCACGCCAACTGGAATCGCGATGATGGCTTCGAGGTCATGCAGGACTACCTGGCACGCTTCGAGAACATTGATGCCGTTTGGGCGCAGGATGACGACATTGCGCTGGGTGTCATTGAGGCGGTACGTCAAGCAGACCGTGAAGATGAGCTGTTTATCGTCGGTGGGGCGGGCATGAAGGACATTATCAAACGGGTCATGGACGGTGATGAGCTGGTGCCGGTGGACGTGTTGTATCCGCCTGCCATGATCGCCACCGCGATGGATCTGACCGTGCAGCACTTTGTCTCCAATGGCCCCGTGCTGGGCGAATACATTCTGGGTTCGCCGCTGATTACCCAGGAGAACGCCGAGCAGTACTACTTCCCCGATTCGCCGTTCTGATCGCGTGTTGATTGCTTATTGATTGAGTCGTCATTAATAGGCGCGGGAAAACAGCATTACTTCTTCCCGCGCCTACCTAAGCGCTTAATCCAAACAATATTGAGAGAGTCCTATGAAAACCATCAAAGGGCCAGCGCTCTTTCTCGCCCAGTTCGCCGGTGACGATACACCTTTTAATAGCCTGGATAGCATTGCGGCCTGGGCGGCAGGGTTAGGTTATAAAGGTGTGCAAATTCCCAGTTGGGATGCCCGCCTATTCGATTTAAAGCGCGCCGCTGAAAGCCGCACCTACTGCGATGAGATCAAAGGCACCCTGGCTGAACACGGCTTAGCACTCACCGAACTCTCCACCCACCTTCAGGGCCAGTTGGTGGCGGTGCACCCGGCTTATGATGAGATGTTCGATGGCTTTGCAGTACCCGAAGTGCGCGGTAATCCCAAAGCGCGCCAGGCGTGGGCCGTCGAACAGCTAAAGCTTGCTGCCCAGGCATCACAAAACCTCGGCCTAACCGACCACGGCACCTTTTCGGGCTCGCTGGCGTGGCCGTACGTCTATCCTTGGCCCCAGCGCCCGGCAGGATTGATCGAAACCGCGTTCGATGAGCTGGCGAAACGCTGGCGGCCGATTCTGGACGCCTTTGACGAGGCGGGGTGAACCTCTGCTACGAGATCCACCCCGGCGAAGATCTCCACGACGGCATCACCTTTGAGATGTTCCTCGAACGGGTCGGCAATCATCCGCGTTGCCACGTTCTTTATGACCCCAGTCACCTGATTCTGCAGCAGCTCGACTACCGCGGCTTTCTGGACGTGTACCGCGATCATATTCAGATGTTTCACGTTAAGGACGCCGAGTTTAACCCCAACCCCAAGCAGGGCGTCTACTCCGGCTATCAGGCGTGGACGCAGCGTGCGGGCCGTTTCCGCTCCCTGGGCGATGGCCAGATCGACTTCAAGGCGATCTTCTCGTGGATGGCGGCCAACGACTACCACGGCTGGGCGGTGCTGGAGTGGGAGTGCTGCTTGAAGCATCCAGAAGTCGGTGCTCGCGAAGGCGCCACCTTTATTCGCGACCACATTATTGAGGTCACCGAGCGGGCGTTTGATGACTTCGCCGACGGCGGCTCCGACCAGGCCGCCAATCGGCGCATCCTCGGTCTTTAATAACGTGCCTCAATTAATTCAACCCCATTAATTCAACGACAGCGGAGGGCAATACGACATGAGCACTCAACACGACACGCCGCGTCGGCTGCGCCTGGGCATGGTCGGCGGTGGCCAGGGGAGCGTTTATCGGCGGGTGCACCGTATCGCCGCCCGACTGGATGACCACTTTGAGCTGGTGGCCGGCGCCTTTGCCTCTGACCCTGATCGCAGCCGGGCCGCCGCTGCTGAGCTGCACGTGGCCGCTGATCGGGCCTATCCCGATTATCAAACCATGGCCGAAGCGGAGCGTAAGCGATCAGACGGCATTGATGTGGTCGCCATTGTGACCCCCAACCATGTGCACTTCGACGTAGCGCGCACCTTTCTCGAAGCGGGCTTTCACGTGATCTGCGATAAGCCAATGACGATCACCCTGGACGAGGCGCAAACCCTCGCCGAGCTGGTGGAACGGACGGGACTGTTCTTTGGCTTGACCCATAACTACTCCGGCTACTCGCTGGTTCGCCAGGCTAGAGAGATGATCGCCAACGGTGAGCTGGGCGAGCTGCGCGTGGTCCAGGTGGAGTACCCGCAAGACTGGCTTTCCACCCGGTTAGAGAGAGCGGGGTGAAGCAGGCCGAGTGGCGCACCGACCCCAAACGCAGCGGCCCGGCAGGTTGTTTGGGCGATATTGGCACCCACGCCTACCACTTGGCGCGCTACGTTACCGGGTTGCAACTGGAGTCACTCGCCGCCGATATGCACACCTTTGTCGAAGGGCGAGCGTTGGATGACAACGTACATATGCTGCTGCGCTTCAAGGGCGGCGCGCGGGGCATGCTGTGGTCGAGCCAGGTCGCACCGGGCAACGAAAACGACCTGCAGCTGCGCGTTTATGGCAGCAAAGGTGGCCTTGCCTGGCGCCAGGAAAATCCCAATCAGTTGGAGCATTCGCCGCTGGGTGAGCCCACGCGGCTATTGACCCGCAACGGCCCCGGCCTGGGGATGCCGCCTTGGCAGCCGCGCGTATTCCACCGGGGCATCCGGAAGGCTACCTGGAGGCGTTTGCTCAGCTTTATCGTGATTTCGCCGTGCAGATTCATGCCCATCAACGCGGGGAAAGTGCCAACGCAGTGGCGATGCCAACGCCCGGCGTCACTGATGGTGTCGATGGTTTGACGTTCATTACCCGCGCACTGGCCTCGTCCGCCGCCGGTGGGCAGTGGGTGGATATGTAGAAACGGTCTTCGGCAATAACAATAATGGGAAGAGAGACACCTATGAACCAACCTTCAGCGCGCTATGCGAGCCTTGAGCAGCGGGTGGTTTTTATTACCGGCGGTGGCAGTGGCATCGGAGCTTCGCTTACCCGCGCCTTTCATCACCAGGGCGCCCGGGTGGTGTTTGTCGATATCGACGATGAAGCCAGTGAGGCGTTGGTCTCGGAACTAAGCGCCGAGACAGGCGAAGCGCCGCGCTTTCATCACTGTGATATTCGCGATGTGTCAAGCCTACAGCAGGTTATCGCCGAGACCGGCCAGCACCTCGGGCCAATCCATACCCTGATTAACAATGCGGCTAGTGATGACCGCCACGCCTGGCAGGATGTCGATGTTGCCTATTGGGATGAGCGCATGTCGCTCAATCTGCGGCCGATGTTCTTTGCCGCTCAAGCCGCTGCTGAACAAATGATGCAAGCCGGCGGTGGTTCGATCATCAACTTTGGCTCGGTTAGCGTGCAAATGGCGCTGGGTGGTTTGCCCGCTTATGTGACTGCTAAAGCGGCAGTGCACGGGCTTACCCGCAGCCTGGCACGGGACCTGGGTGAGCATAATATCCGCGTTAATACTCTGGTGCCCGGCGCGGTGATGACCGAACGTCAGCTCGAAAAGTGGATTAGTCCCGAGGACGAAATCACCATTCAAGAGCGCCAGTGCCTAAAAATGCGCCTTGAGCCCCAGCATATCGCACCTGCCGTACTGTTTTTAGCCAGCAACGAAAGCCAGGCAATCTCAGGCCAGGCATTGACGGTAGATGCTGGCTGGGGTTAGGTGAAAATGCAGGCAATGATGTAAATAATCTTGGCGTTAAGAAAGGAGTGGATGGCTACTTGATGAGTTACTACATTGAGTATTTATCTCATGCTGTTAGTGGTGACATATCAACTGTGGTAGGTGATGGAAATTTTAAATTACTACCTACTATCGCTTGACCGATACAGATTCATCTACTAGTTTAACTTCTGTACAGGTAGAGTAAGTTAAATCTTACCTTGCAAGTGAAGCCAAATAGGAGAAGGTATCATGATGAAGAAGGATTCTTTCAAAAACTAGGCATTCTAGGCGTATCTTTTGCTTTGATGGCCAGCCCGTTAGCTTTTGCAGAGATGCAGGATGATGACGAGCCGAAAACTGGTACTAAGCAAGAAACTGATATTAATAATGAGGAAGGTTTAACGAATTCTTCTGAATTTGAAGAAGGTTCAGACCAAGATCCTACCGTCGGTCACGATGTAGACGACCCGAAAACAGGGACTCGCCAGCAATCTGATCTAGATGAGCAAGGTGTAGAGGTTTCCACTGGCGATGAAGGCGACGACGAACCGATTCCTGGTACTGGCGGGCAAACTGACGTAGATACCGGAACGCGTGGTCAGCCTGATCTTGATGAAGATGATGATGAAGAATAAGACTTTGTTCTAGGTTTTGAGGATATTATCAGCAGCAGGTAAAATTGTTTTAGATGAATCCAATAAAGATTCGATCTGTTATTTGCTGCAATGCTATTTATTTAAAAGTGTAATTCCTCAAATACCTTGATGAGTCTCAAATGCCCCGCCTAGCGGGGCATTTTGCGTTATGTGCCATGCTGAGCGCTGCTTTTAGTGGTGATGCCCGCGTGCTGTTTTAGCCAGCGCCGAAAGCTAGGCTATTACCGGCCAGGAACTAACGGTAGATGAGGGGGGGGGGTTAGGGGAGGCCTCGCTATGGTGTAACGCCTCGTTTTGCGTAATGATTTGATCCTTGCCCTTACAAGGACGTTTCGATGCCGCTGAATTGGATGCCCGTAAAATGGACAGACAAGCCCCAACTGCCCAAAGCGGAAGGCCGTATAGAAGCGATTGATTTGGCACGTGGTCTAGCCATTGGCTTAATGATCATAAGCCACGCCATCAGCGGTCTCGTCGGCATTCGTAATGTGCCAGATTGGGGAATGGTGCCGATCCATTTTCTGACCAAGTTCTCCTCTTCGCTGTTTATTATGGTGTTTGGCATCGCGCTGGCCGTGGCGTTTCTTTGCATACCCAAAGTGACGATTGGCCAAGGCGCCGCTTAAAGCTCTGGCTACGTGCCGTAGAAGTATGGTTCTGGTACAAGGCGCTGACTGTCTTTGAAATGCTCCCTTACTACCCACCCAATGAAATTGTCGATGCGTTGCTCTATGGGCGTTTTGCGATCTGGGTCGAAATCTTAGGCTTCTACGCTATTGCGCTCTTATGGGTGCCGTTGATACTGCCACTGTGGGCGCGAGCGCCGCTGTGGAGCCGCCTAGCGACGATTGGTGCGTTAACCGCACTGACCGTCTGGCTGCAGAGTCTTACCTTTGGCGGCAACGATATTCTGAAAGCCTTATTGGTGGATCATGAAGACCACTACACCTGGGGGCAAATTAGCCGAGCGCCATTGATTCTAGTCGGGCTGCTTATCGGCGAGGCGCTACTCCGCTGCTATTTTGAACCCACCTCTCGCCGGCGTTTAGTGCTTACGCTATTGGGCCTGGGCGCGCTGATGATTGCAGGGTTCTATGGTTTGGCTTTTGCCAGCGGTGATGTGCACGCAGCGATGCTGGCAGTGGCCAACAATGTGGGTAAACACCCACCAGGGCTTGAGTTTATGCTGTTTAGTCTAGGCGGCGCCTTGGTGTTGTTAGCCCTTGCTCTGGCGGGCGGCGCTAAAGCAGCAAAGGCATTAATGCCGCTAACGATTGTCGGCTCCGATGCCCTCAAGGCGTTTATTTTCATATTGTGATGATTTTTCTAGTGCTGCGCTTTTGCTAGAAGGCGAAGGAATGTATAGCTATCCACAGGCACTTGGCGCAGGTGGCCTGTTGATACTTGGCGCCGCAGCGTGGATTTGGCTAACCCGCTGGATGGCTAACCACCGCTAAAAGCGATTAATAACGGCTGGAGTAACGATTTGCGACACTGGATGCAACGCGGGCTTATGGCTGTAGTGCTGCTGATGGCACTACCCGTGCAGGCCGATGGGTATGAGACAAATTGGTACTATGAGGTAGATAAAAGAGCGCTTGGCAAGGCGATTTAACTGCGCGCTTGAAGGCTATCGAAGGCGTCTTTGAGGGCGAGCTTGGCGTTTATGTACAGAACCTCGCCAGCGGTGAAGCATTTTCCTGGCGTGCCGATGCCTCTTGGTATTTAGCCTCGCTGATTAAAATACCGGTGGCGGCGCAGGTGCTGGCCGAACGTCAGGCAGGCGCCCTAACGCTGGATGAACGGCTAATGCTTGCCCAAAGTGATTTTGTCGACGGCGCGGGATCTACCAACTGGCACGACCCCGGCACACCGATCTCCATTCGTTACTTGATGGAGCAAATGATCACCGTCAGCGATAACACCGCCACGGATATGTTGATTGATCGGGTAGGGCTTGAAGGGTGAATCAGCGCGCGCGTAAGATGATAGCGGCAAGTGGTGGCGACCCCGATAACATCGGGCCCATCTCAAAACTGGTCGGTGTTCGCCAAGGCGTTTATGGCGAGCTGCACCCGGATGCACGCGCGCTTGGCGGCATGGATTTTATCGCCCTGCGGCAGCGTTCGGTAAGCCAGCGCCCCAGGCGTTGGCCCGCGCGCTAGGCGTTAGCACAGAATCTTTCACCCAGCCTGATTACGATCACGCCTTTGATGCCTATGAAGCTACCGGCGAAAATGTGGGCACCTTACGCGCCTTTGGCGGCCTACTGGCTAGTCTGCACGGCGGTCTAGATGACTTAAGCGCCGAGCAGCGACAAACGCTATTAGCGGTGATGCAGGGAACCCGCTCCGGCAAGCGGCGTCTTAAGGCGGGCCTTGGCAACGGCGTAAGCTTCGCCCATAAAACCGGCACTCAGCAGAGACGTAGCTGCGATGCCGGTATTGCCGAGCGTGCCGACGCTGAGACTACCAACGAAGGGCCTTGGGTGATCGTTAGCTGTGCTCGCGGGCCAGCGGCGGTAAGCGCCCACGAACGCGTCTTGGCCAAGGTAGGTGAAGCGTTGCGCTATAGCGGAGCCCTGGGTAAGCCGTGGTAAACTATCGCCCCGAATGACCCTCAGAACAGACTTAGTTAGGAGCAACCTATGACACAAGCCAGCGCCCGCCACATTCTAGTCAGCAGCGAAGAGCAGTGCCTAGCACTCAAAGAAGAAATTCAAAACGGTCGCGACTTTGCTGAAGTCGCCAAAGAGCACTCCAGCTGCCCTCCAGCCGCCAAGGTGGCGACCTCGGCAGCTTTGGCCCCGGCCAAATGGTGCCTGAGTTCGATAAGGTTGTCTTCAATGACGAGGTCGGCCAAGTGCACGGCCCGGTGAAAACCCAGTTTGGTTATCACCTACTAGAAGTTACCAGCCGCACTTAACTTTTCCTAACCAAACACTCTTAATTTCGCCTAAAAGGCCGTCAAGCGCCGCGGTCACTCGATCGCGGTGTGAGGAGTACGCCTTGAACGACCCGATTATTACCATTAACGGCCTGAATAAAACCTACGAGGGTGGCTTTCAGGCGTTAACCCACATTGATTTAACGATTCAACGTGGCGAAATTTTTGCCCTGCTCGGCCCCAATGGGGCGGGTAAAACCACGCTCATCAGTGTGGTATGCGGTTTGGTCAATCCAACTGCCGGTCATGTATGGGTAGATGGTTTCGATAATATTACCCACTACCGTCAGGCTCGCGAACGCATTGGGTTGGTGCCCCAAGAGCTCACCAACGAAGCGTTTGAAACCGTCTGGAACACCGTCAGTTTTAGCCGCGGCTTGTTTGGTAAAGCGCCTAATCCTGCGCATATCGAGAAAGTGCTCAAGTCGCTGGCGCTTTGGGATAAGCGCAACAACCGCCTAATGACGCTTTCGGGTGGCATGAAGCGTCGCGTGCTGATCGCCAAAGCGCTCTCGCATGAGCCACGCATTTTGTTTCTGGATGAGCCCACCGCCGGAGTCGATGTTGAACTGCGCCGTGAGATGTGGGACGTGGTGCGCCAACTACGCGATAACGGCGTTACTATCATTCTAACCACCCACTACATTGAAGAAGCCGAAGAGATGGCAGACCGTATCGGCGTCATTAACCGCGGCGAGCTGGTGCTGGTGGAAGAGAAAGCCGCCTTGATGAGCAAGTTGGGCGGTAAGCAATTGACCCTTAACCTGCACAACCCATTAACCGAGGTGCCTGCCAACCTGCAACGCTTTGAGCTGAGCCTAGCGGCTGAAGGGCATGAACTGATTTATACCTACGACGGTAGCCAGGAAGAGGATAGTCACGCGATTTCTGAGCTATTAACCGCACTAGAGCGGGAAGGTGTCACGTTTAAAGACCTGAACACCCGGCAGAGCTCGCTTGAAGATATCTTCGTTGATTTGGTTAAGGAGCGCGCATGAACCTGCATCCTGTTCGCGCCATCTATATGGCGGAAATGGCGCGCACGCGCCGCACGCTACTGCAAAGTATTGTCTCGCCGGTCATTTCTACGTCGCTCTACTTCGTGGTGTTTGGCGCGGCGATCGGCTCAAGAATCAGTGAGGTCAACGGGGTCAGCTATGGTGCCTTTATCGTGCCGGGTCTGATTATGTTAATGCTGTTAACGCAGAGTGTTTCAAACGCGTCCTTCGGCATTTTTTTTCCCCAAGTTCTCGGGCAGCATTTACGAGCTGCTTTCAGCGCCAATTTCACACTTAGAGATTGTGATTGGTTACGTAGGGGCGGCGGCCTCGAAATCGATACTGTTGGGGCTACTCATTCTGGCGACCTCAAATTTTTCGTACCGCTGGAAATTGCCCACCCGTTTTGGATGCTGACCTTCTTGGTGCTTACCGCGGTCACCTTTAGCCTGCTCGGCTTTATCATCGGTATCTGGGCGGATGGCTTTGATCGGCTGCAACTGGTGCCGCTGCTAGTGATTACCCCGCTGACCTTTTTAGGCGGCAGTTTCTACTCCATCGATATGCTGCCACCTTTTGGCAAACCATCACCTTGGCCAACCCCGTGGTGTATTTGGTGAGCGGCTTTCGCTGGAGCTTTACGGTATTAGCGATGTCAGCTTAGTGGCAAGTGTGGGCATGATCGCCCTGTTCCTGGTGGCTTGCCTGGCCACGATTGGCTGGATTTTTCGCACCGGCTACCGCCTAAAACCCTAATTCACGTTTAGCCATCTTTAAAACGAACCTCTGGAAACTAGCAGGCCCCTATGCCGTTACTGCAAAGTATAGTGCACCGCCTTGACCCCACGCTTGACGGTGAGCGCTTAACCCTGGCCGCTGCGCCCGGCTCATCTGAGTCCGGCGACGACCCGGTGATGTCAAGCCTGGTGGGTGCGCTCAATGACACCTATAACACCAAGCCCAAAGGCTGGGGCGCTTTGCCGAAGAGGGCGAACAGGCCGGGCCGCTGGCCATGTGGCTGCGCGATTACCTTGCGGGTGACAAAAGCTTTGCTGAATTCTCAGTTGCGCTGGCTGAGCGTCTCGCTAAGCAACTTCAAGAGCAGTTGTCGGTAAGTGGTTACTTAGTGATCAGCCACCAGCGCCAGGGCGATACGGAAACTCTGTTGGTAGCCTTAGTGCATCAGCGCGAAGGGATCGGTATCAATAGCGATCACCAAGCGGTGCCCGCCGCGCAGCTCAACACCAGCCAGCTCACCCTCGCGGCGCGAATTAACCTCACCCAGTGGCAGAGCGATGCGCCGAATGCGCAGTATGTCTCTTTCTTAAAAGACCGCGGCGGTAAAAAAACTCGCAGAAGGGTTGATCTCGCTGCTGGGGATGGAAGAGGGAGTCGATGCTCCGGCGGAAACGCGCACGCTGCTCAAAGCGTTTAGCGACTACGTCGAGAAAGAGGATTTTGATGACGAGGTCAGTCGCGAAAAACCGATACGCTAGTGGACTACGCTAATGAGCAGCTTCGCCGTGGTGAGCCAATGACCTTGGAAGAGCTTTCCGGGCTGGTTAACGAACAGCAGCCAAAAGCCTTTACGAGCATATACGCAACGCCGATTACGGGCTCTCGCCAGAAATCCCCCCGATAAACGCACCTTGAGCCAGTTTCGCCGCTTTACGGGGCGTTCCGGGGTCTCGATTAGTTTTGACTCACATCTGCTTGGCTCAAGCATTGAGTACGACGCTGCTCAGGATCGTCTGATTATCAAGCAAGTGCCCAAACAATTGAGAGAACAGCTCACCAAACAGGACTAAGCTAAGGACGAGCTGCACCTACTCAGGAGACCCCGATGCTGAACGCCATTAGTGATTTTTCCAGCGCACCCTGGCGCAACCCGAACAGCGCGAAAACCAAACGCTCACATTGGAGTTGGCGACTGCCGCCCTGCTGTGTGAAATCGTCCGCGCTGACTACGACACCACCGATGAAGAGCTTGACGCACTTCGCAGCATGCTAATTGAGCGCTATCGGCTAAGCGCAAGCGATGTAGAAGAACTGATGACGCTTGCTCAGGCGGAAGTGGATGACGCCGTCGATCATTATCAGTTCGTTAGCCTTATCAAAGAGCATTACAACTACGACCAGCGCTGTGAGCTGGTCGCACAAATGTGGCAACTGGCCTGGGCCGACGGCAATGTTGACCCGCTAGAAGAACACCGTATTCGCCGCTTAGCGGATTTGCTCCATGTTAGCCATAGCGATTTTATCCGCACCAAACTGCAAATTGAGGAGCGCAATAACCACGATGCATAACCGCAACGAAGAATCGGATTTAATGGACTTAATTGACTCAATCGAGAACATGGAGCAGGACGCTCCTCGAATCAGCGTTGATGATGTCGTTAATGCCGTGGGGCGGCGCTCGTTTGGGCCGCTATTGCTGGTCGCCGGGCTGATTACGCTTACCCTATTATCGGCGATATACCTGGTATGCCGACGCTAATGGCTGCGCTGGTGCTGCTTGTATCAGTACAATTACTGGCGGGCAGTGAAGCGTTTTGGTTGCCCCGTTGGCTGCTGAAGCGTTCCCTTTCGAGGCAAAAAATTTGATAAGGGCATTCATTACATGAAAAAGCCCGCCCGCTGGATTGACGGACTTTTGCGGGTTCGCTTGCCGTGGCTGACGGGATATATCGGTATCCGCGTGACGGCCGTGGTCTGTTTATTGATCGCTCTGGCGATGCCACCGATGGAGTTTATTCCTTTTTCGGCCAACGGCGCTGGGCTGGCGCTGACGCTGCTCGGGCTGGGGTTGGTGGCCCGCGATGGTATCGCGTTGCTGCTAGGGTTTACGCTATTCGGCGCCACCTGCGTTTTTATCGCGATGAATCTGCTTTAAACAAGGAACTGAGTAATGTCAGACGCTTCACCACCCACGCCACCTAAACCGCCGGAAGAACAGGGGCATTGGGGCGGCGCATAGAGACAGCGCTATGGAATTCACGCTTTTGGTCATGCTTGCGGTGATACCCAGCCTGTTGGGCTCATTAATACTATTTATCGTCGGCACCGTGGATATTTTAAAAGTGGTGGCCGATGTGCTGGGCTACTACCTGTTGGGCGGCACTCAAGATATCCATGACACCTTGGTGCCCGATATCATTATTGCCGTTGATATTTATCTGATTGCCATCGTCTTGCTGATATTTGGTTTAGGCGTTTACCGGCTATTTGTCTCCCGTATTGATCAAGCGGAAGTGCGCTATCCGCGGCACCCTTTAACGTCGCATCGCTTGATCAACTAAAAGATAAAATTGCCCGTGTGGTCATTCTGGCGGTGATTATTGAGTTTTTCCGCGCCGTGGTGGATATCCGCTTTGCCACGCCGCTCGACGCCATCTATTTAGCGCTCTCAGTGTTAGCGTTGGCGGCAGCTATCTATTTAATGAGCCTAGGCCACAAAGGCGAGTAAGCGGCCTAGAGCGCAGAGTTCTCACTTGGTGATAAAAGCCCCACTACTAATCTGTTCAACTGATGCTGGAACTGCCCGCCCGGTGAGGGTGGGCTGGGGTCCGAGGTGATCACTACCGTCATCTTCCGCTCAGGAATAACATACAGCGCTTGACCACCGTAGCCGCGGCCGTAGTAAACATCTTCACCCGCCAACTGAGTGATAAACCAACCGAAGCCGTAACCGTCACCGGTCCAGCGAGACGTGCCGCGTGGCTGCCACGATGCCTCTACCCAACCTTCCGGCAGAACGCGCTCGCCATTACCTGTTTCATCAAACACGATGCCATCATTGCGATACAGCTCGCCCACTTCTATTAAAGCCCGCGGCGAAAGCTGCATATCATTGCCGCCAAAATAGATGCCTTGCGGATCACGTAACCAGGGGCGAATAGAAATATTGAGCGGATCACCCAGTAAACGCTGAGCAAGCGCATGGGTCGTTTCGCCGCTAGCGTGGGTGAGGGCGGCAGAAAGCAGATGGCTGGTGCCGGTGGAGTAGAGCATTTCTCCGCCGGGTTCATCGACAAAAGGGCGGGTAATGGCATCGTTAACCCAGTTGTCGCTAGCCACCCAAGCGCCATAATTACTGCCGGATGTACGCTCCAACCCTGCTTGCTGGGCGAGCAGATGCGCCACGGTGATCTCGCTGACTTTTGGATCAATACCGCTAGGCAGGTGTTCGCCAAACAACTCGACCATGGGCTGCTCAACAGATTCGATAACACCCGCTTCAATCGCCGCGCCAGTAATCGCGGCCAACACGGTTTTAGACAGCGACTTGATATTGGCAGGCGAGGCAACACCCGGTCCGCCCTGATGATGCTCGTGGATAATGTCGCCGTCATAGGCCACCACCACGCTGTGGATGCGGTTTAGCGCCTGGGCCTGTTGGTCGAGTGCCTGCAGTGCATTCGCTGACGGTTCATTTGCGGCTGCAATAGAGGTAGAGAACAACGACATAGCAGCAAACGAAACAATTAAAACAGTAGCGTGCATTGCAGCACCCTCGGTAACAGTGGCAAAGGTTTGAGGTGTCGATGAAGGGAGGTTCCTCAAACGCTTCGGATATGACGAGAGATGTCACTTTCGAGTAAGGAAATATACCTAGACTACGCAAAGAAGAAAAAGCCTGCTAGGCTATGGGGGTAACTTAAGGGCAAGCAACTATTTGATTTTCCCCGAAACGCAATAAGCAAGGAGCGCCATAATGCGTAACATTATTTATATCATTGGTCTTATCGTGGTAGTTCTCTTCATCCTTTCGCTGCTCGGTCTGCGTTAAGCCCAAACAAAAACCGCCCGTAGGCAGCACCTACGGGCGGTTTTTTTATGCGCAGATTTAACGCCGCATGGATACGCCTAAGCGCAATCAGCGGCCCCCACCAAACATATCAAACATCATTTCACGACCAAGGCGGGTCAATACAAAGCGGCCATGCTCATTTAAGGTGGCCGCTTCACTGGCTCTCCATTACCTGTTGGCAGGTGGCCCAGGTAGGCGCTGCCGCGCTAAGCGCTAAAGTTCGCGGCGGGCTAAGCCACGCTGAGGCAAGGTAATGGTTTCTAATACATGGCCGTGGTCGTACAGCAATTCAGCGGCAACCGACAAACATTGGCGAAGGCTGCGTTGAACATTCGCGGCGGTCGACAACCCCAAAGGCGATTGGGTAGGGCGTTGTGTAGCCGTTTCTGGAGACGTTAGTTCGGGAGGCATCGTATGTTCTCCTGCGGTTAGCCCAAGGTGAGCTTGTTGCAGCGCATTATAAACTAATGTCTAGATTAGACCAAGGTCTATGCTCGTATTGTTCGCAGAGAACATGAAGCATTCACAAAACTGAAGGATACAACTGGCAGCATAACGATCAGTGCCGCTAACTATTAAATAATGCCTAAGCGCCACTCGCGTATTATGTAACCATAAGGGTGCTTCACTATAGCGACTGAGGCAAAGAAGTAATTGGCGCGTTAAGAAAGGTTGTTAATTGTAACTTGTGGTTTAATGACTACGTTTTAACTCCCCTAATAATACTTGAGTTTTGGCTTGTTTTCTGTAATGAATAATAGCTAACAAGAGAAGTGAAAAGGTGAGTATTGCTGTAATCAAATAAACCTTTGATATTTAAATTGCCTCGATATCTGTAAAAGAAATTAAAAGAACCATTCTACTATTGTAATTAGTTATTCCTATGGTGGCGTGGCAAAAGTTGAAGGTATACGTTAGTAGTAAATTAAATTTGTGCTGGTTATATTTATAGGGAATAGTCGATATGCCCATGGTACATAAAGCCTTATTTGAGGTGCGGAGGTGTCTGTGGCGTTACTAGACACATGGAGCAAACTGAATGCTAAAAGCACACTTTCTTTGGATGCCTCGGAAGAGTGACAGCCTGCTTATACTAGGTAGACTGCCCTCTAAAAGAGAGAGAGCCAATGAAAAAACGACAGTGACAATCCCAGCACTAGCTGCCTCAAGTGATGGCTCTGTTCAGCAACATTCTCATTGGCAGTTGTCGCAGTTAGGTATCCTAGAGGAGCAAATGCTTGCGGCTAGCCAGTATTTTCACCAGCAGCGCCGATAGTGACGAGATTTGAGGGAAGTCATATAAGTATCAGCTTATTTTATAAGCTAGTTGCTAACTCACTGACTTGCAAGTATTACCAAATTGACGAACAAGGGCTAAAGTTACTTCATTTTGGCCGATAATATTTATAGAATTTATATTTTTGTGTCTGAGAGGACTGTACTGATGGCATCGATTTCTTCACTTGGCGTTGGGTCAGGGCTTGATTTGACAGGCCTGCTGAAAGAGTTGCGAACGGCTGAAAACCAGAAACTAGTGCCGATTACGCAGCAAAAGAAAACCAGAACGCTAAAATTTCTGGTTATGGTCAGATCAAAATCGCAATAGAGCAATTCCAGACCTCCGTCAACAAGCTCAATGACCCGAAGCTTTACCAAAGCCTTTCGACTGAGATTCTAGGCGGTAGCGCCGTTAAGGCAACGGCGAGCAGTGAAGCAACGGCTGGGCGTTACGATGTTGAGGTTACTCAGCTGGCACGGGCGGGAAGCTTGGCGACCAACAGCATTCAGGGGATGATGCTCTAACCAAGCCGCTGACAGGCGCTAACGCGAGTCTTGCTCTGACCTTCGGTAACGATGCTGATGGAAATCCTATTACTCAGGATATTTCCCTGACTGAAAGCAGTTCTCTAGAATCTATTCGCGACCAAATCAATGGCTTCGACTTTGGAGACGGCCCTAAAGTTAGCGCTTCCATCGTTAACGATGGCACAGGCTATCGCTTAGCACTCAACTCCTCTGCGAGTGGTAAAGAGGCTTCTATTAACCAGATGGCTTTTTCAGGACTTTACGGGGGGAGTGACACTAGAAGGTACGACTGCCTACGAAGGCCGTGATGCTCAATTGAAAGTGAATGGTATTGACATCACCAGTGCCACGAACAAAGTAGAAGGTGCTATTGAGGGCGTCACGCTTAATCTTGAAAAGGTAACTGAAGCGGGCAGTCCCAATACAGTAGTGGTAGCACGCAATACGCTTGCAGTACGCGAGTCGGTTGAAGGTTTTGTAAAAGGCTACAACGCCCTTAAAGATCTTATTGGAGAGCTAACCGCATTTAATGGCGGCGGCGAAGCGGCTGGTGATTTGATAGGCGACCGTGCGGTGCGCTCAGTTGAGTCTCAAATGCGTTCTGCATTGGTAGGTAATGTACCCGGCGGCGATATTACTCGCTTATCAGACATAGGCATTGAGCTCAATAAAGAAGGTAAGCTCACGCTGGATTCCCAAAGATGAGCGATACCGTGGCGAGCAATCAAGACGGTTTGGCAGCTTTTGCTGGTAGTAGCGATGAGACAGGTATGGGGGCCAGGTAAGCAAAACATTGGAGAAATTACTGGGCGAAAACGGTGCTTTGGGCAGTGCTAATCGCAGTGCAGAAGCAAGCGTGGTGGCCCTGGATAGCCGTTTTGAACGTACCGAAACCTCTATTGAGCGCACGATTGAGCGCTACCGGAAGCAGTTCACGCAGTTAGACTCAATGATGGCGCAAATGAACGCCACTAGTGGTTATCTCACCCAGCAGCTCGATATGATCAATTCGCAAATGAGCAGCCGTAAATAACAGGTAGTTCAAAAGATTGTCTTTCATTTGTTAGCCCCTTCCCGCCAAGGAAGGGGGTTTTTTATTAATTGCACCCTGCCTCAATAGCTTGTGACATAAGGCTGAGGCGTTAGCGGTGATAGCATAAAGCCCTAAGATTTTTGATACATTTATTTACACAAAAGGCATAAAAAATTTAAGTAAATCCTAGGGCTGCCGTTAATAAATATAACGGCAGCAAGCCGTCAGGCAGGCCGACCAGGCCAGTAACTATACGTAGGAGATTCACAATGTCCGTTATCAATACAAACATCACAGCGTTGATTGGCCAAAACAACCTGAAAGGCGCACAAAGCTCGCTACAGCAAGCACAAGAGCGTCTTTCCTCAGGCCTGCGTATCAACAGCGCAAAGATGACGCCGCTGGCCGAAGCCATCGCCAACCGTATGACCAGCACCGTGACTGGCCTGAACCAAGCTTCACGTAACGCTAACGACGGTATTTCACTGGCACAAACTGCAGAAGGCGCGTTGGACCAAGTCAACGACAACTTGCAGCGTATCCGTGAGCTGACGGTTCAGGCACAGAACGATACCAACACTGCCCAGGACATTGACTCCATTCAGGAAGAAGTCAATGAGCGCCTTGCTGAAATCGATCGTGTAACGGAACAGACTCAGTTCAACGGACGAGATCTTTTGCTGCTGCGGCTACTGGTACTAGCTTCTCCATCCAAGTGGGTGCCAAAGATGGTCAAACGATTGCAATCGACATCGGCGGTGCCAATGCTTCAGGAACCTCTACTAATGGCGGTGGCTGGAATATGTACGTGACTACTGGGGCTCAAACACTGTTACTGCAGTAGGGGTGTTGATCGCGCAGTAACCGCTAGCGGTTTTGATGTGCTTCAAACAGATAATGCACTGAAAATTCTTGATGACAAAATTGGTGCAGTTGATAAAGAGCGTAGTAACCTGGGTGCCGTGCAGAACCGTTTTGAAACAGCCCTAGATAATATTTCTACAACCTCTACCAATCTGCAGGGCGCTCGTTCACGTATCGAAGATGCCGACTACGCAGTTGAAGTATCGAACATGACGCGTGCCAATATTCTGCAGCAGGCTGGTACCTCCATGCTGGCCCAGGCGAACCAAACCCCGCAGAGCGTTCTTTCTCTGCTTCAGTAATACCGTTTTAAACTTAAAGAACCCGGGCCAAGGCCTGGGTTTTTGTCGTTTGAAATAGAGATTTAGTGAGTATAGTAGCGAATCACCTTTATAAATTGGCATCAAGTAGAGATCCCATGGCTAAGAAAAAGTACATAAACAGCCCTCAGCGGCTGTCCAACACAACACTCGCCATGGCGCTGTCTTAGGGGTACCCCAGTCGTTAGTAGATGCTTTCATGAAACTCTACAACACAAAAATTGCCTCAAGCCCAGCAGGCAGCACAACAGATGGTAGATCGCTACCCTGAAAGTGCTTTTGCGTGGAAGGCGTTAGGAACTGCTTTTGGAAGCCGGTGATGCATCATCAGCATTAGTACCATTACTCAAGTCTTATGAGCTGAACGCAGAGGACGCCCTAACACTGACTAGCCTAGCTGCATTGCATTATCAACAAGGTAATGAGAAGCAGGCCATTGGGTATCAAATACAAGCGGTTGACCTTAATCCGGAGTATGGGGCTGCCCAGTACCGCTTAGCAGAAATGCTGCAAAGTGCTGGGGAGCATTTTAAAGCACTTGAACATGCACAAAAGCCTTAGCGCTTGAATATGACGAGCTACGTTCTCGATTATTGGTCGGTGCTTTGCAATATCAAACTAAATATTTTAGTGAGTCTTTAGAAAACTATCATCTGTTAGAAAAAATATCCAGGTAATCCAACTGTTTTTAATAATTTAGGTAACTTGTACAAAGATATTGGAGAATATGAAAAGCTGAGCGTTATTATCTAAAGGCATTAAAGAAAAACCTGAGTTTGCCATGGCATACTCAAATATTTTCTTTGCAAAGCACTATAATCCTGCAACCACACAGTTAGAAATTATCGATTTCGCAACAGAGTGGGAGAGTCGCTTTGCGCTACCTGCTTTGCCTGATCCTATTATAAAAAGCGAAGGAAAAACCGCTACGCGTTGGCTTAATCTCATCAGGGTTTAGAACCCATCCCGTCGGGCAAATGATTGCTACTGCTTTAGAGAGCAGCCGACCTGATATTCACTTTTATGCCTACTCAACCAATGATATTGCCGACTCTATTACAGAAAAATTCGTAATGCTTGTAAGCAATGGAAGCAAATCCGCCACTTAGGCCAAGAAGAGATAGCAGAGCAGATCTGTAATGATCAAATAGATATTCTAGTAGACTTATCTGGCCATGGCGATGGTATGCTTACAAGCGATTTCCATGCGGCCTGCACCGCTATGTGTTAAGTGGGTCGGTGGGTTGGTCAATACGATGGGCCTAAAGTCAATTGATTATTTGTTAACTGATAGTATCGAAACACCGGAAGGTGTGGATAATCAATATACCGAAAAATTGATTCGCCTACCGGATGACTACATTTGCTATATGCCGTGTAGTTATGCACCGAGCACTACCTCACTACCAGCGCTTAAGAATCGCTATATCACCTTGGGTTGCTTAAATAACGCAGCTAAAATTAGCGCTCAGCTTTTAAGTGAGTGGGCGATATTAATGCATCAACTGCCACAAAGCCGCTTACTTTTGCGGGGTGCTCAATATGAAAGCGAGGATTTCTGCCGACGTATTTGGAATGAAATGGCTAAGCAGGGTATTGAAAAGAGCGTATTTTGTTGGAAGGTCCAGCGAAACACAAAGAATTCTTGGAAACCTATCAGCGCATTGATATTGCATTAGATACCTGGCCCTACTCCGGTGGCGACCACCTGTGAAGCCATGCTAATGGGCGTGCCTGTTGTTACACTACCAGGCCCAACCTTTGCAGGCCGCCACAGCGCTACCCATTTAATCAATGCTGGCTTACCAGAGCTGGTAACTAGCAGCTGGGATGAGTACCGCCAGCGAGTCATGGAACTTGCCAGTGACTTACCGAATCTAGCGGTTATTCGCGCAGGTCTGCGCACTATTTTACATTATTCGCCTGTGTGTGATGCACCGCGTTTTGCTAAGCATTTTAATAATGCCTTACGTGCCATTTGGGCACTACTGCGAAGATAAAGCGCCTGAGGCACTCACCTTCAATAAAGAAGGTGAAATGTGGTTTGCCGATGAAGATCAGTTGGTTGAACTGCCTAACGTTTCGAGCAGAGAAGATGAGAATGAGGATAAGACATTTGAATGGAAATTCGATGAGCCAATAATTATCTTAGATAATGCTGCTGTGCTGCCGCGTCATCCTGACTACCCTAAATGGATGGCAAGTGGCCATTTGGCCGTGATTAGCTTTGACCCGGCTAGTTTGCTCAGCAAGAAAGTAGAAGACCTTAAGGAGTTCGGTGAGTTACATCATTACCCCCATGCGCTTTTGGGGGACGGTCAGCCCACAACGCTTTATGCAACTTTAGATGCCGAAAAAAGCAGCACGCTAAAACCACTACCAGAATATCAGTTGCAAGAAGATCAGCGTGAAAACTTCAGGTGCTAGCCGAACTGCCTATAAACACCATAGCTTTGGATAGCATAGCAGGACTATCTAATGTAGATATGCTGGTGCTTGATGACCTACATGACGTAATGAAGGTGCTAGAAGGAGGTGCAGAATACTTAAAGAAGCACTTCTAATTAAAGTGAAAGTGACTTTTCAGCCGACTCATGAGCGGCAACCAAACATTGCTGAATTGCAGCATTGGGCTAGTCGGAATGGGTTTAGATTTTATACATTACAAAATTGCAATATAAGAGCTGTTTTATGGCAAATTATGTATGGAGCAAGAAGGAAGCGAACTGGTCAGTGCTGATGCGCTTTTATTGCCAAATAAAGAGCGAATGGAGAAATTAAATAATAAAGAAAAGAAAAATTGGCATTTTGCCTTGATAGTATATGTTTAATTAGAGACTTGACATATGAGCTTCTTGCTCAAGTTAGCTTTGATTATGCAAATAAGTATTTAACTTCTAGAGGCTTTTTTTTTGGGAGGAAAGTCTACTGCAAGAAAACAGTACATCTGTAAGCGATGGGTATGATACGATTTCTAGTGATTTAGATTTTTACTAGGTATTAAGTGAGATCATACGATGAGGAATAATAACTTGCTAGAAAATAATAAAGTTAAGGAAAGTGATTTTTATCTTTGCTTAGAACAGCTAAGAAACCCGAGCTTGAGGCGCTGGCTAAACTTTTGATGCCTTATATAGCAGATTTAGAGCTAAGGCAGCCGGGAATTTGGGGGAGATAAAAAAAGAGTGCACTTGGAAAGAGCTACAATACACATTAATGACCTTCTGATTAATACTCGATCTGGCCATGTTACTATTGAAGAGGACTGTTTTTGGTCATAGATGTATGCTTTTAACTGGTACTCATGATTATAATAAAAAGGTTTAGAGCGCTTAAAGGCAGTGCCTGACGAAGGCCGAGATATTTTAATAAGAAAAGGCGTATGGCTGGGGAGTGGCGTTACTGTTTTAGGTGGAGTTGTCATTGGAGAAAACTCAGTAGTTGCTGCTGGTAGTTTGGTTACTAAAATGTACCAGAAAACTGTATAGTTGCCGGAAGGCCAGCTGAAATAATTAAAGAAATAGATTTTTCTAATTCAAAATCTTTAGAAAGTGTCAGTTTAGATGCTGAGAGGATTGTCAAAACCGAGTCAATAGTGTCGAAATATGGATATGATAATGCTAAAAGATATTTATCTAACGCAATTAAATTTCCTAATTTAACTGGTTTTAAAGCCAAGAAATTTTTTGATAATAGTGGTTTGAAAATTTCAACTTAAAAAATGGTAGTACAGTTCTTGTTTTAGGATCTAAGCCTGGCTCGAAGATATTTAGTGACGTAGATATTGTGTTTTGGTGCAAATGCAAGCTTGTCTTACATGGTAGTGAAATTGATAAAGATGTAAAAAAATTGCTGTATGGGGTGCTCTTGGTACCGAAGTTTTTGAAGATGTAATTAATTCAGGTGTGGATGAAATTTTTGTTTAGGGAATGAACCAAAAGTTTTGAGAATAAGCATGGCGTTATAAATAGAGAGAAGGGTGAAGTTAGATATAACGTTTTATCATTTTTGAAAGAAGAGAACTTGTGCAAGAAGTTACAGGCTCTGACAGCCCTTTTCAGTAACCTTTTTGACTTGGATTATTCAAAAAATTAAATTTAATAAAAAGTAGTCTTATTTTTTAAAAACCAATTGATTCTTTAAGTGGTGTTTATGATTGGCCGTTGCCATTAAGACCTTCCGCTGGTATTTTTCTCTAATTATTGCTATTGCTAGATTTGGGGCTTCGTCGAACTATGTTATTTCTGGGATTGGTGCAGATGACCGTTATCTTTATCCAGATTTAAAGGGTGGAGTAAAGAACAAAACCTCAAAGTCTCATAGAGACAGAATTGAGTTTTATGGATTAGACTCCCATGTTGAAGCTGATTTAGAAATTTTAAGATTTCTTTCTAAGAAAATTAATATTTCTACTACAGATAAGTCTTTATCAGAGGCGAGTGGGGTATTGTTTTTATCTCTGTCTAGAGTGAGGTTTTATGAGTTTTGTACGCAAGAACGAGTATTGGTAACCGGTGCCGATGGTTTTATTGGGTCACATTTAACTGAACTCCTCGTCCGGGAGGGCTATCGAGTCATAGCCCTATCTCAATACAATTCCTTTAACAACTGGGGCTGGTTGGAAGATATTGATTGTCTGAATCAGGTCGAAGTGCTTAGCGGTGATGTACGTGATCCGCATTATTGCAAGCATATTACCAAAGATGTTGATGTGATTTTCATTTAGCCGCCTTGATTGCTATTCCATACTCTTACGTAGCACCTGATAGCTATGTTGATACTAACATCAAAGGTACACTGAATATCTGCCAGGCGGCGCTGGATAACGGCGTACAAAGAGTGATTCACACTTCTACCAGCGAGGTATACGGTACTGCGCAATACGTGCCAATTGATGAAAAACATCCGCTTCAGCCACAGTCGCCTTACAGCGCTTCTAAGATTGCTGCTGATGCTATGGCGATGAGTTTCATAATACTTTTGACCTACCAGTGACGGTTGCTAGGCCATTTAACACCTATGGTCCTCGGCAGTCGGCTCGAGCGGTAATCCCAACGATTATCAGTCAGATCGCCAACGGTATGAAGCAGATCAAGCTCGGCGATGTGTCGCCGACCCGAGATTTCAATTACGTTGAAGATACCTGCCGAGGTTTTCTGGCGTTGGCAAACTGCGACGCAGCGGTTGGGAAAACGGTCAATATTGCCTCTAATTACGAAATTTCTGTGGGTGATACGCTTAGCGTCATCCGCGAGCTGATGAATAGTGATGTTGAGTTTATTACCGATGAGCAGCGCCTGCGTCCGGGTAAGTCAGAAGTATTCCGCTTGTGGGGCGATAATACCCTGATCCGCGAGTTAACTGGCTTTATGCCGCAGACTGATATTCGTACCGGCTTGAAGAAAACTATCGATTGGTTCTCTCAACCCGACCAACTAGCGAAATATAAAGCCAGTCTCTATAACGTTTGAGTGCCGCTATGCTATCAACGCTGATCCAGTTCATTCGCGACCATTACCACACCGATGCGTTCATTCCATTGCATGCTCCGGTTTTTCGCGGCAATGAGAAAGCTTATGTGGCAGACACTATCGACTCTACTTTGTGTCCAGCGTAGGGGCGTTTGTAGACAGGTTCGAGCAGGATATCGCCACCTATACCAGCAGTCCGAAAGCTGTTGCGACGGTCAACGGCACGGCGGCTCTGCACGTTGCATTGAAGTTAGCTGGCGTTGAGCCGGGCGATTACGTTATCACACAGCCGCTAACCTTTGTCGCTACCTGTAACGCCATCACCTACTGTGGTGCTACACCTATCTTTGTTGATGTAGATTTCCATACTCTTGGGCTTTCACCGTCTGCGTTAGCAAGCTGGTTGGAAGAGCATGCCTATAGGGATGGTCAGGGCAGTGTCGTCACCGCAAAGGACATGCAGCTATTCGTGCTTGTGTGCCAATGCACACCTTTGGCCATCCGGTAGATTTGACCGGTATTGTTAGTGTTTGTCAGCGCTGGGGATTGCCTTAGTGGAGGATGCCGCAGAGTCGCTGGGGAGTTTTTATCGTGGCCAACACACGGGTACTTTTGGCATTTTGGGGTGCTGAGCTTCAACGGCAATAAGCTAATGACCACCGGCGGTGGCGGTATGATTTTGGCTGGCGAAGAGCTGGCTCATCGTGCCAAGTATCTGACAACTACCGCCAAGCGTCCGCATACTTATGAATACGTGCACGATGAGCTTGGCTATAATTATCGGCTGCCGAATCTTAATGCAGCGCTTGGCTGTGCTCAGCTAGAGCAGGTCGAGGTCTTTATAGCCGAGAAGCGTCAACTGGCAGCCGGCTATGACGCTTGCCCTGAGGGGGGAGCGAGTTTCAGTTTGTTACTGAGCCTGAAGGATGCCGCAGCAATTACTGGCTTAACGCAGTGATCTGCGAAGATCAGAAACATCGCGATGAGCTGCTACGCGTGACCAACGAGCAATCTGTGATGACTCGTCCCATTTGGCAGTTAATGAACAGCTTACCGATGTATGCTCATGCGCCTGCCGGTGAGCTGAGTAATTCGCGTTGGCTTGAAGAGCGTGTGGTGAATTTGCCTAGCAGCCTCAGCCCGCCAATGGGAAAGGCTTATGCGTAAAGTCGCCGTCTTTACCGGTACGCGAGCTGAATACGGTCTGTTGTACTGGCTGATGAAAGAGATTGATACCCACGCTCAATTGGAGCTACAGGTCATAGCTGCTGCTATGCATTTATCGCCCGAATTTGGTAGTACTTGGCAATTAATTCAGCAAGATGGCTTTAACGTAGATGCCAAAGTAGAGATGCTGCTTTCCTCGGATACTCGCGTTGGCGTTGCCAAGTCCATAGGGCTTGGCACCATTGGATTGGCCGATGCGTTGGAGCGCTTGGCGCCTGATGTAGTGGTAATTCTCGGCGATCGTTTTGAGGCTTTAGCAGCAGCGCAGACGGCTTTGATTTTGAATGTTCCTATCATGCACCTTCACGGCGGTGAGATTACAGAAGGAGCTTATGACGATGCCATCCGTCACGCAATCACCAAGATGGCCAGTTTTCATGCCGTCGCAGCAGAGCCTTATCGGCAGCGTGTGATCCAGATGGGGAAGACCCTCTGCATGTTCTTAATGTCGGCGCGCTCGGCCTGGATCATCTTGCTCGCTCTCCGCGTTTAAGTCGTGCCGAGTTGGCAGAAGACCTTAATTTTCCCTTGAACGTCCTTTTTCCTAGTTACTTATCACCCAGTAACCTTGGCTGATGAACAGCCTGTGTCAAGTTTCAAGGCTTTGCTTGCCGCGTTGGATGAGTGGCCAGAACACCAGATTATTGTGACTTACCCCAATGCCGACAATGGTGGTCGCGCGATTATTCAAGAATTGAAGGCGTATGCAGCGCATCAGCCGGACCGTGTTTTGGCGATCTCATCACTTGGATTTAAGCGTTATCTTTCGGCAGTGGCTGAGGCCTCCGCGGTGGTTGGCAACTCTTCAAGCGGATTAATTGAGGTGCCTAGCTTCGGTATACCGACTATTAATATTGGACAACGACAGTCAGGACGCTTGGCAGCAGCATCGGTAGTTCACTGCGAGACAACGCAAAGCTCTATCAGAGCCGCATTTCGACAAGCTTTAAGCGCCGATTTTCGAGAGGTGTGTAAAAATGTCGAAAATCCTTATGGTCAGGGAATGCAGCTGAGCAGATTGTCGATTTGTTAACGTCAATGTCGCTCAACACCATTAAGCATTTTCATGATCTTGCTGGGAGTTCTCGTTGATGAAAAGCAGTACGCATAAGGTTTTCATCATTGCTGAAGCTGGCGTGAACCATAATGGTGATCGTCAGCGCGCGTTTGACTTAGTCGATGCGGCTGCGCAGTCAGGTGCAGACGCCGTCAAGTTTCAAACCTTTAATGCCAAACGTCTTGCTGCCGCCTCAGCCCCAAGGCTGCTTATCAGCAGCAAACCACAGAGGCAGGTGAGAGTCAGTTGGCGATGCTGCAATCGCTAGAGTTACCGCTTGAATGGCACGGGGCGCTGCAGGCGCACGCCCACAAACAGGGTATCGAGTTTTTATCCACAGCGTTTGATATCCAAAGCCTAGCTTTTCTCGGTACGCTGAATTTGCCGTTTTACAAAGTACCTTCTGGGGAATTAACCAACGGACCTCTGCTTTGGGCTTTCGCCCATGCCGGTAAACAGCTGGTAATGTCGACGGGTATGGCAACTCTTTCCGAGGTGGAACAAGGTCTTGCGATAGTCAGTCATGCGTTAATGCACGATCAGCCGCCAATTTCAATGAAGGAGGTTTGGCAGAGCTGGAGCAAACTAGGGGCACGTGATGTACTTACTGGCCATGTGAGTCTATTGCACTGTACATCACAGTACCCGACGCCTATGCACGAGGTGAACTTAAAGGCGATGGATACACTCTCGAACGTGTTTCGTCTGCCGGTAGGTTATTCCGATCATACGCAAGGCACGTTAATTCCGGTGGCGGCCGTTGCCCGAGGAGCGACGATCATCGAAAAGCATTTTACGTTGGATCGCCAACTACCAGGGCCAGATCATAAGGCATCACTAGAGCCTTATGAGTTAACACACATGGTCGCGGATATTCGCCAGATAACTTCGGCGCTAGGTGATGGGCATAAAGCTCCGCAGCCCAGCGAATGGGATACTCGTATAGCTGCGCGTCAGAATCTAGTGGCGGCGGCGACAATTAAGCAAGGCGATGTTTTCAGCAGTGAAAACATGACAACGGCACGTGCGGGACAAGGTGAGCTTGCCAATTCATTTTGGGATTATCTCGGCAAACAGGCAGCGCGAGATTATCAGCCCGGAGAAGCGTTGTGAGCCAACGACCGGTTATTCTGCTGGGTGCTGGCGGGCATGCCAAGGTGGTAATGGATCTATTGATGGGAAGTGGTCGCAAGGTAATAGGCGTCTGTGATCCGAACTTGGCAAGACAGGGAACAGGTGTTTGGCGTGGTGTAGCCACGCTCGGTGATGATAGCGCCATACATCAATACGCACCTGAGTTGGTGGAGCTGGCAAATGGTATGGGGAGCTTGCCAGGAAGCCAATCACGAAAGCGGCTGCACCTTGCTTTTCGCAACAAGGCTATTGCTTTGCCACCTTGGTACATCCGAGTGCGGTGCTAGGAACAGGTGTCAAGTTAGGCCAAGGTGTTCAGGTGATGGCCGGCTGTGTAATACAAGCTGATACATGTATTGGCGATAGTACCATTATAAATACAGCCGCTCAGGTCGATCATGACGGTCGGATAGGTTCGCATGTGCATATTGCCCCTGGTGCTGTGCTATCAGGTGAGGTGATAGTCGAAGAAAATGCTCATATTGGCCCTAATGCGACCCTCATTCAGGGTAAGCACATTGGAAGAGGCGCTGTCGTGGGGCTGGAACAATAGTACTGCGCGATATACCTGCTTACCATCAGCTGACGGGGCAGCCTCCGCGAAAGCCACAGCCGTTGCAACAACTAGATCAAGAAACGGAGACCTAAACTGCTAATGAAACAATGGGAAACGGCGTTGGTGCGCCCTGGTACGACCCTGGAACAGGCTATCAAGGTGCTTGACCGCGCTGCGTTACGCATAGTGCTGGTCGTTGATATTCAGCAAAAGTTATTGGGTACGATGACTGATGGCGATTTGCGGCGAGCGCTGATCAAGCATCAATCTTTGGATACTGCGGTTGAAAAGTCATGAATCCGCAGCCAAAGGTGGCGACACTAGACTGGAGCCGCGAGCGTCTACTCCATGTGATGGAACAACAGCAAGTGCTGCAGCTGCCAATAGTCGACGAGCAATACCGCATCATTGGACTGGAAAGTTTGCATGAGCTACTTAACCAGCAAACACAAGACAATCCTGTTTTCCTTATGGCCGGTGGTTTTGGCACACGCCTGCGACCTTTGACCAACGATTGTCCTAAACCGATGCTGAAAGTAGGCGAAAAGCCGATTCTGCAGGTCATTCTTGAGAGCTTTGTTAAAGCGGGCTTTCACCGTTTTTATATCTCCACGCACTATATGCCTGAGATGATTCGTGATCATTTCGGAGACGGCAGCCAGTGGGGAGTTAGCATTCAATATATCCATGAAGGTGAGCCGTTAGGTACTGCAGGGGCGCTGGGTTTTACTGCCTAAAGATGAGATTGATCAACCGTTATTCGTGATGAACGGTGATCTTTTGACAACGCTCAACTTTCAGAGCCTACTTCAGTTTCATGAGGCGCATCCAGCCAGTGCTACCATGTGCGTGCGCGAGTATGAATACCAAGTGCCTTATGGCGTGATTGAGAGCCATGGCCATCATATTACATCAATGGTTGAAAAGCCTCTTCAGCGCTTTTTGTTAATGCGGGCATTTATCTTTTAGATCCTGTCCTGCTTCAGCGGGTAACTCATAACCATCGTATTGATATGCCAACGGTGCTTGAGAATGAAATAGCAAATAATCGTAAGATTAATATGTTTCCAATACATGAATACTGGTTAGATATTGGTCGTATTGAAGAATTTTCACGTGCTCAAAAGACATAGCAGGTAGTTTACAGTGAGCAAAAGTAATCGTGAGATCGATACTCTTGCTATCATTCCGGCTCGCGGAGGAAGCAAGCGACTGCCACGGAAAATATGTTCTTCCTTTAGCAGGAAAGCCGTTAATACAATGGTCAATAGATGAAGCCATAAAGCTGATTCAATCGATTTGATAGTGGTTACTTCTGATGATGACGAAGTGTTAGGAATCGCTGATGAATATAAAAGCCAGAATGTCATCTCAATAAAGAGACCACCTGAACTTTCTTCAGATATTGCTAAAAGCGTCGATGCTGTTAAACATGCCTTGTTACAGCTTTCTAAGATGGGAATATACCCCAATCAGATTTTGCTATTGCAACCTACTTCTCCTTTAAGAAAAGCGTGCGATATTCAAGGAGCTATCGATTTTGAAAATGAAAAAGCTGATAATGTTATTTCTGTATGCGAACTTGAGCACCCTAGTGCTTGGTGTGGAATGATATCAGAAGACCGTGTCTTGCATGGCTTTGATCTTAGTGTCTCGCGTTCACAGGAGGCCAGAAAAGAATATAGAATTAATGGTGCGATATATGTGGTTAATAGATTAGCCTTCATGAGTAAAGGCAGTATGATTTTGAGAAACCAAAACATTTGTTATGCCACAGGAAAGGTCAATAGATATCGACACTTACTTTGATTTTAAGATGTGCGAAGCATTTATGCTTATTGAATGAAAGCTACAAAGCATAGATATTGTTTCCAACAAACCCTAAAACTCCTATCGGTTCTGCCGTTACCTATTGTAACGAACTATCTGCACGGACATCAGGATGGCGGTGATTAATACAAACCTGCTCTCTTTAAACGGCCAGAATCAGCTCCAGCGCTCACAGTCTGCAATGGAGACGGCTATCGAGCGCCTTTCATCAGGGTTGCCTATCAATAGCGCAAAGGATGATGCCGCTGGGCAGGCTATTGCTAACCGCATGGAGTCCAACCTTCGAGCCGGCTCGGCTTTAACGTGTGGGATCAATGATGGCATCTCGCTGATGCAAACTGCTGAAGGGAGGCTGGATAGTATTAACGCCCTCTTGCAGCGATCAAGCGAGCTGGCTATTCAATCCACAAAAGATACCCTTTCGGATGCTGAGCGCTCCTCAATCAATGCTGAGTATCAGCAACTCGCTGAGGAGATCGACCGGCTAGCATTTAGCGCGGAGGCGTTTGGGAAAACACCCTCGCACCGCTGAGCCGCGCCCATTACTCGTTAAACTGGGTAACGCGCCTCATATTACCGAGCTGCCATCACAATTGCTCCTACCCCTTCTGATACTCATTCATTGGGGCTCGAAGGGTGGCGTTGGACCCTAAAGAGAAAGCCCTAGAGGCAATGCAGAAGCTTCAGCAGGCAGTGGGGCAAGTTGATGGCTATCGTAGTCAATACGGGGTTCTAAACAATCGTTTCGAGTCTGCCATTGGTAACCTTAACCAGGAGCAAGCGAGCCTGGGAGCTGCTAAGTCGAGAATTGAAGATGCCGATTACGCTATTGAGGCGTCCAGTATGGTTAAAGCGCAGATTCTCCAGCAGGCGGGCAATTCGATGCTAGCTCAAGCCAATCAGACTCCTCAGAATATTCTTTCTCTGTTAGGTTAACTGTCCAGCCGCTTGGTAATCGATAGTAAAATGGGGCCGCATACGGTCCCATTTTTATGGCCTTAAATGTAGGACGTGGATCATCAGCCTATGAAGGATCGGCTTGGCTGTCTTGTGTAAGCACACCCACCAATGGCTATGCCCGCTAGAATCGATCTTGCTCGTATGTTCAATAAAAAGTAAGTTATAGTGAGCCTAGGGGCAATGATAATAATACAAATCAGGTATTCTTACTTGGCGGGGAAACCAACGATGGATCCGCATAAACTGGCAATAACCTTAGCGATTGCTGCTGGCTGGCTGAGTTTTAATTGTTTAGTAGTCGCTATGTACTACATGCTGAGCGGTAGAGGCGTGCTGGAAAGTGGGATGTGGCGAGGCGGGGAGTGGTTGAGGTCTGGGCAGAAATTGACACCTTCCGCTAAGCCCGATGTGCCTTCGTCCCTAGGTGGCGAGGGTGGCTATTGATCAAGCCGCTATCAATAGTGCTGCCCTTCAGTTGAATAGCGCCTCTACGCTACCCGAAGACGGTAGTGTTGAAGAAGTGGTTCCTGAAAGTGATGACAATAACGCTAACCACGTACTCTTTGTAATGTTTAACCAGCCTGATCTCGCACTCAATAAAAGTTACACACGACCCTGCAAAACTGGGGATGCCCACTACGACGCTGTGATGCAGGTTTACAGCGTGCCGGGTGTTACCCCACAAAATCCAGTATTGGTCACTAATGCTTACCCCCAGGAGTGATGCCGTCCGCGGATTCTTTCCAGCAAGAAGAGCAACTAATTAGTGGTGTGAGTGTGATTCTCAAAAGCCCAAGCGTAAGCGCGGTTTCGATAAGGTACAGCTTGAAAATTTGTAGCGTTTACTCAGGAGCTAGCGGCGCTTGGGGTGACATATTTGATGCGCAGCGCCAAGCGGCCACGGCGAGCACGTTCTACGCTATACAGCACAAGTAACCCGCTAGGGCTGGCCATATATTCAAAATAAGAATAAAAATTAACTTTAATATTCTTTTATTCGTTTTTGTCGTGGGGGTAAGATGGCAGCCATTACATCCGCATGGCTTTCTGTGCAGGCTTTCTATGCGGTCATTCGTATCGTCGGGCTATCCACCAACGAGGAAACAGAATCATGCCACTATCACGTAAGCTCAATATTACCCTCGCTGCGCTCTCTTTAAGCGTTGCTAGCGGTGTGTTCGCCGCTTCTGCCCAAGCCGATACGCTGCGCGTGGGCATGTCGGGCGGTTATTTCCCTTTACGTTTGTGGAGCAGGATGAGCTTAAGGGCTTTGAAGTCGATGTGATGAATGCCGTGGGTGAGATAACCGGTGATGACATCGAGTTCGTGACTGCGAGCTTCTCGGGCTTGGCCGGTATGCTGGAATCTGGCCGTATCGACACCATTGCCAATCAAATAACGATTACACCAGAGCGCGAAGCCAAGTACGCCTTCACCGAACCCTATGTATATGACGGCGCACAGGTCGTGGTGCGAGCGGGTAATGATTCTATTCAGGGCGTCGAAGATTTATCCGGCAAAAGCGTGGCAGTGAACCTGGGTTCCAACTACGAACAGCTACTGCGTGAACAGCCGAACGCCGATGAAATAGATATTCGCACCTACGAGTCTAACATTGAGCAAGATGTAGCCTTGGGCCGGGTAGAAGCCTTTGTGATGGACCGCGTGAGTGCGACACAAGTCATCAAAGAGAAAGGCTTGCCTTTAGAACTGGCGGGTCAGCCGTTCTCGACGATTGAAAACGCGTTGCCGTTCCGCGATGACGAAGCGGGCCGGGAGCAGCGTGAGCGTGTTGATGCAGCGCTTGCCGAGTTGCGCGATAATGGCGAGCTACGTGAGGTATCGGAAAAGTGGTTTGATACGGATATCACCCAGCCGTAACGTTTAGGCTACCCTGATTTAATGCGGCCGTGGCATTGCCACGGCCGCTTGCTATAAGCGGTCTAACTTATGTTTAAAAATTATGCTTAACCTTGAATATATGTGGGGCTGTTGCCGGTTCTGCTGCGCTATCTGCCGCTCACGCTTCAGATGGCGACGATCGCCATGTTCTTTGCGCTGATACTGGCGTGCCTACTGGCGGTGGTTCGTGTATCGAAAGTGCCGGTGTTAAATGGGTTTTCGCTGCTATTTATCTCGTTTTTCCGCGGTACGCCGTTGCTGGTTCAACTGTTCCTCTTCTACTACGGCTTGCCGCAACTGATTAGTTCGTTGATCGCGATTACCGGTGTTACCGCTGCGGTGCTGGGGCTGACGCTGCACTTTTCTGCCTATATGGCCGAGTCCATTCGTGCTGCAATCGTCGGTATTGACCGCAGCCAGACCGAAGCCGCGCTCTCCATCGGCATGACTCAATCACAGCTGATGCGTCGCATTATCTTGCCCCAGGCAACACGTGTGGCGACACCCACATTGATGAACTACTTCATCGATATGATCAAGGCGACCTCTCTGGCCTTTACACTCGGGGTTACCGAGTTGATGGGGCTACGCAAAAGAGGCTGCGGGCAGCTTTCTCTATTTGGAGGCGTTCTTGCTGGTGGCGCTAATCTATTGGGCGGTAGTAGAAGTGCTCTCCTGGGGGCAGCGTCGGTTAGAAATTTACCTGAATAAGGCCTACCAACGATGATTTCGCTGCAAGGCATTACCAAGCGCTTCGGTGGCCACACGGTATTTAAAGATGTTGATTTGAGCCTTTCCAAGGGCGAGATCATCGTAGTTATTGGCCCTTCCGGTACGGGTAAGTCAACGCTGCTGCGCTGTATTAACTTCCTTGAAAAGCCAGACGCCGGGCGGTTGCAGGTGGGTGACTTGAGTGTTGATACGCAGCATGCCAGCCGGGCGGACATTTTAGCGCTGCGCCGCCGTACTGCGTTTGTGTTCCAGAACTATGGCCTGTTCGCCAACAAAACCGCGCTAGAGAATATTTGCGAAGGGATGATTGTGGTGGACAAGCTGCCAAAGGCCAAAGCCCATGCGCGGGGCGGGGAAATTCTGGAACGCATCGGCCTAGCGGAAAAAAGCCGATGCTTACCCGGCTTCGCTCTCGGGCGGCCAACAACAGCGGGTGGGGATTGGCCGCGCCATGGCGGCGAATGCCGAGGTGATTCTGTTTGATGAACCTACGTCGTCGCTTGATCCGCAGTGGGTTGAAGAAGTGTTAAGCCTGATGAAGCAGCTGGCCGTAGAGCGCCAAACGATGATTGTGGTTACCCATGAGATGCAGTTCGCCCGGGAAGTAGCGGATAGGGTGGTGTTTATGGACGAAGGCGGCATCGTCGAGCAAGCCCCGCCTGAAGAGTTGTTTACCGCACCCAAAGACGAGCGCACGCGCCATTTCTTGCGCAAAATATTATCACCCACCGGGCAGGCAATGCCATAAAGCCGACTTGCTGAGGTCAACATGCCCACTTCCGCTAACAAAGTGCCTGCTATCACTAAGGCGTTACTGAAAAGTGTTGAGCAACTAGCCTGCGAGGCGGGCGAGGCGATTATGCAGGTATATAGTCGTGAGTTCGCCGTTGAGCTTAAAGACGATAATAGCCCGCTCACCGAAGCGGATACAGCGGCTCACTTGATTATTGCGCGTGGTTTACAGGCGCTTACGCCTGAAGTGCCGGTGCTTTCTGAAGAGGATACCCAGCGCTTTAGCGCCGCTAACGCCGAGGGCTTTTATTGGCTAGTAGACCCGCTGGATGGCACCAAAGAATTTATCAAGCGTAACGATGAATTCACCGTCAATATTGCGCTGATCGCCAAAGGGCAGCCGGTGTTGGGTGTGGTGGTGGCACCTGCTTTGGCGTTTACCCACCTAGCCGCCGAAGGCTTGGGCGCGTTTAAGATCTCTGTTGATGGGCAGTGGCAGGCCATCCAGGCGTCATCGCCTCCGCTAGTAGGGCAGCCCTGGCGAGTGCTGGGAAGCCGCTCGCACTCCGACCCGCGTATGAAGGCGTGGCTAGAGGCACTGGGACAATATGAAATTCAGCCCATGGGCAGTTCGCTAAAGTCGTGCTTTATCGCTGAAGGTAAAGCAGATGTATATCCGCGTTTCGGGCCAACCAGCCTGTGGGATACGGCTGCTGCCCAGGCAATTGTTGAACAGGCCGGTGGTCGAGTGATCACGCTGGAAGATCAACCTTTAAGCTATGCTAATCCCCTGCAGGTGCTTAACCCCGATTTTGTAGTGTGGGGCAAAGAGGATATTAAAGAGGGGATTAAAGAGAGTACTAAGGCTGGCGTACAGTATTGACAACCGCTGGCAAGCACGGTTAGTGCGTGATAGACTATGCCATCCTCTCAGACAAGACCCGTGAATGGGCAGCTTCATTTAACTGCCTGTTGTACGTTTTGGCAGGGTTAAAACCTGCCAAATCAACTGGTTGCGATAGGCCAGTGGTTATAGAAGTGTCATGTTGCGGAAATGTCGAGCTGTGATAGCGCAGCCGACGAACACATATTTAATTTCGTTGCCGGTAAAATGGCAACCTTTATTCTCCAAGGAGATACCCTGTGGCGAACAGCAAGCAAGCTCGCAAGCGCGCCCGCCAGGCCGAGAACCGTCGCGTCCTGAAATCCAGCCAGCGCAGCATGGTCCGCACCTACATCAAGCGTGTAGTGAAAGCGATCGGCACCGGCGACCACGCCAAGGCAATGGAAGAGTTCAAGGCAATGCAACCGGTCGTTGACCGTATTGCTGACAAAGACGTGCTGTCTAAGAAGAAAGCAGCTCGCCTGAAGAGCCGTTTGAACAAGCGTATTAAGGCACTGGCGGCGTAAGCCGGCAGGCGCCATAAAAAACCGGCTACGGCCGGTTTTTGTGCCTGGATGATTTTCCTTGATGCTTTTTCTGGATAGCTTATGACGGCGATAAAAACACCCAACTCGACGCCCGGCACTAACGTGGTCCGTCGCGGGCTTATGCGTTCAGGTATCGTCGTCAGTGCGATGACTATGCTGTCTCGGGTGCTGGGGCTGGCGCGCGATGTAGTTATCGCTACCTTGTTAGGGGCGGGGGATGGCGCCGATGCGTTTTTCGTGGCGTTTAAGATTCCTAATTTTTGCGCCGTCTGTTTGCCGAAGGGGCCTTCAACCAGGCGTTTGTGCCGGTGCTTTCGGAATACTCTACTCAGCGAAGCCGGGAGGAGATACGCGCACTATTGAATGCCACTGCCGGTAGCTTAACGGCAGTGCTGGCGCTGATTACGGCCGTGGCCATGCTCTGCGCGCCGTGGCTCATTTGGGTGTTTGCCCCCGGCTTTGGTAGTGAACCGGAAAAGTTGTCGCTGACCGCCGATATGCTGCGCTTAACGTTCCCCTATTTATTGCTGATTTCGCTGACCGCTTTTCGGGCAGCGTGCTGAATACTTGGAATCGGTTTGCAGTACCCGCATTTACCCCTGTGCTGCTTAATCTTTCACTGATTGGTGCGGCATTGTTTTTAATGCCGCTTATGGAAGAGCCCGCCATGGCGCTGGCCTGGGGCGTGTTGATCGCTGGGGCTGCGCAGCTGGTTTTTCAGGTGCCGTTTTTATTACGTTTAGGGCTGATGCCCACACCGTGGCCAAACTTTGCCCATGAGGGCGTGCGTCGCATTCTAAGGCTGATGGGGCCAGCGCTGTTCGGGGTGTCGGTATCGCAAATCAACCTACTGTTGGATACCGTGCTGGCCTCATTGCTGGCAGCGGGGAGTGTGTCGTGGCTCTATTACTCTGACCGTTTAGTGGAGTTGCCGCTGGGTGTGTTTGGGGTAGCGATAGGGACGGTTATTTTGCCAGCGCTCTCTAAGCGCCATGCGGAACAGTCCAAAGAGCACTTTGCCGCCATGCTCGATTGGGCGATTCGGATTGTATTGCTGTTAGGCTTGCCTGCGGCGCTAGCACTGGCGGTATTGGCCGAGCCACTGCTGATTACGCTATTTCATTACGGCGCAATGACCGATAACGACATCCAAATGGCAGCGATGAGCCTGCGCGCATACGCCTTCGGCTTGGTGGCCTTTATGTTAATCAAAGTGTTGGCGCCGGGCTTTTTGCTCGTCAAGATACCAAAACCCCAGTAAAAGTTGGCATTGTCGCCATGGTCGCTAACATGGTGTTTAATCTACTGCTGATTTGGCCGCTGGCCCATGCTGGGTTGGCGTTGGCGACCGCATTGTCGGCATTCTTGAATGCTGGCCTGCTGGGTTACTTGCTGTATAAGCAAGGTGTGTTGGTCTTTCAGCCGGGCTGGAAGCGTTATTCTGTGCAGTTGCTGGGTGGCAGCGCTTTGATGTGTGCGGCACTCTATTTTGTAGCGCCCGATTGGCAGGCGTGGCTCACGTTTGGCCTTTGGCAGCGGGTAAGCTGGGTCACTGGGCTGGTCATCTTGGGCGGCTCACTCTACTTCGCGTGGCTGGCAGCACTGGGTTTACGCGTTCGTCATTTTAAAATGCACTCATAACGCTGCACCCTAGCGTGTAGGTTCGTTATAATCAGAGGCTTTGTCCTCCCACTGGCTGAGGTGCCATGCGCGTCATTCGAGGTCTGCACAACTTGAAAGCGGCTCATCGTGGCTGCGTTGCGACGATCGGTAACTTCGATGGTGTGCACCGCGGTCATCAAGCCATTCTTCAGCAGTGCCGTGAACATGCCGCACGCTGGCGTGTGCCGCTGACAGTGGTGGTGTTCGAGCCCCAGCCGCGCGAGTTTTTGCCGGTGATCAAGCGCCGCCGCGGTTAACACGCCTACGTGAGAAGGTGCGGCTACTGCGCGACTTTGGCGCCGAACAAGTGCTGGTTCTGCCGTTTAACGACGCGCTGCGTAGCCTGACCGGGCGCGAGTTTATCGACCAAGTGCTGATTGATGGGTTAGGCGTTAAGCACTTGGTGGTGGGCGATGATTTCCGCTTTGGCTGCGATCGCCGTGGTGATTTTGCCCTACTGGCGGAAGTGGGCCGTGAGCAAGGCTTCGGCGTAGAGCACACGCGCACTTTTACTGTGGATGACGAGCGAGTTTCCAGTTCGCGAGTGCGTACCTGCTGGCCAGCGGGAATTTTTCTGCCGCGGCACGTTTATTGGGCCGCCCCTACTCGTTACATGGCCGTGTGGTACGCGACCAGCAGTTGGGGCGTACGCTTGGCGTGCCCACCGCCAATCTGCCGTTGCTACCACAGCCGTTAACGCTGCGCGGTGTTTTTGCAGTGGTGGCGGAACTTGCAAACGGCAAACGCTACCCGGCCGTTGCAAATGTTGGTTTCCGGCCCACGGTGGGTGCAGATCGGCCGACACTTGAAGTACACCTGCTGGATTTTACCGGCGACCTTTACGGTCAACGCATGACGGTATACCCTGTACGCGCCTACGGGGCGAGGTCAAGTTCGATGACCTTGATGCACTTAAAGCGCAAATTGAACGTGACCAGGACCGTGCTCGCCAGTATTTAATGGTGGCAGCGGCCGACCAAGACAGTGCTGAAGATGGCAGGACTGATCAACGTTATTCTCTTCCGCTGGCTTCGGCCCCGCTTGGGCGTGAGGCGATGTCTTCAAATGCGGCGTCTTCAAATACGATTTCTTCTGATTCTTATTCGGCGGATGATGCCGCCGATGCTAACGACGGCCGACCAGACCATGGATTATAAGCACACGCTGAATTTGCCTGAAACTGATTTCCCGATGCGCGGCATGCTGCCGAAGCAAGAGCCAGGACGGGTTTCCCAGTGGCAGGACATGAATATTTACCAGCGCCTGCGTGAAGCGCGCGCAGGTGCGCCGCTGTTTGTATTGCACGATGGCCCTCCCTACGCCAACGGCAGTATTCATATTGGTCACGCCGTTAATAAAATCCTGAAAGATGTTATCGTTAAATCGAAGAATCTGGCCGGCTTCGATGCCCCTTATGTGCCGGGTTGGGACTGCCACGGCTTGCCCATTGAGCACAAAGTCGAAACCACTCACGGCAAGCACCTGGCGCCGGAACACGCTCGTGAGCTGTGCCGGGAGTACGCGGGTGCCCAGGTTGAAACCCAACTGGCTGATTTTGTACGCCTGGGTATCATCGGCGATTGGGATCATCCGTACCGCACCATGGATTTCGCCAACGAAGCGGGCGAGATTCGTGCCTTGGCCGAGATGGTCGATGCGGGTTACGTGTTTAAAGGCTTGAAGCCGGTCAACTGGTGCTTTGACTGTGGTTCGGCGCTGGCGGAAGCCGAAGTCGAGTATCAGGACAAAAGTCCGATGCTATTGATGTGGCTTTCCCGGTAGAAGACGCCAACAAGCTGGCGGCTGCGTTTGGCTTAGCTGAACTGGCTAAGCCGGCGGCGGTGGTGATTTGGACCACCACACCGTGGACCATCCCCGCCAACCAGGCGCTGAACGTTCACCCTGAGTTTACTTATGCGTTGGTCGATACTGGCGAGCGCCTGTTACTGCTAGCAGAAGAGTTAGTGGAAAGCTGCTTGGAACGCTTTGGTTTGCAAGGCGAGGTGATTGCCACTACCCAAGGCAAGCAGCTTGATCTGATTAATTTCCGCCATCCGTTCTACGATCGTCTCTCGCCCGTTTATCTGGCGGATTACGTCGAGTCTGAAGTCGGTAGCACCGGTATTGTGCACTCCGCACCCTCTTACGGCATGGATGACTTTTGACCTGCCGCGAGCATGGCATGGAGTTCGACGACATGCTCAACCCGGTGCAGGGCAACGGTGTTTACGCAGATGATTTACCGTTCTTCGGCGGCCAGATGATCTGGAAGGCTAATCCTAATATCGTCGAGAAGCTGCGCGAAGTGAACGCGCTGATGGCGCATATCCCGATCAAACATAGTTACATGCACTGCTGGCGGCACAAAACGCCGGTAATTTACCGGGCCACGGCGCAGTGGTTTGTGGGCATGGATATTAAAGGCAAGATGGCAAAACGCTGCGTGAAAGCGCTTTGGAAGGCATCGAAGCCACCGCGTTTACGCCCGCTTGGGGCAGGCCCGCCTGCACAGCATGATCGCCAACCGCCCCGATTGGTGTATCTCGCGCCAGCGTAACTGGGGCGTGCCGATCCCGTTCTTTTGCATAAGCAAACCGGTGAGCTGCACCCGCGCACCGTTGGGTTGATGGAAGAGGCTGCCAAGCGCGTTGAACAGGAAGGCATCGATGCCTGGTTCAAACTCGACCCGGCTGAACTGTTGGGCGCGGAAGCGGCGGAGTATGACAAAGTCACCGATACGCTGGATGTCTGGTTTGATTCCGGCACCACGCACCGCCACGTACTTCGCGGCTCGCACCCTCACGGCCATGAAAGCGGCCCGCGGGCGGATCTGTACCTGGAAGGCTCTGACCAGCACCGTGGTTGGTTCCACTCGTCGCTGTTGACTGGCTCGGCGATTGACGGTCACCCGCCGTATCGTCAGCTGCTGACCCACGGCTTTACCGTTGATTCCCAGGGGCGCAAGCAGTCCAAGTCACTGGGCAATGTGGTGGCGCCTCAGGAAGTGATGGATAAACTGGGCGGCGATATTCTGCGCCTGTGGGTCGCCTCCACCGATTACTCCGGCGAAATGGCCGTCTCCGACGAGATTTTGAAGCGTACGTCAGACGTGTATCGCCGGATTCGTAACACCGCTCGCTTCCTGCTTTCAAACCTTAACGGGTTTGATCCAGAGCGTAATCAAGTCGCGTTTGGCGATATGCTGGCGCTGGATCAGTGGGTGGTGGATCGTGCCCACCAATTGCAGGCGCGGATCGAAAAAGCCTACGAAGAGTACCGCTTCCTGGATGTATACCAGCAGGTGCACGGCTTCTGCGCCCGGGAACTGGGCGGTTTCTATCTGGATGTCATTAAAGACCGCCAATACACCACACAAACCGATTCGCTGGCACGGCGTAGCGCGCAAACCGCGCTTTATCACGTGGTGGAAGCGCTGAGCCGCTGGATCGCGCCGATTCTCTCCTTCACCGCTGAAGAGATCCACGAGAACATCCCAGGTAAGCGCGGCGATAGCGTGCTGCTCGAGACCTACTACACTGACCTTGGCGCTCTGGATGAGGATGCCGAGCTGGGCCGTGCTTTCTGGGAGCAGGTGTTAGAAGTCAAACACTCGGTGAATAAGTGCCTGGAAGATGCCCGTAATGCCAAAGTGATTAAGGGCAGCTTGGCCGAAGTGACGCTGTACGTCAGTGATGAGCTGCAGGCGACACTGGCTAAACTGGGTGACGAGCTGCGTTTTGTCATGCTGACCAGTGAAGTCACGTTGAGGCCCTTGGCTGCTGTAAGTGGGGCTGATGCGAGTGAGGCTGAAGACACCGAGCTTGAAGGCTTGAAAGTGGCGGTCAACGCGAGTGACAACACCAAGTGCGAGCGCTGTTGGCACCATCGCCCGGATGTGGGCACCCATGCTGAACATCCGGATCTATGCGGCTGCTGCATTAGTAACCTCCCGAGGGCAGCGGTGAGGTTCGCTACTATGCTTGATAAGAGCACGCCTGATGCAAACGCGCCTAGCGATGAAAGCGCACGGCCGACCATGCAGCGGCCGTTGCGTTGGCTGTGGCTAGCGTTGGCGGTGATTGTGCTGGATTTGGCCACGAAATACGTGGCCAGCAGCCAGTTGGGTTATGCACAGCCAGTGGAAGTGTTGCCGTTTTTAACCTGACGCTGCTGCATAACACTGGCGCGGCGTTTAGCTTCTTAGCCACGCACCCCGGCTGGCAGCGCTGGTTTTTCGCCATTATTGCGATTGGCGCGACGGTAGGCTTAACAATTTGGCTCACACGTATCAAACACGATGAAAAACTGTTGGCGATAGCGCTGCCGTTGATTATCGGTGGTGCGCTGGGGAATCTCTATGACCGCTTGGTGCATGGCTATGTGGTCGATTTTCTCTCCTTCCACGTCGCTGGGTGGTACTACCCGGCGTTTAATGTGGCGGATATTGCGATTACCCTGGGGCAGTCGCTTTAATCTGGGAATCTATTATGGGTGAGCGGCGGCGCAAAAAACGCACGGAAACGTTTCATAACGGTCTGGTCATGAAGGTCTGTTAATAGCGGTCTGCCCTAACGCGAAGACATTCACGAAAAGTCATTTATAGACAGGTAAGGATGGTAATGAGCGACTACCGTATTGACGATGGCATGGAAGTGACGCTGCACTTCACCTTAAAGCTGGAAGATGGCACCTTAGTGGACTCTACAAAGAGAAAGCACCGGCCACTTTCGAGTTTGGCGATGGCAATCTTCCGCCCGGTTTTGAGCATCCTATTAAAGGCATGTCTGCAGGCCAAGAGGCTACCTTTCAGATAACCCCTGAACATGCTTTCGGCCAGCATAACCCACAAAATATTCAGACATTGAAACGCGCAGACTTTGGCGATGAAGCGCCAGAAATTGGCATGGTGATGTCGTTTGCCGATAAAGCGGGAACGGAATTGCCAGGCGTGGTCAAAACCATTGACGGTGATCGTATTGAGGTGGATTTCAATCATCCCTTAGCGGGCCGCACGCTCACCTTCGAGGTAGAGGTGCTGGACGTTAAGCCGGTGACCACCCATTAAGCTCAGCCCACTAACTGGCGGCGATCGAACTCACTAAGCAGATGCGGTTTCGCATCAAGGCGCTATTAATGCATTCACCAAGCACGCAGTCACCAAGCACTCAATCTTCCAGTGCGCAGCAGGCACAACCCATCGAGATTAAATTGGCTAATCCACGCGGCTTTTGCGCCGGTGTGGATCGCGCGATCGATATCGTTAATCGTGCCCTTGATGTCTTTGGCCCGCCTATCTATGTCCGGCATGAGGTCGTTCATAACCGCTTTGTGGTCGAAACGCTGCGCGACCGCGGGGCCGTGTTTGTTGAAGAGCTGGACGAAGTGCCTGACGATGTCATTGTCATCTTTTCTGCCCACGGTGTTTCCCGCGCGGTACAAGCTGATGCTGAGCGTCGTGGTTTGAAGGTATTTGACGCCACTTGCCCGCTAGTCACCAAGGTGCATCTGGAAGTGTTGCGCTACGCCAAACGAGGGCAGGAGTGCATCCTGATCGGTCACGAAGGCCACCCTGAAGTAGAAGGTACCATGGGGCGCTATGATACCTCACACGGTGGACGCATTTACTTGGTAGAAGACGAGAAAGATGTCGCTAAACTGGAAGTGCGTGATCCTACCAAACTGGCTTTTGTGACCCAAACCACGCTGTCGATGGATGACACCGCCAAGGTGATCGACGCCCTGCGGGATAAGTTCGCTGACATCCAAGGGCCACGCAATGACGATATCTGCTACGCCACACAAAACCGCCAGGATGCCGTGCGTGAGCTAGCCGCGCAGAGTGATTTATTGTTGGTGGTGGGCAGCCCCAATAGCTCAAACTCAAACCGTTTGCGGGAGCTTTCTGAGCGCATGGGTACCCCCGCCTACTTGATTGACAACGCCGAACAGATTGACCCGCAGTGGCTGGAAAATGTGGCGCGTGTCGGGTGACCGCTGGCGCCAGTGCACCCGAAGTACTGGTAAAAGGCGTGATCGCTAAGCTGCAAAGCCTTGGTGCATCGATGCCCGAAGAGTTACAGGGCCGCGAAGAAACCATCACGTTTTCTATGCCCAAGGAGCTACGTGAAAAGGTAATTGTGAGCGGCTAAGAAATGGAATCGTGATGCAAAGCGTATTAGTTTGCGACATACTGAAACGGTATGAGTCGACTAATACAGGAGCAAAGCCGCGTGTCTTATGTTTCTCATCCTTCCACTGGCCGTTCTTTCTTGAAGGGCCAGCGCGGCTTCTACCCTCATTGAGTTAATGATTGTGCTGGTGATTATTGGCATTGTCGCCTCTATTGCCTACCCCAGTTATACCCGTTATGTACAAAATCAGTGCGCACCGATGCGCATGCTGGCCTTATGCAGGCTGCCTCCGAACTTGAGCGCTGCTATACACGTTCATATACGTATAGCGATTGTACCTTCAGTGAGAACTCCCGGAAAACAATTATAAAATCTCGAAAAGCATCAATGGTAATGGCTACCTGCTGACTGCAAAAACAAAGCAGAGTGATGGGTGTACAGGCGATATTACCCTAAGTTCGAGCGGTGAAAGGTTGCCCAATGGTTGTTGGTAAACTGAAGCAGCAACTCGGGTTTACCCTGATTGAGCTGTTAGTCACGCTAATGATTGCAACGATCATCGCTATTATGGCGGTGCCTGCGTTTGCCGGTTTTCTCGCTCGCCAGCAGTTAACGGGCGACGTCAACGAAATGATCTCTATTCTGAGTTTTGCGCGCAGCGAGGCGATTAAACAGCGTAGTGATGTATCCGTCATCTTTTCACCTCCCAATGCCGCGACGGCAAATCGCCGTCCTGAATCTTGTAGAAATAACGAAGTCGCTCAAGAGGCTAATGAAAGTGGTGAAGAAAACACCACCTATCGCTACTCGGATTGGTGTTATTGGGTAGCCAAAAGCGATGCGATCGATGAGATTTTGCGGTTAGGACAGGCATCTAATATAACCAAGCCAGATCAAGCGTTCTTGCTCACTTTTCAAAGTTTAGGTGATGCAGATATTGATAGCTGCCGTGCTGACACTTCCACCCCTTGTCGCATTACGCTCAATCCGCAACAAGACGACATCGACCCCGTGACGCTTGTTATTAATACGACAGGCAGCATCCGTAGAGGCGAGCCATGAGACAACAATATGGCTTTAGCCTAATAGAGGCGCTCATCGCGTTGTTGGTTCTTTCCATTGGCCTGATCGGTGTAGCGGCCATGCAGCTTAAAGCATTGCAAAGTGCCAATGCAGGCTATCAGCGATCAGTGGCAAGCGTGGCGGCTGTGGATGCACAGGAACGGCTTTGGGCGCAGCTGGTTGCACTAAACTCTGGCGAAACCTGTGAAGATATCGACAGATTAGCTGTTGAGGAAGGGTGGAAAGATGATTGGTTTACGGATAATGACCAAAACCCGCTTCGCAATGCCAAAAGGCGAAAGCAGCATCGGCAGAGGCAACGGCGAATACAAATGCCGTTTTAATGTGGTGCTGGTACTTGGTGATGACGAGAATGATCGTTTCGACTACACATTTCGTCTCCCAAGGCTCGAGGTGCAGTAATGAAACAGCGCCAAGGCGGGTTTACCCTAGTGGAGCTAATGGTAGCAATGGCCATCGGCACAGTGATTATCCTGGGGCTGGTCAACTTTTTAACGACTTTTCAAACGTTTCAAACCGTTGACAAGGTCAGTCGTAAACAAGAGACATTAATTTTGCGGTAAGCACTCTGACTGAAGCGGGTCGGAAAGGAAATATTGGTAACTACGCTATCGTCGCAGATGAGCGAAGCTCTGATAGCGGTACGCGTCATTACTGTGTTCTGCAGGATGAGGCTCAAAGCCAACCAATAGTTGATCTTGCCCAAGTTGATGAAGAGACAGCCTGTCCGACGCTTTCTGAATCCATTGGTGATGGTGTGTCTCATATAGTCACATTGGCCATTGGTGATTGCCGAGAAGGTGTGGATGCCACGTGCGATCAAATTACCTTTACCATCAGCGAGCGAAATAAAGCGATCTCACCAGAAGAGCCTACTTCATGAAACAGCAGCAAGGTGCAGCATTAGTGATTGTTATGGCACTGCTCGCTGGCGCGCTAATGTTAGGCATGTCAGGCATGCAGAGCGCGTTGATTGATGAGCGTTTAGCGGGTAATTATAGGGCTACGATCATTGCACAGATGGCAGCTGAGTATGGGGCAGCGGAGCGTATTAAAGAAGATAGTTATAATAAGTATCCTGATTCTAGCGCTATATCTTGTTCTGATTTGAGAGAAAGAATTAACGAAAAGACCGGTTTTCTGATTTCAAAAGATTGAAAGCTATAACGAAAATTCGATCATAGGCTATTATCACGGTGGCTGTTTGCAAGAGGATGGTAGAAATGCCGACTTAGTAATTGGTCAAGTGCGCGATATGCCAAGCGGTAATATTGATGATTATATCGCTATTGCTTTTCTTGCTATTGTAGAAAAGAAAGCACCTCTATCCCACCAGAAGACGATGGTCCTGTTAATGTCGGTAAAAGCGCTATTACCGCTGGAAATGGTGGGGTCTCTTTAACGGGAAGTGCGAGAGTTTCTGGTGGCATTGTAACAAGCGGTAATGTGGAAATAAGTGGAGGAGCCACTTCACCAGATTCAATAGATGCTGGAGGAAATATTGTTTATCCAGACTGGTGGGATGTTGAGCAGGCTGAAAATTATAATGAGAGTGTAAGCTTAGGTCCTAATATCGATGATCCATTCAATATAAAAGAATTATACAAAGGATTGATCAACAAACGATAGCCTTAACCAAAAGTCCCTTTGCCTATCAAAATATTCTTGTTGGTTCGTATCCGCTTGTTGATGCAGCGATTAGTCAAAATGGCTTAGTTGCTTATGATCAATCATATAATGTGCAGGACTATCAGATAATGGCGGAAGCCATGAATTATGACATGTCTGATATCCCAAGCCTCAAAAATGATGCGCCTGTTATTAGAACGAAAAACTTTAATCTTACCAATGGCAGTTTGAACGTAACTGGTGGCGAAAATGTGGTGTTGATAGTGGACGGAGATTTGAGACTTGGAGGAGGTGGAGGAAAGGGCTGACATTTGACGCTAATAGTAGCTTGACAGTTATCGTTACTGGAAATACTTATATGGAAAGCTCTTCAAATGCAAGACTTGCAAGTAATTGAAAACGGTAAACCAAAGTTCATGATTTATTCTGTTAAGGAAAACAGAGGGCCTAACGATAGGAATGTAATTATTAATGGCTCCTCACAAGTGATGGCAATGATTTATGCTCCATATGCGAACGTGGATATTAGTGGTAGCGGTGGTTTGAGAGGGGCTGTTTGGGGAAATAGGGTAACAGTGAGTGGGGCAGGCAGAATTATAGGTGAAGGTAGCTTTGAAGTAGATCAAGCTTCTGGGGATAGTAATGAAGAAAGTGAAGTAGAATGGGTAGTGATTGAGTAGCTCTATGATTGATAAACCGCCATTCGCCACAGCCCAGGGGCGCGTTATCATAGCGGTATTTGATTAAGAGCCTGAAAACCATGAGTCAAACCGCCAAAACCCGCGTCCTTACCGGCATCACCACTACCGGCACGCCCCATCTAGGCAACTATATTGGAGCGATCAAGCCTGCCATTGAGGCAAGCCAGGACCCCAATGTTCAGTCGTTTTACTTTTGGCTGACTATCACGCCTTAATTAAGTGCCCAGACCCGAAGCGTGTGCAGGAATCTCGCTTGGAAATTGCTGCCACTTGGCTGGCATTGGGGCTGGATACCGACAATGCCATTTTCTATCGCCAATCGGATATTCCAGAAATTCCCGAGCTCACCTGGATGCTCTCCTGCGTGTGCGCCAAAGGCTTGATGAACCGCGCCCATGCTTATAAAGCAGCGGTGGCTGAGAACGAAGAAGCAGAAAACCAAGACCCAGACAAAGGCATTACAATGGGCTTGTTTGGTTACCCAGTGCTGATGGCTGCAGACATTTTAATGTTTAACGCCAACAAGGTGCCGGTAGGGCGTGACCAGATTCAGCATATTGAGATGGCTCGCGATATCGCCGGGCGCTTTAATCACCTCTACAAGGGTCAGCATTTTGTCCTCCCGGAAGCCGTCGTTGACGATAAAGTACAGCTTCTGAATGGCTTGGACGGGCGCAAGATGTCCAAAAGCTATGACAATACGATCCCGCTCTTTGCCTCTGAGAAAAACTGCAAAAGCTGGTGCGTAAAATCAAAACGAACTCGCTGGAACCAGGTGAGCCAAAAGACCCCGATAGCTGCACACTGTTCCAAATTTACTCAGCCTTTGCGACCTCGGCAGAAACCGAAAGCCTGCGCCAACAGTATGCCGATGGTATTGGCTGGGGCGATGCAAAGAACTTGGTATTTGAATACCTGAATGCACACTTGAGCGCTCCGCGTGAACGCTATAATGCACTCATGGAAGACCCAGCCCATATTGAGGCGGTTTTGCAGAAAGGCGCGGAGCGGGCACGGGAAGAAGCCGCCGTAACAATGGATCGCTTGCGCTCAGCTGTTGGCCTGGGGCGGTTTGTTTAGAACTTGGCCTCTGCCTCTGTATCAAGAGCGATAAGGCAGTAACGAGACAGTAAACAACGAAGCCCTTCCGGTTGGAAAGGGCTTCGTTTGTTTCTAGCCTATATTTCAGGCATCACCTAGGGATTTAGCGATAACTTAACCTTCAATCGGGGCGCGCCAATCATCCGAACCGGAAGTTCCTGCCACCGTGTGTTCCCAATCAATCTTACGGTAAGCTAGCGACACATCCATCAATTGTGTGAACTCAGATTTATTGATGTCTTGGGCGTGCGGCATGCGCAGGTTGATATCAACGATAGTGGCATCCGTCAATGTAGTGGTGAAAAGTGTTCCTGCTTACCTTCGACAGAAGTGCGGTACCACTTCAGCTCAACATTGGGCAGCATCTCGCCAGAGGCAAGTGAGTTATACATCAATGGCACTGATTTATTCAGGGCAACAGTAAAGATAAAGGGTTTGTGAGCGCGCTGACCGGATGGCTGACCAGACTGAGGATCAGTCGGTACGGTAACAACATGCTTGAATTCCTGCACCAGCATTTGGTCTTCATGACCTTCAACGTAGATATTACCCACCGAATCAGGGGTGAAGGCGCCTGCCGTGATGTTGCCCTGAGTTTGGCCTTCAATGCTGATATAACATGGTGTTGGCATGGTCTGCTCCTTGAGTGAAATAGTTAGTGATGTCGTATGGACACCCCTAATTAGAGCAAGTAATATGCCACCTTTTTTTTTTACCTTAGCTTTCAGTGATTTAATTTTTTAATTTTATATATTAATTTTTATTAGGCAATAAATTGCCTGACTTAAGCAACTACTCGCTTGTTGGGCAACCATTTGCTTACTTACTTTAAATATAATTGAGTGACTTAATTGATAAAGAAAGACTTTCCTTAAGTTTCAGTTGGTAACAAAGCTACTCTTGTGGTTAGTTTTTAAGCTGAAGTTATTACATTAATAACTCGCATTCTTCGTGTCTGATCGCTTTTTAAAAATTCTTTGTGCGTTATTTCTGTCAATAATCTTAAGAGATTGCCGATAGAAACTGTAAGAAATATCTTACAAATTATAATTAGCATATAATGTGCTGATTATTTTGCCCTATATTCCGTTAATTTCGCCTAAAAATGCAGAAAATAAAAAAAAAATCGATGATGGGGATTATAAAGGAGAAAAATTCCGGTGCTTATTAGTAATAGAGGCCGCTTGGCTTAGTTTTTCATAATTCGTTACCTTCCCGGGATTGAGAACCATTCACGGTTACATTGATACATCTCTCTTCAGGGCTAACTATCATGGCTAAGCAAGGAACCGTTGCGCCGAAAGAACGCATCAATATTAAGTATGTACCCGCTACCGGTGATCAGCAGGCTGATACTGAATTGCCTTTAAAGCTATTGGTGGTAGGGGATTTTAAAGGGGGGGAGGAAGAGACACCTATCGAGGAGCGTCAATCTGTTTCTGTTGATAAAAACAACTTTCAGTCGGTGATGCGCGAGGCAGGGTTAAGCCTACAAACTGCGGTGCCCAATCGCCTTGAGGAAAGCGATGAGTCAACAGATATTGCGGTCAATCTTTCCTTCCGCTCACTCGAAGACTTCTCTCCTGATGCTGTTGCAAAACAGGTGCCTGAATTGCGCAAGCTAGTGGAATTGCGTGAGGCTCTAGTTGCTTTGAAGGGGCCGCTGGGCAATGTGCCTGCTTTCCGAGATCGGCTACAAAACTGCTAGAAAACGACGATGCCCGCCAGCAGTTGTTGAATGAGCTGGCATTACTGGATGTTGATAAAGGCAAATAACTCCTCTCTATTGGCAGCGTTTTTTTATTGCAGATCAGCGGACTTGAGGCACAGCTATGAGCAAGACAGCAAAGCAACAGAACACAGCGGCAGAGACGGAAGCAGAAATCTCTTTGCTTGATCAGGTAATGGCGCAAACACGTATGGCGCCTGCTGATGAGGGCTACGATGTTGCCAAGCAGGGTGTGGCGGCTTTCATCGCAGAACTGCTTAATGGAGATGATGCGGCTCCAAAGGTTAACAAATCACTCGTTGATAACATGATTGTCGAGCTGGATCGCAAAATCAGCCATCAAGTAGATGAAGTTTTGCACGAAACAAATTTTCAACAGTTAGAGTCGGCTTGGCGAGGCTTGAAATTACTGGTTGATCGTACTGATTTTCGCGAAAACATTAAGCTTGATGTGTTGCATGCCACCAAGCAGGAGCTGCTGGAAGATTTTGAGTTTGCGCCTGAGATTAGTCAGAGCGGTCTTTACCATCATGTTTATAACGCAGGTTACGGTCAGTTTGGCGGAGAACCGGTAGCAGGCATCATCGGTCATTACGATTTTTCGCCCCTCTACCCCTGACATGAAGTTATTGCAACATTCGGCAGCCGTGGGAGCGATGGCCCATGCGCCCTTTATGTCCTCTGTTGCGCCCGCCTTTTGGCATTGAGAGCTTTGAAGAGCTGCCAAACATTAAAGACTTCAAGGCTATTTTGAAGGGCCAAAATACGCTCGTTGGCGTAGCCTCCGTGAGTCAGAAGATGCCCGTTACCTTGGCTTAACAGCGCCACGCTTCTTACTGCGTACACCTTATGACCCGATAGAAAACCCGATTAAAACGTTTAACTACCGCGAAAATGTAAGTGAAAAGCATGAGCACTATTTGTGGGGAATACCGCTTACTTATTAGCGGAGCGCTTAACCGATAGCTTTGCCAAGTATCGCTGGTGCCCCAATATCATTGGCCCACAAAGTGGTGGCGCCGTTGAAAACTTACCCGTACATACCTACGAAGCATTCGGCCAGTTGCAAGCTAAAATTCCTACCGAAGTACTCATTACTGACCGCCGCGAATTTGAAATGGCCGAAGAGGGCTTCATTTCATTAACTATGCGAAAGGGTAGTGATAATGCTGCCTTCTTCTCAGCCAACTCTGTTCAAAACCTAAGGTCTTTCCAAATACGGCTGAAGGTAAAGCTGCTGAGACTAACTTCAAGCTGGGTACTCAGCTTCCCTACATGTTCATCATTAACCGCTTGGCGCACTACGTAAAAGTGCTTCAGCGAGAGCAGATTGGCTCATGGAAAGAGCGTCAGGATCTCGAACGTGAGCTCAATGCCTGGATTCGCCAATACGTTGCAGATCAAGAAAACCCACCAGCAGATGTGCGTAGCCGTCGCCCACTTCGCGCCGCCTCTATTCAAGTGTCTGATGTCGAGGGTGATCCAGGCTGGTATCAGGTTTCTATGGCTGTTCGCCCGCACTTCAAATATATGGGTGCCAACTTTGAGCTCTCGCTGGTTGGTCGTCTCGATAAAGAGTAAAGGGCGGCAATCATGACAACAGATGGCAGTGGGTTGCTGGGGAGTGAGTTCTTGGGAAGCCGCTTATTTGAACGGCTTGCCGAGCCTCGCCAGTCCGCGTTGCGAAAGGATGCTGATGGGGTGACAGAGGTAGTCGAGTCAATCAAACGCCACTTGGTTGAATTGCTCAATAGCCATCCTGGTAACAGTGCATGCGCGCCGGACTTAGGCTTACTCGACTTTAACGATGCAACGATTGGTGTGCTGGACTTGGAGCGCAATATTCAACAGGCCATTTGTCAGTGCATTGAGCGTTATGAGCCCCGAGTCAAACGTGTGGACGTGGCGTCTTTACCTAACCATGGCGACCCGTTGCAGCTGCGCTTTCAAGTGCATGCCACTGTCGCTTTGGGTAGAGAAAACACACAGGCGACGATCGATTTGTTGCTAAACAACAAGCGTTATCAGTGTCTCAACTGATAGGCCTGAGAGGCACGAATGCTGAATCGCTACTATCGAGACGAGCTTAATTTTTTAAAGCGCCAGGGCCGAGAGTTTGCTGATGCAAATCCCGGTTTAAGCCGCTTTTATCTGAGCGCAGCACGGATCCTGACGTCGAGCGGCTATTAGAAGGGTTTGCCTTTCTAACAGGTCGTATGCGGGAAAAAGTCGAGGATGATTTTCCAGAGCTCACTCACTCTTTAATCAGCATGCTGTGGCCGAATTACCTTCGCCCAGTGCCTAGCATGACGGTGGTGCAGTTTACCCCAGTTGGTACTCGTTGAGCCAGCAACAGCGGGTTGAGCGTGGAACGGAGCTTGCCAGTGAGCCGGTAGAGGGCACGCCATGCCTGTTTCGCACTTGCCATGATGTTACGCTCTATCCGTTGGCGCCGATAGGGGTTGTTGCACAACATACGCGGGAATCCTCGATCGTTGAGCTAACGATGGAGGTTCGCAGTGATCAGCCGATGAATACCATGGGTATCGACTCATTGCGTTTGCATTTAGGGGCGATAGTTACACTGCGCGCACGCTGTATCTATGGATGAGCCATTACCTGGCAAGCTTGGAGCTCGAGGTTGATGGTCAAACACAGCGGTTACCTGCAAATGCGCTTAACGTAGTAGGGTTCGAGCGCGATCAGGCGCTCTTACCTTATCCGCAGAATGTTCATCAAGGGTACCGCATTCTGCAGGAGTATCTCTGCTTTCCGAAGCTTTCCATTTTTGATGTGGCTGGACTCGGCCGCTATCTACCTGATGGAGCCGCTAGCAAGGTCACCTTGAGGTTTGTATTTTCGCGAACACTACCGGCCGATGTCCGTGTGCAGGATGAGCACTTGGCGCTTTATTGCACACCAGCGATTAATCTTTTCGAGCACGATGCAGAGCCTATTGATTTAAGTGGCGAGCGCAGCGAATACCGAATACGGCCTAGCAGTCGTGCTCCCTCCCACTACGAAATTTTTAGTGTTGATACTGTTCAGGGCCATTTAGAGGGGGGGACGTAAAGAGAGGCAGGAGAAGCCGCGCAACTACGTACCTTTCGAGAGTTTTCAGCATCAAATTGAGCGAGACCGGGGAAGAGAAGCGCTCCACTTTCGTATAAGAGTGCGCGAGAGCCTGCGTAGTGATGGCTTTGATCACGATATCGCGTTTGTGCGCAGTGATGAACGCGATTGCCTGGGGCGTCGTGAAACGATCTCTCTGCAGCTGACGTGCAGCAATCGTGAGTTGCCTGAGCGACTGACCATTGGCGACTTATGTGTGGCTACGGAAGAGAGTCCGGCTTACGCAACGTTCCGTAATATTACCCGGCCAACCCCGGTGTTACGACCTGCCCTCGATGATGGGCTGCTGTGGATATTAATTTCCAATTTATCGCTGAACTACCTTTCCCTGCTAGAGCGTGATGCGCTGTGTTCAGTGCTGCGTGCCTATGATTTCCGTGCGCTAGTGGACAGGCAGGCAGAGCGGATCGCACAAAAAAGGTTATCGGGCATACTGGAAATTGATACGCAATCTGTTGACCGGTTGCGCAAAGGATTGCCCGTACGTGGGCTGCGCTCGGTGATGACGTTGGATCAAGAAGCCTTCGGTGACGAGGGGAGTCTTTACCTGTTTGGTAGTGTGCTGGCGCGTTTCTTCTCGCTCTACGCAAGCATCAACTCTTTCACGAACTGCATGTCATTAACCGCCATAACCAAGAGCGCTATCAATGGACCTTACAGGTGGGGCAGCAGCCCCTGATGTAGCGCTGGCACCTGTCATGCGGGGAGCACGACGCTACGAGTTTTATCAACTAGTAGAGCTTCTGCACCGTCATCACAACGATGATTTGGAGCAGCGGCATGGCGGCAGCGTGCCTACATTTCAGCGGGTGCGCTATACCGCATCGGCTTCGCTAGGGTTTCCAGGCAGCGATGTGCTGGCTCTGAAAGAAAAGCAAGCGGGCCAGTATGAGATGGAAGTCAAGTTTTTTTGGCCTGTAGGGCGCTCAGTCGCCGCTGCCCGGCTACTACTTGGAAACCTTGGCGCATAACGCAGCTCATCAAGAGGGGAGCGCCGGAGATTTCCTCGACTTCTTTAACCATCGACTGCTGACGCTCGTTCATCGTAGTTGGCGTAAATATCGCCACTATGTCCGCTATCAAGATGATGCAAAGGATGGTTTTTCTGCGGCTATCTTCGCGCTGGTAGGGCTTGCTGACAGTGATTTGCGCGGTGAGACGTCGATCAACTGGAGCAAAATGCTTGCTTATGCAGGCTTATTGGCTGGGCGCTCGCGCTCGCCTGATGTGGTTAGCGGCATTGTAGGCCACTGCTTCGACTTGGCTCGCGTAGAGATAGAAGAGTGGGTGCAGCGCTGGGTAGAAATTCCTCTTGATCAGCGCAGTTGCATGGGCGTCTCGGGAATGACACTGGGCGGCGACATGGTCGCCGGTGAGCGTGTCGCCGATGTGAACGGCAAGTTTGCGCTGTGTTTGCGGGGCTTAAGCCTAGCTCGATTCAGGGACTTTCTTCCAGATGGTGAAGAGCATAGCCCTCTCAAAACGCTGGTCAGCTTTGTTTTGCGTGAGCCTTTGGCTTACGACCTTGAACTCGAATTGCTGGAGAGTGAAGTAAAGCCCATGCGTTTAGGCGATGCCGGATCATGCCAACTTGGATGGACCACTTTTGTTGATCCCGAACACGATGACTGCAGCACTCGTCGTCGTGTCCGTATACAGATGACGAGTTAACGCATGCAGCACAATCAAATTGACGCCATTACGTTAGTAGTTACTAACAGCGAGCAGCTTGAAGGCCGTTCAACCAGTAGCTTTGTCTTCCATCAGGAAGGAGGGACGCTAGGCAGCGGCCAGCACGACGATTGGTTACTACAAGATCATAGCGGGCGAATTAGGCCCAGCCACGCCGAAATTATCAAAATTGACGGCAAGTTCTGCCTGGTAGACCTGAGCGGTCACACCTTCATTAACCGGACCACACTGCCGATTGGGCGTCATCGGAAAGTAGCTTTACGCGATGGCGACGAGCTGTTGATCGGCGAATATTGCTTGAAAGTCCATCTCGGAGATCGGCATGCGTGGCAGCCTGGCATCCACTCACTTGCCACGCTGATTGACGAAGAGCACGACGAAGTCTCAACCCATGGTGTTGTTTGGTCAGTGCGGGGCGGTGAAACCTTTAATCACGATGCAGAAAAAGGTGATCCGATGGAGGCGTTAGGTGGAGCTTTGCCGGGTTCGACTGCACATGACCCGATGGTTGCACTAGATGAAGAGAATCAATCGTCACTGCCCACCATGGAGCCGTTAGAGGCGATGACACTCTCACATCGCCAGCAAGCGTATCAAAGGCATGAAACTCAAGCGCCGGCTTATCTACACAACCGTGGGCAGTGGCAGCAACAAGAGCACCATGATGAAGCCTTAAGCCTACCTGACATTAAAACACCAAACGGCACAGCAACGCGGAGGAGCAGTGGTATGGATGAGCGGCAGATAAACGATTTGGAGCGCTCGGTTGGGGAGCAGTTGGAAGATCGCTGGCAGAAGCCGACAGCACAAACGCTTGGCCATGTTGGTGCAGACCCGCTGCTAAGGGGCTTAGGTCTCGATTTACCCTTTCGTGATAGCGAGGAGCAGCAGGCTTTCTTAGAAGAGGCGGGCAAACCCTGCGTGCGACCATTGATGGCCTACGGGTACTGCAGCAATCCCAGAATGACAGTAAGTACCCACTCCGTGATCGTCGTTTACAGCCAATCGAAGATAATCCACTGCGCCTGGGGCAATCCTACGATGAAACCGCTGAAACCCTATTTTCTGCCCAGCGTAGCCCGGTGCACTTATCAGCACCTGAAGCAGTAGCCGAGTGTTTACGTCACCAGGGGCAGCATCAAGCTGCTGTGGAAGAGGCGATTGGTCATGCACTCGGGTCAATACTTGATGCGTTCTCCCCTGAAGCGTTACTCAAGCGTTTCCATGCTTACCGTGGTGCCGGTAATCGCATTGAAGATGAAGGCGGCTGGGCGTGGGAGATGTATCACTACTATTACCGTGAGCTCAATTCTGGTCGCCAGCAGGGTTTTCAAAAGCTGTTTTGGGAAGTTTTTGAGCAAGCCTACGACCAATCGGTGCGACGCCAGCAGCGGGAGGAAGCATGAGCATGCAGAGCATGAGCGTGCGAAATATGGCACGGCTTGCCTGGTTACTTTGCATCATCTTGCTTTTGGTAGGCTGTGCCTCGACCCGTGAAGCCACGGGCAAGGCATGGCAGGTAATGCAGGATCCATCGATTCCTGTCGGCTACCCAGAAGATCAGCCTACGACAGTCGATCTAAGCATGATTGCCGAGCCAAACGTCAATCCCAATGTGGACGGGGAAGGTACTCCGCTGCGCTTTCAGGTACTGCAGTTAAAAGATGATTCCATGCTGATGGCGGCCGACTTAGGGCAACTGAGTCGTGATCTGGAAGAGGCGTTAGGTACCAACCACCTCACCCACGATGACTTTACCTTGCTACCAGGGCAGTGGAAGTTTTACGAACCGTTCGAAGTTGATGAAGAGACGCGTTACATCGGGCTGATTGCTTTCTACGCCACGCCCAACGATGCCGAGTGGAAGAAGGTCGTTAAGGTGAAGAGCCGCGGCGAGCATTACCACCTGCTGGTTCACCTCCGGGATAGCGAAGTAGAACTAAGGAGGGAAGAGTAATGACCAGCCGTAATCGTGTGGTATGGAGTGAAGGCCTGTTTATTAAGCCACAGCATTTTCAGCAGCAGCAACGCAGTTTAGAAGGGCTAATTGATGTACGGCTAAAAGGGGATTAGCCATTATTTATACGGCTTTCATACGCTGGTATTAAATAACGAGTTTCTCAGTTTTGGGCGTATTGCCATTAGCCGTGCCAGCGGGGTTATGCCGGATGGTGTCGCCTTTCAGCTACCGGCCGATGATGTCGAGCCAACGCCGTTAGAGATCAGCGATGCCAGCATTACCAACCAAGTGGTCTACTTAGGACTGCCGTTGGCAACCGATGGCGTGGGCGAAGTGCGCTGGCCGGGAGACGACCTACCTGCGCGTTATCGCCTCTCTTCACGCAGCGTTCGTGATCTTCATTCTCGCGATGGTGCGACAGCGGAGCTGGACGTGGCCCGGGTTTCTCCGCGTTTGCTACTAGAGAGTGACGACCGTAGTGGCTACGCCTGTCTATCCGTAGCGCGGATTGTTGAGCGTCGCCCGGATGGCAGTTTAGTGCTTGATGAGCAATTCCTGCCTACTTTGCTCAATGTTCAAGCAGCACCAGGGTTACAGCGATTCGTGGGTGAGATGGCCGGTTTAATGCGCGAGCGGGCGCGCAACATTGCTCAACGCCTCTCTACGCCGAATCAAGCAGGCGTTGCTGATGTCGCTGACTTTATGCTGCTACAACTGCTAAACCGTGCGCAACCGCGTTTCCAACACCTTGCTCGGCTGGGCCAGCTCCACCCGGAGCGGCTGTACGACACCATGCACGAAGTCGCCTGTGAACTAGTGACCTTTACCGACGAATCGCGGTTACCGCCAGAATGTCCGGCCTACGAGCATGACCATCCTGAACGTGCTTTCCGACCGCTGATGAAAATGCTGCGTCAAGCGCTTTCCACTGTACTAGAGCCTCGGGCTGTTGCCATTCAGCTTCAGGCGCGCCGCTTTGGTCTGCTGGTGGCGCCCCTGACTGACGTTAGCCTCATCGAATCGGCGGAGTTCATTCTGGCGGTTCGCGCCGACATGCCCAACGAGCGGTTACGCAAGCTGTTTTTGCAACAAACCAAAGTGGCCAGCGTCGAGCGTATTCGCGACCTCATCAGCCTGCAACTACCCGGTGTTCCGCTTGAACCCTTGCCGGTCGCACCCCGCGAACTGCCCTATCACGCGGGCTACACCTATTTCCAACTGGACCGCCAGAGTGAAGCGTGGGGCATGCTCAACGGGGCCAGCGGGTTCGCCTTCCATGTCGCCGGTGAATTTCCAGGGCTGGAAATGCAGTTCTGGGCCATCAGGAGTTAAGCCATGCAACATCTCGCAACGGGTGATCAACGCTCTGTAAGGCCACGTGGTGCACACGACAAAGTTCGCCATGAGGATCTGATAAATGAGCGTGGTTTGGAACATCTGATCCATAGCCATGCTGAACAACTAGATGCTGACGAGGACTACTGGTTTCGCCTGCGTGGGCACAATCTTAATCCCCTGGTGGACGCCGCTAGCAGCCTGCTTGGCATGGTGGTACGAGTGCGACAGCTAGATAGTGCAGGCGATATCGAGCGTCTCTATCGCCAGGTAGTGGATGAAATTGCCGCTATTGAGATTGAGCTGACGGAACAGGGCTATGACCGCGCCACATTGCTCGCCTATCGCTACGTGCTCTGCTCCTTCATTGACGAAGCGGTTATGGGAATGCCCTGGGGCGGCAGAGTAAGTGGGCTGAGCACTCGCTGTTGACGCGTTTTCATAATGAAACCTGGGGCGGCGAAAAGTGTTTTCAATCCTCTCGCGGCTACAGCAAGAGCCCCAGCGCTACCGAGATATGTTGGCGTTTATTTATCTCTGCCTATGCCTTGGCTTTGAAGGCCGCTATCGAGTCGCATCCCACGGGCGCGATGAATATGAACAAATAGTACGCGCTCTGGGCGACCAACTGGCCACGCTTGACCAGCCGCCTGAGGAAGCGCTGACACAGCCGTTGCACAATGTTGTGAGAGTTCGCCAACGGCTGCGTAGTGGCTTTCCTGTATGGGGCATTTTCAGCCTGTTTGGGTTAGCCATGGTGGCGGTGTATTTGGGCCTGTCTTGGTCGCTTGACCAACAAGCCGAGCAGATCACCTCGCTTCTTAACCAAATTTACCGTTAGGAGACCCCATGCTCAGGGTAGAGCTACCAGCGCTTATTGGCCGACTAAATACGATCACACGCCAAGGAATTGAGCAGGCCGCCGTGCTGTGCGCGCAGCAGCAGGCGCCTGAAGTCACCGCCGCGCATTTGTTGCAAGCCTTGCTTGATCAACCGCTGTGCGATGTACGTTGTTTATGTAAAACATTCGACATTGATGTGGCTGAGTTGCGTGCGCAACTGGCTGAAGAAACGCGTCCACCTAGGGACCTTGACGTAGCCACTCCCAGCTTTTCACCCCTTGCTGGTGGAGCTGCTTCAGGATGCCTGGCTGTTGGCCACCACGGAGTATCAGCATAGCGAGCTGCGCGGTGGGCGGTGCTAACTACCTTGCTCCATAATACCGACCGCTATTTAGGAGTAGTCTCTGCTCGACTGTTGGCGGACATCAATCGGGAAAATCTACGCCGCCACTTGGAGCGTCTTACGGCCGATTCAGCCGAAGCGCCTCGGGATGATGCCGATGCGAGTCCACGCCAGGTTGCCCGCCCCGCTGGCGATGACAGCGCGCTGGCGCGCTTTGCCACATCGCTGACCGAACAAGCGCGCAATGGCGAGCTTGACCCCGTACTAGGGCGTGATCCGGAAATCGACCAAATGCTCGATATCCTGGGACGTCGGCGCAAAAACAACCCCATCGTGGTTGGCGATGCCGGGGTAGGAAAAAGTGCCGTGGTAGAAGGGTTGGCAGCCCGTATTGTGGCAGGGCAAGTGCCCGTTGCGCTGGCAGACGTTGAGCTGCTGACCCTTGATTTGGGTGCGCTGCAAGCCGGTGCCGCGGTGAAAGGCGAGTTTGAAAAGCGCCTTAAAGCGGTGATTGACGAAGTCAAAATGCCCCGCGGCCTACGCTGCTGTTTATTGATGAAGCACACACGCTGATTGGCGCTGGCAATCAGGAAGGCGGCGGTGATGCGGCCAACCTGCTCAAGCCTGCTCTGGCGCGGGGCGAGCTGCGTACCATCGCCGCCACTACTTGGCGTGAGTACAAAAGTATTTTGAAAAGACCCGGCGCTCTCGTCGCTTCCAGCCCATTGCGCTTTCCGAGCCAAGCGTTGCGCAAGCGCTGGTCATTCTGCGCGGTTTACGTGATGTGTATGAGCGCGCCCACGGCGTGCTGATCGGTGAGAGCGGCCTGCGAGCTGCCGCGGCGCTCTCTGCTCGTTACCTGGCCGGTCGGCAATTGCCCGATAAAGCCATTGACGTGTTGGATACCGCCTGTACCCGATTGGCGCAGGCACTGGATACTCCGCCGCGTAAGTTAAGCCACTTGCAGAGCGAGCATACCGCCGCGCTGCGCGAGCGTGATCAGGTCGAGCGTGAACGTCTGCTGGGACGCGAACCCGATAGCGAACGCCAACAGGACTTAACCGAACGCTTAGCCAAGCTGGAAAATGAGTTGGCAAGCCTGGAAGCCGCTTGGCAAGCGCAGCGTGAGTGCGTCGATGCCATTGTGGCGATGCATCGCCAGTTGCTAGACGCGCAAGAGGGCGATGAAGCCGAGCCAATACCAGAAGGCATACATCAAGAGCTTGCCGAGCGTGAGCAACAGTTAGCCCAGCTCCAAGAATCTTTCGCGTTGGTGAATCCCAGCGTAGAAGAGGCGCAGATTGCCCAGGTGATTGGCGATTGGACGGGGTGCCGGTTGAGCGCATGACCAGTGACGAGCTCACAAGGCTCACCGAACTGCCGACGCATCTGGAGGCGTTAATCCAGGGCAGAGCAGTGCTATTGAGCGTATTCACCGCCATTTATTGACCGCGCGGGCTGATCTTCGCCGCCCAGGGCGTCCCCTGGGCGCGTTCCTGCTGGTAGGCCCCAGCGGCGTGGGTAAAACTGAAACCGTGGTACAGATTGCCGACCAGTTGTATGGCGGCCGTCAATTTCTTACCACCATCAATATGTCGGAATACCAAGAGAAGCATACGGTTTCGCGCTTGATTGGCTCGCCGCCGGGGTATGTCGGGTTTGGCGAGGGCGGGCTACTGACCGAAGCGATTCGTCAACGCCCTTATTCGGTGGTGCTGCTGGACGAAGTCGAAAAAGCCCATCCTGATGTGCTTAACCTCTTCTACCAGGCGTTTGATAAAGGTGAATTGGCCGACGGGGAAGGGCGCGTTATTGATTGTAAAAACGTGCTGTTCTTCCTGACCTCTAACCTTGGCTACGAGGCCATCGTTAGCTACGGCAATGACCTCGTGGCGCTGGATACCGCGCTCTACCCGGTGCTGGCAGAATTTTTCAAACCAGCGCTGTTGGCACGGATGGAAGTGGTGCCCTATTTGCCGCTGGACGGCGATACCCTGCGCGACATCGTCAAGACCAAGCTGGATACCTTGGCAACCCGCATTCGCGAGCGCCATCGCCATGCCGAGGTGGTACTTGATGACAGTCTGGCCGAGGCGATTTGCAAACGTGCAACGCGGAGCGAAAACGGCGCGCGGATGCTTGAGTCGGTGATCGATGGCGAACTGCTGCCACCGCTTTCACGTGCGTTGCTGGAGCGCATGGCGCGTCGTGAACCGGTGACTCGGGTAGCGCTAGGTATCGATGCCGAGCAGGGCACCTTTACTGCGGAGGTAGCGTGACACCATGACGCTTCAAGCCCTCGACACTTTCGCTAACAACGGTTCGCGCTCAACTTCACCGCTAGCCGCTATGCGCATCGCATTAACACTAGTGGAAAGTGCTAGCACAGAGGCGCTACGCCAACGTGCAGCCCAGGTATTAGGAAATGGATTAGGGCTTGATTGTGCTGAATGTCTCTATGTAGAGGGAGTGGGCGTTGGCTTGGGCGGGATGATGATGCAGCACAATTTGATTGCAGTGACTTCAGCCACCCCTATGCCCACGTTATCCGAAGTGGCAAAGCCATCACGTTAAGCGTTGGCGATGCCCGTACGCGCTTGGATCATGCAGAGTTTCAATCCCAGGTCGCCCACTTTGCGGGCGCCAAGCGTCTCCAGGTGAGACCGCTGCGCGCCCAGGATGGCGAGCAAGAGTGGCTGGGCGTGCTGTTGATGGTGGGAGAAGAAGATACCTTCACCACCCTTGATGAAGATCCTGGTATGGCGGCGTTTGAGGCGTTGCTATGCAGGCTGTGGGCGCGACTCTCTCGGGAGCAGGGTGAACGCCATCGTTCACGGGCGCTGCGTGATTCGTTAGTCAAGCTGAATGACGGCGCGCGCCGCCAAGCATTGGCTGATCAATTATCAGCAGAGCTACTGGGTCAATCCAGTGCCATGCAGGCCCTGCGGCGCCAAGTGGTCCGCGCGGCAGAAACCAACTTGGCTGTTTTGCTGCAGGGTGAAACAGGCACCGGAAAAGACCGGGTAGCACGTGCTATTCATCAGTTTTCCGCTCGTGCGAAAAGTCCGTTTATGGCGATTAACTGTGCCGCTATTCCCGAAGCGCTGTTGGAGTCCGAGCTGTTCGGCCATGCCAAGGGGGGCATTTTCTGGCGCCGACCAGGCCCAGGAAGGGCTAATCAGCCAAGCCGATGGCGGTACGCTGTTTCTTGATGAAGTGGGCGATATGCCCCTCGCGCTGCAAGCCAAACTATTGCGGGTGCTGGAAAGTGGCCGCTATCGCCCTCTAGGGGCAAGCGAAGAGCGCTGTGCTGACTTGCGTCTAGTAGCGGCCACTCATCAACCGCTGCGGGAACATATTCGTACCCAGCAATTTCGTGCCGACCTCTACTATCGGCTGGGCCAATTTCCCCTCAACCTACCTCCGCTTGCCGAACGGCGCGATGATATTGCTCAGTTGGCGCAATCATTTATTAACGATTTCTGCTTGCGAGAAGAGCGTGAAGAGGTGGGGATTACGCCGGCGGCGTTGCGCTTACTCAAACAGCGAGACTATCCCGGTAACGTCCGTGAATTGAAAAACCTGATTGACTACGCCTGTGCCATGACGCCGCAGGGCGCGGATATAGATGCCTATGTGCTTCCAGGGGAGCAGGAGGTTGAGTCATCCCGTGCATCAACACCGCAGGGAAATAGCATGGCATTCACTTTGCCGAACGATATCGACGACTTACGTCAAGCACTTCGCGACGTTGAAACCGCCATTATTCGCCAGCGGTTAAGGCATTTTGGCGGCAATCGCGCCCAAGCTGCTGCAAGTCTTGGCTTACCTAAGCGAACACTGGCACATAAATGCCAACTGCTAGAACTGGATACCAAATGAGAGTGACGTTACTAATCCGCCAGTGGTCATGCTGGGGCTACTTGTCATCGCTGTTTTGGGGAGTACGCATGCATTGGCGGGTGAGCACCAGACAATGCTCGAAAACGCCTTGGCATGCACTGATGAGACCTCGCGGCTAGAGCGTTTGAGCTGCTATGACGATGTATTCAAAAACACGTCCTCACCGACCGAGGAGAGAGATCTACCCGATTTATGGCACGCGATAGAGCGTCAAGAGAGGGGGCGTAATAGCGATGCACTTGGCTTGGTGATGGGGCACGTCGGCGAAGATGTGTTGATGAGCGTTCCTGCACTGGGTACCACACCGCCACGGCCCATTATGGTCATGGCCTGTGAAAAACAGATTACGCGATTTCAGCTTCACTTGCCGGAGCCTATCGATAACGCCCGTGTTGATCTACAGCTAAGCACTAATAGTGCCAGTGTAAGACAGCAGTGGCGAGTGCGTGATGGTGGACATGTCATCAATGGGGCCGTGGGTTGCCCGCCATCGAAACACTACGCCAACTGCTGAGCGCTAACGAAGTCACGATTAGTAGCGAAGTATCGCGTCTAGATGGGCTGCGTTTTGATATTACCGGTCTCCGCCAACTCATTCAGCCGCTACGCGAAGCGTGCCGTTGGTAACGGAGTATTAATGATGCGCATCACTGCTGAAATTCATCTTGACCCTTTATTAGCGCCGTTGGCAGGTAATGATCAAGGGCACCCTGTCGGCATTCCGCTTGAAGAGACGGGCGATTACCTGACTCTCGATGCTGAAATGATGAAAGTCGGTTCGCTGCAACATGCCAATGTCGCGTGGGAGACGGCTGAAACGCTCGCTATTCGTATGCTCAGTGAGCGTGGTAAGGACTTAAAAGTATTAGGCCATTTACTTCACTGCCTGCAGCACGATGGTAACGGTGTGCGTTTCGCCCTCTCGCTGCGCTTACTAACCCGCGCACTGGAGCAGCCCTGGTGGGAGCACGCCTATCCATTTAATGGCCCACGAGGTGCCAAGTTACGTCCCCGGCTGTTTCAGCAATTTACCCAACGTAGCGTCAAGTTTGCCAGCGGGCTCGATTTTCATAATGCAGAAGATGAGTTCGAGGCGTGCCAAAGCGCACTCACGGAGTTACAGACACGAGTAAAGCAGCGTTCGTTGCCAGGAGACGCGCTTAACGAACTAAGCCGCCAACTCATAGCTCAGCGGCCGAGCCAGTCATCCCCTACATCCAATAGCCATCACTCTACTCAGCAGGGAGCGCGTAATGAGATAGAACAAAGCCCCAACGCTGAACAAGCTCCCTCGGCTCATGGTTCAGCCCAGGCACCGGCTAAAGCGCCAGAGTTGCGCTTAGAAGCGGGAAACGAGCGCTCTAACCGTCAGGCGCTACTCAAAATGGCTGATTTTTGAGCGAACAGTCGCCTGGTGAGCCGCTTGCTTATCGCCTCCGTCGCTACGCAATCTGGAGTGCCATCCAAGCGCTGCCAGCGGCTAAAAGAGAGGGGAGAAAGCGTGGGTAAAACCTTGGGAAAACAGAGTTAGCGCCAGTCTCGGCAGACCGTATTGCCGATTATCGTGAAGCGCTTGCTCGCGGTGGCGACAGTGAGCTTTGGCAGCGGATCGAAAATAGCCTGGCGGTTAGTCCCTACTGGCTGGAAGGCCACCGGCTCAGTGCTGGTCTTGCCAAACAGCTTGGCCATCCCCGTTGCGCTGAGGCTATTCGTGATGAAGCGCAACGCTTTGTAGAGCGGCTCCCCGGCATCGAAACCCTGACGTTCAATAACGGAACGAGTTTTATAGACGATGAGACGCAGCGCTGGCTGTACAGCAACGCAGCTGGGGCGGTGGGGCTGGTGGACATGAAGCTTGGCAGGTGGGGTTTGAAGAGGCTCGAGACGCAGCAGGAAGTGGTGATATTGGTGCTGCATTATCAGTACTGGATCAAGGGCTTAGCTCAGCCCGTTCACCGCGTGAAAAAAGCCTATTGGCGCCTGGCAAGTGCTGATCTGTTAAACGAAAACGGGCTAGAGAGTTTAGCGCAGCAGCACTATCACACCTTGCATCAATACGTCACCGATCTGGCGTTAGAGCAGTGGGAGCCTGCGCTGGTGGCGCGCCTGAAAGCAGCGGTTAAAGAGACGTACTCATAATGTTCATCATTAAAGGGACGAGGGACAAAGACTAATGTGGTCAACATTAAAATCAAAACTAAGCCGCTGGGTGCCAGGTATGTCGCAGGCACAATCAGCGCAAAATCGGGCTAATGCTCACGGCAATAAAGCCAAAGGGCTATTGTGGCTCTCAACGCTGCTCTGGGCAGTCCTGCTAATCGTGTTGCTGATCGCGATCTGGTGGCTGGGACCTAGGTGGGAAGTGGGTGGTGTTATGCCCCTCGCACCTTTACGAATCGCTTGTTGGCCACATTGGTGGTGGTCACTCTGATCGCCGTGGTATGGGGTGTTCGCTTGGCACGCCGTTTACGCAGGCTTGATGAAGAGCGGCAGCAAGAAGATGTGCGCCAGCAAGACCCGATTATGTCTCAAGTCGAGCGACAGGAAGCGTCTCTTAATAGTGTGTTAAGCGAAATTACCGAGAGCCTCGGAGGGGGGAAATAGTAGCCGCTACCGTCTGCCATGGTACTTGGTGATGGGAGTGGAGAACGCAGGTAAGACCAGCTTGATTAACCGTTCTGGGCAAAATTTTGCATTGACCCATGTCATGAAGGCATCCGGCCAAAGCAGCAAGCAAGGGCAGCTCGGTTTTGATTGGTGGATCGGTGATAAAGCCGTATTGATCGACCCCGATGGTGAACTACTGACGCAAGGCGCCATGGAAGGAGGCGAACCGCAGGCGCTACAGAGCCGGCTATGGGATCATTTTGTCGGTTGGCTTGAGCGGAACCGGCCCCAGCGTCCTCTGGATGGTGTGGTCTTGGTGCTGGATCTAGCCCGGCTGAGCCATGCTCAAGTGGCGGTGCGTAAAGCGTATGCGGCACTGCTACGCAGCCGCCTGAGAGAGTTGATGGAGCGTCATGGCACCCGTCTGCCGGTTTATGTGACGTTTAGCAAAATGGACTTGCTGCACGGCTTTGATGATTTCTTTCGACACTATTCCCGTGATGCACGCCGTGCGCCGCTGGGGTTTACCTTTACTCCGGCATCAATGGACACCGCTGGCAAGTGGGAAACTGAATTTGAAGCTGACTACGACGCTATGCTGGCGCGTTTAAACCAACTGATGCCGACCATGCTTTCAGACTGTCGTGACCGCGAAGAGCGTGAATCAGTATTCCGTTTTGTACGTCAGTTGGCTGGCCTGCGCGATGTGCTGTTTGGCTTCTTGACCGAGGCATTATCCAGTGACCGTTTCTCCACAGCAGCGATGGTACGTGGCACTTATTTTACGTCCGTCTACCAGCAAGGCGTTCCCGAAGATCCTTTTGTAGATGCCGCTGCGCGTCGTTACGGCATGGATGACAGCGTTCAGCCTGCTCACCGTGCTACACGCAGTGCGCTCTACTTCACCGAAGAGCTGTTCGATAACGTCATTTACCCAGAAGCGGGTTTGGCCGGGGATAACGCCAGGGTCACTCAACGGCGACGTCGCGCACGAACGCTTAGCCTTGCCGCATGCTTGATTATGGGCATAGGTCTAGTGGGTGGCTGGACACATTTCTATCAAAAAAACAGTGTTTCTCTTGCTGCTGTGGAGGAGCGTGCCGAAACGTTTTTAGCTACTCAGCCTGAGGCATTTCAAAGCGATGACCCCAGTGGTTATGAATTTTTAGAGCCCTTAAATCGGCTACGGTATGCGCTGGAAACTTTTCTGAGTACCGCACGCACACGCCTTATTTGGCGGATATGGGACTGTACCAAGGGCACATCATAGGGGCACAAATTGAGCGTGCCTATCTCGCCATGCTCGAGCAACAATTCCTACCTGCCTTGATGATCGGCATCATGGACGATATGAACCGTGCAGAGCCAGACAGTAACGAAAAGTTGGCACTGCTGCGTGTGCTGCGCATGATGTCTGATGCTAGCGGCCGACAACCGGAGCGGGTAGAGCGCTTCATGGCACAGCGCTGGCAAGGCTATTTCCCCAGCAAGGCGAGGTCCAAAAGCACCTCTTAACCCATCTGGATTACGCGTTGGAGCATAGCGATCTGGAGGGCCATATCGCTGAAGGCCAACAGCTTCCCGCTCAGGCGATGGCCCCTCTTCGTGGCAGCCTAACGGCAGCTCAAGAAGAGCTTTCACGCCAACCGATTGATGAGCGTGTTTACGCCGCGCTTAAAGTAGCCGGTAGCCGCCAAGGGGAGCCACTTGATTTACGCCGTAGCGTGGGAACGCTATTCGATACCGTGTTTATGGCGCGTAACGACAATCCCAACCATGTTCGCTTACCGCACCTGGTCACCCGGGACGGCTTCGAGAACTACTTTTACAAGAGCTTGAGCGAGCCACAGAGCTGGCGTTGATTGATGTTTGGGTGCTGGGACAACGTGACAACATTGACTTTAGTGATGCCGATAAGCAGCAACTGCAAACGGCGCTACGCGAACATTACGTTAGTGATTACCATGTTAGTTGGCGCGATGCCCTGCGTGATACTCAGTTGGTTCCTCTGCCGGATATCCACCAAGCCATCGTGGTGGCGGATGCGTTGGTTGGCGCGCAGCGGCCACTTGATCGGCTATTGGCAGCTGTAGAACGCAATACCAGCCTTTATCCTGAACTGCCAGGCGATGATGAGCAGGCTCGTAAAGCGCTGCAACAATCCCAGCGCTACCAGCTTGCGTTAGCCATTGAGCAGCCGTTTACACCTATCAATCAGCTAAGCCAGGAGCGTAACGACAACCCTTCATCGCTTGAAGAGATAAAAGCCGCGGTAACGGCGTTGCGTGACTACTTGCTTGAAATTGAAGAGTCGAGCGATGCCGGCCGTGCTGCCTTCATCAATGTGCGGGATCGGCTCGCGCTGCGTGGTAATGACCCGATTTTCAACCTTCAGCGAATTGCAGATAACACGCCTCAGCCGGTAGGCAATATGTTGCATGACTTGGCCGATCAGAGCTGGCACTTGATGATGGCCAGCGCGACGCGTCACTTGGAACATCTCTGGCTTGATGATGTCGTCGCGCCTTATCAAGAGCGCCTGGCCGGCCGCTATCCTCTCGCCCCAGGTGCCAGCCGTGAGGTAGCGCTAAACGATTTTGAAGATTTTTCGCGCCCGGCGGTACATTGGACGCTTTTTATGAAGAGAGCCTAAAACCCTTTATTGAAGGCGCCCCAGAGTACTTGGTGGATGCCGAGGGAATTCACTGCTCCGCGATAGCCTGCTTACGGCCGTTCAACAGGCCGAACAGATTCGTCGCGCCTATTTTAGCCGTGATGGTGCTTTGGATGTTGAGTTTGCCCTTGAGCCCATCAGCCTAAGCCCCGATAAGCGGCGCAGTGTGATCAGTGTTGATGGCCAACTGATTGAATATACCCACAGCGCCAGCCAACGCGTTTCGATGATTTGGCCCAATACCCTGCGCGGCGGCACAGAAAGTCTCATCACCATGGTGCCCAGCGAAGTGAACCGTTCTCCCGCAGTGTGAGTCAAGACGGCGCCTGGGCGTGGTTCCGGTTGTTGGAACAAGCCGATATCACCAGCATCAGCGAGCGAGAGCTGGAGCTGCGCTTCAACGTGGATGGCGGCACGATGCGCTATCGCCTATTCGCCAATGGCGCACCCAATCCCTTTACGCGGCCACTGGCATCGGGGTTTCAACTGCCTTCCGCCCTCTACGCTGACCGAGGTAGCGATGCTGACCAGACTTAAGCAGCTGTTTACGCCAGGAGCGCCCCAACCTTCAATACGCCAAAAGCGACGTATGGCAAAACGCGCTCGCCCGTTAGAAGAAGCGCGCGGTGAGGATATCGATAGTTTTATTAAAGCGGTCTACCAGGCGGATGCCAAGGGCATTCTCCATGGGTACTGCGCGATAAAAGTGTATTGGACACTCTGCGTAGGGCGTTGGAGTTTACGGTTCATCATGGCTTATGGCTGCAGCTGGAAGAGGGCCACGTGGCTCACTGGCAAGGGCGGCTGCTGGCGCTTCGCCACGGGGAAGGGCCGCCACTGGGGATGGTGCTTGCCTGCCGACCGGATGATGAAGCCGCTTGGCAACTTCGCTATTTCTACATCGACCAGGAGTGGAAAGGCAGCGGCCACGGCACTCGCCTTTTGATGGCGGTGCGCCGAAGTTTAAGCGGTGTGCCACTGCAAACACGCCTCCCTCTGGCCTGCCACTCGGCGATTGATAGCCTAGAAGCGGCAGGCTTTACCCGCCAATACGTAGACGCCTTCGATGTTGCCAGCTATGAGGCGCCCGCCATGTGGGATGAGTAATCCGACAGCGCAACGGCACAGTGGCAGGCAGGTCGAATACGCAGAACCGGAACAGGAGCAGTGATAATGGGCCAGAAATTTGTACTCGTAGGTGATATGGGAATCGACCACGATGGCTTTCCCCGACGCCCGTCCCTTGCCGGTAGCGGTACGGTCATAATGGATGGAAAACCGGTGGCACGGGTGGGCGATCCGTTAGAGCCCCACGACAAACCCAAGCATCCCAAGCACCCACGGTCGATTGCCCAAGGTTCCAGCACGATTCTTATTGACGGCAAACCTGCTGCATTGACCGGCCACGCCGTCGATTGCGGCGGCGTTGTGATTGGCTCTGGTTCAGGGGGAGGGTGGCGACATAGTTGGGGCTGGCGGCGTTTCTGCAATGGCATTTGCTGCTTCTATGGCATCTACCGCAAGCTCTACTGTATCTGAGTCGGTTAACAGAGAGGCCTCTATACCTGCTAGTTCGTCGGCTTTGAGTGAAGCGGGCAAAGATTGGCTTAAAGATGTTGAGCAACTGCGCTTGATGCCTTACGACGATCAAACTGGTGAAGGAATAAACCAGTGGGTGCCCGGAGCAACGATTGGCTATGGGCACCTTATTTCACAACAAGAATGGCCGATTTATCAAAATGGCATCACTCTTGAACAAGCTGAACAAATATTTTCTGATGATCTTGCTCCGTTCGTAAATACAGTAAACCGTGTTATTAACGTTCCCCTTGAACCTCACCAATTCGATGCGGCTGTTATGCTGGCTTATAACGCTGGAATTAGCGGTTTTAGCTCATCTTCAGCAGCTAAATTAATAAACGACCCTCAGGCTGAAACACCTTATTCGTCTCTTGAAAATGCATGGAAAGCATGGAATATATCTCAAGGAAAAGTGAATCAAGGACTCATAAATCGGCGTTCAGCAGAGTGGAAGATGTTTTCAAAAGGAGTTTACGAAAGATGGTAAATATTTGGAAATTAATTATATATTTTTTTGTTTTTATTCCTTTTACAGTCGCCAATGCTGAGTTTGCTGAAAGGGAGGACGCGCTTGAAGAATTATTTGGCACCTATTATGTGTCCCGTGTTGAGCGCTACCGCGGCGGTTTGACAAGCAGCGAGGACGCTTTTAATCAGCTCGAGGCAGGCGTGGAACTAAAGGAAAGTGAGTTTTCATTTTGGGATGGAACAGTTTATGAAAATCCTATTTATGAAATTGAAGATCACCTGTTAAATCGTAATGAAGGTAATGTTCCTAGTTCATCAGAAAAGTTTGGAAATTTCTACGGCTATGGTTCAGAAAGAGAAAATGTCAGAACGTTGAATGTTTATAATAGAGGCACAGATGTCGCTCCTTATGTTTTTGAAGTGGTGGAAGATAAGCTTTGGATGTTTTTTAGATGGATGGTTTTACAGGCTTGAAAGAACTTCCTCAGAGGATGGTCCGCTTTCTTTTAATAAGAATGCTGGCGCCTGCCTAAATAACGAAATCAGAGGATGATAATATGACCGGCCTACAATTTATCCTGACACTACCCGGCGTTGATGAGATTGCCGTGATCGACTTCACCCATCATGAAGCGCTCTCTCAACCCTTTAAGTTGGCCCTTAATGTCGCGAGTAAAGATGGCAACCTGGATGCCGCCGAGCTACTGGATCGCGAAGCGTCACTGACTATTTGGCAAGATGGCGAACCCCTGCGACGGGTGCATGGCATTATCAGTGAGTTTGGCCGTGGCGACCGAGGCCACCGCCGCACGTTTTATTCCCTCGTACTGCGACCCGCCCTGTGGCGGCTATCGCTGCGCCAGAACTCGCGGATATTCCAGAAAGTCGACCCGCTCACCATCATTAATACCCTGTGTGATGAGCGGGGCATTACCGATGTGAGTTTTGCCGTCTCCCGCGAGCTGGAGCAGCGTGAGTACTGTGTACAGTACCGCGAGACCGACCTCGCCTTTATTGAGCGTTTAGCTGCCGAAGAAGGCTTGTTCTACTTTCATGAATTTGAAGAGAGTGACAGCGGCACCCACCGCTTAATCTTTGCCGATGATCCAAAAGTACTGACCAACGTGGGCGAGCGCATCTACCACAGCCGCGCAGGAGGTACCGCCCCACTCGCCATGTGCGCAAACTCAGCCACACGGCACGCGTGGCCGCCGCGACGGCGACGTTAAAAGATTACAGCTTTAAAAATCCGGCGTATGCGCAGTTGCATGAGCATCTGGGCCGCGATGTTGAGCAACACGGACAAAACGCCGATTACGAACACTTCGACTACCCTGGCCGCTACAAGCAGGATGCCTCCGGTAAGCCTTTTACCCGCATTCGCCTAGAACAGCTGCGCCGCGAGGTTATTACCGCCCAAGCAGAAAGCGATCTGCCCGAACTTGCCCCAGGACTGCGCTTCACCCTGACCGATCACGATACCGAAAGTCTCAACCGCGATTGGCAGGCCATTGAAGTAAGCCACTTCGGCGAGCAACCCCAGGCGCTGGAAGAGGATGGCATGGTTGCCGGTAAAGAGCTACAGGGCGATGCGGCCGGTATGACCCGCTACCACAACCAGGTCACGCTCATCCCCGGGAATACCCCCTGGCGCGCCACGCCCAACCCAAAACCGCGCGTCGATGGCCCCCAGGTGGCCTTTGTGGTCGGCCCCGACGGCGAAGAGATTCACTGCGACGAACACGGCCGGGTCAAAGTGCAGTTCCCCCTGGGATCGCTACGCTGAACCCAACGACACGGCAAGTTGCTGGGTACGCGTCGCCCAGGGCTGGGCAGGTGGCGGCTACGGCAGCATCGCCATCCCGCGCATCGGCCATGAAGTTATCGTTTCCTTCCTGGAAGGCGACCCCGACCAGCCGCTGGTCACCGGACGCACCTACCACGCGGTGAATACCGCGCCGTACCCGCTGCCCGAACACAAGACCCGCACAGTGCTGCGCACCCAAAGCCACAAGGCCGAGGGCTTCAACGAACTGCGCTTTGAAGACCAGGCCGGCGAAGAGCAGATATGGCTCCACGCCCAGAAAGACCTTGAGCTACTGACGCTTAACGACCGCACCGAAGAGATCCGCCGCGACAGCCACCTCAAGGTGCACAACGACCGCATCAGCGAGATCGACAACGACGACCACCACACGGTGCACAACAACCGTCACACCCAGGTAGACGGCGACGACCACCTGAAGATCAACGGCACCCGCCACGAAAAGATCGGCCAAGCGCACCTGATGGAAGCCGGACAGGAAGTGCACCACAAGGCCGGCATGAAGGTGGTGATCGAAGCAGGCGCGGAAATCACCCTCAAAGCTGGCGGCAGCTTTCTGAAAATCGACCCCAGCGGCGTCACCATCGTCGGCCCGCAGGTCAAGATCAACTCCGGCGGCAGCCCCGGCAGTGGCAGTGGGCAGGCCGCTCAGGGGCCGCGGTTGGCGGAGGAAGCAGAGACAGAGAGCCACCAGGCCGTTGCGCCTGTCAATCGGCCCGCCCAGCTTAAAACGCTGCTGAAGGCACCGCCAAGCTGTGAGATTTGTGAAGATCCGAGCCAGGGAACACTCTAGATGGAACGACCACAGGGGATGACGCATGCATTGGTGGATGGCGTTCGTTACCCCAATGCGCTCCAACGCTTGTATAGCCGCAATGACGTCGATGAAATCGAGCCCCTCTACCTGATGACCCGCTGGTCATCGTTAGCCGATCAGGGGCCTATTCTGGTGCGCCTTAAACGTAATGGCTTCGTAGATGACGCGGACGCTCGCGACGAAGAGGGGTATCGCGCGCTGTCATTACTGAGCAGTCAAGCAAGCACGGGCGAATTGAGCCAGCACCTTTGTCGGTTGGTGACCTTTAACGGGGAAAGCGGGCAGGAGCAGCTACTGCGCTTCGCTGATCCCCTGGTCACCAGACACTGGTTGAGCAGCTATGACAATGCCCTCCCGGCAGCTCTCATGGGTCCCATTGATACGTGGTGGGTGGCGGACTGGGCGCCTAACTGGACCAAGCTACGCCCCGTCAGGTGGCAGGCATTTCGGCCTCAGCCCAGTGACGAGTCTACTACGACAGTGCCGTCAGATACGTTCCCACCGATGGGGCGTGACCAGTTTGCGGCCCTTGAGGCGGTGGCCCGCTGGCAACTCAAGGAGCGCCTGACGGATTACTTTAGCGAGCATGCGGCCGAGGCGTGGCAACGCCTTTCGATTGAGGGTCGTGGTCGATGGCTTGACGAACGCTTGGACGATGCCCGCGCGTGGGGGCCAGCACGGAACGCCAGCTCGCTATTTGGCTCGACTTAAGCCTGCGTTGGGGCGATGGCTTCATGGCCGCAAGCGACGGCTTGTATACCCGCTGGCTTGCCCAAGACCCCAAATCAGCGGTGCTTTCAAGACAAGAGCAGCTTTATGCACTAGACACATGGAGCCGGACGCCAGCGGCGGAGACTGCTGACATGACGCTTCATCCCGCATCACCTTTCACCGACGAGGTCTCCCATGGCTAACACGGATGCACAGGCCCAAGCTCGCGATTCCCAGTTCGATGAAACCTCCTTTGGCACAGGTATGTGCCCCTTACTCATCGACGTCGCCCTTTTCCCCGTCCGCTATGCCATTGATGAAGCGCCCGCTGAAGCAGGCGCTTCGGCGCCTCACCCGATTGCCGGACAGGCACCGGACTATCCTGATATCGAAACCCGCAGTTATACAATACGCCAACTGCGTGATGGCTGGCTTTACGTGTGGGTGGAAGAAGGGTGAACAGCGGCTCGACGAATACCGCGTTGAAGGGGCGACCTTCAGTGGCGCCCCTCATCTTACGTATTCGACCCACGCCTCTATCGCGCTAGCCTACTCATCGGTGCAGTGGACCGATCGCATTCGCGAGTACATGCTCGAAAACACCGACGCGCGCCAGCGCCTGATGCGCCCGGTAAACCTGATGGCGGCGCTGAACGCCACTGCCAACGGCACCTCATTCTCTGCCCACGCAGGGCCTTTAACCCAGCTCGCGGAGCACGTCGCCGATATTACCCCCAACGGTGCCATTGATGGCTTTACGACCACCACCGTATCGACCGTTGAACGGGAAATTGACTCGGAAAATAGCGAGGGAGATGGTGGGGTGAGTGCCTATGAGCTGCTCGCGGTAAAGCCAGAAATCACCCAGGACAGCGTGCTGGCGACTGTTGAACATCACGACGAGGCACTCTTTGTAGCGCTTGATGATGATTTGGGTATCGTTAACGACCTGACCATGGCGCTAATGGGGCGACAAGCCGAACTCGAAGCCTTCAACGATGAGTATGGCCACCCATTGGAAGTGGCCCAGGTAGCGCAGACCCTTTGTGGACCTGACGATAGCGATTTACCTCAGGCAATTCGGGATGACCCTGAGTTGCGCATCCAGGCTAAGGAACTGCTCCAACAGCGACTGGAAGCCCAGCAGGCCCAGGAAATGTCTAACGCTGTTAACCGCGGCTCTCCCTTTGGTCAGCAGGGCTCAACTCTGCAGCGTCATCACGAAGAACGTCTCGAGACAATTGATTCCAACTTGGAAGCTTTAGGGATTGAACCTCCGAGTAGCGACGACATGGAGGCCTGGAAAGGGAAGCGTCAATGGCGCGATGACGTACGCTACGACGAAGCCGTAGACTTTATTGCCACCTATCAACCACGCCTTGAGCGCTTGCAGCAGCATGTGGACAGCATTCTTGAAGACACGCTGACATGGCTAGAGCGTCTACCGTTCGAAGGGGAAGCAATTGGCTATGACCCCTGTGATCAGCCGCAAAGCCAACAACTGATGGACCTTTGTGCATTCTGTATCGAGTCCGTGGGAGCGAGCGAGAAAGGGCGAGAATGGTTGACTCGCACCTTCCGTGAACGCGATACCCTGATCGGGACGAGCTTTTACAACTTTTCCCCTACGTTGGCGCAGGCATTAGATCAAGTGGCCCTTCAATGGCTGATCGCCGGTGATCCAGATGATCAAGGGGAAGGCGTTGAGATGGGAGACTTGCTGAATGTAGGCAATGTCGCCGTTAATCTTGGGACGGTCCTAGGGTATGAGCATGTCCAACAATCTAAAGTGTTCCAAGCCTTGGCTCCTCACATCAGAGACACCTTTGAGGTGCTTAAGCAGGCCGCTGCAGGGCGGGGAAAGCCAGTTGGCAAATAATTGCTTATCATGCGCTCCCGGCCGCAGGGCAGGCTCTCAAATTGCAGCGCAGCAGCTAGCAAGAAACCTCTCCATTACCATGGTGGTGGCGTTTGTTCACCCTGACAACGATGGCCTTTATTTGGAGCGTCATGATGCAGCGCGTGCACAACACCGCCGCTGGTGGCGAGACATGCAGCGCTTGTCGCAGTCAATCTCGCGGCTCACGCGCAGGTTGAGTCTGCCTATGTCGCCCGGAGGGCGCGCCAGTATCCATCGCGATATTACTCAGCTTGAGCAGGAGCAACGCTCGCTGGCGCTAAACGAACCGAAACGCTTTACCCTTGGGGCGGCACTCAAGCCAATGCCGCCGTACTGGCCGATCTTGGGTTTGGTGAACTACGCGAACAGCATCGGCAACGGCAGCCGCACGGCGGCGAATGTGGTAGCGGCACGCCAGCGTATGGAGCGCTGGATAAATGCCCGGGGCATCGGAGGTCTACCGCTACTGATTGCCGCCGTCAATCTAGTCAATGTGACAAATACCATGCTCAGCGCCCAGAAGGATGGTGTTGACCGCGAGGAAATGACCACCCTTGCCAGCTAGGGAAGTTACGCCACCGCCGCGGTAATGTCGCTTTGGGTGCTGCCCTATTGGCAGCAGCACGCTAATCAAACGGCGTCGCTATTTGGTAATACAACCAAGATAACGGCAGCAGGGATAGCCAAATGGAACAAAGCTAATCAGGCGCATATAGGGCGTCTTGCCGCCAAACTAGCTAGCCGGGTAGCCGGTTTGGCTGCTTTGCGGCGATTGGGGCCGGGATAGAGTCGTGGCAGATATGGCAGCAATTTAATAGCTCAACCGCTGATGATGAGAGACAAGCGCTATTAGCAAAACTTACCATGACTGGAACTATGGCGGGTGTTGGTATTGTGCAGTTGGGTGGCGCGCTTTTAGGGCGCTGGGTCGCGTTTGGCTGGATAATGGCAGCTTGGGCAGGTTGGGCGATGCTGGTGCTCAGCATAGGTTACCTGCTGTTCTCCGGGTTGGCAGAGCATTATCGTCGAGAGGGTACGCCTTTGGCTTTATCAAAGCACATGGGGGAATGGCAATAAGTGGTCGGGCAGCGACGATGACAATAACGCCGAGTTACGCGCCTTGAATGAAGCGCTGCTTGAACCATCCCTCAAGCTAACGGCCGTGACCACCCTGGGTGCGGAGTTCGATTCCTCTCGTACCATGTCCCCTTACTCCCCAGGTAGGCGTGTACCCATCATACAAGGCTACTGGGTGCAGTTAACCCTGCCTGCCAGCTTGTCAGGGGAAACCATCACTATTTCAGAGCGCTTGGCGGCAGGTGCCTGGGCACACTCGGATAGCGTTCAAACGTCGCCGTCATCGGAAGTGCCCCAGCAGCTGCCTGAGTCTGTTTCTTATAGCGCGGATGACCCGCTTCGGGTATGGCAGGCCTGGTTGTCGGTGGATCAGCTACCCGAAGGGCAGGCTTTTCTGGTGGAGGTTGTGTATGACGAAGTGATCTACAGCGATAGCCAGGGCGTGTTGCGTTTTCCCTTCTACAAAAAGAGCCCAGCCAGGGGATGGCGTTGTAGAGACCGATAAGCGTTACCAATACGCAGACAGCTCAGAGTCCTTATCACTGACGCTACCCACTGCCTGATTTAAAAAGAGAGTATTCATCATGTGGTTTATTCAACCCAAGCGGGACTATATAGCAGCAATGCCCTGGAAGCATGCCGATGAACCAGTGGTTATGGCGTGGCAGATTCGTGTACGTGATTACAATACATTTATTGCCAATTTGTATTTCGTTTTATTTTTATGGTTTCTTTTGCTGTGGGGAGGGCTTTTTATGCCATGTATTCATATAATGAATCTGTTTTTACGCACTTTTGCTAGGAGGGGGGAAGTGGATTTTTTGTTTTGTTAATAGGTATGAGCATAAGTCACCAAACGACCATTATTGTGTATCGGCTAACCGATAAACGCATCGAAGTGGTTTCATGGAAACCGCAAGTCGATTCTGTAAAGCCGGTAATGAAGTGGACGGCGATTATTTCCGGTGTGGCGGTATTGTTTCTGGTCTTGGTGAACCCTGACTTGATAATGGCGGCGATTGGCCCTGTTGGCATTGGCGTTATGGCGGCGCTGATGGGTAATTCAAAGACCATCAATCGATGTTGAGGAATAGTCAACACTATGAGATTGACTGGCAAGATGCCGAAGAGATGGCTGTGTGGAGGAAAAGGGCTATCATAGGATTTCGCTTTACTTACTATAATGAGGACGGCTCACAGTACACTGGTTATAAGACGCTTTATTGTCATAGGGCAGAGTTTGAAAATCGTATTGCTTTTTAAGGAGAAACTTCCCACTACACCTTATCGTGAGTGCAAACTAGATGTAGAGTCTCATTTTGCTTTTCAGTAGACTAGTTGCTTGTCTGAGTTTTATAGAATGCTCTCACAGCGACGTATGCCTCTGGCTTTACCAAAGCACACGGGGAAAGGCAATAAGTGGTCGGGGAGTGACACGGACAATAACGCCGAGTTACGTGCTTTGAATGAAGCGCTGCTTGAACCTTCCCTCAAGCTAACGCCCGTGACAACCCTGGGAGCGGAGTTCGATTCCTCTCGTACCATGTCACCCTACTCCCTAGGTAGGCGTGTACCCATCATCCAAGGCTACTGGGTGCAGTTGGCCCTGCCCGCCAGCCTGTCAGGGGGAAACCATCACTGTCTCAGAGCGCTTGGCGTCAGGTGGTTGGGCTCCTTCGGATAGCGTTCAAACGTCACCGTCATCGGAAGTACCCCAGCAGCTACCTGAGTCTGTTTCTTATAGCGCGGATGACCCGTTACGAGTATGGCAGGCCTGGTTATCGGTGGAACAACTACCCGAAGGACAGGCGTTTCTGGTGGAGGTTGTATATGACCAAGCGATCTACAGCGATAGCCAGGGTGCGTTGCGTTTTCCCTTCTACAAAAAAGCCCAGCCAGGGGGATGGACCGATAAGCGCTACCAATACGCAGACAGCTCAGAGTCCTTTTCACTGACGTTACCCACTGCCTGATTTAAAAAGAGAGTATTCATCATGTGGTTTATTCAACCCAAGCGGGACTATGTAGCAGAAATGCCTTGGAAGCATACCGATGAGCCAGTGATTATGACGTGGCAGATCCGCACACGAGATTACAATACGTTTATTGCCAATATAATGTTCTTAATTATTGTATGCATTGCTATTGCAGGTGCGCTTGCTATGTATTTTTAATGAGCATTTTATGTCATCTCTATTATTAGGGGTGGAATGTTCATGTTTCTATTGTTGATTGGGATGAGTATGACCCACCAAACGACCATTATTGTGTATCGGCTAACCGATAAACGCATCGAAGTGTTTTCCTGGAAGCCTCAGGTAGACTCGGTTAAGCCGGTGATGAAATGGACAGCTATCATCTCAGGTATTGGGGTGTTGTTTTAGTGTTTGTGAATCCCGACTTCATTATTGCTGCGATTGGCCCTGTTGGGATTGGCATTATGGCGGCGTTGATGGGTAACTCTAAAGATTACCAGTCGATGGCCCGTAATCAGATGGAAGATGATGTTGCCTGGCGGGATGCACAGAATATCTATGCTTATTCAAAGAGAAGTATTATTGGCTTGAACTTGTTCTGGGATCACCCAGAAACGGGAAAGGAAATGAAGAATTTTGTTAAAGCAATTTTTATTCCTAAAGCAAAATATGATGATGTGTTGAGCTATCTTAAAAACCTTCCTGACACCCCGGTAATTGAAGGGAAGTTTGACGTTTATCATGTTTGATTCTGTTGATGTTAATTAGACCAATAAAAGGTGCATAGACTATCACACATATTCAAATACAGTTGAAGCATGTACCTCTGGGCGTGAAGAAGAGTGCCAAAGGGCTCGAATTAGAGGGAGCAAGCTTTGGTGGGGGTGCAGGTGGTGCAGTGGCAGGTGGTGCTGCGGGTTATTTAGCTGGCGGGATTTGCGTGGCGCTGGGTGCCTCTACTGCTGGCGTTGGCGCTTTATTGTGCGGCCTAGCTGTGGTTGGCGGCGCTGGTTATGTAGGCGGCGAGATCGGAGGAAATGTTGGAGAAGGTGTAGGTGAGTGGGGAGGGCAGCTTATATATGGTAATTGAAACGATTGATGCAGAGTTTCTTTTTTGCTTTTCAGCACTAGCAATAGTTATTGCTTGCTTGACGCTTATAATATGGGGTGTGATGTTGATTTTTATATGGAAAAATTAGATCAGTATTTCGATAGCCCCGACTTTCCACACAGAGGAATTAATGGCTTATGGCCTTGGGAAATGGGTAGGGCAGCAAGCTATGGGTTTTATTTTTCGAAATTCAAAGTTTGTTAGAAACAAGTTTCCTCACGCTTTTGATACGGTTGAAGTGGATAAGATACCTGGTAAGATAAAATTTATTGTGGCATTTCCACTCTGTACTTATATTCCTTGTGCGTTATTTATACTGGCAGGAGGGACGTTTTTATATATAAAAGAATGGTTCTTTTGAAGTCTTTAATGTGTTTTGAAAAGCCTATCTGGTTGAAGCTGTGGGATCCACAGTTTTAGCGTTTTGATCAAGAGTGATAAATGAATGAGTAAAATTCACGCTCTTCGCGCAGAGGCAGCTACTGCTGGTGGAACCTCCCGGCCGCAGGGGCAGGCTCTCAAATTGCAGCGCAGCAGCTAGCAAGAAACCTCTCCATTACCATGGTGGTGGCGTTTGTTCACCTTGACAACGATGGCCTTTATTTGGAGCGTCATGATGCAGCACGTGCACAACACCGCCGCTGGCGGCGAGACATGCAGCGCTTGTCGCAATCAATCTCGCGACTCACTCGCAGGTTGAGCATGCCTATGTCGCCCGGGGCGTGCCAGTATCCATCGCGATATTACCCAGCTTGAGCAGGAGCAACGCTCGCTGGCGTTAAACGAACCGAAACGCTTTACCGTTGGGGTGGCACTCAAGCCAATGCCGCCGTACTGGCCGACCTTGGGTTTGGTGAATTACGCGACAGCATCGGCAACAGCAGCCGCACGGCGGCGAATGTGGCAGCGGCACGCCAGCGTATGGAGCGCTGGATAAATGCCCGGGGCATCGGTGGTCTACCGCTACTGATTGCCGCCGTCAATCTAGTGAATGTGACCAATACTATGCTCAGTGCCCAGAAGGATGGTGTTGACCGGGAGGAGATGACCACCCTTGCCAGTCAGGGCAGTTACGCCACCGCTGCAGTGATGTCGCTTTGGGTAATGCCCTATTGGCAGCGGCATGCTAAAACTTGGCTCCATTGCGTGGGTCAATGACCAATGTTACGGGTGCGGATATATCCGCATGGAAAGTCGCAGGACAATCTAGCATTTCTAGGATTGCTGCCAAACTAGCTAGTCGAGTTGCCGGTTTAGCCGCTTTTGCGGCGATTGGGGCGGAGTGGAGTCGTGGCAGATATGGCAGCAGCGCAATGACTCAACAAATATAGAAGAGCAACAAGCCCTAACAGCAAAGTTTTCATGACGGTAGGTATGACAGGTGTTAGTGGTGCGCAATTGGTTGGCGCTTCATTGAGCCGCTGGTTTGCGTTTGGCTGGATAATGGCACCCTGGGCAGGTTGGGCGATGCTGGTACTCAGCGCTGGCTATCTGCTGTTCTCGGTGTTAGCAGAAAACTACCGTCGAGAGGGTGCGCTTATGGCTTTATCAAAGCACATGGGGAAAGGCAATAAGTGGTCGAGAAGTGACACGGGCAATAACGCCGAGTTACGTGCCTTGAATGAAGCGCTGCTTGAACCTTCCCTCAAGCTAACGCCCGTTACAACCCTGGGCGCGGAGTTTGATACCTCTCGTACCATGTCGCCCTACTCGCCAGGTAGGCGTGTGCCCATCATACAAGGCTACTGGGTGCAATTGGCCCTGCCTGCCAGCCTGGCAGGCGAAACCATCACTATCTCGGAGCGCTTGGCGGCAGGGGCTTGGGCTCCCTCGGATAGCGTTCAAACGTCGCCGTCATCGGAAGTACCCCAGCAGCTACCTGAGTCTGTTTCTTATAGCGCGGATGACCCGTTACGAGTATGGCAGGCCTGGTTATCGGTGGAACAACTACCCGAAGGGCAGGCGTTTCTGGTGGAGGTTGTATATGACGAAGCGATCTACAGCGATAGCCAGGGCGCGTTGCGTTTTCCTTCTACAAAAAGAACCTAGCCAGGGGAACGGTGTTGTAGAGACCGATAAGCGTTACCAATACGCAGACAGCTCAGAGTCCTTATCACTGACGCTACCCAAGGCCTGATTTAAAAGAGAGTATTCATCATGTGGTTTATTCAACCTAAGCGGGACTATGTAGCAGAAATGCCTTGGAAGCATATTGATGAGCCAGCGATTATGACGTGGCAGATTCGAACACGAGATTATAATACGTTTATAGCCAATATAATGTTCGTTATGATTTTATGCATTGCTCTTGCAGGTGCGCTTGCTGTTTATTATTTTAACGAGCATTTTATTTCTTCTCTATTATTAGGGGTGAGTATGTTTTTATTTTTGCTTTTAGTCGGGATGAGTATAACTCATCAAACGACCATTGTTGTTTATCGCTTAACTGATAAGAGCATCGAGGTGTTTTCCTGGAAGCCGCAGATCGACTCGGTTAAACCGGTGATGAAATGGACAGCCATTATCTCCGGTATTGGGGTGTTGTTGTTGGTGTTTATTAACCCTGACTTCATTATCGCTGCGATTGGCCCCATCGGAATAGGTGCGATGGCGGCGCTTATGGGTAATTCTAAAGACTACCAGACGATGGTGAGAAATGAAGAATACTATGAGATAGACTGGCCCAATGCAGAAGATATTGCTGTTTGGAGAAAGCGCTGTCTGATTGGGCTGCGTTTTACCTGGTATAACGAAGATGATTCTAGCTACTCTGTTTATAGCAAAGTTTATTGTTGTAAAAAGACTTTGAGAAGTGTCTGGATATATTTAAGACACGCCTGCCGAATACACCCTATCGAGAAGGGAAGCTTGTCGTTCATTCGCATTTTGCGACTCTGCCGGAATAAGATATGAATACGCAGTTACTCACACTACCCACGGTTGTGAGAGCTGAATTCAGTGACTGTAGGGCTAGGTCTCACTACTCTCTAGGTGCCGATCGAAACCATCACTATCTCAGAGCGCTTGGCGGCAGGTGCCTGGGCACACTCTGATAGCGTTCACATGTCGCCGCCATCGGAAGTGCCCCAACAGCTTCCAGAGTCTGTCTCTTATAGCGCGGATGAGCCGCTCCAAGTACAGCTCAAAATTGTTCTTCCTGTTGGTGCTCAGTACGCATTCTTGTAACCGTATGATAATAAACACTATCCATAACATATTATAAGTTATGGATGTAAGCATGTGTTTTAGAATGGTGTAAAGAAATCATTCGCCCAAGAGGTAACAGAGTGGCTCTCCTCGATACAGTAGTGATGCGGGGCCTTAGCATTCAAGGTGCGCTGTCTCCTGAAGACAAGGCGCTTTTGCTGGGCCTCGAGCTCAGCCCCGGCGCATGTCAGCCAACGAGGTGCTATGGCAGGAGCGTGCGGATGCGGATCTTTCTGCGTGGTCAAAGAGGGCTGGGCATACTCCTATCGCAGCTTGAAAAATGGTTCTAAGCAGAACCTCAAGTTCTACCTTCCAGGCGATATCATCGGCATGCGCGATTTTGGCTTTGCCCGCCGACTATCAAGTGCGGCGATGATTAGTAAAGGTGTGGTCTATCCGTTCTCCTATCAGCAGCTTTTGAACTCTTTGGGCGTTCAAACTTGGCCGTCGGCATCATGGCCACCGCGATTCGCCAGCAGGCGATACTCTCCGAGCGGCTAATCTATCTCGGTCAATATGCCGCCCACGAGCAACTGGCACACTTCCTCTACGAATTCTACCTGCGACTCAAGCGGATTGGGGCAGTGGAGAACAATACCTTCCTCATGCCACTCACTCAGCAGTTGATTAGCGACGCGCTGGGGATGAGCCCGGTACACGTGAGCCGGACCTTCTCGATGCTGCGTGATAAGGGGCTTGTTATCCGAGACCGACAGCAGGTGAAGCTACCCGACCCTGAGGCATTGGCGAGTCTAGTAGGGTTTAATGACAGCTATATCGATGAGCTCCTACCTCCTATGTTCACTGAATTTCTAAGAAATAGCCCATAAAGCCCCAGTCGGAAAAATGCTGGTCGCCTCTTTTGTTCGGTTACTAGTTGGGAGCATCAGGTAAAGAAACAAGGGTTTTCGAATTTCAGTCTCCGGACAAGCCTGGCTAAAGTTTTTCATCTTGCCCCATCATGCGGCGCCCTAATCGAACCATTAGCACCTGCAATAACACCCATCTTGCGATAAGACAGTGACACGTCCGTAAATTGAGAGAAATCAGGTTGGCTAATGACCTATAGTAGTTTTCACACAAGGCAAGAATGTCTTCTATTTTGACGTTTTCTTGTCGCTGTCAACGCATCTACAAAGGGAATAGTGAATGCGATCCAGGTATCGGCATCAGTCATTTACAGAGTGCGCTCTTATTGCATTAACGCTGGCTGTTGTCGCGCTAATGCTTTGGAAGCTTGTGGGCTTACTGATTTTTGATTTTTGGCGCGGTGGTAGGCGCCTGTATATTGCAAACGTGCATGGTGCCCCTTTAAAATTAGGTACACCACGGTGGCTGGCGCTGTTAACGGTGATTTTGACGCTGACGCTTATGTTGGGGTTAATTAGTTGGGCATTTGGTGCTCAGGTCTCTGCTGAGCTGGAATCGCTAGCCACGCTGTTACCTGAGGCCTGGGAACAGCTACAGGAGCAACTTGAGGGGACGCAGCTGGCGCCCTTGGTGAGTGATGCTGCTGATCGGGCAAGTAGCTTATTGGGGGACGGTATTTCTCAGGTCGGGATGTTTGTGGTCTCGATGGGAGGCAGTCTTGTCAGCTTCTTCGCGCTAATTGTGGGCATGGTCTATTTTGCTGCACAGCCGGACCTGTATCGCCGTGGTTTATTGTTACTCGCACCGGTTAAAAGCCGGCCACGCTTGGGCGAAGCGCTGGATAAGAGCGGTAGGGCACTCCGTTATTGGCTTGGTGGGCAGTTAGTGGCCATGGCGGTAACCGGGCTCTTGGTGGGTATTGCTATGTGGCTGTTAAACGTGCCAGCCCCGCTTGGCTTGGCAGGGCTAGTGGCTGGGCTATTGGATTTTGTGCCCTGGTGGGACCCTTGATCGCCGCTATACCAGCGTTGCTGCTTGCCTTCACGGTGAGCCCTCAAACCACGCTGTTTGTGCTGATTGCGTATACCATTATTCAGCAAATAGAGGGCAATATTTTACAGCCACTGGTACAACAGCGTGCCGTAAGCCTTCCCCGCGTTGCTGTTATTTTCGTTATTTGCGGCAAGCACTTTGTTTGGTTTAGCCGGTTTGTTATTGGCCGCACCGCTAACGGTGGTCGCGTTCGTATTGGTGAACCGGCTGTACGTCACCCGGGAGGAAGACGCGCAGTAGATAGATGTCATCGTTATCAATAACGCAGCACAAATAATTGTACGCTCTATAGTGGCAGCGTTAAGCTTGTCACCATTATCCATACTGACTAAAAGCGCCTGTTTTGTGACAGGCGCTTTTAGCATTGCTAAAGGTGAATGTATGTCGACTACGGCGGTTACTGCGCCTCAGAGTTATCGAGTATCGTTGATCGCCACGGCGGCGATTGTGCTGGGTGCGCTGCTTATAGGGGTAGTTTTGAGGCTCATATAGGCCTATTGATGATTGTTGGTGGGCTGTTTGGCATGGCGCTTTATCACGCTGCATTTGGTTTTACCTCGGCGTGGCGTGTCTTTATTACCGAGCGGCGAGGGCGCGGCCTGCGCGCACAGATGGTGATGCTGGCGATCGCCGTGATGCTGTTTTCCCTGCACTCGGGGCTGGCACTCTGTTTGGTAATGAGGTGTCGGGCTTTGTTGCGCCTATTGGGATTTCGGTGCTAGTGGGGGCGTTCTTATTCGGATTGGGTATGCAGTTAGGCGGTGGCTGTGCTTCGGGTACGCTGTTTACGGCGGGCGGGGGTAACGCACGGATGTTGATCACCCTGGTATTTTTATTGTCGGCTCAGTAATCGGCTCGGCACATTTTGCTTGGTGGCAGAGCTTACCTGCCTTCCAGCCGGTCTCGCTGGTCAACGTTGCCGGCGCTAGTGGTGGGATAGCCATTAGCCTTGTACTGTTTGCCGCTATTGCAGCTTTCACATGGGTGATGGAAAAGCGTCGGCATGGGCAGTTAGAGCAAGCGCCTAGCGTCAATAAGCACGGTTACGAGCGCTGGTTGACAGGACCTTGGCCGTTAGTCGCTGGCGCCGTGGCGTTGGCGCTTTGAACTTTGTCACCTTGGCATTGGCAGGCCGGCCATGGGGATTACATCAGCGTTCGCACTGTGGGGCGCCAAGGGCTATGAGCTTGTTGGCGGCGATGTGAGCCAGTGGGGCTATTGGCAAGCGCCGGGTAATGCGGCGGCCCTTGAGGCCAGCGTATGGAGCGATATCACAACCGTAATGAATGTTGGCATTATGCTCGGTGCGCTTGCCGCGGCTAGCCTGGCTGGTCGTTTTGCCCCTAATTTTAACATTCCGCTAAAGTCCATTCTGGCAGCTGTGATTGGCGGCCTCATGTTGGGCTATGGTGCGCGCTTGGCGTATGGCTGCAATATCGGCGCCTACTTCAGCGGCATTGCGTCGGGTAGCCTGCACGGCTGGGTATGGTTGGTCGCTGCGTTCGCCGGCAATATGCTGGGTGTAAAGCTAAGGCCTTTCTTTTGGGGGCGTAGAAGGGCGAAAGCCAATTGCAAAAACGAGCTAATTTTAAAATAAAGCTCTAAAGTAGAAGAGTAGCGCCTCGGTTTGAGCCTTATTCAACCGAGGCGTTTTTATATCTTCACCGTCGGTCTCTTCCACCTTTGTCGCAGGAGCATGTTACATTACGACCAAACGCCGCAAACGCCTGATGTTGCTGCATTGCAGCAGTGATTGACATAAAAGAGAGTGCTTATGACTACCCAAAGTAAACGCCCCTATACCTTCCTTACGCCGGTCCTTCTTTGCTCGAAATGCCGCTATTGAATAAAGGCAGCGCGTTTACTCAGCAGGAGCGCTTGGCGTTTAACCTGATTGGTTTGCTACCCCAAAAAGTGGAAACCATTGAGGACCAGTTGGAGCGGGTCTATCGGCAGTATCAACTGTGCCATAGCGATCTTGAGAAACATATCCATCTGCGCGCGATTCAAGACGATAACGAAACGCTCTATTTCCGCTTGGTCTCTCAGCATCTTGAAGAGATGTTACCGATCATCTATACCCCACGGTCGGTCAGGCGTGCCAGGAATTCTCCAATATTTATCGTAACCACCGGGGCTGTTTATTAGCTACCCTGACCGCGAATATATGGATGATATTCTGCGCAGCGCCACGAAAGATAACGTCAAAGTGATCGTGGTGACCGATGGTGAACGGATTTTAGGCCTGGGTGACCAGGGCATCGGGGGCATGGGAATCCCGATTGGAAAGCTAGCGCTGTATACCGCCTGTGGCGGCATCAGTCCCGCCACATTGCCGATCATGATTGATGTGGGTACCAATAACAAAGCGCTGTTGGACGACCCCATGTACATGGGCTGGCGCCACGAGCGGGTTGGGCAGGAAGAATACGACGCTTTTATGGCGGAGTTTATTGCCGCGGTTAAACGTCGTTGGCCTAACGTACTGCTGCAGTTTGAGGACTTTGCCCAGGCCAATGCGGTGCCGCTGTTAGAGCGCTATCGCGATGACCTATGCTGTTTCAATGACGATGTACAAGGCACGGCTTCTGTGGTGGTCGGTACGTTGATGGCAGCCTGCCAGGCGCGCGAAGAGACCATTGCCAACCAACGTGTGGTATTTGTCGGTGGCGGTTCCGCGGGCTGTGGTATTGCTGAGCAGGTCGTCGTCGCTATGGAAGCCGAAGGGCTGACCGAAAGCGAAGCGCGTGCGCGCATTTTCGTTGTTGATCGAGAAGGCCTAATGACCAGCGATCAAGAGTGGCAGCGCGATTTCCAGCGCCGTTTAGCCCACGACCCGTCGCTGGTGGCCGAGTGGAATGGCCAAGGCCTGGAAGAGACAATTGCCCAGATCAAGCCAACGGTATTGATTGGTGTTTGCGGTCAGCGCGGTATCTTCACCGAGCAGGTCGTGCGCACGATGCACGCTGGCTGTGAACACCCGGTCATCATGCCACTCTCTAATCCTACCTCCCAAGCAGAGGCTGTGCCGGAAGATGTCATTCGCTGGACCGATGGCCAGGCCTTGGTCGCGACCGGTAGCCCCTTCGCGCCGGTTGTCTTCAATGGCCGCACTTATCCGATTGCTCAGTGTAACAATGCCTATATCTTCCCAGGCATTGGCTTAGGGGTGATAGCCGCCAGCGCTAATCGAGTGACCGATGAGATGTTGATGAGTGCCTCGCGGGCGTTGGCCCGTGAAGCGCCGCTGGTAAAGAGGGCAAAGGCGCACTGTTGCCGCCGCTGTCGCGTATTCGCGATATCAGCAAGTCGATTGCTTTTGAGGTGGCCGCACAGGCGCAGCAGAACGGCGTGGCGCTGAAAACCAGTGGCACGACGCTGCGAGAGTTGATTGAGAAAGCATCCTGGTCGCCGGACTACCGCTCCTACCGTCGTCGCGCTTTCTAAAAAAAAGCCCCACCGAGGTGGGGCATGCAAGCATTGGTAAGTTTTACCGCTAGGCTGCGCCGATCATCTTGCGCAGCACGTAGTGGAGGATACCACCATGGCGGTAGTAAGCCAGCTCGTTTACCGTATCAATTCGGCACTTGGCATCAACGCTACGTTCACCTTCGGCATTTTTGATCACGATTTTGACCGTGCCACCCGGTGTCAGGTCGCTTAAACCGGCAATCGAAATTTCCTCATCGCCGGTTAATCCCAACGTATGACGGCTTTCGCCTTCTGCAAACTGAAGCGGCACAACGCCCATGCCGATCAGGTTAGAGCGGTGAATGCGCTCAAAGGACTCGGCGATAACAGCGCGAACGCCCAGCAGGCGTGTGCCTTTGGCCGCCCAATCCCGCGAAGAGCCGGTGCCGTACTCTTTACCAGCGATCACGACAAGCGGTTTACCTTCCTCTTTGTACTTCATGGCCGCATCGTAAATAGCCATCTGCTCGCCGCTGGGTACGTGGCGTGTTTCTCCACCGACGACGCCTTCGAGCATTTCATTTTTGATCCGCACGTTGGCGAAAGTGCCGCGCATCATGACTTCATGATTACCCCGACGTGAGCCGTAAGAGTTGAAGTCGACTGGCTTGACACCGTGCTCCTGCAGATAGCGGCCAGCGGGGCTATCAGGCTTAATGGCACCTGCCGGGGAGATATGGTCGGTAGTCACCGAGTCACCCAGCATCGCCAGTACACGGGCACTGTGCACGTCTTCAATGGCATCCGGCTCGCGTCCCATACCCTCAAAGAAGGGCGGATGCTGAATATAGGTCGACTCAGGCCATTGGTAGACTTTGCTTTCTGAAACGTCGATTGCTTTCCAGACCTCATCACCCTCAAACACCGCACCGTACTCTTTACGGAACATCGCGGTATTGACCTTCTCGACGGCGCTGGCGATTTCTGCCTGAGTGGGCCAGATGTCTTTTAGGTAGACGGGTTCGCCACTGCTGTCTTTACCCAGAGGTTCCTTGGTGAGGTCACGCTGAACGTTACCGGCCAGGGCGTAAGCGACCACCAGGGGCGGTGACGCCAGCCAGTTAGTTTTAACCAGTGGGTGAACACGGCCTTCGAAGTTCCGGTTACCGGAAAGCACCGACGCGACGGCAAGATCGCCATCGTTAATGGCCTGCTCAATCTCATCCGGTAGTGGGCCGGAATTACCAATACAGGTTGTGCAGCCGTAGCCGACCAGGTTGAAACCCAGCGCATCCAGGTCATCGTTTAACCCAGCGGCTTCCAGGTAGTCGGTCACCACTTTAGAACCCGGCGCTAGGGAGGTCTTCACCCATGGCTTGGTCACTAAGCCTTTTCGCGGGCCTTACGGGCTAGCAAACCTGCTGCCATCATCACGCTGGGGTTGGAGGTGTTAGTGCACGATGTAATGGCGGCGATGACCACCGCACCGGGGTCAAGGCTGAAGTCCTGCTCATTAAGCTTAACGGCCCGGCTGGTGTCGTGTTCGAAGCTGCGCTCTATACCCACGGCGGTTTGGCCACCTTCAGAAGAGAGTTTGCCTCTTTCGGTGGGTTTTGCCTTGGTATCTTCCTGCATGAACTTGTTGAAGGCTGCCGCCATGTCTTGCAGTGCGACACGATCCTGGGGACGTTTGGGACCAGCAAGACTGGCTTCCACTTCGGTCATGTCCAAGTGCAATGCGTCGGTAAATACCGGTTCGTCGTTGGGTTCGCGCCATAGCCCTTGCGCTTTGCTATACGCTTCGACCAGTGCAACTTGTTCATCTTCGCGTCCGGTTAGGCGCATGTAGTTTAAGGTTTCTTCATCAACCGGGAAAAAGCCGCAGGTAGCGCCATATTCAGGGGCCATATTGGCGATGGTGGCGCGGTCCGCCAATGGCAGGTCTTTCAAACCGTCGCCGTAGAACTCAACAAATTTACCCACCACGCCTTTTTTACGCAGCATTTCGGTAACGGTCAGTACCAAATCGGTCGCGGTAATGCCTTCGCGTAGTTTGCCCGTCAATTTAAAGCCAATGACTTCCGGTATCAGCATCGATACCGGCTGACCGAGCATGGCCGCTTCGGCCTCAATACCGCCCACACCCCAGCCGAGTACACCCAGACCGTTGATCATGGTGGTGTGAGTCGGTGCCAACGAGTGTGTCGGGGTAAGCGAAGGTTTTGCCGTCTTCGTCCTTGGTCCATACCGCTCTGCCTAAATATTCCAGGTTGACCTGGTGGCAGATGCCGGTACCGGGGGGCACCACGCTAAAGTTATCGAACGCCTGTTGGCCCCAGCGCAGAAACTCGTAACGCTCGCGGTTACGCTGCATTTCAATATCAACGTTCTCTTGGAATGCGGCGGGGTTACCAAATTTATCAACCATTACCGAGTGGTCAATGACTAGGTCGACGGGTGAAAGGGGGTTGATCTTGGCGGGGTCTTCGCCAAGGCTCTCGACTGCCGCGCGCATGGAGGCTAAATCCACCACGCCGGGGACGCCGGTGAAATCCTGCATTAATACACGCGCCGGACGATAACCTATCTCACGGCTGGATTTACCCTCACTCTGCCAATCGACCAAGGCCTGCATATCTTCTTGGTATACGCTCTCGTCGTCGGCGAAGCGCAGCTGGTTTTCGAGCAGAATTTTGAGCGTCTTGGGGAGCCGGTCAATGCTGCCCAGCGCCTCGGCTGCTTGGGGTAGGCTGTAGTAGTGATACGTTGTACTGCCAACCTCTAGGGTGCTTAGCGTATCGGGTGTCTTGCTCATGTCTCTCTCCTCTAATTGCTGAGTATTGCCCTTAGCGTGACGGTCACGGTCTTCCTTTAGTATGGCTTACCCCTGTAAGGCTTACCCCCAGTATGGCGTTAACTTAGTAATAGAACATGGGTGTTTGTTTCGGGGCTTTCAAGGTTTCTTCGCCTAATAGCGTAGACGAAACCTTGCAATAGCTTGTACTTGGCACCATTTCAGGCAGAATCTTCGCCAAATCATTTAGACAGCTATCAACAAAGCTATCCGTCAGATCTTTACAAGGTGGTGTCATGGAAACTCGTCATGAGCGTTTGATTATTCTTGGTTCCGGCCCGGCAGGCTATACGGCTGCCGTGTACGCCGCGCGGGCAAACCTGAAACCGCTATTGATCACCGGTATTCAGGCAGGTGGCCAACTGACCACCACCACCGACGTGGATAACTGGCCGGGCGATGCTCAAGGCGTGCAAGGCCCTGAATTGATGGAACGTATGAAACAGCACGCCGAACGCTTTAATACGGAAGTGCTGTTTGACCATATCCATGAGGTTAGCTTAGGTGAAAAACCGTTTACGTTGAAAGGTGATAGCGGTATTTACACGTGTGACGCGCTGATTGTGGCTACCGGTGCCAGCGCGCGTTATCTGGGGTTGCCCACCGAGCAGCAGTTTATGGGCCAAGGGGTGTCGGCTTGCGCGACATGTGATGGTTTTTTCTATCGTAACCAGGAAGTCATTGTGGTGGGTGGCGGGAATACCGCTGTGGAAGAAGCACTTTATCTTTCTAACATCGCTTCGAAAGTGACCCTGGTGCACCGCCGCGATACGCTGCGAGCGGAGAAGATCTTGCAGGATAAATTGTTCGAGAAAGTCGAGGCAGGCAAGATCGTTCTTGAGTGGTTCCAGGAAGTCGAGGAAGTGCTTGGCGATAACTCCGGGGTGACGGGTATAAAAGTTAAATCTACCAAGGATGGCGCCAGTAAAGAGATCCATGCGCCTGGGCTGTTTATTGCCATTGGCCATAGCCCCAACACCGGCATTTTCGCTGGTCAGTTAGACATGAACGGCGGCTATATCAAAGTGAACTCAGGATTGGAAGGTAATGCTACTGCGACTAGTGTGCCCGGCGTATTTGCCTGTGGCGATGTGATGGATCATATCTATCGTCAAGCGATCACGTCAGCGGGCAGTGGCTGCATGGCTGCGCTGGATGCCGAGCGTTATTTGGACGGTATTGCCGTGTAACGTTGCATTCTGGGACGAAGCGTCTAGCAATCGATAGGCGCTTCGTCAATTCTCAGACGTCCCAACTGGCTGAGCACCAGCTTTTACCCATCGAGCTTTCGACACTGTTGCCTGAACAAATGGCAAAACTGCCATTATAACCGCTGGTATAGCCCATTGCGTTGTAACGTATCCGTGACCAGCCGCGGCTGTAAGCGACCTCAGTGTTCTCTTGAGCCGGGATAACACGCAAAATGTCGTCGGCTTGAACGCTATCTGTTTTATCTCCCTTTATGATCATAAGCTCACCACTCCATTCGCTATCGCAAGCCGTTCGACCTTCAGAAGCAGGGCAAATCGTAATCTGGCTGCGTTGACTAATCGCCGTATTTCTCGCTAATGAAAACGCACTTTGGAAGCGGTTGACTTCACTGGTCTGCGCAATACGCTCGCCTAATGCCTGAAAATTGGGCAACCCCAGGCGGCGATGATGCCAACCAGTAATAGCGAGATCAGTAGCTCAAGCAGCGTAAACCCGTTTCTAGATAGGGTACGTGTGCCGTTATGAGCATCGTTCATCACCTCTCCTGGCTTGATTTTGTTTATGTCCGCGCTATGCTCACTGCCCGTTATTAACGACCATGATCACCTGGCGGCTAAATCAGCCTAGGCGATAGCCACTATTTTTATGTAAGCCAAAACGGACAATCTTGTGAGCGATTTCTTAATTATTGGCGGTGGCGTGATCGGCATGATGACGGCGCTGCAGTTGGCTGATGCCGGGCAACAAGTAACGCTGGTCGAGCGAGGTAGGTGTGGGCAGGAAGCCTCCTGGGCTGGCGGCGGCATTGTTTCGCCGCTGTATCCCTGGCGTTACAGTGCTGCAGTGTCTCAACTGTCACGCTGGTCGGAAGGCGCTTACCCCTCGTTGGCACTGCGGTTATTGGAAGAGACGGGGATTGATCCAGAGTATCGCCAAAAGGGTTGCTCTACCTGAATGTGGACGACGCCGAAAAAGCACTGCATTGGTCGCGTCAGTTGGGTAAACCGCTAGAGCGGGTGGGAGAAGATTTCGTCTACAACAAAGAGCCCAATGTGGTGATGGCTGGCGACAGCGCTCTGTGGATGCCGACGCTGGGCAGTGTGCGCAACCCGCGTTTGGCCAAAGCGTTAAAGGCTCGGCTAACAGCGATGCCTCAGGTAACGCTGAGAGAGCAGTGCGAGGTCAGTGGTTTTATCCATAAAAATGGCCCAGTGAAGGGCGTGATGACGTCTCATGGGCCATTAGAGGCTGAGCGCATTATTGTTTGCGGCGGTGCCTGGGCTGCTCAGTTACTGGTTCAACTTGATATACAGTTGCCGGTAAGGCCGGTAAAGGGCAAATGATCACCTACCAAGCGCCCAAGGACTTGGTGCAGCGCGTCGTGTTAAAAGATGGGCGTTATATCATCCCGCGTGCAGATGGTTTGCTGCTGGTCGGCTCGACGCTTGAAGAGGCTGGATTTGATAAGACCACCGACGCGGCTGCACTGGCATCGCTAAAGCAGAGCGCAGAAGCCATACTGCCCGCCTTGGCGCTGTGCCCGGTTGCGCATCAGTGGGCTGGTTTGCGTCCTGGTTCACCAGAAGGGATACCGTTTATTGGCGCGCTACCGGAATGGCCCAATGTATTCGTCAATGCCGGGCACTATCGCAACGGCTTGGTATTGGCGCCTGCCTCAACCCATTTATTGGTAGACCAACTGCTTGGGCGTGAGCCGGTGATTGATCCAGCGCCTTACCAGCCCACGCCAGAGCGACTTATAAACACTTAAGGGGGATTCATTTTTATCCTGCTGTTCTTGTAAAAGCGGTCGCGATGCGCGCCGCAACAGAACCACTGTTCCTGCTCGCGTAATGCTTCATCTTCAGGCACGTGTACTTCACACCAGCGACAGCGCACCATTTTGCCCCCCTTCATGGCGATTGACCTGTTTATGCTGCGCTTCATGCTCGAGCTTACGTTGCCGGTAGATGCCGTAAAGCTTTAAACCGGCATAAAATATAACGGCGAAGATAATCAGCCGAATGATCAATAGGTTCATCCTTATTTTGTCTCCCGGATTAGGGATTTAAGAGGTGAATAGTCGCATGGCCTTTGCCAGTTGGCAGCCCTTGCGGGACAATGTGTATACGACGGTTTAACTCAATTTTAAAGATTCTCAAGAGATTTTAACGCCCATGCAAGACTTAACGCTGGTAATGGCCCAACTCGATCCTCTGGTCGGGGATATTCCCGGCAATGCCGCACGTGCGATTGAAGCAGTACGTGAGGCGCGGATCGAGCATGGGGCAGATATTGTTGTCTTTCCTGAGCTTTTTTTTGTCGGGCTACCCGCCGGAAGATTTACTACTGCGCCCCTCTATGGAGACCCGACTGCGTGAAGCTCGCGCCCAAATGGCATCGAAAATTTCCCGTGATGTGTTGGTGATTATCGGCTACCCCGGCGTACGTGAAGGGCGTTGTTATAACTTGGCTGGCCTGCTTTATAACGGCCAGTGGGAAGGTGAGTATGCCAAGCAGGCGTTGCCTAACTACCAAGTGTTCGATGAGCAGCGTTACTTCACGTCTGGCACTGAGCCGCTTGTTTATGAGCATAAAGGCGCCAAGTTAGGCATTTTGATTTGCGAAGACCTATGGGATGGCGCACCGGTTAGGGCCGCCACTGATGCGGGTGCTGAAGTACTGATTAGCTTGAATGCCTCGCCTTATCATCAAGATAAACCCGCTGAGCGGTTGGGTTTATTGGAGCAGCACGCTCAAGACGTCAACCGACCCATTGTGTATGTAAACACCATTGGTGGTCAGGACGAGCTGGTGTTTGATGGCGGCTCCTGCTGTGTTAACGCCAGTGGGCAAGTGCAGGTGTTGGCGCCGTATTGGCAAGCAGGCTTGATGCCAATACAGTTTCTGCAAACGAGTGCGACGGTGTGGGAGCCCCAGCCAGGTGAGATCGATCCCGAAGTAGAGCCGGAAGAGCCTCTATTGTGCGCTAGTTACCGGGCTACGTGACTATGTTAATAAGAGTGGTTTCGACGGTGTGGTATTGGGGCTTTCCGGCGGTATTGATTCGTCGCTCTCGTTGGCCATTGCGGTTGATGCGCTCGGCCCTCAGCGAGTGCAGGCGGTGATGATGCCGTACCACTACACGGCGGATATTTCCAAGCAGGACGCTGCAGAGCAAGCCGAGATGTTGGGCGTTCACTACGAGGTTATGCCAATAGAGCCCATGGTAGAGGCGTTTATGGGGACACTCGCAGAAAGCTTTGCGGGAACCGAGCGAGATACCACTGAAGAGAATCTTCAGTCGCGCTGTCGCGGTGTGCTGTTAATGGCGATTTCCAATAAAAAAGGCTTGATGGTACTGACGACCGGTAATAAGAGCGAAATGGCGGTGGGCTACGCCACGCTGTATGGCGATATGGTGGGTGGTTATAACGCGATTAAAGATGTCTATAAAACCTGGGTGTATCGCCTGGCTCGCTGGCGTAATACGCAATCACCGGCCATTCCAGAGCGCGTTATCGAGCGGCCACCCAGTGCCGAACTGGCGCCTGATCAGCAAGATAGCGACTCCTTGCCCGATTACGATGTGCTCGATGCGATTTTGGTCAGCTACATTGAAGGCGACATGAGCGCTGAGGCGATCATTGCTGCCGGCTTTGACGAGGAAGACGTTTATAAAGTGGTTAAGCTGGTTGACCGTTGCGAATATAAGCGTCGTCAGGCACCCATTGGTGTGCGAGTTACTCCGCGTGGATTTGGCCGGGACCGCCGCTATCCGATTGTGAATGGCTGGCAGCCTGGTGATTAAGCCGTACGCTACCTCGTATTAGGCGATGGATAGGGGCGGGGCTAAGCTGCGCTGTACCATTTCGGTAGCAGATACCGGTTTGCAAAAATAATAGCCTTGAAAAGCATGGCACTGTTGTTCTTTTAGATAGTGCCAGTGTTCTTGGTTTTCAACCCCTTCGGCGATAACCTGCAATCCGAGCGAACGCCCCATGGCAATAATGGTTTTTACGATGGCCTTATCATCCATGTCTTTATGCAGGTTGCGCACAAAAGATTGGTCGATCTTGATTTGATCCAAAGGGAGCCGTTTGAGGTATTGCAGCGACGAGTAGCCAGTGCCGAAATCGTCTAAGGAAAAGCTAATTCCCAGTGCCTTGAGCTGGAGCATGCGAGCAATGATGTCATCTATTTTGCCAATCATTGTGCTTTCGGTTAGCTCCAGCTTTAGCCGGTGTGCTGGGGCACTACTTTTGGTTAGCACGTCGCAAACGTTGTCCACGAAATCGGGCTGTTGAAACTGTTTGGCGCTGACGTTGACTGCTAATGTTAGATGCTGCGTGTTTTCGTCGTTTGCCCAGATGACTAGCTGCTCACAGGCTGCTTCGAGTACCCAGTTTCCAATCGGCACGATTAAGCCCGTTTCCTCGGCTAAGGGGATAAAGGACCCCGGCGATACAAACCCGCGATGCGGGTGTTCCCAGCGGATCAATGCCTCAGCGCCAATAGCTCGCCCCAGACTGTCCACTTGTGATTGGTAGACCAATATGAACTCTTGTCGATCGATGGCTAGGCGAAGATCCTGTTCTAGTTCGGTTCTGGCTTCAAGTTCGGCCTGAACTGCCGGTTCGTAAAACCGTAACCCGTTGGGACTCGTTTGTTTGGCAAGATGAACGGCCGCGTTGGAATACTGAAAGAGGATATCAGTGCTTTCTTGAAGGCCATTAAACAATGCAATGCCCGTGCTCACACTGAGGAAATGCTTTTTATCTTCCACCCAATAACACGGGCTTAGCGCTCGCTGTAGCTGTTCGGCAAACGCCTCGGCTTTCTCGGCCGCTTTTAGCTGTTCGCTGGCTAAGCCATCGATGATCACCATAAACTCATCGCCGCCTAAACGGCCAAGGGTAGCGCCTTCTACCCTCAGGCCGGTAAGTCGCTCGGCAATTTGCTGGAGTAGGTTATCGCCCACTCGGTGGCCACAGCTGTCGTTGATGCGGTTGAAGTCGTCAACGTCCAGGTAGACCAGCGCACCGTAGGTGCCGGTCTGCTGGCTAACATCAAGCGAATGTTGAAGATACTCTCTCATATATTGCCAGTTGGGCAACTGGGTCAGTGTGTCGAAATTCGCCAAACGATGCACTTTGCACTCGGCTTCACGGCGTTGCTTTTCTACATCTCGAAGCGTCATTAGTGCGCGGGCAATACGTGTCAAAGAATCTCTGCGCTGTCGACTCATCTGTTCGATCGCTTGAAAGTCAGGCAGTTTTTGCTGGCTATTGGAGAGCGATAAAATAGCGTCTCCAATGATCATTAAGCGCTTATTGCTACGCCAGACGAAAAAGAACGCAGCTCCGATCAGCCCACCCATCACACCAATTCCCAGCCACACTGTTGCAACCTGAGCGATAGTGTCTAATTTTTCGAGCGACTGTTTCCCCCGCATTTCCATGGCAATTGTCATGAGTAACAGTGCAGGAAGCGCTACCATTAATATTGGTAGCAAGAACATCTTCAATAGGCTTTGGGTGGGCTTCATCGTCATCTCAGGGAGGGGCTATTATGAACGGCCCCTAAGGGTTAGGAGCCGTATCCCTCTCAACAGTTAATCTAAGTAGCATTTTTAATTTAAAAACTTTCCCACTCAGGCGCTGCTGCCTGCTGGCGTTTTACAGCAGGTAGCGCGCGCGCGTTAGTAGAGTCGCTGCGCGCAGGTGCCAATGCAGCATGTGGCGGCTGCGCGTTTTGGAGTGTGCTCGGCAGCTTAAAGACGGCCATGGCATGTAGAAGAGCTTGAGCGTTTTGACGCAGGTTATTAGCTGCGGTGGCGCTCTCGTGCACCAGGGTGGCGTTTTGTTGGGTGACCTGATCCATCTCGGTGACGGCTTGGCCGACCTCTTGCACACCGGCGCTCTGCTCTGCGCTAGCGTGGCTGATCTCTTTCATAATGCTATTTACGCGCTCAATGGCAGCGACGATCTCTTCCGTTGATTTGCTGGCTTCCTCAGCACGCGCGTTACCATGATTGACTCGTTCCAGGTTGCTAGAAATTAGTGCATTAATTTCCCTGGCGGCGTCGGCGCTGCGCTGTGCTAACCGGCGAACTTCTTCGGCAACCACGGCAAAACCACGGCCATGCTCGCCGGCCCGGGCAGCCTCTACCGAAGCGTTAAGGGCAAGAATGTTAGTTTGAAAGGCGATCGAGTCGATAGTTGAAATAATGCCAGCGATTTCCTTGGAACTGGTGTTCAGTTCATTCATCGTGCCAACCACCTGGCGCACGGCTTCGCCACCGCGGGTAGCAACACTGGAAGCACTTGAGGCTTCTTCGCTGGCTTGTACTGAATTGTCGGCATTCAGCTTCACGGTGCTATTAAGCTGTTCCATAGCAGAAGCCGTTTCTGCGAGAGCGCTTGCCTGCTGTTCTGTGCGTGAGGAAAGGTCATTATTGCCTTCAGCAATTTGCTCGCTGTTACTGGCAACGGCTTCTGCAGAAGCACGAACCTGCGTCACGATGGTTTGTAGCTGATGGGCCATCGCAACTTGAGACGCCATTATACTGCGGGTATCGCCTTTCTTTAGGTGTCCAAGGCTGGTTAGCTCGCCGCGGCCAATGGCTTCCGCAAGCGCTTTAACTTCATGGGGTTCGGCACCTAATTCGCGCAGCAATTGACGGGATAAGAACACCGCTATCAAACCGCCCACCAGCAGTGCAAATAATGTGAGTCCCAACATTTGCATTTGAAAGCCTGAGGCGGTGTCGCGGGCTGTCGCCGTGGTCGCATCGTTTAGTGCTTGCTGAAGATTGATAAACTGATTAATGCGGTTAAGCCACTCGGTGTAAGCGGGACCAGCCTGCTCCAATAGTAGCGTTTGTGCGTTGGCATACTCATCTGCCTGGCGGGCTGCGATGACTTGCACGGTCAACCCCTGTGTGAGTGTGGCTTGTTCATTGATACTGCCAATAATGCTCTGCTCTTCAGCAGTACCGGCATACTCGTTGGTCACCTGCTGCATACCCGTTGTAGCGGTACGGTATGCATCACTCAGCCGTTCCATTTCATCCTCAAGTGAACTGAGGTTGCCATTACCTGCGGTGATGACAATATCGCGAAGCACGATAGCGCGATCATGTACGCTGCCTCGCCAGTCCACCGCGAAGCGCTGTTTAGTGCCATTAACGTCATTGATTGTCGTTAGGTCTCGGTCAATTTGATTGACCTGGTAAACCCCCACCGCTGTTAGCAGGATCAGCAGCCCCAATAGGGTGGAAAAACCTAGCGTTAAGCGTGTGCTTATTTTGGTCTTGGAAGAACGGGCGTTAAGAAGTGACATTGATTGCTCCCTCAGGTGCCGTTTAGGCGCTTTTTTATGTAAGGAAAGCTAATTATATACAGTTGTACAATAATTGTATAGATAATATCGATTATTTGTACAGGTCGTGCTTTTTTTAGCGAGTCGCTGAAAGTTAATGTTTTCTAGGTGCTCTCACAAAAAAACCACGCCGAGGCGTGGTTTAGTAAGCGAAAGTTGTACAGCGTTTAATTAGTGAGGCCTTTCAAAGCCTTAATCATTTTGATCTAAATGCTTAGGTATAAAACGGCTGCCCTGCAACTGCTCATGGTCTGGCGCGTTTTCTTGCAGTACCGCTAAGACTTCACTGGCGCGATCATCCATCTCCAGTCCTCGGTAACCTTCTACCATAGTGGCCAGTGCATCACGGGTAGCGCTGGATTCTGGATAGTTTTCGATGACCCAGCGGCCACGCTCAACAGCCGCCAAATAAGCCCCCGACGAAGATAGTAATCAGCGACGTGTAATTCATGGCGGGCCAACAGCTCACGCAGATAAACAATACGCTGTTGTGAATCCGCCGCGTATTCACTTTGCGGGTAGCGTTGAATCAACTCGCGGAAGTCATTATAGGCATCGCGAGAGGCACCTAAGTCACGCTTTGAGATATCAATCAGGCGCAGGCGCTCTAGGCTAAAACGACCCGCTTGCCAAGCAGAAAGGCCGCGGAGATAGTAGGCGTAGTCTACTTGCGGGTGGTCGGGGTGAAGACGAATAAAGCGGCTAGCTGCTGCCCGGGCTTCTTCCCATTCGCTGTTTTCGTAGTAGGCATAGATCAGCTCAAGTTGTGCTTGTTCTGCATGTGCGCCAAAGGGATAGCGGGTATCTAGCGCTTCTAAGCGCTCTATCGCAATCGGGTAACGGTTGCTGTCTAGGGCCGTGCGGGCCAATTCATAGAGCTCACGCTCCTGCACACCAGCAAATTCATCATCTTCTTCTTCGCTGGTATCGTTACTCGCACAGCCCGCTAAAGGGCAAGGCTTAGGGCTAGAGCACCAAAGCGGTTGGCAGCTGAAAAAACGCGCATCATCATCCTCGTTGCAAACAAGCCTCAATCACCAAAAAAGCGGCGATGGCCATAAGTAGAAATGGTAGAATAGGTCGCAGTCCGCCCACTATAAAACACCTCGGCATAAAACGCAGGCTTAGCGACGTTTCGTCGGTTGTCGTCAACGGGTATTTTCCAGGCCGGGGTTAATTTTTTCGCTTTGCTGGGGCTTTTGCGTCTTAAAGAGGTTTTTCATGTCTCGAATAGTTGAAGACACGCAGCGCGTGCCCGCTACGTTAGCCGGTGCACGGTTGGACCAAGCGGCGGCGGAGTTGTTCAGCGATTACTCGCGCGAACGCTTAAAAGCGTGGATTAACGCGGGTGAGTTGACGGTGGATGGCGCACAAGCCAAGCCGAAAGCAAAGCTGCATGGCCATGAAGTGCTGGCGCTGCAGGCCACTATTGAAGACGACACGCGTTTTGAAGCGCAGGACATTGCGCTGGATGTCGTTTATGAAGACGACACGGTCATGGTGATCAATAAAGCGGCAGGCATGGTGGTGCATCCAGCCGCTGGCAACCCGGATGGCACGCTGTTAAATGCGCTACTCCATCACCACCCGGCGTTGGCGGAAGTGCCCCGAGCAGGTATTGTCCATCGTTTGGATAAAGACACGACTGGCTTGATGATGGTGGCAAAAACGCTACCTGCGCAAACAGCCCTGGTTGATCAGTTGCAGGCGCGCAGCGTGTCGCGCCAATACGACGCGGTGGTCATTGGTAAGCCGGTATCGGGTAGTACTATTGATGCGCCGATTGGCCGTCATCCTAAAGACCGTAAGCGCCAAGCGGTAACGACATCGGGCAAACCGGCGGTTACCCATTTTCGTGTGGTTGAGCGGTTTCGTGCCCATACCCATGTGCGCTGTAAGCTCGAAACCGGACGTACTCACCAAATTAGGGTGCACATGGCCCATGCCCGTTATCCGCTGATTGGTGACCCTATGTATGGCGGGCGTGCCAAGTTGCCGCCAGGCGCGGCGGAGCCGTTGAAGGAGATTTTGCGGGAGTTTCCTCGCCAGGCCCTCCATGCGCGGAAATTGATTTTCAAACATCCAGTAAGTGGCGAAACATTAACCTTTCGGGCAGACCTTCCCGATGATTTGCTAATGTTGTTGGATTACCTGCGCGAAGATAATGAGACGATGCGATGAGCGATGCCATAAATTTACGGCCGACGCTTTTAGTGCCTGACTGGCCTGCGCCGGCCAATGTTCGTGCCTTTGTGACCACCCGCGAATCGGGACCTAGCCAGGGTGAGTTCGCTGCTTTTAATACGGCTGCTCATGTCGGTGATAACCCGGATCATGTCGCGCTATGTCGGCGTTTGTTGCAAAAAGAGATTGGGGATGAGCGGCCACTGTTGTGGCTGAACCAAACGCATGGCGCCCGCGTTCAGCAGATTTACCAACCCGATGTTGCAGACGCGGATGCCGCGCTTGCGACCTCCAACGAGTACGCTTGCGTGGTGCTGACGGCAGACTGCCTGCCGGTGATGTTCTGCAATCGAGCGGGTACCCAGGTGGCGGTTGCTCATGCAGGGTGGCGCGGCTTGGCAGGTGGTGTATTGGAAGCGACGATTGCCGCCATGAATACGGATCCTGACGACATTTTGGTGGTTAGGGCCCGCTATTTCAAATGCCCAGTTTGAGGTTGGCCCGGAAGTCTATGGCGCTTTTGTGGCGGTGCATCCTGATATCGCTGATGCTTTTGACCATAGCCCCTATCGATTGGGCCACTATATGGCCGACCTTTACCGGCTGGCGCGGTTTCGGTTAGAGGCGTTGGGCGTTAATCACATAAGCGGTGGCCACTTCTGTACCGCCTGTGAATCGCGCTTTTATTCCTTCCGTCGCGATGGTGGCAAAACGGGACGCATGGCAAGCGTGATCTGGATCAATTAACGCCGATAAATGATTCCATAAGCTAGCGGTTTACAGTAATACCTCTTGAAAAGCGTGGAACTGACGCCATTTAACTTGTCAAGCTAATAGTGATTTAGCATGTCTAATGACACGTTATCGGGTCACGCGGTGCGTCCAAACGCACGGCTACCCCAGGAGGAACTTCATGCGTTTTGATAAATTTACCGCCAAGCTTCAAAGCGCGATTGCCGAGGCGCAGTCGCTCGCCGTTGGCCGCGGCCATAATCAGTTAGATCCAGCACATTTGCTGCTAGCCCTGCTCGACACCAAAGACACCGGTATTAAAGCCCTGATCGAAAAAGCCGAGGGTAATCCCTCGCGCCTGCGCGATGGGCTGGTTCAGCAGTTAGATAACTTGCCCAAGGTGGGGCAATTCGACGGCGAAGTACAGCCTTCGCGGGACTTCATCAAGCTTTTCAATTTAACCGATCGCGAAGCGCAGAAACGTGGCGACCAGTTTATCGCCAGTGAGCTAGTGCTGTTGGCGGCGCTGGAAATGAATTCAGCGATTACCAAGTTGCTTAAAGAAGCGGGCATTAACCGTAAAGCCCTCGAAGCGGCTATTAATAGCCTGCGCGGCGGCGCTACGGTCGATGATCCTAACGCTGAAGATCAGCGCGAAGCGCTCAATAAATACACCCTCGACCTTACTCAGCGGGCACTGGATGGCAAGCTCGATCCCGTCATTGGTCGTGACGATGAGATTCGCCGTACCATTCAAGTGCTGCAACGGCGCACCAAAAATAATCCTGTCTTAATCGGCGAGCCGGGCGTGGGTAAAACCGCCATCGTCGAAGGGTTGGCTCAGCGTATTGTTAACGGCGAAGTGCCCGAAGGTTTAAAAGACAAGCGTGTGCTCTCGCTGGATATGGGCTCGCTGTTGGCAGGTGCCAAATTCCGCGGCGAGTTTGAAGAGCGCTTAAAAGCGGTGCTTAAAGAGCTCTCCCAGGAAGAGGGGCGGGTGATCCTGTTTATCGACGAGCTGCACACCATGGTCGGCGCCGGCAAAGCCGAAGGCGCGATGGATGCAGGCAACATGCTCAAGCCCGCGCTGGCCCGCGGCGAGCTGCATTGTGTAGGCGCAACGACGCTAGATGAGTACCGCAAGTACATCGAGAAAGACGCGGCCCTGGAGCGTCGCTTCCAGAAAGTGTTGGTAGATGAGCCTTCCGAAGAGGACACCATCGCGATTCTGCGAGGCCTCAAAGAGCGCTACGAAGTGCACCATGGCGTGGATATCACCGACTCGGCAATTATTGCCGCGGCCAAGCTTTCGACGCGCTATATCACCGATCGTCAACTGCCCGATAAGGCCATTGACCTGATTGATGAGGCTGCGTCGCGTATCCGTATGGAGTTGGACTCCAAGCCTGAAGAGATGGATCGCCTGGATCGACGCCTGATTCAACTCAAAATGGAACGTGAAGCGCTCAAGAAGGAGACCGATGAGGCGACCAAAAGCGCCTGGAAGCACTCAATAACCAGATTCATGAATTAGAGCGCGAATACGCCGATCTTGATGAAATCTGGAAAGCCGAGAAAGCCAGTATTCAAGGGGCTGCCCAGTTTAAAGCAGAGCTTGAACAGGCGCGTATTGACCTGGAACAGGCGCGTCGTCAGGGCGATTTGGGGCGTATGTCGGAAATTCAGTACGGCAAGATCCCAGCATTGGAGAAGCGAATTGCCGAAAGCGGTGAAGGCGAAACGGACACCTCCAGTCACCAGTTGCTGCGCTCTAACGTCACTGAGGAAGAGATCGCTGAAGTGGTCTCGCGCTGGACGGGCATTCCGGTCTCCAAAATGCTGGAAGGCGAACGTGATAAGCTTCTGCGCATGGAGGAGGCGCTACATGAGCGGGTGATCGGTCAGGATGAAGCCGTCGAGGCGGTAGCCAACGCGGTACGCCGCTCCCGGGCGGGGCTTTCCGACCCCAACCGTCCCAATGGCTCCTTCCTGTTCCTCGGTCCCACCGGGGTGGGTAAGACCGAACTGTGCAAGTCGCTGGCTAACTTCCTGTTCGATACTGAAGAGGCGATGGTACGTATCGATATGTCGGAGTTTATGGAGAAGCACTCCGTGGCTCGCTTGATCGGTGCGCCTCCTGGCTATGTCGGCTACGAAGAGGGCGGCTATTTAACCGAAGCCGTGCGGCGCAAGCCATATTCCGTGCTGCTACTTGATGAGGGTGGAAAAAGCCCACCCGGATGTCTTCAATATTCTGCTCCAGGTGTTGGAAGATGGCCGCTTAACCGACGGTCAGGGCCGTACGGTGGACTTCCGCAATACCGTCATCGTGATGACCTCTAATATGGGCTCGGATATTATCCAGCGTATGGGCGGCGACGTTAGTGCTGATAAAGATAGTGACTATGAGTCGATGAAAAACATGGTCATGGAGGTGGTGGGTAACCACTTCCGGCCTGAACTCATTAACCGTATCGATGAAGTTGTGGTGTTCCACGCCCTCGGCCAGGAGCAGATTCAGGCGATTGCCGGTATTCAATTGGAGCGCTTGAAGGTGCGCCTTGCTGAGCACGACTTGAAACTTGAGGTCAGCCCTGAGGCAATGGCGCAACTGGCGGTAGTCGGCTTCGACCCCGTGTATGGAGCGCGGCCACTCAAGCGGGCAATTCAAAGCCGTATTGAGAACCCGCTGGCGCAAGATCTGTTGGGAGGCAAATTTGCACCCGGCGACACCATTCATATCAATGCGGAAGAGGGCAAGCTGGTATTTACCTCATAAGCGCTTACTTGCTTTATTAATCTGCCCAATTAGCCCCGCTGGCGAGCGCCAGCGGGGCTTTTGTGCGCGCTTTTACTACCTTTGGTGGGCTAGCCCCGATAGGAGGTTGACAGGCTGCCAGCGCTAATGGAATCTTGTCGGTTCCTGATTTGCGGGCGCGGATTCCACGGGCAACCCCTAATCCCCGCGCGAAGGGTAGGCGAAGGCCTCTACCCGCCGAAGGACTTCCGGGCTGGGCTAACCGCTCAACCTGGCCAACGCCCCGACACGGCGATCCGCCGTGATGAGAGTGCAGGCCCTAACCGGGCCATATGCCAGGGTTTGGCATCAGGTGCCGGCATGGGCCGGCAGCGGCATACCGCCGCACTCGACACCACAGGATGTCCTGTGGATCGCACTCGAGACCTCCAGGGGAGAAATACAGTGGAACTGCTTTCCGGCGCAGATATGATCGCCCGCTTCTTGCAAGATGAGGGCATCGAATACATTTATGGTTACCCCGGCGGTGCAGCGCTGCATATTTACGATGCACTCTTCCGCCAGGACAAGGTGAAGCACATTTTGGTGCGTCACGAGCAGGCGGCTACCCACGCTGCCGATGGTTATGCCCGAGCCTCGGGTAAAGCGGGCTGTGTGCTAGTGACCTCAGGCCTGGTGCTACGAATGCCGTCACCGGCATTGCCACCGCCTACATGGACTCAATTCCCATGGTGGTGCTGTGTGGTCAGGTGGCGAGCCATTTGATCGGTGAAGACGCCTTCCAGGAAACCGATATCATTGGTGTGACACGCCCGATCGTGAAGCACAGCTTCTCAATTCGTCACCCCTCTGAAATCCCTGAAGTGCTGAAAAAAGCCTTCTATTTGGCGTCGACCGGCCGCCCCGGCCCGGTGGTCGTCGATATCCCTAAAGATATGACCGCCCCCACCGAGCGCTATGAATACGTTTACCCGAAAAGGTCAAACTGCGTTCGTACAACCCGGTTACGCGCGGCCATACGGGGCAGATCAAAAGGCTGTGGAAATGATGCTCAAAGCCAAGCGCCCGGTGTTTTATACCGGTGGCGGCGTGGTGACGGGCAAAGCCAGCGAAGGCTTGACCGATCTGGTCAAGCAGTTGGGTTACCCGATTACTACCACCTTAATGGGCATTGGCGCGTATCCTCAAAGTGACCGGCAGTGTTTGGGCTGGCTGGGCATGCACGGTTCTTATGAATCGAATATGGCCATGCACCATGCCGACCTGATTATTGCCATTGGGGCGCGTTTTGATGATCGCGTGACCAACAACACGTCAAAGTTCTGCCCCACAGCCAAAATCATTCATGTGGATGTCGATCCAAGTTCGATTTCTAAAACGGTGCGTGCGGATGTGCCGATCGTCGGACCGGCTTCCAGTGTTATCAATGAGATGATCAGCTTGGTGCAGGGCCATACGATTGCCCATCCTGAAGCATTGGCAGAGTGGTGGAGAAAATTGACGGCTGGCGCGCCGATCGTGAAGGCAAGCTTTACGAGTCTTCCAAGCCGGGTGAATTGCTTAAGCCTCAAGAAGTGGTCGAAGCGCTTTGCCGTGTGACTCGGGGCGAAGCCTACGTGACAACCGATGTTGGTCAGCACCAGATGTTCGCGGCGCAGTACTACAAATTTGATAAACCTAACCGACTGATTACCTCGGGTGGTTTGGGCACAATGGGCTTTGGCTTTCCCGCCGCGATGGGGATTAAGCAGAACTTCCCGGATGATGACGTTGTATGTGTCACCGGTGAAGGCAGTTTCCAGATGATGATGCAGGAACTCTCCACCTGTAAGCAGTACGGGGTAGGCGTTAAGATCGTCAACCTTAACAATGCATCGCTGGGCATGGTGCGTCAGTGGCAGGATTTGAACTATAAATCACGTCACGCTCACTCTTACATGGAGTCGCTACCTGACTTTCATATGTTGATTGAGGCGTACGGGTTTACGGCGATTACTGTTAATACGCTTGACGAGCTTGAGCCAGCGCTAGAGCGTGCGTTTGCTGACAAGCATGAGCTGGTATTTCTTGACGTGAAGGTCGACCCCTTTGAGCACGTCTATCCGATGCAGGTGCCGTTAGGTGCCATGCGTGACATGCTGCTGTCTAAAACGGAGCGTACCTGATGCGTCATATCATCTCGATTCTGTTAGAAAATGAACCGGGTGCGCTGTCACGTGTAGTCGGGTTGTTCTCCCAGCGTAACTTTAATATTGAAACGCTTAATGTGGCGCCCACGGAAGACCCGTCACTGTCGCGCTTAACGGTGACTACCGTGGGCGATGACCGAGTGATTGAGCAGATTACCAAGCATCTCAATAAGCTGATCGATGTGGTTAAGCTGGTGGATCTCACCGAAGGTAACCATATCGAGCGTGAACTGATGTTGGTCAAGGTGAAAGCGCTTGGCGCGGCGCGCGATGAAGTGAAGCGCACGGTGGATATCTTCCGTGCGCAGATCGTCGATGTCACGCCAAGCCTTTATACCGTGCAGATCACCGGCGACGCGGGCAAGCTGGATGCCTTTCTTCAGGCTATGGCGCCGGTGGGTATTCTTGAAGTTGCCCGTACGGGTGTTTCGGGGATTGCCCGGGGTGATAAGGTTTTGTCGCTCTAAGCCCGAAAGTACGTCGCTTCAAAAGCAATCACTTAAACGTAGCATAAGCGCCGCTCCTTCACCGGAGCGGCGCTTTTTATTAGTTATTAGTTTGTTAACGCTCGCTGACCTCGGTGCCCAGGGCATCAATACAGCAATTGGCTGGCTGAGTGGCACTCACCGTGTAGAATGAGAGCGATCACTGTTCACGTGACTTCACTTTTAATGGATGAAACCTATGACACAGGACGCTCGCGATCAAGAGCACTCAAACTCTGAGCAACCAAATTCAGGCCAGCTTGATAAGGCTGGTAAGGCTGAGCAGCCAGACAATGCTGACCAGTCAGAAGTCGTTGGCAACGAGGATTTAGCGACTGCCTTCTTGCGTGAAACCGAAGTGGTTGAGGAGACCGTTGAGGACGGTAAAAAGATTCGTCGTCGGGGTATCTATTTACTTCCCAACTTATTCACTACGTCGGCGCTTTTGCCGGCTTCTTTGCGGTTGTCGCTGGCATTAATGGTGAGTTTACCTCAGCTGCCGTCGCGATCTTTATTGCCATGGTGCTGGATGGCTTGGATGGCCGTGTCGCACGAATGACCAATACGCAAAGTGAGTTTGGGGCTGAGTATGATAGCTTGGCGGATATGATTTCCTTTGGTATGGCGCCCGCGTTAGTCGCCTTTACCTGGATTCTTCAAGACATTGGTAAGACAGGCTGGGTGGTCGCCTTCCTTTACGTTGCCTGCGCAGCGCTTCGTCTTGCGCGCTTTAATGTCCAGATTGGCAGTGTTGATAAGAAATGGTTTATCGGCTTGCCGAGCCCCTCTACCGCAGCGCTGGTAGCCGCGAGTGTATGGACTTTTCATAGCTTTGATGCGGATGCCTTTGGCTTCAAGCTATTGATGTTGGTAGTGGTGGCAGCAGCAGGCGTATTAATGGTGAGCAATATCCGCTACTACAGCTTCAAGGATCTCGACTTTAAAAAGCCAGTACCCTTTGTGGTGCTGTTGGCCATTGTTCTGGCTTTCGTAATGATCTCTGTTGAGCCTTCCGTGATGCTGCTACTACTGTTTGGTACCTACGTGGCTTCAGGCCCTTTTTTGGCTGTTATGCGCAAAGCAAAACCAAGAGCTAATGCCGGTTAAAACTTTTTCATGTTTTTTTATAACGCCCCCTTGCCAACCCGGCAGCGAATCCGTAAAGTACGCATCCGCTGCCGGGGACGCCAAGCGTTGCCAGCGGTGAATGAAGGTGAAAACCTTCGGCTTGTCAACGAGTTAGCGGTTTTAAAAATCGTATATTGACAAGCGTCAGGAAATGCGTAGAATACGCCTTCCTCGCTGAGGCAAGCCAGTTCAACGGCGGCCACGTTGCTTTAAGCAGCGTCTATAGCGAAACAGCTCTTTAACAATTTGATCAGGTAATTCATGTGGGCGCTTGCTGATGTTAGTGACAAATCACTAAATATCAAGGCAGGCGAACACAACGATACTCTTAGGAGTATCACAGTGAATTCGTTTGAACCTTGAGCCAAGTTTGATCCGCTTTTGTCACTTTCGAGTGACAAGTAAGGATCACAATGATTTTAAACTGAAGAGTTTGATCATGGCTCAGATTGAACGCTGGCGGCAGGCCTAACACATGCAAGTCGAGCGGTAACAGGTCCTTCGGGATGCTGACGAGCGGCGGACGGGTGAGTAATGCATAGGAATCTGCCCGGTAGTGGGGGGATAACCTGGGGAAACCCAGGCTAATACCGCATACGTCCTACGGGAGAAAGGGGGCTCCGGCTCCCGCTATTGGATGAGCCTATGTCGGATTAGCTAGTTGGTGAGGTAATGGCTCACCAAGGCAACGATCCGTAGCTGGTCTGAGAGGATGATCAGCCACATCGGGACTGAGACACGGCCCGAACTCCTACGGGAGGCAGCAGTGGGGAATATTGGACAATGGGGCAACCCTGATCCAGCCATGCCGCGTGTGTGAAGAAGGCCCTCGGGTTGTAAAGCACTTTCAGCGAGGGAAGAACGCCTGGCGGTTAATACCCGCCAGGAAAGACATCACTCGCAGAAGAAGCACCGGCTAACTCCGTGCCAGCAGCCGCGGTAATACGGAGGGTGCAAGCGTTAATCGGAATTACTGGGCGTAAAGCGCGCGTAGGTGGCTTGATAAGCCGGTTGTGAAAGCCCCGGGCTCAACCTGGGAACGGCATCCGGAACTGTCAGGCTAGAGTGCAGGAGAGGAAGGTAGAATTCCCGGTGTAGCGGTGAAATGCGTAGAGATCGGGAGGAATACCAGTGGCGAAGGCGGCCTTCTGGACTGACACTGACACTGAGGTGCGAAAGCGTGGGTAGCAAACAGGATTAGATACCCTGGTAGTCCACGCCGTAAACGATGTCGACCAGCCGTTGGGTGCCTAGCGCACTTTGTGGCGAAGTTAACGCGATAAGTCGACCGCCTGGGGAGTACGGCCGCAAGGTTAAAACTCAAATGAATTGACGGGGGCCCGCACAAGCGGTGGAGCATGTGGTTTAATTCGATGCAACGCGAAGAACCTTACCTACCCTTGACATCCTGCGAACCCGGAAGAGATTCCGGGGTGCCTTCGGGAACGCAGAGACAGGTGCTGCATGGCTGTCGTCAGCTCGTGTTGTGAAATGTTGGGTTAAGTCCCGTAACGAGCGCAACCCTTGTCCTTATTTGCCAGCGAGTAATGTCGGGAACTCTAAGGAGACTGCCGGTGACAAACCGGAGGAAGGTGGGGACGACGTCAAGTCATCATGGCCCTTACGGGTAGGGCTACACGTGCTACAATGGCCGGTACAAAGGGCTGCGAGCTCGCGAGAGTCAGCGAATCCCTTAAAGCCGGTCTCAGTCCGGATCGGAGTCTGCAACTCGACTCCGTGAAGTCGGAATCGCTAGTAATCGTGAATCAGAATGTCACGGTGAATACGTTCCCGGGCCTTGTACACACCGCCCGTCACACCATGGGAGTGGACTGCACCAGAAGTGGTTAGCCTAACGCAGAGGGCGATCACCACGGTGTGGTTCATGACTGGGGTGAAGTCGTAACAAGGTAGCCGTAGGGGAACCTGCGGCTGGATCACCTCCTTAAACGATGCGTCACAGTTAATAAGCGTCCACAATGAATTACCTGATCAGATCATAGAGCAAACGGTAGTTTTTCGGCTGTGTTTGAGTGATTAGTTCAAACTGGCAGCGGAATACCCGGGTCTGTAGCTCAGTTGGTTAGAGCGCACCCCTGATAAGGGTGAGGTCGGCAGTTCAAGTCTGCCCAGACCCACCAAATTCCTGTAATACTGCGTTAAAATGCTCCTCGTATAGCAGGCTATACGTCGTCGCATTTTGCCTTGTCTTACAGAAATTTGTGGAAGACGGCATGATACAATGGGGCCATAGCTCAGCTGGGAGAGCGCCTGCCTTGCACGCAGGAGGTCAGCGGTTCGATCCCGCTTGGCTCCACCATTAAGTCCTTATCTTACATGCCGTTTGTTGATGTTTCGTGACCATTGATAAGTCGTACGCTAAGCGTCGCCTTATCACTGTTCATTGAACAGCTGCTCTTTAACAATGTATATCATGCTGACAAGAACACTTCGCAAGAAGTGGTCTTAAATTGTGATACGTCTCAAGCGTATCCGGCAAAATGAAACGTTATCATTGCGAACCCCAGACTCCTTCGGGTTATAGGGTCAAGCAATGAAGCGCACACGGTGGATGCCTAGGCAGCCAGAGGCGATGAAAGACGTGGTAGCCTGCGATAAGGTTCGGTGAGGTGGCAACAACCTGTGACCCGGACATCTCTGAATGGGGAAACCCACTCATCATAAGATGAGTATCATGCACTGAATACATAGGTGTACGAGGCGAACCAGGGGAACTGAAACATCTAAGTACCCTGAGGAAAAGAAATCAACCGAGATTCCCCTAGTAGCGGCGAGCGAACGGGGACCAGCCCTTAAGCATGAGACTGATTAGGCGAACGCGTTGGGAAGCGCGGCCGTAGCGGGTGATAGCCCCGTAGTCGAAAATCTGATCATGTGAAATCGAGTAGGTCGGGGCACGAGAAACCTTGACTGAAGACGGGGGGACCATCCTCCAAGGCTAAATACTCCTGGCTGACCGATAGTGAACCAGTACCGTGAGGGAAAGGCGAAAAGAACCCCGGAGAGGGGAGTGAAATAGATCCTGAAACCGTGTGCGTACAAGCAGTAGGAGCAGACTTGTTCTGTGACTGCGTACCTTTGTATAATGGGTCAGCGACTTATATTCAGTGGCGAGGTTAACCGTATAGGGGAGCCGTAGGGAAACCGAGTCTTAACTGGGCGACACAGTCGCTGGATATAGACCCGAAACCGAGCGATCTATCCATGAGCAGGGTGAAGATTGAGTAACATCAATTGGAGGCCCGAACCAGGATCTGTTGAAAAGATTTGGATGACTTGTGGATCGGAGTGAAAGGCTAATCAAGCTCGGAGATAGCTGGTTCTCCTCGAAAGCTATTTAGGTAGCGCCTCATGTAGTACCGCCGGGGTAGAGCACTGTTTCGGCTAGGGGGTCATCCCGACTTACCAACCCGAGGCAAACTCCGAATACCGGTGAGTAACGCGTGGGAGACACGGCGGGTGCTAACGTCCGTCGTGAAAAGGGAAACAACCCAGACCGTCAGCTAAGGTCCCGAAATCCTGGTTAAGTGGGAAACGATGTGGGAAGGCTCAGACAGCTAGGAGGTTGGCTTAGAAGCAGCCATCCTTTAAAGAAAGCGTAATAGCTCACTAGTCGAGTCGGCCTGCGCGGAAGATGTAACGGGGCTAAACCAGGTACCGAAGCTACGGGTTCACACTTAGGTGTGAGCGGTAGAGGAGCGTCGTGTAAGCCAATGAAGGTGAATTGAGAAGTTCGCTGGAGGTATCACGAGTGCGAATGCTGACATGAGTAACGATAAAGGGAGTGAAAAACTCCCTCGCCGGAAGACCAAGGGTTTCTGTTCGACGCTAATCGGAGCAGAGTGAGTCGGCCCCTAAGGCGAGGCCGAAAGGCGTAGTCGATGGGAAACGGGTCAATATTCCCGTACCGGACATGGTTGCGATGGGGGACGAAGAAGGCTAGGTGAGCCAGGCGTTGGTTGTCCTGGTGAAAGCATGTAGGCCGAGATCTTAGGCAAATCCGGGATCTTAAAGCCGAGATGCGAAACGAACTGACCACGGTCAGGAAGTCACTGATGCCACGCTTCCAGGAAAAGCCTCTAAGCTTCAGATCATGTGCGACCGTACCCCAAACCGACACAGGTGGTCAGGGTGAGAATCCCAAGGCGCTTGAGAGAACTCGGGTGAAGGAACTAGGCAAAATGGTGCCGTAACTTCGGGAGAAGGCACGCCGGCGTAGGGTGATGAGACTTGCTCTCTAAGCCCGAACCGGTCGAAGATACCAGGTGGCTGCAACTGTTTATTAAAAACACAGCACTCTGCTAACGCGCAAGCGGACGTATAGGGTGTGACGCCTGCCCGGTGCCGGAAGGTTAAATGATGGTGTTAGCCGTAAGGCGAAGCTCTTGATTGAAGCCCCGGTAAACGGCGGCCGTAACTATAACGGTCCTAAGGTAGCGAAATTCCTTGTCGGGTAAGTTCCGACCTGCACGAATGGCGTAATGATGGCCACGCTGTCTCCACCCGAGACTCAGTGAAATTGAAATCGCCGTGAAGATGCGGTGTACCCGCGGCTAGACGGAAAGACCCCGTGAACCTTTACTATAGCTTCACACTGGACGCTGATGTTGCCTGTGTAGGGATAGCTGGGAGGCTTTGAACTTCGGACGCCAGTTCGAAGGGAGCCAACCTTGAAATACCAGCCTGGCATCATTGGCGTTCTCACTCAGGTCCGTTATCCGGATCGAGGACAGTGTGTGGTGGGTAGTTTGACTGGGGCGGTCTCCTCCTAAAGAGTAACGGAGGAGCACGAAGGTACCCTCAGCACGGTCGGACATCGTGCATTGAGTGCAAGAGCATAAGGGTGCTTGACTGCGAGACAGACACGTCGAGCAGGTGCGAAAGCAGGTTCTAGTGATCCGGTGGTTCTGTATGGAAGGGCCATCGCTCAACGGATAAAAGGTACTCCGGGGATAACAGGCTGATACCGCCCAAGAGTTCACATCGACGGCGGTGTTTGGCACCTCGATGTCGGCTCATCACATCCTGGGGCTGAAGTCGGTCCCAAGGGTATGGCTGTTCGCCATTTAAAGTGGTACGCGAGCTGGGTTTAGAACGTCGTGAGACAGTTCGGTCCCTATCTGCCGTGGGCGTTGGATGTTTGAGAAGGGCTGCTCCTAGTACGAGAGGACCGGGTGGACGACCCTCTGGTGTTCCGGTTGTCACGCCAGTGGCATTGCCGGGTAGCTATGGTCGGACGGGATAACCGCTGAAAGCATCTAAGCGGGAAGCCCCTTCAAGATGAGACATCCCTGAGGCCTAGAGCCTCCTGAAGGGCCCAGCGAGACCAGCTGGTTGATAGGCACGGTGTGGAAGCGCTGCAAGGCGTTGAGCTAACGTGTACTAATGGCCCGTGAGGCTTGACCCTATAACACCCAAGGGGTCTGGTCGTAGTGATAACGACACATTAAACACCGGATACGCAGCGTGTGGCCCAAACAACATAACGTGGGGCGGCACAATGAGACGATCACAAGATAGCAAACGCTAGTCAGCATGATATACAGCCAGTTACGCCTGACGACCATAGCGAGCGTGAACCACCTGATCCCTTGCCGAACTCAGCAGTGAAACCGCTTAGCGCCGATGGTAGTGTGGGGTCTCCCCATGCGAGAGTAGGTCATCGTCAGGCACTTATACCGTACCCCAGCTTCGAAAGAAGCTGGGGTATTCTTATTTGCACGAAAGAAAAACAAGGGGTCTTCCAAGTAGAGTAGCGGAGAGCCGCCCTGGACATCGTCAGGCACTTATACCGTAAAAGCCCCGAGCACTGAGTGCACGGGGCTTTTGCTGGGCGGAAGAAAAACAGCCGACAAAAGGGCAGCTTACAGTGCCCAAAGAGGAAGTAGAGATAAGAAGGCTATCCGCAGATCGTCTCTAGCGCTTCAATCAAGCTATCCATTTCATCATCGGTGCCGATAGTGATACGCAAGAAGTTGTTGAGCTCAGTGGTATTAAAATGACGTATCAGAATGCCCCGCTCGCGTAGGCTAGCAAAGAGTTGTGCGCCTTCATAATTGGGGTGCTGGGCTAGCAAAAATTCGCTTTAGAAGGGAGTACCTCAAAGCCCAGCGTCTCAAGGCGCTGGCGGGTACGTTCACGGGTAGTAATTACACGTTCTCGACAGGCTTCGAAATGCTCGACATCTTTGAGTGCAGCGATACCCACCAAGCTTGCCAAACTATCGACTGGGTAAGAGTTAAACGAGTCTTTCACCCGCAGCAGGCCATCAATGAGTTCTTCAGAGCCCACCGCATAGCCTAAGCGTAAGCCTGCCAAACTGCGTGACTTGGAAAATGTCCCGGTGACCAGCAGGTTGGGGTAACGGTCAATGAGCGTTACGGCGCTCTCAGCGCCAAAGTCCACGTACGCTTCATCCACCAGAACCACGCGATCTGTAACTCGCTTAAGTAGCGCCTCAATCGTCGTAAGCGAATGTGCGTGACCGGTAGGCGCATTGGGGTTAGCGAAAATAATCCCGCTGCGTTCAGGACTCGCTGCAAGAGCATCAATATTGACCTCCCAGTTGGCAGTGAGCGGGTGCTTGCGCAGCGCTACGCCGTAGAGATTGGCGTAAACCGGGTAAAAGCTGTAAGTAATAGCAGGTACATCAAGCGGCGCTTGGTGGCAAAAGAAGGCTTGAAAAGCAAACGCGAGAACCTCATCGGATCCATTACCAACAAAGACTTGGCTACTCGTTACCTGAAGCGTCTCCGCCAACGCATCACGCAGTGCTGCGGAAGTTGGGTCCGGGTAAAGGCGTAGATGATCAGTAGCGTAATCGCGCAGTACCTCACCGACGCCCGGTGCAGGGGGGTAAGGGTTTTCATTGGTATTGAGCTTGATAACACGCTCGCGTGTCTGCTCGCCGGGCACGTAAGGCGTAAGTTCGCGAACGGCCGGGCTCCAGTATTGGCTCATGGGGTAACCTGATTATCTTAGCAATGTACGCTATGGTCGCTTGAAGGCTAATGAAGCGCAAGCATTCGCATCGCTAGGGGGTGTGCGTTGCACCTTGTAGCGGTTATGCTGTCACAAGTGTGCGTAAATAAATGTGATGTCCAACACGATATGAAGGAGACACTCTATGCAGTTTAAGAGTTTGCTAGCCGGTTCGGCTATGTTGGCACTGCTAGCTGGTTGTGCGAGCAGCCCTATGGAACAGCAACAGGAAGAAGCGGCTACAGCGCAGGCTACTTATCAGGGCTCTCTACCTTGCCGTAACTGCGATGGTATCGATCTGGATGTCACAATGGTGGGTGAAGATACGAGTGCAGCCGAGGAGCGCACCTTCACGCTGAACGCCAGCTACCGTAACCACCCCAAACACCGCCGGATGAGAACTACGCGGGTAACTGGGAAGTGCTGACCGGTACGCCGTCTGACCCAGACGCCACCGTCTATGAGTTGACGCCGGATGGCGATGGCCAAATCTATTACTTCATGCGTATTGATGAGAGCACGCTGGAATTGATTGACCCAGAACGCCGCCGTTTTGAAAATGGTGAAATGCTGCAGCTAACGCGCCAATAAAGCATTAGTAAGCAGCACAAAAGGCGGCCAGTGGCCGCCTTTTGTGTTTGCTGTGGCTAATGAGCGCCAAGCTGGCATCTGTGAAAAGCGATAAATGATATTAAGCGCTAGCGACAATGTTTGAACGTTGCGACTTAACGATAGCAACAGGAGTGTAATGGCAGTGGCCAAAGCCAAAAGCGCCTTTGTATGTACTGAGTGTGGCGCGGAGTACCGAAAATGGCAGGGGCAGTGCAGCAGTTGCCAAGAGTGGAATACTCTCAGCGAGGTGCATTTAGCGAGTGCTCGTCCCGGTAGCGGAGCAGCCCTGGTCGATCTGGCTATGCGGGTGATCTCTCGCGGGAAGTCATTGATCTCGGTAATGTTGATCTCAGCGAAGTACCTCGTATGAGTTCTACGTTTGCGGAGTTCGATCGCGTCTTAGGTGGTGGGCTCGTACCCGGCTCGGCGGTGCTGCTAGGGGGCAACCCAGGGGCTGGAAAATCGACCCTGCTACTTCAAACGGCCTGTAAATTGGCCCAACAGCGGCGCATTCTCTATGTAACGGGCGAAGAGTCGCTTTCTCAGGTCGCGATGCGTGCTCACCGTCTTCAATTGCCTACCAATGGCTTGAAAATGTTGGCCGAGACCAGCGTAGAAACCATCCTGGCAGTGTCAGAGCGAGAAAAGCCAGAGATCCTGGTGATCGACTCAATCCAAACCATGCATTTGGAAGATATAAGTTCGGCGCCGGGTGGTGTTGCCCAGGTGCGTGAGTCAGCCGCGGCGCTAACGCGCTTTGCTAAGAAGACCAACACCGTTTTGCTATTGGTGGGCCACGTCACTAAAGATGGCACACTGGCAGGTCCTAAAGTGCTCGAGCATATGATTGATGCCTCGCTGTTATTAGAGGGCGGCGCGGACTCACGCTTTCGCACACTGCGAGGGCAGAAAAACCGCTTTGGCGCTGTCAACGAGTTAGGCGTCTTTGCGATGCTTGAGCAAGGGCTTAAAGAGGTTAAAAACCCCAGCGCTATCTTTCTTTCCCGCCAAGAGGAGCAGGCTCCCGGAAGCTTGGTGATGGTTGTCTGGGAAGGTACGCGACCTATTTTGGTCGAGGTGCAGGCACTGGTAGATGAATCTGCACTGGGCAATCCTCGCCGTGTCGCAGTCGGTGTCGATCAAAACCGGCTGGCCATGCTGCTTGCGGTGCTTAATCGCCACGGTGGCCTGTTTACGGGTGACCAGGACGTCTTCTTAAATGTTGTCGGCGGTGTCAAAGTGCTTTGAAACCAGTGCTGACTTGGCGGTACTGCTGGCGGTCGTCTCCAGTCTGCAAAACCGCGCACTGCCCAAAGAATTAGTGGTATTTGGTGAAGTTGGGTTGTCGGGAGAAATACGCCCAGTACCCAGTGGCCAAGAACGCATTGCCGAAGCTGCTAAGCATGGTTTTCTGCGCGCCATCGTACCGCGCGCTAATGCGCCCAAACAGGCGCCTAAGGGCATGGAAGTGATCGCTGTGGACAAACTTAGCGATGCGCTAGAGGCTCTCTAGGCGTCCGTAGACTGAAGAGTGCGCCAGACTGGTTTAAACTGATGCTATTATCCAAAGTGCCAAGGAGAGACACGATGAGTTCAATTCGCTTGACCCAATATAGCCACGGTGCCGGCTGCGGCTGCAAAATCGCCCCTGATGTTCTGGACAGCATTCTTGCCAAGGCTGGGCCAGCGAAGGGGCATAAGCAGCTTTATTGTTGGTAACCAGGGTCGCGAAGACGCTGCGGTTTATGATTTAGGCGATGGGCGTGGCATGGTCGCCACCACCGACTTTTTATGCCGATTGTGGATGATCCCTTCGATTTTGGACGCATCGCAGCCACCAATGCTATCAGCGACGTTTACGCGATGGGCGGCACGCCGGTGATGGCATTGGGTATTTTAGGCTGGCCGCTGGATAAGCTCAGCGCTGAAGTCGCCGGTGATGTGATGGCCGGCGCCCAGGCGGTATGCCGTGAGTTAGGGGTTGCCCTAGCCGGTGGCCATTCCATTGATGCCCCTGAGCCTATTTTCGGTTTGGCCGTTAATGGCTTGGTCGATCTCAACAAGCTTAAGCTCAATAGCACCGCCAAGCCGGGCGATCTGCTTTTTTTAACGAAGCCGCTAGGTGTTGGGATGCTCACTACGGCAGAAAAACGTGGATTGCTAGAAGTAGGCCACCATGGCCTTGCCCGAGAAAACCATGCTGAAGCCGAATAGCATTGGCGTGAAGCTTGCCGAAGTACAAGGGGTGAACGCCATGACCGATGTGACTGGTTTTGGTTTGGCTGGCCATCTTTCGGAGATGTGTCAAGCCAGTAACGTGATGGCCCAAATTGATTTCCGTAAGCTACCGCGTTTAGCCGAGGCAGAGGCTTACCGCCGCCAGGGAGCTGTGCCGGGGGGGACGCTGCGTAATCGTGATGCTTTAGGGGAGAGCTTGCCAGCCATGGACGAAGTCCATTGGCAATGGCTGTGCGACCCACAGACCTCCGGCGGGTTACTGCTCAGCGTTGATCCTGCTTGGGAAGATGATGTTGAGCGCATTGGCCGCGAATACGGACTGACCCTGCAGTCGTTTGGCGTTATGAGAGCGAGCCAAGGTAAAGCCACCATTGAGGTGGTCGGGTGACACTAGCCACGATGTCAGCCACTACGCCGGCGGCATTGAGCTTAATCAATGAAGAGTGCCCTTTGATTGATGTGCGCGCCCCGATCGAGTTTGCTCAAGGCGCGTTACCGGGTGCTGTCAATCTACCGTTAATGGTTGATGAAGAGCGGCACCAAGTCGGCATCGCGTATAAGCAGCAAGGGCAAGCCGCCGCGATTGAACTGGGTGAGCGGCTGGTCAGTGGCGCGCTCAAACAGGCCAGAATCGCAGCGTGGAAGTCATACTTAGCCGAGCATCCTGATGCCGTGATTTACTGCTTTCGTGGCGGGTTACGCTCACAAATAGCCCAGCAGTGGTTGGAGGAAGCCGGCATATCCAGGCCGCGCCTAGCGGGCGGTTGGAAGGCCATGCGCCAAGCGTTATGCGAACGCATCGATCAGGCGGCGCTTCAACCGATGCTGGTGGTGGCGGGGCTGACCGGATGCGCAAAAACGACACTGATCAATCAGCTCCATAATGGCGTCGACCTTGAAGCCTACGCGCACCATAAAGGCTCTGCCTTCGGCCGCAGGCCCGAAGAGCCCGCCACCCAAATCGATTTTGAGCATGCGTTGGCCAAGCGGCTAATCGGGCTGACGGAAGGGCTGGTCATCGAAGATGAGTCCCGCCAGATTGGCAGCGCCAATATTCCACTCGATTTCTGGCGAGCGCTGCAGCGAGCGCCTCGGGTACGTATTGAAATGCCACTGGATTGGCGTCTTGCTCAAATCCAACAGGATTACATTATCGACCTTGAACAAGCCTATGCCGTTCGTTTTGGCGCTTATCAAGGCTGGCAGTTAATGCAGACACAGTTAAACAATGCCCTTATTCGTTTGGGGAAGCGTCTGGGTAACGCACGGCTGCAGCGATTACAGCGGCTACAGGCACTGGCATTTAACGAACATGCTCATGGTAACCCGCAGGCGCATGAGGCTTGGCTCGCACCACTACTGACTGAGTATTACGACCCACTCTACCGTTACCATTTAGAGAAACAACGCGATACGGCACCACCGGAAATTCATGTAGGTGATTGGGAAAGTTGCCTGGCGGTCGCCAGGCAGTGGAATCGCTGACGGCCTTAGAGCTTTCTGCTGTTACGCCGCTTTTAGCCACTGGCTCATTAGTCTATCGAGCTGCGGTGCGAGGCGAGTAAAGCGGTTGGGGTCTTCTAATATTTGGGTCGCATCCTGAATATAACGGTTGGCGGCAGGCGAAGCACTGGGCCACTCAGCAGTGTCCAACAGCTGTTTCACACTAGCAGCGGTAGCTTCTAAGTGGCACAGCAGACCAATGACGCGATCTCTATCCCAGGTAAAGCCTTGCAGCGGTGATGCTTCGCTACCACCTAAGGGAAAAGCATCGTCGGGCAAGCTAAAAACATAGCGATGCCACATAAAAGCGCTGAACGATTCGGGTAGATCCAGCGAGCTTTCCGGCGCTAGGTTGACCGTATGCCAGCCTGTTTCAGGGTAAGTGCCAGGCGCTACCACTGAGCCTAGCGCTTGGGCCACCCAGTGAGCGCCCACGCCAATACCCAGCAGCGGTTTTGGCCATCCAAATAGCGGTTGATGAGTTTATCTTCGGCTTTAAACCATGCCGGTGGTTGGCTGAGTAGCTCCTCAGGGCCATCAAGTATAATCAGCGCATCAGATTCGCTTGGGCGAGGCGTTAGCTCGCCTGCGTAGAGATGAAAAACGGTGTAACTATGGCCCATACTGGTGAGCCAATCGGTTAAACGTGCTGGGCCATGGTCAGGGCCGTGCTGTAGCAGATGAATATGCATGATAATCTCCTCGCCGGCCGTACAATCATATGGCGATGGGGGATTCCCCCAAAGCGCGCCTAGTGACAATAACGTACCCGCTAGCTTTCACCAATATCCCACGTCAAGCGATCCAGGAAATCACTATGGTGTCCAACCCTCAGGGCTTTTATCAACGGTTACAACAGCTCTCTTTACCGGCCCAACAAGCTTTTATGGCGGCGCTGTGTGAGCGTTTGTTGCCTAACTATGTGCTTTATGAGCAAACCAAAGGTCAGGGTGATAGCCATACGCTACGTACCGTGCTGAGTTTAGTGTGGGAAAGGCTTAATGTGCCAAATGCCAGTATTGATTTTGCCCGCCAAGCGGAGAAACTCGCCGAGTGCGAGCCTGATGAGGAGGATGACAGCTTTGGCGCCCGGCGCGCGCTGGATGCGGTGGTGTCGGTCTCGGCACTGCTGGATACCCTTCAAGGCGATTCACCAGAAGCTGTGCTGGATGTTAGCCGCACCTCCCGGGCGGGCGTACGCGCCTTTATAGAGCTCACAGAAGGCGAAGTCGATGCGCAAAAACTGGCACTGATTATTCGCGACCATCCGCTGATGGCTGATGAAAACGACTTTCAAGACGCTGTCTTGGAGACCGTAAGCGAACCGCTGGATAAAGCGGCACTGAAAGAAGTGCGCGAATTAGGACGCAACGGTGGGGTCAGCAACCTTGGCTTATCACTTGAAGATACCGGGGCTTAATGCCCCGGCAGACAGCAGACTATAACCGCATTTCGATGCCGCGTTCGGCCATGTAACGTTTAGCTTCAGGAATGGTGTATTCGCCAAAGTGGAAAATGCTGGCGGCCAGCACCGCATCGGCGCCACCTTTGAGTACGCCATCCACCAAGTGATCCAGGTTGCCCACACCGCCTGAAGCAATCACCGGTACGCTCACTGCTTCGGAAATCGCATGGGTTACGCCCAAGTCGAAACCGATCTTGGTGCCGTCGCGGTCCATGCTGGTGAGCAACAGCTCACCCGCGCCGAACGCCACCATTTTCTTCGCCCACTCAACGGCGTCCAGGCCCGTTGGGCGACGGCCGCCGTGAGTGAAAATCTCCCAGCGGGGCGTTTCACCCTCTCCAGAGACCCGTTTGGCGTCAATCGCCACCACGATGCACTGGCTGCCGAAACGCTCGGCAGCTTCGCGCACAAACTCTGGGTTGGTGACCGCGGCGGTGTTGATTGAGACTTTATCAGCGCCCGCATTCAGCATGGTGCGAATATCATCGCAGGTGCGTATGCCGCCGCCGACGGTGAGCGGAATAAACACTTCGCCAGCAATACGCTCGACCATTTCCACGGTGGTGTCGCGGTCTTCGTGGCTGGCGGTAATATCGAGAAAGGTGATCTCGTCGGCGCCCTGCTGGTTATAACGCTGGGCAATCTCCACCGGGTCACCGGCATCGCGAATGCCGACGAAATTAACGCCTTTGACCACGCGCCCGGCGTCTACATCCAGGCAGGGAATGATGCGTTTGGTAAGGCTCATGAACCGCCCCCGTCAGTTGGTCACTCAGTCGTTGCGCTTCGGCCACATCCAGGCTGCCTTCGTAAATCGCCCGGCCGGTAATCGCGCCCAAAATACCGCTATCGGCGACTTCACAAAGTGCTTTGATGTCGTCCAGGTTGGTGACACCGCCGGAAGCAATCACCGGCAAGCCGCCTTCGCGGGCAAGGGCGGCGGTGGCTTCGACGTTGACGCCTTGCATCATGCCGTCGCGGGCAATATCGGTGTAGACGATGCTGGAGACACCATCGTTGGCGAAGCGCTTGGCCAGCTCAGTGGCCTTGACCGTCGATACTTCAGCCCAGCCGTCGGTGGCGACATAGCCATCTTTGGCATCGAGCCCGACAATCACGTGGCCGGGGAAAGCGCGACACATCTCACCCACGAAAGCGGGCTCTTTTACCGCTTTGGTGCCGATAATCACATAAGAAACACCGGCGCTTAAGTAGTGCTCAATCGTTTCCGCACTGCGAATACCGCCGCCAATTTGAATCGGCAGATTAGGGATAGGCGCGAGCGATAGCCGTTACGGCGTCACCGTTTACCGGCTGGCCTTCAAAAGCACCGTTCAAATCCACCAGGTGCAAGCGGCGGGCGCCAGCCTCTACCCAGCGCGCCGCCATGGCCACCGGATCATCGCCGTAGGAAGTCGCGTCTTCCATACGACCCTGCTTCAATCGCACACACTGGCCGTCTTTGAGATCAATAGCGGGAATTACCAACATACAAAAATCCTCTCAGGGCGTCCAGGTGACAAAATTTTCAAGCAGGCGAAGACCCGCACGGGAGCTTTTTTCTGGGTGAAACTGGACCGCAAAGTCGAATCGCGGCCAATAGCCACGTGGGCGCTGACCTTGCCGTACTGGTGGTGCCAAATACGTGCGCATCGTTATCCGCATTGACGTAATAGCTGTGCACGAAGTAGAAGTGCTCACGGTTATCAATCCCCGCCCACAGCGGATGGTCGTGATGCTGTTCGACCACGTTCCAACCCATGTGCGGTACTTTTAAACGCTGTTCGTGGGCGTCGCGCATGTCACCAGGAAAGCGGTCAACACTGCCTTCGAAAAAGCCCAGGCATTCCACACCGCCATTCTCTTCGCTGCGCTCCAGCAGCATCTGTTGACCTACGCAGATACCCAGCAGCGGTTTGGCCTGGCGGGTTAAAATATCGTCCACCAGTCCGCGTAATTCGGTACGCTCGAGCTCGCCGACGCAGTCACGAATGGCCCCTTGGCCGGGCAGAACGAGACGGGTCGCGCCAAGAATACGACGCGGATCACGAGTAATGACGACATTCTCATGCGTCACATGCTCCAGCGCTTTGGCCACGGAATGCAGGTTACCCATCCCATAGTCGATCACAGCAATGGTCATGAAGCGCTCCTTGTGGAGAGAGGAAAAGTCGTTGAAGGTGCAGCGCCGCATCACAAGCTGCCTTTCGTGGAAGGCATTTGTCCTAACATGCGTGGGTCTTCCGCCACAGCCATGCGTAGCGCACGACCAAAAGCTTTAAAAATGGTCTCTGCCTGGTGGTGAGCATTAAAGCCTTTGATGTTGTCGATATGTAGCGACACGCGGGCATGATTGACGAAACCCTGGAAAAATTCCCAGAACAGCTGAGTGTCCAGGCTACCGATGGTATCGCGGGTGAACTCAACGTTCATGTAAAGCCCCGGTCGACCGGAAAAATCGATTACAACGCGAGACAGCGCTTCATCAAGGGGCACATAGGCGTGACCATAGCGATAAATGCCGCGCTTATCGCCAATGGCTTCAAAAAAAGCCTGGCCTAGCGTAATACCCAGGTCTTCTACGGTATGGTGGTCGTCAATATGTAGATCACCAGTGGCGTTGATATCGAGATCGATCATCCCGTGGCGGGCAACTTGATCAAGCATATGATCCAGAAACGGAACGCCGGTTTGGCAGCTAAGACGGCCTTCACCGTCGAGATTGACGCTGACCTTGATCTGCGTTTCGTTGGTGTCACGGCTAACCGTGGCAATACGCGCTGACATGTTGCATCTCCTGCGCTGAAGCGCACTCTGAGGGATAGCCCTAGGAATAAATCCTGAGGAGTGATCGGTGGCTCTGCATCAATTTACCACTGTTTGATCAGGGCATAACCTGTGGTGAGCGACCATTATAGAGAATCGGCGCCCTCATCCGCTACAATGCGCGAAATGTAGCCGCAATCAACCGCGGCAAAAACAGCAGCCAGACTGCTTTGGCGAAGAGGATTTCACCATGCCGGTGACACTGCACCATGTCGACCAGGCCCGTTGGGAAGCCAATGAGCAGGTACGCCTTGATCTAGTGCGTATCTATCAGGATGCGCCCCAAGAGCGCATGCCCACCTCAACAGTTGAGCCATTTATTGAGCAACATTTGGCAGGCCGGCACTTTTTTGCCTGCGCACTGTTTAATGATCGGTTGCTGGGAGCCGTCGCTGTGCATGAGGGCGAAGACCGAGCTTGGTGGCTATCTGAACTCTGCGTGCGCAAAACGACACGCCGCCGCGGTGTCGGCTCACGCTTAATGGCGCTGCTTGGTGCGCAAGCCAAAGAGGAAAACCGTGTACTGCGGATTGAAACGTCCACCTTGCCACTGGCCGACCGCGTGCTGCTCTCTAAGCTAGGTTACCGGCCCATGGCCAATCCAGAGGCTCCGGCGGCGGGCATGCCCGTCACCAGCGATTTTGTTGAGTTAGACCCACAAGGGAAAGGGTAATGAAACAGCTATTACGTATTTTGCTGGCAGCGGTCGGTATTCTTGCCATCGTCGCGGTTGCCGCCGTGGTCTACGTGACCACCTTTCTGGACCCAGAGGACTTTAAGCCCCGCTTAACGGCCGTCGTGGAGGAGCAAACCGGGCTTAACTTGGCACTGGAAGGTCCCATTACCTGGTCGTTTTATCCGCGGATTGGTGTCAGCGTTGAGCAGGCCCGTGCTTGGCTGCCTGAGCAGACTGAAGACAGCGCTGCCTTTGCTGCCATTGATCGTGCTGAAGTTAGCGTGGCATTTGGCCCGTTATTGCGTGGGAAATTGCCGTTGATGGGCTAACGCTTGATGGTATGCGCCTTAACCTGGAGCGTGATGCTCAAGGCGAAGGCAACTGGGAGCCCTTGTTAGAGCGTCTTTCAGAACATAATGAGAGCGCCGCTGAAACGGTGCTGGCACCTGCAAGTGCAGGCCCCAATGCCGATGCGGGTAGTCTGGCAGTGGTTTTGAGTATTGCCAGAGTCGAGGTAAAAATGCCGATATTCGCTTCCGCGATGCCCAAACTGAAGCACTGTGGCGCATCCAACAACTGAATGTCTCGGGCAGTAATGTTAACCCGGTGCGCGCTTTTCCGCTGAAAGCCATGTTCACGCTGACCAAGCATAACCGGCTGGATGCCGACGTATTGGAGCAGACCCCCGACCTGACCAGCGAGATAAATCTTGAAACTCGCGTACGGCTTGGTCTGGAAGACGAACTTTTGTGCTGGAAAATATGGCGTTGACCACCCGAACGACTTCCGGCGCAGAGAGCGAGCCACAACAGCTCAGCTTAAAACTGCCGAAATCGTCGCGCGCATGGGCGAACAGCAACTCACTATCGAAGAGGGCGTGCTTGAAGCCGGTTTACGCAATTCGGATAATTGGCAAGGTAGCCTGGCGTTGGCGCTTGCCTTTGGCCTGGAAAGTGACTGGCAGGCACAAACTGCTCAGTTGAAAGACATGCAGCTCACCGGGCCGGATGGCTTAAGGGTCAATGGGCATCTGAATGTTGAACAGTTGCGCGACGCACCGCACTATCGTGGCCAGTTAACCGCCGCGCCATTTACGCTGCGCCCCTGGCTTGCCCGCGCTGGCGTTACGCTCACTACGGCAGGCGAAGCTGCACTCAGTGATGTGGCCATGACCAGCCCTATCGAAGGGAATGCTGAGCAGCTTTCCTTGACCAGTCTCTCGCTGGTAGTCGACGACAGCACCTTTACAGGTGAACTAACGGCTGCGCTGGACGGCTCGCGTTTAGACTTTGATTTGGCAGGTGATCAGCTAGACCTTGACCGCTATCTACCCGGTGAGGCCACCGCCAAACAGGCGAGTCGCGGTTTACTGCGTAAAGCCTTTGCTCAGGAAAACAACACATTAGTGCCGCAATCATTACTCAGCGGGCTGGCGCTAGAGGGCGACCTGAGTGTGGGTACGCTTATTTTTCGAGCCTGACTTTCAACAATCCGCGCTTGCAACTGCGTGGCGACGACGGCGTACATCGGCTAACGGCGTTTGAGTCAGGCTTCTACGAGGGTGAGCTTAGCGCCTCCGGCCAAATCGATGCGACGGATCCCGTGATAGCTTGGGCACTCTCGCCAACCATTAACAACGTTCAGGTGGCGCCATTAATTGAAGCCCTCAGCGAAGAGCAGAGCTCACCACTGCGGGGCCGTATTAATTTATCCGGCGACCTGACTAGTCTTGGCAATACTCGCGAAGCTCTTATCAGTAATCTCAATGGCAAGCTTAATGCTCACCTAAACGATGGCGCTATTTTAAACACCAACATATCTCAACAAATGTGTGAACTGGTGGCACAATTGGAGGGCGAGGGAACACTGCGTGAATGGCATACCGATACCCGCTTTGAGCGCTTCGATGCCACCTTCCAAATTAATAACGGTGTCGTGGCCAGTGAGGATCTGTTGATCACCTTGCCCGGTATTGATGTTCAGGGTGAAGGCGAACTCAATCTCACCAGCTTGAACTTTGATACCCTTGTTAATGCCCGTTTGGTCGACACCGCCGATGCGGCTTGTGAGGTTAATCCGCGTCTGGAACAACTGCCGTTACCTATGCGTTGTGAAGGCCACCTAAGTGATGAGCGCACCGAGTGGTGCCGCTTTGACCGTGAAACGTTTCAGACGGCGGTGGTCGACTTGCTGCGCAACGAAGCCAGCAATCGTGTTAATGAAGAACTGGAAGAACGGTTAGGCGATACGTTAGATCAGTTGGATGAACGCCTCGGCGAAGGTGCTGGTCAAGAACTTCGTGATGGTTTGCGCAACCTGTTTAACTGAGCATCAATAATAGATGTGAATAAATGCATTACTCGAAACGGTAGAAAAACTGCGTCGGCCTAATCGCCGACGCTTTTTATTAGACTATTGATACCCATCTCTGTTTAAGGAACGTGCATGGCAGACATGCCCAAACCGCGGCTGGCGGCAGACGAATTTCAACAACGCCTGTTGGCCTGGTTCGACCGCTATGGCCGTCACGACTTGCCATGGCAATCACCGCGTAGCGCCTACCGGGTGTGGGTGTCAGAAATCATGCTGCAGCAGACCCAGGTCGCCACTGTCATTGCTTATTTCGAGCGTTTTATGGCGCGCTTCCCCCTCGTTAGAAGCACTCGCCACTGCGCCGCAGGATGAAGTGCTGCATCTTTGGACCGGCCTTGGCTACTACGCCCGTGCGCGCAATCTGCATAAGGCCGCCCAGGTTGCGTTAGCAGAGTATGACGGCGAACTGCCAACCGACAGTGTCGACGCTTTAGTGGCACTGCCCGGTATTGGCCGTTCTACCGCAGGTGCCATCATTGCGCAAAGTACTGGTGAACGGGCTGCCATCCTGGATGGCAATGTAAAGCGCTCGCTCACTCGTTTGCATGCGTTGCCCGGCTGGCCGGGTAAGCCAGAGGTGGAGCGAAAGCTGTGGTCGCTGGCGGAGTACTATACCCCAACAGAGCGCCTAGCGGATTACACCCAGGCGATCATGGATTTTGGCGCAACGCTATGCAAACGCAGTAAACCGGACTGCCTAAGCTGCCCATTTAACGATGTCTGTTTGGCCTACGCCCAAGGTGAACCACAGCGCTATCCGGAATCCAAACCCAAAAAGGCGCTGCCCACGCGACAAACGATCATGCTGATGCTGCGTGACCCAGAAGGACGGGTGTGGCTGGAAAAGCGTCCCCAAGCGGGCTATGGGGTGGTTTATGGAGTTTGCCTCAGTTTGAGAAACACAGTGAACTCAACGATTGGCTGGAAGCCCATGTCGTTACCCCCTGTTCGTGAGAGCACGGCACCCAGTTTTTACCATACCTTCAGCCATTTTCGTTTGGAAATTACCCCGCAGCCGGTGACCTGCGATAGGCTGGCTGGTGTCCGCGAAAGTGGCGTATGGTACGACGTTGAACATCCGCCCGCGCTGGGTTTGGCAGCCCCGTTAAAGCGCTGCTCAGCCAGCTAACGCCTTTTACACTCAATTCCGCTCCGGGCCACGCCTAAACGTTTTCTGGGGCAATTTATTTTAAATAAAGTCGCTGAATCAGGAGTATGTTATGAGCAATACCGTTTTTGCCGTAAGTACCAGAAAGAGTTAGAAGCGCTGCCCTTCCCGCCGTTGCCGGGCAAACAGGGGCAGGAGATTCAGGCCACGGTCTCCAAGCCCGCCTGGGAGGCTTGGCAGGCACTACAGACCCGACTGATCAATGAGAAGCATCTCAACATGCTTGATCCTGAGTCCCGTGCGTACCTAATGGAGCAGATGCAGCGCTTCCTGGACAACCAGGAAACCGACCAAGCCGAAGGGTACGTACCGCCTACACAAGCATGAGTTAATAAGTGATTGAGCGGGGCTGTTCGAATGGGCAGCACAAAAACACCCCTAAGCATCCGTATCGCAAGAAAGTTTCACAAAGGTATTGACGGAAAGCGGCGTTTTTAGTTTAATACGCACCGTTGGCAACGGCCAGATAGCTCAGTTGGTAGAGCAGGGATTGAAAATCCCCGTGTCGGCGGTTCGATTCCGTCTCTGGCCACCACACTGCTGGGGTATCGCCAAGTGGTAAGGCACCGCTTTTGGTAGCGGCATTCCCAGGTTCGAATCCTGGTACCCCAGCCATTGCCAACAAAATTTCTTGTTGATTGCGAAGCCTAACAGCGAAGCAATCATGTTCTCAAGAAAACGTGAAGCGCCGACATAGCTCAGTTGGTAGAGCAACTGACTTGTAATCAGTAGGTCCCGGGTTCGACTCCTGGTGTCGGCACCACTGAAAAGTGGTTAAAAGCAACATGTTAGAGAATTCAAAAGGCCACCTGAAAAGGTGGCCTTTTTCGTTATAGAACTCTACGTAGCTCTTTTCTTTTTCCTCATTTTCTGCCGGGGTGATCAACCAGACAGCTTGGCCTTTCATGCTCCTGCTTGAGTTTAATAACACAATGCATCGTGGGGAAAAGCCAAGTGAGTTCATGGAGACTCTCGCCTGAGTGATGACGGTCCTGCTATCAAGCGTCTCCACATTCCACGACGCCTTGAACAATGATTCATCAGATACCCTGCTCTTCATCCGTTAGCTAGGTTTGTTTTTCCCTAGTGTAAAAGTCAGGGGGGTCGCTAGCAGGAAAGCTTTCATCGCTCATTTCATCCACGTGCTCCTGTTGCTTGAGATGAGTGGAGAGTTTTACAAACTCACTCAACGGCTTGGACAAAACCCAGTGGTCGTCTTGGCGTCTGAGCTCTTGGGTAGGAATGCTATATGTATTTCCGTCGCTTGCCTCAAGAGCTCCCCGTTCTAAATACTTATCTTTAGTGAAGCGTCCTATAAGCTGCTGTTTGTCATCGTAAACATCGTCAAATGATTCTTTCATAATCGCTGCCTCGTAGAATTGCATAATAAGTTTAGTCAATGACAATCAATGAAGCGTGTCATTCCAACTATTCGTTTCCTTTGGGGCGGCCCGATCGGCTTTTTTATTGATATCGTCCTTATGTGCTTGCTTTTCCTTCGTCAGTTGGGTGCCTTGAATAGGCGCTTCCTTGCTAGAGGTATTATGGCTCGGTACCGAACGAGCACTTGCATCCTTTGATTATCAACGTTTTCGTCTGGACGAAAAGGCGTTGGTTCCTCATGCGATGACCCTTTTGCGTAGGGTCTCCGTCAACGTTGGGTGTGTCTTTGTCGATCACCTGCTTGGCTTTTGGGTTTGCTCGGTATCTTTACGTTTCCCTCGGTTTTATGGCTCATGGTGTTTCTCCTGTGTTTTCTAAAAACGATCACTTGTAACAATAGCTGCTTAACTGTTTTCCTCCACTTTGGCTTTAAAGGGGCTGACAGAGCGTGTGGCAGACAGGATAAGTCCGCTCCGTGGGCGAGCCGGTATGACATTAAGGTCAACCGTAAGATCTTGCGGTGGTACGTTATAGCTAAGCTGTTGGGCAAATTTATTAACTGCCAGATCAATCAGCGCCAATGTGATCCACTCACCGGGGCATCGGTGCTGAGTAGCATGGTCGCTACCCCTTGAGGAATCATTGCAAAACGATGCAAGTCGGTTTTTTCTTGCTCGAAACGTTCAGGGCGGAACTGATCAGGTGTGTCCCAACGATGAGGGTCATGGTTAGTGCCGTAGATATCGAGAATCGCTTGCCAGCCACGCTTCAAGTGATAGCCGTTCCATGTAACGTCTTTTTTTAATGCGAGCGGCTAGAAAAGGAAAGAAAGGGTAGTAACGCCTGACCTCCTGAATGAAGTGTCGACGATAATGGCCTGATTCTCTGTGCGAAAGCTGCTCACGACAGTGGGGTGTTCATGCATCGCCATGACGGCAAACACCATATATCTTGCAACCGCTACAATGGGTCGTATTACATTAATTAACTCTACGGCGACAACGTGTTTTGATAGCGGCTTCCCTTGAGCATCACGGAAATCGGCAAAGGTAGCAAAAGGCAATAATGGATCGACGTCACGAAGGCCTTCCCGGTACTGTTTGATCAAGTCTATAAGCGCATTTTCAGTCTGATGGCGCGCCCGGCTGCCCAATGCTTAGGGCCGATAGCGGCACCGCCTTCGATCATAAGCACCAGTCGCTTTGTCATCTCTGGCGAATCCACATTGTGCAGTGGAATGCCGCACCAGGCGCAGGCTGCTCGACATAAAATATGATGCAGTTCATCAAGCAGGATGATTGATGCTTGCGACTCCCAATAAGAGAGGCGCAATTGCCAATAATGCTCGACCAGTTCCACTAGCGCATCAATGCGTGATTGCGACATCAAGGAAAGAAACAGAGCTTTGTGTTGTCGATGCGCCTCCCCCTCCAGGCCTTGCACGCCGCCTTCACCAAACAAGGTTCTTCTTAAACGTTTGGGTGCAGCATTCTCACGCGTGAAAAGCTCGTCGTTGTAAAAAGCTCAGCGGCCTCTTCACCCCTCATAAACAGCGTTTTTTTAAGCCTAAGCCGAGAGAAAAGGTTGGTTCCTAAACGGTCACATTGCGCCGAGATATAAGGGTAACCACTGCGCACTAATGAGAGCGTACACTCTCTGCTCGCCACCGGAGGTTCGCTATTACAGCCCATTAATGCCTCCTATGCCGAGGCGACCCAGCAATATGATGAAGCCCTTAACCTGTTGCGCTATCCTTGATGTCATATCTTCATTCCATCGTGCCCTATTAGCCGGTTTCTGCTTCTCCGAGGTAATGAGGAGCAGAATGTAGGTGCTTCCTGTGCCGTTAGTCAGCGTAATATAGACATCCTGACTACCTGCCTATTCGTGCAGAGTATTAAACTTTTGCCTATGACGATTAAATAACTCATCTATATAACCTATGTAACCAGCTTGCTAATCTTTTCACTTCAAGCTGGTGACTAGCTCTTTGCTTCAGTTAACCTAAAACTATAGGTATCAGATAGGCGTATCGTCCAGTAGTTAGGCAATTAAAAATATTTGTAACTTGGCTGACTGTTGATATTAATAACTCATGTTATGTTATTTTCACATTTATTTGATTTTTATAGATTATTGATAGTTCAGTATAAGCAGAGCTTTAATTTATCTTTATTTTTGACAAAGGTTAAAAGTTTTATTTAAAGCACCCATGGCTTGAAGTGCTCCATCTATTGACTATTCTGCATAGTGCTCGGTTAGCAAAGCGAGTAATTAGGACGTAACGTTTTAATTGTTCCACTAAAGGAGCTTTATCATGGTTGATAAACGTAACGATCAAGGAATGTCACGCGAAGAAGCAGGCAAGAAAGGCGGCCAAGCTACTTCTCAAAGTCATGGCAAAGAATTTTATGAAGATATTGGCCATAAGGGTGGTCAGGAAAGTGGTGGCAACTTCGCTAACGATCCTGAGCGTGCCTCAGAAGCTGGCAAGAAAGGCGGAAAAAATAGCCATGGTGGCAATAGTTAAAGCTAATTATCTACGTCACTAACCTGATTGGCTAATGCATTTTTCATAATGCTGGAGAGCGCTATGAATAGTCCAATTAAGGATAAAGATTTTGATATGGTAAGTACGCTATATCATGCTTCACAAGGAGCAAGTCTGTGTTCACAGTTTTCTCGCGATGCAGAAAGCAACTCAGATCAGGAAGCTCAGGAGTTTTTGATCGCGTAGCTAGTCAATACAGTGATATTGCTCAGGAAGCAAAAGATTGCTTAAAGATAAGCTGTAAGCTGTCTGTTAAAGCGAGTGTTTCCTAGCAGTCCAGGTAAAGGACGTGAAAAAGCGCACAAGGATGAGTGAGAAAGCGCTCAAGGACGAGCAATAAGCTTGCCGATAAGGGATGGAGCCCTTATGGCAATCGCATAGAAAGCGACGAAAAATGTTAAGGATTAGCCTTAAGCTAACTGTCAGGGGAAAGGAGTCCCTGGCGGTCAATATACAAGGAGGATTAAACATGTTTCATCATTCCGGAAAGCTGCAGTACCCCGTTAAAGTAGACAAGCCCAACCCTGAGTTTGCTATGTTGCTTCAGCAAGCCATAGGCGGTATTGAGGGTGAAATTCGCGTTGCAATGCAGTATTTCTTCCAGGCAATGGGCGCACGGGGTGACGATCGCATTCGCGATTTGCTGATGTCAACCGCGACTGAAGAATTATCGCATATTGAAATGTTGGGTCACGCAGTAGCGCTCAACCTGGAAGGAGCGCCCGTCTCGTATCAGGATGAAACTGCCAAAGACCCTGTCATGAATGCCATCCTGGGCGGTATGAATCCACGCCACCTGTTATCATCAGGCCTTTCGGCAATGCCGGTAAACTCGAACGGTGTGCCATTTGATATGAGCCATATTTATGCTACCGGTAACATCGGTGCGGATATGTTGGCAAACGCGACTGCAGAAGCTAGCGGCAGGGTGCTTGCCTCACGCTTGTATAACTGGACTGATGATCATGGCATGAAAGACTTCTTATCTTTCTTGATTGCTCGTGATACCTACCATCAACAGCAGTGGTTAGCGGTTATCGAAGAGTTGGGCGGAATGCAGTCGCAGCTTCCTATTCCGAATTCAACGCCTGAAAATCACGAAGCAATGCAGCACTCTTACTATTACCTGAACACACTTCTCGATAAAGAAGCGCCTAAAGGCCGCTGGGGTGAAGGTCCTTCTCTTGATGGTAAGAGCACCTATTCCGTTGTCAATCAACCTGCCCCAGAAGGTCAGGAGCCAACGCTCGGCAAGGCCAAGCCGCTCTCTGGCGCTCAAAATGAGCAAATGTAATTTTAGTCAATCGTTGCTTTAGTACTGGTTAAAATAGGTTGATTAAATAAGGAGAGAATGCAATGGATAGCAAACATCTGGAAGATTGGCTGCGCGATGCGCATGCCATGGAAAAGCAAGCTGAGAAGATGTTGAAGTCTCAAGCGAGCCGTCTTGAGCACTACCCACAGCTACAACGGCGTATTGAAGAGCATATTACAGAAACTCAAAATCAATCTCAAAAGTTGGAACAGTGTCTAACCTTGTTAGGTGCTGATGCCTCTACCATTAAAGATATGGGGCTCAATTAACCGCTTTTGGTCAGGCCGTGGGCGGTATGATGGCAGAAGATGAAGTCGTTAAGGGCGGTATTGCTTCTTACGCCTTCGAGCATTTCGAGATTGCGAGCTACAAAGCATTAATTAAGACCGCTGAAATGGCCTCAAAGCCTGAAATCGCCCAGATATGTAAAGAAATACTTCAGGAAGAGATCGCTATGGCCGATTGGCTTAGCCAGCATTTGGATGATACGACGCATGAATTCTTGGTGCGTGATGATGAAGATCTTCGGGCCAAAACGTAGCGTATTACTCTTTACCTAAGTAGCCACTTACCTAAGTAGCTACTTATCTAAGTAGCAAAGCCCTTTCCCCAGCCTGAATGCTGGGGTTTTTTCCGTGAGTAGCGTCGCTAAAAATAGCGGCAGTAGTGTGTGGCAGTTTTAAGGCGCCACTTAAATCTCCAGAAGGCGATTCAAGTCTGCAACGATAGCTTCCTTAGGGTCGCTTTCGCGGATCAGCAGCTGAGCTTCGCCATTACGGTCGAAAGCGAAGACGGCATTGGAGTGCGATACATCATAGTTACCCGCGTCGTCTTTCTTGCCATAGCCGTACGTGACACGGTAACGGCGTGTCAGTGCTTCCAGCGCGTCCTCATCGCCAGTCAAACCAGTGAATTCAGGGCCAAACGCATCGGTATACTCCCGTAAAGTAGCGGGGTCATCGCGGTTAGGGTCGACGGAAACGAACAGCACCTGCAGATCGTCCTGAGCCGCTTCGTCTAGCTCGCCCGAGATGGCGGCCAAGTTCGCCAGGGTGGCTGGGCATATATGCGGACAGTGGGTGAAACCGAAGAAGAGTAGGGTCACTTCGCCGGCATAGTCCGCCTCGCTGACCGGCTCGGCTTCTTCACTGATTAGTTCGAATTCCAACGGCGGCATAAGCCCGGAAATATCCTTGGTTTGCCAAGCTGGGTCGGAACAGCCAGCCAGCCACAGAATGCCTGACAACAGCGCGGTCTTACATCCTGTTTTGTGCAAAGTATTAGGCAAAGTGTTATGCATAGGGTTATCCGTAGCGGTACATGGAAGAACGTTTACCGAGCAGGCGGCTGATAATGATCAATATTGCCAGCACACTCATCATCGTCGCCGGAATCCAGGTGATCAGACCGCCGAGCCGTTGGTCGGTCAGCGGGGCCAATGGCCAAGCACGGCCGCACACGGCATAGACATCAAATAGCACGGTATTGCTGAAGGTGAGATAGGCACCTAGCAGCATTTGGGGTGGCACCACCGCAAGCAGTGCGATTATTCGAGCGCCATAGCCTAGCCCGCCTTTTGTGGGTGAACGCGGGTCAAGGATTAACCACCAAAAGAGTAGCCCATCGAGCAGCATGCTCCAGTTCATTAACTGGTAGAGGCGATGGCTTAGCATGGCATCAAAATGAATATGGGGAATCAGCCAGAAGTAGATAAGGCCGACAAACAATAGCGGAGCGACGACAGGATGTTGCAATAGCCGATACCCGGGACGTAGCCCTCGAGCCATCATAGAGAAACCTGGGAGCCCATTCACCCAATGCGGCAGGCCAGCGGCGAGTACCGGCAGCGGGGCGGCCAGGGCGATTAAAAATGGCGCTAGATGATGGAGCACCAGATGTTGGCCGCGATGGACGAAAAACATGTATTGCGCCAAATAATCAAAATGGGTCTGAGAGACTGCATAAATAGCCACGACACCAAGAAGGAAGGCGAATGGGCGCCAGAAACCATCATGCTTACCGCAGCGGCGCCGATGAACTAGGCCGCGTATATATAGCCCTGCACCGGCCAGGCAGACGAGTGTCCAGGTCGGAGAGAATTCCCAAGGCAGCAGGTAGTAAAAGCTACGTTCGATCTCTCCCATTACAACTCCTAAAGCACAGCACAACGGTAAGGATAGACACTACAGAAAAACTTTCCTGGTTCATCGTGGTTAACCTTCCTTTTTGTCTAGACTTAAACAAGACATCTGACGTTTTAGTCGCGCCTTATATAAAGGTGGCAATAACCATCACGAGTTTTATAAACGGAAATTAAAAGTCATGCACTCACGGAAGAGTTACTGGCTGCCTATCTTGATTGGCTTGCCTTTAATTTCACTTCTATCCGCCTGTTCCGGTGTTCAATCGTCTCTTGACCCTGCCGGCGCAGCGGCTCAACTGATCGCTGATTTATGGTGGCCAACGCTGGTGGTGGCCAGTCTGGTCACTGTGCTGGTACTTGCCCTATTGTTGATTGGGGTATTCCGGGCATTTAAACATCGCTCGGCGCGCCCGCTAAGTGCCCGTCAAAGCCGTAATTTGGTGATTGCCGGCGGCATTATTTTGCCCTTTCAGTAACGATTCCTTTTGCACTCTCCAGTTTTCCATTGGCCGTACCCTCTATGCGCCACCGCCTGATGATGCATTAACCATAGAAGTCGTCGGTAAACGGTGGTGGTGGGAGGTCCATTATTTAGACCAAGACGGGAATCGTATCGCCACCACCGCGAACGAGCTGCATGTGCCGGTAGGCGAGACGATTAGGCTGCTGCTGAAGTCTGACAATGTCATCCATAGCTTTTGGGTACCCAATATCCAGGGCAAAACAGACATGATGCCGGGACAGGTGAATGTCACTTCGCTGGTCGCGGATGAGCCGGGCGTCTATCGAGGCCAGTGCGCTGAGTACTGTGGTGCGCAGCATGCGCTTATGGCGTTCCTTTTCGTAGCTGAAACCCCAGACGAATTTGCCGATTGGCTGGAGCACCAAAAGCAACCGGCAGTGACACTTGAAACGGCCCAGGCAGTACAAGGACGCGAGGTTTTTCTGATTCAGGATGCGCTGGCTGCCACACCATTCGAGGAACCCAGGCCGATGGCCAGAAGGGGCCGGATTTAACGCACCTGGCCAGCCGCCGGATGCTGGCTGCTGCCACCGTACCTAATCGTATTGGCCATTTGGGGCTGGATTACCGACCCACAGCACATCAAACCAGAGAGCCTGATGCCCCGACCGAACTGACCCCAGATGATCTACAGTCTCTGCTCAGCTATCTGGGGAGCCTCGAATGACACAGCAACCCAGCCTACAGCGCGAAATACATGACTCTCCCGAAGAGACTGAACGCCTAGCCCGCACCTGGCATTCCCCACGCGAGCTTTCCCGGTTGGTTCACCCAAGTAAACCAACGGATGATTGGTCGGCGCTTTATTATTACCGGCTTTATCTTCTTCCTACTGGCTGGCGTGCTGGGCTTGCTGATTCGGACTCAACTGGCTGGCCCCGAGCAGCAATTCCTAGATCCTGGGCTCTATAACCAGTTTTTACCATGCATGGCACGGTGATGATGTTCTTCTTCGCCATTCCTGTCATGGAAGGTTTCGCCATCTATGTAGTGCCGCTAATGGTAGGCACACGGGATATGGCCTTTCCGCGACTCAACGCCTTCGGCTACTACATTTATTTGATAGGCGGTATCGTTCTGTTCGGCTCACTCCTGATAGGCATGGCACCGGATGCCGGGTGGTTTAACTATGTGCCGTTGGCGGGGAAGGCGTATTCCCCCTGGCTACGGGGTGGATATCTGGACCACCATGATCACCTTTATTGAAGTGTCGGCGCTTACAGCGGCGGTAGAGCTGATCGTGACCATTCTTCGGCTGCGAGCACCGGGCATGTCTTTGAATCGTATGCCGCTGTTTGTTTGGGCGGCATTGGTGATGTCGTTCATGATTGTCTTTGCTATGCCTGCCGTTATCGTCAGCAGTACCTTATTGATCCTTGACCGCTTGGTAGATACGCAATTCTTTATCGTTGAAGGCGGCGGGCAGCCTCTGCTCTGGCAGCATCTTTTGGTATTTCGGCCACCAGAGGTGTACATCATCCTGGTGCCGGCGCTTGGTATGATTTCGACAATCATCATTACCTTTACTGGACGACCTATCTTTGGTTATACGGCGCTGGTGTTGTCGGTTGTGTCGATCGGTTTCGTTAGCTTCGGCCTGTGGGTGCATCATATGTTCACGACTGGTTTGCCGCAGCTCGGCATGAGCTTCTTCACTGCCGCCAGTGTCACAATCGCCATTCCCAGCGGCGTGCAAATTTTTGCTGGATCGCCTCTTTATGGGGCGCCAAAATTCGCTTCGCCACGCCTATGCTATGGGTGCTGGGTTTTTTCGCCATTTTCGTCATCGGTGGCCTCACCGGGGTAATGATCGCCTCGATTCCCTTTGATACCCAAGTGCACGATACCTTCTTCCCTAGTCGCGCATTTCCATTATGTACTGATTGGTGGCGCCGTTTTCCCGTTGATCGGTGCGCTCTATTACTGGTGGCCAAAATTCACCGGCCGCCTGATGAGCGGGGGAAAGTGGAGTTTCTGGCTGGCGTTTATCGGTTTCAACGTCACGTTTTTCCCCATGCATCAACTGGGGCTCGAAGGGATGCCTCGGCGTGTCTACACCTATACCGCTGAGATGGGCTGGGGCGATTTGAATCTGCTGTCGACGCTTGGCTCATTCGTACTGGCGGCTGGCTTCGTTATCACACTGATCAATGCGATCTGGAGTCTATATCGCGGCCAGCCTGCAGGAGCAAATCCTTGGAACGCCCCACACTGGAGTGGTCGACCGAGTCGCCGCCGCCTGCTTATAACTATCGTCATATCCCCGTGGTGGAAAGCCGTTGGCCTCTGTGGGACTGGCAGGAGCGCGGTGAACGCTCAGTGGTTAGCGGTTTGAGTAGCCGACGCCGTGAGGTAGTGATTACCAGCATTTTGGATGCTGAGCCGATTGGGGTACAGGTATTGCCACATCCCACAATCTGGCCTTTTATCGCAGCGGTTGCCGCCTCATCAGGGTTTATCGGCATTATCTTTCATCCTATCTTTTGTGATGGGATTCTTTCTTGTTTTCTTCGCCATGGTCGGTTGGTTTTGGCCCAGGCGCCCTTGGAAGGAGGACTGATGAGAGTACTTGAAGGTGTCGACGTAACGGACATGCCCGCTTACACCCAGATAAGCGAGCGCCTTTGTGGTGGGGCATCCTGGGTTTGATCACCATTGAGTCCGCAGTTGTGTTGGCGTTTTGTGTGAGCTATCTCTATCTGGCCTTTCATGCCGAGGCTTGGCCGCCCTTGGGTGAGTCGCCTCCACCGCTATTATGGCCCAGTATCAACTTGGGATTGCTATTGCTTAGTTGTATCACCATGTTTGCCGCTGGCCAGGGGATTAATCGCGGTAATAAGCGGGTGCTGGCGATTGGCGTCACCATTAGCGTGCTGTTGGCCTCTACGGTGCTGGTGCTGCGCTCATTAGAGCTGATGGCTTATGACGTTAGCTGGAAAGACCACTCGTACGGGGCCATCGTTTGGACCATTTCCGGCTTTCATTACGTGCATGTCACTTCTATGGTTCTGGGGAGTACCGTTATTGCCATTCTGGCATGGCGCGGATATTTCACCCAAGCGCGGCAGATTGGTGTGGTGGTCGATACCAATTATTGGTACTTCGTATGTTTTGCCTGGGTTCCCTTTTATTTACTGCTTTATTGGGGCCACGTATTTATGCCGGTTGAAACGCGCAGAATGAAAGTGCTTCACCCGCTACTGCTGTGGGTTGGTTGGGTTATCGGCCCGGTCGCCTGGGCGCTACACCTGTTAATAAGCTATGTGCTCGTAACGTGGGTATGCGAGACCGGACACCACTGGACGTTACATGCGACAACCTTGGTGACCTTGGTCATGAGCCTTATCGGCGTATGGCTTACCTGGCGGCAGTGGGGTTTGGCGGGGAGACAGTGGCCGGGAGGTGGCGGCAACCGGTCATCTTCGCGGATACAGTTCATGGCGGTGGGTGGTTTAATTCTCAGCGTATTGTCAGCGCTGCTCATCGTGGCCGAAGGCATGCCCAATTTTTCCTAGGGGCATGCTTATGAACGCAAAGGTACTTGTTTGCCTGGTATTGCTATTGCCCGTTGCTGGGTGCGGCAGCGAAGAAACAACGTCCTCGCTGGGCGACCCCGTGAAGGGGGAAGGCAGCGATTGCTGAGTATGGTTGTGGCAGTTGCCATGCCATACCTGATGTGCCGGGCGCAAACGGCCGAACCGGCCCAACCATGAGCGCATTGCTAAGCGTACCTACCTGGCAGGGGTATTGCCTAACACGCCTGAAGACATGGTGCGTTGGATTCGTGCTCCTGAGACGATCGACCCGCGAACGGCGATGCCGAATATGGCTGTCAGCGTTGGCGATGCCCGTGATATCACCGCTTACCTGTACACATTGAAATGACTATTCGAACCCGACAACGTTTAATTGAAAGAATCCGCAAGCGCGTGCTGATCCGCTTGGCGCTAGGCCTTGTCGGCGTGGTTATCGCCATGGCAGTGGGCGCGGTCATGTTCATTTTCTGGGAGTTTATAACGTCTCTGCCTTACAGCAGCATACGGAACCAGTCTATACCGTTCTTACCACTGCCTTGGACCGTTCGATTAGCCAGCGAGCCGAGGAAATCGATGTGCCGTCGCTGGACGATCCGGCCATGGCGCAGCAGGGGCTCATATATTATCGCGACAAATGCGTGCAATGCCATGGAGCTCCCCGGTGTGGCGCGCCAGGATGTAGGCAAGGGCATGACGCCGGTCCCGCCGAACTTGGCGCATACCGCAAGCAACCGTACGCCTGCTGAGATATTCTGGGCAATCAAACACGGCATTAAAATGACGGGGATGCCGAGCTGGCAGTTTATTTTCACCGATGAAGAAATCTGGGAAATTGTCGCCTTTATGAGGCAGATGTCTAAGCTATCTCCCGTCGAGTATCAAGCCATTGCCGCTAGGGTGGATAGCAAAGAAACCGCCCAGACGGAAGAAGCTGAAGCTTCTTCAGCTAGGTCGGGAACTGCCCCAGAGGTCCTTCCCAATGCCGATCGCGGCCGTTTAGCAATGTATGGTTATGCATGTATTGCCTGTCATCGGATCCCTGGTTTAGTCGGGCCGCAAGCGGATGTCGGCCCACCATTGGCGGGTATTGGCGCACGTCGATATATCGCTGGCGTACTTACAAATAACGAAGACAATATGGTGCGCTGGCTTCGTCATCCTACCCAGGTGGACCCGTTGACCGCCATGCCTGACCTGGAAGTCACGGAGCGGGATGCCAGAGATATGGCGGCTTATCTTGAAACGCTGAAGTAAGATTGGCAAAAGGACAGCCTGCCGAGCACCCTACCTTGAATTAACATCCTCGGCTTGCGTTTCGCCATATCCGCCACCCATTGAGCATACTCAACGGGTGGCAGAGGGTTTGCGGCGACGCTTGGTGATAGAAATAGAGATAATAAAATCTATACGTTATCTCGAGGAATGACACTTTCCCAGTTTTTGAGAAGACACGATACTCATTTTCATAAGCATCAAGCTGGGCATGGACAATGAAGTTATCGACAGTGCAGCTTAGCGTGGTCCTTGTGTACACTTCTGTATGCCAATCGCCTCTTTTAAAGCAGGATTCTGTGATCGTTTCACCCCGTGCGGAAGTGAAATCATCATCAACCGTGCGGTAATACTCGCGGGCGCTGCGATGAATTTCTGTACCAATGTCATTAATGCGAAAACGCCCCTGATTGTTAATCACTTCAAGGGTCGATGCTTTAGTGGCCAAGTCTCGATGCAATAGCCAGTTATGCTCGCTAGGTGCCAATAACGTGGTAGCAAGCGGAGGTGCCGATTGTGGTTCATCAAACGGTGAAAGGTCGGCGTCGTTCGTTTGCGGCTCTCTAACGGGAAGCGTTAGCTTACAATTCTTCAAATGAATATCTACTTGTGCAGGCTCTGGCGGTAACCACGCGAGTGGCCAATAAGAAGTCGATATAGAGACTCTCAATTGGTGGCCAGCTGGGAACTGTTGCGCTATCCCATTGAGCAATACCTTCACGCGATAGTGGCGGTTAGGCTCCAGGGGTTCTGGGTGTGCGTCACCATCTCGTGAAAGGTTGAGTAACCCATAGGACACCCGTGTTGACTTTCCATCCGGTGCTACGTCTGAAAGGCGTACTGCCAACATCGCTTGGGGTTTGTTACTCGATACCTCTAGCTCTAATGTGGGCATACCAAAAATACAAAGCGGTGAGGTTAAGCTGGGTGTGCTAAAGATAAGCGAGCCGCCGTCCTCTTCTCGCTGGTCACCAGGCAGGTCCGGGGTGGCTGTATAAGAACACCATTTACCCGCTTCCAGCCCGACGCTAAGCGGTGACTGTAACCCCATTGAGGCATACTCATCAGTGTCATTAAGTGCTGGCTGGCTTTCTGGCTCTGCCACTAGCTGGTAGGGCAACAATGCGTAACCGCGCTCTTGGACATTATTCGTTGGCCACTGACGCTCGCCTATCCAACGGCCGGGCCTGTCGTCATAAGAGTTATCGGGAGGCAGGCTATCTTGTTGCCATGCTCTCAGCATGGGTTCATCCATGATCCCGTTCGGCTCATCTTTTAACCAATAATCCCACCAACGAAGTGCTTCTTGCAGAAACCCGATGGCGGGCCCCGGCATTCCCTGGTGCGGGTATTTATGTCCCCAGGGGCCTATCAGACCCTTACGCGGCACCTGAAGGTGCTCCATTAACCTAAAGACCGTATTAGTAAACCCATCGGCCCAACCCCGATCGCATAAACCGGACAACGTATGGAGGAGTAATATTCACACACAGAACTGGTCGACCAGTAAGCGTCTCGACGTTGATGCTTAAGCCACTGATCGATCCATAAGCCGCTTTTCTCCATGCGTTCAAACCACATGTCTCGCCAGCTATCGCCGACAATCTCTGGATCAGGTGGTAACGCATTAAAGGCAAACATGACGGTCGCTTCAGATAAGTTATCGCCCAATAAGCACCCACCCATATAGTGCATATTATCAGCGTAAAGGTCATCACTGGCACAAATGCTAATGATGGCTTTAAGCGCGGGGGCTGCTTGGCAGCCACTTGCAAGCTATTAAAGCCTCCCCACGAGATACCCATCATGCCTACCTTGCCATTGCACCAATCCTGTTGGGCAATCCACTCTATAGCGTCAACCGCATCTTGTTGTTCCTGCTGGGTATACTCATCAGTCAATACCCCATCTGAATCGCCACTTCCGCGCATATCAACACGCACACAGACATAACCGTGGCCCGCTAGATACGCATGGTTAGTCGCATCTCTGCCGCGTGTAATATCCCGCTTACGGTAAGGGATATACTCCATGATGGCGGGTAGCGGTGAAGACTCTGCTTTCTCGGGAAGCCAAATACGGGCGGCTAGCCTTTTCCGTCCCGCATAGGAATGAAGACGTTCTCAATTTCACGTATTGAATAGGAAATGATTCTACTATTTGCATGATCGCCTCTTATTTGCTCATTCGTCTAAATGTTCGATGTCAAACTTGAGAGCTTTCAAGCAGTTCTGAAACTGCTCCTCAACTTGGTCCTGATTAGCGTCTGCTTCACTCCACATGGATTTAACATTGAAGCAGGCGTTATCGTAACCAATATGCTCAAGAAATTTTCTGAGGACTTCAACCATTTTATGATGGTCATGTGCGGGGTAGTTGCTGGAGTACGCTAACCGGTCAAACAGCGTGTTTGGAATGTCTGATTTAGGCTGCGAAGTAATGCCACTCACATTTAACTCACCTTGAAACATAGTTTCTTGAGGAGCGCCTAATTGGTTAGTATTGATTATTGCTTCATTAATAGCCGGATCGAAATTTTCATTTTTAAAGTCGTGATAAGGAGAGAGTGCTTTTACGGGGTTAATCCTAAAAGGATAACTTAATGTAACGCGTTCAAACGGTAAATCTGCAAAAGGTTCAACCCCATAATAACGAGGTACAGCCTCAGATATGACTTGGGACTGCTCTATTCGGCTCCAGCGTTTATGTTCGCATTTTAAAGCGCTGGTCACAGAGGAAGAGGTAATTTCATGCTCTTTGCTGGGAGTAGGTACCAAAGCACTGATAGGAAAGTCCCATTGAGCAACAATGGTATCAACGGAGTCTGAGTAGGATGCTAATTCTTCTCTTGCTGAGAATAATCCATCTTTAAAAGAGAAGTTGTCTGCCTCAACAGCCGTGCATAAATTTAGCAGGCTAATTATCTTCGGGTCCCCACTTTGCCACAAAGTGCCAAGTATCGCTTTTGGCTTCTCCTCTAGCGCTACTGTAAATATATTCCTTTTCATGATAAGTCCCTTAAAGATTGAAAGTAGCGATAATATGAAAGTCTCTAAATGATTATACTTACCAACAATAACATAGGTTATAACATTGAAATGATATCTGTTGTTCAATGAAAATTAAGCCGTTGTGATAGCCAAGTTTTATAGTTATAAAGCATGGATTTTTAAAGGTAAAATAATGATTGGTATGATTTTTAACAATTGTTAAAAACATAGCATGCTGGTGGCAAAATTGATCTTGTTGGTTGTCACATCGTTAGCTATAGTTTTGCATAATTTAGCTTTAAAGGTGTGCACATATTTTAACTTGAATTTTAGCAATATAATTTTTGTCTAACTACAAGGGAGTGTGGAGATGACGAATAATGCGATTGATATACATAGCGAAGTTGCCAGAGGAAGCAGTGGCTATGCTCAAATACCCGACGTGACAATGCTACAAACCAAGATGACGACTCTTGGCAATATTCTAAGTCGCTATGGTGGGCTCGGGTCAGAAGCGTTGGATAAACTGTCCGCTATTAATCTTAAAAGTATGGAGTTTAAGAGAAATCAAAACTGTATTCTTTATGCCAAGGGAGGGCGGAAATATTTATAGTAAAACAAGGCTGGGTCAGTTTGTGTCACTCGATTAAGAATCGTGGGCAAGATATATGCAATGTTTATATGCCGGGTGATATTGTCGGCATCCGAGAGAGCTTTTGATAACCATGATATTACTTTATTAGCCTTGCAGAATTGCCTGTTAGATAAAGTGTCTGTCGATGATGTACATGCGCTTTTCAAGACTACTCAGATATTAAAAGCGCGGTCGTTTCTTATATAATGGTTAACGACAATATCGCTATTGAAAGATTGAGGAGCTGCACCCACCATAAAGCAGAAGAGCGTGTAGCGCATTTCTTGCTTGAGGTATATGCCAGGTATAAGTTTAAAGGGATGATTGACTCAAATGTATTCGCTTTCCCTATTACGCAGGAAGTGGTGGGCGAGCTTTTGGGCATTACCAACGTTCACGTCAGTCGCTGTATGACGGCGTTAGAACAAAAAGATGATCCGTAAAAGTAGAAATACTATCAAGCTTTTGGAGCCTGAGCTGTTAGCTGAGTATACAGGATTTGATGAGTCTTTAATTTATGGGCATGTTCGCTTGGTTTAATAGAAGGTTTGTGGGGCTTTCGTGAGAATGAGGAAGTCCTGGCTATTGATGCTTTTTATGCTTATGAGAATCATTTAAATGAGTATTTATGCTTGAAAAGTATTATGACCCAGTGATGGCTTTTGTAGAGGTAGGTACTTTTCTTGTATGGATTGCTTTTGCCCAGCTTTTTATTTACAAGCTCGGCGTCAGCGTCGACCCTCGCTTTATTATTCATATGGAAGGCCATGACTGTAAAAATATGAGGCTTGTTTTTACTAACATGGCGGGTGAGGCAGTTTATGTTAGGAATGTTTTCTTTAGCGTTGAAAATAGTGTCTCTAGAGAATTATATAATCTCGAAGATTTGCATGGAAAAATGCTTTTTAAAAAAGAAGTTTATGATGAGGATAAAAGAGTATCAGGGCACTATAGTGCCAGGCACATGCTTTAAAATAGAAATTGGTGGTGTTTTTATCCTTGCGTTTCACAAGATAATAAGTACCATCAACAAGATACTATTAGTGTTAAGTCAGGTGACACTGTTAATGTGTTTGTTGTTTTTATCCATGGTCCAGATAATGCATTTTTAGGCGCTTCGAGGCACTTCAGGTTTAAGCATTCTTCAAAGGGTGATTTTTGAAGCGTTAAGCTGGGATACTACGTCTTGGTCAACCCGCCATGAACGGAACAAGTTAATGAAGGCTTTAAAGCAGGAGCGTAGTGATTACCCGGGTTTTAATTAAAGGGAGAAATAACGAATTTCAGCATTTTTCTCGTAACACACGTTATGAAAGTCGCTATTAACCTTGCATGCTGATTTTGTTTGTCTACGCTATCCCCTGCAACATGGTTCGATCTGAAACCTAATCATACAAGGAGTGGATTAGATGACAGTCAAAAGCACACCGCTAAATTCTGTAACCGCCCATAAGCAATATAGCGAAATGGCCGATACACCAACGTTCACAACACTCAGGTTCAGCGCACACAGGGACAGGATGTCTACCCGTCGCGTTTGTCCTACACCCCTGAAAGCACTTGGCTGCCGCGCCAGGACGCAGTCGTCAAGGGTCGTCAGCTTTCCGGCCCCTTAAGCCAAGCGCAACTTGATGAATTCGAGCGTAAAGGGTTTTTGTTTATCCCCAACCTGATTGAAGGCGCTGAGCTTGATGAGCTGCGTCAAGAAATGAAGGCGCTGATGAGCAAAGATGAATACCGTGATAAAGAATTCAGCGTTACGGAGCCCGAAAGCCAGGAAATTCGCTCGCTGTTTGCGGTGCATTTCCTCTGAGCGATTGGGTAAACTGGCCAGCGATGAGCGTGTCGCAGGGGCCGCTCGCCAAATCATTGGTGACGACCCCTATGTGCATCAGTCACGGATTAACTATAAGCCTGGATTTGCCGGTAAGGGCTTTAACTGGCATTCCGATTTTGAAACGTGGCACGCGGAAGATGGCATGCCTGCTATGCATGCGGTTAGCGCCTCGCTGATTCTAACCGACAACCACGAGTTCAACGGCCCTTTAATGCTGATCCCTGGTTCGCACAAGAAATTTGTGCCGTGCCTGGGGAAACGCCGGAAGATAACCACAAAAGCTCGCTTAAAGCGCAAGAAGTGGGTGTGCCTAGCCCTGAAGCGCTTACCGAGTTAGTGGCTGAACATGGCATTGAGGCGCCGAAAGGCAAGGCTGGCGGTTTGCTGCTATTCGATTGCAATACGCTGCACGCCTCGAATGCTAACCTTTCACCCGATCCGCGTAGCAACGTGTTCTTCGTTTTTAACCGCTTGGATAACCGTTGTGATGCGCCTTATGCAGCGGCTAAACAGCGGCCTGATTTCTTGGCCCACAGCCCTGATCAGCCGGCGCAGCAATATCGCTAACGTGAAGTGGGGAAACAAATTCATGGCCAGAGGGTGTGGAACCCTCGTATAGGTGGGGTAAACTGTTGCGCCTGTCGTTGCGAATGCGGCACGCATAATGAGAAGGAGAATGCCCGCCATGCGTTTTGTCCCACAGTTTACTGACGGCCAGGGAGTTTCCCCCACACGCTGGGCAAGGTTGTCTGCATCGGCCGTAATTATGCCGAACATGCAAAAGAGCTGGATAATCCAGTTCCCACGGAACCGCTGCTGTTCATAAAGCCATCGACCAGCGTTGTGGATCTGACCAAACCGTTGGATCCGCCGTTTTCACGCGGCGACGTGCATTATGAGGCAGAGCTTGCGCTATTAGTGGGTGAAACGTTAACCCATGCCACTATGGATGAAGCCGAGCGTGGGATTGTCGGTATTGGATTGGCAATGGATTTAACACTGCGTGATATCCAGACAACGTTAAAAGAGAAAGGGCACCCGTGGGAAATCGCCAAAGCGTTCGATGGTGCTTGCCCGCTTTCGCCTTTTCTGCCTTTAAGCCGTGTTCCCAACTGGAATGCGCTAGCATTCACGCTGGAGATTGACGGTGAAGAGCGCCAGCACGGTGAGGGAGCTGATATGATTTTTGCAATCCCTTCCCTGGTGGCTGAAATGAGCCGCCACTTTACCCTCGAACCCGGCGACGTCATTTTGACCGGTACGCCTTCAGGTGTTGGAGAGCTTGTTCGCGGCTCATCCTTGCGCTTAACCTTAACGGGCGGTTTGGAAATCAACACCAGCGTAGTGGAGTAAGGAAAAGAGTGGAGTAAGGACGAGACTGAGTATAGAAAGCTGCGAAAAGTAGTGTTAATCGATAGAAACGCCACCTCACAATCAAGGTGGCGTTTCTAGTTTGGGATCGTTCAAACCGGGCTATTCAAGAGGCTATCCAAGAGGTTATTCAAGATAGGTGTAGCCTTCGAGCCCTTCGCTTAAGCTTGCTGCAAAGCGTGCCTGCTCTTCGGCAGAAAAGCCGCTTGCCGCTAACTGGTCAGTGAGCTTTTGCTTGAGCACATTGGCATTGAAGTTAACGTAGGCAAGTACTTGCGCCACCGAATCACCCGCCAGCGGGTTGGAAAGTGTCCACTCGCCGTCTGCATTAAGCGCGGCATCAACAGAGTCGGTGTCGCCGAACAGGTTATGCAGGTCACCAAGGATTTCCTGATAGGCACCCACCAGAAAGAACCCTAACCAGCGTTCATCCTCAGAGGCCCACTCTGGAAGTGGTAGCGTGCTTTCCACACCCTGACCGTCGACGTAGCTGTCGATGCGGCCGTCTGAGTCGCAGGTAATGTCCTGGATGACTGCCCGCCGTGTCGGTGCTTGATCCAGTCCACTGAGGGGCAGCACGGGGAATATCTGCTCGATACCCCACACATCAGGTACCGACTGGAACAGCGAGAAGTTGACGAACAGCTTGTCAGCGAGCTTCTCCGCTAACTCGTCCAGAATTTCGCGATGGGCACGGTTGCGGGTGTCGAGCTGCGTGCGCAGTCGCGCGCAGGCGGCCATATAGACACGCTCGCCTTCGGCACGGGCGGTAATATCACTCAGGCCCATCACAAAACGATCCTGCAGCTCGCTTACTGCTTGCAGCAGGTCGTGCCAGGCTTCTACCAGCACTCGTGGCTCTTGGGTATCGGCCAATTGGTCAAATACCCGCCACAGCTCTTCTACCTGCGAGTCCTGCTCCTGGGTGACGCGCTCAGGCGGCGTGGCATTAACGCGCTCTTCACCAATCACATTGGTTATCAGCACCGCATGGTGGGCGGTCAGAGAGCGACCGGATTCGCTGATCAGATGGGGCTGGGGCAGGTCGGCTTCCTGACAAAGCTGGGAAAAGCGCTGACCACGTTACGGGCGTACTCCTGCATGGAGTAGTTCGCCGAGCAGTAGCTGCGCGAGCGGGTACCTTCGTAATCAATCCCCAAACCGCCCCCAACGTCGACGGTATCGATGGGCGCGCCCAACTGCATCAGGTTTTGATAGAAGCGAGCGCATTCGCGCAGGCCGCGCTGGATATCGCGGATGTTGGCGATCTGCGAGCCTAAGTGGAAGTGTACTAACTGCAGGCTTTCCAGCGCGTCTTCGTGACGTAGCGTTTCGACCACGTCAAGAATCTGACTGGCGGTCAGGCCGAACTTGGATTTTTCACCGCCGGTATTTTGCCACTTACCTTTACCCACAGAGGCAAGGCGGGCGCGCAGGCCGATACGGGCGTCACCTCAAGCTCGCGGGCCTCTTCCAAAATCAGCTGCAGCTCGGAGAGCTTCTCGACCACCAAATAGACCTTATGGCCGAGCTTTTCACCCAGCAGCGCCAAGCGCACGTACTCGCGATCTTTATAGCCATTGCAAACGATCAGTGAGGAGCCGCTGTCGGAAAGCGCCAGCACGGCCAACAGCTCCGGCTTGCTGCCCGCTTCCAGCCCGACACGGCCACTACCACGTTCGGCGGTGGCCAGAATTTCTTCGACTACCCGGCGCTGCTGGTTTACTTTGATCGGGTAAACGGCGGTGTAGCCGCCCTGGTACTCACAGTCGCGCATGGCGGCATCAAAAGCGCCGCATAGCTGTTCAACCCGGTCGTGGAGAATATCGCTAAAACGCACCAGTACCGGCAGGCGTAACCCGGCACTTTGCAGTTGGCGAACCAGCCCGCTCAGGGGTAAGGCGGGGCCTTCTGCATCGCTGCCCAGCGGGCGCACCAGAGCTTGGCCGTGGTCATCCACGTCGAAGTAACCGCTGCCCCATTGGTCGATATTCCAGGTGCGCCGAGCGCGTAGCGCAGGACTAGTAGTAGTGGCCGTCACAGTCATACAGAAACCTCAGGCAGCGGCAGCGCACCGTGAGCAATGCGCGCATTTAAAATGGTTCGGAAACGTTCGGGGTCATGAGGCGTTAAATCGTGGGCAGGCGGGTCAACGTAAACCACTAATAGGCGCGACAGCCAATAGCGCAGCGCCGTCATGCGTAGCATGGTGGGCCACAGTTCCCGCTCGTCAGCCGTTAATGGCCGGCGTGCTAGATAGGCGCTCAAAAGTGTATTGTAGCGCTCTGCATTGAGCGTACCATCAGCGTCCGAAGCCCAGTCGTTGATCACAATCGCCAAGTCAAACAGCAGGTCGCCGGTGCAGCCATTATAAAAGTCGATAATACCGCCAAGCTGATCTCCTTCGAACAAGGTGTTGTCGCGAAATAGATCACCGTGCAGAGCCCCTTGTGGGAGCTCCCCGTGCTGACTGAAGGCGCTTTCGAAATCATCGACCTCGTCTTTCATCAATGTTTGATCAGCCGGGCTTAAATAGCTCAACACTTTATGGTGCATCACATGCAACCAGTTCAGATCTCGCGGGTTCGGGCGGTGGCCGGGAAAGCGCTTCGACACCACGTGCAGGCGGCCCAGGATATCACCCAATGCGTGGCACTGAGCTAGGTTGGGAGCCTCTGGGTGGCGACCGGGCAGGCGCGGAAACAGCAGCGCCGGTTTGCCCTCCAGGCTATGTAGCGCAACGCCTTCGCGGTCATGTACCGTGCCGGGCACCGGTAGGCGGTGCTCGTCTAAATAATCTAGCAGTTCAACAAAGAACGGCAGCTCTTCATGCTCGCCCTGCTCGAACAACGTCAAAACGAGCTCGCGGCGATCGGTGGTCACAAAAGGTCGAATTTTCGGTTCCACCCGCTACTCCCTGAAGAGAAACGAAGCTACCAACATCAAATTTTTCTAAAAACGCGGCGACCTGTGCGTCGCTAAGCGGGGTGAATACAGCCATGAGAGTCTCGCCCAGGTTGCTAAGCCCATTATTGTAGCGGCTTGGTCGCTCAGTTGGCAGCGTTGTTGTCTTCGTTAATGGAGGTAGTTGATGTAATAGTTGAATGTAATAACAGGAGCGCTTTGGTTCTGCAGGCAGCTTGCGCAACGCGTATCATATGATCAACTCTTTTAAGCAATGTTATTCAACAATGTTTTTCAACTATGGAACTTGGTTATGGCTCGCGCTCCGATCGTTCTCGTCGATGGCTCCTCGTATCTTTACCGTGCGTTTCATGCGCTGCCACCGCTAATGACCTCCAATGGTCAGCCAACCGGCGCGGTGAAGGGCGTTTTAAATATGCTCAAGCGGCTGATTAAGGATTACCCGCAAAGCCCGATGGCAGTGGTGTTCGACGCGCCGGGCAAAACCTTTCGCGATGACATGTACAGCGACTACAAATCACATCGCCCACCCATGCCCGATGACCTGCGTAGCCAAATCGCCCCGCTGCATGCCTGTGTGAAAGCGCTAGGTTTGCCACTTTTATGCGTTGAAGGCGTAGAGGCGGACGACGTTATTGGCACATTGGCACACCACGCCACCCAAGCGGGGCGTGACGCGGTGATCTCTACCGGCGATAAGGACATGGCGCAACTGGTCAATGCCCACATCACGCTGGTTAACACCATGAAGGATGAAACCCTCGACGAAGCAGGTGTGGAGAAGAAGTTCGGCCTGCCCCCGCGCTGATTATCGATTTTCTCGCCCTGATGGGGAGACAAGGTGGATAACATTCCCGGGTGCCCGGCGTAGGTGAAAAAACCGCTATTGGCCTGTTGCAGGGTATGGGCGGCGGTTTGAGCACTATCTACGGTGACTTGGAGCGGGTGAAAACGCTGACCTTCCGGGGGGCAAAAACCTTATCCAAGAAGCTTGAAGAGCATCGCGACCAGGCGTTTCTCTCCCATCAGTTGGCAACCATTAAGGTCGACTGTGACTTACCAGTAGGCTTGGATGACCTGGATATCGCCCACCCGGACCGCGAGGCGCTCGTCACACTGTATAAAGAGATGGAGTTCCGTCAGTGGTTGGGTGAACTGCTGGAAGGTAAAGACGAAGGTGTCGATGACATTAAAAGCGGCACGCCAGCCCCGCTAGCGCCAATGAAGCTGAGAGCGAGTCCGAGGAGTCGGATGCTTCTACCAAACCGCCTGTTCGCGAAGATCACGTCATTTTAGACCAAGCAGACTTTGATCGCTGGCTTGAACGTCTTCAAACCTCTGAGCGCTTTTGCTTCGACCTGGAAACCACCAGCCTCAACCACATGGATGCGGAAATTGTCGGCATCGGTGTGTCGCTGGAAGCGGGGAGGCTGCCTATATCCCTGTGGGTCACGACTATCTGGATGCGCCGCAGCAGCTTGATCGTAAAGCAGTGTTGGCGGCATTAAAACCGCTGTTGGAAGACCCGAGCAAAACCAAGATTGGCCAAAATCTCAAATACGATATTTCGGTACTGGCTAACTACGAGATTGCTGTTGTCGGCCCGTTTGCAGACACCATGCTGGCCTCCTATGTGCTCAACTCTACCATCACTCGCCATGATATGGATTCGCTAGCGCTGAGGTACTTGGGCGAAAAACTATCTCCTTTGAAGAGATTGCCGGTAAGGGCGCCAAGCAACTGACGTTTAATCAAATTGCCTTGGAACAAGCGGCGCCTTATGCCTGTGAGGATGTCGATATCACCTTGCGGTTGCAGCAAACGCTGCGCCCCAGGTCGAGAGCGAAGGGCGCTTGGCGGAAGTCCTTGATCATATCGAGTTACCGCTCATCAAAGTGCTCTCGCGTATTGAACGCAACGGCGTTGCCGTAGATGCCGAACGCTTGCACGAACAGAGCCAGCAATTAGAGCAGCGTATTCGTGAACTGGAGCGCGAGGCGTATGAGCTGGCCGGACGCGAGTTCAATTTGGGTTCACCCAGGCAGCTCGGCCAGATTCTATTTGAAGAACAGAAAGTTCCGGTGCTTAAAAGACCCCCAAAGGCGCGCCCTCCACCGCGGAAGGGGTGCTGGAAGAGCTGGCGCTGGATTACCCGTTGCCCAAAGTGATTATGCAGCACCGTGGCCTTGCCAAGCTGAAATCCACCTACACCGACAAGCTGCCGCGGCTGCTCAATAAAGCCACTGGACGGGTGCATACCAGCTATCACCAGGCGGTCACTGCTACCGGGCGCCTGTCATCATCGGACCCGAACTTACAAAACATTCCGATTCGTACCGAAGAGGGGCGCAAAATTCGTCAGGCGTTTATCGCTCGCCCTGGCTACTGCATTGTTGCGGCTGACTACTGCAAATTGAGCTGCGCATTATGGCGCATCTCTCCGAAGATAAAGGGCTACTGGAGGCATTTGCCGAAGGGCGTGATATTCACACGGCCACTGCGGCAGAGGTCTTTGGCACTTCGCTTGATAAAGTGTCGGGTGACCAGCGACGCAGCGCCAAAGCGATCAATTTCGGGCTCATCTATGGCATGAGTGCCTGGGGCTGTCGCGTCAGCTGCGTATCGAACGTAATCAAGCCCAGACTTACATTGACCGCTACTTTGACCGTTACCCCGGCGTTGCCCGCTATATGGAGCGTATTCGCACCCAGGCAGCGGAAGATGGCTTTGTCGAAACCGTGCTGGTCGGCGTTTATACCTGCCGGAAATTCAGTCGCAAAACCGTAACCGTCGCCAAGGGGCCGAGCGCACTGCGATTAACGCGCCCATGCAGGGCACGGCGGCTGATATCATCAAGCAGGCGATGATTGATGTGGATGCATGGCTAGCGGAAGGCGAATTCGACGCACTGATGGTGATGCAGGTACACGATGAGCTTGTGTTTGAGGTGGCCGAGAAGCAGGTCGAGGCGTTTATTGAGCAGGTGCAAAAGCGCATGCAGGGCGCGGCTGAGCTGAAAGTGCCGCTAATTGTTGAAGCGGAGAGCGGCGTCAACTGGGACGAGGCGCACCAACGCACTATGCAATCCTTTAATTAAACGAAAACCCCGCGGCCACCAGGCTGCGGGGTTGGGTTAGGCGCGATCGTTAGCGTTGCTGTTTAACGCCAGCCAACGCGGTCAAAGATACGGATCGCTTCAGGGTTGTTTTCACCCAGTACGCTGATGTTGACGTCATCCGTTTTGAAGTTACCCCAGGATTCCAGCACCGGGTCTTTCTTGATGCCTTCAACCACTGGGAACTCGTTATTGCCGGAGGCAAAGATCTCCTGAGCTGTGTCTGACGCCAAGTACTCAAGGAAACGCACGGCGTTTTCGCGGTTAGGTGCGCCTTCTACAACACCAGCGCCGCCCACGTTAACGTGGGTGCCACGGTCGTCTTGGTTGGGGAAAATAATGCCGACTTTACGGGCGGCTTCGCGGTCAGCGTCGTCGTCTGACTTCAGCAGACGCACATAGTAGTAGTGGTTCGCTACCGCGATGTCGCACTCTCCGCTGGCAACGCCTAGAATTTGGTCGGTATCGCCACCTTCCGGGGCACGCGCCATGTTATTGACAACGCCCTGAGCCCACTCTTCAGCACCCTCTTCACCGTGGTGCTCAATCATCGCAGCCAGCAATGATTGGTTGTAAATATTGTTGGAAGAGCGGATGCATACTTTGCCTTCAAACTGCGGATCGGCGAGGTCTTCGTAGCTTGTGATCTGGCTTGGATCAACATTGTCGCGGTTGTAATAAATTGCCCGTGCACGCTGGCTAAAGCCAAACCACAGGCCGTCAGGGTGGCGCATGGATTCGGGCAAGCGCTCATTGAGAACGTCGGATTCGACACTTTGGAAAATGCTCTTCCTCTTCCGCGCGCCACAGGCGGCCTGCGTCAACGGTAAGCATGACGTCAGCTGGCTGGCAACGCCTTCACGCTGAATGCGTTCGATCAACTGGTCGGAGTCACCTTCAAGGATGTTGACTTCGATGCCGGTCTCTTCGGTGAAGGCATCATAAAGACGTTCGTCAGAATCGTAATGGCGTGCAGAGTAAAGGTTAAGCTCATCAGCCATGCTGGTACCTGCAACAGCTGAGCCTGCCATAATGGCGGCGATTGATAGCGTTAGGCGTGCCTTTTCATAACCGTCAACTCCGTCGTTATTTGATAATAATTTACATTTACAAGTTTAGCATTCAAGCGTGTATCAGCGTTGAGGTCAAGTTGAATGCTAACCAGACGCATTCAACGAAACTGACTAAACGTGCATCTCTTCGCGATAAAAAAATAGAATGCAAACAACTTTCAAATGTACTGAATCCGCGTTTAGGTTTTTACAGGTGTTATTTGCTCACCTGGGCCGTGGCACTTAACAAAGGTGATGTATGACAGCAACCCTCAAAATCACCCCAGAAGCGCCCAGTACAACAGCACTGAGCCTTCACAATGTTCGCCATGCCTACGACGGTCATGCGGTCGTCAAAGGGGTAGATTTAAACGTTGCTCCAGGTGAAGTGGTGTGCCTGCTGGGCCCCTCTGGATGTGGTAAGACCACGCTATTGCGAATTGCGGCGGGGTTAGAAGTACTGCAAGAGGGCAGCGTGGCATTAGATGATGTTTATATCGCCGCACCAGGCCAGCGCCATGTGCCACCCGAAAAGCGCAATGTCGGGCTGGCGTTTCAAGATTCAGCACTTTTCCCTCACTCTGACCGTATTGGAAAACGTTACTTTTGGGCTTAAACATTTAACTTCAGGCCAGCGGCGCGTGGGCCAAGCAGTTGCTTGAGCAACTGGGCATGGCCGGATATACCGATGTTTACCCGCATATGCTCTCGGGTGGCCAGCAGCAACGGGTGGCCCTGGCACGTGCGTTGGCGCCGTCCCCGCGGCTAATGCTCTTGGATGAGCCGTTCTCAAGCCTTGATGCACGACTGCGCGATCGTATCCGCGACGATACCCTGCACGTACTGAAAAAGGTGGGTGCGGCCACGCTGTTAGTCACTCATGACCCTGAAGAAGCCATGTTTATGGTCGATCGTATCGCGTTAATGCGCGATGGGCGGATTGTGCAAACGGGAACTCCGCGAGAGCTTTACTGCTCACCGCAAGACCCCTTTGTGGTGACCTTTTCGGCGATGTCAATGAGCTGCAGGGACAGGTGCGCAATGGCGCGGTGAACACACCGGTGGGGCGGGTGCCTGCTGTTGGGTTAGCCGAGGGCAGCGATGCACTGATAATGATTCGCCCTGAAGCGTTGCGTATTGTTGAACGAGATCTGCCTGCCGAGGTTCATCGCCATAGCCATGTGGTGATGGCAAAGCTGCTGGGGCGTACTAGCCTATTACACCTGTGCGCCCATGGTGAAAACGGCCTTGAGGCTCACTTGCACGCCCGGGTACCGGGGTGTTTTTACCCGCAGAAGGCCAGCCGGTGGATATTCATCTCGATCTTTCTCGCGTTTGTATTTCCGCTCTCGTCTTAGGATTTTCTCACGACTTAGCGCCGGGCGTGAGCGGCGCATGGCCATGCTGAGCAGAATCACCGGCAGGATGCCAACGACGACAATTGCCAGTGATGACGTCGAGGCTTCGGCCAGCCGCTCGTCAGACGCCAGATTGTGCGCCCGCACCGCCAGCGTATCGAAGTTGAAAGGGCGCAGAATGATCGTCGCGGGCAGCTCCTTCATGACATCGACAAAGACCAAAATGCCCGCTGCCAGCAGGCTGCTACGCATCATTGGGGTATGAATATGGCGCAACGTGCCGCCTGCCGTTTGGCCCAACGTACGTGAGGCGGCATCCATGCTCGGCGTTACTTTGCCTAAGCTGGCTTCGACCGCATTGAACGAAACGGCCAAAAGCGCACGACATAAGCGTAGAGCAAAATAAAAGCCGACCCGCTAAATACCAGGCCAATAATGTAGCCATAGTGATGGTTGAACCATGTGTTAAGAGCGTTATCCAGCCAGGTAAACGGTATCAAAATGCCCACCGCGACCACCGAGCCCGGTATCGCATAGCCCATGGAGGCGACCCGGGAAGCCACTCGGGCGAAACCGGTATCGTGCATGCGTACCCCATAACTCAGGACCACTGCCAAGCCCACGGCAATCAGCGAAGCCACTGTTGCCAGTCCCAGACTGTTCCAGGCGTAGCCGATAAAGCGCGAGCCCCAAAGCGAATCACCACCTTGCAGTGCTAAATTAAGCAAAATACCGCTGGGCAGTAAAAGCCTACTAGCACCGGGACTAAACAGGCCAGCGTCGCTGCCGACGCGCGCCAGCCGTGCAGCGCGTACTCGGGCAACTGCTGATAGCGATTGGTGGTATGGAAGTAGCGGCGCTTGCCTCGTGACCAGCGTTCCAGAAGCACTAATACAATCACGAAGGTCAGCAGGCAAGCGGCCAGTTGCGCCGCCGCGACCTGCTCGCCCATGCCGAACCAGGTGCGATAGATCCCGGTAGTAAAGGTATCGACGCCAAAGAACTGAACGGCGCCAAACTCGTTAAGTGTTTCCATCAATACCAGCGATACCCCACCCACCAGCGCCGGGCGTGCCAGTGGCACAGCGACGCTGGCGAACAGCTTCCAGGGCCGCGCCCAAGCGTGCGGCCCACATCAAGCACGCAGACCGATTGTTCTAAAAATGAGGCGCGGGCCAGCAGGTAGACGTAAGGGTAGAGCACCAGCGTAATGACCGTCGCGGCGCCACCGAGGGAACGAACATTGGGAAAGTAGTAGTCGCCATACTCCCAGCCAAACGTTTCGCGTAGCAGGCTTTGTAATGGCCCGGCAAACTGCAAAAGTCCGTATAGGCGTAGGCGATGACGTAGGTGGGTACTGCTAACGGCAGCAGTAGCGCCCACTCGAATAATCGTTTGCCGGGGAAAACGGCACATTACGACCAACCAGGCCGTTCCCGTGCCGATAATTAACGTGCCCAGGCCGACTATTAGCACCAACCAGAAGGTGTTGTTTAAGTAGCGGCCAAGGACGGTACTGGCCAAGTGTTGCCATACGCCATCGGTAGGCATCGCGATATGGGCAAATACCACCAGCACAGGCAGCGCTACGACGAACGCCACTGCGATCAGGGCAATCGACCAAGGGCTCGCGCCTCGGCCAAGCGAAGAGGTGGCGTTGAATAGCCCGCGATAGCCCGATCTGAACAAACGAACACTCCTTGCATTGATGGAAAGCAGCAGCGCAAAGTGGCGCAGTGCGCTTAATGCGAAACTCAATGCGAAATAATAACGGGCGTGAATAGTAGCATTGGCGCTGTATTACTGCAGCTTGGCAGTCCAATCGTAAATGCAAAAGAAGCTCGCCGAGGCGGGCTGTCATGGTGGGTAGGTTAAGCCTGAAATCGGGAGAAAGCTCTAGTAACCCAGCATCATGCTCGGCAGACCGGTAATCAGCCACGGGAAGAAGGCCATTAGCGTACACGCCAACAATATCAACGCGACGAAAGGCACTACCGCTTTATACAGGTCGACGATTTCCACCCCAGGGGGTGCCACGCCTTTCAGGTAGAACAAGGCATAACCAAAGGGTGGGGTAAGGAATGATGTCTGTAGTACCACTGCCACCATCACCACAAACCACAGCATATCGACGCCCATGGTCTCGACGATGGGCAGCATGATCGGGAAGCTCAGCAGTACAATGCCGGTCCAGTCCAGGAACATGCCCAGGACAAATACCAGAAACAGCATCAGGATCAATGCCCCACGGTGCCGCCAGGCATTGCCAGCACCAGCTCGCTGATCACACTCATGCCACCGCCGCGAGAAAAAACACCGGTAAAAGCAGTAGCGCCGACGAGGACCAGCATCACCATCGTGGTGGTTTTGCCCGCTTCGATCATCGTCCAGAAGCAGGTGCTTATTTTGCGATCACCAAAGATCAAAACAGGATAAAGGCGATAAATACGCCGATAGCGGATGCTTCAGTGGCCGTGGCAATGCCGGTAAATAGTGCGCCCAGTACCCCGAGGATTAATGACATTGGCGGAACCACGTACTTTGCCAACATGATAAGCAGCTGTTTGGTACTGACTTCGGCACGCTCTTCCGCTGGCACTTTGGGGCCGTAGTGCGGTTTGATATAGCAGATAATCAATACATAGAGCGCATACATGACACCGAGCAGTAAGCCGGGGATTAGCGCACCTGCAAACAAGGCGCCCACGGATACCGGGGAATAGCTGGCCATCAGAATCAGCATGATGCTGGGCGGAATCAAAATGCCCAGACAGCCACTCGCCATAATGACCCCCTGCGCTAAGCTCTTTGTTGTAGCCATACTTGAGCATGGGCACCAGGGCGATCATGCCCATTACCGCAATCGAGGCACCGACGATACCGGTGGTGGCCGCCAGCAAAACTGACACGATCACCACGGTAAGCGCCAAACCGCCGCGTAGATTCGCCAGCAGCAGACGCATGGCATCAAACATCTTTTCAGTTACGCCGGAGTCGTTTAAGAACCTCGCCATTAAAATGAACAGCGGTATCGCCACTAGTACATAATTGTCCATGGCGTTACCAAAAATATTATTAATCAACGTACCGAGGATTCGCTCGCCCGGGCCGAGAAAGGCGCCAATAACGGCGACACCACCGAGCACAAATGCCAGCGGATGGCCCATAAACAGGCCCACCATTAGACCGCCAAACATCACCAGCGTGAGCATTTCAGGGCTTAAGTTCATGCTGATGTCTCCTCGCGAAGCTGCATGATGGCACGCAGCACAATGGCAATTGCCTGTAGCAAAATCAGTACAGCAGCGACCACAATGACGCCTTTAATCGGATAGACCGGGATTGAAACCATGCCATAAGTGGTTTCACCGCGGCTTAATGAGCGTTCAAAGAAGCTCCAACCCAGAGTGATCAACATCCAGATAAAGGGAACAAAGAAAATCAGGTAACCGAGCACTTCAAACAAGGCTTGCTTTTACGTGATAGCAAACGTTTTAATACGTCGACTTCTACGTGGGCGTGATGGCGTAAACCATAAGCCGCCATCAGCATAAAATGGGCACCAAAGAGCATTTTGGTAACATCAAACGCCCAATCGCTGGGGCGCCCAAACAGAAAGCGTGACGCAATATCGTAAAGAACAATCAGGGTAATGATGGCAATCAATGGGGCGATGACTCGCCCAAAGGCTTCATTGATGGCATCGATCGCCTTGGCAATCGCATTCATGGAAGATCTCCGCGGTCATCATTAAAACCGCCCCGGAAAAAACCGAGGGCGGCACAGAAGCGCCTTACAGGCAGGCTTCGATCTCTTCCAGTGAGGGCAGATTATCCATCACGCGGCTCATGTTGTAAGGAGCGGAAACATCGCGCCACGTCGCATAGTGCTCAAGGTAGGCCACCATGGATTGGTAGACCTTGGCGTGGTCGGGAGCTTCGCAAGCACCGCGTAGAATGACCTCATTGGTGACTTCCTGAATGCGCGCCAGGTCCTCTTCGGAGAACTGATTGATCGTGACACCCTCATCAATGAACTTTTGGGTGGCTTCGGTGGATTGACGCTCAGACCAGGCTAGCGACCATGCCATAGTGGCGTCTGCCGCAATACGCAAGGTTTCTTGGGTCTCTTCGAGAGCGCGTCCCAGGCATCTTTATTGATCATGACCCCAAATACGCTGGCCGATTGGTGCCAGCCTGGGGTTGCCCAGTAATCGGCCACCTCGGCAAAGCCAGCATTAAAATCAACGCCCGGGGTCGAGAATTCACCCGCATCAATGACGCCACGTTCAATCGCTTGGTAGACTTCACCGCCAGCGAGGGTGACTTGAGAGCCGCCGAGTTCTTCCAGCACACGACCCTGGTCGCGTCCCGAGAGACGTAGACGCTTGCCTTCTAGGTCAGCAATGCTCTCAATCGGGGTGCGCCCCATAAAGCCAGATTCGTTATTGGTAATGCCGTAGGGAAGATAGACCATGTTGAACTGGCCATAGATTTCCTCATAGAGTTCGCGGCCGCCCCATTGCTGAATCCAGTTGAGGTAGTCGACGCCATTAAACAAACTGGTCGTGGTAGCGAGCGGCGAAAATGCCGGGTTCAAGCCTGCCCAATAAGCCTGGCCAGTCGCCGGCGGCTTCAATGCTACCTGTTTCAGTGGCATCAAAACTTCAGTACCCGGCATCAGGGTGCCGCCTGCGCGGAAATTGATCTGGAGTTCTTCGCCAGCCAGCTTATTGACCAGTTCCACCCAGTGCTGGTCAATCTTGATCAGATCAAGGTTTTCCGGCCAGGTGGAGGTCATTGTCCACTCTTCTTGTGCTTGGGCGGTGGACGTGAAGGCAGCGAAGGCGATACCAGCGGCGAGGCCGGTAAGAGCGAATTTGGTCATTTTTTCATGGTGTATTTCCTGGTTTGGCGTGTGGCGTTATTAGTGTTGGTTACCTGAAGTCAGGAAAGTGCAGTGCTGCTGGGTTACGTTTACGTAAACAAAGGGTGTTAAGCACTGCAGAGCTAAACTAGCACAACAACACCGCTGCAGCGCAATATCAGTAATGTAAGGAAGTGTCGCTTTGGTTTTGACTACTAAATAATTGTATTTCTTTTTAAACAATTACTTGAAAGCACTAATGAGAACCAATATGAGCGGTAAAACAGCATAAAAACGTTGAAAGTGGTTAAATCATTAAACCAAAGTTGTAAGCAAAGGCCTTGCTGCCAGAGACACATCGCAACGCTTGATGGGGTGACGTAATGGGAAACAGTCGAGCAGGGGAAGAGACCGCGTGCTAGAGGACCGTGAGCTAGGCAGCCGTCAACAACAGCGCAGGGTGGCAGCGCTAACTCATCACGCGCAACGTTTAGCCCACCGCCGCTGGCGCCAATTGGTATGGTTAAGCGGCGATGCTGTGCAGTGTCGGGCCTTAGCAAAGGCGCTGTGGCAGGCCTACGCTTGGCAGGCTCCCTTGTGGGTGGGCGATGAAAATGCGCCGCTCTCGCCGCTGCTTTCGCCACGTAAAGCGCGCATGCGCCTGGGGGCAGAACATCAACTGAGTGGTGTTGGAGACCCATGTCACTGGGTTTGACCCGGAAGCATTGGGAGCCCTGGCGGGGACGGTCACCGCGGGTGGCTTGTTGGTACTTATCACACCGCAGCCATGGGGAGAGGCGCCCGATCCAGACTACGCCCGTTTTGCTGATTATCCCTGGCACTGGTCAGACCTCACTTGCCACTACCTGGCGCGCTTAGCGCGTCAATTGAAGACTTCAACTCAAATAGTGCGTTGGCACGCTGGCCAAGCGCTGAACCTGCCTCGACTGCCTTTGTGCAACGCAGATGAAACTGAAAGTGGCGATAGCGACTGCCTGACCGCTGATCAAGCCTACGCAGTGAAACAGCTCGTTGGCTTAAAGCGCCGCCGCCCATTGGTAATAACCGCCGATCGTGGGCGTGGCAAAAGCGCGGCGCTGGGTATTGCCTGCGCACGGCTGCTAATGAAAAAAAACCAACGAATAGTGCTCACCGCACCGCGGCTGAGTTCGGTGGAGAGCGTGTTTGAGCGGGTAGCAGCGCTCTGCCCGGATGGCCGTCGCGTTGGTCCAGGCCACTTTGTGCTGGCCCAGGGCAGTGAGCTGATGTTTTTGCCGCCTGATCGCTTAACCGAGCAGATCAATGCACAGCAGCAGGGCGGCGACGGCAGTTATTTAATGAGTTGATGAGGCGGCGGCGATACCCGCCGCCCTTGCTGGGACAGTGGCTGACCGCTTTCCCGCGTATTGCCTTTGCCACCACCGTGCATGGCTATGAGGGCTCAGGGCGAGGATTCGCGCTGCGCTTTCGTGCAACCCTTGATCGGCTGACGCCTCAATGGAAGGCGCTAGTGCTTGATGCGCCGATCCGTTGGCACCGTGGTGACCCGCTGGAAACGGTAGTCAATCAACTGCTGCTGTTAAAAGCATCGCTGCCTATCGCGCAGCGACAAGAAAGCATAGTAGCGACAGAAAACACAGGGGCGACGGAAACGATTGATCGTGCTTGGCTTGCCAAGGATGATACTGCACTGGAAAAGCTGTTTGGGTTGTTGGTGCAGTCCCACTACCGCACTAGCCCCAACGACCTGCGCCAGTTGCTCGACGGCCCCGGCACGGCACTGCGAATGGTTGAACAGCAGCATGAGCCTCAGGCGATCTTGGTCACTCAGGAAGAAGGTGGTTTTGAGGCCGTGCTGGCCAATCAAGTCGCCCGCGGTGAACGTCGCCCTCAGGGGCATCTATTGGCCCAGTCGTTGGCAACGCATGCCGGTAGCCGTGAAGCGTTGACTGCGCGCTGGCGCCGAGTGGTGCGTATCGCTACCCACCCCGAGCGTCGCCGCCAAGGGCTAGGTCACGCGCTGCTGCACGATGATATGGCCACTGCAAAGCAGCAGGGGATCGCGCTTTATGGCGCAACCTTTGGTGCTGAGGCGTCGCTGCTGCGTTTTTGGCTGACACTAGGCTTTTCGCCGGTGCGCTTAGGTATTACCCGCGAGGCATCGACCGGTGAGTTTGCCGTGATGGTGGCAAAGGCGCTAAATACACAGGGCGAAGCGGTACTTGCTGACCTCTATGAGCGCTTTCAGGCAGCCCTCCTAGCCTGTTGGCGTTTGAATTAAAAGCGCTGCCCGCCTCGGTGGTTGTATTGCTACTAGAGCAGATGCCGAGCATTCCGCTTAGCGCGCGTGATTGGCAGGACATCGAAGATGTGGCGACCGCGCATCGCGATCCGGTCCTTGCTCGCCCGGCTTTGCAAGCGTTGGCGCGTGAAGCCAGCCGCTGTGCCTTAACGGAAATGCAGCAGCAGTCGCTTCGACAAGTAGCGGCCTGGGCGTTACAAAATAGAGCCTTAACGAATGCTCATAATGATGCAGTGAAAGCCCTACGTCTCGCTGTAAATAACCTCATCGAGCCGGTAAAGTAGACCGGTTGCCGATAACGAAGAGCCTTTATGAACGCACATCTTGAAGCGATGGCACCTAGCCTGGTTTGGCGCCACTTCCGAACACTCTGCAATACACCTCGCCCCTCGGGTCATGAAGCGGCACTGGTCGCCATTCTCGAAGAGTGGGCCGATGCCCAAGGCTTAGCCTACGACCGCGATGCCTTCGGTAATTTACGACTCCGTAAACCAGCCTCTCCCGGTTGTGAACAAGCACCCGGCGTCGTGCTCCAGGGCCATCTGGATATGGTGGCTCAAGCCAATAGCGGTCACGCCCATGACTTTACTCGCGACCCGATCAGCACCTACGTAGCCGACGGTTGGCTGCACGCCGAAGGCACCACCCTGGGGGCAGATAATGGCTTGGGCGTGGCGGCCATTCTGGCCGTATTGGAAGATCCCGACTTACGTCACGGGCCGCTGGAAGCACTTTTTACCCTGGAAGAAGAGACCTCCATGGGAGGTGCGCTGAACCTGGCTGAGAACTGGCTGGAAGGCTCGCTGCTGCTTAACCTGGACAGTGAGGACCGTGGCCAGGTGTATATCGGCTGCGCAGGTGGGGCCGACGTGGAAGTCGATGCGCAACTGCCGAGCGCCGCGGCGGGTGAGCACGAACGGGTCGTTGAAATTGCCCTGACCGGCCTTAAGGGTGGCCACTCGGGCATGGATATCCACAAGCCGTTAGGTAATGCTAACCGGTTGTTAGTCAGAGTGCTGCGTTCTTTGGAAGCATTTGATGCGCGTTTGATTAGCTACCACGGAGGCACCTTACGCAATGCGATCCCCCGTGAAGCGTTTGCCCAAGTGGCACTGCCCGCCGATGAGGTAGATGCAGCGTTGGTCGCGATTGCTGGGCTGGAAACGATTCTATTAAGAGAGCTGGGCAGCGGCGACAGCGGTCTTAAAATCAGTGCCCAGCGCTTATCGGAACATCCCGATGTCGAGCCGCTAACGTTGGATGCCAGCGTTATGCTGCTGGCAGCGCTTCACGCGGCCCCTTGTGGGGTAGAGCGGATGAGTGCTGATGTGCCGGGTGTGGTGGAAACGTCCAATAACCTGGGCGTCTTAAGCCTTGAGAAAGGACGATTACACCTCTGTGCACTAGTACGTTCACTGCACGACAGTGCGGTAGTCGCCATGGCGGACCGCTTTAAGGCACTGTTTGGTTTGATTGGCGCACGGGTAAAAGTCGAGAACGGCTACCCAGGCTGGGCACCTAATCCCGATGGCGAGTTGCTGGCAACCTTCAACGCACGCCACGCGTCGCTGTTGGGCCATGAGCCAGAGGTAAAGGTAATTCATGCCGGGCTTGAATGCGGCATTTTAGGTAGCAAGTACCCGCACTTGGATATGATCTCGTTTGGTCCGCTAATTCGCGGCGCCCATTCACCGGACGAGCGGGTTGAATTAGCCTCGGTTGAGGAGTTTTGGTTAATGCTGCGGGCATTGATTGAGGATCTTGCTGGTCAGCGCTAGCTCTCCCTGGCGAATACAAAACGGCACCTAGACGGTGCCGTTTTACGCCATAAAAGTGCGCTTATTTACTTAACACTTATTTGCTTAGCCCTTATTTGCTTAAATAGGCGTTAAGCATCCAGATCGTTTTTCCTGCTCGCGAATGTAGTCACCGGCTTGAGCCGCGGTGCCTTCATCATCGGCGTCAGAAGCCAGCGCCAGCAGTTCGCGCTGTAGCTCGATGATTGTCTGGTAGCCTTTAAGCACGCCTTTTACACAGGTGGTGCCGTCGTGGACATCTTTATCTTCCTGGATGCGCGACAGCGTTACGTAGTCACTGTAAGCGTGTACCGGCTTATGGCCTAGGGTAAGGATACGCTCGGCAACCTCGTCCACTTTGGTCAGAAGGTCGGTGTAAAATTCTTCAAACTTGGCGTGCAGCTCAAAAAAGTCGTTACCCTGACATTCCAGTGGTAGCCGCGCACGTTCATGTAGAAAATTTGGTAGTTGGCCAGCAGGTGGTTAAGCTTTTCGGCGAGTTGACTAGCGCTACCTTCATGTAGACCAATGCTATTGGTATCAGTCATATCCTGCTCCCTCGTTGTGCCACAGTATGCGGCGGTTAGTGCGTGTTTCCAACATCGTTCTTCAGTACAGCTTTTCAGAATAGGGTGTCTTTGGTGCAATGCAAAACAGGTTTTTTGCATTGCCGCCATAGTGCGACGCCATTAGGCATCTGTCTTTAACGGGCGATTATTCGTTAGATGCTGGCGCTAAGCCTCTTTTCAAGGCCTGCGCGTTTTTCAAGGTTTATGTACCCATAGGCGCAGCAAACTTTCACAGCGCGCTTCGAGTAGCTCGGCGGTACGCGGTAGCGCATTGTTTAACGTCATAGGGCCATCGGCCAACGCGAAAGCCGCCGTCACACCTTCATCAAAACAGGCTTGCCAGCCATCGCCAAGGCTGCCCGCCAGCACGATCACGGGTTTGTTAAAGCGTTGCGCAGCGCGAGAAACACCGATTGGTGTTTTACCCGCCAAACTTTGCCCATCCAGGCGACCTTCGCCGGTAATCACTAGGTCGGCGCGGGCCAAGAGCGTGGCCATGTTGGCTTGCTGCATAATCATTTCAATCCCGGTTTTAACGTCGCATTTAAAAATGCTTTTGCAGCAAACCCCATCCCACCCTGCCGCCCCTGCACCTGGCAGCGTTCGGTAGTCGTCGCCTAATAGCTGAGCACTGATATCGGCGAAGTGGCTAAGCGCTCGGTCGAGTTGCTCAACGTCTTCCGGTGAAGCGCCTTTTGTGGGCCAAATATCGCACTGGCACCCCGTTCTCCCTAACAGTGGGTTATCAACATCAACCGCCGCCTCCAGGGTGAGTCGGGCCAAGCGCGGGTCTAGCCCGTCAAGCTCCAAGCAGGCCAGTTGGCAAAGCGCAGCGCCGCCGGGGGTAGTGCGTTGCCGTTTTGATCAAAAAAGCGGGCGCCGAGTGCCTGCAACATACCGGCACCGCCATCATTGGTGGCGCTACCGCCGAGCAGTAAAAGCGCTTTTTCAGCGCCCTGGTCCAGCGCTGCCAGCAGCAGTTCCCCGACCCCAAAGGTGGAGGTGTGCAGTGCATTGCGCTCATCGGCTGCAAGGTGCTGTAAACCGCTGGCTTCTGCCAATTCAATAAACGCGGTACGCTGGTCGCTCAGCCAGCCCCAGGTTGCTTGACGAGGGCGCCCCAGGGCATCTTGCACGGCTAGCTGGCGACGCTCGGCGCCTGTCGCGGCGATCAATGCATCTAAACTGCCTTCACCGCCGTCAGCTAGAGGGCAGATTTGCACCTGCGCATCTGGTGCGGCGCTTTTAACACCGCGCGCCATGGCGCTGGCGGCATCCTGTGCGCTCAGTGCATCTTTAAAGCTGTCGGGGCAAAGCAGGACATTCATTGGCATGGTCTCCGCAAAATATTTGTTTCAAAACATTTTCATTAAAACAGGGTCTTTAAAACAGGGTCTTTAAAACAGAGTCTTTAAAACAGAACCTTTAAAACAGTATCTTTAAAACAGAGCTACTAAAATAGTGTCATTCATTCCGGCCACCTTTGGCGAGCTTAGCGCCCTAATCATCGGCAAACCAGCGGCCTCGTCCGTTAGAGGAACTCACATGAAGTCGATACCGATAAGTTTAACCTGCCTGCTTGTGCTTGCTGGCTGCCAGGTGGTGCCTGATCGGCTGCCTCAAGCGGAGCCAGCGCCAGCGGCTGCGTGCTATTTCCCCACCTCCGATGAACAGGCGTTAGAAACCAGCGTTGAGCTCCTGACCGAATGGGGATTTAGCTTGGATACTACCGATACGGCTTTAGGGCTGGTCAGTGCGAGCCGTGAACGGGAGCTGCATGGTTACTACGATCCCTACGATAACGCCTACGGCTATGGAAGTGGCATGCGCCTGTTCGGTGGTTTGGGCATTGGAAGTGGTGGTGTGGGCCTTGGCATAGGCGGTATTGGCTTTGGTGGTGGCGTTGGGCAGCAGCCGGTGGAAGTGGAGCGTGTGTCGCTATTGGTCAAGGATGCCCATATACGCATTTCCCGTGATATCCGCCGCTTCGATCAGTGGGGGATCTACGCGAATCCTACAGCGCCAGTAATGACGACTTCTGCCAGCGCTTTCAGACTGATTTTGCCCAAGCTGTGCCGACCAACGGGAGTCCATTATGAATATTCGCCATTGGTTAATAATCGGAATTATCGGAGGGTTGGGCGGGTGTGCTTCCACAGCTCCCGTAGAGCCGCGTGAGTTGGTTTATGCTACCCCATCACAGCAGACCTTCCACGAAGCGGTTGAGTTGATGATGGAGCAGGGGTACGTCGTTCGCCATGCGGATCTTTCGCTGGGGCGCGCTGAGGCATCGCTTGCTCGTTGGCCGGAGTATCAGCTACAGCTACAGGTGAGCGAAGAGGGCAGCGGTAGCCGCGTGCGTGTGTCAGCACTACGTGGGAATCAGCCCTGCCGCCCTATTTGTTAGATCCGTGGCTTGTCGCCTTACAGCATAAGTTGGGCGTCGCGCCATGAGAGAAACGAGTATTTCAGTAGCATTTGTATTGGCGATGAGTAGCTTTCTGATCAGTCCTAACACTCATGCCCACCCTCACGGCTGGATCGACTTGAGTGTCCGGGTCATCACCGATGATCAGGGGTTGGTGAGCAGCTTGCATCAAACGTGGCGAATGGACCCCTTCTATAGCTTGGTTGTCTTTGAGGAACTACAGCAGGCCGAGGGCGCAAGTCTCGAAGAGGGGCTTGATCAGTTGGGCAAAGAGATACGCGATAATCTTGCTACACAACATTATTTAACCGAAGTGCGCATCAACAATGCGCCCCAGGCGTTGGGGAGGTCATCGAATATACCGCTATGGAGCGCGATGGGCGGCTCATCTTTATGTTTATTCTGCCTCTGGAAACGCCTCAGCCGCTGACAGACTCGCTACTTAGCTATCAAGTGTTTGACCCCACCTACTACATCGAAGTAGTCCATGAAGAGGAAGACGGTCAGCCGCGGGATGATGCGCTGATATATAACGGCGAGCCTGCCTGTGAGCTCGCTATTCTTCCCGCTGACCCTGACCCAGAAGTCGTGATGCAAGCGGCGTTGCTCGATAAGGATGAAAGTGGTGAGCCAGGCTTGGGGCGCTATTTTGCAGAAACCGGCCAAATTGATTGTCGTTAGGCGCTGTTCGGAAATGTCGTTGCCGCGTTATTTTATAATTATGTTACCTTGTAACAGTTTTCTCAGTGGAACGGTAAGATGTCCTTAACACGCTCCTTTACACGTCACCTAGGGTTAATGCTGGGTCTGCTGCTCGTCGCAGCAGTGATTATTATCGTTTGGCAAGGCGGGTTTCAGAGCGTGAGCTATCAGCTGCTCGGGTGGCAGCGCGATCTGCATCGCTCGTTGACCCTGGCGATTACCGAATTGTCACGTACTCCTACGATGGCGACATGGGTGAGTTTGTTAAGCATTAGCTTTGCCTACGGCGTATTTCATGCAGCTGGGCCAGGGCACGGTAAAGCCGTGCTGGCGACCTATTTGGCCACCATGGTGGCGCGGTCAAACGCGCTCTAGGACTCTCTTTGCCGCCTCTCTACTGCAGGGCATTACCGCTATTTTGCTGGTCGTCGTGTTGGTTTATGGCTTAGGTTGGATAACCCGACAAGCCATGGGCAGCGTTGCCTGGGTGGAGCAGGCTAGTTTTCTGCTAGTCGCCGCGCTAGGGGGTGGCTATGCTGGCGAGCCGTTAAGCAATTGCGCGCAGCCTATCAGGCCCATCGTAATGACCACAGCCACAGCCACAGCCACAGCCACAGCCACAGCCACAGCCACAGCCACAGCCAGGAGCACAGCCACTGTTGCGGTGGCGCGCATCATATTAAACCTCAGCAGGCGTTAGATTGGCGAACGGCGATAATGACCGTAGGCGCCATTGGCATGCGTCCCTGTAGCGGGGCGGTGTTGATGCTGGGAGCTGCCAGTCTACTGGGCCAGTTCGAAGTAGGCATGGCCTCTGTGTTAGCAATGTCGCTAGGCACGGGCATCACCGTCTCGGCACTCGCATTGGCCAGTATTTTAGCCCGCGGTTGGGCTCAGCGGCGCTTAACCAAGCAACAGCATAGTCAGCGCAGTGTGCAAAAAGTCACCGGCTGGGTGGCGTTAGCGGGTGGTGCGCTGATTGTGATTCTAGGTGTTTCACTTAGCATCGCGGGCATTGCGCAGCCTGCGAGTGGGCCACTTCTAAATGAGCCGCCTGCTCAGCAACGTCATCCACTCACTGGGTAGCGGCTAAGCTAGATATCAAGCCCATCAATGAGCGCCAGCAGTTGGTCACGCAACTGCGCCTGACCATTTAGATCGTAGGGTTCTGCTTTGCCATTACCCCATACAGGGCAGGCCAAGCGGTGTCTGTATGCCGCCGTAAAACGACATGTACATGCAGTTGGCTGACAACATTGCCTAACGTGGCAATATTGATTTTGTCTCCCCCAGCGCTGTTTTCATGGCTTCGCCTAGCTGGGTGGCTTCACGCCATAGTTGCTGCTGGTCGGTGATAGAAAGCTCGAACACTTCGCTAATTGAGGCGTGGCGCGGTACCAGAATAACCCAAGGGTAGCGCGCATCGTTCATAAGTAATACCTGGCTTAGAGGTAGGTCCGTTACGGGAAATGTGTCAGCCGCAAGGCGTTTATCAAGGGTGAAATCGTTCAAGTAGAAGGCTCCCGTCATTTTGGATAGAAGTTTGATAGCATAGCAATTACAAAGTGAAGTAGGGGAAAGCGAGCACGATGACGAAAACGCTGTTACCCTGAAAAAACTCCCAAGCGGCAATGAAGGTTGCCAGTGGAGTTTCCGATGTTGAATAAATCGTTAAGGAGAACGTAAATGAAAAATTATTAGCCATGAGCTTTATGCTGCTGATGACCGCCGGTGTTCTAACCGGTTGCAATACTATTTCTGGCGCTGGCCAGGATGTCGAAGAAGGCGGCCAAGCCGTTCAGGATGCAGCTGAATAATTAAGACTGCAAAGATAAACGGTATCTCAGGGACCAGATTTACGTCTGGTCCCTGAGGTTTTATAACGTTTTAACAACCTACTTTTAGGAAGTTACTTTTAGGAAGCTCAAGGATGAAGTCCCGTATTACTCTGCCCAAGCTCGTCCTGGTAAGCGCCTGCACGTTTTTGCTAACAGCTTGCGTTAGCTCGCAGATGCCGATCTCCCCAGCGAACGATGATGTTGATGCAGCACCGCCGCCCCAACGGTAGCGCCGAACGACTCCAATAATGAATCGCATGCTGCCTGTGACCTAGACGCTATTCAACAGGCGATAGGTCAGCCCTTTGATGAGGCGAAGGTTTCTCAATTACAAAGCGATAGCGGCGCTCGTCAAGTGCGTGTACTTCGCCCAGGCGACATGGCGACCATGGATCATCGCCCGGATCGTTTGAATATTCATATCAATGATCAGAACACTATTGAGGCGTTACGCTGCGGCTAAGCTCTCTAGCGCAATAGACTAAGCTCGCTAGCGCAATATCAGCACCACGCAGGAGGCGGTCAGTATCCCCATAGTGATATTGAACGCCCGCCATGCGCCGTCGCTTTGATCCACTGCCCAATGGCTGTGCCAAAGGCCGCCCATAAAGCGATACATGGCAGTGCTACCACCTCAGCAAATCCCGCCAAAACCAACGCATTCACCACTGGCTGACCACTTTCGGGTAAAAACCTGCCATCAGGGCAAGCCCCATTACCCACGCTTTTGGATTGGCAAACTGAAAGGCTGCCGCCTGCCAAAACGTAAACGGTACGCTATGTTCCCGGGCTTTCAGGTTGGGCGGTGGCGCACTGGCAATTTTCCACGCCAAGTAGAGTAAATAGGCACTGCCTGCCCAGCGTAATGTGGTTTGAATAGCGGGATAACGTTCAAACAGTACGCCTAGGCCTAGTGCGATACCCGCAAATAGCAAAAAAGCAGCCGCCTAGAATTCCCCACATATGCGGTAGCGTGCGCTTAAAGCCAAAGTTGGCGCCAGAAGCGGTCAGCATTAGGTTATTCGGCCCAGGCGTAAGCGTCATTGACATCATATAGAGCGCCGCAGGGCCTAGGAGTAACCATTCGCTATTCATCTGATTGTATCCATACGAAGTGAAGGGGCAGGGTTGTGTCGTGTTTGAATAGCTAATGAATGAGGCTTTGCTAATCACTAATCATAGCGGTCTTTCCAACGTTGCCGATTGACCTGCTCTTTGAGCATTTCAAGAATGTCATACAGCATTTGTTCGGTAATCCGATTACTGCCTTCGTCCACTGTAAGCCAAGTATCGAAGCCGTTGCCGGCAGTGCGCTCAACTAATTTCTTAAACTCATCCGAGTGGATGCCTAGCAGGAGCTCATCCACCATCCGCTGGGCAACCCCACTTAGTGATGACTCCATTGCATTGCTTGCCTGCTGCCCCATGGGTAGGCGGCGGAGACTTTGGAACTCAGGGCTTTCACGCAATGTACGGTTTACCAAGTCGCTGATCGCCGCCATGATGGATTGGCGATTATTTTGGTAGGCTTTTCCAATCGTGCTCTCCAACCGCTGAGCGATCTCATGAATCAACTGCGCTTTGCGGGGCATAACTACCGGTCGATGACCCGCTCGGTAAGCGAGTCGCTCGCGCGGATCTGCTGCTGAACATTGCCCAAGAGCTTTAAGGCGATACGGTCGGAAAGCTCTTCGAGCAGGATGTCGTAATACTTGGCAAAAATAAATAAATATCCCAGCGGGTGACGTCAATTAAGCCCAGCCGGTGTAGACGATGAAGTAGCGATACGACACGCAGAATACGTAGCAGGCGGAAGCCTGCTAGAGGAATACAGCCTAGTACGTCATACCAGTGTACGAAGGGATAAAAGAACCAGCGGTGGTAGCGTCGTTCGACAATCGCAATTGACCAACCTAGCAGTACATCGGCGATAAAAAGCTGACAAACACTAGAGTCGATGGCGATGAAACGGCTATGGATCGTTTCATCGTAAAAGGCATGAAAGCCGGGGGCGATGCTGGCAATGCCCTGGTTAACAGGGCCCAGTAGAAACAGCGAATCAAACAGCAGTAGAGCAAGGTTAATCACAACGAGGGTTAAAATAAAAAATCCCAACCAATATGGGCATATTCAACCGCTTTAGGTAAGCGCGGGTAGCGTTCCCTGGCTAGCATGCGAACTCCTAGTGGTTGGGGGATGTTATACCTGAGCCTGCGACTGATGTTGTTGCTGGGTCAGCAGTTCTTCTCTCTCCGCCTGTTTGCGTAACTTCTTGCGTAGCGCAGCCTTTTCAAACCGTAGTTTCTGCAGCGGCGTTTCCAATCTGAGCGGTGGAACGCTGGCAGGCTTGCCATCAGCGTCCACCGCGACCATGGTGAGATAGCAGCTGTTGGTATGGCGTATCAGCTTATTGCGGATATCTTCGGCGACCACCTTAATGCCAACTTCCATCGACGAACGCCCCACATGATTGACGCTGGCTAAAAGGTCACCAGTTCACCGACATGAATCGGCTGTTTAAACAACACCTGATCGACCGATAGCGTCACTACATAGTGGCCCGAGTAGCGGCTGGCGCAAGCAAACGCAACTTCATCGAGCTTTTTAAGAATAGCCCCACCATGCACTTTACCACTGAAATTCGCCATGTCGGGTGTCATCAGAACGGTCATAGAGAGTTCATGCTGACCAGGTAGAGCAGTGCTGACTGCGGCGCTGGTGTTGCTTCCCGTCTCGGACATGCGGTCTTTCCTCTACTAACACTGCCTGCCGTCAGGCAGGGGGAAGCCGGCAGGCAGCGATTAGGTGTTTTTTAAAAACCAGACTAGGCCGACTGAAATGATAATGCCGGTAATAAACAGCTGTATGAGACAGAAGCCCATAATATCTTTCGCCTTAAGCCCGGCAATCGCGAGCACGGGTAATGCCCAGAAGGGTTGCAGCAGGTTGGTCCAGGCGTCGCCCCAGGCTACCGCCATGGCCACTCGTGGAATGTCAGCCCCTAGCGCCTGAGCGGCAGGTAACATTACCGGCGCCTGAACGGCCCACTGGCCCCCGCCGGAAGGGACGAAAAGATTCACAATCCCTGCGCTGATAAACGACCAGAAGGGGCAGCGACGTGGCGGTAGCAAACGATACCAGCCACTCGGACATACTTTCTGCCAGCCCGGATTGGACCATGATTGCCATGATGCCGGCGTAGAACGGGAACTGAATAACAATACCAGCACCGCCTTTAATCGCTTCGTTCAAGCTATAGAGCAGATTGCGTGGCGTGCGATGCAGCACAATGGCTAAGAACAGAAATAGGAAGTTGACGACGTTAAGATTCAAACCGCCGCCGCGTAGCAAAAGTGATCCAGCAAGAACAGCAATCCTGGCACCCCTACCAACAGGGAGAGGGTTAAGCTGTTCTCAAGGCGTTCTGCTGGCCGAGTAAGGCGCCCAACCGGCTCTGGCTCATCATTGAGCAGGCTGGGGTCGACGTAGACGCTATCTTTTCATCCGGCAGCATCATACGGTTGACCAGCGGAATGGAGATAAACAGGCAGACCACAATGGCGAGATTGAAGAAGGCGAAAATCGTCGAACCAGTGCTAATGACGCCAATCTGGTCAGCGGTGAAATGGCCTTCGGTGGCGATGGTCAACGGTATCGAACCTGCCAAGCCGCCGTGCCACACGACAAAGCCCGAGTAGGCACTGGCAACGAGTAGACGATAGTCAACGCGTATCAACCGGGCCAACTCTTTAGCAAACAACGCGCCGACAACGAGACCAAACCCCAGTTAATCCAACTGGCCGCCAAGGAAACCAGCGTGACTAGGGATGATGGCGCCACCCGGCGTTTTAGCGGTGCCGGCGATTTTTGCAGAATGCGTTTTACCGGCGGAGAGCTAGCCAGCATAAAGCCAGTGACCAGCACTAGCAGCATTTGCATAGAGAAGGTAAGCAAACCCCAGAAACCATCGCCCCAGAAACGTAGCACCGCTAATGGTGTTTGGCGTTCAATGGCAATGGCGGCAACCGAGGCAATTAACGTTAGCAGTAGAACGAAAATATACGGGTCGGGTAGGTAGCGCTCCACCAGCTTTACCGCTGGTTTTGAGATCATTTTAAGCATGGGATGCTCTCTTTATTCATTATTAGAAAGTGCCTGGTCAGTGTCTAGAAAGTGCATAGCTAATATACGGGCGAGCGCGCTGTTTTCACGTTGAAACTGCCCGCTGAATCCCACCTTAGCGCAGTTGTTACTCTACGTGTTGTTTTAGCGCCAGTGAGGTAGCCGGTGAGCGCGATGGTAGTAAAGGCGATAGTAGTAAATCAGTACCGCTGAGCGAACTAGCGTAAACAGCATAAACGCAAGCCATAGGCCATGGTTGCCGAGCCCCTGGGTTAACCACCAGGCGGGCAAATAGGCAGCCAAGCCGATAAAGATACTGTTACGCATTTCACGCACTGCCGTCGTGCCGATAAACACGCCGTCAAGCAAGTAGCTCCATACCGCAATTAACGGCATGACCACCATCCATGGCAAATACTGTGCTGCGGTCATGCGCACTTCTTCAAGACCGGTGAGCAGCGCAATCAGCGCATTCCCTCCCACCGCGAACAGCAAGGCGGCAGCGGCAGCTGTCCAGAATGAAAAGCGGGCGGCGCCACGCACCGTCGCGGCAAATTCGCGCCAATCCTGGCGGCCATAAGCGCGCCCAATCAATGATTCTGCTGCGTGAGCAAAACCGTCAAGCGCGTAGCTGGTGAGCATAATGAATTGTAGCAGTACGGCGTTGGCAGCTAATACCGTATCCCCTGGCGGGCGCCCTGGGCGGTAAAGAACGCCATGGCAAATAAGAGGCCGAGCGTTCGCACAAACAGGTTGGCATTGACGTTAAACAGTGCGGTATAGGCTGTCAGTGCGAGCAGACGTTCGCGCAAAAACTGACCCTCTAAACTGACTAATTGGCGCAATACTAAATAGCTGCCGAACGCCAGCGCTGTGTAGTCAGCGATCACACTGGCCCAGGCGACGCCGTTGCTGTTCATATCCAGGCCCACCACAAACCATAAATCCAACACGATATTAACGCTGTTGGTTAGCAGTAGAATCATTAGCGTGACGCGGGAATTCTGTTGGCCTAAAAACCAGCCTAAAATGGCGTAGTTGGCGAGTACGGCGGGTGCCGACCAGAGCCGGATTTGGGCATATTCACGCGCTAATTGGTGGCCACGTCGCTGCCATCTAACAGCCATAGACCCACTGAGACCAGCGGGGAGGCAAACACGATCAGCAGAGCGCCGATCACCAGCGCCATGATCAGTGATTGACCCAGCAGGTTACGTACATCACTGTCGCTCTCGCGTCCTATCGCTTGTGCGACCAGCCCGGTAGTCCCCATGCGTAAAAAAGCCAAACCCCCAATAGAGGAAGCTAAACAGCGTAGCCCCCAGGGTAACCCCGCTAGATAGCGGGAGTCGGGTAGATGGCCGACCACAGCAGTATCGACCAACCCAAGTAACGGGACAGTGATATTGGAAAGAATAATTGGCCAGGCGAGGGCCCAGATGCGCACGTAAGCGTTTAAGCGGCAGTGATGATGCGGTACTTCTTCATCAACTGCTCTTGGGTTTCGTGGCGTTCAGGATCAAGCGGGATGCAATCCACCGGGCAGACTTGTTGACACTGAGGCTCGTCATAGTGACCGACACACTCGGTGCATAGATTAGGGTCGATGACGTAGATTTCCTCGCCAGGGGGAGATCGCATCATTGGGACATTCGGGCTCGCAGACGTCGCAGTTAATGCATTCGTCGGTAATCATCAGGGCCATGGGCATACCTCGCAGATGGCGTTCACACTCAGGCTATTGTAACGCAATACCCAAGTGTTTTACTCAACAATGGCGTTGGCTAGCTAGTGTAGTGGTTACGCAGCGCCTCGGCGACCTGTGGATGCACCAGGGGAGAAATATCGCCACCCAGCTTGGCGATTTCGCGCACGATGGTCGAAGAAATATATGAATTTTCCACCGCTGGGGTTAAAAAAACGCTTTCCAGTTCTGGATTTTGTGCCCGGTTCATATTGGCTAGCTGCAGTTCATACTCAAAATCGGAGACCGCGCGCAGGCCGCGCAGAATAATGGTCGCCCCTTGCTCATGCATCATTGTGGTCAGTAAGGTGGAAAAACCGATGACTTCCACGTTGGGTAACGACGCACAGACCTTTTGACCAGTTCCATGCGCGTTTCCAGGTCGAGATTGGGGCTTTTACCAGGGCTTGCCGCCACGGCGATGACCACTTTGTCGAACATGCGCGCGCCGCGCCTCAATCAGGTCGAAATGGCCATTGGTGATAGGATCAAAAGTGCCGGGATAGACGGCGATATTCAGCTTGCGAGTGCTCATTCTTAGCTCTCCTCATCCAGGCGGCCAAACGGATTGTCACTGGTTAATGAGACGGCATGATCGTAACCGGGAATGTGAATCCGGTCGGCATGAATATCCAGTTCTGGGCCTTCCAGTACGGCTTCTCCAAACTGATAGCGTGGCGCGTAGTGGCCCCGATCCGCCTGGGTGAGGTAGGCTGCCGCCATTTCACGGGTTGCCTCGCGGCGCACTTTCCAGGCATTTATCGCCGCTGTACCGTGGCGTTGAGTCAGCAGGCGCTCGGTGACAGCCGGTGATAGCACAACACCGGTGGCATTGTTGCCGCCGAAACCTTTGGCGTTAATAAAGGCGGCATCAGCATGGAGTGCCTGCGCCGTTTGTGAAAGACGCAAACGGTCGGCATAAACATCGTCAGCCACCGCATCCAGGGTTGTGATGCCCGGTAATAGATCGTGAGCAAAGCTGCCTAGGGCACTTGCCAACTGATCACCCGCCGCGGAGCCTTGCGAGTGGCCGATAAACGCTTTGATCGCCACCACCGGCCAGTCGCTGATCCCGTTAGCACGGGCAATCTCATCGAATACGTGGGATTCGGTAATGCGGTTTTTCGGCGTGCTGGTGCCGTGAGCGTGCAAAAAACTGCGCTCTTTAAGGGCTTTTTCGCCGAGCATATCGCGTACCAGTGCGGCCGCTTTGCCGAGGGTTATGTAGTTGCCGATGCCCGGCGCCGATATAGAGCGTTTGTAACCGTCGGCATTGACGAACACGTCCGGTACAGCGCCCAGAATGTCCGCGCCGGTCTCAAGCGCCAGGGTATCGTCCATCAGCAGTAAAAACTGGCTAGCTTCCGCCATGGTAAAGCCACAGTTGCGCGCAAATGGACGGCAGGCGCGCTGATAGTCGCTGTCGGTGAGCAATTCAAGCGCATCCAGCGCTTTCAAGCCAGCATCGTCAGCCAGCGCGCCCATCGCCCGGAAGCCCTCAATAATTTCTGGCGTAATCGGCGCATCCGCAGTACCTACCATCACCACACGGCGGCGTCCGGCACGAATGTCATCAATGCCCAGGCGCAGGTTATAGAGAAAGCTGGCACACGCACCCAAGGCTGCGCCGGTGCCACCGACACTACCGAGTACATAGGCATTCAAAAAGTCGGCAGGCATCTGGCCGTAACCCAATGGCATCTGCTTGGATGTCGCGCGCTGACCCGTCACCAGGCTTTTCAGCAAGCCGCCCCAGCCCTGGTCGTCTAACTGGCCGATGGAGTTACCCGCATACACAGCAATATGATCCGGGTTCACTTGTTGACGAAGTTTCTCCCAGGCGAAACCGCTGGCGCCCAAGCAGTCGCTTGCGCCAAATACCGCCAACGATAGACCGCGTGGATGGTGCACGCTGCGATAAAGGCTTGCGGGGTCAAAGCCGCTAGGTAACTGGGCCGCCGCGCGTACTTTAGGTACCTGCGCATCGGGCAGTAATACCTCCAGTACGCCTGCGGGCACGATCACTTCTACCTCGCGGGCATCAATATCGCGCACCTGCCAATCGACCGGCAGGTTGTCGGGCAACTGGCGACGGCGCAGGGTAAAGCGCATCGGTTCAGCAAACTGCATGCTGGTCTGGCGGTTAGCGGGCAGGCCGGGGGCGAGAAAAACGCGGATCTTCATTGCGTCGGATCAGGGTATGGTTAAGTACCTGATCACGCAGCGACTGTGCCGGGGCGTCTACGGACTGGCCAGTACTGTCGTGCCACCCATTTTCGGAGTGCTTTACTAAGCGCATAAGCGCCGCCAAGCCTTCCAGTGTCTGGCGTTGCTGGTCAGCAGGGAGGGCATCAAGTACCGTGCGGCGAAAGGCCTGATGGCCAGAGGTTCTGCCAGCGGGATTGATGCCGCCCATGCCGACAATCACCGGTAAGTGTGACAAGCCGGGTTCCTCGTGATGCGGTGGTGGTAATAACAATTATTGACAACGCTCTAAACCTACTATGGCCAAAGCGATGTGCTTAATAAGTATCTAAGGCATGATCATAGCACCGGCCATGCAACGGCGTCATGCCGCAAGCTTACAAGACTGATAGAATCACGCTTTTCAACCGAGATGTGGCATGCAGCATAATTCTCGACCAGTGACGTCTAATCAGCCAGGCCCGCATCAGGATTTGGCACGCCGGGTGCACAGGGCGCTAACGCATCCGCTACGCAAACCGATTGCCGAGCATACACAGCGTAACTTTGCGCAAGCGGCAGCCTGGTTCGCAGATCGCCAGGCACCGTTGATACTGGATTCGGGCTGTGGCGTGGGTGTGTCGACACGCCAACTAGCCGCGCAGTTCCCCAAGCATGCCGTCATTGGCATCGATCGTAGCGAGGACCGTTTGGGGCGAAACCACGGCACGCTACCAGAAAATGCGATGCTGGTACGCGCTGATCTTGTCGATTTCTGGCGCTTGGCCTATCAGGCCGGCTGGGCTCCAGAATATCACTATTTACTTTATCCAAACCCTTACCCCAAGGCAGGCCATCTAAAAATGCGCTGGCATGGCCATGCGGTTCTACCCACACTGTTGGCGCTTGGCGGACGCTTTGAGCTGCGTTCTAACTGGTCTCTCTATGTTGAAGAGTTTGCCTTGGCGGTGGCGCAAGTAACCGGCAAACAGGCAATGGTGACTGAGTGGGTGCCTGACGGTGGTTATTTAACCCCGTTCGAGGCTAAGTATGCTCAAAGTGGCCAAGCGCTGTGGCGTTTACGCGTTGATTTGGAGCGAACATGACATTTGTCTATTTAGTATTAGCGATTGTGGCCGAAGTCATTGCTACCAGTGCTTTAAAGGCCTCTATCGGTTTTACGCGACCACTGCCGAGTATCATCGTGGTGGTTGGCTACGGGCTCGCCTTTTATCTACTCAGCCTGGTACTGCGCACGCTGCCAGTGGGAGTCGCCTATGCGATTTGGGCGGGCCTGGGTATTGTGCTGGTCACCTTAGTTGGCATTGTAGTCTTCGGTGAAAAGCCAGATTTACCGGCGGTGCTGGGAATTAGCTTAATAGTCGCGGGCGTTGTCATGCTGCAAGTGTTTTCTAAAATGAATGTGCATTGAGGTATTTTAATGGGTTCTTTTTTTGCGCCTAAGCGTTTGCGGCGCTGGTCACGGGTGTCCGTGGTTGCCACGCTGGCACTGTGCGCCAGCACCAGTTTGTTTGCTGATTTCAGCCGCCTGAGCCAACTTCAGGGCAAAGGCTTTTCGATTAGCGCCGAAGCGCGCCTGCTGGATGCAGACGCAGACACCAACACGCTGTTAGGCAGCCTTAATCCCGAGCGTCAGCTATCGCCTGCTTCTGTGACCAAGGCATATCTAGCGGCTGCGGCGTTGAATCGTTTTGGCCCCCAGCACCGCTTTACCAGCCAGTTGGTCAGCTCAGGTAGTATCGAAAATGGGGTGCTGCGCGGTGATTTGGTGTTTGAAGGCGGTGGGGACCCGGGACTAACCACTGAAAATCTGTGGCGCTTGGTGCAGCGTTTGCACTTAGCCGGAGTGCGTGAGGTGGATGGCGCTTTAGTGGTCAGCCAATGGCGTTTTGGGCCGGTGGACTGCATTACCACGGATCGCTGCGAAGCCCTCACCCGGGTCGCCAATGCCTATAGCGCGCCGCTTTCCTCGGCTGGCGTTAATTTTGGCAGTTGGTGCGTTAACGTTGCTCCCGCCGCGACTGCCGGTGAACCTGCCCGTGTAGGAATGTGCGATAGCCAGACGACACTGATCACCATTGATAACCAAGTAGTCACCCGTCCCGCCAATAGCGGCACCGAGATTAGCGCTGAGCGGATTACCGACGAGCGCGGTGACGTCATGCGCCTAACAGGGCAAATCTCCACCAACGCGACCGCCCGTGACGTCTATCGTGGCGCGGGCGATGCGGCTGATGAAACCGCACAAGTGCTGATGGGCATGTTGAACCAGGCGGGAATTCAGGTGCGCGAGCCGTGGCGCGTGAGTTCGACACAGCCGCCCAGCACGGCGCAGCGCTTGGCCGCCGTCGACAGCCAGCCACTGCAAGAAATAGTGCTGCGGATCATGAACTACTCCAATAACTATATGGCCGATGTGCTGGCGCTCGACTTGGTCGAAACGCCCCAGGCGCAGTTGCGACAAGCTGGCCAAGCCATTGAGTCTTACGTTCAGAGCTTACCCAGCCACGGCCCATTAACGCTGTACAGTGGCAGTGGATTGACCACTGAGAACCGTACATCGGCTCAGGGCGTGAACGTGATGCTGGAGGATATGTTTCGTCAAGGTGCTTTGTTTCCAAGTTTCGTGGCCGCTTTTCAGTCGCCAGCTAACGGCGTCATGCGCTTTATTCGGCGTGGTTCAGCCACGTTTCAGAACAATGTCATGCTAAAAACCGGTACGCTTAACCAACCCTTTGCCGTGCGCGGCGGCGGGTTATTTCCGTACGGCGCAGGGGGCGTTGGGGCGTGTTTAGTGTCATGGTTAATGGTAACGGTAGTACGCCATACTTAAGCTGGTCCGAGGTGCTGGATCCATTATCACTGGATTTGGATGCAATGATTTTAGCGAACTGATTCCCCTTTACGCTCACAAGGTGAGGCGATCTGCATGAAACCTGGGCATACCGGTTTAACCCATTTGGTTCACTCCACGCGCTATTCATGGAAGGGGCTCAAGGCAGCATTTAGAAATGAGGCGGCCTTCCGTCAAGAAGTGGTGATCACGGCGTTGTTGCTGCCTTTGCCTGGTGGATAGGCGACAGCATCATCAGTTGGCTACTGCTGGTGAGTAGCCTGTTTTTGTACTGATCGTCGAGCTCTTAAACAGTGCAATTGAAAACGTGGTGGATCGCATTGGTACCGAACATCATGAGTTGTCCGGCCGGGCTAAGGATATCGGCTCAGCCGCCGTGATGCTGTCGCTCATCATGGCTGGCCTTACGTGGGGGCTATTGGGCTGGGAAAAGTTCTTTGGCTAAGCTGGTTTAAGAGCTGGTTAATTATTAACACGCTGTCAGCGAGGTAGTTATGCAAGTGAACGACGATTTTTTACCGTTGTCGACGCTGCCAGCGTCGTTACAAAAAGCCACCCAATCCGCTTGGCAGCGGTTGAGCGAAGCGCTAACGCAAGCCGACAATATTGCTGAGATGACCAAACAGGAGCTGCCTTCAAGTAACTGGCAGGGACTTTCTGAGCAGCGCCGCGAGGCGCTTGCCAGAGTGATCTCCATTTCCACCTTTGCGCTGGATACCCTGGCGCGCTATCCCCAGTGGTTGGCTGAGCTGGATATTGCCGGTGAACTGGACACGAAGCCAGGGCGCGATGTGTTGGCCAGCTGGCTTAAAGAATCGCTAGAGCACGCCGATGATGAAGAGGCCATGCATAGGGCAATACGGCGTTTTCGCCGTCAGCGGATGCTGGGCATTATTTGGCGTGATCTTAATCGAAGTCCCGGCTATGCCATGTGGGATACCGCGACGGCGGTGTCTGAGCTTGCCGAATTATGCTTAGAAGCGGCGTTGAGCTGGCTGGAACAGTTTTATGCGCCGCGCTGGGGAGAGCCAGCGACTCGAAAAGATGGCACGCCCCAGCGACTGGTCGTGCTCGGAATGGGCAAGCTGGGCGCGGGTGAGCTGAATCTCTCCTCTGATATTGATCTGATTTTTGCGTTCCCCGAAAAGGTGAAACCCAGGGCGGGCGCAAGCCCTTAGGAGTACTTTACCAAGCTGGGTCAAAAACTGATCGCAGCACTGGATGCAATGACGGCCGACGGCTTCGCCTTTCGCGTCGATATGCGTCTGCGCCCGCTAGGCGATGGTGGTCCACTGGTGGGCAGTTTCGCCATGCTCTCAAGCTACTACCAGGATCAAGGCCGCGAGTGGGAGCGCTACGCAATGCTGAAAGCCCGCCCGGTGGCGGGGGATCTGGACGCTGGCAGCGAGCTACTGGCCGGTTTGCGCCCCTTTGTCTATCGCCGCTATCTCGATTTCGGTGCGATTGAGTCGTTGCGCGAGCTGAAAGCGATGATCAATCGCGAAGTAAAACGCAAAGGCATGCAGAGCAACATCAAGCTCGGCCCCGGTGGCATTCGTGAGGTTGAGTTCGTCGTGCAGGCATTCCAACTGATCCGCGGCGGTCGCGATACGGAGCTGCAAGTGACGTCGTTGAAAACCGCGCTCAATCGCTTACCTGCGCTGGGCTTATTGCCGCAAGCTGTGGTTGATGAACTGTTACCCGACTACGCTTTTTTTACGAGATGTCGAGCACGCCCTTCAAGCGCTTGAAGACCGGCAGACACAAACCCTGCCCAGCGATGATAGGGATCGTGAACGGGTGGCCTTCGCCATGGGGCATGAAGATTGGCCAGGGCTGGTCGCTCAGCTTGACGAAGTGCGCGAGCGGGTGCGCCAGCATTTTGATGCGGTGATCGCGGATCCCGAAGAGGATGTTGAAGAAGCGAACGATGATAACCAACTTGGCTTGGCCCAGTGGCGGCAACTATGGCGCGGCGAGCTAGAGTCGGAAGAGGCCATCAAACACCTTGCCGAGGCGGGTTTTAACGCGCCTGACAAAGCCTTAAAGAGGCTGCAGAGTCTTTATCATTCGCGCCAAGTGCAAAGTATGCAGCGAATTGGTTTTGAGCGTTTGGACGCATTGATGCCTCTGTTACTGGATGCCGTGGCAGAGAACGATGCCCCGGATACTGCACTTGTAAGGGTGCAGCCGTTAATCGAAGCTGTACTTCGGCGGACAGCTTATCTTGCGCTGTTGCGTGAAAATCCACAGACGCTTGAACACCTGATGCGGCTGTGTGCTTCCAGCCCATGGATAGCTGAACAGCTGTCGCGCTATCCCATCTTGCTTGACGAGCTGCTGACGCCAGAAACGCTGTATACCCCCGCCGATAAAGCGCGTTTGGCAGATGAGCTGCGTCAAACATTGAACCGTTTGCCAGAAGATGATGAAGAGGCTCAGCTTGAGGCGCTGCGTGTCTTTAAGCATGCTCAGACGCTCCATGTAGCGGCGTCGGATATCGCGGGTACTCGGCACCTGATGAAAGTAAGTGATTACTTAACGTTTATTGCCGAGGTAATTCTTGATGCTGTGCTGGCAATGGCATGGAAGCATATTACCCGCAAGCACGGCGTACCGGAGGGACTGAACGACCGCGAGGCGGCGTTTCTAATTATCGGTTACGGCAAGCTGGGGGCATTGAGCTGGGCTATAGCTCAGACCTGGACTTAGTGTTCTTACACGATAGCGATGCTAAAGGCTCCACCAACGGCCCACGGCCTATCGATACGCCGGTATTTTTTTACCCGCCTGGGGCAGCGTATTATTCATTTGCTCACTGCAGTAACGCCAACGGGCACGCTCTATGAAGTCGATATGCGCCTACGGCCATCGGGTAATTCAGGTTTATTGGTGACCTCCTTGAAAGCCTTTGCCGAGTATCAGCGCCAAAATGCCTGGACATGGGAGCATCAAGCGCTGGTGCGTGCCCGTGTCGTGGCGGGCAGCCATACGTTGGCCGAGAAATTCAACCAATTGCGGGGCGATATCTTGTCCACAGCGCGTGATAAATCCGTGCTCCGAGAGGAAGTGGTCAAGATGCGTCAGAAGATGCGCGTTCATCTCGGCAGCAAACCCACCGCCGATGCGTTCAATATCAAGCACGATGCGGGCGGTATGGTCGATATTGAGTTTCTTTGCCAATACGCGGTGTTAGCGCTTGCTAACCAAACGCCGTCGCTACTTACTTACAGCGATAACATCCGGATTTTAGAGAGTTTGACGGAGAGTGGGCACTTACCTGCCGAAGAAGCCGAGCGCCTTCGTGAAGCCTATCTGGCCTACCGTAGCGCTACCCACCGGGCGGCGCTCACCGGAGAAAAAAGCACTCAGTGATGGTGAGGCGTATCGTGATCATCGCGATATAGTCACCGCGCTCTGGCAGCGCTTTCTTGAGCCATCAGCATCTAATGATAACTAATAAATAGTCATCAGGAACAACTAATGATCCCATGGAGCAGGGCTGGGTGGCCCGCATGATTGGACATATTCTGGCCACCCTGTTGCCGGTGTTTCTAATTGCCGGCTGTGGTGCTGCCTATGGGCGTTATCGCACGCCGGATATCCGTAGTCTCAACACGCTCAATATGGAACTGTTCGTTCCTCTATTGGTATTTGCTGTGCTGGCCGACCGCCAAGCGCCATTAGCCGAATACGTATGGCTTGCTACGGCTGCGGTTGCTGTGGTGCTGGGGTCGGGGCTTGTGGTGTGGCCGCTGGCTAAGTGGCTAAAGCTGGATATTAAAACCTTTCTTCCCCCGATGATGTTTAACAATGCCGGCAATATGGGTGTGCCTTTACTGGTATTGGCATTCGGCCCCGATGCTCTTCCCGCTGCGGTAGTGGTGTTTATCGTCGAAATGCTGCTGCACTTCTCGGTAGGGCTTTACATGCTGAATCCGCGCACGTCGCTATGGCGAATGCTACGCATGCCAATTGTGCTGGCGAGTCTGGCAGGCTTAACAGCGAATATTAGTGGGCTACCGCTGCCGAGCTGGCTGTTGGAAGCCACGCATATGCTGGGCGGAGTATGTATTCCACTTATGCTGTTCGCGTTAGGGGTACGCTTGCTGGAAATCGACTTTAGCGATTGGCGCACGGGCATGCTGGGAGCAGTGCTTTGCCCGATTTCTGGGTTAGTGATTGCGTTACCGTTGATGTGGCTTTTGCCACTCAATGCACTACAGGCGGCAGTGCTATTGGTTTTTGCAGCGCTACCACCTGCGGTATTGAATTACTTGGTGGCAGAGCAGTACCAGCTAGCGCCGCAAAAAGTGGCCTCGCTGGTACTGATTGGTAACTTAGGGGAGTTTGATTGTCATGCCGCTAACCTTAGCCGCGGCATTTACCTGGGTACTTGCGCCGCTTTAACAGCTTCGCAAAGAAACAGCTTCGCAAAGAGCGGCACGTTACTTAACGGTCACCTTTAACTTCATAGCTGCCTTCTAGTACATCCTGATGACCTGGACGACTGTGCGCAGAACTATGCTGGGAAGCGTGCCCGTGAGAATGCCCGTTAGAATAGCCGCCACCAATATCGTGGGCTTGCTGGGCGCGCATTTGTTCCATACGTTTTTTCATTTTATGCCGCATAAACGGCATCATTGCCCAGCCAATTAATAAGAAAAACAGGCCGAGTACCACGCCGACTATCATTAACGCGCCAAAAGCCAACCATGTGAACAGCAGTTTTAAACTGCCCGTCAAGCCAGTGGGTTGGGTTTGTGTTGCACGGGCACGCCATTGGTTAGCCGCTTGCCATGCAGCATTGCGTTGGTCGCGATTCATCTGTGGCATGAGAGCCTCCATCGGTTATTCGCATCCATTGGAACACAGTTGCTCTAGCAAGTTCACTGCTTAGCAATAGCGTAGATACGTAACCAATCTCGGAATGCCCTCCTGGTACGTGCTGTGCGGTTCACCTTTTCAGCTGTTACTATTTAATTGTACACGCACACATATGGTGCACAATGCTCATCTAACAGGACGGTTATATGGCAAATCATGGAGGCAAGTCGGTTTTCATCGCATCGGTGGTGATTATATTTGGCTTGGTAATTGTCGGAGCGTCATTTCCTGAAGGTTTTGCTAATGCGGCAGAGGAGGCGCTGGCGACCATTACCGGGCTATTTGGGTGGTTTTATCTATTTTCCGTGTTTGGATTTGTGATTTTTCTGTTTGGTTTGGCGTTAAGCAAATACGGAAAAGTACGCTTAGGTCCCCAGGACAGCAGCCCCAACTATACGTTTTTTTCATGGATAAGCATGTTACTGGCCGCGGGCTTTGGTGTCGGGCTAGTTTTCTATGGCATGGCGGAGCCCATGTTCCATTTTATTGATCCTCCCTATGGCGATAGAACCGCTGAAACCGAAGCTGCAGCACGCTACGCTATTCAATACAGCTATTTTAACTGGGGAATACACCAGTGGGCGGCCTTCTCGATTGTAGGTTTGATCATTGCTTATTTTCAGTTCCGTAAAGGACAGGCAGGGCTAGTTTCTTCGGTGCTGTCGTCGATAACGGCTAAGAATCCTAAAGTTCGTCCCTATGCATCCTGGTTGGATGTGTTCGCGGTAGTTGCCACCGTTATGGGTGTAGCAACCTCGCTTGGGTTAGGCGTACTGCAGATGAACGGGGGTTAAATGCCGTTTTCGGCTTGCCGGAAAGCGGTCTGTGGCAATTTATTATTCTCTTCGTGATGTTCTGCGCTTATATGGCATCGACTTGGTCGGGCTTAGATAAAGGGATTAAGCGTCTTTCTAACCTCAATATGATTTTATGTATTGGGTTAATGTTATACGTACTGTTCACTGGCCCTACCGTGGCGATATTAGAAACGATTACGGTGGGTATCGGTGATTATCTGCAGAACTTTATCGGCATGAGCTTACGCATTTCGCCCTATAGCGATAATGAGTGGGCTAGCAGCTGGACGATTTTTTACTGGGCGTGGGTCATTGCCTGGTCGCCCTTTGTTGGTACATTCATTGCCCGCGTATCACGTGGCCGTACCATCAAAGAGTATGTATTTGGGGTGCTGTTTGTTCCCCCCTCTGCTGGCCTGTTTATGGATAGGCGTGTTTGGTGGGGCGGCGCTTCAGATGGAGTTGAACGGTACGGATGTCGGCTTGGCAGCGGCGACCCAGGATAATATCACGGTGGCGCTGTTTGAGATGTTCGAATTAATGCCCTTTTCTGGCGTGCTGTCGGTGGTCGCTATGATGCTGATTTTTATTTTTCTGGTCACGTCCGCTGATTCGGCCTCGTATATCGTGGCGCAAATGACTGATAATGGTTCGATCAATCCACCCTTGTATAAGCGTGTTATCTGGGGCGTGCTTATCGCGGCTATCTGCCTGACGCTGATCGCCTCGGGTGGTTTAACGGGGCTGCAATCGGCATCAGTGCTGTCGGCGCTGCCGTTCACCTTTATCCTGTATATGATGGTTTTGTATTGGTGCAGGAGCTACGCGCAGACCGCAAGGCTATGCTCACGCAGCTTTATCGCCGCCATGGTGAAACGCCGGTGGGTGCTGATGCCTTTGAAGCCGAGATGTTAGGTGAAGAAGAGCGCTTACGTCGTGCACCGAGTGTGGTCAATCGGCGCATTAATAGTTAGCATCAATCATCAGTACTAATAAAAGTGACTAAGCCCTCAATGGCGGGCTAGGTGGTTAGGGAGCAGCGACACATGAAGCGACAATGCTAATGGCGCGGCAGGGGGCGCCATGGGGCGACGCGAAGGCAACCCAAAGGGGCTGCCTTTGATCGCTGGCTTGATCGGGTAGTCACTGTGGCTGTGCTAACAGCCATGACCATTGGCCTTGCCGCCGTGGTCGCCCATTGGTTGCTCTAAAGCGAGATATTCTTTGTAATGCTGTTGTTTTACGCCCGGTTTATTAGCCGGGCGTTTGCGTGTCTTTCTACGATTTCGGCCAACCCATTTAGCGTGATAAAGGTGTTGGCCGGCTGTCATCTTTGAACTGACCAAGCAAGCCGTGGCGTCTCGATGGTCCCACCTGCTAGGCTTACCGCTCCCTCTGCGAGAGAAAACCAATGCTGGCTGCCAACACTGCTAAGGCGACGGATGATTACGCATCGCGTCGTGAAATATTCGGCTGGGCGATGTTTGATTTTGCCAACCAAGCCTACACATTACTGATCATTACGGTGGTATTTGGCGAGTTGTTTACGACTGTAATTGTGGGGGATCGTGGCGATAACTTCCGGCTTGCTAACTTCTTATGGAGTCTCGGTCTGGCCCTTAGTTATCTCATGGTGGTTATTACGGCACCGCTGTGCGGTGCGGTGATGGACTACCGGGCTGAGAAAAAGCGGTTTTTGCTATTTAGCTATCTAGCGACGGTGGTCACTACTGCCATGCTTTTCTTCGTTCAGCCTGGCTATGTCATTATGGGCCTGTTATTGATTGTGCTGTCTAACTACGCTTATTCCATGGGCGAATCGTTTATTGCCGCCTTTTGCCTGAGCTTGGACCGCCAGAGTCGCTGGGCAAAATATCCGGCTTTGGTTGGGCCTTGGGTTACATTGGCGGTTTATTTGCTGCGGGTTTCACCCTGGTAGTACTAGGCGAGGCAAGTGCTGATAACTTTGAACGCATACGTTGGGTGGGCCCCTTTGCCGCCGGTTTTTTCCTGATCACCGCTATCCCCACTTTCTTGTGGCTGAAAGAACGCGGTACCCCCACCCCGAGGCGTTTCTTATCGTCATATTGCCCTGAACCGTGTCACGACCACCCTGCATGAACTACGCCATTTTAAAGACCTGACCGTCTTCCTGACGTCACTGCTGTTCTCGATGGCGGGTGTCTACATCATCATCGCGTTTGCGTTTATCTATGGCGCTCAAGTGATTGGTTGGGATGAAGACGTGCGCAACATTATGTTCATTATTGTTCAAGTCACTGCTGCTGCGGGTGCGTTGGGGTTTGGCTGGTTACAGGATCAGCTAGGTGCCAAGCGCACTTACCAAATGACGCTGGCGCTATGGGTATTGGCTATTATTGCCATCTGGGCAACGCCAGCAGTTACCCAGTGGGTGAACGGGCATTTTGACGTGGTATGGCAGGCTCAATATGTATTTCTCGTAGTCGGCTGCTTGGCGGGGCTTAGTCTAGGTTCTAGCCAGTCGGCCAGCCGCGCATTGGTAGGGCTATTTTCGCCCCTTGCTAAATCAGCAGAGTTTTTCGGCTTCTGGGGATTAGCGAATAAGCTAGCGGGGGTGTTTGGCATCGTTATGTTGGGTGTGTTGCAAACGCTGATTGGCTTACAAGCGTCTATTCTATTATGTGTTGCCCTGTTCGTTATTGCGATGTTGATTTGCGCCAGGGTCAATGAGCGTCGTGGCCGAGAGGCTGCACTCGCCTGGGAAAGCCCAATGGAAAGCCAGCAGTTATAAAGCCAAGCGTTATAAAGCATCGCAAGGCACCTTTACCTCAGTGAGGTGACGTATGGCAACGCACATGACAACTCCAATAGCACAACGCGGCAGCATCGTTATGATGCTGTTATTTTGGATACTGTTAATGGCGGTTGGGACCTGGTGGATACACGGTGGCCTGGAAGAGATGATGCGTCCCAACGCCAATGTCGTGCATACGTTACCTGCTGGTGAGCCGGTTACCTTAAAACGTAATCGTGCCGGGCATTTTGAGTCGCCGGGGCGTATTAACGGAGTGTCCGTCACTTTTCTGCTCGACACTGGTGCCACTTACGTATCGATACCCACCGATCTAGCGCACGAACTAGGCTTGGAGCCTGGGCGCAGCGCTTGGTTTAATACCGCTAATGGTCGGGTAGCGGGTGCCCTCACAGCGTTAGAAGAGGTTTCGTTAGGCGGTTTAAAAGTGCAGAATGTGCAGGGGCAATTAGCCCCGGCATGGAGCGCGACACGGTATTACTCGGCATGAGCTTTCTGAATTTGCTGTCGATTGAAATGCAGGCGGGCGAGATGGTGTTGAGCCTTCCCGAACAGTGAGTTCAGCTTGTGAATGTGCGATTGATGTCATTAGAAAATTTGTAATGAGTGCCAACACGCTAAGGAGTTGCTATGGGCATTGAAGTAGGTGGATTGTTAGGGCTAATTTGGCTCATCATCGTGATCTGGGCCATTGTAAAAGTGGCCAAAAGCGGAGCAGGTGGTGTTGCTAAGCTGATATGGATTCTTGTGTTATTGTTTTTCCCGTTAATCGGCTTAATCGCATGGTTCATTTTTGGTCCAAAAGGTTAGCGACTGAAAAGCTAATTACTCTTGTAATTAAGTCAAAAAAGGCAGGCCATCAATGGCCTGCCTTTTGGTAGCTTGAGCACTCGTAACTAAATCACAAATTACTCGTTTGTTTCGTTTCCTTCGCCGGGCGGCGCTTTATAATGCCCAGGGATTTTTAATTTTTCCCCATTGGGCAGGTCGCGCACCTGGGTCGGAACGTAAACACGTTTAATGACACTTTTCGTTTTGCTACTTCCCATGGCAGGTTCCTCCTGTCACATTGTCGACAGTTAGCGCTTCCACATTAGCTCTCGCTGGTGTGAGAATCAAGTATCGGCCCATAGGTATTTGTCGATCAGCGTAATGTAACGACAGAAGCAGGTGTTTTGATAGTTTTGAGTTATCCTTAGAACCAACAAGGGTGCGCCTGCGATGATACAGGGTGAGCGGGTGAAAAATAAACAGCTAAGCGGAGGGCATAAAGAGGATGGTAGATCATTTGGAACAGCAATTTCAGGCGCTTGAATCGCAAGAGTCTGTAACACCAGAATACCCCGATCAAGATCATGTTTTGATCATTGAAGATGACAAGCGTCTGGCCGAGCTTACCCGTGATTACTTAGAAGCGAACGGCTTCTTAGTAACGCTGGAAGCTGACGGTGCTAAAGGGGTCGAGCGTATTTTAACCCTACAGCCCGATTTGGTGATTTTTAGATTTAATGTTGCCAGGCGAAGATGGTTTAGCGATTTGCCGCCGCGTCAGGCCCAATTTTGCTGGCCCAATCATGATGCTGACAGCACGCACCGATGATCTCGACCAGGTGTTAGGTCTCGAAATGGGCGCCGACGATTATGTGCCAAAGCCGGTTCAGCCACGGGTGTTGCTTGCACGTATGCGTGCCCTGCTGCGTCGTGCCGACGGGCCTGCACCGGACGGTGAAATGCGGTTGCGTTTTGAAAACCTTGAAATTGATAACGCTACTCGTGAAGCCTGGCTCTCGGGTGAACGTATTGACTTAACCAGCGCCGAATTTGACCTGCTTTGGTTGCTAGGCCGTAACGCAGGAAGAGTGCTTACCCGTGAAGAGATCTTTAACGACTTACGCGGGATTAAATACGACGGACAAGATCGTTCCATTGATGTACGTGTGTCGCGCATTCGACCCAAAATTGGCGATGATCCTAATCATCCCCACCGGATCAAAACGGTGCGCAGTAAAGGTTATCTCTTCGTTAAAGACAGTTAATGATTCAGAGGGTCTGCATCATGCGGCGGATGCTCAGTAATGGCTCGTTTCTACGGTTTTATTTGTTGCTGGGCGTAGCACTATTGGTGGTATTTGTAATTGCGTTAGCGGGGCGTTCCTTTATTGAACAGGTACGCCGCGAAGACTATCGTGAACAACTTGCCGCGCTACCCATGTCGTTAATGACACGACAGCTAGCCGACACGCCTGTAGAACAGCGAAAAGTGTTGCTGGATCAATTTGCTCAGCAATTGGCGTTGCAGCTTACCCTGCAGCCTATCAGTGAAGCTGACTTAGGTTATTTTGAACGGTCTCGCTTGGAACAAGGCAAAATACTGGTCGACGAAAGCCCCTGGCTACTGCAACAGCGCCTGCCCGGCGATGCATGGCTGCTGCAAGCGAGGCTTGATGATTGGGAGAGCACCAATGGTACGGCAGCATTGAACTGCTGGGCGAATGGCTCGCGGCAATGCCTGCTGATGAACGTGAAGAGCGCATCGCCGAGTTACGCCCGGGTAGCTGGCCGTTGCAACTATTGCCGACGTTACCTGAGGGACTCACGGCACAGCAGCAGATACAGCTGGCCAGTGGCAGCGTCATCACGAAGCTGGTTTCTGATAAGCTCTCTAGTACTGCTCTATCAACTGCCGGGTGAATCCCAATGGCTGCAAGCCGGGCCTATTTCCCGCGGCGATACGTTGCCACCGAATTTACATCTGCCCCTCCTGGTTGGGCTGATGATTGTTCTTAGCCTGATTATTTATTTAATAATGCGCAGCATCGAAGCTCGTATGGCACGCCTGGAGCTAGCCGCAACACGCATCGCCAGCGGCCGCCTGGAAACCCGGGTGAAGGGTAGAGAGCGGGGATTTTCTAGGCCGTTTGGGCATGGCCTTTAATGGCATGGCCAATCAGGTGCAGAGCCTTCTGCGTGGTCAGCAAGAGATGATTCGCGCAGTTTCCCACGAACTGCGAACGCCGGTAGCGCGTATTCGTTTCGCTGTGCAAATGGTCGAGGATATGACCGATCAGCCCGCTATTCGTCGCCAATTACAAGGTATTGATGCGGATATTGCCGAGCTGGATGAGCTGGTCGATGAAATCCTTACCTATGCACGCCTAGACAGTGAAACCTTTAATGGCGCTGAGCTTGAGACGGCATTGGTAGAGTGTCGTGCCATGGCGGAACGGGTGATTGATACGCTATCGCCGCTGCATGAAGAGCTAACACTGAGGCTTGCGCCGGGTCCTGAAATCGAGTTGCTGGCAGAGCCACGCTATTTACAGCGCGCACTGCAGAATTTAGTTGGTAATGCCTGTCGTCATGGCAAATCCCAGGTAGTCATTCAGCTTTGGGATGAGCCTAATCTAGTGCGTATTGATGTCGAGGATGACGGCCCCGGCATTCCGCCTGAAGCAAGGGCTGATATCTTCAAGCCCTTTGCTCGACTGGATGACAGCCGTGCCCGCAGTTCAGGGGGGCTACGGGTTAGGGCTATCGATCGTGCAGAAAATCATGGCCGGGCATGGTGGCAGCGTTACCATTGATACCAGCCCCTACCTTGGGAGGCGCGCGTTTTACGCTGTTGGTTCCGCGTCGCGATCCGCCGGTTTAACCCCTGTTAGCACCGCAAAGGAGGTTTCCCGCGCGGTGCGTAAGAAATCCTGCATCCAGGGTGCCTCTCTCGTCTCTTCGCGAATCGCCGCATACAGCGTGCTCCATACACCATGCTCGCCTAGCTTCACCGCGCTCACGTAATCACGCTCCAGATATTCGGTCAGCGCCCAGTTGGGTAGAGCGCATACGCCGCGCCCGCTGGCCACCAGTTGCATCATCATGATCGTCAATTCTGCCGTACGAATCTCACGCGGGCGCACGTTCGCCGGTTGCAAAAACTGGGTGAAAATATCCAGCCTTGACTGCTCAACGGGGTACGTTATTAAGGTTTCGTCAGCCAGCGCATGAGGTTCAATGAATATCTTGCCCGCGAAAGCATGCTGCCGCGCGACGGCTAATAATCCCTCATAGCGAAACAATGGCGCGTAGTGAATGCCCTCAAGCGGCTGAGGGTCGGCAGTGATCACCAGATCTAGCTGCTCACGCGCAAGCGCTGGGAGCGGATCGAAGTGGTGGCCACTGGGAATATCAATTTCCACTTCCGGCCAATGGTCTCGAAAATAATCAACCGTGGGCATTAGCCATTGAAAGCAGCTGTGGCACTCAATTGCCATATGCAAACGCCCCTGCTCGGTGCCCGCTAAGCGCGCTAAATCACGCTCTGTTTTGCGTACCTCGGGCAACACTTGGTCAGCCAGGGCGAGCAGATGCAACCCTGCTCGCGTAAATTCCACTGGGCGGGTTTTACGCACAAACAGTGGGCTATCCACACGGCTTTCTAGGTCTTTGAGCTGGTGCGAAAGCGCCGATTGGGTCAGGTGTACTCGGTCGGCGGCCTCTACAAGTGAACCGGTTTCACGAAGGGCAAGTAGCGTGCGTAAATGGCGTAACTCAATCATGGTGAATTTAGTTCATCTTTAATATTAGTAACTTTAGTTTGATTCACATTGGCTTGGTGCCCAGACTGTGTGAATCATTCACGTTGGTAGGGTTCATCATGACAGTTTCTCATATTCTCGGCTATCCCCGCATCGGCGCTCAGCGTGAGCTTAAAAAGCCACTGAAGCGTACTGGAAGGGTGACTACACGCGTAGCGAGCTGGAAAGCACTGGCCGAGAGTTGCGCTTGCGCCATTGGCAGGTGCAGCAGGATGCTGGCTTGGATTTTGTCAGCGTGGGTGATTTTGCTTTTTACGATCAAGTGCTTAACGTCTCGGTTATGTTAGGTGCGGTGCCTGCACGCTTTAACGCTCAAGCGGAAGTTGCTGATGGCGATATCGATCTTGACACTGCCTTTCGCATGGCTCGCGGCAGAGCACCCAGTGGTGAACCCGCCGCGGCGTGTGAAATGACCAAATACTTTGACACCAACTATCATTACCTTGTGCCTGAGCTGCACGAAGGACAAACCTTTACCATGGCGTCCAGCCGCCTGTTTGATGAGGTCGATGAAGCATTGCGTGCTGGTTTTACCCCAAAGTAACATTAACGGGGCCACTAACGTGGCTATGGCTGGGCAAAGCCAAAGGCGGGGACTTTGATCGTCTTAGTCTGCTCGATAGCGTATTGAACGTGTACAGTGAAATATTGGCGCGGCTTGCCACTCAAGGTATTGAATGGGTGCAGTTGGATGAACCGGCGCTGGTACAGGATCTACCGCTGGCATGGCAGCAAGCCTATGAGCGAGCTTATCACCGCTTACAGTCAGCACCGTTAAAGTTATTGCTGGCCACTTATTTCGGCGGCCTGGGTGACAACCTCTCGCTGGCTACCCGTCTGCCCGTCGCTGGTTTGCACATTGACGCGGTGCGCGCTCCGCAGCAAGTGGAGAGTGTAATAGACCGCCTGGGGCCCTCATCAGGTGCTATCGGTTGGTTTTATCGATGGACGTAATATCTGGCGGGCCGATCTGGCTGCTTTGCGCGAGCGCCTGCTTCCGCTAAAAGTGCGGCTGGGCCAGCGCCTTTGGTTAGCGCCGAGCTGCTCGCTGTTGCACGTCCCGGTGGATTTACAACAAGAAACGGATCTCGGCGCTGAGTTAATCAGTTGGTTGGCCTTTGCGCAGCAAAAACTTGTTGAAGTGGTCACCCTGGCACGCTTAATCGGTAACCGCGTCACGCCTGACGATGAGCAACGCTTGGATGAAGCCACCCGAGCACTTGATGCTCGACGTGAGTCGGCGCGCATCCACCAACCTGCTGTCGGCGCGCGGTTAGCGGCGATTAGCCCCACCGATAGTCAGCGTCAGGCGCCTTACAGGGTGCGTGTAGAGGCACAGCGGGACACACTCAAATTGCCGCTGTTTCCTACGACGACCATTGGCTCTTTCCCACAAACCGATGAGATTCGTGCTGCGCGGCGCGCCTTTAAAGCAGGAGAGTTGGCATTAGCTGACTACGAAGCGCGTATGCAAGCCGAGATTGCCTATGCGGTTGAACGCCAGGAAGCGCTGGATATCGATGTGCCGGTGCACGGTGAAGCCGAACGCAACGACATGGTGGAGTATTTTGGTGAGCAGCTTGAAGGGTTTGCTTTTACCCGGTTTGGTTGGGTGCAGAGCTACGGTTCACGCTGCGTTAAGCCGCCGGTCATTTTTGGTGACGTTTCACGACCCAAGCCGATGACGGTGCGTTGGAGCCAATATGCCCAAACACTGACCAACAAGCCCATGAAAGGCATGTTGACGGGACCGGTCACAATTTTGCAGTGGTCGTTTGTGCGTGATGACCAACCACGGGAAACCACCTGTCGTCAGATTGCGCTGGCGTTGCGAGATGAGGTATTGGATCTGGAAAAAGCCGGGATCAATATTATTCAAATTGATGAGCCGGCACTGCGCGAAGGGTTGCCACTGCGTCAGCACGAGTGGCAAGGCTATCTGGATTGGGCCGTCGAAAGTTTTCAGCTAAGTGCTGCAGGCGTCGCCAATGCCACCCAAATTCATACACATATGTGTTACTCGGAGTTCAATGACATCATTGGCGCGATTGCAGCACTTGATGCCGACGTGATTACGATTGAAACGTCGCGTTCAGATATGCATTTATTGGATGCCTTTCAGGACTTCGCTTACCCCAATGAAATCGGACCAGGTGTTTACGATATCCACACCCCGAATATTCCAGAAGTGAGCTGGATGGTCGATTTAATGGAAAAGGCGTTAGCAAAAATCCCCGCCGAGCGACTCTGGGTGAACCCGGACTGTGGGCTAAAAACCCGTGGCTGGGCGGAAGTAGAGCCTGCACTGGCCAACATGGTGGAAGCTGCTAAGGTACTTCGCCAACGCTATGCATAAGTTTTGAAAGAGAGGAGCCCCTGCGGCGGTGGCAATGGGGGAGCATGACGACTAGCTTTTCGATGCATAGGCGTAGAGTAGGGTTTCCTGGGCGCTTATTGCATCGCCTTCACCAGGGTCCTGGAGCCGGTAGCTGCCGTCGGTCTGGAGCAGCCAGCTCTGGCAGTTATCCACCAAATAAGTCTCAAGGTCTTTACGTACGCGGGTGGCGAGTTTTTTATCCAGCAGTGGAAAGCAGGTTTCTACCCGATGGAACATATTACGTGACATAAAGTCGGCGCTAGAGCACCACGTCTCTGGCTTACCGTCATTGTGGAAGTGGAACACTCGGGTATGCTCTAGCAAACGGCCAATAATCGAGCGTACGCGAATATTATCGGAGATACCGGGCACGCCTGGCTTCAAGCAACACATACCGCGAATAATCAAGTCGCATTCAACCCCTGCCTGGGAAGCACGATAGAGCGCCTTGATGAGTTTGGGCTCGGTTAACGAGTTACACTTAATAATAATATGCCCGCGCTTGCCCTTACGCGCGATCTGCGCCTCACGGTCAATCATTTCCATCAGCCGTTCATGCAGCGTGAACGGCGCATGCAGCAACGTATCGATTTTACGTGCGCGGCCCATTCCCGAGAGCTGTTGAAATACCTTATGGACATCGGCGCACAATGCTTTATTGGCGGTCAGCAGGCTATAGTCGGTGTAAAGCTTGGCGGTTTTGGAGTGATAGTTGCCAGTGCCCAAGTGCGCGTAGTAGCACAGTTCGCCTTTTCGCGGCGCACAATGTGCAGCATTTTGGCATGGGTCTTATACGCCATAATGCCGTAGACAACGATCGCGCCGGCTTCCTGCAGGCGCGAAGCCAGCTGTAGGTTGTCGGCTTCATCAAAACGCGCGCGTAGTTCAATCACGACCGTTACTTCTTTACCCTGACTGGCCGCTTCCACCAGTGCACTTACAATCGCAGAGTCTGAACCCGTGCGGTAAAGCGTCTGTTTCACCGCCAATACATTAGGGTCACGGGCAGCTTCACGCAGCAGGTCTTCAATTGGCGTAAACGACTGGAAGGGGGTGATGGAGTAGAATGTCGTTTTTGGCGATAGCGCTAAACAGACTGCCCGCTTTGAGCGCTTTGGGAATACTCGGGGTAAACGGCCGATAGAGCAGTTCTGGGCGGTCTACATCACCCAGTACCGACATCATGCGGGTTAAATTCACCGGGCCTTTGACACGGTATAAATCATCGCTGTCCAGCTCAAACTGGCGCAATAGAAAATTGGTTAAATCATCGGGGCAACTGTCTGCAACTTCCAGTCGCACACCGTTGCCGTAGCGGCGTGCCAGTAACTCACCGCGTAACGCAGAGGCAAGGTCAGAGACCTCCTCAGGATCAACGCTCATATCTGCATTACGGGTCAGCCGGAATTGATAGCAGCCGCACACGCGCATACCGGGGAATAACTCATCGGCATGAGCATGGATCATCGAAGATAAGAACACGTACTCGGCAAAACCCTCTTCGCATAACTCCTTTGGCAGCGCCATTAGGCGAGGCAGCGAGCGTGGCGCCGGCAGAATAGCCATTCCTCCCGCGCGTCCAAAGGCATCCTTGCCTTCGAGCTCAACAATAAAGTTGAGACTTTTATTAACCAGGCGCGGGAAGGGGTGCGAGGGGTCGAGCCCGATTGGGCTGATAACCGGCATAATTTCGTTATCGAAGAATGATCGTACCCAAGCCTTCTGTTCCTCTGTCCATTGATCACGGCGACGAAAACGCAGCCCTTGGGACTCTAGCGCAGGTAGTAAGGTATCGTTAAGTATCTGATACTGTCGATCAATTTGCGCATGCGCAACCTGTGAGATTTCCGCCAGTATTGCTTTGGGCAGGCGGCCATCGGCGGCAGTGGTGTCGTCGCCTAACGCAATTTGATGCTTTAATCCCGCCACGCGAATTTCGAAGAACTCATCCATGTTTGATGAGAAAATCAGCAAGAACATTAGGCGGTTAAGCAACGGATGGGCGTCATCTAACGCTTGTTCCAACACGCGGATATTAAACTGTAGATGGGATAGCTCGCGGTTAAAGTAGAGCTGGGTATCGTCGAGGTCGGTTTCAGGCTGCGCTTCACGCGCATGCACCCCGGTTGGGGTACGATTAATACGCAGCGGCATATCGCCGTCGCTGCTGGTTTGATCAGTAGCCGATAGAAGTAAGGGATCTGACGGTTGTTCGTCCATAGTGGCTCTCCCGCGTTGATAGCTCGAAGGTATCATAGCCGGATACGTTTAGATCTAGTCAGTATGCGGGGAGAAGATGACAAATAAGTGTCACGTGGCTGTCATCTTTGTCATAGCCGTTTAGCGACGCTGCAGTAACCGCGCTGCCTCAAGGGCAAAGTAGGTTAAAATCCCGTCAGCGCCTGCCCGCTTGAAGCACATCAATGATTCCAGTATGACGGGGTCAGCTTCCAGCCAGCCGTTGTCAAAGGCCGCCCGGTGCATGGCGTACTCGCCGCTGACTTGATAGGCGAAAGTGGGGACTTTGAGCTCGGCTTTTACTCGGCGAACCACATCCAAGTAGGGCATGCCGGGCTTGACCATCACCATGTCGAGCGCCTTCGGCGATATCCATAGCCACTTCATGCAGCGCTTCATCGCTGTTGGCCGGGTCCATTTGATAAGTCCGTTTGTCCGCTTTGCCCAAATTGGCAGCTGACCCCACTGCATCGCGAAAAGGACCGTAGTAGTGGGACGCGTATTTGGCGCTATAGGCCATAATACGCACGTTGTGCAGGTGCTCTTGCTCCAACACTTGGCGAATGGCGCCAATACGGCCATCCATCATATCGGAAGGGGCAACCACGTCGGCACCCGCTTCGGCATGGGAAAGCGCCTGTTTGAGCAGCGTATCCACCGTGCGGTCATTCTGCACGTAGCCATGCTCATCGAGAATGCCGTCCTGGCCGTGGCTGGTGTAGGGGTCAAGCGCCACGTCGGTAATGATACCTAGATCGGGAAGTGCTTCTTTAAGGGCGCGTACGCTACGCTGCACTAATCCACTAGCGCTATACGCTTCTTCGGCAAGTTCACTCTTGTGCTCAGCGCCCACTACGGGGAACAGCGCCAATGCCGGGATGCCCAGTTCGTAGGCCTCGCGGGCTTGCTCAATCAACAGGTCGATAGAGAGCCGCTCAACGCCTGGCATCGAGGCCACGGCTTCACGTTGGTTTTCCCTCCAGTACAAAAGACCGGCAGGATCAGGTCTGACGGACTCAGGCTGTTTTCCTGCATCAAGCGGCGTGAGAAATCATCGCGGCGCATACGGCGCATGCGCGTGGCGGGGAAGTGGCGAGGAGTAGGTGTTCTCAAGGGGTATCTCCATTAAGGACTGTAAATGAGGGTGCCAGAAGGCTTGTGATGAGTATATCAGCCAAACCCTGCGGCGAAAGCCGTCTTGTGGCGACACGCTAGACTGACTAAAGTGAGCGATTGCTTTGCTGTATTGCGTTCGGCAGACCCTGGGATAAGGAGATAGGCATGACCAAACAGGTGGCAGTGATTTTAGCCGGTTGCGGCGTTTACGATGGTTCAGAAATATATGAGACCACGCTGACGCTGCTGCGCCTGGATCAGTTAGGTATTGGTTACCATTGTTTTGCCCCGAATATAGAGCAGCACCATGTCGTTAATCATCTCACTCAAGAGGTGGTAGAGAACGAGCAGCGTAATGTGCTGCAGGAATCGGCCCGCCTAGCGCGGGGAGAGATCAGCCCGCTGGAAGATTTAGTGGCTGATAACTTCGATGCAGTGTTTGTGCCCGGTGGTTTTGGCGTCGCCAAGAATTTATCGGACTTTGCCAGTGCCAGTAATAATATGCAGGTGTTGGAAGCGCTAAAAGAATCATTGGTTGGTTTTCGCCAGAAGCCAAGCCTATTGGCTTGATGTGTATTTCTCCCGTATTGGTGCCTCGCCTGTTGGGGGATGGTATTGCAGTCACCGTCGGTAATGATCCTGCGGTATCTGGTGCGATTAGCGCGATGGGTGGGCTGCACCGCAGCTGCGTGGTAGAAGATATTGTGGTTGATCTTGAGCATCGCGTCGTAACGACGCCTGCCTATATGTTAGCAACGCGTATCAGCGAAGCTGCCACGGGTATTTTTAAATTGGTAGATCGTGTCGCTGAGATGATGGACTAAATAGTTACTCCGTTGATGTAGCTTTCAGTGTCAAATACAAAACCGCCGCCATCAGTGATGGCGGCGGTTTTTCAGATAGCTAACTCCGCATGTCGCTACTACTCTATGTTGCTACAGCTCAATGTTGTTAAAGCTCAGCTTCCTGCTCTTCAGCGGCCTCTTTCTCCTCCTTGCGCTTGCGCACCAAGCGGCCAAACAGCAGCCCAACTTCGTAAAGCAAGTACATGGGAATCGCCAGCAGACTCTGGGAAATCACATCCGGCGGCGTTAGCAGCATCCCGATGACAAAACAACCTAACAGGATATAAGGGCGTTTTTTCGACAGGCTTTCCACCGTCGTGGCGCCGGAAAGAATAAGTAAAAAGGTAGCAATAGGGATTTCAAACGCCACGCCGAAAGCAAAAAACAGCTTAAGAACGAAGTTCAAATACTGATTGATATCAGTCATCACCGCGACATTTTCGGGCCCGGTTTGGGTAAAGAACTCAAATAGCAGCGGGAAAACCACGTAATAAGCAAACGCCGCACCACCGTAGAAAAGCGCAATGCTTGAAACCAGAATCGGAATCGCCAGCGCTTTCTCATTGTCGTAAAGCCCCGGCGCGATAAATGCCCATGCCTGATGCAGCACGAAGGGGATAGCGATAAACACCGCAACGACCAGCGTGAGCTTGAAGGGGGCCAAGAACGGCGAGGCCACTTCCGTGGCAATCATTTGCGAGCCTTCGGGCAGTAACTCCATTAACGGCTCGGCCACAAACGTATAGATATCATTGGCAAAGGCATAGAGGCCTAAAAGACCACTAAGATAACGATCACGGCACGCATAAGCCGTGAGCGCAGTTCAATCAGGTGCTCAATGAGAGGGGCTTGGCTTTGTTCTTCACGCGGCTCCTTTGAATCGCCAGACATACTCATTGGTGGTTACGGTCCTTTTCAATGCAGTCTCTTCAGATTCAGCCGGTTCAGCTTTCGCCTCGCGGAGGGGCGCTGTCGAGGAAGGTGCCGGAGACGACGGAGGCGTTTCTTCACGTACGGTTTTCAGGGCATCATCCAGTCGAGAGCTAGCCTTAGCGACACGCTGTTCAGTGTCGCTTGGTGTCGCTGGCGCTTTTCAGAAGGACTGTCCGCGATGCTCTCTACGTCCAGCTTGGCTTTCTTCAAGCTGTCATCGAGCTTCTTTGCTGTTCGTTGAGCTTTTGGCGCAGCTCTTCTGCTTCCAGTTGGGCGCTGATTTCACGCTGCATACCGGATACCGTACGCTTGATTTTACCAATCCACATGCCCGCCGTTCGGGCAGCGCGTGGCAGCCGCTCCGGGCCAAGCACTAGCAGCCCGACGACGCCAATGAGCATCAGTTCAAGAAAGCCGATATCCAGCATGGTTTATTTGCGCTCTTCGTTGCGGCCTTCTGCGGCCTGTTTCTCTTCGGCTTTAACGTCGTATGTATTGCCTGGCTCTTCATGGCTCACCTTAGCATGCGGCTGGTCGGCATCTTCCTTGTCACCGTCTTTGCTTTTTTTCTTCGTCGTGCATGGCTTTCTTGAAGCCTTTGACCGCACCGCCTAGATCGGTGCCAACGTTACGCAGTTTTTAGTGCCGAAAACCAGGATGATGATGCCCAGAACAATCAGCAACTGCCAAATACTAATGCCACCTAACATATGCGTTTCCTCATGCGAGCAGGTTAACTTTCGTTGTTGATGCAAATGCTATCATTACAAATATTGCCACTATAAGCGCTAAGAATTGTTATGTAGCTGTTATGGCTGACGAGAGGCTTTTTCATCGTGTCCGGAAATGCCAAAGCGTCGTGCCAGTTCATCTAATACAGCTTGATGATCCATCTCAAGGTGAGACAACATCACCAAACTATGAAACCACAGGTCGGCAGTCTCAGAAATCAGTGCTTGGCGTTCGTTCTCACCGCCGTGCTCTGCGTCCTTGGCCGCAAGCACCGTTTCAGTGGCTTCTTCACCGACTTTTTCGAGTATCTTGTTCAAGCCCTTATGATGCAAGGGAGGCAACATAAGAATCTTCCGCTGCGGCATGACGTCGCTGCTTTAATACTTCATTGAGAGTATCCAGCACATACGCAGGGTTAGTCGATGGATTGTTTGCCGATAATGAGTCGCTGTCCACGGGAATTCCTTATAAACGGTTAATGCGTAATGCTATTGCCACACCAGCAACAGCAAACCGATGGCGGCAGCGGCCAATACCGGCCACTCTTGAAGCTCAATCCACCCGCTTAAGGGCTGCCAAGCCAGTGCTAGCGCCAGCAGAATCAAGCCCAGGCGAAGGCGATAGAGGCGCTTGCTGTGGCGCGCCATTTGAACGCGCATGGCGCTGATGGCGTCAACCTGCTGATGGCGTTGGCGATGCTCGTGTTCCATGCGGCTCAGTGCTTGGTGAGCTAAGACGGGCAGTTCGGGTAGCTGATGTGAAAGCTCCGGTGCCTGACGCTTCAGTGATTCCCATAAACCGCTGACCCCAGCGCGCTCTTTCATCCATTGCTCTAAATACGGTTTTGCGGTACTCCAAAGGTCTAGGTCGGGGTAGAGCTGCCGCCCCAAGCCTTCAATATTGAGCAATGTTTTTGCAATAGCACTAATTGCGGCTGCACTTCCATATTAAAGCGCCGCGCAGTTTGAAACAGCCCCAATAGCACTTGGCCAAAAGAAATATCTTTCAGCGGCTTCTCTAAAATAGGCTCGCAAACAGTGCGAATGGCCGCTGCGAATTCGTTGGCGCGGGTATTTTCTCCCACCCAGCCGGATTCAATATGCAGTGCAGCTACTTCGTAATAGTCCTGGTGGAAAAATGCCAATAAATTGCGCGCCAAATAGTCCTGATCTTCGCGCGTCAGGCTACCGACAATGCCGCAATCGATGGCAATGTACTGCGGATCTTCGGGATTGTCGCAGTTGACGAAGATATTGCCTGGGTGCATGTCTGCGTGAAAGAAGTTATCTCGAAACACCTGGGTGAAGAAAAGCTCAACGCCGCGCTCGGCAAGCTTTTTTCAGGTTGGTGCCCCGGGCAATCAGCGTCTCTAAATCGGCCACTGGAATACCGCGGATACGCTCCTGAACCATCACGTGGCGGCGCGTGAAGGGCCAGTAGATCGTCGGTACGAACAGTAGCGGTGAATCTTTGAAGTTACGTTTAAGTTGCGAGGTGTTAGCAGCTTCTTTGTAGAGATCTAATTCGTCAAAGAGTGTGGCTTCGTAGTCGCGAATGACTTCCACCGGGCGCAGACGACGTGCTTCAGGAATTTTGGAGAAGAGTTTGGCGACTTGATACATCAGCGCCATATCCTGACGCATGACACGATCAATACCGGGGCGAATAATTTTCACTACCACATCTTCGCCGGTGTGCAGCCTTGCCGCGTGCACCTGAGCAATCGAGGCCGAGGCGAGCGGAACTCGGTCAAACTCAGCAAAGGCTACGGTCAGGGGCGTTTCCAGCGCTTTCTCAACGCGGGCGGCGGCTTGATCGCCAGGAAAAGGGGGGACTTGGTCCTGCAGGCGTTTTAGTTCGTCGGCAATATCCGCCGGTAACAGGTCGCGACGGGTCGAAAGCATTTGACCGAACTTGATAAAAATTGGCCCCAAGGCTTCCAAGGCCAAGCGCAGGCGCTCGCCACGTGTACGTTTGCCAATGGGCACTAAGCGTAGCGGTGAAAACCACAGGAGTGTCCGGAGCCACCAGGGCAGCCGCTCTAACGGCAGCAGCGTATCCAACCGATGGCGAGTGATGACCCAGCTAATCCGCAACAGACGCAAGCTCATGCGTGTGGCTCCTGAGTGGCGTTTTGCTGTTGCGCCAGGATGCGCTGCAAGCGGTTAAAACGTGCTTCCAGGCGATCGGTAGCTACTTCTAGCTCGGTCAGATGCTCGCGCAATACATTGCGTTGCTGTCGCCCTGGTAGTAGGCGCGCCTCTTCAAAAACGAACTCTGACACATCCTGCATCAGCTCATCTTTGGCACGTAGTCCCCAGCGCGTGGCGCGACGTAGGCCTTCGGCCAAGGAGTGGGCTGGCATATCACCAAGCCAGCGGGCCAATTCGTTTTCCCAGTCTATATCCAAGTCGAAAAGCAGGTCGCGGGTCGCTTCAAGCAGATGAATACGCCCGCGCACAGCCAGTTTGCCGTCAAACATTAACCGCTCAATGGAGGCGCCGCTGATCCACTCTGAAAACGTTTCGGGGGTGAGCTCGACGACTGCATCTACCTCGGTTTCATCAATGCCTTCGCCACGCATTAGGTCCAGACCGGTGTGGTGATAATGAATGACCAACTCAAGATGAGGCTGTTCCAGGCGCACCAATAAACGACTGCCCGCCAGTGCCGCCAGCCGTGAGGGCGCTGCCGGGTCACGGGCGAGTAGGGCATTGAGCGTGCGTTCACAACCGGCCAACAGTAGGGTCGGGGTTACCAGCATGCTGACCTCTGGGTCTGTAGCGACTGAAGCCTCATAGCTTAATGCCGCGGTGCAGCGCAACGATGCCGCCCGTCAAGTTGGTGTATTCAACACGCTCAAGCCCTGCCGCTTCCATCATGCTTTTGAGCGTTTCCTGGTCAGGGTGCATGCGGATAGACTCCGCCAGGTAGCGGTAGCTTTCGCCGTCGCCAGCCACCAGTTCACCCATTTTGGGCAGAAGGCGGAAAGAGTACTCGTCGTAAGCCTTGGAGAGCAGCGCATTGTTGGGCTTTGAGAATTCCAGCACTAACAGGCGCCCGCCGGGCTTGAGCACCCGGGCCATGGAGCGCAGCGCGGCATCTTTATCGGTGACATTGCGCAGACCAAACGCAATGGTGATGCAGTCGAAACTATTATCGGGAAACGGCAGGGACTCGGCGTTTGCCTGAACATATTCTACGTTGCCGCCCACGCCATTATCCATCAGCTTGTCGCGACCGACTTTGAGCATGGAGGCGTTAATGTCGGCCAGCACGACCTTGCCCCGCGGGCCAACCAGGCGGGAAAATTTGAGTGTCAAATCACCTGTGCCGCCAGCTATATCCAGCACATGATGGCCGGGGCGCACGCCTGCGCGTTCAATGGTTAACCGTTTCCAAACACGGTGGATGCCCATAGACATCAAGTCGTTCATCACGTCGTAGCGGGCGGCAACCGAGTGGAACACATCGGCCACACGCGAGGCTTTTTCATCAACCGGTACTTCTTGGAAACCAAAGTGGGTGGTGCGTTTTTCAGTGGGGCTCATTGGGCAACAGCTCCCGTATGCGAGGCGATAGCAAATCGGCCTTAGGTCGTGGACGTAGGGACCGACGCGATTAAAAGGTTGGCATCATTGTAGCCTTGTCCGCCCTGGCTTGTCTGCCCGGCTTGTCTACGTAGGGGCTGAGGCAGGCGGTTACAGTTGCTTGAATTGAATACTGGCAGGCTCTCGCGACGCACCAGCCTCCTGCAAGCGATGCAAGTAATTGTTCCAATAGGCCTCTTGGTTAACCGCTAAATCATACAGATAGTTCCAGCTAAACAGGCCGCTATTATGACCATCGTCAAAGTGCAGTTTCAGCGCATAGTTGCCCGCCTGGGTGATATTTTGCAGGCCGACATCTTTTTTACCCACCTGTAAGACAGCGGTGTCGCCACCGTGACCGCGCACTTCCGCAGAGGGAGAGTAGACGCGTAAAAATTCCACCGGCAACCGATAGCTTTCACCAGTGGCGTAGCCAAGCTCTAGCCTCGCGGGCCTGCTTATGGTAATGAACACGGGTGGGCGTAGGGGAAGTCATGATAAACCTCTAAAATGGCAGGGCGTAGGTAGCTGATCACCACCTACGCTCCGCTAAAACGGTACGAAGGAATAAAAGCGCTTACAAAATATAGCGCGAAAGGTCTTCGTCGACCGCCAGTTCGCCAAGCTGAGCATTGACATAGTCGCCATCAATCAATAGCGGACTTTCCATGTCGCCGCCTCTGAAGGAGGCTTCTTCTAACAACCGTTCCATTACCGTGTGCAAACGGCGGGCACCAATGTTTTCGGTACCTTCGTTGACCTGCCAGGAGATCTGCGCAATACGCTCGATACCATCCGGGGTGAACTCAACGTCGAGCCCTTCGGTGGCCAGCAGCGCTTGGTACTGCTTGGTCAGCGAGGCAGAAGGCTCGGTAAGAATGCGCTTAAAGTCATTGGGCGTAAGCGCATCAAGCTCCACGCGAATCGGCAAGCGGCCCTGCAGCTCGGGAATTAGATCCGATGGGCGCGACAGGTGGAAGGCACCCGAGGCGATAAACAGAATGTGGTCGGTTTTGACCATGCCGTATTTGGTCGAAACGGTAGAGCCTTCAATTAGTGGCAACAGATCACGCTGAACGCCCTCGCGGGAGACTTCGCCACCGCTTGATTGACCGCTGCCCTTGGCCACTTTATCGATCTCATCCAAGAATACGATGCCGTGTTGTTCAACCGAGTAGACCGCACGGGCCTTGATCTCTTCCTCGTTGACCAGCTTGCCCGCTTCTTCATCGCGCAGCAGTACCAGCGCCTCTTTGACCGTGACGCGACGATTTTCACGCTTCTGCTGGCCCATGTTGGAGAACATGCTCTGCAGCTGGCTGGTCATCTCTTCCATGCCCGGCGGGGTCATGATGTCGATACCCTGGCCCTGAGATGATATTTCGATATCGATCTCTTTATCATCCAGTTGGCCTTCACGTAATTTCTTGCGGAAGGTCTGGCGGGTGCCGCTGTCGTCGCGCGGCTTATCTTCCCTGGCCCCGCGGCGGTGGAAGAAGCGCATCCAGCACACGGTCTTCGGCAGCATCGGCAGCGCGGTGGCTTACTTCCTCTTTGGCCTGTTCGCGCACCATTTTGATCGCGGCTTCCATCAAGTCGCGAATAATCGACTCAACATCGCGACCCACATAGCCGACTTCGGTAAATTTGGTTGCTTCGACTTTGATAAACGGTGCTTTGGCCAGCTTGGCAAGGCGGCGGGCAATTTCAGTTTTGCCGACACCCGTGGGGCCTATCATCAAAATATTCTTGGGTGTGACTTCGGGGCGCAGGTCGTCATCGAGCTGCATGCGACGCCAGCGGTTACGAAGGGCAATTGCGACGGCGCGTTTAGCATCCTGCTGGCCAATAATGTACTGATCCAGGGCGTGAACGATTTCGCGGGGTGTCATCTGAGTCATAAAGGTAACCTTTGTATGTATTGAGCGACGTTTGGAGATCGCATAAACGGATTAGCGACCGTCAATCGACAGCTCTTCGAGCGTCACGTGGTGGTTGGTAAACACACAGATATCACCCGCAATGGCCAGTGACTTCTCGGTGATGTCACGCGCTGACAGCTCGGTATTCTCTAATAGCGCCCGGGCGCTGGCCTGAGCGAAGTTGCCGCCAGAACCAATGGCGATAATGCCGCGTTCGGGCTCAACGACGTCACCGTTACCGGTAATGATCAACGACGCGCTGTGGTCGGCCACGGCCAACAGTGCTTCCAGGCGGCGCAGGGCGCGGTCGGTGCGCCAGTCTTTGGCGAGCTCGACCGCTGCCTTGGTTAGATGCCCTTGGTATTTTTCCAGCTGTGCTTCAAAGCGTTCAAACAGCGTGAATGCATCCGCGGTGCCACCAGCAAACCCGGCCAGCACTTTGCCACGGTAGAGGCGACGCACTTTGCTGGCGTTACCCTTCATTACGGTATTGCCCAGCGATACCTGACCATCGCCGGCGAGGGCGACCTGATTACCACGACGAACGGAAACAATAGTGGTCATGGAGATAACTCCTTGGGGAGACGCGCTCCCGATGACTGGCGGATCACTCATTGAGCGACCGTTGTGTAAGCATTCACAACAAAATGCGGGCGGCTGATAAAAATCAACCGCCCGCAGGACATCGGGAGGGGATTATCAGTTTTGCAGTTGGATAAGCAGTGGCTCAATACCTTGAGTGTTCATTAGATCCTGGGCGCGATTCAACTCGCGAGTATCCTCGTAGGGGCCCACCTGGACGCGGTGCCAAGTATTGCCATCCGCCTGTACCTCGCTGATTTCAGCCAGCAGACTTAAATTACGCAGCCGACCACGCAACTGCTCCGCATCACTTACTTGGCGAAATGAAGCAGCCTGAAGCATATAGCGCCCTGGGGCATTGGTGGCCGCTTCATTCTCATGGGCTGTTGATACCTGGTCCTCCGGGCGGGTATTGGCTGCAATCACTTGAGCGATAGGGTCATCGCTGGCAGCGCCAGAGGCCGTATCGCTATCGGCTGTCTCTTCGCTGGCCTCTGGGCGAACAACGCTGGAAGGCAGCGTGACGCCGGGGCTATTACCTCGGTTTCCGGTAGCAGCGTATAAAACTCAAACGTCGGCATTGACGGCTCGGCGGCTTCTTCGGTTTCACGTGCAGCAGCCCGTTCCTCGCTACCGGCGGGCTTGGGTAAGACTGTAGCCTGAGGGGCTTCACTTTGTTCTTGCCAGGGAGCGGTGCCGTGCTGGTGCTGAGCCAAAAGAAGCCTGCCGCCATGCCAGCAAGGCCCCAGAGCCAGCCAGGCAGACGAAAGCCGCCGCCTGAACTGCGGGCCGCTTTGCGCTGCGAAGTCGCCCCGCGGCGGGCGGGCTTTTACGCGGGCTAGCCATGGACTACATCTCCTCTGGGGCGCTAACCCCCATTAAATCAAGCCCGTTGCGCAGCACTTGACGAGTGGCGAGGCCGAGCGCCAGCCGCGTGTTGCGTAGGGTGTCGTCGTCAACCATCACTTTGACAGCGTTATAGCAGGTGTGGAAGTCGCCAGACAGGTCAAGCAAGTACTGAGCAACCTGCTGTGGTTCGCGATTTCTAGCGGCGGTTTCTACCACTTCAGGGAAACGCGCCAAACGATTAATGACTGCTTTCTCTTGATCGCTATCCAGTAACGCTAGGTTGGCCAATGCCAGGGCGTGATCGAAAGGCTGGCCGGCGTCCTGTGCTTTGCGCAGCATGCTGCATACCCGGGCGTGGGCGTACTGAATGTAATACACCGGGTTGTCGTTCGATTGTGAACGGGCCAGATCGATATCAAAGGTGAGCTGGGAGTCGGCGCGGCGAGCGGCGAGGAAGAAACGCGTAGCATCGCGGCCTACTTCGTCGATCAAGTCTCGAACGGTGACATAGCTACCGGCTCGCTTGGAGAGTTTTACCTCGACACCTGAGCGGGTAACCATGACCATCTGGTGGAGCACGTAGTCGGGCCAGCCTTTAGGAATACCGACTTCCAATGCCTGTAGACCGGCGCGAACGCGGGTGACGGTAGAGTGGTGATCGGCACCTTGTTCGTTGATCACGGTTTTGAAGCCGCGCTGCCACTTATCCAGGTGATAGGCCACATCAGGCAGGAAGTAGGTATAGCCGCCATCACGTTTACGCATCACCCGGTCTTTGTCATCACCGAAGTCGGTGGTGCGCAGCCACATGGCACCGTCATCTTCATAAGTGTGGCCTGCGCTTACCAGCTTCTCAACGGTGGCGTCTACCTTGCCGTCTTCGTACAGTGACGATTCAAGGAAATAAACGTCGAACTCAACGCCGAAGGCTTTTAGATCCAGATCCTGCTCGCGGCGTAGCCACGCCACCGCAAATTCTTGAATAGCGTCCAGGTCGTCTGGATCGGCTTTGGCGGTGACCACGCGGTCATCAGCGCTAACCGTTTTACCCGCCAAGTAGTCAGTGGCGACATCGCTAATATATTCCCCACGATAGCCGTCCTCAGGCCAGCTAGCGTCATCAGGCCCCAAGCCTTTTACTCGCGCTTGTACAGAACGCGCCAGGTTGGCGATCTGGGCGCCGGCATCGTTGTAATAGAACTCGCGGGTAACGTCGTAACCGGTGGCTTCGAGCAGGCGGCATAGGCAATCACCAATCGCCGCGCCACGACCATGACCTACGTGCAGTGGCCCCGTGGGGTTGGCGGACACAAACTCTACCTGCACTTTCTCACCTTTGCCGATTAGGCTACGGCCAAAGGTGTCGCCACAGTCGAGCACTTGCGCAACGATTTGTGCGGCGGCATCGGCGGCGGCGAAAAAGTTGATAAAGCCGGGGCCCGCAATCTCGGTTTTTTGGATAGCGTCGCTTTCAGGGAGCGCGGCGACCAGCGAATTAGCCAACTCACGTGGATTTTTACCAGCCGGTTTGGCCAGCATAAGCGCTAAGTTGGTGGCGTAATCACCGTGGGCTTTGTCTTTGGTCGGGTCGACTTTGATCACAGGTTGAAGGTCGTTCGGCAGCACGCCTTGGTGCTTGAGCGCGGTAACCGCGCCTTCGAGCAGAGAAACTATCGTATCTTTCATTTAGGTATCCGGGTGTCGTCGGTGGCGGCGTGTGCTTACGCGAACCTATTACAGGTGCGTCGGTAAAGCGGCTATTATCAGCAATTGAGCCGCAGTTTCAAAGCCATGTGATGGTATGCCGATATCAGGAGAGCGTTTGCGGATCAATATCTACCGACCAGCGCACCTTGCGCGCCTCGCGATTTACTTCCAGCCATTGCACCAGCCAGCTAACAGCGAGATGAAGTTGGCTACGTTTATGGGCCGATAGCATGACATGTAAATGATAGCGATTCTGGCGTCTTTCCATCGGTGCAGGTACCGGCCCCAGGCATCGGGTCGCTACGCCAGACTCTTTCAGCCACTGGCGCAAGGCTTGGGCGGCCTGCTGCGCGATGGCTAAGGCGGCATCCTCTTTGGGGCTCTCGATGCGTAACAGTGCCATAAAGCAGAACGGAGGCAACTGGGCAATGCGCCGTTCTTCCAGCATATTGCGCGCGAGCGCCCCATAACCATGTTCAGCAAGCTGACCTAAATGGGGGTCGTCTGGGTGCAGTGTCTGTACCAGCACCCGGCCTGGTGGGCGGCACGACCCGCACGGCCTGCCACTTGTTCAAGCAGTTGCGCGCTGTGCTCTAGTGCGCGGAAGTCGGCGGCATACAGCCCTCCGTCGGCATTGACTACCACCACCAAGGTAACGTGGGGCAGGTGGTGGCCCTTGGCGAGCATCTGGGTGCCGACTAATACGCAGGGCTCACCGCGCTGAATCTCTTTTAACACTTGCTCGAAGCTATCCTTGCGCCGAGTGCTGTCACGGTCAATACGGTGAATGGTTGTCTTTGGAAACAGCGTCTGTAACGTCTCTTCCGTGCGTTCAGTACCGCTACCCAAGGCGCGCAGGTCGCCGCTGCTGCACTCGGGGCAGGCGTCCGGCAGGGCGCGGCGACTATCGCAGTGGTGGCAGGCTAGCAGCGCGGGCTGACGATGCAGTGTCATTCGTGCATCGCACTGTCCGCACTCGGCCATCCAGCCGCAGGCGTGGCAGGCAAGCGTCGGGGCAAAGCCGCGCCGGTTGATAAAAATCAGTACCTGCTTGCCAGCGCTCAAGGTGCTTTTAATCGCTTTAATGGCGCCAGGTAGCAAGCCGCCCTGACGTCGTTGGTGGCGCAGGTCGATCAGTTCTAACTTAGCCGGTGGGTGGCGACTGGGGCGTTGCGTCAGGCGCAGGTGTCGGTAGGTGCCTGAATGTGCTTGATGCAGGCTCTCAAGCGAAGGCGTGGCACTGCCCATCAGCAACGGAATCTTATGGTAGTGAGCGCGTGCGACCGCTAGATCGCGGGCGTGGTAACGCAAGCCATCGTGCTGTTTGTATGAACCGTCATGTTCTTCATCGACGATAATCGCACCGGGGTTTGCCAGCGGTGTAAAAATTGCCGAGCGCGTGCCGATAATAATCAGCGCCCGGCCACTGGCGGCGGCCTCCCATACATCGAGCCGTTCTGGGTCGGTGAGTCCTGAATGCAGGGCCACGACGGGCACGCGAAAACGGCTTCTAAAGCGGGCCAGCGTCTGTGGGGTTAAGCCAATTTCCGGCACCAGCACTAGCGACTGCTTGCCCTTGGCGGCGACGGCTTCAATTAGTTGAAGGTAGACTTCCGTTTTACCACTGCCGGTAACGCCTTCCAATAAGCAAGGGTGATAGTCCTCAAGCTTTTCATGCAACGCTGCCAGCGCTGTCGCCTGTTCACGGTTTAGCGGCAGCGCCGGGGCCGCGAGTAAGTTGCCACTTGGCGGCGTGGGAGCAGTGAGAATATGTTCATGATGGGTGGCTAAGCCTTTTTTTCCAGCGCTAATAGCTGGTCGCGGGTAAAGCCATGGGCGCTAATGGCACGGCTGGGTAGCCCGTGAGGATGTTGGCGCAAAAGTGCATACAGCTCTGCTTGTTTGGGTGCTCGGCTGAGATTTTCCTCTGCATCTTCACCTGCGAGAGCCAAAGTGTTTGTGTGCGGCCTGCCATAGGATGCCCCTGGCGTAGCCGTGCGGGCATGGCATGGTGAAGGGTGTCGCCCAGGCTATGCTGGTAGTAGCGGGCGGCAAAGCGGCATAGCCACAGCCAATCTTCCGGCAGCGGGGCGTCATCCAGCGTTTCACTGACCGCGCGCAGCTGGCTGCGCGCTAGGGCGCTGTGGTCGGCGATCTCCACCACGACGCCGACCACATCGCGCCGCCCAAACGGTACTCGCACCCTTAGCCCCGGCTGCCAACCGCAGGCGGGTGTCGCGTTAGACGGCAAGTAGTCGAACAGGCGTCGCAGCGGTGAGGGCAGCGCTACTTTAAGCACGAGAGCCTGCGTTTGTGATGGCGCCCGCGAAGAAAAAGAGTCAGTCAATTGGCCTCCGGCGTTAGTTTTGCTAGAATATGCGACCGCTCTCAGTCTTAACGACTTATCTTAACGACAGAGCGGCTAACCGGTTAGTAGTTTTTCCAAACCCGTATGCGGTGCCTGGCACGAGATCAGGTGGCGGCATACAGCTTCGTGAGGCTCGAGATGAAACAAGGTATCCACCCGAATTACAACACAGTCACCGCTACTTGTTCTTGCGGCGCTAATTTCCAGGTCGGTTCTACGTCAGATCAGGACTTCTCTCTGGATGTGTGCTCCAACTGCCACCCGTTCTACACAGGTAAGCAGAAGCAAGCGACCACTGGTGGCCGTGTAGAACGCTTCAATAAGCGTTTCGGCGCTGCTGTTAAGCGCGGCTAATCCACATCGGATAGCCCTACCGCGAGCACAGTCTGTGCTTGTATAAAACCCACGCCACGGCGTGGGTTTTTTATTTCTCTGATAAGCTACTTACATGGATTTTATGGAAAAATTTTTCATAATTACTGTGATAGGTGAATAAGCAAAGCGTTATAGATAAGCGGCGCGTGCATAAGTTACAGCAAATAACACCCAATTGTAGCGAATATGAAGGTAAAACTCAGTTAAACGAGCGTTTTGTTCTAAGTTGACGACGCGCTTGAGGCACTTGGTTTTTTCTATATTCTGAAATAACTTATCTACTTTATGTTAACTGGACTCTGACCATGACGGATGCAAATAAGCAGGCAGCTTTGGATTATCACGCGAAACCGATTCCCGGTAAGTTGTCGGTGGAGTTGACCAAACCTACCGCAACCGCACGGGATTTGGCGCTGGCGTATAGCCCAGGCGTGGCTGAGCCAGTGCGTGAAATCGCCCGCGAAGCGGAAAATGCTTATCGCTACACCGGTAAGGGTAATTTGGTAGCGGTTATTTCTGACGGTAGCGCTATTCTTGGACTGGGGAATTTGGGTCCGCTGGCCAGTAAGCCGGTAATGGAAGGCAAAGGGGTGTTGTTTAAGTGCTTTGCAGGCATCAACTCGGTAGACATAGAAGTCGATGCGGAGAGCCCTCAGGCGTTTATTGATACCGTCGCGCGTATTGCCGACACCTGGGGTGGTATTAACCTTGAAGATATCAAAGCACCAGAATGCTTTGAAATTGAAAAGGCGCTGATTGAGCGCTGCAGCATCCCGGTCTTTCATGATGACCAGCACGGTACTGCGATTGTGACCGCCGCGGGTATGCTGAATGCACTGGAAATTGCTGGTAAGTCGATCGAGAACGTAAAGATTGTGTGTATGGGCGCAGGGGCGGCGGCGATTGCCTGTATGCGACTACTGATTTCTTGCGGTGCGAAAAAGAGAACTTGGTGATGCTCGACCGCCGTGGCGTTATTCATACGGATCGCGAAGGCATTAACGAATATAAAGCCGAGTTTGCCCGTGATACCGACATGCGCACGCTAGATGACGCAATCGACGCTGCTGATGTCTTTATCGGCTTATCAGGCCCAGGGCTGCTTTCCGCTGACCAGGTTAAGAAAATGGCGCCTGATCCGGTGATTTTTGCGTGTACCAACCCCGACCCGGAGATTCACCCAGATGTTGCCCGTGAGGCCCGTCCGGACGTGATTATGGCGACTGGTCGTTCGGATTTCCCCAATCAGGTAAACAATGTGTTGGGCTTCCCGTTTATCTTTCGTGGGGCGTTGGATGTTCGGGCCACCCGTATTAATGAAGAGATGAAGCTGGCCGCTGTGCATGCGCTGAAAGACCTGGCCCGCGAGCCGGTGCCGCAAGAAGTATTGAACGCCTACGAGCGCACCGAGATGAGCTTTGGTCGCGAGTATATTATCCCAACACCAGTGGATATCCGCCTGTTGGCGCGGGTGTCCTCGGCGGTTGCGCAAGCGGCTGTCGACTCTGGTGTGGCGCGCAAACCGTTTCCGGCGCACTATCCGCTAGAGTCAATCAACGACGTTTACGGCAGCTAAGGTCTTAGCTAGTTCGCTGACTTATGTCCGCTGAACTATGCCCGCTGAATTATGCCCGCTTCTTGCGGGCGTATTTGTTTTAGTGATTGGTAGGCTAGTCCTGAGTAGCGCGTTAGCCCTTCTTGAGCGGTGGAAGCGACTAAGCGACCATCGCGGCTGTAAATATGCCCCCGCGCTAGGCTGCGAGCGCCGCCTGCCCAGGGTGAGTCGATAACATACAGCAGCCAGTCGTCTAAGCGCGTGTCCTGATGCAACCAAAGGGCATGATCAAGGCTCGCGATGCGCAGTTTGGGATCGCGGTATTCGATGCCATGGGGAATCAGGCTAGTGGTGAGTAGATTGAAATCAGAGGCGTAAGAGAGCAGGTGTCGATGCAGTGCCGGGTCGTCTGGCAGTGTGCCTGAAAGACGAAACCATAAGCATTGCCCCGCCGGTGTGCCATTGTCAGGATTGCCAGCGAGGTGCAGAAACTCAATCGGATGTCCGGGAAAGCGATCATGTTTGGCGTCGCCGCTCTCTATAAGCATTTCGGGCGTGGGCACATTCGGCATGGCGCGCTGATGACTAAAGCCCTCTTCTTCGTTTTGAAAGGAAGCGCTGCAGAAAAGATCGGCCGGCCTTTTGGATGGCAGTAACGCGTCGAGTGGTGAAACTGCCCCCATCCCGAATCGTATCTACTTGGTAGACAACAGGGCGGTGCGGGTCGCCGGGACGCAGGAAGTAGCCATGTTGAGAATGTGGGCGCCGCTCGTCAGGCACAGTGCGGGCGGCAGCGGCTAGCGCTTGACCAAGTACTTGGCCTCCATAGAGCTGAGGAAAGCCTAGATCCTGGCTTTGGCCACGAAATAGAGTTTCCAATGTTTCTAACTCCAGTAAGTTTACCAGCTTGTTCAGCGCGTCTGTCATTCTCGGTATCCTTGCGACTGTCTTGATAGAATGCTGTCGGTGAAAGCGGGCTACCACAGCGGCGGGCAACCCTTTCATACGATCGTTTAGCTACCTTAGCGGAGTTTACGTTTATGCGCAGCGATGAATTTTACATGCACCGTGCGCTAGACCAGGCACACTTGGCCGCTGACGCTGGCGAGGTGCCCGTGGGGGCGGTTATCGTCGATGCGCAAGGGGAGATCATTGGGGCTGGATGTAATGCGCCGGTTGCCAGTTGCGATCCTAGCGGTCATGCGGAAATTCGTGCCCTACGCGCAGCAGGTAAGCATCAGGGTAACTATCGGCTTGAGGGTTGCACGCTGTTTGTTACCTTGGAGCCCCTGCATGATGTGTGCAGGGGCAATGATACATGCACGCCTTAGCCGTCTGGTATACGGTGCCGCCGAACCCCGAGCCGGCATGGTCGAATCTAAAGCTAACCTATTGGCACAGCCGTGGTTTAACCATCAGGTCGAGATTAGCGCAGGCGTGCTGGGGCCTGAATCCAGAAAATTGTTGAAAGCGTTTTTGCTGCAAGGCGCTAGGATTATTGGTAACAGCCTGAGGTTCAGGCGGTCACTTGGTGTGGCGTGGAGACTATATGCTCGTAGTGTGGAATATCTTAATCGTCCTGCTGACGGTGGCTGGTATGGAGCTTTTCGCGACGCTGGCCCACAAGTACATCATGCATGGCTGGGGATGGGGCTGGCACCGCTCTCACCACCGGCCGCGCACCGGCTGGTTCGAGCTGAACGATCTGTATGCCGTGGTGTTTGCGCTTTTCGCCATCGGCCTGATCGCGCTGGGCACCGCCGGTGTGTGGCCGCTGCAGTGGATCGGCGCGGGCATGACCGCCTATGGCGCGATCTACTTTATCGTTCACGATGGGTTGGTACACAAGCGCTGGCCGTTTCGCTATATCCCCAGGCGCGGCTACTTGAAACGCCTCTATAAAGCCCATAGGCTGCACCACGCGGTCAAGAGCCGCGAGGATTGCGTGTCGTTCGGCTTTCTATACTCGCCACCGGTGGAAAAGCTTGAGGCGACGCTAAAAGCCGCCAGCCGAAGGCTAAGCAGGCCGCTGCCAAAGCCCCGACGGACGCGGCGCCGGTGTCGTCACGCGAGAGCTGAGCGCCAGTGCGCTGCCCTTGATCAACAGCGCCAGTTTCTCCTGTTTGCTAGTGCTCTGTCGTTTGTCCCAGGCGTGCGCTCCGGCGCGCCGTACCTTTAAGCCAATCCTGCGGTAGACCCCATGCGCTGTGGCAATCGCCCAAGCCGAGCGTAGCGTCAGCCCGCAAAGCCCGCCCTTGGCGGAAGCGTAGTAGGGTTCGGCTTCGCTAACCAGGCGTTCGGCAAGCCGTGCCACCTGGGGGCGGCAGGTGGGGTCGTTTAGGGTTTTCATCGTCAGTGCTTCTTCCGCCAGCCAGTTTGACGGCAGGTAGCAGCGCCCGGCGTGGGCGTCTTCGACAATGTCTCGGGCAATATTAGTGAGCTGAAACGCCAGGCCCAGATCGCAGGCGCGATCCAGCACCTTTCATCACGCACGCCCATTACCTGGGCCATCATCAGGCCCACCACGCCTGCCACGTGATAACAGTAGCGCAGCGTATCCTCAAAGGTTGTGTAGTGCTCATCACGCACGTCCATGGCAAAGCCTTCCAAGTGCTCGAAAGCGCGCCTGGGCGGAATGCCGTGCTTAAGGGCGACTTCCTGAAACGCGGCAAAGGCGGGCGCTTCCATGGGCTCGCCCGCGTAGGCCTGGCGGGTCTGTGCTTCAAGGCTTGCCAGGCGCTCCTGCGCGTTGGTAGCGCTTGCGGTACCGATATTGAAGCCCAGCGTCTGGTCGTCGATCACATCGTCGCAGTGGCGGCACCAAGCGTAGAGCATCAGCGCGCTGCGCCGGGTATCGGCATCAAATAGCTTGGCCGCCGTGTCAAAGCTCTTGGAGCCGACGGCCATAGTGCGGGTGGCGTGGTCAAGCAGGGGCTGGTTCATGGGGCCAACTGCTCCACCATCAACCCCGCCGTTGCCTTGGCCGAGCCGATAACGCCCGGGACGCCTGCGCCGGGGTGGGTGCCGGCGCCAACGAGATAGAGATTGGCAATGCGGCTGTCGCGGTTATGGGGCCGGAACCAGGCACTCTGGGTCAAGATAGGTTCGATGGAAAACGCCGATCCCTGATGTGCACCCAACTGGTCGCGGAAATCAAACGGCGTGAACATCCGATGCGTTACCAGCTGTTCGCGAAGCCCGGGCATATAGTGCTGCTCCAGGTAATCAAAGATGCGCTCGCGCAGGTGGGGCCTTCCACTTCCCAGTCAAGGTCAGCGGTGCCCAGATGCGGCACGGGGCGAGTACGTAGTAGCTGCCGCAGCCGGGCGGCGCCAATGATGGTCGGTAACGCACGGGGCGTGCAAGTAGAGCGAGAAATCCTCGGCCAGGGCGTCGCTGTTGAAGATATCGTCAATCAGCTCCTTGTAGCGCGGCCCGAAGCAGACGGTGTGGTGGGCCAACTGCTCGTGATGGTGGTTGAGGCCGAAATAGAGCACGAACAGCGAGTTGCTCATGCGCTTGCGCTTGAGCGACGTACTGCGCGCCGCCCCCACCGGGTGGTGACCAAGCAGCTTTTCATAGGTATGCACCACGTCGGCGTTGGACGCCACGGCGCTCGCTTCAATGCGTCGGCCGTCGGCAAGCTGTACCGCCTGCAGGGTGTTGCCGTCGGCTTCAATCCGCGTAACCTCGGCATTGAGCTCAATCTCGCCGCCCATGTCTTGGAAGAGCTTCACCATGCCCTGTACCAGCGCGCCGGTGCCGCCGCGCGGAAACCATACGCCCCATTCGCGCTCAAGCGCGTGAATCACAAATGGAAGAGGTAGCAAACGGGTTGCCACCCACCAACAGCGAGTGAAACGAGAACGCCTGGCGCAGATGGTCGTCTTCGATGAACTTGGCGACCATGCTATAAACGCTGCGCCAGGCCTGCAGCCGCGCCAGCTGCGGTCCTGCGCGCACCATATCGCGAAACGACAGAAACGGCACGGTACCAAGCTTCAGGTAGCCCTCCTTGAACACCGCCTGGGAATAGCTTAAAAAGCGCCGGTAGCCCTCAACATCCGAAGGGTTAAACTGGCCGATCTGCTCCTCAAGGTGGGCCTGGTCGTTGTCGTAATCAAATACCTTGCCCGACTCCCAGCACAGCCGGTAAAAGGGCGTGACCGGCATCAGTTCGACATAGTCGGCCAGACGCTTGTCTGCCAGGGTAAACAGCTCCTCGATGGCGCTGGGGTCGGTGATCACCGTGGGGCCAGCATCAAAGGTGAAACCCTGATCCTGATAAACATAGGCGCGCCCGCCGGGCTTGTCGCGCTGCTCAAGAATCAGGGTGGGAATGCCCGCTGCCTGTAGACGTATGGCCAGTGCCAAGCCGCCAAAGCCTGACCCAATTACGATTGCTTTACTCATCATGAAAGGCTCGCAGCCGAGGGGTTTGTTTGAGAACGGCCTGTAAGGCCTCGCGCACCGGTACCGGTGGTTTGCCCGTCAATATTCGCGCCTGATCGGCAAGGGTCAGCCGGCCGGCATAGAAGCGCGCAATCAGACCGTCGTTCAGACCGTAAAAGCGCTGCATCACCTGCCAGCGCTTATCATCAGGGCCGGCCAGAAACAGCATGCGGTTGAGCATGCGAAAAAAGCGCTGCCGCCGCCAGCACTGCGCCGCGTAACCGCGAATAAGGCGATACAGCGATTCCGGCGTAAAATAGGATTGCGCGGCGATCATATCGGCAAGCGACACTGCCAGCGGAAGCGAATAGCCGGTCGTGGGGTGAAACAGGCCGCCGCGTAGGCCGCTTTGTGGCTGACCCTGGGCCGCCTGCCAGAATGCCTCGTGGTTGCCCGTCAGGGTGATCGGCAGGTTGCCCTGCTCCCTCGCGCTGCAGCGTGCCCAGCGCCCAGTCTTGCGCTTTAGCATAGTAAGCAATGTTCAGCCGTGCCCGATCGTGATCGAGCGTGGCGCGGTCAATATAATGCGTATCCTCAATTAGCAGCGACGTGGCCGACAGCGGCAGGGTATAGACAAACCGGTAGCCGCCTTGTTGGTCCACGGTGGCGTCCATCAGCCGCGGACGGGTAAGCCCGTGGGGGTGCTTAAGCTGCCACTGCTGGCCGAGAAACGCCTGAAGCCCAACCGTAAGATGCGGGCTTGGCTGGTAGCCTCGGCCATCGATGACGGCCCCGGCTTCAAGGATGCGGCCGTCTTCGAGAGCCACCGAAGTAGGGGTTAGCCGGCTGATTGGCGTCTGCGTCACAAGATGATCGCCAAGCGCTCGGCTGATGACCTCGGCAAAGCGCTCGGAGGTGACGCTTGTGTAGCCACCAGCCACGGTGCGAGTCCGTTCAGGAAAGAAAACGTCGTAATCCGCCCAGCGGTGGGCCACCAGCGGATCGAGCCAGGCGTGCTGAGCGGCGCTGATGTCGCCATGGTGAAAGGACCAGGTATGGTTGCCGCCGGGCGTGGGGCCTGCCTCGATCAGCAGTACGTTAAGCGCGGGCTGACACTGGCGCAGGCGCCAGGCAATCAGGCCGTTGGCAAGCCCCGCGCCAACCAAAATAAGATCCCATCTTGTGTTGATCATGCAGCCTCCGCCAATACGGGGCGGCATTCGCTGAGCGCCTGCTCGGCAATTTGGGCGGCCTTGGCTGCGCCGCCCGCCCTGCATGAGCGCGGGGGCATGGTGCTTAGGCGAAGCCGATAGCTATCGTTATTGAGCAAATCGCTTAATCGCCTGGCAAGGATCGCGCTGCTAGCAAACCGTGTGGCGCTCTGTCCGATGCCATGGTGGACAATGCGTGCAGCCACGCCGGGCTGGTCGAAGGCCAGTGGTATGGCAAGCATCGGGGTTGCACTTTGGACGGCATCGACAACGGTGTTCAGGCCGCCATGGGTAATCACGGCGCTGGCTTTGGAAAGCGCCGTGCGCTGATCGGCGAAGTCGGTTACGTATGTGGTGCCGTAGCGCTCAAGCCTGGCCACCTGGGTGGCATTCAAGCCGCCGCAGTGGGCGATCAAAAGCGGCATTTCTACACGCTGGCAGGCCTTCGCGATCTTACGAAACAGCGCGTAGCGATGACCCTGCAGTGTGCCCAGCGAGGCAAATACAAACGGCGTGGATGGCAAGGCCATCTTCGTTTCTGCGTGATCAGCGGGCCTTTCATCGCGCAGAGGACCCACTGCATGAAAACAGGCAGGTAACGCCGCACGCGGGAAGTCCAGCGAAGGCGGCGTTTGGCTGATTTGGGCAAGTGTGGACAGGCATTCATGCAGCGAATGACGCGGCGTTAGTCCTAAGCGCTGGGCGTGGTGGGCGATAACCCGGGCATGGCGGCGCATCAGCCAGTCGTAGATTTTTTCGCTGGTCTCATAGCGATGCTGGGCTTGGGTGCTGGTCGCGTAGGCAAACGGCATGACCGGTAGCGGCAGGCCCGGCTCGCGGTTAACCGGCAGAGCGCAGGCAACCGACACGTAAGGCAGGCCCAGCGCATCGGCCACAAGCCCCCAGCGGCCTCCATCTGATCCACAATCACCCCGTCGACCCCGAGCGTCTCAATAGCGGCAGGCAGCTCATGGCAAAGCATGTCGGTAGTGGCGGCCAGATCGTCAATCAGCCGGAAAAGTCCCAGGCCAGAGGGACGGGCAGCAAGTGCCAGAGTGTTGACCAGGCTGCCCGGGGCAAGGCGCGTTTCACCCAGCGGATAAAAGCCGATACGCGGATCGTCAAGCAGGGGCGGGCTTCAAACTGCTGTACGAAGGTAATCTGGTGGCCACGCTCGATCAGTTGGATCGCAAGGGCCTGAAGCGCCTTGACATGACTGTAAAGCGGCGGCGCGATGACCGCATAGTGGCTCATGCCTGCCCCGCAACGCGCAGCAGCACTGCGTGTCGCAGAGCGATCAGATCTGCGCTGCCGGTGCAGAAACAGGCGACCCGCAGCTGCTCAATGATGATCTGGAAATGGTCGATGACGGCGTCAAGCGAAGTTGTCGCACTATGCAGGGCCGCCGCTGCCTGGCCCACCAGGTCCGCGCCCAGGCACAGCGCCTTGGCCGCATCAATGCCGTTGGTGATACCGCCCGAGGCGATCAGCGGCATTGTGGGCATTGCTTTGCGTACCTCGCACAGCGCTTGCGCGGTAGAAATGCCCCAGTTGGCGAAGGCCATGGCAACCGCGCGCTTTTGCGCCGTGCTGGCGCGCTCCCCCTTCAACGGCGGCCCAACTGGTGCCGCCAGCGCCGGCAATGTCCAGCATGGCTACTCCCGCTTCATGGAGTTGGCGGGCAACCGTGGCGGAGAGCCCCGCACCTACTTCCTTGACCACCACCGGGGCGCCGAGTGACGCCGTGACGCGCTCAATGGCCGCTAAAATGCCGCGCCAGTCGCGATCACCGCCGGTTTGCAGGGCTTCCTGCAGCGGGTTCAGGTGCACGATCAGCGCGTCCGCCTCAATCATCTCTACTGCCCGTCTAGCGTAATCGCTGCCGTGCTGGCCGGTAAGCTGCGCCGCCCCTAGATTGGCGAGTAGCGGGATATCCGGGGCGAGGGTGCGCAGCTCACGCGTCAATCCCCAGTTGGCGTCGCTATCAAGTGCGACCCGCTGGGAACCAACGCCCATGGCAAGCCCCAGGGTTTGTGCCGCTTCGGCCAGAAAACGATTGATGTCGTTGGAGCGGCTGGCACCACCGGTCATCGAACTGATTAAAAGCGGCGCCTGCATCGTCCGCCCGAAGAGCGACGTGCCAAGGTCGATGCTGTCCAGGTCAAGTTCCGGCAGGGCACAGTGTTCAAAGCGCCAGTGTTCGAACCCCGTGCGGGTCGTGTCCCGCCAGCGATGGGTTGAGCACAATATCCAGATGGTCGTTCTTGCGCTGGGTCAGCTCTGTCTCCTTCATTGCCACTCCTTGATATGAGCAATCAGCCGAACATAGCCAGCTGCTTATCAAACCAGTCGTTTATAAACCCGCGGGTAACCGCCGTTGATCCGCAGGCCTCAGTCAGATGCGCATCGGCGCGGCGCAGGTGTTCTTGCAAACGTTGGCGAACCGCTGCTGGGCCCAGTATGGCGACCAACGTTGATTTGCCACTGTCCTGATTGACGTCCTTACCGGTGTCGCCGGAGCTGTCGGAAAGATCATCCAATAGTTGAAAAGCTTGCCCCAGGTGCTGGGCAAAGCTTTTCAGCATCTGACGCGTACCGGGTGAGGCGTTTGCCGCGAGCGCGGCCATTTGCAGCGTAGCCTCAAACAGCGTGGCGGTTTTTAGCGTATTGGTCGATACGATAGCGTCCGCACTACGCGGATGGCAGCCTTCACTCAAATCACGAAACTGGCCTTGTACCAGCCCCTCTAACCCGGCGGCGCGGGAGAGCGCTGTGACTGCCTGGGTCTTGCAGCTGTCAGAAAGGGCTTCTGCCCTCGGTTACGACACCATACGCGCGGCTAAGTAACGCCACGGCGGCGAGAATTGCCACATTTTCGCCAAACTGGCGGTGAATCGTGGGCCTGCCGCGACGCAGCAGGGCACCGTCCATGCACGGGATATCATCTAGCATTAGTGACGCCGCGTGTATCATCTCAACCGCGCAGGCCAAGTCTAGAAGTCCGGGCCGGTCGGGCGGGCAGCCCAGGTCCTGCGCTGTCAACAGCAGTAACAACGGGCGAATTCGTTTCCCCGGCACTAGCGTTCCTTCGCGCATTGCCGCCGCCACCAGATCGTGCTCATGTTCTTCGGGCAGCAACTGCCCAAGACGGACCTGAAGCACATCGCGTAAGGCCTGTAACTTGGCTTCATGACTTGAAAATGTGTCGACGCTGGCGTTCATCAAAGCGGTCCCTGGTTTCCCATTATGGCGAAGTGGTGTCAGACACTAAAAGCGTATGGCGGTAGTGCGTGCGGCCATCATGGTCCTTCATGCCGCTTTATAAGATCGGCGTCTGACATAGTTGTTAACGTAACGAGCGTTTGCTGTCGTTAGTGTATTTACCCAACGCTTAGAAAAGCGTAATCCATAGACCGTAAAATTTCTTTAATTACTCGGTGTCGTTGATTACTTTCTGTATAAGAAAAAGAGAGCAGGAACGCTCAAACCTAACGCGGCGAGCGATAAATTATTGGTTTAATGGCGGCACAAGCTCAAACGGCAGTAGCGGATCATCGTTTGTCGGCGTTTGTTCTAATTGAAAAAACTGCTGGCGGCTAAGTTCTACATACTCAAGCATTTCATAGTAACGGCGGATATTACGCACGTATATCACCGGCTCGCCGCCACGGGCGTAGCCGTGACGTGTTTGGCTGTGCCATTCACGTTCTTGTAACAGGGCAGCGCGGCGCGCACATCCGCCCAGCTGTCGGGGTTGCCGCCGCGTTTCTCGGCAATCTTGCGGGCATCGTATAAGTGGCCGAGGCCGACATTATAGGCGGCCATGGCCATAAACAGACGGTCATCACCGGTAATGCTTTCTGGTAAGCGGTCTTTAACGCTGCGCAGGTAACGGGCGCCGCCATCAATGCTCTGTGCCGGGTCGGTGCGGTCGGCAATTCCCATGTCGCTGGCGGTGGGGTTGGTCAGCATCATTAAGCCTCGCACGCCTGTCGGCGAGACAGCATCCGGGTCCCAGTGAGATTCCTGATAGCCCACGGCAGCCAGTAGCTTCCAGTCAAAACCGGTTTCTTGGGCGGATTGCTGGAATAACTCCGTGTAACGGGGCAGGCGCGCATCCAGGTGACCAAGAAAAGTGCGCGTACCCACATACTCTAAATAGTCGTCATGACCAAAGTAGCGGCTGAAGAGTCGATCCAGCATGCCGCTTTCCTGTAAATCTTGTAGAAAACGGTTGGCGGCTTCGAGTAAACCCAGCCCGCGCCCGCTGGGTAACGCCCACACCATGGAGAGCGGGTCGCCCAGCGTAAAGCCACGTTCAACATTGGGGAAAAATAGCCGGTTTAAACGAAACTGATGTTCAAAGATCACCGCGGCGTCCAGGGTGCCGTCTTCAACCCGCGCCAACAGTTCAGCAACTTCAAGTTCATGAGACTCTTTCCAGCTCAGCGTGGGGTGGCGGCGTTGTAGGTCGCGCAGCGCTTCGCTGGTACCAGCCTTGCTAAGCGTGCCAAGCTCCAGACCGACAAGGTCGCTAGGTGCCTGGATGCCGTGAAGTCCGCGACGATACACGACCAGCGGCTGCATCTGGATAATCGGGCGGGTGTAGTGAACACCAGGCGTGCTTGGCAATAATGGCAGCGCAGCAGCACCCAGGTCGCCATTTTCGCGCACTGCGGGCAATACGCTTTCTGGGTGGTGAGTGGCGTCAAGATTAAGACTCACACCCAAGTAGTCGGCGAAACGGTGCATCAGCTCGTATTCAAAGCCGGTGGGGCCATGGCGGCCTTCGTAATAGGTCGTGGGGGTATTGCGGGTATGAACGGTAATAAAATCTTTTGCGCTGATATGCGTGAGATGCTCGCCTGGGGGGACGAGACAAAGCGTAGGTACCATCACCAGTAACGTAATAGCGGTTAACGCATAATAAGCGCTGGCTCGGGCTAAGAAATGTCGGCAAATCAACGTCAGCATGGCGTCTTGTCGGCATGAAACAATCTGCCACGATACCCAGCCAGGGTCACGCTGTCACCTTGTTGATTTCGTGTGGTGGCTGGTTTCCAGTATCATAGGGGTTTTTCGGTACCATAAAGCACGGCCGCCTAGCGGCCCGGTAATTTCCCCCTGCACGAATTTCCCTGCTCTAGAGGCTTCAGGATATGCTCGAACTGCGAGGCGCGCCCGCCCTTTCTGCCTTCCGTCATGCTCGGCTGTTAACGGTGCTGCGTGAACGTGCTCCCGAGGTGGAAGCGCTGTCTGCCCACTATGTTCATTTTATCGATCTTAATTCCCATGACCGCCATGAGGAACTGGAGGACGCTGTCCGTGAACGTTTGGTGCAGTTACTTGACTATGGGACGGGCGATGGCACTCAATCGAGCGTAGAAGTGCCTGAGCGAGCCCAGCGTTTTTTAGTGGTACCACGTTTAGGTACTCAGTCACCCTGGTCGTCAAAAGCGACCGATATCGCCCACAATTGCGGGTTGCACCAAATTAACCGCATCGAGCGCGGTATCGATTACCGGGTCAGCTTCACCGCTATGCCGGACGAAGAGAGCTTGAACGCACTGGCGGCATTGCTGCACGACCGCATGACTGAAACCGTGCTGTCCGATGCTTCAGACGCTGCTAAGCTGTTTGCCCACCACGAGCCGGCACCGCTAGGCAGTGTGGATATTCTAGAGGGCGGTAGGGATGCACTGGCTACGGCCAATCAGGCGCTAGGGCTGGCGCTGGCAGAAGATGAAATCGACTATCTTGTCGATGCTTTCAATGAGTTGGGGCGTAACCCCAGCGACGTTGAACTGATGATGTTCGCCCGGCCAACTCTGAGCACTGTCGCCACAAAATTTTCAACGCCGACTGGGTCATCGATGGTGAGCCGCAAAGCCACTCACTGTTTAAGATGATCAAGAACACCTTTGCGTCATCGCCGGATAATGTGCTCTCCGCTTACAGCGATAATGCTGCCGTCATTAAGGGCAGTCAGGCAGGGCGCTTTTTTGCTAAGCCGCTAACCGGGGCTGAAGAAGAGCGGGCGCTTTACGGCACCCATCAGGAACCCATTCATATCCTGATGAAAGTAGAAACACACAATCACCCCACCGCGATTGCCCCGTTTCCCGGTGCCGCAACGGGCTCGGGTGGTGAAATCCGTGATGAGGGCGCCACAGGTATCGGCGGCAAGCCCAAAGCCGGCCTGTCAGGTTTTACCGTCTCCAATCTGCGCATTCCTGAGTTCGTGCAGCCTTGGGAAGCCTTCGATTACGGCAAGCCAGGGCGGATGGAGTCGGCGCTCAACATTATGCTCGAAGGCCCGATTGGCGGCGCGGCGTTTAACAATGAGTTTGGTCGCCCCAATCTAACCGGCTACTTCCGTACTTACGAACAGGAGTCATTGAACGAGGGCGGTATCGAGCGGCGCGGTTTCCATAAGCCCATCATGCTCGCGGGCGGTTATGGAAACATTCGTGCGCACCACGTCCAGAAGGGTGATATCCCTGTTGGCGGCAAGCTGATTGTGATGGGCGGCCCGGCGATGTTGATTGGCCTTGGCGGCGGTGCCGCCTCCAGCATGGCGTCTGGTACCTCTAGCGCCGACCTGGATTTCGCCTCGGTACAGCGTGAAAACCCGGAGATTGAGCGTCGCGCCCAGGAAGTGATTGACCGCTGTTGGGCGCTGGGCGACCACAACCCGATCCGCTTTATTCACGATGTAGGTGCCGGTGGGCTTTCTAACGCACTTCCCGAGCTGGTCAAGGACGGCAACCGCGGCGGCCGATTTGATTTGCGCGCGGTGCCCAACGCCGAGCCGGGCATGAGCCCGTTGGAAATCTGGTGTAACGAAGCCCAGGAGCGCTATGTCCTGGCCGTAGCGCCCGAAGATCTGGAAACCTTTGACGCGCTATGTAAGCGCGAACGCTGCCCTATGCGGTCGTTGGCGAGGCGTTGGAAGCGCATCACCTTGAAGTGCGCGATGGTCACTTTGATAGCAAGCCCGTCGATTTGCCGATGAGCGTGCTGTTCGGTAAAGCGCCCAAAATGCAGCGCGAATTTGAGCGTCACGACCCAGAGCTTTCGGGGGTAATGCTCGATAATCTCGATCTGCGCGAAGCGCTGGATCGCGTGCTACGCCTGCCGACGGTAGCCTCTAAAAACTTCCTGATCACCATTGGTGACCGTTCGATTACCGGCTTGGTGGCACGTGACCAAATGGTCGGTCCCTGGCAGGTGCCGGTGGCCGATGTGGCGGTCACCACGGCAAGCTACGACACGCACACTGGTGAAGCCATGGCCATGGGGGAGCGTCCCCCGGTGGCGTTGATCAACCCTGCAGCCAGCGCCCGTTTGGCGGTCGCCGAAGCGATTACCAATCTAGCCGCAGCGCCAATTGCCAAGCTCAGCGATATCAAACTCTCTGCTAACTGGATGAGTGCTGCTGATCACCCAGGTGAAAACCAGGCGCTTTATGATGCGGTTTACGCAGTGGGCATGGAAATGTGCCCGGCGCTGGGTATTGCAATCCCAGTCGGCAAGGATTCAATGTCGATGCGTACCGCCTGGAAAGATGAAAACGAGCAGGGTGAGCACGAAGACAAAAGCGTCACCTCGCCGCTCTCGCTAGTGGTGACTGGCTTTGCACCCGTGACCAATGCGTTGGCGACGCTAACGCCGCAGATCAATCTGGATCAAGACGAATCGGATCTGATTTTGATTGATCTGGGTGGCGGGCAAAATCGCTTGGTGGCTCCGCCTTGGCCCAGGTATACGGCCAAGTGGGCAATGACTGCCCCGATGTGGATGACCCCGAAGATATCAAGGCGTTTTTGAGGTGATTCAGGGCCTCAATCGCGACGGGAAGCTGTTGGCGTATCACGATCGCAGCGATGGCGGCCTGCTGGTCACCCTGCTGGAAATGGCCTTTGCCGCCCATGCCGGGCTTGAGATCAAGCTCGACTGGATGATCGACGAACCGGTCGAGGCATTGAATGCGCTGTTCTCCGAAGAGTTGGGGCGGTAATTCAGGTCAATCGTCAACACACTGAAGAAGTGCTGGCGCAGTTTGCCGTGGCCGGTATCGAAACCTGTGGTGTGATCGCCCGCCCCGCTACGATGACCAGGTGCGCGTGACGCTGTTCGAAGAGCCGCTACTGGAAACCACGCGTCAGCTTACCCAGCGTACCTGGGCGGAAACCAGCTACCGTATGCAGGCATTGCGGGATAATCCTGAATGCGCCAAGAACGAATACGACAATCTGCTCGATAGCCGTGATCCAGGGCTTTCCGCAACCCCAACCTTCGATATTAATGACGATATCAGTGCGCCATTTGTTAATACCGCCAAACCTGCCATGGCGGTGCTGCGCGAGCAGGGCGTCAATGGCCAGGTAGAAATGGCCTGGGCCTTCGATAAAGCCGGTTTTGAAGCAGTGGATGTACACATGAGTGACATCCTCGAAGGGCGCGTTTCTCTGGATGCGTTCAAAGGGCTTGTCGCTTGTGGCGGCTTCTCCTATGGCGATGTATTGGGTGCAGGTGGTGGTTGGGCTAAATCGGTGCTGTTTAACGAGCGTGCCCAGGAGCAGTTTGCGGCGTTTTTGCCCGTGATGATAGCTTCTCATTGGGCGTCTGCAACGGCTGCCAGATGCTGTCGCAGTTGAAGTCGCTAATCCCCGGTGCCGAAAACTGGCCGACTTTCGTGCGCAATGAGTCCGAGCAGTTCGAGGCGCGGGTTTCCATGGTGCGGGTTGAGAAGAGCCCTTCGATTCTGCTAGCCGGTATGGAAGGCTCGCAGCTTCCCATCGCCGTGGCCCATGGCGAAGGACGCGCAGAATTCCGTGACAGCGCTCACTTACGCAGCATGCAGTCGAGTAGCCAAATCGCGCTGCGCTACATCGATAACTACGGCCAAGCGACCACCCGCTACCCGGCCAACCCTAACGGTTCGCCCTCGGGCATTACCGGCCTGACCACGCCCGATGGCCGGGTGACCATTATGATGCCGCATCCTGAACGCGTCACTCGGGCGGTCACCAATTCCTGGCGACCGGCAGAGTGGACCGAAGATGGCGCCTGGTTACGTCTGTTCCGCAACGCTCGGGTTTGGTTGGGTTAACGAAGACACCCTTATAGGTGAACAATGACGCAACACGACAAGGCGGCCTCCGGGCCGCCTTTCGCATCCCCCATGCAGACGCCCCAGTTACGCCCCCTACCAGCAGGAGGCGGTAAAGCGGGTGGTAGGGCACTTTCGCGCGTCCAGTGAGCCGGCGTTGGTAGTGCTGCCGACCGGGAGCGGTAAATCCCTGGTCATCGCTGAACTGGCGCGTCTCGCTCGGGGCGGGTATTAGTGCTGGCCCATGTGCGAGAGCTAGTGGAGCAGAACCATGCCAAGTATCAGGCGTATGGCCTCGAGGCAGATATATTTAGCGCCGGGTTAAAGCGCAAAGAGGCAACCCGGCAAGTGGTGTTTGGCTCGGTGCAGTCGGTGGTGCGCAACTTAGAGCAATTTAATGACGCAAACTTTACCCTGCTGGTGATCGATGAGAGTCACCGCGTATCGCTCAATGAAGACGCCAGCTACGGTCAGGTGATCGAGCACCTGCGCCGCCACAACCCCTCAGCTTAAAATACTCGGGCTTACCGCGACGCCTTACCGATTGGGGCAAGGGTTTATCTACTATCGCCACCATCACGGCATGGTGAGGGGCAGCGAAGAGAGTTTCTTTCGCGACTGTGTGTTTGAGCAGCCGCTGCGTCTAATGGTGAAGCAGGGCTATCTGGCGGCCCCAAAACGCCTGGATATGGCCATAGAGGGCTACGACTTCTCCGCGCTCAAACCCGCTTCAAGCGGCCTGTTCCAGGAGGAAGCGCTTAACCGAGTAGTGGCTGGAAGCCGGGCGACGCCGGGCATTATCGAGCAAATCATCGCACGCGCGGTGGATCGGCAGGGCGTGATGATTTTTGCCGCTACCGTGGCCCATGCAGAAGAAATTATGGGCTATTTACCGCCGGCTGAGGCCGCCTTGATTACCGGCGCGACACCCTCTCAAGAACGCAAGGCGTTGATTGATGCCTTCAAGGCGCGGGCGATTAAGTACCTGGTGAACGTGGCGGTACTGACCACCGGTTTCGATGCGCCGCATGTGGATCTGATCGCTATTTTGCGCCCTACGGAGTCGATTAGCCTCTATCAGCAAATGATTGGGCGTGGGCTGCGTCTTTCGCCGGGTAAAGAGGACTGCTTGATTCTGGATTATGCTGGTAACCCATGGGATATCTTCGCGCCGGAAGTGGGCGAGCCGAAGCCCGATAGCGACAGCGAGCCGGTGCAGGTGGAGTGCCCCGCCTGTGGTCATGCCAACCTCTACTGGGGCAAGCGCGATGGCGAGCTAGTCATCGAGCACTTCGGCCGTCGCTGTCAGGGGGTTAGTTGAAGATGATGAAGGAAAGAAACGCCAATGTGACTTCCGTTTCCGCTTTAAGGTTTGTGATGAGTGTGGCGCCGAGAATGACATTGCTGCCCGCTGCTGCCACGGCTGCGACAGGCTGTTGGTGGATGCGGATGATAAGCTCAAGGATGCCCTTAAGCTGAAAGACGCCAAGGTATTGCGGGTCAGCGGTATGCAGCTGGAAGCGACCACCAATGGGCGAGGCCTGCCGCGTTTAAAGGTCACTTATCACGACGAAGATGGCGAGCATCTCTCCGAATGGTTCGCGCTGGAAACGTCGGCCCAGCGGCGCGCTTTCTATGCTGCCTTTCTGCGTTACCATCTGCGTGCACCGGGAGGCAAATGGACGCCACTTAGCGCTGATGAGGTCGTCGCTGAACAGCACCGCCTGCGCCACCCTGACTTTGTGGTAGGGCGCAAAGTAGGCCGCCATTACCAAATCCGCGACAAGCTGTTTGACTATGTTGGCCGCTACCGAAAAGCCAGCGATGCGGGTTAGTCCGTTTGACGTTTACCCTCTAATAGAGCAACGCGAATGCAACCGACTTTGCTAAACTGTGCGATTGTGTTGATTCACTTTTACCAAGAGAGCCGACCCGCGTGAGCGAGACGTCAAGCGATACTGCTGATCTTGAAAGCGCTGAAGCTGTGACCGCTGAGCCAGTGGCGGTTTCGCTTGGGCGCCTGTTTAATGAGCCGATTACGCAAATGCCGGAGGATTTATACATTCCTCCCGAGGCGATGCGGGTTTTTTTAGAGACCTTTGAAGGCCCGTTGGATTTGCTGCTCTACCTGATCCGCCGCCAGAATCTCGATATTCTGACCATCAACGTGGCGACCATCACTCATCAGTACATTGAGTATGTGGAACTGATGAAGGCCATGGAAATTGAGTTGGCCGGTGAGTACCTGTTGATGGCCGCCATGTTGGCGGAAATTAAATCCCGTACGTTGCTGCCGCGTCCCCCCGAAGGTAGAGGGCGATGAGGAGGAGGATCCCCGCGCTGAGCTTATCCGCCGCCTCCAGGAGTATGAGCGCCTTAAAGAAGCAGCTGAGACGCTGGATACGCTACCACGTATGGGACGCGATTGGTTTAGCGTGCAGGCAGGGTTACCTCCGCTGGAGTCCCGAGTAATTCACCCTGAGGTAGAGTTGGATGAGTTGCTCAGCGCGTTGTCCGATATCCTTAAGCGCGCCGAGCTGGTTCAGGCCCACCAGATTAGCCGTGAAGTGCTATCTACCCGCGAGCGCATGCTGAAAATCATGGAGCAACTCAGTCACGATGATGCTCATCACCGCTATACCTCGTTTGAATCGCTATTCACCCTTGAGGAGGGGCGGGCAGGTGTCGTAGTGACCTTTATGGCGATTTTAGAATTGGCCAAAGAAGCCATGATTGAAATTGTGCAGAATGCACCGCTTTCGCCGATTCACGTACGGGCGAGGCGTGCCGCCCTTGCTGACGATGAGGAGGGCGCTTTTGAGGATAACCAGATAGAAGACGATGCCTATGGCGAATCTGCCTTTGAACCTGGTGAGGAGACGCCATGAGTAACGTCGCCACCGCGTTAGATGACATTATTGAGGCGGCGCTTCTGGCCGCTGGCGAGCCGTTACCCCTGGAGCGTCTAGAAACGCTTTTTGTTGAGGGTGAATGCCCTACACGCAAAGAGTTTCGCGATGTCCTTGAACGTTTACAGCTACGCCATTCGGGGGCGCTCTGGAGCTTTTGGAGACGGTCTCAGGCTATCAGTTGCGCATTCGTCCCCGCCTCTCTCAGTGGGTGTCGCGGCTATGGGATGAGCGGCCCCAGCGCTACTCCCGGGCCTTGTTGGAAACCCTGGCCTTGATTGCTTACCGCCAGCCGGTCACCCGTGGGGATATTGAGGAGGTGCGCGGGGGTCAGCGTGAGTAGCTCTATTATGCGTACGCTGATGGAGCGCGGTTGGATTCGGGTCGTTGGCCACCGTGATGTGCCGGGGCGCCCTGCGGTATACGCCACCACACGCAGCTTTTTAGACGATTTTGGGCTAAAAACACTTGATGCACTGCCACCCATGCACACGCTGGTAAGCTGGGACGAGAACCAACTACCCGAAGAGCCGGGGATGATGACGGATGATGCGGGAATCGATGCAGGAAGTGGCCCAGATGCTGAGAATGAAGCACTAGACGAAACGATCAAAACGGTGCAGGATGCGCCACCCCAGAAAGAAGAGCTTACGTCGGCTGAAATAGCCGATACGCACGCCGAGACGGCGTTAACCCAGCCGCTGAGTTTTGCCGATTTGCAGGCACGGCTCGCGGCACGTGCACAACGCGCTAATGAAGATGAGCGCGAACGCACGCAGACTACCGATGTGAGGTCAGACGACCATGAATCAGAGTAATAACACCACACCCCCTACCAGCGAAAAGCTGCAAAAGTCCTGGCTCGTGCAGGTCTTGGCTCACGGCGTGAAATGGAAACGGCGATTTCCGATGGCCGCGTTAAGGTGAATAGCCAAGTAGCCAAGCTAGGCGATCGTGTTGAAGCGCGGGATAAGGTCAGTTTTGACGACCGACCAGTGTCGCTGCGTCCGGAAGAAGAAGTGCCGCGCCGGGTGATTATGTACAACAAGCCGGAAGGTGAGCTGTGCACGCGCAAAGACCCAGAAGGTCGACGCACGGTATTTGAACGCTTGCCGCGTCTTAAAGGTGAGCGCTGGATTGCGATTGGCCGCCTGGATATCAATACCAGCGGTTTACTGCTGTTCACAACCGATGGCGAGTTAGCTAACCGCTTGATGCACCCCTCCACCCAGGTGGAACGTGAGTATGCAGTACGTGTCATGGGAGAAGTGACGCGTGAGCACATCCTGGCGATGGTGGATGGCGTCATGCTGGAAGATGGCCCTGCGCGTTTTACCGACGTTCAGGAGTTCGGGGGCGAGGGCATCAACACTTGGTTCCATGTGGTGATACTGGAAGGCCGCAACCGCGAAGTGCGTCGTCTTTGGGAGTCCCAAGGGCTCACGGTCAGTCGCCTGAAACGTGTACGCTATGGCAACATCTTTCTCGATAAGCGCGCTAAAGCAGGCGAATGGGTCGAGCTTACCCAGGATGAGGTGGATGACTTAGCCACGCTGGCTAACTTAGAAACACGCAAGGTGCCCGCGTTAACGCCGGATGAAAAGAACCGCTGGAGTCGTGATAAGCACAAGCGCAAGCCGGTTCAAGCAATGCGTAAACCGAAAAGCAGAGCCCGTTAAGCACGCTCATGCTATGCACGGTTAAGGTTCGTTTTTATTATTCGACGCTAAAAACACTTGCTATCAAAGGGGTGTAAGCGTAGGATATGCATCCGTTCAGGCGGGTCGTTAGCTCAGTTGGTAGAGCAGTTGACTTTTAATCAATTGGTCGCAGGTTCGAATCCTGCACGACCCACCATATCAATCGCTGTTTTGATCATGGTTTTGATAGCTGTTGAAGTAACGTCTTCAAGCAGCCGTTAGATTGAAACGGGTACTGAACATCTGAAACATCGAAACAGTGATGTGAATAGCAAGGATGTGAAGAGCAAGGCAAATTTGGGTCGTTAGCTCAGTTGGTAGAGCAGTTGACTTTTAATCAATTGGTCGCAGGTTCGAATCCTGCACGACCCACCAATTCAACGCCCCTGTCAGCTTGCTGCCAGGGGCGTTTTGCTATGCCGGTGAATAGCGCCTCAGGGTAACAACGCTAGTGTAACAATCTGTTTGCAGTAGGCAGCTATTTCCCACCACAATGGTCTAGAATAGATTTCCTGACGATAGGCCGCCGCGAGACGCAGCCGCCTATCGCGCACGCGAGCGATATAGGGGTAAAGCAATAAGCACCTATGCCGTGACCCAGTGTTTAACAGGGGGATTCCCTGTTCGTCACAGTGGTAGACACGATGACTATTATGACTACTCAAGCAGAGCTTAGTGCTCCGCTGCCCGTTGCGTATTGCCCGACCCGCATTCCTGCGCAAGACCAAGCACGAGTTGGCGAGATCAAACGGCTGTTGAAAGCCCATAATGCCGTTCTAGTAGCGCACTATTACACCGATGACGCGATCCAACAGCTAGCGGAAGAAACAGGTGGCTGTGTCGCCGATTCGCTGGAGATGGCGCGCTTTGGTGCCCGCCACGACGCCACCACGCTAGTGGTCGCCGGGGTTCGCTTCATGGGAGAAACCGCCAAGATATTGTCGCCTGAAAAGCGCGTACTGATGCCCACCCTGGAAGCGACCTGCTCGCTGGACATTGGTTGTCCTGCCGATGAGTTCAGCGCTTTCTGCGATGCGCATCCTGATCGCACCGTAGTGGTTTACGCCAATACCTCCGCAGCGGTTAAGGCACGGGCGGATTGGGTGGTGACATCCTCAATTGCGGTTGACGTGATTGAGCATCTACAGGCTAACGGTGAAAAAATCCTGTGGGCGCCCGACAAGCATTTAGGCGGCTATATCCAAAAGAAAACAGGCGCAGATATGTTGATGTGGGATGGCGCTTGTATCGTCCATGAAGAGTTCAAGGCCAAAGGCGTTGAAGATCTTAAGCGCATCTATCCTGATGCGGCTGTGTTGGTTCACCCCGAGTCGCCCGAGCCGGTCGTCAGGCTTGCCGATGTGGCTGGCTCTACTTCACAGTTGATCAAGGCGGCTAAAGAGCTGCCCAACGATAAGCTGATTGTGGCGACTGACCGAGGCATTTTCTTCAAAATGCAGCAGGCGGTACCCCATAAAACCCTATTTGAAGCGCCAACGGCGGGTAACGGCGCCACCTGCCGCAGCTGTGCCCACTGCCCTGGATGGCCATGAACGCGCTGGATAATCTGGCGGGTGCGTTACGTGAAGGCAGCGGTGAAATTCAAGTGGATGAGCCGTTGCGTCTAAAGGCCTTAAAACCCCTTGAGCGGATGCTTAACTTCACCATTTAGCGAGAAAAGATTAACCGAGTGTCATTGCGAGCGAAGCGACGCAATCTCGGGGCTGCTTCTACCACTGCTGATTGAGATTGCCGCGTCGCTGCGCTCCTCGCAATGACATATGGGAGTCATTGCGAGCAAGCGACGCAATCGCGAGGCTGCTGCCAGTGCGGGTTGAGATTGCCGCGTCGTTTGACTGCTCTCAATCCTTGTTCAGCGGCTTACGTCTTTCATTTAATTAAAATCTTCCAGCGCCTCGCGATAATCCATAAAGTCTTCTCGGCGCCGTTCTATGCGCGCCAGCGCCTGTTGGTCATTTTTCTCGCTCGGCGGCATCCCTGGCAATAGAAAGCTGACGGATGCCGCGGTCTACGCGGCCGGTCAATTGAAGATGCTCGGCACGCGCTAAATGGCCCCAGCTATCATGTCCACTACGTCCGGCTGCCTCTGCTAACAGGTTAAAGCCCTGCGGATTGTCCGGGTGTTGAGAGGTAATATCGTTTAACAACTGATAAGCAGCTTGCGGATCGCGCTGTAGCTGTGCTTCGGCCAATATTAATTGTGCAGGGAGGTACTGGGGCATCAAGCGAAGCAATCGCTGGCTGCGCTGAATGGCTGCATCGTATTGACCGGCTTCGAGTGCGACGCTTGCCGCAGAGGCGGGCAGCATAGCAAAGTCAGGGTGCTCGGAAGCAAGCCTATCCAGTTGCGCCAGAGCGCTGTCGATCTGGCTATTGCGAGCTGCGATCAGTGCCGCTAAGTAGTCCTGAGCGGCTTGTTCGGCACCTTCCTGGGCTAGGCGCGAGGCTGCCTGCTGAGGCGTATTGCTATAAATACTCAGCAGCGCGCGGGCACGCATCATGTCGTAGAGAGTATTGCTGGTGTAAGCATCAGCGACATTCAATTGGGCAGCGCGATCCTGAGCGGCACTTAAACGGTTGTCGGTGACCGGGTGGGTGAGCAGGAACTCCGGCGGCGTATCGCCCTGCAGGCGGGTCATGCGTTGCATCGCTGCGAACATGCGCACCATTGCGTCGGGGTCATAGCCTGCGTCCGCCATTGCCTGAAGGCCTATATTGTCGGCTTCTTGTTCGAACAGCCGCGAATAGCTGAGCTGGTCCTGAATCAAGGCCGCCTGGGATCCCATTGCGGCTGCAATGCCAGCGTCCCTCCGCCACTTGCGGCAATCAGCATGCCGGCGAGCATTGCCGCCATCGCGGGCAGTTGGGTCTGAGCCGCACGGGCGCTGCCCCGGGCATAGTGTCGTTGAGAAAGGTGGCCCAGCTCATGGGCCAGCACCGAAACAAAGGCGCCCTCGTCCTCGGCGAATGCAAATAACCCCGAATTGATGCCCACCACACCGCCAGGCACGGCAAAGGCGTTAAGAGAGCCATTATCGACCATGACAGTGGTAATGCGCAGGCCGTTAATCTGGCTGTGAGGGGCTAGCCGAGCAATAAGACTTTGCAAGTAGTCATTCACGATAGGGTCTTGCCACTGGGGGCTTGGGCACGAAACTGGCGCAACCAGGCTCTTCCCAAACGGTACTCTTCATTACTGACGGACGTAGATGCCGCCCCTAAGCTTGGCAGGCCGTCATTGTCGATGGCGGCGCTTTGTGGACTGAAAAATAAGCTACCACAGGCACAAGCAAGCGCACATATCCAGCTTGGATAAGCAAAATGCAGAGTCGGCATGTCATCCTCAATCAGTGATGGTGTAGGCGCAGTGGTCAACGCATGACAATGATAAAACTGTGACATTGATAAACACAGGGAAGTGCCGTTAAATCGACTACCTAGTAAAATCAATCGCTAAAAAGACAGTTTATGTAACAATGCCGTGACTATGCAGGTTATTTTGAGGGGAGGGGTATATGTCTGAGCAAACCGGGGCTTTCAACCTGACACGGTGCTTGACGCTTGTGGGCTGCATTGCCCGTTGCCCTTGCTTAAAGCTAAGCAGGCATTGGCGGGGTTGGCGGCAGGTCAGTTACTGGAGGTGCGTTCCACGGATGCTGGCTCGTGGCGCGACATGGCGTCATTTACTGACCAAAGCGCACACACGCTAGAAGGCCGCGAACAGCGCGATGATGTGTATGTGTACTGGATTCGCAAAGCAGGGGATGCGAACTCATGACGCTGCGCACGATTTTAAAAGCTGGGTTGAACGCTACTTTTCGGACGAAGAAGCGCTGATTTTGCTGGTAGTGTTGGTGGCGGGCTTTGCGGCGATAATCTGGTTCGGGCGTATGCTGGCGCCGTTTTTTACCGCGCTGGTAATCGCATTTCTACTCCAGGGCGTGGTGAGCGCGCTTACCCGGAGAGGTTTGCCGCATCTGCTGGCGGTGATCATGGTTTTTTGGCATTCATCAGTGTGTTGCTAACCCTGGCGTTTATTTTAATGCCGCTGATTTGGAATCAGCTAGTGGGACTAGTGCAGGAAACGCCGCGAATGTTCGCCAGTGGTCAGGGATGGTTGGACGAGCTACAGGCGCGTTATCCGAACATTATAACGCCGGATCAGATGCAGAACTGGATAGGGGTGGCGAGCCGCGAAATCAGCCAGTTAGGACAGCGCGCCTTAACCCTCTCGCTGGCATCGCTGGGCAACATTATGTCGCTAATTATCTATCTGGTGTTGGTGCCAATTTTAGTCTTCTTTATGCTCAAGGACCGTGACGTATTGGTGGGCTTTTTGCTTTCGCTGTTGCCCCAAAAGCGCACGCTGTTATCACGTATTTGGCGAGAGATGGATGATCAAATTGCCAACTACATTCGCGGCAAGTTCATTGAAATCATCATTGTGGGTACGGTGACGTTCTTTACCTTCGCGTTCTTTGGTTTGCCGTATACGGCGCTGCTTGCCGTGCTAGTGGGATTCTCAGTGCTGGTACCGTATATCGGCGCGGCGGTAGCCACGCTGCCAGTAGCCGCGGTCGCTGGTTTTCACTTCGGTATTAGCGAAGAGTTTGTGTATGTACTAGTAGCATATGGTGTCATTCAGGCGCTGGATGGCAACGTATTAGCCCCGGTTTTATTCTCTGAAACCAACAACATTCATCCCGTTTCGATTATTGTGGCGGTGCTGTTTTTTGGCGGTATTTGGGGCTTCTGGGGTATTTTCTTTGCCATCCCATTGGCAACGCTGCTGAAGGCGCTAATCTACGCCTGGCCGCGTGGTATGCATAAGCGAGATGAGCAGAGAGGGGTGCAAACCCCGGCGCGGGAGTACGAATAAGACTTACCGACTGATCGCGCCAGCGATCAGTGCGGGCAGTGGCGTTAGTATAAGAAGCTGCGAGGAGCGTTAACGGGAGGCGTTAAGCGTTTCCGCAGCGGCGAGAACCTCGTCAACGTGGCCAGGCACCTTAACACCGCGCCACTCATTGGCTAGCTTGCCCTCCTTATCGATCAAGAAGGTGCTGCGTTCGACGCCGAGGTGCTCTTTGCCATACATTTTTGAGCTTGATAACATCAAAGAGCGTGCAAATACTTTCGTCTTTGTCAGAGATGAGATCAAAATTGAAATCTTGCTTGGCCTTAAAGTTCTCCTGAGCACGCAGGCCATCGCGTGAAACGCCGAGAATAACCGTATTGGCGGCATCGAAAGCGGGTTTGCGGTCACGGAAATCACCGCCCTCGGTGGTGCAGCCGGGCGTACTGGCTTTCGGGTAAAAGTAAACCACGACTTGTTTGCCGCGCAGTTCCGACAGCGTCACAGTGGCACCCCCGGTGACGGTGGCGGAAAAAATCAGCGACGGGCTGGCCGATTTCAACAGGCATAATGCGTCCTTTTGATAGAGAATGGTAAGATTGGTCCTTGTGCGCGATTACACGTAACCCAGACGCCGTTGTCAAAGCGCAAATCAAACTGTCGGTAAACTCACACCGCTTTGCGCTGTACAGGCATGAATCGCCTGAGTACCATTTGGCCTCTGTGCGATGAAGGCGCTTGATGCAAGATATCGCGCTTGGTTTCGACAAACAAAACACATCGATAGTTAATATCGCAATTTGGCTGGTGAGGAATAAACGGATGATCACAGGCAGCATCGTCGCCCTGGCGACGCCTATGAAGGTCAATGGCGACATCGACTGGGAGGCGCTACGTCGTCTGGTGAACTTCCATCTTGAAAATGGCACTGATGGCATCGTTGCGGCGGGCACGACAGGCGAACCAACCACTATGTCGTTTGCGGAACACTTTGATGTAATTCGCAGCGTGGTAGAGGAGGTAAATGGCCGTATCCCCGTTATTGCTGGTACAGGGGCCAACGCCACGTCAGAGGCAGTGGAATTAGCGCGCTATGCCGGTGAAGTCGGGGCTGATTATTGCCTGTCAGTTTGCCCGTACTACAACAAGCCTACCCAAGAGGGCCTTTATCAACACTTTAAGGCCGTCGCCGAGGGCAGTAAGCTGCCAGTAATCCTATATAACGTGCCGGGCCGCACCTGCTCAGATCTCTACAATGAGACCGTCTTACGGTTGGCCGAAGTTAATAATATTATTGGTTTAAAAGACGCGACAGGGAACCTGGAACGTGCAGAAGATCTAATCACTCGCCTCAAGGGCAGTGGTTTTATGCTCTACTCCGGTGACGATGCCACTGCCTGTGATTTTATGTTGATGGGGGCCATGGCGATATCTCTGTGACGGCAAACGTTGCTCCCCAGGCGATGCATGATCTATGCGCGGCAGCCGTGGCCGGTGATGCTGACAAGGCGCACCAGATTAATACGCGTTTGATGCCGCTCCATACCAATCTGGGTATAGAGTCTAATCCTATCCCCGTAAAGTGGGCTTTGCATCGCATGGGCTACGCGGACGCAGGTATTCGTTTACCGCTGACCTGGCTGTCGGAAAATACCACGCCACCGTTAGCGAAGCGCTACAGCTGGCAGGCGTCGTAGAGGAGTAACCCGGCGCAATACCCTTTGCTACCCAGCTTGCTTATCGCTGAGCTGGGTACCTGATTTGTTGACTTAAGGTGGCTTGATGAGCTCTGTGCTTTGAAAAACGTGCGCTTAAATGGATACCGCTGGCACTCGTAACGGCCGTCACCCTCGCAGGCTGCGCGCGGGATGGTTTTTACCACGACCGGAACCTGGACTATACCGAGGCCGCCCCAGCGCCGCCTCTGGTGCTGCCGGAGACCCGCAACACCCAGCGTTACCGTGATGCGCTGCCGGTTCCTCAAGCCGCCACCCAAGGGGAACGGCTTGACGAAGCGGCAGAGATTCGCCCGCCGCAATCCCCTGGCGATGGGGAGTGGTCTGGAGCCTGAGTACGTTGAGCGACGCGAAGTCGGCGATCAAACATGGTTAGTGGTGGCCGCCGATACCGGTACGGTATGGCCCCAATTGGAAGAGTTTGTGCGTAGCCGTCAGTTGAATGTGCTGGAGAGTAGCGCTTCTCAAGGCGTTATCGTCACCCCCAAGCGGAAATACGCCTGCAAAGCGCACTGCGCGCAGGCAGCAGCGAAGTCCGCTGTGAAAGCGGCGGCCAAACCATGACCAACTGCTTGGAAGCGTTGGAAAGCCACCTGAGTGCACGTGGCGCATCCGCCAGCGTGTCGTCGTCTTGGACGGCTCAGCGCCTTACCGATGAGCAATCGCTGCAAATTCGTGAGCAAGGCGACGAGTGGGAAGTGGTTATCCCGCAGCCGGTTGACCGCGTTTGGGCCGAGCTGAATCACTATCTTGAGCTGGATTTTGCGCAAGAAGGTACACGTGACTTGCTTGCCGCTGACCCCAGCGAGCACGAGTTTCTGGTCGAATATATGACCGAAACCGAACGCAACCGTAACCCACTGCAAATTGTCTTCAGCGCGGACGTGCGCAAGATGTCCCAAGAAATCCGTCTTGTCCTGCAGCCTAACGGCGACCAGACGATTCTGCGAGCTATTAACGCTAGCGAGCGGGCATTTAGTGCCGCTGATCAGCGTGAGCTGCTTGAGCGTATCTCCGGCTATTTACGTTAATTTATTGAACTTTGACCCCGTTACGGAGCCCCCATGGAAAAGCGCCAAGAACTCTACGCCGGTAAGGCGAAATCTGTGTATACCACCGACGATCCGGATTTGTTGGTGCTGAATTTTCGTGATGACACCAGCGCTTTTGATGGCAAAAGAAAGAGTCGCTAGCCCGTAAGGGAATGGTCAATAACATCTTTAACGCCTTCATTATGGAGCGGTTACAGGAAGCGGGCATACCTACCCATTTTGAAAAGCAGCTCTCTAACACCGAGAGCCTGGTCAAAAGATGCAGATGATTCCGGTGGAATGCGTGGTGCGTAACATCGCTGCCGGTGGCCTGGTAAAACGGCTCGGCGTAGAAGAGGGTATGGCACTCACGCCACCTACCCTTCGAGTTGTTCTTGAAGAATGACGAGAAGGGCGATCCGATGATTAACGAGTCGTTGGCGGAGACCTTCGGCTGGGCAACACCTGAGCAGTTAGCCAAAATGAAGGTATTAACCTTCAAGGTTAACCATATCCTCAAAGCATTGTTTGCTGAGAGCGATATGCTGTTGGTGGATTACAAACTCGAATTTGGTGTCTTTAAAGGCGAAGTCGTGCTGGGGGATGAGTTCTCCCCGGATGGTTGCCGTCTATGGGATGCCAATACCCGTGAAAAGCTGGATAAAGATCGCTTTCGTCAGGGGTTAGGCGGTGTGATTGAGGCATACGAGGAAGTCGGGCGCCGTTTGGGTATTACCTTTCCCGCTTAAGTCGACTTCGTTATTTCATTGCTTAGTGTAAGGTTCGATAGCCATCACCTCTAAGGTGGTGGCTTCGCCTGTTTGGCGTGGGCAAAACTTTACGTCTACATCGCGTAGCCGAACACCGTAGAGCCGATCAGAGGCTTTATCTTTCTGCTTATAGGCAGGCCTGGGGTCTTGGCTTACGACCTGCTCGATTAACGCATGCAGGGTAGCGCCATCTTGGCGCTGTGTAAGTGTATCCAGAGCAGCTGGGTGAAAAGTGACTGCCACCCGCGGCGGAGTCTGCGGGGCAAAGCCGGCCTGTGCATTAGGTTGAGATTCAGCCCAGGGCAAATAGGGCTTGATATCAACCACCGGCGTGCCGCTGACTAAGTCGCAACCCTGTAGCTGAAGGGCGACGCCTTGTTGGGTGTCGATGCCGATCAGCTTCACCAGCGATAGCCCCAGTCGATTAGGCCGATGTGTGCTGCGACTGGCAAAACGCCTACCTTTGTATTACCACCCAGGCGGGGCGGCCTGACGAGCGGTGACCAGCGATCAGGGCTTTGATGAAAAATGAAGCTCAACCATAGGTGGCTAAATTCTTCTAAACCGCGTACCGCTAGAGGATCGTTATAAGGGGCGATGAACACAAGCTTGGCATTGGCAGCCGGCGCTAACCCAGGCTGGCGCGGAATGCCGAACTTATCCGGATAGTCGCTGACCACATGGCCAATGGGGGTCAGCGTAAAATGCTCGCTGTTAGGGCATCGTCCATCACACTGCCTTTGCTAAGGTGAATCCGTGTAGGGTTGATCCCCGTTATATAAGGCCAAAAATATAAGGCCAAAATAGTATAAAGCAGGCCAATGGCTTAAGCGTGATCAAATGATAGCTGAACAGCTCAGGGGTGACGCATGAATAATAGCGAAGAGCAACTAGCGCCAACGCCAACCAGTACGCGGGTAGTGTATCGTGCTGCGCTGGCTCGGGATGCCGCCGATCAGGCGGAAGTATTTTACCACGCCGTCATGCAAGGAGCAGCCACTCACTACTCACTGGCTGAGAGGCGTGCCTGGGCCCAGGCGCTTCCCCGGGAAGGGGAGTGCCTGGGCGGTGCGCCAAGCGCTGTATACCACGTTAATTGCTACCTGCGATGGCCGCTGCGTGGGGTTTCTTGAATTGGATTTAGACGCCGGAAGGATTGAAACGCTCTATGTGTGGCCTTCGCTGGCCGGTCGTGGAATCGGCACGACGCTGCTGGTACACGCCGAGCGCTTGCTGCTCGAGCAGGGCAAGAGCCGGGTGGAGATTGAAGCCAGTTCGATGCTCCATGAGCGCTTACTGCGCCGTGGCTGGGAGAACCACGGCGAGCAGTGGGTTGAGCGCAGCGGGGAGTCGCTCAAGCGTTATCGGCTTTCCAAGGCACTTAACGCAGTGGAAACGTAAGCGGAACTTAAACACTGCGGAACTCATACACTATAGCTGCGTGTAATGCGCATTGAGAGGTCGATGGAGGCGATGTCTTTGGTCAGGGCGCCACTGGAGATACAGTCAACGCCCGTGTCGGCGATTGAGCGCAGGGTGGCAGCATCAACGTTGCCTGAGGCTTCTAGGGTGGCTCGGCCGCCGTTAATTTCGACAGCCACCTGGAGATCTTCAATGGCAAAATTGTCGAGCATGACAATATCAGCACCGGCTGCCAGCGCTTGATCTAACTCTTCAAAAGTTTCCACCTCGACTTCAACGGGCAGGTCGCTGGCCAGCTTGCGCGCTTGCGCCACTGCCGCTTGAATGCCACCGCAGGCTGCAATGTGGTTTTCTTTGATCAAAAAAGCGTCCCATAGCCCAATGCGGTGATTGTGCCCGCCACCACAGGTGACCGCGTATTTCTGTGCCAGGCGCATGCCGGGTAACGTTTTACGAGTATCCAGTAGACGTACACCGGTACCATCAATTAAATCAACATAGGCGCGTGTCGCCGTGGCTGTAGCCGAGAGTGTTTGCAACACATTTAGGGCTGCGCGTTCTCCGGTCAGTAGGGTGCGGGCTGGGCCTTCCAGGGTTAAAAAACACTGACCAGCCTTAAGCTTATCGCCGTCGGCGGCCAGCCAGGTCAGGCTTACTCGGTTATCCAAGCGGCGAAATATTTCATCCACCCAGGCCGCACCGCACAGTACAGCGGCTTCACGGGTAATAACGTTGGCGGTGGCCCACTGGTGTTCAGGGATCAATTGCGCGGTAATATCACCCGCACCGACGTCTTCGGCCAATAGGCGAGCAGCGCTGGCGCGGATTTCTTCAGCAAGAGCGGATTGATAATGCATGGCAGTGGATTCTCTGAACGTCTGCGAGGGTGCTCGGCAGTATAGTGAAAAAAAGCAGCGAATGAGAGCAATGAAAGAGAGCAATGAAAGAGAGCAATGAAAGAGAGTGACTACGTAAAGGAAACCTTGCGCGTGAATGAGAAGCAACCCCCTGGCGGCTGGTGGAATAATGCGCGACAAGTTGTCTCACCCAACTGTGATGCGCGGCCTACGCATGACGTTTCGCTGCTACTTCTGCATGCGATTAGCCTGCCTCCTGGTGAGTTTAGCGGTGATGCCATTGAGGCATTATTTACCAATCAATTGGCGGTCGGTGAGCACCCTTTTTCGCTGAAATCGCTCACCTAAGGGTTTCGGCGCATTTGCTGATACGTCGCGACGGCGAATGCGTTCAATTTGTTGATACGGACCAACGAGCGTGGCATGCCGGGCGTTCCTATTGGTGGGATGCCCATCACCTCAAGTGGCGAACAGCACTCAACGATTTTTCGGTGGGTATTGAGCTTGAGGGGGATGACATTACTCCGTACACCAGGGCTCAGTATGACGCTCTGGTAAAGGCGGCGGCTTGGCTAATGGCGAAATATCCACAGCTAAATATCAACCGAATTACTAGCCATGCCCATGTCGCCCCATTGCGCAAAACCGACCCCGGTCCAGCATTTGATTGGGCTTACTTTCGGCAACGATTAGCGTCAAACGCTGTGTATTAGCGCATACATTAAGTAAATCAATAGCTAAGTGTCTCTATCACAATAAAATAAAACGGTAGTTTAATTACAAGTATCAGACTGCCAGTAGCAGCTGCTAATACTCTGTGTATTGCTTATGTTGCAGTGCAATAGTTTGTTTTCGATAGGCTTTTCCACTGCGACAGAATTGGCAGCGTGGCGACTTTGAGGTATCTTCACCTATACAAAAGGCTAACTTTTACGGCATTTATGTAGCTTTATTACATCCATAAGTACGTAGCTTGTTGAATGTAGAGCTAAAACCCTTATCCGGCGTTTAATCACCGGCTAATTGTTGGCGCGTGGTGGAGTTCCACACCGCCGCCCCAGGCCCCTTCAGGGTAGCGGGGCTTATAGTCATTATTCGTCATTCGGAGAGACCTCTATGAGTCTGGAGACAAGAGAAGATCTCGATCCGATCGAAACCACGGAATGGATTGATTCCTTGGAGTCGGTGTTGGATCGTGAGGGCGAAGATCGTGCCCGCTACCTAATGACCCGCCTGGCGGACCGCCTGCGCAGGGACGGGATGAAGGTACCCTTCTCGGTGACAACCCCGCACCGTAATACGATACCGCTTCACCGCGAAGCGCCGATGCCTGGCGATCTTTTCATGGAGCGGCGTATCCGCTCTCTGATTCGCTACAATGCTATCGCCCAGGTCATTCGTAACAACCGCGCCAAGCCGGAGCCTGGGCGGCCACATCGCCAGCTTTATGTCTTCGGCAACGCTTTATGATGTGGGCTTTAACCATTTCTTCCGCGCACCCAAGGATGATTTCGCTGGCGATCTGATTTATATCCAGGGGCATGTTGCGCCGGGTATCTACGCGCGCTCCCTTCCTGGAAGGCCGTTTGTCTGAAGAGCAGATGGACAAATTCCGTCAAGAAGTCGATGGTGGCGGTCTATCGTCCTATCCGCACCCCCTGGCTGATGCCGGATTACTGGCAGTTCCCCACGGTTTCCATGGGCCTTGGCCCGATTCAGGCGATCTATCAAGCACACGTGATGAAGTACCTGCATCACCGTGAAATGAAGGACATGTACGATCGCAAGATCTGGTGCTTCTTGGGCGACGGCGAATGCGACGAGCCGGAATCCTTGGGCGCTATTTCTCTGGCGGGACGAGAAAATCTCGATAACCTAATCTTCGTCATCAACTGCAACCTACAGCGCCTTGATGGTCCTGTACGCGGTAACTCGCGGGTGATGGACGAGTTTGAAGGCGTGTTCCGCGGTGCTGGTTGGAACGTAATCAAGGTTGTTTGGGGTCGCCACTGGGATCCACTGTTCGAGAAGGATAAGAAAGGCTTCCTTCAAAAACGTATGGACGAAGCGGTCGACGGCGAGTATCAGAACTACAAGGCCAACGGCGGCGCGTATACTCGCGAACACTTCTTCGGCAAGTACCCTGAAACCGAAGAGATGGTTAAAGAGCTTTCCGATGAAGATATTTGGAAGCTCAACCGCGGCGGTCACGATCCGTTCAAAGTATACGCGGCCTATCATGAAGCGGTTAATACCTCTAACGGCAAGCCCACCGTCATCCTGGCCCATACCGTTAAAGGTTACGGCATGGGCAGTGGCGATGGCGAAGCGGCCAATGAGGCGCACCAAGTAAAGAGTATGGAATACGAAGCGCTGAAGAAATTCCGCGACCGTTTCGGCATTCCGCTCAGTGACGAACAGCTTAAAGACGTGCCGTACTACAAGCCGGAAGAGGATTCGCCCGAGCTCAAGTACATGCATCTTCAACGCGAACGCCTGAACGGCTACCTGCCGAGCCGTCGCAGCGACTTTGAAGCGTTGGAAATCCCCAGCCTCGAAGACAAGACGTTTGCCTCGCAGATGGGCGGCTCGAAAGGGCGCGAAGTCTCTACCACCATGTCCTTTGTGCGCGTGCTCAACGGCTTGGTAAAAGACAAGAAGCTCGGCAAGCAGGTGGTGCCGATTATCCCTGATGAAGCGCGTACCTTCGGTATGGAAGGCATGTTCCGTCAGTTGGGTATCTACACCGCTGAAGGCCAGAAGTACGAGCCGATGGATAAAGGCCAGATCATGTACTACCGCGAGGACCAGAAAGGCCAGGTTCTCGAAGAAGGTATTACCGAAGCGGGCGCGATGTCTGCGTGGATTGCTGCAGCAACGTCCTACAGCAACAACCACATTACTCTGCTGCCGTTCTACATCTACTACTCCATGTTCGGCTTCCAGCGTATTGGCGATCTGGCATGGGCCGCAGGCGACTTGCAGGCGCGCGGCTTTATGGTCGGCGGCACGGCAGGGCGTACCACGCTCAACGGCGAAGGCTTGCAGCATCAGGATGGCCACAGCCTGATTCAGGCATCCACCATCCCCAACTGCCGCAGCTACGACCCCACCTACGCCCACGAAGTCGCGGTTATCGTGCAGGATGGCCTGAAGCGCATGTTCACCGATAAGGAGAACTGCTTCTACTACCTAACGGTAATGAACGAGAACTACGAGCACCCAGCACTGGAAAACGTACCGGTCGACGATATCGTCAAGGGTATGTACTTGCTGCGCGAAACCAAGGGTGACAAAGGCCGCGTTCAACTGCTGGGGTCTGGCACCATTCTTCGCGAAGTCGAAGAAGCCGCCGTACTGCTTGAGAATGATTGGGGTATTGGTGCTGACATTTGGAGCGTGACCAGCTTTAACGAGCTGCGTCGTGAAGCATTACTGTTGGACCGTGAAGCCTTCTTGAGCCCAGACGCTGAGGCGAATAAGCCTCATGTCACCAAGTGCTTGGAAGGTCGCGATGGCCCAGTTATCGCTTCTACCGATTACATGAAACTTTATGCGGATCAAGTGCGCGCCTGGGTGCCGGGTGACTACACTGTATTAGGTACCGATGGCTTTGGTCGTTCAGATACCCGCGAGAAGTTGCGTTACTTCTTCGAAGTAGATCGCTACTTCGTGACTGTCGCAGCGCTGCGTGCGCTGGCTGACCGCGGTGAGATTGATCGCAAACAGGTCGGTGAAGCGCTTAAGAAATATGGCATTGACGCCAACAAGCCTAATCCGCTGACTAGCTAAACCGCTGCCCGGTGGGCGGTTGCCCACCGGCTCGATCCGATTTGGAAGGAGCGCGACCTTGAGTAGCGAAATCATCAAAGTTCCCGATATCGGTGGCGATACCGATGTCGAAATCATCGAGATTGCGGTGTCAGAAGGCGACGTCATTGAAGCGGAAGACACCCTAATCACTCTGGAATCCGACAAGGCCAGCATGGACGTACCGGCGCCTAAAGGCGGTAAAGTTCTTAAAGTGCTGGTCAAAGAAGGCGATAGCGTCTCCGAAGGTGATGATATCGTCGAGCTGAAGTCGAAGGCGGCGGCGACAGTAGCGATGCCGAACAGCCAGAAGAAGCGCCAGCGAAAGAAGATAAGCCGAAAGAGCAGTCTCAAGAACGGTCTCAAGAACAGCCGCAGGAGCAGAAGCCCGCTGCCAAGAAATCAGCCGGTGGAAAGCAAACGGTTGATATTAAAGTGCCGGACTTGGGCGGCTCAGATAACGTTGAAATTATTGAAGTCGCCGTGAGCGAGGGCGATGACGTCAACGCTGAAGATACGCTGATTACCCTGGAGTCTGATAAAGCCTCCATGGACGTGCCCAGCCCTCATAGCGGTAAGATTGTTAGCTTTACCGTTAAAGAGGGCGACACGGTTTCTGAAGGCGATGTGATCGGCCAGATGGAAATCGTTGGCGAGGGCGATGAAGGTGAAAGCGAAAGTGCTGATGCCCCGCAACAGGCTGACGATCCCAAAGTATCCGATGACCTTAAAGCCGCCGAAGAAACAGCCGAGCAAGAAGAGGCTGATAGCGACGGTGAGCCCGAGCGCAAAGAGATTCGCGTACCGGATCTTTCCGGCGCCTCTGATGTGCCGATTATCGAAATTGGCGTGGCCGCCGGTGATGAGATCAACGAAGAAGATCCGCTGATCACCTTAGAGTCTGATAAAGCCTCTATGGATGTGCCCAGCCCTTATAAAGGCAAGCTCATTGAGCTGACCGTTAAAGAAGGTGACACCGTCTCTGAAGGCGATGTAATCGGCTATATTGAAGTCGCTGCCAGCGGTGGTGGTAAAAAGCAGCACCGAAAAAAGCGGCCCCCTGAGAAATCAGCGCCTGAAAAAGCTGAGCAGAAAAAAGACCAGCCGAGCAAGCCTTCTGAGTCTTCTGCTGGAACGCCCAGCCCCGAAGCACAGATGGCGGCCCACAAACCTCGTGATGGCAAACTGGTTCACGCCGGTCCGGCGGTGCGTATGTTGGCCCGCGAGTTGGGCGTTGACCTTGAACTGGTAAAACCGAGCGGCCCGAAAGACCGTGTGCTTAAAGAGGACGTACAGTCTTATGTGAAGCAGGCCATTGCCAATCAGGGTAAAGCTCAGCCAGGCGCGGCAGCTGCAGCTACCGGTGGTGCGGGTATTCCGGCCATTCCAGAAGTCGACTTCAGTCAGTTTGGTGACGTAGAAGAGAAGCCCATGGGGCGTCTGCTCAAAATGGGGGCAACCAATCTGCATCGCAGCTGGCTGAATGTGCCTCATGTCACGCAGTTTGATGAAGCTGACATTACCGAACTGGAGGCTTTCCGCAAGGCCATGAAGGCTGAAGCGGAGGCTCAAGGCGCCAAGCTGACACCGTTGCCGTTTATGGTCAAAGCCTGTGCTTTTGCGCTGCGTAAATTCCCGCAGTTCAACGTCAGCTTGAAGGGGGACGGTGAAACCTTGGTATGGAAGAACTATGTCCATATCGGTATCGCTGTCGACACGCCCGATGGCCTGATGGTGCCAGTGGTACGTAACGCCGATACAAAATCCTTGATTGAGATTGCCAAGGAGATGGCAGAGCTGGGCAAGAAAGCACAAACCAAGAAGCTCAAGCGCGACGAGATGACCGGTGGCTGTTTCACTATTTCGAGCCTCGGCTCGATTGGTGGTACTGCCTTCACACCGATCGTCAACGCGCCGGAAGTGGCTATTTTGGGTGTATCTAAAGCGCAGATGAAGCCGGTATGGGATGGCAGTGCCTTCCAACCACGTCTCATGATGCCGCTATCCCTCTCTTATGATCATCGAGCGATCAATGGGGCTGACGCGGCACGCTTTACTGCCTTCCCTGGCAGATGTGTTGACCGATATTCGTCGCTTATTGCTGTAATGATTAGCGACTAGCTCTGTCAAGCGGCGCCCTACGGGGCGCCGCTTGTGTTTGGCTTGTCGGCAAGAGGTTTACTGTTGATGGCTTGCTTGGGGCGACCAAGGTCGTAGTGATTGCATCATTTGACTGCTTTCGCTTCAAAAAAAATGAAATAAAAGCGGGTCTCTCAGGCTTTTGGGGAGTTGTGTCGTCCGAGAGGCGCGGTTATTGTCGGCTAACAGATTTTTTATACTCATTTTTCATCCTCATTTTCATACTAAGAACTTCAAGGAGCAGTGCCATGCGTTTAATCCTATTGGGTGCCCCCGGCGCGGGGAAGGGGACGCAAGCTCAATTTATTTGCGAGCAATTTAAAATCCCTCAGATTTCCACCGGGGATATGCTACGCACGGCCATTAAAGATGGCACTGAGCTTGGCTTAAAAGTAAAAGAGATCATGAATACCGGTGGCTTGGTGTCAGACGACATCATCATCGATCTGGTTAAAGAACGTATCAGCCAGCCAGACTGCGAAAATGGCTTTTTGTTCGATGGCTTCCCCGCACAATCCCCTCAAGCTGACGCGATGAAAGAGGGCGGCGTTAAGTTGGATCACGTTGTGGAAATTGCCGTGCCGGATGAAGAGATCGTTAACCGCTTGGCAGGACGTCGGGTCCATCAAGCCTCTGGCCGGGTCTATCACGTTGAACACAACCCGCCGAAAGAGCCGGGCAAAGATGATGTCACCGGCGAAACGCTTATTCAACGTGAGGATGATCAAGAGTCCACGGTGCGTAATCGATTGTCGGTTTACCATGACCAAACTGCGCCGCTGGTCGATTATTATCAGCAGTGGGCCAAGCAGGACCCACAAAACGCTCCTCAATACCATCGCATTGAAGGTGTGGGCAGTGTGAACGATATCACTCGCCAGGTTAAAGAAGCCCTTAGCTGATAAGAGCCTTCAACTAACAAAAGCGTTTTACGCCTTTGCCGATGGCCCGCTTAATGCGGGCCATCGTCGTATTAGCATGACAAAGGTATAATGCCGCAATCTTTCTTTCGAGTGGCTACTTGCTATGCCGTTAAATCTGCTTGCCCTGGACGCCTCATCAAGCGCCTGCTCTGCAGCCTTGCTGCGTCAAGGCGATTCGGGCACTGAGTGCCTGGCACATTTCGAGATGACGCCCCGTGCCCATACCCGCCGGCTATTGCCGATGGTGGATGCCCTGCTTGCTGAAGCGCAGGTAACACCCTCCAACTGGATGCAGTGGCCTTTGGCCGTGGGCCGGGTTCATTTACAGGACTACGCATTGCCGCCGGTGCTGCCCAGGGATTGGCGTTTGGTCTCGGCTGCCCGTTATTAGGTATCTCAACGCTTGAGGCGCTGGCGCTACAGGCGCATCGTCGCTACCACTTGCGCCATGTGGTAACGGCCTTAGATGCCCGTATGGGCGAGGTGTACGCCGCAACGTGGCACTGCCTTAAAGACGTCATCACGCCAATGAGTGCGGAAGCGGTGCTGACCCCTGAGTCGTTGCGCCTGCCGGGCGATGAAACCGACTGGGTCGGTGTAGGCAGCGGCTTTAAGCTGTGGGAGCGCTTCACTGTCGATGTGCAGCTCAGCATGCCCCAGCATTTGGATGATTTAGAGCCTCGGGCCGAAGAGATGGCCTGGCTGGGAGCGCGTGATTTTGCCGCTGGGCTTGGTCAGGCTGCGCACTTGGTTCAGCCGGTTTACCTGCGCAACGATGTCGCTTGGAAAAAGCCTGCATGACCGATGTTGAAAAGGTTGTGCTGCCAGATGGTCTGCGTCTAGTGCCAAGCGATGAGGGGTTAGCGCTGGTCGGTGATGAAAAGCGCTACGGCAACCCACTCAGCGTTGATTTTGTATCCGGCAAAGCCGCCCATCGCCGCCGCTTTGGCGGTGGACGTGGCCAGCTAATTGCAAAGGCCTGTGGGCTAGCCAGGGCGTGACGCCTAGCATTGTCGATGCAACGGCAGGGCTGGGTCGTGATGCGTTTGTGTTGGCGAGCTTAGGCGCTCAGGTGCTGTTAATTGAGCGAGTGGCGGCGATTGCGGCGCTGCTGGAGGATGGACTTAAACGTGCCTCAAGGGATAGCGGTACGGTGGATATTGCCGCACGCATGATTCTGCGACACGGTGATGCTGCGCAATCGCTGGCTGAACTCGTTGCAAGCGCTCACTTTCACCGCAGGTCATTCACTTGGATCCGATGTTTCCACACCGTGAAAAGTCGGCATTGGTAAAAAAAGAAATGCGCCTGTTTCGCGAGCTAGCCGGTGATGACAATGATGCCCCGCGGTTACTAGAAGCGGCGTTGGATGTGGCTACCCACCGCGTGGTAGTGAAGCGCCCCCGTAAGGCGCCACCTATTGATGGCCCAGTGCCTCAGCATACCCTTGAAGGTAAAACCAGCCGCTACGATTTATATGTTCATCGCTCATTAGCACGTTAATTTATTAGTGGAGTAGTTTATTAATGCGCTCATCAGCGTGCTCACAAAAGTAATGCAAGGAGCGCCCATGCAGAATGCGTGGCGAGAAGGTAATCGATTTACGCTGCTGCCGGAGGCATCGTGCTTTCTGCCGGCTATGTTTGAAGCGGTGAATGCTGCACGTCATTATGTGTTGGTTGAGCTCTACTTGATGGAGTCGGGGCGATTGGCGGATCAAGTCATCGATGTTCTCAGTAATGCTGTCCAGCGCGGCGTCTGCGTCTGCTTACTGCTTGATGGGTATGGCTCGATGAAACTTACCAACGGTGATCGGCAACGATTGGAACAAAGTGGTGTTCAGCTGCGTTTTTTTAACCCCATTGGCTTTCACTCTTTAGCGCTTAACTTAAGCCGCGATCACCGCAAAATCGTCGTTATTGATGGCGAGCAGGCGTTTACCGGTGGTTTTGGCGCAGTCGATGAATTTCTAAACGCCTGGTATGAAATTGCCTTGCGGATTGATGGTCCGGTGGTGACCGATTGGGAGCAGCTATTTCGACGGTTATGGAACTCGCGATTAACCCGCGCCGGAAAAGAAGGTGCTAATGCGGGTTCATTGCCTGAGCGGCGTGAGCCACAGGCCCATCCGAATGGTATGCCTGGGCGAGCGATGTCGGCGCGTGGCTATCGCTATCAAGCGATCCGTCATTCACTGCATGATCGCGTCAACCGGGCGGAAACACGGTTATGGCTATGCACGCCCTATTTCGTACCTACGTTTGCGTTGCGGCGGCGTCTGGTGCGGGCTGCCCGGCGGGGGATTGATGTGCGCCTGCTGCTGCCTGGGGCGAAGCATGACCACCCCAAGGGTGCGCTTTGCCGGCCAACGCTTCTACCAATCACTACTAAAGGCCGGTGTGCGTATCTTCGAGTTCCAACCGACCTTTATCCATGCCAAGTTCGTGCTCGCCGATGAGTGGGTGAGCATTGGTTCATGTAACTTTGACCACTGGAATTTGCATTGGAACTTAGAGGCCAATCAAGAGGCAATCGATCCTCAATTGGCGGCTGACGTACGCCAACTTTTCGAGCGTAACTTTGCCGCCAGCCAGGGAGGTAGACGCAGCGGCGTGGGCAGAGCGGCCTTGGGGGCAGCGAGCCAGGGAGTGGGTTTATGGCTTGATGGATGGGATCATCATGCGCCTTAAATAAGACCGCTGATAAAGCTAGCGTTTTTTGCCTTTTGCAGGTGTCTTTTTTCGCGGTTTAGGTTTGGACGTTTCCGGCGGCACGCGGTAGTGCAAGTAAAGATCCAAAACAAGCTCCGGTAGTTGCACCACAAGTGACTCCTGGCGCTGCTGATCCTTGGCGAGTTCGGCCATATCCGGCTCATCGTCAAATAGCCCAGAGAGCAGCATAAACGGCAGTAATAGCGTGGCGGCGGCTTCTTCATCATCCTGGAACCAAGCGCTTTCATCGCTGAAAACGCCTTCCATAAAGCCCGCACACCAGTCGCCGATCGGGGTTTCTTCAGCAGGTTCGCCCCCCAGTGTTAGCTCAAAAGGAAGCTCCGGTAAGCCACCTTGTTCCAGTACCGACACCGCATTGTCACGCAGTAGGGTGAGTAGGGTGATAATTTCATTACGCTCGGCATCGTCAGCATAGCGAGGCTCACCCTGGAACAGTTCAGCCAGCCACTGAGTGGGGATACTTCACTGGGCGCCACGGCAAGTGCGACTAAAAACCCATGAGCAGAAATCAAATCAAGGGCGTCTTCATCCACTTGATCAGAGTCGAGGAAGTCGTCCAATCTATCCAGCTGCTCATCATCAAGCAGTGGCTGTGGTGGCGTGTTGGTTTCGGGCGTGTCGCTACGCTCTGCCATAAGTTAAGCCTCGTTAATGCGAATCGGTAGTCATCAGTCAATATGCACTTATAACGGTTAGTTTATCATTAATGAAGACATTACCATTGCCCTCTTGGCCAGCCGCTGAACTGGCAGCCATGTCGGAAACAGAATTGCATCGGGCCGTGCGGGTGCGCGTAGAACAAGCATTGCAGCGCTGCCGTGAAGTGTGCCCATCGCTTCCGGCCCCAACGGTGTGTTTAACCTACGCGGCGCTTCGGCTGGGCAGGCCCACCTAGGCCGCGGCGGATTACGTTTTAATCCAGTTTTGCTGAGTGAAAATCGTACGGCTTTTTTTGAGGAGATCATTCCTCATGAAATGGCTCATTGGTTGGTCTTTCATTTACACAATGGGGCACGCTTGAAGCCCCATGGTCGTGAGTGGAAAACGGTGATGCGGGATTTATTTGGCTTGGCTCCTAATGTGACCCACCAATTTGATATTCAGAAGGCGCAGTCAGCACCTTATCGTTACCAGTGCGATTGCCAGTTTCATCGATTTACAGCTAGACGCCATACTTTAGTGGCAAATGGGCGTCGATACCGCTGTAGGCACTGTGCTAAGACCTTGGTCTACAGGCCTGAAGTTGCCTCATGATTTGTTTATAAACGTTTGTTTTGTAAATAAAAAATGATAATACCAATGTCTAAAGGGAAGCCGGCTCAAGGAGGTTTATGCTAGGGAGAGATTATTGACAGTCGATACGCTCGATAATGGCCAATAAGCCTAATAAAACACCATATCGACTACAGTTCTTAGAGAGTGCATTTTCACGGAAAGAGGCAATTTTATGAGCGATCAACAGAACGTCTATCCGGTGCGCGATGATTTCGCCGCCAATGCCTGGGCCGATAAAACCAAGTATAAGGCCATGTATCAGCAGTCGATGGACGATCCGGAAGGCTTCTGGGCCGAGCAGGCCAAACGCCTGGACTGGATTAAAGCGCCCAGCAAAATTAAAAATACCTCTTTCGCGCGTGACAACGTCGATATTCGCTGGTTTGAGGACGGCTTGCTCAACGTCAGTGCTAACTGCCTGGATCGTCATCTGGACAAGCGTGGTGATCAAACCGCCATTATTTGGGAAGGTGATAATCCCAATGAAACTAAAAACATTACTTATCGTGAACTGTACGCACGTACGAACCAGCTAGCCAACGCACTGAAAGAGTTGGGCATCGGTAAAGGCGATACCGTCACGCTGTACATGCCGATGATTCCCGAAGCGGCCATGGCTATGCTTGCCTGCGCACGTATTGGTGCGGTGCACTCGGTCGTATTTGGTGGCTTCTCACCGGACGCCGTCGCCCAGCGAGTGATCGGGGCGGATTCCAAGCTGGTCATCACCGCCGACGAGTCGGTGCGCGGTGGCAAGCACGTGCCGCTAAAGAGAACGTGGACGCCGCGCTAACCCGTGAAGGCACCGATGTGTGCAAGAACGTACTGGTAGTGAAGCGTACCGGCGGTGAAATCGAGTGGAAAGACGGCCGCGATGTCTGGTTTGACGAACTCGTCGACAAGCAGTCAAATGAGTGCGAAGCCGAGGCCATGGGTGCGGAAGACCCGCTGTTCATTCTCTATACCTCGGGTTCTACAGGGGCGCCGAAAGGCTTGAAGCACACCACCGGCGGCTACCTGACTTATGCCGCTATGACCCACCAGTATGTATTCGACTACCAAGAGGGTGAAATCTACTGGTGTACCGCTGATGTGGGCTGGGTTACCGGGCACAGCTATATCGTCTATGGGCCTTTGGCCAATGGCGCGACTACCTTAATGTTTGAGGGTGTTCCAAGCTACCCGAGCCATGGCCGTATGGGGAAATCGTTGATAAGCACAACGTTAATATTCTCTATACTGCTCCCACCGCAGTGCGTGCGCTGATGGCCCATGGGGACAACGTCATGGATTCCAGTAAGCGTGATAGTCTGCGCCTGCTGGGTTCGGTGGGAGAGCCAATTAATCCGGAAGCGTGGGAGTGGTTCTATCGCGTTATCGGTAACGAAAAATGCCCAATTGTGGACACTTGGTGGCAAACGGAAACCGGCGGTATCATGATAGCTCCGCTGCCTGGTGCTACGCCGCTTAAGCCTGGCTCAGCGACCGTGCCTTTCTTTGGCGTGAAGCCCGCACTGGTCGATAACGAAGGGAAAAAACTGGAAGGCGCTACTGACGGCAACTTGGTCATCCTTGATTCCTGGCCGGGGCAGGCCCGCTCTATCTGGGGGACCACGAGCGCTTTGTCCAAACCTACTTCTCGACTTACGACGGCATGTACTTTACCGGTGATGGCTGTCGCCGCGACGAAGATGGCTACTACTGGATTACAGGCCGTGTCGATGACGTGCTCAATGTTTCCGGACACCGTATGGGTACCGCCGAAATTGAGTCATCGCTGGTGGCACATAGTGCCGTTGCTGAGGCGGCCGTGGTGGGCTTCCCGCATGATATTAAGGGACAAGGCATCTATATCTATGTCACCCTGAATGACGGTATTGAAGAGACTGACGAGCTCAAAAAGAGCTGACGCAGTGGGTGCGTAAAGATATTGGCCCAATTGCCTCGCCGGATGTCATTCAATGGGCGCCAGGCTTGCCAAAAACCCGTTCGGGCAAAAATCATGCGGCGTATTCTGCGCAAGATTGCTGCTAATGAGTGCGATGGTTTGGGCGATACCAGCACCCTCGCGGATCCGTCGGTGGTCGATGAGCTGATTGAGCATCGCGCCAATCAATAACGGTGGCAGCGCTATCGGCTGTTTAGCCGATTAGGCCTAACTATCGAGTAAATACCGTGCCGACCCGAGTAGGTCGGCACGGTTGTGTTTATAGATACGTGTTTATAGAGACAAGTTTCGTTTGTAAGATCTATCTATTACAAATTGTGCATGTGATGCTTGGGCATGATGAAGCCCATGGGGTACCATGCTTCACGACCGTAAGAGCCTAGCGTTGCGGCGGCATACAACCCCGCTGCTCGAGGAACCGGAGGAATATCCATGGCAGTAGCTCATAAGTTTATCGTCGCTGACGATCACCCGCTGTTTCGTGCAGCGCTGACCCAAGCGTTACGCCAGTTGGCCCCCCAGGCGGAAATTGTCGAAGCGGATACCATGGAAGCCACCACTGAAGTAGTGAACCGCCACCCAGATGCCGATTTGATTCTTCTTGACTTGCACATGCCGGGAGCCCATGGCTTCTCTGGCTTGATCCAACTGCGTGGTCAGATGCCCGATATCCCCGTGGCAGTGGTGTCAGGTAGTGACGAGCCGTACGTTGTGCGTCGTGCTATTGACTACGGCGCGTCGGGTTTTATCCCCAAATCATCGTCCCTACAACTCATTGCTGAGGCCGTCGGAGAAATCCTGCAGGGTGAAGTGTGGTTGCCAGAAGCGTTGGTCAATGTGCTTGAAGAGACCAGTGAAGAGGAATCGCGTTTTGCTGAGGCGATTGCTTCGCTGACGCCCCAGCAGTTTCGCGTGTTGAACATGCTGACGGAAGGCCTACTGAATAAACAGATTGCTTACGAACTAAGTGTTTCTGAGGCGACTATCAAGGCCCATGTCACCGCGATTCTACGTAAACTGGGTGTTCACTCGCGTACTCAGGCGGTAATCGCCGCTCAGAAGCTGGAAGTTGAACCGCCAAAAGTGGTGTCTTAAGCACTCACGGTTTGCCAGCTTAGCACTACTTACTGGCCAGCCTCCTCTTAGCAGCGGCGCTTATCGCGCCGCGCGATTGGCCTGTAGCGTGCGTGTCAGTAGCGCTCGTAGGGCCGCCGGTTTCACGGGCTTCAATAGCAGTTGATAGCCCGCTCGTTTGACCTCTTCGGCAACCGCTTCGGTCCGGTCGGCGGTGATCACAATCCCCGGGACAGCTCCCTCAACACGTTCACTGAGCGCTTCCAGCGCCATTAATCCGGTGACTTCGTTGTCCAAGTGATAGTCCGCCAAAATCGCGTCCGGATCGCCGTCCATATTGCGTAAAATCGATTTAGCCCCGCCAATACTGGTGGCGGTAAATACCTCGCAGCCCCAACCGCTGAGCATAGCGGTCATACCTTCCAGAATTAGCGTTTCGTTATCGATACACACAATCCGCGTACCGCTCAGCTTATGGCTGCTGCGCCGTGCCTGGGGTTCAAACTCGGTACTGCTCGCCTCCCGGGCAGTAACAATTGGCACGCTGACCGAGAAAACGGCCCCCTTGCCCACCGTCGAACGTACTTTGATGGGGTGATCCAGTACGCGACTCATGCGATCAGCGATCGATAGCCCAAGCCCCAGGCCTTTTTCACTCTCTTTATGGCGTGACACCTGATCCAGACGGCGGAACTCCTGAAAAATTTCGGTGAGCTTAGATTCTGGAATGCCGGGGCCGCTGTCCCACACTTCGATAGAAAGCCAGCCATTATGACGGCGGCAGCCGAGCAGCACGCGACCTTCTTGGGTATAGCGAATGGCATTGGATAGGAAGTTTTGCACGATCCGGCGCAGCATTTGCGGGTCAGAATCAACCCAAAGCTGGGTAGGTACGACCTCTAAGTCCAGCCCTCGATCGTCTGCCATCACCTCAAATTCGGCGCGTAGCGGGCGAAAGATATCCGCCAGGGCAAAGTGACTGCGCCGTGGCGTTAAGGCACCTGCGTCCAGTTTGGAAATATCCAGCAGGGTACTGAGCAACTCCTCGGCTGCCTGGAGCGAGTTATCGATATGGCCAACGATGCGTTGGGTGTCGGTAGTGGTCACGTTCTGCATTAGCGCCGAGGTAAACAGCCTTGCCGCATTAAGTGGTTGCAGCAAGTCATGGCTAGCAGCGGCCAAAAAGCGCGTTTTAGAAGCATTGGCATCTTCTGCTAACTGCTTGGCTTGGCGCAGGGCAAGCTCCGCCTCAGCGCGCACACGGTTCTCCTGGCGCAGTGCGGCGTTGGCTTCAGAAAGTGCCTGGGTACGTTCACGCACGCGCTCTTCAAGTGTCTCGTTGGTTTCCTTGAGGGCAATTTCAGCCTGACGACGCTCAGTAATGTCTTGGTAAAGAGCAAAAAAGCCTAGAATAGCTTGGCTGTCACCGAAGTGCGGGGTATATGTGACCAGCATATAACGCATGGCCTCGTTCACTCGCAGCGAGACTTCAAAGCTGACCCGCTCGCCGTTAAGTGCGCGAGTGACCCAGGGCGCGCGCTCTTCCGCCTGTTTAATCTGAAGCACGTCTTCGAATCGGCGACCGATCACCGCGTTGCGGTCGATGTTAAACGCTTGTTCATAGGCACGGTTGGTAAATAGGTAGCGGCACTCTTTATCGAAGTAGGCAATCAGCGCGGGTACATTGTCAGTGTATATACGGATATTATTTTCCGAACGGATCAGTGCCTCTTCAATACGCTTTTGCTGGGTAATATCCTGGTAAGTATAAACAAACCCGCCGCCGGGCATGGGATTGCCCTGCACTTCCAGAACGCTGCCGTCCTGGCGGTAACGTACATAGCGGTGAGGCTGGCCTTCGCGAATATTGTCGAGCAGCAGTTGGACATGCTCCTCCGGGTCTCCTGGGCCGTACTCGCCGTTGTGGGCGTTATAGCGAAAGATGCGATCGATGGGAGCACCAACGCGGATTAAGTGGTCAGGGAAGCGGAATAGCTCCAGGTAGCGCTGGTTCCAAACCACCAGGCGCAGATTCTGGTCGACTACGCTGATGCCCTGATTAATGTTTTCAATGGTGGCCTGGAGCAGCGCCCGGTTGAATTCCAGCACCTGTGAGGCTTCATCGACAATCGAAATAACATCCGAGATGCCGATACCGCGCCCTTGAAGTGCCGAGTTAACCACGATACGCGCCGATGAAGCGCCCAGCACCGAGGCCAGAAAGCGTTCAGTAAACTGGATAATATCAATCGACGCGCGGGTACCGTCATCTAGCGGCTTGCCCACCCGGCGGGCATAATCTTCAAAGGCTCGGTCTACCTGGCCGGCACCAAGAAAGCGTTCACAGAGTACCTTTAAATCGCCGACGGTGGTCGCGCCGGTCCAAGGACGGTTAACCGAGGTTTGGCGGGTTTCGACACTATCCACAAACAGTGAGGCTTGAATACGTTCGACTACCCGCTGCGAAGTGACCTGGGAAACAAAAATGTAGCAGAACAGGTTAACCCCGAGTGAGAGCATGACGCCGTGGGTAAAGCTATCACCTAAGTTGAGGCCAAACAGGGCCGTGGGGATAACCAATTAAACCCCAGTGGACCGCCTTCAAACCAAATGGCCGGAAGCACGCCCGCGTTGATCATAGCGGGCATCAGCAGGCTATAAGCCCAGATGGCGAACCCCGCATTCATGCCGACAATAACCCCAAACCGATTGCCGCGCTTCCAATAAAGCCCGCCTATCAATGCCGGGGCAAACTGTGCGGCGGCGGCAAATGACAGCATGCCGATCGAGGCTAGCGAGGTGAATTCGGCAATCAGTTGGTAGAAACCGTAGGCCATGGCCAACACGGCAACAATGGTCAAACGCCGCGCACGCAGTACTAAACGGCCATAATCCCGTGCCTTGGTATCAAACCAGCGCAGCCGGAACAGCGCCGGGATCACAATCTCGTTCGAAATCATGATCGATACTGCCACTGCGGCGACAATCACCATGCCGGTGGCTGCCGAGAAACCGCCGATAAAGGTGAGTAGCGTTAGCCATTGGTGACCTGAGGCCATTGATAACGCTAATACGTAGGTATCGGGTTCTACACCGCTTTCAGAGAATAGCAGCAGCCCGGCCGCAGCCAATGGGACCACAAAAAATGCAATTGCTAACAGGTAGAGAGGAAACAGCCAGCGTGCTTTAGTGGCATCGTCTGGGTGAATGTTCTCGACCACCGCCACATGAAACTGACGCGGCAGGCACAGGATCGCTAGCATGGCGAGCAGTGTTTGCGCCCAGAAACTCTGGCCAAAATCCTGATTGGCGAGCTGACGCTGGAGTTCAAGTTGGCTTTCAGCGTGCCCCATCAATTCACCCAGGCCATCAAACATTCCCCAAGTGACGAAGGCACCAAGTACGACAAAGGCCAGCAGCTTGACCAATGATTCAAATGCTACTGCATGGATTAACCCTTCGTGGTGTTCGGTGGCATCGGTATGACGGGTGCCGAACAGAATCGCGAAGATAGCCATCACAATCGCTACATAAAACGCTGTATCGCCAAATAGCGGCGTATGGGTTACATCGGAGGCATCGGTGAGCACGCTAAATGTGGTGGAAACTGCTTTTAGCTGTAGGGCGATGTAGGGCAGGGTACCGACGAGGGCGACCAAACTGGCAAAGGCGGCCAGTGACTGGGTTTTGCCATAACGGGAAGCGATAAAATCGGCAATGGAAGTAACGTTTTGGTGCTTGGCGACACGGATCATTTTGGCCAGCACCGGCCAGAATAGTAAAAACGTTAAAATCGGTCCGACGAAGATGCTCGCAAACGACCAGCCTGCGGTCGCTGCTTGGCCAACGGCGCCATAAAAGGTCCAGGAGGTGCAATAGATGGCCAGCGCCAAACTATAGATAAGCGGTCGCCGCCGAGTGGCTCCGTGGGTGCGTGCCCGGCGGTCTCCATACCACGCGATGCCAAATAAAACGGCAATATAGAGTAATGAAACCGCTACTAATAGCCCGCCGTGAAACATGCCTTACTCCCGAGCCAGAATCATACGCAAATTTCGCTTAGCTAATTGCGTTGCGACTAAAAGACTCCATTCTAGGCGAAATTCAGGGCATTGTGCGCATGCGTTTTTATCATGCTAGCTGTTTTCTTGCTGGCTTGAGCAGACGGTGGTCAGTAGAGGAGATGTTTCCCGCAGCGTACGCATTTCATCTAAAGCTGGTTCACGGGTTTCTTCCGCTAGCGGCACGATCTCGCGACTGTTGCAGTTGAGTAGATAGGGTTGGGTTAACAATATATCGGTGTGATGGCGTTCAAACTGATAAAGAATAAACTCTGCCAGGCGACTACCTTCCTGCTCGGTGAAGCGGATGTTCTCGCTATCGACCATGCTAAATTTGGTCGTCATGGGAACGGCAAAGGTCCATGGGCGCCATACTGCGGTATTGCTTTCAGTTGAAATCACCGTTGCCGTATCAGGAAGCTGCGCCTGCTTATGCTCAAACCAGCTGTACTCTACCTGTATTTGATAGCCCAGCATGCCCAGCCCACCACACACCGGCACTATCCACTTGGGCAAGCGTTTGCCGCTCAGGGTACGTAATATTAGGCCAATACCCGCGGCTGCAAGGCCAGCAAAAACGGCGGCGATCAAATGCCAAATCATAAAATATCCTTTCTAAAAGCCATCTATAAAAGCCATCGGGCCTCCCTAAGGAAGCCCGATGGTGAGGTCGATTCCAAAGCGACATCACAGCATCTGATAAGTCGCCAGGAAGGATTATGACTTAGTGATCTATCGCCATACCAGCACCTTTCGGATAGCGAACGCTTTCCACTAGAAGCTGAATCTCTTGCGGTGGCGCTTTTGTCACGCTGGAAACCGCGAAGGCAACGGCGAAGTTGATCATCGCACCTACCGCACCGAACGAGAGCGGGGAGATACCAAAGAACCAGTTGTCCGGCGTGTTGGCCAGCATGTTGGTACCCGGCACGAAGAACCAGCCCAGATAGGTGAAGATGTACAGCAGTGTACAAACCAAGCCTGCCAGCATGCCGGCAACCGCGCCTGAATTATTCATCCGCTTGGAGAAAATACCCATCATCAGTGCCGGGAACAGCGAGGCACCGGCGATACCGAAGGCGAGTGCCACCGTCTGTGCCGCAAACCCGGGGGGATTAAGCCCCAAGAAAGTGGCCAATAGAATGGCACCACCCATGGAGATTCGCGCTGCCAACATTTCGCCTTTTTCGGAAATCTTCGGATTGATCATCGTCTTGATCAAATCGTGACTGATGGCTGAAGAGATCGCTAGTAGCAAGCCTGCTGCGGTTGATAGGGCCGCTGCTATACCACCTGCGGCGATCAAGCCAATGACCCAGCCGGGCAGGTTGGCAATTTCGGGGTTGGCGAGTACCAGAATATCGTTATTAACTGTCAGCTCGTTGCCTTCCCAGCCACGATCTGAGTAGTCGACAGCATCGTTATACATCTGAATACGGCCGTCATTGTTAAGATCGGTGAAGTTGATAAGGCCGGTCTCTTCCCAAGTACGGACCCAATCTGGACGCTCTTCGTACAGAATCGGGTTTTGAGCCGCTTCTTCGTAGTTCTCAACCTGCCCTGCCATCTCTGGATACACGGTGGTCGCCAAGTTCAGGCGTGCCATGGAACCAACTGCCGGTGCGGTGAGGTAAAGCAGCGCAATGAATACCAGTGCCCAGCCAGCAGACCAGCGCGCATCCGCTACTTTCGGTACGGTGAAGAAGCGGATGATAACGTGGGGTAGACCGGCAGTACCGACCATCAACGATAGGGTGAACAGCACCATATTCAGCTTGTTGTCGACGTCGGCGGTGTAGTCCCTAAAGCCAAGTGCATTGATCACATCATTTAACTTGGCCAGTAAAGGCATGCCGGATTCGGTGTGCGTACTAAACATGCCGAACATCGGGATGGGATTGCCGGTCAGTTGGAAGGCAATAAACACCGCAGGAATGGTGTAAGCGATGATCAGTACGATGTACTGCGCTACCTGGGTGTAGGTGATGCCTTTCATGCCGCCAAATACGGCGTAGAGGAAAACGATTAGGGCTGCCAGCCAGATACCCCAGGTGTTGCTGACTTCAAGAAAGCGTGAGAAGGCTACGCCCGCACCGGTCATTTGGCCGATAACGTAAGTAACTGACGCCACAATCAAGCATACGATCGCCACTAGGCGAGCGGTGTTGCTGTAGAAACGGTCACCGATGAAGTCGGGTACAGTGAACTTACCAAACTTACGCAGGTAAGGGGCTAACAGCATCGCTAGGGATAACGTAGCCACCGGTCCAGCCCATCAGGAAGGTAGAGTTAGCGTAGCCACCCGAGGCCAGCAAACCCGCCATGGAAATAAACGATGCTGCTGACATCCAGTCCGCTGCGGTCGCCATCCCGTTGGTGATTGGATGGACCCCCACCGGCAACATAGAAGTCTTTCGTCGAGCCGGCGCGTGCCCAAATCGCAATACCTATATACAAGGCAAAGGAGGCGCCGACGAACAGTAAGTTAATTGCAAACTGGCTCATACCGGTTTACTCCCCAAGGCCAAATTTTTGATCGAGCTTATTCATCTTCCAGGAATAAAAGAAGATCAGCGCAATAAACGTTAAGATGGAGCCCTGTTGTGCAAACCAGAAGCCCAAGTCAGTTCCGCCGACCGGAATCCCGGCGAGCAGTGGGCGAAAGAGGATAGCGCATCCATAAGAAACGAAGGCCCAAACGGCTAGGCATCCGAAAATTAAGCGGACGTTGGCTTTCCAGTATTCAGCAGCATTACTTTTGTCGTCTGCCATTGTGTTGCTCTCCACTTGTGATTTTTAAGGTTGGGAAAGTTCACGGGGAATAGCGTGTGACCCATCAGGGCAATCGCACGTCGAAAGCCACTCAATCGTTAGGAGTGGTGAGTCAGCGTTTGTAGACACATCACCTTATTATTCGATATGAAATTTCGAGTTAGTTAGTGACGTGCGATTACCCTGCATGACTCATTGTTAATACTGGGCAATAAACGTCAAAAATAAATCCCAGACTTTGGTATCAATAAACAGCTGAATTGCTTTTCAAGAAATGCATGTTGTTGAAAATAGGTGTTTTTGAACACTGTTTAAGCGAAGTTTGTAGGTGTTTGAATGGCTATGGGACGATAGTCTAGTAAGCAAATAAAAGCGTTTATTGGCTACTTTAAATACAAACACAACGCTCTACAGGTAATCCTCGGTTAGTAAGTGACAATACTTTGGTCGTGTAACAAACGTCGCTTCGACCTTAGCGTGATAGCTAAAGGTATAACAACGTTCTACTTGCTACTTGGGAAGTGAATACTTTATACCCGTATAGCCATCTTCATATAATAATCGATAACCATTTTTCGAAGCGTGGCAAAACGTCATTTGGAATGGGCAACATCGCTTCATGGTGCTTATTTGTTTCTTCTTATGTTTGCAAGTTCGCCTTTAGTTAAATGAGGTCATGCACAATGGTCGATGTGGATTTATCCCAACTGCCGTTTACGCTTCTTGACGATGAAGGGCGTGAGCAAATTCGCCGTGGCATTGACCTTGCCTATTTTGATCGTGACGAAGTGATTTTAGAGACGGGTCAAACAGGCGAATATGTGTACCTACTCCATAAAGGCGAAGTAGCAGAAATCGACCCTACGCTACCCTCGTCTACTTCACGCATTGGGCATTACACGGCGGGGGGATCTGTTTGGGGCGATCAGTATCCTCAATGGTAAAAGCCGCTATCGTTTTAAGGCTGAGCAGGAGTGCCTATGCTATTTAATGCCTAAGGCGCTGTTTCAGCAGTTGTGCAGCCATTATCCCGATTTTAGTGATTTCTTTCGTCAATCACTGACGCATAAAGCGAGGTTGTTAACCGAAAAACGTGCTGATGGTGGCGTTACCATGGCGGGTTTTATGTTGGCTAAGGTGAGCGAGTGTATGCGCGAGCCACTGTTAATGGCCGCTTCCAGTGACATTGCTAGCGCAGTGAAGCAACTGAATGATAGTCACGCCGACAGCCTACTGGTAGAAACCCAGGGCACGCTGGGCATGGTAACCAAAACCGATCTACTCAATGCGCTGGTGTTGGAAGACAGCCCGGTAACTGCACCGCTCGATAAAATCGCCCATTTTAATCTGGTAACCGTTGCACCAGACCAATATTTGTTTGAAGTGTTGGTGCTGATGACGCGGCATAAAGTGACACGAGTAGTCGTGATGGAGCGCAACGACTTAAAGGGCGTTGTGGAACTTACCGATGTGCTTAGTTACTTTTCAAGCCGCAGCTATGTGGTGAGTTTACAGGTGGAGCAAGCGAGCAGTTTAGAAGCGTTGTCAGCGGCCAGCCAGCGCACGCCGGAGCTGGTAAAGGCATTAATGGCCCAGGGCGTTAAATTGCGCTTTGCGATGGATCTGCTCGCCGCACTGAACGGCCGCATCATGAGTAAAGCCTGGGAATTCACAATCGGTGAACGTTACCGCGAGCAGAGCTGCATGATGGTGATGGGTAGCGAAGGCCGTGGCGAGCAGATTTTAAAAACGGATCAAGATAACGGTTTGATTCTCGCTGATGAAACCCAGTGGCCTGACATCGCAAGCCACATGCAAACCCCTTACTGATACCCTGATACAGCTTGGTTATCCGCCGTGTCCCGGCAATATTATGGTGTCTAACCCCGAGTGGGTGGCTACGGTATCGCAGTGGAAGAGCAATATTGCCAAATGGGCCAGCGAGCGTGATGGCGACAGCCTGATGAAGCTGGCGATTATGCTTGATGCCCATGCCGTAGCAGGTAACCCCGTTTGCTTGAAAGTGTCCGTGATGAGCTGTTCGAACGCTGCTCCCGTGATGAGCTACTGCTCTCGTATTTTGCCCGAACAGCACTGCGTTTCTCGACCCCGCTGACCCTGTTTGGCTCGCTGAAAAGCCACAACACGGTATCGATATTAAGAAAGGCGGTATTTTTCCCATCGTACATGGCGTGCGCACCATGGCGCTTGAGCGGCGTATCAAAGCCACCTCGACCCTCGACCGCCTTGACGCTCTGGTCGTTGATGGCCGTTTGGATCGACGTTTTGCCGAGGACCTGGGCGAGGCGTTGGCGCTCTTTACCGAACTACGTCTTAGGCAGCAGCTTGCCGCCCTGGAAACGCCTAGTACGCCGCAAGAGACGAATCGCACCAATCGTGTCGTGGTGCAAACCCTCTCTTCGCTCGAACGTGACCTATTGCGTGAGGCGCTGCATATTGTCAAAGACTTTAAGCAGCGGCTTTCCCATCGTTACCATTTGGAGTATTCGTGAGCGGAATGCGGTTGTTAGATCGGCACGTGGCGTTATTTAGTGGCTCACTGCGTACCCTAATGCGTCGTGAAAGTGACCGGCGACGCTGTGCGGATTCTCCCTATGCCTGGCTGTTTCAGCCCTATATGGGTGAAGAGCTAGTAGCGCTTGCCTGCACTGCAATGCCTACACCCACTTCACCAGTGATTAGCTTGGCGGCGGTGGCGATGAGCCAACAGCAAGTGCGCACCAGTCGCGCTTTTGTAATCACCTTAGGTTGTGCGAGGCAGCCCGAGAGTGCAACGCTGCGCCGTCACCACTTGCTATGCCAAGCAGGGGGAAGTAATGCCACCTAACAGGGATAACTTAAGCGCGTTAGTGGAATTCATTGGCAATCGACCGATTATCGGCTGGAAATTAGAGCCGCGCATTAGCGCATTGAATGCGCTGCTGAGTAAGCAGTTGGGCTTTTCACTGCCTAATGCCCAGATCGATGTGGCCAAGCTGCATCAACGCCGGCTGCGCCGCTTGCATCCAGAGATCGACGCGCCCAGCAGCTTTGCTCAGGCGCTGACGTGCTGGAAAGTTCCCGCCTTAGGGATGCAGAGTGTGTTAGGCGAGGCGACAGCCAGCGCACTACTCTATATGCGACTGCAGCGCACGATGGCTGAGGCCGCTTAGAGACAGAGGGCACTTAGAGACAGAGGGCTCTTAGAGACAGAAAGTTGGGTCGGGCGCTGAGTGTTGTTAGAATAGCGCCTACTTTTTCCGCTCTAGCGCCTTTCACACTCGGCAGTGCCTATACCATGCAATCTCTCAATCATTTTGACCCTGCTCACCTTGACACTTTAGCAGCCGCCCCCGCTGCTCCGGCGCAAGGCCAGCCTGAGCTGGCTGACGCCAAGCAGAAGCGTGAATTTAACAAGTTGCAAAAGCGCCTGCGCCGAGAAGTGGGCAATGCGATTATTGATTACCAAATGATCAATGAAGGCGATCGCGTCATGGTATGCCTCTCCGGTGGTAAAGACAGCTACACGATGCTGGAGATTTTGCGCAACTTGCAGCGCAATGCACCGATCAACTTTTCACTGGTGGCGGTCAATTTAGACCAAAAGCAGCCGGGATTTCCCGAGCACGTGCTGCCTAGTTATCTGGATAAGCAGGGCGTTGAATATCATATTGTCGAACGTGATACCTACTCGGTAGTAAAGGAGAAAACCCCAGAAGGCAAAACCACCTGTGCGCTCTGTTCACGCCTGCGGCGCGGCTCGCTGTATGGCTTTGCAGAAGAGATTGGCGCCAATAAAATTGCTCTTGGTCACCACCGCGAAGATATTCTTGAAACGTTGTTTCTCAATATGTTCTTTGGGGGCAACCTGAAAGCGATGCCGCCCAAGCTGCTCTCCGATGATGGCAAGAATATCGTTATTCGGCCTTTGGCTTATTGTAAAGAGGCGGATATTGCTGAGTTTTCTCGGTTGATGGAATTCCCGATTATTCCCTGCAATCTTTGTGGTTCCCAGCCTAATATGCAGCGCCAAGTAGTCAAAGAGATGCTCGCTGAATGGGATAAAAAATTCCCCGGCCGCCTGGAAAGCATGTTTAAAGCCGTCACCAATATCGCGCCTTCCCAACTGGCAGACCGCAATCTGTTCGATTTTGCAGGTTTAGAGGCCAAGCAGGCAGAGTTACTGGCCGGGCGAATCCAGGCGTTTAACGTCAGCTAACCGTTTGCTGCTCTTCTTCGGCGAGAGTTATCAAACGCTGCATGTCCAGAATGTTAACCTCTCGCCCCGAAACCGCCACTACATTCTGCTGCTGAAGGCGGCTTAAGATGCGGCTGACCGTTTCCACCGCCAGCCCTAGGTAGTTGCCGATATCGGCTCTGGGCATTGAAAGGCGAAAGCTGTAAGGCGAGTAACCCCGCCGACGAAAACGATCTGAAAGCGTAATCAAAAGCTTGCCAGCCGCTGGTCAGCGGTTTTACGTGATAACAGGCGCATCATGCGCCGGTCGTCGCGTAATTCTTTGCTCATGCTGCGATACAGCTGGCCACGTAGTTCGGGCAACTCTTCTGACAGTAAATCCAGGCGATCAAAGGGGATTTCGCAAACCGTGGTCGTTTCCAGGGCGATTACGCTCCCGGGATATTGCTCTTCATCAATCCCATCTAGCCCGACCAATTCACTAGGTAGATAGAAATTGGTCAGTTGCTCGCTGCCGTTCCCTTCTGATGTGACTTGTTTCAGGCTGCCTGAACGTACCGCGTAAACACTGGTAAAGGCATCTCCCTGGCGAAACAGTAGCGCGCCTTTTTCAGCGGCGCACGGCGGCGAATAATGGCATCGAACTGTCCCATGTCGTCCAGTTCAAGGGCAAGCGGCAAGCACAGTGAACTCAAGCTGCAGGTTTGGCAGCGAGCTTCGTGGAGTAGCGAGCGTCTGGGGCTCATGGATTCCAGCATGCGTTGCTCCTTGAGTGAGTGCCGCTTATCGATTAGAAAAACCTTACTTATTATAATAGCTTTGGCATGCCTGCTTAAAGATTATTAAACAATCTTTGAGTAGCCTTGGCCCGTTTGCTGCGGCAGGTGAGCATCAAACGCCATCGCTATATGGCGAATTAGCAGTCGGCCAATGGGGTAGCGCTTAGTTGATCGCCGCTTCGCGTTAGCAGACCATCTTGCTCGGCGCTTTGCAGATGTTCAAGTGCTGGCGCAAAGTAGCGCGGAGCATCAATGTTCCAGCGTTGACTAACCGTGGCCAAATCAATACGCATATCGCACATCAGCCGCTCAATCACGTCTCGCCGGATCAGGTCGTCATCACTTAAGCGTATGCCGCGCACTGTGGCAAGCTGCCCCTGATCCAGCGACGCTTCGTAGCGTGTCAGATCGCTAGGATTTTGCGCATAGATATCATCAATGCGAGAAATAGCCGAAACGCCAAGGCCAATCAAGTCACACTGAGCATGGCTGGAGTAGCCCTGGAAGTTGCGCTGTAGCGAGCCTTCACGCTGGGCAATGGCTAAGCTGTCGTCAGGACGGGCAAAGTGATCCATACCTATATGTACATAACCCGCCGCGGTGAGCATTTCAATAGTGGTACGAAGAATCGCCAGCTTCTCTTCGCCGCCTGGCAAGTCATCGACATTAATGCGCCGCTGAGGGGGGAAGCGATCAGGCATATGGGCGTAATTAAACACAGAAAGCCGTGCGGGGTTCAGCTCAATTACCTGGCGCAAGGTGTCAGCAAAGCTCTTTTCAGTTTGAAACGGCAGGCCATAAATCAAATCAAGATTCAAAGACCTAAAACCCAATCGATGCGCTTCATCCATCAGCGTTTCGGTGAGTATTCTAGGCTGAATGCGGTTAATGGCCTTCTGCACCAGCGGGTTTAAATCTTGCACGCCCAGACTGATGCGATTAAAGCCGAGTGACTCAAGATGGCGCAGCGTGAACACATCCGCTTCGCGAGGATCTATTTCAATCGCGTAATCGCGATTTGGAGATGACGAAAGCCCAAAACGCGCATCCAAACGATCAATCAGATCGCCCATCTGATTCAAACTGAGAAATGTGGGTGTACCGCCTCCCAATGTAACTGCTCAACCGGCCTTGTGGTATCTAAGTGGCGGGCGGTCAGTACCATTTCGCGGTCGAGTCGGGCTAAGTAGGGTTCAGCCAGAGCGGTATTCTTGGTGGCGATTTTATTACAGGCGCAGTAGAAGCAGATTTTTCGGCAGAAAGGGATGTGCACATACAGCGAGAGTGAACGCTTGCTGGTATTGCTGCGCTCTAGCGCCTGGGTCAAATCACTAGGGGTAAATTGGTTATGAAACGACAGTGCCGTGGGGTAGGAGGTGTAGCGCGGGCCGCTGGTATCGTAGCGGCGTAGTAAAGCTTCATCCCAACCTGTCTGCCCGGTGGCTGGCCTGGCCTTGGTTGAAGTGATCATAGAAGAAGCCGCAAAGGCATGAACGGGCATGAAGTGTCGCTCCGGCGTTAAAAGTGGCGTTAAAACTTTAATGCCAGCCTAACTCGCCGATACGCACTAAACGTTGAGCCATATCATGTTAGTGAAGATTATGTGTTGTGAGGGTCCAAAGCTGCCAAAGCGCAAAGGTGATAATGGTTAACGCGGCTACGCTGCGTGTTGCAGGGTGACGTATGAGATGGCTTAACTGGCGCGCAGCAAGTCCAGTCGCTAATAACGCGGGCAATGTACCAAGCCCAAAGGCGCCCATTAGCAGTGCCCCTTGCAATGGGTCGGCAATCGCTAAACTCCAGGCCAGCATGGAGTAAACCAGCCCGCAGGGCAGCCAGCCCCACACGGCACCCAGCGCGAAGGCTTGGGAAGGTGCACAACGGGCATTAAGCGCCGCCCTATAGGCTCAAGAAAGCGCCATAGGCGGCGGCCAACGGCTTCGATTTTGAGCAGCCCCTTCCACCAGTTGGCAATATACAGCGCCATTAAGATGAGCATCAGCGCGGCAAAAACCTGGAGTAATAACCTAGCGGTAGCTGAAAGAGAAAACAGCGTGCCTAGTAGCGCAACCAGCGCACCTGCGCTCATATAGCTAGTGATACGACCGGCGTTATAGCTGAGCAACAGGCCGCCCAACCGTGCCGGATGACGCATGCTGGGAGGCACCGCGAAGGTGAGTGCGCTCATAATACCGCCGCACATGCCAATGCAGTGAGCGCCGCCCATCAAGCCAATACAAACGCCGCTAATAGCGGCGGCAGATCAAGGCCCGTTGGGTTCATAATCGGGGCTCTTGGTCGTCGGGTGGGGGCGCATCTGAAGGTGCAACAGGCTTGTTCTTGGCTTGCTGCCGCTGGCGACGCTGTTCGGGGCTGAGGTCGTTCTCATCCTCATCAAACAAAATACGGTGCGCGGGCCCTTCCAGGTCGTCGAACTGATCATTTTTAACCGCCCAGAAAAATGCCCAGACGGCGAGGCCGAGTAAAATCAGTGAGAGCGGAATGAGTAGATACAGAATCGTCATGCAGTTACCGGGTTTGAAGCGCTAAGCGAAGTAGCGGGTTGGGCGCGCCAGCGTGATAGCCGCAGGGCATTACCGACCACCACGAGCGAACTTAGCGACATGCCAATGGCGGCTAGCCAGGGAGGCACTAACCCCATTGCTGCCAGCGGTAGTGCCGAAAAGTTATAGCACACAGACCAGATCATATTTTGGCGCATGATACGCCGGGTAGCGCGGGAAATCTCGATAGCTTCAAAAATCCGCATCAGACGCGGACTAAGCAATATCGCATCGGCACGAGTACGGGCCAAGTCCGTTGCGCCATTCATAGCAATCGCTACATCGGCACCGGCCAAGACCGGCACATCGTTGATACCATCACCAACCATGAGTACGGTTTCGCCGGCAGCTTGAAGCTCTTTCAGCCGAGCTAACTTACCCTCCGGGCTGGTGCCTGAATGCCAGGTTGCAATACCAAGTTGGCTGGCCAGGCTTTCGACGGCGTCTTCCGTATCGCCGGAAAGCAGCTCCACGCTGAACCCTTGGGCGTGGAGGGCGTCAACTGTCGCGGCGGCATCATCTCTAATGCCGTCATGCAGGCCAAACCAGGCGCGGGCTTGCCATCTTCGCTAAGTAGCAGCCACTGCCCCTTGGCAGGTGCCGCGATAGGCTCATGGGCCGCAAATTCAGGTTTGCCCAGCCGCCACCGAACACCCTCTAAAGTTCCTTCTAACCCTTGCCCAGTATAGCTGTGAATGTCCCTGGCCTGGAGCGTCGCATCACGGAAAGGGCGAAAGGCGCGGGCTATAGGATGTTCCGAGTGAGCCTCAAGGGCGGCGGCAATCGCTTGGGCACGCTCAACGGTTAGTTCACCGAATGGTTTGATCTGGGTAACGTGCATTTCGCCGCGGGTCAGAGTGCCTGTTTTATCGAAAATGACCCGGGTAACGTTGGAGAGTGTCTCCATGGCATCGGCGCGGGTGATCAAGACGCCGCGTTTACGCAGCTGGCCGTGGCCCGCGGTCAATGCCGCAGGTGTCGCCAACGCCAGGGCGCAGGGGCAAGTGACGACCAGCACTGAAAGCAGCACCCATAGCACCCGCGAAGGGTCGATAAACCACCAGGCGATAGTGACGCACGCCGTCACCACCAGCAGTCGTAGGACAAATAGATGGGCCATGCGCGCAGCCATCTGGGCCAGCCGCGGACGGCTGGCAAACGCACGGTCGGTAAGGTCAACAATGCCAGCCACTTGAGCGTCTTTTCCGGCGTGGGTAACCCTAATCACTAGAGGGTTTTCCATGTTTTGACTGCCGCCGATAATACGATCACCCACTCGGCGCGTCACCGGTAGATATTCGCCAGTAAGCATTGATTCATCCAGGCTTGATTCGCCTTCTTCAATCACACCATCGGCAGGCACACCGTGGCCGGGCTTGATCAATACGCGATCGTCTGGGGCGAGTTCGCTGGCAGGCAGAATGCGCTCGCTGCCGTCCTCTTCCAGTCGTGTGGCCGAAATTGGCAGTACGCCACTGAGCGCATTGCCGCTATGCCCGCTGCGTCGTCTGGCGCGGCTTTCCACGTAGCGCCCGAACAGCAAAAAAGAAGGTGAACATGGCGACCGAATCAAAATACACCTCGCCTACGTTAAACAGCACTGCATAACTGCTGGCAAGGTAAGCACCACCAATCGCCAATGACACCGGCACATCCATGCCTAATACACCTGTGCGCAGGTCACGCAGCGCATTGCGGAAAAACGGCTGGGCGGAGAAAAATACGACCGGCGTGGCCAGTGCAAACGAAAGCCAGTGAAACAGCGCGTAGAAGTCGTCGCTGATTTCACCGGGGCCAGAGACATAGATAGGGATCGAAAACATCATCACCTGCATCATGCCTACCGCGGCAATAATCAGCCGCCGTACGTTCATACGCTCTTCATACTGCATGCGCGCCTGGGCTTGATCAGGTTCGTAAGGCTGGGCGTCATAACCAATGGCCGCCAGTTCGGCCAACAGTTGGGAAAGTTTTAACTGCTGCGGGTTCCAGCTCACGCGCAGGCGATGATGGGTTAAATTCACCGCGCTGGAGGTAACCCCGGGTAGGGCATTCAGGCGGTGTTCGATCAGCCACGCACAGGCGGCACAGGTGATGCCTTCAATGGCAAGGGTCGCTTTTACGTTGCCTTCATCGCCATCGGGGTGAACAAATTGCGCCTGCAGGCCGGGGTCGTCAAACACTGACCAAGTATCCGCTTTAGCGGCCTGGCGTTCATCCGGGCGTTCGGGAAGTTCGGTGCGGTAACGGTAGTAACTCTCCAGCCCGCCGTCGACGATGGCATGGGCCACCGCCTCGCAGCCGGGGCAGCAAAGCGGGTGGGTATGTTCATCCAGGGTAATCGTCCAGGGTGCTGCAGTGGGTACTGGATTACCGCAGTGATAGCAGTCAGAGGCAGGCACGGCGTTGTTCATTCGCTTTCTTTGCGCCCTCCGGCAGTAGCGCGACGCTATTTTCATTGGGAAACGTGGCCTCCCCGTTAAGCCGCCAGTCGGCATCTTCCAGCGCAGGCTGTATCTGCAGATACCAGCGATAGCGCAGATTGTCGGGGCCCTGGGTGATATAGCGGCCGTCACGCACATGCTCAAGTATGAATGATTGGTCACGGTTATCTTCGGTAGGGAAGATAAGATCTAAATAGAGCATTTCCGGGCGCGCATCGCCGCTCAAATCAACCACAATATCGCTGGTCAGCGGATCGATACGAAGATCGGCAGTTAAGTTCAGTGCGCGTGCCTGCTCTTGTTTGGCAAGTACCATATTGATGGCTTTACCATGCTCGTAATAATCCTCCTGAACAACCATGCCGTCGTAGCTTTTGATCGACATAACGGCAAAGCTAGTGCTGACGATAATCGAAGAAAATAGAAGGCCGATTAAAAACCACGGCCAAAACTGCTTGTACCAAGGAGTTACCTTATCTTTAGAGGGTAACGAGGGGGATGACATAATCGCTTATCTCCTAATGTCGCCCAGGAAGCTGGTTTCACGCTCAAGGCGAATACGCTCGTTTTGCTGAGCCTGTAGCGAGAATACAATATTGTGGCTGGGTTGCTGCAGATCGTCGGGGTTAGCCGTCACGGTGACAACCTTTAAACGCGATTCTCCTGCGGGCACATTAATCGTATTGCTATCCAACGTTAAGCTGGGTAACCCTGCTACGGTTAGCTGGTAAGTGTGGTCTTGATCATCAAGATTGCGAACGGACAGGGTGAAGACATTGCTGATTAGGCCGTCGCGGGTCGTTTGGTAGAGCTGGGTGCGTTCGCGCTCAGCATCAAAATTGAGTGGCATACGGTCATTAATCGCCCAGGCAAAGGTGCCCATCATCAGCACTAACGCTGCGAAGTAACCTAGCAAGCGAGGTCGTATTATACGGCTTTTTTGCCCTTCAAGAGCATTTTCGGTGGTATAACGCACCAAGCCCCGTGGGTAGCCCATCTTGTCCATCACGCTATCGCAGGCGTCGATACAAGCGGCGCAACTAATACACTCAAACTGAAGCCCGTCGCGTATATCGATGCCGGTGGGACACACTTGAACGCAAAGATCACAATCGATGCAGTCACCATAGCCTGCCTCTCGGGCCTGTTGATGACTTAGGCTTTTTTTGCGATGTCCTCGCGGTTCACCACGCGCTTGGTCGTAGGAAACGATCAGCGTGTTGCGGTCAAACATAACCGACTGAAAACGCGCATAGGGGCACATATAGATGCATACCTGTTCGCGCAGCCAACCCGCGTTTAAGTAGGTAAATACCAGAAAAAGCCTACCCAAAATAGGACCAGCCATGGGCTTCAAAGGTGGGTAATTCGGTCACTAAATCACGTATAGGGGTGAAGTAACCTACAAAGGTGATGCCCGTAGCGAGTGCAATCAGTAGCCAAGCAGCGTGCTTAGCGCTTTTACGCCACGCTTTTTCGGCAGTCATCGGCTGGTTGTCGAGCTTGATACGCCGATTGCGTGAGCCCTCAATACGATGTTCAAGCCAGATAAACAAAACGTCCAAACGCTTTGCGGGCAGGTATAACCGCACCATACCCGGCCAGCAAAAACGGTAATAAAAAACAATCCGAAGGCGCAGATGATCAGCAGCCACGACAGCAGAATGAATTCCTGTGGATAGAACGTCGCAGTAAAAATATGGAATTCACGGTTAGGCAGGTCGAACAGAATTAACGGCTGGCCACCGATATTAATCCAAGGAAAGAGAAAAAACGCCAGCATTAGCGCCCAATTGGCACTGCGCCGTAACTTCTGGAAAAGCCTTTGATTTCGCGCACATAAATGTGGCGTCTTTTGGCGTACATTTCCTGAGTAACTGCGGTTTGCGGGTATGGTGCCCCACCGGATTCGGCGTGACGTCTTGGCTTGGTATCTTTTCCATCGCGGTATTCCCGGCTCAGAAGGCAGGAGAGGTTGCACCCCAGTCTCGTAAAAAACGATGCAAGGTCAATATTGTATCGGTTTATGCATAAAGAAAGGGTGCGGTTTGGGGCCGCACCCTTGCTTGGTTAGCGTTGCTGACGTTTATCTCTATTCGCCAGCGGTTAGTCAGTCCGCGAAGCGCAGGCTATACACGTAGGCGGCGACCAAATGGACGCGCTCTTCGCCAATGTAGGCCGCTTGCGCCGGCATGTGACCATTACGCCCATTACGTAGCGTCTGGCGGATGGAGTCACCCACGTTTTGAACAGGTGACAGGTAGAGCCAGGTGTTGTCGGTTAAATTAGGCGCCCCGAGTGCCGTGTTGCCGGTGCCACTGGGGCCGTGGCAGGCTGCACACACTGCGCCAAATGTGCTTTCACCCTGTTCGGCACGCGCTTCGTCATGTTCTTCATTAGAGAGCGAGAGCACGTATTGAGTGAGGTTTTCTATATTTTCCTCACCCAACTGCTGCCAGGAAGGCATCAGGCCATTACGGCCATTGTTTAGCGTTTGTACAATATCATCGGGCTCACCGCCATATAACCAATCATCATCGGTTAGGTTAGGAAAGCCGTAGCCACCTTGTGCATTCGAGCCGTGGCATACCGCGCAGTTATTCTGGAAAATGCGTTCGGCCACCTGCATTGCATCGGGATCTTCAGCAAGCTCAGGAATAGGTACTTCCTCATACTGGGCAAAAATGGGTGTAAAGCGTTCCTCAGCCTGAGCGACTTCTTCCTCCCACTGGCCTTCCTGCGACCAACCCAGCACACCCGCGTAGTTACCCAGACCGGGATAAAGAACGAGATAGCCCAGCGCAAAGACCACCGTCAGGACGAAGAGTTGGAACCACCACTTTGGCAGTGGATTGTCGTACTCTTCGATACCATCAGCAGCGTGCCCAGTGGTTTCTACGTTACCTTCCGCGTCAGGTGTTTTATCAGTACGCCGGTTGGCCAGCAGTATCCATACGCTCAGCGCAATGGTGCCCAGCGTAATGATAATAATCCAGGCGCTCCAGAAACCTGATAGGGAGTCTCCCCACAAATTACTCATAACTTCTTATCTCCCCTGTCTTCGCGGGGAATGCGCTTCGCTGTCGCTTTCATACGAAGAGTGCTTATCACTGGTCGGTGGCTCATCGTCATCGGCGAAGGGCAAATTAGCCGCTTCGTCGAAATCTGGCTTGCGCCGCTTGGAGTACGCCCATATGGCAATGCCGATAAAAGCGAAAATCAAGATCAGCGTGATGATGCCGCGAAAAGTTCCCGTATCCATAACTTAACGAGTTCCCTCAAGCACAGTTCCGAGCTGCTGTAAGTAAGCGACCAGGGCGGTGATCTCCTGGGTGCCGCGTACATCTTCAGTAGCGGTGGCGATATCTTCGTCAGTATACGGCACGCCCAGTTGACGCAGTGTGCGCATCTTGTCCGGCGTGTCTTCGCCATCAATGGTATTTTCAAACAGCCATGGGTAGGGCGGCATGACGGATTCGGGGACTACATCGCGTGGGTTGTAGAGGTGAGCACGGTGCCAATCGTCACTATAGCGGCCGCCTACTCGGGCTAAATCCGGCCCGGTACGTTTGGAGCCCCAGAGAAAATTGTGCTCGTATACTTGCTCGCCAGCGACGCTGTAATGGCCGTAGCGCTCGGTTTCAGCGCGGAAGGGACGCACCATTTGCGAGTGACAGCCTACGCAGCCTTCGCGGCGGTAGACATCACGGCCTTCCAGCTCCAGCGCCGTCAGCGGCTCAAGGCCTTCAATCGGCTCGTTGGTCTGCTTCTGAAATAACAGCGGAACCACCTCAGCCAAGCCGCCGAAACTGATCACGACAAGGATCAACACGGCAAGTAGGCCAACGTTTTTTCGACAATCTCGTGTTTCATTGGTCTCAACTTCCCCGGTTTAAGCAGCTTGTGGCGCTGAATGGCTGATGGCCTCACGACGCTTAACGGTCATGTAAACGTTGAACGCCATGATCAGCATGCCGGTGACCCAGAAGAGGCCGCCGATAAGACGTACAAAGTATCCCGGGGCGCTAGCTTCGACGGATTCGATAAAGGTGTACATCAGAGTGCCGTCAGGGTTGATCGCACGCCACATTAGGCCCTGCATAATACCGTTCACCCACATGGAGGCGATGTACAGCACAGTGCCGATGGTGGCTAGCCAGAAGTGCACCGCAATCAGATTGACAGAGTGCATTTCGGTGCGTCCGAAAACCCGCGGGATCAAGTGATACATCGAGCCGATAGTGATCATTGCCACCCAGCCGAGCGCACCAGCGTGTACGTGACCAATGGTCCAGTCGGTGTAGTGTGAAAGCGCATTGACGGTTTTAATTGCCATCATCGGGCCTTCAAACGTGGACATGCCGTAGAACGACAGGGCAACCACGAGGAAGCGCAATGTCGGGTCCGTACGCAGCTTATGCCATGCGCCTGTTAGGGTCATCATGCCGTTGATCATGCCGCCCCAGGAGGGGAGCCAGCAGAATGATCGACATTACCATGCCCAGCGATTGTGCCCAATTAGGCAGCGCGGTGTAGTGCAGGTGGTGCGGGCCAGCCCACATATAGATCATGATCAATGCCCAGAAGTGGACAATAGACAGGCGGTACGAGTAAATCGGACGTTCCGCCTGCTTGGGTACGAAGTAATACATCATGCCCAGGAAGCCTGCGGTCAGGAAGAAGCCCACCGCATTATGGCCGTACCACCACTGCACCATGGCATCCACGGCACCTGCGTAGATCGAGGTAGAGTACATCGGACCGACAGGGATGGCCGCATTGTTAACGATGTGCAGCACCGCAACGGTCAAAATAAACGCCGCAAAGAACCAGTTCGCCACATAAATATGCGATGTGGTGCGTTTTTTGATCGTCATTAGGAACACAATGGCATAACTGATCCAGACAACAGCGATCAAGATATTGATCGGCCACTCAAGCTCAGCGTACTCCTTGGTAGTGGTGTAACCCATGGGGAGCGACACTACCGCTGAGATAATGACGGCTTGCCAGCCCCAGAACGTAAAGGCCGCTAACTTGTCAGAGAAAAGCCGTGTCTGACAGGTGCGCTGGACAACGTAGTACGACGTGGCAAAGAGTGCCGAACCGCCAAAGGCGAAAATAACGGCGTTAGTGTGCAAAGGACGCAGGCGCCCAAAGCTAGTCCAAGGTAAGCCAAGATTCAGTTCCGGCCAAACCAGTTGCGAGGCGAGTATGACACCGATAGTCATTCCCACTATGCCCCACACAACGGTCATAATCGCGAACTGCCGAACTACCTTGTAGTTGTAGGTCGGTGTTCAAATGCTGTGCTCATTTCATGTTCCCATCGAACGCGGTTAGGGGTAACCCGTGACATTCTGCACGAGTGCGGCCACCCGCTTGATGATGCAGGTCAAGTTCCGACCAGGATTCTAGCGCAGCCGAGGCTTAAGCTGAACATGCCAATTAGTTAAACACTGAATAATCAGGAGCAATGCGTGTCCCATTACCTCTTGTCGGGCTATGCTGAGGTATCTCCTCAGGTGTTAAAAGACAGGCTTAAATACCCTTCAAGTGGCTGTTTCTTGGTGCAAGGCATGGGGCCGTTAGCCGTCCATGGACATGCTAAGTTCGGTCGTTTGTTGTTTGCCCATGGCGCAGGGGGCTGGTCAGCAGTCATTCTTCATGCGTCAATTTGTCACCTCTTTGGCTGACAGGGGGAATTCAAGTTTTGTGTATTGATTTTCCCTATATGCAACAAATGCAGGAAACCGGCAAACGCCGACCTCCGCCACCTATCGCCCAGACCCTTGCTCAGTTTGCCGAGTGGTATGCGCTACTTGATTCTCTGTTTGAAGGGCCGCTGTGGATTGGGGGGAAGTCGATGGGCGGACGCGTGGCGACCCTATTTGCCAGCCAACAGCTAGCCAGAGAGCCATCGAGTAGCACGGTACCTGGCGTGGTGGTGGCCGGTTACCCCTTTCATCCCCCCTAAAACGCCGCATAAATTGCGCTTAGAACATTGGCCTGCCATTTCCTGCCCCATGTTGGTTCTACAAGGCGAGCGAGATCCGTTCGGTAGACAGGAAGAGGTCGCAGGGTATGCATTACCAGCAAATGCGCAGTTGTCTTGGTTAAAAGATGGCGATCACGATTTCAAACCGCGCCGCGTTTCTGGGCTGACTCAAAAGGTTTTTGATTGACGAGGCCACCCAGGTTGCGGCATCCTTCGTCCGCGCTTACAGCCAAGACCTGAAGGAAGAGAGCAACACGCTGGTTTGAATGCCTGTTTTTTAAAAAATTAGTTTTTAAAAACAGTTTTTAGACACAGCATATTGACTTCCAGCAAGCCTTCTGTAGAATGCAGCGCCACGTGACCAGCGGGTGGTTAGCTCAGTTGGGAGAGCACCAGCCTTACAAGCTGGGGGTCACTGGTTCGAACCCAGTACCACCCACCATTAATCTGTATTGAAAGATGGTCTGGAAGCGTTTTGAAGTAGCAGTAAGCATGATAAATATCTGATGTGCATAACGGACCGGTAGTTCAGTCGGTTAGAATGCCGGCCTGTCACGCCGGAGGTCGCGAGTTCGAGTCTCGTCCGGTCCGCCAACATCAAATAAATCTGCTTGTGGTTGTTGTCGCTATAGAGTTGTTATCGCTATTCGGACCGGTAGTTCAGTCGGTTAGAATGCCGGCCTGTCACGCCGGAGGTCGCGAGTTCGAGTCTCGTCCGGTCCGCCACGATAATGGCTAAGTTAGATTGGTAAAGTCGATAATGACTTGCTAATCGATTGGGTGGTTAGCTCAGTTGGGAGAGCACCAGCCTTACAAGCTGGGGGTCACTGGTTCGAACCCAGTACCACCCACCATCGCTTAACAGATGAGAGCGCTCTGAACCGCTTAAAAATGTTGAGCATTAGGATGGATGAAGTGCCTTAACGTGGACCGGTAGTTCAGTCGGTTAGAATGCCGGCCTGTCACGCCGGAGGTCGCGAGTTCGAGTCTCGTCCGGTCCGCCATTAAGCGCTTAGATTGAAAAATGTAATATCGGCCTCAGCCGAACGAATTCAAAAAAGCCCGGATCAATGATCCGGGCTTTTTCGTGTGGACGTTCGTGGGTGGAAGATAGCGCAGTGATTAACCGGTAATCGCACTAACGCCTGCTTTAGCGACTTGTACGTCCTGGTCGGGTTTTACACCCGAAATGCCGACCGCACCTACCACATGACCGTCCACTGTGATCGGCACACCGCCCGATAGCAGCCCCTGCAGTGGTGCAGAGACAAACGCTGTGCGACCACCGTTAATCATCTCTTCGAATACTTGGGTCTCTTTACGACCGAGTGCAGCACTGCGCGCTTTCTGCGTGGCGACGTCGGCACTAAAAGGGGCAGCGCCATCCAATCGGCGCAAAGCCAGCAGGTGGCCACCGTCGTCGGTTACCGCGATGGTGACTGGCCAGCTATTGCTATCAGCTTCTTTCTGCGCTGCGTCTAGTACATTAATCACATCGGCCTGGGCAAGAATGGCTTTTGTTTGCATGGTGTAATCCTTTTAGCAAGGGAGTGAGTCGCCGCGCTAATAACCAGCAGCGCGGCCAGGGGGTTAAGTAGTGATCATTAAGCGCCAGGAAGTGCCGCATCGACGATTTCCACCCAATGGCGCACCGGCGTTCGGTTGGCGCCGGCCAAGTGGGTCTGACAGCCGATATTAGCGGTGACAATCACGTCTGGCTGACCTGCTTCCAGGGCATTTAACTTATTGTCTCGCAGTTGGGTAGCAAGTTCAGGTTGAGTGATGGAATAGGTGCCTGCCGAACCGCAGCAAAGATGCGCATCCTGCACTGGTGTTAACGCAAAACCGAGCTTGCTCAGTATGCCTTCGACCGCACCGTTAAGCTTTTGAGCGTGCTGCAGCGTACAGGGGCAGTGAAAAGCTAGCCGTTCAGATGCTTTAACGTTTAACGTATCTAGCGGCTCATCGCGCAAAATTTCGACAATGTCCTTGGCCAGGGCGCTGACCCTTTGCGCTTTCACGGCGTAATCGGGGTCATCCTTGAGCATATAACCGTACTCTTTAACAAAGGCGCCGCAACCGCTAGCGGTTTGAACGATGGCTTCAGCGCCTTGTTCGATATACGGCCACCAAGCGTCGATATTGGCGCGCATACGCGCCCGTCCATCGTCCTGGGCGTTGAGGTGAAAATCAACCGCGCCACAGCAGCCAGCTTCGGCTACCGGCGTCACGCCAATGCCGAGTCTATCCAAAATCCGCGCGGTGGCAGCATTTGTGTTCGGTGAAAGCCCTGGCTGTACACAACCTTCCAGAATTAATACTTGCCGGCTGTGGCGTTGTGCATCAGGGCGCGCGCCTGCGTCTACTGGGGCCGCCGGCATTTTATTGCGCAGCTTGCCGGGCACTAGCGGTTTAAAGGTTTGCCCCAGCTTTAGCAGCGCCTGAAAGCGTTTCGGTTCGACCATCATCCTACGCAGCGCATAGCGCTGCGCCCGTTCGTCTGCCGGGCGAGGGACGCGGCGCTCAATTTCGGCACGGCCTATGTTGAGCAGTTTGTGGTACTCCACGCCGGAAGGGCAGGTGGTTTCGCAGTTAAGGCAAGTGAGGCAGCGGTCAAGGTGCAGGCGAGTCTCTTCGGTGACCTGGTCGTCATCGTCGCGGCTCTCCAGCAGCTCCTTCATTAAATAGATGCGCCCGCGAGGGCCATCGCGCTCATCGCCCAACAGTTGGTAGGTGGGGCAGGTGGCGTTACAGAAGCCGCAGTGAACGCAGGTGCGCAAAATGCTCTCTGCTTCCTGAATGTGCGGCTTCTGACGGTCGGCATCGGTAAAGTGCGTTTGCATGTCAGCTCTCCTGATTAAAACGCCGCATAAAGACGACCGGGATTGAATATGCCATGGGCATCCAGCTCCGCCTTTAAGTTACGATGATATTTTTCCACTACTGGGTTCAGCGGTGTGAAAGGCTCGACGGCGCCGCCCTGGGCATGGGGTGTGTAACAGGTGGCATGGCCACCCACCGCTTTGCAGGCAGCGCGCAGCGTATCAGCATCCAGCGTTGTTTTTACCCAGCGCTGACACCCCGCCCAGTCGTAGAATATATCGCTCTCGGCAATATCCAGGTTCAGCGGGGTAGTATTGGGCGGCAGCGATAGCCGCCACAGTGCTTGGCCCTCTTGGCGCTGGAAAAGGCGTGGCGATGGTCGCGCAGTGACGTCCAGAAACTGGCATCAAGCGGCTCGCCGCCTAATCGAGCCTGGGTCGCACTGACAGAACTTTGCCGCCCTCTAAACGCAGAAAGAGCTCGCCGTTATACCAAGCTGCCGCCGTGATCGGTAACGGCTGACGACCCAACTCGGCAAGCTTGTTGAGCGCATCGCTGAGGTTGAGCGATAAACGCAGGCTGTGCGTGGCGTTGGGAATAGGCAGCACTTTAAACGAAATATCGGTCAGTACCCCGAGTGTGCCCTGAGCGCCAGCCATCATGCGCGAAAGGTCGTAACCAGCGACATTCTTCATCACTTCGCCACCGAAACGCAGCAGCTTGCCTTCTTGGGTGATCACCCGGGTACCGAGCACAAAATCACGCGCTGCCCCCCGCCCAGGGGCGACGTGGGCCAGAAAGGCCGGTCGCCACCGCGCCACCAATGGTGCTTTGCTCACCAAACACGGGTGGTTCAAACCCCAGCATCTGATGGTTCTCCGCCAGCGCCGCTTGAAGCGCACTCAGCCGCGTTCCAGCGCGTACGGTGACAATCAGTTCCACCGGATCGTAGCTGACAATGCCGCTGTGTTCGGCTATCTGCAGCGCTTGGCCTTCCACCGGTCGGCCATAAAAGCGCGGGTATCGCCGCCTACAATACGTAGCGGCGTGCGTGCGTCATACGCACTACGCACCTGTTCACACAGCGTGTCAGCGATATCGCGGTCGGCGGCATGCATCGCTAATTCGGTCATGGTCTATTCCAATATTTATTTTGCCTAGCGGTTATCTTGGCCAGGTCACTGTTAAAAACGGGGCAGATCCGGGTGCGGCAGTTCGTTATTGTGAACGTGCATGGCGCCAAATTCGGCGCAGCGCGCCAGCGTAGGAATATTCTTGCCGGGGTTAAGCAGACGCTTGGGATCGAATGCCGCTTTCAGGGCATGGAAAACGCTGATTTCATCCGGCTGGAACTGGCTGCACATCTGATTGATTTTTTCCCGCCCAACACCGTGCTCGCCGGTAATCGAACCGCCTGCCGCCACACAAAGCTCAAGAATCTTGCCGCCCACGTCTTCTGCGAGCGCCAGTTGGCCTTCTTTATTGGCATCAAAAGGATCAGCGGATGCATGTTGCCGTCGCCAGCGTGGAATACATTGGCAACCGCCAGGCCGCTCTCCTCGGAAAGCGCAGCGATGCCTTTCAGTACGCGCGGGAGTTCGCGGCGAGGAATGGTACCGTCCATGCAGTAATAGTCGGGTGACATACGGCCGACCGCCGGAAGGCGTTCTTTCGCCCGGCCCAGAACTTGGCGCGCTCGGCTTCGTCGCGGGCCTGCTGAATATTGGTGGCTCCGGCTTTTTCCAACACGCGGCGCACGGTATCGCAATCGTCGTCCACATCGGCCTCAACGCCATCCAGCTCGCAGAGCAGAATGGCTTCGGCGTCGAGTGGGTAACCCGCTTTGACAAAATCCTCGGCGGCTTTGATGGCGAGCTTATCCATCATCTCCAACCCACCGGGAATAATCCCCGCCGCGATGATATCGCCCACTGCTCGGCCGGCTTTTTCGACATCGTCGAAGCTAGCCATCAGCACTTTGGCGGTTTCCGGTTTGGGCAGCAGCTTAACGGTAATTTCGGTGACCACGCCGAGCATGCCTTCAGAGCCATTCATCAGGGCTAATAGGTCGAAACCGGGCGCATCGAGTGACTCGGCGCCCAGTGTCATGGTTTCGCCCTCGATGGTGAGTACGTCCACCCGCATCACGTTATGCACCGTTAGGCCATATTTTAAGCAGTGCACGCCGCCGGCATTTTCAGCCACGTTACCGCCGATCGAGCAGGCAATTTGTGATGAGGGATCCGGGGCATAATAGAGTCCATAAGGCGCGGCGGCCTCGGAAATCGCCAGATTGCGCACGCCGGGCTGAACTCGCGCCATGCGGGCATCAGGGTCCACACTCAGAATTTGGTTAAAGCGTGACATGACCAGCAGTACGCCTTGCTCCAACGGCAGGGCGCCACCAGAAAGGCCGGTACCCGCGCCGCGGGTGACCACGGGAACGCCCAGCGCATGACAGCGCTTGAGCAGCCCTTTACCTGCTCCAGGGTTTCAGGCAGCGCCACCAGCATCGGCAGTACGCGATAGGCAGCCAAGCCATCGCACTCAAAAGGGCGTAGGTCTTCTTCACGGTGCAGCAGTGTCATATCAGGAACGGCTTGCTGCAGGTCGCTCAAGACCTCGCTTTTATCTCGCTGGACCAATTCGCCGTCCAGGCGCTCATCAAAGAGGATATTCATCACGACATCCCATGCTTATTATCTTTAAAGGCAACGTTGAAAAATTTCGCACATATCGCCCAGCTAACATGGCCCCAATTTGGGCTTTTTTTGCACGCCTGTCTAGATGGTGGTGCATTGGTCTGACCAGTAATTGGTCGATATGGATGTCTTCTTCAGCGAGTAGTGGCAAGCTTGCTCGACAGCTAAGCGGGAGAAAGTCATGTCAGAGGAGAATCAAGCGTTGATGCCGGGGCAGCGGATGCCGGAGCAGGTAGCCAAACGGCTTGAACGCCTCATTCTTGACGGCGTTTTCCGCCCTGGTCAGTTGCTTCCCTCGGAGCGGAGACTGTGTGATCGGCTCAGCGTATCCCGCGCGTCGCTGCGTGAAGGCTTACGAATTCTGCGCAGCAAGGGAATTATCGATACCCGGCAGGGCCATGGGTCGACAGTCGCTACGCTGCTACCCGTAGGCAATCAAAGCCCATTGATGCATCTGTTTAAAGACCACCCTCGCACCCCTGTTTGATCTATTAGAAGTGCGTGCTCTATTAGAAGGTGAGTCGGCGTGGTTGGCTGCAAGTAGAGGTACCTCCGCCGATCGGGTACTGATCACCCGCCGTTATCGCGAAATGGCCGACTATGCGGAAACCGCCGAACCGATCGATGTCGAGCGCCTGGCTAGATTTGATCACGCCTTTCATTTGGCGGTTTCCCAGGCGTCGCATAACCCAGTGTTGGTACACACGCTGCAAAGTCTGACCGATTTATTGCTGAGTTCGGTATTTGCCTCGGTCAAGCACCTTTACCACTTGCCAGCGCCACGGGCGATGATCAATCAGCAACATGCTCAACTGCACGATGCCGTGGTTAGCGGCAATGCGGAGCAAGCAAAACAGGTGGCGCTAGAGCATCTCTCCAGCATTAGCCAACTGCTGCGTGATCTGGAGGTAGAGCATGATCGGCTGGAGCGATCCTCTATGCGTCTTGAGGAATGGCAATAACTGAGTTAGCTGTTGGCCACACTTTTATCGTCTTCGGTGTCAATCACGCCCGCTAAGGTAGCTACTTCAATCTTATTGCACAGGTGGTCACGTAAAATTTGGCCGAGCAGTTGGCTGTCGCGCTTCTCAAGGGCGGCCATCATATTTTCATGGTCTTTTACCGCCTGGCTCCAGTAGCGCTCAGTCATCTGCTTCGAGTAGCGCACCCGCTTAACGCGCTGGCTTAGATTGCTATACATTTCCTGTAGTACATCGTTGTTGGACGCCGCCAGAATGCTTTCGTGAATTTGCCTATTGACCTGGAAATAGGGCATTAAATCGCGATTACGGTAGTGTTCCAGCATCGTGTTGTGCAACTGCCGAATGGCCGCTATTTCCGAGTCGCTAATGTACTGGCAGGCAAGCTCCCCCGATAGCCCCTTCCAGCGCGGCCATCAGGTCGTAGGTATCTTTGACGTTTTTCAAGGTGAGCCGCACCACCCGCGCGCCGCGATTGGGCAGCAGTTCAATTAGCCCTTCGGTGGCGAGCACTTTCAGCGCTTCGCGCAGCGGCGTACGTGAAACCCCAAAGCGATCACATAACTGTTTTTCAGAGATCCGTTCACCGGGTGCCAGCTCGCCGTGCTCAATCAGGTCGCCAATCCTATCGGCCACTTCGCGATATAAATTGCGTTGCAAGATCTTTGTCATTTGTCAGTTCCTTGTCAGTGGCTCGCTTGGTTGCCTGCCAAGCTACCCAGACCACCTAGTTCAATGTGAGCACGATGCCATCTTTGTAGAGTGGCTATTGTTGATATGATCTGCAAAAGTAATTATGAATTCAATATTCCTTTGGTGATGCTTTTGTCCACCATTGCTAACCACCCTATCAACGTGCTGACAACAACAAAGGTAACCCCTATGGCCGGACAAGTATTTCACTGCAGCGTACAGCTCACCCGAGAAGAGGGCAGAAAGATCATCGATGGTGCCATGGCGCAGGCGCGCGAAGCAAAACTACCGCCGATAACCATCATTGTGCTAGACGGCGGTGGCCATGTGATCGCCGCAGAGCGTGAAGATGGCTGCGCGCCATTGCGGTTTCCGGTTGCGCAGGGAAAAGCCTATGCCTCGTTGGGCATCGGTGTTGCCAGCGGGGTAAGTGGCGCCCGTAATGCCGAGCGCACGGCGTTTGTTGCCAGCGTGGCAGCGGCTTCCCAGGGGCATTTTGTAGTGGTGGCGGGTGGTGTTCCCATCCTCAATAGCCAGCACTGTGTCATTGGAGCGGTGGGGGTAAGCGGCGCGTCATCAGACGAGGATCAGCAGGCTGCGATTGCCGGTATCGAGCGGGCGGGACTGAATTGGGGGCTTGAGCCGGGCGAGTAAGTTAGCCACAACATCATCAATCCCAGGCGGGCAGATGGCTAATAAAGTCACTGCCCGTTTTTTTTATTCGGATGCTCTTTTTGTTCCTTAAGAAACAGGCTGTTGCAGCGTAATTTTCTTGTCGATACTAAAGTTTAATACCTAATTCTGCATTTTGAATTCAACTTGAGCGTATGGCGACCTGATTTGACGTTTCACCAGAGGGTGGGAGACGAATCGTTCGTCGTCGCGCCTCTCCCAGGCGATCGCTGCGATACGCAGATTATCTCGAAGGGGCACTGGCCTGGGCAGCGCGTGCACAACAACAACAAGCCAGCACTGGAGTATCCAATGAAAAGATCAAGACCGCATTCGTAACCGCCTCATTAGCAGTGAGCCTGACGCCGGGGCTCGGCATGGCTCAGACCGAGTTGCAGTTCGGTCACGTGGGCAATCCCGGTTCGTTGTTCGATATGTCCGTGAATGAATTCGCCGAGCGGGCCAACGAGCGACTGGGTGACGACTACAAGGTACAGGCCTACGGTTCGAGCCAGCTAGGCGGCGACAACTCCATGATGCAGAAGCTCAAGCTCGGCCAGCTGACCTTTACGCTGCCCTCCACGGTGATGTCCTCAGTGGTGGATGAGTTCGGTCTGTTCGAGATGCCCTATCTGATCCAGGATCGCGACCACATGAAGCGCGTCATCGAGGAGGTTATCGAACCAGATCTCTATCCGCTGGTTGAGGAGGAAGGCTACAAGATCCTCGCCGTCTGGGAGAATGGCTTCCGCCAGATCACTAACAACGAGCGGCCCATCAATACCCCCGAAGATCTGGATGGTTTGAAGCTGCGGACCCCAGCAGGCGCGTGGCGGGTGCGCATGTTCGAGGAATACGGTGCTAACCCTTCACCTATGGCGCTCTCGGAAGTCTTTACCGCGCTGCAGACCGGCACCATGGACGGACAGGAAAATCCCCTGGTGCAGATCCATTCCCAGAAGTTCCAGGAGGTGCAGGACTACCTCTCCATGACCAATCACGTCTACACGCCTGCCTATGTGGTGGTATCCAAGAGCCACTGGGAGGACCTGCCGGAAGACGTGCGTGACGTGCTAGAGGAAACCGCTCAGGAGGTCCAGGACTTCGTCTACGATACGGCCGCCAAGCAGGATGAGGAGCTCCTCGGTGCGATGGAAGAGGCCGGCATGGAGATTAACGAGGCTGACAAGCAGGCCTTCATCGATGCCAGTGGCCCTGTCTATGAACGCTTCGACGAGGAAGTGGAAGGTGGCGGCGACCTGGTCGACCGCGTGTTGGAGCTCGGTGAGGAAGACTGAATTTCACTGCAGTCTCAATCCCTCTGAACCGATCCATGGACCGCCCTGGCCGGGCGGTTCTTCCTCTGCTCGATGGAGTGGCTTCAATGTCCCTTTGAAACTTCGATCCGGCTTCGAGTGGCTGCTCGAGGTCATTACCATGTTTCTGGTGGTGGCACTGACGGTGGTCGTGCTGCTCGGTGTCAGCTTCCGCTATACCGGCAATTCCCTGGGGTGGTATGACGAGGTCGCCGCCGTGATGTTGGCGTGGGTGACCTACTACGGTGCCGCCCTTGCCGCACTCAAGCGCGCCCACATCAGCGTCCCCGGTTTCGTCTATTCGCGTCCACGGGCCGTACGCATGGCGATGGTCGTACTTGGCGAAGCCATCATCATCACCTTCTTTGTGCTGCTCGCCATCTACGGCGTCTACATTATCGGCGTTCTCGGTAGCTCTACCCTGGTCAGCGTGCCCATTCCCATAGCGGTGACCCAGTCCACCATTCCCATTGGCGCGGCGCTTTATGTCATCGCCGAGCTACTTAATCTGCCGGACATTCTGCGCGAAGCCTGGGAAGGTCGTAAACCACCCTCAGAGCAGGATATCGTGGAGGAATTGCAATGACGACGGCTTTGATCCTGCTGGCCGGCCTGGCCATGATCTTCATTAACATCCCCATCGCGGTGGCCTTGGGAGCGGTCTCCATCGTCGCTATGTTGGTGCTGCAAGGCACGAACAGTCTACTTGGCTTTCCGCTAGTGCTGTTCGAGGGGGGCGACCAAGTTTCCGCTGATCGCCATTCCATTGTTCGTGCTGGCCGGCGCTATCATGAATACCGGCGGCATCTCCCGACGGCTGATTGACTTCGCCTCCGCGCTACTCGGTTTCGTTCGTGGCGGCCTGGCCATGGTCAACGTCGGCACTTCGCTGTTCTTTGCCGAGATCTCCGGGTCTGCGGTGGCCGACGTGGCGGCGCTTGGCTCCATCCTTATTCCGGAAATGAAGCGCAAGGGCTATCCTGCGCCGTTCGCCGCTGCCATCACGTCTTCCTCGGCGTCGCTCGCGATCATCATTCCGCCCTCGATCCCGATGATCCTTTATGCCGCTATGGCCGACACCTCGGTGGTGCAGCTCTTCGTCGCCGGTATCGTACCCGGTGTGGTCGGCGGGCTATTGATGATGGTGCTCGCCTGGTACTTCGCGGTTCGCTACAACTTCCCAGTGGAGCAGGCCTTCAAGCTGAGCCGGGTGTGGACCACCTTCAAGGCGGCCGGCCTTGCCTTCTTGCTGCCGATGATCATCCTGGGCGGCATCTTCGGTGGCTTCATGACCGCGACCGAAGGCGCTGCGCTGGCGGTACTGGCGTCGCTGCTGATCAGTTTCCGCTATGGCGAGCTGCGCTGGAAGAAGCTGCGTGCGGCCATGGTCGATGGCGGTGTTCAGACTGCCGTGGTCATGTTGCTGGTGGCAAGCTCTGCCCTGCTCGGTGACTTCCTCACTCGTGCCCAGCTGCCGCAGATGCTGGCGGCGATGATCGGCGACTTCACCAGCAATAAGTACATGGTCCTGGCACTGCTCAACATCTTCTTGCTGTTGATCGGCATGATCCTCCACTCGGCGGCGGCGATCATTCTTACCGTGCCCATCGTCATGCCGCTAGTGATGATGGTCGGCATCGATCCCGTCCACTTCGGCATGATCGTGACGCTTAACCTGGCGATCGGACAGCAGACGCCCCCGTGGCCAGCGTTCTGATGACCGCCTGCTCGGTCGCCAAGGCGGATATCTGGGATGTGTCTAAGGCCAATGTGCCGTTCGTCATCCTGCTGTTCGTGCTGCTGATGCTGGTGACCTACGTGCCAATCTTCCCCATGGGCCTGGTGGAGCTGTTCTACCGGTAAGCCAGACAAATTTTTAGGAGGACACGCTTATGTCCGACGAGTCGCTGATTTTCCGGCGCGAGGGTAACCTCGCCTGGATCGGCTTCAGCCGCCCCGCGAGTCGCAACGCCATGACGTGGGATATGTACAACGCCCTGGAAGCCAGCTGTGCGCAGCTGGCTGAGGACAACAGCGTGCATGCCGTGGTGCTGCATGGTGTCGGTGGAGAAGCCTTCGTGGCAGGGACCGACATTACTCAGTTCAGCCACTTTACCAAACCCCAGGACGCCCTCGATTACGAGCAACGCATCGAGCGAGTGGTGAGCGGCCTCGAGACGCTCAACAAGCCGACAATCGCCATGATCGAGGGTTTCTGTGTTGGTGGGGGCGGCGATGGCCATGGCCTGCGATTTTCGCTATTGCACGCCGTCGCTTAAATTTGGCGTGCCGATCGCCAAGACCCTGGGCAACACGCTGTCGATCACCAATGTGTCGCGGCTGATCGACATGGTGGGTGTCGCGCGCACCAAGGAAATCCTGATGCAGGCGAAGCTGTTGACCGCCGACGAAGCTTACCAGGTGGGACTGGTCAACCAGGTTTTCGCGCCCGATACCATCGTCACCGAGGTCACGGCGATCGCTGATGAGTTCGCAAGGCGTGCACCGCTGACGCTCCAGGCCAGCAAGGCGCTGGTGGGGCGCGTGCAGTCGCAGCGTCGGGCGTCATTGGAGGGCAACGACTGGGTCACCACCTGCTACATGAGCGATGACTTCAAGGCAGCCGTCGACAAGTTCGTCAACAAAACGTCTTTCGAATGGTCGGGTCGTTAAGCCATCCAGAGGAAGTCAGCCAATGCTGCCATTACAGAACGTGAAAGTGCTGGATATCTCGCAGATCATGGCCGGGCCTTATTGCACCATGGTGCTGGCCGACATGGGTGCGGATGTCACCAAGGTCGAGAAGGTCCAGGGCGGTGATGACAGCCGTCAGATGGGCCCCTACATCAACGACGAATCGACCTGCTTTTCGCAGATCAATCGCAACAAGAAGAGCATCTCGCTCAACCTGAAGGATGAGCGGGCCAGAGAGATATTCTATCGCCTGGCCAGGGATGCCGATGTCATCGTCGAGAACTACCGCACCGGCGTTACCAAGTCGCTTGCGATCGACTACGACACCATCAAGGCGATCAATCCCGGCATCATCTACTGCTCGATTTCCGGCTACGGTCAGTCAGGCCCCTACAGCCATCGCGGTGGCTTCGACCTGGTGGCCCAGGGCATGACCGGCTTGATGTCGATGACCGGCGAGAAGGGAGGCGCCCGCTCAAGACCGGCATCGCCGTCTACGACATCGGTGCCGGAATTACCGCGGTGTATTCGATCCTCGCGGCCTATATCCACAAGACCAACAGCGGCGAAGGCCAGCACATCGATATCGCCATTACAGAGTGCGGACTGCCCTGGTTTGCCTGGGAGGCGGCGGCCTATTTCGGTGAAGGCACGCTACCCGAGCCCACCGGCTGGCGACATCGCGTATCGGCACCCTATCAGGCGGTCAAGGCTAGGGACGGCTATATCATGCTGGGCTGCGCCAACCAGCGTACCTGGGAGCGTTTCTGCCAGGACGTGCTAGCGCGTCCTGACCTGATGGCGGAGCCTCGGTTCCTGACCAATTTTGACCGTGGTCAGCATGTCGAGGAGCTCGAAGCGGTGTTGGAGGCGATCATGGTTGCCCAGGACATGAACCATTGGCTCGAACTTTGCGACAAGGCGGGCGTGCCGGCTGGCCCGATCAACAACTTTGCCCAGGCCATGCAGGACGAGCATTACTTGGCGCGCGGCATGGTGCAGGAAATGGATCACCCGGTAATCGGCAAGATGAAGACCATCGGTTTTCCAAGCAAATTCTCGCTTACGCCCTCGCAGATTCGCAGCCCAGCCCCGCTGTTCGGCCAGCATACCGATGAAGTACTCAATACCCTGGGCGTCTCTTCCGAGCAGCGGGAAACCCTGCGGGCGGAAGGATGTATCAAGTAGTTTTTTTTGGCGTATTTTGAATTCTTTATCATAAGTACAAAACTGTTTATGGAGAGATCATCATGTTGAAGCTCGATTTCCATCCGTCCGGCCGCCACTTCCTGCAGATACCCGGCCCCTCGCCGGTGCCGGATCGTATCCTGCGCGCCATGAGCCTGCCGACTATCGACCACCGCGGGCCCGAGTTCGGTGCGTTAGGGGCTTGAACTTCTGGGCAAGGTTAAAAAGTCTTCAAGACCGAGAACCCAGTAATTATTTACCCGGCGTCAGGCACCGGTGCCTGGGAAGCGGCGCTGGCCAATACTATGTCACCCGGCGATAAAGTGTTGATGTTCGAGACCGGCCACTTCGCCACGCTGTGGCACAAAATGGCTCTGCGTTTGGACATCCAACCTGAGTTCTTGGGCCTGCCAGGCTACGAAGGTTGGCGCCATGGTGTGCAGGCCGACATGATCGAAGCGCGTCTGAAAGAGGATACCCTCCACGAGCTTAAAGCGGTCTGTGTGGTGCATAACGAAACCTCGACCGGCGTGACCAGTGATATTGCCGCGGTACGACAAGCCATCGACGCGGCGGGCCATCCCGCGCTGCTGATTGTCGATACCATTTCCGGCCTGGCCAGCGCCGACTATCGCCACGACGAGTGGGGCGTCGATGTCACGGTTTCTGGCTCGCAGAAGGGCCTGATGCTGCCGCCGGGCATCAGCTTTAACGCGCTCTCCCTCAAAGCCATCGAGGTCAGCAAGCAGGCAAAACTGCCGAAAAGCTTCTGGGCCTGGGACGAGATTCTTGAAGCCAACAAAAATGGCTACTGGCCCTACACACCCAGCACGAACCTGCTTTATGGCCTCAATGAAGCGCTGGATATGCTGCTGGATGAAGGCATGGATCATGTGCTGGCCCGCCATCAGCGCTGGGCAGCCGGTGTGCGCGCGGCGGTAGAGGCGTGGGGGCTGGAAATCCAATGCCAGGATCCTTCGGTTTACTCGCCGGTACTCACCGGTGTGGTGATGCCCGAAGGCGTGGACGCAGATGCGGTGCGCAAGATCATCTATGAGCGTTTCGACCTTTCTCTGGGCATGGGGTTGGGCAAGGCCAAAGGCAAGATGTTCCGCATCGGTCATCTGGGCGACTGCAACGATCTGACGCTGATTGCCACGCTGGGCGGCTGTGAAGCGGGTATGAAGCTATCCGGCGTTAGCCTTAAAGGCAGCGGCGTAACGGCTGCTTTGGACTACTTTGCTGCCAACCCGCTTAACGCAGACGAACGCTAAACGACGGGGAGAGCCACATGACGTCTCTGACGAACCAACACCCGCCCCGTAATGCCAAGATTAAACCGCTCGGCGAACTCGCCGAGCGGTTATCGAGAGATGGCCGGCGAGGTGCTGTTTGATCGGGCCACTCGGGGCGTTATGCAACCGACGCTTCTATTTATCAAGTGACCCCGGTGGGCGTGGTCATTCCGCGCCATCAGGAAGATCTGAAAATAGCGTTGGATATTGCCCGTGATGCCAAGGTGCCGATTTTGGTCCGCGGCGCGGGCACCAGCCAGTGCGGCCAGACCGTCGGCGAAGCGCTGGTCATCGACACCACCCGTTGGCTCAATCAGGTGGTGGAATTCGATGCCGAGGCGCGCACTGTCGTGGTTGAGCCGGGTATCGTGCTCGATCATCTCAACGCCTGGCTCAAACCTCATGGGCTGTGGTACCCGGTGGATGTTTCCACCAGCGCCCAGTGCACCATCGGCGGGATGGCGGGCAATAACTCCTGCGGGTCGCGGTCGATCTACTACGGCAACATGGTGCACAACGTGCTGGGCGTGGACGCGCTACTGGCCGACGGCAGCGCGGCGAGTTTTGGCTTCGTTGACCGCTTCGCGGAGGGCTCACAGGAGCAGCGCCTTGCGCAACAGGTGAGGGCGATTGCCGAGCGGGTGGGCCCGGAAATTCGCGACCACTTTCCCAAAGTGCTGCGCCGGGTGGGTGGCTACAATCTGGATCTGTTCGATTGCCAGAACCCGATGCCCTATGATCCGGGCGGTCGCGCCAACCTGGCCCATCTGCTGGTGGGCTCGGAAGGCACGCTTGGGGTGAGTCAGCGCATCAAGCTCAGGCTGTCACCGCTGCCTGAGCAGAAGGTGCTGGGGTGGTGAATTTCCCGACCTTTTATCAGGCCATGGATTTCACCCAGCATATCGTCAAGCTCGGCCCCACGGCGGTGGAGCTGGTTGACCGCACCATGATCGAGCTATCGCTTGAGAACCCGGCGTTCCGACCGGTCATAGAGAAAGCGCTGATTGGCAAGCCCGAGGCGATTTTGCTGGTAGAGTTTGCCGGTCACGACCACGCCAAACAGCTTGACGCGCTGCGCGGGCTCAATGAGCTGATGGGTGATTTAGGCCTGCCGGGCAGCGTGGTGGATATGCCCGAAGCCGCCGAGCAGAAAGCGCTGTGGAATGTGCGCAAGGCCGGGCTCAATATCATGATGAGCATGAAGGGGTGACGGTAAGCCAGTCTCCTTTATAGAAGATTGCGCGGTACCCCTAGAGCACCTGGCCGAGTACACCGACAAACTCACCGAGGTATTCAACCGCTACGGCACTGAAGGTACCTGGTATGCCCACGCCGGTGTCGGCACGCTGCACGTGCGGCCAATTCTCGATATGCGCCGGGATGGCGCAGAAAAAATGCGCGAAATCGCCGAGCTGGCCTCCGCGTTGGTGCGCGAATACAAAGGCGCCTACTCCGGCGAACACGGCGACGGCATCTGCCGCGGTGAGTGGGTGGCGTGGCAGTTTGGCGAAACCGTCAATAACGCCTTCCGCGACATCAAGCAGCTGTTTGACCCGGAAAATCTGTTCAACCCGGGCAAAATCGTCGATACCCCTAAAATGGACGACGAGCGCTATTTCCGCTTCCCCAAGAGCTATACCACCATTCCGCTGATACCGGTCTTCGACTGGTCCGCCTGGAACGTGAAGCGCGACCCGCTCACCGGCGAGCAGTCGTCCCCCGGTACCGGCGGCGATGCCACCATGGCCTAGCCATGGCGGTCGAGATGTGCAACAACAACGGCCACTGCCGTAAGTTTGATGCAGGTACGATGTGCCCCAGTTTCCGCGTGACCAAAGAGGAGCAACACCTTACCCGTGGCCGGGCCAATACGCTGCGGCTGGTACTCTCGGGTCAGTTGGGTGATGAAGGGCTGGCCAGCGACGATGTGAAAGAAGCGCTGGATCTCTGCGTGTCGTGCAAAGGCTGCAAACGGGATTGCCCCACCGGCGTCGATATGGCGAAGTTCAAGATTGAAGCCCGCACCGCGCGCGCCCGCGTGAACGGGTTATCGCTGCGGGATCGTATGGTGGGCGAAATGCCTCGCTACGCGCCCTGGGCCAGCAAATTTTCCGCGCTGGTGAACGGCGTAGAACGCGTGCCGTTTCTGGCGAAACAGATCAAGCAGGCGTTAAAGCTGGCGCCCCAGCGCTCGCTGCCGGTGTTCAACGGTAATTTCCTCGCCAGCGCCGAAGCGTCTCAGCAGCCAGCCACAACAACGCGCGAAGTGTTGCTGTTTGTGGATACCTTCAATAACTACATGGAAGGCGATAACGCCAAAGCCGCCAAGCGGGTGCTGGAAGCGGCAGGCTACCGTGTGCATCTCAATGTGACCAAAGGGCAGCGGCCACTCTGCTGTGGGCGCACCTACCCTCTCTTCCGGTCAGTTTGATAAAGCCAAGGCGGAGGCCAAACGGACCCTTGAGCATCTGATGCCGTTTGTCGAGCGCGGCGTGGCAGTCGTTGGGTTAGAACCCTCCTGCCTGCTCAGCATGCGCGATGAATTTCTGCAGTACGGCTTTGGGGAAGAGGCGAAGGCACTGTCGGCATCGGCCTACCTGTTTGAGGAGTTTCTGGTTAAGGCGCGTGCTGAAGACCAGTTGCCCCTTGAACTCAAGCCGCTGAACTACGAGCGTGCGATGCTGCATGGTCACTGCCATCAAAAAGCCTTCGATGCGCTGCGTCCCGTGGAGCAAGTGCTGGGCTGGATTCCTGATCTCACCGTCGAGACTATCGAGTCTTCCTGCTGTGGCATGGCGGGTAGCTTTGGCTATGAAGCGGAGCACTACGACGCCTCGCTGAAAATGGCGGAACTCTCGCTGCTACCGACGATTCGCAACGCGGATAGCAATGCCGTATTGATTGCCGATGGCACTAGCTGTCGCCATCAGATTCACGATGGCAGTGGTCGCGAAGCGATTCACGTTGCTCGATTGCTGGAACAAGCGCTAGCCTGAAGGCGGAACACCAATAACAACCCAGGAGGGTAACGTGGCACTTTACCAATATGGCGAGCATCGTCCAGCGGTTCACGAGGATGTCTACATTGCGGAAACGGCCGATGTGATCGGCCAGGTGACGTTAAAGGCGCGCTCAAGCGTCTGGTATCAAGCCGTGTTACGCGGGGATACCGACCACCTTGAAGTAGGCGAAGAGAGCAATATTCAGGATGGTGCCGTGCTGCACGCTGACCCAGGCTTTCCGCTCAAGGTTGGTAATGGCGTGACGGTGGGGCATCAGGCGATGCTGCATGGCTGCACTATTGGAGACGGCTGTTTAATCGGCATTCAGGCCGTGGTGCTCAATGGCGCGGTGATTGGCGAGAATAGTCTGGTAGGCGCCGGCGCCTTTATTAAGGAGGGCGCGGTATTTCCGGCTAACTCATTAATCGTTGGCTCGCCTGCCAAGGTCGTGCGCGAGCTTTCCGAAGAAGTCGTGGCGGGGCTGAAGAAGAATGCTCAAAGCTACGTGGAGCGCGGCAAGCTGCACAGCCAGCAGCTAAAGCGTATCGATTAACGCGTAAATCCAGCGGTGCTCAATAGCAAACCCCAGGCCTTGGCCTGGGGTTTACGTTTCTAGCGTCGTTATTACCGCCAGTGCTACTTCATTACATTAACGGATCGGTCACGCCAATCACGTAGAACGCAATCAGGGCGATGATGCCGGTAAAGACGAGGTAGTAGAGCGTGGGCAGAATCGTTTTACGGATAGTCGCGCCTTCGCGACCGAGCAGACCCACCGTCGCTGATGCGGCTACGACGTTATGGATAGCGATCATATTACCCGCTGCCGCACCAACTGCCTGCAGCGCTACCATCATGGCGGTGGAAAGCCCCAGTGTCTCAGCAACGCTGAATTGGAATTCCGCCAGCATCAGGTTGGACACCGTGTTGGAGCCTGCAATAAAGGCCCCCATCGCCCCGACCGCTGGAGCAAAGAATGGATAAATGCCGCCTACGCTATCAGCGACTGCTTGGGCCATCATGACCGGCATCGAGACAAGATCCGCGCCGTTAACGCCCGAGTTGATCAGGATACGTACCATCGGCACGGTAAAGATCAACACGAAGCCCGCGCCAAAAATGGTTTTGGTCGATTCCGATACCGCGGCACTGATTTTTGCGGGTTCATGCGGTGCAGGAAGTAGGTCACGATGACTACGGCCAGGATGATGCCGCCCGGTAGGTAGAGCGGCTGTACACCGCCGCTGACGCCCGCTTCACCCAGAATATTGGTCCAACTGAGGTTGATCGAGGTCAGCGCCACGCGCAGCGGTTCAATAGTGCGCGAAGCCACCAGGAACAGCGCCAGCAATACATAGGGTACCCAGCCTTTGAAGGTGGACATTGGCGCTCTGCCGACAACGTCATCAAGCTTGATTTGCAGGTTACCGATCCACTCGTCTGGCCAAGAAGAGGATTCAGGGAAGTCCCAGGTATCTTTAGGCATCAGGAAGCCGCGTTTGGCTGCCGGAACAACAATCGCCAAGCCCACCATGGCGCCAATCATCGACGGGAATTCAGGCCCCAGCAGCACGCCCACCAGCATGTAAGGCACTACGAAGCAGATGCCGGTAAAAATGGCGAAAGGGGTAATCGATAGTCCTTCTTTCCAGGAGCGGTTGGCACCGAAGAAGCGCACCATCACAGTGACCAGAATCAGCGGCATTAAGATACCCACGATACCGTGAGTGATCGCCACTTCGCTGGTTACCATCTGGAAGAATACATCCCAGCTAGAGCCTACCGAATCAAGCTCAGCGCTGATACCGGCGCGATCCAAGCCGCTACCAACGCCGACCACGATAGGCGTGCCCACCGCGCCGAAGGAGACTGGCGTTGATTGAATCATCATACCCACGACCACCGCCGCAAGTGCTGGGAAGCCGAGGGCGACCATCAGCGGTGCCGCAACAGCGGCGGGCGTACCGAAGCCAGAAGCCCCTTCGATAAAGCAGCCAAACAGCCAAGCAACAATCAACGCTTGTACGCGGCGGTCAGGGCTGATGCCTGAAAAGCCGTTACGAATAGCCGTAATGCCGCCGGAGTGCTTAAGCGTATTGAGCAGCAAGATAGCGCCAAAGATGATCCAGAGAAGACCAGCGGTTTGAATCAAACCTTGGATGGTCGACGCTGCCACTCGGCTAAAGGACATATCCCAGGCGGTTAAGCCAATAATAGCCGCCGTCAGAAAGACAATCGGCATCGCTATCTTGGCAGGTATTTTAAACCCTATGAGTAAAATACCGGCCAGCAACAGCGGCAAGAAGGCTAGAAGTGCAAGTATCGTTTCATTCATGGAAGGAACTGCCCTTGTTATTGATTTGGTATGCTCCGCAATAACCGTCTGGCTTTTGTATCGCCAGTCGGGTGTAGGTGAAAGATACGGTTTGGCTAACAATATGACTACATTGGAAAATTGGTCTTACCAAAGCAGCGCTTGTTTAGAACGTGTGTTTGCGCTAGCTGTTTTTATTTAAGGTGTTGATTTTAAATGAATTGTAAGAATTTTATTAAGGTGAGTGTAACGCTGGCCCATTAGACTAATAGACAGTGCTAAGAAGCCTCTCTTGCACGGTTGGTTTCTTGGGCTCATTGTTTAGCTATCCAAAGTGTGTAAAAAAGCTCTAAGCTCTTTTTACCAATCATTTTCGCAACGATGCTCTCAACTAGAAGGCGGTAGTGATGGCAATAAAGCTCTATGACCTATGTGGACGAGACGAACGGCTGCGCTTTTCTCCTTATTGCTGGCGCGTGCGCATGGCGCTTGCTCATAAAGGGCTGGAATACACCAGCGTGGCGTGGCGATTCCTCGACAAACAAGCGTTGGCGTTTGCCGATTACGACAAAGTCCCGGTGCTTTGCGACGGCGATCAGGTAGTCACCGACAGCTTTGAGATCATGCGCTATCTGGATAAAACGTATCCCGACGCACCCATGCTAGGTGAAGGCGTCAGCTATCAGCGGGTTTTACTGTTTAAGTACTTTGTAGAACGCAGCGTGACCCCGGCGCTGTTCCGCATTATCGGTATGGATCTGTTCGCCGCGGTACACCCAGACGACCGCGACTATTTCCGCGAAACCCGTGAAGCGAGGTTTGGCTGTACATTGGAAGAATTCCACCAACCCGAACAGGGCAAGCAGCAACTCAAGCAGGTATTAGCCCCCGTGCGCGACCTGCTGCGCGAGAGTGCTTTTTTAGATGGCGATGCACCCGCTGGCTCAGATTACCTGTTGTTTGGCAGCATGATGTGGGCACACGTCGTATCCACGCAGGCGGTCGTTGAACCCGGAGATCCGGTGGATGAGTGGTTCCAGCGTATGCTCAGCGCTCACGATGGCGCTGCAAGCAACGCCCTGACAGTAATAGATATATAAGATATATCTACTAGAGGCGGTACACTTACGTACCGCCTGCTGTATTGAGAAAGCTTGGTAAACTCATGGCGAGTACATCAACGTTTTCAACAAGGAGATGGCAATGATTGACCTGTACTACTGGACAACACCTAACGGCCACAAAATCTCCATCATGCTCGAAGAAGCCAAACTGGCGTATCGAGTAAAGCCAATCAATATTGGCCGCGGTGAGCAGTTTGACCCTGAATTTCTCACTATTGCCCCCAATAACCGCATCCCCGCCATTGTGGATCACTCACCGCAGGATGGCGGCCAGCCACTCTCGATGTTTGAGTCTGGCGCCATTCTGGAATACCCTCGCCGATAAGAGCGGTCTTTTTTTTGCCTGCGGCGGGTCGTGAACGCTATATCGTGCTCCAGTGGTTGCACTGGCAGATGGGGGCTTAGGCCCGATGGCAGGCCAAAACCACCACTTCTGCCACTATGCGCCGCAGAAGATTGAGTACGCTATTGAGCGTTACGTGCGAGAAACTAATCGGCTTTACAGCGTACTGGATCAGCGCTTGGCGAATCACACTTATGTGGGCGGTGATGATTACTCGATTGCTGATATGGCGATTTACCCCTGGATCGTTCCTTGGGAAAAGCAAGGGCAGACGATCGAGGAGTTTCCCGACCTAGAGCGGTGGTTTGAGATGATCAAAGCGCGCCCAGCCGTGCGTCGGGCGTACGCTTTAGTGGAAGAAGTTAATCCACAAGCGGGGGTTGAAATGGATGAGCAAGCGCGTAAGCACTTGTTTGGTAACCGTTAGTATCGTTTCGTAAGAAAAGGTTGTTAGTAATCTGCAAGTGAGCAAGCGCAGCATGAGGAAAAATCATGTTGCGCTGCACAAAAGCACTGCTAGCTTTAGCTATAGCAGAGGCAAAAGCCTGGCTAAGAACCGCCTATTGAAGGCGAGTTTATGTGCTAGCTCACACTTGGAGATACTTGTGAATAAAGCGACTGATAAAACCACACAGCAGTTTGAATCAGCATTTGTGTCACCCATGCGTTCTTACACACTAACGGCGCTTGATTACTACGATCAGCTATTTAGTGCACAAATGGATGCTTTCCGTGCCTACTCGGACATGGCTATCTCGCAAGCACGCACATGGCTTGATGTAAAAGACGCCGACAGTTTCAAGAAGGCGATGGAAAGCCAGCAGAAAACGGCAAGCAATTTCATGGAACGCGTTAAGGGCGATACTGAAAAGTAACGTCAATCGGTCAAAGCTTTGCTCAAGATAGCCAAAAGCAGGCTGAAGAAACCACTAAAAACGTGGCAGAAAAAGCAAAGCAATAAGTTAGCGTTAGGTCGGTAAAAAGCGCCTTTTCCTCAGGGAAGCGGCGCTTTTTGTACCTGGGCGCTGTTAACGCTTAGCTTCAGCTTCCGCCGCGGCAAGCTTGGCTTGTCGGTCGGGCTTACCCGGTAAAATAGCATCTAGCAGTAGGGCGGCAAGTGCTGCGGGTACCAGGCCCGATTTAAGTAGCAGCCCTAGCTGGCCCGGCATGGTTTCCGAAATGGCTTCAACGGCTGGCAGGCCGATACCCAGGCTTAGCGAAACCGCGATGATCAGCATATTACGCTGATCCAGCTCGCACTCCTTGATGATCTTAAGCCCCGCAGACGCGATCATGCCAAACATCACCACCCTGCGCCGCCCAGTACTGCAGGCGGCATGGCGGCCACCAGTCCACCTAGCTTGGGGAATAGGCCCATGGCGATCAATAACAGTCCGCCAATGGTGACCACGTGGCGGCTAACCACACCGGTTAGGGTAATCAGCCCAACGTTCTGTGCGTAAGCGGTGTTGGGCAGGGTATTGAAAACCGCCGCAAATGACGTCGCCACGCCATCCGCCATCACGCCGCCGGAAAGCTCACGGTCTTTCGCGGGGCGGCCAGCGCCGGTGGTGGTAATCGCCGATATATTGCCGATGGTTTCTAGTCCCACCACAAACATAATCAGGGTCATACCGATGATCGCGGTGCCCGAAAACGTCATGCCGTATTCCAGTGGCTTGGGCAGCGCAAACCAGGCAGCGTTGCTTAACGAGGTAAAATCGACCTTGCCAAGGACGATAGCCACCGCATAACCTGCCATTAAACCAAACAGGATTGACGACGCTTTAATAAAACCGCGCCCATATTGGTGAATGGCGATGGTCACGCTGAGTACAAAAGCGCCAATAATAAATTGCCAGGAGAGGCAAAATCGGCTGCCCCCACACCGCCCGCGGCGTAATTGAGTCCAACCGGCATTAGCGTAATACCGATCAAGAGCACCACGATGCCGGTCACCACCGGGGAGAACCAGTGGCGAATTTTTCTTTAAAAACGCGCCCAGCACAATTTGCAGCAACCCCGCCACAAACGAGGCGCCGAGCACCGCGGGCAAGCCAAACGCCTTGGCTAGCGGGAGAGCCACTGGCAGAAAGCCAAAGCTGGTGCCCTGCACAATCGGCAGGCGTGCCCCGATGGGGCCGACGCCGATGGTTTGTACCAGCGTGGATACCCCCGCCACAAACAGCGCGACTTGAATTAAAAAAATCTGCTCCGCCGGGTTAGCGCCGATCACACCAGCAATAATGATCGGCGGTGTCACGTTGCCAGCGAACATGGCCATAATATGCTGCAGGCCTAGCGGGATCGCTTTTGAAAGCGGCGGCATCGCATCAGGGTTTTGATTAATGGTACGCGAAGGCCGCGTTTTAGCGTCGGGCGGAGTGGACATAAAGAGCCTTTATTCGCAGTGGGTGGCATTGTTTTCTTCTTGCATCCATTTACTATTAAAAGTGTATACAATAAATAAATGCAATAGCCCGTTTGGCGAAGAGGCGTCGACGCTGGTGGTTTATTGTTCGGCCCGCGCCCTTAAACGAAAACGCGCAATGCGAATGATCTGCTCAATGGCCGTTTGCCGCTCGGTGGCTGCATCGTTATTCAGCCGCGCTTCAAAGGCATCGAGAATACCGTGTCGATCGAGCCCCTTAACGGCAATCACAAACGGAAAGCCAAATTTTTCCTTGTATGCGACGTTAAGGTATTCAAAGCGAGCAAACTCCTCAGGGCTGCATTGGTCTAGCCCGGCGCCTGCCTGTTCACTGGTGGAGTCTTGGGTTAACTCGCCTGCCATGGCGGCTTTACCGGCCAAATCCGGGTGCGCTCGGATAACGCTAATTTGCTGTTCGCTGCTTGCCTGCTGCAACATAAGCCCCATCAGTTCGGCCAGCGCGTCTGGGGTATCATGGGCTTCGGTTAGGCCGTGCTGCCAGGCCGCTTCGGCCACCCAGGGCGAGTGCTCGTAAATATCCCCGTAATGGTGGGTAAGCATCTCAAGGCTGCACTGGCTTGGCGCAGGCGATAGCAGTCGCGGTGTTTCAGCAGGCATTGGCTCTCCAAAGTGAAAAAGGGTGACGCGCGGATGTTCAAAAGTGCGCGGTTGGAATTACTGTATACAATAAATAGCAGTAACGGTACTCTTTGACCAATAGGTCAAACCATGCAAACAACGTTATAAATAAGGAGTGGCTATGGGACGTTTAACCACCCACGTATTGGATACCGCCAAAGGACAGCCCGGCCAGGGAATCATCATTGAAGTGTTCCGTCTTTCAAACGGCGAGCGTCAAATTTTAAGCACGGTGACCACTAATAACGATGGCCGATGTGATGCTCCCCCTTTTAGAAGGTGATGCGCTCACGAGAGGCGAGTACGAGCTGGTGTTTCATGCAGGTGACTACCTGCGTGCCCAAGGCGTTGAAGCTAACGAGCCGCGCTTTTTTAGACGTTATTCCGCTACGTTTTGGCGTCGCCGATGCCAGCCAGCACTACCATGTGCCGCTACTTCTCTCGCCCTATGGCTACTCAACTTACCGCGGTAGCTGATAGGGGACATCCGTTATGCAAGCGTACCTAATCGAGTTTGTTAACTTACTGCTGCGCTGGCTGCACGTGATTGCCGCCATCGCCTGGATCGGTGAGTCGATCTACTTTGTCATGCTGGACAACAGCCTGCGCACGCCAAAAGCAGCGGAAGATCGCGAGAAGGGCGTGTTCGGCGAAATGTGGTCGGTGCATGGTGGTGGTTTTTACCACAACCAAAAGTACGCTACCGCACCTGCCAAGTTGCCCAATGATTTGCACTGGTCATTCTGGAAAGCCTATACCACCTGGCTTTCCGGTTTTGCGCTGTTTGTGATTCTCTATATGGTCAACCCAGGCTTCTATTTGGTGAACCCCAATAGCCCCTGGGGTGGGCCGCCAACCTGACGGGCTGGCAGGCCAATGTGCTGGCGCTGGCATTCCTGCTGGGCGGTTGGGTGGTTTATAACGAGCTGTGCAAACGCATTAGCCCCAACATGGACCGCGATGGGCTGCTCAGCATTGCCGTCGCCGTGATGATGGTGGTCGTTGCCTATCTCAGTACGCAGATGTTCACCGGTCGCGCGGCCTTCCTGCTCACGGGTGCGGTCATGGCGACGGCGATGTCGGCCAACGTTTTTTCTGGATTATTCCCGGCCAGCGCCGCATGGTTAAAGCCATGAAGGCGGGTGATGCGCCCAATCCGCTGGATGGCAAACGCGGCAAACAGCGCTCGGTGCATAACACCTATTTCACGCTGCCGGTCGTATTGCTGATGGTGAGTAACCACTACTCGTTTATCTATTCTCACGAGCTCGCCTGGGTGGTGATGGTACTGTTCATCTTCGCCGGTGTCCTGATCCGTCAGTTCTTTGTGTTGATGCACGCAGGTAAAACCCAGCCCGCCTATCCCGCCTTCGGGGTAGCGCTTATCCTGTTGGCGTTTTGGGTGGCGGCACCCAGTGCTTCATCCCCAAGTGGCACTGCAGGCGCACAAGGGCCAGACCAAGCGCAAATCACCGGCCTGATTGAGCAGCACTGTGTTCAGTGTCATGCTCGCAACCCCGAGCATGCCGGTTTTTCAGCGCCGCCCGCAGGGCTTACATTTGAAAACTGGGACGAAATTCTCGGTCAAAAGCGCAGATTCAACAGGTCGTGGCCAGCCGCTACATGCCGTTAGGCAATATGACCAACATGAGCGATGAAGAGCGCGCTATCATTGCCGCTTGGGAGAGTGATAAAGAGGCTAGCTATGAGTGATGCGCAGGCGCCGATAAAGCGGCGCGCTTCCGTTAAAGAAACCAAAGATGGCAAAGAGGGCGATGAACGACACGATGCTATCTATCGCGCCGTGAGCGATGCCATTGTCGAGCAGCGCTTGAAGCCCGGCGCGCGACTGCGCGAGGATGCCCTAGCGGATGTGTTCGGCATTAGCCGCACCGGTATTCGTAAAATTTTGCAGCGCTTGGCACTGGAGCAACTCGTTACCCTGACGCCGCGCCGTGGGGCCAGCGTCACCCGGCCCACCGCGGACGAAGCCAAGGACGTTTTCGATGCCCGCCAACTGGTCGAGTGCGGATTGATGCCCGACGTGGCGCGGCGCATGGGTGAAAAAAGAAGCCGCTGAGCTACGTGAAATGGCCAAGCGCGAACGCCAAGCGCTGCGCGGCGGCCAACAAAGCGTCGCTATCCGGCTCTCTGCCGATTTTCACGTGCGCTTGGCGCAGCTTTCCGGCAATGCGACCCTGGCGGAGTTTGTTGAGCGGCTCTGCTCGCGCTCCTCGCTCATACTCGCTGTCTACGGCCATCGCGGCCACTTGGGCTGCGAATCCCATGACCACGATGACCTGATCGGCTATTTAGAAGCAGGCAACGGCGAGCGCGCGAAAGCCTTTATGAGCCGCCACCTCAAAGCCATCGAAGCCTCGCTCTCCATGGTCGAAGAGGAAGAAAACGTGCCGGATTTACAGCAGATATTTGGGGAGTGAAGGCGCGGGTCGAATCGTGACACACGAGGCGCAGGGCTTACATCAAACTCCAGAACGCGTCGACCAACGGGTTTTTTAGGTTTTTCTTCAAGGTAAACAAACCAATATCGTAGGGCGCCAGTTCCGGCGTCACGTCGAGCACGCGGATGCGATCCATCAGTGGACTGTTGTCGAGGACGATTTTAGGCACCACGCCAATACCAAAGCCCAGGCTCACCATACTCACAATGGCTTCATTGCCGGTCACCTGGGCATATATGCGCGGGGAGATGTCATGCTGGCGAAACCACTCATCTACACGCGTTCTAGACACACCGCTTTCCGATAGAATCATGGGCGTATTCGCCCACTCAGCCGGTGTAATGGGCGTGCTGGTGGGCGCATTGGGCAATTGCTGCTCCAGCGGCGCAATAAACAGCAGCGGCGACGTCGCAATGGGCTTGAAGGCCAGGCCTCGCGGTAAGTTGGCGGGCTGTGCCGCAATGCTAAGGTCTTCTTTTCCATCGAGCACATGGGCAATGGCGTGTTCGGGATCCCCTGTGCGCAGCTTGATTTCAATGACCGGGTAGGCAATACGAAAGCGGCGCAGTAGCTCATGCAAAAGCTGTAGCTGGCCGTTACGGAGCCATACAAGCTGATTTCACCGCTTAATTGATCCGGGTTGTCGGTTAACTGATGACGGATCAAATTCCACTGACTGCTGGCATCGCGGGCATACTTGAGAAATTTTTGGCCTTCCTGGGTGAGCACTACGGTACGGTTGTCGCGGTTGAACAGCGCTACTCCCAGCTCATTTTCTAAATGGCGAATGTTGCGCGACAGGGCAGAAATGCTCACATAGCACTCGTCGCTGGCGCGACCGAAATGCAGGGTTTCTGCTAAGGCGAGAAATTGTTTTAAAATTTTAAAATTCATACCTGCCATGATAATGGAGCTTTGCAAAAAAAGGGACATATTGTTGCAAATATATCAATTTAAGAAATAGTCGTTTTTGGTTAGATTGGCGCTACTCACATGGCGCTGGGTCCGCACTTGGCGGCTATGTCACTCTTTTCGTATCGGTGTGAGACATCGATATCGTGCTTATCAATCATTAGGATGTTAACGATGGCTAACTACTTCAATACGCTGCCGCTACGCGAGCAACTGGCTCAACTCGCCAAATGCCGTTTTATGTACAGTTCTGAATTTGCCGATGGCGTAGACGCGCTTAAAGGCAAAAAAATGGTCGTGATCGGCTGCGGCGCACAAGGCCTGAACCAAGGCTTGAACCTACGCGATAGCGGTTTGGACGTCTCTTACGCCCTGCGCCCTGGAAGCCATCGAACAGAAGCGCCAGTCTTGGAAGAACGCCACTGAAAATGGCTTTACTGTCGGTACCTACGAAGAGCTGATCCCCACGGCAGATGTGGTCTTGAACTTGACGCCCGATAAGCAGCACACCGCTGTTGTAACGGCGGTAATGCCGCTGATGAAAGAGGGCGCTTGCCTGTCTTACTCTCACGGTTTCAACATCGTCGAAGAAGGCATGAAGATCCGCGACGACCTCACCGTCATCATGGTGGCGCCGAAGTGCCCAGGGTCTGAAGTGCGCGCTGAATATGTGCGTGGTTTCGGTGTTCCCACCCTGATCGCCGTTCACGAAGCCAACGATCCTAAAGGTGAAGGCCTTGCCCTGGCAAAAGCCTACGCAGTGGGCACTGGCGGCCATAAAGCCGGCGTGTTGATGTCCTCTTTCATCGCGGAAGTTAAATCCGACCTGATGGGCGAGCAAACGATCCTTTGTGGCATGCTGCAAACCGGTTCTATCCTTTGCTTCGACAAAATGATCGAAGAAGGTATCGAGCCTGGCTACGCCTCAAAGCTGATTCAGTACGGCTGGGAAAACATCACGGAAGCACTGAAATACGGCGGCGTGACCAACATGCTGGATCGTCTTTCTAACCCCGCGAAGATCAAAGCCTATGATCTTGCAGAAGAGCTGAAAGAGATCATGCGTCCGCTTTACAACAAGCACCAGGACGACATCATGAACGGCAACTTCTCTGCTGGCATGATGGAAGACTGGGCGAACGATGATGCGAAACTTCACGCATGGCGCGCAGACACTGCTGAAACAGCATTCGAAAAACACCAGCGGGTGACATTAAGATCTCTGAGCAAGAGTACTTCGACCACGGCATCCTGATGGTGGCGATGGTAAAAGCGGGAGTTGAGCTTGCGTTCGAAACCATGACCGCGGCTGGCATTATCGCCGAATCTGCTTACTACGAGTCTCTCCACGAAACGCCACTGATCGCCAACACCATCGCGCGTAAGAAGCTTTATGAAATGAACGCGACGATCTCCGATACCGCGGAATACGGCTGCTACCTCTACAACCACGCGTGTGTACCGCTCCTGGCTGACTTTATGAAAGGCATTAAGTCCGATGTGATCGGTAAAGGCCTGGATGTAGATGACAACGGCGTTGATAACGCGCGTTTGATCGAAGTCAACGATGCCCTGCGCGCGCACCCGGTTGAAGCCGTTGGCGCAGTGCTGCGTGGTCACATGGCGGACATGAAGAAGATCGTTTAACCGGTTGAATAAAGAATAGCGAGTTAACGCAATTAAAAGCCGGGATATCGCCACGATAGTCTCGGCTTTTTGTCTCTTTATTCAAGCCTGATTTTTTTAACACCGTCACCGTAAGGAATAGTTCGATGGAGCCTTCAAACCGCTTAGCCAATATTCAACTAAACAAAGCGACAATCAGTTTTGATGATCGCTTCACCCCTAAGCGAGATTGATTGGACTATCGAACCCCATCAGCATTGGGTCATCACCGGCACCAATGGCGCAGGCAAATCCGCCCTGGCGGCGGCGCTTGCGGGCGTTGGCAAAATCGAAGCGGGCACTGTTCAAGGCCTTCCCACAATGTCGGTTTGGTCTCTTTCGAAGCGCAAGCCGAACTCATTGCCCAAGAGCTGAAAAAGACGATGCCGATATCATGGATGTCATTTCACTCGGTACCCCCGTTAGTGAAATGATTTTCGAGCACTGCCGGGACACTGACCTCGCCAGCGTACTGGTCGAAAAGTTCGGGCTGACGAGACTCCTCGAACGCGCCTTTCGTAAGCTCTCCACGGGCGAAACCCGCAAAGTCATGTTGATTCGCGCGCTGGCGAATAAGCCGGACTTACTGATTCTAGACGAGCCGTTTGATGGCTTAGATGTCGACACCCTCGCCATGCTGCAAGCCCATCTCGCCTCTATCATCGATACCGTTCCCATGGTGTTGGTGCTGAATCGCTTTGATGAAATGCCCGACTTCATTACCCATGTGGCCTACCTGGATAAAGAGCGTGGGGATGAAGACCGCACGGATAAAGAACGTTCGGACAAAAGAGAGGAGATAAAAGCGCGGAGAAACGGGGCGTTTAGCGTTCACGGTAGACCGCCAGGACGATGCCGCCTTCAATGAGCTGTATCAATTGCTGCATTTGAAAACCACCGACCTCCGCGTGCCCGAGGCCGACCCAGCCAATAAATTACCCGCGCTCGACCCCAGCCAACCGTTAGTGAAACTCAAGCAAGCGACGATTCAATACGGTGACACCGTGATCGTCGATAAGCTCGACTGGACGATCGAGCCGGGCCAGCACTGGCAACTGAGTGGCCCTAACGGGGTGGTAAGACCTGCGTCCTGTCCCTGATCACAGGCGACCATCCGCAGTGCTACACCAACGATATTTTTGTGTTTGGCTTTCAGCGCGGTAACGGCGAAAGCATCTGGCAGATTAAGCAGTTTATCGGCTATGTCTCCACCGCCTTGCAGTGGGAATATCGCGTCAGCACCAGCTGCAAAAACGTCATTATTTCAGGTTTCCACGACAGCATCGGCGTGTACACCAAATCGACTGATAACCAGAAGAAAATCGCCGACCAATGGCTCGAACTACTGGGCATGCAAGAGCGCGCCGATCAGCCCTTCAACAAACTCTCCTACGGCGACCAGCGTCTGCTACTCATCGCCCGCGCCATGGTAAAACACCCGCCGCTGCTGATCCTGGACGAGCCTTGCCTGGGCCTGGACGATATGAACCGCCAGCTAGTTCTCGCACTGATTGAGAAGATTTGTGAAGGCCAAGAGACCACGGTGCTCTACGTGAATCACCACACGGAAGATAAGATAAAAGAAATCGACAATCATTTGGCGCTGGAGAAGAATCATTAGTTGGTGGGGCCAGGGTGTGCATGACCTACTGGCGTAGGCCATGCATCATAGTGTCATGCGCTAAGAGCCTTTAATACGGCTTGAGGCTCTTTAGATACGACGTTCAATAGCACTAGAGCGGGGCCGTGAGGCGCTCGGTCACCACGCTCCCAATGGCGCAGCGTACTGACGCTGATTCCAAAGGCTGAGGCAAACTCGTTCTGCGACATACCCAGCTTGGAACGTATCTTCTTGACCTCTACTGGCCCGAACTCATGCACGATCGCTTTTCCCGCCTGCCCGTTAGAGTATTCAATGGCCTCATCCAGGCCCTGCTTGATACTTGTAAATGCGCTACTCATATTAATCACCATATCTTTCAAGCAACAGGTTGGTAAGCTTGCTCAGTTCATTACGTTCGGACTTTGAGATGTTCGCTTTCTCGCCCCTTGCCGAAAACGGTCAAAAGGAACAGCGGTACGCTTCCATTGTGATAGTAGTAGATAACCCTTACCCCACCACTTTTGCCCTTACCCTGCGCCGACCAGCGAAGCTTCCTAATACCTCCTGTGCCTTGCACGATGTCCCCGGCCTGAGGATGAAAAGCTAAGTAGTTAACAATACTCATCTTTTCCTCATCCTTGAGGAGGCTTGACGCTCGCTTGATAAATTCAGGGAGTTCAACAATGGTCTGCATAGATTAAGAGTAATCCAATGGATTATGGCAGTCAAGCAACGGTCAGAGTCTGAAAAGAAGCCAGACAACAGTATATTGTTACAAACACCTCATTTGTGGCACCTTGCTACAGCTAATGAGATTCTAAGAGGGGCTTGGAAATCGCCACCCACACATTTAGACCAGCAGCTAATTGATAAAACAGCGATTATAGCTGAAGCGCTTGATCGAACGACATCCAAATAAAACGAGCATTGGGCAAAGTAGGCGAAATGATGGAAGGCAAGCCGCTTTGCCTCAAGCTATTATTGCAAAACAGAACGGGAAGCAGGGAAGTTGGAGGCCTACGATTTTGGCTAAAGTCGCCAAAGAGTTAATGCTGGTTCTGGCTCTTGGGAGTAGAAGAAGGAAGGCCATTCATTTCCGCTTCAACCCCAAGACCTCGGGGCTGTGATCGAGAAAATTGTGTCCGTTTACTTTGTAAAATGATGCTAATGCGTCTGGTGAAATTGTCACTGACAAATCGTCGTGGAGCAAATCGTAGTCCGTAAAAGACGTGTCCGAGTGATACACCCTGAAGAAATAGCTTCCCGCCGAATCCCTGCACAAAATCCCAGGTACACCCGAGGCCTTTTCCTCTTCGGCTTCACTGCCCCTGTAGCTGTATATGCTTGTCATCTATTTACTCCCTTTGCTCACAAAAAACTGTAGAAAACACAATTTCGAGCCACCTCTACCGATTGTCGTCCTAATTTAATGTTCCAGCCAACAAGCCTTGTTCGTGTTACACCAGCAACACTTGTCCGACAGTGCTTCAATCTCTTTGGCATCGCGGCTGAAGAAGCTTGCCAGTGTGTGAGATTGGGAACGGTATTTAAGCACCTCTGCATCTCGCGTCTGGAGATAATGCTTTTGAAATAGTAAAACAAGATGATCTTAAGCAGGATGGCAAAAGGACAAGTCGAGCTTGTGTTCGATCAGATAGTGCACTGCGTGTTCAAAGGTGCTTGGCTGGAGCTGATCTTGGTAGCTGATTACCATCATGGCGTTCTGATCGTAGTTATAAGCATTGAAGCGCGGCATGCTGACCACGCCTCGTTCGTTTTCTCGATCCTACCAAAACCTTAACCGTCAGGTGGGTTTTCTACAGCCTCAACGCAGTGGAAAAATTGTTCGGCTACAGCGGCTGGTTATGTATTATTCGTAGTGGCTCCATAGCCTCAAAACTTTCACCATTCGCTCGTCTTCGAGCACTTGGTACACCAGACGATGCTGAATATTGATGCGGCGTGAATAGGCTCCCGCAAGGTCACCAATAAGCTTCTCAAACGGAGGCGGCTTGCGGTAGGGATCTTCTACCATCATTGCCAACAATTCCTGGGCTTTTGGCTTAAGGCCGCTGGAGGCAAGTTTCTTTGCATCTTTCTGGGCTTGCTTGGTGTAAGCCAACTTCCATGTCACCAGTCCAGCTCCTCATCGCATTCAGCCACAGGGGTGTTGATCCCCTCGCGAATAGCCTCCCGCATGCCGGGTACAGAAAGCAGGTAAAGCGTTTCCTGAATGGCCGACCAATCTTCTTCGGATACCAAAACGGCCCTGTTCCGCTTCCCCATGATGACGATGGGTTGGTGAGACTCGGCAGTTTCATCAATCAACCGGTAAAGATTGCTGCGTGCCTCAGTGGCTGTAATTCCGCTCATGACGCACCTCTAGCGTGTTCAACTCTTAAAAAGTGTACGTTACTACGCACGAGCGTCAAGGCGAACGTATTCATAACGCTGTGCCCTAGGGGGAAACTTAACGCCGCCAGCAAGCGCGGCTTTGTAGTGGAGCCGACGGCGGAACGAAAAGCCGTCGACTTGACTGGCATTGTTATACGTTTGCTTCGGCATCTTCGATAGCTTTTATTAAATCACTAGCAACAGCAATTCTGTCAAATGCTGACACAAAATCCAGCTCTATATCACGGTGTGAGCTAGAGTTACGATAAAAGCTAAACGCCCCTGTTATGTAGTTTAAAAGCACACCTTTCTGATTTCGGTAGGTTCTTATTGGTTAGAACGCCATCATCAGGGTTGAATGCTTTTTAGCAAACGTTCTCCAAACATATCTGCTGGAGCACTAATTTTTCTCTTGTGGTCACTTCTATTGCCTTAAACGCTTGTATAACCGCACTATCAAATTCACCGCTATTTAATAGAGCAAAGCACTTTTAACGATAGTTGGGTGTACGTAGCTTTCAGGCATTAACGCATATTTCTCTACCACCCGACGAAACTCACGCTCTGGAAACCTAAAGCCGACTTTTGTAGGGAAATATTGCTTTTCACCTTCATTATCGTAACCACGCTGAAAACGCCTAATGTCTATGTGGGCAGTTGGGCTTGCTTTGTATTTGACACGCGAGAATTTGACTGGCTGATAACCTCCAGGGTTAGCCTCACCAATTTCTTCTGAAATTCAATTTTTGCTTCGATTTCTACTTTTGACATTGGATTCCAATTTTACGTATAACATTTGGTTAAGGGGCGGGCTTTAGCTCGTCCGAGTGAGCGCAGCGAACGATTTTAACCAATTGTTATGTTTGAGCACATAGGCTGCTAATGCTCGCGGTTTGCTTTTTAATGTCTGCTACCGGGTTGAAGACATGTGCTGCTAATTGCTGCTCGATAATCTCACGGTTTTGTTGGAATAACATGCGCGCAAACTCAGGAACAATAGGGCTGTTCATGTACCGTGCAATGTATTTCATTTTGTCTACATTGCTTTGAGTCGGAATGCTTTGGCCGTATTCGTCAGCGATTTTTCGACTTCAAGCATTAGGTCAGTAGAGAATTCTAGACACAGAGTGAGAATGTCTTGCCTCGGAGCTTCAAGACTAATAAATTTCCCTTTATTGTCAATTCTTTCTATATTGCTCGCAATATAATACTTGCCATCAGTGTAGGCGTTGATGATTTGCATGCCGTCATGCGTTATGGCATTTCTGCATTCCTTGAAAATGCAGAGTGCCTTACTTCTGAGAAGTATGACCAAGCAATTTTCTGGCTTGTAGCTGTTTCTAAAGAGTCTTTCAGTGACTGGAAGGTATTAACGAAAGCATTGAAGGTGAAATTTATGTCTTCATCGCTTGTATTGACAGGGTTGATTCCGGCTAAGAAGTTGTTATTGACTAGATTGCAAATGCTTATAATTTTTATTACTCATATTCTTCCAGCTTTTTTATGAAGCTGCCAACGACCATCTTATGGTGTTTCTTGTCCAGTCATCCGTTGAGACTCTTCACATAACGCCCGGCTCACCGAGCAAATTTTGATGGCAGCTTTTGTGCTTGTTTTTGCACAAAACGTGACAGCGGAAATTTGTCCGGTGCAGACGTTTGTTAGCCATTTTTGTAGTAACCGTAGAAATTCAGATGCCATCTCTTGAATATTTAATGACGACGATGAAAAGCAACTTTGTCAGCAAGGCTGTGACTATATTGAGACACCTCTTGATGTTGAACACCATGCCAAACGGGTAGAATAAATTTCTCGCCGCTCATAGATCTATTTACTAAGGCATCGAGTTCATACTGAGGCCACTGCTTTGCAAAAATGCTGGTGATAAAACAACAATTCCATATTTTGCATTACCTAAGCCATGATCAATAGTTCGCCTCAAGCTATCACCTATTTCAAGCGAAAACTCGTCATACCATACTTTCAACCCTAGGCTATTAAGCTCTTGAACAAGTGGACGTACAAACTCATTCTTATCTTCACTGGCATGAGAAACAAAAAATCATACCTGTCATTTCGTTCCATGTTTTCAACCACCTGATACTGGGATGAGCAACATTCGCTGTAAACAGCTTGAATTTTAGCCCACTCAACTTCTGCATTTCTTGCCTTGTCATTATAAAAGACTTCATGCATCGAATGTTCAACATCTGAAATATAAAAAGAACTTATTTGAAAATCGTTGGGCGTTTCTATCCACCCATTTCCATTCATAATTAGTAATGAAATTAACTGGCCTCTCAGCGAAATCACCTGAATTAAGGCGACCAAATCTAAAATATCCATTGACGAGATTAAAGGCGATAAAATTCATACCGTCGCCATAAAAAACATGCTTAAAACCATCTTTTCTAATTGAGTGAGAGTTTCATTTTTTGCTTCCTCTCCTTTATGAATAAGACAACAAGCAATGTCATGCAAGCCGGAATTACTAACCACAAGTATTCCATATTATCGTATTACTCCTATATGGCTAACAGTTTATTCATACGCATGCGTGTTTTCCTGGGAAGCCAAAACCAACATTACGCTACAAGTGTCTGATATAAAATAAAAATACTCACCTTATCCTGATAAGGGCCGTCAGAAAATTGCGCATGCGCCTAAACATTCCAGGTCACTTTTTTAAATTGCACATAAACACACATAGCCTTATTGCAAATCATTATTTTTAATCGTTTTAATCAAATTATTTTCAGAAAAATAAGCATATGGGCCTTTGAGCCTACCAGAAAACACGCATTACAGCTCGAAAATATCTCATTCCGCTGAGTTTTGATACCGCAAAATACGTTGCTTGGTAGCGCCATGGGAGGATATCGGCAGGTTCCCAACTGGCCGTGGTAGCACGCCACTAAAAAAGCGCCATCGGCAAAACCGATGGCGCTTGTATGAGCTTCTAATCAGCTAGTTACGACCCTTTGCCTACTGCTGAGCCAACACAGGCTCCGCCTTAAACTGCCGCATCAACCCATAGTAGAACAGCCCACCCAAGCCTGCGCCAATCAGCCATCCGTAGCCGCCCAGGCTGGATAGAGCGGGGACTAAAACGGTAGAGAGCGAGAACATTGCCGCCACGCCAAATGCGATAAGGGCGCGGGTGTTCCAGCCGTTGACGTAGTAATAGGCGCTGCCCGGTGCTGATGAGAACAGCTCCTGCATGTTCAGGTGCTGGCGCTTAATCAGGTAATAATCAACCACGATAATGCCGTAGAAGGGCGCGACGATGGCGCCTAGCGCATTTACAAAACCGGGCACACCAATCTGGCTGATCACCGAAAGCCACAGCGCGCCGACAAAGAACGCGATTACGGCGGTAATCAAGCCGCCCATCTTAAAGCTGATTTTGCTGGGGAACAGATTGGCGAGGTCGTAGGCGGGCGGAATGAAGTTGGCAACCAGGTTGATGCCGACCGTGGCGGCAAAGAAGGTTAGCGCGGCGATAATCGTCAGCGGCAGTGAATCTACCCGTTCAACGATATCGGCGGGGTTGGTCAGCGCCTCGCCAAACAGCACCAAAGTCCCCGCGGTAATAATCAGCGCGATAAACGAGAAGAACGCCACGTTAAGCGGCAAGCCCAGCAGGTTACCCAGCTTCATCTGACGTTCGGTTTTCACAAAGCGGGTGAAGTCACCGAAGTTGATCACCACTGCTGCGAAATACGCCACCATGGTGCCCACAATTGCCATAAAGGCGGCGATTGAGCTGCCGCTGGTTTCACTGCCACCGCTAAAAATTGTGCCAATGGCAGGGATTAGCTCACCGCCCGCCTGGTACCAAACAATGATCATCAGCACTAACATCACCACGTAGACCAGCGGGCCTGCCCAGTTGAGGAAGTGCTTAATGCGATCGATGCCTTGCCAGAAAATCGCGATTTGAAACAGCCATACAATCACAAACGACACCCGGCCACGCCGGAAAGCCCCAAGAAGGTGCTGCCGCTGCCTGCGCCCACAAAAGCGGTAATGAGTAGGGTGACGGCGGTGGAGGCGAAGTAGGTCTGCACGCCGTACCAGAAAATTCCCACGATGGCACGCAGCATCGCGGGTAGGTTCGCGCCGCGTACGCCCATGCTGGCACGCACCATCACGGGAAAAGGAATGCCGTATTTAACGCTGGGCTTACCGGAGAGGTTGACCAGAAACATCACGATCACACCGGCCAGAATAATCGCAGCCATCACCGCCCAGCCGTTCAGGCCGTAGGTTAAAAACAGTGAGGCAGCGAGGGTGTAACCAAACAGGCTCTGGATATCGTTAGACCAAACGTTAAATATCTCAAACGCGCCCCAGTTACGATCCTGGGGTTTAAGCGGCGCGAGATCCTCGTTATATAGCGTGGGATCAATGTGCTTAATATCCAGGTCACTAACGTCGTTGCTCTCTTTCGTCTTATTCGCTCTTCGGTTGGCAAGGGGGTTACTGACTAAAGCGCTGGCAGGGGAGTCCAGTACTTCATAAGCAGGTAGTAGGTAACACCGGCGGGTATCAGGCTGGCATACCACGAGATCGCCGAGAAAGAGAGCGCCGCCACAATGCCCACCGCCGTGGCGATGAAAGCGGCCAGATTAATACCCTGATAAGGCCCGTTAACGTCATACAGTTTGTCGATATCCAGCGTGCGTCGGCGAATCACATAATAATCGACCACCAGAATGGCGAAGATGGGGCCTAAGAAGGCGGAGTAGGTCTGCACAAACAGCTGTAAGCCCGCAGCGGAGCCCGGCTGAACCAGTTTCCAGGGGGAAGGTGGCGAAGGCCAGCAAGCCAACGATCACCGTGGCGACCGAGAACTTGATCTTGAAGATGTCCATCAGCACGTAGGTGGGCGGTACCACATTGTTGAGTACGTTGGTGGTGACTTGGGCGAAGGCGATAAACAGCAGGGTGGTCATTAACAGCGGTGTTGTCGACGGCGTTGGCAAACACCTGGATAGGGTCGGCGGTGCCGGTGGCTTGGGAGACCATATAGCCGATCAAGCCCATAAACAGTGTGCAGGGTAGAATCGACATGGCGTAGATGGTGGTCAGCAGGCTCTGGGCGGTGCCCTTCTTGTGCTCGCGGGAGTAGTCGCTGACGTTGAGCATCATGGTGCTGTAGATACCCAGGAACAGCATGGTCGCGCCCCAGAACGGCATGCCCCAGGAGCCTTCCATGGTCAGCAGGCTGGCGGAAAGCTCATCGCCATAGCGCTGCACCGTGGCGTAGAACATATACACCAGCGAGGCGAGGATAAAGGCGCTGCCGATATTCTCTAACCACTTGATGCCCTGGAAGCCCATCACCGACAGGCCGATTTGCAGAAACTGGAAGGTAATGAAGTAGAAGATAAGGTTGTCGAAACCGAACAGGGTAGCCGACACCATATTGAGTGCCCCGGCGCCAATCCAGCTTTGAAAGCCGTACCACACTACCGCCGGTACCGCGCGCACGAGGCCTGGCAGACGCGTGCCGGTAAAGCCGAAAGCGCGCGCCTGCACCATAAACGGAATGCCGTACTTGTAGCCCGCGGCCCCGTTAATGGCGAGAGCTATACCGATCACAAAGCACCCGATGGCGATGGCCAGGGTGGCTTGTAACAGGTTTAAGGTGCCGACCACGCTTGAGCCCATGGCGAAGGTGCCAATGGAAACGCAGCCGCCGAACCAGGCCAGAAAATAGGAGCTACGCCCCATAATCCGGGTGTGTTGCGGGGCTAAGCTCTCCGCCCCTATTGCTTTTGATCCAGCATCGGATCGGTCGTCTGACGCAAGAGCCGAGGTTGAAGCGCTCATGGTGTCGTCCCTCGCAAGATTATCGGTTTTATTAATCCCCGATTTAACATCGGGAAACGCTTGCGGCGTGGCGTGCTATTGGACGTTCGTGTTTCTTAATCTATTGTTATTAAATGTTTTGAGTCATGGTTTTGTGAGACGTTGTTTTTAGAGCGTTGATGGCTTAAGCGGTAGCGCAAGGTCAGTAAGCCCAGCAAACTTGCCAGTGAACGCTTTCGGCCGTGGGTAGGCGAGATCACCGTGCTTGCTGGTATACAGACCTAAACCGACCAGTGATTCCGCCAGTTTTAGCGCAGCGCTAACACCTTCCACTACCGGTAGGCCGACTTCGCGGCTGATCTCCTGGGTCAAATTCGCCATGCCGCCGCAGCCTAGAACGATGGCGCCAATGCCGTCTTCATCCCGGGCGCGGCAGCACTCTTCAACAATGCGTGTAAACGCCGCTTCAGGGTGGTGCTCAAGATCCAACACCGGAATTTCCGCAGCGCGAATGCGGCGGCAGTGGTGGCTAAAGCCGTACTGCTGTAGCAAGTGCTCGGCAATAATGCCGGTGCGGCCCAAGGTGGTCACAATAGAAAACGGGTGCTCACCAGGGTGGCAATATGAAAAGCCGCTTCGGCAATGCCAATCACGGGTGCGCGGGTGAGTTCGCGGGCAGCGAGCAAGCCCGGTCGCCGAAACAGGCCACCACGTAGGCATCGATGCCGCCTTCGCGCTCGCCTTTAAGCACCTCTTCGGCAACCCCCACCGCGCTGATCGCTTCGTCAAAATGGCTTTCGATCGAAACCGGGCCTGCGTCAGGCTGGGAAGCGCTGACCGTGGTGCCTGGCCCCGCCTGCTGCTGTGCTGCCTGACCCATAGCAGCGGTCATGGAAGCCGTGGTGTTAGGGTTAATGATGCGTATATGCACGTTGAGCAATCCGTATGTAAACAATATAAATTTTCTTGTATACAAAAATAGGGCGGTTTCTAGCCTTACGCAAGCCTCTAAACGTGAATAGACGATAAAATGTCCCGCTTAAAGTTTGACCAATTGTTCAGGATTCAACAGCTTAACGATGTTTTAACTTAGAAACGCTATGAGTGTCAGGGATTAGCGTCCGGCCGCGTTGCGGTCCGTTATTAATCTCGCTATTTTGTATACAAATAATTTTCTGCATCGCTGGGCTGCTCATTCGCCAGTGACGAGCCAGAAATAGGCATAAAAGGAGCTAGCTATGTCGTCATCCCTCTAAGAGCCATTACCCACGCGACTTAATCGGTTACGGGCGTAATCCACCCCACGCCAACTGGCCCAACAAGGCCAAAATTGCCGTTCAGTTCGTGCTCAATTACGAAGAGGGCGGCGAGAACTGTGTGCTGCATGGCGATTCAGGCTCCGAGCAGTTCCTGTCAGAAATCATCGGCGCACCGGCTTATCCTGATCGCCACCTGAGCATGGAGTCGATCTACGAGTACGGCTCCCGTGCTGGGGTATGGCGCATTCTGCGTGAATTTGAGAAGCGTGATTTGCCGCTCACCGTGTTTGGCGTTGCCATGGCGCTGGAGCGCAACCCGGATGTGGCTCTTGCATTTAAAGAGCTGGGCCACGAGATTGCCTGCCACGGCTACCGCTGGATTCACTATCAGGAAGTCTCCGAGCACGTTGAGCGGCAACACCTTCAACAGGCCATGGAGATTTTTCAGCGCCTCTACGGCGAAAACCCCAGGGTTGGTATACCGGCCGCGACAGTCCCAATACCCGACGCTTAGTTCTGGATGAGGGCGGTTTCCTTTACGATAGCGACTACTACGGCGATGATTTGCCTTTCTGGACCCAGGTGACCGATAGTCAGGGCAGTGACCACAACCACCTGATTGTGCCCTACACCCTGGACAGCAACGATATGCGCTTTGCCGCGCCGCAAGGTTTTAACACCGCGGATCACTTCTTTACCTACCTGCGCGATGCTTTTGATGTACTTTACGCAGAAGGGGAGGAGGCGCCCAAAATGTTATCAATAGGCATGCATTGCCGCTTGTTGGGTCGCCCGGGCGTTTTCGCGCGCTGCAGCGCTTTTTGGATTACATCGAAACCCACGACCGTGTTTGGGTCGCTCGCCGGGTCGATATCGCCCGTCACTGGGCTGAACATCACCCGGCAACTCGTTAATAAGCCGCTTAATAGGATGCTATGACCCCGCATATCGGACAGCGAATTACTGCCCAGTTTGACGCGCTAAGCGCACAAGAGCAGCGGGTAGCGAGCTTTATTCTCGATCACTTTGATGATTTGGCAGTGTACAGCGCCGCCGATTTGGCGCGCTTGACCGGGGTATCTAAATCGACGGTCAGCCGCTTGTTCAAGCGGCTGGGATTCGAGAGCTACCGCACCGTTAAAGACCATGCCCGCCAGTTGCGTAACCTGGGTGTGCCCTTGGTAATCGACGCCAATGCCATGCAGGAAGAGGCTGGCGCACCGTTTCACCGCCATTTACAGCGGGAGCAGGAGAACCTGCAGCGCTGCTTAAACGGCATCGCGGCGGATCAGTTTGCTGCGCTGGTTGAACATTTGGATAGCGCGCGTCATGTAGTGGTTATTGGCTTTCGTAACAGCTACCCGCTAGCGCTGCATTTTCGCCAGCAATTGATCCAGGCGCGCACCCAAGTGCGGGTGGTGCCTCACCCAAATCAGTCGTTAGCGGAAGAGATTGTCGATCTCACCGAGCAGGACGTGGTGGTGCTGTTCGGTTTTCGCCGCCGCCCGGCGGCCTTTGCCGCGCTGGTCGATGCACTTGAGCACTCACCTGCCAAGGTGGCCTTGCTGGCTGACCCCACTGCAGTCAACGCTGCCCTCACAAGTAACGTGGTTTTTTGAAACGCCACTGGAAAGCCTTTCGGCGTTTGATAGTTACGCCGCTGCCAATAGCCTGATCTGCCTGATTGCCAACGGTGTGCTGCATCGGCGCTTGGCTTCTGGCCGAGAGCGAATCAGCGCGATCAGCGATGTTTACGCCGAGCTTAGCGAGCTGGAAGCGCCGACCATGAGCGTGGATTGGAGCGCTCAGTAGCTGGAGTCTCTTCATGGTGCACCTCAGCGTATTGGCCGCTGAAAGTTGCACCAACTCGTTGCATCGCTCTCCTTTATTCCCTCTTCTCAATGCGTCAGTCACTGCATTTTGGTTCTTGGCGCTCTCTAAACTGCTGTTCTGAAAAAGTATGCCACTTCTGGTATCGCTGTTGCTATTAGCTGGTCAAGTGAAACGAAAGTTTCTTTGTTAGAAATCGTGCAACAAAGCTTTCATTCGCTTTGCTTCCATCGCCAAGACCACCACTGCTAATTATTCAGCGATGCGTCTCTAGCAAAACCCAGATTTTGCAGAGCATGCACCTGCCAGGAGAGCTTTATGAAATCGTTATCCCACCGCTTCAATCACTCTTTTCGAGCCGCTTTAAGCGCTTGCAGTCCGGCGTTTTAGCCACAGGGTTGAGCGCCGCTGTTGCTCTCGGTGCTATTACTACTAGCCCCCATGTTCAGGCGGATGCGCTTGACGATATCGAATCGCGCGGCACGCTCCGCGTGGCGGTGCCGCAAGATTTCCACCGTTTGGCTCGGTAGGCACCGATATGCAGCCCCAGGGTTACGATATCGATATGGCGCACTATCTCGCTGACGAAATGGGCGTGGAGCTTGAGCTGATTGCGGTCACGAGTGCCAACCGTATTCCCTATTTGCAGACCGGCCAGGCGGATCTGGTGATTTCCAGCCTGGGTAAAAAATCCTGAGCGTGAAGCGGCCATCGACTTCTCTGAGGCCTACGCGCCGTTCTTTTAGGCGTATTCAGCGCCGATGCGGATGAAAGCGTAGAGAGCCCGGAAGGCTTGGCCGATAAAACCATCGGGGTCACCCGCGGAGCCGTGGAAGATATGGAGCTTTCGGAAATTGCGCCGGATTCCACCACCGTGCAGCGCTTTGAAGATAATGCCACCACCATCTCCGCGTTTCTTTCCGGCCAGGTCGATTACGTCGCTACCGGTAACGTGGTCGCCGCTGAAATCGCTGAGCGTAATAGCGAGCGAGCGCCTTCGCTGGTGTATCAGCTTAAAGATTCGCCTTGCTACGTGGGCATGAATAAAAACGAGCCTGCGCTGATGGAAGAAGTGAACCGCCTGATTGCACAAGGCTTGGAAGACGGCACGCTAAATGAGCTGTCCCAGCGTTGGTTCAGTGCGGATCTACCTGAAAACTTCGGTAGCTGAGGCTCACCATGGGGCCAACACTCGATTTTCTTACCCTGTTGCCCCACGTCAGTGAGCTTCTCAAAGGATTGACCACCACGGTCATTTTGACCGTGGTGACCACCTTGACGGGATTGTCGCTGGCAGTGGCGGTAGCCTATTTACGCGTCAACGCGCAGCCATGGGTACGCTGGGGGCTGGGCGGCTATGTCGAAGTCACCCGCAACACGCCCTTCATTGTGCAACTGTTCTTTATCTTCTTCGGGCTACCGGGGCTCGGCATTAAAATTGATGCCATTACCGCTGCGTTTATTGCCATGACGCTCAACTTGGCCGCTTATAGCGCGGAAATTTTACGCGCCGGCATCAGCGCTACGGCGAAAGGCCAGTTGGAAGCGGGGCGTGCGCTGGGGATGACCACCCTGCAGAGCTACCGCCACATTGTGCTGGTACCCGCGTTTGCCAGGGTTTATCCCGCGCTGATCAGTCAGTCCATCATTGTGATGCTGGGGTCGGCGGTGGTTTCGCAGATTTCGGTATTCGATCTCACCTACGCCGCTAACTTTATCCAGTCGCGCAACTTTCGCAGCTTCGAAGTCTACCTGCTGATCACCCTGGTCTATCTGCTCCTCGCTTTTGGTATGCGGCGCAGCTTTTTATGCTGGTGGGCAAGCGGGTGTTCGCCTATCAGCAAGGAGAGCAGCGATGATTGAGTTCACCTTCTGGGACATTCTGCGCAACCTGCTGCTGGCAACCCGCTGGACCATTCTTCTATCGCTGATTGCCTTCGTAGGCGGTGCCACGGTGGGGCTGCTGCTGACCTTTATGCGCCTCTCCAGCAACCGCTGGCTGCAGCGCTTAACGTCTCTTTATGTTGACCTGTTCCAAGGCACGCCGCTGTTGATGCAGCTGTTTTTGATCTTCTTTGGCGCGGCCGCACTAGGCCAAAGCCGATTTCAGCCTGGCTGGCGGCTTCCGTCGCACTGACGCTGTTCACTAGTGCCTTCTTATGTGACATCTGGCGCGGCTGTTTAGAGGCGGTCGCCAAAGGACAGTGGCACGCGGCGCGGGTGCTGGGGATGAACTACTTCCAGACCATGCGCCATGTGATTCTGCCCCAGGCACTGCGGCTTTCGATTCCGCCTACCGTGGGGTTCTCGGTACAGGTCATCAAAGGCACGGCGCTAGCCTCCATCATCGGCTTTGTGGAGCTCACCAAGGCGGGCACCATGCTCAATAACGCCACCTTCGAACCCTTCACCATTTTTTGCCCTTGTGGCCCTGCTTTACTTCGCGCTGTGCTTCCCCCTTTCCTGCTACGCGCGCTATCTGGAGAAAAAAGCTCTATGACGCTGGTCTACGTTGATAACGTTCATAAAGCCTTTGGCGAGCTGGAAGTGCTTAAAGGTATTAACCTTTCGGTGGCGCAGGGCGAAGTGGTGGCGATTATTGGCCGCAGCGGGTCGGGTAAAGCACCCTGCTGCGCTGCCTGAATCAGCTGGAAAAACATGATAGCGGCGAGATCACCATTGCCGATAAGCAGCTCGATGCGGCGTCGATGTCGCCCAAAGAGCTGAGTGAGAACGTCGGCATGGTGTTTCAAAGCTTCAACCTGTTTCCCCATAAAACCGTGGGTGAGAATGTCTGCCTGGCGCCACGGGTAGTGCGCGGCGATCAAAAGGCTGACGTCGATAAAATTGCCCGCCAAGTGCTGGAGAAAGTCGGTCTTTCGGATAAGTACGATGCCTACCCGGCCCAGCTCTCCGGCGGGCAGCAGCAGCGAGTGGCTATCGCTCGGGCGCTGGCCATGCGCCCTAAAGTAATGCTCTGCGATGAGGTAACCTCTGCCCTTGACCCCGAGCTGGTCGGGGAGGTGCTGCGCGTGCTGGAAGCGCTGGCGGCCGAGGGTATGACGCTGATTCTGGTCACCCATGAGATGAGCTTTGCCCGTGACGTGGCGGATCGCGTGGTGTTTATGCACCAGGGGCGCATCCATGAAGAAGGCGCCCCAGCGAACTGTTCAGTAATCCGCAAACGCCGGAGTTGAAGCAGTTTATTTCTGCCGTGCTCTAGTCTTTTAGACGACAAAGCCTAGCGTACTATCGTATACAAGGATGAATACATAGAGCCGTCGTAAAGACAGCCAACCAACACGCCATGCTCAATTAGAAAGGGAGAAACAATGCCAACAAATAGTCGCTTGGCTAACTACTACGCCCCCACCGGCGGGCATCCGCCGCAAACGCAAATTACCGCTGATCGCGCTGTCTTTACCGAAGCGTACGCGCTGATCCCAAAAGGCGTCATGCGCGATATCGTCACCAGCAATCTGCCGTTCTGGGAAGGCACGCGATTGTGGGTACTGGCGCGACCGCTGTCGGGGTTTGCCGAGACATTCTCTCAATACATTATGGAAGTGCAGCCGGGAGGCGGTAGCGATAAACCGGAGCCAGATCCCCACGCAGAAGGCGTCTTGTTTATAGTGGAGGGTGAGTTATCACTTACGTTGTTAGGCGGGCATTACACCCTGCGGCCCGGCGGTTACGCGTTTATCCCCCCGGTAGCACGTGGCAAGTGCGCAATGAATCTGATGCGCCGGTGCGTTTCCACTGGGTCCGCAAGGCGTATGAATTTGTGGAAGGGCTCGAGGTGCCAAAGGCGTTTGTTACCAACGAGCAGGACATTGCACCCATCGAAATGCCGGGCACCGAAGGGCGCTGGGCCACCACGCGCTTTGTCGACCCAGCGGACGTTCGCCACGACATGCACGTCAATATCGTGACCTTTCAGCCCGGCGGCGTGATCCCTTTGATGAAACCCATGTCATGGAGCACGGCCTTTATGTGCTCGAAGGCAAGGCCGTGTATCACTTGAATCAAAATTGGGTAGAAGTAGAAGCCGGTGATTTTATGTGGCTACGCGCTTTCTGCCCCCAGGCCTGCTACGCCGCTGGCCCAGGGCCGTTCCGGTATCTGCTGTATAAAGATGTTAATCGTCATGCCTCTCTTAAACTGTCATCTCGCTAAGGAACTGCCATGTTAGAGCTAAAAGCCGAGCCGCTAACGGTTGAAGCCTTCGCCCCCTTTGGCGATGTGATTGATGCGCGTACGTCAGCGTCGTTTCCTATCAACGCCGGGCGCACTCAGCGCCACCATGATCTTGCCAAGGTGGAAACCCTGGGCGAAAACGCGCACGCGCTGATTAATATCTTCGTGAGCCAGCCGATTACACTTCCGCTGGAGCTAACGTTTTTGGAGCGTCACCCCAGGGTAGTCAGGCGTTTATGCCGCTGCACCAGGAGCGCTTTATTGTCGTGGTGGCGCCACCTGGTGAACACATCAACCCAGAAGATGTACGCGCCTTTGTTACCGATGGTCGCCAAGGGTGAACTATCGCGCCGGTACCTGGCACGCCATTCAATCGGTACTGGAGCGCGAAGGCGAGTTTTTGGTGGTGGATCGGGGTGGCGAAGGCAACAACTGCGATGAGTTTCCGCTTGCGATCACCGTGACGTTGCAATGATCCGCACCTGATGTGTTACACCGCTGTCATATCGCACGCGTTAAACTGATAAGCTAGGGTGACGACATAATGTTACTGCAAACAGTCACACACGCTAATTCGCATGGTTGGAACACAATGAACGCACTGCACTTCTCCTCGATCCGTCGTACCAAAATTGTCGCCACCCTTGGGCCTGCCAGCGACCGTGAAGGCGTGTTGGAAGCCATGCTCCAGGCGGGTGTCGATGTGGTGCGTTTGAATTTCTCCCATGGTACCGCCGATGATCACCGCCGCCGGTTAACCGAGGTGCGTGACATTGCCGCCAAACTGGGGCGCAGCGTAGCCGCTTTGGGCGACCTGCAAGGACCTAAAATTCGTATTGCCCGGTTCAGGGATGGCGCCGTGGTACTTAAAGAGGGCCAGCCTTTCATCCTCGATATGGAGCTCGACGGCGATGCTGGTGATAGCCACCAAGTGGGCTGTGACTACAAGACCCTGTCACAAGACGTGGCCGCCGGCGATCGCCTGCTACTGGACGACGGGCGTGTGGTGCTGGACGTGGCCCGGGTTGAAGGGCAACAGGTGCATACCACCGTAGTCGTCGGCGGCAAGCTCTCCAACCATAAAGGCATTAACAAGCAGGGCGGCGGCCTCTGCCCCGGCGTTGACTGAGAAAGACAAAGAGGACCTCAAAACCGCCGTTGAGATTGGCGTCGACTATCTGGCCATTTCCTTCCCTCGCCATGCGGAAGACATGCTGGAAGCGCGCCGTTTGCTGGGCGAAGCGGGTAAGGAAATTGGCCTAGTGGCCAAGGTTGAGCGTGCCGAAGCGGTCGCTGATGACGCCACGCTGGACGGTATTATCGAAGCGTCTGAAGCAGTCATGGTGGCGCGCGGCGATCTCGGCGTGGAAATTGGCGATGCCAAGCTGGTCGGCGTGCAAAAACGCATGATCAAGCGGGCGCGTTCGCTTAACCGGGCGGTGATTACGGCCACGCAGATGATGGAGAGCATGATTTCAGCGCCGCTTCCTACCCGTGCTGAAGTGTTCGACGTGGCCAACGCCGTACTGGATGGCAGTGATGCGGTCATGCTCTCGGCGGAAACCGCCGCAGGCGACTATCCGCTGGAAACCGTCGAAGCGATGTCGCGTGTTTGTTTGGGTGCCGAGCGGGAGAAGTCCGCCCAGGAGTCCGGCCACCGCATTCATGAGGGCTTTACCCGCCCGGACGAAACCATTGCGCTTTCCGCCATGTACGCGGCCAACCATATGACGGGTATTTCGGCGATTGCCTGTATGACCTCGTCGGGCTATACACCGCTAATCGCTTCGCGTATTCGTTCCGGTCTGCCGATTGTGGGTTTGGCGCACAACCCTATCGCACAGCGCCGTATGGCACTCTACCGCGGTGTTGTCTCGTTGCCGTTCGATACCTCTGAAATGACCGCCACCGAGCTGAACGACCGTGCTCTGGAGTTACTGGTGAAGATGGGAATTTCCAAAGCCGGTGATCACGTGATCCTTACCCGCGGTGACCATATGAATGCTCACGGCGGCACCAATACCATGAAGGTGATGGAGATTACTGACGAGCATGCTAAAAGCTAAATCAGCGCATGGGCTGCTGCTCGCCTGCTTGCTATCAACAAGCGCCCCGCAATAGCGGCGGCGCCTATTGTCGCCGCCGCTTCTGATCTTCAGTTTGCGCTAACCGAGGCCGCCGAGCAGTTTCAGCAGGAAACCGGTTACGACCTGCGCTTGAACTTTGGTTCCTCCGGCAACTTCCGCCGCCAAATTGCCCAGGGCGCGCCCTTTGAGCTCTATCTCTCTGCAGACGAGCGCTACGTTCAGGCGCTTTATGAAGAGGGGCACACTCAGGATGAAGGCGTGATCTACGCTATTGGCCGATTAGTCTGGATGCAGCAAGCGGGGCGCGGTGATTTACCCAGTGACGATGCGCCGCTGGCTGGGGTCGACGCTGCCCTAGAAGCCCAAGAGAGCGGAACCAATGAACGAATCGCCCTGGCGAACCCTGAGCACGCGCCCTATGGCGTAGCGGCGCAGCAGACGCTTGAGCACGCGGGGCGTTGGGAGCCAACAGAGGCGCTGCGGGTGCTGGGCGAAAATGTCTCCCAGGCGGCGCAATTTGCGCTTTCCGACGATGCGCGTGGGGGACTAGTGGCATACTCACTGGCCCTGGCACCTTCTTTACGCGAGCGAAGTGAGTACGTACTTATCCCTCAGAGCTGGCATGAGCCTTTGCGCCAACGCATGGTCTTGACCAACCAGGCGGGAGATGTCGCCACTGCCTTCTATCAATGGCTGCAGCAGGACGAGGGGCAAGCCATTTTGCGTACCTACGGGTTTAGCGGCGAATGATGGGCCGGCCATAATGGATTGGTCGGCGCTTTCGGTCTCGCTTCGCCTTGCGGGGTTTACCTGCTTAATCTTGCTTCCCGTCGCTATTTGGCTAGGTCGCGCCCTGGCCTACGCGCGTTTTCGCGGCAAAGGTCTATGTGAGGGCATTCGTTGCGCTGCCGCTGGTATTGCCACCCACCGTTCTAGGGTTTTACCTGCTGTTGAGCTTTGGCCGCGATGCGCCGGTGGGGTCGCTTTGGGCGGATCTGACCGGCGACGGGCTGAACTTCACGTTCACGGGGATATTACTCGCCTCGCTGATTGCCAACCTGCCATTTGCCGTGCAGCCCATCCAGCGCGCCTTCGAGCATATTCCCCACAACCTGCGGGAAGCAGCCTGGTGTAGCGGCTTGGGCCCGTGGCAGACGTTGCTGCGTATCGAACTGCCCTTGGTGTGGCCCGGTATTCTGTCAGCGGCAGCGCTAACGTTTGCCCATACGCTGGGCGAATTTGGTGTGATCTTGATGGTGGGCGGGGCAATAGATGGCGAGACCCGGACCCTCGCCATTGCTATCTATGACCGTGTTCAAGCGTTCGATGAACAGGGCGCGGCGCAGATGTCGGCGCTGCTGCTATTGGTGTCGTTTATTACCTTGGGGCTCGTCTACGGTCTGGCCGGTCGCCGACGGTGGGCACGTGGCTGATTTGGTTTTGGATGGGCTTGCAGCAGGGCTAAGGGTCGCGGTCAATCAAACGGGACCGATTCCACTGGCCGCCGAGTTCACCTGCCAACCCGGCGAACTGCTGGCGCTGGTAGGGCCATCCGGTAGCGGTAAAACCACGCTGCTGCGCACTATTGCTGGGCTCTATCGTCCCCAGGGTGGGCGAGTGGAGTGCGCGGGAGATAGCTGGTTTGATGCTGAACGTAAGCATTCACTTTCGCCACAGCTTCGGCAAGTAGGCATGGTGTTTCAAGACTATGCGCTGTTTCCCCACTTGACCGCGTTAGAAAATATTCAACTGCCGCTGCGCCATCTGCCTCAACCCCAACGCCGGGAGCTAGCGGAGCAGTGGCTGGCCAAGGTGCGTCTAGAGGGACTAGGCAAACGCTACCCCAACGCACTTTCCGGTGGCCAGCGCCAGCGTGTGGCGCTCGCCCGTGCCTTGGCCCGCGACCCCAAAGTGCTGTTGCTCGATGAGCCGTTTTCGGCAGTAGACCAAGTCACCCGGCGCCGTTTGCAGCGCGAGCTGGCGCTGCTCCGCCAGCAAATCGCGATCCCCATCTTACTGGTAACGCATGACCTGGAAGAAGCCACGGCACTGGCGGACCAAATCTGCGTGCTGCATAACGGCGTCAGCCTTCAGCAGGCTCCGCCGGATGAGCTGTTCAGCCGCCCTGCGTCGCCGTTGGTGGCGCGCTTGCTGGATCGTCATAACCTGTTCGAAGGCGTTGTCATTGCAGTGGAGGGGCAGCGACGCCTGCAGTGGGGGCGTGCATCTTAGAAGTTGCCGAGGGGCTCGCTAACCTGTCGTTGGGCGAGACCGTGACCTGGTATTTGCCGCCTTCTGATATTGTGCTTCACCGCCGTGATCGGCCTTCCCAAGGCGAGCGGGAGAACCCACTGGCAGCCACGGTTGAAGAGTTAGTGGTTCTGGGGGCATTACGTCAGTTTCCTTGCGCGTCCAACATGGTGATATGTTACGTTTCGATATCGCCACCCATGCCGTACGGCGTAACCAGTTAACCCGCGGTGCCGGGGTGAACGTTTCACTGCTAGCAGCAGGCATTCACTTGCTGCCAGGCCACCGAGTTCGCGCAGATGCGCATGATAAAAGGGAAGTAAGCATGGATCCCACGCGTCGCACGCTGCTGAAAGCATCGCTACTGTTACCGCTGGCGGCGCTACTGCCGATGTCGCTACTCAGCTCGTTTGCTTGGGGGCAAGCCACGGCGAAAGACATGCAAACGCTGACGCTGGCCATTCATAATGAGAGCGGCCCACACCGTCTAGAGGTGGAAGTGGCGGAAACGGCGCCCCAGCGTCAGCGCGGCTTGATGGAACGGGAGAGCTTGCCGGAAGCAAACGGCATGCTGTTTCGCTTTGAGAGCGAGCAATCGGCCAATAACGCCTTTTGGATGTATCGCACTCTGATCCCTCTCGATATTGCTTTTATCGATGCGAATGGTCGAATAGTGGCGATTAATACCATGCAGCCCTGCGAATCCTCCACGCCGAGCGACTGCCCTTCCTACCCAGCTGGGGCGGCGTATCATTCAGCGCTAGAGGTCAACGCCGGTTACTTCGCCGAGCGCGGCATTAAGGTGGGCGATTGTGTCTCCATCCCTGAGGAAGCCGGTTACTGCCAGCCTGCGGATTAACCGGGTCGAGGGCAGCGGCTGAGATTGATGTTGAGAACGCAAAAATAAAAAAAGCCCCAACAATGTTGGGGCTTAAGGATCGAAAAGCCGTGTTAAGGTCTATCTTTGTTAAAGTCTATCTGTAGCGGTAACGTTGCTAAATCTGCTTAGAAGCTGTACATCACCATACCCTGGATGCGAGTGGCATCGCCTTCAGCGCCGTCTTTCTCTTCACGGCTAGCCCAGCTGGCTTCTATGCCGTAACTGATGCGTTCGGCTGGCGTCCAGATGTAGTTCAGGTAAGCAGTCTCGAAAGTATCATTTCCGCCGATTTCCTCATCGTCGAGGTCGACGGTAGCGACGTTATAAGACGCATTAATGGCGCCTGGGCCGGCCTTAATGCTGGCGCCGATAGTGCCACCAGTAGTTTTTAGGGTTTCAAGGTCGCCGTTATTGGCTAGGTAGGCCGGTGTAGTTTGCGGGCTGACATTCATATAACCACCCATACCGTCACCATGGGTTAAGCCGGCGCGCAAAATGACCGCCTCAGAAACATCCATGGCTGCTTCAAGGGCCACGCCCCAACCAAAGGCCGAGTCATCATCAACTGAAGCGTTGGCATCTGCTGCCGCATCATACTCAAGCTGGCGCAGTACGGCAGAAGCGGAGTACTTGAAGGAGCCAGAAGTATCGGTATAGCGCGCGGTCACATCCGGTAATTCGCTCTTGGCTGCATCTGCTTCAGTTTGAACAACACCGTTTTCTGTCCTCTCAGAACCACCCAGGGTATCCGGGTCTTCTATCGCTACCGAGAAATTGCCAGTGGTATAGCGAAGCTGTGGCTGACGCGCTTGGTTGGCCACCCCAGGCGGGCCACGGAAGTCGATGGACGGGGTGCCGGCCACGAAGCCGTAGAAGTTGGTCCAGTACTGGCCGGCCAGAATACCGTCCCAGGAGCCGTAGGCGTGCCGCAGGCGGAAGTTGTTGTTTGGCCCGTAGAAGTCACCTTCAATCTGGGTCACTAGGTCACTAGGTCGCTGCCGGAGACCGGTGTCGTGGTCTTGAAACCGATACGGCTCTGGTAAGCGTGCATATTGAAGTGGCTATCTTGACTGTCTTCGCCATCTTCAGTGATTTCACTGTGAGTGACGAGGTTGCCCATGTCATCATCCACATCATAGATAATATCCAGCTTGGCGTATCCGTAGACGCTCGCCTTGGTGTCGCCTACTTCAAAGTCGACAGCGTGAGAGGCTGAAGCAACTGCCATTGCAAGGGTGCCAATGGAGAAAAGAGCTTTAAGCGTTTTTAATCGTCACTTGCTTTTTCCTTATTATGATCAAAGGCAGTCTAACTAAGAGACCGCATTGTTATTTTCTGTTGCCTGATAGCGGCTTAGCCCACTGAGCCCAGCACTATTAGCTATCGAAAAACAACATAGCGATGTTGAAGGGAAGTTACAATTGTATTAAAGAACGATTACGACAAAGGATGAGGAACTTTTCAAAGTCATTCAATATGTTAGCACGCTTATTATTTATCCAATGCGAATGACTATAGGCATCTTCCTTTCGTGCGCTAAGTGCATACAATAAGTGGGGCTTTCTCGAAAAGCCTCATAATGGCTATATGCGCACAACATAAAAACGCACATCACAAAAACGCACACCATAAAAATAGATAAAAGGATCTACCATGACGCTGACACGCTCAATGGCTCGTTTCACTGCTGGCTTAGCCGGTGCGGCACTGCTTTCCGCTTCCCTGTCTGCACAAGCTCGTGAACTCTCGGTGTCCACCGTTTTGTCCGACGCTTTCCCATGGGGGCAAGCGGCAGAGAAGTGGGCCGAACTGGTGGAAGAACGCAGCAGGGGTGAGTTAACGCTGCGCGTTTACCCCAACTCTCAACTCGTCTCTGGCGACCAAACCCGTGAATTTTCCGCCATGCGTTCCGGCTTGATTGATGCGGCGGTGGGCTCGACCATCAACTGGTCGCCCCAGGTGCCGGAACTGAATCTTTTCTCTTTGCCGTTTTTCATTCCCGATGAAGCCGCCGTCGATGCAGTCACCGGTGGTGAAGCGGGCGAGCTGGTGTTTGAAGCGATCGAATCACGCGGCGTTATCCCGCTGGCGTGGGGCGAAAATGGCTTCCGTCAGGTCTCCAACTCACGTGGACCGATCAGCGAGCCGGATGACTTGGACGGCCTGAAAATCCGTGTTGTCGGTTCGCCGTTGTTCCAGGACACTTTCTCAGCACTGGGCGCTGACCCCACGCAAATGAGCTGGACTGATGCGCAGCCAGCGCTGACCACCGGCGCCGTAGACGGCCAGGAAAACCCACTCGGTGTTTGACGTCGCGCGCATTGATCAGGTCGGCCAAGAGCATTTGACGCTCTGGAACTACATGAATGACCCGCTGATTTTTGCGGTCAATCAGCAGGTGTGGCAGACCCTTGATGAAGAGCAGCAAGCCATGCTGCGCGAAACAGCACAGGAAGCCGGTGAGTGGGAAATCGCCATGACCCGTGAAGAAGAGCGAACGCCTAGCGGCGATTCAAGAGCGCGGTGTGACGGTGACAGAACTATCCGATGAGCAGTACCAGGCGTTTGTCGATGCCACACAGTCTGTTTACGAAAAATGGGCACCGCGGATTGGCGATGAGGTGGTTAACGCCGCCCAAGCCGCTATCGACGCGCGCTAATAACTGTTGATGTTCTAACTCCCGGCTCTTAGGACTGGGAGTTTTTTGCTGTGAGGCTGCCATGAAAGGCTTTCCCGATGCGCGCCCGGAACGCTGGCTGGGCGCGCTGGCATTAATCATTATCTCGATGATCAGTTTGGGTAATGTCATTACGCGCTACTTAACTGGCGGCTCTTTTCCTTTACCGAAGAGTTTTCGGTTTTCTTGTTGGTAGTACTGACCTTTGCCGGTGCCTCGGTGGCGCTGCGGCGTAATCGGCATATCCGTATAGGTTTTCTTGAACGTGCACTGCCGTCTAAGTACCGCCACGCATTGATTCTTTTCAAGCGCTGTGTGGTGCTTTGGTGCTGGGGTTGATCACTTGGTACGGCGGCAAGTTAGCCTGGCAGGAGTATCAGTGGGAGTCGCTTTCGCCAGGGCTTGGCTTGCCCCAGTGGTGGTATTTAGTCTGGTTGCCCGTGCTTTCCGCGGCCATGTTATGGCGCTTGTATCAGCAAACCGCTGACCGTTTGGCGGGGAGGCTAACCGATGAGCCCTGATGTTTGGATGATCCTGGCGTTTGCTGGCCTGTTGATTGCAGGGGTGCCCGTGGCGTTTTCGCTGGCGCTTTCTGGAGCAGTTGGCATTGTGATTGGGCTGTCGCCGGATATGTTGGCGACCTTGGGCACGAATACCTATAACAGCATTGCCAAGTACCCATTAATTGCGATTCCGCTATTTATACTTACCGGGCTTATTTTTGAGCGCTCCGGCGTGGCGCTGCGCTTGGTGCGATTTGCCCAGGCGCTGATTGGCCCACGCCATGGCGGCTTGGCGCTGGTTGCGGTGCTGGTGTGCATGATCATGGGTGGCATGAGCGGCTCCGGGCCTGCCGATGCGGCGGCCGTAGCAATGGTGATGCTGCCCAGCATGACCAAAGCGGGCTATCCCAAGCCGTTTTCCGCCACGCTAATTGCTGCTTCTGCTTCAACCGCGATTCTAATCCCGCCTTCCGTTGCCCCTTATCCCTTTATTCGATTGTGGTGCCTGGGGTGGATTTGCGGGCCCTGTTTGCGGCAGGGCTGTTCCCCGGCATATTGGCAGGCATAGCCCTATTGGTACCTGCCATGATCGTCTCCAAACGTTATGGATGGGAAGGCGGCACACCGGTAGAAGGTGCCGAACAGCTCAGCGTACGAACTACTTTTAAACAGGCGATACCGGCGCTGTTTGCACCCGTGTTGATTTTGGGTGGTTTGCGTTCGGGCTTGTTTACGCCCACCGAAGCAGCCGTAGTGGCAGTCGCCTATGGGGCGATTGTGGGGCTATTTCTTACCCGCGAACTGTCGTGGCGCGATCTGTGGGAACTACTGGGCGAGGCGGCGATTATCTCTGGGGTAGTGATGCTGATTATCGCGCTTGCCGGTATTTTTGCCTGGGCGGGTACCATGCTGGGCACTTTCCGCCACTTGGCTGAGTGGATTATTAGCCTGACGGATAACGGGGTGCTGCTGCTTGTTTTAGTAATGTTAGCGGTGCTGGTCGCTGGCATGTTGTTAGATGCGATCTCGATTTATCTCATTATGATGCCGATCCTGATTCCTGTTATGCAGCACTTCGAATGGAACCCGGTGTGGTTTGGGATTCTACTGGCAATGAACATTGCCATTGGCCAATTTACCCGCCGGTGGCGGTCAATTTAATGGTAACCACCGAAGTGGCGAAAATACGTTTGGAGCAAACGCTTGGTTGGGCGTTGTTGTTTGTGGTCGCCATGGGGTGTGCACTGGCGCTGGTAGCCATCTTCCCAGCCATCGCTTTATGGCTACCCGGCGTCTTGGGATATAACGTCTGATGGGGCTAAAGAGATGGCTGCGATTGGTCCAGAAGAAACTGCACCTGTCGAGCAAGTAGTGAATATCCTTATTCCCTATGCCAAAACGGTATAGGCATTAACGCTTACTTAACGTTGCCAACCGTTAAACTACTATCTGCAAAGTGAAAATGCGTTTTTAAATAAGGGGGAGGCACCGTGGTGCTTTGCCAAGCGCGCTTTTTATCGCTAAGGGCTTATTTTTCTATCGCTAAGGGCTTTGTTTTCGCTAAAGTCTTGGTTTTTCGCTAAAGTAGTATTAGCAGGCAGCCAATAGAGGCGCTTGTAACAGATTGTCTTAAAAACGTTTTGGAATAACCCATCTGAGGGAGCGAGTCGCTAGGTGGGTCCAAAGCGCATGATGTTGATAATGACAGTGTTGCTAACGACAGTGTTGCTAACATCAAATACGCTCATAACATCAATATAAAGAGGTGTGTTCATGAAACGCCATACGTTTTCTACCGCTGCTTTCTCCGGTGCGCTACTTGCCAGCGCTGCTTTCGCCTCCCCGGCAATGGCACAGGATGACGAGCAGTTCATCACCATCGGTACCGGTGGCCAAACCGGTGTGTACTACGTCGTGGGGCAGTCGATCTGTCGTTTGGTTAATCGCCTCGAAGACGCCGATATCAAGTGTAATGCACCTTCAACTGGTGGATCTGTCGCCAACATCAATGGTATCAAGTCCGGCGAGCTGGACATGGGCGTCGCACAATCCGACGTTCAGTATCAAGCCTACAACGGCACCGGGAACTTCGAAGGCGAGGCCTACGAAGATCTGCGGGCTGTGTTCCGTGTCCACGGTGAGCCTTTGACGCTACTTGCACGTGCTGATTCTGGCATCGAGACACTTGATGATCTGGAAGGCAAACGCGTCAACATCGGTAACCCAGGTTCCGGTCAGCGCAACACCATGGAAGTGGTGATGGACGCCAAGGGCTGGACCGAAGATACTTTCTCTCTGGCATCTCAGCTCGACGCTGCCGAGCAAGCGGCAGCACTTGCCGATAATAACGTCGATGCCATGGTATACGTGGTGGGTCACCCGAATGGTTCCATTCAGGAAGCGACCACCACTGTTGATGCTCGTCTGATTCCGCTGAACGACGAAGACATTCAGGGCATTGTCGATGAATACCCTTACTACACCTCTTCGGTAATCCCGGGTGGCTTATATCGCGGCAATGATGAAGATGTCGAAACCTTCGGTGTTGCAGCGACATTTGTAACCACGGCTGAAGCAGACGATGAAGTGATCTACCAGACCGTTAAAGCGGTGTTTGATAACTTTGATCGTTTCAAGCGTCTGCACCCGGCCTTCGAAAATCTTGATCCAGAAGAGATGGTGACTCAAGGTCTTTCCGCACCGTTGCATGATGGCGCGGCGCGTTACTACCGTGAACAAGGCTGGATCGAGTAATTCAGTAGCCTGAGGTAGTATTACCTTAGCAAGGGAATGCGCGGTTACCTAAGGGTGCCGCGCATTTTGGTTTACGCTGTTGATAAAGCGTTTAGGATGTTGATAGGGCATTTAGGATGTTAATAGAGCAATTCGATATGGCAATTATGTGTCAATCGACTCGGAGCAGGGCAGGCATATGACAGAAGATAAGAACAGATCTTCGGGAACCGGAGTAGACCTGGATGACATGGTTGCCTCCAGCGACACGGGCGCCCGTAAACCAGCCGGTATGCCCGGCAAGCTCTTGGTCAGCATTGCGGCAGCGTGGTCTCTGTTTCAATTGTGGATCGCTTCCCCGGTACCCTTCGTTCTGGGTTTTGGCGTATTTAGTGCCACGGAAGCCCGCTCTATTCACTTAGCTTTTGCGCTGTTCTTGGCGTATATGGCCTACCCGGCACTCAAGCGCTCGCCCCGTGACCGTGTACCGATCCAAGATTGGTGCTGGCAGCGGCAGCGGCCTTTTGTGGCGCTTACATGTTCATGTTTTACGAGCAGTTATCTCAGCGCCCCGGCGCCCCGATCCTGCAGGATGTGATCATTGGCATCGCCGGGATATTGCTACTGCTTGAGGCGACACGCCGTGCACTCGGCCCGCCGTTGATGGTCGTGGCGTCAGTCTTTCTTGTCTATAGCCTGGCTGGCCCATGGATGCCGGGTATTCTTTCCCATGGTGGGGTTAGCCTGTATGGATTGATTAACCACCAGTGGTTAACGACTCAGGGTGTTTTCGGTATTGCGCTGGGTGTCTCCACCAGCTTCGTCTTCCCTATTTGTACTGTTCGGCGCTCTGCTCGATAAGGCAGGTGCTGGCAATTACTTTATCAAGGTAGCGTTCTCGCTACTTGGTCACTATCGCGGTGGGCCCGCTAAAGCGGCTGTGGTGGCCTCGGCTATGACCGGCCTGATTTCCGGCTCCTCTATTGCCAATGTGGTAACCACCGGTACCTTTACGGTGCCGATGATGAAGCGCGTGGGGTTCTCCTCGGAAAAGGCGGGCGCTGTTGAAGTGGCGTCATCGGTCAATGGCCAGATTATGCCGCCGGTGATGGGCGCTGCCGCTTTCTTGATGGTCGAGTATGTGGGCATTTCGTATGTCGAGGTGATTAAGCATGCCTTCCTGCCCGCGCTGATTTCCTATATCGCGCTGGTCTATATCGTTCACCTAGAGGCCCTAAAGGCCAATATGAAGGGGCTTCAGAGCAGTAATCCCCCCTAAGCCTTTGGTCAATAAAGTGATCGGTTTCCTGGGTGGTCTGCTACTCATGATGGTGACCGCGTTGGCGGTCTATTACGGTCTTGGCTGGCTCAAACCGGTGTTGGGCGATGCAACGCCCTGGGTAGTCGGCGTTGGGCTGACGGTGATTTATATTGCCTTGCTGAAGCTTGCGTCAGGTTACCCCGAGCTCGAGCTCGATGATCCTAACGAACCGATTTATTCGCTGCCGCAAACCAAGCCCACGGTGTTGGTTGGCTTGCAGTACATACCGCCCGTCATTGTGCTGGTCTGGTGTTTGATGGTGGAGCGTTTGTCGCCAGGGCTGTCAGCCTTCTGGGCCACTATTTTCATGATTTTCATTATTCTTACCCAGCGTCCGATCACGTCGATCTTTCGTGGCCGCAGCGATATGAAGGCGGATCTGCGTGAAGGCGTGATGGATTTATGGAATGGTCTGGTCACCGGTGCCCGCAACATGATCGGTATCGGCATCGCTACGGCCACGGCCGGTATCATCGTCGGTGCCGTCTCCCAAACCGGGGTAGGGTTAGTGCTGGCCGAAGTGGTGGAAACACTGGCCATGGGCAATTTGATGCTGATCCTGCTGCTGACGGCGGTGCTTAGCTTGATTCTCGGCATGGGGTTACCGACCACCGCGAACTACATCGTTGTTTCGGCTCTACTGGCACCGGTGATTGTTAACCTTGGCGCAGAAAATGGCCTATTAGTGCCGCTGATTGCGGTTCACCTGTTCGTGTTCTATTTCGGGATCATGGCTGACGTGACACCGCCGGTGGGGCTTGCGTCCTTTGCCGCGGCAGCCGTCTCCGGCGGTGACCCTATTCGCACCGGCTTCCAGGCGTTCTATTACAGCCTACGAACCGCAGCGCTACCGTTTTTGTTTATCTTTAATACCGACCTGCTACTGATTGATGTGACCTTCTTGCAGGGGGTGTTGATCTTTGTGGTGTCCACCATCGCCATGCTCATCTTTGCTGCCGCGACCCAGGGCTTCATGATTACGCGCAGCCGCTGGTATGAGTCCATCGTGCTGTTGCTGATTGCGTTCACGCTGTTCCGCCCGGGCTTCTGGATGGACATGATCCATGACCCTTATGAGTCCATTCCGCCTGCGCAATTCGTTGAAGCATTGGGCGATGTCGATGAAGACTCGACGCTTCGCCTGCAGATCGCCGGTCTGGATGACTATGGCGATCCAATGAGCACGTATATGACCCTACCGGTGCCTGACGGTGAAACAGGCCAGGAGCGGCTTGAGAATCTGGGTCTTGAGCTGTTTATCGAGGATGGCACGGCAATCGTTGATATGGTGACCTACGGCAGCCAAGCGGCAGAACTCGGTTTCGACTTCGATCAAGAAATCATCGAAGTGTTAGCCCCTGTGAACCGCTGGACGAAAGAGATCATGTGGATTCCTGCTTTCCTAATCTTTGGGTTGATTGTCGTCATGCAGCGCCGTCGGCGTGAAAAACAGCTTGCCGATGAGTCAGCCGCTACAGCCTAGGAGAGATCACCATGTATCAGAAAATCCTACTGCCCGTGGATCTCAATGAAGAGGCTTCATGGCAGAAAGCGCTACCCACGGCCATTACGCTGTGTGAAACCTTTGGGGCGTCGCTGCATATAGTGACCGTGCTACCGGAATTTAAAATGCCCATGGTGGGTGCTTACTTTCCCAAAGATTTTTCACAAAAGGCCCATGAAGTAATAAAGAGGCGCAGCACGCGTTCATTCAAAAGAACGTCCCTGAGGGGATCCAAACGCAGAGTATTCTGGTCGATGGCTCGCCGTGGGGAGGCGATTATTAAAGTAGGCAAAAACTGGATGTTGATCTGATCGTTATGGCTTCTCATACCAAACGTAAGTTTGTTGACTACGTGTTGGGTCCCAACGCTGAGCATGTCGTGCATCATGCCAAAGTATCGGTAATGATTGTGCGCTAGGAATAGCGTGCTAGCGTAGAGAGTCGTGCAAAGTAAACTAAAAAGCTCCGGGCAACTTGCTCGGAGTTTTTTTTATGCTTGGCTATAGCGTGTTTTTATCTATATCTACAACTACATCTACTTTTTCTAACGCAACAACTTAATTGTCGCTATCTCGCACTTTCGTGGATTTTTTTGTACGCACAATCGGACGTCCCACGCCTCGCAACCATTATTCAGCTACATTAAAAGAGCGTTAAGTCATTAAGCTGGTATTAATGCTTTCAGCGATTAATGAGCGCTGATGTTTTGAGGTAAATCCTGAGTTCAGGATCTATATCGGGAAGAACAGGAGTGATGCCATGAATGCGACGACAACAAAAACAAGCCACCATTCGGATCTGCCCAGCGTTAAAATCACTATTAATAAGGTCGGTATGGAGCGGCCAAGGGCATGGTTAGCTGCTGGCGTGGAAGATTTTCGCCGTGCGACAGTCGTGAGCCTTTCTTATGGCATGTTCTGGGTAGGACTTAGTATCGCTATTACCCTGGGTGCTTTTACGTTGGGGTATTGGTACTGGCTGCTGCCTATGATTGCAGGCTTTATGTTTATTGGACCACTGGTGGCCGTCGGCTCTTATGGCATTAGTCGCGCGCTGGAGAACGGGCAAGTGCCTAACTTAGGGGATGCTTTCGGCAGTTGGCGACCTCATGCCGGCCAGTTGGCAATGATGGGGGTCATGATGATGATCTTCTTCCTCGCCTGGATTCGTTTGGCAACGCTTCTTTTTGCACTCTTTTTTGGTTTTGAAATCCCCAGCCCCGCCACACTGTATACCGCGCTCCCTCACTACGTCAGAAGGGTTGAGTATGCTAGCGGTGGGCACGGTAGCGGGGGTATTTTGGCGTTTGGTGCGTTTACGATTAGCGTCGTAGCGATTCCTACCTTGATGGATCAAGACTTAACCTTTATGGAAGGTATTGAAGCCAGCGTGCGCTGTGTCGGACGTAATTTCCGCGTCATGTTGTTATGGTCAGTGATACTTACGCTGTGTGTACTGATTGGTGTGATGACCTTTTATATTGGTCTAGCGCTGATTTTACCCGTTTTGGGGCATGCTAGTTGGCATGCTTACGAGGACTTAGTGCGCTTTGAGCGGTTGGACAACATGGATTCTTAGCTTAAAAGGGAAGCGTAAATGACGCTTTGGTGACGAAAAAGCAGTATTGGACCTGACCTGTTTAAGAAGATGGCGTAATCTTTACGCTGTCTTCTTTTATTTTGGGCATTGGAACCAGTAAGTTGCCCTTCGTGAGGTGTGTACTGTGAAAGCATTGTTAATGGGGTGGGTCGTGCTGATGTTCAGTGCTCCCCCTGGCGGGGATTGCTGACACAGGCGATGACTTAGGGATGCCTAGCGGGCCTGTTATTTTGACCGTTAGCGGGAATATTAAGCATACAAATGTCGGGAGTGAAGCGCAGTTTGACCGTGAGATGTTAGAGGCATTACCACAGCACTCGTTTGAAACCAGTACGCCCTGGACAGAAGGTAGCAGCCACTATCGTGGCCCTTTGATGCGTGATTTGCTAACGCGCTTAGGTGCTCAAAGTGACTCTGTTCATGTTGCTGCACTGAACGGCTATGAAGCTGAGATACCGGTCAGTGATTTCGAACAGTATGACGTTATGCTGGCTTTGCAAAAGGATCAGAAAGCGATTCCGATTCGTGAATATGGTCCTTTATGGGTGCTTTATCCCTTTGATCATGATGAAGCGCTGTTAAGCGAAAAAATACGCTTTAGAGCGGTATGGCAGGTCATGCATATTGATGTCCGGTAGCGCTTCAACAACGCAGGCCGCCAGTCTGCTACGTTATCCCCGTCGCTTTAAGCTTGTGGCTATCATTGCCGTCCTACTGTTGGCCGCGGCGTTGGTCGTCGCTACGTTAGCCGCTTGGCGGCAGGAAAACCTCACCCAAAGCCTACGCGAAGATACTGCTTGGGTTGTCTATAAGTTAGACCGTGATGCAGTGCAATTGTTAAACCATTTGCTGACAGTAGCGCATGGGCCACTTACCCCGCGGCACACGATGAGCTAAACCTGCGCTTTGAGCTGTTGTACAGTCGGATAACGCTGCTCAATGAGGGAGAAGTCAGCACTTTATTGCAAGAGATCGATACCGCGAGTGAGCTGCTGCGCCAAATCCAACAGCAGCTCGATGTACTCGATAGTATGTTTGAGCCTTACGAAGTAGTTGAGCAACTGCCAGTACCGGCGCTAGAAGAAAATCTACAGACGTTGACACGGCTAACCGAGCGACTGGTCATCGTGATTAATGGCTATTTGGCAGAGTCGGCGACAGAAGAGCGAGCCCAGCTAAGCCTGCTTTATAAACTGCTCATGACCCTGATCGTCGGTATGAGTTTGGCAGCCTTTTGGTCATTGCCTTCTTGGTGCGTGAGATGCGTGAAAGTGCTGCGATAAGGCGCAATCAGGAGCAGCTTGGCCAGCAGTTAGAAGTCACCGCCAAGCAGGCTCAGGCAGCTAACCAAGCCAAGTCAGATTTTTTGGCCATGGTTAGCCATGAAATTCGCACACCGCTGAACGGCGTTATTGGCATGAGCGAACTACTACGCGAGTCGACAAGCCCTGCACAAATAGAAGATTACGCCCACACGATTCACGATAGCGCCAATCAATTGCTGGCAATGATCAATGAGATCCTCGATTTTTCTAAAATCGAAGCAGGTCATCTGACCCTTGAAACAGCGCCCACGCAACTCAAACCACTTATCGATAGTGTGGTGTTGCTGCTTGCGCCCAGGGCAACGGCAAAGGATTGCCACTGCGTGTTTACGTTGATCCGCTGGTGCCTGAGTGGGTGTTGGTCGATGCAGGCCGTTTACGGTAATACTGCTGAACTTGATCGCAAATGCGATCAAGTTCACCGACCGGGTGACGTTAGCGTTAAAGTGTCTTCAACGGTGGAACGGCTGTTATTCGAGGTGATTGATACAGGCTGTGGTGTGAGCGAACAGCAGCAAGAGCGTCTCTTTGAGCCTTTCACCAAGCAGATGAGTCGGTGGCAAGGCGTTTTGGTGGAACTGGGCTAGGGCTGGCGATTTGCAAACGGCTAAGCGAAGCCATGCAGGGACGGTTAGGGGTTAAGAGCCAAGTAGGTCAGGGGGAGTACCTTTTGGTGTGAGTTACCTTTAGTCGATGCTGATCCCGTATTAATGTCGCTGCCCTCAGCCCCTAAGCGAGATTTTTCCGGGACAACATTGCTGCTAGTGGAGGACAACGCCGTCAATCGCAAAGTCGCTGTTGGCTTATTGTCACGTCTAGGGTGCGAGGTGGTCTGGGCTGAGAATGGTCATGACGCTCTGGCGATGGTCCAGTCACAGCAAGTGCAGCTTATCTTTATGGATATTCAGTTGCCTGACATGAGTGGTTTGATCGTCACTCAGCGATTACGCGAGCAGGGTGGATGGTTGGCAAATGTTCCCATCGTTGCCATGACGGCTGGTGGTGCTGAAGATGACCGCCAACGCTGCCTGGCTGCCGGTATGGACGATTACATTACCAAGCCGCTGTCACTCTCAGCGTTAAGTAATGTGCTGGCAGTGCAGCTTTTGCATCCCCAGACGAAGGCACTGCACCGGCATTAGAGGTGCCTAAAGCGCTAACTGGGGCGCCATCGTTGCTTAATGTCGATACGCTTGCCAGCCTGAAAACGGCCCTAGGGGAAGCGAGCCTGGGCCAACTGGTCATGCTTTATCAACAGCAAGTAAGCAACTATTCTGCTCAACTGGCTGCTTGTTTAGCTGTAAAGCCATTCACGCCGGAGCATGAACAGCAAGTTATGCGCCTGGCGCACCAGTTGCGCGGCGAATCAGTGAGCATGGGGGCCGAACAACTTGCTGAGTTGGCGAAGCAACTTGAAACATTAGCCAATACGGAGCGGGCCACCTTCAGCCAACTCGATGAGATGTTCAGTACCATAAGACTTACAGCGGCGCATACGCATTCCGCGTTGGAGAGGTGGTGTCGTGACCACTTATCAGGTTGAGCAAGGTATTCTCACTGCGGCCAGTCAGCATACCAATGCGGACCACGCAGCGGCTGAGCTAGCCGACGCTTTATGGCACGATCATTTGGGGTTTGTGCTGTTTTTCTGTAGTGCGGAGTATGATTTAGCGGGACTGGCAGACGCGCTGGAAAGCCACTTTCCCTCAACGCCGCTAAGTGGCTGTACAACGGCTGGGGAAATTACCCCACTCGGTTACGACCGGGGCTCCATTGTGGCGATGGGGTTTGATCGGCGCCTGTTTGCTGTCGAAACGGCGCTCATTGATGACCTGGACCATTTTGAATTGACCCACGCCCAGCCGCTGGTGGATGGGCTGCTGGCGCGCTGCCGCCGACAAACCATCGCGCCAATCAACGAACATAGCTTTGTATTAACGTTACTGGATGGTTTATCCAGCCGTGAAGAGCAAGTGCTCGCCACCTTAGATGCTGCGTTGGGGCATATACCTAGCTTTGGCGGCTCAGCGGGCGACGATAATCATCTTAGTCATACCCATGTTTACACTGCCGGGCGCTTCCATAGCCATGCGGCTGTTGTGGTCATGGTTAATACCCGGCTCCCTTTTGAAGTGTTTTCAACTCATCATTTAACCCCGTTAACTCATAAGCTGGTGGTGACTGAGGGTGAATCGTGAGCGTCGGCGGGTAATTGAACTCAATGGTTTACCCGCCGCGCAGGTGTACGCCGACTTGGTCGGTGTTGCACCAGAGCAGCTCAGCGCAGTGATATTTGCCCGCCACCCATTAGCTGTCCGTATTGGTGGGCAGCACTACGTGCGCTCCATACAGCGTGTGCATAGCGACGGTAGTCTGAGCTTTTACTGTGCGGTGGAAAACGGCATTGTGCTGACGGCTATGCAATCGACACCATTACTCGAAAACCTAAAAATAATGCTTGCTGGGGTGAGCGCTAGGCTGGGTACGCCTAGCGTGATTATTGGCTGTGACTGTTTTCTACGCCGTATGGAGCTTGAAGCGCTAGAGCATGTAGAACAAGCGTCGCAGCTGCTGCGCCAAGCAGGGGTTGTAGGGTTCAATACCTACGGTGAGCAACATCATGGTATGCATGTGAATCAAACGTTTACGGGGGTGGCGTTTGGATCTCTTCCAGCTTTCGACCGCTACTAACGCGGTGGGTGACGCTCAAGCGACAAGCGAGGAGACGTTACGCGAAGAGAACCGTCGCCTGCGTAAGGTCTGCCACGCGCTGATGGAACGAGTGGAAACGGGCGGCAGTGCCGACACTGCCCCTTATGCCGCTTTCGAGCGTTCGGTCTTGCTCGCTGAACAGGTTCGGGGAGCGCACTGATGCATTACATCGTGCGTTAGATGAGTTGGGGCAAGTTAACACGCGCTTGTCGGCTGCCAAAGCCGAAGCCGAAGCGGCTAATCTTTCTAAAACCAAGTTTTTAGCAGCGGTTAGCCACGACCTGCTGCAGCCGTTAAATGCAGCCAGACTATTTGCCAGTGCCTTGGAAACCCATGCGCTTCCTGATGCATCGCAAGCACTGGTGGGGCATATCGGTCGCTCTTTAAAAGATGTCGAAGGATTACTGGGAACACTTGTGGATATCTCACGCTTGGATGCTGGGGTATTACACGCCGATAAAGCACCGTTTGCGGTGAGCACATTATTGGACGCGTTGGCAGAGGAGTACCGCCAAGTGGCCGGGGTGCGTGGTTTGGCATTGCATTACGTGCCATCCAGTACGGTGATTGAATCCGACTTAGCGCTGCTGGCACGGGTGATTCGAAACTTCCTAAGTAATGCAGTGCGTTATACCGAGCATGGACGCGTACTGCTGGGCTGTCGGCGTCGCCGGGATGGATTGGAAATTATGGTCGGTGATACCGGCCCCGGTATCCCAGAGCAGCAGCGCGAAGCAATCTTTCTGGAGTTTCGGCGTGCTAACCAAGTGAATAGTGCGCACAGCCGCGGTTTAGGTTTGGGGCTAGCTATCGTTGACCGCATCAGTACCATGCTGGAACAGCCCGTATCTCTCACATCACGCCCCGGCGAGGGAGCACTGTTTTCGATCACCGTGCCTTACGCAGAGGCCGTCTTGACCACAGCACTGCTCAAAAAAAGCGACCCCTCGTCACCTGAAGAGATAGATCCCTTACATGGCTGTGTCGTTTGGGTGATTGATGATGACTTGGCTATTCTTGAAGGGATGCAGGCGCTGCTGGGCAGTTAGGTGCCGGGTGCGCGCAGCAGCCACCGTCTCTGCCTTAGAGGCCGCCAGCGATGGTGAGCGCCCCGAGGTGCTACTGGTCGATTATCATTTGGGCGAACATCGCGAAACCGGCATCGGTTTGGCCGCACGGCTGCAGCGCCGATACCCTGGCTTGGCATCTGTAGTGATTACGGCTAATCATGAAGCAGAAATTAAGCGCACTACCCGCGAAGCGGGTATGCATTGTCTACTCAAACCGTTAAAGCCACTGCGGCTTCGTATGCTGCTTGGCACCCTGCTAAATAAAAGCTAGTGAGCGAGTTTGGCCTGATAAAAACTTAAATCTTCCTCGCCTGCGATCACGATCGCATGGACCCGGCTGGTAGCGTTTAGTTTGCGTAAAATCGCCGATACGTGAGTTTTAACGGTGGTTTCAGCAATCGATAGCTCTCGGGCAATCTGCTTATTTGACATCCCTTTGGTCAGGCAAACCAATACCGCCAACTGTTTCTCGGTTAAACGCGCCAAGCGCTCACTGGTAGCCATGGCGCTAGCGGTAAGTGAGGCCGAAGCAACACGCGGCGCCGGACGGCGCATAATGTCGGGTGGCAGGTAGAGCTGGCCTTCAAGAATCTGCGTTAACGCCACCAGCAATGCCACCCGCGGCGTGGATTTGGGTATATAGCCCACCGCGCCCAAGGTAATGGCATCAAGCACTAATTGTCGCTCTTGGTGTGCAGACACAATCGCTACCGGCAGCCAGGGGGAATTCCCTCGCGCAGGCGGGTTAGTCCTTCCAGCCCCTCGGCATCCGGTAGGCTTAAGTCCAGCAAAAGCAAATCCAGCTCAGTGTGCTGTTCCACCAGCGTTATCGCATCAGCGAGGCTCTCCGCTTCCAGTAGTTGGCTATTCGCCAGGCCGCTACTCACCACGGCCTGTAGCGCATCGCGAAACAGTGGATGGTCATCTGCCACCAACAGGGAATACATGGCGTCTCCTACCAAGGGATGAGGGCTAATCCTGCTATCGGGCTATATCGCCATTTGCTTTACTGAACAACACTGTCAAAGCACCTTTAATAATCATAATACTCAGGAGCTATACAATGATCTACGCCAACCCTGGTGATACCGGTTCTGTGGTGTCGTTTGAAAAACGCTACGGTAACTATATCGGCGGTGAATTTGTTGCCCCGGTGAAAGGTCAGTACTTTGACAATATTAGCCCTGTCAATGGTCATGTCTTTTGCGAAATTCCCCGCTCCCTCGGCTGAAGATATTGATAAAGCCCTGGACGCAGCTCATAAGGCGGCACCTGCTTGGGGAAAAACGTCTGTTCAAGAGCGTAGCAATATTCTGCTAAAAATCGCTGACCGCATTGAGCAAAATTTGGAAATGCTCGCGGTAGCTGAAACGTGGGATAACGGTAAAGCAGTACGCGAAACCCTCAATGCTGATATTCCCTTGGCGGTTGACCACTTCCGCTACTTTGCGGGCTGCTTACGCTCGCAGGAAGGCACTGCGGCAGATATCGACGCCAACACCGTCTCCTATCATTTCCACGAGCCGCTGGGCGTGGTGGGGCAAATTATTCCCTGGAACTTCCCGATCCTTATGGCCGCCTGGAAGCTCGCACCTGCTCTGGCGGCGGGTAATTGTGTGATCCTTAAACCTGCCGAGCAAACCCCTGCCTCGATTCTGAAAGTGATGGAAGTGATTGGCGACCTGCTACCGCCAGGCGTGCTCAATATCGTCAATGGTTTTGGCGCAGAAGCGGGTCAGGCATTGGCCAGCAGCAAGCGTATCGCCAAGATCGCCTTCACCGGCTCCACCCCTGTCGGTGCGCATATTCTAAAATGCGCGGCGGAAAACATTATCCCATCGACCGTCGAGTTAGGTGGTAAATCCCCTAACATCTACTTTGCCGATATTATGAATGCCGAGCCGACGTTTATAGATAAGGCGGTGGAGGGGTTGGTGCTGGCGTTCTTTAACCAAGGCGAAGTATGCACTTGCCCTTCGCGGGCGTTGATACAAGAAAGCATGTACGATGAGTTCATGGCCAAGGTGATCGAGCGCACCCAAACTATCAAGCGCGGCAACCCGTTAGATACCGATGTGCAGGTGGGTGCACAGGCCTCCCAAGAGCAGTTCGACAAGATCATGTCCTACATGGATATCGCCCGCGAAGAAGGTGCAGAGTTTCTCACCGGCGGCAATAAAGAGACCATGGACGACAGCATCAACAGCGGTTACTACATTCAGCCCACGCTGCTGAAGGGCAACAACCAGATGCGCGTTTTCCAGGAAGAGATCTTTGGCCCGGTAGTCGCAGTCACTACCTTCAAAGATGAGGAAGAGGCGCTAGCGATTGCCAACGACACCGAGTTCGGCCTGGGCGCTGGCGTGTGGAGCCGTGACATTAATGTCGCCTTCCGCATGGGGCGTGGCATTCAAGCGGGTCGCGTGTGGACCAACTGCTACCACCAGTATCCCGCCCACGCGGCCTTCGGTGGCTACAAGAAATCCGGCGTTGGCCGCGAAACTCACAAAGTCGCCCTTGAGCATTACCAGCAAACCAAAAACCTGCTGGTCAGTTACGACATCAACCCGCTGGGCTTCTTCTAAGCCGCTCTGCTAGCCATACCGCCCGGTGGTTTGCCGGGCGGTACTGTCAGTCCCCCCGACGCTGACTCTACCGATAAGAGCAGTCATTAAACTGCCGTATCGAAAACCATAGGAGTTGCATCATGGATAGCACAATGCGCGCGGCGGTCGTTCGTGAGTTTGGCCAGCCGTTATCTATAGAAGAAGTCGATGTGCCTCGTCCTAAGCAGGGCGAAGTATTGATGAAAGTGGCGGCCTCTGGGGTTTGCCACACCGATTTACACGCCGCTCACGGTGATTGGCCGGTAAAACCCTCGCCACCGTTTATTCCCGGGCACGAAGGCGTTGGGCATATCGTGGCGGTAGGTGAAGGTGTTTCTCACGTCAAAGAGGGTGATCGCATCGGTGTGCCCTGGCTCTACTCGGCCTGCGGCTACTGCGAGCACTGCTTAGGCGGTTGGGAGACCCTGTGCGAGTCCCAGCAAAATACTGGCTACAGCGTTAACGGCGGGTTTGCGGACTACACTCTAGCGGATGCAGGCTATGTAGGGCGCCTGCCGGATGCCGTCGATTTCATCGAAATAGCCCCGGTACTATGCGCGGGAGTAACGGTTTATAAGGGCTTGAAAATGACCGATACCCGCCCCGGCCAGTGGGTGGTGATTTCGGGCATTGGTGGCCTGGGCCATATGGCGGTGCAGTACGCTAAAGCAATGGGGCTGAATGTGGCGGCTGTTGATATCGATGACGGTAAGCTAGCCCTGGCCGAGCGTTTAGGCGCCACAATAACCGTTAATGCTATGAAAACCGACCCAGCGATGTACCTGAAGAAAACCATTGGCGGCGCTCACGGGGCATTGGTGACGGCGGTGTCGCCGAAAGCATTTGATCAGGCCCAGAATATGCTACGCCGCGGCGGCACACTGGTGCTTAATGGCCTACCGCCGGGCGAATTTCCTCTGCCAATTTTCAGCACGGTGCTCAACGGTATCACCATTCGCGGTTCTATCGTGGGCACGCGAAGCGACCTGCAGGAAGCGCTGGATTTCGCCGCCGAGGGTAAGGTCAAAGCGACAGTAGCAACGGATACACTGGATAATATCAACGATGTCTTCCAGCGCATGATTGACGGCAAGATAGAGGGTCGCATCGTGCTCGATATGGCTAGCTGACATCGGGCTAATTGACGTCTTACCAGGGGGATAAAAATCCCCCTTTTTAATTCCGACATTGTCATAGCATAGCTGTTATTTAGCCTTCGCAGGAGTCTCGCGACCTAGCCAGCGCCGCGCCATGCGCGCGGCGTGGGTAAGGTGGCTCACGACCGCTAATTTGCCTGCTTCACGGCGAATGCCTGCACGCTTTAGTTTCATTGCCATGCGCGGCGGCAAACCAACAAATATTACCCCGACACCTTGCTCACCAAGCTCCCGGCGGAGCGTGTCCAGCGCGACCAAGGCCGTGGTATCCAGGCTAGGTACGTCGCGCATATCCAGAACGACTATCCGTACGCTGTGATCAATCACTCGCAGCGTCGCGATGGCTTTTTCTGCCGCGCCAAAAAACAAAGGGCCACTGATTTTGTAGAGCGCTACTTCCGGTGGGAAGTGTTCGCCCGTGGAAGGCGTTGCCAAGCGCTGAGTATTGGTTAGCTGTGCCATACGGCGGATAAACAGGGCGGCGGCTAGGCCAATACCCACGGCCACGGCGATCACCATGTCGAAAACAACCGTAAGTGCGAAGCAGATTACCAGCACCGACACATCGCTGGCGGGGCGCTTCTCAGCGTATGCATAAAGTGGCGCGCCTCGCTCATGTTCCAAGCAATAATGAATAACAGCGCGGCTAAGGCGGCCATGGGGACGAAACCAAGCACTCCCGCCAGCGCGACTACCGCAAGCAACACCACCAACGCGTGCACTAAAGCGGCAATAGGCGAACAAGCGCCGCTTTTGACATTGGTGGCTGTGCGGGCAAGCGCTGCCGTTGCGGTAATGCCACCGAAGAAGGGCACCACTAGGTTGCCGATCCCTTGGCCAATCAGTTCGACGTTAGGGTCGTGACGTGTACGAGTTAAGCCGTCAGCGACGACGGCGCACAGCAATGATTCAATCGCTGCGAGTAAGGCGATCGCCAGCGCCGGGCCGAGCAGCGCCTGAATCAACGCAAGATTGATTACCAGCGGCGTGCCATCCGCCCCCGGGAAATGCCAAGGGGCGATAAAACTAGGTGCGAAGGGTGGAATACCGTTGCCGCTTTCACCCTGGTACTCCCAACTAAATCGCGAGGCGATAGTGTCGACCTCAACGCCAACCATTAGCAATAGCGAGGCAGCCAGCGTGCCCATCGCTAAACCTACTAGCGGGGCCGGCACAGGTGTTTTTAAGCGCGGCCAGACTAACAGTGATGCCAAGGTGACGAGCCCCACGCTGATTTCCGCCAGCGACAGGGAGGGCAGTGCTTGGCCAATCAACATGAGATTATGCAGGGTGCTGTCGCCTAGTTCGACACCGGTTAAACCCAGAAAATCGGGCAATTGAAGAAGCGCAATTACTACCCCGATGCCCGCTGTAAAGCCCAGAATCACCGGGTAGGGCACGTACTGAATCAGACTGCCCAACCGCGAAAGCCCCAGTGCCACCAAAATAGCGCCGGCCATAAAGGTAGCAATCAGCAGCCCGCCCAAGCCATGGTTGGCTACGATGGGAAATAGAATGACCACGAAGGCAGCGGTGGGGCCGGAAATGTTAAATCGTGAGCCGCCAGCTAATGCAATCACCGCCCCCGCGACGATAGCGGTGTATAACCCGTGCTGAGGCGGCACGCCGGTGGCAATCGCTAGCGCCATGGATAGTGGAACAGCCACCACGCCAATCGTCAGCCCTGCCAACACATCGCGCTTAAATTTTCCCAACGAGTAACCTTCACGCCAGGCGCTGAGTAAGGCGCTGCCAGGCATTGGGAAAACGTATCCCGAAGGTCGATGGACACGGGACATAGGGCCAGCCTCCTAAAAATAGGGGAAACAAGCCATTACGCTACGCCTGCACTGAAATTTGCACAACAAGGCGTTAGTCGCGCTATCATTTGCACACAAAAATCCCGGCATGAGCCGGGATTGTAGGTGCGCTAGATACGGATGCTGTTACATCTGAGCATTTTCAGGTGGTTCGCCGATCGTGCCGGGCATCGCCTGCACATGGCCCATCTGCTGACCTGCCAGGGGTTAGGGAAATGTAGGTGGCGTTCGTACTCGGCCACCAAGTCACCAATCACCTGACCACGGGTATAACCGTTAAGGTCTTTATCCTGTCCCCCTTCTGCCAGGTAGACGTCCAGGCGTACATAGAAGTCATCATCCGCCTGGATGAAGCTGGGGGTACGCATACGGTGCGGGCATACCTGGTAGACAAAACTGGTGGCCTCGCCAAAATCGACCTGTAGCATCAGGTTGGATAAGGATTCTCCCTCAACACGCTCTTCGGTCACGTTGGCGGTTTGGCCTCGGCTTTCAAGCTCCTGAGCGAACTGAGTCATCGCTGGGCGAATAGCGTGCTCAATCGTAGCGGCGGCACCCGCACGGTTAGACGTATCTAACGCACGGTCCAAGCGCTCTTTCCAATCGCCCCCTGGGGCACTGCCTGCGATCATCCGGCGCGCATCGGCCTTGCTGCCTTCCAATTTCAAGGCTTTATACATACCAATCATCACCGCAAAAATCACCACAGAGAACGGCAATGCAGTAATGACAACGGCGCTCTGCAGTGCATTTAAGCCGCCAGCCATGAGCAGGGCAATGGTGATCAAACCGATCACTGCCGACCAGAAAATACGCAGTTTCACCGGCGCATCGTGGTTAACGTCGCTCAAAATAGAGGTGAAGTTGGCCAATACCAGGGCGCCGGAGTCTGCTGAAGTAATAAAGAATACGATGCCCAGAACGGTGACCACCGCCGCTGTTAGGCCTACATAGGGGTAGTACTCAAGCAGTGTATAAAGCGTGGTCTGCGGTGTGTTAAGGGCTTGCTCACCCAGTTCGACAACACCTTGATTGGCGACTAACTCAATACCGCTGTTACCGAATACCGACATCCATACCATCATAAAGGCCAGCGGAATAAACAAGGCGCCTGCTACAAATTCACGGATGGTCCGACCCCGGGAGATGCGCGCCAGGAACAAACCCACAAACGGCGTCCAGGCGATCCACCAGCCCCAGAAGAAGATCGTCCACCACATTTTCCACTCTTGGGCGCTCTCATCGGCAAAGGCGTAAGTGTCGAAGCTGGCGCCCACAAAGCCCGATAGATAGTCGCCGGAGTTATTAACCACTTTATCCAGCAGTACCAAGGTGTCGCCTGAAAAGAGCACAAACAGCATCAATGCCAGCGCCAACAGCATGTTGAACTCGGAGAGACGGCGAATGCCTTTTCAACGCCGGTCACCACAGAAATCGTTGCCAATACCACCACCAGTACAATCAAGATCACTTGAACCGTGAGGGTTTCCGGCACACCGAACATATAGGTGAGGCCGTAATTTAACTGCATCACCCCAATGCCGAGACTGGTGGCGATGCCGAATACAGTGGAGATCACCGCAGTGATGTCTACTGCGTTACCAATCGGACCGTGAATACGTTTGCCCAAGATGGGGTAAAGCGCGCTGCGTATCGCCAACGGTAGGCGATGACGGTAGCTGAAATAAGCCAACGCCATACCCATCAACACGTACAGCCCCCAGCCGGAGAGCCCCCAGTGCAGGTAGGTTTGAACGACGGCGTTACGCATTGCGGCCTGGCTTTCCGGGGTTAAATCCGGGGGTGCCAAATAGTGCGCAACCGGCTCAGCAACACTGAAGAACAGCAGATCGATACCGATACCCGCTGCAAACAGCATGGCTGACCAGGAGAGTAATGAAAACTCGGGGCGTGAATGATCGGGCCCCAGACGAATACTGCCAAAGCGCGACATGCCAATGGCAACCACGAATACCAAATACGCCACAATGGCGAGCATGTAGTACCAGCCAAAGGTTTTACTCACCCAGGCAAGCCCGGCATCAAAAAAGGTGCCAGCTTGCTCGGTAAACACCATGGTGAGCACTAAAAGACAACGATACCCGCCACACTGCCGTGGAAAACCACGGGATTGAGACGGTCACGGGAAGGGAGGTGGGGAATTTCTTTCGCCATGCAGGCGGGCTCCTGTTGTTGAAAGAGGAAGGGATTATTTTATTTTGAATGAACGTTCAAATAAAATACGCGATTAAGCAGCCTCCTTCAAGCTAACCTTTCTCCGTTTGGGTTGGATGAGAGGCCGTTAGCGGCATGCAGAGCGGCATATAGACGCAAAAACGCCCCGAAAAACCGGGCGTTAAAGCTAACGATAAGAAGTGATTAACGCTTATTCACTATCGGCGCTTTCTTCTTGATCATCATGGTGGCCGCGTTTACCGTGCTTACCACGATACTCTTCATGGGCTTCTTGCATGGCGTTACGTAATGCTTCTTGCTCTTCGTCAGAGAGGATCTCAGCAATCCGCTCATGATGCTCTTCGTGCAGTGCATGCATCGCTTCGCGATGTTCGGCGTGTGCTTCGTTGAGCTCAGCCTGCTTCTCTTCTGAGATATCGGCGCGCTGATACACTTCCTGGCGACGCTCCTCCATGCGTTCTTCCATTCGCTCGCGATCAGGCCCTTGGCCTTCATGGTCACCATGGCTATGCGCCTGGGCGGTAAGTGCTAATGGAGCAATGGTGATAGCCAGCAGGGCTGGGGCAAACAGTTGGCGAATTGACACTTTTTTAGCGCTTGAAATTTTCATAAGTTCTCTCCCGGTGAGTTGACAGTGATAGTATCACTAGGCTGCGTGCAAACCGTTTGCAGAGAGTGTGCAACAATCATGATCTTATTGGCTGGTTGAAGGTCGTAACCGGTAGGTGAGGGGTCACCTAGTTATCCTGAAGCTGCACGATGGGGCTGGCCATCGCTGTGCAGGTCAATCCTTAGCCCTCCGGCTGATACTTATAACCGACGCCATATACCGAGCGGATGATTTCCAGTTCGGGAAGCGCTTCGTGGATCTTCTTGCGCAGTTTTTTTGATATGACTGTCCACGGTGCGCTCTGAAACGATGCGGTTGTCGCGGTACATGTGGTCCATCAACTGCTCACGGCTGAAGATACGCCCTGGCGCCTGCATCATGACGCGCAATAACTGAAATTCCACCGCGGTCAGGCCTATGTCCTGCCCGTGAGCGAGTGCTTGCCAGCCATCATCGTTTAGTACCACGGCCGCGTTTTTCACCCTCAGCGGGGGCATCGGCTGCCGCTTGACTGCGGCGCAGTACGGCTTTAACGCGGGCGACGACTTCCCGGGGGCTGAACGGTTTGCAGATATAGTCGTCGGCGCCTAGTTCCAGGCCTAGTAAGCGGTCCACTTCTTCTACCTTGGCGGTGACCATGATGATCGCTATAGACGGCCATTGCTGACGTATTTCCCGGCTCAGAGTAAGGCCATCTTTACCGGGCAGCATGATATCGAGCAGCACGAGGGCCGGGGAGTGCTGTTCCAGCCACGGCATCACTTCATCACCGTGGCCCAGGGTAGTTACCGCAAATCCATGACTGGTCAAGTAATCCGCCATCAGGCGGGCAATTTTCGGTTCATCCTCAACAACCAGCAAAGAGGCAGCATGAGACATAAAGGTAGGCTCGCTTAGCAGTTAACGTGAAAGCATGGCTTAAAAACGTTTTTAACCATTAGCTTTGATAATATTTGTCCTGAAAACAATCGCCATGAACATATCAGCCAGTGGTCAAAGAGGAAAACGCAGCGTCCAGCGTAGGCCGCCCAGGGAGGGAGGCTGAGGGGGTCAGTGTCGCGCCGTGCGCATTGACCAAAGCGCTGGCAATGGAAAGCCCTAAACCGCTGCCGCCGCTGGCACGGTTACGTGAACCTTCCACACGGTATAACCGCTCAGTTAGACGAGCTAATTCGCCTTCAGGCACGCCCGGCGTACTATCTTCCCAAGTGACTACTGCCATGCCCTGTTGAGTCGAGAGCGTAACGCGCAGCTCTCCCGGCGGTTGTGTGTACGCACAGCTATTATCCAAGAGATTGTTCCATAGCTGGCGCAGGCGCTGGGCATCGCCACGAATCATGATGCCAGGCTCGATGCGCTCGGTCAGCGTTAAACCGCTTTCCACCAGCCAACGGTCGGCATCGTCCAACCGGCTGGCCAGGCAGTCGCTTAGATCCATCGGCGCCAACTGTATATCCAGCGCTCCCGCATCGCTTTGCGATAGCAGGCGTAAATCCGCCACTAGGCGCTCTAGTTGGCCCACTTCTTGGGCGAGTGAGCCGAGGTTTTCCTGATTCAGGGGCCGAATGCCATCCTGCATGGCTTCGATCTCACCGCGCAGCACTGCCAGCGGCGTGCGCAGTTCGTGGGCCGTATCAGACACCCAGCGGGCGCGGGCGTCGCGGCTGGCTTCCAGTGTCGCGGCGAGAACATTAAAATCCCGCGCCAGGCGCGACAGTTCATCACGGCCGCGTTCAGGTAGTCGGGTGTGGTAGTCGCCTTCAGTGAGGCGCAGCGTAGCGCCTGCCAGCGCCCGCGTGCGACGCCCCAGCCACCAGGAAAGTCCGCCCGCTAAGAGCAGCGAGGCAACGCAGAGTGAGATGACGATGAGCACCAGGTTGCGTTGCTGACGCTCAAGAAAGCGGCTCTCCATGCGCTCCATCATTTCGCGAGGCGGCCGAAACCCCAATGAGCCGATATGGGTATCGCCGCTACTTAACGTCAGCCAATGCCAACTGCCCGAACCTTCGCGCCCACTTCTGGGGGGGACCACAAAGCGGTCGTCCGCTGCACGCAGGGTGAAATCCCGCGCTTCACCCAGCGGAGAAGGGCGGTCGCGGTGCTCCCTGGCCCAGTTCAAAGCGGACAATAAACGGCCAGCGTTCGGGTGATTGTTCAAGCCACTCCCAGCTCTGCTGGGTTTCCCAGCGGGTGATCAAGCCATCCGCCAACAGCGCAGCACGGCGCTCCTGGGCTTGGTTGAGATAATCGAGAAAGCCGCGGTCAATACTGTAAGAGACGGCCAAAAACATGCTGGCTGAGATCGCCACATTAACGCTGAGGATAATGACAAACAGTTTGAGGCCCAGCCGGAGGGCCGCCATTGGCGTATTGCAGTGAGCACGGCCATTAATGGCCTCCCTCTTCTTGGCTGGGCTGGTTATCACCCTGCTTGTTGTTAGCGAGAGCGGGCTGGCGTGGCGCGCTGAGTCGTTCGCGGACATTTTCCATGCCCAGGTAGAGGCAAGGAACCAGAATCAGCAAGATCACGGTGGCGAACAGCATGCCGAAGCCGAGCGAAATCGCCATGGGGATCATGAAGCGCGCCTGACGCGAGGTTTCCAAAATCATCGGCGCCAAGCCTAGAAATGTCGTTAATGTGGTCATCATGATTGGTCGTAGGCGACGTGTGGCGGCTGCCACGATGGCTTCCCGAGGGGCCATTCCTTCGCGGCGTTTACGATTGGCGTAGTCGATTAACACCAGGGCGTCGTTGATCACCACGCCGGAGAGCGCGAGCATGCCTAACAGGCTGATAATCGAAAGCCCGAAGCCCATAATCATGTGGCCTGCGACGGCCCCGACAATGCCAAACGGTATCGCGGCCAGCACCAGCAGCGGCTGCAAATAACTTCGGAAGGGAATGGCGAGCAGTGCATAAAGGGCCGCGATCATTAACCACATCGAGGTCTTCAACGTGGCCAAGTTGTCGGCAGTATCCTGCTGACGACCACCCATGCTGACTTCAAGCCCCGGCCAGGTCGCTTCCAGGTTGGGAAATACTTCTTCCTGAAGCGTAGCGAGCACCTGATTGATCGCCATGTCACTTTCGGAATCGGCGGTAACGGTGATAATCCGCCGCCCGTTGATGCGCTCCAGGCTACTGGAGGCTTGACTGATAGTGATGTCGGCTACCCGCGATAGCGGTACGCTTAGCCCATCGGGCGTGCGCACCGGCATGCGGTAGAGCTCGTTTAAGCTATCGCGGTTATCAGTAGGCAGGCGTACCTCAACGCTGATCTCGCTATGCCCGACATACTGTTCAAGCGCGGTGGCGCCTTGGAGTGGCCCGCGCAGTGCTTGGGCTAAATTGTTCCCGGTGAGCCCCAGCGCACGGCCCTCCGCGGAAAGACGCATTTCCAACTGCGGTTTGCCGTCGCCAAGCCCGCTATCGATATCCGTGAGGCCATAGCCGCCCAATGTTTCCGCCAATCGGTCGGCGGCGGCCTCCAGTATCTGTGTGTCGGGATGAGACAGGCGAAGGCTCAGCGCTGCACCGCTGCCAGGACCGCCGGCATCTGAGGCAAAGCGCACCGACTGTGCACCAAGTAAATCGCCGGTTAGGGCGCGCCACTCACGGGCAACACGAGAAGGCGGCCAAATATCAAGGCTTTCTGGCGCAATCTCTAGCTCTACTTCCAAACTCTCACCGTCCAAGCGAGTATGGGTGCTGCTAAAACTGAGCGACTCTTCGCGCTGGCTAAGCTGTTCGCTAGCATCCAATAACTGCTGGCTAAGCTCGCGGCTAACGCTGATAGGGCTGCCAATAGGCAGGGTGACGCTGGCCTCGACTTCGTCAGATTCCACTCTGGGCATTAGCGAAAAACCCAGCCGCCCGCTCATTGCCCATGAGAGGGCGATCAGCAGGATCGCAATGCCCAGCGAAATACTCAGCAGCCGTTGGTTCAAAGCGCGTTGCAGAAATGGCTCGAATTGGCGGTAGGTGAAGTGATGCAAGCCGCCCTGCAGGCGCTGACGAAGTGCCTCAAGCGGGCGCTGCCACGCCGGGGTCTGGCGCGGCTTGCGGCTATGGGCTAGGTGGGCCGGTAGAATGACGAGCGCTTCCAGCCAGGAAATTAAAAACACGGTGACCACGACGACCGGCACGGTGGCAAAAATCAGTCCCAAAAAAGCCGGGTAAAAATAACAGCGGCAGGAAAGCGACGATGTTGGATAAAATCGCGAAGGTCAGCGGTGTGGCGATCTCGCTCGCGCCTTTCACCGCCGCATCGCGCAGCGAGTAGCCTTCCTCACGGTAGCTGTAGATGTTCTCGCCGACGATGATGGCGTCATCCACCACGATCCCCAGGGCGATAATGAAGGCGAACATCGACATCATATTGAGCGAGACGCCAACCCAGGGTAGAAACAGCATGGCGCCCAGAAACGCCGTTGGAATACCCAAGGTGACCCAGAAGGCCAGCCGCGCTTCTAAAAACAGCGCCATGAGCACCAATACGAGCGCCAGCCCCATCCAGGCATTTTTTTAACAGCAGGCTGAGACGGTCTTCGTAAATTTCCGAGCTATCGCGGGAAATATCCAGGCTGACACCCTCGGGCATGCCTGCGCGCAGTCGTTCAAGCTCACCGGTGACCGCTTCTGAAATGCTGGTCGGGGTTTGATCGCCGATTTGATAAACATCGACGGAGAGACCAGGCTGGCCATTATAAAACTCCTCACGATCGGTCTCGGCAAAGCCACCGCTGACCCTGGCAATCTCGCCCAGCGCAATGGGGGCGCCCTGCGTGCTGGTCAGAATTGGCAGTTCGGCAAAGGCTTCAGCGCTGTTGCGGCGGCCCTGATAGCGAATTAGCCATTCGCCTTCAGCCGTTGTCAGTTGGCCACTGGCAAGATCAAGCGCCTCTTCCGCTATGCGGCTAGCCAACTCTTGGTGATCCAGGCCATAGCGTTCAATGGCTTCTTCGTCGAGGTGGACTTGAATTTCCCGCTCACGGTTGCCGGAAAGTTCGACGCGAGAAATGCCCGAGGTGGCTTGCAGTTTACCCCGCACATCTTCCGCCGCATCGTGCAACGCCTCTAGACCGACCTGGCCGTATACCTGCAGACTCAGCACGCTGCGCGAGCGCCCGGCCAAGGTAAAACGCGGTGGGTCGGCAGCACTGGGCAGGGTGGTGATGGCATTCACCGCCTGCTGAATATCCTGATAGGCGCGCATCACATCAATGCCGTCAATGAGTGTGGCGCTGACGTTGGCGCTGCCTTCGCTGGCCGTGGCGGTTAGCTCATCGATGCCTTCCACATCGGCAATCGCTGCTTCCACCGGTAGCAGCAAGCTTTGCTCAACATCTTCCGGTGTGGCGCCAGGGTAGCTGATAGTGACTTGTACGACTTCGATGTCGAATTCAGGGAACACTTCCTTTTAATCGCCAGCGACGCCATTAGGCCGCCGACGATAAACAGCACCATCAATAAGTTGGGGGCGACACCATGATCGACCATCCATGCCAGTGGGCCGCGTGGCACCTTCATGATTCGTCTCCCGGTTCATCTCCCGCTTGGGCTGGGGTATCGTTGGGCCTACGAATGCGGACTAGTTGGCCTTCTCTAGGCTGGGCCAAGCCCGTCGTGACGACTTGCTGCCCGGCTTCCAGACCGCTACGAATCAACGCATCATCCTCACCGCGATAAGCCAGCGTGACCGGCGTGCGTCGCAGACGATTATCCTCGTCGACACGCCACGTTACATCGCCCGGGCGAAGCGCCGCAGAAGGTAGTGAGATGAGCTGCTCGTGAGTGGCGGGTTGAAAAGACGCACGCAGCACATCTCCCAGGCGCAGGGCAGGGCCGTCGGTCTCGAGTGCCAATGGATCGTTAACAGCGATTAAAAGCTGTGCCTGAAGGCCGTTTTCTTCCAGGCTGGGCAGCATCGATACCAGCGTGCCTTCACGCGTAGCTCCTTCGGGCCAGCCGCGACTGGTTAAGGTGACTCGCCCGCCCACTTCCAGCCAATCAGTCCACTCGCCGGGCAGCGAGGCGCGTACCCAAAACTGCTCCACGCCCACCAAATGCACGACCTCTGTCCCCTGGCTTAGCAAGCTGCCGGCGCCTACCAAGCGCTCTTGCACCATGGCCCGCCAGGGCGGTGAGCGTTGCGCGCTCGACATTCAGTGCCGCCTGGTCGCGAGCTACCCGCGCTTGGGTAACTTGAGACTGGGCTTGGCGTAACTGCGGTTCACGTAATACCAGCGAACGTCGTTCAGCGGAAAGCTGACGACCAAAAGATTCGTACTCGCTTCGGGCGCGCTGCTGTTCCGCCTGCTCCAACGCCAGTTGTGCTTGGGCATTAGCCAACTGCGCCTCGGCATCTTCAAGACTTAAAGTCAGGTCGGCTTGATCAATAAAGGCCAAGGGAGCGCTTTGCTCAACCACTTGCCCCGGCACAACACCGTCGGCAAAACGCTCCAGTTGTCCTGCCACGCGGCTGGCCAGCATTGTTTCCTGTTCCGCCTCAACGCGCCCAAACCCGTAAAGGTTCGGTGCCTGGGCACTCGTGCCTACCGTGACCACGTCTACCATGGTAGGCAGTGGCTCGGGCGGCGGGGTTCGCTCAATACGGGGTGGTTGGGTAATAATCCACCACGCTAGGGCAAGGGTGCCAATAAAAATGATTAAGGCCACCAAGGCGCCCAACCGAATTCGGCCTTGTTGTAAGGTAGGGTAAGAGTAAGAACGTATGGGTATCATTAACGCGCGTGATCCGTTGAGAGCGAAATTTCCAGAAAAATAAGCGTATGATGCTAGCATCACTCATTGTTGAGCAGCGATAAGTCAAACAATGTGCAAATAACATGCAACTGCTACTCACATAGCACCCATTTGATAGCAATTGACTGACTGGTCTACTTTCAATGTATGCAAAAATGAATGTATGAAAAACTTGGACGTATGAAAACAACGTAACCCGCGACAAATTAATTGATAGTGGCGCCCAACTGATTAGTCAGCAAGGCTACAACGCGACGGGCATCAATGCCGTATTGAAAGTCTGCGGTGTGCCTAAAGGCTCCTTTATCATTACTTCTCCAGCAAAGAAGATTTCGGCCTGGCGGTAATCGAGCGCTTTGCCGCCAGCTATGATGAAACGCTGGTGTCGCTGCTAGAAGATAATGACACGCCGCCGCTTGAGCGTCTAAAACGCTACTTCGCCGCTGGTCGTGTTCATATGCATGAGTGCGATCACGCGACGGGCTGTTTGATCGGCAACCTTGGTCAAGAGCTTTCGGGCCAGAGCGATACCTTCCGCGATGCGTTAAACTTGGTGTTTCAGCGCTGGGAGCAACGTTTTGTGCACTGCTTGAAGGACGCCCAAGCACGCGGGGACATCGCCACTCATACTGCGCCAGAGGCGCTCGCCAGCTTTATTCTCACTGGCTGGGAAGGCGCTATTCTGCGTGCCAAAACGCTTAAATCTGTCGAGCCTATGGAGCAGTTTGAAACGATTTTGTTTCAGCAGGTGCTGGTTCGCCCATCGCCGTAGCCAGCGATGGGCTAGACGTTAACTGCCTATTAAAAGCCTTCCAAAACCAGCTTGCCAATCGTGCTGTTGCTCTCGATCAGCGCGTGGGCGCGTTTTAAGTTGTCGGTATTAACCGGACCTAATACTTCGCCTAGGGTGGTGGTTAGCCGTCCGGCATCGACCATGGCCGCTACTTCGCTGAGCATGTCATGCTGCTTGGCGAGATCGTCTGTCGTGAATAGTGGGCGGGTAAACATCAGTTCCCAGTGCAGTGACAGGCTTTTCATTTTAAGCTTACGCACATCGATCAGTTCCGGGTCATCAATCAGTGCAAGCTTACCCTGCGGCTTGAGGGCCGCAATGATGGCCTCAAAGTGGTGGTCGGTCTGGTTAAGGCTAATCACCATATCCACGCCGTCAAAGCCCGCCGCTTTAAGTTCTTGATCAAGCGGCTGGTGGTGATCAAGCACCGCGTCAGCGCCTAGCGACTTCACCCAGGCTTGGCTTTCCGGGCGGGACGCCGTACCAATCACGGTGGTATCGGTTAACTGCTTGGCAAGTTGCACTAAGATAGAGCCAACACCGCCCGCTGCGCCAATCACTAATAGGCTTTTTGCCTTGGGTATCGCGCATGCCCAGCTCTAGCCGGTCGAATAGCAGTTCCCAGGCCGTGATGGCCGTTAGTGGCAGGGCAGCGGCTTCAGTATCAGATAAACTTTTCGGCGCCAGGCTGACGATGCGCTCATCGACAAGCTGGTACTCGGCATTAGAACCCTGACGGGCGATATTACCCGCGTACCAGACGCGATCGCCGGGCTGAAAACGAGTCACAGAGCTGCCGACGGCATCGACCACGCCCACGGCGTCGTAACCCAGCACGCGAGGTTCGCCGCTTTCAGGCAGCGCGCTGTTTCGCACCTTGGCATCCACAGGGTTGACGGAAATGGCGCTCACCGCGACGCGAATATCGTGGGCTTCTGGAGTTGGAGTAGGTAGTTCGATAGCTTGGAGCGCATCGGGGTGGTCGATAGGCAAGCTTTGGGTAAAGGCGAACGCTTTCATGGTAATTCTCCTAATCAAGATAAGTGGCGCCATCATGCCCGTATGTTGTTTTATTAAAAGGACTCGGCTGCGTAATATCAGCGCATGCTGTATGGGTTCGTGATGACTGATGCCAGGAGCACACCATGTTTGCAGGGTTTGAAAACAGACACGCCGCGTTAACGGCGTCGATATTGCCTATCGGATGGGCGGCAGTGGCCCGGCGCTGCTGCTGCTTCACGGCCATCCGCAGACTCATGTCATTTGGCACAAAGTAGCGAACGCACTTGCCCAACATTTCACAGTAGTTGCCGCCGACCTGCGCGGCTACGGCGACAGCAGTAAGCCCGACGACGACGCAGAGCACCTCAATTACGCCAAGCGCACCATGGCGGCCGATATGGCGGAGCTAATGAGCACGCTTGGCTTTGAGTGTTTCAAAGTGCTGGCCCATGATCGTGGTGCGCGGGTAGCGCATCGCTTGGGTATTGATCACGCAGAGCACGTCGAGCGAATGGTATTGCTGGATATTGCCCCGACGCTGGCTATGTATCGCGGCACCACTGAGGCCTTTGCGCGCAGCTACTGGCACTGGTTCTTTCTGATTCGCCCCCAGCCGCTGCCGGAAAGGCTGATTCAAGCCGACCCCGCTCAGTATTTGAGGGAGCGTGATGGGGGCTCGCAGTGCCGGTATGGCGCCTTTCTCATCAGAAGCGCTAACAGAGTATGAGCGCTGTCTTGCGCTACCCGGCACGGCTACCGGCATCTGCGGCGACTACCGCGCCAGCGCCACGATTGATTTAGAACACGATCAGGCAGATATAGATGCGGGCATAAAACTTACCTGCCCAATTAAAGTGATGTGGGGTGCCCAAGGTGCGATCGAAGCCTGTTTTGATGCCTTGGCTGAATGGCGCAAGGTGGCCACCGATGTAGAAGGCACAGCGCTCCCTTGCGGTCACTATATTGCTGAAGAAATTCCCGAGACGCTACTAGAGGAGGCGCTGCCGTTCTTGCTGGGTCAGCAATAAACGATTCAAGCCACTGCCCAAGACGAGACGGGTAAAAACTGGATAATGGCCGCCATTCGCCTATCGGCTAACGTTGATACGCCCAGGCACACTCATTACCCCGGATGTCCGCTCATGGAAATTAAAGTTAATTATCTCGACAACCTCCGCTTGGAGGCCAAGTTCGACGATTTTACGGTTATCTCCGACCAGCCCATTCGCTATAAAGGCGACGGCTCGGCCCCCTGGCCCGTTTGATTATTTTCTGGCTTCATCGGCGATGTGCGCTGCTTATTTCGTCAAGGTTTACTGCAACGCGCGGGACATTCCCACCGAGAATATTCGCCTATCGCAAAATAACATCGTCGACCCGGAGAACCGCTACAAGCAGATTTTCAAAATCCAGGTTGAGCTGCCGGAAGATATTTCTCCGAAAGATCGCGAAGGCATTCTGCGCTCCATTGACCGCTGTACAGTCAAGAAAGTGGTACAGACCGGCCCTGAGTTCCAGATCGAGGTGGTCGAGAATATTGATGAAGACGCCCAGGCACTGTTGATGGGCGCGCCGGAAGGTGGCAGCACCTACATCGAAGGCAAAGACCTGCCGCTAGAGCAGACCATCGCCAACATGAGCGCGATACTTGCTGACCTGGGCATGAAAATTGAAATTGCTTCCTGGCGCAATATTGTGCCCCACGTGTGGTCGCTTCATATCCGTGATGCGGCATCGCCGATGTGTTTCACCAACGGCAAAGGCGCGACCAAAGAGAGCGCGTTGTGCTCGGCGTTGGGTGAGTTTATCGAGCGTCTGAGCTGCAACTTCTTCTACAACGATCAGTTCTTCGGGGAGGAGATTGCGAACAGTGAGTTCGTCCATTACCCCAATGAGAAATGGTTCAAACCGGGCCCGAATGACGAGCTGCCTGCGGAAATCCTCGATGAGCACTGCCTGGCGATTTACAACCCGGAAGGCGAGCTTTGTGGCTCTAACCTGATTGACACCAACTCCGGTAACGAGGCGCGCGGTATCGTCTCACTGCCGTTTGTGCGTCAAAGCGATGGCGAAACGGTGTATTTCCCGTCGAATCTGATCGAAAACCTGTTCCTGAGTAACGGCATGAGCGCGGGCAATACGCTGGTAGAGGCGCAGGTACAGTGTCTGTCGGAAATTTTCGAGCGGGCGGTGAAGCGCGAAATTCTCGAGCAGGAGCTAACGCTGCCTGATGTGCCGCAGGAGGTGCTGGCCAAGTATCCCAGCATTGTCGAAGGCATTAACGCCCTGGAAGCCCAGGGGTTCCCGGTGCTTGTAAAAGATGCCTCCATGGGTGGGCAGTTCCCGGTGATGTGCGTCACCTTGATGAACCCGCGCACCGGCGGCGTGTTTGCTTCTTTCGGCGCCCACCCGAGTTTCGAAGTAGCGCTGGAGCGAAGCTTGACGGAACTGCTGCAAGGCCGAAGCTTCGAAGGGCTGAACGACCTGCCGCTGCCCACCTTCAACTCTCAAACGGTGGCCGAGCCGAATAACTTTGTTGAGCACTTTATCGACTCGGTGGGTGTGGTCTCCTGGCGCTTCTTTAGCGCCAAGCCCGATTTTGAATTCAGCGAGTGGGACTTCTCCGGCAGCAACGAGGAAGAAGCCGAGACACTGTTTGGCATCTTTGAAGAGCTGGGTGCCGAAGTGTATATGGCGATACACGAAGACCTTGGCGCGCCGGTGTGCCGCATTTTGGTGCCGGGTTATTCAGAGGTATACCCGATTGAGGATTTGATTTGGGACAACACCAATAAAGCCCTGGATTACCGCGAAGATATTCTCAACCTGCATCGCCTCGACGACGATCAACTGACTGATCTGGTCGAGCGTCTGGAAGAGAGCCAGATGGATGACCACACCGATATCATCACGCTGATCGGTATCGAGTTTGATGAAAACACCGAGTGGGGCAGCTCACCATTCTGGAGCTAAAGCTGCTGGTTTACCTAGCGCTACAGCGCCATGAAGAGGCGCTGGACTGTGTACAGATGTTCCTGCAATACAACGACAACACCGTCGAGCGCGGCCTGTTCTACCAGGCGGTAAATGCAGTGCTGGAAATTGTGCTGGATGATGAACTGGCGCTTGAAGATTACCTGTACAACTTCCAGCGTATGTTCGGCGAAGCCACCATGGCGGCTGTTATTGGCTCGGTGAGTGGCGAAGTACGCTTCCATGGCCTAACGCCCACTAACATGCAGTTAGACGGCCTGGAGCGCCACCAGCGCTTGATTGAAAGCTATAAAAAACTGCACGCGGCCAGAGCGGCTAAAGTAGGCATTTAAGCGCCCATAACACAATCTGTTCTGCGGGCGTTACGGCGCCTGCGTTAAGCCAACACAAGCAATGGGGATATTCCTATGCTTTGCTTGAGGTAACACTCAACGCTGTCACCGTTACCAGTATCAGTCCCATACCCACTATCTGAATAATACTCAGGCTTTCATTTAACACTGCCACGCCAAATAGGGGTGGCCGTGATAGGTTCAATCATGGCTACCATGGAGGCGAGCACAGGCGTTGTGCGTTTTATCCCCGCGATATACAGCACAAAGGATAACCCTGCGCCTAAGATGCCGAGTATCAAGAACAAGTGCCATTGTGATGAGCCCAGGGCGCTCAAGATCTGATCAGCATCGCTTGGCACAATGAGAGTGATGGCCAGTACCGCGAAGGCTATTGAAAGGATTGACTGGGGGCTGCCATGAGGGGCGGCGTATTTAAATCCGAAAATGAAAACGGCATAGGAGAGCCCAGCAAGTAATCCCGCACAGATCCCAATCAACGATAGGCCGCTGGCGCTAATTTCATACAACTGCGTCAACAGCACGATGCCAAGCATAACCACAGCGATGGCCACCCATTTAGCCGTGGTGGGCTTCTCAAGCTTGAATGCAAATGAAACGAGATAGACGAAGACGGGGCGCAATACATCAAGGTAGCAGCAACCGCGACGCTGCCATGTGCAATGCTGATGAAATAAAAGTGAAATTGCCCGCCACGCCGAGCCCTGCAAGGGCTGACCAAAGCCATAGCTGTTGATTTGCCAACCCGCTGTGGTGCGGCCGGAGCATTAGCCAGGCAAGCGCAAAGAGGAACCCTACAAACCCTCGATAGAATGAAACAACAAGTGCATCCCAACCACTTTCCATAAGGATGCTTGCGATTCCTCCGGATACCCCCAAAAGAAAGCGGCTAGCGGTATAAACATGCTGCTGGCAGCTATCATATCTCACCTTTCCACCTTGAATGGTAAACACCCAGGAGCAAGGGGGAGTTTAAACGCATTTCCTTTGCTGAATGATGGCTCCTGGTCTGCTGCCTGCAGACCTTAATTTACTCAGTATAAAAGTAGACGTTACGTTTGATGAACGAAAGCCATCTTATGATGATGCCCTGGCATCCTTCAGCCGCCGGTAGAGGTGCGAAAGCGGCATGGCGGTGAGCCCGTGTACCACGATGGATGAAACAACGATCAAGCTCACCACGGGCCAAAGCGCCGCAACGTCTGTTTTATGATGGGCCAATGCCGCATAGTAAAGCGCGGCGACCCCAATTGGCCCAAACCAGCCCGAGAAACTACCGTCCAGCTTGCTTGGAAGGTCGCTAAGGCGTCCGCCTAACAGTAGGAATAACGGCAGCCGGCGGAGAAAAAGCACACCAATAACAAGTGCTAGTACTGGCCATCCCAAGGACATCCATTCGTGCCAGGGAATCATCAAGCCGAGCAAGATGAAGATGGGTGAAGTAAAAAGCGGTCCACCCCCTCGACCACCCCTTTTCTTCCTCCCTGGCGTTCTGAAGCGTTGACTTGTTGATCAAACATTAATCCCGCCACGAAGACGGCGAGAATTCCATCGCTTCCTATCAATTTCACAGCGGCGAGTGTTGTGAGGGCGAGTGCTGTCGTAATCATCAGCATCGAAGGTTGGTCGATCGTCTTTTTTTCTTCCGCTTTGCGCATCGCAAAGCCTACCGAGTAGCCGATAACAGCCCCTAAAACGAGTGCGCCTAAAATATCACCAAAGATGACGCCTAACATTGGCATGGTCATGGACTGCTCCGCCGGAAGCGTCAGCCAGAACACAGCAATCATGACAAAGATGAACGCAAGCCCATCGTTTGCGCCCGATTCGCTTGAAATTATATGGCGTAGATACGCAGGGAGATTCTCTTTGCAACGGGCCCGGTCACGAGGGTCGAAGCAACCACCGGATCGGTTGGGGTAATCGCTGCACCGATGAGTAGAGCGGCTCCTATTGGCAAGCCGAGTGCCCAGCCTGTTAAAGCGCTGCTACATAGCCACATGAACGGCATACCCACCAGCAGTAAAACGCAAAGTGGTCGCCAGTGGTTAAAAATATAGGATTTGGGTAAGCGCAGTGCGATACCCATCAAGCCAATCGCGATAGCTAAGCGGGCCACTTGTTCTAAAATGGCCATTTCGTTACCCCACTGCGCTGGATCTAGAAATCCAAACCCGGTAGGTCCCAACACAACCCCGACGAGCAACAAGGTGACTGAGTCGGGTAAACCGATCCGCTTTAGCGGTGTTGATAATAGCCCCAGAAATAGCGCGCTAGCAGCAACGACTAACAACCCAATATTAAATTCGTGCATCCGTTCGCTCGCTTGTTCATTTTTTTTTAGTCTCTTTTCACACCGAGGAAAGGGAAAGTAGTTGAAAGCTGCCCTTCAAAGCTGTTCTTCAAAGCCTAGTTCTTCAAAGACGCCGCATTCAAACTACTATCCCTTTCCTCGGTGACTCATATCTCCCAATGGCTTGATCCAGTTCAATGGTTATTACGCGCTGTCAACGCGTGCTCGGGGTTTCGACCGGGCGTAACAGCAGTACCGCCAGTGGTGGTAGGGGTGAGTTCTAGGCTGGCGATTTGCCCATGCAGAGGAGAGTCCTCAGCTGTTAGTTGGCCCAGGTTGCCCATGTTGGAACCTCCATAGCACTCGGCGTCACTGTTAAGGCGTTCTTCCCAGCCACCCGCAAACGGCACGCCCAGGCGATAACCCATTCGTGGCACCGGTGTCATATTGGCAACGACCAGCAGCGGCTCACCGGTGGCACTCCAGCGCAGCCAAGCAAAAACACTATTGGTGTTGTCATTGCCCACGACCCAAGTAAACCCTTGTGGTTCGCTATCGCACTCGTGCAGAGCGGGCAGCTCCCCGTAGCAGCGGTTAAGATCGCTTAATAATCGGCGAACGCCGGCATGGCGGCCTTCGGCGAGTAGCGACCAATCGAGCTCACGGTCGTGGCTCCACTCACGCCACTGGCCGAACTCGCAGCCCATAAACAGTAACTTTTTACCGGGCTGAGCCCACATGATTGAAAGATAAGCACGCAGGTTGGCAAACTGTTGCCACTCATCGCCCGGCATTTTGCAGATCAGTGAGCCCTTACCGTGTACGACCTCGTCGTGAGAAATGGGTAATACGTAGCGTTCGGAGAAAGCATAGACCATTGGAAAGGTCATATCGTGATGCGAGTAGGTACGGTAAACCGGATCCTTGGCGATATATTCCAAGGTGTCGTGCATCCAGCCCATGTTCCATTTATAGGCGAAGCCCAACCCGCCCTCATCGGTTGGCTGGGTAACGCCGGGCCAGGCGGTGGATTCCTCGGCGATCACGACTGTGCCTGGGGCTTCTTCACTGATGACGTCATTAAGGTGGCGAAGGAAGTCTATCGTCTCAAGATTTTCATGACCTCCATAACGGTTGGGAATCCACTCGCCTTCGTTGCGGGAGTAGTTGCGATAGAGCATTGAGGCAACGGCATCGACGCGCAATGCATCGACATGGAAGTGTCTCAGCCAATGCAGTGCCGAGGCGAGCATGAACCCATGCACTTCACGCCTGCCCAAATTGTAGATGTAGGTGTCCCAATCCTGATGGAACCCCTCGAAGGGATGCTCATATTCGTACAAGGCAGTACCGTCGAAGCGCGCCAGGCCATGGGGGTCGGTAGGAAAGTGGGCCGGTACCCAATCAAGAATGACACCCAGTCCGGCGCGATGGCACTCATCGACGAAGTAGGCAAAGTCGGCAGGCTTGCCGAAACGGGCACTGGGGCAAACTGGCCCAGCGGCTGATAGCCCCAGGAACCACCAAAGGGATGCTCCATGATCGGCAATAGCTCGACATGGGTGAAACCCATTTCCAACACATAAGGAATCAGTTGCTCGGCCAGATCACGCCAGCTATAGAGTTCGCCGTTGTCGCCGCCATGTTTGCGCCAGGAGGCGGCGTGCACCTCGTAGATGCTAATTGGCCGGGATGGGTCATGTGCTTTTTGCCGCTGAGCGATCCATTCTTCGTCATGCCAGGTAAAAGGCGTGGTATCGGCCACCACCGAGGCGGTAGAGGGTGGTGCTTCGGTGGCTAAAGCAACAGGGTCGGCGCGAAGGCCAATGGCACCCTGGGCCTCGATAATCTCATATTTGTACGCTTCCCCAGGCCCGATGCGCGGTACGAATAACTCCCAGACCCCGGCGGAGATACGCAGGCGCATCATGTGTCGCCTGCCGTCCCAGCTATTGAAATTGCCTACCACGGATACGCGTTTGGCATTAGGCGCCCAGACGGAAAAGCGCACACCGTCGACACCATCCACTGCCATGGGCTGTGCACCCAGACAATGCCCAAGGTTACGGTGATTGCCTTCGCCTAGCAGGTAGAGGTCCATTTCGCCCAGTAGCAGCCCGAAACTATAGGGGTCCTCGGTTATCTGCTCGCCTTGTGGCCAGCGAATGTGCAGTAGATAGGGAGCCGCATGCGGCAGCCTCGCAGCGAACAAGCCGGGGATCTGCATGCTGGTCAGGCAGCAACGCGACTTACCGCCTTCGCGATCGAGAACATCAACCCCCACCGCGCCGGGTAGAAATACGCGCAAGAACTGACCTTCGTCATCGGTATGAATGCCGAGGATCGAGAAGGGATCATGGTGGGTTCCTTGTGCCAGGGCGTCAGCGTCTTCCTCGCTCAACCACAAGCTGCGATCCAAAATGGGCTGGGTGTGAATAACTTCATTCATGTGGCTCTCCTGGGCTGAGTTGTTCGATGATCGCAGCTAAGCCGCGCAACGGTACACCCAGCCATGCAGGGCGGTTGGCGGCTTCGTAGGCGATCTCGTAGGCCGTCTTTTCGAGGACAAACAGATCGACCGCAGCGGCGGCTCCGCTTGCTTTCTTCCATTCGTGGGGCATTTCCAGTGTTGCCTGCCAATAAGCGTTGAGGAATGCTTGCCGTCCCCTGAGCAGGTACTGCTCCACGACAGCGTGGCCGGTCGCGGTGTTTGAATCGACGACTTCATTTTCGCCTGGCCGAGCCTCTTCCACCTTGGCGTAGGCGTAGTCGAACGAGCGCAACATGCCAGCGACATCACGCAGCGGGCTATCCTTGGCGCGCCGTTCTTCCAGTGGCCTGGCCGGTTCGCCTTCAAAGTCGATGATGTAGGCATCATCATGGGCCACCAGTACTTGACCGAGATGCAGGTCGCCATGGATGCGGGTGATCAGGCTGCCTTCGGCCATTTCCGCCATCATCTTAATGGACGCCATAAGCGCATCACGCCGATTCAGGATGGTATCGGCAAGCTGCTGCTCGGCTTCGTCAGCGCTGCTCTTGTGCTGCTTAAGCAAGTCCAGCGCTTCCTCGACGCGCTGCGTTACGCGCTGTGTCCAGTTTTCTACATGGGAGGAATCCGCGACCTCAGGCGCAAACGCTGGATCATCGCTAGGCATTGCCAGTACCATATGTAATTCACCCAGCCGACGGCCTAAGGTGGTCGCAAACTCCTCTAACTCCTCGAATGCCCCGTAGCGGTCTTCCTCCCGTGGCTCATGGCCGCGATCCTCATCGGCGACGGCTTCACGAATCGCTCGCTCCAGCTTCGAGCGGGTCCACGACCAGGCATCGCCCTGGTTGTCGATGTAGCCTTGCAGAATCATTAGGGTCTGTGTGGTTCCCTCTTCGAGCCGGGTTACCACGCCGTAAAGGGGTACGGTATGCGTAAAGCCTCGTTCGGTCAGGTAGCTGCCGATTTCCGCTTCGGGATGGATGCCTGGCTCCAGGCGCCGAAACAGCTTGAGCACTAACTGATGGTTAATGATGATCGAGCTATTGGACTGTTCGGCACTCTGTTGCACTATCTCCGGATGCTCAGGAAGCGTCAGATCGGCGAAGGCCGCCGTTGGCAAGAAATGGACTTCTCCCTGCTCATAGGGCACTACGCTGCCTAACTGCATGCCTTCCAGCACCGCTAGCGTAAAGGCATCCAGAGTGACCGCATCGGTTAGCAGCCCGACTTCATGGAAGCGACGAACCCGGGCCATGGCGAGTTGTTGCGGTAGCGGATTGCTCTGCTCATCCTCGCCCAGGAAAGCCAGTGGCAGTTGGTAGCGCTCACTGCCTTGGCCATGTTTGACCTCCAGTTCGCTTAACAGCAGTGAATGCCCGCTGTGCTCAAGGCTGACGGTGGCGTGTAAACGGATCTCCTCAATACGCGCCTGCTTGGCGGCGAACCAGCGTCGCTTAGGCAGGTAGTTGGGGAGCGTTTCGCGTTCGAGTAATCGTCTGGGCGTCTCGTTGAAAATCTCTTCGAGACGCTTTTTGATAATGAGGGTGACGTAATCCGGCATTGGCTCAGGCACCGGAACATGCCACTCCGGCATGGCGGTCGCGGGAGCTAGCAGGAACCAGAAAAAACCGTGGGGGAAGGGGTCAGCAGGTAGGCCAGTTTACCCACCGGCGGAAAGGCGCTACCGCCGACCATTTCTACTGGCACCTTTCCGGCAAAAGCGGACAAGTCGAGCTCCACTGCCTGGGCGGTACTGGCCACATTGGCCACACACAGCAATGTTTCTGTCTCGCCATTATCGAGCGTCATCTCACGTAGGTAGGCGAGAATATGCCGGTTGGCCGGGTAGAGCGGTCGCATGGTGCCGCGGCTGAAGGCGCGGTGCTCGCTACGCACTGCGAGCAGCCTACGCATGTTATTGAGCAACGAATGCGAATCGCGCACCTGCGCTTCGACATTGACGGTCTGATAGCCATAGAGCGGATCCATGATCGGTGGGAGCACCAACCGTGCCGGATCGGCGCGAGAGAAGCCGTTGCGGTCCACCGACCACTGCATGGGTGTACGCACGCCATCACGGTCGCCTAGATAAATATTGTCGCCCATGCCGATTTCATCGCCGTAATACAACACCGGTGTACCCGGCATAGAGAGCAGCAGGCTGTTAAGCAGTTCAATACGTCTCCGGTCACGCTCCAGCAGCGGCGCTAACCGTCGACGGATGCCCAAATTGATGCGTGCTCGGCGGTCGGCGGCGTAGTGATTCCAGAGATAATCGCGCTCCTTATCGGTGACCATTTCCAGGGTCAATTCGTCGTGGTTGCGCAGAAAGATCGCCCACTGGCATGTAGCGGGTATTTCTGGGGTCTGGCGCAGGATGTCGGTAATCGGGAAACGGTCTTCTTGGGCCAGTGCCATGTACATGCGGGGCATCAACGGGAAATGAAACGCCATGTGGCATTCGTCTCCCTCGCCGAAGTAGGGCCGGGTATCCTCGGGCCACTGATTGGCTTCGGCGAGTAGCATGCGGTCGGGTAACGCTCGTCGAGCACCGCACGAATTTTCTTGAGCACGACATGTGTTTCGGGCAGGTTCTCGTTGTTGGTGCCTTCGCGCTCGACCAGATAGGGGGATGGCATCCAGACGGAGACCATCAACACCCATATCAAGCCAGTACTCCATCACCTTGAGGATCTCGTCGAGCACCACGGGGTTATCGAAGTTAAGGTCCGGCTGGTGTGAATAGAAGCGGTGCCAGTAGTAGGCGCCAGCCACTGGGTCCCAGGTCCAGTTGGAGGATTCGGTATCAAGAAAAATGATCCGAGTGCCGGGTATTTCTGGTCGGTGTCCGACCACACGTAGAAATCGCGTTCCGGCGATCCTGCCGGCGCTTGCCGGGCACGCTGAAACCATTCGTGCTGGTCGGACGTATGGTTGATAACCAGCTCAGTCAATACGCGCAGGCCGCGTCGGTGCGCTTCTTTGATGAAGCGCTGGGCGTCTTCCAGCGTGCCGTAATCAGGGGCTAACGCTGGTATATTCAGCGATATCGTAACCATCATCGCGACGTGGCGAGGGATAGAACGGTAATATCCAGATCGTGTTCACGCCCAGGCTAACGATATAGTCGAGTTTCTGAATCAAACCTTCAAAATCACCGATGCCGTCGTCATTGGCGTCGAAGAAGGCCTTGACATGTACTTGGTAGATGACGGCGTCCTTATACCAGAGTGGGTCATCGAGAAAATCCATGGCCTCGACGGCGTGTCTTTCGCTACTGGCATCCATCATTGGCTTGCCCTCTCTGTTTTCATCGGTATGAACAAATCGATCCGGATCATTCGCTGCAAACGAATCGCTTTCGAATCCAATTCAACTAGGTCGTCACGCATGGCTAATGGATGGGGCGAATACGCCAGATGGCAAATGGCAGTGCCGCCGGGTCGAGCCGCATCGACTGCCATTTGCCGTACCACGTCCAATGCCTACCGCTCATTAGATCCTCCACGTGTAGTGCCGCCTCATCGGGAAGGTCGAAAAGCCCCAAGGGCAACTCGAATGCGCCCTCCTGCGCCTCGAAGGGATCAAGATTAACGGCGATAAGGACAACGTTATCGCGTGTCTGGGTGCCCTTGGCGAACAGTAACAAGCGGTCGTTGTGCACTGGATAGAAGGACAAACCCAGGTGGGTATGCAGTGCTGGGTTCTCGCGTCGGATTCGGTTGAGTTGGGCGATCTCATAGACGATATTGCCGGGAGCAATGTAGTCGCGCGGGCGAATTTCATACTTCTCTGAGTCGAGGTACTCTTCTTTGCCGGGTACCGGTGCGCCTTCACACAACTCGAACCCTGAGTACATGCCCCATAGCCCTGAACCCATGGTGGCCAGCGCCGCACGAATCAAAAAAGCCAGCCCGCCCAGACGATTGCAAGAAGTAGGGGTTAATATCGGGTGTATTGACGAAGAAGTTGGGCCTATAACCATCACGAAGCGGCGATTCATTGAGCTGAGTAAAATACTCGGTCAACTCGGCCTTGGTATGACGCCAAGTGAAGTAGGTGTAGCTTTGAGTGAAGCCCAGCTTGCCCAGGCGCAGCATCATGGCCGGCCGGGTGAAGGCTTCGGCCAGAAAGATGACGTCCGGATCATGGCGGCGAATATCGGCAATTAACCATTCCCAGAAGGGCAGTGGCTTGGTATGCGGATTATCAACACGAAATATTTTTACGCCTTCATCAACCCAGCCTTGAACAACATCACGAAGTTCGATCCATAGCGAGGGGGATGGCGTCTTCGGCGTAGAAGTCGACGTTGACAATATCCTGATACTTTTTGGGCGGGTTTTCGGCGTAGCGGATTGAACCGTCGGGCCGCCAGGAAAACCAGCCTGGATGCTCTTTTAGCCATGGGTGGTCCGGTGAGCACTGAATGGCAAAGTCGAGCGCTATCTCCAACCCGTGTTCATTGGCGACACGGACCAAGTCGCGGAAATCTTCACGGGTGCCGAGTTGCGGGTGAATAGCCTCATGTCCGCCTTCTTCGCTGCCGATGGCGTAGGGGCTGCCTGGGTCATCCGGCCCTGCTTCAAGGCTGTTGTTAGGGCCTTTGCGATGCGCCCGACCGACCGGGTGAATAGGCGGGAAATAGAGCACATCAAAGCCCATATCGCGTATCAACGGCAGGCGCCTATGAACATCCTTGAACGTACCGTGGCGATTGGGATCATCGGTTTCCGAGCGGGGGAACAGTTCGTACCAGCTGGCAAAGCGCGCCTTGAGCCTCTCCACTTCAAGCGGATAATGCGTGTCGCTTCTGGTTAGATGCGGGCGGGTATCCGCTTCGTGCATCAACCTGGCGGTGTCACCGTCAAGCAGCAGCGCGACACGGTCGGCATCATGCTGTGCTAACTGAAACTGCTCATGGACGGCTCCTAATGCCGCGCTGAGCACTCCATTGTCGTTTTCAGAGGCGCGCTCAGCCGCGCGTTCGATCAGTTGCCTGCCTTCTTCAAGCTCAAGCTCGACCGGCACCCCCGCCTGGTGTTTTTTGGAAAGTTCGTAATGGTAGGTGGCGTAAATATCCCACCAGGCTTCGATGATAAAACGGTGGTCTCCCACCCGCTGAGGCGTAAATCTTCCCTCCCAGATATCCAATCCGAGGGGTTCTATCTGGCGCATGGGTACGCGTTGCTGTTGCCCCTGATCGTCCTGCCAGCAGATCGCGGCTGACAGCACATCATGGCCGTCAGCGAAGATGGTCGCTTTTACAACGACCGGTTCATTAACAATCGCTTTAGCAGCGAAACGTCCCTGGTCAAGGGTGGGGTGACGGATTCGATGGCAATGCGTGGTGCCTGTGTAGCCACTATTACCTGGCTTGGATCCTGCTCTTGCGCCGGGACTGCCCCGGACGTGGGATAAACAGTTGAACTCATCGCATGCTTCTCCTTGCAACGCGGAAACGACAGCGGAGATCTCCGCGCTGCCTCATCTCTAGATAACGGCGTTATCAGCCTGCTGCACTAGCTCCAATAGGGCCAATGAGCGACCTTCCATCCTATGTTCCTCACCAAAGGCGCGCTGGAAAGGGGTTTCCTCTACGGTGTGGCTAGTATCGAGGCGGCATAACCAACCGCTGCCGCTTGGCGCTTCCGGTAGCTGAAAAGCCACTGCGTCGTGGTGAGCATTGAAAATTAACAACAAGGTGACATCGGCCCCGGCTCGGCGTATGCCTGAAGGCTGCGCGCGTCCGTCCAGCAACAGGCCGAGTGTACGTGCCTCGGCATCCTCCCACCGTTCGATGTCCATTTCAGCACCATCCGGCGCCAGCCATGTCACTTCTTTTAGCCCCATTTCCTCGTTGTACTCACCAGAGAGGAAGCGCCCACGACGCAGGATGGGATAACGTAGCCGAAGCTCAATCACCCGCCGGAGGTACTCGATCATGGCGTGGGCGTCACCATCAAGGTTCCAGTCCACCCAACTGATCTCATTGTCCTGACAATACGCATTATTGTTGCCCTGCTGGTGCGCAACAGCTCATCGCCAGCCAGCAACATAGGCGTTCCTTGGGAGAACAGGGTGGTCGCAATGAAGTTGCGGATCTGACGCAACCGCAGTGCTTGTATCTCGGCATCGTCACTGGGACCCTCTGCGCCATGGTTCCACGATAGGTTGTGGTCGTGGCCATCCATGTTGTCCTCACCGTTCGCCTCGTTGTGCTTATCGTTGTAGGCAACCAGGTCGTAAAGGGTATAGCCATCGTGGGCAGTGACGAAGTTGACCGAAGCGAACGGACGCCGACCACGACGTTGGAAAAAGTCCGCCGATGCCATCAGCCGGGTGGCAAGTTCTGGCAGTTGTCCTTCATCCCCCCGCCAGAAAGCGCGCACGGTATCTCGGTAGCGGTCGTTCCATTCCGCCCAGCCCGGCGGGAAACCACCGACCTGATAACCGCCGGGACCGCAGTCCCAGGGTTCGGCAATCAGCTTTACCTGGCTGAGGATAGGGTCCTGGCGGCAGGAGTCGAGAAAGCCGCCACCCTCGTCGAAGCCGTGGGGCTCGCGCCCGAGGATCGTCGCTAAGTCGAAGCGGAAGCCGTCGACACGCATTTCTGTGGCCCAGTAGCGCAGCGAGTCGGTGACCATCTGCAATACGCGCTGGTGACTCAAGTTCAAGGTGTTGCCGGTGCCGGTATCGTCGATGTAGTAGCGCGGCTCTTCGGGCATCAGCCGGTAATAGGAGGCATTGTCGATGCCTTTGAGTGAAAGCGTGGGGCCTAGCTCGTTACCCTCTGCGGTGTGGTTGTATACCACGTCAAGGATGACTTCCAGGTCGGCGGCGTGATAACGCGCTACCAATTCCTTGAATTCATGGATACTTTCACCCGAGATATAGCGCGAGTGGGGGCGAAAAAGCCCAGCGTGTTGTAACCCCAATAGTTGCGCAGCCCCTGCTCTAAAAGGTGCTGATCATCGACGAAGGCGTGGATCGGCAGAAGCTCCACCGATGACACCCCCAGTGAGCGGATGTAGTCGACGACATCGTTGACCATCAAACCGGCGAAGGTGCCGCGTAGCGCTTCGGGTACCGACGGATGGCGCATGGTGTAACCGCGAACGTGGGTCTCGTAGAGAATCGTATGATCCCAAGGCAGTTGTACCCCGCGCGAGCGACCCCAGGTGAAGGCAGGGTCGATCACCCGGCAGCGTGGCATAAACGGCGCGCTGTCCCGCTCATCGAAGCTCAAGTCGCCATCAGGATGACCGATGGTGTAGCCGAATAGCGCCTCGTCCCATTTCAGGTCGCCGACGATCTGCTTGGCGTAAGGGTCGAGCAGCAGTTTATTAGGGTTGAAACGGTGGCCTTCTTCGGGTGCGTAAGGTCCGTGTACACGATAACCATAGAGCTGGCCAGGGCGGGCGTCGGGTAGGTAGCCGTGCCATACTTCGTCGGTGTATTCGGGCAGCTCGACACGGGCAAGCTCCCATTCTCCGGTTTCATCAAATAAACACAGTTCAACGCGGGTGGCATGGGCTGAGAACAGCGCGAAATTAACGCCTAGTCCATCCCACGTCGCTCCCAGAGGAAAAGACCATCCCTCGTGGACGCGTGCGTGCTGCATGACACTGGGAGATTCATCGGTGGCAACGGACTTATCGCTGTCCCGCGAGGCCTGGCTTGTATTCATCGCATTCGTCCTTGAGCCATTGGGGTATTCAAGTGTTTAACTACTGTTTTAGCTACAGCCTTAACTACGGTCGTTCGTCTTAGTCGTTTTAGGTTTCTTCGCCTTTGGTGTAGTTTTTTTCGCTGTTTTGGCCTCTGTCTTTTGCCGCCGCAGTCTTACCCGTCTTCTTGCTTGTGCTTTTCTCTTCGGTAGGTGCCACTGGGTCGCTGCTACGACGAGGGCGGCGAGTGCGTGCCACCGTAGCGGAATCGTCAGGCAGCGGTTCCATCGGGCTCGCTGTATCGGCGGGGTCGGCGGGTGTTTGAGTTGGATGGCCACGATCCTGTACCGGCACGTCCTCGCCAGTCACTTCATCGAAAAGCACGTCATCGACAGGCACTTCATCGACGGGTATGTCCTCGTCAGGCATGTCCTCACCTGTCAGGGCTTCTTCCTGAAAGGGAACTTCTGCATCTAAGTAGGGATCACTTTCGGGGTCTTCCAGGGGCAAGCGGTTTTCCTGAATGCCGATCTCGTCCTCTTCCAGTGGCAAGTCATCCTCCAAAATAGGAGTTTCGTCTATTGGCTCGCCTACTTCTTCCAGTTCAGCTTCATTGCCTGCCACTTGTTCCGCGGCAACGATCTTCAGGGCTCTATCCCAATGGCGTTGCTGCTGTCCCTCGGGGCGTCCTTCTGCTTCCCAGATGCTGTAGGCCAGTTGACGTACGCGTTCTTCGTCAGTCATGTCAGCTCTTCCTATGTGCTATTTAGATGTGTCGCGGTATTGATGTAATGGCGAGGTAATCCAATCGCTGCTATCCGTGCCGTTATCAAGCAGGAAAACACCCACGGGTAGCTCCGCCAGCAAGGTGGCGATAGGCACACCTTGCTTACTGATCTCCAGCGATGACTCGGTCAATACGCCTTGCCATAGACCGGCTTCGGGGAGCAAGTGCGTATCTTCCCAGCGTTGCGGGGGATATGCGGTTGCTCGGCCTCGCCTAGTAGTTCAGTGGCCAGCCTGGGTGCCACTACCAGTAATTGGTAACCCGCGTAGCGTCGGGTAAAGGCCACTATGTGGTCGGCATGAACGCCGCTTACCGAGAGGGATAGTAATCGCCGTGGATAAACAGCATAGGGATAACGATGGCGTAGAGCCAGTAACTTCCCGATGATTGCTTGCTTAATCCGTCCATCACGCCACGTTAACAATGCATCTGTAGGCGTCAGCGCTTCATCCAGCGCCGCTTTACGCTCCGCATGGTCGACGGGGCGGCGGTTATCGGGATCGACCAAGCTGTAGTCCCAAAATTCGGCACCCTGGTAAAGGTCGGGCACGCCGGGTACGGTCAGACGCAACACCGTCTGAACCAGGCCATTGATCGCACCCGGCAGGTCGAGCTTACGTGCCGCCGCCGCGATGGCGTCGCGCAGTGGCGGCGTCGTCATCAAATCTTCGAGGAAAGCGCGAGAGGCGGACTCATAGGTATCATCGGGCCATAGCCAGTGGCTGCTTAACTTGGCTTCACGCAAGGCCTTTTGCTGCCATTGCGCGAGCCGCTGGACAAACGCCTGCATCTCGTCGTTATCTAGCGGATCAAGCGTTGGCGACCAGGCACCCAGCAGTAGTTGGTAAAGAATCAGTTCATCACCCGGTGAGGGCGGGTCCGTCGCGCAGCGACCGGCGTAGTGGTGCTGCAAGCCGACGCCAATGCTCGACATGGTTAGCAAAGTCCGTGGTCTGTTCACTCAGTGCTGCCAGTCGCGCACGGACATCCTCGCCGCGCTTGTGGTCGTGGGTGGCCGTGGTCACCATGGTGCGGGGAAACTGGTGACCACGCCGTACGTTCGCCTCATGAAAGCGCTTGCGAGAATGGCTGAAATGCTCGCCATCGAAGCCCACATCGTTACGTGAGATCAACACGGCGCTGCGATACCCCGCGGTGTCCTCCACAGCCTTGGCGGCGACCGGCGAGGTAAGCTGCTGAAAGCGCACAATCGCGCGTTGGCGCAGTCGGCGTTCTTCATCATCAGCGACGTCACAAGGCGCTTCACCGCCCAGCCAACGTTCCATTGCCTCTAGAACTGCAATGTCGGGTGGATTGAGGTGCTTGTCGAGCCCCCTTCATTGCTTGAGCGAAGAAGGGGCATCGGCATCAGGGCGGCCTGCATCGTCGGCATAGCTGCGGTAAATGGGAAAGTGAACAATCAATGCTTCGAGTGCTCGGCTGATCGCCGCTAGGGTAATATCCCGGCTGGCAAGCTGAGCACGGGCAACGGCATGTAAGCTACGAGCGCAGGCTGCAAATTCGCTGGCCAACAGCGAAGTGAGTATCTCGCTCCGGGCTAGGTGTACCTCGGTGGTAAAATCATAATCACGACCACTAATGACATGCCATAGCCGGCTAAGGGGGGCAGCGCCAGCCGGGTCGTGCTGTATTCCCGAAACCTCGTTCATAAATTCGTAGCCACTGGTGCCGTCCACTCGCCAGTCGCAATGTAACGTCTCGCCATCACCTAATATCTTTTCTACATAGAGAGCAACATGGCGCGGTGCCTCTGCTGGTCGCTTTTCCTGCAGGGCATCAAGGCGCTGACGCAGCTGCAGGCAGTAGCTGCGAGGGTCGGCAAGCCCATCGACATGGTCGACTCGCAACCCATCGACCCAGCCTTCTTCAACCAACCGTAACGGTAGGGCGTGAACAGCTTCAAAAACCTCCGGAATTTCGACACGTACCCCACCCAGTTCGGTAACATCAAAAAAACGCCGCCAATTAATTTCATCGGAAGCGGTGCGCCACCAGGCCAAGCGGTAATGCTGGCGCTCAAGCAAGGTATGAAGTCGAGTAGCACCGTGGGGTTCGCGCTGCCGAACAGGGCGATGACAGCGTCAAGAGACTGCCGGGCAGCGGGGGATTCCATCACCTTGCGTAGCTGATAGCGCGCATCGCCAGCAGCGGTATAGGCGTCTTCACGTTGCTGGAGGGCATCGAAAAAAGCTGCCTGTTCATGCAGCGCATTGTGGTCGGCAAAGCGCAGTATGTCGCCGTAGTGACGTGGGTCGATGGGAAAGCGGTGCTCATGATAGTCGACATGAAAGCCGGCCGTGTCGGCATCATAGCCAAGAACCAGTTCGCCTGACTGCAGTATCTCAGCGTAAGCGTCGCCTAAGAACGGCACAAGCAGCTTTCCGGTAAGCTGCGGATCATCAGAATGCCAGTCGATATCGAAGAACTCGGCATAGGGACTGTCGTTGCCCCAGGCGAGTACGTCCTGCCACCAGCGGTTTTGTGAACCGCCCACGGCCAAGTGGTTAGGGACGATATCAAGGATCAGCCCCATGCCGCGTGAGCGTAGACGCGACACCAGACGTTCAAGCGCCGCCTCGCCGCCGAGCTCAGGGTCAATGCGCGTTGGGTCGATGCCGTCATAGCCATGGGGCGAACCCGCCCGTGAAGCCTGCAGCGGTGAGGCGTAGAAATGACTAATACCCAAGTTGGCGTAATAGTCTACCCAATGTTCGGCATCCGTCAGGGTAAAGCCGCGGTGAAACTGCAGCCGAACGGTAGCAAGGATCTCATTCATGCGTCGACCTCCCAAACAGGGCGGACCGCGATGGCTTGCCACGGGAGATGGCCTTGCGTGTACGCGTCAGCTCGGCAAGGCGTTCACGAACCTCATCCGATACCAACAGGTCATTGGCATTGGCTGTCCAGCGTCGACGCCAATTAGGATGCTCATCCACGGTGTTGGGTAGGTTGGCTTGCTCTTCGAGCCCTAACGCATCCCTCGACCGGAAGTAATATTAGCGGCGCGGGGTGGCGCCCAGGTGCCGTGCACAAGCATTAAGTACTTGCGAGGCGGGAATGTCGGCTGCTTCCAGCGTCTCGGCGGTGGGCGTACCACCCAGCAAGCCCAGCGTAGTGGCCAGCTTGGCCCGCTCCTGGCGTCGTACTTGCTGTTCGCTCTCAGCGCTTTGAGTCGACTTGAGCAGGCCCAGACGGCTGCGCCATTCGATGTCACGGCCCGCCCACCAGCCCGCGACGGTGGGCAGGTCATGCGTCGATGTGGTGGCCATGGCATCGGGGGACCACTCGCCTGCAGCCAAGTAGTGTTGCTCTTCGTCCTGTTCGAACCAAAGCACCTGCATGCCTAATATGCCGCGTGCGGCAAGGCGTTGGCGAAAGCCAGGGGCGACAGTGCCCAGGTCCTCGCCAATAACGATGCCACGATGACGCCAGGATTCCAGCGCCACTAAGCGCAGCATATCTTCCAGCGGATAAGACAGGTAACCGCCTTCCGTGGGAGAAGCGCCATGAGGCACCAGCCATAAGCGCATTAGGCCGAGGATATGGTCGATACGCAGCCCGCCGGCATGGGCAAAGGCACTCCGTAGCATGTCGATAAAGCTACGAAAGCCTGAGCGCTTCAAGCCAAAGGGTGAAAAGGCAGCCAAGCCCCAATCTTGGCCCTGACCATTAAATAGGTCGGGTGGGGCACCGATAGAGACACCTTCCAGCATGTCCGTTTGGCGGCTCCAGGTTTGACTGCCACCGGCATCAGCCCCCACCGCCAGATCGGTGATCAGCCCAATCGTCATGCCGCCCTCTCTGGCTGCGCGCTGGGCCCGCGATAAACTGTCGGCGGTTATCCATTGCAAGAAAGCATGAAAACCTATTTCGTGGGCACGCGTCTGGGCAAAGCGGGCAAGCTCGGGGCTGGCTGGATCGCGAAGTTCGGTTGGCCATTCACGCCAGTCGCCGGGGCCTATTTCTCTCTGTAAGGCTTCGAAGCGGCAATGATCTTCCAGTAGGTCGCCCCCGCCCGCCGAAACGCCTGCATGTCCTGGCGTAGCGCCTGGGCGGCGTTATCTTCCCGGGCCATAAAATCATCGTAAAGGTAACGTAGCCAGGAGAGCTTGGCGCGCGCAGCTTCGGGCCAGTCGAGGAAGTCATTGGCCTCCAGGCGGCGTAACTCCGCCTGCAGCCCGTTACGGGCCTGGGCCTCATCGACGCGCGCTTCGCCGAACAGGTTTTCAGCGGCACTGTAAAGCACGTTATAGAGTAGCCGGGTGGAGGGGGAATAAGGGCTATAGCGCTCAGGGTCGGCGCTGAACATGGCATGGGTCGGGCTAATCGCTACGGCATCCGCGCCTTGGTTGGCAGCTTGGGTGACGCAATGCTCCAATGCTAAGGCATCGCCGATACCGCCATCCCCGGGTCGGCGCAGCGCGTAAAGTTGTGTCGCCAAGCCCCATAGCTTTGGCGCGGTCTTCCCGCTGGCATCGGCAGGGGTGTAACACTGGTGTGGGGCAACGGCCAGGGTCAACTCGGTGTTTGCTATATGTAGCTGGTGATAGCCAATCTCCGCTACGCCGGGCATCGTGCCGTCACTGTTTAGGTTGCCTTCTACGCGACCACCTTGCTCAAGCACCAAAATAAAGTCGGTGCCGGGGGCAGCACCGAGGGCAGCGTGATCGGTGTTTCGCAGTCAACGGTAAGCAGCGGTGGCCACTCGGCAGGGCTTTCCGGCGTATGCAAACGCTTTAGGCGCTGCAAGCCTTCGTCCATGGCGGCCTCATTGTCGGTGGCAAAGCCGAGTATGCCCAGCAAGGTGCGTTGAACCTGTGTAGATAGCTGGCAGGGCTCGCCATCACTATTTTCCCATTCAAGCAATAATCCAGCCGCTTCGGCGAGTTGTCTCAGCTTATCTTTCATGCGCTTACCTCCTCGTCACCCGGGTTATGGCGTAACCAAGCGGCGGCAGCGCGAGGCGGTATCCGGCCGCTCTGGGCAGCCTTTGCTACCCCCTCGTCGGTTTCATGGAGTAATTGGCCTACTCCCAGCCCCAGGGTGGCCGCTGGGTGCTCCCCAAGGTTGAGTACTATCACCAGGTGGGTTTCGTCATTCATTTGCCAGCGGGCCAGCACTGCCTTGTCGCCGAGTGCTTTAGCGCCCAGCGCTACGGCGCCTTTAGACGTGGCACGATATGACGATGACGAAGCTTCAATAAGGTGCGATAGCGCGCCAGACAGGCAGCATAGGAAGATGTTTCGCGCACGTCGAAGTCGGGGATTGAGGCTTCGAAAGTCGTTAGCGCATTAGGATCAGGAATCTGCTCGCGGCTCTTTTCATCAAGAAAGGCGCTGAAGTCGGCAAACTCTGCTCGCCGTCCTTCACGAACCGCTTGGGCGAGCTCTTCATTATGTTCAGTGAAGAATAGGAAGGGCCGCTTGGAACCCCACTCTTCGCCCATGAATAACAGTGGGACCATTGGCGAAAGCAGCAGCAATACCGTGGCTGCCGCCAGTGACTCGGCATCGGTGAGTACACTCAGACGCTCGCCGAGGGCACGGTTGCCGGTCTGGTCATGATTTTGCAGAAACGCTACGAAGGCAGTCGGTGGAAGATGAGCACTGGGTTCGCCTCTGGAATGGCCATGACGCGATGTGTCTCCCTGAAATATGAATCCTTCGCTGAGGCACCGGGCCAGCCGGGGTGTCGCGTTGTCAACGAAATCGCTGTAATAGCCTTCCTGCTCGCCAGTCAGCAGCACATGCATAACGTTGTGCCAGTCGTCATTCCATTGAGCAGTAAACTGGTCTGTGCTGAGCAGGCTGGCCGTATTGCCTTCGTTCTCCAACACTAGATGAATATGTCGTTCGGGGGCTATCCGGGCGCGAATTGTCTCAGCCAGTTCGATCAGGAAGTCCTTTTCGCTGATGGCGTGGACGGCATCGAAACGTAAGCCATCCAGGCGATATTCCTCAAGCCACATCAAGGCGTTATCGATGAAGTAACGACGTACCATGGGTTGACGAAAGTCGATGGAAGGCCCCCATGGCGTGACCAAATCCTCACGAAAGAAGGCGCCTGCGTAGTTTGCCAGGTAGTTGCCATCAGGGCCGAAGTGATTGTAGACCACATCAAGAAACACCATCAGGCCGTGGGAGTGGGCCTCGTCAATCAGCTCTTTCATCTCGTCGGGGCTACCGTAAGAGGCTTCCACCGCGTAGGGAAGCACACCGTCGTAACCCCAATTACGTGCGCCAGGGAATTCAGAGACCGGCATTAGTTCAATAGCGGTAACACCCAATTCGGCCAGGTAGGGCAGGTGTTGGCGCACGCCTTTAAAGCCACCGAGGGCGCCGGCATGCAGTTCGTAAAGTACGGTTTCATGCCAGGGCCGCCCCTGCCAGGTAGGGTTTTTCCATACGTAGCGGTTTGGGTCGATCACTACGCTTGGCCCGTCAATATCGCCAGCCTGGGCACGGGCGGCGGGGTCTGGAACTAGGCTGCCCCGCTCATCATCCCTCATTGAATACACGGTAGCGATAGCAAGCGCCATGACCACAAGCTACGTCTGCCGTCGCGCAGCCATCACTTTCTTGATTCATGGTGACGCTGGGCAGGCCCTCAACCTCCACATCAACCCGGTGAGCCCCCGGCGCCCATAGCACGAACCTCGTTAGTCCCTCCTCAACGACCTGCGCGCCGAAGGTAGGCGTTTGCCACCTATCTTTTGCAACCTGGTTTCTTGGAACTGAGTCTGTCCAAACATCGTTTGTCGCCTCTATCACCGGGTCAGTGTCGCCTCGTTTCCTGCCTGTTCAAGCGCTTGCAGGTACAGCTTGCTGTAGGGGACGATCGACTGCTTCCAGTGATAACGCCCTGTCATCGCAGCCCCGCGCATGGCGTTGAACAGGTCGGTTGACTTGTACACCGCAAAGGCGCGCTGAATGGCATGCATATAGCTACCGAACTGCATGTCGTCAAACAGGAAGCCGGTCACGCCATCCTCAATCGTATCGGCCAGGCCACCGGTACGATGAGCGATCGGTAATGAGCCGAAGCGTTGGGCATACATCTGGCTTAGTCCACAGGGTTCGAAGCGTGACGGCATAAGCAAAAGTCGCTTCCAGCGAAAAGGCTGCGAGCTTGATATTCATCGAAACCGATGTAGGCCGTAATGGCACCAGGAAAGCGAACTGCCAGTCTGCGCAGGGCTTCCTCTACATGGTGTTCGCCGCAGCCCATGAAAACGATTTGGCCGCCCGCATGGACAATGGCCTTCGCTGCCTCAATGGTCAGATCGAGCCCTTTCTGATGTACCATGCGGGATATGACTGCGAACAAAGGACCTTGGCTGGGGTTAACCCAAAATGGCGGCGAACATAATCTGCATTGGCACGCTTACCGCGCCAATCGTTAGATGAGAAAGCCTGAACCAAATGGCTATCGGTGCGTGGATCCCAGGAGTCGTCAATACCATTGGGAATACCGCTTAAACGTCCCTGTTCGGCTTTGCAGCGAAGCAGCCCGTCAAGCCCACAGCCGAATTTTGGCGTGGTGATCTCTTGGGCGTAGGTCGCACTGACCGTGGTGACTTTCGAGGCGTAGACGATCCCCGCCTTCATAAAGGAAAGCTCGCCATAGTATTCGACGCCATCAATATTAAACGCCTCGTTGGGGATGCCGAGTGCATCAAGGCGTGAAGCATCAAACACACCCTGGTAAGCCAGGTTATGAATGGTGAAAACACTGGGGATTGGCTGCCCTTGGCCATCCCAATGAAGGTAGGCTGGCGCCAAACCGCACGCCCAATCATTGAGGTGTAAAAGCTGGGGCTGCCAGTCGAGGTTGGCTTTGCCTAGAGCAATATCGGCAGCCGCTCGTGACAACCTGGCGAAGCGGATGTCATTATCTTGCCAACCTTCATCCTGACCATCGCCGTAGCCGCTTGAGCCGGTGCCATAAGGGGTGCCTGCCCGTTCATAAAGTTCTGGGCATAAAAGTACATAAATAATCAGCCCATCGTCACACGTTATGCGTCCGACATCACACGCTGGCAGCCCAGCAAAGGCAGGCAAGTGACCAACGGTAATAATCTCATGCTCGGATTCGATCATATCCCGGTAAGCCGGAATTAACACACGCACATCATGGTGTGCCGCTAATGCGCGGGGAGTGCCGAGGAGACATCACCCAGCCCACCGACCTTAACGAAATCGGTAATTTCTGTCGTAACAAATAAAATGCGTTGTGGTGAATCGAGTTTATCTTTATGGCTTCGATCGATAACGTCATAATGACGATCGTTAATAGATTGATTTGAATAGTGTCGGGAGGGCGTTTGGTTATAACTAAAAGGTGTGTCGCTAAGTCTGGATTTCACTTTTTCGACACCTTCTACCATGCTCTCTTCCGACATGCTTTTATCTCTCGTAACCTCACTCAAAGCCACATCGCCCATGCTCGACCTCCCTGGATTATCATGGTCAATATCGTCACACTAGATAGCTCGTTAAAGCTTAATGACTTTTCTAAACGCCGTTGGCTTTCCTGCCTTTAGACGTAGCATTGGAAGTCACTACTTAAGAACTATAGTTGAGAAAGGATAGGTTAGCTAAATGAAAGTCGACCATAACTTAAATCAATAACTGTATTAAATAAGGCTTCTAAGAAAGCAGTGGAATGTAAAGAAAACATAATAAATTCTTTTAAACCCTTTTATTTAAATGGTTAGCTGTAGATTTTAATAAAAGATAAAGACTTTTCTTTCTGTGGTTTCTTTATCGGCTTTTCTTTGTCTTTGAGCCGCTGAAACAGCTCCTTTGCTGGCATAACCGACGGATTTTTCTTACTTATTAAAAAATTGGGCAGGCATGCAGAGAGGTGGGTCAAAAATTGGAGGCTGCGATTGTACTGAGAGGCCTTGTCGCCCCGACTTCCAGGATGGTGGAATAGTTAGAAGTATCAGCCCGACAGGGATAGAAAGAAAAGTATTAGTGGTGGAGAGAGCAACGAAAGGATAAACCCGCTGACCACGGCGATAGGCACGCAGGTCACGCCGCCATGCTGCTGAATGACGGGCAGAGTGAAGTCCATGGAGGTGGCGCCGCCGTAACCAATCGCCAGCGCAGTGTGACGGTGAATCACTAATGGAATCAGGATAAATGCCAACAGTTCACGGATAAGGTCGTTGAAAAACGCCACACCGCCCATCAGCGGGCCCAACTGGTCACCAATCAAAATAGCGGACAGCGAGTACCAGCCAAAGCCTGCCGCCATAGCCAGCCCCTCGTTCCAGTGTAGCGACAGGAGTGGGGCGGCCGCCAAGCCAGCCAAGAGTGAACTTAGTGCGAGTGTAACCGCTATCGCCAGCCCCATTCGGTTAAGCAGGATCTGTCTGAGTGGCATGCCGGAGTTACGTAACTGGCAGCCAATTAGCGCCAGCAGTAAGTAGAGTACCCATTCGGCCAGTAAATCAGCCGTGTTAAAAGCCCTTCACCCAGGTGCGGTCCTAACAGCAGGCCAACCATAACGCCGCCTGCCACCACAGCCACTAGCAGCAGTGAACCCTGCATCGCCGCCAGTTTACTGGTCGGGGCATTTTCACCACTGGCGAGTTGCCTGCCTTAAAGGTTAAACGACGCGATAGCCACCAGAGCGCTGTTAGGTTAAACAGTGTAGTAATGCTAAAAAGCAGCAAAGCATTGCCGCCTAAACGAGAGAGCTGACTGGTGAGGTTTTCAAGCCCAGAAAGACTCACTCCCATAAATAACAGTATTAAATAGACTGAACTGTTCACTGCTTGGTTAATGAGTTTTTGTAAACTCTTGGATCGGATTCGAACTAAGTAACCTAGTACGAGCGGTAACAGAACAATGAATAAACCTGAAAGCATTTAGGGGCCGAACCCCGTCTGGTTGAAACTGAGTTAACGTCAGTTGTGTTTCGCGGCGGCCCTCTTTTGGTATACCGCCGATAGTATCAGGCCGGGCCAGTCGGGGTGAAAGTTAATCTGCAGAAGTCGGTCGGGCTTCTCAGTATCAATCAGCGATACACTCAGTGCTTCAAACTCACCGGCAGGTACGCTGATAGTCGTTGGCTCAGATCCTTTCTTTCATGAACATAATATTGAAAGTGCTCGTCACGCCCTTTTGATCGACGAACTCAATCTCACAGGGCGCGCTCTCAGTGCAGTTTTCATTTCCCGCTCGGCGGGACAGAGCAAACAGTGCCGTTTGCCGATCTAAGCTGCCAATATCACTTTCGTTCAGCTGATAGCTATCACCCATGCCTAGCACGGAATAACGGCTGCTAAAGTACAGCGCCTCGATATCATCATCATTCAGCGTAAAACGGCTGAATTCCTGGCCGCGTGCCACGGTAATTGAAAAGCGCATGTCGCTTAACCAGTGATCCCCTTCGTTAGATAGGCGATGAGTGATGGTTGCCCCAGGCCAGCCACGTACTTCAAGACGGTATTTAGCCTCAAAGGGTTGCGGGTCTTGAAGCGTTTCTGCTGCTAACGTCATGCCACTAGCGCAGATGGCAGCAAGGCTGAACCCTACTCCCGCGAGCGTACGGCCAAGCCGTCGTGCGAAAATAGTGACCAAGGGCGTTTCCTCTAAAATTGGTGTCTTCCTAAGAGCCTTTAGCCAGCACTTGGTTCCCAGCACACGAGTATAGCCGAGGCGGGGATTAGCGTCAGTAGCCTGCGTCCGGGTTAACGGTGGAAAGTTTCTCACCCGATTCAAAGGCATGCAGATAGGAAATTACTTGGTCGATGGCATCATTCAGCGGAGTAGGGGCGGCCATATGCGGGGTGACAATCACTTTTGGATGCTGCCAAAGCGGATTGTTCGTGGGTAGCGGTTCCTCATGAAATACATCCAGCAGGGCACCACGCAAGTACCCGGCTGGTCAGTGCTGCCCAGCGCATGCAACAGCGCTTGCTCATCAATCAAACTGCCACGGCCTGGGTTAATCACACTAGCGCCTTTGGGCAGTTGGGCAAGCCGTTCGGCATTGAGAATGTGTTTAGTGGCCGCTGTGTCAGGCAGAATAGTGATCAGGCTTTGCACTTGGCCAAGCAATTCGGTTAGCCCATCATCGCCGTGAAAGCATTGTACGCCGTTAATCTGTTTGGGAGAGCGGCTCCAGCCCAACACAGGGAAGCCAGCTTGCTGCAAGGCGCTGGCTACATAGCCGCCAATCGCACCGAGGCCTAATACACCGACTGGCCACTGGGATTTATCCACTACCTCTTGTGGCTGCCACGTGGCGCTCTGTTGCTGAGTCAGGTAACGGTCCATGCTGCGATAGAAGTGCAATACACCATAGAGGACGTAATCGGCCATTAGCTCGCCCATGCCCGCATCACGTAACTTTACGATAGGGACGTCGCGAGGAAGCCCTGGCGTTTTCAGTAGATAATCCACTCCAGCGCCTAAGTTGATGATGCCTTTTAGCTGAGTTTGCTCTTGCAGTAAATGGGCGGGAGCTTTCCAAATGGCGAGGTAGTCAGCATTTTGCGCTCATCCGCTGATGCATCGCTGGTGACGACGGTCGCCTGGGGTAACGCATCAGAAAGCGCCTCTGCCACTGCGCAGCCTCATCAATATGCACGACAATTTTCATTGTTTGTCTCCCGCTAAGGTGGTTATTCATGTCGGCTATGATGAGGGAGCGTAAAAGACGGCTGCAAGTGGTTTAACAATGATTAGCTAGCATGCCTCCTCTTGTTTGCCTCGTAAATTAGCGCGTTAGCATCTTTTTGTCACACCTTCTCTCACGAAAGATATTAACAATGTTCCCGCAGAACTGCGCTCAAACAAGGTCGCGTGGAATCTCTTCGTCCCAGCTCTTGGAATATATGCGGCTATCGCCTTCGTAGGCATCCATGGTCGCCCGCAAGCGAAAGCTTGTGGCGTTGGATGTCATCAACGTACGGGTCATGCTGCGTACTTCCCAGTCGCCGCGTCGGAAACTACGCTCCCACTCGGTCCAGCCGCTGAGGCTGTTGTAGTTCCCGTAGGCATAGGTATAGCGCTCAGTCACCCGTGACGAGAGTTCTAGATCGATAGCATCAAGACGGAAGGTGCCTTCGTCATTGATGACTTCAAGCGTGGTTTGATCCTGGGCCAGGTCGCGTATCACTCGCCACGATTCTTGGCTGGGCTGCAACAGAGTCACGGCGAGTGGCGGTGCGCCTTCCGGCTCGCCAAATGGGGTCAGCGCTGCTTCTTCCTGAGGCCGGGGCTCACGGCTTGGCAGGATTAACTGACAGCCAGCAGGATGTACGGTCAGCTTGACGGGGACGGGCGACGGCCAGGCTAGCGGCCAGTAACTGGTTGAGAGCGAGAGCCGCATAGCGTGGCCCGTAGGAAATTTCTGCGCGATGTGTTTAAGCAGTACCCGAACACGATAACGTTTACCAGACTCAAGAGGCTGAGGGAATTCATCACTATCACGGTGTGTCAGGTTGAGCAGACCATAGGAAATCCGGGTCGCTTTGTCGTCGTCGGCAATATCGCTGAGCCGAACTGCTACCATCGCCACCGGCTGATCGGCTTCTATGTCGAGCTCCACTACTGGTTGTCCGCAAATCTCGATGTCCCGATCAAGCCGGGCCGTCTGGAAGATCAGTGAACCGCCGTCCTCGTCGCGTTGATCGTGAGGCAGATCCGGTGGCGCGTTATAAGAACACCACTTGCCAGCAAACAGGCCTACTGATAGCGGCGAACGAACAGTAAGAGGCGTATCGTCGTCAGATACAAGCGCCGCTGGCCCTGGGGTACAGGCAGCAAGTCATGGCCACTGGTGAGACGGAAGTGCTGTGGTTCGATATGCGGTGATGGCCAGCTCGGTTCGGCAATCCAGCGCCCTGGTCGTTCCTCGTAACGGGCCGATGGCGGAACGGAATCCTGCATCCATACGCGCAGCATGGGCTCGTCCATGATGCCCGTTTCCTGGCCTTTCAACCAATAGTCCCACCAGCGCAGCGATTCCTGCAAAAAACCGATGGCTGGGCCCGGAACGCCAAGGTGGGGATACTTATGCGACCAGGGACCCACCAAGCCTTTACGAGGCACGTCGAGTCCCGCGAGCAACCGAAATACAGCATTGCAGTAACCATCGGCCCAGCCGCTAACGGCATACACAGGGCAGCGAATGCGTGAGAAATCCTCACAGACTGAACCATGCTTCCAATAGTCGTCGCGGCGCTGATGTTGGAGCCATGTCGCCAGCCAAAGCCCGCTATGCTCCAGGCGCTCCATCCACATCTCCCGCCAGCGTTCACCGACCAATTGCGGGTCGGGTGGACAAGTGTTGGCATCGAACATGGTCGAGGCCCACGATAGGTTATCGCCCAGCAGGCAGCCACCCATGTGGTGGACATCATCGGCATAGCGATCGTCAGTTGAGCACAGCGTAATAACGGCCTTGAGCTCGGGTGGCTGTAGTGCCGCGATCTGAAGGCCATTAAACCCGCCCCAGGAAATGCCGATCATGCCGACATTGCCGGTACACCAGGGCTGTTTGCCTAGCCATTGCAAAATTTCGACGCCATCGTCGAGTTCCTGTTGTAAATATTCGTCAGTCAGCACGCCGTCCGACTCGCCGCTGCCACGCATATCAACGCGCACCCCGGCGTAACCGTGGCCAGCCCAATAGGCGTGCGTCTGCGCGTCGCGAATCGCCGTCAGGTCTCTCTTACGATAGGGCAGGTATTCAAGAATGGCCGGTACCGGGTCGCTCTCGGCATCCACCGGGCGCCAGATACGGATGGCCAGTCGGCAGCCATCTGCCAGCATGATCCAGTCTTCTTCCTCCTGCACGTTGCGGGTGAAGTCGCTGACGATATGCATGGCTCTGCTCCTTAATGAGTAAAACAACGCTCAGCCGACGATATCCTCGAAGCCGAAATGTAGCTGCTCGGCAAGTCGCGCATAGTTCTCTTCAAGCGAGAGGTCATCCTCTGCCCCCATCCACACGTAAGCCATGGCATAACTATAGCTGTCTTGCTCAGGCAGGGAGGATAAGCGCATACCGGCCTCGACCTGAAGTGTGATTACGGTGCCGGGGAAAGCCTGCTGTAGCGCTTCGATCTCCTCGGCACTGGGGACCTGACTGATGGTGGCGTCGGTGAAGAACACTCGGTAGAAGAATTTTGCAGCCACCTTGAATGCCCCCCTCTCGAAAAGGCATATCGGGTAACTGCCCTAACGCCAGATCCACCGTGACTTGTTGGTGGCTGATTCCATCGACTTTTTCGAACAGGTCGCAATGCGATTGTGCCACGCGGGTATTGATCTCCAGCAGCCAGATGCGATCCTGCACTTCGTCCCAGAAGTATTCGATGTTGAAAGCCGCATTGTCATAGCCAATATGGGCCATGATCTGACGCGTAAGATCCTGCATCTTAGTTTGAATGGCATCGGGAAGGCGCGACGGATAGCGATAGTAGAAAAACTCAGCACCTGCGGATAGCGAATCGAATCGACAATGCCATACGGGACAACATCACCCTGGAAGACGTAGCCCTCGACGGTACATTGCCAGCCGCCGATGATCTCTTCCGCCATACAGTAGCCACCATCGACTGAGCGTACGTTATCAGGCAGGTTGGCGTGTTCCAGCACGTAGTTAAAGGGCTCTGAAATCGTCCCGATGCCTTCACACAAACGCTCGACGGCGTGGGCGAAATCTTCGGGGCTTTCGATACGAAAGCCCAGCCGTGAGCCTGACGACTTGATGGGTTTGACGAAGAAGGGGAAATACAGCCCCGCTTCCCCCTATATGCGCAAGCGCCTGAGAATCGAAAGGGTCAAAGGCGGTAAAGCGCGGTATATAATCGGCGATCACTTCCTTCTGAACGAGCCGACTCCAGTACTTGTGTTCGCATTTTAGTAAACTTTCAAGACTGGTCGAAGGCGTGCCCAGTCGCTCACAAAGTAGCGGTAGCATGGTCGAGACGGGGAAATCCATATAGCCCACGATGGCATCGATAGGCTCACCAAAGGCTTTCAGCTGGGTTTCGGCTCTGGCCAGCATGTCTTCGATAGGAAAGATGTCCGTATCATTGACCTCTGCTGGTTCGATCACGCCATGGAACCGGTAGTGTTCAGCCCCGCGTAAATGTGCAAGACGTTGACGATTAACTTCATCCAGCCCGACAACAAAAATATTCCGATTGCTCATGATCGCCTCCTGGCGAAAGCGCGGTCTTCTCAGCACTCCTTACCCAGATGCAAGGGGCATCAGACAGGGGGATGAAGGCTTGCCTGGACTGATCGACAGGCTAGGCGTGAGGAAAGGCTGCTTTTCGAAGTATAGCGGCTTAACATTGCCACGCTTGGCTAATACGTAAGAGAGCAGGAAAGGGGCTGCTCTGCAGGAGATGTTTCGTCAGGCCGAGGAACCTTTATTAATCTGGCAGGGGAAGTTTCCAACTGTTATAACTGAACTGTTACAAGTGAAAAGCTAGATTAAAAATCACGCGATACGACATTATTGCCGCTATCGGTAATGATTCAGTGTCCTCAAAAGCGTCGCTAGGCGACGAAAGGGATATGGCCTCTCCCATTTTTTCGGCATCCGGTCACCTCGTGGCCATCGGCGGTGCAGAGGACAGAACCTCTGACCTTGAAATTCTCAAGAAGGCCTTTTCCCTAGCTCCCTGAGGGGTGATCAGGGAGGTCGCGGTCATCGCCACGGCTAGCAGTATCTCCGACGAGGTTCTACCCGAATACGAAGCAGCCTTCCTACGCCTGGGTGCACGTCACGTTCATTCGCTGGGTATCCAGGACCGAAAGGCGGCAACTGATGCTGAAACGGTGAGTTTGATCGAGCAAAGCGGCCTCATTTTCTTTACTGGCGGTGATCAGCTGCGCCTGACCAATGTGCTGGGCGGCTCGCCGGTGTTGAAGGCCATCCGCCAACGCTTGCAGGACGGGGCCGTGGTGGCCGGAACCAGCGCGGGCGCAGCGGCCATGCCGGGCACCATGATCTACAACGGTGCTGCCGCTGATGCCCTGCGCAAAGGGGCGTTAACCTGACCTTCGGCCTGGGTTTCGTCGATGACCTGATCATCGATAGCCACTTTCTCGAGCGCGGGCGCTTCACACGGCTGATGGAGGTCGGCGCCAGCAACCCCGAACACCTGGTGGGCTTGGGTGAGGACGCTGCGGTGATTATTCACCCCACGGCATTATTGAAGCCATCGGTTCAGGACATGTCATCCTTATCGATAGCCGGGATCTGGCGAGTTCAAACATTGCCGACCTCGCCATGGGGGAACCCGTGGCCGTCGAGCATATGATCTTCCATGCGCTGGTTAGCGGCCACGGCTTTGACGTTGAGGCTCGACGCTATCTCGTCCCCCACGAACTTGACGCCATGCTCGCGGTGGGGCGATGAATATTCTTGAACATCGGGCTCTACGCGGCCCGAACTACTTCAGTCGCTATCCGGCCATTTTTATGCGCCTCGATATTGGTGAACTTGAGGAGCGGCCGAGCGACCTTGTGCCCGGTATCGTTGAACGGTTGACCGCGCTGTTGCCGACCCTGCAGGAGCACCGCTGTTCGGTGGGTCGCCCAGGTGGCTTTCTGGAGCGGCTGGAGCGCGGCACTTGGGCTGGCCATGTCGTTGAACATGTTGCCATTGAGCTGCAGAACTTGATCGGCTTCTCAGTGGGTTATGGCAAGACCATTGACAGCTATGACCCCGGTATTTACAGCGTAGTCTACCGCTACCGCGATGAGGCCTGCGGACTGGCCGCCGGTGTCGAGTCAGTCGACCTTGTCGAGCGCTTGTTTTGCGGTGAAGCGATTGATTTGCCGGCCATCCTTGGCCGCCTCAGGCAGGTACGTGACGACCACATGCTTGGCCCTTCCACGGCGGCCATCGTCAATGCCGCTACTCAGCGTGGCATTCCCCATACGCGTTTGAGCGAGGAAAACAGCTATATCCAATTCGGTCACGGCCACCGCCAGCAGCGCATCCAGGCGACGGTGACCGGCCATACAGACCTTATCAGCTACGGTATCGCCGACGATAAAGAGTGGACCAAGCAGGTCCTAGGTGATGCCGGCATTCCAGTGCCCCAAGGGCGGGTGTGTAGTTCGTTCGACGAGGCGCTGGATGCCGTCCACGCTATTGGTTATCCCGTGGCGGTGAAGCCAGTCATCGGTAACCATGGCCGCGGGTGAGCACCAATGTCGAGGACGACCAGGCGCTGAGTGATGCTTTCAACATTGCCTCGCAACGCAATTCATCGGTGATTGTCGAGCAGTACATTCGCGGTGAGGATCACCGCCTGCTAGTCATAGACGGCAAACTCGTCGCCGCCGCTAGGCGCCGTCCGGCCCATGTGGTGGGCGACGGGGTGGCAACACTCCAGGCGCTGGTCGACGCTGAGAATCACGACCCGCGCCGCGGGGTCGGCCACGAGAACCTGCTAACCCAGATAAAGTTGGACGAGCAGTCGCTACGGCTAATCAGCCAGCAAAACCTGAGCCTGAAGAGCGTGATTCCTGCGGGCGAAATAGTTTTTCTCAAGCCCACGGCAAACCTTAGCACCGGGGGGCACGGCGACGGACGTCACCGACGATGTCCACCCGGAAGTGCGCTATGTAGCTGAGCGCATCGCGCGGCTGGTAGGGCTGGACATCATCGGCATCGATTTGCTCGCCGAAACCCCTGACGAAGCCCCTCGAGGAACAATCGGCCGCGGTGGTTGAAGTGAATGCCGGGCCCGGCTTTCGCATGCACCTTTCGCCTACCCACGGGGAGTGCCGCGATGTGGGTCGCCCGGTGATCGACATGCTGTTCCCCGACAGCGAATCAATCGGGCGTATTCCCATTGCAGCGGTTACTGGCACCAACGGCAAAACCACCACGGTGCGGCTGCTCTCGCACCTGCTGCGTCAGGCGGGACGCAACGTCGGCATGGCCTGCACTGGAGCCATCGAGATAGACAATCATGTCATCCTGCGCGGCGATTATAGCGGCCCCCATGCGGCAGAGATCGTGCTTCGCGAGCCCACGGTCGAGTGTGCCGTATTGGAAGTCGCCCGCGGCGGCATCATGCGCCGCGGTCTGGGCTTCGACGAGTGCGACGTGGGCGTATTGCTTAACATTGCCAGCGACCACCTGGGCGAGCACGATATCCACACGCTTGATGAGCTGGCGCGCTGCAAGACGGTGGTGATCGATGCCGTCCGCCAGGGCGGTACGGCGGTGCTCAATGCCGATGACCCCCGTGTGTTGGAAGGCCAGCAGTGGGCTCGGGGTGAGATCATCTTCTTCACGTTGGACCCTAACTCCCGCCCTGTTCGTCAGCATGTGCACGAACAGGGTGTCGCTTTACCGTCCATAACGAGCGCATCGTGATGCGCCAGGGCCATGTTGAGGCCGAGGTAATCCCGGTAGTGGACGTGCCGATCACTTTCGAAGGTCATGCGCGCTTCAATGTCGCTAACGCACTGGCGGCGAGTGCCGCCGCCTATGCGCTGGGTCTGTCGATCGCAGACATCCAGATGGGCTTGCAGACCTTCCACCCCACGCCGGGCCAGAACCCCGGCCGCACCAACCTCATCGACGCTGACGGCATGAAGGTGCTGATCGACTACGGCCATAATGTACCAGCGCTTGAAGCCTTAAGCGGACTGGTCGGCTGCATTCCTGCCCGCCGACGGATCAGTGTCGCCAGCGCCCCTGGCAACCGCCGCGACGAGGACCTGTTCACGCTGGGCACCCTGCTTGCCCGGATGCACGACGTGGTCTTCATTTACGAGACCGACGCCCGCGGACGCACCCCCGGTGACGCCGCCCGCCTGCTGCGCGAAGGCGCTGAGTCTGTCCCGGGCACCTGCCGGGTGGAGGTTATCATGGAAGAGCAGCAGGCCGTGGAGCGCGCTTTCGAGGAGGCCAGCGAAGGCGACCTGCTGGTCTTGCTGATCGACGATGTGGATAGCGCCATTGAGCGGATCAGGGGCGCCGCTTCCGGTCGGTTGCCGCCACAACGCCAGACGGTGAGACGCCATGATGCCCGCCGACCCCCGGGAAGACAGGCTGCTGACCCTGCTGCGGGTCGGCAGTCTCTATGCGCCGGAGCCTCTCGAGGCAAACGATATTCTGATCGCCGATGGCCGTATCGCCGCCCTGGGGCGTGACCTCGAGATCCCCGCGGGCTGGCCAGTGCGGGTTGTGGAGGCGCGGACGCTCACCGCGGTGCCGGCCTTTATCGATCAGCACGTTCACGTCACCGGCGGTGGGGCGAGGGTGGCTGCGGTACGCGCTGTCCGGAAATTTCGGCCTTTGAGATAGCCGCGATGGGTATCGGCACGGTGGTGGGGGTGCTGGGCACCGACAGCATCAGTCGTTCCCCGGCGGACTTGCTGGCCAAGGTACGCGGGCTGAAAGCCGAGGGTATATCGGCCTACATGTACACCGGTGCGTATCGCGTCCCGCCTCCCACGTTGACCGGCGATATCCAGCGCGATCTGGCCTGGATACCCGAAGTTATTGGTTTGGGCGAAATCGCTATCTCTGATCATCGATCGAGCCAGCCACGCCAGGACGAAATCGAACGGATCGTCAGCGATACCCGCGTAGGCGCCATGCTGGCGGGCAAGCGGGGTATTTGCCATTTCCATCTCGGCGACGGCAAGCGGGGCTGGAACCGCTGCGTAGATTGCTATCCGAGACCGAGATTCCCGCCGATCAAGTGATCCCCACCCATGTGAATCGCCACCCTGCCTTGCTCGAAGAAGCGGCGGACTATGCGTTAACGTTCAATGCAAGCGTCGATGTCACCGCCTTCGAAGACGCCGGTGACGGTCTGTCCGGTTTTGATGCTGTGTCTCGCTTACTCGAGCGTGGCGTCCCGTCTGAACTCATTACCATGAGTTCCGACTGCAACGGCAGTTTGCCCGAATTCGATACCCAGGGGACCTACCTGGGAATGAAGGTCGCCAGGAACACGACACTCATTGCAGATTGGCAGCGCTTGGTGCGTGAAGGTGTGTTGCCTCTTGAGTCAGCGTTAGGCTTGATTTCCACCAATGTCGCTAGAGTCCTCGGTTTACACGCCCAAAAGGGCGTTTAGCAATCGGCTTCGATGCTGATGTGACACTACTCGATAACAAACTTCAGCCGCAGCAGACGTTCATAGCGGGAAAATGTATCTATGATTTGAACAGAGTGGAAGAGTAACCGCTGTAGCAATTATAAGCTTGCTCAGCCTAAATAATGATGTTCTATGCACTTTTGCCATAAAGCCTTTGACCGTGAACCAAGGGTGGGTGCTAGTATCGGCTTAAGACGACATTGGCAGGCCTGCTGCGGCGGTGGTCAGGTCGATCCTGTGGCCCAGCTTTGCGTGCCTATTATAGGCAGTACGCTGGTTCTTGGTGATCTTTAATGGCGAGTTGCCCGATGACTCAGGTTTCCCTGCCTTTCACGCGCGAAGAGTACGCTAACCGCCTGTGGAAAGTGCGCGCTGAAATGGCCAGTCGTGGTATTGACGTATTGATCGTCAGTGACCCCTTCCAATATGGCTTGGCTAACCGGCTACGATGGTTGGTCATTTTATGTGCATCAGTGTGTGCTGGTGGGTCTTGAAGGCGAGCCGGTATGGTTCGGACGGCGTATGGACGCCAACGGTGCGCTGCGCACCTGCTGGATTGATCCCGACAATATTACCTATTATCCGGATTACTACGTACAGAACCCGGATATGCATCCCATGGAGTACCTGGCCCAGTCGATCATGCCGGATCGCGGCTGGCACTTGGGCGTAGTGGGCATGGAGATGGATAACTATTACTTCTCTGCCAAGGCGTATTTAAGCCTGTTACGCGAGCTGCCCCATGCGCGTTTTATGGATGCCAATGCGCTGGTGAACTGGTGCCGGGCAATAAAATCGCCCCAAGAAGTGGCTTATATGCGCATTGCTGCCAAAATCGTGGAAGGCATGCATTCGCGCATTTTGGAAGTGATTGAGCCCGGCTTGCCGAAGAGCAAATTAGTCTCTGAAATTTACCGCGTTGGCATCGAAGGTTTTGTGGATGAAAACGGCAAGGTCTTTGGCGGTGACTATCCCGCCATCGTTCCCATGCTGCCTACCGGTAAAGACGCTGCTGCCCCTCACCTGACCTGGGATGACACACCGTTTCGCAAAGGCGAGGGTACCTTCTTTGAAATTGCCGGGGTATTTAAGCGCTACCATGCGCCGATGTCGCGTACGGTTTTCCTGGGTACGCCGCCCATCGACTTTATCCGCGCGGAGTCGGCTCTGCTGGAAGGCATCGAAAATGGTTTGGCGGTCGCCAAGCCTGGCAACCGCACGGCGGATATTGCCATGGCGCTGGGTGCGGCGATGGATAAGTATGGTTTTGACCGTGGCGGTGCCCGCTGTGGTTACCCGATCGGTATTTCCTACCCCCCGATTGGGGCGAGCGCACCATGAGCCTACGCCCCTCCGATGACACCATTCTGGAGCCGGGCATGACGTTTCACTTTATGCCGGGACTCTGGGAAGAAAACTGGGGCTTGGAAATTACCGAAAGTATATTGATTACCGAAGACGGCTGCGAAACCCTGGCCAATTTTCCGCGCCAGCTATTCGTCAAATAGTCGCTTGTTACATAGCCGCCCGTATAAAAAGGGAATACCCAATGATCGATCAGTCGAGCCAACTACGACCAAGCCCTATTTTCGCCACCGTGGATTACGACGCCGATGGTGTGCAGCACGGCTTTTTAAAGCTGCCCATCTCTACCGATAAGTCTGCCTGGGGCGCAGTGATGATTCCTGTGACCGTGGTTAAAAACGGTGACGGCCCTACGGCACTTTTGACCGGCGGTAACCACGGCGATGAGTACGAGGGTATTACCTCGCTGCTGAAGCTTTCCTCGACGCTGAAAGCGGAAGACGTAACAGGGCGTGTGATCATCGTGCCGTGCATGAATACGCCAGCAGTGATGGCAGGCAAGCGCACCTCGCCAATGGATAAAGGCAACCTCAATCGCAGCTTTCCCGGAGACCCAAATGGTAGTGTGACGCCGCAAATAGCCGATTACTTCACCCGTGTACTGGTGCCGATGTCGGATGTCGTGCTCGACCTGCACTCCGGCGGCCGTACGCTGGATATCCTGCCGTTTGGTGCGTCCCATGTGCTGGATAACAAAGCGCAGCAGCAGTCCGCCCTTGAGGGCGCCAAAGCCTTTGGTGCGCCTTACGCTATGGTGATGTTTGAACTCGATGCAGAACGGTTGTTCGACACTGTCTGCGAGCGTCAGGGTAAAGTCTTTGTCGCCACAGAATTGGGCGGTGGCGGCACCTCAACACCCCAAAGCATCGCCATTGCCGAGCGGGGTGTGCGCAACTTCTTAATCCACTACGGCTTGGTGCAAGGCGACGTTGAAATGCCGCAAGGCGGGCAGATGTATCTCGATATGCCCGATGCCAGCTGCTATGTGCAGAGCCAGCATTCAGGCGTATTAGAGCTACTGGTGGCGCTGGGAGAAGAAGTGAAGAAGGGCCAAACCATCGCCTACGTGTATGACATAACGCGCAGCGGCACCGACCCGGTGGCGTATAAAGCCGAGCGTGATGGCATTTTGATGGCTCGCCGTGCACCCTCGCTTATCAATATGGGAGACACCCTGGCGGTGATTGCCGATATTGTTGATCGCTTGGAGGCGTAGCCCTCGGCATGATGAAACTTGACCGCTATGACCTTAAAATCCTCGATATCCTCTCGCGATGGGCGGATCACCAAGTCGAAGCTGGCCGAGGCCATCAATCTCTCTGTCAGTCCTTGCTGGGAGCGGGTAAAACGGTTAGAAAAAGCGGGCGTTATTCAAGGCTATAGCGCGCGCATCAATAGCGACGTATTGGTGCCGCGTAACCCCGTCTGGGTGCAGATCGAACTGAAACAGCACAATGCCGACAGCTTCACTCGCTTTGAAGCCCTGGTGATGCAAACCCCGGAAGTCACCGAATGCGTCGCGGTAGGCGGTGGCGTGGATTATCTAGTGAAATTTGAAGCGCGCACCATCGATAGCTACCAACGCCTGATGGATAAGTGGCTGGTTTCCGAGGCCGGTATCGAGCGCTATTACACCTATATTGTGACCAAAACAGTGAAGCGCGAGCCGATAGGCATTGATACTGACGATGTGCTCTAAATCACTCTTCTCATTACTCATCGCCCCAACCCACCAAAAAAAAGCACTGCAAAACGTCCGCTGACAAAAAAAGTCGCGCGATAAGCCTCGGTTTTCAAAAACACTTCGTGGCACCTCTCCGTTAACCTGTGTGCATTCGATAGCAAGGCTTAAGAGCGCTTGCTGACAATGCCACACAGTGACTGCAGCGCTCGGTTAGCCAGACTGCATTTGAGGGAGGTTTCCATGACCACACTATCGACCACGCTCGCCAAGCGCCTGGAAGATCCGCGTCTTTTCCGTCAGTACGCTTACGTGAACGGTAAATGGACGCATGGAGAAGGTGGTCGCGAAGAAGCGGTATATGATCCTGCCACCAATGAAGCGATCGGCCATATCCCGCTATTGGAAGCCGAGCAAATTACTGCCGCAGTGGATGCCGCTGAAGCCGCGTTTGTAAACTGGCGGGCACTGCGCGCCGACGAGCGCTGTGAGCGCTTACTAGCTTGGTATGACCTGATTCAAGCCAACCGTGAAGACCTCGCCACCATCATGACGCTGGAACAGGGCAAGCCGTTGCCCGATGCTCGCGGTGAAGTAGAGTACGGGGCCAGCTTCGTGCGCTGGTTTGCCGAAGAGGGCAAACGTACCTACGGCGAGACCATTCCCAGCCATATTCCTAATGCATCCCTGGGCACTATTAAAGAGCCGGTCGGCATTGCCGCGATGATTACGCCGTGGAACTTCCCGCTGGCGATGATTACGCGCAAAGCCGCCGCGGCACTGGCGGCGGGCTGTCCTGTAATTATAAAACCGGCCAATGAAACGCCCTTTTCAGCGCTGGCGCTGGCGGAGCTTGCCGAGCGTGCCGGTATTCCTGAAGGCATTTTCAACGTGGTGCTGGGCGATCCGGCGGAAGTCTCAAAGATTCTCTGCGCAGAATCACGTATCCGTGCATTGTCCTTTACAGGCTCTACTCGCGTGGGCCGGCTATTAATTGAACAGAGCGCGCATACCGTTAAACGACTGTCGTTGGAACTGGGCGGCAATGCGCCGTTTATTGTTGGGCCGGATATGGACCCCAAAGAGGCGGCCTATGCAGCCGTAAACGCCAAGTTCCAAACGGCGGGCAGGATTGCCTGGCCGCCAACCGCATCCTGGTGCACGAATCCATCCATGATGAATTTGTTGAGCAATTCACCGAACGCATGGCGGCACTCACCGTAGGCAATGGCCTGCAGAGCGAGATAGACCTGGGCCCGCTGATTCATCGTCGGGCGGTAGAAAAAGCAGCCGCCATTGTCGATGACGCCATTTCCAAAGGCGCCACCATGATCGGCGGTGATCAAAGCCAGGCACCCGGCGAGAATTTCTTCATGCCAGTGTTGCTGACAGGCGTCACGCCACACATGAAAGTGTGGCGAGAAGAGAACTTTGCCCCTGTGGCCGGTATCACCGCCTACAGCACCGACGATGAAGTCATTGAAATGGCGAATGACACCGAGTACGGGCTGGCCGCGTATATCTACACCCATGATATTCGTCGCATTTGGAAGCTGATGCGCGCGCTTGAGTACGGCATGGTAAGCGTCAACTCGGTGAAGATGACCGGCCCGCCGGTACCCTTCGGCGGTGTGAAGCAGTCCGGCCTTGGCCGTGAAGGTGGCGCCACCGGTATCGATGAGTACCTTGAAACGAAATATTACTGCTTGGGTGCGCTTGGCTCGGTATCAGGTAGCTAGTCAAGAGAGTAAATATCTTAAGGGAGGCTGGCTAGGTACTAAGCGAACCGTCTTTTCAGGGATGAAAAAGCCGAGCGCCCAGGGATGGGTTTACAGCGTGTTCGTGTGTGCCTAACCAGCCGAAAAGACTGCAATATTTTAAGATCCTTCCCGCTATGGGAAGGTTTATCGTACAGAGAGAACGTTATGAGCTTGCATCAGGATCTGATCGAACGCGACCGCAAAGTCACTTTCCACGCCTCAACCCACCTGCGCGATTTTGCCCACGGTGATGCGCCGGGGCGTGTGATTACCGGCGGCAAAGGCATCAATATCGTGGATAAAGACGGCCGTGAATTTATCGACGGCTTCGCCGGGCTTTACTGCGTCAACATTGGCTACGGTCGCACTGAAGTGGCCGAGGCGATCTACAAGCAGGCGCTCGAACTCTCTTATTACCATACCTATGTTGGCCACTCCAACGAGCCGCAGATCGAGCTTTCCGAGCGTATCCTCAAGATCGCCGGCATGAACATGTCCAAGGTGTATTACGGCATGTCCGGTTCGGATGCCAATGAAACCCAACTCAAGATCGTGCGCTACTACAACAACGTACTGGGCCGCCCGCAGAAGAAAAAGGTCATTTCACGCATGCGCGGTTACCACGGCTCGGGTATCGCTTCCGGCTCGCTGACTGGTCTGAAGGCGTTTCACGATCACTTCGATCTACCGATTGATACCATTCGCCATACCGAAGCGCCACACTACTACCTGCGTGCCGCCGAACAGCACGGCATGACTGAGCTTGAATTCTCTGCTTATTGCGCCAATAAGCTGGAAGCGATGATTCTGGAAGAGGGCCCAGACACCGTCGCCGCCTTTATCGGCGAGCCGGTATTGGGCACCGGCGGAATCGTGCCGCCGCCGGAAGGCTACTGGGATGCGATTCAAGCCGTGTTAGCCAAATACGACGTGCTGCTGATTGCCGACGAAGTGGTGTGTGGCTTTGGCCGTACCGGCTCTGACTTCGGCAGCCACCACTACAATATGAAGCCTGACCTGGTCACCATCGCCAAAGGCCTCACTAGCGCTTATCAGCCGCTTTCTGGCGTGATTGTCGGTGAGAAAGTCTGGCAAGTGCTTGAGCAGGGCACCGGCGAGTTTGGCCCCATCGGCCACGGCTGGACCTACTCCGGCCACGCGCTGGGCTGTGCGGCAGGGCTGGCTAATCTCGACATTATCGAGCGCGAAAACCTAGTGGGGAATGCCGCCGAAACCGGCGCTTACTTCCAGCAGCAATTAAAGGCTAACTTTGAAGGTCACCCGCTGCTGGGTGATGTGCGGGGTGTTGGCTTAATGGCCGCCCTGGAGTTCTCGCCAGAGGCCAAGCAGCGCCTGCACTTTGACCCTGCGTTGAAAGTAGGCCCCCGTGTGGCGGCAGCCGCGATGGAAGAGAACCTGATTGCCCGCGCCATGCCACAAGGCGATATCCTCGGCTTTGCGCCACCGCTCACCATCAATCGTGGTGAAGTGGACGAAATGATTGGCCGCGCCAAACGCGCCATCGACCGCGTTACCGATGAGTTAACCCGCTCGGGCGACCTAAAGACGGGCCAGCAGGAAGCCGCTTTTACGGTTTAACAGCACTGCTGACCCTGCTAGCACCAATGCCCGCTAACCTAGCGGGCATTGTTGTATAAAGAGTGAGAAAAGAGAGCGTTCTAGAAGCGATAGTTCACACCTAGGCGTACGTCACGACCTGGCTCGGCCAGCCCCACAATGCCTTCATAGCCGGGAATATGCTCGAAGTCGGCGTTGCTGGCATGATCGAGATACTGCTTATCAAGCAGATTATTGACGGTTAACGTGAGCGCTAAGTCCTCGCTGCTGGTAGGCAGCCAGCGAACGTAGGCATCATGGACACCGTAACCCGGTTTGCTAATAGAACCGACTGAAGTTTCCAAATCGCTAATGCCCTCTACAAACTGACTGCGCCAGCCTATCTGCCAATCGTTGTTCACCTGATAATCCACATGGGCGGCCCAGGTGTCACCGATGGTGTTACCAATACCGTTGTATTCGTAAACGGTCAGCGGCTGGCCGTTAAGTTCGATATCATTGTGATGGAAGCTTAATCCCGCCGAGAGTGCTTCCCACTGATAATCAACGCTCAATACATAGCCGTCGGACTCAAGATCGCCCACATTTTGATACACCGTGGGGCGGCCAAGCGGGTCGGCAATTACATCATCAATGGTAGAGCGATAAAGCTCAGCGCTGAGCTGCCATGGCCCTTGTTCAAAGCGAGCGGCCACTTCGCTATTGCGAGCCTGCTCCCCGCGCAGGTCGGGCGAATTAGCAGCCCCTTCCAGCTTGAAGGCATCATGGGCTTTAGGGCCGCGAAAGGCGCGAGCATGGCCAGCGCTTAACGTCACGCTGTCGGTCACTGCCCACTCGGCATCAATATTAGGGCTAACGTCATCCTCCCGATAGGAGAGGCCGCTATTGTCGGTTAACCGATAGCGGTCATAGCGGGCGCCCACGCCCACGCTTAGAGTCCTCGGTGAGCTGCAGGTCATCTTGAATAAAGACACCGGCGATTTCTCCACTTTCGCGCTCTTGCGTTGGGTCCTCGGCATAGCCCGCGGTGACTTCGTCATCCCGGTAATCGAGGCCATACGTGACCTGATGATTACCCACACGACTGGTGTTAGCGATGCTAACGCCAGTGGTCTCAGACTCACCAAGGTAGCGGCCCCAGCGATCCGCCACGTTTTGCTCCACATCAGCGGTGGTGTGGTAAAGGGTGGCATCAAGATCCAACCATGTCTGTTCCTGGGGGCGCAGGCCGTAGTTGAGCGTGCTGGTTTGGCGCTCGGCATCCAGTGAGTAAAGGCGGTTGAAGCCACTAATGACCCACTGGGGGCGCTGGGTACGTTCGCCTTCGTCCTGGCGTATTTCATGGCTCAGCGTAAAGCGCTGAGCACCGAAGTCGCCAAGCAGTTTAAGCTGCCCTAACTGCTGGTTGGCCTCGGTACCCGCCTGCTCGTTGCCGTTGCCATCTTCATAACGCTGCTGGTCGCGCTCTACCAGTGTGCCCATCGCGCTCCACTGGTCATTAAAGCGACCAAATAGCGTGGTGCTCACCCGGTAGCTCTCTGGGTTGCTGCCGACACCTGCTGAGATCAGCCCACCGAAACGCTCTCCATCGCGCAGCAGGTCGTCAGGATCTTTGGTGACAAAGCGAACGCTGCCGCCCAGTGCCCCTGGGCCATCGGTGGCGCGGCCAGCCCTGCACTCACTTCCACACGCTTGAGTAACGCAGGGTCTAAGCCGATACGTCCCGTGTGGTGGAACAGGCTGCCACTTTGGTTAGCGCCGTCGATGGTCACGTTTAACAGCGGGTCTTCCACGCCGCGCACATAAAGTTTCTGAGCAATGCCTAGCGAGCCGCCAACGTTGACTTGCGGGGCTTGGTCAAAAATCTCGCCAAGATCCTCTGCTTGGTAACGCTCTAGTGTGTCTGCCTCTACGACGCTGTCGCTGTTATTAAGCGAGTCGGCTACTACCTGGACGGTATCAAGCGGCTGTGTTGGCTGAGCAAGCGCTGTGCTGCTCATTAAAGCGGCAACGGTCAGGCTAAGGGGATGACGGAGGAATCGAACGGTATGCGGCATGATAACGAATAAGCTCCCAATGTTTTTCTATTTGATTATTATTCTCGTTTGAGCGAGAGCCGCTGGCTACTGTTTTTACAACTGTTACATCTCGTTCGAGTCCGCCGCGTCCTTTGGGAGGGAAATAGTGTGTTCCAATCCACCCTCAGGGTGGTTGCGCGTAGCGATCTCTCCACGCACAGCGTTGATTTGACGCAGTGCAAGGGCAAGCCCCAGCCCGGTGCCCTCGGGGCGCGTTTGACGTGCATCCGGGGTGCGGTAAAAGGTGTAAAGAGGTGTTGAAGCTGTGCTTCCTCAACGCCTGGGCCGTTATCGCGCAGGGTGAGTTGGTAGTAATCCTTCTGCTGGCGCAGGGAGAGGTAGAGCGTTGGCGTCTGACAAACAGAGCTTGAGTAATGACAGGCATTACGCAGCAGGTTTTCCAGCGCTTGGGCTAGCGCTCGTTGACTGGAATTCTCAAGCAGTGCGCTATCAGGCAGCTCGACATGCCACTGATGTTCTGAATACTCAAAACGCACGTCATCCATAAGCGCATCCAACAGGTCTACCAAATCGAACGTATCGCTGCCCAGCGTTGGCGACTCATGGGTTAACCAGACGAGTGTCAAGGCGTCATTGACCAACTGACGCATTTGCTGACTCTCCTGCTCCAGGCGGGTAAGTTGAGGCGGTGAGTCAGGGTGGCTTTCATTTGGCCGATCGCCAGGCTAAGGCGGGTCAGTGGCGCGCGAATTTCATGGGAAAGATCGGCGAGCAGCTGGCGCTGAGCAGTAATAGTGCCTTGGGTTTTTAGCGCCATGCCATCAAAACGGGCTATCAATTCGCCTAGTTCATCGTCTCGCCGCGTGGGCTGGACCGCCGAGTGCGGCTGTCCATCAGCCAATGCCTGGGTAGCATCACGCAGGTAGCGCAGCGGGCCCATAATGTGTCGGTATAACAACCAGGCAATCGCGAGCAGCGTTAAAAGTGGAATCAGCCCATTTACGAGCCAAATAACCGTATTTAGATGGCTGCCAGGGCGCATGCGCTGAGGTAGGGTGATTAAAAGTGGCGATACCCCCATCAAAAGTGATATCCATGATGGGGTTATCGGCAAAATAGAGATGTATCGGCCACTCGATCAATCGTCCCAGCCGATACCCTTCCTGGAATTGTGCCGAGAGCGTACCGCCTGCTAGCGGTGTGACATTAGAGGTAACCACGGCCGCCCAGGTGTCTTCTTGGGCTTGCAGTGCCTCAAGCCACGCCGCCAATGCCTCCTCATCGCCCGCGTTGTAGAGTGCTTCTGCCTTCGCGCCCCAGGCAGCCAGGGTGCGCTGGTGTTGTGGGGCGATGACGCTCATTTGTCGTTCGGCCCACTTTTCAAGCAGTGAGGTGGCGAGTACCAAGGTAATGCCGCCCACTGCGACGACGCCGCAAAGCTTCCACAGTAAGCGCTGCTTCATTGCAGGCAGTAGCCTTTGCCGTGTTGGGTTTGCAGCCGATGGGCATCAAATCCGGCGCTACTTAGTTTTCGGCGAATCCGGCTGACGTGCATATCCAAGCTGCGGTCATAGGAGCTGTATTCACGCTGAAAAAGGCGATGATAAAGATAGCTTTTACTCAGCGTTTGGCCGCGGTGCTGGGCCAGCAGCCACAGTAAGCGAAACTGCAGCGGTGTTAACTCCACACCGCTACCCGCGACATTTATTTCTGCCGTTGCTTGGTTCAGCGAAAGCGTGCCTAACGTTAACCGTTGGGTTTGGGTGACTGGCTGTTGGATCGTACGACGTAACAGCGCCTCAATGCGTAAGATCAACTCTATCGGGTTGAAAGGTTTCGCTAAATAGTCATCCGCGCCATTTTGCAGGCCGCGAATGCGCTCCTCTTCCGCACCGCAAGCGCTAAGCATTAACACCGGTAGTGACCCCTGTTGGCGCAGGGTGGCTAATAGCTCGAGACCACTCATGCCAGGAAGCCTGACATCTAAGAGCAGCAAATGGATATCACCAGCCTGGGCGCGCAATAGGCCGCTTTCTGCGTCTACGCAGTGAGTTACACGGTACCCCTGCTGGCTTAACAATGACGTTAACTGCTCGCCTAAAACAGGGTCGTCGTCGATAAGTAAAAGATGCATGCTGGTGGTTGTCATAGAATGATAAGGTGCATTATTCGCTAATGATAATCATGATTGTTTGTGTGCTGATTAGCAAGCCTCCCTGGATCTGAAAGAGGCAATGGATGTGGAGGTTTTAATGGGCCCGCTACGCTTAGGCAGAGTCACTGCGCAAATGTTTGAAAGGAGACACTCACGATGCAACCGGTATTAGCCTTCGATGTTTACGGCACGCTGATTGATACTCAGGGAGTGACAATCGAGTTAGAACGACGCTTGACGGATGTTGATAAGGCAGTCGAATTTGCCCGTCGTTGGCGCGAGAAGCAGCTTGAGTACAGCTTTCGTCATGGCTTGATGGGTGCCTATGTACCGTTTTCTGAATGCACCCGCGAAGCGCTGGTTTTCGACCGGGCACTACAGACCGGCCTTTCCGATAACGACCAAGATCACCTGATGGCGATTTATGGTGAGCTACCTGCGTTTGACGATGTTGTTCCAGCGTTGGATCAATTGCGCGATGCGGGCATACGTTGTGTGGCGTTTTCGAACGGCACTGCCGACGCCGTTGCAAAATTACTGACTCGCGCGGGCGTTGAGAGCCACATGGATGACATTATCAGCGCGGATGAAATAAAACGCTTCAAGCCCGACCCTGCCGTGTACGCTCATCTGCGTAGCCGTTTAGAGGTGCGTCCGGAACATACGTGGTTAGTTTCAAGCAATCCATTTGATGTGATTGGCGCCACGCACGCGGGGTTACGCAGCGCCTGGATACGTCGTAGCTCTGAGGCGCCCTTTGACCCTTGGGGTATCGAGCCGGATAAGACAGTCACAGATTTAGAGGCACTGGCTGAACGCATTATTCGTTAGGTTGGTAACCTGCCTAGACAAGCCGCATAATGTTGTACGCTTAACGATTTAGGATATGAGCATGTCAGAAAAATTTACTGCGTTGCTGGCTTTAAACCCAAGCCAGGCAAAGAAGAAGCAGTGTTTAAAGCGCTTCAGTCACTTGAGCCGAATTCCCATCGTGAAGATGCATGTATTCATTACACCGTGACACGTCAAATTGATAACCCTTACGCACAAGGCACAGGTTACCCGATTGTTTTCATGAAATCTGGGCCAGTCGTGAAGAGTTTGAAGCGCACTGTCAACGCAAAGAGATTCAAGACTTCTTCGCCAAACACGTTGAATCGCCCGATGGCGATATTGAAGATGCTAACGTGTGCGTTTACACCGATGAGCCATGGAATTTTGACGCGCCCAAGGTATAACCCTAGCGTGTAGAATAGGCCAACTAGCTAAACGAAAAGCGACACGGAAAAGGAGCCAACATGACCGATAAAAGATGAACGTCGAGAGCTTTAACCTGGATCACACCAAGGTAAAAGCCCCGTACGTGCGTTTAGCCGACATCAAAGAAGGCCAGCATGGCGACCGCATTCACAAATACGACCTGCGGATCTGCCAGCCCAATAAAGACCACATGGAAATGCCGGCGCTGCACTCGCTTGAGCATTTGATGGCCGAGCTGTCGCGCAATCATACCGATAAAGTGGTCGATATCAGCCCCATGGGCTGCCAAACCGGCTTCTATATTGCGATGATTAACCACGACGACTATAACGACGTGCTGACCATCATCGAACAAACCTTGAACGATGTACTCGTCGCGACCGAAGTGCCCGCCTGCAACGAAATGCAGTGCGGCTGGGCCATAGCCACAGCCTGGAAGGTGCCCAGGAACTGGCCCGTAATCTGCTGGCCAAGCGCAGCGAGTGGACCGAGGTATTCGCTTAAGCGTTCTGTAACCGTACGAACGTAGCAAGCCAAACGCCTCCTGGATGATAGGTAATCCAGCGAGGCGTTTTTAATGGCATTACTGCAACAAAATGAAAAAACAACACAATAGAAACCAACGAATGCTAAGCGCTCACTAAAGCTGGGTGGCTAGCACAACAGTCGCATTTTCCACGGGCGAGGCATGAATATGTTGTTGGATACGTGGCTTTTATACTTGATTGCCTGCATTGGCCTCTCGCTTTCGCCAGGGCCAAACGGGTTGTTGGCGCTGACCCACGGCGCGCTCCATGGTAGTCGCAAAACGCTGTTCACTATCGTCGGCGGTGCCACAGGCTTCATGCTGATTATTGCCCTATGTATGTTTGGCATTGGCGCGCTGCTCAAGACATCGGTCGTTTGGCTGACGGTATTAAAATGGTTGGGTGGGGCCTATCTTGTCTGGCTGGGTATTCAGGTATGGCGCTCGCCGCCCATTACCGGTGAGATCGATGTTAATGCAAGCCGAGCGAGCGGCTGGCAGCTTTATCGTCAGGGCGTTCTGGCATCGGTTACCAACCCCAAGGTGCTGCTGTTTTTCAGCGCTTTTCTGCCTCAGTTTATCGACCCACAGCGTAACCTGGTGGTGCAGTTTTTCGTCCTAGCAGGCACTTTTATCGTGATCGAATGTGCTGTGGAAGGCTTACTTGCCAAGTTGGCCAACCGAATTCGCCATTGGTTAAAGCGCGTCGGCCGAGGATTCAACCGCACCTGTGGCGGCATCTTCATCGCCATTGGCACCGCGTTGCCGCTTAGGACGTAAATACAGTTAACGGAGTCGGCGAGTGCGCGATAGATAACCATTGACTTCCTTATCTGGTGCCCCTATAAACCAGAGACAACCCATCACTCTAGGCCCTCATGTTTCTCTTAATCACGATTGCTACCCTTTCAATCGCGTTCTCGTTCTTATGTTCCATCCTTGAAGCAGCGCTTCTTTCGATCACGCCTAGTTATATTGCTAAGCAGAAAGAAGATAATCCTAAGTTGCACGCCTCGCTTAAGCACTTAAAAGCTAATATCGACCGGCCACTTGCGGCTATTTTGACGCTCAACACTATCGCTCATACCGTCGGGGCAACTGCGGTAGGTGCCCAAGCGGCAGTGGTGTTTGGCGAGGCCTCTATTGCCATTGTCTCGGCGGTCATGACGATGCTGATTCTGATCCTGTCGGAGATTATTCCCAAGACTATTGGCGCGACGTATTGGCGTGGGTTGTCCCCGTTTTGCCACGCTTTTTAAAACCGATGATCATTGGCTTGCTGCCTTTTATCTGGATGTCAGAGCAGATCACCCGCCGCCTGGGTAAGTCAGAGCACGATGTCGACCTGCGTGATGAAATTAAAGTGCTAGCTCGTGTAGGTCTGGAAGAAAAAGTGCTGGACGCGGACGAGTCACGCACCATTATCAATATGCTCAACTTGCACGATATCCTGGTGAGCAAGGCCATGACGCCCCGTACGGTTTGTATCACGGTGCTGCCCGATATGACCGTGGCAGAGTTTGATGAGCAGTATGGCAAAGCACCCTTTACGCGTTTCCCGGTAATGGATAACGGCGAGCAAGCGTTTGGCTATGTACATAAAGCCGATATGTACCATGCAGACGATGCCAAAACGATGCGCGAACTGATGCACCCGATTGGTAGCGTGGACATCTCTCACAATGTTGAGCAAGTGTTTACTTCGATGCTTAAAGATCACTTGCATATGCGTGTGATATACGACGAACACGGCACCTTTGTGGGCCTGATTACGCTTGAAGACATCATCGAAACCATTCTCGGCCAAGATATTGTCGATGAAACTGATAATGTCGCTAATTTGCGCCACTACGCGAAGCAGCAGTGGTTAAAGCGCGTTAAGCGGGAAGATAAGGACGCCAAAACAGGTGAGTAATCCCTAAGAAGAGGGGCTCTGTTTTTGGTCTAAAACGGCGCCTTCGGGCGCCGTTCTGCTTCTGATAGCCAGGCTTTTATACGCGCTTGGCGACGAGAGTGAACATTGTCCCACCACTGGCTGTCTTAGTACTGAATGATCTATAGTGAGGGTGTTGTAAGTCATATAAGGTATTAGGGTATTCAATGCCCATTAAGGAGGAAAGCATGTCATTACGTATCAATGCAGTCGTGCCTGATTTTGAAGCCGAGACTAGCCAAGGGCCTATACGGTTTCATGACTGGATTGGCGATAGCTGGGCAATTCTGTTTTCGCATCCCAAAGACTTCACACCGGTATGCACCACCGAGTTTGGCGCCGTTGCCACCCCTTAGCGACGAGTGGAAAAACGCGGTACCAAGGTGATCGGTGTATCGGTAGACGGCGTGGAAGACCACAAACGCTGGGGCACGGACATTAAAAACGTATGCGGTAGCGATGTTAATTTCCCTATCATTGCTGACGATAGTCTGACTGTTTCCAAGCTCTTCGATATGCTGCCTGAAGACGCCTACTTACCTGATGGTCGCACGCCAGCAGATAGCGCGACGGTTCGCTCGGTATTTATTATCGGGCCGGATAAGCAGTTGAAGCTTTCGATGACTTACCCCATGACCGTGGGGCGTAACTTTGCTGAAATTCTACGCGCCCTGGATGCGCTGCAAACCACGGCAAAACACGGCGTTGCTACCCCGGCCGACTGGATGGTAGGCCAAGATGTGATTATTCCGCCCAGTGTCTCTAATGAAGATGCTAAGCAGAAATATGGCGAATACGAAACAGTTCTGCCGTATTTGCGCAAAACACCGCTACGTTAAGGCAGTATCGGTAAGCATCAAAGCCAGTACTTAAAGTGCTGGCTTTTTATTGGCTCATCGTGGGGATTCCAGCGCTAATTGCTCAATTGAACTTGAAACATTTCGGGCCCCGGTGAGTATCTCGTTCACGATAGTCTCAATTTCGCCTACGCTGGTTTGGCTCGATTTCCCTTGCTCGACTACCTGCTGCATAGAATGGGTTGTACGTTCTACTAGTGCACTATTCTCTTTAAGCACCTGGGTAATTTCTGCAACGGCTTCGCTTGAGCCTTTGGCTAAACGACGCACTTCATGAGTTATAGTCAAATCTGGTGGATGGCGGTCAGGCGGCAGTCCTGTCTGACTGATCGGTTACTTGCTCTCCATCCTGGAACCGGACGTTGTTCACGACCAGTTCCAGCTTGCTGAACCCCTTGATGCGCTTCCAGCGCTTCTCGGCGCTCTGGAGCAGCTTGAAGACCATCGCCAGGGTCGTCGCTCTGGAGCCGCAGTTCCGGCTGCGCTTGCTCCGCAGGCGGACCGTGGCGAAGGTCGACTCAATCGGGTTGGTGGTGCGGATATGCACCCAGTGCTCTGCCGGGTAGTCGTAGAACGCCAGCAGTTCCTCCCGATCCTTGGCCAGGCACGCCATCGCCTTGGGGTACTTGGCCTCGAAGCGTTTCAGCGTGCGATCGAAGGCCTTGTGCGCCTCGTCGCGGGTCTCGGCCATCCAGATGTCATGCAGGTCGGCCTTGACCTTGGGCTGTACTGACTTTGGCAGCTTGTTCAGCACGTTAGCCGTCTTGTGAACCCAGCAGCGCTGATGGTCGGTCTCCGGGTAAATCTTGCTCAGGGCCGCCCAGAACCCCATGGCGCCGTCGCCCACCGCCAGCTTGGGAGCCTGGGTCAGGCCGCGTTCTCGCAGGCCTGTCAGCAGGGTCTTCCAGCTGTCCGCCGACTCGCGGAAGCCGTCCTCGACGGCCACCAACTCCTTGCGGCCCTGCTCGGTGACCCCGATGATCACCAGCAGGCACAGGCGGTCATCCATGCGCACGTTGCTGTACACCCCGTCGGCCCACCAGTAGACGTAGCGACGGTCTGACAGGTCCCGCTTTCGCCACTCGGTATGCTCGTCCTCCCACTGCTTCTTGAGCCGTGACACAGTGTTGGCCGACAGACCCTTGGCCTGGTCGCCCAGCAGTGCCGCCAGCGCCTCCTGGTAGTCGCCAGTGGAGATCCCCCTTCAGGTAGAGCCAAGGGATCAACTCCTCGATGCTGCGGGCTCGCTTCAGATAGGGCGGCAGCAGGCTGCTGTTGAAGCGAGCGCCACCGCCACTGCGGTCACGCACCTTGGGCACCTGCACGCTGACATCCCCGATCCCGGTCTGGACCGTGCGCTCGGGCAGGTAGCCGTTGCGGACCACGGCCTGGCGTCCATCGTCGAGCCGCTGATCGGCATACTGCGCCAGAAAGGTGGCCAACTCGGCCTCGACGGCCTTGGCGATCAGGTCACGGGCACCTTGGCGCAGCAGCTCGTGCAGCGGGTCAGCGACCTGGGGTTCTGGTTGTGAAAGAGTCCGGAGGGTAGAATCGGCCATGGCGTATCCACTCGTGTTGGTTGAGATCTTGGTCGTGATCAATCAACAGGATACGCCACCCTTCCTACCTCCTCCCATACACCAGACTTGAGCTTAACTCGCACTTCATTGGCGACTACCGCGAACCCTCGGCCTTGTTCGCCTGCCCGCGCTGCTTCTACAGCAGCATTAAGAGATAGCAGATTGGTTTGATTGGCAATTTGTGCAATCGATTCTGTAATGCTATTGATGCTTTTCGCCTGTTGATTAAGCGCGGCGATTAACTGCTGCGCTTCTGCTAACGTTTGCGCCGCTTGTTTAGAGTCCTGCATAACGCGCTGTAAATGGCTAAGTCCATTCTGTGCAATCTGTTCTGTTTGAGAAGACGTACTTTGGGCGTTCGTGACGGCACGTGTCGCTGAATTAGCTGCTTCAACAGAGCGAGTAATATCGGTGGCAAATTTAACGACTTTGACCACATTGCCATGGCTATCACGGATGGGATTATAGGTAGCCTCAAGCCAGACGCTGTCACCACGAGAATTTATCCGTTCAAACTTACCTTGCATGTACTCGCCCTGGGCAAGGCGTTCCCAGAAGTTTGGGTTGGTTTGGAAGAAGTCGGTAGGGCAAAACATTTGGTGATGTGCGCCTGTAATTTCTTCATTGCGATAACCCATCGTGCGCTCAAAATTTGGATTAGCATTAAGAATGTCACCGCTTGGGGTAAATTCTATTACCGCCATGGAGCTATCGAGTGCTTCTAATACGGCATTTTGCGCTCTGCCTCCTGGTGGGCTGCCGTTATATCATTAGCAATTTTAAGTATTGAAATGACGCTGCCGCGCCGATTTTTTATCGGCAAGTAGGTAGCTTCTAGCCAGATATCGCTACCCTGAGCATTTATACGCCTAAAAGTGCCTTGGCGGCTTTCACCGCTAGCAAGAGCACGCCAAAAATCCTGATATGCCTGAGTGGCTGTCTCAGCGACATCACAAAACATGCGGTGATGTTGGCCGGCAATCTCCTTAAGCGTGTATCCCATGGTCTTTTAAAAAGGGAGGGCTCGCTTCTTTAATCATGCCAGCGGGTGTGAAGGAAATACAGGCCATGTGTTGCATCAGGGCGCTATGGTGAGATGAAAAACGCTGAATGGTTAACATTTATCCCTTTTCTCTTTGGTATAGGTTTTGTATAGATATAAGGGTAAATGAATTTTGGTATGAAAGCACTTTTTGTACCAAAGCAGTACAGGTGGCTTTATTTAATTAACAACGGATGAGTTTATAGCTGCCGCTGAGCGGTGCGGTGATTAGGTAAGAGAGGCTAGCGATGTAGCCATTGACGAGAGGGAGAGGAGGCGGGCTTAGCAACATTGCTCACGCTAAACGCGAGCAATGAGCTTGGTATTACGGGTTAGCAATTTTAAGACGGCGAGTGCGCTACGCTTTATTCTTTTTACTCTTGCTCTGTTTGCCAAACGTTCTTCCAGTCCCAGCCATCCTTCTGGACGTAAGCTACCAATATTTTCTGGTAGGGCAGCGACGCTAAATAGTCGTGCATTTCAGTACTCGATTTATCAAACCCTGGTAATTCAGCATATCCGTTAAGCTCAGGAATGTGAGGAATATTATGGTTAGGCTGGATAAAGGTGCCGCCGAGTGTGTCAAGAAATTGCTCAAGTGCCCTTTGGAAGATTGATAACTGTTCACGGGTAGTGGTATCTAGCTTTGGACTGGCAAAGTAGACAAGGGAGATGGCTTGATAAAGCCTTGCGATCGCTAGCGAAAGCGCTTTGCTGCTCGACTCACTATGGTAATAGTGCAGGATTGGATAGGCTAAATGCTGCTGGCCTAGCGTACTAATTGATTGTTGTAACGGCTGGAGTTGGCTTACTAACGTTGCAAATTTTCCATCATCGTTAGTAGCGGCGATTATTTGCCTTGGGTCCCTTCCCAGTGCGTTGATAGACAAGGCTGTTTGGCGTTTCTGAATAACATTTGTGATGATATTGAGAATATAAGTAATAGACAGGGTAAAAAGAAAAAAACCATTAGCAGCTGCAATGACGGGGAGTTCGCCAACCATCAGTGCCTGGGACATAGTCACCATAGCCCAGCGTCGTGAGGGTATAGCCCGTATAGTAGGCGCGTTCAATTAAGCTAGCGGTGGCCTTTGTAGTGGACACCACCACTGCCTGTGGTGCACTACAAAATAGCAAAAACCAACCCAGCCAAGCGACAAGAAACCATGTCATCAGTAATGTCACGGTTATCCATGGACCCACAGAGGACAGCATGGCATGGCTTTTTTGCCGACGGTGAATACCCAACAGAACAAACCATAAGCCACTCACCAACCGGTTGGTGAGTGGGCCGCCTGAGCTGGACACCGATAGCGTGGTGCGAATGGCGTCGTACACCACCAGCAAAATGAGTAAGACCCCCACCATCCCTGCTAACGTACTTCCAATCACGGTTAACGCTCCTTTCTTATACAACTTCGCTGCCTTGCGAGCTATTAGTTCACCATTAGCATGGCTATTCCTACTAGGTATAGGCCGATTATTGCCATGCTTTCAAAGCCAATGCGGCCAGGTCCTTGTTCTTGTCGCTGTAATAATCCCAGCATCAGCACCCCAGTCATTAGTACTGAAATGGAAACCCACAACATTACATGATCGGGCGTTGCGTGATAAATAGAGCCGCCTCGATAAGCCACATCTGACGCGGCGGCAAACAGTGTGTCAAATGCATTACCGCCAATAATACCGGCGACCGCCAACGTTAATGCCCCCGGCGCACGGCCGCGACGGTTGTTACCAACTCAGGCAGCGATGTTGCTATCGAGGTCATCAGCACACCGACGGCAGCTTGGCTAAGCCCCGTTTCTTCCGCGATAACCGTAGCGCTGCGTTCAAGCAGCCAGCCGGTAAAGCCAATGGTAAAAGCAAGGCCCAGAAATATGAGCCATAGCCGCATCAATGTCAGCTTTCCTGGTGTCTCATCGGGCTGGTCTTCACGCGTTTCACGGGTTCTAGCGGGGCTCCACATAGGATGCTGCTGGGAACTCCTAACCAGCCGTAAGCCGAATAAGTAAGCAATAAATAACAGTGGCGTAATAGGGTGTACGTGCCAGATTGTCCACTCAGGAGCAAAACGCCCTACCATCAATAGACTAAGCAAACATAATAGTAGAGCCGCCTGAATTATGTTTCCCAACGAGGCTGCCGCGTGTTCTAAATTGGCACGTCGATGCGCCATATCGGCAATGGTTAAAAATAGAGTCTGAACTGCAATGCCGCCCAGAGCATTGCTCATCGCGAGTTCAGGCTTATCGGTCCAGGCTGCGGTGACAGATACCACAATGCCTGATAGGGAGGTAGCCATCCCAAGTAAGACAGCGCCCGCAATGGCCTCGCCTAGACCAGTACGGTCGGCGAGGTCGTCGACAATCCCCGCTAGCCGGGTACCGATGATGCCGATGACAACGGCGCAAAAGCTGAACAGGGCGAAAGCGACCGTGAGAGAAATATCATTAAGTGATGTGAGCATCAAGTTACCCCAGTTAGGAAATATCGTCTCGACATACCGTTGTGGTTGAAGTAGTTCATCACAACGTAGTCTAAGACGATAAGCTTCACGACTCGGATTGTCGGTTTCGTTTTGCTGGGCCAAACCGTCACGGCTACTTTAAAACTCTCTAGCGTGGCGTTAAGAGACAGGTTGATCCCTAGGGTAAGTGCCTTTGGCGCATGGACTTAGCTCATGTCCATGAAGGCCGTCGTTATTTATTCATTAGGTATTAGTGCGTTAAAGTACGCGTTGGTACTGCGTTAGACTACGCTGTGTCTTTCTCTATCTATGCTTTTTAAATGCTAACCGAGTTTATGTTGTCCATGGAAAATACGTTGTTATTAGGTTTTTGGGCAGCTTAACTGCCGGGTTACTTACCGCTGTGGGCGCACTGCCCGTGCTGCTTGGTAAAGCACCCAGCCGAGGGTTTCGCGATCTAGCGCTGGGTTTTGCTGCAGGTGTTATGCTGGCGGCATCGTTCTTCTCGCTGATTATTCCAGCGCTTGATGCCGCGGAAATTTATTATGCGGGTGGCCCGGTACCCGCCGCGATTGTCTGCGCGGCTATTTTGTTGGGCATGGGGGCGATTGCGCTGCTTAATGAATATCTTCCCCATGAGCATTTCACACAGGGCCGCGAGGGCCGGAAGCCGCCCTCACTGCGTCGTGTCTGGCTGTTTGTGTTTGCCATTGCTATTCACAACCTGCCGGAAGGCATGGCAGTTGGTGTTGGCTTTGGTGCCAATGGGTTAGAGGGCGGTATGCCACTGGCGATCGGTATTGGTCTCCAGAATATTCCGGAAGGGCTGGCCGTTGCGGTTGCCTTAATGGGAGAGGGTTATTCAAAGTGGCGTTCCTGGTCGATTGCCGCCTTAACCGGACTAATCGAGCCTATCGGAGGCCTGTTCGGCGCTAGTATTGTCAGTGTCTCTCAGATATTGCTGCCATGGGGATGGCATTTGCTGCAGGCGCCATGCTCTATGTGATCAGCCACGAAATCATCCCCGAAACCCACCGCTGCGGGCATCAGAAAAAAGCCACCTTCGGCCTGGCGATGGGGCTGGTCATCATGCTCTTCCTGGATGTATGGCTGGGTTAAGCAAGCGTTAGCGCAATACATCCGCGCCGCCATGGGGGCCTGCTTGATGGCAAAGGCGATGATCGCTGAGCACGTCAATAATATGGCAATGGCCAATATTGCCTCCGGCACACTGGTTAATCATTCGCTGAAGCTCATCGCGCACTGCGGTGAGCCGTGCGAGTCTGGCCTCAACTTCAGCAAGATGATGCTTTGCCAATGCGTCTACCTCGCCGCAGGGCATGGCGGGGTGATCCGCCATTTGTAAAAGCTCTCGTACAGCCCTCAACTGAAAAACCAAAATCTCGCGCATGGCGAATAAACGTCAAGCGACGGATAGCCGAGGCCGTATAGCGCCGTTGGTTGCCTTCATTACGCGGCGCTGCAGGCAGTAAGCCAATGCGTTCGTAATAGCGCACCGTTTCTGGTTTGCAGCCTGATTCGCGTGCCAGTTCGCCAATGCCAATATAGCGCTCAGTGCTAGTGGGCTGCGGGGGATTCTCTTTCATCGCTTGAACCTCTAGTCGCTACAGGTATTACGCTGTCGCTAAGATAGACGAACTTGGAGCTCTATGCGATGAGTAACACAACATCCACAACGGCTGCGCCGACGACCTTGCGCGTGCAGGGCATGGACTGCGGCGGCTGCGAACGTAAAGTTGAATCCGCGCTAACGCGCTTAAGCCACGTTGAGCACGTTTCCGCGAGTTCCGTCACGGGCTCCGTGCGGTTAACAGCACCGCCTGGGAAAACACTACAGCGTGCTGAAATTGAGTCGACCATCAATGCGTTGGGCTATCAGGTAATTGATGAGTCGGTGGCCACGCCTGGCGCGAAGGAATCTGCCCCATGGTGGCGTACGCCTAAAGGGCGTTTAGTGCTTGTCAGTGGGACGCTGCTGGCATTGGCCTGGGCGCTTAAATTTGCTTGGCCTAGCCTGGGAACTTGGCCGTTTGTCGCCGCGACAGTGGTTGGCCTTGTGCCGATTGTTCAGCGTGCTGGGCAGGCGCTTAAGATGGGTAATCCTTTCACCATCGAAATGCTGATGAGTATTGCCGCCCTGGGGGCGCTTGCCATTAACGCAGCCGCCGAGGCCGCGGTAGTGGTGTTCCTATTTGCGGTGGGCGAAATGCTGGAAGGGGTCGCCGCTGCTCAGGCGCGCCGGAGTATCTCAGCGCTTTCCAAGCTAACACCCTCAACCGCACGGTTATTGGAACAGGGCGAACCCCGCGAAGTTGCCGCTGCTTCGCTTGTGCCCGGCCAGCGGGTACAGGTGCGCCCCGGCGACCGATTGCCCTGTGATGGCAACATTATTGCCGGTCACTCTTCAATCGATGAGTCTCCCGTTAATGGCGAATCGGTGCCACGGGAGAAAGCAGAAGGCGAGGCGGTGTTTGCCGGTACCGTTAATCTCGATGGCGTGCTTGAGGTGGAGGTGACCCGCAGCGCTGAAAACAACACCATTGCCCGTGTGATTCAACTGGTGGAAGAAGCTCAGGCGGCGAAAGCACCGGTCGCGCGCTTTATTGACCGCTTTGCATTTTACTATATGCCAGCGGTGGTTGGGGTGGCGCTGTTGGTTGCTGTCGTACCGCCGCTGGTGTCGACGATGCTGTGGTCAGAATCCATCTACCGCGCGTTGGCGCTACTGCTGATTGCTTGCCCCTGTGCGCTGGTAATCTCGACCCCGCGGCGGTTGCTGCCGGGTTATCGGTAGGTGCTCGGCATGGCCTATTAATGAAAGGCGGGGCGGTATTAGAGCAGTTAGGTAAGCTCAAACGCGTCGCCTTGGATAAAACCGGTACGCTGACGGCGGGCACCCCCGCGGTCACTGAGGTGGAGAGTCTGGCCGATGACAGTAGTGCCGCCGATGTATTGCGGCTTGCCGCTGCCCTCGAACAGGGGGCAAGTCACCCGCTCGCCATCGCGATTAGTGACTATGCTCGCCAACAGATGGGGAAAAGATTCCGACAGTGCAAGGTGCTCGAGCATTAGCAGGGCAGGGCGTTGCCGGGCAGGTGGAAGGACGTGAGTTAATCCTGGTGAGCCCACGCTACTTGCAGCGCTTCTCCCAGCGCTCTGATGAGGTGGAAGCACGCATTGCCACGCTGGAAGCGCAGGGCAAAAGTTTAGCGGTGCTGATAGAGGGAGAGCGTCCTTTGGGACTCATCGCATTACGCGATGAGCCGCGTGAAGATGCTCGCAGGGGCCTCCAAGCGTTAGAGCGCTTGGGCGTACAAGCCATCATGCTCAGTGGAGACAATGCCCGCAGTGTGGCTGTCATCGCCGAACGACTGGAGATTGAAGCGGAAGGCGAGCTGATGCCGGAAGATAAAGCGCAGCGCGTGCGCCAATGGCAAGCACAAGGACTTGGCCCAATAGGCAAAGTAGGCGATGGCATTAATGATGCCCCAGCGCTCGCAGCGGCAGAAGTGGGCATCGCGATGGGCAGTGGCACCGATGTGGCACTTGAAACTGCCGATGCCGCGCTGCTTAAAAACCGGGTAAGCGGGATTGCCGAAATGATCGCCCTCTCGGGTGACCATGCGCAACGTTAAAACCAACGTGGCGCTGGCGCTTGGCTTTAAGGCACTATTTTTGGTCTCTACCGCGCTGGGAATAACGGGGATGTGGGTCGCCGTAATGGCCGACACTGGGGCGACCGTGCTGGTCACCCTCAATGCATTGCACTTATTGCGTTACCGCTTTAACGACATTGGAGCGTAGTTGAGCGCAAGCGCCGTTACCCTTGGTTATCCTTGCACATACTCCACTAACGCCTGGGCAAAGGAATCGGTGCTGCCGGTTCCGCCCATATCCGGGGTGACCATGTCGCGGCGGGTTTCCAGCACGGTACGAATACCCTGACGGATTGCGTCGCCTTTTTCGTTCATGCTCAGGTGGTCCAGCATTTGTGCGGCGGCTAGCAGCAAGGCGCAAGGGTTGGCGATGTTTTTACCTTCGATATCCGGTGCTGAACCGTGGACGGCTTCAAAAATCGCCGCTTTTTCCCCGATGTTCGCTCCAGGAGCCAGGCCCAAGCCGCCGACTAATCCAGCGCATAGGTCAGAGAGAATATCGCCAAACAGGTTGGTAGTGACCACGACATCAAACTGGTGTGGGTTCATCACCAGCTGCATGCAGGCGTTATCGACGATCATCTCCTGGAATTCGATCTCGGGGTACTCTTTAGCTATTTCACGCGCAACGTCCAAAAACAGCCCTGAGCTGGTTTTGATGATATTGGCTTTGTGTACCGCGGTGACCTTTTGCGGCCATTGTTTTTAGCCAACTCAAAAGCATAGCGCACAATACGCTCGGACCCTTTGCGGGTGACTTTGATGACCGAAATGCCGGTATTGCCGTCGTCAATCATCTCCTGACCGTCGGAAAGATAGGCGCCTTCGGTGTTTTCGCGCACGGTGATCATATCGATGTCGTCGTAGCGCGATTTAGTGCCGGGGAAGCTAATAGCGGGGCGCACGTTGGCGTAAAGATCAAAGTGACGGCGCAACTGTACGTTAATTGAGGAGAAGCCCTTGCCAATCGGCGTCGTGAGGGGGGCCTTTAAGCGCAATGCCGTATTTTTCAATGGCATCCAGCGATTCCTGGGGAATCAGCGTGCCATGCTTTTCAAGGAGCGCCTAAGCCAGCATCAATATGCTGGTACGTTAAGCCACAATCTAGCGCGTCAAGGACACGCAGCGTGGCATCCATGATTTCAGGGCCGATGCCGTCGCCCTTGATGACTGCAATAGATTGGCTCATGTGCTACTCCTCTTTTAGCGTAAGGCTTATTCGGCACTTATCTTCAAAATAAAAAAAGTACCGCTTCAACGTGAAAAGTTGGGAATCAATGTCTCATTTGGTGGCGCAATGGTACGTTAAAAATGAACCTGTGGTCACTCTGCCTAAAGTAGTGGTTGATTGCCTAGTGGGTGGGCCTCGTTGGCAGCATAAGACGTTGGGTGCAATGCGCCAGGTTTGCTGGTAGGATACGTCACTTTGCCGCACCTGGACTTTCTGCAAAAGGTTTTCTGTAAAAGAATCTCTGCCAATGACTGCATCTACACATCTTTTTCAGGGTTGATGACTCCACCCCTAACCAGACGCCCCCTCCTTTAAAAGGTGCTGATAGCGCTTTCACTGTGCTGTCATCGCTTTCTGGTATTTAGTTCTTCAGTGCTGGGTTTCCTAGTACGTGAACGTAGCAGTACCTAACGCTAGCTCTCCACTATTTAAAAACAACAAGCTGATTATCCCAGCGTGCCAATGTGTTGGCGGTGCTGCCCTTTGTTGGCTGCGCTGTTAGACCGCTTTTGGCTTATCGTTAACCCAAAATCATGGACCCATCGCATGTACGAAAAGTTTAAACAATCTTGGCTTTCCAACCTCAAGGGCGACGCCCTTGCGGGGGATTGTCGTGGCCCTTGCGCTAATTCCCGAAGCCATCGCGTTCTCAATTATTGCCGGTGTTGACCCTAAGGTCGGCCTTTACGCCTCGTTTGCTATCTGTGTGATTATCGCCTTTACCGGCGGCCGCTCCGGCATGATTTCCGCAGCAACGGGCGCCATGGCGCTATTGATGATTACGCTGGTGAGAGCACGGTTTAGAATACCTGCTGGCCGCCACGCTGCTTACCGGTGTGCTACAGATTGTGGCAGGTTATCTAAAGCTTGCTGAGCTGATGCGCTTCGTATCGCGTTCGGTGGTCACAGGCTTCGTTAACGCCTTGGCCATTCTTATTTTTATGGCCCAGCTACCTGAATTAACCGACGTTACCTGGCATGTATACGCCATGACCATTGCGGGCTTAGCTATTATTTATGGCTTTCCCTATGTGCCAGTCATAGGCAAAGCGATCCCTTCGCCACTGGTATGTATTGTTGTACTCACCGCCGTGTACATGCTGACCGGCATGGAGATCCGAAGCGTTGGTGATATGGGTGAACTACCCGATAGCCTACCGATGTTTTTGTGGCCCGATGTGCCTCTGAACTTCGAAACCCTGATGATTATCCTGCCTTATTCACTAATGCTGACAGTGGTAGGCCTGCTTGAGTCGATGATGACCGCAACGATCATCGATGATCTCACTGATACCAAAAGCGATAAAAACCGCGAGTGTAAAGGCCAGGGCATTGCCAATATCGGTGCTGGTTTAATTGGCGGTATGGCGGGCTGCGCCATGATTGGTCAATCAGTGATCAATATTAAATCCGGCGGTCGTCGTCGTACTTCTACCTTAATTGCCGGTATTGCGCTGCTGTTGATGGTGGTCTTCCTGGCGGATTGGGTCTCGCAGATACCGATGGCGGCATTGGTAGCGGTAATGATTATGGTATCGATCGGTACCTTTAGCTGGGAGTCGATTCGCGACCTGAAGAAACACCCGTTAAGCACCAATATCGTTATGGTGGCGACAGTTGTCGTGACTGTGGGTACTCACAACCTGGCGATTGGCGTCTTTGTTGGTGTGCTGCTGGCGGCGATGTTCTTTGCCAACAAAGTCGGCAATATTATGTATATCGGCTCCAAAGAAATCGAACCGGGTAAAGAGCGTGAATACGAAGTCGTTGGTCAGGTATTTTTGCCTCATCCGAGCGATTTATCGGCGCTTTTGACTTCAAAGAGAGTATCGATAAAGTCACCATCAACCTTTCCCGTGCACACTTCTGGGACATTACCGCCGTACAGGCCTTGGATCGCGTGGTGATTAAATTCCGCCGTGAAGGTACCGAGGTAGAAATGGTGGGCTTGAGCGAAGCCAGCGCAACGGTGGTGGATCGTTATGCGGTTCATAACGACCCCGAAGCGGTTGAAAAGTTGATGGGCGGCCACTAACTAACGCAAGGAGCGCAACATGACAGATCAGGTATTAGCCGCTATTGACGGCTCCCAGTTTTCCGAAGGCGTCTGCGATTATGCCGCCTGGGCAAGCTTGGCCATGGCTGCACCGTTAACCTTTGTGCATGTGGTCGACAATCATTCCGAAGCCCCCGAAGAGCAGAATCTTTCCGGTAATCTGCACTTCGGTGCCCGCGAAAGACTGATGAAAGAGCTTTCTGAGCTTGATGAGCAACGTGCGAAGGTAAACCGCGAGCAGGGCAAGCTAATGTTGGAAGCTGCCAAAGCACGGGCGATAGAAGATGGGGTCAGCGATCCCATCACTCGCCAGCGCAACGGTGCTCTGGTTGAAACGTTAGTAGAGCTTGAAAAGACGTACGCTTGCTGGTGGTAGGTAAGCGCGGTGAAACCGCTCACCAAGCCAGTGGCCATCTTGGCTCTAATTTAGAGCGGGTGGTGCGTGAAATGCACCGCCCGATCCTGATGGTGCCGAAAACCTTCAAGCGTCCTGAAAAATATTAATGGCTTTTGATGGCAGTAAAACCGCCCGTAAAGGTGTGGAAATGCTGGCCCGTTCACCGCTGTTTGCAGGCACAGAGTGTCATGTGTTGATTGTGGGGGCAGAAACGGCGGAACACCGCTCCGAGCTTGAGTGGGCGCTAAGTACGTTGCGCGAAGCGGGCCATCAAGCCGAGGGCGCTATTCGTGCTGGCGAGGGTGGACGAGGCTCTACAAGCCTATGAAAAGAGCACGGCATTGACCTGCTTGTGATGGGCGCCTACGGACACTCGCGTATTCGCCACTTGCTGGTAGGTAGTACAACCACGGCCATGCTACGTGGTAGTCGAATTCCTGTTTTGATACTGCGGTAACGATACTTGTGTTGCTTTTAAGCCGGCCTCCTCAAACTGAGAAGGCCGGTTTTTGTACTTAACCGGCGTTAAAGACGTTCATTTAACTAAGCTAATGTTGCCATGCGGTTCTATGCTAATAGGCAGGTTGTTTCTTATCCACTCATTGGAAAAGTGCGGGGAGCCTGCCTTGAATATGCCGATCTTAGAAAGAGCTGTCCCTGTTGGGTTCGATGAAGCCTCCTTCCCATCGTTTTGTCGTCGAGTTGCTGGCTCAAGCCGATATTCAACTGGATGGTCGTCGGCCCTGGGACATACAGCTAAAAGTACCCGGCGTTATCGATAGCGCCCTTTCGCGAGGTAACCTAGGGCTTGGCGAAAGCTATATGAGAGGGAGTGGGACGCTGAACAGCTGGACGAACTGTTTTATCGATTGATGCGTGCCCAGCTCGGGCAGCGTATCAAGCCTACTCAGTTGATGTATTACTCATTACGTTCGCGTCTGCTGAACCGTCAAACGATTAAGCGCGCATGGGAAGTGGGCGAAAAGCATTACGATCTGGGCAATGATTTTTATGCAGCCATGCTTGATCAGCGTATGACATACACCTGTGGTTACTGGAAAGATGCCAAAACTCTTGATCAAGCCCAGGAAGCAAAGCTGGATCTCATCTGCCGCAAACTGGAGCTAAAACCCGGCATGCGGGTGCTGGATATCGGCTGTGGTTGGGGCAGTTTTATGGCCTACGCTGCCGAGCAATACGGTGTTGAATGCGTAGGTCTTACCATCTCGAAAGAGCAAGCAGAGTTTGGACAACGGCTGATTAAAAAGGCTTGCCGGTTGAGTTTCGGTTACAGGATTACCGCAATGAGCATGAACGGTTTGACCGTATTGTCAGCATCGGTATGTTCGAGCACGTCGGGCATAAAAACTATCGTGAATTCATGACCGTGGCCAACCGCTGCTTAAAAGATGACGGGCTATTTTTGTTACATACCATTGGAAAAACCTGAGTAATACAGTCACCGACCCATGGATTGATAAGTACATTTTTCCCAATGGGGAGCTGCCCACGTTAGGCAAAATCATGGATGCCGCTGAAGCGCTTTTCGTCGTAGAGGATGTGCATAATTTTGGGGCGGATTACGATCGGACGCTGATGGCTTGGTATCGTAATTTCGAGGCTCACTGGCCAACCTTTAAAGCCCAGTATGGCGAGCGTTTTTATCGCATGTGGTGCTACTACTTATTAAGTTGCGCTGGTGCTTTCCGAGCCAGGGAAATCCATCTTTGGCAGTTGGTGATGAGCAAGCAAGGTGTGCTTGGGGGCTATCACCGCGTTAGTTAACAGCGCGCTCTGGTAACAATTTGCCGGGCACCCAGCGTAAGAAAGCCACCATGCCGAAGAGCTCTACCAGTGATTGGAAAACAATCACCACCACCGCTGGTTGCCACGCGCTGGGCAGCGTCAATGCAATAGGCAGCATCACAAAGGAGTTGCGCGTGCCAAAGCTAAAGGCCAGGGTTCTGGCGCTACTGGGTGGCAGTACAAACAGCTTGCCGAGCCCTTTACCCAGTAGTGCAGCGAAAATTAAGAAACCCACGAAAATAAAGACGACCTGAGCCAATACGTCGCTAAGACCGAACACTGCGTTGACCTGAGAAGTGGCAATTATAAACACCACTAACGCCAATAACGGAACTGGCAGTAGTCCCATAGAGGTAACGCTGCGTGTAATCACTCGGTGACGTTGGGCAAGGTACTCGGTCAGCCAAGCGAGTATTAATGGCGTGAGAATAAGCCCTGTGAACGCAATCAGCAGCTCTATAGAAAACGTTAGCTGAAACCACTCACTGCCTAAAAATAGCCACATATAAATAGGTAGCGCAACCATCTGCACTAACAGCAATAAGGGCGTGGCAGCAACCGCCCTGGCACTATCGCCTTTGCCTAAGTGCGTGAAGGTGATAAACCAATCGGTGCAGGGTACCAGCAGTACCAGTAAAATACCTGCCATCACCGCCGGGGCAAGCGGAAGCCATATAACGGTTAGCGCTAAAAAGGCGGGTATGGCAATAAAGTTACCCACCATTAGCGCTGCCATAAAGCGGCTATCTTTAAAGCTTGTCGCAATACGCAGTAAGGGAATTTGAGTAAAAGTAGTGTAAAGCAGCACCGCTAACAAAGGCCATACTAGCTGTTCTAGCCGCTTAGCAAATTCCGGCGCCCAAGCGCCTAACGCTAACCCCAAACTAATGGATATCAGATAAAGCCAAGACTGATGCTTTTCCATCTGGTCGCGCATATTGGCTCGTCCTTTGACTGACGGTTTTGCTAACGAGAAAGCGCCATGCGTTCACCCACCAAGGCGGCGCCCAGCCAAAGCGGCAGGCTGAACACGATATACACCAGCGCCATTGCTGGTTTACCCACCTGCACCAGATACAGCGTCTCTAAGCTAAACAGCGAAAGGTGGTAAATCCGCCGCAAAACCCGGCGACCAGTAACGGTTGCAAGCGCGCGAGTGGGCTGTGAGGTGCGCGCGAGAGGGTGGCAGCCAACCAGCCGATTAAACAAGAACCCAGTACATTGACGATGAGTGTTCCCCAAGGAAAATAGCCGCCCAGTGCCGCTTGCGATAACAGCGAAACGCCGTAACGTAGAACGCTGCCCACACCGCTGCCGATACCCACCGCAAGGTACGCTTTCCAGGCACTCATAAGCTCGCTCCTGACAATAGCCAACCAAGCGTCACCATGGCGAGGCCCAAAAGCAATGTGACGCCAATATTAATGCTGGCGCGCAACGTTTGGCCGTTCTGCCATAGTTCTATGGTTTGTAAGCTAAAAGAGGAAACGGTGGTGTAGCCGCCCAGCAAACCAGTCACCGTAAACAGCCATAAAGAGGAAGGAGCGCTGGCTATGCCTAGGCTGCCCAGTAGCCACCCGGCGAGAAAGGCGCCGCTGGCGTTAACCGCCAGGGTTCCCCAGGGAAAGGCCTTGCCTAAATAGCGGGCGAGTAAATTTGATACCGCAAACCGTCCCATGCCGCCTATCGCGCCGCCTATTGCGACTAACAGTACGTTTATTAGGCCATACTCCATGCCGTTACCTCAGGCGCCCACTTCAATAGGCCGCTAAGTGTAGCATGCGGTCATACGAAGGATAGAAGTTGGATCAAGTACGTTTTAGGGTGTCACGCGTCAATGAGTTCGTGTAGAAAAGGGAGGAGAATATAACAATAATGCACCCGCTCAAGGAGAGGTAACTCATGTCAGATCGCGTGTTGGCCGCTATTGATAGCTCACAGTTTTCAGAAGGCGTTTGTGATTATGCGGTCTGGGCCGCTAAAGCGCTAAATGCTCCACTCAGCTTTATTCATACCGTGGATAACCATGCTCAGCTCGCCGAGCCCGACTTAACCGGAAACTTAGGATTAGGTACTCGGGAGCACCTGTTGGAAAAACTTTCTGACATTGAAGAGCAGCACGCAAAAGTTTCCCGTGAGCGAGGCCGCCTGTTGCTAAACACCGCCAAAGAGCGAGCGATTAACGCTGGCATTGCTGACCCGCAATGCTTACAGCGCAACGGCACCCTGGTGGAAACACTGGTCGAGAATGAAAAGAAGTGCGCTTGCTGGTAGTGGGTAAGCGTGGGGAGAAGGCGCATCAGGCAAGCGGGCATTTGGGGGCCAACCTTGAGCGTGTGGTAAGGGAAATACACCGGCCGATTCTGATGGTGCCTAAACAGTTTACGGCGCCGCACAACGTGTTGATGGCGTTCGATGGCAGCAACACTGCGCGTAAAGGTGTGGAAATGCTGGCCAAGAGCCCTCTGTTTGAAGGCGCCACCTGCCACGTAGTGATTGTGGGCGCGGAAACGGCTGAAAACCGCTCTCAGTTAAACTGGGCACTGGAAACCTTACGCGAAGCCGGGCACACCGCCGAAGGGGCTATTCGCGCGGGCGAAGTGGAAGAGACGCTGCGAACCTATAAGCAGGAGCATAGTATCGATATGCTGGTAATGGGCGCCTATGGCCACTCCCGCATTCGTCACCTATTGGTTGGCAGCACTACCACGGCAATGCTACGTAAAGCCCAGTTGCCGGTATTAATTTTGCGCTGAGCCTTCTTGAGCGCTCATTTTCATTGCTTGCTATTTATTGCTCGGCCGTGCTGTTGGCGGCTTCACGCAGCACGCGCTGGGCCAATAGCCAACCGGCAATGATAAACACCAACATGCCAAATAAAAGCGTATAAAGGGCGCTCCTGCGCCAAGGGCTAACCCCAGTACCGCAGGCGCAATGCCGGTGGAGAACACCATGGACGCGCTAAGGGCTGAGCGAACCTTGCCAAGATGCTCAGCCCCCACAGCTTGATCAACAGGCCAGAGGCAATAAGTTCCTGGGCGCCCATGGCCAACCCGCCACCGACCATTAACCCCCAAACGCTGATATTGCCGCCGAAGGTTAACGCCATCACCATAGCGAAGGCGTAGGGCAATAAGTAAAGACGCGCTAGCTTCGCGGGCCCCCATTTATCGACCCAACGGCCGCCTAGTAACGCCCCCGGCAGCTTGGCGATCCCCATGCCGGTCAGCGCCAGTGCATAAATCGTCAGCGAACTGTCGAGTGCTTCGGTTAGCTGCGCTTGATAAATAAACAGACCTGTCATGGTGATAGGCAAGGACATTAACAGAGGCAGCAACAACCAAAAGCGTTTATCACGAAAGGGGCGAGGGCCGTGGGGTGTTTGTTTGGTTGGTTTAACGCCCGGTGCACTGGGCCAGGGGCTTTCATTAACAGCCACAGCCAGGGAAGTGCAATAGTGCCGCACAGCAGCCACCAAAAAGTTTGCCAACTGCTCCAGATAAGCGCCGCCGCTACCAATGGGGGTAGCAGCGCTTCGCCTAGTGGAATGCCTAGATTAGCCAGCCCAATGGCACGGCCGCGCATGGTGGAAAACTCACGAGCGGCGAGCGTGTTGCCCAAGTGGGTCAACATACCCTGGCCGCATAGCCGCACTATGCCAAGGCCGACTATCCCCAGCCACCACCAGGGCGATAAGGTAAGCAGCACAACGCCGGTTAATAGCAGCGACAATATGATTGCTGCGAAACGCCGTGGGTTGATCCAGTCAATGGAGGGTCCAAAGCGCAGCATGCAAAAACCCGCTATCAGCGTAACCACAGCATAAGCGGTGCCAAACTGGCCGACACTAAGCCCCAGGTGGTCTGAAAGGGGGGCTTGAAAAGGCCAATAAAGTAGCTCTGCCCAAGGCTTGAGCTAAACATCGCTAGAAAAGCGATACTGAGTACGCTGCGGTGATCGCGCAGCAGGGTGCGATAGCCCATCGAATAATCCCTTACGCGATCAAACAAATTAGTAGGTTAACGATTGTTGGTAAATGATTGTAGGCCAACTGGAGACGCAGATGAATCACCCTGAGGTGGATATAGCCGTTATCCGTGAGAAACTGCTAACACTCGACACCACGCTTCGCGAGGAGAGCGCCAACAGTGAAGACTCCCGGGATACGGTGATGTTGGATCAAACGTCGGTGGGTCGGCTGTCGCGTATGGATGCGCTGCAGGGGCAGGCGATGGCCAAAGCAGGTGAGCAGCGCCGTCAGCTAAAGCTGAAGCAGATTACCGCTGCCCTACAACGCATCGAGAGTGAAAGCTTTGGCGAGTGTATCGAGTGCGGCGAATGGATTGGAGCCAAACGCCTCACTTGGGACCCGTTAGTGCTGAAATGCATTGAGTGTGCCGATTAGCCCCAAAATCCTGGAAGCTTACGCTTCGACAGCAGCCTCTTTCTGCTGGTGCTGTTCAGTTGCCTGGGCTGCGTTAATGCCGGATAGCAGCGCCTTAAGCGATGCACTCACGGTGTCGCTATCCTCGGCCACCGCGCAGAGTCGCTGGCCATCGATATTGAGCTGCACAAAGGCAATCGCATTGGCCTCACTGCTGGCACCGAGGGAGTGCTCGCTGTAATCAATAATCCCTACACTGCTGCCAGAATGGCGTTGCCACGCGTCGGTAAACGCGGACATCGCGCCGTTGCCCTTGCCAGACAGGTGAAGCAACTCATCGCCCTGTTGTAGCGTGACTTCAATGCCTTCCTGCTTTCCTTTGGAGAGCTGGTAATCGATCAGTGATAAGGGCACTTCCTGGGTGAAATTATTGAACATTACTTGGCGAATCATTTCGCTTGAAAGCTCACTGGCGCGCTTTTCGCTCTCTTGCTGCACGTAAGGCGCCAAGGCCAGCATCATCCAGCGCGGTAGATTAATGCCGTAGTCGCGCTCAAGCAGGAAGGCCATGCCGCCTTTGCCAGACTGGCTATTGACGCGAATCACCGCCTGATAATCGCGCCCGATATCGTGCGGGTCGATGGGTAAATAGGCTACTTGCCATGGCTCGCCGGCTTTTTTGATGCTTGAGCGATTTGCGAATCGCATCCTGGTGGCTGCCTGAGAAGGCGGTATAGACCATTTCGCCTACCCAGGGGTGGCGCGGATGCATAGCAATACCGGTGCACTCATTAACCACTTGAATGATTTCATCGGGGTTGGACAGATCAAGCTCGGGGTCGATGCCTTGGCTGTAGAGATTCATCGCCAATGTGACGATATCCATGTTGCCCGTGCGCTCACCATTGCCCAGCAGGGTGCCTTCTACCCGCTCGGCACCGGCCAGCAAGGCGAGTTCAGCAGAAGCCACCGCACCACCACGATCGTTGTGCGTATGTACCGAGATAATCACACTGTCGCGGCGGCTAATATGCTGGCAGAAGTACTCAATCTGGTCAGCGTGATGGTGCGGCCCAGCCACTTCTACTGTGGTCGGCAGGTTGAGGATGCATTTGTTGTCCGGCGTTGGCTGCCACACATCCATTACTGCTTCGCAGATCTCCAGCGAAAAATCGATCTCAGTGCTGGAAAAACTTTCCGGGGTGTACTCGAAACACCATTCGATCTCGGGGTATTGGTCAGCGTAGGTCTTGACCCAGGTCGCCCCCTGTACCGCGATATCAATAATGCCAGCACGATCCATCTCAAACACTCGCTCGCGCTGAATGGTGGAGGTGGAGTTATACAGGTGAACAATGGCGCGCTTGGCGCCTACCAGCGAGGCAAAGGTCTTTTCAATCAGATGTTCACGACACTGCACCAGTACGGCAATCGTGACGTCTTCGGGAATTTGGTCCTCTTCGATCAGCCAGCGTACGAAGTCATAGTCGGGTTGGCTGGCCGAGGGAAATCCAACCATCACTTCCTTAATGCCCACTTTCACGATCTGATGCCAGAAGCGCTGTTTTTGCTCAACGGTCATCGGCTCTAGTAACGCCTGGTTGCCGTCGCGTAGGTCTTCGCTCACCCAGATCGGGGCGCGATCAAGATCACGATCCGGCCATTGGCGATTGAAAGCGGGGACACGGGGCGCAGGGCGATATTTGCGATGATCGAAAGCAGGCATAGCGGTGTTCCTAAAGTAGAGGTCTTACAGAAAATAGCGGCTTCCAGAACATAGTGACGTTATGGAGATCGGCTGCTTGTGGCGGCCGTATTGATAATTCGCTGCTTTTGGCAGTTCCCCCCTAGTGTAAGGGGTTTGCTGCGCTAGGTTCTTGCGAAAATAGGGTTGGTGGCGCAATAATTGGCATTTAATTTCTTTAATGGTTTATTTTTTGGCAGGAGCTGCTCGTTATGCCGGTATCACCACTGGTGCTGGACCGTTTTGATCGCCACATTTTGGATATAGTGCAGCAGGAGGGGGAGGATCAGTAACCAAGAGCTGGCCGATCGAATCGGGCTTTCGCCTTCGCCCTGTTTACGCAGAGTACGTGCTTTGGAGGAGCACGGCTTAATAGTGCATTATCGCGCTGAGGTGGACGCCCGCCAACTGGGTTATCAGCTAATGGCGTTACTGCATATTTCCATGGACCAACATACGCCGGAACGCTTCGATAATTTTGAGCGCCATATCCGTGAGATACCCAACGTCATCGAGTGCTTGATTATTACCGGCCAGGCAGCGGATTTTCAGCTCAAGATTTTGGTGCGCGATATGGACGACTATCAGCACCTGCTACTCCACGTGATTAACCGCATTGAAGGGGTGACGGGCGCACACACCAGCTTTGTGCTGCGACGGGTCTTTGAGCATCGCCCGGTGCCCACCGATCGGCTCTTCTGATCAAGAAGCCATGGTCAGGGGTTAGCCAAGCGGTTTAGACTGACTTTTTAAACCTGTTAGGAGTTCAGACTGTGACCATTCAGCGACACGATACAAAAGCCCGCATGAGCCGTGCGGTGATTCACCAGGGCGTTGCCTATCTGTGTGGCCAAGTAGCTGGCCCCGAGGCCCGCAATGGTGATATTACGGCCCAGACCGAAAGCATGCTGGCACGGGTAGACGCGTTGTTAACAGAGATTGGTTCAAGCCGTGAGCAATTGCTGAGCGCGACGATTTACTTAAAAGACGGCAACGACGTTGCCGCCATGAACGAGGTGTGGGATGCCTGGGTACCGGAAGGCTATGCGCCAGCACGCACCTGTGTCTGTGCACCGATGCCCTCTGATGAGCTGAAAGTGGAGATTACCGTCACTACCGCCGTCAGCTAACGCTTCAGGCTTTACCGCTTACTTGCCGGGTTTCTCCACCGGAAAACGTGTGTCACGCAGGCTGTCTTTGATTTTCTTTAGGTGAGGGAGAAAGTCTTCGCCACGTCTCAAGGTCACGCCCGTGGCCAGTGCATCGATTAGCGTTAATTGGATCACCCGGGAGGTCATCGGCATATAGTGATCGGTGTCTTCAGGCGTGGCGACATCCAGCGTAGCGGTACATTCGTTCGCTAGGGGGGAGTTGGGTGCCGTAATACCGAGTACCACGGCGCCTGCATCCCGTGCGAGGCGGGCGATATCCACCAGCTCTCGCGTGCGACCGGTGTAGGAGATAATCACCACTACGTCCCCGGTATGGCAGGCGGCGGCCACCATGCGCTGCATCAGTACATCAATGTAGGCCATCACCGGTAGATTAAAACGGAAGAATTTATGTTGGGCATCCTGGGCTACCGCGCCGGATGCGCCCAAACCAAAAATGTGAATCTGCTTGGCCTGGGTGAGGTAGTCGACCATGCGCTCAATGGCGGCCATGTCGATTTCGCGCTGAGCTTCATCAAGGGCGGCGATGGTGGCGCCAAAAATTTTGTGAGTGTACTGAGTGGCGGAGTCGCCAGGCTCCACGGCGCGGGTGACGTAGGGTGTGCCGCCGGCTAAGCTCTGGGCGAGTTTGATTTTGAAATCCGGGTAGCCTTTAGCACCAAAGTTACGGCAAAAACGGTTAACCGTAGGCTCACTTACGCTTGCCGCCTGAGCCAAGCTGGCAATGCTAAGGCTGGTGGCGACCGTAGGGTCTTCAAGAATTACATTGGCGACTTTACGCTCCGAGCGGTTGAGTTCTTCTAAACGTTCGCGTAAGCGGTCAAGTAAGTCATGAGCCATTAACGGCCTCCATGTGAGTAGTCGAAAGAAGCGGCTTCGCAGTCGATGGAGCTTAAATGCGCCGCTTGGGCGGAGTTCTCGATGCCTTCTGCCACTACGTCGCAGCCCACGCTATGCGCCAGCTGAGTAATGGTATACGCCAGCGAAGATTGGCCCGTGTGGGGCTTGTATTTTCATTCCAAAGAAGAGAATTAATGAAATATAACATAAGGTTTGATTACCAATAGGTCATTAAATATCGGTTATTCGCCCTTAATCTTTAACCAAGACCCAGTAGTTTCATTAACCAGCGCCGGTAAGGCGGGTAAAGCACACGACTAGGTGAACGTTTAGCTTGATAAAACACGCCGCGTAAATGGCTAAAACGCTCAAAGCCAGGGCGCCCATGGTAGGCACCCATGCCGCTCTCGCCGACGCCGCCGAAGGGCAGGTTCGGTACTGCGTGATGGAGAAGCGTGGCGTTAAAAACCAACGCCCCTGAGCGAGTCAATTGCAGCATCTGCTGCTGCAAGCCTTTATCGCGTGTAAAAGCATAGAGTACTAATGAGTGAGGCCGGGCATTCACATAGTTCAGTGCGGCCGGTATATCGCTAACACCGATGACGGGTAGGTAGCGACCAAAAATTTCTTCACGCATCACTTGCAGGGGTCTGGTGGGGGTCGATAATCAGGGCGGGTGCGTGGGGGCCGTGATCAATGATTCTGCAACCGTGGTTGCGGGCTTCCGCTAACATGTCATCTAGCCGCTGTTGGTGAGCCGCGTTAATTGCATGAGTGGCCGCGTGGTCATCGGGTCGCTGACGCTGAATGGCATCGCTTAGCGCCTTGGTCAAGGCGCTGATATGGCGGCTCTCTACCAGCACGTAGTCAGGAGCAATGCAGGTCTGCCCGCCGTTCATGCCTTTGCCAAAAATAATATCTGCTGCTGCTTTGCCGAAATCCGCATCGCCTGCCACGATCGCGGGCGACTTGCCGCCCAGTTCAAGTGTCGTAGGCGTCAAGTTCGCCGCAGCCGCTTGCGCTACCTGGCGACCCACCTCGGTAGAGCCGGTGAATACTAAGTGATCGAACGGCAACTCGCTAAAGCGACGTGATACCTCGACATCGCCATCCACCACTTTGAATTCTTCGGGCGTGAAGTATTGCGGCACCAGCCGTTTAAGCAGGGCGCTGGTAGCTTGCGAGTGTTCGCTGGGCTTGAGCATCACTATATTACCCGCTGCAAATGCGTCGACCACTGGCATTAGCGCTAAGCTCCAGGGATAGTTCCAAGGTGACATTACGCCTACAACGCCCAGCGGTTGAGGCGCGGTTCGGGCACGTGCAGGCAGTAGTCGCCACGGCATGCTGACTGCTCGAGGGCGCATCCAGCGCCATAGATGGAGTCTTGCGTGGCGAATAGCGTGCACCACAGCACTGATTTCGGCCATTCGTATTTCTACGTCACTGCGCTGGCCAAAATCCGTTTGGATTGCCCGGATAATCTCAAGCCGATGATGCTTGGTCATACGCGCTAAGCGGGCTAACCGGTCACGTCGAATTGTTAGCGTCGGGTGGGGCATTTGATCGGCAGCTTGACGCTGCGCTTGGAAGTCACTCTTTAGATCGCGCTTCATGGCCTCTCCTTGTACGCCACTATCGGCGGGGTGATAAGCAGTACAGGTAAGAGCCGCAACTGCTTTTGGTTAGTGTAAAGTGGCAATGGTTATGTTTATTGCGCAAGTCCCGCAAAATTGCCTGAAGCCCGCAAATTAGCCCCGCACATTCTTTTGGCCCAACATTCTCAGGAAGGTGCTATGTCGTTACACCCACTGTCGATCACTATTCTACCCACCATTGAAGCAGTAGCCGCAAGCCAGTGGGATTCGCTCGTCGATAAAGATCAGCCCTTTTACGCCATGCTTTTTTTACAGGCGCTGGAGGCCAGTGGTTCCGTCAGTGTGGCCACTGGTTGGGAGCCTTGTCACCTGAGTGTATGGCAGGAGGGGCAGCTCGTCGCGGCGTTGCCGATGTACCGTAAACATCACTCTTATGGTGAGTATGTGTTTGATTGGGGCTGGGCGGAAGCCTTAGAGCGGGCGGGTGGTCGCTACTACCCCAAGGCGCTTAGCGCGGTGCCATTCACGCCAGTGCCCGGCGCGCGAACGCTGATCGCTGCGCAAGCGGATGCCACGGCAGTGCGTACACTACTGGCCGATGCATGGCGCGAACAGTGCGATAGCCAGGCCCTCTCAAGCTGGCATTTGTTGTTTGCCGATGAAGCGGACGTTAGCGCCTGGCAGGCCCAATGCCCCGAGCTTATCAGCCGTGAAGGGGTACAATTTCAATGGTGTGATCAAGGGTTCGTTGATTTTGACGGCTTTCTGGCCAGCCTTACCTCAAAGCGGCGCAAAATGATTAAACGTGAACGTCGCTTGGTGGCCGAGCAAGGTTTAAACGTATCTCGCCTGGAAGGCGATGCCATCACTTCTGCTGCCATGGCGCACTTTTATCGTTGCTATGCGATTACCTATCATGAGCGTGGTCGACCACCTTATTTAAACCATGACTTCTTTGAACGCCTGCGCCAAACGATGCCGGAAGCGCTAGTGCTGGTACAAGCCTACGCTGAGGGTCGCCCGGTAGCGGCAGCGCTCTACTTTCGTGGCACTAGCACACTATACGGGCGCTATTGGGGCAGCGAAGTCGTCGCTGACTGCCTCCACTTTGAGGCGTGTTATTACCAAGGCATTGAATACTGCCTGCAGCGTGGCTTAACGCTGTTTGATCCAGGCACCCAAGGCGAGCACAAGCTGGTACGCGGATTTGCACCTCAGCGAGTGCGCTCGCTGCACTATATTCGCCATCCCGGTCTTGCCGCCGGTGTCGCCCAGTTTTGTCATGAGGAGGGCGAGCAGGTTAGCGCTTACCGCGAGGCGGCCCATCAAGCGCTGCCATTTAAGCTGCCAGTTAATCGGTCATATAAATAAGGCACGGCTCGCTGGTGTAATCCCTTAATGGCATAATACGCGCGCCGATAAGTGTTCTGTATTGAATTAACTCAGTTTTCAGTATTCTGGTTTTAAGTACTCTGGTTTTCAGTATGCCGGTTTTCAGTACACCAGTTTTCATTACGTCCAGCTTTAAATAATTTCAACCAAGGTTCCACAGGAGAGCAATGATGCGCAAATGGCTAGTAATGACATTGCTCGCAGTGCTGGCGCTTCTTCAATACGAGTTATGGTTAGGCAACGGCGGTTGGCGCGATTTGCAGCGCGTAGAGCAGCGGGTCGCGGTGCAAGAGGCCGCCAATATGCCTATGCGCGAGCGCAATGCTCGACTGGCCGCTGAGGTGACAGATCTAAAAACCGGCTTAGATGCCATTGAAGAGCGTGCCCGTAGCGATATGGGTATGGTGCGTACCGACGAACAGTTCTTCTGGGTACCAGGCGTTGCGATTGAAAATGAGCTGATCGGCATCAACGCGGGGCTAGTCACGCCTCAGGAGCTGCCGCAGTGAGTCACACCTGGCTAATTGTTCCTGCGGCGGGTCAAGGGCGCCGAATGGGAGCCGATAAGCCCAAGCAATATTTAACCTTGGCCGATGGTCAGCCGGTGCTGGCACATACGCTGGCCCGCCTACACGGTGCCTTTCCTAGCGCCCGTTTGGTGCTTTGTTTAGATGCAGATGACCGCTGGTTTTTACCGCAGTGGGTGCCTTTTACAAATTGGCAGCGTGTGGCGGGCGGTAGCGAGCGAATGGACAGCGTATTAAATGCGCTGCATGCCATGACGGCCACAGATGACGACGTGGTGATGGTGCACGATGTAGCGCGCCCCTGCATTACCCAGGGCGACCTGCTGGCGCTCTATCAGGCCGCCACGACAAATCCTGCCGGCGCGCTCCTGGCCATGCCGGTCGCTGATACCATGAAGCGCGCCGATGACCAGGGTTTGAGCACGCGAACCGAGCCCCGGGAGCATTTATGGCACGCCTTGACGCCCCAGGGGTTTCGCTATGCGTTGCTGCGCCGTGCCCTTGAAACTGCCCGCCAGCGGCAGACCATGGTGACTGATGAGGCCTCAGCCATTGAAGCCTTGGGCGAGAGTCCACTGCTAGTGAGCGGACGACGCGATAATCTGAAAATTACTCACCCGGACGACTTAGCGCTGGCAGCAGCCATTCTGGCGGCGCAAGCTGTTCATCCATCTGCCTAAGCTTAATAAGCAGATGTTGATTAAAAGAGCTAAATAAATAGGAGCTTATAATGCGTATCGGCCACGGATTTGATGTGCACCGTTTCGGCCCCGGCGATCATCTAATGATCGGTGGCATCAAGCTGCCATTTGAACACGGCTTTGTGGCCCACTCCGATGGCGATGTGCTGTTACACGCCGTTAGCGATGCATTATTGGGGGCCTGTGCACTGGGCGATATTGGCCACCATTTCCCCGATACTGACCCAGCATGGGCGGGGGCCGATAGCCGTAAGCTGTTGCGCCATGTGGTTTGCCTTGTTCAGGAACAAGGCTATGGCGTCGTTAACCTTGATGCCACATTGATGGCGCAAGCACCTAAAATGGCGCCTCATATCGAGGCAATGCGGGCCGTCATTGCTGCTGATCTCGGCATTGCGCTAAATCAGGTCAACGTAAAAGCCACGACCACCGAGCGGCTGGGGTTTACCGGGCGCGGTGAAGGCATTGCTGCTGAGGCAGTGGTGTTGCTTGATCGTGCAGAGGCGCTTAATGATTAATATGCCTGAGTGGCAGCGCTGTTTGGACGCTCAATTGGGTCCGCCCAAACCGGGTCAGTACCGTGCGAAGCCGGAAGATTTTTGGGTCGATGAACAGCTTGATTTTACGCCCGAGGCGCATGGCGAGCACTTGTGGTTGCGAGTGGAAAAACGCAATCAAACCACGCTGGATGTGGTAAGAATATTAGGCTCGCTTTGTGACGTAACTCCCCGTGATATTGGTTACTCGGGGATGAAAGACCGTATTGCCGTGACCCGCCAGTGGTTGAGTGTGCATTTACCCGGTCGTGATGCGCCGTCATCGCTCGCGCATTCGCTTAACGCGCAAGGGATCACTGTCGTTGAGCAGGTGCGCCACCCGCGTAAGCTTAAACGCGGTGTGCATCGCACTAACCGGTTTGTCTTGCGCCTTAGCGGTGAAGCCACTGAAAGCGAAGATTTTACCGGCCGCTGGGAGGCACTATGTCAGTATGGCGTGCCTAACTATTTTGGGCCCCAGCGTTTTGGTCATAAAGGACATAATCTTCAGCGCGCAGAAGCGTTACTTAACCGAGGTTGGCGTAAACGTGACGATCGGCAAGGTATGATGCTCTCTACAGCACGCAGCTTTTGTTCAATGAACTACTCAGTGCACGCATTACGGATGATACATGGTCGCAGCCCCTGGCGGGCGATACCTTAATGCTGGACGGCACGCAAAGCGTGTTTAGTATTGACGCCACTGATGCGACGCTCATGGCTCGCGCGGCTGCGCTGGATGTTCATCCCACCGGCGTGCTTTGGGGCGTTGGCGGTGCTGGCCAGGGTGACGCTGCTAGCTACGAAGCACAGTTATTGCAGCAGCATCCCGCGCTTTGTAGTGGCCTGGAGCGCAGTGGGGTAAAGCAAGCACGCCGCGCACTGCGTATGCGCCTGCTCGAACCACAGCTTGCCTGGGAGACGGGTGCCGTTAGGCTTTCGTTTGTCTTGCCGCGCGGTAGTTTTGCCACTGCCGTGCTTGGAGAGCTGCTAGTGGCGAACTGATGGTGGTGAAAAGAGAATATTAATAAAAGGGAGCATTAAAAGAGGGCGTTAAAAAGGGTATTGAATTGATAGTGGTGAGCTGCTTTAGCCGTCAAAACTGTTATAAGTAGTCAGAAAGGTTAGTAAAAGTGATGGATATGAGCCGCCACGTTTCGCACTTATGCTTTTGAGCTTATGAATAGGGGAGCCCGCCATGCGGCGACTACTGCTTCTCAAATGATGATGGGGTGCACGCGCCTGGATTGCGAGCACTGCACGATGCACTGCTGGCGCATGCCAATATTCGTGTAGTAGCCCCTGACCGAGACCGTAGCGGCGCCAGTAATTCGCTCACTTTATCACGGCCACTCTCGTTGATGCCGCTCGACAACGGTTTTTATAGTGTTGATGGAACGCCCGCTGATTGTGTTTATTTAGGTGTTAACGGCGTATGGGACGAAAAACCAGATCTAGTTATCTCCGGCATCAACCACGGCAGTAATCTGGGCGATGATGTGCTCTATTCTGGGACCGTCGCGGCGGCCATGGAAGGGCGCAATCTAGGTATGACCGCCATTGCCATGTCGCTGTGTGGAGAGCGCCATTTTGCTACTGCGGCAAGAGTCGCCGCCACCTTGATTGGTGCCGCGGATCAGCTTTCTTTACCGCCGCGTACGCTGCTCAATGTCAATGTGCCCGATGTGCCCTGGGAGGAAATTAAAGGCGTTAAGGTTACTCGATTAGGTTATCGAGGACCGGCAGAGAAACCATTGCCGGTTCAAGATCCTCGTGGGCGTACGCGCTACTGGATTGCGCCCGTAGCAGCGAACGCCGATGATGGGGAAGATACAGATTTTGCCGCCATCGAAGCGGGGTATGTGTCGATTACCCCTCTACAAACAGACCTAACGCGCCACCCCGCGCGTAATGATGTGCAGGATTGGTTGGATGTTTTTGCCTGATATTTCCCCAGGTGAACTGCGTGGTCGCGGTATGACCTCTCAGCGCACCCGTGACCGTATGGTCGAGCGCCTCATGCAACAAGGTATTACCGATGCTCGCGTATTGGAGATTATGGCCAATGAACCGCGTCATCTGTTTGTCGATGAGGCGTTGGCGCATCGCGCTTATGAAGATACCGCTTTACCGATTGGCTTTGGCCAAACGTTATCGCAACCGTTCATTGTGGCGCGCATGACAGAGCTTGTCTTGCGCGCCGCACCGCATCGAGTATTGGAATTGGGCACGGGTTCCGGCTACCAAACATTAATTCTGTCCCGGTTGGTCGAGCAACTGTACTCCATTGAGCGTATCAGTGCGCTGCACGAGCGGGCAGCGGAGCGCTTGCGACGACTAGCGGCACCGGCCACGTTAGCGGTGGCGGACGGCGGTTATGGTTGGCCTGAAGTGGCACCGTTTGACGTGATTTTATTGACCGCCTGTGCCCAGACGCTACCCACATCGCTATTAGAACAATTGAGTCACGACGGGGTGTTGATTGCCCCGTTAGAAGAGCTTGATGGTAGCCAATGGCTTACACAAGTAAAGCGCATTGGCAGTGCCTTTGAAAAACGCCGGCTTGAGCCCGTGCGTTTTGTACCCTACTACAAGGAGTGGTGGATTGAAGCGGCGAACCTTGGGAATATTTTTACGAGGCGCAGGGATGGGGCCGCCGATGCGGTACCCGGCGTGTCAGGAGGTACGATTGCGTTTATTAGCGGTATTTATGAAGAGCTGATTAACACCATTAAGCAGTTTGGCCCAAGTGCCATTAGCGCATGGCGTCAAGGAGGCTGGCGGGCTCTGAGTCACCATTTGAATCTCGCCTTTCTCGTGCCGCTGTTAGCCGGTGTGGCGGTTAGCCTGTTTAGTGTCGCGCATCTGGCGCTGTGGTTAATGGCGGCGCATCCGCTACTGCTGGATGGTTTCTTTTTTGGCTTGGTCGCCGCCTCAGCGTTGGTGGTTGGGCAAGCAAGTGTCGGCTGGAAACTCTGGTACTTGTTACCGTTGCTAGCGGGCTTATTGCTGGCCCAAACCTTGCCAGGCATGATGCCGCTGGTACTGTTGCTGGGTAACGAGGCGCTAGTCATCATGGTGGCAGGCTGCATTGCGATTAGCGCCATGCTGCTACCCGGTGTATCAGGTAGCTTTCTGTTGCTGACAATGGGCCTCTACGGCACCATCATGGGTGCGATTCGTAGTTTGGATCTGGGTATCATTGTGCTGTTTGGAATGGGCTGCGTCGTTGGTTTAGCGCTGTTTTCACGGTTGCTGTCCTGGCTATTAAGACGCCACCACACTTCCACTATGCAGCTTTTACTAGGCTTTATTGTCGGCTCGCTACCGGTGCTCTGGCCTTGGCGCGAACTATTGCGCTACCAAATGGGGCCGGAAGGACAAATGATTCCTCTGGAACACCGTTATTTGCTACCCGCTGACTATGCCGTATTAACCGGTGATTCGGCGCAAGTGGCTGGCGTTGTCACGCTAATGGCCTTAGGTGCGCTTATTGTAGTGCTACTCAATCGGCACGCAGATCGTCGACCAACCGATACCAAGCTTGGCGCTGAAAAGGAGTAAGGGTTATATGCATAAAGGTTACAAACTTAAAATACTCATGATGTCGGTGCTGGCCTTTGCCATTGCTGGCTGTGCCAGCCAACAAGGTGGGAGCCCCCAGGTGCGCGATTTAAGCCAAGCCCGCCAGGCGCTGGAAAACTCGCCCCAATACACCGTCAAAGCGGGTGATACCCTGTATGGCATTGCATGGCAGCACAATTTGGATTATCGGCAGTTGGCGGCAATCAATAACATTGATGCGCCTTACCAAATTCGGCCAGGGCAAACCATTGCCCTGCGTGAAGATGCCGCGTCAATGGCTACCGCAAGTAACCAGCCGGCTGAAAGCTCCTCTGGTGGCGGTGGTGCGGTAGCAACCGGACTGAATCCTCAGGCGGCTTCAGTGGCCAGTAATGACCAGGAACTCGATTGGTTGTTGCCTGACGAATCAGCCATTCAGCGCAACCAGCGCCTGACTGCTGAACGCGACGCCGTCGATGCGGCTGAACAAGTAGCGGAATCTTCTAGCGACACGCCTGCTTCGACGCCGGAGCCTGAAGTCGTCGCGGCTGCTGATCCTGAACCTGCTCAGCAGTCAGAGCCTCAGCCAGCATCCGAACCAGAGCCGCCACAAGAATCTGAACCCGAAACACAGCCCGAAGCGGCTCCGGCCACACAAAGTGCCAGTGAAGACCGCTCCTCGCGTACCTATACGCCCGCTGAAACGATTGATTGGCAGTGGCCAGCCGATGGTAGCGTAGTTGGAGAATTTGGAGAGGGCGATAGTATCACTGCCGGGATTGATATCGCTGGTCAAAAGGGGCAACCTGTTAAAGCGGCTGGCCCTGGTATCGTGGTATATGCGGGCAGTGGCGTAAGGGGCTACGGCAACCTTATTCTCCTCAAGCACAACGACCAATTCCTGAGTGCGTATGCACATAATGATAGTTTGCGGGTCAGTGAAAATGACGTGGTAGAGACGGGTGAAGTCATTGCCACGATGGGTGATAGTGATGCGGAGAACGTGAGGGTTGCACTTTGAGGTTCGCCGTGATGGGCAACCTCAAGATCCCATGGATTTTCTGCCTTCCCGCTAGTGCACTCACCGATAGAGTGAGAAAACAGCGTTTAACTTGGAAGTTGCCCGAATCGCTGAATTCGAGCGTCATACAACAATTGTCACATAACAATATGGTGTGCGCCCTGAGCGCCCACCTTTGACTTTCTAAATGGCGGATAGGCGACAAACGAGGGGTAAAGCCATGAGTATGTTGGAGAAAGATCTACAGGAGGTAGACCTGGATGCTGCCGAGGAAGCGCTTGAAGATACCGATAACGAGATTACGGTAGAAGAAGATGCTTTTGAGAAAGCGCTAGGGCGTGAGGACCGTCAATCGGCCCAAAGCTTGGATGCAACGCAAATCTACCCTCAACGAAATCGGTTTTCACCGCTGTTAACACCGGAAGAGGAAGTCTATTACGGTCGCTTAGCGCGAAAGGGAGACCCTTTAGGTCGTTCACGGATGATCGAATCCAACTTGCGGCTGGTGGTTAAAATTGCCCGCCGCTATCTTAACCGCGGTTTAACGCTGCTGGATTTGATCGAAGAGGGCAATTTGGGCTTGATCCGCGCGGTGGAGAAGTTTGACCCCGAGCGCGGCTTTCGTTTTTCGACTTATGCCACCTGGTGGATTCGACAAACCATTGAGCGTGCGTTGATGAATCAAACGCGAACCATTCGTTTGCCGATTCACGTGGTCAAAGAGCTCAATATTTATCTGCGCGCGGCGCGTGAGTTAACGCAGAAATTTGACCATGAAGCGACTGCCGAAGAGATCGCCGATCATCTGGATAAGCCGGTCGAGGTCGTTAAAAGATGCTCGGCCTTAATGAGCGCGTGTCGTCGGTCGACTACCCCATGGGAGGTGAAAGCGATAAACCGCTGATCGACACCTTGGCCGATGACGAAGTACAGGGCCCAGAAGCCTGCTTAGTGGATGGCGATGTTAAAGAGCATGTTGATCTTTGGCTGGATGAGTTGAGCGAAAAGCAGCGTGAAGTCGTAGTGCGCCGCTTTGGGTTGCGTGGCCATGAGTCGGCGACCCTTGAAGAAGTGGGCGCTGAAATCGGCCTGACCCGCGAGCGAGTGCGCCAGATCCAAGTGGAAGCTCTCAAAAAACTGCGCCGCTCGTTAGAAAAACAGGGCCTTTCCCTGGAAGCTCTGTTTGAAACGTAGGCGACGTTTGTTAGAAAGCTAAACGAACGATAGAAAGCGACACCCCTGAAGCCGGGCGAGTGCCATTGAGCGCTTACTCGGCTTTTTATTGTTGTACTTTTTATTGTTGCACTTTTTATTGCTTGAGTTTTTGATGCTGAAACAGGTAAGTGAGAGAGCATATGCGCCCCCTTGTGGCTGATATTGATCTGGACGCGCTGCGTCATAATTATCAATTAGCGTGCCGCTGCGCGCCAAAAAAGCCGCTCAGTGGCCGTTATCAAAGCCGATGCTTACGGTCATGGTGCGCTAGCGTGCGCCCAAGCGCTTGAGCGCGATGCTCCGGCGTTTGCCGTTGCTTGTATCGAAGAGGCGATCACCCTGCGCCAGGGTGGGGTTACCACCCCATCGTATTGCTAGAAGGTATTTTTAGCGCCGATGAGCTGGCGCTTGTGGATGCCCACGGCTTTTGGATCGCGGTACACAGTCAGTGGCAGATAGATGCCCTTTGGCGGCGACGCCGAGCCAGCCTATTCCAGTGTGGTTAAAAGTCGACTCAGGTATGCATCGCTTGGGCTTTGCCATCGAAGAGGCTGCTGCCATCTGGCGCAAGCTTAGCGCAGCGCCGAATGTGACGGCACTTCACCTCATGAGCCACTTTGCCACCGCCGACTTGCAAGATAGTCGCTATTTCAACCAACAAATGGCACGCCTTCAGGGACTTGCCAAGGAACTGGATGCGCCGCTCTGCCTAGCCAATTCCCCGGCTACGCTGGCGTGGCCGGTTGCGCATGGTGACTGGAACCGACCGGGTGTAATGCTATATGGCAGCGACCCTTTGGAAGTCGCCAATGACATCACCAGCAACTGCAGCCGGTGATGACCCTGCGCTCAGAAGTCATTGCCATGCGGGAGTTAGAAGAGGGCGAGCCCGTCGGCTACAGCGGGCGCTGGCGTGCACCGCGGCGTTCACGTATTGCAGTAGTGGCCTGTGGCTATGGCGACGGCTATGACCGTCATGCACGCGACGGCACGCCGGTACTGGTGAACGGCCAGCGCTGCGCCATTGCCGGTAAGGTTTCTATGGATATGCTCACCGTGGATGTCACGGACGTACCCGATGCCGTGATTGGCAGTGAAGTCGTGTTGTGGGGTAGAGCCAGTAACGGCGTGATACTGCCGGTGGATGAAGTGGCTCGCTACTGCGATACGATCAGCTATACGCTGCTGACGGGGTACTGCCCCGGGCACCGCGGCGTTATCATGGGCGTTCTGTTTAAACGGTTGGTTCTATGTCGAAATCACGTTATCCCCGCTCATTCGCCCACCCGCGTTACTGGCCTACCTGGTTCGGAATCGGCGCTATGTATGTCGCCGCCTGGTTGCCTTGGCGATTAAAAATGGCCATTGGTAAAGGGCTTGGGTTACTCGCCTGGCGCTTTGCCAAGCGGCGGCGGCATATTACCGACACCAACATAGCGCTGTGCTTCCCCGAAAAAAACGCCGAGCAACAGCGGCAGCTAGTTAAAGACTCATTCATCGCTAATGGCATTGGTCTTGTTGAAACCGCGACGGGCTGGTGCCGCGACGGCGAAAGCCTGCGCCATCGAGTCGCTTATATCGGTGAAGAGCACATGGCCCGCGCGCAAGCACGAGGCAAAGGCGTTATCATCGTCGGCGTTCACTTCTCTTCTCTCGATTTGGGCGGTGCCCTGCACGCGCTATTTTCTCTGCCGATGCGGTCTATCGCCCGCACAATAATCCTTTGTTTGAGCGCTTTATGACTCGCGCTCGCGGACGCAACTTTGGTGTTGCGATTGACCGCTATGATCTGCGCGGGGCGGTCCGTCAGCTCAAGGCGGGCCGTATGGTGTGGTACTCACCCGATCAGGATTTTGGCCGTGATGTGAGTGTGTTTGCGCCCTTGTTTGGCCAGCAGGCCGCGACGATTCGCTTAACAGCCAAGCTTGCGCGGATGACCGGCGCGCCGGTGGTGCCGATGATGTTTCACCGCAACCCCGATAACGCGACATATACAATTGAAAGCTTACCTGCGTTGGAGAATTTTCCGAGCGATGATGAGGTCGCCGACGCGACAAAGGTCAACCAGTTTATTGAACAAGCCATTCGCAAGCACCCAGAGCAGTATCTTTGGCTGCACCGACGCTTCAAGACCCGCCCTGAAGGCGAGCCAGGCGTTTATTAAACCGCAATAGCCCAGCCTGTCATCGTGAGTGTAGTGCGGCGATCTTGGCTTAAGTGGCCACCGTAGAGATTGCTTCGTCGCAGGCTCCTCGCAATGACATGTTAGGCAGGTACTTTGCGTTGACGCTATATCCAGTTGATACATAAAAAAAGCCAGCAGTTAGCTGGCTTTTGGCATGCAGAGACTGGGTTTAATCCAAATTGCGGGAGTAAAAATCTCAAGCATCTCTTTACGCAAACGGCTCTCAATGTCTCGCGCTTCTTCAAAGGTAATATCTCGGCGCGACGTGCCGAACAGGTAATTATCCAGTTCGAAATCTTTGAGCAGCATCTTGGTATGGAACATGTTTTCCTGATACACATTGACGTCCATCATCTGATACGCATGCTTGGTATCTTCAGCAAGGTAATCTTGTATGGAGGTAATGCCATGATCAATAAACAGTTTTTGCCATCCACATCGCGGGTAAAACCGCGCACCCGATAATCCATGGTGACGATGTCGGAGTCAAAGCTGTGAATTAGATAGTTCAGCGCCTTTAGCGGGCTGATATGACCACAGGTGGAGACATCAATGTCCAACCGGAATGTGCTGATGCCGTTATCAGGGTGCGATTCAGGGTAGCTGTGCACCGTCACGTGGCTTTTATCCAAGTGACCGACCACTGTTTTCCGGCAGCGGGCCCGGGCCCGGTTTGATTTGCTCAGGCGCTGTGTCATCCAGCTCATGCTCGGCAATCAGGATCGTTACGCTGGCGCCATGAGGTTCGTAGTCCTGGCGGGCGATGTTGAGTACATGAGCACCAATAATATTGGTAACGTCTTTAAGAATCTGCGTCAAACGCTCGGCGTTGTAGAGCTCATCGATATAGTCGATGTAAGCCGCACGCTGCTCTTCGGTTTTGGCGTAACAGATGTCGTAAATGTTAAAGCTCAACGAGCTTGTCAGGTTATTAAACCCGTGGAGTCGGAGATTGTCTGTCATGTCCGAACCTCCTTATGGCAGATGAAGACACCCCGACGAGCCAGCGCCGGAACCGATAAGACGTTGTCACCATCGCTGCGGTGTAACCCTGCCAGGCAACCAAGCAGAGCCGTCACGGCGCAGTTGAAGGAGAAACGAGCGGGCGTATTATGCCCGTCCAGGCGGCGGGTTGCATCCGACTGAACTACTTTTTTTGCCGCCACGGTTAAATGAGCGACGAGGCGAGGCGAGGGCGCTAAGCACTGATCGCGCAAAAGCGGCTCAAGCCTCCATAATCTCAAAGGAGTGCGTGATCTCTACGCCGCCATTGACGAGCATGATTGACGCACTGCAATATTTTTCAGCGGAGAGTTCCACCGCGCGTGCAACCTGCTTCTCTTTCAGTGCGCGTCCGGTTACCACGAAATGGACATGGATCTTGGTAAAGACAGCGGGCACTGCATCGGCGCGTTCGGCATCTAGCTCAGCTACACAGTCGGTGACATCAGCACGTGCTTTATCAAGAATATTTAAAATATCAAAAGCGGTGCAGCTGCCCATGCCCATCAATAACATTTCCATGGGCCGGGGGCCCGTGTTGCGGCCTCCATGGTCGGGTGGGCCGTCGATCACAACGCTATGCCCGCTGCCGGATTCCGCCACAAATTGACGGCCTTCTGTCCATTTTACCCGTGCTTTCACGCTGCTCTCCTCATCTAGGCGACGAAAGGTAAGTTGCGCAGCATAACATTTCTTGGCCTGCGCGCCTCTCTTCCCCGTTGCTCATATCCTCTTGCATGCTCATCACGGGCGGACCCGTCGCTTTGCCCGAGTGCCTGGATCAGCCTCCATGGCGTAAATGACTCTCCAACTCAGCAAGCCGCTCAGGCGTTCCTACATCGACCCAGTGTCCTGAGTACTGTTCACCACTCACCTGTTGGTTCTCAATGGCGGACCTGAGCAGTGGCGCCAGGGGAAAGGCTCCTGGTGGCTGCCCGGCGAGTAGTGCAGGATGGATCACGCTGATACCCGCGTAGGTCAAGCGCTCAGTGCTGGTTTGATTAACGCGCCCTGTCATTAATCCGAAATCCCCGTCGGGATGGTGGAGTGGGTTTTTCACCAGCACCAAGTGGGCTAAATCGTCGCCTTTTAGCGCTTGTGGATCGGGGAGTGCCTCGCACCAGATATCGCCGTTGATAAGTAGAAACGGCTCTTCACCCAGCAGTGGCAGCGCTTGCTGAATACCACCGCCCGTTTCCAGTGGCGTTGTTTCCCGGCTCCAATGGATGTGTAAACCAAAGGCGCCACCATCGCCGAGTGCATCGGTGATCTGCTCGGCACGGTAGCTGACATTGATGACGACTTCATCAATGCCCGCTTCGCGAAGCCGTTCAAGGTGGTGCACGATGAGCGGCTTGCCCGCCACGGGCAGCAGCGGCTTGGGGCAGTAGTCGGTGAGGGGGCGCATCCGCTTGCCAAGCCCTGCGGCTAGAATCATCGCTTTCATGACGGCATTTCCGCTAATCGCTTCATGAGGGCAGGACGTAAGGTGAGTTTGATCCACTTCGCGAACTCCGCCTGTTCGGTCAAGAAGGCAAGGCTATCTTCCAAATGATCCAGAAAGTGCGGCAAGCGCTCCAAGTAGCCACTCTTTGATCACGCAAGGTTAAACGACAGAAAATTCCCAGCACTTTCAGCGAGCGCTGGGCAGCCATGGCGTGGCACTGAATCAGAAACGTTGCTAAATCCACACGACTGGGAAGGCGGCCATCGCGGCGTGCCTGCTGATAAAAGATGCCTACGAAGTCAGCAAACTGCTCATTGGTAAAACGGCAGTAGCGACCCTTCAGCAGCGAAATAACATCGTAGCTAAGTGGACCCGCTACCGCATCCTGGAAGTCGATCATAAATAGGCGCTGGTCGTGTACCATCAGGTTCATGGCATCGAAATCACGGTGCACGCTGACGACCGGCTGCGCTAATGCTTGTTGAATAAGCTGCTCGCGCGTAGCCTGCCAGCTTTCGGGTACTGTTAACTGTAGCCAGGCGCCGAGACACCACTCTGGAAACAGATCGAGCTCGCGACTCAACAGCGCCGAATCATAATCGGGTAGTGATTCAGGGCTTGCTCGGTTTTGCAGCTCGGCGATCAGCCCGAGAGCATGCGTATGGTAAGCCTGCGTGGTAGCGTCATCGGTAAATACATTTTGTAGTGGTGTGTTGCCTAAATCATCCAGCAGCAGAAAGCCTTCCGCTAAGTTGGCGGCGTGGACCTTGGGAACCGGCAGACCAGCGCTGTGCCAGCGGGTGGCGATGGTTACAAAAGGCTGGGAATCCTCTTTCTCAGGAGGGCATCCATCACCACCTGGGTGGCACCATTGGGTAATGTTAAGCGGAAATAACGACGAAAACTCGCATCGCCTACGGCAGATGAAAGCGTAATATCGGCCTCAGAAAGGCCATTTTGTTGGGCAGCCCACGTGGTGAGGGCGTTAATCCGATAAGAGGACATGCAAGCTCCTTGCTGGTCGGGCATCATGCGGGCTGTATAATACCGATTCTGGATGCCAAGGATAACGAACATGGGCAAGCGATTTTCACGCACGTTGCCAGTTGCGCATACGCTGATGGGCAGTTTGCTTGCTAGCGCCTCGTTTACGGCGGTGGCTCAAGGCCAAACCATGTCCGCGCAAGCGTTGGATTGGAAAGCCTGGAGTAAGGAAGAAGCGGCTAGCCAATTGTGCCGGGGCGCTATGTCATGCCCAACTACCGTTTGCCAGCGGAAGAAAACCCGGAAACACTCTCACTTGAGGCCAGTGACGTTGACTATGCCGCTGACGGTGAGGCGTTGCTACGTGGTGATGTGGTGTTGCGACGCGGCAATGAAGAGCTGGAAGCCGAGCGTGTTTTTTTACCCGCCGACCGTGAGCAGGTTGATGCTGAAGGTAATATTGCGCTACGCGACGGGCGTGCTCTGGTGCGTGGCGAACAGGCGATGCTCCGGCTAAACGAAGACCGCGCGACGCTAGGCAACAGCCACTATGTGCTTTATGAACAGCATTTACGTGGTCAAGCACGACAGTTAGAGCAAACCGGCGAAAATGAGTACCGGCTACAAGATGCAAGCTTCACTACCTGTGACCCCGGTGCCAATAGCTGGCAACTGGTCAGCAGCGATATTCGGTTAAACCAGGCCGAAGGATTTGGCACAGCGCGTCATGCGCGTTTGCAGGTCAAAGATGTCCCGGTATTTTATTGGCCATGGCTACGTTTTCCTATTGATGACCGCCGTCATACTGGGCTGTTGTCACCCACAATTGGCTTCTCAGCCGATAGTTTGGATTACACACAGCCTTTCTATTGGAATATCGCACCCAATCACGATGCTACCATCACGCCGCGTTGGATGAGCGACCACGGGTTGTTGATGAACGGTGAGTACCGCTACCTGTTTGAAGAGAGCTCGGGTATCGTTGAAGGTGGCTATTTAAATAGCGATAACGGTGGTTCCGGTGGCGCTGAGAATCGTTTTGAAGGTGATGATCGTTGGTATGTGGATGCTCGGCATGCAGGGCGCGTGAGCGAGCGCAGTAATTACCGACTGCGCTATGGGGCGGCCAGTGATGGGCGCTATTTTGATGATTTTGGTGGTGAGTTTGGCGAAAGTGATCGCGTCAGTATGGAGCGTTTGGCTCAGGTCGACTACCGCGGCCAGCGCTGGCAGTTAGACGCACGCGCCCAGGGTTTCCAGCGCTTGGAATACCCGCTTAACGATAGTGATAAACCCTTTATCAATTGCCTAGTCTAAGCGCCAACGCTAGCTGGCAGTTCGACAATGGGCTTTACACTCAATGGCGTTCTAATGCGACCTATTTCTGGCGCGATGTAGATGAGCGCCGCGTGCCGGAGCGTGAAGCGGCCACTGGTAGCCGTTTGCATCTAACACCTGTGGTTGGCTGGCGTTTTGAGCGGCCCTGGGGCTACCTGGAGCCGCGTACCGAGTTTTGGAACACCGCTTACGAATTGGATTATGGTGAGCGCGACACGGAGCGTGGCGACTCGCCGAGCCGCAGTGTTGCACTTACCTCAATCGACAGCGGACTGGTCTTTGAGGCGTGAGCTCGCCCTTGGTGGGCGAGAATATCGTCAAACGTTAGAACCGCGGCTTAATTATGCCTACGTGCCACGTACCGATCAGAGCGATTTACCCGATTTTGATAGCCGCGAACGTGCTTTCTCTTGGAATCAGCTCTGGTCCGCTCAGCGCTTTTCTGGCACCGACCGCGTGGGTGACCTTAATCGCCCTCTCTTACGGTGTTCAATCGCGGCTAGTGGAGGATTCGTCTGGTCGTGACCGGCTCTCGTTTGGGATCGGGCAGAGCGTTTATTTTGATGAACGTCGAATCGGTAGCGAGGGCGATGCGGATACGTTGCCGGACCGGCCAGAAGAGAATCCCAACGTTAACCCTGAAAGCTACTATCAGGCGACTCGGGATCGTTCGCCGTTGGTGACCCGCCTTGATTGGCAGATCAACGATCGTTGGAGCAGCGGAGCAGAATGGCTCTACGATGATCACCGTGATCGCACCGAGCACTCAAGTGTTGATGTACGTTATCGTCATCCCGAAGGGCACGTAGTGAACCTTGGGTACCGTTGGGAGATCGAAGGGTTCGATCCCGGCGTTTTACCGGGCGACGATGGTTATCGCGACTATAACCGCGAAGAGTGGGATCTGTCTTTTGCCTGGAAAGCCAGTACTAACATTGATTTGATTGGCCGCTACCTGCACGATCAAACCAACGACCGCTCGCTTGAGCAAATGGCAGGCGTGCAGTGGAACGACTGCTGTTATGGCCTGCAGCTCGTCTGGCGTGAATGGGTCGATGATAATGACAACGCGCGTATCGAAGACGACTTTAACGATCGCGGACTATTTTTGCGCTTCGTATTTCGTGGTTTAGGCGGCGTAGGTCAGGAGGCAGACAGCTATTTTGAGCAGACCATTCCTGGCTATCGACCAACTGCCCTGTAAATGACTTCCATAGAATGGCTAATGAAAGAGACGTTTGTTATGAAAATGAAAAGCCCTTGCTAGGCCGAATGACACAGCTCTCTGCTGGGAGCCTACTGGCCTTGTGTATAGGCGCTGGCCTTGCATTGGCCCCGCTTACAGTGCAGGCCCAGAACTTTCAATCCTCTCAGCGCCAAGCGCTAGACAGTGTCGTGGCCGTGGTCAATAACGGTGTCATTATGCGCAGCGAACTTAATGATCGTATGGCGCAAATTGAGCAACAGGTCCAGTCACAGGGCGGTAATCTTCCGTCACGATCGCAGCTTGAGCGTCAGGTGCTTGAGCGCATGGTGATGGAGGAAATCCAAATACAAATGGCGAAAGATGCCAGCCTGACGATTGATGACACCGAGCTGAACAGACAGGTGCGCTCTATTGCTGAATCAAATGGTATGACGCTGGATGAGTTTGCTGATGCCGTGGAAGCCGACGGCATGACTCTGGCCAGTGTGCGCGAAGATGTTCGCCGAGAAATGCTGATGCGCCAGGTGCAGCAACGCCAAATCAGTAATCGTGTCTCGGTCAGTGACCGTGACGTCGAGCGCTTTTAAACCAGCAGCAGGGACAATCTGGCGAGCAGAACTTTATTGAAGAGACACGTGCCCGGCATGTACTGATAGCGCTAACGCCTAATCGCGATGAAAACCAGGCGCGCCCGGGCTGAAGAAGTACGTGAGCGTTTATCACAAGGCGCTGACTTTGCTTCGGTGGCACGCGAGTATAGTGACGACAGCGGTAGCGCTCTCAACGGTGGGGAACTGGGCTGGGTACGCCCAGGGCAAACTGTGCCTGCCTTTGAGGAGGCGATGCGTGATTTAAGCGTCAACCAAATATCTCAGCCGGTACGTTCCCAGTTCGGCTACCACGTAATCGAAGTAGAAGAACGCCGTCGCCAGAACGTTACCCAAGAGAGTCAACGGGAGCAGGTGCGCCAAGCAATTTTCCAGCGGCGTGCCAACGAAGAGCTTGAAACCTGGCAGCAAGAGATCCGCTCAAAAGCGTTTGTTGATATTCGTCTCTAATGGAAGATAACGCCTCTCTGCTAGGCAATGCCCTACCGGTGGTCGTGACGACTGGCGAGCCGGCGGGTATCGGCCCTGAACTGACGCTAATGTTGGCGGCCCGGGGCTGCTTCCCTCGAATACCGTGGCCATCGGCGACCCTGATATGCTGTGCCAGCGCGCAGCAGCGCTGGGGCTTAACGTCACCGTGGCCGAGTGTTCGGTAGGTGAGTGTCCAGTGGGCACTCAAGTATTGCCTGTTTGGCCTGTCGCGCTTAAAGCGCCCGCTAAGCCGGGTGTTCTTGATCCAGCCAATGCCGATTATGTGCTTTCCACACTGGCGCTGGCAGTCGATGCCTGCCAGCTTGGCCAGGCTGCTGCCATGGTGACGGCACCGCTGCATAAAGGGGTGATTATAGAAGGCGGCCATCCAGGTTTTACTGGCCATACGGAATGGTTACGTGATGCCTGTGGTGTTGATGATGTGGTGATGATGCTGGCCACTGACGCGGCGCTGCATGCGGCGTCGCCAAGCTGGCAGGGTAGTGATCTTCGTGTGGCACTGGTGACCACGCATTTGCCGCTGCGCAACGTTGCCGATGCCATTACCTTTGATCGGGTGACTCGGATTAGTCGCCTGCTGACAGCCGACTTGCAGCGCCAGTTTGGCATTGCCAAGCCGCGTATTGCAGTGTGCGGCCTAAACCCCCACGCCGGTGAAGATGGCCATCTTGGGCGCGAAGAGCTGGATATCATTATCCCCGCACTTGATGCGCTACGCGCTGAGGGAATGGATATTCTTGGCCCCTTGCCTGCCGACACGTTGTTTACCCCCCGGCACTTGGCAGGTGTCGATGCTGTACTGGCGATGTACCATGACCAGGGCTTAGCGGTGTTAAAATACGCAGGCTTTGGTCAGGCCGCTAACATTACCCTCGGCTTGCCATTGGTGCGAACTTCGGTCGACCATGGCACCGCCCTGGATCTGGCTGGTAAAGGCTTGGCCGATCCTGGCAGCTTAAAGGTCGCGATCGCGCTGGCACGCCGCTTAGCCGCGCAGCGATTGTCTGTTTCTGAGTAGCGTACGCTGCAAAATACTCTCGATTGAATCCGCCTTCCAAGGAACATTGTTTGATGTCTACTGTGCCTCAGCACCGCGCTCGTAAACGCTTTGGTCAAAACTTTTTACGTGACCTTGGCATTATTTCGCGGATCGTTCGCGCCGTTGGCCCACGTTCGGCGGATCGTCTCGTCGAGATCGGTCCAGGGCAGGGGGCATTGACCGAGCCGCTGCTGGAAGCGGCAGGGCACCTGGAAGTCATAGAGCTCGACCGCGACCTTATTCCTGGCTTGCGAGTGCAGTTTTTTAATTACCCTGATTTTGTGATTCATGAAGGCGACGCGCTGAAATTTGATTTTGCCGCGCTGAAAGGCGATGGGCCTGCGCTGCGCGTGGTGGGTAACTTGCCCTATAACATTTCCACACCGCTGATCATTCATCTGCTGGCCGCGGGAAGTGCGATAGAAGATATGCACTTTATGTTGCAAAAGAAGTCGTTGAACGCTTAGCCGCTGAGCCCGGCGGCCCCGATTGGGGACGCCTTTCGGTGATGGCGCAGTACTATTGCCATGTGGAGCAGCTGTTTATTGTGCCGCCGGAAGCCTTTGTTCCACGACCCAAGGTGGATTCGGCAATCGTGCGCTTAACGCCCCATGAAACACTACCGCATACCGCGGATGACCCGGTGTTGCTGTTTGAGCTTGTAAAACTTGCGTTTGGTCAGCGGCGCAAAACGCTGCGCAATAACTTTAAAGGACGCGTGAGTCCTGAACTTCTTGAAGAATTGGGTATTGATCCAATCCGCCGACCACAGACGTTGACAGTGGCCGAGTACGTGGCGATTGCCAATCGTGTCGCCGCTGAGGAGCAGACGAGTGGTGAATGGGACGGTCAAGCGTGAGTGATTTGGCTATCGAGGTAAATGTTGTACCTAGCTACCGTGCCGATGAGTCCAGTGATGTCGAGTCGCGCTATGTGTTTAGCTACACCATCACCGTTCACAACCAGAGCCCCATAGCGTTCAACTCATGGCACGCTACTGGAAAATCACCCAGGGCAGCGGCGAATGCCAAGAAGTGCGTGGCAAAGGCGTTGTCGGCCAGCAGCCCCTAATTGGCCCCGGCCAGAGTTTTCGCTACACCAGCCGCGCCATTCTCCAAACGCCTGTGGGAGTGATGGAAGGCGCTTACACCTTATTGGATACTTCCACCCAGCGCGTGTTTGAAGTGGCGATATCGGCGTTTAGGTTAGCGGTGCCTCTCAAACTGCATTAGTCGTTTGGGTAGGAGTAAGCGATGCCTGCTGGCGCCATAGACAGGGCCAAGCCCTAGGCTTCCCTATGCGCCAATGGATAGGTGTGCTAATAAATGACTTCTCTGATGCTGCTATGAGGCCCTACGTATGAGCACCTATGCGATCGGCGATTTACACGGCTGTCACGCAGAATTCGTAACGCTCCTTGAGCAGCTCAATTTTAATCCTGCGCGGGATACGCTTTGGTTAGTGGGCGATTTAATTAATCGTGGCCCAGGCTCTTTAGCGTGCTTGAGGGAGGTACGTGCGCTGGGTAGCGCGGCACGAAGTGTTTTGGGCAACCATGACTTCCATTTACTGGTCGTGGCCCGTGGTGGCGGTAAGCTGAAAAGAACGACACTTTGAACGATATACTTAGCGCCCCTGATCGCGACGCGTTGCTGGACTGGCTGCAAAGCTTGCCGCTTAGTATTTTTGAACACAACACGCTTATGACCCACGCGGGGCTGCTTCCTCAGTGGAGCGCCTCCCAGGCCGAAACGCTCGGGCGGGAAGTCCAGGCGGCGCTGACAAGTGAGACATCGGGGCAATTCTTAACCCAGCTATTTGGCAACCAGCCTGATACTTGGCGCGATGACCTGGACGGCATGGACAGGTTGCGTCTTATTGTTAATGTGCTAACGCGGATGCGTTTCATTGATTCCCAAGGTCGATTGGACTTTGCCTCGAAAGAAGGCCTTGATAGTGCCCCGGAAGGTTTTCTACCTTGGTTTCAATATCCACGCACTGATGATATTCAACTGTTGTTTGGCCACTGGGCTGCACTGGAAGGGAAAACTCCCCAGGCGCGGGTACCCGTTGAGGGGCTTGATACCGGCTGCGTTTGGGGCGGGCGTCTAACCGCGCTCAATTTGGACAGCGGCAAACGAGTTAGCGTGGCAAGCTGTCAGCGGAGAGCATAGAGGTTGTCATGGAAAGCAAGGTGACTGGAAAAGCAGTGTTAGGAGAAAGTGCTGATCCACGGTTAGCGGGTCTGGACGTCTATCGTGTCGGCGGCGCAGTGCGCGACGCGCTATTGGGGTGGCCGGTTGTCGATAATGACTGGTCGTGGTCGGCGCTAGGCCAGATGCCATGCGCAAGCGTGGGTTCAAGCCGGTGGGTCGCGATTTTCCGGTTTTCTGCACCCAGAGACGGCCGAAGAGTACGCACTGGCTCGTACCGAGCGCAAGTCCGGTCACGGTTATGGTGGGTTTGAAGTTCACGCAAGCCCCGATGTTACGCTGGAAGAGGATTTGCTACGGCGTGATCTGACAATCAATGCCATTGCTCAGAATACTGAGGGCGAATTAACCGATCCATTTAATGGTCAGGGCGATATTGAGCAGCGTGTACTACGGCATATTTCGTCGGCATTTAGCGAGGATCCGCTGCGTGTATTGCGCACGGCGCGCTTTCTGGCTCGCTATGCGTCACTCGGTTTCACAATTGCACCAGAAACCCTAGCATTGATGCGCCAAGTGAGTCATAGCGGTGAGCTAGAACATTTGGCCGCCGAGCGCGTGTGGGTTGAAACCGAAAAGGCGCTAGGTGAGCCAAGCCCTGAGGTTTATTTCACCACCCTTGAGCGATGCGAGGCGTTGTCTATTTGGTTTTTCGAGCTGGCAGGTTCGGCGCTACCAAAAGGCTTGGCGGCACTGGAAGTGGTGCCTGTTAGCAGTGCCATAGTGGTAGCCCATTGGCGCTATGCACAATTGGTATCGCCGCTAAGCTCTGATCAGCGAAATGCGTTAGCGACGCGGCTAAAGTTACCTAACGCAGTTGCCCAGCTTGCCCGACATACGGCCCTCACTCATGCATTGCTTGCCAGGGAAATGGATGGCTCGAATGTGCTGCATTGGCTGGAACGCTTAGATGGCTGGCGCAAGCCTGCCCAGATCGATGAGCAGTTGGCATTGGTGAATGTGCTGGCGCCTGAACAGGTGGAGCGGCTTGATAATGCCTGGCAAGCTGCCCGTGCGGTTAGTCCACAGGCGCTAATAGCAGAAGGGTATCAGGGGCTGCGCTGGGGAGGCCTTGCGTGAGCGCCGTGGACAGGCCGTGGCGACTGCGGTGAACTAGCAAGTTATCGGCGTGCCGCTGTCAGGCGAGGCTGCTCGTCTGCCTGGGAGATCCAGCGACCATGCCAGCTAAAATCGACTGCCCAGAGACGCTGGCTGCCTAGCTCGAAAGCTTCCCATAACGCAGCATAAGAAGCGTTGTAAAGGGTGGCGCTCCGCAGGAAAGCAGTTCCGCAAGCGGTTGCAGAACAAACGCATTAAGGGTTATTTCGCTGCGTGGTAAGACTATATCGTCAACGGTGCCGCAGAGATTGCCTACGGTTAGCAGGTCGATATCCAGAGCGCGCGGGCTGAACTTGGCGATGTCCGGTAGACGTCCATACTCTATCTCCAACTGCTTACTCCACGCCTGAAGTTCGCCCGGTGCCCAGTCGCTATAAAATGCCACCACTAGGTTATAAAAATTGCGACTGTCGGCGAAACCGACCGGCTCGCTTTCAAATACGCGGGAGATTTGCAGTGGGCCAAAGGTGTCAGCAAGCGCATCAAGGCAGCAGCGAATATGCCGGGTGGGATGAATATTGCTGCCCAAACTGACCGTGACCAGGTTCATGCGTTAGGCCCCTGCGTTGCCTCCGGTAGGGTGCCGCGGGTGATTTCCAAACCGACGCTAGCGGCATTGGGAACCGCTCCTGGCTTGCGTACCGTTAAACGCAGCCAGGTGATCGGGAACTCTGCGCGCAAGCATTCGGTAAGGCGTTCGGCGAAGGTTTCCACCAGGGCAAATTGATGGACATCGGCAAACTGCTGGATGCGCTGGCAGATGGCGGCGTAATCCAGGGTGAGGCGTAAATCATCGGTGGCTGCCGCCGAGCGTATATCGGTCGCCAGCACCAAGTCTAAGCTTAGCGACTGCTGAATCGAGCGCTCCCAATCGTAGACACCAATGACGGTGTCGACAGTTAACGCTTCTATCAAAATGCGGTCCATCTACCTTTCCCCTGCTGCTACAAGCGGGCGATTGTACGTTAGGATGGGGCGAAACGACAGCGAGCCAGGCTATCAAGACGGTCTATAAAGCGAGCAGAGAGCCATGGTGTGGATAATAGTGGGTTATTTAAGCGGTAGTTGGTTGGCGGCGTTGAGTGTTTGCCGCTTATCTGGCGTGGGTGACCCTCGTCAACATGGCTCGTTTAATCCTGGATTTTCCAATGTGCTACGCCTTTATGGCCCGCGCTTAGCGGCTGTTACGCTCCTGCTAGATGCTGTAAAGGGCATGCCTGCCCTTCTGGGGGCCAAATGGATGGGCTATCCAGTCTGGCTACAGGGGCTGGTTGGGTTGGCAGTGCTGCTAGGTCACAGCTTTCCGTTGTGGCATCGCTTGCGCGGCGGCAAGGCGGTCGCCAGTGCCTTTGGAGTGTTGCTGGTATTAGTGCCTAGCGTTGCGTTGTTGAGTGCGGTCATTTGGTCGTTATTGGCATGGCGGTTGCGGATGGCGGCGATGGCATCGCTGATCAGTGCTTTGGCGGCGCCACTGCTATGCGCTTGGTTGGCGCCTGAGTATGTCATCGTCGTAGGCGGATTCAGCTTATTAGTACTGGCCCGTCATGGGCTTAATATTCGTCGGCTTAGGCGTGGGGATGAGCCCCCGATTCGAGGCTCTTAACTCGGCTGATTGATGTGAGCGCTGTTAACTATCAGCGGCGGCAGGTGGTGCCAATTGATCTAACGGCCAGCGGGGTGTCGCCTGCATCATGCCGGGGCGTCCTGCTCACCTGCGGCTAATCTCTGAGCGCCTACATAAGCAATCATGGCGCCATTGTCGGTACAGAATCGTCCCCGTGGGTAGTAGGCTCGTGCCTGACGTTTTCACAGGCGGCTTGTAGGCGTTCACGCAGACGGTAATTGGCACTGACACCGCCCGCCACCACTAAGCGCTTTAGGCCGGTTTGATCCAGCGCTCGACGACACTTGATCACCAGTGTATCGACAACGGCTTCTTCAAAAGCGCGCGCAATGTCGGCGCGCGCTTGGGCATCGAGTTCCCCGGCCGCTTCCAACTGGCGAATAGCCGTCATGGTGTGGGTTTTTAATCCCGAAAACTAAAATCGAGTCCTGGCCGGTCGGTCATGGGGCGCGGGAAGCGAAAGCGCTCGGGATCACCCTGTTCCGCTAGTTTGGCGACCTGAGGTCCTCCTGGGTAGGCAAGCCCCAGCATCTTGGCCGCTTTATCAAACGCTTCACCGGCAGCATCGTCCACCGATTCACCGAGCAACTGATAGCGTCCCAGCCCTTGAACTTCGACGAGTTGCGTGTGTCCACCTGATACCAGCAGCGCGACAAACGGGAACTCAGGTGCGTCATCTTCAAGCATCGGCGCCAGTAGATGCCCTTCCATATGATGCACACCCAGCACGGGAATATTTAACGCCCGGGCCATGCCATGGGCCGTGCTGGCACCCACCATTAAGGCGCCGACTAGGCCAGGGCCTGCGGTATAGGTAATGCCGTCCAGATCGTGACGCGTTAACTTGGCATCACTGAGCACCTGTTCAATCAGCGGTAGCAGTTTGCGGGTGTGATCGCGAGAAGCGAGCTCGGGTACCACGCCGCCAAACTCGGCGTGCATGGCGATTTGGCTATACAGCGCATCAGCAAGAAGCCCTTGGCCGCCGGTTAGCGAGGTGTCATACAGCGCAACGCCCGTTTCGTCGCAGGATGTTTCAATGCCGAGAACACGCATAAAAAAAGAGACTCTTTAAAGATAGAGAGGTAAAAAGCAAGATTGCTAGTTTAGCATTGTCGCTATGGGTGAGCTTAAGGATTTGCAAAGATGGCCAGCGGCGACTAGACTACTGTGCGCTGTAAAACTGGGTCGTACACCGCATTTTGAATTGAAATATTGCAGTGTACGTACTATCCGAACTCAAGACTCCTTAAGGTAGGTGAGTGCTTAATGCCTTCTGTAAAAGTACGTGATAACGAGCCGTTTGACGTCGCCCTGCGTCGCTTCAAGCGTTCTTGCGAAAAAGCCGGTGTTCTCTGAAGTACGCCGCCGCGAGCACTATGAGAAGCCGACTGCTGAGCGTAAACGCAAAGCGGCAGCTGCCGTAAAACGCCACGCCAAGAAAGTTCAGCGTGAGCAAAAGCGTTTCGAACGGCTCTATTGATCCGTACCCGAGGGGCCGGAGCAGTTAGCTGGTCGTCTCAAGAGGGATGCCAAGCGGCCGCCACTAGGTGGCCGTTTGTTTTTAGGCTGTTTCTTGTTGTTTAAGGCTATCGCTGTTTACGTCTATCGCTGTTTAAGGTGATCTGGCAATGAGTCTGATGACCTTAAACAGCACCTCAAATGTCAGCGAATAAGCGCTTTGCGCGAGGATGCTTGTAGGTCATGGCGGGTCAAATTCCACAGCGTTTTATTGACGACCTGTTAGGCCGCGTTGATGTGGTCGAGGTGGTCGGTGAGCGCGTGCAGCTTAAAAAAGCCGGCCGTAACTACTCCGGGCTATGTCCCTTTCATCAAGAGAAAACCCCGTCGTTCACCGTCAGTGCTGATAAGCAGTTTTATCATTGCTTTGGCTGCGGAGCTAATGGAATGCACTACGCTTCTTAATGGAGTATGACAAACTCCCTTTCCTGAAGCGGTAGAACAGTTAGCTGGACGATTGGGAATTGAAGTGCCCCGCGAAGGTGCTGAGGACCCACGTGCTCAGCAGCGTGAGAAAAAAGCGTAAAGAGGGCGTTAACCTGCTCGAGCTTGCGGCGAGTTTTTATCGCGAGCGATTAAAAATGCAGGAGGGCCAGCCCGCCCAGCGTTATTTATCGGCTCGCGGGCTCTCAGAAGACGTTATCAAGACTTACGGTATTGGCTATGCCCCGGCAGGTTGGGAGGCGCTAAAACAGCACCTCAGCGAGCGCGGTATTGGTGAGCCGGTTCAGGTAGAATACGGCCTGCTGATTCACCGCGAAGATACTGGGCGTACCTATGATCGCTTTCGGGATCGGGTGATGTTTCCGATTCGGGATTTGCGGGGACGCACGATTGCTTTCGGCGGTCGGGTTATGGGCGATGATCAGCCCAAATACCTTAACTCGCCAGAAACGCCCGTGTTCCATAAGGGCCGCGAGCTTTATGGCTTGTATGAGGCGCGCCAAATATCAAACAAGCTAGAGCAGCTTGTCATGGTCGAAGGCTATATGGATGTCGTGGCACTGGCGCAATACGGCATCTATAACGCCGTTGCAACGCTGGGAACCGCCACGACGGAAGACCATTTGACTCGCCTGTTTCGGTTGGTGAGTCGTGTGGTGTTTTGTTTCGACGGTGACCGTGCGGGAAGGCAGGCGGCTAGCCGAGCGCTGGAGACAGCATTGCCACAAATGATTGATGGTCGTGAAGCGCGCTTCTTATTCCTGCCCGAAGGTGATGACCCGGATACCCTGGTGCGACGCGAAGGTACCCAGGCGTTTCAAGATCGTGTGACTTGTGCCATGCCGTTGTCGGAGTTTTTGTTCGAACAAGCGGCCCTAGGGCGCGATTTAAATACGGTGGAAGGACGAGAACGATTTGCCAGTCAGGTGCTTGAGGCATTGAACAAAGTGCCCGAGGGCATGCTCAAATCACTACTGTTGGAGTCCTTGGCGCAGCGAAGTGGTTTGGCGCAAGAGCAGTTGAAGTTGTTGCTTGAAAAGCGTGCCCAAGCGGCTCAGCGTCATGCTTTGAAGAATCTTGCGCAAGGGCAGCCCGAACAGTTAGAGGCCGATTCGACGCCATCTCCTGTGCCTGTCGCTGCTCAAACTGGGTCGACTCAGTCGTCGCGCTCACGCAGTCAAGCACTCCATCCTGTTGGGCGTATTGTGCAACTACTGCTACATGAGCCCAACTTGGTGTCCGTACTACCTGATCATTTGGACTGGCTGCCAGACGATGATGATGCGGCCCTTTGCCAAGAGTTGATTGCACTGCTTAAAGCGGGCGCTACCGCAGCCCGCAGGTAGTACCAGCTCATTTCCAAGGCAGTCAGCAGGGGGCGGCATTGGCGTCGTTTGCCAAGCGTGAATTGTTGATTCCAAAAGCAGATCGGGAGGCCGAGCTGAACGGTTTGGTTGAGCATCTACAGTACGTTCAACGCCAGCGCTCTCCGCAAGAGGAGTACGAGGCGTTGCTAGCGCAGGAGCGCGCTGGGCAAAAGTTGGATAAGGAGCAGCGCAAGCGCCTGGCAAGTTTGGTAATGGAGCTTGCAAAGCGCCAATAAGGCGGTGTTTAAGACGATGGGGGTTGAATTCCTAGCGTTTCAGCACCAGATATAGGGTCAGCCACCTAGCGCTGGCCTAACCGAACAACCTAACACACCTGAATGACCGCGCAAATACGTCACGCTGGAAAATTTCCTGCTATTTACGCTATACTGTTCGGCTTGTTGAGTTTAATCGATTCAGCGCTCCAGGTGTTTCATTCTTCTTCGTCGAGATAGGGTTTCTATGGCTGGAAATGCGCAGCAGCAGTCACGTCTGAAGGAGTTGATCGCTCGAGGCAAGGAACAGGGCTACCTGACCTATGCCGAGGTCAACGACCATCTACCCGAGGATATCGCCGACCCGGATCAGTGGAAGACATCATTGGCATGATCAACGACATGGGTATTAGTGTCGCTGAAGAAGCCCCTGATGAAGACACATTGATGATGTCGGATCACTCCGCGGACGAGTCCGCTGCGGAAGAGGCCGTTGCGGCTCTCGCCGCCGTGGAAAGCGATGTAGGCCGCACCACTGATCCCGTACGCATGTACATGCGTGAAATGGGCACGGTTGAACTTCTGACCCGCGAAGGCGAGATTGAGATCGCCAAGCGGATTGAAGAGGGTACCCGTGAAGTGATGTCCTCTGGCCTATTTGCTTGGTGCCGTCGCGTCTATCCTAGACGCTTACGATGCCACTCAGGATGAAGAAGCGCCGGGACGTCTTTCGGATCTTTTCTCTGGTTTCATCGATCCAGACGAGGGGGATTCCCCGGCGTGGCCGAGGCAGAGGTGCCCGAGCCAGAGCCTGAAGCCGACATTGACGACGATATTGAGAGCGACGGCGACGATGAGGACGAGGATTCTACGGCTAGCGAAGGCGGCCCGGATCCGGAAGAGGCGCGTGCGCGTTTCGAGCAGATTCGCGAGCAGAACGCCTTGGTCGAAGCGGCATTTGCCAAGCATGGTCGTGGCAGCCCCGAGCTGAAAGCCGAGCAGGCCCGCTTGGCAGTGCTTTTCTCGCCCATCAAGCTGGTGCCTAAGCACTTTGAGCGCTTGGTCGGTCAGGTGCGTATTAGTGTTGAGCAAGTGCGTGCCCAAGAGAAAGCGGTCATGCAGCTGTGCGTGAAAAAAGCTAAGGTGCCGCGTAAGACGTTTATCAAGTCGTTTCCTGGTAATGAGTCGAGCAAAACATGGCTGGATGAATTCCAGGCAGCGCAGAGCAAGTATGCCGACCGCCTTGAGCCGCTTCGTGCTGACATCGCTCGGGCGCAGCGCAAAATCGCCTTTGAAGAAGATATGGTGCAACTCTCTGTTGCCGATCTTAAAGAGGTGAACCGCAAGCTCTCTATTGGTGAGGCGAAAGCTCGCCGTGCCAAAAAAAGAAATGGTTGAGGCCAACTTGCGCTTGGTGATCTCGATTGCCAAGAAGTACACCAACCGCGGCCTGCAGTTCTTGGATCTGATCCAAGAAGGCAACATCGGCTTGATGAAAGCGGTCGACAAGTTCGAATACCGCCGTGGCTATAAGTTTTCGACTTATGCTACTTGGTGGATTCGTCAGGCGATCACCCGCTCAATTGCCGATCAAGCACGCACCATTCGTATACCAGTGCATATGATTGAGACCATCAACAAACTCAATCGCGTATCGCGCCAGATGTTGCAGGAAATGGGTCGTGAGCCGACGCCGGAAGAGCTCGGCGAACGCTTGAAATGCCTGAAGATAAAGTGCGCAAGGTGCTCAAAATTGCCAAAGAGCCGATCTCCATGGAGACGCCGATTGGTGACGATGATGACTCTCACTTGGGTGACTTTATCGAAGACGGCACCATGCTGTTACCCATCGATATGGCCACCGGTGAAGGCCTGATTGAAGCGACGCGCAATGTGTTAGGTGGTTTAACCGCTCGCGAAGCCAAGGTGCTACGCATGCGTTTCGGTATTGATATGAATACCGACCATACGCTGGAAGAGGTGGGCAAGCAGTTTGACGTAACCCGCGAGCGAATCCGTCAGATTGAAGCCAAAGCGCTGCGTAAGCTGCGTCACCGCTCCGAGCCACTGCGTTCGTTTCTAGATGAGTGATGGCTGATCGAAAGTGGTGAATAGACAGTAGTGTCAGTAGCCGCCAAGACCAAAAGCCCGCCGTTCTATGAACGGCGGGCTTTTTCATGCCTGTTTTATGCAGTGCGGAAGCTTACAACGTGTAATAAGTGGCGGAGCCGGGACCAACGGGCAGGCCAAATACAAACACCCAGACGAAAAACAGCAGACTCCATCCAATCAGCATAAACAGCGTATAGGGCAGCATAAGAGCAACCAAGGTGCCAATGCCCATATCTTTTCGGTAACGCGTCGCCACGGCCAGAATCAAGCCAAAGTAGCTCATCATCGGGGTGATGAGGTTGGTGACTGAGTCGCCGATACGATAGGCCGCTTGAATCACTTCGGGGCGTAGCCCATGAGCATCAACATGGGTACAAAAATCGGCGCTGTGACGGCCCACTGCGCCGAGGCGCTGCCTAGCGACAAATTAACGAACGCGCACATGATGATGAATAGGGCAAAAGGCCGGGACCGCTTAGCCCAATCGACTCTAATAGGCTTGCCCCCGCAACGGCTGTCACCGTGCCAAAATTACTCCAGTTAAACAGCGCTACGAACTGAGCGGCGAAAAACACCAGCACGATGTATAAACCAAGATTACTCATGCTCTTCGCCATGGCATCGACAACATCGCGGTCATTTTTCATGGTGCCTGCTAGGCGACCATAAACGAATCCCAATACGGTGAATGCGACTGCCACAATAACAACGATACCGCGTAAAAATGGAGAGCCGCTAATCATGCCCGTTTCCGGGTCGCGCAGTATGCCGCTTTCGGGTACGACCATTACTGCGACGAGAGCGACTAATGCGAATGTTGCTAAGCCGGTGCCTTTTAAAGCACGCTTCTCGGTCGCAGACAGAGCTCCCATATGCTGCTGGTCAATATCGCTATCCGCATAGGCGGCATCAAATTTACCCAGCTTGGGCTCTACGATACGCTCGGTGACCAAGCCGCCAATCAAGGTGACAAAGAAGGTGCTAACAAACATAAAGAACCAGTTTGCCTCTGCACCGACACTGTAGGTTGGGTCGAGTAAGCGAGCGGCTTCCTGGGTAATCCCTGAAAGCAGCGGATCGACGGTGCCAATGAGCAAGTTGGCGCTATAGCCACCGGAAACGCCACAGAACGCCGCCGCTAGACCTGCTAGTGGGTGTCTTCCCAAGGAGTGGAAGATCATCGCTGCCAAGGGAATAAGCACGACATAGCCTAACTCGGCCGCCATGTTCGACATAATGCCTGCAAACACTACCGCATAAGTGACGATGCGGGGTGAACGATCAAGTACCAGCGCGCGCATGCTTGCGGAAAGCAGACCCGAATGCTCGGCAACCCCTACCCCTAACATGGCCACTAGTACGGTGCCGAGAGGGGCGAAACTGGTAAAGTTCGTCACCATCTCGGTGATCAAGCGACGCAGTCCTTCTGCATTGAGCAGTGAATTTACGGCAATCCACTCGCCTTCGTTAGCAGGGCGGGGATCGGCTACGGAGACCCCCAATGCCGCGGCAATTCCACTGGCGACAACAACTAACACGCAGAGTATGGCGAACAGAGTCACCGGGTGAGGAAGTAGATTACCTAGCCACTCCACGCTATCCAAAAACGGGTGAAAAAACCGCGTTGTAGGGTTTTTTCATTATATTTACGTTTATTCATAATATTTATATCGTCAAGGAAGAGTTTTTTAGTAAAAAATATGTCTTTGAGGTGTAAGCGGCGACACTACGTTGAAGCGCAGCAGCTCGCAAATGGCTTTTGCATAACCAGATTCAAAATGAAACACCGCCTTGGAATAACACAGGCGGTGTTTATCGATAGCAGCTACTCAGTTGACTGCAGGATAGGTCAACAAAGATGTTAAGGGGGAGGTTTGGCGGGTTAAGTAGATACGCCGGGCCAGCAGCAGTAGTTCAAGAGTGGCAATTAAAATCAAACTATAGCCGAGTAGTTCAACGACTTCTTCGGCAACGTCTTTGAAGTGACGCACAAAGTTATCTTCGAGAACTGCTTGCCAAAACTCTTGCCGCCCGTACAGGCGCGAGAATATGTACGTGGTCAGCACGCCAGCAGTAAACAAGCCAAAGGCAAAGGTATTGCTGTAATAAGCGAATTCGTCCAGAAAGCATTGGCGTCGTTTAACCACCCAAAAGAGTGTTGGGAGAATAATTAACGCAACAAGTACCTTCCAAGTGTTGTCAGCTACATAGCTATCTAAAAAATAATCTTGTTCACGAACCAGTGAGGCGGCCACAAACGCCAGTAATAGAAGGGTAACGGTGGGCCATACCTTAAGTACCTGGCGAATATAGATCAGCATGGCACAACAGATGGCCAGCACCAGTGTTTGGGTCAGTTCGGTAAAACCCAGCTCAGAAAACCGTACTGAGGGGGAGGTAGATGGCTTCTAAATAGGCACCTTGGGCAATCGCACCGATAAACAGTACATATAGCACCGCACGTACTAAGATGGTTTTAAATGCTATTGGCCAAGCAGGGGGGCAGACATACCAACATCCTTTGTGGGTTCGCAGCGTTGCTACTAAGCAATGACAGGGTCATAGGAAAACATGCATGGTTGAATGTTCATTATATCGTCACACTTATATGTTCGCACGTCGATATTGCGGTTAATCACTCGACGTTTGGTCGTCGGCGCTGCAAAGTATTCAATTGGCAGTCAATAACAATGTCGTGAGGCTTGATGGGTATGGCTATTAGTGTGTTTGATCTTTTCCGCATCGGTATCGGCCCCTCCAGTTCTCATACGGTGGGACCGATGCGTGCGGCGCGTGATTTTGCTGTGGCGCTTGGTGATCAAGCCATCACTCGGTTGGTGGTAAGGCTACATGGCTCACTCGCCGCGACAGGCGTTGGTCATGGCACAGATCAGGCGGTAATTATGGGGCTGATGGGTGAAGCGCCCGAAAGTATCGATCCAGACACTATTGCCTTGCGGCTAAACCAACTCAATGATGGCCAGCCGTTGTTGCTGGCGAATGGCCAGCAGATTGCTTTTGATGTCTGCAGCGATGTGGAGTGGGATGAGACGAGCCTGCCATTTCATCCAAATGCCATGGTGCTGAGTGCCTATTGCAATAACGAACTGGTAGCCACCAATACGTTTTATTCCCTTGGCGGCGGTTTCTATGTCGACCAAGCGAAAGCGGATCAAGGCGAGGTAGGTGAAGACAGCACCTCTTTGCGTTACCCCTTCAATACGGCTGCTGAGTTGCTCGCCTTATGCCAACAGCATCAACTACGCATCAGCCAGTTAATGCTTGAAAATGAGAAAGCCTGGCGTAGTGAAGAGGCCATTCGCAAAGAGCTGCTGACTATTTGGCACGCGATGAGCGACAGCATTGAAAATGGATTGCGTGCGACAGGTCATTTGCCCGGTGGGCTTAATGTACGGCGGCGCGCGCAGTTGCTGCATCAGCAGTTGCTTCACCCACCGAAAAATCAGCGCCTGATTGTGTCGAGTTTCACTGTGATGGATTGGGTCAATGTGTTCGCATTGGCTGTGAACGAAGAGAACGCCGCCGGGCGTCGCATGGTCACTGCGCCTACCAACGGTGCTGCAGGCATTGTGCCTGCCGTATTGGCGTACTATTTGAAGTTTGAACCCGATGCCAGTGAAGCCGATGTGGTGGATTTTTTACTAACTGCCGGGGCGGTAGGCATCTTATGTAAAAGAACGCATCTATTTCAGGTGCTGAAGTCGGTTGCCAAGGCGAAGTGGGCTCCGCCTGCGCAATGGCTGCTGCCGGGCTTGCCGAGGTATTGGGTGGCACACCAGGGCAGTGGAAAACGCCGCTGAGATCGGCTTGGAACATAACCTTGGTTTGACCTGCGACCCCGTGGGTGGCCTTGTTCAGGTTCCCTGTATTGAGCGCAATGCGATTGCGTCCGTCAAAGCCATTAATGCTGCGCGTATGGCGATGCATGGCGATGGTGAGCACTTTATCTCACTGGATAAGGTGATCCGGACCATGCGCGATACGGGCCGCGATATGCAGGACAAGTACAAAGAGACATCCAAGGGCGGGCTTGCCGTCAATGCTATCGAGTGCTAAGTCGGCGCGCTATTAGGCAGCAGGCTATCAATATTGGTGACTAAATAGTCGACTAATTGGCGGATTTTAGGTGATAAGTGGCGATGTCGCGGATAGACCGCCCAAACGGCGGTATCGTGGTGCTGAAAAGGTTCAAGCACCGCCACCAACTCACCGCTGGTCAAGTAAGGTGCTACGTAGTAATCCGGCAGCTGCGCAAGCCCCAGCCCCTTACGCGCTGCATCTAACAGTGCCGGACCGGAATTGCTGGTCCAGCATCCTTCTACACGCACTTCCCGTCGTTGGCCGTTCACTTCAAATAGCCAATTAGGCCGTGAGCCAATTAGGCAGCGGTGCTGGCTAAGTTCTGACAATGTGTGTGGTCGAGGAGCTTGGCGAAAGTAACTCTGGGAACCGACGACATACTCACGCCGGTCGCACAGGCGCCGGGCGATCAAGCTGGAATCCTTTAATATCCCCATCCGAATGGCAATATCGTAACCCTCTTCAATCAGCTCCACTGGTCGATTGGTAAAGTGCATGTGAACGTCCAATTGCGGATGTAAACATTGAAAGTCATTAACCAGTGGAGCGATAAAGCGCTCGCCGAAGGTGGTGGCCGAGGTAAGTTTAAGCAGCCCATTGGGCTTGGCCTGAGAAGTTCGCTAAGGGCTTGCTCAGCATCGCGAAGCCCATCAAACAGATGACGGCAGTGTTCTACGTAGGTAGCGCCTGCATCGGTCAGGCGGATCTGGCGCGTGGTGCGGTACAGTAACTGTACGCCTAACTGGTTTTCGAGCTGGCTGACCAATCGGCTGATATGCGAGGTAGACACTTTTAAATGGCGGGCTGCGGCAGAGAACGTGCCTAAACGCACCACTTCGACAAACGCTTCGATACGGCTCCAGTGCTGCATGATGGCTCCTTGGCTCGATAGCAATTGTTGCTGAGTGACAATAATCTTATGAGTGTATCCCGCTTTATCAACGGCGCCTAGCTGACCTACACTGCTAGCATCGTTAGCGTATCAATGGAGTGTATAGCTTATGCCTAAATCCTTATCCCCGTTGTCGAGCGGTGCACTCGCAATAGTTCTGGCTACTGGCTGGGCAGCCACTGCTCAGGCAGAGCTACCCGCCCAGCAGCAAGAACAAGCGCCAGGCTGGTTTCGCACGATGGTTGGGGAGTACGAAGTGACCGCTCTGCATGACGGACACACGGCTATCGACACGTCACTATTAAAGGGGATGGAGCAAGATGAAATCCTTCGCCATCTAGACGCGCTATTTATTGATGCGGAAAGTGGTATGCAGACTGCCGTGAACGCCTTTTGATCCATACGGGGAAAACCTAGTATTGGTCGATGCTGGCTCTGCTGCCTGCTTTGGCCCTTCGTTGGGCCAGGTCGAGAGCAACCTGCGCGCTTCTGGTTACTCGCCTGAGGATGTTGATACGGTGTTAATGACCCATCTGCACCCTGATCATGTCTGCGGTATAACCAATGAGAGTGGCGAAGCGGTTTACCCAAACGCTGAGTTACGTGCCAGCCAAGCCGATGCCGACTTTTGGCTGGATGAAGAGCGTGCAGCAGCGCTTCCTGAAGCCGACCGGGCCTTCTTTGACATGGCTCAAAAAGCAGTAGCACCTTATCAGGAATCAGGCCGTTTCAAGCCTTTCACCGAAGGCGATGAAGTGCTTACGGGTATCGTTGCTCAAGATACCCACGGTCACACCGTTGGCCACTCAAGCTTTATGTTGACGAGCGATGATGATGCCATGCTGGTATGGGGCGACGTAGTGCATAGCTATGGTGTTCAGTTTGCTGATCCTACTGTTGCTATCGAGTTTGATTCCGACCCTGAGCAGGCTGTGCGTACACGGGAAGATGTGCTTGAAAGCGCTGTTGACGATAAGCACTGGGTAGCCGGCGCCCACATGCCATTCCCCGGTATCGGTCATATCGTAGAAAATGAAGAAGGTTATCAATGGCTGCCGATTGAGTTTGCCCCGTTAGCCACTGACGAATAGCGTCTCCGTTGTTAATTGCGAAGCCATGAATAGTTAGGAGTTAGAATGAAATCACGCGCAGCTGTTGCCCTTGAAGCAGGTAAGCCGCTTGAGTTGGTTGAGATTGATGTTGAAGGCCCAAAAGCGGGAGAAGTGCTAGTTAAAATGGCCGCGACGAGTGTATGTCATACTGATGCCTACACGCTGTCTGGTGCTGATCCGGAGGGCAATTTCCCTGCAGTACTAGGCCACGAAGGCGCTGGCGTAGTGCAGGAGGTCGGCGAGGGCGTCACTAGCCTTAAGCCGGGCGACCATGTCATTCCGCTCTATACTGCCGAATGCGGTAAATGTAAATTCTGTTTGTCAGGTAAAACCAACCTGTGTGGTAGCGTGCGCGCTACCCAAGGTAAAGGGGTAATGCCTGACGGTACCTCGCGTTTCTCACTAGATGGCAAGATGCTCCATCACTATATGGGCACCTCTACATTTAGTGAGTACACCGTATTGCCTGAAGTCTCACTGGCAGTCGTATCAAAAGAAGCCCCAATGGATAAAATCTGCTTGCTGGGCTGTGGCGTCACTACCGGTATCGGTGCGGTGCTCAATACAGCTAAAGTAGAGCCGGGTGCCACGGTGGCGGTGTTTGGTCTCGGCGCTATCGGCCTGGCAGTGATACAGGGCGCGGTAATGGCCAAGGCAGGCCGTATTATTGCCATTGACGTCAATGCTGATAAGTTTGAGCTTGCCAAGCAGTTCGGGGCAACGGACTTTGTGAACCCTAAAGAATACTCAGATCCGATCCAACAGGTCATCGTTGATATGACGGATGGCGGGGTCGATTACTCCTTCGAGTGTATCGGTAACGTTAATGTGATGCGTTCGGCGCTGGAATGCTGTCATAAAGGCTGGGGCGAATCGATCGTGATCGGTGTCGCCGGGGCCGGTGAGGAAATCTCGACACGTCCGTTTCAGCTGGTTACCGGGCGCGTCTGGAAAGGTTCCGCCTTTGGGGTGTTAAAGGACGTAGTGAACTACCGGGTTATGTTGAACGCTATATGAATGGTGAAATTAATATCGACGATTTTATTACTCACGATATGCCGTTTGAAAACATCAATGAGGCATTCGACCTGCTACACGCGGGTAAAAGCATTCGCACCGTTCTACATTACTAAGCGCTGTATAACTGGCTCTACATGTCTGGCTTTACATGACGGGGTTCTGCATGACAGACCCTGCATGATTGAGACGTATAGCTAGCAAGTCTAAAACGCTAAAACGCGGTAGGGTGGACCTGCCGCGTTTGCTGCATTTAAAGGAACCTGCCCATGAGCATGAGTGAAACGCTAGAACTAGTGTCCGCCAATCGTAGTTTTGGTGGTTGGCATAAACGCTACCGCCATTACTCCCGGGCGCTGGATTGCGACATGGTATTTGCCGTTTATCTGCCGCCTCAAGCAGAGAATGAACGTGTTCCACTGCTATGGTGGCTCTCTGGGTTGACCTGTAACGACGAAAACTTCATGCAAAAGCCGGCGCGCACCGCTTGGCTGCTGAGTTGGGGATGGCGATTGTTTGCCCGGACACCAGCCCGCGGGGCACCGATTTGCCCGGCGAACACGAAAGCTACGACCTAGGCTCTGGGGCTGGATTTTATGTGAATGCCACTGAGGCACCATGGAAAGCCCATTACCGCATGTACGACTATGTGATTGAAGAATTGCCTTCTGTCGTGCGCCAGCACTTCCCGGTCAATGGTCGTGAGTCAATTAGCGGCCACTCGATGGGCGGGCATGGGGCACTGACCCTGGCACTACGCCACCCAGGGCGATTCCGCTCAGTATCGGCCTTTTCGCCGGTGGTCAATCCGATGAATAGCCCATGGGGCCAGCAAGCCTTTAAGGCCTATTTGGGTGAGGATCAGTCGCGCTGGCGCCAGTACGATGCCTGCGAACTGGTAGCCAACGGCGCATCACGTCAGCGTCTCTTTATCGACCAGGGCGAAGCGGACCAATTCCTTGAAGAGCAGCTTCAGCCAGAGCGTTTAGAAGCCGTGTGCGAAGCGCACGATCATCCCTAACGCTGCGCCGCCAAGCGGGTTACGATCATAGCTACTTTTTCATCGCCTCGTTCATTGAGGACCATCTGCGCTATCATGCAGACCACCTAATGAAGCGTTAAGGATAACTGAATGCTCAATCGCTCGCTGCGCCGTTTTATGCGCTTTTTATGGCGTATTGTTTGGCGCGGCGTTTTGGCCTTTATCTTGGTGTCAGTGGCGCTCGTGTTGCTGTTTCGCGTCGTTCCTCCACCTGGCTCGATGGTGATGGTCGAACGTAAAATACAGAGCTGGATTCATAGCGAGCCGATTCGTTTACAGCGCGAGTGGCGCGGTTGGGATTCGCTCTCAGTTAATGCCAAGCTAGCCGTGATTGCTGCTGAAGATCAACGCTTTCCCCACCACGGTGGTTTCGATCTGATCGAGTTGCGACGGGCGTTACAGGCCAGTCGTGACGGAGGTCGGCTACGCGGTGCCAGCACGCTGAGCCAGCAAACCGCTAAGAATGTGTTTTTATGGAGTGGCCGAAGCTGGGTCCGTAAAGGGTTAGAGGCTTGGTTTACGCTACTGATTGAAACGCTGTGGAGTAAGCAGCGTATCTTAGAGGTTTATCTTAACGTCGCCGAGTGGGACAGTGGCGTCTTCGGATTAGAGGCGGCTTCACAGCATTATTTTGGCGCTTCTTCCAGCGCGCTTACTGAGCGACAAGCAAGCTTGCTCGCGGCTATTTTGCCAAGCCCAAGAACGCGCAGCGCCGCCCGACCAAGTGCGCAAGTTGAGCAACGAAGCCAATGGATACGTCAGCAAATGCGCAATTTAGGCGGCGCTAATTATTTAGAACATCTTTAGCGGCTGATTGGTTAGAGGTTTGCTAGTCGTATTTAGCGTCATCAATCTTTGCCAATGACTCTAAATTAGGGTAGGAAAAATAGTAACCCTGCTGCTGAGCGAGGCCTAGCGATAATAAGCAGCGCGACTCATCGCGAGTTTCAACGCCTTCGGCGATTAGCTGTATTTCTAGTGTCTCAGCAAGTGCCACGATACTTCGTAAAATGGATTGACGACGCTTATCGCTATCGCAACCCATCACTAATTCGCGGTCAATTTTCAGCGTATCTGGCCGTAGGTCTGTCAATAGATCGAGGTTGGCATAACCATTACCAAAGTCATCCAGTGAGGTGGTAAAGCCCATTTCACGATAACTTTCGATAATATTACGCATATGCGCGCGATCTTTAACCCGTTCGGTTTCGGTTATTTCGAAATTAAGCCGTTCGGAGGGCCAGCCAGCACGGTGCGCCGCTTCAAGGGTGGCTTGAATACATGCTGTTGGTTCGTAGACGGCATTGGGTAGAAAGTTAATGGAGAGTCTTTCTTGCATACCCAATTCACTGGCGAGCTCAACCGCTCTGATACGACACGCCTGGTCAAAGCGATACATCAAATCTTCAGTCACCTGCTCAAGTATTGAAAAGGCAGATTCTCCATTAGGCCCACGAACTAATGCCTCGTAGTAAATAATTCGCCGCTGACTGATATCCACGATGGGCTGAAATGCCATCGTAAAGGCAAAAGGTACCGGAGAATCGCAACGGTTACAGTGTCCGTCCACCCTGGCACAGTTGTGTTGTGCTGACATGTTTATCCCAACCCTGGTATTAAGCTGCCGTTATTATCTAGTCGTCTTATTGACGGGTTTCCGAATAACCATCACCACCCCGGTGATAGCAACCACCATCCCTACAAGCCCCAAAAAGGGGGAGACGTTCGTCAAATAGCCACCACGCTTGAAGCGCCGTGACCGGTGGCACAAGATAGAAAAGACTCGCTACCCGCGATGCTTCCCCCCTTTTTAATCAAGGCCATGAGTAACAAAATAGCGGCAATCGAGAGAATCAACACCAGCCAAGCGAGTGTCAGCACGAAGGTGCTGCTCCACGCCACCTGACGAGACTCAAATAGCATCGCTCCCACCCCTAGCAGAGCCGCCGCCGCCAAGTACTGAATGATCGCCCCAGAAAGCAGCGGCATACTGGTGCAATATCGCTTTTGATACAGGGTGCCTAAAGAAATCCCCATTAAAGCGGCTGTGACGCTGAGTAATGCGCTAATGCCAAAGCCATCAAAGAGAGACTCACCGATCTCCAACTTACTGCCGAGCACTAGGCTGATGCCCATTAGCCCCAGCCCTAACCCAACCCACTGACGTCCGGAGAGTTGCTCACCTAATAAAGGTCCGGCAAATACAGCCGTTAATAACGGTTGAAGGCCGACGAGTAGAGCTGCTAGTCCGGCGGGCATACCTAAGTAGATGCCATAAAAAACGCCACCTAAGTAAGCACCGTGGACCAGAAGACCTGATATGGCGATATGTGTCCATAACTTAGGCGAAGATGGCCAAGGAATACGCATCACCAATACCAGCGGAATTAACAGCAGCAGTGTGAGGACGAAGCGAATAAATAAAAATGTGAACGGTTCCGCAAAGGGCAGGCCGAACTTGGCGCCTATAAAGCCTGTGCTCCAAAGCAATACAAATACGGCTGGCATGGCGGCCAGCCCGGCCGAAGGTAGGTCGTCAAAACGTAATTTGCTAAGAAAGCTTGGCATGATATGTCCGTAGTGGCGTTATTCATCCGTTTTTGGATACTTAAAGTTCTTTTGTTACTAACTTTTACATAAAAAATTGAACCTGCCTGCATGAGACGCGTCACAGTTGCACATCCACAACGTAATATTGAGGTTTCTTACTATGCAACGTATGACTGCTCTGTTTTCCGCTGCCCTGCTCGCTACTGGTTTGATGACTGCTACTGCCCATGCCCAGCAAGATCAAGATCAAGCACAAGATCCTATGGCTACCCAGCAAGCGGCTCCTGCACAGGATTTTTCTGATGACCAGCTCCAGCAGTTTGCCGATGCTTCTCAAGAAATCGCGGTAATTTCTCAAGAATATACCCAGCGTCTTCAGGAAGCGGAAGATGAGTCAGCGCAGCAGGAAGTGCGCACTGAAGCCAACGAACGTATGATCGAAGTGGTCGAAAACAGCGGCCTAGATGTTGATACTTTCAATGCTATTGGTCAATCCATTCAGCAAGACCCAGAAATGATGCAGCGTGTACAGGAAATGGCTAACCAGTCGTAAGCCTCGCTATTGATATCGGCTGATGGCGTTTTAATTTTAATCGGCCACAAAACCCCGGTGCTAACTGCACCGGGGTTTTTTAATGGTCTATTTTAGGGGTGCGCATTTATTATCCTTGATGGGGTTTACCTAACTTAGCCTTGCCGCCACACTTAAGGTTATCTATTCATCGGCAAGCCCAAGGAGGCCGTATGGATGTCGAATTGTTAGAAATTCATCAGCATATGGGAAGGTTTCCCCGTTTGATGGGCTGTCGGATGACCTCCTCGATGCCATTGCTGGGCAGGTTGAAGTTAGTTACTTTAAAACTGGCAGCAATATCTTAGTGCTCAACGAAACCCTTGATCACCTTTGTTATATTCGCAGTGGCGCCGTTGAAGTTTATCGCAGCCAGGGAGAGTTATATAACCGCTTGGGAGAAGGCGATATATTCGGCCACTTCAGCCTGCTGCGTAATCATAAAGTACGTTTTCCTGCCCAGGCAATCGAAGATACCTTAATCTATTTTATCCCCTAACGCAGTTTTTCAGCGGCTGTGCGAAGAGGATGATGATTTTGCCGATTTTGTAGAGTTGGAGCGACCGCGGTTAGAAACCGCCGCCGAGCAGCAAAAGAAATCCAACGACATGATGGTGACGCGAATACGCAAATTGCTGACCCGCTACCCCGTCATGGTCGAAGTATCTACCAGCGTTCAGCAAGCTGCACAGCAGATGAGTGAGGCCCAAGCATCTGCACTGCTGGTGTTGAAAGAGGGCAGTGATAATCCCCGCTACAGCTTTAAAGACAGTGAAGGCCAAACCTGGCAGATGTTCGGAATTTTAACGGACAGTGATTTTCGTACTCGTGTCGTGGCGGAGGGGCTATCACCACAAACCACAGTGGGTGAGGTGGTTTCCTCGCGGCTAATCACTGTTCAATCAGATGCCTCTGTTAATGAAGCCATGCTGACGATGTTGCGCAATAATGTGCATCACCTGCCTGTGCTTTATCGGCAGCGCCCAGTGGGCGTAGTCCATCTCTCCGATATCATCCGCTACGAGACTCATAGCGGGCTCTACTTGGTCAGCAATATCTTTAACCAGTCCAGCACACAGGGGCTAGCACGCTTAGCGCCGGATGTACGTGCAGCGTTTGTGCGGATGGTGCAAGAGGACGCTAACTCACAGATGGTAGGCAGCGCGCTCTCCACGATAGGGCGCAGCTTTACACGGCGGTTGTTGGAAATGGCGGAAGCGGAGCTAGGCCCACCACCTGTTGCCTATTGTTTTATGGTGAATGGCTCGATGGCGCGCAATGAGCAGAGCATTGTTACTGACCAGGATAATGCTCTGATTCTCTCCGATGAGTTTATTGCTGAGCAGCATGATGCTTACTTTTACGCCTTAGCGAAAATTGTCAGCGATGGTTTAGATGCCTGTGGCTACACGTATTGCAAAGGCGACGTGATGGCGACCAACACGCAGTGGCGTCAGCCATTACATGTTTGGAAAAGTTATTTTAAGGACTGGATGGCCAATCCAACGCCGGAACGGCTGTTGCACAGTTCTATTTTCTTTGACTTGGATAGTTGCTATGGCGAAGATCATTATGTGGAAACATTGCAAGATTTAATCGCTGACACGGCGCCTAAGTCGCCGCTTTTTCTAGCCGCCATGGCGCGTAATGCTTTGAATCGGACGCCGCCGCTAGGGTTTTTTCGAACCTTTGTGATGGAGCAGGATGGAAAGCATAACAACTCCATTAACCTGAAACGTCGGGGTACTGCGCCAATGGTTGATTTGGTGCGTATTCATGCGCTGGCCTGCGGCTCAAAAGCGCAGAATTCCTTTCAGCGCTTGAATGACATCGGCAAGACCCAGCTGTTAGCGACTGGCATGAGCGAAAAGTTAAGCTATGCATTTGAATTTTTATGTATGTCACGGCTACGTCATCAGATGATTGATTTACAAGAAGATCGCCCGCCAGACAACAATATCGAACCTGAAAACGTTGAAGATAGCGAGCGGCACACGCTTAAAGATGCTTTCCAAGTGCTAAGCAACGCTCAGAAGTTCTTGAAGTTCCGCTACCCAATGCCCGCTCAGCGGCAGGGCCGCTAAAATGAACGGGATACGCCTACGCCAAAAAAATAACCCAGGCCGATTGGGTCGGGTACATGGCTCAACGGGCTCAGCAGGCAGCTAATCCAGCGATCCGGCAATTTTTGCCACACCACTGCCTGACCCTGAAACCCCCATTGCCGACGTGCCTATGGTGGCGCTGGATATGGAAACTACGGGGCTGGACGAGCGCCGCCACGCAATTGTCAGTGTTGGTGTTGTACCCTTCACGTTAAATCGTATCAAGTTGGCCGAACGACACTATTGGGTGGTGAAACCTTCTCGACCCCTGGCAGAAGAGTCGATTGCCTATCACCATATTACTCATTCGGAGATCGCCGAGGCGCCCGATTTTGAGGTAATACTCGATGAGCTGTTAGCGCAGTTAGCTGGTCGCTTAGTGGTGGTTCACTTTCGCAATATTGAACGGCCTTTTTTAAATGCTGCCGTCAAAGCACGCCGTGGGGAAGGGCTATTGTTTCCTATGATTGATACCATGTCCTTGGAGGCGCGGCTTCATCGCCAAACGCTATGGGCGCGTTTTCGTCGATGGCTAGGTCGCCCGCCTGTCTCAATACGTTTGAACGCTAGCCGTGAACGCTATGGCTTGCCCGCTTATCAAGGGCATCATGCCTTGGTGGATGCGCTAGCAACGGCGGAGTTGCTACAGGCACAAATTGCCAACCATTATCGGCCTGAAACGCCTTTGAAAGACATATGGTGTTGAGCTAAGTAAGAGGCTGAGTCATTAGAAACAAAACGGGCAACCCAATGGGTTGCCCGTTTGCTTTTGGTTAGGCTTAAAGGGACGTTAGACCGCTTTTGGCTCGCTCATTAATCCTTTGATAATGGCATAACATGCCACCAGCAGAATGATCGTGAACGGGAAGCCGGTGGAGACGGCCATGGTCTGTAGTGCGGTTAAGCCACCGCCGAGTAGCAAAGCAATCGCAATGGCGCCCTCAATGATCGCCCAGAACACACGCTGTGGCTTCGGCGCATCGACCTTGCCACCTGCGGTAATCGAATCGATTACCAGCGAGCCGGAGTCAGAGGAGGTCACAAAGAAGATGATGACCAAGATGATCGCGATAAACGAGGTGATTTGTGACAGCGGTAACTGCTCTAACATGACAAATAGCTGCAAATCGACGCCAGCCTCACGCACGGCTTCAATGCCCTGGCTCAAGTATTGATCAATGGCGGTGCCACCAAACGTGGTCATCCACAATACCGACACAACCGAAGGTACGATTAATACTGATACCAGAAATTCGCGGACAGTGCGGCCGCGAGATACCCGCGCGATAAACATACCGACGTACGGCGACCAGGAGATCCACCAGGCCCAATAGAAGGCCGTCCAACCTTGACTGAAGTTGGCATCTTCACGGCCAAAAGGATTCGATAGCGCAGGAAGATGAACCGCATAGCTCCACAGGTTCTCAAAGAAGCCGGTCGCAATTAGCAGAGTAGGGCCGACAGCGATCACGAAGAACAACAGCAGTGCCGCCATGGCAATGTTGATCTTGGAGAGCAACTGCACACCTTTATCGACACCTGCCAGGATTGAGCCAATCGCAATAATGGTAATGCCGATGATCAGCAGTATCATGGTGATATCGCTTTCGGGCGCGCCGAACAGGTAGGTCAGGCCCGCTGCCGCTTGGGTTGCACCTAGACCCAAAGAAGTGGCTAGACCAAACAGTGTGGCAAAAACAGCAAGTATATCAATAAGGTGACCGGGCCATCCCCAAACGCGCTCGCCCAAAATCGGGTAAAAAACCGAACGCATGGAGAGCGGCAAGCCCTTATTGAACGAGAATAGCGCCAGCGAAAGTGCTACGACGGCGTAAATCGCCCAGGGATGCAGGCCCCAGTGGAAGATAGTCGCCGCCATGCCCAGTGCCGCTGCACCCGCGGCGTCTCCCTCGGCGCCTGCTAACGGCGCCCAGCTTCCCCATCAAACGAGGTGCCAAAATGGGTCAATGGTTCGTTGACGCCGAAGAACATCAAGCCTATGCCCATGCCCGCGGCAAACAGCATTGAGAACCAGCCCATGTAGGTAAAATCTGGCTTGGCATCGGCACCACCAATGCGGATTTTACCTAGTGGGGAAAAGATTAAACCAATACATAAAATAACGAATATATTTGCCGCTAAGATAAAAAACCACGCCAGATTGCCGGTCAAAAGCTAAAAATGGCATCATAAATAGGCGCGATTGTCTCCTGGAGTGCCAGCGTTAATACGACAAACAGCAACACGACTATTGCTGAAATGCTGAACACCTTGCCGTGCAGGTCAAGGTTGACACCCATGGTGCTTGTGGTGATGTTGTCCTGGCCGATGACGTAATCGGTATCAATCAGATTCGCTGCACCCTCTGGGGCGGGTATGCCCTCCGAGACCTGCTCATCAGGTGGTGTATTTTGCGGTGTTTTATCCACAAATTTACTCCCTTAATTATTTAAAAAAACGCGATTCTATTGAGCCAGACGTATTAGGAAGACAGAAGCGTTTGTGTGGGTGGCTACTTTGCCACCATGCGAGGGCATGACAATATCCAAATGCCTTGGCAGATGCGTTGCCATCATTACTAAGTCCGCCCCTATTTCGCCAATAGCTTTCTCTAGCAGCGAGTCGATATTCGCAATAGGATCTGTTGAGCTATAAACCTTGCTGCTGACTGGTTGACCATGAACCTTATGGCGCTCTTGCGCGAAAGCTTCGAGCTTTGCTGATATTCCTGGGGAGTGCGAGCGATACTTGTCGGCGTATTGGCCGTGACGCTGACATAGGTAATATGTGCGTCATATTGTTTGGCAAGGTCGGCAACAACGCTTAACGCGGGTTCAAGTGCTTCTAGGTGGGCAAGGTCTACCGGCACCATAATGTTAGTAAACATGCCAATCTCCCGAAATGGCCAGTCACAATACTGTACTGCTCATATTAGCGCTGGGCATAACAATAGGTTGTACAAATTTAACCAGCTGAGCTGGGGCTTTCAAAAGCCCCAGCTCAGCAATTGCTAACAAATAAATTTAGCTAACCACTATAATAGCATTAGCTGTCTAGCCATTGCTCCACAACGTCCTGGTTATCTTCAACCCACTGCTTAGCGTTCTCGTAGGGATCGCTGTCCTCTTCCTGGTTCATGAGCATGACTTCGCCCATCTGCTCAGGCGTCCACTCGAAGGCATCGAGAATAGCATAGGCTTCGGGCATGTCATCTTCCAAACCTTGACGTACTACGGTATGGATTTGCTCTGCACCGCCATAAACATTTTCAGGATCTTCTAGGTATTTGAGGTCAAAGCGGGCAAACATCCAGTGAGGCGTCCAGCCAGTCACAACGATGTCTTCTTCGTTGTTAATCGCACTAGACAGTGCTGCCGTCATGGTGGCGCCGCTGCCACTACGCAGATCCAGCTCAAGGTCATAGGTATCCACAACCTCTTCGGACAGCGCCATTAAGCCTGCCCCGGGGTCAATACCGATGATCTCGCCATTAAAGCTGTCAGCGTTATCGTTAAGGTCGGCAATGGAGTCAACATCGGTGTACTCAGGAACGACGAGGCCCAGCTTGGTGCCGTCTAAGTTGGCGCCGAGATCTTCTATGCTATCGCCGACGCGCTCCATGTAATCTGCGTGCGTAGTCGGTAGCCAAGCTGCGACGATGGCATCCGCGTCGCCAGTCGAGAGCGCCTGGAACATAGCCGCCGCCGAGAGTGATGTTAGGTCAACCTCATAGCCTGCTTGCTCAAGTACGGCAGCAATGACATTCGTGGAGGCGACCTCGGAAGACCACTCGACATAGGCCAGATTCACTGTGCCTTTCTCTTCTTCGGCTTGCGCCGCGCTGCTGACTGCAACACCTGCACCTGCTAACAGTGCCAGTGAAGCAAGACGGATACGGAGGTTCAATGTGCGATGTTTCATTCACTTTCTCCCTTAGGTATACATTTTTAGTGTCGTGGCTATCTGCTGCTTAATACAGCATGGTTAGCAGGAGGTGACTTAGCAAGCACATGGCTCAACGCAGCCGCCCCTGCTGTTTTGCTTTATTGGCGCGTTTTGCGCAGCGATTGGGTCAGGCGGTCAAGCAGCATGGCTAAGATAACTACCGCGATGCCAGCTTCAAAACCATCGCCAGGGCGCAGGCGTTGAATAGCGCGCCATACTTCGCTGCCCAGGCCATCTGCACCAATCATGGCAGCGATCACGACCATGGAGAGGGCAAGCATAATGGTCTGGTTAATACCGGCCATTACGGTGGGTAAAGAGAGTGGTAGCTGCACTTTGAAAGTTTCTGACCACGCGTGGCGCCATAGGCATCGGCTGCCTCGATTAGCTCTACGGGTACTTGACGGATACCCAGCGTAGTAAAGCGAATTGCCGGGGGCATTGAAAAAATGACCGTCGCAAAAATTGCGGAGACAGAGCCAATACCGAAAAAGGAATGGCAGGAATCAAATAGACGAAGGCTGGCATGGTCTGCATGAAATCCAAAATCGGCATGATGACCCGGTAAAGCCGATTAGAGAGTGCCGCTGCAATGCCCACTGGCAACGCAATGACCACCGCTACCAAGGTGGCAAAGACGACCAGCGTGAGCGTTTCAATCATTGGGTTCCAAAGCCCAAGGTTCCAAATTAGGGTTAAACCGGCCACGGCGCCAATCGCAAGGCGAACGCCCGCTAGTTTCCAACAAAGCAACGCTATCAACCCAAGTAATGCCCATTCAGGCAACCACATTAAGCTGTCGTTTAAAACATCAATGCCGGTTTGGGTGAAGCGAGATGCCTCGGGTAACCAAGGAGTATTCGCTAGTTAACCAAGTCAGGCCGCTCTCAATCCAATCACCTAGCGGAATGCGTGGGATATCCATTATTGCTCTCCTGCCCGTGCCAGTTCATCGAGTACTGCGCCTTTTACCACCACGCCCAGCAACTGATCTTGCTTATCGATAACGGCGATAGGGAAGCTCTTTCACTAAACATGGCAAACAGGTTATGCAGCGGCTCATCCATGGGGACTTTGCGGAAATCCTGGGTTAAATAGGGGATGATTGAATCAGACTTTTCTTCAATCGCGCGGCTAGCGGCATCGGCTTCCAACAGCCCGAGTAGACGGCGATCGCGATCAACCACATAAATCGAGTCGATGCTGTGGTCGCGCATACGGTGTAGCGCGGTACGCGGCCCATCGCTTTCGCGAGCGGTGGTGCGCAACGGGCGCATGGCGCTCTCGGCGGTCAGAATACGTGACCGATCAACTCCTTCAATGAAGCGTCGCACGTAGTCATCTGCCGGCTGGGTGAGGATCTCTTCCGGCGTACCGATTTGGACTACTTCACCATCTTTAAGTAGCACGATTCGGTCGCCAATATTGAGCGCCTCATCGAGGTCATGCGTAATGAATACGGTGGTCTTTTGCATTCTGGATTGTAATTGCAAAAGTTCTTGCTGCATGTCTTTGCGAATTAGCGGGTCAAGCGCCGAGAAGGCTTCGTCCATTAACAGCACGGTCGCATCGTTGGCCAACGCGCGAGCTAAACCAACACGTTGCTGCATGCCGCCGGAAAGCTGGTTAGGGTAAGCATCTTCCCAGCCCTCTAAGCCAACCTGCTTGAGCGAATCATGTGCAATTTTGTGTCGTTCTGCTTTTTCGACGCCGCGAATTTCCAAACCGAACTCGGCGTTTTGCTGCACAGTGCGGTGAGGAAATAGCGCGAAATTCTGAAACACCATCGAGAAGTGTCGGCGACGACACTCCAGCAGCGCCTTCTCTTTCAGGGTTGGAATGTTCTCACCATCAATGACGATCTCACCTTCGGTGGTGTCAATCAGACGGTTAAGGCAGCGAATCAATGTCGATTTACCCGACCCTGATAGTCCCATGATGACCAGTAGTTCGCCTTCATACACATCAAACGAAATATTGGATAGCCCTAGTGTCTGGCCAGTTTTCTCCAGAATTTCTGGGCGCTTCATGCCCTGGTTACGAAGCTCAATGCCTTTTGAGGATGCTTGCCAAAGACTTTGCTTAAGCCACGTACTTTAATTTTGACGGGTCGTGTCTCGTCCATCGGCGATGCCTTTTGTTGAGCGGAATGGGGGTGTGTCGTTACTGTCTGTAGCGCCACTGACCGTTATTAGGTCATGTTTCACTAGCCATCAGAGCAGCGACACAACACTATCCATAAAGAAATAAGAGCTTGGTTCGGATAATTTATTAATAATTATTATACATAGGTGGGGCGTGTGTCACAACGGCTCGCTCAACGGAGCAATTAACGCTACATGTGTCATTTTTTACCCATCAAAAGCTAGTTGACAAAACCTTGATAAAAGGTGAATTATAAAAATTATGTAACTGTTTTAATTGATTTTTATTTATTTTATTTGATGTTGGCACGTTAAGTGAAAGGGGTTGAATGTATTACCTTTGCATGTACAAGGTTAATTATCGAATCAGATAGGCAGTATTTGGTAAGACAGAATATTTAGTAGGTGAATATGTTGTAGGTGAAGTATTGAGTAATTAACGGTGTTAGCAATGGAGGTGGGTATTATGGACAAGCAGTATGGCTACATGGAGAGTAAGCATATTACTAAGCGCCCACGTTGGTTAACATTGTGCATGATGGCAACTGCAGCGAGCGTCATTACGTTAGCGGGTTGCGGTGATGAAGAGCCGCCTGTGCCTGCGGAAGAGCCTTCTCCGTTGGAGCAAGACGCCACCTCAGAGCCTGAGCCCAGCATGAATGAAGAGCCTATGACGCAGCAGGATTCTAGCTTAGAAGCAGAATCAGCCTCCGAAGGCTCAATGACACAAGACAATGGCGCAGATTCTGAAGCGCCTGCATCAAGTCAGGGCATGTCGGACGAGAATATGCCTGAAGACACGATGGATGAGCCTGTAGAAGGCGGAAATAATTCAGATGAAGATGAAGCCGGTTTTGGCGAAGGGACTGATCCGATGCCTGGCGCCGAAGATGACGAAAATTCGACCAGTAACCAGTAACTAGTAAGCACCGCTCCCTACGATGGTAAATCGCTCAGCTGTTTGTTCCCTGCGGCTGCCCCACACGGTTTACCATCTTTTCCGCCCCGCGCCCGCGGGGGTTTTTTTTAGCACTAAGCACTTAACCCATGCTTGCTAAAAGTGGTGTTTAATCTGGCAATCTAGTGCATCGCCACTATGTTAAATAGGTCGGAGCGTAAACATATTGGTAGATGCTGACTAAGGAGTGAATAAGACATGATGTCACTAAAATTCAACATGCGGTTTTATGCTTTCCTATTGATTACAGTATTGGCAGTCGGCGCGTTATCGGGGTGTGGCGAGAGTGCTCCTCCTGAAACAGATGCCCAACCCGAAGAACAAGAACCTCTGAATACCGGCCCAATGCCGCTAGATAGTGACCCCGCCGCTGAAGCGCCAGGCGAGGGCATAACAGAGTAAGCATAATTAGCGCAGATATGCTGAGCGCGCCTGATTGCCATTAATTATTCTTCTTTGTCTTCGAGGCGGCGGTAGAGGGTCCTGCGGGCAATCCCCAGCACCTCTGCCGTACGCCGCTTATTACCCCCGTTGCTTCTAATACTTTATTAATATAACGCTTTTCGACTTCTTCTAGGCTGGGCCAGCGGATCGGTGGAGGTGTTGGCATTTGGCTTCCTGCCAACACTTCGCCATTTAAGGTAGGCACCAGCGGCGTGCCGGACTCCGAGGTTGCTTGCTCGCGAAGCCGTTCGGGTAGGTCTTTATGGCTGAGTGAGCCGTCTTCGCTCAATGTGACAGCCCGCATAATTGCATTTTCCAGTTCGCGCACGTTGCCTGGGTAGGTGTAGTTCAGCAAATCATTAAGTGCTTCGGGTTCGATTTTCTCTATCTGCTTGCTTTGTGCTTCTGAGTGCTTGTCGATAAGGGCAAAAACAAGGTGCTCAATGTCAGCACCGCGCTCGCGAAGCGGAGGGATGCGTAGAGAAAAGGTTTCCAGGCGGTAAAAAGGTCGCTACGGAAGTTATCCTGTTCGATCTCTTTTCAAGGTTACGGTGAGTTGCGGCAATGATACGTACGTCCACGGGCTCTTCTCGCTCTCCACCCACCGGGCGCACGGTTTTCTCCTGCAGCGCTCGAAGCAACTTAGCCTGAAGATTGATAGGCATTTCACCAATTTCATCTAGAAAAGGCTGCCGCCATGGGCGCTGTGGAAGAGCCCTTTGCGCGCTTCGTTAGCACCGGTAAAAGCGCCTTTTACATGACCAAAGAATTCGCTCTCCATCAAGTCGGCAGGAATGCTTGCACAGTTAACCGGCACGAATGGTTGGTCATTGCGTGGGCTTTCTTGATGGATAGCGCGGGCGAGTAGCTCTTTGCCGGTGCCGCTTTCGCCTAGTATCAAGATGGGAGCGTCGCTTTTGCAAGGCGGGAGGCATCATGAAACAGAGCTTGCATGACCTGGCTTTTACCTACAATGCCATGGAAATGACTAATATCAGAATCGTGAGAAACCGCTAGTCGCTGGCGTTCAAGCACCCGGAATACCGCTTCTCGAATAGCATCCAAATCGAGTGGCTTGGTTAAAAAATCATCAGCCCCGAGCTTGAGTGCCTCGACAGCTTGGTCAATGGTGCCAAAAGCGGTAATCACGATAATGCCCAGCTCACTGCCAGCTTGACGTAGCTGCTGGAGTAACTGTATCCCCGTCATGCCGGGCAAACGCACATCGGTGATCACCAGCGAGACGGTGGTATGGCTCAATAAGGCGATAGCTTCTTCAGCACTAGGCACACCAAGCGTTTTATAGCCTGCATCCTGCAGTTCTTCTTCTAATAGCTCACGTATAGCGGCGTCATCTTCCACTACCAATAAAGGTAAAGGTGTTCCTGATGGGTCACAAACGTTGTCCTCACGCGGATACGGTTTCACTAAGGGGGAGCGTAATTTCAAACCCAGCGCCGCCAAGGGTGCTGTCAAACACACCGATTGTGCCGCCGTGGTCGTTAATAATGCGATGTACCATAGAGAGTCCTAAACCACTGCCTTGGCCGACGGGTTTGGTGGTGAAAAACGGATCGAATACTTTATGATGATGGACGCTGGGAATCCCCGGTCCATCATCTTCCACCCACAATATTAGTTCGTTTTCTTGTTGCTGGGCTCGCACCCTGATGCGGCTTACCTCGGGAGCTTGCGCCGCATTTCGCAGCAAATTGGATAGCACTTGTACAATTTGTTGGCCGTTGGCGAATAAGTTGGGTGTCGGCGACGGTAATTCAATGTCTAAACAAATATTACGTGGTTCAAGCTCTTCTTCGACGAGGTCGCTGGCGCTCATAATAAGCTGATCTAGGGCTAGCTCGCCTTTCTCTACGTTATGCTGTCTTCCTAATTCCATCAATTGGCGAACAATTTCAACGATACGTTCCACTTCGCCACGAATTCGCCCCAGCCGAGAGCGTTCATCATCGCCAATGACTTCACGGCGAGCCAAGCGCTGGGCCTGCCCATTAATCACCGTTAGCGGCGCGCCTATCTCATGGGCGACGCCTGCCGCAAGTACGCCTAGTTCAGCGAGCTTTTTCGATTTTCGCAGGCCCTTTTCAAGCTCTATTTCGCGTCGCTGACGATCCTCTATTTCATGGTCTTTTTCTGCCATCGCATCCAACATGCCGTTTAACCCGGAAGCGAGACGGCGATATTCGGTAGGCCCGTCTTCAGTGGCGCGTTGGCTGCGGTCGCCATCTTCAACCAGTAGCATTACGTGAAGCAGCCGGTTAAGCGGGCGTTCAATATGGCGACGAAATCCCCACCAAATACTAAAACGATCCCGGCTGCGCCGATCACAAACACCAATACGGCCACAATGCTGATAAAGCCAGTGTAGTTCTCAATGCCTGTATTTAGTCGATTAACCTGCAGTACGCCATATACTGTGCCATCTTGTGAGCGCAGAGGTGTCAACGCAGAGTAATAATTCCAACCCTCGTATTCGCGATAATTGCTATATAAATCATCGCGTTCAATGACCTGTTGAATCTCTTCCTGGCTGAAAATATCTTTGCCAAGGCCTAGTCCGTAAATGTCGCGTCCCTGGGTATCAAATACATAGGCGCCATAAATGCGATGGAAGGAGAAGGCCGATTGCAGGGCTTCTTCGAGTGGCGTGCTGCTATCGGGAGTAACCGCATAGCTCAACGAAGAGCTCAGCGTGCGAGTAATAATCTCTACTTCCGTTTGTAGCTTTGAACGTACATTATCCTCAAGTGATTTAATGGCCACTAAGCTAAATACCACGAGGATGACAAACAGCGGCACAATTACCGTTAAAATAATTAAATTGCGAAGTCGCATGCGGCGTCCATGGTGGTATTAATACAATTTAGTGTCAGCTAATGAAAAGGACGCAATTAATGAGTTGGCGTCAGACGATAAAGGCCACCCTGAGGATCATCCGTAAGCAAGTAGATGGCATTGTCCGGGCCTTGAGCAACCTCCCGAATACGACCAATCTCTCCCTCCAGTATGAGCTCTTCTTCGGCTACGGCGCCATCTTCTATGCGCAAACGAAGTAGCTTTTCGCTGCTAAGCCCGCCGGCCAATAGATTACCTTCCCATTCACCATAGGCATCGCTGGTAACTTGCGTAAGCCCAGCCGGGGCAAAGCGTCCTTCAAATACATACACCGGATCGACCATGCCAGGCAACGAATCTCTGCCAATCGGCTCATTGGTCGCATAGTCATTGCCTTGGCTTACGTCGGGCCAGCCATAGTTATTGCCTGCTTCAATATGGTTCAGCTCGTCGCCGGTGCGGGGCCGTGTTCAGTTACCCATGCTTCACCATTGCTAAGTACCGTCATGCCTTGGATATTGCGATTACCCAAGGTGTAAATTTCATCCAGGGTATCGGGGTCATCAACAAAGGGTTGTTATTCGGAACGCCGCCAGTGGCGGTGAGACGTAGGGTGGACCCAGCATGGTCGTCGCTTGCTTGGGCGCGGGATGGTTCACTGCCACGGTCACCAATACTCATTAGTAGCGTGCCGTCGGGCAGCCATGCCAAGCGCGAACCGTAGTGGCGGCCAGGGCCTGAGGCGCGACTCTGTTCAAATAAGTGTTCTACTTCGCCTAGCTCGCCATTCAGCCATTTTACCCGCGATAGCGCTGAACGGCTGCCATTACCATCGCTATCGGGCTTGCTCCAGGTGAAATAAATCCAATCGTTTTCTCCACCGCTATCTTGCCCCTCAAAATCAGGGTGTAACGCTATATCTAAGAGACCGCCCTGGCCCTGGACGCTCACATCTGGCATGCCTGTGAGCGTCCTTATTCTCCACTGGCAGGGTCAACGAGTTTTAGCTGTCCACTGCGTTCACTCACCAGATAGCGACCGTCGGGTAAAAACGCTACCCCCAAGGGTGCTCAAAGCCATTAGCGACACGTTCAAGGGAAAGGTTTAAATGATCGGTTTGCAAGGATTCCAAAATGACGTCATCGCTAGCAGCGTAAGCCAGCGGAAGGCCACAAATTCCTGCCCCTAGCACCCCAATCATTAGCCAACGGCGAGTAGGGCTACTCGTGTTTGTAGACTGCATAGCGTTCCCTCTGGTGGTGTTAATCCCCATCATTATTGCCGGTAGTTTAGCAGTGACTCTTCGCCCGCGCCGGGGTTCCGCTAACAGTAAATAAACAGCGTGTCTGGAAAGAGTGCTTACATTAGCAGGGCGAGCAGCACGGGCAGGTAAAATAGCGCTAGCAGCGTTGAGCAGAACACCAAGCTGGCGACATAAGCAGGTTCTCGCTGGGCGCGCTGAGCAAAAGATAATTGAATACCGCCACCGGCATGCACATCTGGACTACTAAAATGCTTTGTGCCAAAGGCGGCAGGCCTACCCAGCCAGCGATCAACCAGGCGATCCCAGCCGCGAGGGGAACGCGCACCAAGCTAAACCCAAGCCCTGAGCGCAGGTTTTTCACCTGAATGCTGGCCAGCGATACGCCTAGGGTTATGAGCATGAGAGGCACCGTAAAACCAGACATTAAATCGACTGTATTCGCCAGCCAGGGCGGCAGGGAAGTGCCCGTCAGCAGCAGCGCCATTGAAATAATAATGGCGTACACCGTAGGCGTTTTAACGAGGGTTTTGAGCGGGTTGCCTTGGCTGCTAAGTGCAGCACCCAGGGTGAATTGAAACAGCGATACGGTAACCATAACCGTGATTCCGTAGGCAAAACCTGCACTACCAAAGGCATAAAGCACCACCGGTAAGCCCATGTTGCCGGTATTGGGGTACATCATAGGCGCAATTAACACTCGCCAGCTTCGGCGCAGCAGTTTCGCCACTAGAAAGGTGGCTGCACCCATGCAGATAATGACCAGCGATGCGGCCAGCATGGTCTGGCCGAAGGTGGCCGCATCAATATCTGCACCCGCCAGAGAAGCTAACACCAGCGAAGGTGTCCCAATGTTAAATACTAGCCGGGTGATGAAGTCGACCGGATAGGGGTGGCCTAGGCGTACCCATAAATAGCCAAGCCCTGCACCGGCAAGCACAGGCGCCATGACGGCAAAAAAGTTCGGCAAGCATTTACTGTCCTTGGCAATCGTTAGCCGCCTATTGTCCTTAATGCGTAGGCTAACTGGCAAGGCAAGCGCTTGAAATAGCCTAAACTGCAGCGGTTTTTGCTCGCCATTGGGTGGGTACTTGGCTTCTTAAAAACTCTAAAAGCGCATGGGTACGGCGTGATTGATGGCCGTATGCGTAGAGCAGCGTGATAGGCAGAGGCACCGGTTCCCATCCGGACAGGCAATTAATCAGTTCACCCGGGTGATGCTGTTCGCGCTTCGCAGTTAACCAATGAGCGAGCAGACCTATGCCCTGACTTCGTGCAATGGCATCGATATGCAGGGTGGTGAGGTCTACTCGCAGCCGTGAGCGGGGCGGGTTAAACGTGTACTCGCCATGTTCAGGATGAGCGAGCCGCAGCCCATTAGACGATGAACCCAGCAAGTCTATCCAGGCATGCTGATTAAGTTCTTCGGGGTGACTGGGCGTTCCGGCGCTCGCTAAATAGCGGGGCTGGCGTAAAGCCCGCGGGTTAAATGGCCCAAGCGCTCCTGGTTTAGCCCACATTCATGAGTCGCCCCTAACCACACATGCACACTGTTGCTGTGCATTTTCGTCGGCGGCGTCTCACGGGTGTGCAGTGTTAGCTCTACCTTCGGGTGACGATTTAAAAAGGCATCAATCGCACTGGCTAACCAACTGCGCGCCAGGGCGCCGTGGACTTCAAGGGTTATTTCACCGCTGATCTCCTCACGCAGTTCAGCTAGCGCCTCCTGGCTATGGGCCGCCATCGCCAATAGCTCGGTGCAGTAATTGTGAAACAGCAAACCTGCTTCGGTAGGAATCAAGCGATTGGCTTGACGCCGCAACAGCGGCTGGTTAAGCCGGGTTTCAAGTTGGCTGATTCGTCGGCTTAGGGTCGATTTGGCTAATCCAAGCTTTTGCGCGCTGCGTGTCAAACTGCCCGTGGTCATCACATCGGCAAACGCAGTGAGTTCGTCAAAGTCATACATGGTTAGGCCCACGGGAAAAGGTGAACGCTAATTGTGCCACTGTTCGGTGCGAATGAAAATAATAGGCATTTGTGTTCCGGTATGTTGAACGTACCGTCTCACCCTATTGTAAAGAGTGTGCAAAAATACAAATGCTAATAATTCGCATTTATGGAGCGGTTGCTCACTCACCTGAAGGATGCTGTTATGTTTCCCTCTTTACATCGTACATTGCTGGCCACTGCGATCTCTTCAATTGCTGCTAGTGCTTGGGCCCAAGAAACATCTCACTTAGACGATATGGTCGTTACTGCGTCAGGCTTTGAGCAACAAATTACCGATGCACCGGCCTCTATCAGTGTGGTTTCCCGGGAAGAATTAGAGCGGGGCCACTATCAAAATGTTACCGATGCTCTGCGCGATGTACCTGGCGTCATTATTACTGGTGGCGGGGCAGGTGATAACGGCCATGATATTTCTATCCGCGGTATGCCCTCTCAGTACACGCTGATTTTGGTGGATGGTCGTCCGCAAAATTCCGTGAGTCCCGGCCCAATGGTAGTGCCGGGTTTGAGCAAGACTGGCTGCCGCCGCTACAGGCCATTGAGCGTATTGAAGTGGTGCGTGGGCCAATGTCGACGCTCTACGGCTCCGATGCCATCGGCGGTGTCATTAACGTGATTACCCGCAAGGTTGCGCAGGAGTGGCACGGTAACGTTCAACTCGACACCGTGCTTCAGGAAAACAGCGACTCTGGCGACAGCCGCCAAGCTAACTTTTTATCTTAGCGGCCCCTTGGTGGGAGAACGGTTAGGCCTTCAGCTTTACGGGCGCACCTCTCAGCGCGACGAAGACAATATCCTTAACGGTTATGAAGATAAAAGCCTGCAAAGCCTTACGGCGCGGTTAAGCTTGGCCGCGAGTGACAACCACGATTTCACCGCTGAGGCCGGCGTGACCGAGCAGGATCGCACATCACTGATGGGACGCTCCGCTGCATCGGAAGGCTGCCGTGGGGGCTGTAGTGACAGCTACAACGATTATACTAATCAGCACGTTGCGCTGACACATAACGGTCGTTTTGCCTGGGGCACCAGTGAAACGTTTGTGCAACGTGAGCGCAGCGAAAATGATTCCCGCGATATCGATATCACCAACACCACGGCCAAGACCAGCGCAGTGGTGCCGCTGGTAGACACATGCTGACCGTGGGGGCCAGCTATGAGGAAGAGTCGCTGGACGACAGTACCACTAACCAGATTTCCGATCGCACCACCGTGGAGCATAACCAGCGGGCACTGTTTGTCGAAGACGAGTGGATGCTGGCGGAGGATGTTGCGCTGACCGGTGGTCTTCGCATAGACGATGATGAAAACTATGGTAGTCACTTAAGCCCGCGGCTTTACAGCGTGTGGAACATGACGCCGGACTGGACGCTGAAAGGGGGGCTCTCGACCGGTTACCGTTCGCCCAACCTGCGTGAAATCACTTCCGACTGGGGGCTATTAGTCGCGGTGGTACGACCTATGGTAATCCTGATCTAGAGCCAGAAACTTCGCTCAATAAAGAAATTAGTTTGCTGTATGCAGGTGACAATGGCCTGAGCGGCAGCATCACGGTGTTCCATAATGACTTTGAAGACAAGATCACACGGTTGCGATGCACAGCCGTAGGCTTATCGACAACAGAGTGTCCAGCCGCAACGCAGTTTGATATAGACGATGATGGTAATCTTAATACTAATACGCGAGTCAATGTCGATGAAGCGGTCACCCAAGGAGTAGAGGCAAGCTTAGCGGCGCCGCTAGGCGAGGCGGTTAGGCTAACAGCCAGCTATACCTTCACCGATAGCGAGCAAAAAGCGGTGAGTATGCGGGCGAGCCGTTAACTCAACTTCCTCGCCATCAGGTATCGGCGTCGTTAGATTGGCAAGTCTCTGCCAAGCTGAGCCAGTGGACCAAAGTGACCTACCGTGGCGAAGAGAGTCAGCCCAACACTGGCCCCTCGCAAAGTGCGACAGTAGCCCCTCTTATACCTTTGTGGATTCCGGTATCGGCTACCAGTTGAATGAAAGTACCAAGCTAAATGCGGGTATCTACAACCTATTCGATGAAGAGATCGACTACGACGAATACGGTTATGTGGAAGATGGTCGTCGGGTTTGGCTAGGCCTCAACATCGCCTTCTAAACCCAGCGTTCAAGTCAGAAGTGCCATACAACAGCGGCTATCCAGCGATAGCCGCTTTTTTATTGCGAGCGAACTAAGGTTATTAACTAAAAAGCCCCGGCGCATGGCCGGGGTAGAGGGGAGAGCATCGAAACAGTCATTGAAACTTGAGAGTTCGCGCTGATTAGAACTCGTAACGGGCTGACAACCACAGACGGCGGCCTTCTTCGCTATTGGCGTAGCGGTTGCCATAGCTGGTTTGTGGGTTGCCCGCACGGTCGGTGGATGCATAGCCGTGATAGTCGACAAAGTCCTTGTCGAACAAGTTATAAATCGTCGCGCTTAGGTTAAGGCTGTCGGTCACCGCGTAATTACCGCCCAGGTGAAACAGTGAATACGCTTTAAAGTCGCCCAAGTCATCATAGGAGGGAGCACCGCGTACGCTCTCGCGGTTACGGTAGCGTTCGCTGCGGTACTCCGCTGAGAGCCAAGTGTCCAGTTTGGCCGTGGTTTGCCAGCGCAACGTGGCGTTCACGGCGTGCTCTGGTGTGTCGGTGAGTGGGTCGCCTTCGTTTTCACCGCTTTGCTGTTCACTGTCGGTGTAGGTGTAATTGGCGTTCAAGCGCCAGTCCGGGTTGAATTGATAGCCTGCAGAAAGCTCGACGCCTTGGGTAATCGCTTCGTCAATATTAATATCTTGATCGTAAAAACCATCGGGAATGAGGGGGTCGTTCTCTACCAGAATTTCGCCGCCTCGCGAGATTTTATCATCAAACTGGTTGTGGAATAGCGTCGCGCTGGCAGTAAACCCTTGCTGGCTGTCGTAATGCGCGCCAATTTCACTACTAGTGCTGGTTTCAGGTTCAAGATCAGGGTTGCCAATAGTAAGCACGGTGCCTTGGCCGGTTACGCCGTTAATACCATCGTGCAGGTCGTTGAGCGACGGCGTCTTGTAACCACGGCTGACGCCGCCTTTTAACGTCCACTCAGGCGTGGTGTTCCATACTAGATAGCCGCGTGGGCTAAACTGGCTGCCAAAGGCATCGTGGTGGTCGTAACGACCGCCCAGGGTGAGCGCCAGGTCGTCCCGCAGCATCCATTCGTCTTCTGCAAATAGCGACCAGGTGGTTTGCTCAAAGGTTTTCCCAGCAAGGCCGTCGTCAAGTTCCGCATCCCACCATTGCATACCCAGCGTCGTCATGTGATCGCCAAGCGGCATGATGAATTTGCTATCCAGCACCGTATTGGTGGTTTCCAACTCACGTGGCGCGCCGCCAATAATGCTTGGGAAACCTTCGTAAGCCTCACCCACTGTACCTGGAATGGTGCGCCCTTTGGTTTCGGTGGTATTGCGCATCAGGCTGGTTTCCAAGGTACCTGATACAAAGCGTCCGGTATGACCTATCGCAATCTGTTCACGCTCGAAACGAAGTTCATCTGAATAGCCAGTAGCGTTGCCAGGGTCTGGTGCGCAACTGCGCGTTCGGCCATCAAGGGTGCCTAGCTGGCATTCGTCGTTGTTGTAGCGCTGGCGGTTAACTTCACCATCGAGCCACAGGTCATGATTGTCCGTTGGCGTCCAGGTTAGCTTGCCGCCCAGGTTATACGTATCACCCTCAACAGGGCTTGGGCCGCGTTGGCTCACCTCGATCGGGTCACCATTCTCGTCGCTATAAACAAGTTCGGATGCATCGCGCTCATAAAAACGTCCACGCAACTGCACACCCAGTGTATCTTCAATTAGCGGGCCGCTGGTATAGAGGTTGATCTCACGGCGGTCGCCAAAGTCGCGGTCTTGATTGAAGGTGTTTTCAACGCCAATCGAACCCGTCCAATCACGGTTGACCTTGCGGGTAATGATGTTGATCACGCCACCCATGGCATCGGAGCCATACAGGGTCGACATCGGCCCACGTATTACCTCAATGCGCTCAATGCTAGAGACAGGCGGGAAGAAGCTGGTCGATGTTTCACCAAAGCCGTTGGGTGTCACGCTGCCTGCGGTGTTCTGGCGGCGGCCGTCAATCAGAATCAGCGTATAGTCGCTGGGCATCCCTCGGATACTAATATTGCTACCGCCGGTTTTACCCACCGACCCACCAACATCGACGCCTTCAACGTCGCGCAGGGCATCGGCAATACTTGTTACCCGTTGACGTGCCAGTTCCTCGCGGGAGATTACGGAAATGCTGGCAGGTGCTTCAACCATGGCCTGTTCAAACCCGCTAGCCGAGACAACAATATTGTCCAACTGTTGATTTTCTTGAGCGGTAGCTGCTCCGGTAGAAATAGTGAGAGCAATAGCACTGGCCAGAGCAGAGCGAGTAAAGCGTGGCATGGACATCCCCAGATAAAGCAGTTAGCTTGTTAATGATAGTTATTATCAAATAAGGTTGTGAGTCTAAAAACAATAGTTCCCAAATGCGAAACAGTTTCGTGGAACGCTATGTTGCGTTTTTGAAACCTAGTGCTCTGGAAGAGCGGTTCCAGTTAGGTGTTGCGTGGTATGGAACGCTGTATTCGCAGGAATGTTGATGCAAGTGCTTTTGATAATCGTTACTATTCTGTTCAATTCAACAGCGAGGACACTTTATGCGGGCCGCTACGTTACGCAATAGCATTGTGGTACTACTAATGAGTGGATTATTGGTGAGTGCCGCTCAGGCACGTACGCTGGATACCGCTTATGGCGACGTAGAAGTGGAAGGCACACCGGAACGTGTGGTCACGCTGTACGAAGGGGCGTTAGATGCCTCTTTGGCCGCTGGTATAACGCCCCTGGGAGCAGTGACCACGCGCGGTGGTGACAACGTGGCTGAGTACGTGGAAGCGCATTTAGGCGAAGATCGTCCCGCTATTATGGGCGTGGTCCGCGAGATTAATATTGAAGCCATGCTGGCGCAGCAGCCCGATCTGATTCTGGCGCCAGCACAGCTACCGGACGAGCAGTATCAACTGCTTTCTCGCATTGCGCCGACCGTAGTGCCGCATTCTCAGCCGCTCGCTGCTGATAACTGGAAGCTGAAGCGCGTCTTTACGGTGAAGCGTTAAACCGTGAAGACGCCATTGAAGACGCTATCAATGCAGTTGACCAGCGAACGTCGGCACTCGCAGAAGCGTTAGTGGATGCCAATGTCAGCGGAACGGCCTTTTAGTCCGATGGATGCCCGGAGGCCCGATGGTAATGTCGGAAAACCTGATCGCGACAGGGCTGTTAGAGCAGATCGGCCTTGATGTCCAGGGCGCAGATCTGATTGGCGAGCGTGGCGTACACAGCGATGTTCTCAGTCTGGAGAACCTCTCTCAAGTAGACGGTGACTGGCTCTTCCTGGCCACTCTTAACGAAGATGGCCGAGCAGCATTAGACGCGGCAAAACAAAGCCCTGCGTTTACTCGGCTTAATGTGGTTCAGCAAGAACAAGTAGTGCCTGTTAACGGCCAACTGTGGAGCAGTGCTAATGGCCCATTAGCTGCCCAAGCGATTCTTGATGATATAGAGGCTGCCTTGTTGCCGTGACGGTTCCACGTTTTGCAACGCCTAACGTTACCAGGCGTGCCACTCCCCGTACCCTAATGTTGCTATTACTCACCGCCCTTATGGCGGTGAGTGTGGTTAGTTTGTTGATCGGAGCGGGCAGTGTTGGCCCCTTAAGGGCGTTAGCGATGCTCTTCGGCGAGCACGACAGCGAAGCACGCTTCGTGATTTGGGAACTGCGTGCACCGCGAACATTAATCGGTATTGTGGTTGGTATGGCATTAGGTGCATCGGGTGCGCTACTGCAGGCGGTAGCGCGTAACCCCTGGCCGAGCCGGGGCTGTTAGGGGTGAGTGCTGGCGCAGCTTTGCCGTGGCGCTTGCCTTAGTGCTGGGCGCCAGTGCCGCTACTCTGCGCATTTCAGTTGCACAGTTAGGTGCCTTAGTGGGCTGCGTTTGCGTTTTGAGCGTGGCGCGCTTTCGTGGTGTCGGTAACGACCCTATACGCCTAGTGCTCGCCGGGGCTGCCTTCTCTGGTCTATTAGCGTCACTTACATCGTTAATACTGCTTTATGATCAACGTGCCGCTGATGAAATTCGTTTCTGGGTCATTGGCAGTTTAGCCGGGCGACGCCTCGATGACCTGATTGCCGTGCTACCCAGTATACTGCTCGCGGCGATCGTGGTCGCTTTGGTTGCCCGCCCCTTGCCGCACTGGCTCTAGGCGAGCGTGTTGCGTCTGGGTTAGGCCATCACCCTAATCTCATTCGTTGGCTGGTCGTGGCTTGCGTGGCGCTTTTAGTCGGTGCAGCGACTGCCATCGCCGGTCCAATTGCGTTTGTGGGGCTGGTGGTACCGTTTGTTGCGCGCGCTTTGCTGGGCCGGATATTCGCCGCACGCTGTGGTTCTGCCTGCCCATTGGTCCGTTAATTGTGCTGGCGGCTGATATTATTTCGCGTGTGGTGGTTGCTCCTTCGGAGCTTCCATTGGGAGTGCTTACTGCGCTTTGTGGTGCGCCCGTACTGATAGCCGTCGTGCGTGCACGTCGCTTACCGATGTTATGAGTTGGTTCATGAAAGCCACATCTATCCGTTCGTCTGCTATTCATTCCTCATCAGATAGAACCATTGCTATGCCTTGCGCTTGTGACGATCAGGCACACGAAGGCGAAAATGGCAGCGTACCGTCACCGCAAGGCTACTGGCGGTTAGCTTGGCGAAGCCGACACGGCGCAAACAGCCTGTTGTTCGAACAGCGTGCGGTCGTGGTTAACCTTGGCCTGTTAGTCACGCTGTTGCTCGCTTGTATGCTTTATCTAAGCCTAGGCAGCGTTAAGGTGGCGCCAGGGGCGGTGCTACAGGCGCTACTTGGCAACGCTGACATGATGGCAAACTTTGTCGTGCAAGAGCTACGGTTGCCACGTTTAACCGCTGCCTGCTTCACAGGTGCTGCCTTTGCATTGGCAGGCATACTCATGCAAACGCTAGCCCGAAATCGCTTGGCTACCCCCGGTATTATCGGTATTGATAATGGTGCGACGGCGTTTGCCGTGGCATCAATCGTCGGGGTCGGCTTTTCCATTGCGCCCCAGCCATGGCATTGGCGGGGCAACTACTGCCGCAGTACTTACCTTTGGCCTTGCGGCAGGTAGTGGTACTCAGGGATATCGCTTTATCGTGGCGGGAATAGGTGTTGGCGCCGTGTTTGGGGCGATCACTCAGTTGTTACTTGCCCGTGTAGCGATCGACACCGCCAATGCCGCCTACCCATGGACCGTGGGGTCATTGAATGCCCGCCCCATAGGCGCACTGCAGTTACTGATGTTGGGATTAGGTCTCGGATTAGCAACCGCGCTGGCACTAGCACGTTCGCTAACACTGTTACGTTTTAAGGATGCCACCGCTAGCGGTTTGGGAGTTAATATTAAACGTCGACGCCGGGAAGTGCTGCTGCTGTCGGTAGCGCTGACTGCCTTGGCGGTAGCGGTCGCCGGGCCGGTCGGCATGGTGGGGCTCATTGGGCCCGAAATTGCCCGTTCACTTTCCAGTTCACGCAGCGTACCCATTTTGGCGGCGACGCTGTCGGGCGCGCTGGTGATGGTGCTTGCAGACCTAGCCGGGCGCACGCTGCTGGCGCCTATCGAGATTCCGGTCGGTATCGTTACGGCTGTGGTCGGCGGGCCCTGGCTGCTATGGATATTAATGCGCCCTCAACGGAGCTTCACATGAGCCAAGCCCGACATCCCCCCTGCCTTCACTGGCGACTCAATCACTGGGCATGAGTTATGGAACTCGCCAAGTGATTGAAGGCTTGGATATCTCCCTGCCCAGTGGCCAAGTCACCGCCATTGTTGGCCCCAACGGCTGCGGTAAATCAACGCTGCTGGCTGGGCTTGCCCGTTTGCATAAGCCCGATAGCGGAGCTGTATTACTGGATGGTGCCGATATTCAGCGCCTGCCTACTCGTCAGTTGGCCACTCAATTGGCGCTGTTACCCCAGGAGGCGATGGCGCCGGAGGGCTTAACCGTCACTGAGCTAATTCGCTTTGGCAGACAGCCCCATCAAGGCTGGCTGCGCCAGTGGTCGGCGGAAGATCAGCGCGTGGTACAACACGCGTTGGCAGCGGCAGGGCTTGAGCAACTCGCCGACCGGCCGATTGATGCGCTTTCCGGCGGCCAGCGTCAGCGGGCCTGGATCGCCATGACCATCGCCCAGCAAACCCCGCTGTTGCTTCTCGATGAACCCACCTCGGCATTGGACCTTGGCCACCAGATCGAAGTCTTCGAACTGGTCAAGCACCTGCCCATCATGGCCGCACTGTGGTGATGGTGTTGCATGATCTTGCTAGCGCCTGTCGTTACGCCGACCATCTAATCGCCATGCGCGAAGGTCAGATCGTTGCGGAAGGCCCACCCGCCGTGGTGGTTACGCCAGATTTAGTCCGAACACTTTATCAAGTAGAGTGCACCCTATTAACTGACCCTGATACCGGCAGCCCGTTGCTTGCCAATGTGCGGCGTTCCCGGGTAGGTGCCTAGTTAAGTCTATCGTTTGCCTACAAAAATTTAAGAAAGGAACGCTTGTGTCTTCTCCTTCACACAGTTTTCAAGCATTGGTGCGGCTACTGCGCTATGCCAAAGGCTATCGGCGGCGCATTGCTGCCGCCACCGCCTGTTCAGTTATCAACAAGTTGTTTGATATTGCCCCAGAGATTCTGATTGGTGTTGCCATCGATGTAGTGGTTAACCAAGAACAAAGTTTTGTCGCAAGCCTAGGGTTTGAAACGCCACAACAGCAGATCACCATGTTGGCGGTATTGACGTTCTTTATCTGGGCGGGGAGTCGTTATTCGAGTACTTATTCCAAGTTCTATGGCGCAACTTAGCCCAACGGCTGCAGGCGGATATGCGCCAGGATACCTATGAGCACGCCCAGCGTCTGGATATGGCGTTCTTTGAATCGAAAGCTCCGGCCAGTTAGTGGCCACCATGAACGATGACGTCAATCAGCTCGAGCGCTTTTTTGGATGGCGGCGCCAATGCACTAATTCAGGTAGTCGTCACCGTGGTGGCGGTAGGCGCCGTTTTCTTTGTGCTTTCGCCACTCATTGCGTTGCTGGCGTTCACGCCTATTCCGCTGATTATCTGGGGCGCGTTTTTCTTCCAGCGCAAGGCCGGGCCGCTGTATAGCGATGTGCGTGAGAAAGTTGGAGATTTGGCCAGCCGGTTATCCAACAACCTTAGCGGCATTGCCACGATTAAAAGTTTTACCAGTGAGGATCGCGAAGCCGAGCGCCTGCGCGATGCCAGTGAAGCCTATGTGGAAGCCAACCGTCGAGCGATCAAGGTCAGCTCTGCGTTTATTCCCGTTATTCGCATGGCTATTTTGGCCGGTTTTCTTGCCACGTTTACCGTCGGCGGCATGATGGCGCTCAACGGCTCGCTAAATGTGGGTGCTTATGGCGTACTGGTATTTCTGACCCAGCGGCTGCTCTGGCCGCTCACCGGCTTGGCTCAGGTGATCGACCTGTTCGAGCGCGCCATGGCCAGTACGCGGCGGATTCTTGATCTACTGGAAGTGCCTATCACCGTTAAAGACGATAGCACCACACCGCTTGCTCAGCCGGTGCGAGGCGAAGTGACGATTGATAATGTGAGCTTTCACTACGCTACCAGCCTGGTCGGTGTCGATGGCATTCAGCTACACGTACCCGCTGGTAATACCTTGGCGCTGGTGGGGCGACGGGGTCGGGTAAATCGACCCTTATCAAACTGCTGCTGCGCTTCTACGACCCGGAAAGCGGACGAGTGCTGATTGACGGCCAGCTCATCACTGGCGTCAGCATGAACTCACTGCGTCAGTCGATTGGCTTGGTGAGCCAAGACGTTTACCTATTTGAAGGCAGCATTCGCGACAATATCGCCTACGGTAAGCCCGATGCCGACGAAGCCGCTATTATCGATGCCGCCAAAACCGCCGAAGCGTGGAGCTTTATCGAGACGCTGCCCCAAGGGTTGGATACGCCAGTAGGGGAGCGGGGCGTGCGGCTTTCTGGCGGCCAACGCCAGCGGCTCTCTTTAGCAAGGGCGCTACTTAAAGACCCACCGATACTAGTGCTGGACGAAGCCACCAGCGCGGTGGACAACGAAACCGAAGCCGCCATTCAGCGCTCGCTCAAGCGCATCGCCCATGGCCGCACGGTGATTATGATTGCTCACCGGCTTTCAACCATCGTGCATGCCGATGAGATTGTGGTGATCGAGAAAGGCCAAGTGGCTGAGCGGGGCAGCCACTCTAGCCTACTGGCGGCTAACGGCCACTATGCCGCCCAGTGGCGCGTACAAACCGGCGAAGCCCAGGCGGGGGGATATGGAAGCAGTTAGTACCCTTTAACGACTACCGATTAACTAACAGCGCATTGAGGGTGACAGGTACATGCTCATCAATCTCCTGATAGCCCAACAACGATAGCACGGTGCGCACCGTGCTGTTCGCCATTAGAACTCTGCCATCCATCGCCATTGGCTCGGCATGGGTCACGCGTATTTCATTCAATCCTTCACGGGTAAACCGCAACGGTACGGTTTCCTGTTGGTTAATCATGTCTGACTGAACGCTAAAGGTCAGTGTTTCTACAAGCGATTCACCCATGTCCAAGCCGTCCAAACGCTCAGGCGGCATTTGCGCCACCAGCGTCACTAAGGTGGTGTTCGCCAACATCCCTACCCACGGCGGCAGCTCGCCAAAGCGCTCAAGCACATCGGTTTGGCTGAGTTTTAGCGGTAGGCGAAGGGTGCCATCGCTGGAAATGTCACCTTGCAGGTCACGCACTTGATGGTGGTGTGTTTGCGGCGCCTCGCCGTTTAATTGGGTAATCGACGCCTGTACCTGGGATTGGGCCGGGTCAAGCTGCCAGTCAGCGTGTACGGGCAGCGCCAACAATAAGGGCAATAGAGCAATCAATGCTTTCACAGCGAGTCTCCGCATAAAGAACGATTCAACAAACCAAGAGCTACCCACCAGACCTCAAGGCATGCAATAAGTGCCGAAAAAGTGCCACAATGACATTAAGATAGCGCGATGGGGCTAGCCTCACACTGCCACATTCGCTATTATATGCACGCTTTTCGGGCCTATAGCTCAGTTGGTTAGAGCAGGGGACTCATAATCCCTTGGTCGTAGGTTCAAGTCCTACTGGGCCCACCAATTAAATCAATTGGTTACAGAGACTAGAGCTTCTTTTGTCAGTGTTTGGTTGCCATTTGGTTGCCGATGCGCGGCAATTTGGCAATAACACTATCCCATCGTGTCGGATCAGCGTGAGCATACCGGCTGGTCACTGTCAGCGATGAATGCCCCAGCAAATCCCTGATACTCGTTAGTGACTCCCCCCTTGCTGGCGAGCAATGAAGCGTAGCAGTGGCGCATATCGTGAAAACGGATGTCTGGACGCCCAATGGCTTCTCGAGCTCTTTCGAACGCTCCCTGACTCGATCTCCCGTTGTTGCAAACGGTAAGCTTTCAAGCAGCGGTATTGCTTCTTCAGACAGCGGAATGACCCTGGGTTTACCGTTTTCGTCTGGTTTGGTTTGAGCACGATTCGACCGTTGTAGACATTTCTCGGCTCCAGTGCCATCAGCTCTCCGCGCCTCATCCCTGTCAGCATGGCTAACAAAATCACCTTCCGTTCGACCTGATACCGCTCGGGTACGGCTTCTAGTAACTCAGCAAGCTCCAATTCGGAAAGATAAACATGGCGTTCATTTTTAGGCGAGGGCTTACGTAGCTTTCCGTCGAGCGGTAAGTCGATCCAGTCCCATTCGCGATACGACAGCGACAGCACTCGCTTAACGACCTGAATCCGGTTGTTAATGGTTGACTGCGCCAACCCCTTCTCTTTAAGAGCCTTCTGCATCCTTCGTGTGGCATCCAGTAGTTCCTGGCCAATAATGATACCTGGGGCATGCTCATCCATCCATCTAGCGACCAGTAGTATGTGCTGCTTCTGGGAGCGAACGTCGTATTCGCTTACCATCCGCTGCAATCCCTCTGAAAAAGTGTATTTGGGCTTGCGGCCCATAACACCATTGAACTCATCTTCTTGGCGTTGGGCTTCTGCCTTTAGTGCATACTGCCTTGCCTCTCCTTCTGTGCGAAAAGTTCTTTGAGTGCGCTGGCCGTTGACCCTTGCGCGGACAATCCACGTTTCACGGTCCTTTCTTTTGAAACGGTGTATCCCATTTTCGATCCCCTTTAACTGAGGATCGCGCCTGCATCCTCTAGCGTACTCCTCAACGGCCTCATGCTCAAAGCGAACGGCTTTGCCAAACTGGATGAACCCGATGTTGTGTTTTTGCTGTAGACCCAGCTGAGGCTCATTCCTAGTTTTTCTGCTACGTCTTCTGGTTTTAGCAATTTGTTTGACATGGGAAACCTCTGTTGCCTCATGGAGCTGGTCATGTTATAATACTAAAACGCATTAGATAGTCAATTCGTTTTCGTATTAAAGAGGGCGAGCCTAGCTTGTGGAGGACCTGAGATAGGGGTGAGGGAAGTTACAACTTCATTCTAGCTTCGATAGCTACCGCCAATATGTGACAGTTATCGTCTAATGAAATCAGTGGGTAGGCTGGGTTAAGTGGTTTCAAGTAGCGCCGACCACTCTCTTCTATCAACATGCGGAGCGTTGGCGTCGGGCTGTCAGGGAGTTCGACAAGGACCAGCTTTCCGGGCACCGCCTGTAGACCTGTGTCTAATAGCACAAGCGTCCCCGCAGGCAGGCTAGGAGGCCCCCGATCGGCGCAGCCATGGCATCACCACATCTTGAGCCAGAAAGCCACTCCGATCTTTAAGTAGTCACATGATTCAAATTGATTTTTCTCGCCGGGTGCACGTGCATCCAGCCGATTAGCTTGCATAACTTCGGACCAGGTGAGAATTGGGTACGACCAAAAAGCGCGGGGGAGGGGCCGCTCTATCGGGTCGTGCAGATACGGCTGAAGCAGTTGCTGCTCCTACTCCTGCTCCTATCCCCATCCACGGTATTCCCCTGTTCGGCAACCCAACGACACCTTGGCTTCCGTCGCCATGGGCAAGAAAACTAGCAGTAGTCCCTAACGAGGCTGCTAGCTTCTCTAAGTTATTAATTCTTGGAGTTGCTTACACCCTTGAGTATGCGATGTATGGTTGGCTGTGGCACCTTGGAGCGCCTAGCCAACTCATTTTCACCAATGCCCTGCTCTTCCATGAGCTGGCGTAGCCTCTCCGATCGTTATTGCTGTACTCATGCAGGGCTGCCTATCTATGTGGTGATTTTCTCAATACGCAAATGTATTGATTTTTCAGTCCTTCGTCCATGCCAATAGCCAGATTTGCGGTCAAGTCCCAGAGCTGATATCAGAAACCTGCTTCCGCTGGATGACGACAGAGCAGCAAGCGAAGGAATAGGGCATCCTGTAATCTACGAAAATTTTATTTCTCCCCGCCAGTTATTCGACCCATATTCTTCCTGCGCAAGTGCGTGACATGATTTGATGTTGTTAACCTTGCAGCATACGTTCGATCGTCTGGCCTCTATGACAACCAATAGAACCCTCGGTATTTTCTTGATGTTAGTAAGTATCCAAACTGGTAAGTAGTGGTGAATTAGTGGCCGAAGCAGCCAGAAGTAAAGGTGTTCAAGAAAACTGCGCTCAATAACCACTTCGTTCATGGCAATTGAGAGGCTTTCGATGAGATTCAATGGAACGCACACCAGTTTAGGAAAGAACTACTGAATGCAGGGTCTCCTGGTGCCAGCGGATGTCGGTTTCCTGTGGATGCGAGGCTTCGCCCATACGGTGGTGGTGTGGAACGTTAATTAGGAAAAGAATATTTCGCTTCTTACATGCTGAGATTGTTTTGGGCGGCTCGGAATAGAGACGGTACGTGGAGAGCTTTGCGGCGGTTGTATTTTTATTTTAACTGTTAAATATCTGTTTATTTTAAATAAAAATAAATTTTATTATTTCATAGTGTCGTGTTTTTGTATTTATCAGTCTGAAGGTATAGAGTAATCATCGTCATTGTCCAGCTACTGGAGGCGTTACATGACTACTCAAACGCTTGAGTCACGCATTCGTGACAAAATTCGCAAGAGTCGGCGAATGGTATTTCTACGTGATGATTTCGCTGCACTGGGTGGTTATGACCAAGTTGGCCGTGTGCTTCGGCAATTAGAAGCGCAGGGAAGATTAGTACGTATTGGTGGGGGCTATACGCTAAAGCGCGCCCAAACCGTATCACGGGTAAACCAATGATTGCGGCGCCTGGTGGCTTTGATCAAGCCGCCAAAGAGGCATTGAATCGCCTAGGGGTGCAGTGGGAGCCAGCCAGTGCAGAAAAGGCTTATCAGGCGGGCCGCACACAAATTCCGGCGCGAGTGATGGTCAGAGTCAAAGGCCCGTTTCATCGCCAGATTGCCTACGGGAAATATCGCTTGGGTATTGAGCGTGCTTCTGCATGAACATCGATCCGGGGTTGTTTCCCGATGTGGCGGATGCGCTGGGCATTGATAGCCCTGCTATCGTGGAAAAGGATGTTTATGCCGTCCAGTTATTGAGTCTGCTTTCTGAGTTGCATTCGGAAACGTTTGAGCTGGTATTCGCAGGCGGTACCAGCCTGGCAAAAAGCCCACCACAAGCTTTTCCGTATGTCCGAGGATATCGATATCAAGCTTGTTCCCCGCGATGGGGTAGCAATAGGCATGTCTCGAACGGCGATGAAGTCAGCACGAAAAGCGGTACTGACCGAAATAGAAACAATCATCAGCCGTTCTCAGATTCTAGAGCTTGATCCCGATGGTGGTATCGTCAAGCGTAACGAGTACCGGTATGCGGAGTTTACCGTTCGCTATCCCCGAACCCAGGATAGCATTTCTGCGCTTCGACCTGACTTGAAGCTAGATGTCACAGCATCAGAACTTTATGAGCCCGCCGTGGTTTGCTCTGTCAGCTCCTTGTATGCCGAGGCTCTTAATTTACCCCCAGAGGTAGCTTCCTTTCCAGTGGTTAGCCTACCTGCCACGATCAGCGAGAAGCTGGTGGCATTACTGCGTCGCACAGCTCACGTGAATCGTGATCCTTCCCGAAAAGACGATGAAACGCTGGTAAGGCACGTCTACGATCTTCACATGGCGACATCCGGCGGATATGACATGGCCGCATTACGCACGCTAGTACAGGCAGTAATACAGACGGACGTAGCTCAGTTTGGCAACCAACATGCGCAATTTGTCGCTAGCCCAGCAGATGAACTGCGATATGGCCTGGGATGCTTACAGACCCATCCGATCCATCAGGATCGATACGAGCGCTTTATCGGCCCGCTGGTTTATCATGATGAGCCCGCGAACTGGAATGAAGCTTTACAAACAGTGAGCGAATTAGCTCAACAGCTGCTGCCGGTCGGTAGTGCTGAGCGTTAAAGCCTGCTTTTCCAATACTGCGCGTAGTGTGCTTATCACATAACACCCTGAATCACTGTCTAAGCCGCTTTTGCGGCTTTCTATGCCGTGACCTAGCTACCTATTAGCTTCACGGTAGGCGGAGGCCATCCATTTTGAGTTAAACTACTAATCTTTTAGGTATTCTAGGTATCCATGCCTCCCAAAATATCACCGATTTGCTGAAATCACATTTGCTCTGTGGCTTACAGAAGTTGGTTGTCTACGTTCAGCAAAACAGCTAATAGGCATTCTAACGACCATGAATATTTACAATGCCCCGTCAGCCATAAGACCCAAGTGCGACCCGCGCAGGTACGTGACATGATTCGCCACTGCGAGGCGTTGCAAGCGGCTTTCTACCACCTTAATAGTCAGATGAATCAAGATTTCAGAAAGTGGTGGGAGACTCAATCTCGTGCCCAAGCATGGGAAATAGCGTGGCCTGTTTTGCCAGAAGTGCATGCGTTTCGGGAGGCTGCATTGAGTAACCATTTTGTCTGTAGCAAAAAGTGGCCAACGCTTGACGAGCTTGCTGCGGATCATGCGCATTATTTATTGCGCGCAGATTTACAGACGAATTGCCCGAATATCCCTGAAAATCCTGATTTTATGTGGTTGCGCCGGTTCATTCATTCGGTCGTTGTTTGGGATGTTTCTACCCCCGGATGGCGACTATCCCCTACTGGACGTGGCTAGATCCAAGTTCAACTGGGAATCTATGGCCGAGCTTCTGCAGCGTCAGCTCGACCAAGCCGAACACGTCAGCAAAGATCCATGGGTAGAAGTACGCCGTTCAGGCACACAATAGCCCGCTATACCTCTATCCTAACGATATGAATGCGGCCTAATGGCCGCATTAGACTTTCTAACCGCTATGTTGTCGTCGCTTCCTGCCCTTCGATGGCTCGTTGAACAAGGCTTTCGCAGCTTCGGTCTGCGGGAATAATCGGGGCAAGTCATCGATTGTCTTTCCATGCTCTTCCAGAACTTTTTCTATCGCCTCCTTGCACGCCATATCCTTCTTGAAGGCGTCATCCTGTTCCAGCGCTGCAAGTTCTTCGGCGATGAGCTGTTGTTGTTTCTTGAGCTGTCCCTATTGGGTGATGGGATTGGTCATGGTGTCTTCCTGTGGTTTCTTTATAGCTATTAGCTTAACGGATTCAACAATCTCTCAGTAATCAGACTTGTGTTGTGATAGATGCTGATAAGATCATTTCATGTGACGATTATCTAACGCTTTTGGGTGCGTCGTGCCACCCCGCCACCAAGACCCATTCGATCATTCGGGTTTGGGTTAGGAAAGAATTGGTAGCGATTTGAGCCGTAAAGTGCGACAGAGCCTTCTTTTCTAGCAAGGGTAATGCTTGCTTTATTTCCTTGACGGTAAGGTGAGTGTGTTGACTTACATAGCTCAAGCCGAATAGTTCCTTTGAGTGTCCGAGTTTGGCAAATAACTTGTTATAAATCTTTTCGGCATCCATCTGGATTTTGGTAGGTACACTAAAGTAGGTAAGAAAATGTAATGTGTACCTCATGCCTATTTCACACGCGAAAAGGAAGGTGCCTTCATCGATTTCATTGTCGTCATCATCCTTGCGTTCGCAGAGATGAATTAAGGCAGCGATACGATCTATGTTGTCGAGCAGCTTGCTGGCATGATCGAATGCATTTTCATAAACGCCACCAGGAAGACATTGGCTCTCTATGATTTGATAGGTGTTTTCCCAGTTCTTTTGTGCAATGGGAGTAAAGGTCAGAACGGTCGGATCGCTTAGTTTTCCATTCGTACTTTTCAATGTTGTACGCAGTAACTTTGAAATGCGTTCATAAAAATTAGATAAGTATCTATCGTTATCGTCTTCTTTGTTGTTATTGCCTTCACGTGTGCCGATGGTCGAGGTTGCGTACACAGGCAGGAAGCGAGCTAAGAGACCGGATCCTCTGGCGCGTTTTCCTCTTTTTCCATGTAATGATCAACAGAGCTTTCCTGGGTCATCAATGCCATCGTGAGTCGGCCCTCGCTCAAGGTGAAGCTCTCCCGTGTCGTGCGATGAACCGTAACATCGCTGCCGCTCCATAAAGAGTTGAGGGGGTGTGTTGTTCTGCATGGCAAAGCCGTTCAGGATGCCGTCCGCTTCGCTTGAAATCACGCACGCTACTGGAAGGTTGTCATACATTGCTTTGACCAGTGCTTGCGGTGTCGTGTCTTCATACAGCAGATTGATAGTCGCGGGCGGTTCGGGTTTTCCATTTCTAATGCATCTAGTTTTTGCTCCGCCGTTTCAAGCGCCTGTTCATCATCTTCCTTCACGGCACGCTTGAGCGTCGAGATAAGGGCGCTCTTCTTGTGCTTCCAGATCTCCAGTGCATAGTCGTGTTGACGGATGTGTTTTTGGTTGATGGCCTCCTGTTCCTTCTGAAAGGAACGAATGCTTGAGAAGACCTTGTTTTCGACTGCGGTCTTGCGCTCCCCGGAATTGGCTACGGTCAACAGCATCAGTGAAACGGGATGCTCCACCTTCCTCCCCGGCATCTTGACGACGTACCCTGCCTGGCAAGCAACAGACAAGGCGCCTAGAGCTGCCGTGAGCACCATCTCTGGTGCCACCTCAACCTCCATTGCCACCGAATCGACCATGGCTTGTAACCGTGAGGTATCGGCAAGGCGTGGCCACTCATCCCGCAGGCTGGGTAGTGCAAGTGGTTCGACAACGTCCGTTTGTGTCATGTGAATGCCTAAAAAATATATTAACTACAAAAATGCTCGATAACCTCAATTAATCGAGAAAATAGCAGTTTTTTTAAAACAGGTAATTAGTTTTTGTTTGTAGTTGGCTACCCAGCGGCGAATCAACGTCACACCGGGTGCTTTTGGCATCCGGCGAAATTGCAGCCATTCCTCCAGGGTGCGCCTCGGTATCCCAATCTCTTCGGCCATCGTTGCCTGGGTGATCTTGCGGAGCTTGCACAGCGCCTTGGCATCCCGAATCAATCGACGCTTGGGCTCGTCCTGCTCCATGGCTGCCAGTCGCTTTTCGGCGTCGTCCTGAGGCGATGCAGCGGTTTTCCAAGGCAATGGGGCGGATGTCGTATGGCGCGTCTCTGAGGACGCCTGTGGCGCTTGCTGCGGTGTATCTTGTTGAAAAGGGAAGTTAAACATCGTGGTGCTCCTAATGGTTCAACGAAAAGGCCTGTTCCTTGAAGGGCAGGCCATGTTGCTGAGTAAAGAAGGAATCCGGCGTTTGTCGTCGGAGGGCGGATTAAGTGGGGTTTATCCGTTAAGGACGGAAGGTTCTATACTATTGGCAAACAAAATATTGGTTTTATTACGTTATCTGTCTTGTGACGTGTTAAACACTTGGATGCCCTCACCAAAACGTTTCGTGTATTGCTTGCAGAGATAACTGGCGTTATAAACCGCGTCGTTCAGGCCCATCCAATCATTCAAGCCTAATGTTGCAACCCATAACTCTTCTGTAATGGGATGCTCGCCAATGTGGATCAACTGCCCTAAGGAGTCTGTATTGGAAAAGCCCATTGCTTTGTACCAAGAACGCATCATGCGGTGGTAAAGGTTATCCCGCAGATACTCACCAAAGCCATTAGGCTGTATCATCCCGAGGCCATTAAAGACATTGTAATTGAGCATGATAATTAAGTGATAGTGAGGCTTATTACTGGTGTCCTGCTCCCTGGCCCAGACGTAGCGAAGAAAAGGAAGGTAAGGGCTGCTAGATTTTTGATCTCGTATTTAAAGTAACGAAAGAATGTGCTCAAAACTTCATTGTTCTGATGCATCCCAGAGGGTAGCATCCACTGTGGAAAATGTAAGTCAGCGCGAAAGATTAAAATACGCTGCTGACTGTTTACCGCTGCTATGATTTCATTTACTGTCGCTTTTAAGTAGTTCTTCACGAGAGGGCCATACTCAAGTTTTTGTTGAACTTCAAAGCCTTCGTAATAATTATCGTAATGTAAACAAAGTTTATCATTGTCTTGATGACGTAGTCGTTGAGTAGAAATCATGTGTGTTATTCTCGCTTAAGAGTTTGTGCTATTAGCAGCGTTTGATATTTCGGGTTGTGGTTAGTAATGCTTTTAGCATTAAAAGGCGATTTCTATATTCCTAATAACGTGAATGTTCTTAATAGGACGATAGAATTTATCCCTTATGTAGGGATAACGCTGGAGTTCTATTAGAGGTGTTTGTTAGGCGCACAAGAGGCTCGTTTTGCTGCTGCTGTTAAGGCTATGTACGACGTCTTAAACGTCGTTATATAGTGTATTTTAAACCCCATAATACTAATACCGTATAAATGGCGTTTGTCCTACGCAGTGTGTACCTATCTTTTCATCAAAACCATCGAATATCACTACTAAATTGTTATAACAAAATTTATCAAGTAATTCCGGACCAGAGACGAACCAATACGAAGCGTTCAAGGTAATCGCTGATCGCTGCATGACATGGCTCAGTAATGTAAAAAAATACCTCAACCTCGCTACTTACCAATTCGTTTTAAAGAAATCTTAGCCACATACTACCTCCATGAAGCTATCAGGGATGGCTTAGCCAGCATCCATTTCACTGCTAATGGAGGAAGATCCTCATGACACCCCACTGTCCAAAGTGCGGTTCCCCAAATGTTATATCTCGCAACCTGGGAAGAAAGGTCGGCGGTGCCACTGGAGCTGCTGCTGGTGCTGCCTCTGGGGCAGCCGGCGCCCTTAGTGGTGCCAAAGCAGGTGCGTTGGTCGGCGCAATGGTTGGCCCGGCAGGCATTACCATTGGCAGCCTGTCCGGTGCCGTATTTGGTGGGTTATTAGGCGGCACGACCTTGGGTGTTGCCGGTGCCAAGCTAGGGCATGAACTTGATCAGAAAATGCTCGATAACTACGCCTGCTGTGCCTGTGAATGCACCTTTCGTCCCCACGCTGAATAACCCCTTGCAGCGGACTTCTCTGCCGCTTAATACGACGACTACCTCTACAAGCATTCGCTTGCCCGCCTTACTCAGGGCGGGCCGCTATGCCGTGCGCGCTCATTCACGTTGAAAATTCTAAAGGAGTTTGTAATGGCTCATCTCGTTGAACAAATGGCTTACGTTGGCGATACCCTTGGCATGGCCTGGGGCAGCAACTTTCTCGTCATCAACCGCTGGAAGTCTGGCAGCAACAGGCCGGTATGAACTGGCACATTGAAGAAGCCCCGGTACGCTTTATTGCCGAAGGTGCCAGCCACCTGGGCAGCATTCACTCATTCCCCGAACAAAGGTGCTCTATCGCTCGGATACGAAGGTACCGCTATCGGTGGTGTCCCAGCGCTATAAGGTGGTTCAGCCCGAAGAGATACTGGAATTCTACCGGGACCTCACCGAATACGCGGGGTATGAGCTGGAAACCGCTGGGGTACTGAAAGGCGGTCGTAAGTTTTGGGCTTTGGCACGCAGTGGCTTAAGTACCTCGCTGAAAGGCCAGGATGAGGTCAACGACTACCTACTACTGGCGACCTCGTGTGACGGCACCTTGGCGACGATGGCCACACCTACGACGGTAAGGGTGGTATGTAATAACACGCTGCAGATTGCCGTAGATGGCATCTCGCAAGCGGTTAAGGTGCCGCATCGCTCGGAGTTCGATCCTCGTGCGGTGAAGAGCCAGCTGGGGATTTCTGTTTCCCAGTGGAACGACTTTATGTATCGCATGAAGGCATTGGCAGAACGCAAGATCGATCACCAAGAAGCGCAGCACTATTTCCAGTCGGTGATTTGCGGAGCCGAGAAGCCGATAGACGATCCCTCTAAACTGCCCAACTACCGGGCCCTCAATAAGGTGCAGAAGCTCTACCACGGTGAAGGCCGAGGTTCTCACTTGATTACCGCCAAAGACACCGCCTGGGGCCTGCTTAATGCCGTGACCGAGTACGTGGATCACGACAAACGGGCACGCAGCAACGACACCCGTATAGATTCAGCGTGGTTCGGCCAGGGCGCCCAGCTCAAGCAAGAAGCACTGGATGCCGCATTAGCGCTAGTGTCTTAACCAATCTATCGGTAGGGCGTCGTTCTACCCCTTACTGCGATTTTCCAAACCAATGATATTCACCATCTCCCGGCATAAACGCCCAGCCCCTCAAAAGCTGGGCGTTTTGCTGTGGGCTTATGCCGCGAGGTACTGCCATGACGTTTATTTCCCATGCCATTGAAGTTGCTTTAACGCGCCTGACCGAGGAGCTAATAGCCAACCATACCCATCGCGCTGACACCGTGGTATGCGCTCAAGGCACGTTTTATCGAACAGAGGTACGGCTAGTGCCTATTAAAGCCAATGAGCTAGCCCAGCATTTAGCGGAGTAATACCGCTCTCACTCCATAACGATGCCTGACGACACGGCATCACCACCATTCTTGTTTCAATGGGGGTGCCCCATGGCACGATCATCTAATGTGGTAAATTCTTCTTCCCGTCCGATAACGGCCCAAACCACTACCAAAGCCGCCGCCGTCACCGCTGTACCAGCATCCCCGTTGAGTCGTCCTCTACCGCAGAAAGCACTGCGATCATCCAGGTAATCGAGCGTGCTGCTCTTAATCCCTGACGTCGATATCGACAAAATGGAGCGCCTGCTGCAGATGCAGGAACGTGTGTTGGACCGTCAGGCCATGATGGCTTATAGCGCTGCCATGGCAGCGATGCAAACCGAACTGCCTAGCATTGAAGAGCGCGGGCAAACCAACAACGGTTGCTACGCCACGTTGGAAGATATCGTCGATACCGTGCGACCGATCATGCAGAAGCATGGCTTTGCAGTGAGCTTTCGTATTCAGACACAGGAGAGAGGGATCCAGGTAACCGGGGTGCTGATGCACAAGGATGGCCACCGCGAAGAGACCAGCATGCTATTGCCTGCGGATATGAGTGGTAACAAAAATGCCGTGCAGGCGTTTGGTTCCTCTACCAGCTACGGCAAGCGCTATGTACTTTCCGCACTGCTCAACATCACCACACGCGGCCAGGATGATAATGGCAACGCGAGTACCAAGGTAGGTATCAAGACAGTCACCGCGTTCCAGGCAGGCCAAATCCAACGACTGATCAGCCAATGCCCCGCGACGACCCAGGAGTGGTTTAGCGGCAAGTACGGCTCAGCTGTGCAAGTGCCGTATAGCGACTTCGACAAGCTCCGGGCATCCCTCTCCAAGCGAGCCGTTAAGTGAACGGCGTACCAACCCTATCTGAGTACAGGAGGCATCCATGCAGATACTCACTATGCCGCAAGGCTCTCCTGAGTGGCTGGCGGCGCGCTTAGGGCGCGTCACCATGTCGGAGCTAAAGTCACTGCTGGTTAAGGGCAAAGGTCCTGGTGGATTGGGTACCGGGGCGATTACCTACATGCACCAGTTGATCGGTGAACGAATTACTGGCGAGCTGGCCGAGCCGTTTCAAGGTAACGCGCATACCCGCCGGGGTCATGAGTTGGAAGGCGTGGCACGTGCGCTTTACTGCGATGCCACCGGCGAACCCCAGCCCCATGAAGTAGGCCTGATCCTTAATCACGAGGTGGGCTACTCGCCAGACAGCCTGGTAGACGCTAACGGTCTGCTAGAAATCAAAACCAAGCTGCCCAAGTTCCAAATCGAAGTGCTGTTGAATGGAGAAATACCCGATGAGCACGTACCCCAATGCCAGGGTGGCCTATGGGTTAGCGAACGGGAATGGATCGACTTTGTGAGCTATTGGCCCGGGATGCCGCTGTTTATCAAACGCGCCTACCGTGACGACATCATGATTCGCACCATTGCTGAACGGGTTGAAGCATTTCATGAAGAGATGGAGCGTCGCTTAAGCCAAGTGATGGCTGCGTGACGGAACCCATACCTCAAACTTCAACACGCTATCTAACGACATAGATGCCGGGGCCACCACCCCGGCATTTTTTTATTTTTGGAGGCAACCATGACACACGCCAAACTGAAAGCCGGGGAAGTGGCAGGCACCTACCTTGTAACATCGCCGGTGACCGAAACCGACATCATCACCATGGCCAAGCGCTTTGCGCGCCGTAAGCTCGCCAAAGGCCGCAAGATCACCCAGCCCTCGCAGGCATTCGAGCATCTGCAGTTACTGCTTCAAGACTACGTGTACGAAGTATTTAGCGTGTTGTTTCTGGATAGCCAGCATCGGGTTATCCGCTTTGAAGAACTGTTTCGTGGCACCATCGACGCTGCTAGCGTCTATCCCCGCGAAGTGTTGAAGGCTGCACTGGCTTACAACGCCGCCGCTGTGATCCTCGTTCATAACCATCCCAGCGGCGACCCTGAACCCAGCGATGCCGACCGGCGCATTACTGAGCGGCTGAAAGAAGCCCTGACACTCATGGATATACGGGTGATTGATCATGTCGTGGTGGGAAGCGATGGGTGCACGTCGTTTGCGGAGATGGGGTATCTTTGAACTCAGGAACGCAACGCCGGTGCTGCCCAACAGGGCGGCTCCGGCATGTAAGGATTTTTATTTTTGCGAGTATCGGCAACTATCGGCCCGCCCCAGCATCACCAAAACCAGCAGTGCGGTAAGCGCCACCAGATCGTAACGAAACCACCCTATACAAACCCGCCCAGGGAACTGACCATTCAAGCGGCACGTCGACAGTCTCCATGAGTTTTACAGAGGCTACGGCTTATGGGTAGCGGCACTCTCGTTGGATGGCATTTTCTGGGTGATCAGGTTGGTAGTGATCTCAAATATCCCGTAGTGAAAATGAGGAGGAAAAATCTGATCGGCAAAGCCGAAAATCCATGGCGATAGCGCTAGGAATATCCCGCACAGCATGTCGACCGTCGGGTGTTCCGGCATCGGAAGGACGGCAAACAAGCCGTACTCAGACTTCGTCATTATACTGGAAGCAAGAAAGCAGCGAGTTTTACACTCCGCGCCTGGTGGTACGCATGATGGTGTGGTTGATTGCGCCGTAGGAAGGCCTGAGTGGCTATGTCTGCATGGGCTAGGGGTTTACTGCTCCCACACCAAGGAATAACTGGAAGAGCAGGGCGGCGGCCCGCACCGAATTATCGGTTCGGCTAGGAGGCCACTGCTCGTTATGGGATCGAACAGGTCAAAAAGCGCCGCGTGTCTCGCGGAGATGATCGACACCAAAGGCGCGGGACTTGGTGGCGTGGTTGACGCTCCTTACCGGGACCTAGATCGGCGTCGTTGTGCTACTAAGAAGCCAGTTTGCCCACGTCCGGCTCTATAAGGTCGTGCTTCTTGGCAATCTCGCGTTAGGTCGATTCCGCGTCAGCGGCTATGGCGTCTGAGGGCAGTCCGCCACCTTGAGGCCGAAATATTCGCCAAACTCGAACCACATGCGGCGCCAGCGGAAGACGTCTCCGTTGACGGTGTTAAACTACGGCCTTCAGGCCATGGTAGGCGGCGGTGACGACCGCGGACAGACCGGCCGCGCCCGCAGGCGCTGGTCACCAAGCGTGAGGAAGAGGACGGCAAAGTAGGTTACTGCTTCGACATCAAGCTGCAGGGCGAAGGCGAAACAGTATTCTTCGATTTCTGAGCTTCGATAAGCGGCTTCTTCGTCTTTATACCCCGCCTCGCGCGGGGTTATTGCCTAGCTTAGAAAGCTCCGGTCTGTCTTATTTTCGGGCAGCAGGTCGTAAAGTGCTGATATCCCATGGAGATATCGATCGGGTTTTCTCAGTCAACGACACCATCGCCTGGAAACAAAGGCTCTACCCTAACCATGTGAGCAACGCCAGCGGCTTCGCTCGTCTTTATCAGGAGCCTGGCATGCCCTAGGCACGGATGGTGTGGTAACGGTGGACATGGACTTCCTATCTGCTTCTTCGTCGGTAGTGTCTCCTCGGCGAGGCTTGGCGGGCATGCTTGCGACCAAAGGTACACTGGTTCGACTAAAGTCTAAAACGTGTAGAATGGAGTTTTCCCACGACCTGACAGGTTGCAATCGATATGACAACTCAAGCGTTTTCTCATCCCGTCACCGAAGCCAGCGTTCCCCTGCTCAAGCGCATCGGACTGAGCGCCTACCGACTGTTGGAGCGGATGACCGAGAGGTCGTATCGTCAGCACAAGACATTTCTTACCCAAAGCTATGGCCTCTGATCGGTAGCACACGATTCGACCCAGTACAAAGAGCCAGCGCAATTGAACTGCACCCCAAAAGTTGGACACTCAATCCAACCTTGGGGTGTTTTCATGAGTAAGCAGTACGACGAGAAGTTTAAGCTGTTGATTGCGCAGCAGTGTTTACGCAGGGACGCCAGCCCAGGAGAAGTGGCTCGTCAGCATGGTCTGGATGAGTCCATCGTACGACAGTGGCGGGATAGCTATCAGCAACATGGCAAGCTGGGCCTGCGTAGGAAGTACACTCACCGGAGCGCAGCATTCAAGCTAACGGTTCTTGAAAGTGTGTGGCGAGATGGTTTGTCACACCGTCAGGCGGCTGTCCTGTTTGATATCCGTGAACGTGGGGCTATTGGCAGATGGGAGCAGCAATATCATAGTGGAGGGCCGAGTGCACTAACGCCGAAGCGCAAAGGACGGCCCCCGATGATCAGAAAACCTCCTTCCCACCGCTGCCACCGGATGAAGAGCGCTCCCAAGAGGAACTGCTCGAAGAGTTGGCGTATCTACGTGCAGAGAACGCTTACTTAAAAAGCTCGATGCCTTGATCCAGGAGAAACGGGCGATGACACGGGACAAAAAACCCAAGCCGTCCAAGGATTAAGGCATAAGCACTCACTGGCGCTGCTGCTGCGCGCGGCAGAACTGCCGCGCAGCACGTTCTACTACCAGCTCAAGGTTCTGTGCGCTGACGATGCGTATGCGTCTCTTAAGACGCGCATCCAGACGATCTACGATCATCACAAAGGGCGTTATGGCTATCGTCGTATCACCACGGTATTACGGCAGGCAGGCGAGGTGATCAACCACAAGACCGCCCAACGGTTAATGCAGCAACTGGGCTTAAAGTCCCTTGTTCGCCCTAAGCGATATCGAGCCTATCGAGGGGCCGCAGGCTACGCGGCCCCAATACGCTACGACGTCGGTTTCAGGCTTCAGGACCTAATCAAAGGTGGGTGACGGACATTACCGAATTCAAGGTCAATGACCAGAAGCTTTACCTGTCACCGGTCATGGATTTGTATAACGGCGAAATCATCGCCTTTCAAACCGGGCGACGACCGGTATTCAGCCTGGTCAAACACATGTTGACGAGTGCCTTCGATCGTCTAAAGCCAGGTGACCGTCCTCTGCTGCACTCAGATCAGGGGTGGCATTATCGCCATCCTAACTACCGCCGCATGATGGTGGAGAAAGAATATTGCGCAGCATGTCCAGGAAAGGAAATTGTCTGGACAATGCCGCCATAGAGAGCTTTTGGCACCCTGAAAGCTGAGTACTTCCACCTGAACCGGTTCGACACGATTGAGCAGCTAAAACGAGGCATTGCCAACTATATCCATTACTATAATCACCAGCGGATCAAGCAGAAACTAAAAGGCCTGAGTCCCGTGCAATACAGGACTCAGGCCATGGCCGTCAGTTAGGGAAACCAACCGTCCAACTTTTGGGGGTCAGTTCAAATGCGCTGGCTCTTTGCTTTTTGGATAGTTGCCTGGCGTTTCGCCGGGTCAACCGGCGCGGCGGATAGGCACCCGGCTTAGGGCATTGTTTTCATCGGCCAAGCGCTGCAAAGGCCGCAGACCTGCTCGCGTTCCTCCCTCGTTCAGCGGGGCGAGGATATCCTCCTGGGCCTGGATCACGGCGGGCTCGGCCTCTACGCGCAATGCCTTGCCGGCCTCGGTGATGGTGACCAGCATCGAGCGGCGATCCTCGGGGCTGCGGCGTCGATCGACCAAGCCGCGCTCCTCGAGCTTTTCACCACAATCGCTACGGTGTTGCGATCGAGCGCCGTGAAGCCGCCGAGAGTGATCTGGTCCAGCGAGCCCATCTCGTCCAAGGCGGAGAGGATTATGTACTGCAGCTGGGTGAGATTGTTGGCCTCGCACTTGCGCAGGAAGATCGCCACGCTGATCTGATGGCAGCGCCGAAGCAGGTTGCCGGGCAGAGCGTTGGCCTGGGAAAGCGGAGATTCGGTCATGTTCTCGGTCTGCTCAAGGAAATGGATGAAAGACACAAGCCATGGTCCTCTGCGGGTCACGGCTTTTAGGCTCTGGCTCTGGGACTACTGGCCAGCCAGTTTCACCGGCGAAGCAGGTGCCTGACGGGAACGGTGCCCTGGCAGGCTGCCGCCAGCAGAGTATAGGTCAGCCTGCCTCCAGCATGAAGCGGGCGAAATAAGCCGCCAGCTCTTCATGGGCCTCCAGCGGCAGCACATTTGCGATGTGCTGATCGGGACGCACGATCACCAGACAGCCTTGCTCCCGGTCGATGCCGCGCATGTCGAAGATGTCCCGCTTGTTCTTCAGATCGGGGCAAAAGACCTTCTCGTAGTCGTGCAGTCCGTAACGTCCCTTGCGCGGCCACAGCAGCTGGGGAAGGCATCCAGGGAGAGCTCGCGGAAACCCTGCTGGCAGATGGCTCGCAGGTCAAATATCGAGTCAACGGCATCCCCTGGCGGTGTGTACTTGCGTACCGGGGAGTCAGGGAGTCGCTCAGGAACCGGCACAGGCCGCTGAGTCCGGACTCCGGCGCGGCGGGATCGCTGGCGTCGGCGAAGGCGAACAGCCGCCAGCGGCCATCCGCTTTCACCGTGTGGCCTAAGTGCATGGGCTTGGCATCGGAGAGGCGAACCACCGGCGCGGAGTGGAAACGCATCCCGATCTCCAGGCCCTTGGCAAGATGCTGATGGGTCGGCTCGGCGGAGATCAGCGAGGGTAGTACTGGATTGCCGTGCCGGCGGTGAAGCGCCCTGCTTGACGAAATACTTCTGGAATTCCTTGGGATCTACGCCGTCGCCCTTGTCCTCGGGTGAGCCCTTGGGCGGGGCGCTGAACATCTTGGCAAACGTTCGGTCGAAGTCGATCAGCTCCTTGGCCACGGTCTGACGCTCGGTGGTATAGGTGTCTAGCAGCGCCGGTGAGGCCTTGCCCTGCAGCACCGAGGCTATCTTCCAGCCCAGGTTGAAGGTGTCGCGCATCGAGACATTCATGCCTTGGCCCGCCTTGGGGCTGTGGGTGTGGCAGGCGTCGCCGGCGATGAACAAGTGGGGAGCGCGACTGCCGACTTCTTCGAGGGGCACGTCGTCGAACTTGTCGCATAGACGCTGGCCGATATCGTATACCGACCACCAGGCGATTTCCTTCACGTCCAGGATGTAAGGGTGCAGGATCCGCTGCGCTGCGGTGACCAGCTGGTTGGAGGTAATGTTGCGGCTGGCGACACGCTCGTCTTCCTTGAGCTTGTCGAGTTCGATGTAGAGGCGCGTCAGGTAGCCGCCCTCTCGCGGGATGATCAGGATATTGCCTTCGTTAGCGGAGTGGATCGCCGCCTTCATGCGGATGTCTGGGAAATCGGTGACCGCCAGCACATCCATCACGCCCCAGGCTTGGTTGGCGGAATCACCCTGCAGGGCGCGGCCTAGGGACTGACGCACCGCGCTGCGCGCGCCGTCACAGCCCACCACATAGCGGGCCCGTACGGTTTCCACGCTGCCCTTGTGAGCATCATCGGTACGCTCAAGCTTAACCGTCACCGGGTACGCCTCGGCGCCCAGAGTGACCGCATCGGCCTGGGCGGGATCGACCACCACATCGACCACGCGGCGCGAGTAGTTCGGCTTCAGGCGACTCGCTGAGTTGCGCATTAGCTCCAGATAGAAGTCATGGATCCGGGCCTGGTTGAGCACCGTATGCGGGAACTCGGAGAGGCCGTCTTCGGTGTCCTGGATGCGACCGTGGCGCATGATGTTCTTGCGGTTATCTTCATCCGGCTTCCAGAACACCGTCTCGTTGATCCAGCAGGCCTCCTTCATCACCTTTTCAACGAAGCCGAAGGCATTGAACATCTCCATGGTGCGACAAGCGATGCCGTCGGCCTGGCCGAGCTTTATCGGGCCATCCTTCTGCTCGACGATGCGGGTGCGAATCTCGGGAAGGCCGATAGCTGGGCTGCCAAGGTCAAGCCGGCCGGTCCACAGCCGACAATCAACACATCGACCTCCTTGGGTAGCTGGTCGGCATTGGCGAGCTCACTAACAGGCTCGTGGATGGTCGGGTCGCCGGTCTGGAATCCATTGAGATGAAATTGCATGCGGGCCTCATCGGTATTTACTGATCACTATTGTGATCAATATTATTGTGATGTCATGTCTCGTTAGCAATTAGCCTTTGTGCTTATGCTCATTAAAGTTAATTATACTTGACATAACCAAGATCTCATCGTTTCCACGATTACGAATAGTTAGGGCCTCCCCGCTTCTAGCGCTATGCTCGGCCACGTTTTCGATGAGTCGGCATCCTTATTCAGGTAGGCATATTTTTGTTTTCACAGATATATCGAAGTGGCTATATATATAGCTAGATATATATATTTGACTGTGGGCTGCGCTTCCATGCATTACTGTCTGCATCTAAGGAGACGCAAGAGGAAAACAAGATGGAGCGTATCTGCGAGGCCGAGCGTATGTTGATTGGGGGTGAGCTTGTTGAAAGCGTTACCGGCGAATGGATAACATCCATTAATCCCGCGACGGAAGAACCAATTGGACGGGTGCCAGCCGGTTCGTCAGAAGATGTGGACCGGGCCGTCCAGGCGGCAGAAAAAGCAGCCCGCCTGGGCGGCATTGACACCGATGGAACGGGCCGCGGCCATGAATCGCTTCGCCGACGCTATAGCGGCCCGTGCGGAAGAGATTCTAAGAATTGAGGTCAGCGACACAGGCAACACGATCCGGCCGATGCGAATGATCGATGTACCATCCGCTGTGGAAAGCTTGCGGTACTACGCCGGGCTTGCTCCCGATCTACGGGGCGACACCATCCCGGCAACCTCCGACAACCTGCACCTGACGATGCACGAGCCTTATGGGGTAGTGGCGCGGATTGCGCCTTTCAATCACCCCATCATGTTCGCTGTCGCACGTACCGCCGCGGCGCTGGCGGCAGGCAACGCAGTGATAGTAAAGCCGCCCGAGACGTCTCCGTTATCGGCGATGGTGCTTGCCGAGATCGCCCGGGATACCCTGCCGCCGGGCGTATTTAACATCGTAACCGGTGACGGCGCTGTTGTTGGCAACGCTATCGTTCGGCATCTGGGTATCAAGCGGATTGCTTTCATCGGTTCGCCCGAGACTGGCCGTGCTATTCAGCGGTCGGCGGCTGAGGTTGCGGTCAAGCACATCACGCTAGAGTTGGGCGGTAAGAACCCAATGATTGTATTTCCTGACTGTGATCCCGAGAAGATCGCTGACGCCGCTGTGTTCGGCATGAACTTTTTCCTGGCAGGGCCAATCCTGCGGGTCGCTTAGCCGGCTGCTCTTGCATGAAGATATATACGATCGCGTACTCAAGGCAGTGGTAGAACGCGTCGCCGCGCTGCGCATCGGCGATCCACTGAGCGACGAGACCGATGTGGGCCCGGTCAACTCCGAGCTGCACATGCAGCGTATCCTGGCACATTGCGCAAATGCCGATGCGGATGGCGCGCGCCGAATGCTGGGCGGTGGGCGGCCAGAAGGGGAACAGTTTCGCAAGGGGTATTGGGTAGCACCCACAGTATACGCCGACGTGACGCCGGAGCTGCGTCTTTGGCAGCAAGAAGTGTTTGGCCCTGTCATGGCGATAGGTCGCTGGAGAGACTTCGAAGAGGCGGTTGCCATGGCCAATAGCACCGAATATGGCCTGACTGCTGCTGTCTGGACACATGACATTAACGCAGCGTTGAAGATGGCGCGACGGATCCGGTCGGGGCATATCTGGATCAACGGATCGAGCATGCATTTTTTGGGGGTGCCCTTCGGCGGTATGAAATCCAGTGGTGTAGGTCGAGAGGAAGGGCGCGATGAGCTGCTTAGCTACACCGAATCCAAAACCATCAATATCATGCTGTCGTGAGCGTAATCATGAGCCATAAATCCAATAATGACGTCCCCTGCTGGGGTTCGGATGCGATAGCCAAAACCTTACAGGGTCTTGAGCTTAACTATATCGCACTCAATCCTGGCGCAAGTTACCGTGGGCTTCACGATAGCTTAGTGAACTTTACCCACAATGACCCGCGGCTATTGTTATGTGTACATGAAGAAGCAGCGGTTGCCATTGCGCATGGTTACGCTAAGGTGACGGGGCGTGCCATGGGAGTCGCGCTACATTCAAATGTGGGTTTGATGCATGGTTCCATGGGTATTTACAATGCTTGGTGCGACCGGGTGCCTATGGTAGTCCTAGGGGCTACGGGTCCAGTTGATGCCACCCAGCGGCGCTCCTGGATCGACTGGATTCATACCTCGCAGGATCAGGGTTCACTGATCCGAGATTTTGTAAAGTGGGATGATCAACCTGGAGGAGTCACGGCCACTCTTCATGCATTGGTTGAAGGAGTTTCCCGTGCGGGAACTGCTCCACGCGGTCCGGTCTATATTAATATCGATGCAGCACTGCAGGAGAAGGCTTTAGATGCGCCGCTGCCCGAAATTGATATATCGCGGCGAGGAGCGCCGCGGACCGGGGCGCCTGTACCTGATTTGGTGAATGAGGCTGCAATGCTGTTGTCAGGTGCAAAAAATCGTCGTTCTTATGGGGCGCATGTCGCATGATTATACGGATTGGACGCGCCGCATCGCGTTTGTTGAGCGTCTTGGAGCGCAGGTGGTGACAGATTTCAAGACCGGCGCGACCTTCCCCAGCGCTCATGGCGCGAATATCGGTCATGCAGGCTACTTCCCGATCCGAAAGCCAAGGCGGCAATTGCTGAAGCCGAGATCATAGTGAATCTCGACTGGCTAGACTTCGGTGGGACATTGCGTTCGGTTTTGGTGATCGGCCGGTGCCGGCAAGAATAATCTCGGCCACGATCGACGTTCACAATCATCGCGGCTGGGTAAAGGATGGCGGCGCCCCCGCCCCGGCCGATGTAGCCTTCCTTAATGAGCCTGACCAGGTTGTTGCCGCGCTAGTGGAAGCTTTGGAAGCACAGGAAACAGTTCCCTTACCTGCGCTTTCCTTGCCGGACGAAGTAAAGGGCGGCACGATGACATCGCAGGATATCGCAGTGCTCCTACGCCGAGGTGTGAATAAGCGCTCTGTTTGTCTGATACGCGCTCCACTCAGCTGGACCGGCGCGGATTGGCCCGTTTCCCATCCGTTTGGCTCCCTGGGTTATGATGGTGGTGGCGGAATTGGTTCCGGCCCAGGGATGGCGGTGGGTGCGGCATTAGCCCTGCGTGACGAGGGCTTAAAGCACTTGCCACTGGCGGTACTAGGCGATGGCGACTTTCTGATGAACGCTTCGGCTCTTTGGACGGCAGTCAACCAGGGCGTCCCCTTAATGATTGTCGTCGTGAATAACCATTCGTTCTATAACGATGAAGTACACCAAGAGTCGGTTGCGAAGGAGCGGGAACGCCCCGTCGAGAACAAGCATGTGGGCATCGTGATGAACGGACCCGACATTGATGTCAGTGCGATAGCTCAAGGCTTCGGCGCGACAAGCTATGGTTTGCTGACTTCACCTACTGCGGTGATGAAAGCTATAAGCAATGCTCTGGAGGTGGTCGAGAGTGGCGGCGTAGCAGTACTTGAAATCGAAGCGGCTAAGGGCTACGCGCCCTCGATGGTGCAAGCGATGCGATCAGCAGGTTAATCGCGTAATGCGAGGCTTATTTCGTCCAGCATCGTGGTTTGGAATTTGGTCAAATTCTTATTTTTCGGTAAACCAGGTAGAACGGAACGCGTAGCTCCATACCCAATGTCTCTAGTCTCCTCAGTGAGCCTGAGGCAAGTTCATCTCGAACCGAAGACTGAAACAAGAAGGCAACACCCGCACCAGCGCGCACTGCTTGCTTTATAGCTTCGGCATGGCCAAATTCCATCACAATCTGTTTGCGTGATACGCCAAACTCCATTAATAAGCGCTCCTCGATATCACGACGAGGAGTACGTAACTGAGCTGTGACGAATGGAAGTTCTGAGAGTTCATCGAGCGCTACGCTCTTCGCCTTGGTCTCGGATCTGTTCGATGCCACGAGGATCAGGCGTTCGTCCCGCACCCGTTGTACCTCCAGACCGGCGATATCATGGCGTGGATCTAAAATGGTAAAAGCAAAGTCGCATTCGCCTTGTCTCACCGCATCTGGAACCAGTATCGAATCAGTCACTTGCACTGATATCTCTCCCTGGGGATAACGCTGTTTGATTGGTGCGATAATACCAGGAAGAACGTAAGAGCCCAGAGTCATTGAGGCACCGATTTTGGCCTTGCCGGCCAGCCCGCGCTGGGTATCGGCTATCTCGCGTTCGAACTCTTGAGTGCGGATGACGACATCCTGAGCCCACTTGTACACGCGATGGCCTTCTTCGGTCAGTGCGATGCGTCGGCCGTTTCTTTCCGTCAGTGAGACTCCTAACTTACTCGCAAGCGATTTCAGATGCGCTGAGACGACAGGCTGGGCAATATTCAGACGCTCAGCCGCCCGCGAAACGCTCTTCAGCTCTGCGACTATGCAGAAGACTTCGAGCTTATGGATGGTGAGCTGGGAGGCAACTGACCGCATGAGAATCTATACCTTGATGAGTATACAGAAAGGTATAAATATATATTAGTTCCCGTGACGAAACACAACTAGTCTGAATATAAGTATTATCTATCCCTATGAAAGGCGGAGGAGCCACCAGATGCCCGAAGACATGAAAGCACGTTTCGAGGAAGATATTCTTGAGACGACCATTACCAACCTCGTTATTGCCAATCGCATCCTGGCGCGAGAAGACGTGATAGACGACTTTGGGCATGTGAGTGTGCGTAACCCTTTGAACCATGAGCGTTATTTTATATCGCGCTCGCGGAGCCCCGAAGTGGTAACGCGTGGCGACATCATGGAATTTACACTCGATGGTGAGCTAATCGGCAATGACCATCGACGTCCATATGCCGAGCGGCATATTCACGGCGCGATTTACAAGGATCGCCCGGACGTGAATGCAGTGACACATCATCATGCTCGCTCGATTCTTCCGTTCACGATGAATGCAATCTCGCTGCGCCCGATCTTCCACATGTCGTCAGTGATCGGCAGGAGATTGAGACCTGGGACAGCCAGGTCGAATTCGGCGACACCAATATGCTCGTCGATTCAATGGAGATGGGGCATTCGCTGTCACGAGCACTTGGGAGAATCGGGTTGCTCTGCTTCGCGGGCATGGGTGTGTCTGCGCAGCGGATAATCTTAAAGCGGTCTGCATGGTGTCTATCGGGCTGAAGGATAACGCCAAGCTCATACATGACACACTCCAGATAGGAGAGCTGAGTTACCTCACCGACGGGGAGATAGAAAAGACAAGCGCCATGCTGCTAAGCCCTATGCCCCTCGCACGGGCTTGGGATTATTGGGTGGCACGAGCGGGATTCAGTGGAATATAAGGGGGCCAACAGGAAACGAGTAACCCGATAAAAATAAACTAACCATCACCGAAAAATAAAATAAACAACGGAGTATCGCCATGAAATATGCAATGCTGGGTGCGATTTGTCTTGGAACCACAATTTTTATGGCAAGCGGCGCTAGCGCGCAGTCACTTGGTATCGGTGCCGGGACCCAAGGCTCGCAAAACTACGCTGCCAATGCCGGGATGGCGAAGTTTCTGTCTGATGAGGCAGGGATGGACGTGCGCGTGCAAGCCTATGGCGGATCGGGACAGTCGATGCCAATGATTGATGCAGGTCGGCTGGACATGCAATTGATCCCGAGCCCTGATATCTCTGCTGCAGTTCAGGGCAGGAGCCGTTCGAGGGTAGGCCACTACAGAATCTTCGTATCGTAGCCTCTCTGAGCTCCCTCAGCCTATGGGTTCATGGTGCGTGAGGATTCAGATCACTACAAAGTTTCCGACATCGAAGGTAAGAGCATCACCTATGGCTACACAGCACAGCCGACCTTACGGTTCCAAGTCGACGGCATTCTCGCCGCTGGAGGGTTGTACATTGAAGACATGGAAACCCATATGGTGCCATCTGTACCAAATGGTGTCGATGACCTTATCGCGGGCAACGTCGATGTGGCCTTTTTCTCCCTTGCAGGGTGGTAAAACACGCGAGGCAGATGCTGCCGTAGGCATTCGCTGGCTTGCTGTCAACGATACACCCGAGGCCGAGGAGGCGATGCAGGAATTCGTACCCACCTCCTATATAAAAACAGTCGATCCGGGCGATGGCATTGTGGGCGTGGATGAGCCAACGCCAATGATGGGGTATAACTATATATTAACCGCGGGGAAGCATGTTCCTGATGAGACTGTTTATGAAATCGTAAAACTCCTCCACGAAAATCCTGAGAAAGTGCGTGGCATCCTTACGGCTTTCGCTGACTTCGAGCCAGCTAGCATGGCACCTACCTATCCGGGTCTGAGCTATCACCCAGGTGGGATCAGCTACTATACCGAAGCCGGGCTGGTAGAGTAGCGTCATGCAAAAGCCGAAAGATAACTCCCTGGATCCCGCTTTAATCAAGCATGCAAAGAGGCTACTAGGGGATTAATGGTACTGTTGCCGGTGGCTTATGCTGGCAATGTGCATCGTCTACTGGAGATGTCGATATACGATGTACAGCTATTAGTGTTAGTTCTCATACTTTCCCTCTCTGCGGGCTTTCTGATCATGGCGGAGCGCGCCCGCAACAGCTGGCTAGAGGCGGCCAACCTTGTCTGCGCCGCTGTAATATTCTGTGTGGGCTTTTACGTCGCGCTCTTTACCCATCAATATCGATGGAGGCACCTTATCTTCCGGACTGGCTGATCGCGACCAGTGCTGTTCTGTTCATTGCGCTCATGCTCAACCTGCCAGCTTCAGCCGGTATTGGTATCCTGTCGGTTGTACTAATTTTTCTAGTCTACGGTTTATTTGGGCATCTCGTTCCAGGGAGCTGCAGAGCCGTCAGACTACGCCCTCGGAACTAGTGGTCTATCTCGCGATCGATGCGAATGGCATGCTTGGCACCGCTCTAAAGGTGGCGGTAATCATCGTTATTCCATTCCTGCTGTTCGGCCAGCTCCTGGCGCGTTGCGGTGCGGCTGATTTTTTTAATGACATAGCCTTGGCTGGCATGGGGCGTTTTCGAGGAGGCCCAGCCAAGGTTGCAGTCACTGCCTCAGGCCTTTTCGGATCGATCTCGGGCAGTGCGGTCGGTAATGTAGTAGGCACCGGTGTGGTAACGATCCCGATGATGAAACGAGCAGGCTTCAACCCTGCCTATGCTGGCTCGGTCGAGGCGGTAGCCTCCACAGGGGGGGCAGCTCGTGCCACCGGTCATGGGGCTGCTGCCTTCATCATGGCTGACTTCATCGGTGTCGATTACTCGACAGTTATGATGGCAGCGCTACCGTCGGCACTGTTGTACTACCTCGCCATCTTCATCAACGTCGACTTTTTACGCGGCCAAACGCAACATTCGTGCGGTTGAAGCCTCACAGATCCCCCTCCTGCTGGCATTCGCTGCGTCAGGGCTGGCATTTTCTAATCCCTTTCGTAGTTCTCTTCTATACACTATTCGCTCTAAATATGCGCCCCGAACGAGCAGCCGTTCTGGCGGCTCTCACTCTGCTGGCTGTTAGCTTAATTTTTGGCTACCGCGACCGCCGCATAGCTCTTGGAGATATTTGGTCCGTTGTTGCCTCAGCGGGGGCCGCCGCGAGCGGACTCGTCATTGTGTGCGCAGCAGCTGGATTGATCATTGGTGTACTCAATCTTTCGGGCCTCGCCTTCAATCTCACGCTGCATATCATCAATGCAAGCGGTGAAAATGTTTTCCTGCTAGCTCTCATTACCGCACTGATTAGCATCGTGTTGGGCATGGGCATGCCCACTGTAGGGTATATATCTTACTCGCTACGCTAGTGGCACCGGCGCTCGTCGAAGTAGGCATTCCAGTGATCTCGGCACACCTCTTCGTCTTTTACTTCGGTCTTCTTTCAATGGTGACACCGCCAGTGGCATTAGCGTCCTTTGCGGCTGCCAATATTGCTGGGGCTGGTGCGTGGAGCACGAGCATTGCTGCAATGCGTCTGGCATGGCCAGCCTATGTCGTGCCTTTCCTCTTTCTGTTTGCCCCATCGCTAATCCTAGAGGGCAGTCCTATGCAAGTGACTTGGGCGCTAGGCTCGGCAATAATGGGTATTTACATGGTTACTGCGGGAATTGTCGGCTACATGGGTCGTATGGTAGGAGCATGGTTCCGGTTCTTGCTGATCATAGGAGGATTCCTACTGCTCATTCCAACAGACCTATTTTCAGGCGGCTTCTATACCGACATAGTGGGACTAGCTGTTTTCGGTTTCTGCGTGATTTGTAGTGCGTTTATACGTACTAAGACAATCGATATTCCCAGAATTTAGTTTCATTTTAACCTTAATGACCACTTCCCTAAAGCCAATAAATGCCGCTGGGTCTATTTAGTGACCAATAGCCCAGCTAGGCGTGTGGCCTTACTATCCATGTTAAATGCGTTCTTGGTTCAGCGGGGCAGGGCTTTAAGAGTAGTAGGGGGTTTTGTTCGGATAATTGCTAGGTGTAAGTGCTGTTTGTTTTTTGGTTTTTACAGGTTGCTAGATCTCGACACGCAGCGTTTATGACACACTTTAAATGCCTTGATAGCCATCATCACCGCATTAAACCGAAGTGTGGGAGGGTGATTAAGTATCCTTAATGCACATAATTAATAGAGGGAGGGGCTGTGGCAAAAACAAGCAAAAAAAAATGTCATGGCTGGACACTCTACGCCTTGAGCTTTTTCTCTTTGAGTCCCATGCTCATGATGGGCCTCGCAGTACCCTTGTGGGGTGTATCGCTCGGTATTGCCCCCCTCACACTTGGGGGTCATTCTTTCTGCACGCTCCTTCCTGCCGCTTTTGTTATCAATTTACGGTGGAAATTTACTCGACCAGTGGGGCGTACGACGCACTCTACAGGTGCTTGCTGTCCTATCAATGTTCATACCACTACTTTATCCGGTGCTACCGTTTACATCAGCACTGATCTTACTGGAATTGTTCGGCGGAGTGGTAACGGCTTTCGTGTGGATGTGTGCACAGACTGTTCTGGGGCAGGTTGCGAAGGGTGATCCTTTATATGCAAGTCGCTTTAGCTTCGCCGCTAGCATGGGCAATTTATGCGGCCCGTTTTTGCTCGGCCTGGCCTGGGGCTCAGTGGGCCATGGGCTGCATTTGGAGTGGTCGCCGCCTGGGGCGCGGCACTGACGCTTTTAGTCGTTAGCTGTGGCAGCAGCTTTCAAGGCGCTAATACACATGTTGATTACGGATCGCGATCAGTGCTTACAACACATTTAACTGCTTTGAAAACCATGCGCGATCGTCAGGTTGCCTTTGTGCTCTATACAACTTTCATTCGGATCGCTGCGTACACAGTACAGGCATCTTTCTACGTGGTCGCTCTAGATTTCGTGGGACAAGGAAAAATACAAATTGGCATCCTTGTTGGGATCGCTGGGCTTTGCTCAGGAGGGTTCACTATGCTCAGTGCTTCCGTGGTTCGACTGATTGGCTCGCAAGAACATGTTTTAGTTAGCGGAGTCGCGCTTGCGATCTTATCTATCGCTGTGACCCCTGCATTTTCTAGTTTTACGCTATTGTTAGTCTTGGCCATTTTACACGGGGCCGGGATGGGGCTATCGATGCCTTTGCTACTCTCCCTTGCTTTCAGAGGCAGCGAGCAGCGATACTCAAGGGTTGGCGGTGGGGTTGCGCTCCACTGCCAACCGGCTCGCAGGCGTAGTCATCCCCGTTGGTCTGGGTGCGGCGATCAATATGTTTGGTATCACTTGGGGGTTTTATTTAATCGGATTTTTGTTGTTAGTTTTTGTGGCTTGGCTGGTGCGCATTGAAGCCCTCCCAATAAATTTACAAGCGGTAAGCTCCGTTTGTTCGTAAAATGCTGGGGTAAGGAGTGCTATCTTGTCGTCATGTAGCTTGGCCTAGCATAGGTGTGAAGGCATTCTTCGTTAGTGAAATAAAATTAATATTTATTTTTTGAAGTGGGTTGGGCACTAACAAATGCGCTAATTAAGTTTAACATATTGGGACATAATTATCGCAGAGGCGCTGCCCGATCATGTATACTGATTACCAGTCGATCTCTTTCACATCCACAATGTAGGATGCAAGATACGATGCGCAAACCAGCTAGTCGGAGGTAATATTGCGGCTGGCGACGCGTTCGTTTTTCTTCAATTTTCGGATTCAGTGCAAAGGCGATTCAGATAGCCATCCATGGTACCAGCAAGATATTTCCTTTGTTAGCGAAATGGATGACCGATTTTCAGGCGTATTGCGGGGAAATCAATTACAACCAGCACATCCAACACGCCCTAGCCCTAGTTAGCTGAATCTCCATCAGTAAGCGCCCCGGGGATTTCCTGACTACGCTGGGTGCCTAGTCGCACCCCAACCACATAGCGGGCAGGTATGGTCTCGTATTTTCCCCTCGTGTTTCGGGTCGAGCCTCTCTAGCTGTTTGGTCCCGTGAAGTGGGGATTCGGATCACCATAAAACCTCTCGATCTCTTTTGCCATTTCTCAAGGATAAATTCAATCGGTGTTTTGCCCTTGAGCGCCCGGAGTGGCCGAGCACTGTTGTAGGCCCATAGATAGTTCTTCAGGTGAGACTGTCACTGCTCCAGCGAGGTGCAGTGAAACGCCCGCGTGGTCACCTCCTTGATGGTTCGATTCATCCGCTTGACCTGCCCATTGGTCCAGGGATGGAGGGCTTCGTTAGCCAACCCGTAACGATGACAGACCACATCGAAGATATGCGGCTTGTAGGTCTTGGTTCCCGCCTTCTTCGCAAACTGCACGCCGTTATACGTCAGCACGGTGTGGGCGCGGTAAGGTAGGGCTTTCAGTGTATCTTCGAGAAATTCGGCGCGATCTGTCGGGTCATCTACCGGTACAACTGGGCATGAACGAACTTGAACGTTCGGTTCACCGCGACAAACAGATAGGCCTTGCCCTCGCCGGTGTGAATCTCGCTGATATCGATATGCAGGTAACCGATCGGTAGCGCTTGAATGACTTCTTCTCGCGCTTCTACCCGGTACCCTTTGGCAATTGGCTGATGCCTTGGTGCTAATAGAGGCGGTGCAGGCTCGACTGGGTTAGCCATGTAGCTGCACTGTCAACACTCCAATCGACGCTCACTTCGACGGGAATCCTTTAGCGCCGCTGCCACTGCCGGACGGAAATTTCTTAGGTCAACGATGACCGACCAACAGCCGGAAACCTTCGCCCGGCCTCGGGCAGCATCGTGTCGGAGGAGCGCAGCACAGGGTCTTCGTAGCTCGAAGTACGGGGCTGGCGTCTGATGAGCTCGTCGCTGAATCATCTGCCATCGCGCGTTCCCGCCGCTTCCGGGGTCCGCTGAGAGCGGCATGTCGTCCGCTCCCGTCGGTGCGCCTCACTACGTGTCGCTAGGCAGTTAATTGGGTTCTTCCTCAATTTCTGTGGTTCATCCGCTGCTAGCGACGCTATTCCTAGGGGCGAGCATGCAAAGGAAATCGAAAGGGTCGCCCGGCCTAGGGGTCAAAATTCTGGGTGTCGAACTCACTGATGATGACAGAGTTCGGTTGTTTCCGCTGCCGGATCAACAGTCGGCATTTGCTCCGATTGCGGACGGCGAAGACGAAGACGGCACGGCTGGTCCAACTGGAGTCTTCAGGATCAGCCGGTTGTGACGGTTAAGTTCCTGCTGAGCCGCTGGCAAAGCGCACATTAGAGATGTGTATGGCAAACGTTCACCGATTGGCTGCCGACGGTTGCTTCAACTTATGCGCGCCATACAACTAGGGTCGGTCGCTCACAGCAACTCCACGATTCGGGTCGTTGACATCGACGACTGGAGTTGGCAACGAGCAAAACGTTACGGCACCATCATGGTTGATCTGCATCCAGCACGCCGGCGGCCATGCTGAATGAGTAATCTCGGCCATTCTGGTCGCAATAGAAGGGAAGCGGACATGTTCACGAAGATCAAGGTTTCGACCCAGGATGAATATCTCGTCGTCGCATCGTCCATCTCCTCTATCGAAACAGACTGACCTCAGAACGGGGGCATCTATCGGGGCAGGGCAAAACCGTGAGCATCGACACGTTCCATCCAATCTGGCTGAGACATGGCCAGGAAGCGCGCTGCAACGGTAACGCCCTGCGCGCGCGTATTTCGTTGATCCTACTCTTCTTTGCCGGGGACCCAGCCTCGATTGAAATACGCTATGTCATAATCGCCCACGGGCATGAAGTGTGCCGTTCCTTCGATATCCAAGGAGGACGCCATCTCGTTGAGATCTTGCGGTTCCGTACTTGGCCATTCCCCGGTATCAAACCGTTGGTTCATAACTCCGACCGCCAAGGTACTTTCGGCGGGATTGATGGCCTATCCAGTGCAATGCTGTACGAAGCAAGTCCTCTTTTCCGTTTTTGGCTGCCAGATCCTCATAACCGGGCATGAGCGTGTAGGGGATCTGGTGATCGCCAAGCCCATGCAATCGAAACACAGGAATCTCAGGATCTCCTACGACGTTGCGGCCGGCAGCGCCCCAATATTCGAGCGCATGAGTAGACGCTAGGACGCCGGACGCCTCGTTGATCCTTTGAATATCCGCCTGAGGTCCCAACCCCGCCACTTGATAGAGCACCTCGACGGCATTCTTGACGGCAGGGTTTACGTTCTCGAAATACGCCGCATAATCGATATTCTCGTTCCAAGACAATTGTTGACCCTGCGCGGAATTCTCGAACATCGTCCGGGCAGCGCCACCAGGGCTCCACGATATGAGCAGCAGCGTGTTGTACATCGCCTCTTGCAGCGCCTTCGGGTCTTCTAGATACGGATGCTGTTCGTCACCGCCAGCCGTCCAAACTGGCCATTCTCCCAGCGCAAATGCCAGTGCCATACGGGCACGCCCATCCGGCAATTTTTGTGCAGCCTTGAATGCCTTCTGCCATTCCTCCGGAAGCGTCCCACCGATTTCGTTCGCATCGGCACCGGCACTAATATCGGGCGGAAGGTTAGTGATCGCCAAGTTGGGCGCCGGGCCATGTCCGGCTTTCTCATAGTACTCGGCGAGGAGCGTCTGCAGGACGAACCAGCCGTCGAGGAAGGTGTTCATCAGTCACACGGGCGTATGCGCGGATAGGGCAACGGCTCCATCAACGCGATCAGAGAAATCTTCGGCCACGGCCAGCGCCGTATGTCCGGCACCGGAGCAGCCGAACTGAATGATGTGTTCAGGCCCTTCATAGGTTTTCTCGAAGCGATCGAGAACAAGATCGAGATTGGCGACCTCCCGTGCTGGGTCGTACTGCCAATCCCGGAGTGGGTGGCGTGCGCTGCCTGCCAGGGCATAGCCCCTGTTCAGCAAGGCGCTGAAGCGATCGGACCATCCTGGGCTGTCCTCTCTCGCAGCATAGTCAAGGTCGCGGATCAGCTTTCCGTTCCATTCGGTCGGGACGCGGATCAGATATCTCGTCCCGCCGGAAGTTCGTCCTGTTGCTCCTTGTACCCGGCTCCCTCATTATTCGTCACTTCTGGCTGTTTCGTGATCTGGGCCAATGCCGAACCCGATGCCGCAACGCCTCCGAGTATCGCGGCGGCGAACACCGACGCTCCAAGCGCTCCAGCGGAGCAGCACGTCCGCAGTCTACTTTTCCGCATCCGCAGCCCTTTCTTATGAAGATGCCTTTGAACAACTTTCATAGTGTACTACCTTCGTTGTGTTCTCGCTTCGTTGCCCCGTCAGACAGGGCTGTTGAGCCGCATGCGCTTAGATGCCTCAACGACATGAGTGCGCATTAATGCCGCGGCTTCTACGGCCATGCCGGCCACCATCGTCTCGAAGATAGTTCGGTGTTCCTTCCCTGACATGAAGGGGCATCTCGGGAAACCGCAGAACCTCGCCGATCGAAGGTCTGAGGTGCTGCCAGTTAAAAAATCTACAAAACGATACGGATAAGCAGAAGGTAAAGTTTAATTATCTAACTTAGAGATCGGTATATACACTGCGAGGTTTTGTCAAACATATTAAAGTAGTATTTGTCCTGGCGGGAATCTCTCGCAGATTGTGATGCCCCAAGGCTTTGTTCAAAAGCCGAATTTGATATTGTCGTCTATCCCGTAGCAACATAGGTACCCCCATAGCAAATCGCTATGGGGCCTGCGAAAAAGGGCAGGGCTTACATTGAGTATATCGTGTCGCCACCGCAGACTACGGGGCAGTTCTTGGCGGTGATCGCCAGATAACGAACGGTATCTTTTGACATCCTTTTCTCGGACGTCAGGTGGCTAGACCGTCCAGAGCGCTCCGCGGCGACGAAGCGGCCCTCAGTACGGTGGCTCTGGTCATGCAGGCTTTGGGCCAGGTTCTCCTTGCCAGTACCTATCTCGCCCAGGAGTAGTACGGGGACCTCAAAGGGCGCTGCGCAGCCGAGCATGGTGAGCATCTTCTGGAAGGCCGGTGCCGACTCGATGGCCGCCCCGTCCTCCCTGGCCGCGGGTACGGGCCAGCTCCATCCCCAAGGTGGCGATGCGCGCCTGCAGTTCGTAGAACTCATCGATTAGTGGCTCCTCTATCACTTCCCGATCATGCCTGCATCCTAATGGCTCTCCCGTGGCTCGCTCCACCACGCTCGAAATGGCCGCTCTGGCCACCGGTCTACGCTTCATATCAGGCTCCTACGTATCGAGGGTCCGCCAAGGCTAGCAATGGTGCGGCTGGCTGGAGGCGGATCACGTCAGCGTTACGGTGCCCAACACACTGGGTGCGACTTTGGTCTATTTGACATGGCCGCTCGATTCCTTAAGGTTAGAGATGTAAGTTAGGTATCTAACTATATCGGCGAGGCCTACTTATCGACGAGGCCTCCTCGTGAAGCTAACTATTCTTGTAACGGAGACCGTGCTTATGTTGACGCAAGAAGATAACGAACTGCTGTGTCGTGTCGAGGGCGATGCCCCCATGGGTGAGATCATGCGCCGCCACTGGCTGCCCGCATGCCTTTCAGAAGAGATCGAGGAGCCAGATGGTGATCCGGTGCGGGTTCGACTGCTCGGTGAGGATCTGGTGGCCTTTCGCGATACCGAAGGGCGCGTGGGGGTGCTGGACGAGATGTGCCCGCATCGGCGCGCATCGCTAGTGCTGGGTCGTAACGAGGAGTGTGGACTGCGCTGCCTGTACCATGGTTGGAAGATGGATGTCGAGGGCAATGTTCTGGAGATGGCTTCCGAGCCACCAGAATCAAAGATGACCGAGAAGGTAAAGCACAAGGCATACCCCACCCATGAGTCGGCCGGTTTTGTCTGGTCTACATGGGGCCGCCCGAGGAGCAGCCGGAGTTCATTCCGCCCGTTTTCCAACCGACTCCGGAAACTAAGGTGTCTATCTCCAAGGTGATCGTCGATTGCAACTGGGCCCAAATCCTAGAGGGAGCCATCGACTCGGCCCACTCCTCGAGCCTGCATTCCACCGACATGGTGCCGGCCCGCAAGGATGGCGCCGAGGCCACCGACAAAGCTTTTGGCTGCGCCCGTCCACAGACAAGGCGCCGCGTCTGCAAGTGCAGCCGACCCCGTTCGGTTTCCGCTATGCCGCTATCCGTCGTCCTATCAAGGACGCCAAGACGCATGATTACGTGCGTACCACACTGTTCATCGCGCCCTATACAGTACAGATCCCACCGAACAATCTCTATGATATCGCGATCCTGCATGTGCCAATCGATGACACCCATACGGCGTTCCACTTCATCGCCTGGGGCGACGCGAGCACTACGCCTGATACCGAGTCCTGGCGCAAGTTCCTCGGCACGCAGATCGGGATCGATGTGGACACGCACTACGGTAAATTCCGTACCCGTGAAAACAACTACTGGCAGGATCGTCGCATCATGCAACTCGGTACCAGCTTCACCGGTATCAAGGGCATCCCCAATCAGGATATCGCGATGTGGGAAACGATGGGCCCGATTGCCGATCGAACCCATGATCGTCTCGGTGCGAGCGACTTGGCGATCGTCGAGTTCCGTCGCCAGATGGTGCAGGCCGCCAAGACCATGCAGCAAGGAGGACCAGCCATTGGCACCGAGGAGCCGCGGATTCCGCATTATAAGCTCAAGTCTTTCCAGGGCATCGTCCCCAAGGAAGAGGATTGGCGTCAACTGGGTACCGCCCCTGAAGAGGCGGAGCTGTATGCCGACAAGCAGCACCATGCCAACAATTAAGATCGGTACGTTGAGCCCGTGAGCAAGCCTCTTATGTTGCTAAACATCGTGACTCACAAATAACAAAGCAGGAACCATGATGAACAAGCTTGAACTTTCGGTTGCCGTCGGCAATTACGACCGCGTAAGGCCATTGATCGATGGGGAAGTGCAGATCGATGGGGTAGATCCGGTATTCATGCTGCATGACCCGGAGGAAATCTTCTTTCGTGCCTTCCGTCATGCCGACTTTGACATCACCGAGCTCTCGCTGAGCAGTTATACCGTAAAGACGGCAGCGGGCAATTGCCCCTATATCGGGGTACCCGTCTTCCCCTCACGCGCCTTTCGGCATACCTCCATCTACATTCGGACCGATCGCGGTATCGAATCGCCGGCCGACCTGCGGGGCAAACGCATTGGCGTTCCCGAATATCAGTTGACCGCTAATGTCTGGGCCCGTTTGTTCCTCGAGGAGGATCATGACCTCCAGCCTCGTGATGTGACCTGGATGCGTGGTGGTTACGAGGAGCCGGGTCGGGTCGAGAAGATCAACCTCGATCTTCCCGACGGAGTCCGCGTGGAGAACATTCCGGAAGGGGAAACTCTCTCCGGTATGCTGGCTTCTGGTGAGCTGGATGCGGTAGTGGGGCCGCGAGCTCCATCTTGTTTTATGCAGGGGCATCCCCAGGTGGGCTACCTCTACCGTGATCCTCAACGCGCAGCCTCGGACTGGTATCGCCGAACGGGCATCTTCCCCATTATGCATCTGCTGGGCATTCGCAAGACGCTTGTAGAGCGCCATCCCTGGCTGCCATTCTCCGTCTACAAGGCTTTCGAGCAATCCAAGGTCAAGGCATTGGCGAAGCTTAGTGACACCTCAGCAACTAAGGTAACCCTGCCGTTCGTCGAGGACCAGCTCCAGGCAGCCCGACGCCTGATGGGAGAGGATTTTTGGTCCTATGGCTTTGCTCCTAACCGGCACACGCTGGAGCGGTTTCTCGAGCAACACCATGCGGAGGGCTGTCCCGGCGGCTATTGAAGCCGGAGGAGCTGTTCCATCCCGCCACGCTGGAAAGCTTCAAGATCTGACTGTCCCTGAAAGGGTGATTCTATCCGTTGCACAGCGATACCTTTACAACAACAAACCAAACTCCGTAGTACCAATGACGTCATAAGTATAAGAGGTGAATAAATGAAAATCTCAATCAAGAAGTCCGTGATGGCCATGGCCCTTGTCGTTCCTGGGCTGATGATGAATGTCGCATCGGCCCAAGAATACAAACTCACCGTTGCCGGTGCCTCGCCAGGAGGACTGTGGTCATTGCTGGGCGCCGGCCTGGACAGTGCCGTGAAAGCTGAATATCCCGGCTCGACTGTGACCTATCAGACTTCGGGGGCGGTATTGCCAATGTGGCAGTCCTGCAGCGCGGTGATGCTAGCCTGGGTATGGTTGAGGACGCCGTGCTGCAGCTGGCTCGCGATGGGGCAGCCCTTTCGCGAGCCTGTCAATGACGATATTAGGGTGCTTGCCTATCTCTACACCTGGGCGCCGATGCAGGCTGTTATGAGGAAAGAGTTTGCCGAAAAGCATGGTATCTCCAGTTTTGAGGATATCGCCGAGGTCAAGCCACCGATCACCATTGCCATCAACAAGCGCGGTAATATCGCATCGAATGTGGCGGAAACCATGTTAGAGGCCATCGGTGCGGGACCCGATGAACTCAAAAGCTGGGGAGGCGATATCATCTATGCCGCTTCCAGTGAGCAGTCGGGCCTGCTTCAGGACCGGCGCATCGACATGCTCCTGAACAGTCTATTCGTGGGACAGAGTTCGATCATGCAGGCGGCCTCGAGTGTCGATGTGAAGCTTTTGCCCTTGTCCGAGGACACCATACAGGAAGTCTCGAGAAGACGGGAACCAGCGCCTTCACAATTCCTGGGGGAGCCTACGATTGGGCGCCGGAAGAAACACAAACCGTGTCGGTCAGCACTGCCTTGGCCGTGCGGAGCGATATGGATGAGGAAATGGCCTATAACCTGACCAAGGCGCTTTACGAAAACTATGACAAGATCGCCAACGTTCATCCGGCCATGGAGAGCCTGACACCGGAAGTCATGGCGGATGTAGACGTTGTGCCCTATCACGATGGCGCCGAGCGTTACCTTAAGGAAGTCGGCCTTCGCTAATTGTGGAAAGAGTATCGCTACTGAGAGGTTGGTCTATGAATCACTTTTTCTCGATGGTAACGGGAACCGGCGCCAGGCGAACCCCTCACGGGCAGGCTGGGGATGGTAGTGCATGGATGCGCTGCCCTCGTGGCGCTGGCAGTCATTTATACGACGACAATCGTATATGTAGATCTGTATGCCATGATGGTCGTTTTCCTTTCCGCTATGCTGGCCCCTACTGTTCCTTAACGTGACCGCTGGGCCCAAGGGCGTCAGGACCGCCCCAGCGTGTTCGACTGGTGCCTTGTCGTGGCGAGTCTCGTTGTTGGACTCTATTTTTTTTGCGGAAAGCCACCGGATCACTCAGCGCATCACCTTGCTGTTCCCATTGGAGACAGTTGACTTACTAGCGGCCAGTGTGCTCCTAGCACTGACCATCGAGGCAACACGTCGCACGGTCGGCTTTGGCCTGACCAGCGTCGTGCTGGTCTTTGTCGTCTATAACCTTTGGGGGCACGGCTTACCGGGAGCACTTGGTTTCCGAGAGGTCAGTTATAATCACTTTCTCGATATCATGATGTTCACTTCGGACGGCCTGTTCGGGTGCCGCTTCGCGTCGCGGCGACCTATGCCTTCCTGTTCGTGATGTTCGGAACCTTCCTGTCCAAGGCGGGCGGTGCCGAGTTCTTCTATAATCTGGCCTCCGCGGTTGCTGGCCGTAGAACCGGGGGCCGGCTAAGATCGCCGTCATTTCCTCGGCACTTTACGGTACCATGTCGGGGAGCCCAACCTCCGACGTCGTCACGACGGGATCCGTTACTATCCCGATCATGCAGCGCCTCGGGTATAGCAAGCCACTATCGGGTAGTGTAGAAGTGGCCGCTTCCACCGGTGGAAGTCTGTTGCCCCCGGTTATGGGATCTGCAGCTTTCATCATGGCGGAGTATACGGGCATTGAGTATCGCGATATCGCCGTTGCCGGTATTATTCCTGCGATGCTCTATTTCATGTGCGTATACGCGCAGGTGCATCTGCGCTCCCAGAAACTGGGCCTGAGAGGGTTGTCCAAGGAGGAAACTCCACCTTTGAAAGGGACTCTCAAGAACGGCGGCCTGTTCATCCTCCCGTTGGTCGCGTTGTCGGCGGCTCTGTTAATGGGGTATTCCCCGACCTTTGTCGCGGCGCTTGCCACTGCGGTGGTGTTGATCGTCTCGGCGGTCCGTAGTTCGACTCGGATGGGGCCAAAGGCTATCTGGGATGCCTTGGCCGTCACCACACTGCGTATGGTCTCAGTTGTGGCGGCTTGTGCGGCGGCGGGGCTGGTAATCGGGGAATCTCCATGACGGGCCTGGGCGGTAAGTTCGCCGATCTCGTGTACTTGCTGGCTGGCGATGTTGCTTTCCTAGCACTGATCATCTCCGCCATACTGGCGATTATCTTGGGCATGGGCATGCCGACTCCCTCTGCCTTCATCCTGGCGGCCGTGCTGGTGGGTCCCACCTTGCTGGGACTGGACTTTAGCGTCCTCCAGACCAATATGTTCATCCTCTACTTCGCTGTGCTCTCGGCCATGACACCCCCGGTGGCGGTAGCCGCCTTCGCCGCTTCGGCCATTGCAGATGCCAAGCCCCTAGAGATTGCTACCGGGGCCGTGAGGTTAGCCATTACGGCTTTCATCGTGCCCTTTGCCTTCATGTATGGTGATGGACTGCTGATGGTCGGTGGCTGGGCGGAGATCGCCAGTACCTGTGTTACTGCGGTGATCGGCGTACTATTACTGAGTATCGCGGTTGAAGGGTATTGGCGCGGACGGCTCCTCAAGTGTCCGAGGTTTGGCTTTGGGCTGGCAGGGCTGTTGTTCATTGCCCCGAGCTGGTGGGCAGTTGCTTTGGCAGTGTTGCTCGTCTCCATGGCGGTTATTGCCACACCTCATTTGCGGCTTCATCGGTATAAGGTGATGATATGATATAAAAAAACAGTTTCTTGTTTGTGGTAATCTATTCTCATAAAGGCCAAGCTACATGCCATGAAACTTCGGCGTTAACTTGGCCTCTATGAGTATTTTAGGGTTGTGAGGTCATGGTGTTGAGTTCGGAAATAATACCTGTCCTGCTTTCCCTGTTGTCTTCGCTGATGTTCGCCGCCACTTTTGTTCTTGTGAAGATTGGTGTCAATTCCTCATCAACCCTTGCGGCACTATGGTGACCCTATCCACTAACGTGGTTTTCTTATGAGGCTGGAGTCTTCTCAGAGATGGCTGGCAGCTCACGGAGTGGTGGGAGTGGCGTTACACTGTCTTGGCCGGATTTTTTGCTCCCCCTGCTTGGTCGGTTGTTCCATTTCCTCGGTATGGAAAGCTTAGGTGCGAATACCACTACTCCACTCACATTGACCCATCCGCTAGTTACCGTAGTGCTGGCCATCTTTTTCTAGGTGAGGATGTTGATCTTGCAGTGCTGCCGGGGATCGGGTTTGTGCTGTTGGGTACGGCTTTTCTTGGATCACAGAGCGGGCGGCTGAGTGTACATTCTTCAATTAGCACTTCAAGATGATATTTACTCTTCCCTTTGGCTGCATCGCTGTCTTACGGTGTGTCGGTAGTATTCAGGAAAATAGGCATTGATCATGTAGCAGATGCAGTGATTGCAGCCGCGGTCACCACGACATCCTCCTGGGGGTTGTTGGCATCTTACCTGATTGTTTATAAGACCATCCGTGGCGTTTCTGCGCCTGTCAATACTGTCGTTTGTGGTCGTGGTGAGTTTTTGTTTTTGATGTCAGGTCTGTCCAAGCCTCGGTCCTGTGTTTCTTTATATGGCTTTTCAGGGCGGTAGGCTTTCCGTTGTTGCTCTATTGGCTTCAATGACTCCCCTTTTTTGTATTGCTGATAACCGTATTTATTATGCGTGGAGAAGGTGTGGTGAATCGATGGTGGTGCTAGGCACCGTTACTATGGTAATGGGTGCAATTGCGTATTTTGGAACTGCATAGTAAGTGGAAAGGGGAGAGTTTTTGTATGTATAAGATTGATAAAAACATGCTCGACGAAGCAGCGAGGAGGAACGCAATTGCTGCACTTGAAGAAGACATCGGAAGTGGCGATATTACGGCGCGACTGGTGTCCGGTATGTGTGAGGCGGAAGCTAGCATAATCACGAAGGAAGATGCCGTTGTTTGTGGCACCACTTGGGTCGACGAGATTTTCAAGCAGATCGATCCCCGAGTGGAAATCGAGTGGAAGGTCAAAGATAGTGATTGCGTCACGGCCGGTCAGACGCTCTGTGACATGTCAGGAAATGCCAGATCTCTGCTCAGTGGGGAGAGAAGTGCGCTCAATTTTCTTCAGGCTCTCTCAGGTACCGCGACCCGAAGTCGCTATTTTTCCGGTTAGTCGAAGGAACGTCAGTGCAATTACTAGATACTCGCAAGACCTTACCCGGCCTGCGTCTCGCTCAGAAGTATGCGGTAACCTGCGGTGGTTGTCTCAGTCACCGTATGGGCCTATATGACGGCTATCTCATCAAGGAGAATCATATTGCAGCTTGTGGTGGTATCGCTAAGGCGATAGATGAAGCAAGGCATCTGGCACCCGAGAAGCCGATCGAAGTGGAAGTTGAAAATCTGGAGGAATTCAAGCAAGCGCTTAAGGCGAGGCCCGACATGATCATGCTGGACAATTTCAGTATCGAGGACATGCGGACAGCCGTCGATATCTCAGCAGGAGGCGTGCTACTTGAGGCCTCAGGAGGCGTCACGGAGGCCACCTTGATCACTATCGCAAGGACGGGGGTCGATTACATCTCTCTAGGTACTTTGACCAAGGATCTCAAGGCGATAGACTTATCGATGCGTCTATCGATGTGAGAGGTCAACAGGCCAGCGGGGCTGCCGAATTCACACGAAGATCAAGCGTGGAATCGGCAGTTGGAGGTATCTTCGGTATGCTAAGGACTAAACTCCGAGATGGGTTTGCGCCTGGCGTGCCCGAATATCCATAGCTGCCAGGGTTTTTCCGTCTGTCCCCCGGTCGCCTCTGTGGTTGGTCTCGTCGGGGCAGTTACTCCATGGGACCAAGTCGAAGCGCCAGCTTGAAGCGGTGCATTCACTTCGTCATAGATGGCTCGGTAGACCGCTTGCTTTAAGGTTGGCCTGGGGACTATCGCGCCATGCCTGCGTATCGGTACGACATTATCGTTTCTAGAGAGCCGGCAAGCGACGCCCCCAGCGAACGATCTCGGATCAATAGGTCAGTCGCGGTGCCTGCCGTGTCCCCGTTCTGGAAGATTGGCGCGCCTGCACCCAGAAAGCTGCTCATGCGGCATGTCGGCCGCAAGGGGGCCTACTTGACGGTACTGAAGGAGAGTGGCTATGTACAACTGCCACAACATTCGGTCGTGCACGATAATTCGACCTCGGGTATGGTTACTCCCTAATAAAGAAGAGCTACTCGGGGCTTGGTAGATACCAACTATTCACTTTCAATGAAGGCGTACTCGATGCCTTCTGGCATGCCAACATCCCCTTCCGGAAGATACCGTACGGCTTCTACTGAGGCGAAACATAGCACCCGGGCTCGTCACGTTGGACGATCTACTGACATTCCATCACTATGGCAGCCCCATCGATGCTGATGGCCGCTCCGTCTATCTTGAGCGCTTCTCATGGAGAGGTCTGGCGGTATTCATCGCTAACCCACAGGTTAGTGGGTTAGCAGATGATTGTGATTAAGCATTATTCGTTTGCCGCGGCCAAATTGCTGATAATTTTGAGCAAGGTGCGTCGTGTCACACGGAGGTCTTCACACTTGGTACCTTGCACAGCAATATCATTAACGTCCTCAGCAAGGGGAATCAGGGTTTCCTTTAAATCTCGTCCCTTATCCGTAAGATAGATATGAATGTTCTTGCGGTTACCATTTAGTTGTCTGCGTTCAATCAGGCCGTTGGCCTCCATCGCTTTCAGGGCGGTAAAGGTCGTGGGCTCCATCAGTCCAGCCTGTTCACTGAGTTCGCGTTGAGTCAATCCTTCTGTTACCCAGAGGATACGCAGGAACGACCAGTGGCCGAAGCTTACCGAGTGTTCCGCCAAGCGTGACTGCAGGCTTTTGTCAGAACTCGGCCGGCATCACGTATCAAGTGAGCCAAGCGATCGTCCGGCACATCTTCAACCAATGAAGAAGAACCGTTCGACTTTCCCGATTATTGTTACGAGGCATCGTGGTGGTTTCTCCCAAGGAGGCAATATCGCCCTAATCCGAAGTTTTATCATAGCACACCGGGTCTGGCACACTTGTCTGGTGGGATAACATAACTTCATGTTTATTTTGGGCGGATTCCAGTATCGCCAAGCAGACTTCCATCGTTGCCATTCCCCATTCGCCGGTGTGAATGGGTCGCCGGTCATGGCGTATGGCACCTATCAGTTCATCTAAAACTTCACGCCTCGGGATCTCCGGTCGCGGCAAGGGTTCCAGAAAGCGTCGAGTATGGGCATACACCTGAACCCCGTGCGGTACGGGACGAAGGTCGGCGCCATCGCAGGAAACGAGGACGAAGCCGAAATGGTTATGTGCGGTATCCTGTGGTTGGCTATTGGTTAGGGAAAGGCCAGCGCCATAGGTGCGGGTGTTCTTAAGGGCGGCTTCCTCTTCGGGTCCTTGAATCTCCATCAGCCTCGCCCTGGCACAGCCGTACTGATCGGGGTCTCGAGGCCGCCCCAATTCACCTGTCCACCCGCAAAGTTCATCGCTGTCGAAATGCGCGAAGCCACTGTAGGTCATGTTGGCAAATACGCCATTGTCGAAGGTGAGCAGCACACTGTAGGCGCCTTCCGTGGGGCGTGCAGGATCCCAGCTTCCAGTAGCGGCCCGCACGCTCTTGACGTGCCCGCTACCGAGCAGGCGCACAATATCGACCTGATGAGCAGCCTGGCTGAACACCACCCCACCCCCCTGCGACGTGTTTAACTCTTCCGGACGGCGGGGCGGTAAAGAAAGTCGGTGTAGTTGAGCGCACTGATCATGCGCACCGCCCCGAAATCCTGACTGTCGATTATCTCACGCGTCCGCAAATAGGGGCGCATCGAAGCTATGACTGTGTCCGACAATCAGCCAGCACGCAGCGCGGCGCATGGCATCTATCATGGCCTGGCAATCCTCAAGGGAGAGCGCCATCGGCTTTTCGACCAAGACATGCTTTCCATGTGCTGCCGCCAGTTCGACATGCTCGCGATGAAACTGGTGGGGAGTGGCGATATATATCGCTTCCACGTCGGGATCGGCGCATAGGTCAGCAACTTCAGCATAGGTGGTGGCGGCAAAATCGTCACGGAACTGGCGACGAGCCTCCTCTCGCGGATCGGCCGCCGCCACTAAGCGAATGCCAGGGTGGGCCGCGAAGGTGGGCAACAGAAGCATGAAGCCTCGACCCAGACCGGCGATGCCGAGTTTCAAGCGGGGTACTAGCATGGTGGGCACTCCGGGGTGAAGTAAATAATTATTCAGGTAAATCGATTAACAGTTCCTTCGAACGCGCGCGCGAGACGCAGACCATAATGTTGTCCTGTCGCTCGGCTTCTGACAAAACCAGATCACGGTGCTCCGCCTCGCCTTCCAGAAGCCGCGTTCGACAGGAGCCGCAGGTGCCACTTTCGCAAGAGTAGGGAACATGATGGCCATTCACTCTTAATGCCTCGAGGATCGAGACACCTGCCGGTACCGGAACCGCCTCGCCGGTCTTGTGGAGGCGTACAGTGAAGGGCGTGTCCTCTGCTGCGCTGGTCGAATGGCTTTTGCCAAAGTCTTCGAAGTGTACACTGGAGGGTGTCCAATGACCGGTCATGTCGCGAACCGCTTCCATTAACCCACGGGGGCCACAGCAGTAGATATGGGCCCCCTTGGGCTGCTCGAGTGCCGGCCACAGGTCATAGGAGTTATCGGGATTGCCATGGTCATGATGGATTACCACCTTGCCTCGGTACTCGGGGGCGCTGAGTTCCTCGAGAAAGGCGGTTTGCGACGGCTCGCGCGACAGGTAGTAAAGCTTGAAGGGCTTGCCCCCGTTGCCTTCAGGTGATAAATCATCGAGAGAATCGGGGTTATGCCTATTCCGCCGGCTATGAAGATGTAGCGAGCGGGGTTGCCTGTCAGTTCGAAGTCGTTGTGCGGCGCCGATACCTTGAGACGATCGCCCACCCGGGTTTCGTCAACAAGGCTCTTCGATCCGCCGGTGCCTTCTTCCTCGCGCTTGACCGCAATGACATACCGAGCCTGCTCGTCGGGATCATTGCACAGCGAGTAGTGTCGCATTTGGCCGCTGGAGTCTCGAGGCGCACATGAGCGCCGGGTGTGAATTCGGGAAGGTCGTTGCCCTCGGGATCAGCGAGCTCAACGCGGTAAATGCCGTCGGCGATCGCGTCCAGTGCTGAGACGACCAGTTCGTTCATGGGAACTTTTTCAGAGGGGCTAGCCATAGAATACCCACCTTTCTTGTGTGTGGTTGAATACTTAAATATCTAAGTATTTTTCCGACACTAATGCAAGCCACGAAGCTGCAACTTTAGTCGCATTTTTCGTTGCTCAGAAGCAAGAGTTACCGGTATGAGGCGCAATTATGGCCTGTGAGGTTGACCTGTTACTTGACGCGAGGGTCACCAGCCAGTTGGGGGTCTTAGGGCCACACACGCCGGGTATTTCTCGTCTTACACTGAGTCTCACGTAATATCACCTTCGCCTCATACGCGTTCTGCTCCACGCATCTCGCTGCGCTGTTCGGGCTTAAGCGTCGACATCATTTCCCATGGGCATGAATAATGACTTGCCCGCGAGTGACAACACGCTTGCCACCTTAGCCCTTTCGTTCAATAATTGCGGCCCATCGGCGGCTTTTACCGTTATATCGGTGAAGAGGAAACATCTCTGGCATTTCGTGATGAGTTGAAGGACTACGAGGAGAGGAGAACACTAGTACCACTGGAAAATGAAGGTTTTGCACTGTAGGGCGGGCGTTCATCGCAGCCATTCTCAAAGCGCGTACGTCTGAGACATCATTTGACGCTTTCCTGCCGACCAAGCGCCTGCTGGGTCGTCTCGAGCAGGTAATGTTTGTGTTATATGACTAACTGGGGCTCTACACAGCTAGCCGTAGGTAAGGCGATGGTTCTTGTTTGGTTGCTGGTTGCCGGGAACAATGTAACTAGTGTAAGTAGTGGAAATTCTCAAATGGCTGATTTTAAGAATAACCGCATTGCAGGCGCGATTCTTAAAATCACTGAATTTTATTCATAATCACTTTGTCGTAAGTTAAGTCCTTCCTGGATTCAACAAGTGAGTGCGGGCAAGGCCTACGCTGAATCAAGCTAGGCTTTGGAGTTCGGAGTTCGGAGTTCGGAGTTCGGAGTTCGGAGTTCGCAATGCAACTCCCAAGCGTTTACTTTTTCTCACTATCTCTAGACGACGAACCGTATTCGCGATAGAAAATTTTTCGCTGTTGTAGAAAGGGGCAGAGTGGGTTCATCTGATGGGGTTCTTCCTGATCCCTCCGCATCGGCCGCTCGGAATGGTGCTAAAATAAAGTTTGACCACATCACTCTCTAGGCTACGAAGGATGAAGCAAGCGCAGAGACGTATCGCAAACAGGCTTTTTCATCTTGGTGCACGGCCAACCCGGACCCTACCACGTGGGCGGAAAGCGCACTTGAATACTGAAAGGCGATGCTATTTGGCATCCGCAAAGAGGAGCCTGTGGCAGCCTTGTATAGTAAGATTGCTCCGGTGCTAGAAGCTGAGCTTGCGGCTATGCACCCTACGCGTGCTGATTCGTCAAATACCCTGGCGATGCTGTTCCTGTACCGCTGATATTCTGAGTTGGCCGTGTCTTTTTCAGGGCGCCAAACAGATGCTCGTAGAGAACTATGAGGAGAAATATCAACGGATTCATGCCCAACAGTCTTTGATAGACGGACTCACTCTAAAATATAAAAAAGTAGGCGTGAAGGTCGGTAGAGATTCAGATTAATGAACATATCTTGGTGAGAAGTAAGGCTAACCACAGTTTGATAGAATAATAGAGGAGCTTTCCACTTAGGGCTTCGCCTAGAAAATTTTACTGTGCCATTATTGTTTGTCAGTGATTGCAGTGAGGCATTTTATCCACTTCATTCAGCTCCTTCAGACTAATGTTTAAACGGCGGGTGGTCGTCGCCTGGTTGTCATTTGGCTGCTAACAGGGTGAAAACTGTGTAAGCAATGTAATTCATGGAAAACGTAACTCTCTGAAAAGTATTTGTTTTCGCTTTGCAGGCGCGATCCCAAAGTTGGTTTGGTTGCACTCATAATCCCTTGGTCGTAGGTTCAAGTCCTACTGGGCCCACCATTAAATCAAAGACTTACCCTCCACAGCACCCTTCCTCGTTGTACCTTTTTCGCCAGCGTCTACAAAGCGTCTACACCCTAGAATTTTGGCCCGTATGTGACGGCTTCCGTCTGAATCGAAAGGTATTAGGGTCTTCTCGCTATCTATTGTTCGTTTTCTTAAATATACAAAAATCGAGCGAACATAGTCGATTTGACGCAGCGCACGAACTAGGTCACTTAGCGCTCCATAAACATGCAGGCGCCCATGGAAAGGAAGCCGAGCGTGAAGCCAACGCATTTGCCTCTTCCTTATGCCTAGAGAAAACGTACTAACCTGATGCAGTTTGCTTTTGACTTGGAGGTTAACGATACCGTTATAAAAACCTCATGTTTTATTTCAGAGGCGCGCCTTGGCCCGCGGGTCGCGAACATACAGTACCCGATATTACAAGAATAGACTGTGGGACTAAGCCTGGCGAAACGTCGGGGCCAGCATAACGTAGAGGAAAGGTGAACTGGGTACAGGACCGGGCATTAAAATGCTTATAACTGGGCTTCAGCACCCAAAAACTCTGGGCAGGCCCCATGTTGGAGGCAGCCCACAGGCACCGTTAAAGGACGCCCACGGCGCCTCACTGGAAGCTTGCGGGCCGTTGGCGTCTACTCCCCGTGACATGAAACCTCAGGGTTCGCCCACCTAGTTGGTCGTCAGGTCTAAGTTTGAGGCAACAGTTCCACCTTGATCCAGCCATTTTCACGACGGTCGAAAGCTTCGAAAGCCTGCAAGGCGTCGGGCATCTTGTGGCTCTGGGTCAGGATCTTGGCAGGATCAACCTTATTGGCCAAGGTCAGCTCGATCAACTTGGGAATATACTTGCGATGCGGACAGTTGCCCATGTGCAGAGTCAGGTTCTTGTTCATCGCTGCACCGATCGGGAAAGCCCGGAACTGTGGTGGATAGACGCCAATGATCGACAGTGTGCCGGCCTTAGCCAAGCCCTCCACAGCCCACTGCAGTGCCTGGCTGGGACCATCGCCGGGCTGCCAGAGATCGCCCGAGGTATTGGTGTCGGGAGCATTCGAACGGGCCTCCTGTTCCTGGGTCTGGATATCACCGCTCTCGGCAGCCTCGCCATGATGGGCGTGCTGGGCATCGATGCCTACCGCGTCGATGGCACGGTCTGTGCCAATGCCTCCGGTCAGGCGCTTCAGCGTCTCCACCGGATCTTCACGTTCATAGTTGATTACTTCGGCACCAAGCTCGCGGGCCTTATCGAGACGATCCTGCTTGGAATCGATGGCGAATACACGACCGGCTCCCAGTAGCTTGGCGCTGACGATGGCGAACAGACCGACCGCGCCACAGCCGAACACGGCGACGCTATCACCATCCTTGATCTCAGCGGCGTCGGCACCAAAATAGCCGGTCGGGAAGATGTCCGACATGGCGATCGCCTGATCGTCGCTGATCTCGTCGGGCAGCTTGATCAATCCGGTGTTGGCGAAAGGAATACGGGCTTTTTCCGCTTGTAGGCCATGAAATGGCCCGGTGGGTTTGGGACCGCCATAAAAGATGTACCGGCCTGCTTGCCGTTGGGATTGGCCTCATCGCACTGAGAGAAGTAACCAGCGCGGCAATAACTGCAGATGCCGCAGGCGATGGTCGATGGGATCACCACCCGGTCGCCGGGCACGAGGTTGCGTACATCCTCACCGACCTCCTCGACAATGCCAACACCCTCATGGCCGAGGATGGTACCTTCCTGCATGTCTGAAAAGGTGCCGCGGATAAAATGCAGGTCGGTTCCGCAGATAGCCGAGGCAGTCAGACGCACAATGGCGTCGGTGGGATCCTGAATCTTCGGTTCGGGTACATCGTCAAGACGAATGTCACCAATGCCATGATAAACGATAGCTTTCATCACGCTTTCCTCAGGTCACGATGAATGGAGCGTAGATGCATGGGTAAGACTAGCGAGCCACAGATATGCTTCTTACGCAAAGTGCCTGAAGCATAGGTAAGAAAGTAGCCGTCAACAAGGTACGGCCTGTAAGGGTTGGGGATAGTCGATCCGAGGATTGGTGGTGCTACGTCCGGTCACTCGAGATGAGCACCACCGGTTAATTCTCGCCAGCGCGTGCTTGAGCGGTTGGATGTGTTTCTCAGCGAGACGGATGATGAAGGAAGGCTGGTTTTTCTATGGTCGCGTCGCAAGCGTCGCGATAAACGGTAGCACTTTGATAATTCTTGGTTTATGCATTACAGGCGCGATTCAAAATTTTGTTTGGTTGCACGCATAATCCCTTGGTTGTAGGTTCAAGTCCTACTGGGCCCACCCTTTAAATCTGGCAGTTTCTCCCCCTCCAAGCTTCATTTTTCTTCAGTTTGTAATTGAGATTTGCTTGCTGACAAGCAGCAACATTGCCATAACGCATTTATTCTCTTCGCCTTAAGCGCTTTTTTGCATCCCGCGCGCTGTGTCAGCAGCTTCAGGCCAATGATGATGCTTGGGGTAGGCTCATCTATCTTTCATTCCTTGGACAGCCCCGATTTCCCCACCTATCCTCATGAGATATGAGTTATAAGCGTAGCCCAGCACGGACCGCCGAGATGGAATATTGATAAGTTAAGAAGGTGTTTGTGTAGCGGCATTAAATCGTAAGGCATCTTCATTCTCTACAAGGAGAGTAGCATGGTGTATGCCCCGATGAGTCTCCGTCCCAACCTCAGCAGGACCCCCCCAATTCGATGGTTTTCTACGGTTCGGCCGTCGCCATCGTGGTCTTTTCCGCTATTGCCTCGTTCGCCGGGGTGGACAAGGGCATCTGCAGGCTCTCCAAGTTCGATATGCTGTTGGCGCTACTGTTCTTGGTGTTTACCGTCAGCGACTTGCAGCAATGGCAGCGAGTACACACCGGTACGGTCGTTGCCCGCACCGGAAGCCAATCCTCCCTCTGCGTAAGGCAGAGCCAGGAGTCACTTGCAAAAATCACCATCACGGAGATTGCTTACCATGAAACACTACACCCACGCGGCCATGGGTCTTGCCGCTACCACCATGCTGGCGTCTCCGCTTGCCTTGGCGCAGCCGGAGAAATCCGTGCAGACCGAGGCTGGCGCCATTGCCATCGAAACCGTCGTAGAGGGTCTTGTGCACCCTTGGGGCATGGCTTTTCTGCCCGACGGACGAATGCTGATTACCGAGCGCGAGGGGCGTCTGCGCATCCTTTCGAAGGACGAGAAGCTATCCGATCCGATCGAGGGGGTACCAGATGTCTTCAACCGCGGCCAGGGCGGCCTGCTTGATGTCGCGCTGCATCCGGACTTCGCCTCGAACCGCTGGGTCTATCTCTCCTTCGCCGAGCCCGGCGAGGACGGTGCTTCCACCGCGCTCGGCCGCGGCCGCCTCGAAGAAGGCAAGCTTGAAGACTTCGAGGTGATCTTCCGTCAGGAGCCCAAGGTTGACGAAGAGAACCATTTCGGAGGGCGCATCGTCTTCACCGGCGATGAAACGCTTTTCTTCACCTTGGGCGAGCGCTTCCTGTTCGATCCAGCCCAGGATCTGTCCAACCACTTGGGCACCATCGTTCGCCTCAACCATGACGGTTCGGCAGCCGCGGACAACCCCTTCGTTGATCAGGACGACGCCCGCGATGAGATCTGGTCCTACGGCCATCGCAACATTGAAAGTGCCGCTATCCACCCCGATACGGGCGAGCTGTGGGTCGCCGAAATGGGTCCGCTGGGCGGTGACGAGCTCAACCGTCCCCAGGCCGGTAAGAACTATGGCTGGCCCGAGGTAAGCTGGGGAAAGCACTACAGCGGTGAGGAGATTCCCGATCCTTCCGAAAACGGCGAGTATGCAAATGCAGTCATGCAGTGGACCCCGTGATCTCGCCGTCCGGCATGATCTTCTATACTGGCGAAAAGTTTGCCGATTGGCAGGGCGACATGCTGATCGGTGGGCTGACGGAGCAGGGTTTGGTGCGCATCACCCTGGATGGCGAGGAGGTGACCAATGATGAGCGCATCCCGCTAGGCGTACGAATTCGCGATGTCGAGCAAGGCCCGGAAGGATGGATCTATGTGGCGACCGACGAGTCGGACGGAAAGGTGATGCGCCTGAGAACGCTGGACGACTGAGAGCCAGGCGCTGTCGGCTTGACATGGGAAAGCCTTGGCTCCGAGGCAGGGGGATTGCTGAGGGGATCTACCGATAGCTGCTGTCCGTCCAGTCCCATATAGGTCAGCCGGCACAGATGATGGGAACGGCGGAGATGTCTGCCCGCCGGGGGCGCCGTGAACTGATATCCTTTGGTTAAGGCTCAAGTCCTACTGGGTCCACCATTTACCAGTCACATCATCCGCTATGCCTCTCTTAGAAGCATACTTGGCGTTTTTTGATTGCGTTTCTTAGCGTTTCTGTCTTAGCCCATCTGTCGTGAAACATCCCGTTCCACAAGCCAATATTGACTCATTGTGCTTATTGTGGCTGTGAATAAAAATCCGTATCATTCGCTTTACTATAATAGCGATACGCTTTTATCACCTTTGAGGCCCTCTTCATGCTCCGGAACACTAAACCCTTCGCGCGGCGTCCGCTGGCTATTGCTATACGACGTTCCCTCTCCCTATCGCTAGGCGGCGTGTTGAGTATTGCACCGCTCGCCGTGTTGGCTCAGGAAGAGGTGGTGGATACCGGCACTACTGTCGTTACGGCCACCGCGCTGAAAGTGGCGACTCCGCTGGTAGAAACGCCGCGCCCGGTTTCAAGCGTTGATCGTGAGGAATTGGAAACCCGTAACGTTCAGCAGTTAGATGAAACGTTCCGTTATCGGGCGGGCGTGCTTTCAGGCCACTATGGGGCAGACAACAATACGAATTGGTTCCAGATTCGAGGATTTGACGAAGCCACGTATATGGATGGCTTGCGTACTTATCAGCCTGGGTACTATAAATGGCTGCCCGAACCTTACGGTCTTGACCGGGTGGATGTTTTCAAGGGGCCCACTTCGATTATTTATGGTGAAGCCCCCTCTGGTGGGATGATCAATGCGGTAAGCAAGCGACCTACCGATGAACAAAGGGGTGAGGTCGAGATTCAGTCCGGCAATCGCGATCATCGCCAGTTGGGCTTTGATACATCGGGGCCGGCTACCGAGAGTGGTGATGTACGCTATCGTTTCGTGGGGTTATACAAAAGAACGGGACGGTGATTTAAGCGACACCGATAACGAACGTTACTACTTTGCACCGAGCCTCGAGTGGGATATCTCCGATGATACACACCTTACGGTGTTGTCCAGTTTCCAGAAAGATGATGGCGTTCCGGTCAACCCCTTTAAACTTCCCTACGGTACAGTAGACGATACGCCTTTTGGCAAGGTAGACCCGCAAACTAACTATGGTGCACCCAACTACGATAAGGATGAGCGTACTCAGACCGCCTTTGGTTACGAATTTAAGCATCAGCTCGATGACACTTGGCAATTCGAGCAGAATACTCGCTACAGCCATCTCGATTTGGACCTTCGCAGCACCTATGTGCTAGGAGAGACCGGTGATGGGCAGACTGCTTCTCGAGGTCACTTGCAGCGTGAAGGGAAGATCGACAGTTTTACAATCGATAATCGTATGGTGGGTAAGTGGTACACCGACCGTACTGAAAATACCTTACTCTTTGGATTAGACTACCAAGACCTAAGTCTTGATGGCAAAGAGTTCGATAGCTTTGGCTATGATGTTGTCGATATTTTTAATCCGCAGGGCGATATTACGCCAGTTCCCAACGATCAGTTGACACGGCGTCAGATCGACAAGGATCAGCTGGGTCTGTACGTTCAAAATCAACTACGTATTGATGATCGCTGGGTTTTATTGGGTGGCGTTCGCTACGATAGTGCTGATGTCAGAAACGAGTCCGAGCGTGAGACCACTACTGTAGATGAAACCCAGACTGCCACTTCTTTATCTGGCGGCGTTATGTATCTTGGCGACAATGGGCTTAACCCATATCTCAGTTACAGCGAGTCATTCCAACCGGAAGCGCAAACTGACTTCAGGGGTGCTGTCTTTGAGGAGATCAAAGGGGAGCAGTGGGAGTTAGGTCTCAAATACGCACCATTTAACTGGGACGGTTACGTGACTGCAGCGTTATTCGATATAGAAGAGTCGAATTCCTTTGCTACTACCCCAGCGGGATACCAAACCCAGGAAGGTGAACGAACCTCTACTGGATTTGAACTTGAAGGGGTTGGGTATCTTACCGAAGCGCTCAAGTTGACGGCTGCCTATACCTACACAGATGCACGCGACGCAGATGACAACCGTGCGACTTTGATTCCACGTCACATGGCGTCTACATGGTTAGATTATGACTTTGAAGGCACTGCCGTGGATGGTTTGAAAGTCGGCGCTGGTATTCGGCATGCTGGTGAAAGCTCAGGTGGGGATACTATCGATGTGCCCAGTTATACCGTGGGTGATGCCATGGCTAGCTATGACTTTAACGATAGCTGGACTGCACAACTTAATGTTAACAACATCACTGATGAGGAGTATGTAGCCAGTTGTGAATCTGATTTCTGGTGTTATTACGGCGAATCCCGCAGTGTGATTGGCAGTTTGAAATATAAGTGGTAAGGCATTTCTGCTTTACGAAGCCCGGCAACTGCCGGGCTTTTTGTGCGTTCAGTAAAATAACAAACAATGGTTTATAGCGCACAGCGCTGCTAAACAACCACTCCCGGCTCGCTGGCAACCTGGTGCCGTTTACGCGGCACACAAATAGGGCTTCCGCTTTCAGGGTCGTGGATGACATGGGCCTCCAGATCAAAAACGCGCTGAAGGTTCTCAGCGGTAAATACGTCGCTAGGCGAGCCGCTGGTGACGATATGGCCGTCGCGCATCATTACCAATTGATCGGCGTAAGCGGCGGCCAGGTTCAAATCGTGGAGCACTAAGAGAAGGGTGCGACCGTGCTCGTGGGCTAGGCGTGAGAGTAGTGCTAGCAAATCAACCTGCACCTTTAGATCCAAAAGGTCGTGGGTTCGTCGAGCAGGATCAAGTCGGTTTGTTGTGCCAGTACCATGGCGATCCAGCAGCGCTGGCGCTGCCCGCCGGAAAGGGCATCGACGTTACGGTCGGCGAACTCCGTCACATTGGTAAACGCCATGGCTTCGCGAATAGCCTCGGCATCCTGGTGGGCGTTTTTCTGCCACAAGCCCTGGTGCGGAAAGCGGCCCATGCCTACTAACTGCTTTACGCTCAGCCCCTCCGGCGCCACAGGCCCTTGGGGAAGTAACCCCAGGCGTTTGGCGACCTCCCGCGTGTTGCTGCGGTGAATATCCTGGCCATCCAGATAAACGTGTCCGGCGCTTGGCGTGAGGGTGCGGGCAAGGGTTTTTAGCAACGTCGACTTACCACTGCCGTTGGGGCCCAACAGCACGGTGAGCTTGCCTTCGGCGATGGTGATATCCACGCCATCCAGCACTCGGCGAGCGTCATAGCCCGCACAAAGTGATGCTCCCCTGCAAGCGAGGTGGTCGAGGGGAAGGGTGTTTCATCATTAACCCGCTTGAGTGGTCGAAAGAGCTAGCACCATAAGTAAACATATTCTCATTTTCAATTATCGGTAGTCGCTCATTAGGCATCCCTCACTGTCTTCAGGCAGCCAAGCGCATCCACTTTATCGAACGGGCTGTTCGCGGTGGGTAGACGCTAACGGTTTTTATCCCTCATAATATAATAGTTATCATTTAGATGCGCATTATTATTTAAAAGGATCATTCACTCACAAGCAGGGGGGATAAAAAGAACATGCATGTGAAGAAACGTCAGGTGTTTTGGCCCACGTTGACGCTCGCTGGCCTAGTAGCGGCTAGCCAAGCCCAGGGGCAAGCGTCGGGTATCAACGAGGCGCAAAATGCTACCAGCGACGCAAATGCCACCATGGTGGTCACCGCCACCCGTAGCCGCAGTGAAGAGGGCCAAACACCGCAACGGGTGACCGTCATCACACGTGAAGAGATCGAGCAGCAGCTGGCTATTAGCGATGATCCCGGCCAAGTGCTGAGCAATTTGATTCCTTCTTATTCACCCAGCCGCCAGAAACTCTCTAACGCCGGTGAAACGCTGCGGGGTCGCGATGCTCTGTTTCTTATCGACGGTGTTCCTCAATCCAACCCATTGCGCGATAGCTCACGGGATAGCTATACCATTGACCTTTCCATGGTCGAGCGTATCGAAGTCATTCATGGTGCCAGTGCGGAGCACGGTTTGGGCGCCACCGGGGGCCTGATTAACTTCGTCACACGGCGTGCTGAAGGTGGTGGTATCAGTCAGCACGCTGGCATCAGCCTGACCACGGACGATGATTTCCAATCGGGTGGGTTGGGCAACAAGCTGGATTACCGCATTAGTGGCCAGCAGGGCGACTGGGATTTCGTGGCTGCGGCTACCCGCCAGGAGCGCGGGGTTTTTTACGATGGTAATGATGAAATCGTCGGTATTGCTTACCCCGGTGAGCTGCAAAACTCAGAGAGCTATGACCTGTTCGGTAAACTTGGCTACTGGATCGACGACAATCAGCAAATCGAAGCCTCGCTTAATCACTTCGAGTTGGAAGAGGGTAATGATTACGTGCCGGTGCCAGGGGATCGCGCTGCAGGTGTGCCCACCACCGCGCGCCGTGGCAACCGTGATGGTGAGCCTGGCTTTAACGAAGTGACCTCGGCGCGGCTTGCCTACTCCCACGCCGATTGGTACGGCAATACGTTGGATGCCCAGGTGTATCAGCAGCGCTTTCGCGCACGCTTTGCTACCACGCCGTTTTTCCCCTATGTGGATAGCGCGGGAAATACCCAATACGATCAGACACGCAATGAATCTGACAAACGCGGTGCCAAATTCACCTTGAACCGCGATGGCATGCTGGATGATCGGTTAGGGGGTCACGGTGGGCCTGGACGTACTGGATGATGAGACGAGCCAGATGCTGGTTCAGACCGGGCGAACCTATGTGCCGGAAAGCCGCTATCGGAACTTGGCGCCCTTTCTGCAGGGGCAATTCAAGCTAGCCGAACCGCTGACGCTTCACGCCGGTGTGCGTCATGAACACGCCGAGCTAGAGGTGGATACTTTTCAAACCATCGACCGCAGCAATATCACTCAAGACAACGTCACCGTCGATGGTGGCAACCCCAGCTTCAATGAAACGCTCTATAACGCAGGCGTTACCTACCAAGCGACTGACTGGGCTCAGCTGTATGCCAGCTACTCGGAAGGTTTCGGCATGCCTGACGTGGGCAGGGTACTGCGTGGGATCGGTACGCCGGGCCAGGATGTGGATACCTTGCTGCAGCTTCAACCCATCGTGACTGATAACCGGGAAATCGGCGCGCGTTTTGATTGGGATGATTATGGGTTAGAGATCAGCTATTACGAATCCAACGCCGATTACGGCCAGCGGCTTACCGAGCAGAATGGCTCCTGGGTCGGTAGCCGGGAGAAAACCGAGATCCAGGGTGTCGAGATTACCGGGGACATGCAGGTCGCCGACAAGCATGACCTGTCGCTCTCGTACGCCCATACCGAGGGTAAGTCGGATCAAGATGGCGATGGTAGTGTGGATACCAAACTGACCGGCATTAATATCGCGCCCGACACGCTCAAGCTGGGCTGGAGTGCGGCTTGGAATGAGCGTGTTTCAACCCGCCTACAGGGCAGCTATTATTTTGATCGTAGCGTCGATGATTCTGAGCTTGATTTTGACGGTTACGGCTTGGTGGATGCTTCGCTTGCCTACCGCCTGCCTGCCGGTAGGGTATCCGTGGGCATCGAAAACCTCACCGATGAAGATTATATTACCTATTATTCTCAGGCCGCGCGCATCAGCGACGAGTACTACTTCACTGGGCGGGGCCGCACCTTTACGCTCGGCTACCAGTTGGATTTTTAAGCAGTCGTAACAATGCTCGTAGCTGTATTCGGCGCCCGCGGGGCGCCGTTTTTTCTGAGTAGATATTAAACGCGGCCGCGCGATCGATGTAGCAGGTAAACGAAGAAGGGCGCGCCAATCCCGGCAACGAAAATACCCGCTGGTAGGTCTTTTGGGTAAAAAGGCCACACGCCCGAGCAGGTCTGCATTAACGACGATCAATGCCCCTACCAGCGCAGAAACGGGCACTAAACGCGCCAGGTTTCGCCCCACCAGCTTGGACGCCAGATGGGGCGCGATTAACCCCACAAAACTCAAGCCACCGGCAAAGGCGACGGCGGCGCCTGCCAACGCTACGCTACAGCCCAGTAGTATCATTCGGCTACGCAAAATAGGCACCCCAAGCCCTTCCGCCACTTGATCGCCCAATGCCATGGCATCGGCATGTCGGGAAAAGGCAAGCACAACGGGGTCGCCGCCAACAGCCAAGGCATCAAGCCCATCACATCCCCCCACTGTGCAGCATACAGGCTGCCGGTGAGCCATACGTAGGCGGTCATGGCCGCCGAGTCCTCGCTGATCACGATCAGCAACGTAGTGCCTGCGCCCATGGCCGCGGCAAGGCCAATACCGACCAGTACCACGCGCGATGGGCTGATGCCGTTTTTCCACGCAAGGCTGGCGACCAGCAAGGCGGACGCCAGTGCGCCCAGCATGGCCGCCGCGGGCAGCCAGTGAATGCTCAATAACGTGCTTAAAGATGTACTCAAGAGCGTCAGATACAGCACCGCGGCCAGCGCGGCACCGCTGGTAATGCCGACTACATCCGGCGATGCCAGCGGATTGCGCACAATGCTTTGCAAAATAGCGCCCGCCATCGCCAGGGCAGCCCCGACCAGTATCGCCAGCACAATACGGGGCAGGCGTAGCTGCCAGATGATAAAAGCGAGATCACTATGGGTGGGCGCTGTCAGTGCACCCAACACCTGAAGCGGCTGGGTGGGAAAACTACCCAAGCAGAGCGAGAGCCCCGCGCTTGCTGCTAACAACAGGCTCAATAGCCAAAGGCTGTGCAGTAAGCGGTTACTTTCATTGTTAGCCCCGCTTTCATAGGTAAGCGTTGATGATTGCGTCATTGGCTAGCCATCTTGCGTCGCGCTAGATAGATAAAAAAGGGCGTGCCGATCAGCGCTGTCATGACCCCGACCGGTATCTCCTGAGGGGGGCATTAACAGGCGCGAGGCCACATCGGCCAGGAGTAGTAAGCAGGCACCCAGCAGAGCGCTGGCGGGCAGCAGCCAGCGGTGGTCGATGCCGAATATCCCCGTGCCATATGCGGCACAATCAGTCCCACGAACCCAATCATGCCTGCCAGTGCCACCGCGCCGCCCGCCAATACAATCACCACTAATCCGAGTAGCAGTTTGATGGTGGTGGCCTGCATACCCAGCCCGGTCACCATCTCATCGCCAAGCAGCAGCGCATTGGCGTGGCGTACAAGCAGTGCACTGAGTATCAGTGCGCCGCCAAAGAGGGGCAATAAGGGCATGACCAGAGAAAGTTCGCGCCCGGATACCGAGCCTGCCAGCCAGTAGAGTACGCTTTCGAAGTTCTGTTGATCGATCACCAATAACCCTTGGCTAAACGATACAAACATTGCCGTTACCGCCACCCCGGCAAGAACGACGCGCAGCGGGGAGAGCTCACCGTGCCGACCACGGCTGAGTAGCACCACCAAAACGGCAGCCACGAAAGCCCCCAGCAGGGCTGCCCACACGTAGTGGGCAGGGGGTATGCAGGGGGCAGCAGCGACACGGCGACGACGACAAAAACATCGCCCCGGCGTTGAGGCCTAAAATGCCTGGGGATGCCAGCGGATTGCGTGTCATGGTTTGCATCAATACCCCCGCCATGGCCAAGCTGGCGCCGACCAGCGCGGCAATCACCGCACGGGGAAGGCGCTCGGTGAACAGGGATGATATGGGGTACCTGGCTGGGGTCGTAATGGTTAAGCGCCGCCCATAAGGAAGGCCAGGCAATGTCAGTACTGCCCAGCATCACACTGGCGATAAAAGCGCCAACGGCTACTAAGCCAGCCAGCAACAAACCGACGCTTTTGGCAGGCGTGCTTTTGATAGAATGGCGTGTCAGCATCCGGTTTGCTCCTCGGTAACGGAAGCCTCTCGGCATTCATGCAACGGCGATGCGGCGCGCGTGACAAAACCGTAGTGCGTGTAAAGGTCGTCCAGCATGGCATTGGCCGCCAAGATGCCGCCGCCCATCATCCAACTGACCGGGTCGACCTCGAATACACGCCCGTGTTGCACGGCCGAGAGCTGCTGCCAAAGCGGGTGTGCCTGCCAGTGCTGATAATTATCCGCAATAGCGGGGTCATCAGGCTCCAGCAGGATAAACAGGACATCGGCCTCTAATACAGGAATGTTTTCAGTGCTGGTGAGCTTCATGCCCCAGCTTTGAGTGGGCAGATTCTCTGGCTGCGCAAAGCCCAGCTCGGTTAATATCGAGCCCGCAAAACCACGGGTATAAATACGCACGTGATCACTTTTAAAACGCACCACGGCCACTTTTGTGGCCAGTCACTGCCTAACTTGGTGGCGATCTGCTGGCTAAAATCGTCAGTTCGTTCCTCCCAACGTTGCAGGAGCTCACTGGCCTCTGCTTGGCGGCCAGTGGCATCGGCTACCATCGTGAGCGTGGTTTTGAAATTAAACACCGTCGGCGCTGACACCGTGGGCGCAATTGCGTTGAGTAGCGGCGCGATGCTCGCGTGGCGGAAATCGCTGGCGATGACCAGGTCGGGATTGAGCCAAGCAATTTTTCCAAGTTGGGCTGCGTTTCAAGCCCCACGTGCTCAACGCTAGCCAGTGGATCGCGCAGGTAGCGATACATAGGCTTTTCAAGCCAGGGAATCGACTACGCCGATCGGCGTCAGCCCCAGGGCAATAGCACTGTCAGTCGCTCCCTGGTAAAGCGTAACGATGCGTGGCGATTCAGTTGAGGCGTGTAGCGGGGTGGCGGGGGCGAAAATTGGAAAGAGCGCCGCGGTGGCTATTAGCAACACACGTATCCAATCCCTGACAGCGATGAAAGTGTGCGGTTTGCATACATGCCACTGGCTGGTAGAAGTCTAAAAGCAGAATGATGGCATGAGGTAAAAGCTAATGCAAAGCATTATCAAATGTAGGCGGCTATCTGCACCAAGCCAAACACCGCGACCCCAGCGGCTACCGGCCAGCCCAACGAGCGTAATTTCCACCACACCAGCAGCGTGACGGAAAGCCCAATGACCGTTGCGACCCAGGACGTCGCGCTTGGGTTGACCGGCATAAGCGAAACGCCCAGCACGGCGGCAATCATCAGCGGGCCGAGAATGCCCAGCCACTGGGGCATGTTATTAATCCCGCTCGCGCTGTTTAGCCGGCGCTGCATCCATAAAAACGGTACGACCCGCAACAATAGCGTGCCCAATGCTGAGGCCACCACGGCTAGCCAGAGTGCGCTGCTCATGGCTGGTTTCTCCCTGATTGAAACTTGACCATGTAGAAACAGATAGCGCCGCAGGCGGCCGCCAGCGGAATGGCCACGTTGCTCCAGCTATAGAGGGTAAGCATCAACGCGGCAAAAATGGTGCAGCTCAGCGCCAGTGCCCAGCGTTTGTCGGTAAAGCGCGGCGCGACCATGGTCAGGAAAAGCGCGGGAAGGGCGAAGGGCATTACTTCCCCGAGCAGTGGCCAGCGGGCGGTTAACGTTTCACCCGCCGTGGCGCCGACCATAGTGCCCACGATCCAGACTCCCCACGCCAGCAGTGAAGCACCCACAAACCAGCCGAATCGCTCAGGCGCCGCGAGCTGTGGAAGGCGCGTCAACGCGAGGGCAAATACTTGGTCGGTCAGGCCGTGCATCAGCCAGGGCCAGTGGCGGCTGCGCGGTAACAATGCCGCCAGGTTCGGACCATACACCACATGGCGTACGTTAATCAGCAGCGTCATCGCGACCACCAGCCAGAGTGGCGAGCCGGCCGCGACCATGCCGACGAACAGAAACTGCGAAGCACCGGCGTAAATTAGCGCTGAAATCGCCGCCGCTTCCCACATGCTAAAGCCTGCCTGGGTGGCCACCAACCCAAACGACAGCGAGACCGGAATATAGCCGCCCAGCAGTGGAATTGCTTCACGCACACCTTTTAAGGCGTAACGAGCAGGAGAGTGGCTGGCAAGTTGGCTCATGGCGTTTCGCCTTTGCGGCGTAGGTGATGGTCATCATCAAGGTAGCTTCTGCGGTTTGGGTGCGATAAAGATGCGGCTGATCGGCGGGAAAGGTGAGAGTGTCGCCAGGTGCCAACTGCGTAGTGGCGCCTTCTGGTCCCGCTTCCAGCCAGCCGCTAATCAGCGTTAATGACTCGCGAGTGCCCAGTGAATGGGCCTCGGCATGGCGAACCGTATGGGGCGCACAGCGCATCCAATAGGCGTCCACCTGGGGGGTGTCTTTCCCTTGATCGATCAAGCGCACTTGGATGCCATCTTCACCCAAGGGCACGGTGATGGGGGCCACCAAGGTTCCGAAAGGCACATTAAGCTGCACCGCCAGCCGCCAGATGGTGTCCAGCGTTGGGTTGCCGTTGCCCTGTTCAAGGCGGCACAGGTTGGATTTGGCGATGCCCGCCCTCACTGGCCAGTTGCGACAATGACCAGCCCGCTCCAGGCGAAGTGCTTGAAGGTGATGGCCCAGCGTATTGAGCGAGAGCTTATCCATGGTGGTGCGCCCTTAGAAGTGCCGTTCTTTATATAGAACGTTCTATATAAAGAACGTTAGCCTGTCAACGAAAATTGCATGAGCCTCCGCTGGCACTCTTTATGCATCGGCTTAATGCATTACCCTTAGGTAATCGGCTGCGAGGAGACGCAATGCGATCATTGGCAATGCTAAAACCGGTTAAATCAATCCTGTATAGCGTGGCGTTACTGCTGCTAGGCAATGGGTTACTCAATACGCTCCCTGACACTGCGGGGGCACGGAGGAGGGGTTCTCCAGCGCCGTGTTGGGGATGATTATGTCCGGCTACTTTATCGGCTTTATTGGCGGCACCTGGGTGAGTGGTCGTCTGATCAGGCGCATGGGGCATATTCGTACTTTTGGTTTCTGCGCCTCCGTTTGTGCCCTCGGTGGCGCTGTTGCATCTGGTCTTTATCAACCCATGGGTATGGTTGCCCTTACGGATGGTGTACGGGCTTTCGTTCATTACCTTAATCACCGTGATCGAGAGTTGGTTGAATAGCCAAGCAGCCAGCCATGAGCGGGGCGCATTTTCGCAGTTTATATGGTGGTCAATCTGGGCGCCTTAGCCACCGCACAGCAGCTGCTGCGGCTCTCCTCGCCACAAGGATTTTTGCTTTTTGTCATCATTGCCATCTTGATTAGTTGGGCACTGTTGCCCATTACGCTGACACGACGTGTTCAGCCGAAGATGTCTGAACGACCCAAAAGTAGTCTGCGTGCGCTGCTAGGCTTTGCGCCCTTGGCGGTGGCCTCTGCCGCGTTATCGGGGCTAGCGATGGGCGCGTTTTGGTCGATGACCCCGGTCTACGCCACGCAGTTAGGGTTTGATATCGGTGGTGTCGGGTTAGTGATGAGCGTGGCAATTGTTGGCGGCGCATTGCTGCAAATACCCATTGGTCGCTTTTCCGATAAGCATGACCGCCCACGGGTGATGACATGGGTCGTGCTGTTAGCCGCGTTGATCGCTGCGTGCATGCCGTTTGCGCCTACGCATGAAGCGCTGTTAGGCCTTTACTTTCTCTGGGGTGGCTTGGCGTTTTCACTCTACCCACTGGCGGTAGCGCAGTTAATTGATCAGCTTCACCCCGATGAGATTGTCGCAGGCTCCGCGGACATGTTGGTGATGCATGGCGCTGGCTGTGCGGTGGCGCCCATTGCAGCAGGCTCCTTGATGACGGCAGTCGGAAGCCAAGGCCTACCGGTTTACATTGCTTGCGTGTTTGCGCTACTGGGCATGTATGCTATTTACCGCCGCCGCCGCGTCACCGCATTGGTTACTCACACAGCGCACTTTGAGCCGATGGTGCAAAGTAGTGCAAAAGTGCTGGAATTGATCTTCGATGATACCCAAGGCGATCTTTTAATGACCCTAGTTTCTACGAAGAGCACGAGCGTCAGCGGCTGAGGGATGTCTTAATGTCAAAATCGTGATCTTAATTTTAAGCTATAAAAGTCTGCGCTGGGATTACCTGCAGCCGCAAGACAAACAAAAATGCCCCCTGACGCCTAAGCGGCCAGGGGCACCGATAAAACGATACTAGTAGTAGAAGCCATTCTCTTAGCAGAAAAGACGCTACTACTAGAAGTGATATAAGTAAGCTACGCCGCAACAATATGTAGTTTAGCGGGGGCGGTTTTGTGCGGCTGAATGATGGGTTCGTCGTTATCGGCGAACAGATCAGACCTCTTTATTTCCGCATAGCCACGCTGGGTTAGGGCGAGTACTTCTGGAGAGGTGCCCCATTTCAGCAGCATTTCATCGAGCAGTTGCTCGGCTTTTTCATCCAGACCCCACTGGCTAAGCAGTTGAGCAATGGCGTAGTCGCAGTCAGGGGTGTCGAACAAGTCATCCTTGATATCTTGAATGGCGATGTGAAGACCCGCTTGGGAAAGTTCGCTTAGCGTTTCACTGTGCATATCACGGCTCCGTGTGAATGCGAATGGAACGGCGGCTATCATGGCGTAACCGCCTGAATTTATGTTGTACGTGTGTTGTACGACAACGATCCTAATATACGCATGAACGGGAAGCAAATGCAAAAACATTCCATGACAAACTAGTGACCATTATGCCGACGCAGCGTCCAGTAGCCACCCCATAATCTTGTGGCGGTGGTAATAAGGCAGGCAATGGCGAACAGCGTTGCTAACGTTGGAAAGTACGCAGGGAAAAGACAAAACATCACCAAGGCCGCCACGGTTTCAGTGCCTTCGGTTAAACCTTCTAAATAGTAAAATGCTTTATTTGGAAAATGCGGGCGCTCAATTGCCTGCTGCTTGGCGGCAATCGCAAAAGCTAGGAACGAGGTGCCAGTACCAATAAACGCAAACAATAACAAGGCGGCTACCAAGGCATTTTGAGCGGGGTTGGCCAGCGCAAAACCAAGCACCACGGCAGCGTAAAAACGAAATCGAGCCCGATGTCGAGAAACCCGCCTGCATCGCTAGAGTGGCCACTAAGGCGCGCTAGCGCCCCGTCAACGCCATCACCCAGTCGGTTAAGCACAATCGCCAGCAGCGCCCACCCATACTGTTCGTAGGCCAGCAGCGGTAACGCAGTAATGCCGATCAAAAAGCGGTGAACGTCACTTGATCGGGTGTGATGTGTTGTTGATGCAACGGTGTTGCGAGGCGTTGCAGCGGGCGATGGGTAAGCGGCATTGTAAAACGGTCAAGCACGCGTTTCTCCTTGGCGGTTATCGGGAATATTGCGTGATATCGGGAATATTGTGTAATGACGGTTAGCCGTCACATAGGTTAACGCGAGATCTATGTCGGCGTTAGCAACTGCTAATTATTAAACTAAAGTCGTTACACTTTAGTGGTAATTGCGGACAAGTCGCTGGACTAATTGTCTATAGCAGTGAATAAAGGGCGCCAAAATAGGTCTAGTATTGATTTTAGTACGGCGCATTTACCGAAATGCTGACCTGGGCCTTTTCTTTTACCTCTGACCGCAATTGGCGTTAACGTTATGCATAAAATAGCCCTGATGACGGTATGGGATCAGCTATGGCACTCCCATTACCAAGCCAAAAATTTATTGATGTGTGCGCTACCAACGGGTGGCGCCGCAAAAGCGGCGGCTTCCAACGCCAAGCGCGAGCCTTCTCATCAACCTAAGCCACCCGCTTATACCACCCCGCAGAAAGTTGGGTTGTTGCTTGGCCCGCTATTGTTCGCTTTTATAGTGATGTTTTTTCACCCCTGAAGATTTAAGTTTTGAAGGGCGTATGGTACTCGCCACTACGTTATGGGTGGCTGTGTGGTGGATCACCGAAGCGATTCCCATCCCCGCTACTTCGCTATTGCCGATTGTGCTACTACCCATTACCGGCGCGCTGGATGGCAATACGGTGACGGCTGCCTACGGTAACCCGATTATTTTCTTGTTTCTGGGCGGTTTTATGATCGCACTGGCAATGGAAAAATGGGATTTGCACAAGCGTATCGCCCTGTCGATTATTGCCGTGCTGGGCACGAGTATTAATAGCATTGTATTTGGCTTTATGGCCGCTACCGGCTTTCTATCGATGTGGGTATCCAACACCGCGTCGGTCATGATGATGTTGCCCATTGGTACTGCCATTGTTTACCAAGTTAGCCAGGGAGCTTGAAAAAGGTGACCGTGACCGCACTGGCGAAATCGAGAAATTCAGTAAGGCGTTGATTTTCGGTATTGGTTACGGCGGTACCATTGGTGGTTTGGGCACGCTGATTGGCACGCCACCGAACATTATCCTCGCAGCCATTGTTAATGAGCTGTTTGGTATCGAGATCTCTTTGCCGGCTGGCTAATGTTTGCTTTTCCTGTCGTGGTGGCACTGCTGTTTATCGCTTGGCTGTTACTGACGCGGGTGTTCTTCAGAATCGAGTTTAGCCACTTGCCGGGTGGACGAGCACTAATTAACAAAGAAAAAGAAGCATTGGGTAAAACCAGCTTTGAAGAGAAGGCAGTGCTGGTGGTTTTTCTGTTTGCGGCCTTTATGTGGATTACCCGCTCGTTTTTGTGGCAGGGCCAGATCATCAATATCCCCGGTATCAACGACACCATGATCGCGATTGTTGCGGCATTACTGTTATTTTTGATTCCCTCAAAAATAAGGGTGGCTGTCTGCTGGGCTGGGACGTAGCGAAAGATGTCCCGTGGGGGATTCTGCTGCTATTCGGAGGCGGTTTGGCGATTGCCGCAGGCTTTGGCTCTTCTGGCTTGGCCGAGTGGATCGGTGGGCAAATGAGCGTACTGGAAGGCGTGAACTTCTTGTTGGTCATTCTAATAGCGACCGGTATGGTGCTTTTTTTAACCGAAATCACTTCGAATACCGCCACGGCCACAATGATTTTGCCAGTTCTGGCGTCATTGGCACTGGCGCTGGATATCCACCCCTTCGTACTGATGGTGCCTGCCGCCATGGCCGCCAACTGCGCCTTTATGCTACCGGTGGGTACCCCACCCAACGCAATTATCTTTGCTACCGGCAAACTCAAAATTATTGAGATGGTGCGCACCGGCTTCTGGATCAACATTATTGCCATGCTGTTAATAGTAGCCGCGGTGTATTTCTTGCTGCCTGTGTTATGGGATGTAGATTTAACCAACTATCCCGACGCCTTTCGCAACTAGTTATAAGGCTAACTCGAAGGCCCCTATCCTCAGGTAGGGGCTTTTTTTTAGCCGTATTATTTAGGGAGCCCCTGGTGAGTTAAATGGCATAACTTATGTTAATAGCCGTCAAGTGTTTTAGACAAATCATAGCGCTTAGCTATAGTGCCTAAAGGAGTAATAACAGAATAGGGTGTGATAGCGTCATTAGGAGAAAAGCAATGGAACTGCTTGAAAAAATTAGTGAGTATCTTAAAAAGCACGAATTGAAGATGGCCACGGCTGAGTCTTGTACCGCAGGTTTAATCGTATCCGAACTCGCCAGTATACCGGGCAGTGGCCAGTCAATAGATTGTGGCTTGGCGGTTTACTCACCAGAAGCCAAGAATCGCTACTTAGCCGTTAGCTTTGACACCATCGAGTCCTGCGGGCTTACCAGTGAAGCGACCTCCCGTGAAATGGCGCTAGGCGCGCTAGATAACAACGATGCTAATGTGGCCGTCGCCAATACCGGCATCGCTGGTCCTGAGCCACACGATGGCATCCCCGTGGGCACGGTGTGTTTTGCTTGGGCCTTTCGCCACAATCAAAAGACCTACCTGATGACTGAGACGCAGCGTTTTTCAGGTGACCGCAACCAGGTGCGGTTGGCCGCAGCACATTACGCCTTGGAGTTGATTCCTAAATACCATGGCGAGGTGCTGGCAGGTAACGCACCTAGCGTCGACGAAGCATGATGTCGGCTACCAATAGTTCGCAAGGAGGCAGGTAAATCAATGAATAACCAAGCAACCCAACAGCAGCTTATTCAAGCAGACTTGCATGCCCAAGGTTCGATTGAGCCTCAACACGAAGTCGATAAACGCGTGGATTTTCTATGTAACCAAATGCTTGAAACAGGCCAACATGCCCTTGTGTTAGGGGATTAGTGGTGGCGTGGACTCGACCGTCGCTGGGCGCTTAGCACAGTTGGCCGTAGAAAAGGCCCGCAATAAAGGGAGTGACGCGCGCTTTTATGCCATGCGGCTGCCTTACGGCGAGCAAAAGATGAGGATGATGCGCAACAGGCACTGACCTTTATTTCCCCGATGAAGTGCTCAATGTGAATGTAAAGCCGCCCAGCGATGCTCTGTTGGCTTCCTTGGAAGAGGGCGGTTTGACATTTCAAGACGCCGCTCAGCGCGACTTTGTATTGGGCAATATTAAGGCGCGCCAACGCATGGCGGCTCAGTATGCGGTCGCTGGTGCCAAGTCAGGTTTAGTGGTGGGGACTGATCAAGCCGCAGAGGCATTGATGGGCTTTTTCACCAAATATGGCGATGGCGCCTGCGACCTGGCACCGCTGACTGGGCTCACTAAAGGGCAGGTAAGAGAAATCGGGGCCGCTTTGAAGGCACCCGCCTCATTAGTAGAAAAATTGCCCACGGCCGACCTGGAGTCGCTTAAACCCCAGTTGGCGGACGAAGTGGCGCTGGGTGTCACCTACGCCGAAATTGATGCCTTCCTTACCGGCCAGCAGGTCAGCGAACAGGCCTACACAACCATCACCCGCACCTATCAACGCACCGATCACAAGCGTCAGCTACCCAGAACACCGTAGCGACACTTTTAACAAGCTCAACGCCTGCGCTAAACGCAGCGCCATTAGGTTGCTATGATGCCGCTACACTATTGGCTGTTGAGCTTGTTATGCGTTTACTCCATACCGCTGATTGGCACCTGGGTCGGCTATTTCACAATCTTTCATTGTTGGAAGATCAGCGCCATGTGCTCAACCAGCTCATCGCTATCATCGATCGGGAAAACGTCGATGCGGTGCTGATCGCTGGCGATATCTACGACCGCTCGGTGCCGCCCTCGGCGGCCGTCACGCTGCTGGACGAAGTGCTCCACGCGCTATGTGAAGTGCGCAAGCTGCCGGTCATCATGATTTCAGGCAACCACGACGGCGCCGAGCGCCTGCGTTTTGGCGCGCGCCACCTGCGCCAAGCTGGGCTGCACATTCTTTCCGATTTAGCTGATTTCGCCACGCCCGTCACCCTGTCTGTGGGCGGCGTGGAAGTGGATGTATTCGGCATCCCTTACGCCGACCCGGAGCAGGTGCGCAGCCAGTTTAACGTTGAGGCGCGCGATTTCGATGCTGCCCATCGCTATCTGGTGGAGCAGATCAGCGAACAGCGGCATGCAACCCGCCCTGCATACTGATGAGCCACTGCTTTGTGGATGGCGGTAGCGCCTCAGACTCGGAACGACCGCTGACGCTAGGGGCGCCGAAAACGTCGCCTGGGGAGCCCATGCAGCACTTCGATTACGTGGCGCTGGGTCATCTGCACGGCCCCCAGTATCGCGGTGGTGAGCATATTCGCTACAGCGGGTCGCTGCTCAAATACAGCTTTTCCGAAGCCAGCCAGCGTAAAGGCGTCACGCTGGTCGAGTTAGGCGTGAACGGCGTCACGCAAATTGACCAGATGACACTGATACCCAGCCGTGAAGTGCGTGTCTTGGAAGGCGAGCTGGATGCGTTGATCGCCCAGGGCCGAACCGATAAGAACGCCGACGATTACCTGTTGGTGCGATTGACCGATCGTCACGCGATTCTCGATCCCATGGGCAAACTGCGTGAGGTGTACCCCAATGTGCTGCACCTCGAGAAGCCGGGCATGCTAGAGGCGCGCGGTATGCAGCAGCTCGACCGGGAGCGGCTGCGCTTTGATGCGCTGGATATGTTTAGCGACTTCTTCAACCAGACCAGCGGCGAGGGCCATGAGCGAGGGTCAGGCCAGCGCGATGGCTGAATTGATTACCCAACTGCAGCGCGATGAGGCCCAGCAATGACGCCGTTAATGCTGACCATGCAGGCCTTTGGCCCGTTCGCGGGCACTGAAAGCATTGATTTCACCGCGCTGGGCAAAAGCCCCCTGTTTTTGATTAACGGGCCCACCGGGGCGGGTAAGAGCTCGATTCTCGATGCGCTGTGTTTTGCTCTTTACGGCCAGACGACGGGTAATGAACGCGACCCGACCCAGATGCGCTGCGATCAGGCAGATGCTGCGCTGTTAACGGAAGTTAGCCTCGATTTTCATCTTCGCGGCGCTGATTACCGGGTTCGGCGTGTTCCCCAGCAAGAGCGTCCCAAAGCGCGCGGCGAAGGGACCACCACGCATAATGCGGAAGCCCAGCTTTGGCGATTAAAGGCGGGTGGCGAGGTAGAAACCTGCTTGGTGGCGCGCAAAGTCAACGATGCCACCGCCGAGTTGCAAACGCTGATTGGCCTGGATGCCAACCAATTTCGCCAGGTCATGGTGTTGCCCCAGGGCAAGTTCCGCGAGCTGCTGATCGCCGATTCAAAAGAGCGCGAAAAATCTTTTCGCAACTGTTTCAAACACAGATCTTTCAGCGTATCGAAGAGCAATTGCGCAATCAGGCCAATCAAATCGAGCGGGATGTGAAGGAGCATCGCCAACATATCAGCGGCATTCTGGCCGGGGCGAGCTGGAGAATGAGGCCGCGTTAGATCAAGAACTGGAGGCGCTAAAGCCACAGGTGGAAGACGCACGACACCAGTTCGAAACCGCGCAGCAACAGCGCCGCAAGGCCGAAATACAGCGCGACGAGGCCCTGGCGCTGCAGCGCCAATTTGAAGCCCGCGATACGCTAGCGGCGGACAAAGCTCGCCACCTTGGGCAGCACGATGAGATCGAAAGCAGCAAGGAGCGTCTAGCACAAAGCGCCCATGCACAGGCGCTGCAGGCGCCAAAAGCGCCTTAGACCAAGCGCAGCAAGCAGTAACGACCGCTCAAGCCGAACAGCAAACGGCTGAAGCTGTGTTAACCGCCCAGCGTTCTAACGCCCAACAGGCAAAGCAGGCATTAGAAACGACACGTCAGCGACAGTCAGAACTGCCTGCGCTGCGCGAGCGTCATCGTCAGTTGGGCGAGTTTATTCAAAAGGCCAACAGCTCAGCGAGCTGCAAACGCATTTTCAAACGGCGCAGGCCGCGTGGCAGCAAGCGGACAGTGCACTCAAACGCGACGAGGCCCAGTTAGACGCTATTCGCCAACAGGGTGAAGCGATAGGCGTCAATCTCGAACGTTTACAGGCCGAGCTCCAGCAACTGGCCAGCGCACCCGCTGAGCTTAACCGCCACAATCATCTACTGATCCAGCGCCAAGAGCTGGATGAACTTAACCGCCAAGGGCGCGAGTTAACCGCTCAACAGCAGCAGGCAGCAGACGCACTTGAACGCCGAAAAATGACGCAGCACAGGCGGATCGCAGCGCCACAGAGCAGGAGATGCGCTGGCACCAGGGCCAAGCCGCGCTACTTGCATTGACGCTCGAGCAGGATGCGCCCTGCCCGGTGTGCGGCAGCTTAGCGCATCCCGCCCCGGCGGTTGACAACGCCGAGGTCGTCACTCAGGCGCAGGTGGAGGCGGCCAGGTCGGCTCAAGAGCAGGCCCGCCACGCTCTTCAGGTCGCTGAGCGCCATCACCAGCAGCTTACCCAGCAGATTAACTACCACACGCAGCAAGTGCAACGACTCCATCAGCAGTTAGGCGAGTGGGCGAGCCAAGCGCTGAAGGCACTACAAAACACCTGCGATGAGTTAAATCGCCAGGTCACTCGGCAGGCAAGCGTTGAGCGCGAGGTTCAGCAGCAAATCGCCGCCCGTGATGCGCTACGACGCGAGTGGGGCGCGCTGGATAAGCAGCTTAAAGCCCAGCGGCCCGCGGTTGAAAAAGCCAAAGAGGACGCGTTGAGGCTAGAAAGTCAGCGCGATCAGTTGAGCCAGTCGCTGCCTGAAAATGCCCGCGACCCCGTCGCTATGCGCCAAACGCTTACTGAGCTTGAGCACCAAATAGCGCACATTGAGCAAGATTGGGAAAGCGCTCAGCAAGCGCTGTCGAACAGTCAAACCCAACTGGCGCGAGCAGAGGAGCAACTACGCGGCACGAACGAACGTATCGAACGCAGCGAGCAGTCGTTACAGCAGGCGCGAACGGAGTGGCAGGCCGCGCTACAGACCAGCCCCTTTAGCGATGAGACGGCGTTTCAGGCAGCGCAGTTGGATGCTGCTCAGCGCCAAGCGTTGACGCACCACGTCGAGGCGTACCAGCGTCGCTTAGCTGAACTCGAGGGCGCGCTGCAGAATTACCAAACCCAGCTTGCCGACAAAACGCCGCCGGATCTTACCGCGCTCACGACCTTGACCGAGACTGCCCAAGCGGCCGAGCACACCCAGTTAGAGACATGGCGAAAGCTTGATGGCCGTTTAGCGACGCTGCACGGTATTCGCCAAAAGCTGGCGACTGCACATACGGCCCAAGCGGAGCTTGAAGCCCAATATCAACTGTGGGGCACGCTAAGCGAAGTCGCTAATGGCCGCACCGGGCATAGAATCAGCCTGCAACGCTTCGTGCTCGGCGTGCTACTGGATGACGTTCTGATTCAGGCTTCTGAGCGGCTGGTCCGTATGAGTCGGGGGCGCTACCAGTTAGTTCGTCGAGAAGACCCCTCAAAAGGCAACAAGGCGTCGGGGCTGGAGCTTGATGTCGCCGATACCTACACCGGCAAGAACCGTTCGGTAGCGACGCTTTCTGGGGGGGAGTCTTTCATGGCAGCGCTGTCGTTAGCGCTGGGGCTTTCGGATGTCGTGCAGGCGTACGCGGGCGGCATTCAGTTGGATACGCTCTTTATCGACGAAGGCTTTGGCAGCCTCGATCAGGATGCGTTGGATCAAGCCATCGCCATGCTGAGCGAACTGCAAATGGGCGGGCGTATGATTGGAGTCATTTCCCACGTCAGCGAGCTCAAGGAGCAAATGCCCATCCGGATAGAAGTACGCGCTAGCCGGCACGGTAGCTCGGTAGCCGTGAAGGGCGCATAGCGGTAATGTGGAAGTCGGCAGCGTTAATTCATGCTGCGTTCATACAACATGTTTTATAAAGAGCGTTAAACGTTATCGGCGCCGAAAAGACCACCCATGAGGAGTGCAAGGATGAACGCAAGCAAGATTTTACAGCAGTTGATGCAGCAAGCGGGCGGGAGCCAGAAGGGCGGTAGCAGTAGCGGTGTCGATGTGAAAGGCATGCTGAGTGGGCTTTCCAAACAGTTGGGCGGTGGTAGTGGTCAAGGCAGCAGCTCATCCGGCGGCTTTGATGTCAAAAGCCTGTTGGGTGGCGGTGCCATGGGCATGTTAGTGGGTTCTAAACGGGGCCGCAGCATGGGTGGTAAGGCATTGAAATACGGCGCCATTGCCGGAGTAGGCGTACTGGCCTGGAAAGCATGGCAGAGCTCGCAAGCCGCAAAGAACAGCAACGGTCAGCCTGGCAATGCGCAAGCCAATGCCGCGGAAGGCGAGCGGGTCGACGTGCTTAGCGGTGACGTTCAAGAACGGCGTAGCCTGGAACTGCTACAAGCGATGATCATGGCGGCGCGCGCCGATGGCCACATTGACGAGCAAGAACAGGCATTGATCACTGAGCAAATCGACGCCCTAGGGGCTGATCAGGAAATGCATCACTGGGTAGAGCAGCAGCTAAAGGCACCATTGGATGCCCAGGCGCTTGCCCGTGAGGCAGACTCCCCGCAGGCCGCACGCGAGATGTATCTCATCAGCGTCGCGGTAACCGACGATCAAAATCCCATGGAGCGCGCATGGCTGGACCAATTAGCCAGCGCACTGAACTTACCCAAAGAGATGACCACCGAACTTGAACGTCAAGCCGAGCAGGCGGGTTAATGCTGGATACGGTTAATTTTTGGCTAGCCACCGGCTTTGGATTGGGCCTATCGCCGTTTGCAGCGGGCGCTTTGGGTTCACTGATAGGCATTCCGTTGGCATGGTGGCTACTGGGCCGCCCGATAGGTCAGCAAGGTATCGTTATCGCTTGTTTACTGGTGCTTGCGGTGCCCGTTTGTCACGTCGCCGCGAGACATTATGCCGGGTTGGATCATGGCAGTATCGTGGCCGATGAATATGTGGCGTTCCCGCTGACAGTCATAGGGTTAGCTGCCGCACGCCATCCCGTGGCAATAGCGCTAGCGTTTGGTGTATACCGCTTTTTTGACTCGGTAAAACCGCCACCCATTCAGCTAGCTGAGTATGTGCAGGGTGGTTTTGGAATTGTTTTAGACGATGTTATTGCCGCTTTGGTAACGTGGTTAATCATGGCAATCGGGTTAACGCTTTGGCAGCGCAGAGCCACCCGCCAACGCCTGGAGTGACTCATAAAAGCACAGAGTGGCCCATAAAAACGCCGCAAGCCTACATAAGAGAAGGAGTTGCGGCGTATTTTAGTTAACGGCTAAATCCAACAAGACTTAACGCATTACTCTTGAACGACAATCACCGATTTTGCATTGACGAATTCATGCATGCCAAAGCCACCGTGCTCACGACCGTAGCCGGAATTTTTAACGCCGCCGAAGGGCATTTCCGGTGTGGCGACACCAAACCCGTTGATAAATACCATGCCGGTATCAAAGTACTTGCTGGCAAGTTCTGTCGCGCGCTTAACGTCTTTGGAGATAATGCCACCGCCCAAGCCATAGCGGCTATCGTTGGCAATGCGCATGGCGTCTTCGTCATCTTTGGCACGAATCAACGCGGCGACCGGGCCAAACAGCTCATCATCATAAGCGGGCTGACCGGGGGACACATTGTCGAGCACAGTGACCGGGTAAAACGCACCCTTGCCTGATGGCTTTTCGCCACCACAAAGAATTTTCGCGCCTTTACGAACGCTATCTTCAACCTGCTCGTGGAGATCGTCACGCAGATCAACACGTGCCATGGGGCCAAGATCGCTATCTTCCTGGGTGGGGTCACCCGCTTTAAGCGACTGCATACGAGCGACATAGCGCTCTTTGAACGCTTCATAGTTTTTCTCGGTCACTATAAAGCGCTTGGCAGCTACACAGGTTTGACCGCCGTTAAAGACACGTCCCGTTACGCAAGTGTCTACCGCTACGTCTAGGTCAGCGTCATCAAGCACTAAGAACGCATCGTTAGAACCCAGCTCAAGTACGGTCTTTTCAGGTATTCAGCAGCCTTGGCGGCAACTTTGCGGCCTGCACCGTCGCTGCCTGTTAGGGTAACGCCACGCACAGCAGGGTGTGCAATCACTTCGTCAGACACATCGTGCGATATCAGCAGCGTACGGAAAACATTTTCAGGCAGACCCGCTTTGCGATAAATTTTTCCAGCAACAAACCGCTGCCGGTAACGTTTTCAGCATGTTTAAGCAGTACACCGTTACCCGCCATAAGATTGGCGATAGAGTAACGTACGACCTGATAGGCCGGGAAATTCCATGGCTGGATGCCGTAGATAACACCCATCGGAGAATAGCTAACAATGCCGCGTTCACCGTTGCTAGGTTGACGCTCTTCATCAGCTAGTTTTTCCGGGCCATGCTCGGCAGTGTAGTCGCAGATGCCGGTACATAGATCAACTTCCTGACGGGCTTCGGAAGGCAGTTTGCCCATCTCCTTCACCATCAGGTCGACAAGCTCGTCTTTATGTTCCTGCAGCGCTTGGCCGATTGCTTTAACCGTTTTAGCACGGTTCTCCAGCGATTCTAGGCGCCAATCGAGAAATGCCTCGTAACAGGCATCGACTACCTGCTTCGCTTCATCGCTATTCATCAGCGTGTAGGTATCGAGTGTTTCGCCGTTAGTTGGATTAATCGTCGTAATGCTGTTGCTCATAAGATCTCCTATCTATAGATCAACGTTTGGGTCAAAACGCCCAGCTCCTGAGCGCTTAGCCGACCGGTCTAATTTATATGCAACCACTCTAGTACACATTGAGCGTCTATGCATAATTAAGCGCTCACCGTCGGGCAGCGAATTAATCGATGAGTTCCTCCTTTGAGATGATTGGCCTAGTCCAGCCGATGCGGCCATACCTCATCCAACGTACTGAGGGCTGCGTTTACGGTCGGTTCGGCTGCGCTATCATGACGCCATATAAAGCTTAACGCGCAGGGTAGACGAATATTGTCTGCTACGGCCAGACCGCTCTCCTGGCGTTCAGCCATGGCCAGGGCATCGCGGGCCAAGCTTAAACCGACGCCCGCACGCACCAAGTCGAGCATGCAAGCCTCCTGATCAACCTGGGCTACGCGATTGGGCATCGCGCCGCTTTTGGCTAGCGCCTGTTTCAGCAGACGGTGGTGGGCTGAATCTTGTGGCGTGACAATCCAGGGCAGCGTGGCCAAATGTTCCCAGCGGGTATCAATAAGCCGCTTTTCCCAGCCCGCTGGGGCAATCACATGGTAATCAAAATGCGTCAGCTCGCGCCAAGCCAACGTCTCATGTCCTTGTTCGCGTTCGAGCCCAGGACCTTGGCCGGGTGGCGACAAGTAAAAACCGACATCTAAATCGCCCTGTTCAATACGATTCAGCACACTGCCGCTCATCCCGTGGTGCAGTTCGGTTTCTAACTGCGGGGCGCGTGCCATCAGGCGACTTAAAAAGGCGCCTAGGCGGAGAAAATTCGGGGTCGACGATGGTGCCAATGGTGAGCTTGCCGCGAAGCGTGTTGTGCAGCGCACCGGCGGTTTGTTCAAAGGCGTGAGCGCTGGCCAGGGCCTTTTCGGCGGCGGGTAATAGCGCATGGCCGTCGGCTGTCAGCGCGAGCCCCTGGGGGCGGCGGCTAAACAGGTTCAGTCCCAGATTCGCTTGTAGCTGTTTCAACTTTAGGCTAATGGCAGGCTGTGTCAGGTGTAACTGCTCTGCTGCGCGTGACACGCTCCCCGTCTTGGCAACGGCCACGAAAGCGCGCAGTGTGGCGTAGTCTTGCATGATGGGCCTCACAGCGTGGCTAAGATATTAGCAGAGCTTATAACTGGCTTTTAAATAACTCAATTGATCCGTTTGTAGAGCCCAGTAGGCTAGGTTAAACATAAATATTCCTTAGCAAGTTCTCACGCGCGTCCTCTACAACAGGTAACCCCATGACAACAAAAGCGATTCAGCACTTTATCAATGGCCAGGTCACCGCTGGTGAGTCTTCTCAATCTCAAGATGTCTACAACCCCGCCACTGGCCGCGTTACTGGCCGTGTCTCGCTCGCCTCTGCGGTTGATGTGAACACCGCCGTTGAGGCCGCCCAGGCTGCCTTTCCCGCCTGGTCGGATACACCACCGATCCGTCGTGCCAGAGTCATGTTTAAGTTTTTAGAACTGTTAAATGCCCATAAAGACGAACTGGCCGAAGCGATTACCAAAGAGCACGGCAAGGTGTTTACCGATGCCCAGGGGGAAGTCGCGCGGGGTATTGATATTGTTGAATTCGCCTGTGGTATCCCGCAATTATTAAAAGGTGACTATACCGAGCAGGTCAGTACGGGGATCGACAACTGGACGGTGCGCCAGCCGCTAGGCGTCGTTGCTGGTATAACGCCGTTTAATTTCCCGGCTATGGTGCCAATGTGGATGTTCCCGCTGGCAATTGCGGCGGGCAATACGTTTATTCTTAAACCTAGCCCGCTTGATCCCAGCGCATCGTTATTGATGGCCGACCTGCTTAAACAGGCGGGTCTGCCCGATGGCGTGTTCAACGTTGTGCAGGGGGATAAGGACTCGGTAGAAGCGTTGATTGACCATCCGCATGTCAGAGCGCTGTCGTTTGTCGGCTCCACACCGGTTGCCAATCTGATCTACGAGCGCGGCGCACGTAACGGCAAACGTATCCAAGCACTGGGTGGGGCTAAAAACCATATGGTGGTGATGCCGGATGCCCACCTTGATAAAACCGTTGATGCGTTGATTGGTGCTGCCTACGGTTCCGCCGGGGAGCGCTGCATGGCGATTAGTGTGGCGGTATTAGTTGGCGATGTGGCCGATAACGTTGTCCCGGTGCTGGCTGAGCGTGCCAACGCGCTGAAAGTAAAAATGGTATGCAGCTGGATGCAGAAATGGGCCCCATTGTGACCCGGCAGGCCCACCAACGGATTACCAGGTATATCGAAAAGGTGTGGCTGAAGGCGCTGAATTAGTGGTTGATGGCCGCGATTTTGATGTCTCAGCGGCGGGGGATGACTGCACTGACGGGTTCTGGATGGGTGGCACGCTGTTCGACCATGTCACGCCTGACATGACGGTCTACAAAGAGGAAATTTTTGGCCCGGTGCTGGTTTGTGTGCGGGTGCCGGATATCGCCACTGCCATTCAACTGATTAACGATCACGAGTTTGGCAACGGCGTTAGCTGCTTTACCGAAAGCGGTACAGTGGCGCGGGAGTTTGGTCGCCGTATTCAGGTCGGCATGGTGGGCATCAATGTGCCCATCCCAGTGCCGATGGCGTGGCATGGCTTTGGCGGTTGGAAGCGCTCGCTATTTGGCGACACGCATGCTTACGGCGAAGAGGGCGTGCGTTTCTACACCAAACAGAAATCCATCATGCAGCGCTGGTCGGACTCGATTGATGACGGTGCTGAGTTTGTTATGCCCACGGCGAAGTAACGCCAATACGTTACGGGAACCAGCGCATGCAAGAACCAACGAACAATAATTTCGACTATATCGTTGTAGGAGCCGGCACCGCAGGGTGCCTAATGGCCAACCGACTGAGCGCCAATCCAAACAATAAGGTGCTATTGATAGAGGCGGGGCCGCGCGATAACTACCACTGGATACATATCCCAGTAGGGTATCTCTACTGCATTAATAATCCGCGTACCGACTGGCTGTTTCGTACTGAGCCCGACAAAGGGCTCAATGGCCGTTCATTGATCTATCCGCGGGGCAAAACGCTGGGCGGTTGCTCCAGCATCAATGGCATGATTTATATGCGCGGCCAAGCGCGAGACTATGATCACTGGGCTGAAGTGGCGGGCGACGATGCCTGGAAATGGGAAAACTGCTTGCCCGATTTTATCAAGCACGAAGATCATTACCGTCTGGATGAGGGGCGATGCCGACGCGAAGCACCGGGATTTCCACGGTCACGGGGGCGAATGGCGGATCGAAAAGCAACGCCTCAAATGGCAGGTGTTGGATGACTTTGCCGAGGCGGCCGTTCAGGCGGGTATTCCGCGGACAGAGGACTTTAATCGCGGCTCTAATGAAGGCGTGGCCTACTTTGAAGTTAATCAGCGCTCCGGGTGGCGGTGGAACACCGCTAAGGCGTTTCTGCGACCTGCGCTCAAGCGCAACAACTTAACGTTATGGCACTCCACCCAGGTCAATCGCCTGGTTTTTGCGGGGCAAGCAGGCGCACTGCGCTGCGCGGGGATAGAGGTAGAGCGCGATGGCGAAGTGCAGCGCGTTACCGTTAGCGGGGAAGTGGTGCTTTGCGCGGGTGCTATCGGCACACCGCATTTATTGCAACTTTCCGGGGTAGGGCCCGCTGAACTGATGCGTGAACATGGTATTGAGTTAGTACATGACCTGCCCGGCGTGGGTGAAAATCTGCAAGATCACTTGCAGATCCGCTCGGTATACAAGATCACCAACGGCAAAACGTTAAATGCCATTGCCAGTACCTTATGGGGTAAAGCGGGTATTGGTTGGGAGTACCTAGTGAAACGCTCGGGGCCCATGAGTATGGCGCCTTCGCAATTGGGAGCTTTTACCCGCAGTACGGAAGAGCAAGTACACCCTAATATTCAATACCACGTGCAGCCGCTCAGTTTGGAAGCCTTTGGTCAGCCTTTACACCCGTACCCAGCGATTACTGCCAGCGTATGTAATTTGAACCCCACTAGCCGGGGTACCGTACGGCTTAAAAGCAGCAACCCGCGCCAGGCGCCAGCCATTTCGCCCAACCACCTGAGTTCACCTGAAGACCGAAAAGTGGCGGCAGATTCCCTTCGCGTCACCCGACGAATAGCCGAGCAGCCTGCATTTGCTAAGTATGCCCCTGAAGAAGTGAAGCCGGGCGTTGAGTACCAAACGGACGACGAGCTCGCTCGGTTGGCGGGCGATATAGGGACAACTATATTTCATCCCGTTGGGACTGCGAAAATGGGCCGCGAGGAGGATGCCATGGCGGTAGTCGATGGGCGGCTGCGAGTGCGTGGCATTGGCGGGCTAAGAGTGGCCGATGCGAGCATCATGCCGACAATAACCAGTGGTAATACTAACTCGCCCACGCTGATGATTGCGGAGAAGGCCGCCAGTTGGATACTTGCGGATCACTGAAAAAGCTGGCTTTTTTATTGACATTAATAGTGGGTATTGACGAGCGGAGTGGGAATGCGCAAAATAGTCGCAGTTGGTTAGCAAGTCGAACGTTATCAGCAGGATAGAAGCGCCTCAAGCGTTAAATCTGGTGAAAGTTTCTTGTTCTACCCACTGCAATTCGGGTATTTCCCGGTTTTAATGAGCTACATTGAGGATTTCGATCATGGCAACTGGTACCGTTAAATGGTTTAACGACACTAAAGGCTTCGGCTTCATTTCTCCCTGATGACAATGGCGACGACCTGTTCGCGCATTTCTCAGAAATTCAAGCGGAAGGCTTCAAAACTCTGCAAGACGGCCAGAAGGTTTCCTTCGACGTCACCCAGGGTAAGAAAGGCCTTCAGGCTTCTAACATCAAAGTAGAAGGCTAAGCTTTCTTCTGAAGCTTTGCTGCTGAGATGTTAGCCATCATCGCGTAGCGCTGATTGGCCAGAAAACCCCGCCACGTGCGGGGTTTTTTGTGCGCCTATGAATTGATAAGAAGGCCCGACAGCGAATTCTATATTCTATTTTGATCTTTAAGTGTTTCTAAAAATAACTTTTTAGAATATGAGATTGGCTTCACAATACCGTCATGCTTATTTATTAAGGATGTCGTGTTTATGTCGCTGGATGCTTGGATAGCGGTAGGGGTGGTGCTTACTGTCTTTCCGTTAATGGCCTTTTCACGGCTGGGGCCGGATATTATCCTGCTGGGCGCGGTTATTTTACTGATGACGCTGGGCGTGATTGACCCACAGCAGGCGCTAGGTGGATTTTCCAATAGCGGTCTCTTCACCGTTGCCTTTATGTATGTACTGGTAGCCGGTATCCGCGAAACCGGCGGTATCGATCTAATTATTCGCTATGTGCTGGGCCGCCCTAACAGCGAAAGAGGTGCGCTGGCGCGTCTGCTATTACCCGTGGCGTTGCTGAGTGGCTTCGTTAATAATACGCCGGTAGTCGCTACTTATATTCCTGCGGTAATGAGCTGGAGTCGGCGGCTGCGCTTGTCTCCCCAGCGGTTGCTGATGCCGCTTAGTTTTGCCTCTATTCTGGGTGGCACCATCACCCTGTTTGGTACCAGCACCAACTTGGTGGTTCATGGCTTACTGCTTGAGCGCTACCCTGCGCTGGGTATGGGCCTGCTGGATTTGGCCTGGGTAGGTATTCCCGTGGCGCTAGCTGGGCTCGGCTACCTTCTATTGCTAGGGCCGCGTCTACCGCCTGCCAGGAAAGGGGTGGCCAGTGCGTTTGCCAATCCCCGCGAGTTCACTATCGAAATGGAAGTCGATCCGACGGGTGTACTGGTAGACCGCACCGTAGAAGAAGCGGGCCTGCGTCACTTGCAGGAACTGTTTCTCGTTGAAATAGAGCGGGCGGGTAACGTGGTCAGTGTGGTGGGGCCTGGCGAGCAACTCAAAGGGGGCGACCGGTTGGTGTTCACGGGCACCAGCGATGCTGCCGTGGAGTTGCAGCAAATTCGCGGTTTGATACCATCGCGAGATGACACTTCCAGTTTAGAAAAAGAGTTTAAAGAGCGCCGCTTGGTCGAAGCGGTGGTGTCTAACCAATGCCAATTTATTGGCCAGCGAATACGGGATGGCCACTTCAGAACCTTGTATGGCGCAGCGGTGCTGGCGATCTGCCGTGGCGGCGAACGCGTCAAAGGAAATCTAGGCCAGGTGCGGCTACAACCCGCCGATGTACTTCTGCTCGAAGCTCGGCCACCGTTTATTGAGCGGCACCGCCAGTCGCGTGACTTCTTGTTGATTAGTGAGCTCAATGGCGCAGCCCGTCCGATCCATGAAAAAGCCCCGCTAGCATGGGGCCTGCTGTTTGGCGCCGTGTTACTCGCCGCCTTAGGCGTGCTGAGCATGCTTAACGCCGCTATGTTAGGGGCGGCGCTAGCGCTTTTAACGGGGTGTTGTTCGGTAGGTGCTGCTAAACGTGGGCTGGATACCCAAGTGTTATTAACGATTGCGGCATCGTTTGGTGTGGGGGCTGCGCTGCAAAGCTCTGGCGCCGCTGAAGTGATGGGCAGCGGGGCGCTAACCTTCGTGGCGGGCAATCCGCTGCTGTTATTGATAGGCACCTACGGCGTGGTCGCGCTGCTCACAGAGTTAGTGACTAATAATGCCGCAGCCGTGATTATTTTTCCGATTGTAATGAGTGCTGCAGAAAGCTTGGGGTAAGCCCGATGCCCTATGTCGTGGCGATAATGTTTGCTGCCTCAGCAAGCTTTTTAACCCCCATCGGCTATCAAACCAACTTAATGGTTTACGGCCCAGGAGGTTATCGCATGGGCGATTTTCTGCGCCTTGGCAGTGGCTTAAATATATTGACCGGTGCGATAGCGCTATTCTTGATTCCCCCTGATCTGGCCTTTTTAAACGTACTATGGCCCTTTTAACCAGGTTATGGCCCTTTTAAATCGTGCTGCCCCTCGCTGTTAACACGTGTTTGCGCTAGGGTGACGCTTTTGAATAAGGAATACGATGTCATGACTGCTCCTGGCGAACTGGTTATTGAGCCGAAAGATGGTCAACCCGCCGATGCGTGTGTGTTTATCATTCATGGCTTAGGTGCGGACGGACACGATTTTGAACCGCTGGTACCCGCGTTAGCGTTACCCAAAGAAGCGCATGTGCGCTTTATCATGCCCCATGCGCCACGTCTGCCAGTAACGATAAATGGCGGTATGGTCATGCCCGCTTGGTACGATATTTTAGCCATGGATTTAGGGCGTCGCGTTGATGAGAATCAACTTAAGAAATCTGCTGAGCGCATCCAAGCGCTGATTCAGGAACAGATTGATCAGGGCATTGATAGCCAGCGCATTATTGTGGCGGGCTTTTCGCAAGGTGGTGCTGTCGCCTATCAAGCAGCGCTCACGTTCCCTGCACCGTTAGGGGCTTGTTGGCCATGTCGACGTACTTCGCCACGGCAGACAATATTGATCTCGCGGAAGCCAATCGCCAGATCCCGGTGGAAGTCCAGCACGGTAACTTTGACCCCATCGTGCCTGAGAGCCTGGGTCGCAGCGGCGCCGATCGTTTAAAAGCAATGGGCTACGCAGTCAATTATCGCCAATACCCAATGGCACATGCCCTTTGCCCGCAGCAGATTAACGATATTGGTAAGTGGCTAAGTACTCGCTTAAGCTAACGTTTGACCTTTGAACCACCTACAATGCAGGCTCCGTAAGCGCCTATTCGTGCCCGATGCAAGGATGTAGCGAAACGAATGATAGCTTCCTTTAATGCGATAGAAGTGCTGTTGGCGCTGTTCCTAACGGGGTCGGCGTTGGTTTGCCTGTTTGACCGTCACCTAGTCCGCGCCTGCTGCTTCTTCGTCGCGTTTGCTATTGCCATGTCGTTGGCATGGTGGCAACTGGGCGCGCCTTGGCTGGCAGCTGTTGAGCTGGTTCTAGGTGTCGGGCTGACAGGGCCCTGCTTTTTATGCCCTGGGTCATGTTTCGCCTGATACGTCAGCCCCGTTAAAACACGATAAATTTAGCGAGCATAGGTCGCGCGTGGCCATGCGTGTGTTATTGGCGATGGCTTGGTTTGTCATGGTCGGCGCGGCGATTCGCTATGTAATAGCCGACATGGTGTATTCACCTTCTGAGCATCCGCTGCTGCTTTCAGGCGTGGTGATTGCCGCGACTGCCTTGGCAGCGTTTGCGCTACACCGCCATCTGCTAAGACGCTTGTTAGCGTTTAATTTGCTTGGTTCAGCGGTGTTTATGCTATTGGCTGGCGTGGCGGGCACTTCGGCGTCTGCTCAAGCATTGATTAGCGTAGGGCTGCTCGTCGCCTGGTTAGGATCGCTATTGGGCGCTTTATTGATAAGGCAGCTTTTGCGTTTGAGGGTAGAGGCGCTTGGGCGTGACGGCGAGCCCAAGGAGAAAGCAACATGACCTGGCGCTTTGGTCTCTTCGATAGCACCTTTGCGCCACTGGTCACTACCCACTGGGCACTCGTGGCCGCACTTGTTTTACCTCTGTTGCTGGGGTTGCTGGCGGCCCTGTTTCCACCGAAGCGTGCCTGGCCCGTCGTGCTCGCCAGCGTACCGATATTGGGCTCTGGTTGGCTGCTGCTATCGGCCTTTGGTGAGGCGGGCTTACTGCGTTGGCAGTGGGAGATAGCCGGTGTTCTCCTATCGCTACGCTTAAATGGGCTGAGTGTGCTGTTACTGCTGACGACGCAAGGGATCGGTGTTGCAGCAGCTCTTTACACACCTGGGCATTTGCGCTTAACCGACCCTGCACCACTAGCACGCTGGCTGTGGCCACTGATGGGTATCGTGATCAGTGCGCTTTCACTAATTTGGCTAGCCACTGATCTGCTCACTCTTTACGCTGCGTTAGAGCTGATGGGGCTGGCAGCGGTAGGCATGCTAATGCTGTCGGGGAAAGTGCCTGCGCTAGTGGCGGGTATGCGTTACTTACTGTTGGCATTGGTGGGGTCGCTAACGTATTTACTGGGAGTCGCCCTGATTTTTAGGCCACTGGGGCCGGTTGGATTTACAGGGCTTAGCGGAGGTAATAGAACCAGGGCCGGTGGCATGGTTTGCCGCCGCGATGATAGGCGCTGGTCTGGCTTTGAAAGCCGCGTTATTCCCCCTTGCATGCGTGGCTCACGCCGGTGCACGAGAACGCCTGGACGCCGGTAAGTGCACTGCATGCGGCGCTGGTCATCAAAGCGTCGCTGTTTATGCTGTTGCAGCTCTGGAGCATCCTACTGCCTGATACGTTCTATGCGCCACGCATCATTGCCTGGTTAGGGGCTACTGGCGATTGTATGGGGTGGTCTATTGGCGTGGCGTACCGACTCGCTTAAAACCTTGGTCGCTTCGTCTACCGTGGCTCAGCTGGGTTATCTGATGGTGGCTTTCCCGCTGCTGCTGGGTCCGGATATCGCGCCGCTACCTCGCGCCTTAGCCTGGGAAGGATTTTGGCTACAGTTAATAGGCCACGCCTTTGCTAAAGCAGCGATGTTTATGGCGGCCGGTAACCTAATACTAGCAACGGGGGAGCACACCCTTAAGGGGTTGGCAGGGACCAGCCGACGCTTGCCCCTTTCGCTATTAGTCTTCGGCATTGCGTCCATTACCTTAATGGGTCTACCCCAAGCTCTGGTTTTACTGCTAAGTGGCTGTTGCTTGAGGCGATGATTATCACTCAGCAGTGGTGGGCAGTGGCGGCGTTATTAATCGGCACGCTGTTAACAGCGGCCTATGTGTTTCGTATGTTTCGTTACTCCTTCGATGAAACGGCACCGCGCCATCGCCATCAACCCCTTGATGCCAGGTATGGATTTCATCGCACTGGTTCTCGCCTTGACGGCCTTTGGGTTAGGTCTTTTAGCGCATTTCCCATTGGGGTTGATGCATGGAGGTGGCCCATGAATGCCGCGTGGTTACCGCTGACTGCCTTGGCCACCCTCGGTAGTGGTCGCCGTGATTATTTTTGCGCTACCGGAAGAGTTCAGGCGGCTGCGCACGACTCTTAACATTGGGGCAGCGGTAGTTAAAGTTCTATTGGTCACCCTGATGGTCAGGCGAGTCGCTGCGGGTCATGAAGATATCTTTAGCTTCCAAGTCATTGGGGGCTTGATTTTGTACTGCGCGTCGATGCACTCGGTGTGATGTTCGCCATGCTATCGTCACTGCTTTGGCTATGTACCACGATTTATGCCATTGGCTACTTGGAAGGCTCTGCCAACCGGAAGCGGTTTTTTGGTTTTTTTAGCCTGTGCGTAGCGAGCACCATCGGCATTGCGCTCGCCGATAATCTGTTTACCTTCCTGGTTTTCTACGAAATGTTGACGCTCTCCACGTACCCGCTAGTGGTCCACCGTGGTACGGAGCAAGCTCTTAATGCAGGGCGTGTTTATTTACGCTACACGTTAAGCGCGGGGTGGTACTGCTGCTGGGTGCGGTGCTGTTGTATAGCCTGACCGGTGATCAATCATTCTCGTCGGAAGAAGGCTTGGGCGACTATTTTAATGATCATCGTGGTCTGCTAACGCTGATTTTCGCCTTATTAGTGGGTGGGCTTGCGGTTAAGGCCGCCATGGTTCCGCTGCAAGGCTGGTTGCCAAGAGCGATGGTGGCGCCTGCCCCGGTAAGCGCGTTACTGCATGCAGTGGCGGTGGTTAAAGCAGGGGCCTTTGGAATTCTGCGGGTCGTTTATGACCTTTATGGTATTGAGCTCAGTGTTGAACTGGGCGTTATTACTGGGCTAGCGGTGGCAGCCTCTATTACGATTATTTATGGCTCGCTAAGGGCCATTGCTCAGCAGGAATTGAAACCACTCCTGGCGTTTTCTACGGTCAGCCAAGTCGCCTACGTTATTCTTGGTATAGGTATCTTTGGCCCTTTTGGTACGGTCGGGGCGCTCGCGCATTTGCTGCATCAGGGCTTGATGAAAGTCACGTTGTTCTTCTGTGCAGGCAACTATGCTGAAGAGCTGGGCATTCATCGCATCGATGAAATGGATGGCGCCGGTAAACGAATGCCGTTGACCAGTATCGCGTTTACAATTGGTGCGTTAGGCATGATTGGCCTCCCTCCCGTGGCTGGATTTATTACTAAGTGGTATCTCGGGGTTGGCGCGATACAAGCTGAGATGTATTGGGTTGTCGTGGTATTGGTCGCGAGCAGTACGCTCAACGCTATCTATTTTCTGCCGATCCTGCACCGTTTGTGGTTCCGCTTAGGTCCCTCTCATGGCAAAGGGAAGTGGCCTGAAGAGCAGCGTCTTGGTCGTTTCGAAACGCATGCATGGCTGCTTTTGCCTATGGTATTTACCGCCTTGATAAGTTTGGGGCAGGGCTCTTTGCCGGGCTGCCCTTTAGCCCCTGGACTGGGCTGCCCGTGTAGCCAACGGGGAGTACCTGCCATGATGACACTGCTGCTTACGCTGGCCCTTTATGGCCGTTAGGTGTCATTGGCCATGCCGTTTGGTTCACCTGCCGGGCGCCCTCTAAACAGCGCGACTACTTTTCAGTGTTGTGGCTAAGCGCTGCTTGGCCAGCACTGTTGTTGGCCTACGGCGGTGAAGCGCAGTGGACACTCGATGCTTGGATGCTGGGCGGTGAATGGGCGTTAAATTCGCTCAGCCGCCCATGGCTTGCATTTACTGCATTGCTCTGGAGTTTAGCGGCGGTACATGCGCGAGGCTACTTTACGGCGGAGCAGGCGCAAGCCCAGACGGGAGATCAAGATGCACAACGGCGCCTGCTGCGCTTATCTCTGCTGTGGCCGTTAACGCTGCTGGGCAATGTGCTGCTCATTATTGCCCAGGATATCGCCAGCTTCTATTTGGGTTTTGCGCTGATGACCTTCGCCGCCTATGCCTTAGTGGTGCACAGCGGGACACAAGAAGCTCGGCTAGGGGCCAAGGCCTATTTGGTGTTAGCCGTGGTGGGAGAAGGGCTCATTTTAGGCGGCTTTTTATGGTCCGCTGGTGAGGCCGACACGCTTACGTTGCAAGGTATACGTGAGGGGGATTCTAAACGCTGAGCAGGGTGCGTGGATGGCTGCCTTGTTATTCATTGGATTTGGCGTAAAAGCAGGCGTTATCGGCGTACACGTATGGCTGCCGTTAGCGCACCCGGTGGCGCCTGCGCCTGCCAGCGCCGTGCTTAGCGGGGTGATGATCAAGGCGGGACTACTGGGCTGGATTAGTGTGCTGCCCTTAGGCCACGAAGATATTTCAGATACTTTAGTGCAATTTGGTAATTTCATGTTAGTGGCCGGGCTGGTGGCCGCTTTGCCGCAGCGCTGTATGGCGTTTTTCAGCGCCATCCCAAAGCTGTTTTAGCTTACTCAAGTATCAGTCAGATGGGCATGATGACAGCGCTAGTGGCGATGGGATTAGTCGCACCGGACGTTTGGCCATTGCTCTGGCCGGGAATAGTATTGTTTGCGGCTCATCATGCACTGGCTAAAGGTTCCTTATTTATGGGCACCAGCATTAGTGAGCATCTGCCCCGTTGGCCGTTGCCAGTAATTTGGACACTACTGGCCCTGCCCGGTATATCGCTGGCGGGTGCCATCGGTGCAGGCATGGTCAGCAAGTGGGGGTTTAAAAGTCCGCTTTATGAGATGCATCATGAATTCCTGATCAAGTGGCTCAGTTGGGCGGCCATAGGGACGGCGGCATTGGTAAGCGTTGCTCTTTGGCGTCAGTGGCAGCAGCGACAACGAGGGGGGAGTAATCGTTGCCAGTCGGGTGCTTGGTTGGTTGGCATCTTGGCTGCCTTGTTGACACCACTTTGGCTTCCGCTTCCTGAGGGCAGTATTGCAATGCCACCTATCAAGGAGTGGGTGGGGCTTATTTGGCCGTTTCCCGCGGGTGTTGCTTTAGCCACATTCGGCTGGTTGTTACTTCGTCCCTTCGATACAAAAGCACCGCCTGCTGGTGAATTATGGTGGCTGTATGCAGGTTTAGTGGGCGCTACGTTGGTGCCTATTCGCATTTTTAGCCAGTATTGTGTCAAGCTGAAAGCGGCGAGCGTGGCCTCCGCGCGTAAGGCTGAAGGTGGTGTTATGGGCCATTTAACTCGGTTATTGTCCACTGAATTCTGGTTGCGCCACCATGCCAGTGGTTTGATGATGGTGCTTGCCATTTTGCTTGCAGCGCTACTTATGTGGGAAGGCTAGTGATGATACGACTACTTGCGAAGCAGTGGCCAGGCACGTACTTACCCGGCACGTACTTACCAGGACGGTATTATGCGTAAACCTACTCGAGGCCGCCATGCAGAGGCACCCGGCGAAATACCCAAGTGCGGCTGGAAGGATATTTCCTGGCGTGTGATACGTGCCGCCCGTCGTGACCGTATTACCATGCTGGCTGCTGGGGTAGCCTTCTATGCCTTGTTGGCACTGTTTCCTACCATAGCGGCGGTAATTTCACTCTGGGGGCTGCTGTTTGATCCCTATGAGGCGGGTCAGCAACTCTATGAAATCAGTCGCTTTATGCCCCTGATGCCGCCCAATTGATTGATCAACAAGCTCAGCAAGTGGTTGAAAGCGCTAAGTCAGGTAGCTTTCTTGGTGCCCTGGCCGGGCTATTAATAGCCATGTATATTGCCTCAAAAGGCGTGGGGGTGTTGGTTATCGGCCTCAACGTGGTCTATGGCGAAAGCGAACAACGTAAGCTCCTTTACCGCACGATATTATTAACGGCACTGACCTTTGGCTTGATTTTTATGACCCTGGTCTCGTTAGGGTTCATTGCCATTGTGCCGGTATTGGTCGACATTTTGGCGATTACCTCACCGTTGGATCAAGTCCTTAAGTGGATGAGATGGCCTGCGCTGTTATTGTTGATGAGTGTTCTGATCGCGCTGCTTTACCGCTACGCGCCTTATCGGCGTTCGGCTCAGTGGAGTTGGTTAAGCTATGGCACGCTACTGGCAACGGTAATGTGGTTGTTAAGCTCCGGTGGGCTTTCGCTTTATGTGCGTTATTTCTCTAGTTTTAGCGAGCTCTACGGCTCATTGGGCGCCGTGGTTGCGCTCATGATCTGGTTTTGGCTTTCCGCCTTTGTGGTTCTGCTGGGAGCGGAAGTGAACTGCGAGATGGAGCGTCAAACCTACAACGATACCACCATTGGGGAAACGCGCCCATTAGGTGAGCGCGAAGCCTTTGCGGCAGATACCATAGGTGCTCCCCGCAATTGGAAAGGCGGAGCGGAAGACGCCGATAAAGAGTAATCCAACATCAGCTTTATACTTAATGGCGTTAGATTATCTCCCACCCTAAACCAGCGGTGAGAGATGATGGGGTTAAAGTAGTTCTTCCGCCGCTAACGCTAAGCGTGAGCGCTCTACGCTCTTCAGAGTGATATGCCCCGCGTGGGGCCAGTCACGAAAACGCTCGACCACTGCTGCCATGCCGCAGGTGTTTGCGGTTAGGTACGGCGTATCGATCTGACCAACGTTGCCCAGGCAGACAATTTTGGTATTACGGCCCGCTCGAGTAACCAGCGATTTGAGTTGTTTGGGGGTGAAGTTTTGCGCCTCATCAATGATTAAAAAGTGTCGTTTAGGGTACGACCACGCATAAAGCTCGGCGAGCGTATCTGCACCCGCGAACCAATTAGCTGCCGCGTGGCGCCATTGTCCCAGCTTGATTCCCCCCTCTTCATTGCGCAACAGGTTATCCATATTGTCATGGAAGGCACCCATCCACGGCGACATCTTCTCCTCTTCAGTGCCGGGTAAAAGCCAATGTCTTCACCCATGGGGATCGGCGCACGGGTAAACACAATACGTTCAAACAGCTTGGCATCCAGCGTTTGCTGGAAGGCGGCGGCCAGTGTCATGAAGGTTTTACCCGTCCCTGCATTACCCGCAATGGTCACCAGATCAATATCAGGGTCCATGAGTAGGTTTAAGGTAAAGTTTTGCCGGCTGTCGTGGGCGTGGACGCCCCAAACACCTGCGTGATGACGATAGTTGGTTAGTAGTTGAAGGCGGGCCGAGGAAGGGCCCAGCTCACGAATGATTGCCTCGAACTCGGCACCGTTTTCGCTATCCGAAACCAGCATGCCAACGTGCCATTGGCGGGGCATATTGCCTGTGAGCTGATAGAAGTTGTGGTGGCCAACGCGTTCAACCGTAACGTCAACATTCAGCGCCTCCCACAGCGACTTACCATCCTGGCCTGCAGTGGCGTAGACCTGGGCACCTTCAATCATTGCATCACTATCAGAGAAGGCGCGGTCGTTGAGGTAATCCTCAACCGGTACTTTAAGTGCGGCTGCTTTAACGCGAAGGTTAATATCTTTGGTGATTAGGGATGACGGAGGCGTCGGGACGCTCTTCGCGAAGGCGGCAGGTCTCCGCCAGTATGCGGTTGTCAGGGCTGTCATCGAGGGCATCGAAAAGTTTTAAGTCGTTATAGCATAAGAAGTGCAGGCGTCCTGTTTCGCCACTGATACGGGGAATGGGAATACCGCGTTGGATTTCATCAAAGGTGACTTGGCTAGTAAGGTCAGAGAGTGTACGGCTTATTTGGCGGGCCGTGCGAGCAATTTCACGAACACCATTTTTGTGCTTATCAAGCTCCTCCAGCACCGTCATGGGGATAACAACATCGTGCTCATCAAAGTGATAAAGCGCGGCGGGGTCATGAATGAGGACGTTTGTGTCCAATACATACAGCCGAGTGGCTTTCTTATCGAGTCGTACCATCGTTGGAATCACTCCTTGGTTGACGGCAACTTCGACACTGGCAGGTGCATATGACGCCCAGATGACACTTGCCTGTGTTCCTCACGTGGCGTGTCCTGGCACCTCCTTATTTAGCACTTTTTAATAGCGTGGAAGGCTTTAGCGGTTTTTGCCAATAAAATGATTTCAACGTTGTGACAGTTGTTCTGGGGCCACTTAATGCAACACTGCCAAAAAGTGCGCGACCTTGTTCAACAGAGCAGTGGCCACCACGCCGCGGTTATCGCTCTCTACATATCGGTAATAGTGGCTGTCTAACGCGAGGTCGTGATTTAGCGTGCATAAGGTGCCTGCTTCCAGAGCGCCTTTAACCAGCGGGTAAGGCAACAGCGCCCAGCCGGTTGCGTTAATCACAGCATCTCGAATCACCTCGAACATTGTCAGCCCCAGATAATTGCCTGAAAACAGCGCTTCACTAATCAGCTTGTCATCCTGCACATGGGTTAAGCATACTTGGGTGTATTGGGCTAAGTCATCGCGGGTAACGCTGGGAAGACGGCTAAGCGGGTGATGGGGCGCCGCCACTAAACGCATACTGACAGCGGCAAGGTTAGCAGCGTTGGCGTCGATGCCTTCAGCGGTATAAAGCCCAAAGGCAATATCCACCGTGTGACGCTGGACGAACTGGCTGTGTTCCTGTGGCGGCACTAGATAGACGGAAATAGCCGTTAACGGGAACTGCTGTTTTAAATCATGCATTACCTGGCGCCAAAACACTTCGGGCAAGGCGTCATCGCGGGCAATTCAAGCTGGCTTTCAACACCTTGGAGGTGCTGGTGACAGTGCTTTTTGATACGGCTAACGCTGGTCAGCAGGCGATAGCAGTCCGGTAGTACGCTATCACCTACGGCGGTCAGTGTCAGACTGTTGCCGGAGCGCTCAAATAACGCCACGCCCAGGCTATCTTCCAGTGCATTAACGGCGGCACTCAGAGTGCTCCGCTTGAGGCCTGTATGTCGGGCAGCGGCGGCAAAGGAGCCATGCTCGGTAACATCAATAAAGGCCTGAACCTGTTCGGCACGCATAGTCGTCTCAGTTTATTTTTTGAGCGCCAGCTTATTCAGCGCTGAGCGATTCGAGGTTGTCATAACTCTCCACTATTATGGCGCATAATCAGTCTAATGTGATGGAGTTATCCGCGTGACCCCCTTTGTAGCCGAGCGCCGTGCGCTAAGATTTTCAGCCATTTCAGCCAGCCTGTTTGCGTTTACCGGGTTAGCGCTAGGGCTGACCAGCGGTTCCATAACGATTCTTTTGACAGTGGTTATTCGCTGTTGAGCCTGGTACTGGCATCGTTATCCTTGTTTGCGCTTCAGCAGGCGCGTAAACCTGCAGATGATCACTACCCCTTTGGGCGGCTGACAGTGGAACCGCTCGCGGTGCTGCTCAAAGGCGTGGTGATCGCTATGGTATGTGTTGTATCGCTGGTATCAGCGCTGTGGAGCCCTGCTTGATGGTGGCCGTCTAGTGACGCTGGATTTGGCGCTAATGTTTGGTGTGGTGAATGTGACAGGCTGCTTGTTGACTTGGTGGTGGCTGGCTCGTTATGCCCGTGTAGCACGTTCCTCCCTGTTGGCAGCCGAATTGCGTCAGTGGCAGATGGATACCTGGTTGAGTGCCGCTGTCATGCTGGGGTTTGGCTTTACCTGGTTGCTAACCCAGTCTCCCTGGGCAAGCTATGCGCGGTTTGCCGACCCGGTCATGGTGTTGATAATCGCTGGCTATTTCCTGCCTATGCCTATTCGTATGGTGAAGGGCGCGCTGCGCGAGCTTATGTTTGGTGGGTCTTGCACGAGCGTGAGGCAAGATGTCGTTGAAGACGTGGCGGATTTTGATGTTACCGCTGACGATGTTCGCCTGGCCCAGGTGGGCAGTTTCCTGATGGTCGATATCCAGTTAGACAAACAACAATTTAATGATGCGCAAGAAATTGTGGACAGTGTGGAGCAACGCTGTAAGCGGCTTAACCTTCGTCCTGTCACCAGCCTGACGCTCGTCGCTGGCTGAAGCTTAAGAAAAAAGATTGACGTGCTGTTTAAGGCAGTGCTATTTAGCGTTACCGACAATAGGTGTCGGATTTCTATTGATACGTTGAGGGTTGTAAAAACATGCCATTGCGCCGCTGTTTGCCCGTACTGCTGCTGACCGCACTGGTCGCTGGCTGTGCAAGTTCTACCATTGCCCCACGCTATACCACTGATAATCCTGATGTGATGCGAATTGGCGGTGAACGTCCTGCCAATCACGATGCAACGGTTGAAAGCGTCGGTTCTTTCTGTCTGGAGACCGTCGAACGTTGGAACGAACACGGCCGTACACCTGATGACCAAACGCTATGGGCGAAAGATACCCTACGCAAAGTGGTGCCTTGTAAGCAGTAACCGTTAATCAGTTAATGCAGAAAAGACGCCAGCTTCGTTAAGCTGGCGTCTTTGTAAACGAAGAGGCAGTTAATCCTGTTTTTTTCCGGCTTGCCTTTGCGCGTAGTACTCGCGAACTCTTCTAGCTCCTCCCTCGCTCATCGAGTCATACATATCTTTAGACGAACCATAAAGTTCACTCGGCTTGGTTTCGCCGCGCTTAGCGGAAAGTGCCGCACCCGCTGCTTCCTGTTGCGCTTTAGATTTTGCTGGCATCGCTGGACTCCTTTCGGTTAGCTTCCATTTATCGACTGCGCTATTGAGCATTGCACTATTGAACATCGTACTGTTGAACATCGTACTATTTAGCGTAGTCGCTGGCGCACAGCTTTCCAGAAGCATCAATCAAACCTTTCACCCGTTGCAATCGGTTGACTTTCTTTTGCCTGTCGCGCTATTAACCTAAAGGGCTCAGTGCGCCGCACAGGATAATCTTTAGTTACTATCTATAGTCACAATGCCAGCAACCAAGAGAGCGACATGACACCGGCTATTAATAGCGCCAAACACGCAGGAATTGCTTTTCAGCTACATGAGTATGAACACGAAGCCGCCGCCCATTCCTATGGCCTGGAAGCGGCGGAGAAACTGGGCGTAGCCGCCCCTCAGGTATTTAAAACCCTAGTGGTAAAGTTGGATGACAAGCACTTGGCGGTAGGCATTGTGCCGGTGAATTGTCAGTTAGGTTTAAAGCAGATTGCCAAGGCTGCCGGCGCCAAGAAAGCAACGATGGCGGAACCAGCGGAAGTAGAGCGCACTACCGGTTATGTGCTGGGTGGCGTTAGCCCGCTGGGGCAAAAGAGGCGTCTGGCGACCTTTATCGATAACTCCGCAGCAAGCTTTGCCAATATTTATGTCAGTGCCGGGCGGCGCGGGTTAGAGATCGAGCTCGCCTAGGGATCTAGCTACCCTGAGCCAAGCCACTTTTGTACCGCTGGCAACGTGATGTCGATGTGATGGCGGCGCAGGCAGAGGCACTTTCTGGTATGGTGCCGTAACGTTTGTGCGTCTCTTGCCCTCCAGGGGGCGCACGCTGTGTTTCCGATGGCCGTCCATCGCGGCCCAAGCAAGGTAATATCGTGTCTGACTCCTCTTTCTCCTCGTTAGCGTTGCCGAACGTTCTGCTGAGCAACCTTACGTCCCTTGGCTATCATGAAATGTCGCCAGTGCAGGCGGAAAGCTTACCGCCCATGCTAGCCGGGCGCGATGTGCTGGCGCAGGCGAAAACCGGCTCAGGCAAAACGGCGGCGTTTGGTTTAGCGCTGCTGGCTAAATTGAAAGTAGAGAGCTTTGCGGTGCAAGGCTTGGTGCTGTGCCCCACCCGTGAGCTCGCTGACCAAGTGGCGGAAGAACTGCGCCGTTTAGCCCGCGGCATGGCCAATGTCAAAATACTCACCCTTTGCGGCGGTGCTCCTTTTGGGCCGCAGCTTGGTTCTCTAGAGCATGGCGCGCATATTGTGGTAGGCACGCCAGGGCGTATTGACGAGCATTTACGCAAAGGGTCGCTGACGCTGGAATCGCTTTCGACCCTGGTGTTGGATGAAGCCGACCGTATGCTGGATATGGGCTTCCAAGCGACCATCGATGACATCATTGCCGAGACGCCAACTGACCGCCAAACGCTGCTGTTCAGCGCGACTTTCCCCGATGAGCATGCATCAGGCGGGCTAACCGCAATGACGCGGGGCGTGATGCGTGAGCCGGTGATGGTTAAAATTGCCGAGGTGCACGACGCTACTACGATTCAACAGCACTTTTATAATGTTGCCAATGAAGAGGCGCGTTTTGATGCATTACGCCAGCTACTGCTGTTCTATCGGCCCGCTACCAGCGTGGTGTTCTGTAACACCAAGCGCGAAACCCAGGCAGTGGCTGAGCAGCTAACGGATGCTGGGTTTAGCGCCGTGGCACTCAACGGCGATTTAGAGCAGAAAGACCGCGACCGTATTCTGATTCTATTTTCGAACCAGAGTGCTTCTATTTTGGTGGCCACTGACGTTGCCGCGCGCGGCTTGGATATCGCCCAGTTGGATGCGGTGTTCAATTACCAAATTGCCCGCGAGCTTGATGTTCACGTACACCGGGTGGGGCGCACTGGGCGCGCCGGGGCCAGTGGTATCGCCTGCACGCTAGTGACCCCCAAAGAGAGTTATCGTCTTGAGCGACTGGAAGGTTTGCTTGAGCAACCTATTGCCACTGAGCCTTTGCCTAAACCCAAGCAGTCAGTGCCGTTTGAGCCGCCGATGGCGACGCTACAGTTAGCCGGTGGCAAGAAAGATAAACTGCGCCCCGGCGATATTCTTGGCGCGCTGACCAGCGAAGGCGGGTTGCGCGGTGAGCAAGTAGGTAAGATTAAAGTGCTGGCGCGCAGTGCCTATGTGGCCATTGAGCGCAGCGTGATTCAGCAGGCTCAGGCTAAGCTTGAGCGTGATAAATTAAAAGGACGAGCTTTCCGTGTTCGCCGTATCCGTTATTGAACGCGTACCAAAGAGGAGCCGACGCAGCTAACCATGAAAATCCCTAAACGATTACAGCCCCTTGTTGATGATGGAATGATCGACGAGGTGCTAGTGCAGCTAATGAGTGGTAAAGAGGCGCAGGTTTACGTGGTGCGCTGCGGAGAAGAAGTACGCTGTGCCAAGGTATTTAAAGAGGCCAAGCAGCGAAGCTTTAAACAGGCCGTTCAGTATCAAGAGGGGCGGAAGAGCGCAATAGCCGCCGCTCAAGAGCGATGGCTAAAAAAACCCGTTACGGCCAGAAAGAGCAGGAGCAGGCGTGGCTGAATGCCGAAGTCGACGCGCTCTACCGTCTTACCTCGGCGGGCGTTCGGGTGCCCGAGCCCCATGGTTTCGTAGACGGCGTACTGTTGATGGAGATGATCAGCGACGCCGAAGGCAACGTCGCGCCGCGCTTGGACGAAGTCACGCTTACCCCAGAGCAGGCCGAGACCTACTACGCCAAGGTCATTCAAGACGTGGTTAAAATGCTGTGCGCAGGCCTGATTCATGGCGATCTGTCGGAATTTAACGTGCTGGTCGATGCCTCTGGCCCGGTGATTATCGATCTGCCCCAGGCCGTTGACGCCGCCGGTAATAACAGCGCGGCCGCAATGCTGTATCGCGATGTGGATAACATGCGCAATTACTTCGGCCAGTATGCGCCCAAGCTACTGAATACCGAATATGGCAGAGAGATGTGGGCACTGTATGAAACCGGCGAACTGCATCCGGATAGTAAGCTCACCGGCCACTTCGATGCCGACACTCATATTGCTAACGTCGATGAGCTGATGGAAGTCATCGACGATGCCAAAGAGGAAGAAGCCGAACGCCAGGCGCGACTGCGTGACGATGATGACGACGGCGAGATTCCGCAGCCTTACTGAGTAGGCCATACGATAGCCTTGCGCTGCACAAATCGATATCCTTAGCAGGTTAATGGTCACGGGCAGCCGCCTATGGCCACGACCAAGGCGAGGAGCAAGCGTGAAGGGATGCCGTTCAGAAAGCATGGCTGGGAATACAAAAGCGCTAGCAACATCGCTGAGTGTTGGTGCATTGGGCGGGGCGCTGTTCCAACTGACTGGTTTGCCGCTTGCCTGGATGCTTGGGCCCTTAATCGCCAATCTATTGGTCTCTTCTCAAGGCGTGAAGGTCGCGATACCTGAGCCGCTGCGTAATGTGTTTTAGCGGTAATGGGCATGGTGCTGGGTAGCCAGGTGACACCGCAGTTGGCCCATCGCGTACTGGACTGGCCGGTTTCTGCAGCTCTGTTACTGGTTGGGGTAGCCGCCTCGACGGCCGCGGCAGCCGCTTGGTATCGCCGCTGCGGGTTTGACCCCGTTAGCGCTTGGTTTGGTGCTTCCCCGGCGCAATGACAGCGATGATCCTGCTGGGCGAGAAATGCGGCGGTGACCCACAGCGAATCGCGGTGGCGCAATCGCTGCGCGTCATTTTGGTTATTCTCTTTCTTCCGCCACTATTTTGGGCCTATGAGGGTGGTGGCGAGGGTGCTGGTCCTGTCCATAGCGGCTTGGAGCATGGCTGGATGCTATTGCTGATTCCGCTAATATTGCCATTAGGTCGCTGGCTACGGATCCCTAGTTCAGCTCTGCTGGCGCCACTGCTGATAGCTGCCCTATTATCTGGTTTTGATATAGCTAGTCTCGCTCTGCCTGGGTGGGGCATGAACGTGATGCTTTGGGTGTTGGGCAGTGCCATTGGTTCGCGATTTCAGGGCATGACACGCAGGCTGCTGGGTCGTTATTTGTGGCAGTCAGGGGTTGCGACGCTGTTAGCGCTGCTGGTGTTGGCGCTGTTTGCCGAGCTCATTCACCACCTGTTGGGTGTCGGGCGTGATGTGGCGTTACTGGCGTTGGCCCCCGGTGGTATTGGCGAGATGGCGATTCTGGCAGTGGCGCTTAATATTGATCCGGTATTTGTTGCCTTTCATCACCTGCTGCGTATGGTCACGCTGATGATTATTGCCCCGTTCTGGGCGCGTTGGCTGCTGCGCCACTCCACTTCTTAGTACGTAAACAATTTAGTACATAAACAATTTAGTAAGCAAATAAGTTAAAGACCGTTAACACCAACGCCAGTAACGTAAGGAAGTCTCATGCTATCGCGTGTTTTACAGCCGCTATTTCGTTACTTCGAAACGCGGGTTAATCCCTACCCTGAAGGCGATGTCAAAACACCGCCGAAAGGCTTAATGCCGTTTATTGTGCATTTCTCCCACCCGATGCTGCCGCTACTGTTGCTGATGACGCTATTCACGGCACTGGTATCAGCGGCCGAAGTGCTATTTTTCAGCTACATGGGCCAGCTAGTTGATTGGTTGGGCAACGTTGAAAGGGCTGGCTTTTGGGCAGAAAACGGGTGGTGGCTTGCAGGCTTGGGGCTGTTGCTACTGATCGGTTTGCCGCTCTTGGTACTCCTGCAGTCATTGGTCACCCATCAAAGTATTTTCGGTAACTACCCCATGATCGGCCGCTGGTTATCGCATCGCCATATGCTGAGCCAAAGCCTGGCGTTTTATCAGGACGAGTTTGCCGGGCGAGTGTCGCAGAAAGTGATGCAGACGGCGCTGGCGATTCGTGAAACCGTTACTAAGGTGATGGGGCTGCTGGTCTACGCCATTGTCTATTTTACGGGTGCGGCCTTTTGTTGGGTCGGGCGGATCTATTGCTGCTTATTCCGCTGGGGCTTTGGTTAGTGGGGTATCTTGCGATTATGCGCTTCTTCGTGCCGCGCCTGCGGATGTCTCCATGGCCCAGGCAGACGCCCGAGCACAAATGACGGGTCGCGTGGTCGATAGCTACAGCAATATCCAAACCATCAAGCTGTTTGCCGACACCGAGCGTGAGCAGCGCTATGCCCGCGATGCGATGGAAGGCTTTATGGTCACTGTTCACCGCCAAATGCGGCTAGTGACCATCATGAGCGTAGGGCTGACGCTATTGAACACGGCGCTATTGGTGGGTACAGCGGCCATGGCGATTAGCGCCTGGTACATGGAAGCTATTTCGTTGGGTGTTTTGGCGATTGCCATTGCGCTGGTCATGCGGATCCGCTTTATGTCCGATTGGATTTTATGGGAAGTGGCGGGCCTGTTTGAGAATATTGGTACCGTTCAGGATGGCATGAACACGATTGCCCAGGAGCCAACGGTGCGTGACGCCCCAGGCGCACAACCGCTGCAAGTGCCCAAAGGGGAAATTCGTTTTGACGCCATGCGCTTTGGTTATGAACAGGCCAAAGGCGAAAGCAAAACTGTGTTTGATGGTTTAAACCTGACCATCGCACCCGGCGAGAAAATTGGTTTGATCGGTCGTTCCGGTGCAGGTAAATCGACCCTGGCCAATCTGTTGCTGCGTTTTTTACGACGTACAAGGTGGGCGGATTTTTGATTGATGGGCAGAACATTGCTGAGGTAACCCAGACCTCCTTGCGTCATCAGATCGGCATGGTGACCCAGGACACGTCGCTCCTCCATCGCTCGCTGCGTGACAATATCCGTTACGGTAGCCCCACGCCAGCGACGAAGACGTTTGGAACGCGGTGTGCCGTGCGCATGCTGATACTTTTATCAACGAGTTAGTCGATCCGAAAGGACGCAGAGGGCTGGAGGCTCACGTGGGGAGCGGGGCGTTAAGCTGTCTGGGGGCAGCGACAGCGGATCGCGATTGCCAGAGTATTGCTCAAAATGCCCCTATTTTGGTACTGGACGAGGCCACCTCGGCGTTGGACTCTGAAGTAGAGGCTGCCATTCAAGAGCAGTTAGATACGTTGATGGAAGGCAAAACGGTGATTGCGATTGCGCATCGTCTTTCCACCATTGCCATGCTTGACCGACTTATCGTGGTGGATGAAGGCCGCATTGTTGAAACCGGCACGCACCAGGAGCTTCTGGCAAAGGGGGTATCTATGCGGGCCTATGGCAGCGGCAATCGGGTGGTTTCCTGGGGCTGGACGTGTCAGAAGACGCCTCGTCTGCTAACGTGACGTTCACATCTATTCAGTAGCATCGACTGTTTAAAGGGAGGTATCCAATGCAAGTAATTACATTGCAGCAGCCAGGCGGGCTAGATAATCTTAAGGTGCAGCAGGTAGAGGGCCCTGGTGAGCCGGGGCGGGTGAAATTCGTGTACGCCTGCATGCCAGTTCGCTAAATTTCCACGACTACGCCGTGGTCGCCGGAATGATTCCTACTGAAGACCAACGCATTCCCATGTCTGATGGGGCGGGTGTGGTTGAAGCGGTAGGTGAAGGCGTAAGCGAGTTCGCAGTGGGCGATCACGTCGTCTCGACCTTCTTTCCGCATTGGCTGGAAGGCCCTGCAAGAGTCGGTGATTTTCGTACTACCCCGGAGACGGCGTGGATGGCTATGCGCGTGAGCAGGTCGTGCGTCCTGTCGAATGGTTCACCCACCAGCCTAAGGGGTACAGCCATGCTGAATCAGCAACGCTAACTACCGCGGGTTTAACCGCTTGGCGGGCTCTGGTCGTTGATGGTGGTATTAAAGCAGGCGATAGCGTGCTGGTGCTGGGCACTGGCGGGGTATCCATTTTGCCCTGCAGTTTGCCCGCATGATGGGCGCGCGTGTGATTGCAACCTCTTCGTCGAATGAAAAGCTGGCGCGGCTGCGTGAGATGGGCGCCGAGCACACCATCAACTATAAAGAGACGCCTGATTGGGGTAAGCGAGTGAAAGAGCTGACCAATGGCGAAGGCGTTGATCATATCATCGAAGTGGGCGGGCCAGGTACGCTGCCGCAATCCTTTGATGCGATAAAAATTGGTGGTCATATCGCGCTAATAGGCATCCTCACTGGTCGTGAGGGTGAAATACCGACGGCTAAGTTAATGGCCAAGCAGGCGAGTTTGAAAGGCTTGATCGTGGGCAGTCGCCGCCACCAGATCGAGATGATCCGTGCGCTGGAAACCCTCGATATGCACCCGGTGATTGATCGTGAGTTCCCGCTTGCCGACATTGCCGATGCTTTTCGCCATCAGGAGTCCGGCCAGCACTTCGGTAAGATTTGCCTAACGTTCTAAGCTAACTGGCGTATCAGTTTCCAACTGAGCCGTTGACAGTCAACTTGCACGCCTTGGTCTGTTCGCCGGGCGTGCAAGCGCTGGACTATTCTCTGAACTATTCCGGCAATCGGCTATACACCACCCCTTTTACTTCAAGCTCCAGTATCTCCTTGTAGGGCACTGTGATCCCTTCTACCTCACCCGGCGTGCGGTGGCTGTTTTTAATGTCTGTTTCTGGAATGACTTTCACACCAAACAAGCCGACATGCTGAATTCTAGCGCTGAATCGATTACCCTCGTGCTCAATTAACAGCCGCTCGCCAGCAATGCATTTTTCTAATTTGGCGTGCAGCTCTTCTTCACTGACATGAACAACACTCATCGCTTTCTCCTTTAGCTTTTGCCTGCTACAACCGTCCATTAAGTGCGTTAAATACTGCTTTTAATATTTTATTTTAGCTTATTAACAACTTTATTTTAGACCATAAGTTCGGTTGTGAGGTAAGCCGTTGGGAATGCCGTGCTAAAGTGTTTTATTTCTAGACACAGGGATAGGCACATGGGGGCAGTCATCATCAGCCGACACGCCGTTGTGGTCGGTCGTCGAGCTTGATCAATTTCATACCCCGAGCAGACCCAGGCAAGCCAGTGGCGGCGTTCGTTACGCTCTATTTCATCGTGGCTGGGGGTAAAGATGACACTGAACAGCAGGTAAAAATGAGAGCGAGCTGCGCAAGTTACCTGAAGTAAGGTTGGCGCATCTGGTGCCTCCTATCGATTGGGCGCCCGCGGCGAGGGCATTAACGCAACAGCTTGAAAGCCTGCAAGCGCCGGTAACTTTCTTTATTACTACGCCTTACAGCGGTCATGATGCGGTGGTGACCCATTGGGCTGAGAAGCAGAGTGTCGCCTGCTTACCGCCACCCACTCTCAGCGAACTGGCTGAGGGTGGGACTCAATGGGTAGAGCGTTGTACCCATCATCGGCAATGGGCAGTCCCTGCCCTGCAGCGCTACTTTTACGCCATACGCAGGGCATCCAGGGCATTCGAGAGTTTCTTGAACGCGCGTTAAGCGGTCGTTTGGGTCAGGGTGTGATTGGCTGTGACAGCTGGACCTACGCCTATTTACAGCAGGTAATAGGTATCGACGGCGCGCCAGTGTATACGCTGCAATCGATGGAGGAGAGCAGCTGGCCCGCTATTTCGCAGAAATCGCGACTCATGGAGGGCAGCCTCCGCCCGTCTACAGCACCCGCACTGGCAAACAGGTGCTTGCTGACTCAACAGCCAAACGCGACAAGAACGAGAAACACCCTAATCAAGAATTGCAGCGCTTAGCCGCCCATTGCCGTGGTCATATCGGCATTGCTTGGCATTATTGGCGCGAGAGGCTTCGTGAGCCGACCGCTGGCGATAAAGAGGCATTATGGATGTTCGATGCCCATGCTGAAGCTGAGCTTTCCACCAATACCGGTGATAAAGCAACGTTGGTGCTGCATGCGTTATTGATTCATGGTGGGCTGGATGACCACTCGCTGGGGAAGGTGCTGCCGTTCTCACACCATGAAGCGCTTAATGCCAGGTTAGCTTTGCAGCGTAAAGGGATTATCTCAAGCTACGAAGGGGCGGTGGCAGGTTGCGCCACTAAGCCACGCTAGCGTTCGCCAATTACTACAATCACGCAATTATCTGGTAGATCCTCTTTAACTAGCCCGCTTTACGTGATTGGCCCACGGAGGCAACCATGGAAGAACAATCCAAATACGCCCGACTGTTTAACGAAATCGATAGCCAAGCGCTGATTACCTTAGGGGTGGTGCTGGTCGGGACTATTGTGCTGATTATTGTCAGCCAGCGTGGGCTTAACTGGCTCGCTACTCGCTTGCACGGCCAACTGCGCTTTCGCGTATTTGCGTTGGTGCCACTGACGCGCTTACTGATTTTAATAACGGCGCTGGCCATCATTGTGCCGATTATTATCGAGCCGTCGCTGAGCAATATGGTCACCCTGCTGGGGCGCTGGGCTTAGCCATTGGCTTTGCCATGAAAGATTACGTTAGCAGCCTGATTGCCGGCGTTGTCTCGGCGACAGAGCTGCCTTATCGCCCCGGCGATTGGGTTCAAATTGAAGATACTTATGGTGAGGTCAAGCACGTTGGCTTACGTACCGTCGATATTCAGACGCCTGATGATGATATGGTTTACGTGCCGCATTTAAAACTTTGGGATCACGCGGTCTACAACGCCAATAATGGCGGCACCAGCCTGCAGTGCGTAGCAAGTTTTATCTACATCCTGAACATGAAGCAGGCTGGGTACGCAAAGCGCTGCGCGACGTTGCGCTGACCAGTGCCTATCTCAAGTTCGATCAACCGGTCATTGTCGTAGCCGAAGAGAAACCCTGGGGACTCATTACCGAATACGCGCCTATCCGGTGGACCCCCGCCAGCAGTTTCTGTTTATTACCGACCTCACCGTGCGCGGTAAGGCCTTGCTGAGTGCGGCAGGGGTGCCGTCAGCCATGCTGCAACCGGATGCGGCGTTGGATGCCAACAAGGAGGCGGGAGCCTCATACTCAGAAACAATGATTACTAGTGAGTGAGTACTAGTGATCGCTGGTTTCTGGAAGCTCACCGCTGTGATAGACGTTTTGTACGTCGTCCAGCTCGTTAAGCATGGCGAGGAATTTTTCAAACATGGCTACGTCGTCGCCTTCCACCGGCGTCGTAGTTTGTGGCAGAAACTGAATCTCGTCAGCTTCAAAGTCTATCTCGCCGAATGCATCTAACAGCGCCTGTTTGGCTTTTGCGTAATCGGTATGCGGCGCAAAAACAGTGATTCGATCACCTTCCTGCTCAATGTCCGTGACATCGACATCGGCTTCCATCAATGCCTCGAGCACGGCGTCTTCATCGCTTCCAGCGAAGGAGAAAATGGCGCAGTGGTCGAACATATGACTAACGCTGCCAGGGGTGCCGATTTTGCTCTTGGTTTTGGTGAAGCAGCCGCGAACGTCGCCAAAGGTACGGTTAGGGTTGTCGGTAAGACAGTCGACAATCACCATGACATTGCCGGGGCCGAAGCCCTCGTAGCGCGCGGCTGAGAAATCTTCACCACCGGCGCCGCTGGCTTTGTCGAGTGCTTTATCAATCACGTGAGAAGGCACTTGGTCCTTCTTGGCCCGCTCCATTAAACCGCGTAGCGCTCAGATTACCATTAGGATCGGTGCCACCGGCCTTGGCGCAAACGTAAATTTCGCGTCCATATTTGCTGTAGACCTTGGTCTTTGCATCGGCCGTTTTGGCCATGGATTCCTTGCGGTTCTGAAAAGCCCTACCCATGTTGCCGTCCTATAGTATCCAAACGCCCCTCGCAGTGAGTGGAGGTGGCGGAGATTTTGAAGAATGTGAAAGAGCATATTTTACCCAACAGCGCCCCATGCTAACAGCGTTATATAGACACTTGCCGACGTGTTGCCTGGCTTAACGTATACTGGCTGCCAGCCCCATGTGATATTGACTCGTTAGGGAGAAACAGACATGCCGTTGACACTGTGGCTATCACTCGCCGCAATCTGTGCCATGGGCGCTATGTCGCCGGGACCAAGCTTGGCACTGGTGCTGCGCCATACGCTAGGCGGTGGACGCTTTAACGGTGTAACCGCAGCGATATTTCATACCCTGGGCGTAGGCTTTTACGCGCTACTGACCGTGTGGGGGCTGGGCGCGCTGATCGCTGGTTTTCCGCTCCTGTTTCAACTGATCACCTGGAGCGGTGCCGCCTATTTGGCGTGGCTGGGTGTAAAAGCATTGCGGGCCGGTAGAGCGGGTGCTTTTCAGCCTGATGCGATTGTTACTAACCGGGGCAGGCTGCTAAAGAGGGCGTGCTGGTTGCGCTTGGTAACCCTAAGCTGATCCTGTTTTTGTCGCGTTACTGAGCCAGTTTGTAACGCCGGATATGAGTGCGTTGGCCAAAGCGATTATTGTGTTAACGGCGATGATTATTGATGGCGGGTGGTACGTGCTGGTGGCCGTTGTGCTTTCCCATTCCGTATTTTGCCCTGGCTGCAACAGCGTGCTCACTGGATCAACCGCATCACCGGGGTATTACTCATCGCGCTGGCGCTAAGGGTGGTCGCCGGGCCGCTGGTGTAAAAGCTAAGGCGTGGCATGGTGATAGCTATGCCGTTTGGGTTTTGTGGGGCCGAGTGATGCAAATTTACGACCAAGACTTGCACATAGTTCTGTAGCTACAGTATGCAACACAAATATATCGGTAAGTATATGAATTATATAATTTAATATATATGTGTTTGTCGCAGAGTGTTTTTGGTGTTGCCGTGCATCTTAGAAATTATGGGGTACAAATGGGGTATGAGATGTGTAATATGCCCAAAATGTTCCATATAATAGTCCACAAATTCTAGGGGTACGGCGATGGGTAAATTGACGGCAACGCAGATAAAAATCTAAAATCAGATAAGAAAGACTATCGAATACATGATGGGAATGGTTTGTATTTGCTTGTACGCAAGACGGGCACAAAAACGTTTTACATCGCATACGTAAGCCTAAGGACACGTTTCACAAAATTGGAGCATTTCCGGCTGTATCGTTAGCTGAAGCGCGTTCATTTGTAGCTGCTAAACAGATCAGAAAAGATCAAGTTGAATCAGCAATTGATCGTATTGATGAGAAATTTCGTGATGTAGCGGAAAAGTGGTTCGATAGTATCCAAGCAAAATACTCTGACGAACATAATAGAAAAATACGGGTATCGTTAGAAAATGACATATATCCTTACATTGGGAATAAGCATATAGCTGCTGTCACATCTAAAGACGTGTACTTGTTATTTCGACCGCTTGAAGAACGTGGCGCGCCTACTATGGCAGTTAAAGTGAAGGGCTGGTTACATTCTATTTTTAAGTATGCAATCCGTAATTTGAATTGTGAAACAGACCCAACATTGTCAGTTGATGTAGTGCGTCCACAAATTCAACATTCAGTTGCTTTGAATGATGCGCAGTTGAAAAGACTGTTTAATGAGTTCGAAAATTCAACTGTGCAGCATCGCACGAAGATAGCAAATCGATTGTTAGTCTTGACAATGCTGCGTACTGCTGAGCTATTCAAAACGAAATATAGCGATATCGATTTTGACAAGAAAATTTTAGTAATTGGGCCTGAGCGCATGAAACGTAAAATAGCCCATGTCGTACCGCTATCTGATTATGCAATCGAGCTGTTTAATGAAATGAGACAATATTCCGGTGATAGTGAGTATGTCTTTCCACATCCTAGGGATAAAAATAAAAACATGAGTTTGACTACTGTATATGCTGCTGTATTAGTAACACGACCTTGGTTGCGTGATTTAAAATTTAGCCCTCATGGATACCGCGCCACTTCAAGTACAATGCTGAACCAGTGGGGTTATAGATCAGATATTATTGAAAAACAGTTAGCTCATTCATCTTCAGACAAAGTTCGTGGTAGCTATAACCACGCCGATTATCTTGATGAACGACGTGTCATGTTGCAAACATGGAGCGATTACATTAAAGACATAGTACAAGAAGCAACAGCAAAATAATTACTTGATAAAGCCATAACAGAAAATGCCCCCTTTGATGGGGCATTTTCATTGTAAGTATCCACTATTATAACCATTCACTAAATCTGACACTAGATACTCTAGGCAGCTTTACGACTATTGATGTACTCTATAACATCGTATTTATTGAAACGCTTACCGAAACGAAAATCATAAATTTTTGGGAATTCGTCATCGTTTCTTAGCAGTCGATATATCGTTGATCTATGAACAGCTAGTAAATTAGCTGTTTGACTAACAGTTATTAGATATATGTCTTTATCCATTATGTATCGCCCGCCAATTTTTAAGCAAATATCTTTTTTACTATACTCACTTATATGATCGAGGTTATCTCGATAATATTTTCGTGCATAACCTCCCTCAATTAAATACTTTCGATTTTAATTTTCTTACATACAACACAGTGTTTATCTACAGTATAGCGTTGTGCTCTATGTCCGTATTTACAAGCTTTACCCGTGTAATAGAATTTCAATTTCCTGATTTTTGCTTGCGTAACATATGATTTTGTTCTCAACTCACCTCAATCTAAAGTGTCTGGAATCTCTCTTTCATTTGCGCTACTTTCTCATCAGATACCCCATGTATGTTCTTGTAATTACCGTTGCAATTCAAAATCTTATATTTTATATTGTTTAGTTTGCATATGTTGATATAAGCAAGAGCTTCTTTTGTAACAAACGTATTTGATACTGCAACACGTTTGTTATTCGAAAAGCGCATCAAGTGTCTTAGACATACACCACAAATGAGCTGACCTTATCTTTTGTAATCATAATGATAGTTGCCATCTTCATCAGTGAAATACATGTCAGTTTCAACATGAATATCAACAATATTTTCATTAAGCATGCGCAATGCTGTAGTGCTTTTACCCGAACCAGGGATGCCGCGAATAATAAAAAGCTTAATATCATTTTTCATGTTTTAAGTTCCTGGTTTTGATGATGTCACTAAGTGATGGGTAAGTTATACTAGTATGATTTTAAGCGTCAATAGTTAAATCTTAAGTATAATTTATATCCGCCGAAAGTTCGTTAAATAGCGCCACATTCTGGAGCTTTACATAATGAATAAATTTAAATAGAAGATGGAAAAACTACTGGTATCGATCAATCACTAACAAAACAGGAGTTGTGATATTCAATAATGATTCTCAAGTGATGATCCATCACGAGATTATAGAGACTAAATTGAACAAAATAGACGCGCTGGACAGCTTCAACGTGTTGCAGAGATCGCTAGCAGGATTGAATTTCTGTGTGGCTGGTACCGCGTGTCATCAGTGCGTGTAGAGGTTAGCTATGCACAAGCATCGGGCAAGCGACACGAACGCTTACGGGGCTTCATTATGTGATAATTAATCGATTAATGCATGCATCTATAGATGTTGCTGTAATAGCACCCACAGCGCTTAAAAAGCCGCTACAACGTCGGGAAGGGCAGATAAGCAAATGATGCTTGATGCAGTACCAGCAGATGATCGTGAACAATTGTCAAAAATCGGAAAACCAAGGGCAGATATGATCTTGCTGATGCTTATCATCTTGCGCCTTTGCAATTCTAATATTAATATCAAACATGTGATTGAAATTAATTCAAAATGATAAGGTGAGCAAATGTCAGTATTAAGCAATTATATGGAAAAGAAAAGCTGTTGAAGCAGCTTCAAGAAGAGCTTCAAGCGCTTGAAAATAACAAAGAACTGAAGCAAGAGTTAGAATTTAAAGACGCACTTACGCGTTTGATGACTGAATACGGTAAAGTTTCACGTGATGTTTGTGAGATGCTTGACCACAGCTACACAGCGCAGAAGGGCGGGAAGAAAGCTATAAACAAAGATGACGGACGAAAGAAACGTACTTTAAAAGTATACAAAAATCCTCATACGGGTGAATTTGTTGAAACCCGAGGTGGAAACAATAAGAAAATACAAGAATGGAAAGCTGAACATGGCAATGAAGAAGTTGTGGGCTGGGTTGTTGAAGAGCGAGAATGATCACATATGAAAGCCCCCAGGGGGATTTTTCATGTGCGCTACATTGTATATAATTCAGCACATCATCTTTATTGAAACGTTTTCCATATCCGAATTAGTATAATACTGCGAATTACGAATTTTCTAATACCATTCGATCTACTTTAGAACGATGTACAGCTTATAACCTTACTATGTCTGTTGCTGCCAATAATTAATGCCCTCCATAGTTATGGTTATCTGCTGTTTTATAGTGCAGTTATTTCAATTTATAAACCACACGAAGGGAATATAGTAATTGCTATGCAATTTCATAAATGCCTGATTTAATACCCTGTTAAGGTTATATTTATGTAGTGTATTTGTTTTACATAGTGTGTATTTATGTGTGTAAAAATGCTCTATAACGCCGCCCATCATGCGCTTGTCGCATGCATATTTACTGCTCTCACCAGTTGGAGAACCGAAACATCAGCGCCAATCTCGAATTAACGCCGGAATAGTTACGAGCTGGCTGCGGTGAAGCTTGTCCCTCGTTTTAACCTCGACGAATTTTAAACGACCATCTTTATAAGAGTCAAATCAGGCCACCCGTTGCGGTGGTCATGAGCTTTAGAAATCCATCTTGCAAGTCGCTCAAAATGTGATTTCGGAACAGCATCAAACAAAGCGTCTGCGAATTCGATACTGAGGCCAGGATGCCACTCGTGGATTACACTGTGAGATATGATCTCTGAGAATGCAGCTAGGTACTTGACCTTGGGTGTTTCTTGAATTTGCTTAAGAACCTTTTCCAGCTTCTCTGTCTCGAGGTGCGACAGGCCAGCAACACCTTTAAGACACGCGTCCTCTCTAGCGTCGATGCAGGTTCCAAAAGATACTAGCTTCAGTAAGGGCATCAAGACAGAGTGCCTTGATTGCTGTACCGATTCCACCGCCTTCACAATAGCTACCGATGTAACCTTCGCGAGCAAATGCGTTGTAACAGTACATTTCAGGAGATGATCCTGATTCCCAGGGGCTAGTGCATAGCTCGATTGAAATTAATCCGCATTGCTCTCTTAGAGGCAGGTGCTCCATTGCTTTGATCGATCCGAGCAGCGTGATATTGCCATCAGAATCAACAAGGCCACGATTGACAAGCGCCTTGTTAGTACCTTTATCTAACTTCAGGGTTTCAGATGCTTTTTAAAGCCAGCAATGCGTTAATCATATTCTTGGATAACGGCTTGGTCATGCAGTCTCCATGTGAGCGGTAACTTACGAGCGTACGGTGACACCAGACCGCGAACTGTGGCGACTGGTTATAGATCATTAGCAAGTTGCGCAGCTTTAAAATACAATACGCTATTACAAAGGTTGAAAAGTTTTGGAATTAATTCGTTGTAACATTCTTCTATAAAGGATATTACGTTCTCACCTGCCACGATCTCGGACTGAGTTATAAGTTTCCCTGCTCAATACGGCATGGCTTTTTGTAGCTATATTCTTCGAATTCCAAGTGATCCCATTTATTCGAAATTCTGATGAGGTGCTTATGCTTTATGGTGTTCACGTAACCCTTCACTTTATGAAAGGTAATATCCATCAAGAAATCTATCAGTTCATTATAAAAGGCATCTGTTCATATTTTTAATGAAGCTTAATTCCCATTTGATGCTTGCAACCTCAGGATCATCCTTTACCGGAATGAAGAGGTTTAGCAAATAGGGAATGAATCGAGCAAAGCATGCAAGCTATTGAGAAACGCAGCAATATTAGCCTCGTAAACATACCTTACGGGCACTGTTTCTCCAGCTCGTAGATAGACTGAAATCCTATCAAACCGCAAGTTAGGTTCCTTCGCTGCATCCTTAAGGTTAACATAATGATACTCGCAATACTGGAGCCAACGATGAATTGACTGGGTGCACACTTCAAGCTTCACAATTGAGGCGTCATCCTCATCGCCAAGCTCCTGCTTTTTAGCATTATAAATTTTGCTATATCAATTTGTTGTCCCATTTTTCCCTCTACACTCTGGTGAGCAATAATGCAGCGTGCACTAGTAATCCTGCTTCGGCCAAGAGCTAACGTTTAGACGACAATGGTACAACGCGGCCCAAATCAGTTAAATGCATACTCATGACATCGACTCTTCGGGATTCCAGCTAATGCTTACATGCTCGGCATCATCGTCAATGGGCGTGAGCGTGACGTTCTCGACAGTGCCCAATTCTGAAATCACCCTTGCCCAGTCTTCCGGTTCGTCCTCGGCCTGACGTTTTACTTCTACCCAGTGCTTCGACTGCGCGCCGGGACTATTGATTGCCCGCTGCACTCGCTTGACTAATTGCTCGTATGATTTAGACATAAGCTCCTCCTTAAATACTGATAATATATACAGTACAAGGGCAGACGATAAGCGATCAGAAGGGGAGACCGCAAGCATTGATAAGAAGCGGCGGGATGTGAGGCGCAATTTATCGGCTATCATTCAATCATGTGCGGAAGATTTGCTTTATTCACCCCATTAGACAGTTGGCCACAGTAGTCGGCGCGACTGTGCCTGAGCGTGTAGTGCAACCATGTTATAATATTGCTCCCGGCACATGGATTACTGTCGTGAAGCAGCTGTCAGAAAACGAGCCGCCGATTATCGATGATATGTGGTGGGGGTATCGACCAGCGTGGCCAAAGGAACGGGCAGTCAGCCTATCAACGCCAGGGTTGAGACAGTAGCGTCTAACGGCTATTTCAAGTCAGCTTTTGCCAAGCATCGGTGCTTGATCCCCGCCAACGGATGGTATGAATGGATCAAAGATACAAGCCCTAAGCAACCGCATTTCCTCGCACGTGCTGATGAAAAGCCTTTGTTTTCGCTGGTATATTTTCCCAGCGAGGCGATGGAAGCTTAGGCTGTGCAATCTTCACCGAACCTGCGCGTGGTAGTGCTGCTGAAGCGCATGATCGTATGTCGTTGATACTTAATGACGATTGCCTTGCCCCTTGGCGCTAGCACCTGATCTGACGGATCGAGACTACCCACAACATGATACAGAATATTGATGCTGGATTAATCGAGCACTGGCCTGTCAGCACCTCAGTGAATAAACCCGCTGAAGGACAAGGAGAAGAGTTGATCAATCCAGCCTAACGTTTCTCGTCTCGTCTCGTCTCGTCTCGTCTCGTCTCGTCTCAGGCTGGGGCGCACTGATCAGATTTTTACCTCTGCTGTGGGCTTGCATGAATCAGTTGCAGATCGATTCACACGTCACGCCATCACTATCAACGTCTAATCTTTCTTCCTTGCACAGCTTTAAATGAAAACATGTCTCTTCACATGAAGTCATCTGCTCGTATGTTTTATGCAAGCTAAATTGAGCATTTCGCGACCTCACAGGGCACAGATTCCGCGCCGTGTATAAGGGTGGTCAGCCTTACGTTGGTGGCTGATGGATCGTATTGAAACTCTAAAATTCTTTGAGGCAATCGCCTTAAGACAATGCTAGAATCATTTCTTGGAAGCTTTTGCGCAGAAAATTCATCGTAAAGCATCATTTAGAGACTTGAAAATGATCATAGATTTCACAATATCAAATTTTAGATCAATTAAAATGAACAAGTTTTCAGCTTATTTGCTGAAAGTAAGTCTGAACACTTGTCAGGTAATGTAGCCTATCCTAATCAAGGAAAAATTGGTGTTTTAAAACAGCTGGAATATATGGTGCTAACGCGTCTGGGAAAAGCAATCTTTTAAAAGCATTTGAAGCTTTAAAATATATAGCATGTATTAGCGGTGACCTGAAAGATGGGGATAAGATTCCTTGCTATGAGCCATACTTATTATGTGATGAAAATGAAAGTGCCCTGTTGCTTTTGAAATAGAATTTTTGCTAAAGATGGTCTTAGATATATTTATAAAGTTTCATTTTAAGCCATAAGATTATTGGTGAATCATTAGATTTTTATCCATCCAGACAAAAAGCAAACTTATTTACGAGAGAAGAAAATGATTCCTGGGAAGAAATCACTTTTGGAGGATTGTATAAAGGTGGTAGGGAAAAAATAGCTTTCTTTGAAAATAATACCTATTTGTCTAAAGCTGGAAATTCAGCAGATGCTCCTGAGTTAATTCGTAATATTTACAATTATTTCAGAAATGATATGTTATTTGTCGGTTTAAACCAACAGGTAAACATGCCTGAATGGACAGAAAATACTCAAAACATTCAAAAATATCAAGCATACTATCTAAAGTGGATACAGGTATAAATAATGTAAAATATGAAGATAGGGATATGTCTGGGTTTAGATTTCCTACTGATTTGCCAAAAGGGTTTTGAATAGGTTAGTAAAAGCCTTAAGAAAAAGCCTGTTTTTTCATGAAGGAGAAGAAGGAAAAACAAAGCAAATTTACGGAAGAAATGGAGTCAGACGGAACATTGCGAATATTCAATATGTTTCCAATGATTATTGAAGCCATCGACGGGTAGTGTTCTTATTTTGGACTTGAACCTTCATACACATCTGGCCGAATTGATTATCAAAATATTTAATGATGAGAGATTAAACACGAAAGGTGCGCAACTAATTTTCTCAACACATAATGTAAGCTTGATGTCTCCGGAAAACTTGAGACGTGATCAAGTGTGGATAGCAGAAAAAGAATCAGGTGTGACAACTTTAGTTTCACTAGAAGATTTTGATAAAAATTTAGTCAAAATAGATAGTCCTTTTGGAAGGTGGTACGATGACGGTGAATTTGGAGTATACCGAAAATAAACTATAAGGCGATAGCGACATTCTTAGCTTGAACTCGGAGAATAAGGATGCCTAAAGAGGAACTAATAAAAGATACGCAACGGCTATTGCCTGTAATTCATATTTTCTGTGAAGGCGCTAAGACTGAGCCTTTATATATAAACGGCTATGTTAATAAAGAACATCTAATTTGAGAAGATTGAAGCTAATTGATATCAAAAGACAAACAAAAATACACCTGTGCAATTGGTTAAAGAAGCAAAGAAGCTAAGTAACAGATATCCCGAGCATGCGGGATTTGGGTTGTCGGCGGTAAGCGGTAATCATTTACACGCGCAGCATTTGCACAGCAAAGCTAATGGTGTTAAAGTCGCCATAAGTAATGTTTGTTTTGAGCTATGGATACTTCTACATGTTTGTGACAAGTTTAACGCGTCATATCTAAGCTATGATGATCTTTTGAAAAATAGCCGCTTAAAAACGGTTTTGGAAAAGCTAACATAAAGGGATTACGAGAGCTGACACTAACGAAAATAAGCGCAAAGATTAGCCGCAAGAAGAACGAAGCTAAATGAATCAAGCCACAATTGATTCTTCAGAATTCGATATTGATAAACCAATCTTAACATAAATGGTTCAAACTAACTGGGTTTTGCTAGATGCAATAGATGATATTGCCAGCAAAGCATAAGATTTACCATTGCAAAGCCTCTCTAACTATCCAAGAGCTATCAAATTATTAGTAGTAGTTTGGGTTGTGAACTTAAATTCCATGACTTAAATGGAATTACATTTAACATTGATTTACCATTACGCTAGGGTTATTTCTGCATTCAAAACGCTGCATTTGAGCATTACCGAGAGAACACCCACGATAATGTATAGCTGTGTTCATGATATGCATTTACGTACGCACGTCTGTATCGAACACACTCAAATGACTACATTGATGCTTGGAGATGAACATATGGCAGAGTCGATATTTATTCGCGCTTATCTGAGCTCAACTTCGATGATCAAATGCGAGCCGTGCTCGTGCAACGTTAAATTCATTTGTCGAGGAGAAAGGATTCAAGGTGGCAGCGTGGTATACAGAAAACCTAGGTGGTAAGGTCGACCGCGCGAACTCTCTCGCGATTGAATGATACACAGTATGGAGATGTTTTGCTTGTAGAACAGGTCGACCGTCTTGCCGCTTAACCAAGCCTGATTGGAACCAAGCAAAGGTGGCTGAATACCAGAGGCTACGTGTAGTGTCACTGCCAACAAGTCATGCAGCACTGCGAATGTCTAACAGTGACGACTTTACTGGTCTGAATGTTGGATGCCGTTAATTCAACTGGATATGCTTGCTGCAGTCGCATAAGGATTGGGAGGACCGTCGTCGCCGTCAGCGCAGAAGTTGACCAACAAAGCGGAAGGGCGTTACAAAGGTCGCCCTGTAAATGATGCCCATGCACGCATCGCTGAGCTTCGTCGTTCATGGGCGAACGGACGTGGATGATCGTTCGGTTGGTGCTGCGTCAGTTAGGCTTTTGTTTGGTTGAGTGTAATTGTCGCATCTTTGTTGTTATTGATGGGAACTGTACGGTGGTTCATTTCGAGATGAGCTCTTGCGCACCAGTCAGTACTCAATTTACGCCTATATGACAGAGTTTTTTATTCAGTTCGAACATCCTACTAGGGTCAGCAATACATTAATATATAAAGACCTTTGAAATTGCACCTTTAAACGTTTGTTATCGTATGTTTTGGCTTCCAATCCAAAGCGGGCTAGCAGAATGGTACCATGCTTGTTATTCAGTGGTATGCAGCGAGTAGGTGGTTGCTGCTATACTGCCGAGCAATACTTTGTTTTGTTTAGGTTAAGGTGTAATGCGACTTGCTATAAAAATATCTGAGCACGCTCTCGTGCACTCTATATCGAAATGTGCGTTCTTAATACCCAGTGGTCGAAACTAAAGCTATTGATATTGGGGGATTATCTAATTGACTCCCACCGATTTTGGACTAGGAGTTCTCGCGAGCTGGCTTGCGAACAAGCTCGAAGTTGTTTTGAAGCCAGAGGGTCATCCGATGCCTGAATTACATCAATCTCCTCTCAGCCACAGCAGCTGATTGAACCGCAATCTAGGCCTGCACGCATCCGTCGTTTCAAGACGTTTGATGCACACTATGATCTCCTTCCTTTGTAAAGAGGTTAGCCAGCCTGTTGTCTCCTTGCTGATTGAACGCTCTCCGTCGTCTCACTACAACTTGATGTGTGTTGTGCTTGAATCTTCCGCTACGGGTGAATGGTTTGTGTTCGATCGAGGCTCTCTGGCTTTCAGGGGACGGGCGGCGGCTACAACACCAGTAACATTATTCAGTTTCTTAAAGGTGCGGCCGTTCCTATTGAGTCTGGGTTTACGACAACAACTACGTTGATGATCTCAACGGGTATTTACTATGGCCAGAAATGGGGAAAAGGGATTCTTTGCGAAGCCTGGTTACAGATGAGTCATCGTGGACCACGATAGCCAATCGAGCAGAATTGATGCTCAGGAAATCATTGAACCGCCCCGGCTTTACCGGAGACTCCATATCTTGAGAGGATGGAGTTATGAACTCACCAAAACGATATTCCCCAGGAAGTCCGGGGCGAGTGTTCGATTAGTCCTTGAACAGCAAGGCAGAATACCCTATCCAAGTGGGCGGCGATCTGCTCCATTGCCAGTAAGTTTGGGCTGCACACCAGAGACCTTAAGAGCCTGGTGCAAACGCTCAGAACTCACGCAGGAAGATAGCTCGGCTAACCTGCCTGAAAATGAACGACTCAAGCAGCTAGAGCGTGAAAATACCGAATTGAAGCGTGCCAATGAAATTCTCCGTAAGGCGGTTGCTTTTTTTCGCCCAGGCGGGAGCTCGACCGCAAACCCAATTGATGGTGTCATTTATCGACGAGCATCGTGCTCAGTTCGGGGTCGAGTCGATTTTAGTCAACTGCCAATCGCCCCATCGACGTATTACCACCACAAGGCACTTTGAAGCCGATCCTGAACGGCGGGCAGACCGGTATCGGCAGGATGCGTTTCTTACCGCTGAGATTCAGCGAGTGTGGAAGATAACTTCTGCGTCTACGGTGCCCGTAAGGTCTGGCGGCAACTCCGCCGTGAAGGCGTTAATGTTGCTCGCTGCACCGTAGAACGCTCATGCGCCGCCTGGGAATTCGCGGCGTGGTGCGAGGCCAACGCCCTTCACGACCATCAGTGATCCCGGCCAGAAACGGGCACCTGATTTAGTGAAACGTGACTTTGGCCATGCGTCCAAATCAGCTTTGGGTGGCCGATTTTACCTATGTCGCTACCTGGTCTGGCTTCGTTTGCGTTCGTTATCGATGTTTATGCACGATGTATCGTGGGTTGGCGTGTAGCGACGTCGATGAGAACAGCACTGGTGCTGGACGCTCTAGAGCAAGCTCTGTGGGCACGAAAACACAGACAAGGGTTGATCCATCATAGTGATCGGGAAGCCAATATCTCGATCCGCTACACCGAGCGTATGGCTGACGGGGTATCAATGCCTCAGTCGGCACCACCGGCGACTCCTACGACAATGCGCTGGCAGAGACCATCATCGGCTTGTTCAAAACGGAGGTGATCCATCATCGTGGCCCATGGAGGGGACTAGATGCCGTTGAGTATGCCAGGCTGGAATGGGTTGATTGGTTCAATAATCGCCGACTGCTGGAGCCTATCGGAAACGTTCCACCAGCAGAACGAGAAAGGACGTATTATCGTCAATTGGAGGAGTCGGGTGAAGCTGCCTGACTCAAACAAACCGGTCTCCGGAATAACCGGGGCGGTTCACATCGACTTAATCTCCGAGGCCTACAGTTATGCGGCTTCGCTTTGAGATGTTAAAGGCCAAACTCAAACCTCCGGTGCCGTTGTAGTTACAGAGTCTGCACCCAAGCGGAACAATTTGCACAGTAGAAGTCCCAAAAACTCAAGCAGATGTGGATATGAGCAAAGATCACCGTGACAACTTTAGTGTGACCACTGTGAAAGGTTGCTGAAAGTAGCTTTTTTTCTGCAGTAACCCTGGCTGCCATCGGATTACGATTGGACCTGATCAAGGCGCCCCTCATTTATCACTCAAAATAGGTGAAGCAGCCCACATTTGCGCGGCTTCATCTGGTGGTTCTCGATATGTTATGTCTCAAACACCTTCTGAAAGAAAAAGTATAAATAATGCAATTTGGCTTTGTGCGTCCTGCGCTACCCTTATCGATAAGAATGGAGGATGGGTATCGCGAGACCGAATTGAGAAAGTGGAAGAGAGACCATGAAGCGCTGATGAAAGAGTGCTTAGAAGGTGAAAAGAGTGATCTTACAGTTTCTAGATCATAGCAGTGATGAAGACTTGGCCCGTAGAGTTGTTCATCTTATTGAGGATCGCGGCGCCTTCTTCGAATCTTTCCAAAATGAAAATGGTGAGTACGTATTAGATTCTTTGAAGGAGCTTAGAACTTCATTGACTGCCCTGAGGGTGAAATTTTCCGGAGTCGCCTTTAGCAGTTATCGTTCCTTCCATTATTCAAGCCTGCCGCCACTATATGAATACGACCTCGGTCAATCCATCTGTGAAAGAGTTGGGTACTCATTAGGTGCAGTACGCAAGGTTGTGGGCATCAACGTTAGTGAACTTCAGAGGCATTATAAAATCCAGATTTCGAGAGAGCTGTCTTCGATAGTTCCCAATTAATTTATTTCAAAGCGGTCAGCGGGACGAAGAACAAGCTACACCTCGTTACCACTGTTGTTTTTTCTTACTAAAGTGAATGTATGAAAAGAATTCAAGATTAAAAAATACGTCGAATTATTTAAGCGTAATATAAACGCATTTCTTGTTAAAGGAATAGTGGTAAGGTCAGTAGCACATCCGGTTGAAGGCGATGGAGCAGTTTTGAATTTTTCCTGAATAACCAAGGAGATGATACTGAGCTTATTGGAAGGTAAGACCAACTATTGGTCGCGTCCTTTCTGAGATACCTCAGAAGTTGGTCGGTGGCAATATTGAGGGGTAAAGTTTTCCGGTACAAGTTTATACCTAGAAGGAAATAGGATCGTTGTTATAAAGGTGAAGATCACCCTGAAGCATGGTCAGGAAGCGCTGTTCTGGAAGATGTTAGAAGAGTAGTGTCTACGTCACAGGGAGTGGACGTAATGACAGGTAAAGAGACATCCCCGTCGATCAGATTGCTAAGCTTGCTGAAGATATTCGTGTGATTAAAGATTTTGCTGAAAATCACAACTTTGATGGTAATTTGTTGAAAGCCCAAATAACGCCTAGTCCGAAAAATTCTAAGATAAAATTTGACTGGCCATTGATAAGTATGGTTATTTCAATTATTGCAGTTTTCGTTATTTTAGCGTTCATGAAGTTTTACGAACCATCACAGGGTGCTTCGGCTTATCTTTTGTTGTTGGCCTTCTTTTCTCAACTATCGCTGTGATGTGTACGCACCTTAGGTTTAAAGACACAACAATTACAATAATTTCAGCGTTTGGTTTATTTTTAATACTTTTATCGGTGCCGGTATTTTCACACCTAAAGAGGCGTTCGATAACATTAAAGACATCAAATAAAAATAATATTTTGCTGCACGTGGACCATGCTAGGTTCCCAGTATATGGTTCATGGTGCTGAATAAATTTTAAATGGCTTCATTGCCGAATTGATTGATTAGCTTCATTCGTCTTCGAGACGAACTACTTGTCCCCATGATGCCGGTACCTTGCCGTCTTCCGTGATAACCCAGAGTACCGGAAAATTCGGCACTGTCTCTGGCGTACGTCCAAACCATCGGTAAGAACAGCAAACATTCTGACATGATGTCGTTGGCTCGTTCGAACACAGGTCGAAAGTCGGTTCCTCCACCTCCCACAATGTAAGTCCATCGCCATTATCACTACCGATTTCATGCAGCTCCTGTACATGATTAATGATACGCTCGCGTTGGATGTCTGCATCACACTCGATCAGGTGTATTTCGACATATTCGACACATGTCAGTAGGGCTTGCAGCTCAGCGATAAACAATGGCAATTGACGTTGTGTGCTGCCACTGGTGTCTATGGCCAACATGAGAGATAAAGCCTTGCCCTGTCGACCTGGTAGATAGAGCCCTTGTGCAAGATATGGCGATTGAGCCGATTCAGGTTAGCTGGCATCCGCTGCGGTGTAGAAGAAAATCGTGAAGGGCCGTTCGCCAATTGACCTGTGGCTTAGCGATATTACTCACTATCAAATTCATCCCGTCGGGTATCGATCCTGGTGACGTCTGCTGTGCCTCTTTCAACACTATTTCCTGCCAGTGCTGGGTAATCAGACGAGCCATGTCATTGTCGACCCGAAGAGGGGCAAAATCTGGATCAACCACTAAGACGTTGCTACCCCATCCATAGTAGCCGGTGCAAACAGTTCTTCCCCGTGAATATCAAACGGCGCATCAATGTCGGGACGAGGGTGTTTTAGCAACCACTGGTAGATCGTCTCAGCATTACGGCCTGCTTGGGCAGGGTAGAACAGCATCCGTCGGCATCGATAGGCCATCGAGCATTAATCGGTAATTAGCTTCCGCATCAACAGCTAAATTCCAGTACAGGCGATCACGTCCATATTGGCGAATGAAATGCCCCAGCAGCATGATAGAGCTCATGTCCCAATACGAAGCGGCGCAGTGCTGATGAGCATTGAGACGCAAAGTGTGCATTTATAAAACATTGACCCCATCTGTGCAAGCCGTCAGCACTCGGGAATCCACGACCATTACCAGTTTTAGCCGCATCACTAGCTTAGCTGTTAATGGATAAGCGATCAGCCAGTTGCGAATTTCTTGTCGCCATAAATTGTGTTGTTGGACCTTGGTTGTCTGTTCTTCTGCAGTAGGTTCACGGATGGGAAGAATGTTTGATGGTTTCATCATGATTGCTTCCCTGATTCGTTCGCTGGTTTCAGGGAAGCATGGCGAGCACTGGCGGTAGCGAAGCGACCTTCAGGCAAACCAAGGTTGGCCTCTGAGGTGATATGTTCCATCGGTACGCCATGGTGCTTCAGCCAGTTCTCAAAATCAGGGTGTGCAAACACGCGCTCAGCACGGTTATCGGCACTGGTGTTATCACTCACCCGTAGCACATCCATCAGCATCAGCGTAGCGAGGTCACAGGAAAGCTGTGAACTGATGTCGAAGAAAACCGATAGGCGTTGTTCCTGAAGGTTGACGTCGTCTTTCCATAGATAATTCGCCACCGACGAACAGAAGGTTAGCTGCTGATCGATACGCTCTGGAATCGCGACGGCAATTTCGCCGCGTAACATCGCCTGAATATCGAAACGTTGATGGTTCATCTGCCGAAAAGCTATGAATTCTGTACATGCAGACTCGCCCACCAGTCCTGCAATCATCAATCGTTGGGAAATGTCATCAAGCTTGATATCCGCCTTAAGCAAATAGGCCACCCGTTCCCAGGATCGCGGGGATGGCCATCCACGTTGAAGATTGGTGTCATTGACTAGCAGGTACTCGGGCTTGAAGCGTAGAATGCCACCACATCCGCATGCAGCCCTTTAGAGACGGCGTAATCGCCCACGCTTCGATATCGGCTTTGATCTCTAAATGCATCAAACGATTCGCAAGCGCTGATGACATGGGTACAGAAACAGCACGATCTTCGGCGCGGTTACCGGCGCCCATAACTAGCCAGCCATCAGGAAGGGTGTAGAGATCGCCTAGACGACGATCCAGCAATAATTCGTAGGCTGCCACCTGCAGTGAGCGATCCGCTGCAGAGCTCATCAAACAGCAAGATGCCACGGCTGGCAGGATCATTAGGCCATGAACTTGCTACTAGCCATTTAACCTTGTCGCCGTCGGGCACGGGGATACCGCGCAAATCCACTGGCTCTAGCTGAGAAAAGACGAACATCAATGAAATCAATGTCAAGCAGCAGGCAGAGCTCACGCACAAGTTGGCTTTTGCCAATGCCAGGTGCTCCCAAAGCATAATTGGCGCAATTTGTTGGGCAGAATTGGGAGACGACCACAACTGTTGTAGCTGTACTTCAATGATACGACGAGCTTGGATAGATCAGTCTATCGACTATCAGAAATCGCCAGGGCTATCGCTTTAGCACGATAGTTATCTGCTTGACGTGCATTATCGCAACGCTCTTCCCGCCAGTACCAAGGGCGTTGTGCGATGTTTAAGAGGCATGCACGAACTTCGGGGTGATGACATCCAATTCTCGCCAGAACATCTAATAAATCTTTAAGATGCAAAAGGTTTTCACATGCAGCTAAATAAGCACGATCAATCGTTGATACATTCCATAGCGTGCAGTTAACATTCGCGCCTGTAATGCCCAGTTAACAACACTTAACGGCTCTTTGGTCGCCATGACGTCCATGACATCACACCACAGATCGAGGCTCATCGGTATGAGTAAAGTTGAATGCCGCGCCATGGCATAAACTACTGTCTGCTGGCCAATCCATCAGGTTTATTACCACAGGCTCTCACCATGGCATGGCGATAGTAAAATGCTTCGGGCACTACCGGAGCATTTAGCCCATAGCTGGTAGTCCGACTGCCAGCCCTCTCCGACATAGATCATCTGGCAATTGCCACTTCCAATGGCTTAAAGCGATAGCTGTCTTAGAAGTTGAATCACGTCGACGTTTTGTACGCGACGCGAGATACCGCCGATAGGTCAAGGCGAATTTTCCAAAGCTGTTCCAGGGGGCATCCAGTTCGCTCAATTTCTGAAGGAGCTGTAACGCCTTGACGCAAGGCCCTGACGGCGACATTGACGGGATCAACTTTGTCAGTTTTACCATTATGACGTCTGAGTGCTGTGGATAAGCACTGACCAGCGATTTGACCATCGACTCATCCACAACGACGGTAGCAACACCGATTAATGATTCTGGTACCGCGCCTTCGCAATAAATGTTTGTCATCGGCGCTAACGATACTCTGTTAAGTGGCCGACAGTGCAACAGTGACAACTCGGTAGGCTCTTTGATGACCAACGCTTCAACGTCTGAATGACACAGCATCAATCGTTCGCTAGTCATCTCTATTTGTAAGATATCAGCCCGTTGTGAGACATGAGATAGATGTATATCGGTCACGCCCTGAAAGTTTCATAAGGGAATGACAGTCACGCAGATAAAGGCTTGTGGTGGGTGGATGGATATCAACCGAACATAATGGCAATGCCTGTGCTTCGATCTGAGACTGTTGGCTGCTAAGGGATACTATGGACAAGGTCTCAAGCTGACTACCACCCTGAGAGGGTAACAAAAACGTACCATGGGGGCGTCAATCACAAGGTGCGGCGTTGCGGGGATAATATGATCCAGCACTCAGAATCAAGTGATAAAGGAGTTTGGGAAATGTTCGTGAGGTGGTGACTGATCCATACACTTGCCATGGAGCCCCAACACTTTTGACCGAGCACTGCCCTGATACCCAACAAGCATCAAAATGATCCACACAACCTTCCACCTTCAAAAGGCATGTGATGTCCACTATCTAAGTGAAGAACGGCACCGTTGCCATGTTTAGGGACGTGTATGAACTGCAAGGAAGGGCAATTTTGAAGAGTGATGTGACAGTCTGGCTGGCACTGTGATAAATCCAGATGGGCTAATTACAGCCCACCACGTCAAGGTACTGAAGTTGCGGAGAAACAATAGCGATAGATACACTACTATATCCGAATAATTCACCGCCGCCATTGCTATCTACGTCTACATGAACCGATAACACGTGCTTGTCATGACAAGTTGGAATATCGGTTTCTTTCATATTAAGCTCACTATTCATTTTAAATGAACAGCATAGCTTGTGAGTGCGACAAGAAATGGCCTCAAAATAGGTGTTAGGCAGCTACTTTAGATAAGAATCGGGGAATTGCTGAAATCAGCTGACCAGTTACTTGGGACGGTTAAATCGACTTGATACTGATAATCCAGAGACCATCGATAAGGTCGTGTAGACTCGTCACATATAATAGGAAAATGAAGGCTTAAGCGTTCTGACAAGTCACGCTGAATAGATCGCTGTAAGATAAATCCACGGTGCTCAAGAAGCTGTAGTAGCTCAGGCGTTGTGATGTAACGTGGGTAAGAGAATTGACTGGAGAATAGTTACGTAGCGAAAGAAGACCCCTGCGAAATCAGACATAGTACTCTCCTCATGTTAATTACCAGCTTATAAAGCTGATAGAAATTAGCTCCTTATTATAAAGCAAGAACAAAAACACCAATAAAATTAAATGGTGTTAAGTCGTGCTTGTAATGAAAAATATAAAAGGCGCTATATGCGCCTTCCAGTAATAATTATTTGTTCGATTAATACAGGGTTTATCTTCTGTTCCATTTCTTTTGTGATGTAGTTTGCAAGGCCGTCTATATCATCTATCTTGCAAAACCATCTATTGCCTACAGTAACGGATTTAAGTGGTGATGCCGTCTTGGAGCAGCTGCAATGCATCCAGGCCTCATAATGTACTTTTCAGGCAAATATGAAAGTCCTGGGCTTTTTCATTTGTGATTCGACTTGCAACATCTTCTAACAAAATATGAACATGTAAAACACCAGACTTATGATACTCAATAACGGGGAAGCAATTTATTCGTTTTTGAACGACTACCAAAAGCCATAGAGCTCAAAACGTTGATAAATTTTTCTACAATTTCACCGGCTTGTATGCGGCATTTTACTTGGTGTTTAAATGTCAGAGTGAAAAAATAAAACCATTCATTGGAATGAATTAGTGATATTGTATTTTGTCTAAAATCTTTCACCTGTGTTTCATTCATATAGTTTAACTCTTTTGTCTTTTCTAAATTATTCATAGTCATCTCCGATGTAATGTTCGTTCAGTGAACATGTGTTTGTATGATTTAGTGTTATTATATAACCATTTGATGAGTTGGTTTATTAATCATGCTGAGTTTTATATATTGTTCAGTTGATCTAAGGTTAACAATTATTTGTATATTTTGTTGTCATGTGCTTTGTGCTTTTGTTAAATTCAGACAAAGGAACCAACAAGACATTCTTTAAAAGAACATCTACTCAAGTTCCATACAGCATTTGCAAAAGTCACCTTATGTGTTAAGTTTGCATTTCATCTATAAGAAACAATATTTATTTCACCCACGTACATTCTTGCTAACAGCTTGAAAATCTCTCAATCATGCTCCTGTTTAGTGTTTGTGGAGGGTAAGAAGATCAGCCTGAAAGCAGTGTGATGGTAGTATTTATTAGCCAAAATATGGATAATGTAAATTGGCTTATCCAGCTTGAAAATTAGGCTATTAGTGAATGCTAGAGGACCTATGACCATCACAGGAAAAGATCGCTACGAAGCAGTTAAAGCTGTGGATAGGCAAAAAATAAAATACCAAGGAAATGGCGAAAGAAGGGCAACAAGAATTACCCAGGTTCAAGCATGTAAAAAGTTGATATCTCTACGCATCAGTATCGAAAGTGGAAGGCGATCATTAGTAAAAATGTGAGCAAGCCATTAGATGAAATCTACAGCCTGCTAGAAGATAAACGTTATGCACCTAACAAACTTACTGCTCAACAAGAAATAGTAATAAAGTACGCGGAGGAGTTTCCTGATAAAAGCTATCGTGAGATAGCAAAAATATTGAAGAAGAAGTAGGAAGAAAACTACCACGGTACTGTAAGCTCAATCCTTAAGAAATAATTGTTTAGACATGCTGATGCATAAAAATCGATTATTAAAGCAGTAGTTATACTTTTTCTTTCATAGTAATTATATAGTACAAAATAAAATAATATGTTTCCAAAATGTACACACTGACAGAGCTAAAGAAATACAATCAAAATTACTAGCAAGTTCGTTGTGGGTACAGTTTTCTTGCTGTTAGTAAAGCGACGATGGTCTCAGTAATTAATTAATTGAATGTATGACTTGGATTACGTGATAATTTTATAGCTATTTGGATTCTGCACATAGCCCCAATGAGGCGTTTTATGCGTTTATGGGTATCTGCCTAGTGGGTGCTCGATAAATCCCATTAAATCGTAGCATATGCCTTAATTTCCGTTGCCACATACCAATTATGTAACACAAAAACGTAACGTTATACCCTATAAGAGTATTATAGACTTAAATGTTACACTTTAATATTTTAAGTCATTGATATAAAAGAAAAGGCCAAGTTAATGAATACCCAAGCAATGAAGAAATGCAATTATTAATACGAATTACGGGTGGGTTGGTGTATACCCGCTAATGAGTATTGATGATTGCACGTGATATGGCCGAAGGGCATACGGCATATTCAAATAGATATAACCATCTAGTAATTGTAATGCTATCCAACTCGCTACGCATCGTTGTCTAGGGAATTCGCGTGACTCCCTCTGGTCGTAACACAAATTCAGTTCTTTATACATGAATCGGGGATAGCTATGAATGTGCATATGGTCTGTTGTAACTAAGTACACATATACATATTTTATTAATTCAAGCATTAGCTGTTGCTACATGACGATTTTATTTTTGGTTTAATAGATGAAGCTTGTAAACTCATATTAATAATTAACTAATTAAATTTTATAATTATGGTTGTTACTAAATAGCTACATATGACCAATAAGTATGAGAGGGTTGCGTACGGGAGTTATTGCTACCTAACCAAGCGATACATAATGAATGTGAAATATGGGAATGCGTTGTATAAACCACAGGTGCCAATTTAAAGCTTATCGAAAGCACCGGTAGGTAGGTATAGGTAAGCATCTTAAATGGTTTTAAAACGAGTCACAGGGAAGGAAATGGATGCAATTCAGGTTCTATTCAGAGCGCGGTGTGTGATGCAGGCAATGAAATGGCGCGTATAAGAAAAAGCTGACGTTCGCACGGCAGAGAACACATCAGCTATGCATTCGAATTTTGCGAATTTCATAGCATCAATGAGTGTTGTATGGTGTATCTATACGTCAGAATTATCATGCACCTTCAAGTAGTGACCTATGCGCAGGGTATTCTTCTTAGTTTTAAAATGGGGTATGGGATGGGGTTCGTAACTTACAAAATGTCTTAAAAATCCATACGCTTCAAGGGGTTGATGGTTTTATGCAAATTTACGACCAAGATTGTTATACCCACCAAGGACTGCCGTTTAACCTGCGCGTACTGCGTGGCCAAGTGCTGCTGGTGGTGAATGTTGCCAGCCAGTGCGGTTTTACCCCTCAACTAAGCGAGTTAGAAGCGCTTTATCAGCGCTACAGGGATCGTGGTTTCACTGTGCTCGGTTTTCCGTGTAATCAGTTTGGCCGCCAGTCTCCAGAAAGTGCTAAAGACTTCTGTCAATTTGGCGAGCAGCAATTTGGGGTGAGTTTCCCGCTATTGGAGAAAGTGAACGTCAATGGCAGAGATGCCCATTCACTGTTTGTATTACTCAAACGTGAAGCGCCTGGCCTGCTGGGCACGCAACTCATTAAGTGGAATTTCACCAAGTTTTTAGTGGGCCGTGATGGCAAGGTCATTGCCCGGTTTGGGCCTCGCGACCATGGTCGCCCACTGCGCATGGCGTTGGAAAAGCCTTAGATCAAGCCTATCCATAACGTTAGTCTGTAGAACGCCCTAAACCTGTTCCCCACGTGTGACGGCAACACGGCTCATTAGCGCGTTCCAGCGATGGCGAACCATCATCGTGGTTAAGCCAGAAAACAGTGCCCAGGCTTTGCGTCGCCAGCCTTTTAAACGCAGGTTGTGATTGACCAACTGCTGCATCAGCTTCCGATCATTAAATTGCCGCCACTCGTTAGCAATCGAAAGTTGATAGCGCGACATCACCGGGGCCATTTCAAGGCGAAACATCCACTCTAGCTCATGGAGGGTCATATCGTAGCGCTGCACGACCTCGACCATACGTGTGTAATCCCGCTCGCTGGGTTCACGATCGAGCCACAGCGGTGCTAGCGCTAGCCACAGATCGCCGCGTTCATCTACTAGCTGCTGTGCATTCATGGACGCCTCAAATGTGAAGTCGGTGCTTAAATCGCTATCGTGACGCGAAAGCCCCTGAAGCTCAAGGTCAGGTAATCGCTCATGGATGGGCAAAAGCGAAGAGCGGGCGTGGCGCAAGAGCGGACATGGCGCACCGAGACAGCTAGAATAGCCCCACTGAATACGACGCTGCTATGGCAAGACGATATCACTGGTTATGATGTCAAAAGCAAAATCAATCTGATAACGAGGTTCGATGTGATTATTAAACCCAAAGTGCGCGGCTTTATTTGTACCACCACTCATCCTGTCGGCTGCGAACAAAACGTGCGTGAGCAGATTGAAGCGACCCGAGCTCGCGGTTTGGATAAACAAGCTGGCCCAAAAAGTGCTCGTGATTGGGGCGTCGAGTGGTTATGGCTTGGCTGCGCGAATTGCCGCGGCATTTGGCTACGGTGCCGACACTCTGGGCGTGTTCTTTGAAAAGCCTGCCACCGATAAAAGCCCGGCACTGCCGGTTGGTATAACAGCGCTGCCTTCGATAAGTTTGCCAAGCAAGAGGGGGCTTTATAGCAAGTCGATTAACGGCGATGCGTTCTCCCATGAAGCGCGTGAAAAGCCATTGAGCTCATTAAGCAAGACATGGGCGAGATCGATCTAGTGGTCTACTCGCTGGCATCACCAGTGCGCAAACTGCCTGACAGTGGCGAACTAAAGCGCTCCAGCCTGAAGCCGATTGGCGAAACCTACCGCGCCACCGCTATCGATACTAATAAAGACGCGATTATCGAAGCAGAAGTTGAGCCTGCCACACAGCAAGAGATCGACGACACCATTACCGTTATGGGGGCGAGGATTGGGAGCTGTGGATGGAAGCGCTCGACCAAGCGGGCGTGCTGGCAAAAGGTGCGCGCAGCGTCGCGTTTAGCTATATCGGTACCGAAATCACATGGCCAATCTATTGGCACGGTGCACTGGGTAAGGCCAAGGAAGACCTGGACCGCGCGGCGGCGGCTATCGACAGCAAATTAAAAGCCAGCGGCGGCGGTGCCAACGTGGCAGTACTGAAATCAGTCGTTACCCAGGCAAGCGCGGCAATCCCAGTGATGCCGCTGTATATCGCCATGGTTTATCGCATCATGAAAGAGCAGGGCCTGCATGAAGGCACCATTGATCAGTTGAATCGGCTGTTTGGTGAGCAGCTTTACTCAGCCCAAGGAAAGCGGGGCGAATTAGCGACTGATGAAGCCGGGCGCCTGCGTTTAGATGACTGGGAGCTACGCGACGACGTTCAACAGGCGTGCCAGGATCTATGGCCAGAAGTGACAACCGATAACTTATTCGAAATTACCGACTATGCTGGTTATAAGCATGAATTCTTGAAACTGTTTGGGTTTGAGCGTGACGATGTTGATTACGATGCCGACGTCAATCCAGAGGTTAAGTTTGATGTCGTGAATCTTTAATTTACTCACAAGGCGGTTAGCACCGCCTTTATTCGACCGGAACGCGGGAGGTATTTATGGATACTAAGGAGAGCAAAACTCCGGAAGAACAGAAAGAGCACATCATAGGTGAACGGGTGCCTGAGGATTTTGAAACGTCCAAGCCGCATCTTCAGCCCGAAGCCAAAAATCACCCAGCAAGATGTATAAATTGCTCCCATTGGTCATCTTGATTCTCGGCGTGATTGTGGTGAGCTTTATCGTGTTGGGCATTATTAATCGAGGCAACTAACGATCGTAATACGTTATTTATCAATTGCCGGGCCTTAAGCCCGGCAATTTTTATAGGCAATCTTATTTAGAAAAATACGCTTGCTTCTAAATGTGAGAAAGATGTCTGCAAATATCAATCGTTGTTAAATTGAACGTATGAGCTCGTAAGAATACAAGGGTTCTGCTATTTATTAGTGTTATATAAAGGGTATACGCTTTCATAGCAGGAGACAGTAGGAGGAAGTATGACACGGGTCGCACGCGTTGAGCCAATAAGTAAAAGCGAGAAAATAAGCTTATTATTTCGGGGTGGAGAGTTATCGATGTTACTGTTCCTGACGCGCCTCAGGAAATATCTCAACATGAAAGCGAACCTCAAGCAATTGAAGCTGCCCGCCGCTTTGAAGCCCAAACGTCCCAGGAACGTGGCTCAGACCCTGATGATACCCAGGATTATGATGCGTCAGACCCTCAAGGGGCAAACGTTTCCTTTGATCAACGCATGGTAATCTTGACCAAGCAGACTCAATAATACGAAAGAAGCCTTGATATCATGCTTAGCTGAATAGGCTTTAGTATTTTCCTTATACCTAAATAGTAAACACGGTTGTTATAGAGGCTAAGTAGTTGCTTTAATTGCATTATTAATAGTTGGGATTGGTAAGTGTGAATATTTTTAATATTTATTAATCTTTGATAGGTCTCTGTTTTGGCTTTGCTTTAGGGCGCCTAGGTGTACTAGCTTTTATGCGTAAGCCAAAAGGAGAGTTTGTATGAAACGGACAGCATTAGCGATTGCCATTGGTGCAATATGTGCAGGTTTGTCAGGCGGCGTTCTGGCGCAAGAAGAGAACCAGAGTGACACTGATCACAATAATCAAATGACACAAGATCAGGGCAATAACGACGAAACCAGGGATATTACCGTCGATCAAGAGCCTGCTGAAATCGACGTAGAACAAGAGTCTCCCGATATTACGGTCGATCAAGCCCAACCTGAAGTAACTATTACTCAGCCCGAACCGGATGTCACCGTGGAAGAGGCTGAGCCTGATGTTACTGTTGAGCAAACCGGTGAACCGGATGTGACCGTTGAGGAAGCAGAAGATGCTGAAGTCGACATCAATCAGGATGAGGACGCGCAGGATCAAGAACGCCAGCAACTCGACCAGGCTGAACAAGATAACCAGACTGATCAAAACAACCAGGAAAATTCGCTGATGTCACATCAGGTCAGCGACCTGGAAGGGATGACAGTGATGAATCAGGAAGATGAAGAGATCGGTGATGTTCAGCATATCGCTAAGCATGATGAATCTGGTGATTTGTTTGCTATCGTTTCGGTAGGTGGTATTTGGGGATTTGGCGCAACAGACATTGCCTTGCCTTTAAACAATATGCAGTTTGACAACGATCAGCTCGTGGTCAACACAAGCTATGGTGAAGATGAAATCGAAGATTCGTCTAACGATTACCAAGAAGATGAGTACAGCGAAGTGGATGGCAACATGACGCTCTCTGAAGCGCAGCAACAGTAACAGAACTGCTGTTTGATTTAGCCGTTCTTGAGTGTTTGATGTGAAGGGCAAGGCGGATGCGCCTTGCCCTTTTGGTGTTTGTGCGCTAACGCTATTAACGCTGCGACGTCTTTTTATGTATGGGTAACAAGCGCTGCCTTCATTCGCGCAATTGGGTAAGATGGGCGTTTACCTAAGCCGATGGCGGTTTTTCATGCAGTTCTTTCAGTAATTATGCAGCCCAACCACTTAGTATCAAAAGCAGCGAAACCCCGTCGGCGGGTAGCGTTTTGCTGTTGCCGGGTTTTTCTTTACTAACCCACGCTAGCGCACTGGAACCGCTTCAAATGGCGAATCAGTTGAGCGGGCAGATGCTTTATCACACCGTGACGTTAAGTTTGAACGAGGAACCGGTACGCAGCGGCGCGCAGCTTTCATTGATTGCTCAGCATGCGCTAAGCACTGCGCTAGGCCCGCTTGATCTGTTATTAATATGCGCCCCTACGCCACTGCCTTACACGCTTCCAGCGAAGTTAAACGAATGGCTGAGAGGGCATCAGGGGCGTGGTGTGGCGTTGGGCGGTTTGGCAGGGGCACGGAAGTATTGGCGCGCTGTGGCTTGCTGGAGGGCTACCGTGCCACGCTGCCGTGGCAGCGATTTGAGGCCTTTACCCAGGCCTATCCGCAAGTAACGCTTTCTCAGCAGCTGTTTGAAATCGATCGTGACAGGCTGACCTGTGCAGGCGGTACCGCTGCGATGGATCTAATGCTCACGTTAATTGGGCAGCACCATGGTGCACGCTTGGCGGAGCAGGTGTCTGAGCAGTTTGTGTGTGATCGCATTCGCCTAGCGGACGAACGTCAGCATGTGCCCCTGCGTACCCGCTTAGGCCATGCCCCGCAAAGCTTGGTGGATGCTGTCACATTAATGGAGGCGAATATCGAGGAGCCGCTCTCGACGCTGGAGCTGGCCGAGCACCTAGGGATTTCCGGCGTCAGTTAGAGCGACTATTCAAGAAATACCTACAGGCAGTGCCAAGCCGCTACTATCTTGATTTACGCTTACAGGAAGCCCGCAAGCAGTTACGGGACAGCGACCGGCCGGTAGGCGAAATTGCTTTACAACAGGCTTTTCTTCTGGCGCGCACTTTTCTACCGCCTACCGTAACCACTTTGGTATGACACCAAGAGAAGAGCGCTTAAGTTAGGGTATCGACAATACCGCCTTCTACACGCAATGCCGCGCCCGTTGTCGCGCTGGCTTGGGGGAGAGGCAGCATACACACTCATGCTGGCCACTTCTTCAGGTGTGGCTAAACGCTGGATGATAGAGGAAGGGCGGTTCTCTTTGACGAAACGTGCTTCCATCTCCTGCTGTGAAATACCTTCTTTTTCCGCCATTTCACCAATCATACTCAGCACCCCTTCAGAGCGCGTCGGCCCTGGCAAAATAGCATTAACGGTCACCTGGGTGCCGCTAAGTGCTTTGGCCAGCCCGCGTGATACAGACAGCAGCGCCGATTTGGTCATGCCGTAGTGCACCATCTCGGTGGGGATATTAATCCCCGATTCGCTGGAGATAAACTGAATCCGGCCCCAATCGCGCTCACGCATTCCTTGTGCGTAGTGGCGCGAAAGGCGCACCGCACTCATGATGTTAATATCAAAAAACTGCTGCCATGTGGCGTCGTCGACCTCGAAAAGTCTTGAGGACCAAAAAATGCCGACGTTATTGATCAAGATATCCGCATTAGGTTGCTGCTCAATCAGTGTTTGGCAACCCTCAGCGGTGCCGAGATCAACTGCTACGCCTTCTACGTTGACGTTGGGAGCCTCTTGCTTAATCGTGGCAATGGCCTTGTCAACTCGCTCCTGGGTGCGTCCGGTCACGACCACATCAGCGCCAGCATTGGCGAGCCCTTGTGCAATTGCAAAACCGATCCCTGCGGTAGAACCGGTGATAATGGCGCGTTTGCCGCTTAGATTAATCTGCATACGTTGTACTCCTCTCTTCCTAAGTGTCAGCGCCTCACGATTCTCTATGCAAGCATGACGTTATCGCTTGCTAATAACTATGGGGTGCTTATAGCGTTCTTCAAGGCATTAGCACGGCGGCACAAGCGCCGCTATTCATAATTTGCCGTCTCATTGCTGAAAGCAGTTGACCACGTTGGCGTCTTATACTGTTTTCATTCCCTTCCTCCACTGGAGATAGCGTGCCATGAGCCATACCCCAAGCCGTCAAGATTACGACCACTACATGACGCCTAACTATTCCCCGCAGCAGGTTATTCCCGTGCGCGGCGAAGGTAGCCGCTTGTGGGATCAACAGGGCCGTGAATATATCGATTTTGCCGGGGTATTGCTGTTAACTCCTTGGGTCACTGTCATCCGGTGCTCGTGAATGCACTAAAGAGCAAGGCGAAAAGCTGTGGCACTTGTCTAACGTATTTACCAACGAGCCAGCGCTTAATCTGGCCAAGACGCTGGTTGAACGTACCTTTGCTGATAAGGTGTTTTGTGCTCCTCCGGCGGTGAAGCCAATGAAGCAGCGCTAAAGCTTGCTCGCCGTTGGGCGGTGGATAATCATGGCGAACAGAAAGATAAGATCATCTCGTTTTACCAATCCTTTCACGGCCGCACCTTTTCACCGTGAGTGTCGGTGGTCAGCCGAAGTACTCTCAGGGCTTTGGGCCGGTGCCGGGCGGTATTCAGCACGCCAACTACAACGACCTGGAAAGTGTGCGCGCGCTAATAGGCGACGACACTTGCGCAATCATGGTCGAGCCCATGCAGGGCGAAGGCGGCATCGTGCCCGCGACACAAGAATTTCTCCAGGGCCTGCGCGATCTGTGTGACGAACATAACGCGCTGTTGATTTTGACGAGGTGCAGACCGGCGTTGGTCGTAGCGGTGAACTCTACGCTTACAAGAACTACGGCATTACGCCGGATATTCTGACCAGCGCCAAGTCGCTGGGCGGTGGTTTCCCTATTGGCGCCATGCTGGCCACCGATACGGTTGCTAAGTCGTTGGTCGTCGGCACTCACGGCTCTACCTATGGCGGCAATGCGCTGGCGTCGGCAGTGGCACTAGCGGCCGTCGAGTTTATCGATACCCTGACGTGCTGGAAGGGGGTGAAAAAGCGCCACGACCTGTTCCGCGAACACCTGGAGACGATTAATCGCAAGCACGGCGTGTTTAAAGAAATCCGCGGTATGGGACTGCTGATAGGCGCTCAGATGTCCGATGCCTACGAGGGCCGCGCCAAAGATATTCTGCCGCTTGCTATTGAAGAAGGCTTGATGGCATTGATTGCTGGTCCTAATGTGCTGCGTATGGCGCCTTCGCTGGTGATCCCCGAAGCGGATATCGCCGAGGGCATGGCCCGTCTAGAGCGCGCGATCGAGCGGTTAGTTACTCAAGCATGAATGAGCAACGTGCTGCATTAATAGAGGGGCGCCGCCGATGTTGGTAGTTCGACCCGTTAGAGAGACTGATCTCAACGCGCTAGAGCAATTAGCTGAGCATGCAGTGCCTAAGCTCACCAATTTGCCGGCTAATCGCGAGCGGCTTCAGGAGCGCATTACGCGCTCCCAGGACGCTTTCAATGGCGAGGTCGAGTTTCCTGAAAACGAGCACTACACTTTTGTGCTCGCTGACGATAGCCGCGATGAAGTGTTAGGGACGGCCACTATACGTGCCCAGGCCGGTGCCAACGAGGCTTACTACACCTACCGCCAGGAAACGCTGATTCACGCTTCACAGCAGTTGAATGTGCGTCGTGAAGTTCAGACGCTGGCGCTTTCCCACGAAGTGTCGGACGCCACACTGCTGTGCGCTTTTTCGCTCAACCCCGCTACAAGGGCACCAGTGCCGAGAACCTGCTGCGTCGTGCGCGTTTGATGTTTATTGCCCAGTATCCGGAGCGCTTTTCGCGCATCCTGGCGGTCGCGTTCCCTGGCTATTTGGATACTCGCGGTGAATCGCCGTTTTGGGAGAGCGTCGGCAGACACTTTTTCGCCCGCAGCTTCCAAGACATCAACCACATTGCAGGCGTGCGCTCGAAAAGTTTTATCGCCGAAGTTATGCCGCAGTTTCCGCTCTACCTGCCGCTGTTGACGCCCCAAGCGAGGGCAGCGATTGGCCGTGAACACCCCGCCCATGAAGAGGCGCTGGAAGAAATGTTGGCGGAAGGCTTTGTGCGTTCGCGCCATGTGGATATTTTCGACGCCGGGCCGATCGTCAAAGCTGAGCGTGACCGGCTGGAAACCTTCCGCCGGGCGGCTTGGCATCCGGTGCGTATTCGTCCTGAGCACGCTTTGCCCGACGCTGAGCCGGCGATGATTGCCAACCAAAAATTGGACGATTTCCGCTGTATTGTCGCGCGCTACGCGTTGTCGCCCACAGGCCAGCTGATGCTGTCAGCGGAGCACGCCGAGCGGCTGGGCGTTTCGGAAGGGCGAGCGGTGCTGGCTGCGCCGTTAACGTTACCGACCGCGGTGGACGCGCTCGATGAAGGAGAAATGTAATGCGCATTCGACCCATTGCCCGCGATGATTTGGATGGGCTTCAGGCGCTTGCGCAGCAGGCCGGGGTTGGGTTCACCTCGCTGCCCGATAATCGCGAGTTTCTGGCTGGCAAGATTGAGGCTGCCGCCAGCGCCTTTGAAGAGCGCACCCCGGTGGATGACCGGCTCTACTTCTTTGTATTGGAAGATGAAGTCAGCGGTGAGCTTGCCGGTTGCTGTGCCATTGAAGGCCAGGTAGGGCGCGAAGTGCCATTTTATAACTATCGACTGGGCACTTTGGCACACTCCTCCATCCAACTGGATCTTCACCGCACCATCGACACGCTGTTTTAAGCTCCGACCACACCGGTGACGCCGAAGTGTGCTCGCTGTTTTGCGCCCAGAGTATCGCGGTGAGGCCAATCGCCATTTGCGCAACGGCGCGCTGCTCTCAAAGCGCGCTGGCTGTTTATCGCCCAGTTTCGTGACCGTTTCCCCGACAAAGTATTGGCCGAAATGCGCGGAGTGTTCGACGAAAGTAATACGAGCCCTTTCTGGGAGAGCCTGGGCAAGCACTTCTTTCCCATGGATTTCAATGAAGCCGACCGGTTAACCGGGCTGGGGCAGAAGAGCTTTATCGGCGAGTTAATGCCCAAGTTCCCCATCTACACTACGTTTATGGCTGAAGAGGCGCGCGCCTGCATTGGTCAGGTGCATCGCCATACTCGCCCTGCCTTGGAAATGCTTAAGAAAGAAGGGCTGCGCTGGGAAGGCTATATCGATATTTTCGATGGCGGACCCACGGTGGAAGCCTACATTGACGATGTGCGCGCTATCCGTAATTCACGGCTCTGCCAGGTTGAAGTATCCGCCGCTGCCAGCGAGGAGAGCGTTAGCCGTTGGTTGGCCGCCACCACTGATATGCTCAGCTTTACCGCCAGTTGGATAGGCCGTGCCCCCACTGATGACAATACCATTGTGCTTAGCAACGCCGAAGCGCAGCGCTTGAATGTCACTACCGGCGATTATCTGCGGCTACTCGACACCTAGGCGACGTTTACAGGAGAGTTTTATGCACGCCCAACAGCAACAACTAATCAATGGCGCCTGGGTAGCAGGCGACGCAGCGTCGTTGAGCAAGCATGATCCCGTTTCCGGCCAGCCGTTATGGCAAGCAGCGACGGCCAGCGCCGAACAGGTAGATGCGGCGGTAAAGGCTGCCCGGGGAGCCTTCCCAGGTTGGGCGCGTAAGCCCTTATCCGCGCGCCAAGCGCTCGTTGAGCGCTTTGTCGAGGTATTAAAAGAGCGCGGTGAAGAGCTAGCTGTGGCCATTGCCTCAGAAACTGGAACACCGCTCTGGGAAGCACGCACCGAAGCAGGCGCGATGGTAGGTAAAGTAGCGCTCTCACTCAAAGCTTATAACGAACGCACCGGGGAGCGGGAAAAACGGTAGGTAATGCAAAAGCCGTACTGCGCCACCGCCCCATGGCGTGATGGCGGTCTTCGGCCCCTATAACTTCCCTGGTCACCTACCCAACGGTCATATGGTGCCCGCGTTATTGGCGGGTAACACCGTCGTTTTCAAGCCCAGCGATCAAACCCCACTGACCGCCGACTTAACCTTGCAGTGCTGGCTGGAAGCCGGACTACCTGCTGGCGTAATCAATCTGGTGCAGGGTGGCGTGGAGGTCGGCCAAGCTCTGGCGAGTAACCCTGATATTGATGGCCTGCTGTTTACCGGCAGTGCCAAGGTGGGTGGTATGTTGCATCAGCAATTTGCTGGGCAAATGAATAAAGTGCTAGCGCTTGAGTTGGGCGGTAATAATCCGCTGGTAGTGAAGGATGTTGACGATCAGCGCGCCGCCGTTCTGACCATTCTGCAGTCGGCGTTTCTATCCGGCGGCCAGCGCTGCACTTGCGCTCGCCGTTTGATGGTACCTCAAGGCGAGGTAGGCGACCGGCTAATCGATGCGCTCTCTGACGCCATTGCAAAGCTGCATGTGGCCAGCCAGTTTGAGGAAAACCCTGCACCGTTTTACGGCGGATTGGTCAGCGTGGCCGCGGCGGATGGTTTGCTCAAGGCTCAAGAAGCGCTGGAGTCCATGGGAGGCACGGTGATCAATCGTATGCAGCGCCTGCAAGACAACACCAGCCTGCTAAGCCCCGCCTTGATCGATGTCACCGGACTAGACGTTCCCGACGAGGAGCACTTTGGGCCGCTGCTGAAAATCCATCGCTATCGCGATTGGGATGAAGCGCTAGCGCTTGCCAATAATACCCGCTACGGCCTCTCCGCCGGGTTGATTGGCGGTGAGCAAGCCGATTGGGACGACTTCCTGCTGCGCATTCGCGCGGGCATCGTCAACTGGAACCGTCAGACCACCGGCGCTTCCGGCGATGCGCCTTTCGGCGGCGTGGGCGACAGCGGTAACCACCGCCCCAGTGCTTACTACGCCGCAGACTACTGCGCTTATCCGGTTGCTTCCATGGAAGCCGACACCCTGGAGATGCCTGAAACTCTGCCACCAGGAGTGAGTTTATGAACGGCAGTGCCTTCAGCCATACCAGGAAGTCAACTTCGACGGTTTGGTCGGCCCTACCCATAATTACTCGGGGCTGGCAGTTGGTAACGTCGCCTCGATGAGCCACGGTGGCCTGCTCTCCAACCCCAAGGAGGGTGCGCTACAGGGGTTGGCCAAGATGAAGTCACTGATGGACTCGGGCTACGCCCAGGGTGTGCTGCCACCTCAACAGCGCCCCGATATTGGCGCACTGCGCGCTTTAGGTTTTAGCGGCAGCAATAGCGATGTGCTGGCCCGTGCCGCCAAAGAGGCTCCGCAGCTACTGCGGGCGGTATGTTCGGCTTCCAGCATGTGGACCGCTAACGCAGGCACGATTACCCCAGCGTCGACACACCGGATGGCCGCGTGCACTTCACGCCGGCCAACCTACAGTCGAGCTTTCACCGCTATCTGGAGCCGCAAACCACGGGGCGTGTGCTGCAAGCTATCTTCCGCGACGAGCAGCACTTTTCCCACCACCCGGTGCTGCCCGCTACCCCAGCCTTTTCCGATGAAGGGGCGGCCAATCACACCCGCCTTGGCGGCGAATACGGTGAACCCGGCGTTCACCTGTTTGTCTATGGTCGCCAGGCGTTTGGTGACGTGCGTAGCGGCGCTCGCGAACCTCAGCGCTATCCCGCCCGGCAGACTCTGGAAGCCAGCCAGGCGGTAGCCCGCCAGCACGGGCTTACCGAGGCGCAAACCGTCTTCGCCCAGCAGCATCCGGATGCCATTGATGCAGGCGTGTTTCATAACGATGTCATTGCAGTGGGCAACGGCCCCGTGCTGCTCTACCACGAAATGGCCTTTCTGGATGAAGAGCGCACCCTGGATGAATTACATGCCAAAATGGCCACGCCGCTGATTCCCGTGCGCGTGCCGGTCGAGGCGGTGAGCATGGAAGACGCGGTGGCGTCGTATCTCTTCAACTCCCAACTGCTCTCTAATCGGGACGGCACCATGACGCTGGTGGTGCCCGGCGAATGTCAGGAGCGGGAAGCAGTCTGGCGGACGATTCAGGATCTCATCCTGGCGGGCAATAACCCCATCGGCAAGGTGATCGTCAAAGACGTCAAGCAGAGCATGCGCAACGGTGGCGGCCCTGCTTGTCTGCGTCTTCGTGTCGTTTTGTCTGAAGCAGAACGTGCTGCGCTCTCTGGCCGCGTGCTGCTCGACGATGGGCTTTATGATGACCTTACCGCCTGGGTGAATCGCCACTACCGCGATTGCCTCGCCCCTGACGATCTCGCTGACCCACAGCTGGCGGAGGAGTCGCTTGCGGCACTGGATGAACTCACCCAGTTGCTCAAGATCGGGCCTGTTTACCCGTTTCAGTTGGGGTAGAAGGGATACGATAGGCGGTAAAATTAACGCCAAGGCAGTGCCTTGGCGTTAATCGTATAACGGAGAGCCAATACATCGCTCAAAGATTAATTCTAAAGGGACGGTAGTCGCAGTAGTAACCTGCGATATTGGCTTCTATCCACTCATTGCGTTCAAGGGGATGCCATGAAAGGTGATAGCCACAGTTGATTATCAGATGTTCAAAAAACAAACGCTGAGCACGTCCATTCCCTTCACGGAAGGGATGAACGACGTTTAAATCACCATATAGCTCAGCACATGCTGATATAAGGTCTGCTTTTCATGCTGAACGAAGTACTTATGTTCTGCCAGCTTGGTGAATAGCTTCTCAGCCTCGGGAGCGATGCGGTTGACGTTGCAAAATCTTGTATCCCCTTTGGCAATATCGATCGTTCTTACTTCCCCAGCCCAATCGTAAAGGTCATGAAATAACTGATGATGGAGGCGTTTAAGATATGCAAAATTGTAGGGCGCAGGAAAGAGTTCGATGCTATCAGCATTGATGAGTGACAGCTCGCGCTCTGCCTCTTCAAGCTCTACTGCATCAAAACCTCCAATTTATTCCGCAGTACATCGGTACCTGGGTAGCAGTACGTATCCTGCCCAGTGCCGTATTTATCCATTAGCGAATTTTGTGCTTTTGGTATTTCGCTAGCACATCTGCTTTGTTAGCTTTTGGCGCTTGAGAGTCAACAGAGATCCCTTCCAGCGCCATACTGGCTTGGTAATTGGAGCGCCGTACTTTTGCGTAATAGCGACGCTTTGTTTCCAGAGAAACGTTGTTCATACTGCCTCCTTAGCTATTTAGCTTAGTATAGCGGAATGATGATGTAGGGTTCATCCCATGCCTGAGTTTATGTTTAGTGACGTCGGTATCTATCTTTGCAGGTAAGCAAGCTGTGATTTTGAAGAGCGTAGTGGGCCTCTTGCGCACCTGCAATGACTAGCAGGCTATAAATAAGTGCACGTGCCTTTATAACTAGATGGCTGACAAAAATAAGGAGCTATCCACCGTATTGGAGAGCGGTGATTTGAGAAAAGTGTTAATGAGCGCCTGTCTTTTGGGTAAAAAGGTTCGCTATGATGGTGGCGCCCTTTCCGTGGATGATCAGATCGTTGAGCGATGGCATTCTGAAGGCCGAATCGTTTCTGTTTGCCCTGAAGTTGAGGCGGGGATGAGCATTCCCAGGCCGCCCGCTGAGATCTTCAAAGGCAGTGGTAAGAGCGTTTTAAATGGTGAGGTCAATGTTATCGAAAACGATGGAGGCAAGGTGACCAATGAATTTTTGGCAGGTGCCTCTATCGCTTTGAACTTGTGCCGTAAATTCGATATCGACGTTGCAGTGCTTGCGGAATTCAGTCCTTCATGCGGAAGCTCTGCTATTTATGACGGCAGTTTCTTGGGTAAAAAAAGTACCGGGTATGGGTGTAACAACTGCACTGCTCCGCGAGCATGATATTCAAGTGTTTAGTCAGTATGAGATAGAGCAAGCCAATAAAGCGCTTATTGAATAAATTGTCTGAACGCCGCTCTAGGATTAGAGATATGACACCTATTATTCGGCCGACTGACGACAAGGTATTCGCCGAAAAATTAATTCGCCAAAATATGTCCGGCTATTACGAACAGCTGAATATGCGCTGGGATACCGACCTGTTTGATAGACAGTGGGGCGAGTTGGACAGCTACGCGTTAGTCATCAACGCTTCACGCGTGGGGCTGCTATGCCTCAATCACGATGAAGACGCTTACTATATTCGGGAACTGCAAATTGCCCCGCCGTGGCAACGCCAAGGCTTGGGGACAACGGCAATCCGCTTCACGGGCGAAACTGCTCAGCAAGCGGGCATTCCTTTACTTCGGCTTCGTGTGTTTTGTATCAACCCAGCCATCGCTTTGTATCAGCGCATGGGATTTAGGATATTGAAAACCGCAAAGGGAATGCACTCCATGGAACGTCGCATTCTGTAGCCGTACAAGCAGGATCGTATAACGGCTCTTGTGATCTCCTCTCCGTGGCGTCCTGCCATGATCATCACCCACTCGCTTAGGTCCCCTCGATTAGGCGGCTTTATCAGACGCCTGCTTCGCTTTGCCAATGTTAAGCAGGGCGATACCGGTACCAATCAGTAGGATGCCAAGCAGCAAGCCCTCAGGGGCAGTTTCTCCTTGTAACAGGATGGCGACCGGAACTCCCACCACGGCACCGACGGAGCCCAACAAACTCAGGAACACCGGGCCACCGCTTTTCTGTAGCAGGAAGAGCAGTAAAAACTGACCCGCGAACACCACCGCCTGGACGGCAATCAGAAACATCGGCAGGGATCGATCCGTAGGGATTTGAAGTGAGAAACCTGGCAGCAGGCTCATCCCCAGTAGAAGAAGAGAAGCCGCTATCAGCATCCCTGGTGCCAGTGCATCGCTGGATACGCCCACTGGCCAGCGCAGTGTTCGGTAGAGGTTACCGATGGCCAGCAGCACCGGGCCAATCAAGGCGAGAAGAATCCAGAGGTAGTCAGCATCAGGGGCGGAAAGCTTATGGAAAGCCAGGGTGAAGGCGCCTGCAAGGGCTGACATGACACCAGCCGCCCGCAAGAACTGAAAGCGCTCCATTTTTAACGTTAAAGCACCGACATAGGTGAGCAGCGGTGGCAACGTGATGATTAATGCCACAAATCCTGCTCCTACATGGGGATAGCCGAAAAGAAGAGCAGGTTGGCGCCCGCCACACCCAACAGCGCAGAGATCAGGTAGTACTCGACGCTGCGAACGGTCAACGGTGGCAAATTGCGGCGGTAGGCGGCGAGCGTAAGCAGAATAAGTGCCGCCCCAAAATTGACCAATACAGAAAAGCGAGCGCTGATAGCTGCATTTCACCTGCGAGCTTTGCCAAATTAGTCGATAGGCCCAGCAAGGCACCACCGGCGAGCAGATACAGCAGCGGGGCAAGCCAGACTCTTTTAGAGGAGTGTCGCTTGGGTGTGTTGGGTAACGTCATTAGCAGCCTTTAAGAAATATATCTTGATATCAAGGTATGTAGTATTAACCTTGACGTCAAGGTACATTGGCGCAAAATACGTTTATGGATCATGTAGACAATATTCTCAAACAGTGGCGGCAGGAGCGGCCCGACCTCGACGTAGCCCCGATGGGTACTATCGGGCGGGTCAAACGGCTTAACCACGCTTTAATGCGCGCAATGGAAAAGACCTGGGCGAAATATGGTCTGACGGATGCCAGCTTTGACGTACTGGCAACGCTGCGCCGAGAGGGAGCGCCCTATGCGCTATCGCCGAGCGATCTGATGGCATCCACCATGGTGACTTCAGGCACCATGACTCACCGCATCAACCTACTGGAAAAGGCAGGATTGATCGAACGCGTCAAAAACCCAGAAGACGGGCGTGGTTTTCTGATCTCTCTATCACAACGCGGTTTTGATTTGATCGACGAAGCGGTGGCCGCCCATGTGGAGACACAAGCGCAACTGGTCAGTGGTCTAACTGAAGAACAACGAGCGCAACTGGACGCGTTGCTGAAGCAGTTCCTATCGGGGTTTGAGCAGGAATGATCGCGCTTGCCACCGGAATGCGCTGTCACTTGATCCGCTGAACAGGCACTAGGCCCTGCGATTACCGTCCACGCAGTCCCTCTGATATCAGTATTCAAACAACGCCACTGCGATGGAGGCTGGGCTGAGCTCGTGTAGACTCTGCACTCGTTTATAAACCAGATCAGCAAAAGGTCCGACAAGCCCCATGACTTCCTCGAACCACCGTTTTTCCGATGCTGAGCGCCGTGGGCTTTACCGCGCCATACACGAGCGGCGCGATGTGCGTTCGCAATTTCTGCCCGACGAGATACCTCCTGATGTACTGGCCCGCCTTTTGGAGGCAGCGCATCATGCCCTTCAGTGGGATTTATGCAGCCCTGGGATTTCATCGTGATTGAGAGCCGCAGTGTCAGGGAGGCGGTACTATCGACGTTCGAGGAGGAGAATCAAAAGCCGCCGAACGCTTTGAAGGCGAGCGCAAAGCGCATTACCGCAGCCTTAAACTGCAAGGCATTCTGGAGAGCCCGCTTAATCTCTGTATTACCTGTGACCGAAGCCGGGGTGGCCCTCATGTGCTGGGTCGCAATAGCATTGTCGATACCGACCTGTTTAGTACCTGCTTAGCCGTGCAAAATCTTTGGCTGGCGGCGCGGGCGGAGGGTATTGGCGTTGGCTGGGTGAGTATCCTTGATCAAGAGCAGCTAAGCGCGGCGTTGAATTTGCCTGAGCATGTCTATCCGCTGGCGTACCTGTGCCTTGGCTATGTGAGCGAGTTTTTAGATCAGCCAGAGCTTGAAGCCAAAGGCTGGCGCGATCGACTGCCATTAAGTGAACTGGTGCATGGCGACCGGTGGGGCAGCCGCTAACCGCTCTTAAGTTAGACGCTTTATAGCGCGATCACTAAGTTACCGCTAATGTCTACGATTTTGCTAAATGATGCCTGGAGTAAAACGTGCCGGACGATATTACCCTTCATCGGCTAACTGCCGATGATCCTCATGTTTCATTGGTGGCGATCTGGATATTTGAGGCCTGGGGGCATTTACACCGAGGCCTCACCCAAGAGCAGGCTATTGAACGTGTGAGGGCCGAATGTGGCCAGGGCGGTGTGCCCTCCATCTTTGTGGCCATGCAAGGTGAAACCCCTGTGGGAACCGCCAGCCTAATTGCCGATGATATGAGCATTCGCCGCGAATTTACCCCTGGCTAGCCTCCGTCTACGTCATGCCCGAATGGCGGGGGCAGGGCATTGCTTCTGGATTGGTGAAACGGGTAGAAGCGGAAGCAATAGAGAGTGGCATACGGCATTTCTACCTTTATACCCCCGATCAGCAATCGCTCTATCGCCGCCTGGGCTGGCAAGATGTAGAGCACCTTGAGTACCGGGGTGAAACCGTCACGGTGATGTCGCGGCAGTTGTGGCTTTAAGGAGCGCTTGGTATAGCCAGCGTGCTGTCATGTCATACCGGTCGGCAATTTTTCCGGTAAATAAAGGAGAGTACTCGTGCGACGTTTGATCGTTCTGCCCACTTCTCGTGCGGGGTGGGTATTGTTAATCGCTTTTGTGGCGCTGGTAATGGCTGGAACGTGGCCGATAATCGGCTTGGTTAATAGGGCGACGCTGGTGTTAGGGCTCCCGTTAATGGTGGTCTGGAGTTATCTGGTGATTTTTTCCTGCGTAGTGGTGATGCTGATTGGTAATCGTATTGTAGAGCGCGACGACCATGAATAGCCCTTGGCCATTACTGATAACGCTGATGTATGTGGCCATAGTGATGGTGATTGGATTGCGCGCCAGGGCAGGGCGTTCCATGAACAGCCTGGAAGAGTGGGGCGTGGCAGGGCGCAGTATGGGACCGGTGATGCTTTACCTGCTGATCGCCGCCGGTAGTGTGAGCGCTTACACCTTTATGGGTGCGCCCGGTTGGGCTTATTCCAAAGGCGTCGCGGTATTTTATGTAGCGATCTACCTCGCCTATCTGGCGTTGGTCGCCTGGTACTTCGGCCCGAAAGTGTGGCAGTTCGGCGAGCAGTTTGGCCATGTGACCCAAGCAAGTGCCATCGCTGACCGGTACCAAAGCCCCGCGCTGGGGGCGCTGGCCGCGCTAGTGATGGCGATTGGCTCCATTGCTTATGCCGTACTGCAAACGATTGGTTCGGCCTATATTCTGTTTGTGATGAGCGGTGGTCTAATACCGATTTGGCTGGGTGTGCTGCTGGTGCTGGCCTGTATTGCGGTGTATCTCTACGCCAGCGGACAGCGGGCGATTGGCCGCACCAATGCCTTTCAAGGCGTTCTGATGCTAATCGTTGCCTGGGCGGTAGGACTGTGGGCCGTACATAGCGCCACCGGTGGATTAAGTTTTTCGGGGGTGTTCGAACGCATCCAGACCAAACATAGCGAGTTTCTCACCCTGCCAGGCGCCGGTGGTGATATGAGCTTTAGCTTTTGGACAACCTCAATCATCGTTTCTATGTTCTCGTTTATGCCGCCAGTATGGACGCAGTGGATGAGCGCTTCTTCCGCGCGCACCATTCGTCGCAGCGCAACGTGGCTGCCCACCTATTACGTAGTAATTCTGCCTATGGTGGTGGTTGGCTTCATCGGCATTTTTCGCTGCCTGAACTCGCCCGCGCCGATACCGTAGTGCTGGAATACGCCATGCAGCACTTGCCTGTCGTGCTGGTCGGGCTGCTGGGCGCAGGCACGCTGGCAGCCTCTATGTCCTCGAGTGAACCCTTTATTCACTCTGTGTCACTGTCGTTTAGCAAAGACGTGCTTCAGCCGGTATTGAAACTCTCGGATGCAGCCACCGGCAAGCTGGCGCGGCTGTTAATCCTGCCCATCATGTTCCTTATAGTGGCGCCGCTGGCGATCGCGGAGCCCGGTAGCCTGGTGATGATTCTGCTAGTGGGGTTGGGCTTTGCCTCCCAGGTGCTGCCCGCATTTATGGGTATGTTCTTCTGGCCGCGGGCTTCTCGTTTGGGTGTAATGGCCGGTATCGTGGTGGGGTTTTGATTACCACGGCATTTACTCTCCTTTGGCCGCACCCAATGGGTATTCATGCAGGCTTCTGGGGATTGATGATCAATTTGCCAGTATTTATTACAGTGTCACTGCTGACGCCTGCTACCAGCGCAGAAGTGGTTGAACGCTTCTTTCGTATCGCCGCTCCTCGCGGGGTCACACGGCTGAAAAGTAACGCTGAATAGTTAACGCTGACTTAATCTGTTCATGTTGTTCGCTTACCCTTGCAGATAACCGTTTTTATAGACGTACTACTAAGTCGAACCAATGTACTAACAAAGGCAACGCGATGAGTCATGCACTGACTGGACATAACCGCCCTCAGCAGGTGATCGAGGCAACCCATCAGGCGAATAAGACGTTGCCAACGGCAACCCGCCAAGCCAAGTACGCCAAAATGGCCGCGTCACCTTATCGATTTTACCGGGGCAGTAACCACCTGTACTGGCATGACGTATGGCACGATTGGCGCTTTGCCCTGTTTGGAGGATGGCCGGAAACGCAGACGTGGCTGCAAGGCGATGCTCACGCCTATAACTTTGGCGCTTATGGGCATCATGATGACCAAGTGCGCTATGGCATGGACGACTTTGATGATGCATTGATTGGGGATTATCAATACGACGTGTGGCGACTGGCGATCAGCGTGGTACTGGATGGTCGCGAGAACGCTGAACTGGACACCAAAGCGATCGGTAAAGCGCTTAAAAAGCTAATAGAAGGTTATTATCAAACGCTAGCAGATCACATCGATGGTAAACCCATTCATGCCGTGACGCTCGACACCGCCAAAGGCCCGCTGAAGCCGTTCATGAATAAGGTGGCGGATAAGCAGAGCCGTGCGCGGATGCTCGAAAAGTGGACGACGCTTGATGATCAGAAAGGCCGTCAATTCGCTGAGCGGCCTGGCAAACTTGCTAATTTACCTGCTGATGTCGCCAGCCAGCTACGCCGCCTGATTGAGCAGGAGTATCAGCAGACCCTGCAACATGCTATCAAGGAGAGTGACCCTCACCATTTTCATGTGAAAGATACGGCCCGCCGGCTGGATGCTGGTACCGGTTCGCTGGGCGTGGAGCGCTACTATGTCTTGATCGAAGGAGGTGTTGAACACGAACACGACGATATCATCCTGGATGTTAAAGAGCAGGTGCCGCCAGAGGCGTTCCGGCTAATGGATAAGACGCAGCAACAGGCGTGGCGGAAGCTGTTTCCCAATGAAGGTATCCGCCATGCCGCGGCATTCCATGCCATCGCCGAGCATCCGGATGCCTATCTTGGTTGGTTGACGATGAATGGAAAGGTATTTTCGGTGCGCGAGCGCTCGCCGTTTAAGAAAGACATGCCGACCCATAAGCTTTCTGGAGGTAAGTCGTATAGAAAGCTGGCCCAGCAGTGGGGAGAGATTCTTGCTCGTGAACACTTGCGTGGTGCCCAAGCCCTTAACCAGGGTGACTCAACACGCTTTGCCAAGGCCGTTTGCCAACGACTAAAAGGGCGGGAAACTCAGTTCGCTGAGGTGGTATCAACCCTCGCGGTGGCTTATGCTGACTGTACCGAGCAAGATTACGCTGTGTTTATTGATCACTTCCTGGCAGCCGATTCAACCTAGTCATCAGTCCGATCGAAACATCTGCTGGGGCAAGCGTGAACTGCTGAGTGTGATGCGATTCAGCCCATACCACACAGCGGTTGCGGCCGCTGTGCTTCGCCTGATAAAGCGCTTCATCGGCGAGCCTGAGCAGTTTCTGTGGTTCTTCGGTGTGGCTTGGAAAGGCGGCGACGCCGCAGGAGAGAGTGATACGCCCCAGCGGTTCCTCATGATAGATCAATGGCTGTTGAGAAACTGTGTTCAGAAGGGCATTGGCGTGTTCTGCCGATTGATCGGCGGTTGTTGCTGGCAACAGCGCCACAAATTCTTCACCGCCGAACCGGCAGACAACGCCGACCCCCTGAAAGTGTTGCCGGAGTCGTGCGGCGATTTCCACCAGTACGCTGTCACCTGCGTCATGGCCAAACTGATCGTTAATCAATTTAAAGTGATCCACGTCCAGCATCAGTAGCGATAGGTGGCTGTTATCCTGCTGCGCTCGGCGACATTCATGGTCGAACACGGTATTGAAATGACGACGATTATGCAGGCCAGTAAGCGGATCCTCAAAAGAGAGGCCCTTCAATTCATCAACCAGGCGGTCCAGTTCTGCGGTACGTGAAGCTACCTGTAGCTCAAGCGTTTCATTTGTCATTGCCAGCGTCTGCTGGGTGCGCCGATAGTGCCATAGAAAAATCGCGGCGTTAGCTATTGAGAACGCGAGTGTCCCATAACTTAGGGGAATAGGGCGCCAAGAGATAAAACCGTGCGCTACCAGCATATCGGTCATTAGCAGCGAGGCGAAAAAGGTGAAACTCACCACGAGTAGGCGCTGTTCAAGACTGAGCTTGGGAAAACGGAGCAGCGCGAGCATCAGCATAGCCGGTAATGTCACGGCTAGCAGCGCATCAAATATAGGGAAGGTCATGGATAGACTAACAGTGCCGATCTGAACCAAGCCAATGGCGACGATCACATACGCAAGGTGTAGACGCCAAATTTGTGATAGCCAGCGTTTAGCAGAACCTTCGAGCCAGTGGCTCAGTAACAGCCCCAGCGCAACAGGCAGCATGTAGTAGCTGCCAGCTCTTAGCGTGTCCCACATCAAGGCATCGCTGGCGATTAACTGTCTAGCCGGTGCTTCGGCAATCAACATAAGGCCTGATGCATACGCAAACAGGGCAATGGACCCGAAACCACGTCGTTCAGGGCCGAAGAGGGTAAATATAGTCGCTAAAATCGCCAGTAATAGAACGATTGCACTGATGGCGAGATCCTGAGCCGAGTCACGGATAATTTGTTTGAGTACATCAATACGTTCCATTACCTTAACTTCGCCCCAGAGGCCGATATCGGTGTAATAAGAGAAAATACGCAGGTACATAGGCTTGCCAGAAAAGCTTTCAGGTAAGTCGACCATATGCCAGGGCCAGCCAGCAAAGTTGCCGCGACCCTGATCATCGAACTCGCCATGTCGGTATATCAGTTCGTAATCCAGATAGATTTGACCGATTAGATCGATACTGGTGATGTAAAGTACCGGGTCGCTCCAGTTACCCTCGGGCAGTACAGTGCGTAACCAAAGGTGTTGGTGCCCAGCACGTCCTGGCGGATTGGAAGGGGAAGCCGTTGATTGCCATTCAAGCGCATCGCTATAGAGCCATGCCGGTGTGCCATCCACATTGGGCGGGGAGTCGCCCCAGCGATATTCCCACTGATTAAGTGGTTGGGGCGACGTGCTAGCTTGAAGCGTCCAAGAGGTCACCATCAGGATGGTAAAGGCCATCATGAGCAGAGTGTCACGGCATTGAGAGCAACCACGAAGCAACATGGTAAATGTCCTGATTTACGGCAAGATCGACGACTACGATGTTTGCATTAACCGATGACACACTGATGGCTTATGCCGCATGGTGCACAACTTTCTGAGCGGTGGTAGCCAGTTTAGCTAAAAAATTAGCCTAGGCGATGCTGTTTCCTTCAACGCTTGAGTACCGGTTATTTAGCCAACTTGAACACAAAAAAACCGGATCATTCAGAATCCGGTTCACTCCTTATCTGTATGCTGTCATTGGGCTGTTAGTGACCGCTGACGGCACCGCCTTGAAATAAGCGAAGCATTGCATAAGGATCGCCTTGTTCGGCGGCCTTTAAGTACCAATCCATGGCCTCGGTAGTCAGCCCTCGACTTAACAACCGCGTGGCTTCACCAAGGTAGTACATTGATTCCACATCACCGGCTGCAGCGGATTGCTCCAAATAGGTCTGCATTTCTATCCATTCTGAAATACCCCATAAGCGCATGCCTTCATCTTTGGCGGCCTGGATATCGGCGGGTAGCGCCCAGCTATTGATTGACCAAAGCAGCAGAAATAATAGCGTGGGTGCTAAGAGGTTCGTTTTTGCCATCGTTCAATCAGAAACCAATGCGGCTTGGAAAGTTAGAAAGCGGTGGCTCTTTATTCAACCATTCTTCTGCAAGCTCCTCCCCTAAGCGCCGTTCTTCTTCTGACAGTAAATCGCGCCTCAAACTTAGGCTTCTTTCAGAAGTGCTGCTGTTTGCCTCTTGGTTAATGGCATAATAAATTGCCCAACCTTTTACACGATCCTGCTCAATGTCTTCACAAGTGGGATCTTGATCTTGTTCTATGTAGCAGCTAGCTAAACGCATTCTTCCATTTAAATGACCTTGTTCAGAAGCGGCTATATACCATCGCATTGCTTCTGAATATGCTTCTTGCTCTCTCAGCAATCCACCTAGGCCATTCATTGCAGGCGCGTAATCTTGCTCCGCTGCTTGACGAAGCCATCTTTCAGCAGCTGCCAGCCTTCGACTCTTGGTAAAATACCAGCCTCGTCCGTTCATAATATGGCGCCCCCATCTGGTTTGGGCTTCTGGAAGCCCGGCTTCAGCAGCCCGCTTTAGCCACTTGCCTGCACGGGTGGGAATGCCCAGGAAATTGTAAACAGTGTTCAATCGTGAGGCATCGAGATTGGCGTAAATGTAGTACATGGCCAACATCGCTTCGGGGTCGCCTGCTTCGGCTTTGGGCAGGGTGATGTCCAATGCGGCTTCGCGCCAACCTTTTTCTTGCCAATCATCGCTTCCCTCGGGACATCGATCTCCCACAATACAGGCGCCGCCGCTAAATAGGCGTAGCATGGAGTAGGGGTCGCCATGCTCAGCAGCTTGTAAATACCATTCCATGGCTTCTGTGGTTAAGCCCATCATATTCTGTCGCCGTTCGGACTCACCCATGTAATACATGGCTTCTACATCCCCAGCGTCAGCCGCTTGACGCAAGTAAGGCATGGCAGCAGTTGAGTGCCCTATATTGTAAAGACGCATTCCTTCGTCTTTGGCAGCCTGAATATCCGCGGGTAGCGCCCAGCTATTAAGTGACCACATTAACGATAGCCAGAATACGAATAGCAGACGCGTTGCTTTTGTCATATCTCTACTCAGAAACCAAAGCGGCGTGGAAATTTAGATATAGGTGGCTGCCGACCTATCCATTCGGATTCCGCTAACGCCTCTGCCTCCTGACGTTCAGCTTCATCCAGCTTATCTTCGTTACGGCTCAAAACGCTACTAGCTGTATTACCATCTCCTAACTCATGATCTAAGGCATACAATATGGCCCAACCTCTTACTGTATCTTCATCATTTACGCATCGTTGGTCGGGAGGATAAGACGGATCAAGATAACACCAGCCAATTCGTAAACGTCCTTCATAACTACCATGCAGGGATGCTTGTTCCATCCATTTCCAGCTTGATTCAAAGTCTTGTTGCTCTCTATTGACACGATCCATCTGCTCCATGGCAGGTACATAACCCTGCTCAGCCGCACGACTAAACCAGCTTTCGGCGGCGTCCAAGCGGCGGCTTTTCGTAAAATACCAGCCCCTGCCGCCCATGATATGGCGCCCCATCTGGTTTGGGCTTCGGGAAGTCCTGCTTCGGCGGCACGTTTCAGCCATTTGCCTGCACGGGTGGGAATGCCCAGGAAATTGTAAACAAAGGTCAATCGTGAGGCATCGAGATTGGCGTAGATGTAGTACATCGCCAGCATGGCCTCCGGGTCGCCCGCTTCGGCCTTGGGCAGGGTGATGTCTAATGCGGCTTCGCGCCAGTCGTCACTGTCTTCAGGGCATTCGCCCCCAATACATGCACCGCCTTGAAATAGTCGCAACATAGCGTAAGGGTCGCCTTGTTCGGCGGCCTTTAAGTACCACTCCATGGCTTCAGTGGTTAGCCCTCGACTTAACAACCGCGTGGCTTCACCGAGGTAATACATTGATTCCACATCACCCGCTTCGGCGCATTGCTCTAGATAAGGCTGCATTTCTATCCATTCCGAAAGGCCCCATAAGCGCATGCCTTCATCTTTGGCGGCCTGGATATCGGCTGGCAGTGCCCAGCTATTTAGTGACCACATTAATAGCGCAGCAAGCACACTTTTTTAGATAACATAACGTAAAGTACCTTTTTAATTTTCACGATAACGAACCCGGCTACCACGCGCAGAGGAGTAATATTTACGATAGTCATCAATATCCGTCCCTAATCGACGAGCAATTTGGTGATACTGTGACTTCGCATCCACTGCATCATCGCTACCATCCCCGTTTCGCTTCATAAAATCCTCTAAGGCTTCGCGTTTATGGCAGTAGGCCTCCACCCAGGAAGAATAACTATCAAACTGTCCCGTTTGGGACATTCTTGCCACTGCCCGTTCAAACAGATGCTCAGCGGCCTCTCGGCTGTAGCGATTGTCCAAATACCCTTCTTCCAGCCACTCCACACACTTGGCAATCGCGATTTGCTGTAGATCGATTGCCCGCCCTCTATCAATTTTATCTCCTTCGATGTCGACGGTAGGGAAAAACCAACCGGGAGAGGTGATCAGTGTATTCAGTAGCGGCCCCAGCGCTTCCGGCGGAAGATGCTGCACCCAGGAACACATTTCTTTTGCCGAGGATCGTTTACAAATGCATAAGCCACCATCACCGCTCGGTCGCTCTGGGTCATTAACTCGTAAAGGCGCTTAATACCGTCGATGCCTCGGGCGGCCAGCAGGCTAACATCCAGCAGGGTGGTGGTGGCCAGATAGGAGAGGTGGCTAAAGCCTTCAAAGGCGTCAGCATCTACCCAATCGACAAATCCGTAGTCATTGTCGCGCAGAGCCTGGCTCAGCATCATCATCCAGAGATTAAGCTGCCGCGGGTCTAGTTCAATCGCGAGTTGTCCGCCAACGCCTACCCCGGCAACCAGTTTGGCGCGAACATAAGCAATAAACTTGCCTTGATGAAGGCCCAATCGCATACCCAATTCGACACCAATGCCGCCGTTGGCTTCCAGCCCCAATACGGCTTTGCCCAGTGAGCGCCAGGCCTCCAGGTCGTTTCGCTGAGTGCTTAGGGTTAGCCAATCCTGGTCGGCCAGCTGAGGTAGCTGGCGGGTAATATCCATTGGTGGCTTCCAGCGTAACGAGCAGGCGGTCTGTACCCCCAGCGTAGCGCCAGCAAATGCCTTAAGTGCGCCGCCTTCAGCTTCCCGCTTGGCCCACTCTGTCCCGGTTATTTTGACGCCGTTATTGTCAAAGCTCAGCCCCGTTTGAGCGGTAGCGCGAGTGAGGCACCCGCAAACCCTTTAGCGACAGCGGTTACCTGTAATGAATAACGACCTAAGTTGCGTCGTTCGCCGTCGTTTTCTTGCAAGACGGCATAATAGGGCTGGGCGTTGGCTTCTTCGGGTAAGTTAAACGTACCCAAGCTGATTTCACCCCGTGCCAGGTTGTACGTGCCTTTGATGGAGAGCTGATGATTCACGCCCCACTGAACTTCGTTCCTCTAGCATTAGGGTCACGGGTGCTTTGCCAACTCTGATCGTGAGGGTCACCCATATTTCGCTGAGTGCCCACTTCACTGTTTTGCTTCGCGCTGCTAGCGGCATTCACCCCTGAGGCTGTCTTCGTTTCCTCTAGCTCAAACACTTCCAGCGTGGCATTGCGTCCAATGAGCGTGACGGGTTCTTCAAAGTGAACCCCTAATGCCTCATTTAACTCCGTATGGGGCATGCCCACCAAACGGAGCATTTGCGCCTGGGCGCTGGCATCAAAGAGGCGTAGTTTTTCTCGGCTGGGGCCGGTGAAAATGATTTTTTCGAGGGTGTCTTTCCAGCTAGCTTTGGCCCCCTCATTCTGCAACGATTCGACGATGTGGCCCTGAGCCGAAAGGGTGGCATACAGTTGGTCGGGTAGGAAGAAACCTAGTGGCTCTTCAAACCATTCGGTGTGTCGCAAAATGCGTTCGCAGCCTCGCTGGGCAAGCCAACTGGAAAGGGCCGTTTCGTTGCCTTGCCACAACGTGGCAGGCAGAACACCATCTTGCTCAAGGTGCCTTTCTAAGGTGGCTCGTTCAGCATCGGGCATGTCGCGCATTAAGTGCCGCAAGCTGACATGGCTGAGAGAGCGCTGTCCCATTGGGAGCTAAGCTCCCTTAGCGGGAAGTCATTGCGCACCAATACATCAATGGATTGGCGTTCGTAGCCAAGCGCATGCCGCTGGTCTTCAATATCCGCCTGCCAATAAAGCACCCGCTGGGGAACCATGCGTGCTACCTGGTGATCGGCGGCCTCGTAAAGCGCATCTAGTTGGTTGGTTAGACGTTGAAACTCAGTTCGCTCTTCCTCGAATAAATGCACCGGAAGCTGAGCTCTACGAGCCGTGGCCGTGGCCCATTCGGATAGTTCATCCTCAACATCTTTGAAGATATCAACCGCTTGTTTAAGCGTACGGTTGTAGTAGTCGAAACCGTTAACACCCGGTTCGAGACGCCCTTGCATACTGGTCGTCGTCACATCGGCCAATGCCCACTCAGGCGTTGCGACGCCTAGGGTTGCCAGGGTGAGTATGCTCATTTGGTACGCAGAGACATCTGCGTCTAATTGCTCGGCTGACGCCTGGAAGTAATCCCTAATCACCTCGCAACGGGAGGAGTCTTTGGGCGTCATGGATTCGCAATCTTCTAAAAAGGCTTGATATTCCGTTAGCGCATCACTCACGGAGATGAACTCGCCGGGGTTGTCGACGGAAACCATCTCGCGAATAAATTTCTCTCGGCATTGACGATAAGTTTCTAGCGCTTTCTCTATTTCTTCTTCCCAGGCGCCGTAATAGCGCCCGCCATCCATTACGTAGCCTGCCTCTTTGGCCTTTTCGGTGCCTGTTTGATAAAGCGTATGCAGTTCCGAGATCAAGCGTGTTTCTTCAGGACGGGTCAGCCGATCCCAGGCATACGAGCCGGACACAAGAAGCGGTGAAATCCACATCCAGCCGTTTTCCATGAGCGGACGGTACTCACTCACCCGCCGACCAGCATCAATTTCTTCTTCCTCTTCAGCTCTATCTGCATTCAGCAGCTCGGCTAAACGTTCCAGCTTTTCTTTGACGCTTTGCCGTTCACTATCGTCTAGAAAGTTTTCCGGGCGAGCTGGTAAAAAACACTCGATAAGGCCTGCATCTTCTGCCAAATGGCGCATGCGCTGCTCTGGATCTTCGGTAAGCACCCAGTCGGCCAATTCGTCTGAGGCTTCGTGTAGCGCATCAGCAACGTCTTGTGTCAGTAGCCAGAAATCGCCTGTGCCGGTGATATAGATGATGTCAGCCCAACACTTATCCTCACAGACCGAACCAGCGGTTTGCTCAACGCTGCCCTCAAACGGTTCAGGTTCATAGGAACGCAATAAAAGAGGTGGAGGTAGGCTCCCAGATCTATCGGTTGTCATACGTTTTCTCCACTTCTGTCGTCCGCTGTTTGGCCGATAGATGAGGGACACTCAAGGTGTCTTCAATGCGCTGCCAGCTGTCCTCGTCGGCTTGTTGAATAGCAGTAAGCAATCTTGCTAAATGTCTACCTTTGGTAATGCCATATTGGGCACATTTGCCCAGGCGCTTGACCCATTGATCGGGCAAGGCGGAGAGGTGTTTTCCGGTGCGTTCGCTCAACCACCATGCCTGCTGGCTTTCCTTCAACGCGGCTTCCATATCTGCAGTAAGCTGCCAGCGTTCCGGTGCAGGGGACGTTGGCGCATCGGCCTGCCAAATAGACCACTGGCCCAGTGGCGTGGGGGTGGCGACTCGGTCTAGCGGGTTTAACCAGTGTGAGTAAACACTGGCTGGAACGCTGGCGAGCAGTGCTGTCCATGCGGAGGGCTGTTGAAGGTTGATCAGTGATTTGCCGCCGTGCGGGTCATCCAGTACAAAAGGGCTCGCAAGTGGTCAGCAATGCTTTGCAGGTTTTGATCTGCCGGTGGCTGGCATACCCATCCCAAGCGTTGCTGGCAGAGTTTTTCGGCGCAATGCCAGGCTTCACTGCCTACTTCAATATCCAGTAGCCAGGGGCCGGCCTCCAGTAGAGGGGGAAAGCGGCGTGCCCGCAAATAGCGTGACAAAATCACGTTTACCGGCAAGTGATAGCAGTGGTCTGCACTGTTCAGGCGAGCGGCGCTGGTCTAGTACCACGAGTCCTCGTTGCCCCGTTACCATCTCAGATAGGTTATCCGCCGCACGGCACCGTTTTGCAAGTTGGTTTAACCAGCCAGGCATGGACAATCCTCACGACTGCACTGCGTATCGTTGACCTTGCCGCAGAGCGGCATGATGGCCGCTTCGCTTAGCTGGTAATCCTTTAGCTTGGGCAGCGATGTCGGCGGAATCGCCTCATGCACCTCCGCCATAGCATGCCCAGGCAGTAGGGGAGCTTCCACCGCTTGACCAGAGCCGTTGCCGGGGCTGCCGCCTGCGTTGACGCGTACCTTGGGGCCGACCATGGTGACGCCGCCACCGTCCAGCTTGAGAAAACTGCCGCCAGCGTTCAGGGTGAGTTCGTTACCGGCTTCTAGCACTACTTTATGGCCTGCTTTGATGTGCAGTTCGCGACCGCTTTCACTTAGCCAAGCCTGGCCTGCGTTGATATGCAGCGTGCCTTGCACCGTGAGGGTGCTGCTGGCCTTCGGTGTGCTCGAAACGGTTGCCATGCACTGTGTGGTGATCGTCGTTGTCGATCTCGCTGATGCGGTCGTTATTGACCTTCAAGAAACTGTCGTTGCGGATCTCTTCGATGCGGTCATTGAGGGTGAGCAGTTCCAGGTCTTTCTGGGCGTGGAGCCAGATTTGCTCTTCGCCCGCTTCGTCTTCGAAGCGCAGTTCGTTGAAGCCCTCGGCCTTGTGGCTCTGGGTGCGCAGCACCGTGCGGGTTTTGTGTTCCGGCAGTTGGTACGGCGCGGTATTCACTGCACGGTAGGTGCGCCCGGTGATTAGTGGCTGATCTGGGTCACCCTCCAAAAACGAAACAATCACTTCATGGCCGATACGGGGAATGGCGATACTGCCATAGTCGCCGCCTGCCCAACCTTGGGTTACCCGCACCCAGCAACTGGCGGTGTCATCTGGTTCGGCGTAGCGATCCCAGGGGAACTGTACTTTGACCCGGCCGTGCTCGTCACAGTGGATCTCTTCGCCTTCGGGGCCGACCACAAAGGCGACGTGGGGGCCATCAACGAGAGGTTTGGGGTTGGACATGGCTCGCCACGGGGTGTCTCCGGGGATCAGCGTGACCTGGTTGTGGTATCGAGTCATACCGGCCGCATCGCCCTGTAGCTCTTTACCAACAACCATGCCATCCTCTTCCAGCGCCTGAGGCTGCTCGCCGAAGTGGCTGACTTCTACGGCCTGCCAGTCGCGGTTGAGGCTGTCGGTGTCGTGGTCGGTCAGGGTAAAGCGCACACCAGGGGCGAGTTCGGGCAGGTCGCTTTCCGCTTGGGCGGTGATGACCTCGCGGCGCAGCTGTTCTAATCGAATTCTGGTAAAAGGCTCGCCGGAGGCATCCTGCTTATAACGGCCGGGGTAGTCATAGTGTTCGTAGTCCGTGTTTTGACCATGTGTTTCTACGTCCCGGCCCAGGTGTTCGTGTAGCTGTGCATAGGCCGGATTTTTAAAGCTGTAATCTTTGAGCGTGGCGGAAGCGGCAGCGACCCTAGCTTTGTGACTAAACTTGCGTACATGGCGGGTGGGGCGGTACCTCCGGCGCGGCTGTGGTAGGTGCGCTCGCCTATGCTGGTCAGTACCTTTGGATCATCAGCAAAAATTAAGCGGTGGGTGCCACCGTCTTTCTCTTCAAACTCATGGAAGTAAAACAGACCCTCTTCGGCGGCCAGACGCTCGATAAAGGCGAGGTCGGTCTCGCGGTACTGTACACAGTACTCACGCTGCTCCGGCTCGTGGGTAATGGTAAAGCTCACATCGGTAATGCCCCGTTCGTCGCATAAGGTATTAATGATGGTGAGCGGGTCGACTTTTGGAAGATCCGCGAGTTTTGGCGCAGCGAAAGACGCCACAGGGCGGGTCGCAGCACTAGGGAATAAAATGTGCGGTGGTGGCCTCGGTCGCCCCTGGCAAACTCACTGATAATGCCATGCACCCGTCGCAGGGGTTCGCCATCTTGCCAGATGGTCAGTGAAGCATCACGATCCAGCAGCCCGGCGGCAACCAGGTTGCTATCTTTACTGGCTACATTGAGGGCCAGCTCAAATGGCTGGGAGAGGGCTTCACGATGTGTGAAGTCGATTATGGCGATCTCGTCAACGCCGGGTAGCGTGAGCGTGAATTGCAGTCCGGTGCTGAGCGCCATGCCTCCTAGGGTAATCGTTTAAACGTCGCTAAATAAAATGAGAAGCGATTAGAATAACGACCTAGTTCAGGGCAACAACCCCAGGAGCGCATCTAGCGGCAATGTCTTACAAGTCGGGTAGTCAATGTATTACAAACGGGGAGAATGATGATTAAAAAATGAACAGTTTTGCCTCGTGCGTTGTAGCAGAGGTGCTATTCTGCCAGCCTTCATCAATAGCGAGCATAAAGGAGAAGGGCGTGTCGGGCGTGGTCTATTGGCTGGATATGGCGGGGGTCATCGTATTCGCGCTGTCGGGCGTGATTTTGGCGTGCCGTTCGCGCATGGATCCGATCGGCATGCTGGTGCTGGCGTCAGTGACCGGAATTGGCGGGGGCACACTGCGCGATTTAGTGTTGGGCGTTCGGCCGGTGTTTTGGGTGACCGATCCGACTTATCTCTGGGTCATCTTAGCCACCGTGAGTGTCTCGTTGATGGGGTTTCACTATATCCATCGCCTGTCGCGGGGGTTTTTGCCCATCGCCGATGCGTTTGGGCTTGCGCTGTTCACCGTTATTGGTGCCCATAAGGCGCTGTTGCTGGGCACGTCAGGCATGGTGGCTGTGTTGATGGGTATGATGACCGGTGTGGCCGGTGGCATGATCCGGGATGTATTAGCCCAGCGAGTACCCATGGTATTGCGTGAGGGAAGTTTATGCCACGGCGGCGATGGCTGGGGGCGTCGTTTATGTCTCGCTGCATGCGCTGGAGGCGCCGTTGACAATAGCGATTGCCGCCTCGCTAATTGTCACCCTCGGGCTGCGGTTGGCGGCTATTCATTGGCACTTGGCGTTGCCGGTATTTGCCTGGGTCACGGTTCCTCCTAAAAACCATGAAGAAGCGGCGGCACCGCTCTCTACGCCGCAAAAGGCCAAAGAGCGGGTACGAATGATTCGCCGACAGCGAAAAAAACGCTAACGACAAAGCTCTAGGCTCGACGCCTAGGGGCTAAGTAATCGATTTGCTTCCCGCCATTGTTCAAACCATCGGCGTGGCTGGAAAACACGTAAGATTGGTTCGCTATCCTCAAGTTCTACTCCTAACCCGACTACGCCGAGACGTGCATAAAGTGCACCGTTTGCGCTGCGTTCTGCTAGCGTGACGTCTGAGAGTAACAGCAGCGGGCCGCCGGTGAGTCTCAAGTCTTGCAGGCTAATTTGCTCACCGCTGATCTGCAGTTGAGCTGTGCCTGCAATGTCGGGAACATTGAGTAGTCGCCCGAGCCAGTCGTTAGCCCGGGCCCGTGCTAGAAAAAGCCTGGCAAGCAATCCCGTATCGCGCATCTCCAAACGTAGCTGGCTGGCCAGACGAATAGGGTCTTCCCACGCCAATGTCGACTCGTCCATAGATAGCTGTACCCACCAGCCTGCATCCAGGGTGCCGTCCTCGCTTTGTCGGAAGACATTTTCAAGGCGTAAAAATGAGTTGTCGGCAGTAAAGCGGCGTGTTGCCAAGTCTCCGTCGGTGAGGTGTAAGTCGAGATGAACATCGCCGCGAAGCTGTTGATCCAGCAACGCCAGCTCGGCACCAAAGGCGCGCAGCGTTATTTCTCCTTGGGCGTTTAAACCCTCCAATAGCCACTCGCTGGCTAGGCTTGCTTCCCCCTTCTAATAGCGTGATGCCTGCACCTTCAGGCAGGTAGCGGTTATAGCGAGTAAAGTCGAGTACTTCAGTAATGGGCAAAGCAATGCGAGTGGTGAAGTACTCAGGCTGGGGTGATGTAAGCACGTCGCTAAAACGTTCCGTTTGGGTAGTGAGAGCAAAATGGCGTCCCTGCAAATGTGGGTTGTCATCGTCTTGGTGCTTTAAGTCAAAGCGAGGAATGCCAAGAGAGCTGGGCTTGCTCGGCGCTATCCAGTTGGGCGGTGAGCTCCCCCCGCCCGGTAGCGAGATAGTCTAAGAATGTAACTTCAAGCTGGTCTGCATTGATACGCAGCCGGGTAGGGGCCAGCAAGCGGTCTTCACGAAAGCTACCCTGGGCAAAGAGCTGGCCTTCGCCAGCGATGGCCAGCCCATGGGCATCAGGCAAAAACGCATTTAAAAAGCCTAGCCGATGCACACTACCTTCAAGTGCAAACTGACCGCTAGGCACCCCGTTACGACGCTGAAAACGCCCGTCGGTTAGCACCAATACGCTCTCTAGACGCTCGTTAGGTTGATCAACATCCGCTGCTTGCCAGCTCAACCGGGTACCGCTGATAGTCAGCGCTGAGCCATCCATCGCCGCTTGTTGGATAGGCAGAAAAAGCTGCATATCACTGGTTAGCGTGCCGTCTTGTTTGCCATGCTGCCAGCGAGTAGTAAGCTCTTCTCCGGTTAAATGGACCTCCCCGCTGAGCTGCTCGGGCGTCATGATGAGCTGACCGTGGCTCGCTGCTTGTCCGCTAAGCAACTGCAATGGCGCGGGTGCAGGTAAAAGCGCTGCCAAGTAGGTTTGTAGCACGCTGATATCAGGTAGGCGTGCTGCTTGCCAACTAAGCGTTGCGGAGGCTTCTTTGTGCGCTTTTTCTGGCGCTATGGGACTTAGTGCGACGACGTTAATATCGGCATCATCAAGTAGGAGACGATCCTGGTGATGCAGCGTGGCCTCGGTAAAATCGAGTGTTGCTTCAATGATCTCCTCGGGTGTCAAAAGAGCGTTAAGTGAACCACTGCCCCGCGCGATAAAGCCGAACGTATCGACTGCCAGTTCCGGTGCCTGAATATTTAGTTGAGCATTATACGGGCGTGATTCGCGAATGCGGGCCGAGGCCTCAATTTGGCCATGGCCGGTCAGATGAATGCTGTTTTTAACGCCATCAGGCGCCTCACTGTTAGTATCGCTACGTTCAAACGTCAGGTAACGATTAAGCATATCCAGCCGGGTGAGCTCGCCCTGTAATGCTAGGGTGGCCGCCGTGGGAGGATCAAGCCGATCCAAGCGCTGATTAGGAATCTGAGTGGACAGGCGTAGCTCGGCATGCACTGCATAAGGGTGTGTATCGACCCGTGTTGTTTCTGCCAACGCGACATCGGTAAGCTGCGTCGAAAAATGTAATTGATCATTCTTAACCGCCAAGCGAACCTTGCCTTTGCCGGTAGCGGTGTGACGTGGCAGTGGCGAATCAGCAATTAGCCAGCGGGGCAGTCACGTTGGCCCCCTAGTCGCTGCTCATCCACCGTTAAGCGAAGTGCTGGGGCATCCAGGATAAGACGACTCGCAGGCTGTAACACGCCAGCATTTAGCTTAAGCGCCCCGTTAGAGCGCCCCGCCCCTCCAGGGTAAGCCAGGGCAGGGCGTTTAAATAGGGCATAAAGACATCCCAGGCATCTGCATGGGCATCCAACTGAAGTTGTGCAGAAAGCGCTGCCAGAAGGTTGGGATTAAGCTCGCCGCTGGCGGTGTCGGTAGGGGTTATCTTGTCGAGCGTCGCATCCGCGTTAAGGTTAATATCTCGAACTAACGTCGCTTGATCACTTAGACGAACTAAACGACCATTAGTGATGGCAATTGAAACATTTGGGATTGCGAGGGTGTCGCGACTCAATGTTGTATTCGCTACTTGCAACTGACCTTCCGCTTCAAGGGCAATGTCACCAACCGTCAGGCGACGGATGCCGTGTGCATCTAGCGCATCGATATGCAGCTCGCCACGCAACAGGGCGAGCAGCGAGAGCGAAAGGGTTGCACGTTCAGCCTCAATTGCGATAGGGAATGTGTCATCTTCACGGGCTAGATAGAGCCCTTCTACTTCCCCAGCGCCCAGGGTGCTGGCTGGCGCCTGTTCCCAGCGAATATCAATGCCTTCAAATTGGGAGATGCGCTCGGGTAGCCATTGACTATTAAGCAGCCAATAGCTGCCAGCTACCCAGATAAGGATGATAAACAGTAAGCCAATCAACAGCCTCAATAGCAGGCGGGGGAGGCGTTTTTTACGAGTGTTCGCGTCTGGCATAGTGACTTCCCTAGCAGATGACTCCTGTTGGGGCGTGTTTTATGGCATTATGCGCGGCGTTGGGCAGTGACGGGTTTTCGATTTCAACGCTAGGCAGGCTACAAACGCCATGTTCAAGGATTTTTACACGCAGCGCGGAGAGTACGTAGTGATCTCCGCAGAGCAAGCCAGCCACTTCGCCAAAGGCGTGGCTGGTGACTACAACCTATTCATAATCCGGATGCGCGTCGTTTTTGTGTTCCCGGTGACTTACTGTTTGTTCTGGTACTTACAAAGTTCGGGTTGTCGCGGCAAATGGAATTTCGCTTCACCAACATGGTGGGGGCTGACACGCCGCTTAAGTTTAGCGAAGCAGATGATGGAACAATCCATGTCTGCGATGAGAGCGGTAAATGCTACTTACAGGTTGTGCGTAGTGGGGACATTACCCACGATCCGGTTGTGGTGGAAGCGTTTGCTCGCTGTTATGTCGCGTTTTCGGGCAAGAATTTCCCCACTATCTTAAACCACTAATGGAGCAACATGGGGTCATGTTTAACCCTAAACGGCCACTGGTGATCTACGATAGCATGGGATTTTCACTTGAGCGGTTGGATGGCTTTTCGCCGGGTTTGACGTTGAATCAATCTTCATTAGAGGTTAACGGCAAGCGAGCCGATGCGCGGCTGGAATTCTCGATTGAGTCCGCCGGTGAAAGCGTCGGGGTTGGCTCTAAGAAGTTAGTGGTAAGCGGCCTGTGTGATTATGACGCGGATGAAATGGCCGCTATTGTAGAAGAGTTTTATCGTCTTAAGGCTGCCTACGAAACAGTCTAACCGGTGTCTCCGCTAGTTAGCCCACCAAAGGCATCACTTCGACCCAACTGCCAGCCGATGTTTCGTACCATTGCTCGTCATAGTTCTGAATAGAGCCATGTCGGCGTGGTTGCGCGTCGGCGAGTCGAATAAACGGCCTGTTAGTCAGCACCCTACTTGCCGACGAATAAAAGCCTGCGTCACATCTCTATAAAAGGCTAATTGACGTCCTGCGCCAGATTCTGTTTACTCAGTCATATCTAGTTGACGTTTACGTCAACTTGCTGCTATACCCTGTGCACTTGGTTTGCAACTACAATCTTTTTAACAGTCGGCTTTTAATCGCCGTTTTTAGCCATGGCTTTTCAATAAAAATCACAAATGTAAAAGGAGCAACGCTATGTCCGTCCGTGAAATTCCTATGTATATCGATGGCCAGCCAGTGCAGTCGCAAAGCCAGGAGTGGCGCGACGTAGTCAATCCGGCTACCCAAGAGGTGGTGGCTCGCGTGCCGTTTTGCAGCGCTGACGAAGTAGAGCGTGCTATCCACAGCGCCAAAGAGGCGTTCAAAGAGTGGCGTAAGGTCCCCTTGGGCAAGCGCATGCGCATTATGCTCAAGCTACAGGCGCTGATTCGCGACAATACTGCAGAACTTGCGGCGCTGATTACCGAAGAACACGGTAAAACACTGCCGGATGCGGAAGGTGAAGTAGGGCGTGGCTTGGAAGTGGTTGAGCACGCCTGTTCGATCACCCTCGCTGCAGTTGGGTGAGCTGGCTGAAAATGCTGCCAGCGAGGTGGATGTTTACACCATGCACCAGCCGCTGGGGGTAGGCGCAGGCATCACCGCTTTTAATTTTCCGATTATGCTGCCGTGTTTTATGTTCCCGTTGGCGATTGCCACAGGTAATACCTTCGTTCTGAAGCCATCAGAGCAAGATCCTAGCTCAACGATGCGCTTAGTTGAGTTGGCCCATGAAGCAGGTATCCCACCGGGCGTACTCAACGTGGTGCATGGTGGTCCGGATGTGGCCAATCAAATTGCTGATCACCAAGATATCAAAGCGCTTTCGTTCATTGGCTCCACCCACGTGGGTTCGCTGCTTTATAACCGTGCGGCAGCAGCAGGTAAGCGGATGCAGGCGATGATGGGGGCTAAAAACCACTGTGTGGTGATGCCCGATGCTAACCGAAGTCAAGCAATCAACAATTTGTTGGGGTCAGCATTCGGTGCCGCTGGTCAGCGGTGTATGGCGAACTCGGTGGTCGTGCTCGTGGGTGAAGCTCGAGCGTGGTTGAACGACATCGTTGAAGCAGCCCAAAAAAATGAAAGTGGGGCCTGGTACTCAGCTTGATGCAGACTTGGGCCCGTTGGTTTCACCAGCAGCCCGTGATCGGGTGCTGCGGTTAATCGATGCTGGCGAAAAGAGGGCGCCAAATTGATGGTCGATGGCCGCAACGTTCACGTGGACGGCTATCCTAACGGTAACTTCGTAGGGCCGACCCTGTTTGCGGATGTGACCGCGGATATGACCATTTATCGCGAAGAGATTTTTGGGCCTGTTCTGTGTGTGGTCAGTGTTGAAACACTCGATGAAGCGATCGCTTTTATCAACGCCAACCCCAACGGTAACGGTACCTCCATCTTTACTAACTCAGGCTGGGTTGCTCGTCGTTTTGAAACTGACATCGATGTGGGCCAAATTGGTATTAACGTGCCGATTCCAGTACCGGTCGCGTACTTTAGTTTCACCGGCTCGCGGGGTTCTAAACTGGGCGATTTAGGGCCTAATGGTAAACAAGCGATCGCTTTCTGGACACAAACGAAAACCGTGACGGCGCGCTGGTTTGAACCGGAAAATGTTTCTAGCGGTATTAATAGCACTATTTCGCTGTGATAAATCCAACCACATGAAGTGATACACCTTGGCCCCGCTTTAAGCGGGGCCAATTGACCTTAGAGGCCATCGAAAGCAAGGCTGTTGTTACTAACTTGTAAATTAGTAGTTTAGAAGTTATCAAACAGTGGCAGGCTCTCTTCAAGCAATTGCTCAATGGGGTCGAGCTGGCTTTCATGCAGAACCAGCAAGGAAGGCTCGCTCATGAAGTGCTTGGCTGGAGGGACTAGTAGCGCAAATTCACCCTCTTCAAGATGGAACTCGTGTATTTCGCGCAAGCCAAGCGGTGTCATGCATTGCGAGCAACGGTAGGTGTCATCTTCGCCATAAACCAGTCGGTGGTACATTTTGAACAGCGTGTACAGGGCTAGTCCCCCCCTCAAATGCTGGCCAGTGTGCTGGGGTCTCGCGAATGTCGGTAGCGAGTGATTGGCCTTCCGCTTCTGCATCAGCAATCGCATCGGCGAGCGGTGCGCCGAGAAGAGCATCATTATCGGCCGGTAGCGGGGTATTGTGCTTAGAGGCGTGGGTAAAGTCCTGTACTGCGCGCTTGAAGTCGGAGACGCCGTTTAGGGCATAGTCTATATGCTGTAGGTCGGTTGGCTCGCAACTACCATTTTCCCAGCCATGAATAACCCTTAGCATCATTTGCCCACGTGCCATAGGGCGGGCAAGTAACATATGCAGCATGATACGAATATGCAACTGACGCTCGTCTGTATCATTTTCAAACGCCCGGTAAGGGTCAGCAAACAGTTCGTTTAGGCGACCGGGAGTATGTTCCTTGGCTTCGTTATGGCTCATGACAGTGTCCCTTTGAACGAACTGTTTATTAAAGAGTAGAGCTTGGTTTTATGACAGATCGATAAATCAGTATGGCGAGCAGAGCTGCTAAAAAAAAGACGCTAAGCTAGCTTTTTGTTATGCATCGGCTAAGCCATTTTAGTGAGATAATTAAATTTAACAATAAAGAGGTGGTTATGTCTGCAACAATAAGTCGCTTTAATATGCCTGAAACGCTGGATGATTTGCCCGAGGACATTCGTTCTGCCATTTTAGCCGTTCAGGAGAAAGCGGGGTTTGTGCCGAATGTATTCTAATGTTGGCCCATCGTCCTGCTGAGTTTCGCGCTTTCTTTGCCTATCATGACGCATTAATGGAGCGGGAGTCAGACTCGCTCAGCAAAGCTGAGAAAGAGATGATCGTGGTTGCCACCAGCGCGCGTAATCATTGTTTATATTGTGTGGTAGCTCACGGTGCCTTAGTGCGCATATACAGTAAAAACCCCCTACTTGCTGACCAAGTGGCTGTTAACCATCACGTTGCGCCAATCAGTGAGCGCCATCGAGTGATGCTTGATTTTGCTATTCACTGCGCCATCGATGTAGGTGAAATGACGAATGAATGGTTCTCCCGCTTGCTGGAAGTAGGTTTTAGCCAAGAGGACTGCTGGGACATAGGTGCTATCGCGGCGTTTTTCAGCTTATCGAATCGACTAGTCACTTTGGCGGGCACGCCACCCAATGAAGAGTTCTATCTAATGGGGCGTGTGCCACGTTAGGTTGCTGCCAACTCATCTTAAACTTTACTAAGGTGCGATTTTGATTGAGGATAGCTTCGACACATTCCTTAAAATAGCATTTGAAAAATAGCCGCTATAATAAGTACCTACATTCACTGTCGCCAGGGGGAGCCCTGTTAGCAAGGGCTGAGAATGCGTATTGCGCAGACCCTGGAACCTGATCCGGTTCGTACCGGCGGAGGAAGCGCGACATGCTTTACTTAACATCAGCCGTGCTTGGCGCGGCACTATGCTGCTTTGCTTTTTAGGCCTGCGGGCTCGCTGGGTGGATGGCCCGCTTGATGACTATGTCACCGCGCGCAATTCGCAAACAGCTTCTACCCTTGGTTTATCTTTTCTTGCCTCCGGCATGGGGGCATGGATACTCTTGCTCCCCCCTGAAATTGGTGCTTTTGTTGGCCCGCTCGCATTGTCAGGATATGCGTTAGGTTCCGCACTCCCATTCATTGTCTTAGGGCTTTATGGGCCTAAAATCCGCCGTGCCCTGCCTGAGGGACGCAGCATCGCAGAGTTTGCTGAAGCTTGCTATGGCCCGGGCGTTCGGCGCTGGGTTACGCTGGTGTCGGTGGGTTATATGGCCTGTTTTTGGCCGCTGAGCTAACGGCTATCGGGGCAATCACCGCATTACTTTCCGATGTGCCGCCCGCGTTAGTAATTATGGGAGTGGCCCTTACCACGCTGGTTTATACAGCGGTTGGAGGGCATACGCGCCAGCCTTGCCACTGACCGCTGGCAGGCCTGGTTATTGCTGGCACTACTCTTGGCGGTAGGCAGTATGGCCTTATGGCGACTGCCTGCCCCTTCCCTAATGAGGCTGTTTTACCTTCTATTCCTGTCACTGATGCGCTTAGTGTGGCGTTAACGCTGGTGATTGCAGTCACCGCAGCGAACTTGTTTCACCAAGGCTATTGGCAACGCGTTTGGGCTGCACAAGACAATCAAAGCCTGGGGCGCGGGGCATGGTTAGGCGGCGCAATGACAGTGGTGGTCGTGATGGTAATTGGCGGTCTGGGTATGTTGGCCGCTATGCGAGATGTGCCGCTAGGCGAACCGCCTATGCCATTTTTGCACTGCTTATCGATGCACCCGTCTGGTTGACGCTGCCTGCCTTAGTGCTCGCTGTTACGTTGGTGGCTTCTAGCGTTGATACGTTACAAAACGGTATTGCTTCCTTGATCTTGGCGCGCAGCGAGCAGCAGGGCGTTTCACTCGTTGCTGCCCGATGGGTGACGATTTTATTGATGGTTCCCGTTGTGGTAATTGCTTTGCAAGGGTTATCGGTATTGCGGCTGTTCCTCATTGCTGACTTACTGTGTGCGGCCATTGTAGTGCCGGTGCTGCTGGGCTTGTGGCAACGGATGACGCCTATTGCGGCCATTGGAGGAGGCATTGCAGGGTTGCTGGGAGCCATTCTTCCAGGGTGGTTAAGCCAAGGAAGTTTTATCTCGGGAGTCGTTGCAGCGAGTTTTCCGGGCAGCATTCCCACGCTGGGGCCTTTCGTAGGCGCGTTAATTGCCTCGACGTTAATCAGCGTATTGCTTGCGAGTATGATTAAAAACAGTGAATACTTGGCGTTTATGATGCAAAGCACACAGGATAAGCCCAGGTACGTATAGCCCATCCTGCTGATAGCGGTGCTTAAGGCCTGAAACATTCAAGGACGACCATGATTCGATCTATTTTAACCACCCCAGAAGGCAAGACTTACGAGGGCGATGAGCATCTTATGGCAATGTGGGAGTCCACCCCAGGGAGCCATATTTGGATTGATATGCAGGGTGAAACGCAACAGCGTGAGCGTACTATTTTAGAGGCGTTTGAGTTCCATCCAATGGCGATTCAAGATGCTCATAAAGAGCGTCATCCGCCTAAAATTGAAGAGTTTGAAAACCATACGCTGATTATTTATCGCGGGATCTCCTCATTCGATGCCGAACTGAACTACCTGCCTCAACAGGTCTGTTTTTGTGGGTGAAAGGTTGCTGGTCACTCTTCATCCTGGCCAAGCACTCTCTATTGAGCGATTGTTTAACGAGCATGGTAAAGCCCTACTGGCCCACTCGCCGGAGCATGTAGCGCTACGGGTGATGTATATTTCAGCGGGCTTTTATATTGATAGCCTGCTCGAGTTTGAAACGGCGTTAAGCGACCTTGAGGATGAATTGTTAGAAGCGGGTAATGATGTGCTAATGCGCAAGATTATTACCTATCGTTCTCGGCTGGTTAAAATGCGTCGCATCTTTAGTTACCATCAGGGTATTACGCAAGAACTGACGGCTTATGATTATGAGCATTTGCCTCGCGAGCAAAGCGAAACCTTGCACGCGATTAACGATGTGGCCGAGCGTTTCGAGCGTCTCTATACGTTGACCCAGATGTATTACGACATTTGTGGTGACTTAGTCGATGGCTATATCTCTATTTCCTCCCACCAATTAAATATCACCATGCGCGTTCTCACAGTGATTACCGCTATCTTTGTACCGCTGACATTTATCGCTGGCGTTTACGGCATGAACTTCGAAAATATGCCCGAGTTGCGCTACGAATACGGCTACTTTTTGTGTTGGGTGCCATGTTGGGAATCGGTGGTGTATTGATTTGGCTGTTTAAACGTAAACATTGGTTTTAACCCTAAACAGCACAACTATCTCAGTTATCTGCTCGTCAGTAAGCAAAAGTTGGCGCATACATAGGTGGTTAGTGGTTGTCTGTGGCATCCTCTGCATCGACCAAGACTATAAGGCATTATGCCGTCGACTAGCGTTTTCACTGGGAGCATTTTTCATGACCATTATGATCATCGGGCTGCTGATTTTTTTGGGCAGCCACTCTGTGCGTATCTTTGCTGAAAATTGGCGTCAACAACAGATTGCCAGAAAGCGAGGCGAGACTAACTGGAAGTTAGTCTATTCAGCGGTCTCTTTCATTGGGTTGGTGATTGCTATTTACGGATTTGGACAGATGCGCCTTGATCCGATTTATGTCTGGCATCCACCCATGGGAATGCGTCATGCAGTGGCTCTGCTGATGTTGCCCGCCTTTATTATGCTAGCGGCGACGTATGTTCCTCATAACGCCATTAAGGCCAAACTTGGCCATCCGATGGTATTGTCCGTGAAAATTTGGGCGTTTGCTCACCTACTGGCGAACGGACGTTTGGGCGATATTATCTTTTGCTGCTTTCCTTATCTGGGCTATCCTATCGTTTAAAGCTGCCAAAAACGCGACCGCCTTACGCCGCCTGCGGCCGTTAGCACGACAAAAACGGCAACCATTGCAAGCGTAATAATTGGGCTAGTGGCGTATGTTTTATTTGCCTTTTATTTGCACGCAATGCTGATTGGCGTCCCTGTATTTAGCTAGTAACGCGGCTGAGCTACTTAAACTGCTTCGTTCTTTTGGCGGCCTCGCAGTCATGCGTTGCCGCCATTGCCGTTTATACGGCTTTTAAGGCTCGGCATGAGTTTGTTATTGTCATTGGAGCGTTAATACACTAATTAAGGAGCCAGCTCATGGTCGCAACGGAGCACACGGTGCCGGCTACAATGGCCGCCATGCTATTGACAGGACATGGTGATATCGAAAAGTTGGAATATCATCAGGATGTCGCTACACCTCAGCCCAAGACGGGCGAAGTGCTGGTGCAAGTGACGGCAACGGCAAAAAACAATACTGACCGAAAAGCCCGTGAAGGCCTTTATCCTACTAAGGATAAGGGCGAGGTTACTTCTTTGCCATGGGTGGCACGCCGACATTAACCTTTCCGCGTATTCAAGGGGCCGATGTAGCGGGTCGTATCGTGGCAGTGGAGAGGGCGTTGACGCCGAGCGCATAGGTCAGCGGGGCTTGCTCGATTTTAATATCTACGCCGATGAGCGTCGCGATATCAATCTTACTCCGGATTACTATGGTCATGGCGCTGACGGCGGTTTTGCTGAGTACATCGCTGTTCCTGCTGATCAGTTCTACCACATCCCCAATCCCGAATTGCACGATGCGGAGCTTGCCTCGATGGGCATGTGTTCGTATCAAACGGCCTACCACATGATGACTGCCGCTCAGGTAAGTGCCGGAGAACGCGTACTCGTCAGTGGTGCTAGTGGCGGTGTTGGCACCGCGCTCATTCAGCTGTGCCGCATTGTGGGCGCTATTCCCTACGCGGTAAGTCAGCTAGACAAAGCCGATGCGCTAACAGCATTGGGGCTGAAGCCGTCATTGACCGTGGCGACTTGCCTACTTTCGTTGAGCGGGTTTTGGAAACGACTGACGGTAAACCGATTGATGCGGTGATGGACTTGGTCGGCGGAGAAATGACCAACCTGTTTATCGATACCATGATTGTCGATATGCAGGGACGAAAAGTTACCCGCGCCTTTCCATTGCTGGCGCTAGCGGTGGCAATCTCAGCGAAATTATGTGGACGCGTATTTATCTGTATCAAGTGCAGATATTTGGCGTTTCTCATGGTACGCGGGAAGAGGCCGAACAGCTTGTGGCTTGGATTCGCAGCGGCGAATTAAAACCCGTGCTTCATGCGGCGTTTAAACTCTCCGACTTACATGCTGCTGAGCGCTATTTTGTTAACCGGGACAGCAATTACCTGGGAAAAATCGTGCTTGTTCCCGATGCCCAGTGGGCATCTCACGGTGCTCCGTTCGCCCTCGAAAATTCCTCTGCCGCTCAGGAGCGCCGCTAGTGCATAATGTTCATACTATCCAATTAATGGACACGCACGCCGGTGGCGATGTTAGCCGTATTGTCACGGGCGGCATTGATATTCTGCCGGGTGCCACCGTGCGCGAACAGATGGAGTACTTGCGCGATGATGCCGACGGTTTGCGTCGCTTGCTGCTGGAAGAGCCCTATGGCATTCCGGAAATGTCGGTGGATTTATTGGTACCTCCCAGCCACCCGGAAGCGGTCGCGGGCTATATCATTATGGAAGTGATGGGGTACCCCATCTACTCAGGCTCCAACACGCTATGTACCGCAACGGCGGTACTGGAAAGCGGTATTGTGCCCAAGCAAGAAGGCATTCAGCGCTTCAAGCTGGAAGCGCCCGCAGGTTTAGTACAGATCGAAGCCAAGGTACATAACGGCGTGGTGGAGTCAGTCACCTGTGGTGGCTTGCCCAGCTATATCGATACCTACCGAGATACGATTCAAGTACCGGGAATTGGTGATGTCACTTACTCCATCGCCTACAGCGGCGGTTTTTATGCGTTAGTCGATGCCACTGAGCTAGGCTTTAAGCTGACGCGTGATGAGGAGCGCGCACTATCAGAATGTGCCTATAAAATAGTCGAAGCGATTAAAGCGCAGCGAGGCTTCTCTCACTACACCCTGGGCGACGTAGGGCCACTGCCGTTTCTGCATTTTATGGGGCCTGAAGAGCAGGTGACGGAAGGTTATATACGCTCACGCTCAACCACGTATGTTCACCCCGGCGTCATTTGCCGCAGCACTACGGGTACTGGTACTTCGGCACGCCTAGCATTGATGAACTACGAAGGGCGATTGAAGTTAGGCGATAAGCTAGAGACAGTTTCACTACGTGAGACGGGGTTTATCGGCACTTTTATCGGCACCCATCAAGAGGGCGCTTATCAAGTAGTGGAAAACACCATTACCGGCCGCAGTTACGTGCTGGCGCACTCGGATATTGTGATCAACTGCGATGATCCGATGGTGGCTTGCGGTGAGCTACATCATATCTTGAGTGACCGTCATCAGCCTGCGCCATTGCCATCAGCGCTCTAGTCGTTGGAGGCATAGCCTTCGCTTTCCAGGCGTTCCCATACCGGGGCCTTTTCGGCCTCGGTCATACTTCCCCAGCCGGCGATTTCATCCAGCGTTCGGCCACAGCCATGGCAGACAGAGGTGGAGGGCTCAATTTGGCATATTTGCACGCAGGGCGAGAGAGGGCGCTTAGTGAGCGGTTCAGAACGTGTAGTCATCAAGAGGCCGACACCTTGCCGCGAAGTGATTTAATTTTGCCTTTACGTGTTTTGTGATCGACGCGACGACGCTGTGAGCCCTTGGTGGGCTTGGTGGGGCGGCGTACCTTTGCTGTCTGGTGGCACTTTGAATGAGCTCTTTTAAACGCTCTAGTGCATCTTCTTTATTGAGTTCAAGCTTGCGATGGCTTTGGGCTTTGATAATCACAACGCCCTCTTTACTGATGCGCTGATCAGAGAGCGCCATTAAGCGCTCTTTATAATGCGAGGGCAGCGTAGAGCTCAGAATATCGAAGCGCAGGTGGACTGCTGAGGCGACTTTGTTGACGTTCTGGCCGCCCGCACCTTGGGCGCGAATCTGGCTGATATCAATCTCCCAGTCAGCCAACGTAACGTTGCTAGAAATGGTGAGCATTCATGGCCCCTGTGTGACTCGTGAACCTACAAGGCTAGCACAATTGGCACAGAGGCGGTGGTCGTTAAGTCCTTAACCCAAGCAGTAACGCCTGTTTTTAACGGGCTAAATTGGTCACCGGCTGACCATCGATATAGGCCAGCAGATTGCTAAACGCATCGCCAAAGTAGAGCTCGTAGCTATCTTTTCCACATAACCCAGGTGCGGTGTGGCGAGTAGATTGGGCAGTGCCAGCAGTGAGTTTTCTAACACAGGTTCTGCATCAAAAACATCAACCGCCGCTTGGCCAGGCCTACCGGCCTTGAGTGCTTGTTCAAGCGCCCCAGGGGCCACTAACTGAGAACGGCTGGTGTTTACCAGCAGAGATGTTGGCTTCATCTGGGCGAGGGATTCAGCGCTGACGATACCGCGGGTATCGTCGTTTAAACGAAGATGCAGGCTGAGCACATCCGCCCGCTGGAAAAAGTCTGTTTGGCTCTCGGCCACTTCTAGTCCTGCCTGCGCTGCTCGTTGGCGGGTACCTTCCCGCCCCACACCAGAACGTTCATTTCAAATGCTTGACCATAGCGTGCCACTAAGCTGCCGATTTTTCCGTAGCCAAAAATACCTAGCGTGCGGCCTTTAAGTCCCGTGCCTAAGGTGCGTTGCCAACGGCCCGCTTTCAGGTTCTCAACCTCTGCCGGTATATGACGCATGGCGGCCAGGACCAACCCCAGGTTAATTCTGCCGCCGCGTAGGGCGAGCCAGTGCCCGCCATGACGGTAACGCCGTGGCGGCGACAAGCCTCCATATCCACGTGCGCTGCGCCGCCTCCCGTTTGGCTAATGACTTTCAGGTTGGGTAAGCGCGCCAACAGCTCGGCGGTGATCGGGGTGCGTTCCCGAATCAGCACTAACGCCTCGGCGTCCTGAAAACGCACTGAGCGCGTTCAAATCGGTCAGGGTGTCGTGATAGATCGTTACATCGTGGCCTTCTAGCTGGTTGAAGGCGTCTAAGCTGCGCACACAGTCTTGATAATCATCGGGAATGGCAATCTTCATTGAAGTGGCTCCTTGCTCGGCAGCGGTGCGCTTGTTTTATCAGTAATGTTCAAGCGATATTGCCATGCAAACAGTCCTGCGATAACCGCAATGCCCACTACATCGGTTATTACCTGGCCGTTAATCAACATTAGAGCCGCCAGAAGTAGTAAGCCCCGTTCAAGCCAACTGCAAGGGCGTAAGAAGAAACCGATCGTGGAGGCCGCCAGCGCCACGATGCCTACCACGCCAGAGGCCACGGCGAGGGTAATTTCAAGCGCTGTGCCATTGCCTAGCAGCGGAGGGTGGTAGATGAACATAAAGGGAATCAAGAAGCCGCCAAGGGAAATTTTCGTCGCTGTGAGTGCGGTTTTGAACCAGTGGGAACCAGCAATGGCACCACCGATATAAGCCGCTAATGCAACGGGCGGTGTTACCCCTGAAAGAATTGCAAAGTAGAGAATAAACAGATGCGCAGAAAGGCTAGGCAAGCCAGCCTCAATGAACGCCGCGGCCACCACAGACGCTGCCAGCATATAGGCCGCTACTGTCGGCAGACCCATGCCTAGAATGATCGCGACGACCATTGCCAGCAGTAGGGTAACCAATACATCGCCGCCGCTGACGACTAGAATGACAGATGAGACTTTCAAGCCTAAACCAGTAAGGCTAATCACCGAGGCAATAATCGCCACACTGCCGATGATGACGGCGATCATAGCTGCGGTCATAGCGCCTGCTTCTAAAGCAGCAGGAATCGACTTCAAACGATCCGTAAAGCTTCCTGGGCTGCGCCAAGAGAAGAGATAGATCAATAGCGCGGTGAAGTAAGCGGCTACTGCGGCGGTAGTCGGAGTGTAACGCAGCACCAGCATCGTTATCAGGACGATAATCGGTAGCAGTAGCGTTTCGATATTGAACAGGCCCTCGCGCAGCGTCGGGCGCTGATCTTTAGGTATTGGGTTTAGCCCCAGACGCTTCGCCTCAAAGTGAACGCTCATCCAGATAGCGAGATAGAAGAGCAGCGCGGGAATAAGGGCGGCACCAATGATCTCCAGGTAGCTTACGGAAATAACGTCGGCCATGACAAACGCGGCGGCGCCCATAATGGGCGGCAAAATTTGTCCGCCTGTTGAAGCAGAGGCTTCTGTCGCTGCCGCAAAGCGCGGGCTATAGCCGCTTTTTTCATCAAGGGAATGGTGAACACGCCCGTAGTGGCTACGTTGGCAGCAGTACTGCCACTGATACTGCCAAACAGGGCGCTACATAAGGTGGCTGCTTTAGCAGGACCGCCGGCCATACCGCCCGTCACAGAGTTAGACAAGCGCATGAATGTATCGCCACCGCCTGTGGTTACCAGCAGCGCGCCAAACATAATGAATATGACAATCACCGTCGAGGAGGTACGCATCAAGCTGCCGTAGATGCCTGTCGGGCTCATATAGAAAGTGGCTACCAAGTCTGCCCATCCAAATCCTCCATGACCCCAAACGCCAGGCAACTGGTTACCGAAATAGGCATAGGAGAGCGATAAGTACCAAGATAGGAAACGCAAGACCAATGGCGCGACGGCAAGCTTCAAGCAGAAGCAGAATTGCCAATAAGCCAAATACCAAGTCATAGGTGGTTGGCATTAGATAGCCAAGTTCGTAAATGATGCGATCAAACTGCATGATGTAATAGCCACTCACTGCGATCGCGAGTACTACGGGAATGGCATCAAACCAGGGTAGTCGCTGGTTATCTCTTGCGCGACAGGAGTAGCCCAAGAAAATTAACGGCAGTGCGAAGAGGAGATGAATGGCGTTTTGGGTATTCACTGCCCCAGTAACGGCAGCGTAAAGGTGGAAGACTGCCATCGCCACCGCGATTAGCCGCATCACTAAAACCAGAAACCCGTTAGCTGACGCTTGCCCGAGTCTTCCGAATATTTTTCAACAACTTTACTACTTTCAAGGGTATCCATCGGATAGCTCCCACGCCATTTTGCTGTGAAGCAGTGATGACAGGCGCGTCAAAAAGAGGTGTTAAAGAGGGAAGCATTCAAACGTCCGCAGACGAACAAGCGTCTGCGGACGTAAGCAGGTATTAGCGAGCTTCGGGAGGAATGACGTCTTTAGGTATCTCCAGGCCCAACTCTTGGTAATAGCGCAACGCACCAGCGTGAATCGGGAAGGTGGCGTTATCGATGACGTCTTGCGGGGTCATGCCCTTGGCTGGGGCAAAGGACGCCGATACTTGGTCATGATTTTCCCAATAGGCTTTGGTGATGTCATACACAATATCGTCATCGAGAGAGTTATTGGCTGAAACGCCCATATAGATGCCCAGGGACGTCGCCTCATCCATGCCACGGTAAGTGTCCGCAGGGATAACGGAGGGTGATAAGAAGGGAAGCTCTGCAGTGACAGTTTCAAGCTGCTCTTCTGAAAGGGACAGTAGCTGAAGAGGGCGAGACGAGTGAACTTCCGTGAACGCAGGAATAGGCGGAATGCCGTTATAGCTGAAGCCGACTAAGCGACCGTCAATCACGCCCTCTGCCGCATCATCGATGCGCATACGCTGAAAGTCAGGCTCAACACCCAGAATATCAAAAACGAGTTCGGTGATGTACTCGCCGCCACCACCAATGCTGCTGGGATTAAAGCGTTCACCAGCAAGGTCTTCAAAGTTGCTGATCTCAGCGTCTTGGCGAACTGCCCAGTGCATCGTGGAAGGCGCAATCCAGTACACCAAACGTACGTTTTCGTTAGGCGTGTCTTCAAAACGGCCTATACCGTTGTACTGCTCATAGCCTACCAGGGCTTCAGTGAAGGCAAGGTCCAGTTCGTTACGTCCTAAACGGATAGCATTTTCACGGGTGCCGCCCGTTTCACGTACGGTAAGTTCGTAAGGTGTATTGGCACTGATAACGCGCGCGCCTTCGGAGATACCGAAGAACCAACCAGTGCCAGTGGGAACAGCGCCAATATTTAAAGCATCTTCTTGCGCCTGTGTGACCGCGCTGGTGAGCGTACCGAATGCCAGGATGGAAGCAGGGATAAGTAGACGTGTTTTTCGAGCAAAAGATTTCATTATTATTACCTCAAGCATTGGAATGCTTTAATTGCCATGATTGTCATGGACGGTTTGTTTTTGTGTTCAAGCGGTGTATCACATAACCACCTCCAGACTATTGATACCCGTTGTTACCGCGTTTGGGTATTAGTGATTGATGAGCCTGCTTTCGTGAATAGAGAAAGCAGGGATGAGGTGAGCGCTAAATTAGTGAAGGTTTTAACGTCTTTTACTCTTTTCTGCCGTTGGCTGATGTTTAGAATTATTAGAAGATTCAATAAGATGATCTACAAAAAGTCTGGCTGCCATCGAAATGCGGTCAATATTGTTGACGTAAATACATAGTGGACGTTTTGCCCAGTCATCTCGAATAGGCAGTACACTTACTTGCAACCCACCCACGTATTGGCGAATGGCGCCTCTTGGAACCACCCCAATTCCTAATCCTGCCTGCACCATCAAACACAGCGCGTCGTAGCTAGTAACCTGAATACGCAGCCTTAATGGCCTATTGGCTAAGCTGGCAGCCTTTAAGAGTTGAAGATTGATAGCGCTTGATGAGTGCAGCCCGACATAAGCGTGTTCCAGGCTGTCGCGAAAATCGATGGCGTCGCGGTTAGCGAGAGGATGGTTTAACGGCGTGACAAGCACCAGCTCATCAGTATGGTAAGGCAATTCCGCTAAGTCATAGCCATGGGGAGTTTGGCGCAAATGCCAATATCAGCACCATTCGCCATAATCTCCCGCGTAATCACCGGGCTAACTTTCTCTTCAAGCTGCACACCAATATCCGGGTGTTTTTCAAAAAATGCCTGTGTCTCCCCGGGCAAGTACTGCGTGATGGCTGACATGTTGGCAAAATGCGAATAATGCCGCGCTCACCGCTGGTGTAATCGCGCATCTGTAAGTCCAGGTCTTCTAGGTTATGCAGCACCCCACGGGACAAATGTAACAACGCATTACCTGCCGGTGTTAACTCTACGCCCCGGTTATTGCGATGTAATAGCGGCGTACTGAAATGCGATTCGAGCTCACTTAAACGCTTGCTAACGGCAGACGTTGCAATGAATTCAGCATCGGCTGCACCGGTGATGGTGCCCATCTCTGCTACTCGCACAAATAGCCTTAAAGACGTGGGGTCGAGTTTCATTTTTGGACTCCATTTGTATGACATGACTATCAGTGGCGATAAGCTTCTTATAAAAGTTGTATGCAACTATGCTCGATTTTTGATAAATGTAGGCCTATATTGGTCGTCTATGCAATAAATCGTACACAACTCGATCTGCGACCTTAGTCGTGAATATGAATTGACGTACACGGCATAATGGATTTAAAAGTCGCTGGAACGCTCTGGAGTGTCGTAATGACCGCCGCCGACCGTGTTTATCACATCATTAAGCAACGCATTCTCAATGGTGGCTATGCGGCGGGCAGCTATGTCCGTGAAGCGGCTATTGGTGAGGAGCTTGATTACAGCCGGACGCCCATTCGTGAAGCATTGCGACGTTTGGTATCCGATGGCTGGGTGGAGGCCATCCCTCATCATGGTGCGCGTGTGGTGGGCTGGACACAGCATGACGTGGAAGAAGTGTTTGAGCTGAGAGTCTTGCTAGAGCCCCAAGTAGTTAGGCGAGCTGCTAAACGTGTCGGCGAAACACAACTCGCCACATTGAGCCGTTTTGCCGAGCAAATGGAAATACTGTGTCAGCAGGATGACGAGCGGGCAGTGGATGAAATCGCCTTGCTTAACAATCAGTTTCACGCTGAACTAGTGGCGGCGGCGGATAGCCCACGCCTCCAACGATTACTAGAAACGATTGTGCAAATACCCGTTTCACGGCGCAGTTTCCACCACTACACCCGGGAGGAATTGCTGGCGAGTATGCAGCACCATCGAGAAATTATTCGAGCCTTGCAGCATAGCGATGGTGAATGGGCAGCTGCCATTATGCGTGCGCATATATTGGCGGCACGAACCGCTCAAATGCGCCAAAAACAGCCGGTTGCTAAAGCTCAAGTAGAGAATCAAAGTAATAAGGAGTTTTTGATTAGTTAGTATATTGACAACTAAAAACGTGAATAACAGTGTAGTTAGCTGCTTTTCTCTTTAATGATAATAAAAATATTAGGATTTTATCTATGACTTCTAAAGCCTCCTCTGCCACGCCCCTTAATTTAGCTCAAAAGTTGATCAGTGATCATTTGATCAGCGGTGAAATGCTTCCTGACAGTGAAATAGCCTTGCGCATCGACCAAGCGCTATTGCAGGACGTGCTGGGCACTTTAGTGATGCTTGAGCTTGAAGCCATGGGTATCGACAGAGTGCATACCCAGCCGAGCGTGCAATATATCGATCATGGGCTTGTTCAAGCCGACCATCTCAATGCCGAGACTTATCTATTTCTAAAAAGTGCCTGTGAACGTTTTGGCGTTTGGTACTCAGGCCCGGGCAATGGCATTAGCCATCCGGTACATATGGAGAATTTTGGTGTGCCTGGCCAGTCGTTGGTGGGTTGCGATAGCCATACTACTTCGGCGGGTGCCTTGGGGATGCTGGCCATCGGCGCAGGCGGTATTGAAGTGGCTATGGCCATGGCCGGAGAACCTCTTTATATCACCATGCCGCGGATTTGGGGCGTTCGCCTAGAAGGGCGTTTGCCGGACTGGGTGTCGGCGAAAGATGTGGTTTTGGAACTGCTCCGTCGTCATGGCGTGTCGGGTGGCAAAAACAGCATTCTCGAATTCTATGGTCCAGGGCTTGATGAGCTTTCGGCAATGGATCGACTCGTGATCGCCAATATGGGCACCGAAATGGGGGCCACAACCAGTGTATTTCCTAGTGATGCAAGTACACGGCGCTTTATGGCAGCCCGGGGCGCGAAGGCGATTGGCAGCCGTTAGCAGCCGATCCTGGTTGCCACTACGATGTGGAAGAAGTGATCGATTTATCCACGCTGGTGCCGCTGATTGCTCTGCCCTCTAGCCCCGATAAAGTGGTGCCGGTGAGCGAAGTGGCCGGGCAGCCGTTGCATCAAGCCTATATTGGCTCATCGGGGAATCCTGGCTATCGTGACTTTGCCGTCGTATCGAGCATGGTAAAGGGACGCTCTGTAGCAGATGGCATATCGCTGGACATCAACCCCTCGTCACGCCAAGTGCTTTCCACCTTGATTCAAGAAGGCTATTTAGGAGAGTTAGTGGCTAGCGGTGCACGCTTACACCAAGCGGGCTGTAACGGCTGTATTGGAATGGGTCAGGCGCCAGCGGTAGGGCGCAACAGTTTGCGCACGGTACCCCGCAACTTCCCTGGTCGTTCTGGCACGCGAGAAGACAGCGTCTTCTTATGCAGTCCAGAAACAGCGGCTGCCTCGGCTTTAGCTGGGGTGATCAGCGACCCTCGTCTTATGCAAATGGATTATCCGCGTATTAATGAGCCTGATGCTATGGTGATTAATCGCGATGTCTTTACGCCACCGCTACCGCTTGATCAAGCCCGCTTAACGCCGCTACAAAAAACAGAAAACACACCTGCTCTGCCGACGCTACAGCCACTACCCGAACGTTTAGAGATTCCCGTGCTGCTTGTCACGGGCGATAACATCTCAACCGATGATATTATGCCTGCTGGTCAGCGCGTGATGCCGTACTGGAGCAGTATCTATGCTTCCGCACCTTTTACCTTTGAAGCCGTCGATGCGGAGTATGCTCAACGTGCGGACGCGACGCGTAAATTGGGGGGCACCTTATTGTAGGTGGGCATAACTACGGCCAAGGCTCAAGCCGTGAGAATGCCGCTCTTGTGCCTCGTTATCTGGGTTTACAGGCTGTGTTGGCTAAAAGCTTTGCACGCATCCATTGGCAAAATTTAATCTGTTTTGGCGCACTGCCTTTGACGTTTATTGATGAAAACGATGCTGACCAATTAGCCCAGGGTGATAGCGTTATCATTGAAAATTTACATGCCCAAATAGCTGAGGGCGCAACGCTTGATGCCGAAATAGTGGGCAAAGGGATGATTCGTTTACATCACGGGTTAAGTGAGCGCCAGCGAGAACTGTTGCGAGTCGGTGGTGTGATTAATCAGCTTAAAGCGCGCCAGCCGTAAGCCTGTATACGACGAATAAGTAGCGTTACCTATTAGACAGCAGCCATTTCACGAATGAAGAGTGAGCCAAAATGAGCGACTACCTATTAGATGAATCTCCTTTAAGCCCCGGGGTGATTTATCGCTTGTTATCCGGGGCTGTTTGCCCACGGCCGATTGCCTGGGTGTCTACCCAGGATAAACGCGGCAATGCCAATTTAGCGCCGTTCTCCTTCTTCAATGTCACCAGTGTGAACCCACCCGTGCTGGCGTTTTCACCGCTGCTCAATGGCAGCGGTGAGCTTAAAGATACGGTGCGTAATTTAACTGACGTTGCTGAATGTGTCGTGCATGTCGGTAGCGAGGCGTTAATTGAAGCGCTCAATACCACCAGCGCCAGCCTTCCGCCGGAGCAAGACGAGTTTACCCTGGCCGGGCTGGAAAAGGCGGCGATGCCAGGCGTTAGCGTACCGCGAATTGCCAATGCGCCAGTGGCGTTTGGTTGCAAACTGTTCGATATGATTCGGTTTGGCGATGAACCCCTGGCCGGGACGCTAGTGCTGGCGCAGGTGGTTTCCATTCATATCGATGATGCTGTTTGGGACGGCCGTCATGTGGATATGGATCTTCTCAAGCCGGTTGGCCGTCTAGCCGGTAGCGATTACATACGCATTAGCGATCGGTTTGCCATTGAGCGGCCTGATTAGTGTTGGCTGATTTTAGATAGTAATTTGATTTTTAAAGAAAATATTGTGATTTCCTCAAGGAGGTTCTAAGCGGTTACACAACAGGCAATAATCATTACTTAGTGGTTAACGATAATTAACCTTTAGTCGTATATTCTCCTGCCGATAGAAAAGAGTGACAGGCGGTAATCTAGCAGGCAGTTAATGACACTCATCAACTGTTTGCTAAAGAGCCATTTAAAGGGTGGGGAAGTGATCTAGCGAGTGAGGAGCAGATCAATGCGACGAATGGGAACGCTATTGTTAACAAAAGGCTGTTAAAAAAACGCCTAACAAGTATCACCCTATTAGCTGGGTTATTGCTTTCACCACTAGCTCAGGCAGCGCTTACTTTTGGTATTGTCGCCCCTGCCAGTGGCGGCGCTGCGCCATTAGGGCTGGGCATGCAAAGGGTATCGAGACCTACTTCGCAGAAGTTAATGCGGCTGGCGGCGTAAATGGTGAAACATTAGCCTTGATCGCCCGGGATGATGAGTATAAACCGCTGCAAGCTGCCAGCAATACCCGGCAAATTATCCAAGAAGATGAAGTGCTAGCCGCGATCGGCAACGTAGGTACACCAACCGCTACCGTCACCATACCCATCTATAACGAATATGAAACACTGCTCTATGGCGCGTTTACCGGTGCGGGGTGCTACGTAAAACACCTCCCGACCGCTATGTGATTAACTACCGAGCCAGTTATGTGCAGGAAACGGCAGCCATGGTCAATGGGCTCTTGGAAGCGGGTGTGCTGCCTGAGGAAATAGCCTTTTTCACCCAAAACGATAGCTTTGGTGATGCCGGCTATAATGGGGCCGTTCAGGCGTTAACCTCCCATGGCGTTGGAAACATCACCGCGCTGGCCCATGGGCGTTTTACCCGCGGTACCCGCAATATCCACCAAGGCTTGGCGACCATTCTGCAAGCGCCGGTGACACCTCGGGCGGTCATTATTGTGGGCACTTACGGGCCTGCGGCAGATTTTATTCGTGAAGCACGCAATGACCTACCGGATGCCGTATTTTTGAACGTCTCTTTCGTTGGCAGCCAAGCGCTAATGGATGAACTTGGCGAGTTGTCAGAAGGCGTCATTATCACTCAAGTAGTGCCGCCTCTGGATGCCGACCTACCCGCTGTAGAAGCATACCGACAGGCGCTAGCCACGCATTCACGCGGTAGTGAACCTGACTTTATATCTCTCGAAGGCTACCTTGCTGCGAAGCTTTTGTTGAAGGTGTAAAAGCAGCCGGAGCAAACCCAGATCGTGACGCTATTGTGGATGGCTTACTTGGCCTAGGGTCGGTCGATATTGGCCTAGAAGAGCCCCTCAGCCTGGGGCGTAATGATCATCAAGCCAGCGATGCAGTTTGGCCAACCATTATCACAAACGGCCGTTTCGAGTCGGTGGAGTGGGCGAGCCTGTTGCCATAACGGTGACATATTAAGGCTTACGTTAACGGTATGTCCCTGACACAAGTGAAAAGTGATAATGAAAAAAACGTTAAGTATTAGAGCCATGTTAATAAGCCTGTTCCTGGCAGCCGTGCTGGGGCTGTGGTACTGGCGGTAACCGGCTGGACAACCAATCAACGGTTAATCGACTCGCAGCGCTATATTACCGGTGAGGTATTACCGCTTCAGGATGCCAGCCGGGGAATGGTGCTAACGATGGGCGCGTTTGGTCAACGGCATGCGGATCTGCTTGCCGCAGAGAATGCGACAGGCCTTGATGCAGTCACCACTCAAGCCGCATTAGATGAACGTTTTCAAACTGCCCGCCAAGGATTGAGTGGGGTTGATCACGCAGAAGGCCTCAGTGAGCTGGATAGCCATTACCAGGCGTTGCTTGAGGGCGATACGGCGCTTGAGGCGGTACGCCGTGAAGAGTTGAGCCTGCAAACACAAATGGCTGAGCGTATTAGTGCGATGCAAACACTTATTTCTCAAGTGATGCTTAGCGCCGAAGATATTGCCGGACGTGCAGCGCTGGCCCAGGTGCGCAGTGACAATGACCAGCGTGAGTTGATGGAAGCCTGGCGCGAAGACGGCATGACGACCCTGCCTACTACGCTTCTGGATAATATGTTTGCCCCGCAAGCGGATATTGGGCGCTTAAGCGGTAACGCTCGCATGGCCTTAGCGCAGTTATCAGACCTTGGCCGCCAAATGAGGCAAATGGAGAGCTCTGATGCGCTGGTCAACTTGCGTCACAATGAAATTGCCCAGCAGGTTGGGCTTGCTCGTCAATCACTTTCGGCAATTGCCGATGCGCCGAGTACCGAGGTAGAGCAGCGTGCGCTGATTAATAACCTTAGCGAGGTCATCGTAGAGCTGGAAGGACTGATGATATCCGATGATAACGCCGTCTATGAACTTCGTTTCCAGCAACTTGCGCTCCATGAACAAGTGCAGGCGGCGCTTACTAATGTTGCTCAAGCCATGACGCAAATGCGCTCGGCCCTGAGCGACGTTGAAGCGTATACCGTTGAGCAGGCTGATAACGCCGCCACCCAGGCCGAGTCATTAGCCAACGCTGGGCGTTCGTTACTGATCATGGTGACCTTGATTGTTATTGCACTACTGGCAATCTTTGGCTGGCGTACGATGGTGCGCGTACTAGGTCCGCTAGTGGCGATGCGCCACCAAATGGAAAGCATTAGTGGTGCCGCAGGCGAAAACGCTGATCTTTCCAAGCGTCTTGAGCTCAAACGAAACGATGAAGTGGGCCAAACGGCTCAAGCGTTTAATAACATGATGGATACCTTTGAAGGTATGGTGGCGCAAATTCGCGAAAGCGCCGAATCTATCGCGGCCAGCAGCCGCCAAATCGCTGCGGGTAATGAAAACCTCTCCCAGCGTACTGACCAACAGGCAGCATCGTTGGCTGAAACTGCTTCAAGCCTTGAACAAATTACAGCCACCGTGAAGCAAACGGCTGAATACGCTGACCAGGCGAAAGACGCAAGTGGCAACGTTGACCAGCGCGCACGCGCCGCTGGGGATGTGTCAACCCGCACGACGGCAGCCATGGGCGATATCCGAGAGGCGAGCGAAAAATCACCTCCATTATTAAGGCCATCGACGATATCGCCTTTCAAACCAACCTACTCGCGCTGAATGCCTCTGTTGAAGCCGCGCGAGCAGGCGAGCAGGGGCGTGGATTTGCAGTGGTGGCTCAAGAAGTGCGCAAATTAGCCGGACGCAGCGCTGAAGAGGCAGCCCAAATTCGTCATCTGGTAGACGACAGTGTCGCTAAGGTGAGCGAAGGCGAGCAGCTTGTTAATGCTTCGAGCAAACATCTACAAGAGATCATAGATAGCCTCGGCGAAGTAACCCGCTACGTCACTGAAATTGCAGGCGCTACTCACGAACAGTCGGCGGGTATCGACCAGATCAACCAGGCGATTTCGCAGCTGGATCAAGTCACACACCAAAACGCACGGTTGGTGCAAGAGGCCACGACCGCTAGCCATACGCTGGATGATCGCGCAGGCGATATGCACTCACTAGTAGGACGCTTTCGTGTAAGCGATACGGCAGGGCAACGTCATTTGTCACTCCCCCAGAAGGAAGAAACTATCGAGTAGTAGAAGAATCTGTCGAGTAGTAAGCAATTACTACCTGTTGCCGTTAAGCGCTTGCTAATCTCATTTCACACGCTTTGCGTGTTCTCAATACTCGATCAATAACCATAAGATCAATAAGAGGAGCACTGAGATGAGTAGCAAGCGCATTTTAATGATCACCGGCGATTTCACTGAAGACTATGAAACCATGGTGCCATTTCAGGCATTGATGGCAGTCGGCCACCGTGTCGATGCAGTTTGTCCTGGCAAAGCCTCGGGCGATACCGTGGCGACCGCGATTCATGATTTCGAAGGTGATCAAACCTATTCCGAAAAGCCCGGCCACCGCTTTGCATTGAATGCCGATTTCGCCGGAACTAACCCTGCTGATTACGATGCTTTGGTAGTGCCGGGTGGTCGCGCACCTGAATATCTCCGCTTAGACAAAGACGTGCTCGCGATGGTGCGACATTTCTTTGAGACCAATAAGCCCGTGGCTGCGATCTGTCATGGTGCCCAGTTATTAGCCGCTGCAAACGTGCTTGAAGGAAAGCAGTGCTCCGCTTACCCAGCCTGCCAGCCGGAGGTAGAACTTGCCGGTGGTCACTTCGCTAATTTGAAAGTGACTGATGCGGTGACTGATGGCAACTTGGTGACCGCACCCGCGTGGCCTGCCCACCCGGCATGGCTGGCGCAGTTTATGGCGCTGTTAAATAAGCAAAGCTAATGGCTTAACGAATTGACTTTCACGCCCGGCCTTGCCGGGCGTTCTGCGCTATTGCCCACTATATTGATAGCGTGAACTTGAACGGACTACTCGGAGAGGTAACGCTTGTGTGCAAACTCTTTATTCAAGCCGACCCTGAACTGTGGCTCAGTGCGACACACTCGCTGCGTATTGATGGCATGGTCACTAGTGTGCGGATGGAGAATTATTTCTGGCACATTCTTGAAGAGATCGCCCAGCGCGATGGGATGAATACGGCACAGATGATTACTCGGCTATACCACGAATCCATCGACGCCGGGCACGATTTGGGTAACTTTACCTCGTTTTTACGCGTTTGTGCCCTGCGCTATCAAGCGCTTCAATTGAGCGGCGATATTCCTGTTCAGCATCAAGTCCCCATCGCCACCCTGGATGCCGAGCAAATTTTGGCGCGTGAAGCTGGCAACAGGCCAGAATCCTTACATTAATAACGGCGAGAAGAGAGCGTTATTTGAGCCGTGCTTCTAGTGCCTTTAAATAGGCTTCAATTCGCGCTGCGTTAGTCCCCACATCGCTGGCCCCAAGTCGCGAAGCAGAACGCATGTCGACCTGCATCCCGTTGTCCAGCTCGGTTAAGCGAATTACCACATCATCTTCAAAGCCAAACCAACGCGTGGTCGCGGTGGCTTCTATTTGATGGTCGGTAATTCTGGCGATACGCCAGCCAGTCTCTTCCGCCTCGGCTTGTGCGGCCGCCAGAACAACCTGCAGGGGCTTATCCACCACTAATGGCTTGATGTGAGGATAGGCTGCTCGTTGCTGCTGAGCAGTTGCATCGCCAGGGTAGGCGACGGCATTCGGCGCGGCTTGCCGTGCCTCAGCGAGGGCTTCAAAAGCAGGCGGGTTCTGGGTATCGGTGGTGATATCGTGAATAGCAGGTACTTGTTGAGCGCGCTGCCAGTATTGCCACGGCATATAAAACAGCGCAGCAGCGGCGACGATAACCAGTGTGGCTATTAAGGCGGGCCTAGATCGATGAGTCAGCATGCTCAACAGCAGCGTGACAATGCTGACCGCGACTGCTGCTACAGCGACATAAACGCCATTACGCAGTAAGTTAAACGCCTCGCCTAGGCTGATAAGTCCGCCACGATAAGCCGGCCCAGCGCCTGCCATCATTAGTGTCGCTCCTGCTACCAGCAGAATGGCTAAGCCAGCCAGTACGCCTAGCCAATGCCCTCGACGAAGGCGTGCCGTTGTTAGTCGCGTTACCATGTTCTCTCCTTACCACAGCGTATTTCACTATTCTTAGCATAACCGCTTCTTCACACAAATACTGTGTCGATTGGCAGGGTGATCCTTTTAAACCATGACAATAGGATATATATGACCGATAACGTAGCCGCTCTTCGCCAGCTACTGCTCAGCGCACCGCGTGATGCATTGCCGATGACGTATCAGCAGGTGGCTAACACACTAGCACTCACGCCGCCGCGCACCATTGCTCAAGTTACCCAGGCGTTAGAGCAATTAATGCGCGAAGACGCTGCACAGCAGAAGCCTTTCATCGCGGCACTGGTGGTCAGCCGCCGGGGCGATGGTTTACCTGCGGCGGGATTTTTGAACTCGCGGTTGCCTTAGGCCGCTTTCCCGTTGACCCTGTGCACCATGAAGCGGCTTACCGGGCCGAGTTTCAGCGCGCTTTAGAAGCACGGAACAACAGCCAGCGTTAACTTTCGCCACGCTGTCTAGGCATTGTTCGCAGCGGATCAAGCAATGGGCCAAGCCCATTGTGATCGATTTCGTGCATCAGATGCAGCAGTTGGCCAATTTCCCCTGAGGGAAACCCCTCCCGGGCAAACCAGTTTAAATAGGGGCCGGGGAGGTCGGCGATAAGGCGACCCTCATACTTGCCAAAGGGCATGGTGCGAGTCACTAACTTTTCCAGATCCTCTGGCTTCATGCACTAACTCCTCGAGTCTCACGTCAAACACGTTAACCATCATTATCGGACCGCGTGGCGATTTCGCCAATCAATTGGGCAAGCGCACGGGCAGGTTCGCTCAAATGGCCGCTAGTGGGATGAATCAACCCGACATCGCGATGAAAGGTACGCTCGCCTAAATCAATCGCACGGACCTCCGGTGGCCAGCGTTGCTGCGCTATCGCTTCGGGCACCAGGGCAACGCCTACCCCTTGGCGACCAGCTTAACAATCGCTTCCAGTTCGTCGACTTCACAAACTTCGCGCACGTTGCAGTGGTTGTTGCGTAAGAATCGGTCCACCTGACGCCCGCCAAAGGAAGCACGGTCATAACGGATAAACGGCTGGCTTGTCATCAGCTCTCGCCACTGGTCGCCGCTAATATGCTGCGGCACGATTAATCTAAAGGGCTCGTGGGCAAGGGGCGTCCAGCGCAAATCGCTGTGTAGCGAAAAGGGCGGACGTATAATGATCGCCATATCCAATTCGCCAGCGTCGACTTGATTCACCAGTTCCATGGAAAGCCCCGGCACCACGCGGGTACAGCAATCACTGTAAGTATGATGAAAGCGTGCCAACGCATCAGGGAGTAGCGAGCGCTGAATTGAGGCGATAGCGCCGATATTGACCCGATGTGTTGCCGGTTGGCCTGATAGGGAAGCGCCTAGCGTACTGTAGAGGGTTAGCAGGACATGGGCTTGCTTTAGTGTCTCTTGCCCTCGCTGGGTCAATGTCGCGGCACGTCCTTTACGCTCAAACAACGCAATCCCCAGTTCTTCCTCAAGGCGTTTCATTTGGGCACTGACCGCCGCTTGCGTTAGGCCAATTTTATTGCCCGCTGCGGCAAAGGTGCCTTCCTGTGCCACCGCCATCAGCGTCTTTAGCTCACGGATCATTGATAAATCCTTTTGTGAATCAGCCAAATAGTTATTGATATTATTTTCCCATGTGCCGCCCTAGGATGAATACACCGTGGTGGCGTTAAATGCCAACCACTCTTCAGAACGCTAATTAAGTAGGAGACTAACATGAGCCTTTCACCCTTCCATTTAGCCATTCCCGTTTACGATGTGGCGTTGGCACGGGCGTTTTATAATGACGTCTTTGGCCTGGAAGAGGGTCGTTCCAGTGATCAGTGGGTCGACTTTAATTTCTTTGGCCATCAGCTGGTGATTCATGAGCAGCCCAAAACACCAGGCCAGGAGAGCGCCCATACAAACCCTGTGGATGGACATAACGTACCGGTGCCGCACTTTGGCGTGATTTTAGAATGGGATGAGTGGGAAGCCCTGGCCGAGCGTTTGAAAGCACGAGATACACAGTTTGTAATTGAGCCGTATATTCGCTTTAAAGGCGAAGTAGGCGAGCAGGCCACTATGTTCTTGCTTGACCCTTGCGGTAATGCGCTAGAGTTCAAAGCGTTCAAGGATATGAGTCAAGTATTCGCAAAATAATAGCTTTGCTAAATAATCAGTGTTCGCTAAATAAGCGGTATTCGCGAAATCGGCTTTCTATTCATTAAACGCGCAACGCCTGCTCCTGTCGGCGATGCTGAAGCGGAGGCTCGCCAAAGTAACGTTTATAGTCGCGGCTAAACTGAGGCACGCTGCGGTAGCCAACCGCCGCAGCGGTCTGATTAACATTGTGATTATCCTGTAGCAGCAATTGCTGTGCTTTGATTAAGCGCAGCCGCTTCAAGTACTGCGCCGGTGAAGAGCGGGTGATCTGCTTAAAGTGCTGATGAAACGTCGACGGACTCATATTCGCCTGAGAAGCTAACTGTTCCACGCTAAAATCTTGAGCAAAGTGAGTATGGAGTTTGGAAAGCACCTGCACGATGCGCGAATAGTTTCCATGTCCCATTACCAAAGCCCTCAATGCTTGGCCTTGTTCACTTTTCAGGGCTTCAAATACCACATCGCGAATGCGCGCTGTGCCCATCGTGCTGCACTCTACCGATACATGCAGCGTTCGCGCTAAGCGCAATACGGCATCCTGCATTCCCTCTGTCATTGCCACCGATGCCATGGGTAATGGCGTATGGGCTTGTTGAACGGCATTGCCCATTGCCGTCACCATTTCGCTTAATAACGCTGGGTCAAGGCGCACTGATATTCCCAGTAACGGCGCTTCCGGTGAGCCATAGGTTTCGCATTCAAACGGCAGTGGCAATGTTTGGACTAAATAATGGCCGGGATCATAATGGATCTCCCGGTCGCCTAGATATCCGATCTTTCGGCCCTGAGCAATAATGGTCAGGCTAGGCTCATAAAGAAGCGGCGTACGTGCTTGGTGTCGGCTTAAACAGAGTAACGACACGCCAGGCAGAGACGTTGGTTTTATACCATCGCCTTCAATAAGGGGGCGATAACAGTCGCCAGCGCGTTGCCAGCCTGAGCGGTGGAGGTCATGAAGGCTTCTCTCTTTTCTGACGGTATTTGCATAATCATAATGATTTTTGTCAGTTTTTTGTTATTTTATTACGTGGTGCCGGAGAAATAGGCAAAATGGCGTAGCTTCACTCATCGCTATCCCCCTTAATTAGGCCAATACTGTTGGCATCCCTCGTGCTCGAGGAAAAGACTACTGATTTTTGAAGGTAGTCTTTAGAAAGCCCCAGCTTGATGACAAGGAATTCGATCGATGAACCAAGCAAAATCCTACGCAGCATTTGCTAATGATAAACCCTTAGCGCCATTTACGTTTGACCGTCGCCAGCCACGTCCCTGACGACGTGGCGATTGAAATTCTTTACTGCGGTGTTTGCCACAGTGATCTCCACTTTGCGCGCAACGATTGGGGCATGAGCCAATACCCCGTTGTGCCCGGCCATGAAATTGTTGGCCGCGTCACCTCTGTTGGCGATAAAGTTTCACGTTTTAAAGCCGGTGATTTAGTCGGTGTTGGTTGTATGGTTGATTCGTGCCGTACTTGCGCCGCCTGTAAAGATGGCGTTGAGCAGTACTGCCTGGAAGGCTTTACCATGACCTACGGCGGCGAAGACCGCCAGGATGGCACCATGACCCAGGGTGGCTACTCCGACGCCATCGTGGTGAGCGAGCACTTTGTGCTGCAGATGCCCGATGGTATTGATCTGGCCTCGGCGGCGCCGATTCTCTGTGCCGGTGTCACTACTTACTCACCGCTCAAGCACCACGGTGTCGGTAAAGGCCATAAAGTCGGTGTAATCGGTATGGGTGGCTTAGGCCATATGGGCGTTAAACTGGCCAAGGCGCTGGGCGCTGAAGTCACGGTATTTACCCGTTCCGACGCTAAAGTGGAAGAAGCCAAGCGTAACGGTGCTGATCACGTGGTAGTTTCCAGCGATCAGGCACAGATGGATGCCGTCGCAGAAACCTTCGACTTTATGCTCGATACCGTACCCGTACAGCATGATCTAAACCCTTACCTGACATCGCTGAAGTATGACGGTACTCACATCATTGTCGGTTTGCTAGAGCCCATTGAGCCCGCCATTGAAGCGTTCAACCTGGTCTTTAAGCGTCGTGTGGTAGCCGGTTCGCTCATTGGTGGCATTGCAGAGACCGAAGAGCTGCTCAAACTCTGCGCTGACCAAGGCATCACCTGTGATATCGAAATGCTGGATATCCACAACATTAACGAAGGCTTTGAGCGGATGGAGAAAGGTGACGTTCGTTATCGTTTCGTGATTGATATGGCGACGCTGAAAATAGCGCCGCCTAAATGCCTGCTTGGCTAGCCTGAGCCAACTAAAACGGCCCGAATCCTGCAGAGGAGTCGGGCCGTTTTAAAGGCTTAACGCTTAGCGCTGTGTCAGCTACGACGCTGGCGAGTGGTTCTTGCTGCCGCCATCCCTGGTACAAGCATCAAACCTGCCAATAGCCAGGCGGGCCAACTGCCGGTACGGGTAAACGGTGTCAGGCCTTCCATGGCGTAAAACTCACCGGTAAGCAGGGTGGTTTCGAACTGCGGTGCGCGCTTAACAATGCGGCCATTGTCGTCAATAATTGCCGTAATGCCGTTGCTGGTGGCGCGAATTACATAACGACCATTCTCTAGCGCTCGCAGCCGTGCCATCTGAAGGTGCTGATGCGGGCCGATAGAAGCACCAAACCAGGTGTCGTTAGATACCGTCATGATTACATCGCTGTCTTGGGCGCGGCGGGCGACCAACTGAGGGTAAATGATTTCATAGCAGATCGCATTGCCGATAGAAATACCCGCGGCCTGCATCGGCGTCTGCTCATGCTCACCTTTGGTAAAGGCCGACATGGGCAGGTCAAAGAAATCTATCGCTCCGCGTAGCACGCTTTCCAGCGGCAAGTACTCACCAAAAGGCACTAAGTGCTCTTTCTGGTAGCTCCCTCGACATTGCCGACGCCGATCACGCTATTGAAGTAGCGTTCTTGTTCATCGCGCTGAACGATACCGGTGAGCAGAGCGACATCAGGCGGTAGGTTCGCTTGCACCCGCTCCAAGACCGGGCGGGCCTGCTCTTCTATCATCGGCAGGGCCGTTTCTGGCCATACGATCAGATCCACTTCATCGGCAACTTCGCGGGTAAGTTCGCTATAGGTGTTCGCCGCCGTGCGTTGCCCTTCAGGTGTCCACTTCAATAGCTGTGGCAGATTGCCTTGCAGTAGGGCCACGCGGGTGGGGTCACTGGCTTGGGTCGTCCATTGCTGGGGAAGGGCCATTGGGATTAACCAAATAGCCGCAAGCGGCGCAATTGCCCACCACTGACGGCGAAACAGTAGTTCTGCAGCGAAAGTGCCGCTAAGGGCTACCAATAATGATAGTAGGTACACCCCACCAACCGGCGCCCAGGCGGCTAGCGGTGAGTCGACGTAGCCAGAGCCCAGTAGCAACCATGGAAAGCCGGTAAACAGGTAGGTACGCAGCACCTCGCCCAGCACCCAGGCGCCTGCAAAGCTTATAAAAGCGAGACGAGCGGATATAAAGCGCCGGTATAGCCAGAAGGTACCGGCAAAAAGCGCCAATATCGTTACGAACAGAGTCGTTAGAAATACCGCTAGGGGCACTGGTGTAGCCATAGTCATGAATGGAGACATACACCCAGGACGTGCCGCTGGCGAATAGCGCCACACCGTATAACCAGCCTTTAAGCGCCGCTTGCGCGGGCGTTAAGGCGTGCAGCCCTGTATAAAGTAAACCGATCGCCACAGGCCCTAACCACCAAAGCTCGAAAGGGGAAGCCGTTAGGGTGGTGAAGCCGCCAGCGACCAGGGCGGCAAGCAGCTGTAACAATAACGCGGGGGGTAAACCCATAGCGATAACCTATCTACGGTAAGATTTGAAAGAGTGGACACAAAGAGTAACGAATGATGCAGCCTAAGATTTTTACTCTTCTTGGGCGTCATCCTCTTCGTCATCGCGGCGGGTATCTCGGTAGGCTTCGAGCAGGCGAATGCGCCGTGTATCGGCATTGAGAATCACAAATCGCCAGCCGCCGAGAGTGGTATGCTCACCGCGCCGTGGCAAATGGCCAAACTGTTGCATCACCAGGCCGCCAACGGTATCAAATTCGTCGTCGGAGAACTCGGTATTAAAGCGTTCGTTGAAGTCTTCGATGGGGGTCAGTGCGCGGATAGCAAAGTGGCCATTCTCTAATTCGCGGATATCCTCTTCTTCATCGATATCATGCTCATCTTCGATGTCGCCGACGATCTGCTCAAGGATATCTTCGATGGTGATAATGCCCGCCGTGCCGCCGTATTCGTCAACGACAATGGCCATATGGTTATGCGTGTCACGAAACTCTTTCAGCAAGCTGTTAAGGCGTTTTGATTCAGGAATAAACATTGCTGGGCGCAAAATATCATCGAGCTTGAAGGCATCACGCTGGGCCTGCGTTTGCGAAAGCAGCGGGAGCAGATCTTTTACCAGTAGAATGCCTTTCACGTCATCCAGGTTTTCACCAATCACCGGGTAGCGGGAGTGGCCGGTTTCCTGAATCAGCGGCAAATAGCCATCGCTAGTTTGATCCAGCGCGATAGCCGACACCTGGGAGCGGGGTATCAGCACTTCACGTACCTGCTGATCGCTGATCTCAAGCGCACCTTCGATAATCATGATGGCGTCTTGATCCAGCTTTAACTTCCCTGCGGTATGGCGTAAAAACGTCATCAACTCATCGCGTGAGCTGGGTTCGTCATTGTCTCCGGAAAGGGCGCCAAAGAGTTTCTCGAGCCAGGATTTTTGATTGAGGTTGCTCGATCGGTCTTCGCTCATGCGTCAATTCTCTCGTTTGCGGGCAGTCGGTGGCTATCTCATTTACTACGCTGTCAGCTAGCTTTTTACCACTGACGCGGGGGGATAGTACCAGATTGACAGTAACAGATTCGCTGTTACATGATTTAACGCAACTACTGTCAAACAGCATAGGCTTAAGGCGTTTCAAAGATTTAAAACGTTTCGCCATCATTATCGATTGCGTGGGTGTTGTCAGCATAAGGGTCGGGGATATTCAGCTCAGCTAACAGTTCGCGCTCAAACTGCTCCATTTCCTCAGCTTCCTGATCATCAATATGATCGTAGCCCATTAAATGCAAGATGCCATGCACGACCATATGCGCGTAGTGATGCTCAAGAGGCTTATCCTGCTCGCTAGCTTCTTGAGCTACGACAGCATGACAAATCACCAAGTCGCCGAGTAGGGGTAAATCAATGCCCGGCGGGCTTTCAAACGGAAACGACAATACGTTAGTGGTTTTGTCTTTGCTTCGGTAATCACGGTTAAGCGTCTGGCTTTCACGCTCATCCACAAACCGGATAGTCACTTCGCGGCGCTGGTCATCCGGGTGGTGCGCAAAAACACAGCCCACCCATTGGGTGAGCTGTGTAAGGGAGGGAAGCAACGGTTCGTTAATCGCCGCCTGCCGATCAATCACAATCTCGTTCGTCGCGAGCTTATTCATCGTGAACTATCCCAAGAGCTTTCACGCGACTGCATGCGGGCGTCACGCTCTTGCTGGCGCACTTCCCGGCGGGCACGTTCTTCTACTTCTTGCTGGGATTCAAACATATCGTAGGCTTCGATAATGCGCTGAACCAACGGGTGGCGCACGACGTCCTTGGCGGCAAAGTGCGTGACCCCGATCCCTGGCGTGTCTTTTAACACGTCGAGCACTTGAATCAGCCCCGAGCGCTGGCCTTTAGGCAGGTCAACCTGAGTGACATCGCCAGTAATCACGGCGGTGGAGCCAAAGCCAATCCGGGTCAGAAACATTTTCATCTGCTCGGGGGTGGTGTTTTGGCTCTCATCGAGAATGATATAGGAGTTGTTGAGCGTACGACCGCGCATATAAGCCAGCGGGGCAATCTCTATGACCTGTCGTTCAATCAGCTTCGCCACTTGCTCAAAACCGATCATTTCATATAAGGCATCATAAAGTGGGCGCAGGTAGGGATCGATTTTCTGAGCGAGATCGCCAGGAAGAAAACCAAGCTTTTCACCCGCTTCAACCGCCGGACGCACTAGCAAAATACGGCGCACTTCCTGCTGATTGAGTGCTTCGACTGCGGCGGCAACGGCTAAATAGGTTTTACCTGTTCCCGCGGGTCCAATGCCGAAATTGATATCGTGCTCACGGATGCTTGAAACATAGCGCTGCTGATTAAGCCCGCGTGGTTTGATCATGGTGCGTGGGGTGCGCATGATCACTTCATCGCTGCTGCCGGTGCCATCCTCTTCGTCTTCCAGTGCTTCGAGCCCGGATTCTTGCAGGAAAAGGTGCACGGTATCGGCATCAAGTTCGCTCGCCGCTGTTTCGCGATAAAGGTGTTCCAACACGTTCGCCGCTGCCTTAATACGGTTGGCTGGACCCGCGAGTTGAAACACATTGCCCCGGTTGCGCAGCGTCACGTCCAGGCGGCTTTCAATCAGCTTCAGATGCTCGTCCTGCTGGCCGCAAAGGCTAGCAAGGCGCTGCGGATCATTGGGTTCAAGGCTTAAGGTGATGATGCGATTGGCCTGAGGTGTGGGCTGGCTCAAGAGTGGGGAACCCCTCGTTAGTGTGTGTATTCTTAGCTTACTGCTCCGACCAGGGCCGGAGCAATCACCTTTGTTAATGGCAATGTTAAGGGAATGTTTAATAGCGCTCGGGTGAGGCAAGTTCGCCGCGTAGCGAATTGGGAAAGGCCTCGGTAATCTCAACATCCACAAAATAGCCAATCAGCTCGGTCGGGTTGGCGGCGCGGAAGTTAACCACGCGGTTATTCTCAGTCCGCCCGGAAAGCTGGCCGGGGTCGCGCGGCGAAAAGCCATTAACCAGTACGCGTTGAGTGCTGCCTACCATGCGACGGCTAATTTGGGCCGTTTGTTGAATAATGCGCTCTTGTAAAATCGCTAAGCGCTGCTTTTTAACACTCTCTGGTGTTTCATCAGGCAGGCCGGAGGCAGGAGTGCCAGGGCGTGCCGAGTAAACGAAGCTAAACGAGTGATCGAAGCCAATTTGGTGAATTAAGTTCATCGTGGCTTCAAAATCTTCTTCCGTTTCGCCAGGGAAGCCGATGATGAAGTCCGACGAGAAGCTGATATCGGGGCGGTTAGCGCGGATTCTTTCCATCTTTCGATGTACTCTGCGGCTGTGTGGCCACGCTTCATAGCGTTAAGAATACGGTCAGAGCCCGACTGCACCGGTAGGTGTAAGTGACTTACCAGCTCAGGAATATCGGCGAAGGCGTCCACGAGGCTATCGGTAAACTCTACCGGATGCGACGTGGTAAAGCGGACGCGGTCAATACCGTCTACTGCTGCCACACAGGCAATCAACTCGGCCAGGTCGATCTCGTCGCCAAGCTGGTTTTCACCGCGGTAAGCATTAACGTTTTGGCCTAGCAGATTGATCTCACGCACACCCTGATCGGAAAGGTGGATGACTTCGTCCATGACCGCTTCGAACGGGCGCGAAACCTCTTCACCGCGAGTGTAAGGCACCACGCAGAAGGTGCAGTACTTTGAGCAGCCTTCCATGATCGACACAAACGCCGTTGCACCATCCGAGGAGGGCTTGGGCAGGTGATCGAATTTCTCGATCTCCGGAAAGGTGACATCCACGGCGGCAATTTGGTTATTACCGCGAGCATCCAGCATCGAGGGAACGCGGTGTAGGGTTTGCGGCCCGAACACCATATCAACATGAGGGGCACGCTTGCGAATGGCTTCGCCTTCTTGGCTTGCCACGCAGCCGCCTACGCCAATCACCAGGTTAGGGTTGGCATCTTTCAGTTTTTCCAGCGTCCGAGCTGATGAAAAACTTTCTCCTGCGCTTTTCGCGAATCGAGCAGGTGTTTAACAGAATGACATCGGCTTCACGCTCATTATCAGTGAGTTCGAGCTGGTGAGATTCGCCGAGTAGATCCGCCATACGGGAGGAGTCGTACTCGTTCATTTGGCAGCCGTGCGTTTTGATGAAGAGCTTCTTCGCCATCGGTACCTGTCATCTATGAGTCGTCGGGGGACGAGGATGAATGGAGTGTTATCGTGCGGCCTGATTTTTGATGACCACGCCGCTGTCAGTAATGGGCGCATTATACGGATACAGGAAACCAGCGGCTAGCGTTCCTCAATAATCGATACTTGACCGGCCCATTTCTATGGGTATACTACGCACCGTGTTTGAGCAGTTCCTCGATAGCTCAGTTGGTAGAGCAAATGACTGTTAATCATTGGGTCGCAGGTTCGAGTCCTGCTCGAGGAGCCAACCGCTAAGTACGTTAACTATTGCGTTAATTAGCGGCTCCCACTCATTCACATCAGCAAGTTAAATGTTCCTCGATAGCTCAGTTGGTAGAGCAAATGACTGTTAATCATTGGGTCGCAGGTTCGAGTCCTGCTCGAGGAGCCAAATTGCTGTTCTGCTTTATTTTACCTTTACGGTAAACGTTCCCCGATAGCTCAGTTGGTAGAGCAAATGACTGTTAATCATTGGGTCGCAGGTTCGAGTCCTGCTCGGGGAGCCAATGGCAGATTCCTCACGTTTTCCCTTCCTTACTTTCGTTATAGCTTCCTCTTGCGTTATAGCTTCCTCTTTCGATTAACGCTTCTCTTTTTTGCCGTTAGTGCACCCATCGATAGCCTTCGCTGTTACGCATCTACTTTGTTGTCGTAAACTGCGCTGATAATCCTATGGTCTGTTAATCCTATGGTTTAGGAAGGTTATGGTGGATAACGTAAAAACGTCCCAGGCGCTCTCAATATTTAAATGTTTAAGCGATGAAACACGCTTGATGCTGGTGCTGCTGGTTGCTCAAGAGCAGGAGCTATGTGTGTGAGATGACCCATGCATTGCAAGTGTCGCAGCCCAAGGTATCCCGACACTTGGCTCAATTGCGCCAGTGTGGGCTGCTCAGCGATCAGCGCGAAGGTCAGTGGGTCTATTACCGAATTGCGCCTCAGTTGCCTGCCTGGGCGCTTGATATTATACAGGCCGGTAGTGAGGGCAGTGCCGTTGTATTGGCGGGACTGACCAAACGCTTGACCACAATGGGTGATCGGCCAGCGAGGCGGGCAGTGCTTTGTTGAAGAAAGGGTGAAATTAGGATAAAGCCAACGTTGTCGCCTCAAAAAAATGCCAACCTTTGAGAGGTCGGCATTTTTGTATCCAGATCGATTAGCGCTTAGCTGCAAATCGCTGGGTTTCTTGCAGGTGGGCATAGTCGAGTAGGATTTCAGCTGCTTCGAGCACGTAGGCACGATCGACAGCCAATGCCTCGTCCTCTTCACTCTCAGCATCACTCTCTGGCGAGGAGACGGTGTCGTCTGTCTCGTTTGCTACTCCGGCCGTTGTTTCTGTCCGAGCATCCATCCATTCGTCGAGTTCTTCAAGCCCCAGTGCGCGGCGGCGTTGGTTCTCCAGAGAGCTGTTCGGCTTCCTGGGCTTCCATCTCGCGCTCGCGCTGTTCGCGATTCAGGCTCACGCTGGTATGCTGCTCGCGCAACTGGCGGGCAAGCGTAGATTGGCGTTCCAGGTAGCGGAAGTTAGGATTATCCTCAGCGCGCACATCGTGCTGCGCAATAAGATTGTCCAGCATATTTTCAGGTTCGCCATAGCGACGATACTGAACGTTTTGGACGGTATCCCAGGCCAGCGCATTGTCCAGGCTGCTTTCACCGATACGTTCGGGATCAATCAGACTGGGAAGTCGATATCCGGCTCTACGCCGCGGTTCTGTGTGCTGTCGCCAGAAATACGATAGAACTTGGCGCGGGTTAGCTTAATCTGCCCATGACTCAGCTCATTAAGCGTCTGCACAGTGCCTTTGCCGAACGTCGGCGTGCCTAGCACCAGGCCGCGTCCGTAATCCTGAATCGCACCGGCAAAAATCTCGGAGGCGGAGGCGGAGAGGCGGTTCACCAAGACGCCGAGCGGGCCGTCATAAAGCGTGCCTGCTTCGCTATCCCCATAAAGCTGGATACGCCCCTGGGCGTCGCGTACCTGGACGGTAGGCCCGCGGTCAATAAACAGACCGATGAGCGAGTTGGCTTCCTGCAGCGCACCGCCGCCGTTATTACGTAGATCAAGCACGATACCTTCTACGCCCTCTTCTTTAAGGCGTTCGACTTCTTTGGCAACGTCGCGGGTCGTGCTGCGATACTCTTCCTCGCCAGCTTGCCACGCGTCGAAATCAACGTAGAACGTCGGCACGTTGATAATACCAAGGCGGTGAGGTTCGCCGTCGCGCTCTACTTCAATAATTTCACTGCTGGCGGCTTGGTCTTCAAGACTAACGGTGTCGCGGGTAATCTCAACGACTTGCGAGCGGGTCATGTCGACCGCTTGGGCAGGCACTACATCTAAACGAACGGTGGAGCCTTTAGGGCCGCGAATCAGATCCACTACGTTATCCAGGCGCATGCCGACCACATTAACCATTTCGCCATCTTCCTGGCCCACGGCAGTAATCCGATCCGCCGGCTCCAACACGCCAGCACGTTCGGCAGGGCCGCCGGGTACTAGGCTGGAAACTTTAACGTATTCGCCGTCCGATTGAAGCAGGGCGCCAATGCCTTCAAGCGAGAGACTCATTTGAATATCAAACGATTCGCCTTGGCGTGGCGAAAGGTAACCTGTATGCGGATCAATGCTGCCAGCAACCGCTGCCATTAATACGCCAAAACATCTTCGGATTCAGTTTGTTCCAATCGGGTCAGTTGGCCTTCGTAGCGCTGGCGCAGATTGGTTTCAATCTGTTCATTATCCTGCTCGGTTAAAGCAAGTGTCAGGGCGTCGTTTTTGAAAGCCGCTTGCGCCATAACTCATCGAGTTCGCTTTCGCGGGATGCCCAGGGCGCTTCTTCACGATCAATTTCTAAACGCTCGTTACTATCAAAATCAAAATCAAGACCTTCATCGAGCCGAGCAAGCAATGATTCAAGGCGAGCACGCTGCCGCTCGCTGAAGGTATTGTAAAGATCAAAAGCATCCTCCAGATCGCCATCAAAAATAGCGTCTGCCATGCCCGTCTCTAAATGCCGGTAGGGCTCGATATCACTTTGCAACAGATAGGCACGCTGGCCATCTAGAATATCCAAATAGCGTTGGAAAGTGTCCTGCGACCAAGTTTCGTCAAAATTTATATCAGCATAATGGCCGTAGCGGAGCGAGTCCGCAATTTCCACTGCCGCCTGGCGTTGTTCGTTGGTCGGCTCAAGTTGCGCAAAGGCGGCTGGGCTGGTAACAACCAGCATGACAGCCAAGGCGACCGAACGCGAAAGCGTTGCAAACAAGCTCATCAGTCAAGCTCTCCCGGATTTGTGTACACTCATCGTTCCCTAGACACGCAAATGACCCAAGAGTTGCGTAGGACGAGGGAGTATTGTAGCAGGTCGCCTGCGCTATGAGACTCAATCATTACTGTTATGAGGATTTACATGTCCGACACTTTCAACGCTGATCGTTTAACACGCCTATGCGATTTTTTGCGCCAATCACCAACCTCGTGGCACGCTACAGACAATATGGCCACGCGATTGGAGCAAGCCGGTTTTCAGCGGCTGGAAGAGAAGGCGAATTGGCAACTAACACCGGGTAAGCGCTACTACGTTACCCGTAATGAATCAGCCATTATCGCGTTTCAGTTGCCTGAGTCTGACTTGGCATCGCTGCGAATGATCGGCGCGCATACTGATAGTCCTGGGCTGCATTTAAAGCCTAACGCTTCGCAGCGCTCCGCTGGCTGGCTACAGTTGGGTGTACAGGTATACGGCGGTGTGCTGTTGGCACCCTGGTTTGACCGTGATCTGGGATTGGCGGGGCGGGTGCATGTACGCCACGCTGATGGGCGCTTGGAAAGTGTGTTGCTCAATGTCGACCGTGCTATAGCGACTATACCAAGTTTGGCTATTCATCTTGATCGAGACGTGAACAGTGGACGTCCGATAAACCCGCAGACGCAAATGGCACCAGTGTTGTTGCAAAGCGAGACGGCCACGTTAGCCGAGTTAGTGGCGCAATGGCTAGAAGAGCAGCATGGTTTACGTGCCGTGGAAATCGTTGATTTCGAGCTGGGCTTTTACGATGTGCAGCCGCCATCGCTTGTCGGCGTCAAACAAGAGCTAGTAGCAAGTGCTCGGTTGGATAACCTACTTTCCTGCTTTATGGGGTTGGAAGCGCTGTTAGCTTGCGATGGTAGTCAGGGCGCCCTGTTGGTAGCCAATGACCACGAGGAAGTGGGCAGTGCCAGCGCTTGCGGGGCTCAAGGTCCTTTCTGGCGGACGTTCTAACGCGTATCAACAGCCAGTTAGGTGGCAAGGACGGCGAAAAGGGCAATGACGAGTCGCTGATTCAGCTGATTCAATCGTCGCTGATGATCTCTTGTGATAACGCCCACGCGCTGCACCCTAATTTTCGTGATAAGCACGACGAGCGCCACGGCCCAGCGATTAACGGCGGCCCGGTGATCAAGGTGAATGCAAGTCAGCGCTACGCGACTAATAGCGTCACCGGTGCGCTGTTTCGTGATGTCTGTCGCGAGGCGGACGTGCCGGTACAGTCGTTTGTGACTCGGGCGGATATGGGCTGTGGAAGTACCATTGGCCCGATTACTGCTACCGAATTAGGTATCCCCACTATTGATGTCGGCGTACCTCAGTGGGCGATGCACTCAATTCGCGAGACGGCGGGTGCCAGGGATATCGAATACCTGACCCGTGCGCTGGTAGGGTTCTTGAACCGTGCAAAGCTAAGCTGATTCCTCAAGCGCACACAAGCAAAAGCCCGCTGACGAGGTCAGCGGGCTTTTTATAAGCTTTGGTGGCTACGCCCTGATTTGAACAGGGGACCCCATCATTATGAGTGATGTGCTCTAACCAGCTGAGCTACGTAGCCTTTCAACGGGGGCGAATGATACTGGAAGCCTCGTTGCTCGTCAATGTGTTATTACTGGCTACCGCTATACGTTGAAGCGGAAGTGCACCACATCGCCATCTTTGACGATGTACTCTTTGCCTTCCAAGCGCCATTTGCCAGCATCTTTGGCACCTTGCTCGCCGCCGAGCGTGACAAAATCGTCATAGGCCACCACTTCAGCGCGGATAAAGCCTTTTTGGAAGTCGGTGTGAATCACGCCGGCCGCTTCAGGTGCAGTCGCGCCTTCTTTGATTGTCCAGGCACGAACTTCCTTAACACCGGCGGTGAAATAGGTTTGCAGGCCCAGCAGTGAATAACCGGCGCGAATCACGCGGTCTAGCCCCGGCTCTTCCATGCCCATCTCGCTTAGGAACATGGAGCGCTCTTCATCATCCAATTCGGCGATTTCAGCTTCCAACTGATTGCACACGGGAACGACCAGCGCGCCTTCCTCAGCGGCAATTTCGTTCACAATATCCAGGTAAGGGTTGTTCTCGAAACCATCTTCATTGACGTTGGCGATGTACATGGTGGGCTTCAGGGTCAAAAAACCGAAGCTCTTCACTTGGCGCTGCTCTTCATCGCTCAAGCCGAAGCTGCGTAGCGGCAAACCTTCAGCCACGTGGGGCTGGATACGATCAAGAATCGCCTTGGTGGCAATGGCGTCTTTGTCACCGCCCTTCACCGAGCGAACCAAGCGCTGGCTGGCTTTTTCGACGGTATCAAGGTCGGCCAGTGCCAATTCTAAATTGATGGTTTCGATATCCGCGCGGGGGTCGACCTGGTTAGCCACATGGATGACATTATCGTTATCGAAGCAGCGCACCACGTGGGCAATTGCCTGGGTTTCACGGATATTGGCCAGGAATTTGTTGCCCAAGCCTTCGCCTTTGGAAGCGCCGGCGACCAGACCTGCAATGTCGACGAACTCCATGGTGGTCGGCAGTACTTTCTGCGGCTTGACGATTTCGGCAAGCTTATCAAGGCGCGGGTCCGGCATCGGGACGATACCCACGTTTGGCTCAATGGTGCAGAAGGGGAAGTTTTCTGCATCAATGCCAGACTTGGTCAACGCATTGAAGAGCGTGGATTTGCCGACGTTGGGCAGGCCGACGATGCCGCAATTAAAACCCATAAAATGTTCCTGAGAATAAGGTGTTGAGGCGATAAATTAAGCGCCATTCTACGAGATGAACTAGCCGTCAGTCACTGGCTAAAGGCTAGGGCTTCAAGCTGTGTAGCTGATTCATGGCTTTAGCCCAGTCGCCATCAAGTGCTAAAGGCAGGGTGGCGATGCACTCATCTAGGGCGCGAACGATAGCTTCTTGTTCAGCCTTGCCAGGACGGCCGAGTACATAATTAGTAACTTGACGCGCCTCACCTGGGTGGCCAATGCCAATTCGCGTGCGGTGAAACTGCTTTTGGCCGCCTAGTGCGCTAATAATATCGCGCAGGCCATTATGGCCTCCATGCCCACCACCTGTTTTGTAGCGTGCCTGACCGGGTGGAAGATCAAGTTCGTCATGGGCGACCAATAAATTATCAGGTGTCAGTTTGAAAAACTGACACAGGGCGGCGACGGCGGCACCGCTGCGATTCATGAAGGTGGCAGGATTGAGTAGGTGTAGCTCATGGTCACCTAGGCGCACCTTCGCGTAATGACCGAAAAACTTTTTTTCTGGCCGCAATTCAGCATGGGCGCTGCGCGCAATAGCGTCGACCAGCCAGAAGCCAGCGTTATGGCGTGTGGCTTCATATTCGGCGCCTGGGTTACCTAATCCAATAATGGCTGTTACCTGGCTCATCTTCGCACCTCATACAAAATATCCAGAAGGCCAACACTGTCCCGAAAGCATTATTGACGCTGCGCCAGCGTCGGGCCTAAAAAATCAAGCGCCGAGGCGCTTGATTCTAACATCCTGTTAGCAGCATGAGGGCCATGCAAGCATGGCCTCAACATGCTAAACGGGTACTTACTCGGCGCTGGTACCTTCTTCGCCTTCGCTTTCACCGTCTTCATCTTCTTCACTAGCACGCACTTTTACTTTCGTGATGCTAAGTACCGCATTGTCGTGCTCTTCACCGTGGGACAGGTCAACTGAAGTGACGCCAGCCGGCAGGGTAAGGTCAGACAGGTGCAGCGTCGTGCCAAGCTCAACGTCGGCGATGTCGACTTCAAGATAGTCTGGCAGGTCTTTTGGCAAGCAGCTGATCGCAACTTCGTTGGCCAGTACGTGCAGTTCACCGCCTTGGTCTTTGATGCCTACACTTCTCTTCGCCCGTCACGTGCAGCGGCACGTTGATGGTGATTTCGTGAGTTGCATCAACGCGCAGGAAGTCAGCGTGGGTTAGCAGCGGCTTGAAGGGGTGACGCTGCAAATCACGAACAACGACTTGCTCTTCTTTACCATCGATCACGAGTTTAATGACCGAAGAGAAGAAGGACTCGTCTTCAATCGCTTTGTAGAAAGCGGTTTTTTCGACAGAGATGGACTGCGCGCCTTTTTCACCACCGTATACAACGGCAGGCACTTGCTGGTTCGCACGACGCAGGCGGCGGCTCGCACCTTTCCCCAGGTCGTTACGAACGCTGGCTTTTAGGATAAAATCAGACATGGAATTGCCTCTTAGTTTAAGTAAGGAACACGCCGCCGACCGCGACCAGACGACGACGTTTCCGTGGCCCCAAAAGGGGGCTGTATCGTCAGCGAATTAGTGGAACATCGCGCTGACAGATTCTTCGTTGCTGACCCGACGAATCGCTTCAGCGATAAGGCCTGCAACGCTCAACTGGCGAATTTTGCCGCTTCGACGTGCAATGTCAGATAGCGGGATGGTGTCGGTCACCACCACTTCATCCAGTACGGAGTTAGTAATATTATCGACCGCCGGGCCGGATAGAATCGGATGTGTTGCATACGCCACTACGCGCTTGGCGCCGTGATCCTTAAGTGCTTCACCGGCTTTACATAGTGTGCCTGCGGTATCGATCATATCGTCGACCACCACACAGGTGCGGCCTTCAATCTCACCGATGATGTGCATCACCTGGGCTTGGTTAGCCTGGGGACGGCGCTTATCGATAATGGCGAGATCGGCGTTCAGCTGCTTAGCAATGGCGCGTGCGCGAACAACGCCGCCTACGTCGGGAGAAACCACCACGAGGTCGCTGTAATTCTGGCGCTCGATGTCATCCAGCAAAATCGGTGAGCCGTATACGTTGTCAACCGGCACATCAAAGAAGCCTTGAATCTGATCAGCGTGCAGGTCCATGGTCATCACGCGATCCACGCCTGCTTTAACCATCATGTCGGCAACCACTTTGGCGGAAATGGGCACGCGCGCCGAGCGTACACGGCGATCCTGGCGTGCATAGCCAAAGTAGGGCAGAACAGCAGTGATGCGAGTTGCTGACGCACGACGCAGCGCGTCGACCATCAGAATCAACTCCATCAGATTGTCGTTTGTCGGTGCACAGGTGGACTGCAGGATGAAGACATCCTTGCCGCGCACGTTCTCATTGATCTCGACTGCGATTTCGCCGTCGCTGAATTGACCCACCGTCGCGTTACCCATACGGCTGTCTAAGCTCTCGGCAATTTTTTGAGCGAGCGCGGGATTAGCATTCCCGGCGAAAACCATCAATTTTGACACGCGCAACCACCTTTGCAGTGTTGGGGATCAGGGGAAAAACGCAGGCCATTGTTGGGTTGGCTGGGGTACCAGGATTCGAACCTGGGAATGCCGATACCAAAAACCGGTGCCTTACCACTTGGCGATACCCCAGCAATAACCTAACGCGCTGACCGGGCGCTTTTAGCTGCCCAGAGCGGGACTATAAACTGCCCAGAGCGGGGCTAAAATGAGCCCACATAGAGACTATAAATAGCCCAGAGCATCATGTAGGGGAGAGGTGTTGAGTCCTCGCGCTACCCATGTCGACCAATGTGGGCTCGCTAATTGCGCGATTGCCTGTGCTGTTTGCTGCGACTCAAAGGCAGCGAACACGCAAGCGCCCGTGCCGGTCAACCGGCTAGGTGCGTGCTGTGCAAGCCAGTCAAGGGCTTCCGCAATGGGCGGATAGCGTTCTTTACGACAGCTTCACAGTCATTGCGCCACTCCGGCGCTCCCCCCTGCAGTGCGCGCGCCATAGTAATGGGGCGGCTGTCACGTGTCAATTGCGGGTCTTGAAAGATACCGGGCGTCGACACGCTAATACCGGGGTGAATAATGACAAACCAGGGGGTATCAAGCGTCACCGATGTCAGCTGTTCCCCGATCCCTTCCGCCCACGCGCTATGGCCGTGCACGAAAACGGGTACGTCGGCCCCAAGCTGTAACCCCAAACGTGCCAGTTCCTCTAGCGACAGATTCAGCTGCCAGAGATGATTCAACCCCACCAGCGTCGTCGCCGCGTTGGAACTGCCGCCCCTAAGCCGCCACCCATAGGCAACTGCTTGTTAATAGCAAGGGAGACCCCCTGCAACGTGCCGCTGTGGTGCTGCAGTAACCTAGCCGCACGCACGATCAGGTTGTCATCGTGGTTTACGCCGCTGACTGCTTGGTGAGCTGGATGTCGCCATCGTCACGAGCCGCCAGGGTAAGATGATCACTCAGGTCGATAAACTGAAAGAGCGTCTGCAGCGAGTGGAAGCCGTCCTCTCTGCGGCCCACGATATGCAGCATGCGGTTAAGCTTGGCCGGGGCGGGTAATGTCAGCTGCGAGTTCATTAAAACGATTACCCTTACTCTTCGCTGGCTTGCCACTGATTGACAACGAGCGTAATACGAACCTCGTCGTAGTTCATGATTAACCGGCGCGGCAGCCACATGCCTTCAAACTGTTCCCAGTCACGGTAGTCAATTTCCCAACCGTCTTGTGCCAAGTGGCTGGGAAAGCCGAATTCATCGGTTTCCAACTGGTAGTTATCATTTTCGTCAGGTAGGCCGCGCACCCAGTCTGGCATGGCGCTGACAGGCAGTGACCAGCCAAGTTGCTCTTCCATCAATGCTTCTGGGGTTTCTGCCTCAAAGCGTCCATCGCTATTGAGAGTGAAAAACGCCCTTCGCGGCCCTCAAGCACGTTGCGCCCACCACCAAAAGGCCCGCTGATCAGCATGCGGAAATAATGTGGGGTTTGGTTCCAATCAAGATTGGCGCTGACGTTCTCTTCTGGGGTACGCAATCCCGCTTTGCCGACCAGTGTCCAGGTGTCGAATGCTTCTACCTCGGCCTGCTGACGTTCCCATTGGCCTGCCTGACGGCCACTTTCATCCATGGGAGCCTGGGAGGCACACCCTGCGAGCAAAAGTAGTGCGAAGCCGGCAAGCCAGAGGCGCGAGGAGTGCTGCGTTAAGGGCCAGCGGGGCGAAGGGGACGTCAGTGTCGGCATAAACAGGCTCCATGTTTAGGTGAGTACGGCGCAAGGGTAACATGATGAGTGCGCTTAAAGGGGCGCGCAGGGTTAGGGCGCCTCTGACGGCGTTAGTTCAGGGCTTAGATCCGGACTATGCTCAGGACGTAGCTCAGGAAAACGCTCAAGCAAGTCATCAATCTTAGGATGCAGGTTGGTTCGCTGCATAATCTGTTGTATCAATTGCCGTGCCTCTTCATCACGCCCCAGCGCTTGCAATACTTCGGCTAGGTGCGCTGCCACTTCTTGATCGGGCATTTGCATGTAGGCGCTCTCAAGCCAGGGAAGCGCTTCTTCCGGCTGTCCGAGCCTGAAATAGACCCAGCCCATGCTGTCGAGTACGGCTGGGTTGTCAGGATCTGCTTCGTAAGCGCGCTCAATCAGTTCAAACGCTTCTTGCAAGCGCCCCGATAAGTTAAGGTCGGCCAGGGTGTAACCTAGCGCATTGAGCGCCTCAGCATTGTCGGGGTCGGTGCGCAGTATCTGGCGTAAGTCCTGCTCCATGCCTGCAATGTCGCCTGCTTCCCAGCGTCGCATAGCGCGCATATAAAGTAATGAAGCGTCATCGGGCGTGCGGGCGATCTCACGGTCTAGTAATGCATTAGCGTCTTCGGGCTGATTCATTTCATCGAGCAACTGTACTTCGAGCATCACCAGTTCGGTAAAGTAGTTGTCAAAGCGCATCCGCTCAATGCGCAGAAAGGCGCGGGCATCAAGCAAGCGGTCTTCTTCTATCAGCATTTGCGCCGCCGCTGCGCGAGCGGGCAAAAATTCTTCCCTCACTGACTTGACGATAATAGAGAAGTGCGTTGTCGGTATCGCCTTGGGCCTGGGTGATCGCGCCGAGCAGGTAATAGGCCAGATTCGGCACCTCAGGTTGGCCAATGAGGGGCTGAAGCAGACGCTGCGCAGGTTCCGGGTGCCCCCTCTTCCAGGTAGAGCTGTGCCAACGACAAGCGTAGATCCTCATTGCCACCATGACTTTCCAGCAGTGCATCGGTTTGCGCCTCGGCAGCACTGATGTTGTTAAGCCGAATTTCCGCCTGGGCTAGTAGCAAAATAAAACGCACGTCGTCAGGTGCTAGTTCCAGCCCTTGCTGAGCTGCGCGTTGAGCCGTGGAGTAATCTTCGGTCTCTAACGCCAAGCGGGCTCGTACTAACCATAGAGCCGCGGATTCAGGGTCAAGCAATGCGACCTGATCAAGCCGTCGTTGGGCAGTGCCGTGTCGCCGAGGGCGGCTTCAACCAGGGCCGTGCCCAGCAGTACATCGCTATGGTGCGCTAACTGATCGGCATTGGGGCGAGCTAAATGTTCACGCAACTGCTGAACGATTAACTCCAATGGTGCCTCTTCAGCAATCGCAACCTCAGCAAAGGCGGTTACGTCGCCATGCCCGCCTGCTTCAACGATATCAAGGCGCTGCTCCAGACTGTCGAGCCAGTCGCCTCGCTGTAGCGAAAAAAGCCGCCAGTAGGCGATTGGGTGCTTCTGCCTGGGGAGCCAGTTCGCGCCAACGTAACGCGGAAGCTTCTATTAATGAAGCTTCATTGCCAAAGCGAGCGGCGAAAGTAGCGCGTTCGGCCAGTGCTGGCTCGCGATAGCGCTGCGCTGCTTCTAGGTACCCCCTGGCTTGCGTAGCGATAATCGCCACGCTGACCCGCAAGTTCGGCGCCGAGTAGCGTGCTCAGCCCCTCAGCATCCAATCCCTGGGTAATGGGCGGCGCATTGCGCATGGGGTCTTCGACCTGCATGCCAAAGGGGCCATCCTGTAAGCTAGATGAGGTTTGACAGCCGCCTAGCAGCAACGCAGCGGTAGCCACTGGGAAAAGCGTCGAATGCCGTAAAGCAGAGCCCGGAAATAATAAGCCCAGAAATGTAGAGCGAGGTCGCATGCGTCTCTCAATTAAGTGGCCGAATGCTCAGCATAGCGGCTTGCTTGCCTGCGGCAAAGTGGTGTGGGCCAGATGATAGCCTGCTGTGATAGAATGTTCCTCCTTGAAAAGTGGTCAGCAAACTTCATGCATAGTGATATGCAGTGCTCGAACCACGCCAAAGACTTGTTTTAGCAAGCCCTAAATGACGATGCAGCCGCTTATAAGACCGGCGGTTGGCGTAAAGTCCGACACACTAGCGAAGACGCATAACGCATGACGCTTCTTGCCCTGGGAATAAATCATCGTACTGCCAGCGTGGCCGTGCGTGAGCAGGTGGCTTTACACCAGCGCAGCTTGAAACCGCGTTGGCTGAATTACGTGACCTGCCACAAATCAGTGAGGCGGCGGTGCTATCTACTTGCAACCGCACGGAGCTTTATTGTGTCACGGATTCGGCTGGCGAGCAGGCGGTACTGAATTGGCTCGGACGCTTTCACAATTTACGCGTCGATGAGCTGACGCGCTGTGCCTACCATTATTTAGACAACGATGCGGCGCGCCATTTAATGCGCGTAGCGGTTGGCCTGGATTCCATGGTGTTGGGCGAACCGCAGATTCTGGGCCAGTTGAAGGATGCCTATCAACAGGCACGCCAATCTAAAGGGTTGGGCGGCGAGCTGGAGCGTTTATTTCAGCACACGTTTGCGGTGGCCAAGCAAGTGCGTACCGAAACAGGAATTGGTAAGAACCCTGTTTCAGTCGCTTATGCTGCTGTCAGCATGGCCAGCCGGATATTTGACGATTTCAGTCGTTCTCGCGCTCTATTGATTGGTGCGGGGAGACCATAGAGCTGGTGGCACGTCATTTACACGAAGCGGGCGTTCGCCAGCTTACCGTCGCCAATCGCACCCGTGAGCGCGCTGAATTAGTCGCCGGCCCCTTAGGGGGGAACTGCGATCACTTTGCAAGAAATTCCCGATGCGCTTGAACATGCCGATATCGTTATCTCATCCACCGCAGCACCTTTACCCATTCTCGGCAAGGGATGGTCGAGCGTGCGCTGAAAAACGTCGCCATCGACCAGTCTTTTATGGTGGATATCGCGGTGCCCCGCGATATCGAACCTGAAGTGGGTGAGTTAGCGGATGTCTTCCTCTATACCGTTGATGATTTGGAAGAGGTGATTCAAGAGAATCGCCGTCATCGCCAGGTCGCCGCTGATCAAGCGGAGTCGCTGATTGAACATGGTGTGGGCAGTTGGCAACATGAACGACGTATTCGCAACGGCGGTGAACTGATCCGCGATTACCGCCAGCATGGCGAAGCGCTGCGTGATCTTTCCCGTGACCAAGCGTTAGAGCGGCTTGCCCGCGGTGAAGACCCCGCTAAAGTCATTGAGCGCTTGGCGCACCAATTGACCAACCGTTTGCTCCACCAGCCCACGCAGGCGATACGCGATGCGGCGTCTGAGGAGCAACATGAGCTATTAAATGCAGCAACGCGCCTGCTGTTACCCACAAAACCAGCCTTTGAAACTACCCTCGCGCCCACGGTTAACCGCCAGAAGGATGATACGCCCGCATGAAAGAGACTCTGCGCCAACGCTTAGACAGCTTTACGGAACGCTTTGAAGAGCTGGCGATGCTGCTGTCGGACCCTGACGTGATCAATAACCAGCAGCGTTTTCGTGATTACTCACGAGAATATGCCGAGCTAGAGGAGTTGGTGGCAGCTTGGCAGCGCTACCGTGACATCGAAACCAACATGGATGAAGCCGAGCAGCTCAGTCGCGATAGCGACGCTGACATGCGCGAGTTGGCAGAGATGGAACTAAGCGAAGGGCGTGAGCGGTTAGCAGAATTAGATATCGAGCTTAAGCGCCTGCTGGTGCCGAAAGACCCTGATGATGGGCGTGGGGTGTTTTTGGAAGTACGCGCCGGTACCGGCGGCGACGAGGCCGCCATTTTGCGGGCGACCTGTTCCGCATGTACTCCCGCTACGCCGAAAAACGCGGTTGGCGGGTCGAGATCGTTAGTGCCAGCCACGGCGAGCAGGGCGGCTACAAAGAGATCATCTCTCGGGTGAAGGGTGATGGTGTTTACGCCCAGCTAAAATTCGAGTCTGGCGCCCATCGTGTGCAGCGCGTACCCGCAACCGAATCCCAGGGCCGTATTCACACCTCTGCCTGTACCGTCGCGGTCATGCCTGAAGTTGATGACGTCGGTGATATCGATATCAACCCAGCTGATCTGCGCGTGGATACTTACCGCTCCAGCGGCGCCGGTGGTCAGCACGTTAACACCACGGATTCCGCGATCCGCATTACCCACCCTGCCGACCGGTGTCGTGGTGGAATGTCAGGAAGAGCGCAGCCAGCATAAAAACCGTGCCAAAGCGATGTCGCTGCTGGCGGCGAAACTTAAGCGCAATGCGGTGGATTCCCAGCGTCAAGAACAAGCCGATGCCCGCCGCTCATTGGTGGGCTCGGGGGATCGCAGCGAACGGATCCGTACCTATAATTTCCCCAAGGGCGCATTACCGATCACCGCATTAATTTGACGCTTTATAAACTAAATGAAGTGGTCAGCGGTGAGCAGTTAGATGATGTGATTAATCCGCTGATCCACGAATATCAAGCGGAACAGCTCTCAGCCCTCCAGGACGTCTAATGTCGCTTGATGCGCTGCTAAAGCAGGCTGCCCAACGGTTGCTGACGGCGGGGTCACCCTCGCCGCGTATCGATGCGGAAGTGCTGTTGTGCCATATCCTCGGGCGGGATCGCACTTGGCTTTACACCTGGGGCGATAAAATGTGTTCGCCCTGGGAGCATGCCCGCTTTGATGCGCTAGTCGCTGCTCGTGTGCAGGGTACGCCGGTTGCCTATCTTACCGGCCAGCGCGAGTTCTGGGGGCTACGCTTAGCCACCTCACCCAACACACTCATTCCCCGACCCGATACCGAAACGTTAGTAGAGCTTGCGCTTAGTCGAGCACCAATGCCCACAGGCCGACTGCTTGACCTTGGGACGGGGACCGGTGCCATCGCGTTGGCATTCGCCAGTGAGCAGCCCGGCTGGCAGGTGCTTGGTGTAGACCTGCGTGAAGAGGCTGTCGAGCTGGCAGCGCGTAATGCACAAACCTTGGGACTGGTGAATGCGCGTTTTTGCACAGCAACTGGTTTGCTGCGCTGGAAACCTATGATGAAGCCGGGACGCTTTTCGATATTATCGTCAGTAATCCTCCTTATCTTGCCGCTGGTGACCCTCATTTAGCCGAAGGCGATGTACGTTTTGAACCTCGCTCAGCACTCGTTGCAAAAGCTGATGGCATGGCCGATTTGCTGTATCTGGTAGAGTCTGCTCAGCACCATCTAGCAGCATCAGGTTGGTTACTTCTTGAACACGGCTATACCCAAGCCGATAAGGTACGCATGGCCCTCAGCAGTGCTGGCTACCAAAACGTTGAAAGTGTTCGTGACCTGGGTGGTCATGAACGGGTTACCCTAGGGCACCTTTAATAACTGCCTGATTCATCAGTATTGGATCCCTGCCATGAAACCAAAAAATAGAACGCTGGACCGTATCGATCTTAAAATTCTGCGCTGCTTGCAGGACAATGCACGTATTTCATACGTTGATTTAGCCTCGGAAGTAGGCTTATCCACAACCCCTTGTCTGGAACGCGTTAAGCGTTTAGAGAAAGCAGGGATCATTCGTGGTTATCAAGCCATCCCTTGACCCGGGCGCTTTAAAGGCCAATTTATTGGTGTTTGTGGAAATCAGCTTAGAAACGCAATCGCCCGCGGTATTCGATGAGTTTCGCCGTGCCGTCGAGAAGCTGCCACAGATTCAAGAATGTCACCTCGTCTCAGGTCAGTTCGACTACATTTTAAAATGCCGAATCCCCGAAATGGCCGCCTATCGCCAACTGTTGGGTGATGTGGTGTTAACACTGCCAGGCGTGAAAGAGTCGAAAAGCTACGTGGTAATGGAAGAAGTGAAAGAGAGCTTTAACTTACATATTCCCGCCTTTGAGGAATTTGAGGATAAATAAACCGATGATGGATGACCAGGCGCTGCTGCGCTATAGCCGCCAGATCATGCTTCCCGAGGTGGATATCGAGGGCCAGGAGCGGCTGAGTTCTGCCCATGCATTAATTATTGGTGCAGGCGGCTTGGGCTCTCCGGCAGCACTCTATTTAGCCGCCGCTGGGATAGGGTGTATTACGATCGCCGATGCTGATAAGGTTGAGCTTTCTAATCTTCAGCGCCAAATAGCGCATCAACAGGCAAGTATAGGTTTAAATAAAGCCCACTCTGCCCAGGCCAGCATGCAAGCACTTAATCCGCTTTGTGACATCGTTGCATTAGACCAACATGTCGAGGGCGAGTCGCTTGAGCGCTTAGTGGCTTCGGCAGATGTGGTACTGGACTGTACTGACCGCTTTTCAAGCCGCTATGCGGTGAATGCGGCTTCGCAAAAGCGGGAGTTCCCCCTGGTTTCCGGTGCGGCAATTCGTTTTTCAGGACAGCTAGCCGTATTCGACCCCCGCGATACCGAGTGCCCTTGCTACGCTTGTCTGTATCCACCCGATGACAGCGGCGATGAGGCGCTCAGCTGCGCAGAGAGCGGAGTCATGGCCCCGCTGGTGGGTTTGATCGGCTGCTTTCAGGCGGTTGAGGCGTTTAAGCTATTAAGCGGTGCTGGCTCTGCTCACCAAGGACTTTCCACGTTCGAGGGTTTAAGCGGCCAATGGCGGCATTTTCAAGTTCCCCGCGATCCCGCTTGTGTCGTCTGCGCTCACCGCCGTTAGGCCCTGCAACGCTGTTAGCTAAACAATGGCGCTTTACGCTTCTGTTTCGTCGTGCGTGACAGTGGCTGCTTTTGATATGTCGTATTTGTGGTTTTGTTCAATGTTGCCGTTTTTGCAGTCTTGCCTGATGTATCGTTAAAAGCGCTTTTCAGCATATCGTTATCGGGGTCCATATCGATACTGCCGTGGAAAACACTACCATCTTCTAGCACTAGGCACGGGGCCACAATAGTGCCTGAAACTTGCGCACCTTTGTGAATGGTCGCCCGATGTAATGCTACTAAATTGCCTTTTACCTCACCTGACACATGCAGGGTATGGGCAAAGACATCGCCTTGAATATAGCCTTTGGTACCTAGCGTTACGGTGTGCTGTTTGCACGTGATAATGCCGCTGACACTTCCTTCTACCGTCAAGTCTTCGTCGCTATTAATATCGCCTTCTACCTGTGTGTTGCTGCCGATAACAGAGAGGCTCGACCGCGCACTGCTGGTTGGCGAGCCTGCCGGCGATGATGAACGAGTATCAGGCTTTATTAGCGCCGCGGCTTTATTCTCAGGTGGGGCATTCTTGGCTTTGTTAAACATCGGATGACTCCAGGTGAATGACGCCAGAGCGCCTTTGGGCGCGCTTAATAGGTATAAAAACCTTCATTGAGCACTTTAATCTGCTTAATAACTTAATAAAGCCCGGAGTTAAGCAGAATGGGGGCTTATTCGCGCCGCCACAAACTTTTAGAGCGCGTATAACGTTAACTGGGGTAACCACATCTGAGGCAATAGGGCGGCGGTATGGGTATTCAAGCATGGTTTATTATTCTAGGTGTTGGCGCAATGATGATGATTGTGTGGGATGGCAAGCGCTGTAAGGTAAAACCGCATGTTTCTAGCGTGCCTGAAGGCTTGTACCAGACGCCAGTCGCTACTGCTTTCATCATCCCGGACGTATCGCTTAAAGAGAGGTCGCCACCAAAAGCAGTCGCCGCTAACGAGATGGAGCCCGCCGTTGCCAACGTTAGTGAGGGAGTCGAATTGGGGCGGCTACACATATTTCAGGAGAGTGATCGCTGATGAACCTGTGGTCATCAGGGGACATTTAGAAGGTTCTGTCATTGCCCCAATCACCCTGTCTCAGTGGCTGCCTCCGGACATGTGGCGTCGTATATTGAAGGAAGCTGTGTCGATATTGACGGCCAGTTGGTGGGGACACTTAAAGCCAACACCAGAGCCACGCTACTATCACGGGCGCGCGTACAAGGTGTCGTTGAGGCGCCTCGCTTAGAGTGCATGGCCGGGGCTTGGCTCCAGGTCGATGTGGCTCAGAAAGCCAGCCTCTATCGTCCTAAAATCGCTTTAGTGTCATAGGAATGCTATCAGCCATACTGACGCCACTTATTATACAAACGTCTAAGATCGTCCTAAAACGTTTCAGTTATCTTTAGCTTGGCCGATACCTAACTGGATGACTTATAAATGAAAAGGGATCGCCGGGATGAAGCACCTCTCTATTAAATGGAGTCTGACTGCCGCGTTAGCTTTGCTGGTGCTTATGATTGGACTGATCAGCGGGCTTGGGTTTTATGCCAATCACAACAGCTCCCAGGCACTTGAAGAGCTGACGGCCACTAACGTAAGGCTCACGAACTTAGCCAATCGCACACAAGTACAGGCCCTAAGAGCACAAACCTTTCTAGACCGCTCAGCGAGTTTTAGTACCCAAGGTAATCCTGAAAAGGGCAGGAGAGCCTCGCTCTGGCAGTAGAGGCCGCGGCTAAGGCTGAGGCGCGTTTTAATGAGTTTCGCGCCGTGCCGATCAATCCTGAAGGCACACTCGCGCCATATCGCGATGCGATTATCAGCGCTTATGATGCTTTTATGACCCAAGGAATTTCGCCACTGCTAGAGGCCGCTCCTTTTCAGATCCAGCGCAGGCAAGAAGAATTAAGCGCATTAAGTGCTGAGCTGGATGCGGCTATGAGTGGGTTTATCGCTTATACCGACGAGCGCGGAGCAAGTGTCCTTCAACAGGTCAAACAGCTAGCCACGATTATTGGTGTTATTGCTCTGTCTCTTCTGGTGATTTCAGTATTGGCCGCGGTGATTATCAGGTGGGCCATGATGCGTAGTGTTGTGAGGCCGCTTCGCGACGCTAGCGCACATTTTGCTCGAATTGCAGATGGCGACCTAACCGGTAACATTGAGGATCGTGGCCGTAACGAAATTGGCCAGTTATTCAGTGGGCTGGCGGCCATGCAGGAAAAGTTAAAGCAATTGGTCATCGCATTGCGAGGCAGCAGCGAGCATGTCTTTAGCGGAGCAGGCGATATCTCTGCAGGCAGTCAGGACCTCTCTTCAAGAACTGAACAGCAGGCTTCCGCGTTGCAGCAAACTGCTTCCAGCATGGAGGAGATGTCGACGACCGTGAGTAAAAACGCTGAAACGGCCCAAGAAGCGGATCAGCTTTCGGTTGCGGCGTCACAGTCAGCAGAGTCAGGCGGAAAAGAGGTAGAGCGCACGGTGCAATTAATGCGCGAGATTGCGGCCAGTTCTAACCAGGTAAGCGACATCATCGGTGTTATTGATTCTATTGCCTTCCAAACCAACATATTAGCACTCAATGCCTCGGTCGAGGCCGCACGGGCAGGAGAGCAAGGCCGTGGCTTTGCTGTCGTGGCCAGTGAGGTGCGTTCATTAGCAACGCGTAGCGCAGACTCAGCAAAAGAGATCCGCAGTTTAATTGAGCAAACCACCACAAAAATTAACGGAGGGCTGAGCAAGCAGAGCGCAGTGGGCGAACGATTCAACAAACGGTGGATGCGATTCGTCAGGTAACGACGATGATGGGCGAAATTTCGACGGCAACAAAAGAGCAGAATAGTGGTATTGAGCAAATCAATGCGGCACTTACTGAAATGGACTCTGTCACTCAGCAAAATTCCGCTCTCGTGCAACAAACCAGTGCCGCTGCAAGCTCGTTAGAGGACCAAGCCCGCGAATTGGCCAGTTTGATGGCAACCTTCCGTATTGATGAAAATGCTGCCAGCAACGTTTCGCTAACTCACAGTAATACTCCCCAACAGCCAAACGCTGGTCATCGCACTGAGTTAACGTCGAAAGAACAGGTGCGGAAGAGTAAAAAAGCGACTGCTGATGAATGGGATGAATTCTAAATCCTAGCAGCCTTTAAAGAGTTTTATCATTTATAGCCGCCGATAATAAGCACAATCATTATCGGCGGCGTTTTTAACGCGGCTTTTAACGCGGCAATTTAACGCGACAATGCCAGCTTAAGCACGAGCAGCAACGCGTATGCGTACATAATCGGCCGTCCAGTTCCCTTGCTCATCGCGTAAGCTGTGGCCCAGCAGCGTTAACGTGTTCTCAAGGGACGGCATCTCGTACATCTTCATCAAGCCCATGCAAGAAAGGGGCTGGCGAAGGTCTCAAGCCATCCAATCATGCCGGTAGGTGGGGAGTAGGACGCGGTATCAACTCAATACTATCGACTTTGAAACCGACTGTTTCCAGCATGCGACCGTACTCTTGGGGCGTTGGAAAGTACCAAGGATGACGGCCACGAGCGCTAATGCCACGGAACTGCAAGGCAGCAATCAGGGCTGTGCAAATTGCGGCTACATTGCCATGGCCTCCAAACTCGGCCACGAAACGTCCTCCTGGCTTTAAGGCTCGCTTAACGCCTGCCAATACGGCCTGAGGGTCAAGCATCCAGTGCAGTGCCGCGTTGCTAAATACCGCATCAAACTCATGGTCAAAAGGGGAGTTGGTGGCCATCAATAACCCGTGCGGTAATACCCGCTCACGTGCGGCGTTTACCATCTCTTCTGACGCGTCTACGCCTATGGCATCCGCACCTAGTTGCACTAAGCGCTCCGTCAACGCGCCATCGCCACAGCCAAGATCCAAAATGCGTTCGCCGGGTTGCGGTGCTAACAGCTTGACGACTTCACTGCCTAGCTTAGGGACGAAATTAGCATTCTGGGCATAGCCACTGGCATTCCACTCTTGCCCAGGTGCATTTTTAGGGATATTGGTCATGTCGGCTTCCTGGCGTCGTTAATATTCCATCATTTGTCAGTCATAAACACTAGTTTTGCAGTATAGCGTGCTGAGGCCTAACTTATTAGACAGACAATAAAAAATCTAAAAACATTTCCCATCGCAGCATTTTCCTTTGCTTAAATACCGAGCCTGTTTGGGTATGTTGCGTAGCGATTTAGCAATAAAAGCAACAAATGTGTTATTACACGACGACGTAATAGAAAGAGTTAATTTAACGAAAAGCAGGAATTTAACGGAAAGAACATTCTAATGAGCCTATCTATACCACGTTATAACCTTACTACTCCCGTTGGTGTGATTGCCGATACCCACGGGCTGCTGAGAGATGAGGCACTTCTGTTGCTACAGGAATGTGAACTCATCCTGCATCTGGGGATGTGGGCAATAAGGACGCGGATAAAGCGATCTTGGAACGCCTTGAGGCAATAGCGCCCGTTCACTGCGTGCGAGGTAATATTGACACAGCGGCGTGGTCGGCAAGTTTGCCGCTACATCAGGATCTCATCGTTAATGAGTGGCATCTGCATCTTGTTCATCGTTTAGAAGATTTTGATCCAGCAACGCCTTGCGACGCGGTATTGCATGGTCACTCCCACAAACCCCGCAACGAATACCAGTCTGGCAGGCTTCTCTTTAACCCTGGTGCCGCTGGAAAACGCCGTTTCAAACTGCCCATAACCTTAGGCAAGTTATGGGTGGGCCAGCACGGGGTGCGTGGCGAAATACTGTCGTTAGAGAGAAATACTGTCGATAGAGGCAAGTAGCTAGCAGATTCGTCATGCATGGCTTCACTCACCAGAGAAAATTAATTTACAAAGTGGCGCGCCTGCCCAGAACATGGCAGCGAAGAAGCCAGTAAAAGGCAAGATCAAGACTCTCCTGCTACGCTTTTCCTTGATGGGTTGTCATGAAACAGAAATGGAGTTTCTGGTGAGTGTCACGGAAGAGACTGCAACACAGCCATTACGTCATAGCACGCCTGTCGAGACATTACAGGTCATGACGCTCAATGTGCACAAGGGATTCAATGTCTTTAATCGGCGTCATATCCTGCCAGAGCTGCGGGATGCTGTGACGACGCTGTCCGCCGACTTGGTGTTCCTACAGGAAGTAATAGGCGAACATCAAAAGCATGCAATTCGCTTTGCTGACTGGCCAAGCGTGCCCCAGTACGAATACCTCGCTGACACGTTATGGCCAGATTTTGCCTATGGCCGTAACGCCGTCTACCCCATGGGGACCATGGTAATGCACTGTTGTCCCGGTATCCGATCCTGCAATACGACAATAAGGACGTCTCAATCCAGGACACCGAGGAAGCGTGGCCTGCTGCATTGCCAACTGGATGTTCCCGGGCAACGCGGGGGTACATGCCGTTTGCGTCCATCTGGGACTACGGCAGGGGCATCGACTGGAACAGATGAAGTTGCTGTGTGAACTGCTCGACTCGATACCGGGCAACGAACCGGTCATCGTGGCGGGCGATTTCAACGACTGGCGGCGCCAGGCAGATGCAGTGCTTGCTGAATGTGGGCTGCACGAAGCGTTTGTGCAACATTATGGGCATCCGGCCAAGTCGTTTCCGGCGCGCTGGCCGCTGCTACGCCTTGACCGCATCTATGTGCGTAATGTCTCTGTTCGCCACCCTCAAGCCTTGTATCGAAAGCCCTGGTCTCACCTGTCGGATCATGTACCACTAATTGCCGAGATATGCTTGTGAATTTCCAATGGACGGAATGTAACGAAGCCGAGTTGCTCATTAATGGAAGTCAATATTTTAGTAGTGTGTTTGACTGTATACGTGCGGCTCGCGAAGAAATATTGATCGAAACCTTTATTATCTTTAATGATGAGGGTGGGGCAGGGAGCTGAAGGAAGCCCTGCTTGGCGCTGCCGCTAGACAGGTACGTATAGACGTCACGGTGGACGGCTATGGAACGGCGGACCTGGACAAAGAATACATAACCGAGCTGACAGACGCTGGCATCCACCTACATGTTTATGATCCCAAGCCTCGCCTGCTAGGCATGCGTACTAATCTGTTTCGCCGCCTTCACCGCAAGATCGTCGTGGTGGATGGTAAAATAGCCTATATCGGTGGGATCAATTTCGGGGCCGATCACCTGCCCGATAAGTATGCCATGGGTAAGCAGGACTATGGCGTACGGGTGCAGGGGCCGATCGTTAATGACATTCGCGATGCGGCCGGCGCGCTGCTGGTCGAGCACCAGGCGGTAGAGGAACTGCCGCCTATTCGCACATCGACTTCGCCCACTGGCGACGCCGCCATGCTGCTGGCTATTCGCGACAATAATGGCCATCGTAACGATATCGAAGAACATTATCTTCAGGCGATTCGTTCGGCAACGTCGCGCCTGCTCATTGCCAATGCCTACTTCTTTCCCAGTTATCGGCTATTTCATGAATTGCGCAATGCGGCGCGACGGGGTGTTAACGTCACGCTGATCTTGCAGGGCCGACCTGATATGCCCTGGGCCCGTATGTTCTCCAGTTCGCTTTACAGCTATATGCTCCAAGATGGTATTCAGATTTTTGAATATACCGAGCGCCCGCTACACGGAAAGATTGCGATAGTGGATCATGAATGGTCAACGGTGGGGTCAAGCAATCTCGATCCACTCAGCCTTTCATTGAACCTGGAAGGCAACCTCTTCATCCGCGACCCAGGGCTCAACCAGCAGATCCAGGCGCATTTGACTGCGCTCATCGATCATAGCTGCAGAAAGATAACAACCGAAGTTGCTGAAAAGGGCGCTGGTGGCGGGCGCCGCTTATGTTTGTGAGCTTTCATTTCCTGCGCCACTTCCCTAAGCGTATGGGTTGGCTGCCAGCTCATGTGGCTCGGATGGAGACGTTGACGCCCATGTCGCAGACCCCTAACGCGCAAAAACAAGCGTGCACAGGAGTGAGCCAGAATGGAGCCAAGCAGTAACAACACGCGTAATGACCCCTCCAAAAAACGTAATGTGTGGGTCCCTTGGCTGAAGCGTGGCGTCACGATACTTTTCTTCATCCTGGTCGTTGTCTTGCTCTTTTCAATGATTCGGAACGTAGACTGGAACGCAGTATCCGAAACGCTCCGGGGTACAGCCTCACCTTGATGCTAATGGGGCTAGGGATTACTGCCGCCAGCTTTATCGTCTTCAGTAGTTACGACCTGCTGGGCAAGTTTTATACCGGTCATGAAATACCGATCCAGAAGGTGTTGCTGGTCGCCTTCGTATGCTACGCCTTCAATCTCAACTTAGGGGCCTGGGTTGGTGGTATTGCCTTACGCTATCGGCTATACACGAAGTTTGGCCTGAGCGTGGCGACCGTGACTCGGGTCTTGAGTGTGAGCCTGACCACCAATTGGCTGGGCTACATGCTGCTTGCTGGCGTTATATTCTCTCTCGGGCTGATTGATTTGCCTGAGCACTGGCAAGTCGGCATGCTAGGGTTGCGCTTCATCGGCGCGAGTTTATTACTCGTGTGCCTTTTTTATTTAGCGGCGTGTCGTTTTTCCCGACGCCGCACCTGGCACTGCGGGGCAATGAGATCACACTCCCTTCGCTCCGATTAGCCTTGCTGCAAATGGTGCTAGGGGCGGTTAACTGGTCGTTGATGGCTGCGCTTGTTTACCTGTTATTACCCCAGGATGTTTTCTATCCCACGATCCTAGGCATCTTACTGGTTAGCAGTATCGCGGGGTGATAACCCATATTCCCGCCGGTTTGGGCGTCCTTGAAGCGGTGTTTATCGCCTTGCTTCAACATCAGTTGGCAACGAGCGAGATACTCGCTGCCTTGATCGGCTATCGCGCCCTGTATTTTCTTTTCCCGCTGGTGCTGGCATGCCTGGTGTATCTATTCCTGGAGCGCTGGGGTAGCAGGCGAAAAGGGAGTGGATATGATTGATGCAGACGGAAACTGGAGAGGGGCTATCTGAGCCGATAAGATAACAGAGTTATGCTATGTGACTTTAGTGCTTTCTAGAGTCGACCATTATATTAAGGCGAGGCCCCATGAACGACGTTATCAAACTTCTGAAATCCCACCGTTCGATCCGTAAATTCAGTGACCGTCAGATTCCACGGGAACTGCTGGTAGAGCTGATAGAAGCCGGGCAGGGTGCTGCGACGTCCAGTCATGTACAGGCATATACCGTCATTCATGTGAAAAATTCAGCTAACCGCGAACAGATCGCGGAACTGGCCGGTGGCCAAGGGTACATAACTACCTGTGCCGATTTTTAGTGTTCTGCGCCGATATGAAGCGACCCACCGAAGCGTCTGAGCGAACGGGGGCGAACGTGGTGCGTGGCATGACCGAACAGTTGCTAGTGGCCACCGTAGACACGGCGCTAATGGCGCAGAACGTGGCGGTAGCGGCTGAATCTGAGGGGCTGGGCATCTGCTATATCGGCGGCATTCGCAATAATCCCCAGCAGATTAGCGATCTGCTTCGTCTGCCTGCGCATGTTTATCCGGTATTTGGTATGTGCCTGGGGTACCCCGAGCATGACCCTGAAGTGAAACCACGGCTATCGGTAGAAGCGATACTTAAAGAAGACTACTACACTGAAGACGGCGAGCAAGTAGAGGCCTTCGACACAACCATGCAGGCTTATTATCAGGCTCGCAGTAGCAGTAATAAAGATACCGATTGGTCGCATAATCTTAAACCGTTGTTCGATAACAAGCTGCGCCCCATATGCGCGATTTCTTGATCCAGCGCGGCTTTGAAATGAAGTAAGCGTGGAGATGAAGTAAGCGTTGAGATGGAGGAAAGAGCGCTGCATCCTATCGAACACGCTATTCGGAAAAGAGAACGACCAATAAGTAAGATCACGTTCTCTTTCCCTGTTTTCAGGAGCTCAACCGTATGCGTGTATTTTCAAACCCTGTCGGTTCTGGCTCTCTTTGGTTCGATAACCTTGCGACTGCCGACGGCACTCCCGTCGCCTATGATCCCCAGGCCCGGGCTTTTGTGCCCATGCCGCCTTTCTGCATCAATCGAGAAATCATCGGTTGTAATTGGATAGCACCCGAAGAGGGTGCTTTTGCCGTTCTTGTGCGATGACGGCGTTGGCGCCCGACCCCAATCTTCCTAACGCCATTCCGAATTGGGCACAAACCGAAGCCGCTAAACGCTGGGTATTGGATAATCTTGGCCGCTGGCACTGGTTCCGCCCCGAAGACCCCGGTGCCCCACCGGTTTTCCATCTGCTCGCCGAGGGTGCCACGGCCGTGCCAATGGGGCACGTAGGAGGCGTGGTTACCATCAGTGTGACTGAAGTGGATCCTGTATTGGTCACCACGCGTCGTGAGGCGTTAGAAGAGCCTTATCGCACAATGATTGGCCACATGCGCCACGAAATATCCCATATGCTCTGGTGGCGGCTTAGTTTACGTGAGGACTTTCTTAACGCTTTTCGTGAAATGTTTGGTGATGAGCGCGAGGATTATACAGCCGCGCTTCAACGCCACTATCACAATGGACCACCACCTGATTGGAAAGCACGTTATCTAACCACGTATGCTTCTGCGCATCCTCACGAAGATTGGGCCGAGACCGCTGCACATTTGCTGCATTTAACCGATATTGCCGATAGCTTTGCAGCATCAGACCTTTCTTCGCCGGAGCTACCTAGCCACCAGTGGGAGCCTTATGCAGAGCCAGATGCAGAGCGTTTGATTTATGTAGCAGCGTCACTCACCGTGGGCGTTAACCATGTTAATCGTTCCATGGGGTTGCCGGATCTCTACCCTTTGTGCTTTCTGAAACTGCCCGGCGTAAGCTCGCGTTTGTACATGACTGGCTGCGCCGGGGCGCACAGGGCCTTTAATATGCTTCTAAGTGGTTAAATTAGTGAAGAATTGAGGGGTTGCCTATACTGTAGTTCAAGGCCTTCTTAGCATGCCAACAATAACAAACGGAGATATCTATGAACCTAGATCGCGCTTATCGCCTATTGGCATTGTTCTACAGTTTAATACTCGTTATCGGCGTCATTGCTTTGATGGTCGGTGGCGGAACATTGCTGGCCCCGTGTATTTGCTGTTGGGCACATTAGCAGTGGTGGGGCTTTGGGGTATATCCTAAAGCGTCGATTTATGAATCCACGCATGTGGCGACCGCTTGCAGGAGTTTTAGCGGTGGGCATAGTGGTTCAGTTATTCATTATGCTCACCACACCACTCTCAAGTGTTTTCTTAACCTGGATGCTTACCAGCAGCATTTTTCCGTCATGTTAGTGATTCTGCTGTATCGCTACGGTGACCGTGACCAGCCTTTATGGGCAACGGAGGAGGAGCGATGCAGCTGCCAAGCAACTGGAATTGCTGTTAAATGGAAGCTCACCATTAACCGCCATTAAACGTGATGGAGATCGGGAGAACAGCGTTAAAGTGTCAAAGTTTGATAATGGCTATAAAGCGAGCGTGACGCGGCGTACGCAAAGAGTCAAGAGCGCTTTGAAGAGCGTTTTCGATACCCGAAACGCTAGTATTTTTCTTGGAGAAATTTACTAGCGTTACGGTTAATGATTTCAAAAACCTACCACTGACATTAGCTGAACACGATAATCGTTTCAACGGCTCAGCTAAGCAAAGAGGTGCTTTCCTTGGTGGCCAGCACCTCTTCTAGTTGAGGTTCCAACACGCTTCTGATATGCCGATAAAATGGCATTAAGTCGTCATGCATTTCCTGTTCGGCTTTAGTATGGTTAATGTAATAAGCATGTCTTGCGCCATGATATTCTATGGTCTCGCTCACTTGGGTAAAATGAAAGCCTGATAATGCAAGAAGCCTGGGTAAACGAGGCTCCATCATTGCGAAAACATGTTTCTTACCGCTCAATCCTACTAATGAATAGGTGCATAAAAGAGCCCTATCGCTATTAAAGGGAAGGTTCTCTCTTCATCGGCAGTAAAATTGCTTTCGGTAAATGCTATGTCCGTTTGGCTGGGGATTTGTTGACGAGAGCGAAAGTTTCGAGAGATGGCTAAACGTGAAACTTCACAAAGCTGATGTTTGGGTAGTTTGCTCGGATGAATGCTTTCATGGTTGAGCCATTGGTCCCCTTGTACCTCTACAGGTAGCTTACTAAGTTTGGATTGTGGATCGGTAGATGGAATTACCAAACGCATACAGCCTGCAAGCTGTCCACTCCTTTTGTGCTCAATTAAGCAATGTATAGAGGACTCATCATACTCATCAGTCTCAAGATTTTTAGTTTGATCTTCATGCATCTCATAGTGGAGTTCTTGCAGAAAAACCTCGTGGCGCAAAAGCAGCGATTTATTTTTTCTTGAGGTGTTTTCGCCAATATAAAACGATAATCTTCTAAGAATTGTGTAAACAAGATGTGGTTTTGCGATCGCATGGGTCTGTTTGTCTCTTGCGAGCTCATTACTGTTTCCCTAGTACTATACGGATGGCTTGACGCTATTAAAAATAATTAATAAGAACTAGTTTTCTAATCCTTATGTGTTTTAATAGGTCTGTTATCTTCCAGGTCTTCCTAAATGAAAACCCTGCCCGTAAGTAATACCATAAGATTTTAATATTGGCATCAATTCTTCTTGTTCAACGAATTCAGCAATAGTTTGCTTGCCAAAGCCAGCAGCAATATCAGCAATAGCACGAACAATAACGCGGCTATCGGGACTAATCAGCAAGCTGCGAATGAAAGAGCCATCAATTTTAATATAATCTACCGGCAATTGACCAAGGTAATGGAAGCTACTAAACCCAACTCCAAAATCATCCAATGCGGTACGGCAACCTAAGTCTCTAAAGGTTTGCAGCACACCTCTTGCAGTAGAGAAATCGGTTACGGCGGCTGTTTCGGTAACTTCAAGAATAAGGTGATGAGGGTCAGCACCACTCGTTGCTAGCTCTTCAGCGAGGAACTGCTTTAATCCTTCGTCATGTAAAGACTGCCCCGATAGGTTAATGGCAAGCGTAATACCTTGTTGCTGCAGTTGGCTGAGTAACTTTAAACTATTGCGCAATACCCAGCGGTCGATTTGTATGATCTGCCCGCTCTGCTCGGCCACTGGAATAAAATGACCGGGTGAAACAAGGCTGCCGTCTGCGTCACGCATTCGCAATAAGACTTCATAATGTTTTATATCGTTATCTTCAAGCCGAGTTATAGTCAAATCTGGTGGATGGCGGTCAGGCGGCAGTCCTGTCTGACTGATCGGTTACTTGCTCTCCATCCTGGAACCGGACGTTGTTCACGACCAGTTCCAGCTTGCTGAACCCCTTGATGCGCTTCCAGCGCTTCTCGGCGCTCTGGAGCAGCTTGAAGACCATCGCCAGGGTCGTCGCTCTGGAGCCGCAGTTCCGGCTGCGCTTGCTCCGCAGGCGGACCGTGGCGAAGGTCGACTCAATCGGGTTGGTGGTGCGGATATGCACCCAGTGCTCTGCCGGGTAGTCGTAGAACGCCAGCAGTTCCTCCCGATCCTTGGCCAGGCACGCCATCGCCTTGGGGTACTTGGCCTCGAAGCGTTTCAGCGTGCGATCGAAGGCCTTGTGCGCCTCGTCGCGGGTCTCGGCCATCCAGATGTCATGCAGGTCGGCCTTGACCTTGGGCTGTACTGACTTTGGCAGCTTGTTCAGCACGTTAGCCGTCTTGTGAACCCAGCAGCGCTGATGGTCGGTCTCCGGGTAAATCTTGCTCAGGGCCGCCCAGAACCCCATGGCGCCGTCGCCCACCGCCAGCTTGGGAGCCTGGGTCAGGCCGCGTTCTCGCAGGCCTGTCAGCAGGGTCTTCCAGCTGTCCGCCGACTCGCGGAAGCCGTCCTCGACGGCCACCAACTCCTGCGGCCCTGCTCGGTGACCCCGATGATCACCAGCAGGCACAGGCGGTCATCCATGCGCACGTTGCTGTACACCCCGTCGGCCCACCAGTAGACGTAGCGACGGTCTGACAGGTCCCGCTTTCGCCACTCGGTATGCTCGTCCTCCCACTGCTTCTTGAGCCGTGACACAGTGTTGGCCGACAGACCCTTGGCCTGGTCGCCCAGCAGTGCCGCCAGCGCCTCCTGGTAGTCGCCAGTGGAGATCCCCCTTCAGGTAGAGCCAAGGGATCAACTCCTCGATGCTGCGGGCTCGCTTCAGATAGGGCGGCAGCAGGCTGCTGTTGAAGCGAGCGCCACCGCCACTGCGGTCACGCACCTTGGGCACCTGCACGCTGACATCCCCGATCCCGGTCTGGACCGTGCGCTCGGGCAGGTAGCCGTTGCGGACCACGGCCTGGCGTCCATCGTCGAGCCGCTGATCGGCATACTGCGCCAGAAAGGTGGCCAACTCGGCCTCGACGGCCTTGGCGATCAGGTCACGGGCACCTTGGCGCAGCAGCTCGTGCAGCGGGTCAGCGACCTGGGGTTCTGGTTGTGAAAGAGTCCGGAGGGTAGAATCGGCCATGGCGTATCCACTCGTGTTGGTTGAGATCTTGGTCGTGATCAATCAACAGGATACGCCACCCTTCCCTACCTCCTCCCATACACCAGACTTGAGCTTAACTCAAAGGGCGATGCCGATACTGGCGGTGACCCGCAACCATTGTTGTTCTGTTCTAAACCCGATCCCTTCAAAAGCTGAACAATATATTGAGCGATGGCCACCGCTTGTTCAGCATCCATATCTTTTAATAGCAAGGAAAATTCATCGCCTCCTAGACGGGCAATAACACCACGATGGCCCAGATTTAGCGAAAGTGTTTCGGCTACTTCACGCAGCAGCCTGTCTCCTACATGATGACCGTTTAGTTCGTTCACCTCTTTGAATTGATCTAAATCCAGTGGTAAAACGGCGCCTTTATCCTGCATCCAAATAGCTTTTGTAAGGCATCTTGAAAATAGCGACGGTTATAAAGCTCGGTGAGAGGGTCACGCTCAGCTAGCCAAACTAAGCGCGCCTCCGCAGCTTTACGTTCGGTTATATCAAGACCGATGGAAATTCTCGATATACCTGTGTCATTGTTCGCAAAGGGGGCGTGATACCAGACAACGGTATGAGATTTTTGGTCTGGAGTAATTAAAGCCTGCTCTTCCTGAGTATGTGTATCAAAGCTACCGGTGGGGAAAGAGTTCCAGATGCAAAATATCCACAAAATGACGACCGAGGAGAGAGGCTTCATTTAGTCCTAGTATAGTTTGTGTATAGTCATTAACTAAGCTGATACGGCCTGCACTATCCTGAACTACGATAAAAACCTGAGCGGTGTCTAGTAAGCTGCTAACGAAATCACGCTCCTTGGCTAATTCGTCAATACGCTCTGCTAGTTGATTGCCACGCTCCCTGACTTCATCTTCTAGGCTTTCAAGCTGTCTGGAGAGGGGCTAGGGTAGTAATTTCGAGTACATCAATCTCATTGGGCAGGGCGCTTCGGTTAGTCGGGATGGTATTGCGTATTTCGCTAAAACCACCACTCGCCAATCGTGGTAGCAACCCAGCGACTCTTCGTAGGCGCGCCATAGGCCCCATTAATATCATTAACAGTAAAGCTCGGCAGCCAACCACCCAATGACGCCCGCCACTAATAAGGTACGGGTATCTTGGTTAATTGCCTTCAGTTGGTCTGTAATATCTGAGATCAGGAGGAAGTAACCCGCGTTACTGCTTGTCGTGTCTTCTCCCATGTAGACTGCACTGAGTTCTAGATTTCTTCCGTTATGCTGCAAGCTCAGTGGTTCTTCTATTAAACGCTGTACTGGGACGATAGTGGCAGCACGCTGAAGGAGGGCTAAGCTCAGCTCTTCATGAGTTAACGCAACAAGGTGGCCATTCCACGCGTCTAACTGACGGGCTTGAGCTATTGAATTGCCTTCGATGCTGCCTGTGACTAACGTCGCTATCTCGCTATTCGAAACTTCTTTAGCTTGTCGTGTAACATCAGCTAATGATCGTGCTAGAACCACCATGCCAACGCTCTCACCTTCGGCTAGTATGGGCGCTGCGGCAAACTGCTGACAAATAGTTGAACAGCGTAGTGTGGTCAGGGGCGACTCACTATTGATGACGTGCTTTATCCAGCTTTCGATAGGCAAGATGGTAGCTGTATTATGCTCTCCCAATTGCCTAACGTTCGACCATTAATATCAACCACGACAATTTCATCAATTCCCGCTTCAACCTGTAAAGAGGGCCATTGAGCATCTAAAACATCGTCAAGCTCGTTCAGGTTACCCTCTTGGAACGGGTAACCAAGTCCCGTAGACGCTGCCGTTAAACCTGCTAATTGGCGTAAATTTTCAGATGACCTTTGCAGCGCGAGCCGTATCTCTCGCTGTTGGCGCTCATGTTGTTGAGATCGGCTTTCCTGAAGTTGACGAGTAAGGTTGCTATGCCCAAGCCAGGTAAAAGTGTTACCAAAACTAAGAGCAGTAGGCTACTTAAGGCGATCACACGCCAGGTTAGGCTGAATCGGAAGAGGTCCGAAGGGAAAAAGTTTAGTCATCGCTGGGGGTTCCAGGCCAAGATAAATTTAGGTCTCAGAAACGTAGCGATAGTTGGAACAAAAACATATTCCAACGCTGGCTAGTCTGCGATGAGTCTTGAATATCTCTGTTGGGTAACCAACCGGTACCATCAATATGATGATACTCGCCGGCTAGCATTAACTGCGGGAGAGGGGGACCACTGTAAGCCAAATGTTAAATCATCCGCGAACTGTGAATGGGCGGGCCCTAAGCCACTTGCTTCAAAACTTTTCCAGAAGCATCATTCTTATTGTTAATGAGGGTGTCGTAGCGGACTAACCACTGCCAGTTATCATTAAAGCGCCTTGAATACTGAACATACCAGCTTTCGCCTGTTCTACTTGAATCAGAAAAGAGTTAAAGCCACTTAACTCTAATTTTCTAATGGCATATTCTGCAGTTAATGTCCACAGCTCTTGGTTATATTGAAAGAAAGGACCCAGGGCTGAAATCGAAATGTACCTTCGCCTGGTATATTAGAGGAAGAGGCGTAATCGGCATTAGCGCTGGCAACACTAATGGCTGTAACAATACGTCCTCCGTCATGCTCGTATCGAATCTGTCCAATAGCTGAAGAGCCTGCATCTAACGAACCTGGAAATTGATCAAGCCCCAACGTTTGTTCGACATCATCTTCCATACGGGCTTGACCAAAACCTACTTGCGTTCTAAGTACGCCCGACGGAATCCTTTCTTCATGGTAAAGGCTTACGCCATCTCCTGATAATCCCAAAGACCGGGTCCTATCAAAATAAATTGATTGCGGCAGCAAAATACTTGGCCGAGTAAAAGCGACATCTCTAGTCTGGTTATAAAAACCAAAGGGGTTTTAAACCTACCTAGCTGGACGCCAAAAGTGCGTTGCTGGTTTGAAATCATTTGATAATCGATGAGCCCGTAATCTAGTTTTGGGGTTGCATCGGTCAGATCTCCGCCTGCATTACGGCTTAAAACTTGAGCGGCAAGTAGTACATCCTGGTGAGGCCGTAACGACGCATTAAGACCAATTTCGGTGAACTCAAAACTTCCATTATCTTCACTACTAGGGCCAAAAATTGTTATCGTCTGTAATGACTAACGCTTATTTCAAGAAAGCCATGAACTTGAAAAGAGTCCATGACGCTATCATCACCCAGAACATGAGAGGATGAAATCAAAGCGAATATGCTTACTATAATCGCGGTTACGCGATATTCAATCCATTGAAATAACTTGGATACTATCATCCACATACTCCCTTTCAAGATATCCTAAAGCGCCGGGGGTGCTGGCGATCCTATCGCGCATTTCCGTTTGGGTGCTCACTCGGTTGGGTGCTTGACCTGTACCGGAGAACACCATGCGATCCCAGGCCAACTGTAATTGGTGCGGGTAAACGGATAACTGTTTCTTAGTAAAGCGAGCATGCACAGGGTCGCTACTATCGAGCACAAAAACTCGCACTGCTTGTCCGTCTGGCCAAGTACGTTGTCGCATGGCGAAGATGGCGCGGGTAGTATCCTGGTTCAACCAGTGGGTAGTGACATTGGGGTTCGCTACTAATAACACGGGAGGTTCGCGGGCAATGACCTGAGCTGTGGCCAACAGAAAGTAGGCCATCAGTAAAGTCGCCACCATCACCCTGGCAATTCGTCGAACCATGTCGTGGGTTATAACGAATGCCCTCATTGTGGGTGGATATTCCGACGGTTAGTGGGTGTCAGGTTTATGCACCATGCAGACGTGCGCCGCACATGAAGTGAGTAAGACTTGATGACATTGTCTCCCTGAGCTCTTCGGAGCGTTGTATTTTGGTCAACGTCTTTTGAAAACTTAAACAAGATACATTAGAAAAAACACCATTATCCCATTTCTACGCAGTTAATTTACAAACACTACAACAAATTCATGAGATTTGCAGGGAGGAACGTAAACAGATAGATCGAGAGAAGGCCTAGAAAGCTCATTGGCGAAAATATGCGGAGCTACCTATAATTAATAATTAAGTATAAATTACCTAAGGCTCACTTAAGAACCCGGCTACCTAATAGCCAAGTGTGTGTGAGAATACTAATGAAGGATCTCATAAAGGGAGTATCCACGATGTTCACCGGCTTAAGTGCGTTTCCGTTAACCCCCATGAACGAACAGGGTATCCAAGAGAACGCGTTTATTCGTTCAGTAGAGCACTTGGCTGGGGCAGGCGTTGATTCCATTGGCGTGCTGGGCTCAACCGGCAGTTACGCTTATTTAAGCTGTAAAGAACGTGCTCGTATTGCCCGGCTAAGCGTCGAAAATGCAGGCGGCGTACCTGTCATTTTGGGCATTGGTGCGTTGCGTACCCGCGATGTACTGGCCAATGCGGAAAGCGCCCAGCAAGCTGGCGCCAGCGGCGTGTTACTAGCGCCGGTTTCTTATCAAAATCTCACGGACGATGAAGTATTCGACCTATACGCAACGGTCTGTCATTCGTTGAGTGTGCCGCTATGCGTATACGATAATCCCGGCACGACTCACTTTACATTCAGCGATGAGTTGCACGGGCGAATCGCCCACTCTGCCGCAGGTGCGTTCAATCAAGATCCCACCGGTGGTTAGCGACATAGACGTTGCTCGCGAGCGAATCGTGCAGCTGCGCATGCTAATTCCCAGCGATGTCACCATCGGTATAAGCGGCGACCCTGCTGCAGCAACCGGGCTAAATGCGGGTTGCGATGCGTGGTATTCCGTTATCGGGGCTGTATCCTCAAGCGGCACTGGCGCTGACTCGGGCTGCACAAACGGGGGATGTTCAACAGGCCGAGGCGCTTTCTGTTGCTCTTGAGCCAATCTGGGCGCTTTACCGTGAGTATGGCGGCAGCCTGCGAGTGGCGGCTACCATCGCAGAAGTCACCGGCAAAGTGAGCCAACCCTGCTTGCCCCAGCCGCTTAAAACTCTGCAAGGAAACGACCGCAAAAGAGTAGCGCAAGTAGTAGAGCAGCTTGGTCTAGCCTCTGAAGTTAAAAGTTAAAGCGGTGCAAAAACGCCCAGCCGAAGCCGGGCGTCATAACTGCTTAATCTATGTTTGCTGAATACATGTTTGCTGAATACATGTTTGCTTATATAGATTGTTATTCAACGAGTTCGAGCAAGCGATCAGGATAATTGGTGAACAAGCCGTTTACACCCATTTCCATTAAGCGCTCCATTTCCTCGGTCTCGTTGATGGTATACACGTGTACCGGCAGGCCGTTTTCATTAGCTTGGCGGATAAAGTCGGCATCAATCACTTCTTCGCCTTCGTAGATGAAGTTAGTGCCAATGCCGACCGCGTAATCCGCTACCGCCTGGAAATCTTCATCCGTGATCTCTTCTGGCCCTGGGGTTACGCCCGTCCACTCCACTAAGCGCGAGTTGTCTTCTTCGCTTGGGTAGTACCATACCAGTTGAATCAACGGCACATCGGCGTTCAGTTCATGCACTTTTAACAGGCTATCCTGCTCAAAGGACTGCACCAATACACGGCCTTCCTCGACCATATCGTATTCTTCCAGCGTTTCTACCAGCGCTTCTTCCAAGCCAGGGTTAAGCTGTGGCGACTTGGTTTCAATGTAGTAGCGGGCATCGTGTCCAAAGCGCTCAAAACCTCCTCCAGCGTGAGCATCTGCGCGCCTTCAAAGGCAGTGTCGGCACTGTCGGGGTTTTCCTCGTTAAACCATGTGCCGGTATCCAGCGCTTTGAGTTCTTCCAAAGTGTAATCATTGATCGCGCCTTCGCCATCACTGGTGCGGTCAATGGCGTCGTCATGAAACACGACTACCTCACCATCGGCGGTGATTTGAGCGTCCAGCTCCAGGTAATCAACGTCCCACTCACGGGCCAGCTCATAAGCTGCCATGGTACTTTCTGGCGCATGGCCACTAGCACCACGGTGGGCGATCACCTGAAACGACTCAAGATCTTTTAGCTGCTGCTCCAACGGCGACATTGCCGCCAACGCAGTGGTCGTGACAGCACCAGCGAAAGACCCATTGATAGTGAAGTAATCAGTAAACGGCGTTGCATAGAATTTCCTTTCATTGAATGCCTGTTTAATAACCCTACACGAATTGAAGAATGAAAGCCTAGAAGTACCTAGAAAACCAATACCGGCTTCAGTAGCCGATTGATCTCGCTGAAGCTCAAATCGGATATCCCACTCAGTAGATAGAGCAATTCTATGCTGTAGCTGCCACTCTGTGCGTTGGTTGTCGTCATAGCCAACATTTCGACGATGGGATAGTTGTATATGAGTACGCTGACTTGATGACCAACTGCTTACAATGCCTGCTTTAATCATTGGTACTGCCACACCCTCATAATGCCGTTGAGTACGCAATTGAACACCCCCAGCGCATAAGGTGGGTGGGGGCCAACCGCCCATGATTTTCCCCCCAGCACATTAGCCACCCCATCAAAACATCGCCGACAACTCAACCGGTTCCGTTGGATACCAGCTGATATTTGCCAGGCGGTTTGTGGCAGAGTCGGTAACGCTATAGCGTTGGTATGTAAATTAGTAATGCTGAAAGATCAAATCGATTTAATGACACACCTTGATCGTCGGCATTAATTTCTATATTGGCAATTTCAACGGCAGAGTTGGGCATACGAGCCTGGTTGGTATCCAGTAAGTCATACTGCAGAGGCCTAAACCTTACGCGCAAGTTGTTAGCGGAGCCGCTAGTGTGAAAGCCGCTTATACCTACCAGCCATGGACGGCGGGCGGCGCTGTATAGCTGTTGTCAGCATTGCCTTGCGGGAGCCTTAATCGGGCTTGAAGCAATTGCCGCTCTATTTCCGGAAAATGGTTACTGTCGCCGGTTTGGCGCAGAAAAGCATGGCTAAGCAGTGTATCTAAGACATCACTTTGCTGAACGGCAGGTAGTTCAGAAAACTCAGGTGCGTCCATGAGGAGTTGATTTTCCGAAGGCCAAACAGCATTCGCCGCTCGTTGCTGACGGTCGTTTAGGGCAGCGTACTCGTGTTGCGTAATAAGCCTTCGTGAAGGAATGTGACGTGTTTTAGCTAATAACGGACGGCCATGATGCATGGTGCTGCTTAAAGCCCTTAATAAGTCTTCAGGCGCCACCCATGGAGAAAAACCAGGTGTAAGGTCTTCTTCTATGACGAGTTCTAGTGTTCTGGCAATACGAGAAGCACAATTCTGCGATAAAAATAAATATTCGTAATCTTTCCCCACTATCTCGAATAAATGAGCCATCACTAGCGACGCTTCGTCGTTCGTCAAGTTCAATTGGTAATGCCACAAGTCACGCATTTCCCGCTCGGAATAAAGCGTGGTATTACGATAAAACGAAGCATTCGAAAACGTCGCGTTATAGCCACCAAAAGCCCTTTGGCCATATACGCAAGCATCCCGTCGTCGCTTGGTACGTCAGCGCCAAAATTTAAACTGGTATCCAGCAGGTGTTGGGAGTCGGAAGACAACTCCGCGGTATTGCCGGGGGCCGAATGAAGCATTACGTGGCCAAAAAACGAGGCGGGATTCCCTAGGTAGCCTGTTGCAAACATGAGGCCTATGTCAGGCTCCTGGTGCTGTGATTGCCATTCACTAAAGTCTGGGCAGTCTGCATTTTGCCACTGCTCTCCCGTTTTGGCAGACAGCCAGAGCGCTCGCGCTGGGAATTGGCAACTCGCATGTTGTCCCGTTGGGCTAGGCGATTGGCGCAGGCGGCAAGCGTAGCTTCCAGCTCCGCATGAGGATCGGAACGGCCATTCTCAGCAAGGAAGAAGGCGTCATCAATGACAGCACTTCTTGGCGAAGAAAAAGGGGTTTGGCGATCAAAGTGTAAAAGTGAAAGCCATTGAGAGTCTTGGGAGAGCGTCGTTAGATTTGCGTGAAGAGAAGAACTAAAAATGAGCTAAATAAAATAGCCGTCAGCCAGAGCCGCCGCATGCGAAATATATCCTATAGAGGGAAGCAAAGTGGGCTAGCTTGGCTAGCCCACATAAGGCATTAGCTAGCTGAACAGTTCGTAGCAGCTTGATTTAAGCTATTGTAGAAGCGGTAAGCTTTATCGTCATGGCTCATAGAGGAGTAGCTGGCATCAGCGCTGACGGTGCTCAGGTCGTTACGCAGCTGAGCAATGCTCGCTGCATTGCTTGCGTCACAGCCAACAAGTCCGAGGGCAGCATTCAAGTGCTGACCTTCACCCATAGCGGCTTCCATGGCCAACTGATCGTAGGTTTCGTCAATAAATTGAGCTACTTTAACTTCTGCGCTTTCACAAGTTTCAGGGGAAATAGTGGCTGAGGTCACGGCTGTGGTGCCCGAGTCCCAAATCACATTTGAGATCGCAGCAGCGGTAGTGTTGTCATCAAAATTGCGGCACCAATACCGCAGTGTTGCCATGGATTAATGTCACCCTGGCGGTCGCTGGCGAAGGTGGTGGCGCTCAAAGTAAGTGCTGTTGTAGCACCCAATAGTGCAATAGTAGCGGTAATAGAACGTTTCAACATGAGATCCCTTAATGATTTATTTTGTCGGTTTGGATTTTTTTATCTGGAGGTACCGACAAGCCTCAAGATTTACACACACGAGAGGCTAACTGCGTACAAAGCCTTCTTAAGTTTATCAGGATTCCCATGCTTTTTGTAAGCAATGTCTTACGTATTTGTAAGATATTGCTTACAAAAAATGATCGGGTATCACTTTCTTTGAAGAGAAGCCAAGTAAATTCAAAAATAGCGCAGAAACAACAAAAACGGTGTTAATCAATTTTTGTGACATATAAAGCTTCACCGTTCTCACCGCGTCGATCAATGCTGATAACAGCACATAAAACGAATGTTTAACGTGAAGGATAAAACGAGGTATCCATGGCCCATATCGTGGTATGTGCAGACGGCACCTGGAACCGTCCAGAAGAAGATCTGGAAAACGATTTTCCTACGAATGTGCTGCAGCTTGCCCGAGCGGTTAAGCCTGACGCGGGTGAGGTAAGGCAGCATGTGTTTTACGATTGGGGCTAGGCTCTTATCACACCAGCCTTAGCGCAGGGGCCACCGGCGTTGGAATTCATAAAACATCCTTGATGGTTACCGCTATATCATTCAGAACTATGCCCCTGGCGACATTATTTACCTGTTCGGCTTTAGCCGGGGTGCTTACACCGTGCGGGCGCTCAGCGGTTTGATTAACAACTGCGGCATCTTAAAGCGCGAAGATGCCCGGCTAATCTCCCAAGCCTGGAAAATATACAAAAGCCCAACCAAAACCAATCACCCGGCTGGCAAGGCAGCTTGTAAGTTTCGCGCCGATTACAGCCACGCTTCCCGCGATATACATTTCATTGGCGTATGGGACACCGTTGGCGCACTAGGCATTCCTTATAGCATCATGGGCCTGTTTGACAGCCACGATGAGTTCTACGACACCAAAATGGGGGCCAATGTAGCCATTGCACGCCACGCGCTCGCTATTGATGAAAAACGTGAAGACTTTTGCCCACTATCTGGACACCTCGGCCCGGCGTAGACCTCAAGCAGGTGTGGTTTGCAGGCGTGCATGCGGATGTTGGCGGCTCCTATAAGCCAGACAAGAACGGCATCCAAGCTGCCGACACCCCGCTTGCGTGGATGCTGGATGAAGCCAACGCCGCAGGGTTAATCACCGAGCCGCATATTCGCGATCACCTAACCGATGGGGTGAAAGGGCACATTCACAACTCACGCAAGCATGTTTATCGTTTTAAGAAACCGTTAGATAGAGAATTAAAGCCCAAAGACCAATCCATGCTTATTCATCCCAGTGTCAAAGCCCGCTATGAGCGCGACGTCAGCTATCGTCCACCCGCATTGAAAGCACTGGTAGAGAAACATGGGTGGGAGAGCCTTAATGTGGGGGAATAAGGCGGGAGCTAAGTGAAGTGAAGGGACAGCAATGGGTTGAATTACGCTCAGGCGCCTGCATTCATAGAGAGAATGCAACTCACAAGGAGGCGTTATGACAACGTTAGTGATTGGTGCGAACGGACAGATTGGCAAGCAATTTTGCGAGCTAGCGCAGCAGGCGGGCACGTCTATCAAGGCGATGGTTCGCAGTGAAGAGCAAGCATTATGGTTTAATGATCACGGCATCGATACTGTAGTGGCTGACTTAGAAGGTGAGTTTGAACACGCCTTTGAAGGGTGCGATCAAGTGGTTTTCACGGCGGGCTCAGGCCCCACACCGGACCGGACAAAACCCTAATGGTTGACCTTTTGGTGCTATTCGTACCGCCGATATCGCCAAGCAAAAGGTCTCTCTCGTTACATTATGATCAGCGCCATGCGCGCGGAACAGCCGCTGGAAGCGCCGAGAAAATGCGCCCTTACATGGCCGCGAAATTTGCCGCAGATGCCCACTTGCGCAACAGTGGTGTTCCCTATGTCATTCTCAAGCCCGGCCGACTGACCGATGAAGCCGCCTCTCAGCAGTTTGCTAGTTCTATTGACGAGGCGGGCGATAACCAAATTTCTCGTGCTAATGTCGCTCATGCGCTATTACACGTAGTGCAAAGCCCGATGTGGTTAATCAGGAATACCTACTGCTGGATGGTAAACGCTCGATTGAAGAGCTTATTGGTTAAATTGGTCTTATGAGTAAAAGATTGGCAGCCTTAGCTCCGATTGTGGGTATCTGAGGAAGCCTCGATTTGTTGCACTAGATCATGGTTGCGCAATACTTGCAGCGTTTCTGTTTCATTTATTGTGCTCAATACCCCAACTCCCGCTTGAGCCACTCCGCCAGTGGCTCGCTGCGTCGGCTGTTGGCCTGGCTAGGCAGCCACAGACAGAGCCGGGCGGGGTTTCGATACTCCCCAGGGTGCGATGAGCCTGCCGCTCTTCAGGTCGTCTTCTACTAATAACCGCGGCGCAATAGCGATACCCAGACCCGCCACGGCCGCTTCCATCAAATAGTAAAGGTGATCGAACCCTTGGCTCTTGCTTAGCGCCCCTTCAAGTTGAGTCAGCTCAAGCCCCTTGGCACTGGCCCATTGCGGCCATGCCTGAGGGCGCGAGGCAGTGTATAAGAGTTTGTTCGCCAATAGCGTTGCCGGTTCGGCGGGGTCAATGTGTGCCGCCAACTGCGGGCTTGCCACCGCGCATATCTGCTCCACCATCAGCTCGAATACTTCCACCCCTATGGGCCAGGGCGGCTCGGAAAACGCCAAGGTGGCGCTGGCATCCGTTTGCGCGCCCGGCTGCTCGCTTTCACTCACCACGACTTTTAGTTTTAGTTCTGGCAGCTCATGGTGCAGGCGGTCCAGGCGAGGAATCAGCCAGCGCGCCAGCAGGCTGCCGGGGCAGGCAAGGGTAAAGGGCGCCTCTTCTACATCTCGTTTGAGTGCTGCGCAACTATTCTTGAGGCTGGTGAACGCTTCACCTACGCCGCTTTGTAGCTTTTCCCCATGTGGCGTAAGCGCAATGCCGCGGCCCATTTTGGTAAAGAGCGGAACGTTAAAATACTCATCCAAACTCTTTAACTGGCGGCTAACCGCGCCATGAGTAACGTTTAGCTCATCGGCAGCGGCGGTCACACTGCCCAAGCGAGCGGTGGCTTCAAAGGCGCGCAAGGCGCTAAGCGGTGGCATGCTGTGTTGCATGGGTATATCCCGTCCGACAGTTGACTAAAACTCACGTGTTTCTGACATCTTATCGATTTTTATCACCGCCTGCCTGCGCTACCTTCATCACAATCTTAAATTGCCCAGCTCAATCGCATTCAGAGGTCGTGATGAATAAACCAATGAATTTATCTTCAAGTTTGCCCAATGCCAACGGGCTCTTTGGCAGCTTCGGCGGTCGTTTCGTTGCCGAAACGCTGATGCCGCTGATCCTGGAGCTCCAAGACGAATATGCCACCGCAAAAGCGATCCCGAATTCCAGCGCCAGTTAACCTACTTCCAGAATGATTACGTGGGGCGCCCCAGCCCGCTCTACTTCGCCGAACGGCTGACCGAGCATTTTGGTGGGGCCAGCATCTATTTAAAGCGTGAAGAGCTAAACCACACCGGCGCCCACAAGATTAACAACTGCATCGGCCAGGTGCTGCTGGCCAAGCAGATGGGCAAAAAACGCATCATCGCGGAAACCGGCGCCGGCATGCACGGCGTAGCCACGGCCACCGTGGCGGCGCGCTTTGGTTTATCCTGCGTGATCTACATGGGCACCACCGATATCGAACGCCAGCAGCCCAATGTATTCCGCATGAAGCTGCTGGGTGCAGAAGTGATCCCCGTCACCTCCGGCACCGGCACGTTAAAAAGACGCCATGAACGAGGCGCTGCGCGACTGGGTCACCAACGTCGACGACACCTTCTATATCATCGGTACCGTGGCTGGGCCGCACCCATACCCGCCATGGTGCGTGATTTCCAAGCCGTGATCGGCCACGAAACCCGCCGGCAGATGCTGGAAAAGAAGGGCGCCTACCGGATTCGCTGGTGGCCTGTATTGGCGGCGGCTCAAACGCCATGGGGTTGTTTCATCCGTTTCTAGACGACCTGGAAGTGAAGATGATAGGCGTAGAAGCGGGTGGGAAGGGCGTAAAAGCGGCCTGCACGCAGCCAGCTTAAATGGCGGCACCCCGGCGTACTGCACGGCAACCGCACCTACTTGCTGCAAAATGAAGATGGCCAGATTATCGACGCCCACTCGATTTCAGCAGGGCTGGATTACCCCGGTATCGGCCCTGAACACGCATGGCTGCACGAGCAGGGCGGGTAGAGTACGTCTCCGCGACTGATGACGAAGCACTGGAAGCGTTCCAGGTATGCTGCCGCCAGGAGGGCATCATCCCCGCCCTGGAAACCGCCCACGCACTGGCCGAAGTGGCCAAACGCGCGCCCACGCTGCCACGCGAGCACTTAATGGTGGTCAACCTAAGCGGCCGTGGCGACAAAGACATGATGAGCGTCGCCCATTACTTGGGTGACAAGTTCGGAGTCAAAAGCTAATGAGCGCAATCCAGGAGACTGTCATGAATAACACCTCTCGTCTTGAATACTGCTTTGCCGCGCTCAAGCAGCAAAATCGCCCGGCGCTGGTCAGCTACCTGACGGCTGGCGACCCGGACGCCGAAACCTCGCGTCGCCTGTTGCACGGGCTGCCTGCTGCGGGTGTAGACATCATCGAACTCGGCATGCCGTTTAGCGACCCCATGGCCGATGGCCCCGCCATTCAAAAGCCGCCCTGCGTGCGCTGGGAAACGGCCAAACCCAAGCCAAGACGCTGGAAATGGTGCGCCGCTTCCGTGAAGAAAACAGCACCACGCCGATTGTGCTGATGGGCTACTACAACCCCATTTTCTGCTACGGCGTCGAGCGCTTTTAACAGATGCCGCCCGCGCCGGAGTAGATGGCCTGATAGTGGTTGACCTTCCCCGAGCACGACGAAGAACTCTGCCAGCCAGCGGCCCGGCACGGCATCGATTTTATCCGCCTGGCCACACCAACCACCGATGCCAAGCGTTTGCCGAAAGTACTGGCCAACGCCTCCGGGTTTATCTACTACGTCTCGGTGGCGGGTGTGACTGGCGGCAGCGCACCTACGCCGGAGCGGCTGGAAGGCGCGGTTGGCCAACTGCGTGAACATACCGAACTCCCCATTGCTGTCGGCTTTGGCATCCGCACCGCCGAACAGGCCGCGACCATCGGCCGCTTCAGCGATGCGGTGGTAGTGGGCTCCGCGTTAGTCGACTGCATTGAACATGCCGTTACCGCTGACGAAGCCGTTGAGCGAGTACACACTCTCGTCAGCGAACTGGCCGAAAGCGTGAGGGCATGTCGAGAAGTGAGTGAGCCGCAAGCCTGTTGATATAGGCACAGTAAAGAGTGATAGGTTACAAGAGCAGGCCAACGCGCCTGCTCTTTTATTATCCACCCTGCATAACTTTTAAAGCTGCTTAATGTAGCTTGGATTTCTAACTATCATTTTTTAATTTTTGGCTTCAGCCAGTACTCCGCTTGGTAATCACCGCTATTCCAACTAGGGTCAATAGAGTTTTATTCGAGCTGATGCATTTCCCTATTGCATGCTTTAGCAGGGATAGCACCCACGTCTTAGGCCATGTGCCAAGAATGGATTCACGACGATTACTTATTGGGGATTACTATGAAGCCCGACAACACTTTGACCCTACTCGCCGCCAAGTAGTGGGTGGTCTTGCTACCGGTATGGCTGCTGCGATGGCCGCCCCGCGTTTGCCCAGTCATCATCTTCTTCATCTTCATCGCCGTCTGGCAATGCTGGTAATACTTCAAACACCTATGACGCAGGAGGCCCCATCTGGCAAATGCAGGACCCCAGAGACAAGTACCCTGAACCACCGTTTCCTCGCCAGCCGTTAGAGTGGCCAGGGCTTGCCAGTGAGATGACGCCCCGCCCAGACCACGGCGAAGAAAGTTATCGGGGCAGTGGCCGGTTAGTGGGAAGAAAGGCGCTTATCACCGGTGGGGACTCCGGTATTGGCCGTGCAGCGGCGATTGCCTATGCCCGCGAAGGCGCTGATGTGGCCATTAATTATCTGCCAGCGGAAGAGTCAGACGCCCAAGAAGTCATTCAATTGATTGAAGCGGAAGGGCGTAACGCGGTGGCTATCCCTGGTGATCTTCGCGATGCCTCGTTCTGCAGTGAGCTGGTAGAGCAGGCGGTACAGCAATTAGGTGGTCTGGATATCTTGGTCAACAACGCTGCTCGGCAGCAGTGGAAACCGTCGATTATGGAGATTAGTCACGAAGACTTCGACGATACGATGAAGACCAATCTGTATGCCATGTATTGGATTACTCAGGCGGCAATACCGCACATGGAGCCTGGGTCTGTGATTATTAACACCACGTCGGTGGTGGCCTACGATCCGCCTAAAATCCTACTCGATTACTCAATGACCAAAGCGGCGATCGTCGCGTTCACCAAAGCGTTGGCAAAGCAGGTCGCCGAGCAAGGCATTCGGGTCAATGGTGTTGCGCCCGGGCCGTTCTGGACCCCGCTTCAGCCCAGCGGTGGCCAGCCCCAAGACGCAGTGGAAACCTTTGGCGAAAGCACGCCGCTTAGCCGCCCAGGCCAGCCGGTAGAGCTGGCCGGTACATACGTACTGCTAGCGTCGCCAGAATCAAGCTATACCACCGGCAATATACACGGCGCGGGCGGTGGCGCTGGTGATCCCTAAGTTGTCCTGAACGTTGTTCTCGTTATTTTTCTAAGCTGTTCTAGCTATTTATTAAAATAGCCGCGCGGGGTCTGACATTCATTTGTTCAGGCCCCGTTTCGTTTTGAATTGCGCCTCCCTATTACGTACGCCAGTTGGCGTTTGCGCACGAAAGAGATTGGTTCTTTGAGAGGTAAGTCATTGGCTGATTTTTGAACTAAGCATTAAATTTTTCGTTATATGAGCCGATATACCAACGCGACTGGTAACAGAATGCGCCTTGATTGAGCTCATGTTGATACTCAGCATGATTCCATTCTGGCCTACTCGTTGCTGAGAGCAGCGGGCTTCTACGAGATAACCTCCATGCTATTGATGAATCGAAGCGTTAAACTTCGGCTTGCAGTGAGTTTAAGTGTATGTATTTTAATGTTAATCATTGTTGGTGCTATCGGTCTTTATAGCCTCAGCAAAACGAACGATGCTCTCAACAGTACCTATGAAGGGAACGTGCTTACACTGGGAAACCTGAGTAAGATCAACCAAGCGTTGCTCAGTAACCGAGTAAAGATAACCGCTGAACAGCGTGATCGTAATCCGGCATCTGCCCTGACGACAAAACAAGAGGTCGCTGAGAACGACGCTATTATCGACGCTGCGTGGGCGGATTATTTTCCTAATCGTGTGTCCAGCAATGAAGAGCGCGCAATCGCCGAGAGATTCATCTCGTCGCTGGCTAGCTTGCGTGCCGGCATTGAAGATATCAACACGGCAATGATCGACAACGACTTTGATGCCGCAAGAGTCATTGCCACCACCACCCTTCGTGCCGCATATCCCCAAGTTCTAACGGCGATGCAGGAACTGATAGACCGTAATAGCGTTCAAGCCGACAACGCTAACCAAGACTCCCTGAACGACTATTACTGGACACGCAACTTTATTATGAGCGTGATGGCCATCGCCGTCATCTTTGGCATCCTGCTCGCGATATGGTTGATACGAGGAATCATGACGCCACTGGCCAAGGCGCAAGAACTCGCCAATGCCATGGCCCAGGGCAGACTAGACAACGACATTGATATCACCTCCAAGGATGAGTTTGGTGACATGCTAAGCGCGTTGAAGGCGATGGAAGCCAAATTCTCTCAAGTGGTGATGTCCGTTCGCAATAACGCTGAGTCCGTGAATGTCGCCGCCGATGAAATTGTCTTGGGAACGGATGATCTCAGTCGCCGTACCCAGGAGCAGGCCGCAAACATTGAACAAACAGCGGCATCGATGGATGAAATCACCTCGACCGTGCGTCAGAACGCCGACAACGCCGCCGAAGCTGACAAGCTCGTACACGATGTCAGCCAGCAGGCAAATGCCGGAGGAGAGATTGCCGGGCAAGCCATTGAAGCGATGGAGGGTATCAATGCCTCAAGCCGCAAGATTGCCGGTATCGTCGGGTTGATCGATGAGATCGCTTTCCAAACAAACTTGCTGGCGCTGAATGCCTCGGTTGAGGCCGCTCGAGCGGGTGAGCAAGGCCGTGGGTTTGCGGTAGTCGCCAATGAAGTACGCAACCTGGCTGGGCGCAGTGCCGATGCCGCCAAAGACATCAAAAGCTTGTTGAAGAAAGTATTCATCAAGTGGACAACGGTTCGAGCCTGGTTAACCGAGCGGGTAAATCACTTGAGGATATCGTCACGGGGTGCAGCGCGTGACGGTACTCATGGGAGAGATCGCCACCGCTAGCCGAGAGCAGTCGCAAGGGATTGAGCAAGTCAATACGGCTGTGTCGCAGATGGACAGCGTCACCCAGCAAAATGCCAGTCTGGTAGAAGAGTCCAGTGCGGCAGGCCGTTCACTGCAAGGCCAAGCAGCGTCATTATTAAAAGAGGTGTCGTTCTTCAAAGGCACGCCTAGTAGCACCGACCAGCGCGCACTCCCTTGGCGGTAAAACGTAACGATACTCGACCACAAGTCAGTCAACGTCCGTCCACCCATGTCATTGGCGGCAAAAGACGCCGAGCAGTGGACCTCTTTTAAACGCTAGCAGCAATAAAAGCGCCCTCCGGGGCGCTTTTTATGAGCAACCAGCCACTACTGAAAAACGTAGCGCAGGGCTGGCAACGCTAATTAGCTAAAGAGGTAAGCGGTAACCAAACATGCTCAACCCCAATCGATAACGCCACGGCAATCAGCAACCCTGCCATCAGCCAATTGAAGCGCTTAACGATGATGGGGTTCTTAATCCGTTGGCCGACTAAGCTGCCAATCATCAGGTAACTACCGGGCGCACCTTCCACTAGTATCGCCAAGCGTTACCCATGCCGCCCTCCTGATTAGTCACATCACCTCGAAACACAGCCCTAGCTTATGCCGGTAGTGCCACGGATGCTTTTACATCATTGCTCATCGACTGTGCAATGATGGCCTATCGATAGTGAACACCACCAAGGGTTCGGCATGAAAAAGCTCTTTTCACTGATGATTGTGCTGGCGTTGACCGGCTGCGCCGCCATGGAACCGTATGAGGAGCGTGACGTCCAGCGCGACGCCGGTCTGGCCATCCAGGAGGTCTACGAGCGGGCTCTGCCGACGCTGTCCGAGAACAAGCAGCGTCACTTTGCCCAGCGGCTCTACCGCCTGACGGGCGAGCAGCGCTGGCGGGCCCTCAATTATGTTTACAGCGAGCGTCTATTGGCGCGACTCGAGAAGGACATCGTCGGCCTGGCCGAGCCTGGTACGGCTGCCCGCAGCCGGGCGATTATTGTTGCCGACTACTCGCAGCTCACGACCAAGCAGCGAGCCCGGCGCGCCATGCTGGGGGAGTGGGGAGATCGCCTTCGCTCGCGGGCTGCTGTTCCGACTGGTCCAGGCCGAGTATCACGGCTTGCTACCGGCCCTTGAGGACCAAGAGCGGGCGCTGGGCTACCTGGCTAAGATCGATTGGGCGGCCTTCCTGACCGACCCGGCGGTAATCGGGATCTATGCCGCCCAGGTGGCCAACCAGGCGTACTTCCTGCACCAACTTGGCGTGATGGACCTGCGCCGGGAGGTGGAGGCAGCCTTCCGACGCCACTACCCGCCTGATCGAGTCGCCGGGCTCGACGATGCCGAGTACCGTAACTGGCTCTATGGTCTGACCCACTTCGTCATCGCTGACAGCCGTTACTACCAGCGGAAGGTGGACCCGGAGGTGCACGCTTGGGTGCTGGAAGCGCTGGAGCGGGAGACGGCCGATATCCTGGCCCGGGCCACGGCCGACATCCAAAGCCGAGGTGGCATTGGCCTTCCTGCTGGCTGGCCGCGAGGACCACCCACTGGTGGGCCGGGTACGTGAGGCGCTGGTGGCGGCGGTGGACCCGGCCAGCGGCATCATCCCTCGGCCACGGGGAAAAGGGACTGGCGGGTGGTGAACACCGCAATGTTCTTGCGATCATGGTGTTGCGCTGGCCGGGCCGCCTGCATCCCGGCCCCGACCTCTCGGACGCGCTTGGCGGGCGCTCAGCCGAATAGGTTGGAACGCCTGATTTTTGGTTCGCAGGTGTTTACTGCTTTTTACACCCCGCGGAGAGAGCAAGCATGACCAGTGCATGCATGATGCTGCCGTGGCGCGTTAATGGAATGTGGAAGGCGCGAGACGTTTTCGCATAATAGTAATGAGGCAGGGCCGTGGTTCGTGCGGTAATGGCTGCGCCCAATTAAAACATGCGGTGGGGGCATTATTTATAGAAGTAGGCTTCAGCTCAAGACAGCATAAGCTCCCACTTTAAGGCGGCCAACGCCAATCGTGGTTTATATTGCTAGGGCGAAATGAAAAGAGGGGGCATTAAACGGGGAAGCCGTGATGGCTACCATCGGGAAGCTCAATGTCCACACGGACGCGGCCGCCCAACGCCTCAACATAGCGTTTAAGGGAGCTAAGGCGCATATCCTGGCCAACCTTTTCAAGCCCCGCTACGGTTGGCTGCTTAACGCCCATCGCATCCGCAATTTCGGACTGCGTTTTTCTGCCAATAGACGAATCTCAGCTAGCCTGATTTCAAACAGCATGTCGCTCGCCTTCGCTTCTGCTGCGGCGACAATCTCTGGCTTCTCTTTGCCAGTAAGTCTTCCAGTGTGCGTGCCATGGTGATCACCTCACTTTAACGTTTCCAGGTGAGCCGCATACTCTCTGTCGGCGACTGGAATCATTTCATCGTAAAAACGCTTTTCATTCCCGCCTTTATCACCGGCACATAAAATGATGCCGGTGCGCGTTGGGTCAAACGCAAAGAATGCCCTAATAGGGCGGCCAAAGCTCTGTACGCGCAGCTCTTTCATATTGGGAAACTGCGAGCCGTTTACCGTATCAGCATGCGGTCGTGAGAGCATCGGGCCCCTTTCTCGTAAAAAGAAGAAGAGAAGCCAGGACATTCTCCCGGTCAGCTTCTTCAAGCGAGAAAACCACGTTTCAAAGGTATCTGTCTGCTCTATTGACCACATGAGTGCCTCATCGTTTTATAGGTTTTATGCTATATAGGCTTTAACCTATTAGCAAGGTTTTTAAGGGTTCGGTGGGTGCTTTAGCTACCAGTTACCTACGCGCTCAATCTGAGCCGACTTTAATCCGTGACAATCTCAGCCTCCGATTAGCGGGTGAGGTGCTTTAAGATAAACAATAGAGCAAGCGCACCCATAGCACGTAGCGACAGTGCCATGCTGTGCTTACTTCAAATTTAAAGGAGCCTTATGCCCGCCACCGAGCCAAACGACCAGAATGCCCCACGTTTTAATACCCCTGCAGGAGACGTGATCGGCTGGCGTGACCGTGGCGTTATACGTGCCACGGGCATCCGCTATGCGCGTACCCAGCGCTTCTGCGCTCCAATTGATGAACCGCCATCGACAACGCCCATCCAGGCCACCGAGTGGTCGCCAGCATCGCCGCAAAACACTATCCCCGAGCTGAATGAAGCACTAGGCGTTACCGAACAGGAGTTTCACTCTGTTGAGGGTGAGCTGCATTTGTCGGTGACCGTGCCGGATAGCCCCGCCACGGCGCCTCGCCCGGTAATGGTATGGATTCACGGCGGCTCTTATGTGTTTGGCGCTGGCGATCTCTCGGTATTCGATGTGCGCCCGCTCGCGCTTGAACAGAATGTCATCGTGGTGGCCGTGAACTATCGACTCGGCCTGCTGGGCTTTTGGGCGGCTACGCCAACCGTCCCTGCCAACCTGGGGCTGTTGGATCTTATTTCGGCGCTGCGCTGGGTTAATACCAACATCGCGGCCATGGGAGGCGACCCTAACAACGTTACTTTGTTTGGTCATTCTGCCGGGGCGATGCGGCAGCTCATTTGATGATTGCTGACGGCACCGAGGGGCTTTTTCAGCGTGCCATCATCCAGAGCGCGCCGCTGGGCATTAGCCGTGGTCGGGCGAAAATGAATACTAAGATGGGCGAAGTAGCTGCCACCGTAAAAGATGATGCCCCCCTGGATGAGATTTTGCGAACACAGTCCCAAGTGGCGGAAGCCGCAAAGGGTTTTGGGCTAAAGTCGGCCATGCCGTTTGGCACTCAGTATGGCCACTATCCACTGCCTGCTGAATCCGATATTGATGCTGCCTGGCGCTGCGTTGCGCCTAAATATGATGTATTTATTGGCACCACCGCAGAGGAGACCGCGCTGTTTGTGGTGATGTCACCAAAGCTGATGCGCATCCGACAGCTTCCTTTCGTGGGTGAGCAGGCCTCCAGGGCGATGGTGGCTGCCACGACGAACAAGGTATACAAACGTGATGCGCTCACGTTTGCACGCCGCTCATGCGAAAGCGAAAGGTAACGCCTACGTTTACCGGCTGGACTGGGGCAAGGGCCGCTACCCGTTTGGCGCCGCACACACGATCGAACTTCCGCTGCTGCTGGCTGAGCCAGCCAACTGGCAGTATGCCGACTTGGTAAAGACGTGGACGACGCCACCCTGCTTGAGCACGGCCAGCGCCTGCGTGCCCTATGGGCCGATTTTGCAAGAGATGGGCAGCTACCGCCCACCGGCCAGCTTGAACCGCAAATAGTGAAGTGGTGGCAGGCCAGCTAGCGCTCGCTCATACTTTTATTGATTAGGCGCTACGGCTAGTCTGAATTTTGGCGTGCCGAGCAACCATCTCGTTCGTCCCAACCGACAGTCATTCATTGAGCAACTACACGTTTAATGAATTTGCTTAGAGTGTCGGTTCAATATGTTGATCTGTGAATATTTGTTTTAACTTTTGAAAATATTGAAGTGTCAGGCAGCTGTCGTGTTTATGACGTTACGCTAAGTGCATGTCGGGCTATAGAGTAATTCTCAGAACAGCAGAAAGGGGTCAATGATGATTGTTAGAAAACTTAGGTTACAGCGAGGTTGGTCTCAAGACCAGTTGTCCCAACTCAGCGGATTAAGTGTAAGAACCATCCAGCGAATTGAGGGAGGACAAAAGCCGGGGCTTGAGTCTCTTAAATCGTTGGCTGCTGTATTTGAAATTAACGTCGCAGACCTTGAGAGGAGCCCGACATGAACAATGAGATACAAGTAACAGATAATGAAAAGCCGTTTTAGAACAAGTAAGAGCGATCAAGGATTTTTATACGCACCTCACTTCTTATGTATTGGTTATTACAGTGATATTTATTATTAACTTTGTGACTGGTACAGGCTATATGTGGGCATGGTGGCCGGCCATGGGGTGGGGGTAGGGATTATCAGCCATGGTTTAAGTGCCTTTGAAGTGTTGAATTTTTGGCCCAGACTGGGAGAAAAGCAAATTGAAAAAAGGCTAGGGAAGAAAGCTGTAACCTATATCCTCCTAGACATTAACAGGGCTAAATCATACGCCCTTTATGGTTTTGATTCGGGGAAGGTCAGCCTAACGCTTCCTTTAATGTCGAAAGAAGACTTGATCCGCTATAAGACAATGCTCTTAAGGCCAGTCGATATCGACGATATTCGCGCCATAAATTAGTCGCCTTCTTCTCTACTGCTAGTGTTAAACAACCGGCACAGTACCACCATCAATCACATACTCCGTTCCCGTAATGGTAGCCGCCAGCGGTGACGCCAGAAACGCAATCAAGTTGGCCACTTCTGCAGGCTTTGAAGGGCGGCCAATCGGGATGCCGCCTAGCGAATTCATGATGATCTGCTTGCCGCCTGCGTAATCAGTACCGGCCTCGTGGGCAAGGCGCTCGGCCAGTGCAACGGCGGCTTCCGTCTCGATCCAGCCCGGCGACACGCGAACCACGCGCACCCCTTTAAGCGACACCTCCTTGGACAAGCTTTTGCTATAGGTGGATAGCGCCGCTTTGGCCGCCGCGTAAGCCGTCGTCGACTCGGGCAGGGCAGCTCACATTGAATGGAAGTCACGTGGATAATGACGCCTTCACCCTGGGCCAGCATGCCGGGCAGCAGGGCGCGGTCCAGCCGCACGGCAGGAAACAGATTGAGATCAAGCTCGCGCTGCCACACCGCCTCACCAAGGGCTGCGAAGCCGCCGCCGGGCGCGGATGAGCCACCAGCACATGCACGATAATATCCACGCCGCCCAAACGTTCGTTGACCGTATCGACCACCGTGGCGCAGCCTTCGGTCGTCGTCAGGTCAGCAGCAACAAACAGCGCATCTGGCAGGTCGGTGGGGCGGGTGCGGGCGGCTGTCAGTACCTGCGCGCCTTCCTCGCGAAAGAGGGCCACCGTGGCCGCGCCAACCCCTTTGCTGCCCCCCGGTGATCAATACGCGTCGTCCGTTTAAGTTCAGGTCCATTAGTGGATCTCCAATGACTGGATTTGCGACTCAGCAAGCTGGAAAGCGTGGTCCAGTTGCACCGGGCTGCCGGGGAAGTTGCCGGTCACGGTGGCGGTAACCACCATCGTGTTGCCTTGTTGGGAAACACTGACCGGCTCGACGCGATACTCAATCTTCTCGCGGGTAGCGCGCATCCACGCTTGAATAGCGGGTCGCCCGCGGTGCGTCTCGCCTTCGTCGAACACGCAGGCATCGTGGGTAAAGCATTCCGCAATATGGCTAACATCCGCCCCGTTGCTGATGCGGAAATAAGTGCTGATCGCGTCTGGCAGTGACAAACTCATGATGGTCATCTCTCGCAAGGGTTAATATGCGAGAATCTTCTGCCTAGACTGACGCGTTAACAAGAACGCACAAAAGGTAAGTGGCTTACCCATGAGGAAAGATTTATACGCCCGCTACCGCCGCAAGCGATGTGGAAAATGTATTAAAAATGCTGGAAGGGCGCTGGAAGCTCATTATTCTCTTTCATCTCTTCGATGGAAAAGTGCAGCGCTACTCCGATTTCGAAAAGCTCATCCCAGACATCTCCCAGAAAATGCTCGCTCAACAGCTGCGCCAACTGGAAGCGGATGGCATCGTGGCCCGCAAAGTCTATCCCCAGGTGCCGCCGAAAGTGGAGTATCGCCTCACCGACTGGGGCAAGCACTCTGCCCGGCGCTGGATGCCTTGCTGAAATGGGCTGAGCAGAAGGAGCACTTCAGTCACCCAGCCGAACAGAACGATCAAGATACCGCCGCCACCCAATGAGAGCCACCTGATGCACTACCGCACCATGACCATCAACGATTACGAAGCCGCCATTGCCTTATGGAGCGAAAGTGAGGGCGTGCGGATTCGCGACGCTGATTCGCGGCAAGGCATCGAGAAATACCTGCTGCGCAACCCCGGCCTGAGCTTTGTGGCAGAAGTAGAAGGAGATCTGGTGGGCACGATCATGGCGGGCCACGATGGCAAGCGCGGCTATGTTCAGCACTTATCGGTAGCGGATTCTCACCGCCGTTTAGGCATTGCTACACGACTGGTAAGTCTCTGCCTGGAAGCGCTGGAGAGTGAAGGCATCCTGAAATCACACCTGATGATTCTTCCCGAGAATAAAGCCGCCCAGAAATTCTGGGCCAACCAGGGCTGGGCCTACCGATCCGATATTCTGCTCTATTCGTTTGTGAATGGGGATGATCCGAACGTTTAGCTGCAGCGCTAGTGCAACAGACATAACGACAATCATGCCTTATACACACCTCTCTGATCAGTGCGCTGAGCCTCACCAAACCCCACCCGCGTCGCGTAATGTTTCTGCGAAGCTTGCGAGGGCGGGGCTCAATGGCACCTCTGCTTAGCTGCCCACATACCCTCCCTGGCTCTAAAGATGTCCATCCCTCCTTACTGACAGATATGGCTAACAAAAGTGGAGACTGGTGGTTGTCGCGCAAGCGTCTCCGGGCAAATGACGCTCAGTTTTTGGCAAGCCCCATCACTGACCGGGATGGCACACAAAGTGCCCGCACGGATCTCCTCTTCGACGCAAGCCGCCAGCACCAGTGAGACGCCAAGGCCGGCTTTGACAGCCTGCTTAACCGCTTCAGTACTGCCCAGCTGCATCGAAACATTCGGGAACGGCCCTTTGTCGCCGAAGAAATTCGCCAGCAACCGGCCAGTACCTGTTCCGGGTTCACCGCCCAGCAGGCTCATTCCTGCGAGGGTTGTCCGGTCTATTTCATGCCATTCCGCATAGGGGTGCTCGGGCGAAGTAATTAACACCACGGGCTCCTGTCGCCAATCCACTGCCTGGAAACCGGGTTTCGGGTGCCACCACTCCATCACCGCAATATCCAGCTCGCCGCTGGTCACTTGTCTGGCAATGTTGGGGTTGTTATCGATCACCAGATCCAACTCAGGTGCCGCCGGGATGTTTTGAACGAGCGCACGTAGGGTTGGAGCATGTAAATACCGATGTTGGAGCTTGCCCCGACGCGCAAACGGGTACCGCTGACGACCTCCCGAGCGCGCTCCTCCAATCGCAGCATGCTAAGTGCAAGCGGCATCAGCGCCAGGGCTGCTTTGGTGGGCTCGCAACCCGTTTTGCTACGGCGTATTAACAAGGCGCCTAGCTGTTCTTCGAGCTTTGAATATGCAGCGAAAGCGTGGGTTGCGCGATACCGAGGGCTTGGGCGGCGGCCTGAAAACGTCGGTACTGAACCAGGGTGGTAAAACTTTTCAACCAGACCAAGTTCAGCATGGAGTCTCCTCAGCGATGATGGGTGAATTAGCCGCATCCTGAGGGCGTTCTCCTTGTAACGCTTGTAGGATATTGTCGGCAGCCCGCTGCTCGATCATTAACCGCACATCCTGAACCGCAGAGCCGATGTGCGCAGTGAATAGCGTGTTTGGGTGGGCCCGCAATTCGGGGCAAATCTCCTGCGGACGGTCCTCCCTTGCCCAATCTTCCATTTCAAAACATCCGCTGCGTAGCCGCCCAACTGACCGGACGCTAGTGCTTCCAAAACGGCAGCTTCGTCTACGACCGAGCCCCGGCATGGATTGACCAGAAAAGCGCCTGGTTTCATCAACGCCAAGCGCGCAGCATTGATGGTATGCAGGGTTTGTTTAGTGAGCGGCAAGGCCAGAATGACAATATCGGATTGCGCAAGAAGCTCCTCAAGCGTCTTGCGCGTCACGCCTAGCGCCTCCTCATCAGCGACGGGCAAGGCGTCTGGTTGAGAATAGAGCAAGGTGGCGCCCCAACCCTTGAGCCGTGTTGCCACTGCCTGGCCGATGGGGCCCATGCCGACGATACCCATGGTCGCGCCGGCAATCCCCAACCCATAAAACATGGGCTGCCACCCCTAAACTGGCCGGAACGCACATACTCGTCGGCCACCCGAACATGGCGGATAAGGCCAATGGTTAGCCCGATGGTTAGTTCAGCCGTTGGCACCGTCAGTAGATCCGGCACGAAGGTCAGCCAAACACCACGAAGCGTACACGCCTCCACATCGAAATTATCGTAACCCTTCAGGGCGGCGCCGATGACTTTCAGGTGGGGCAGCCCGCTAGAAACTCCTCGCTCACCTGGTCCGGCATAAACACCATCATGGCGTCTGCGGTTGCCGCGTGGGCTTTTACCTCGGCGGCGGGCAAGGTAGTGGCTGACTGGTTGGTGATCACTTCACAGCGCTGTTCCAGCTTTGCCAACACGCTGTTATGTACCCGGTGGGTAATGAAAACCCTTGGTTTCATGCGAATTCCTTACTTGAATTTCTTACGAAGATAGCCGCTCAGGCTATCCACCATGGTTACCATGGCGAGTATGACGATCAGGATGGCGCTGACTTCCTGGTACTGCATGACGCGTAAAGAGCCCATTAGCTCGAAGCCGATCCCGCCGGCCCCACCATGCCCATCACCGTAGAGGCGCGGAAGTTGTATTCCCAGCGGTAGATAGAGACATCGGCAAACTGCGGAAGCACCTGCGGGAGCACCGCGTGCCAGTGAACCTGTAACCGCGTTGCGCCAGCGGCATCGGCGGCTTCCACCGGGGCAGGGTCGACATGCTCGATTGCTTCAGCAAAGAATTTACCCACCATGCCGATGGAATGAAGGCCGAGCGCAAGCACGCCCGGCAAGGCGCCAAACCCCACGGCAGCAACGAAGATAATGCCCATAATCAACTCGGGCACCGATCGCAGAGCGTTTAGCATCGTGCGGGTCACATGGAAAACCATGGGGTGGGGCGAGGTATTACGAGCGGCCAGAAACGCCAGGGTACCGAAGCGGTGACCGCTATCGCCGTACCGGCAATGCTCATGGCGAGGGTATCGACCAACGGCGCTATCCAATCCATGGCGTTAGTAAAGTCGGGCGGTAGTGATTCTCCCAGTAGGGGTCGCGATGGCAGGCACCCCGTTGGCCAGGGTGCGAAAATCCAGCAGATCCACGTACCAACTCGCCAGGAGTACCACTGCCAACACCGAGCCAGCCTGGAAGAGCTTGCTCCGCCAACCGCGCGCGTGTTCGTCCAACACGGCGTCAGGAGAAAGCGATGAAAGGGCCCGTGGCGCTGTTTTGGATTGATTCATCATGCCCCTTACATCTTGGCGAAGTCAAGATTGAGCGAACTACCCATTTCCCGGATCACATCGTAATCGGAATCAGTGATAGCGGCGAAACCTTCGGCTTTTAGGTTGTCCAGAATCTCTTCATCATCGATGCTGATGAAAGCATTCTGGATCTGCTGCTGAGTTCAGGGTCCAGGTTGGAGCGCATCGCCCAGGGATACTGAGGAAACTCCCGCTGTGGCCCAACACCCTAACCTGGTTGCGATCAATCAGGCCGCGATCCATTACGTGCTCAAAGATCACTTCCGAAAGCCCGCCTGCATCCGCATTACCATTGGCCACGTTTACCGCCACGGCATCATGGGTACCAACGAAGTGGGCTTCATAGTCCTCGCCTGCGTCCAGCCCCGCCGATTCAAGCAGCACGGTTTTGGGAATCAAGTGGCTTGATGTGGAGGCACGATCGCCATAGGCCATTTTCATGCCTTCGATATCCGCATAGGACTCAATGCCGGAATCAACATTGGCAATGATGATGGAGCGGTAGGTGGGCTTGCCATCTACAATCATGGCGGCAAAGGGTTCGATCTCGCTTTTGCTTCTTGCCATGACATAAGAGAGCGGGCCGAAGTAGGCGAGGTCGATGCGACCAAAGCGCATGGCTTCGATCATGGAGGAGTAATCCGTGGTAACGATTAACTCAATTTCCTTGCCAAGGGTACTTTCAAGATACTCTTTCAAGGGCTCGTTGCGTTTGATCAGCTCAGAAGCATTTTCATCAGGGAGTAGCGCGACTTTTAACAGATCCGGGTTTGGATCAGCGTCCGCCGCCAAGGCCGGCATGACGATTCCAATCATAAGACTGAGGGCGAAGAATAAGCTGAATAGCGGTTTCATTGGGCAATCTCCAGTTTTATCGGGGAAGGATGTGTGGATGGAAGTTTGGGTTCGGTGCTCTCAGCGGTGTCGGTCACAGCCCCGGCCGCGCCGTGGTAGATCTCGTTCAAGTGGCGTTGCTGTAACTGTGAAGGGGCCGCATCAAAAACGATCTGGGCATTCGCTAACCCGATAATGCGGTCAGCAAACCGCTGGGCGTACTCCAGCTGGTGCAGCGAAATAATGGCGGTAATACCATCCTCACGGCATATATCCCGCAGTAACGTAAGCACTCGCTCAGAGGTTGCCGGGTCAAGGCTAGCCACTGGCTCATCCGCCAAGATCATGGCGGGCTGCTGCGCCAAGGCACGCGCAATACCCACTCTTTGCTGCTGCCCGCCGGAGAGTTGATCGACCCGAGTAAGCGCTTTTCGGCCATGCCGACGCGGTCCAGGCAGTGCAGGGCAAGCTCCTGTTCCTGCCGGGGAGCGGAAACAAACTGCGCCAGGTGCTGTGGTAAGCAAGCCGACCGGTCAGCACATTCTGGAGCGCCGTATGGCGTTCAATGAGCTGATGGTGCTGGAAAACCATGGCGGTTTTGCACCGATGGCGGCGTACCGTAGAACGGGTTTCGAGCGCACCTAGCTCGGCCGAGATCACTTTGCCGGTGCTGGGCACCACCAAGTGGTTGAGGGAACGCAGTAATGTCGATTTACCCGCACCGGAAAGGCCGAGTAGTACCGTAAACTCCCCTTTGTGGAAATCGACGGTGGTGGGGCGGAGTGCGAGGACATTCCCAGGATAGGTCACCCCATTTTCTCGATGCGGAGCATTAAGTCAGAGGATTGAACAGGCTCCATTGGATCACCTTCTGCAATGTATAAGCTCACTTGATTGTGACTTACAATGCAACGGTAGCCCGCCTAAGTGACAAAGCTGTGTCGTTCAGGTGATAAGTTAATGACCATCCAGGGAGCGCAGGTAGTCAGTCAAACGGCTCAGATAACGCTTCTCTAGACCAACATCGGCACAAAATGAGGCCTACCAGGGCTGGGCCTACCAATCCGCTATTCTGTTTAATTCGTACGTGAAGGGGGTGATAACCAGAATATCTAACCAAGCTGCGCCTCAATCGCGGTTTTATCAACTGCCGACCAGACCTCCCTAATCTTGCCATCACTAAGCAGGTAGAACGCGTGCTCGCAAAACGTCACTTTTGCCATCTACCGCAAGGCCGAGGAAACTACCTTTGGGGTGACATCGAATCGCAGCCTGCATGCGATATGCGGTGAATCAACGGCCAGCAGCTCAATATTGAAGTGAAGATCCGGTATCTGCTCGTAATCGGCTTCCAACATGGCGCGATAACCATTAACGCCTAGGCGCCTGCCGTTGTGGTGGGCATCGTTATGCACGAACTGGCCAAGGTTTATCCAGTCCTGATTGTTGAGGCAGGTGATGTAATCACGGTAGGTCGCTTCCAGGTCACGTTTGTTCATCCTGGTTCTCCTTTCTTGGGCTGGCATGAAGGCATTCGCCACGATGCCCCTGGCTCAGTATCATTATCAGCCTAAACCAAACCACAGAAGTCATCACTCATGCCGTGCCCACCTTGCCCAAACTGCCAATCTGAATTTGTCTATCAAGATCAACGCCTGTTCATCTGCCCAGAATGCGCCCACGAATGGAACCCGGATGAGACTGCGGTCGAAGACACCGTGACGGTAAAGATGCCCACGGCACGCTGCTAGCGGAAGGCGATAAGGTAACGATGATCAAAGACCTCAAGGTCAAAGGCAGCTCACTGGTACTCAAGGTAGGCACCAAAGCCGTGATCAAGCGATTAATGGACAGCAAGGATCACCAACTAGACTGTAAGGTCGACGGCGTCGGCGACATGATGGTGACCGCCCATTTTGTGAAAAAGCCTAAATAAGCCCAGGATTCTTCTTGCCACCTAACGACTCCGTCAGCAATAACCATCCATCAAGGAGATACGAATGAAAGCCATCGTGTTTGACGTATTTGGCACTATTGTTGATTGGCGCTCCAGCTTGATTCATCAGTTCAGGGGCTTGAGAAAGAACGGGGATTGATCTACCCAGTGAAGAACTGGCTGATCAATGGCGGCAGCTTTATGCCCCTTCCATGGACAGGGTACGCAGGGGGAAATCCCTGGACGGTATTAGACGACCTGCATCGAGAAAGCCTGGTCAAACTACTCGATCAACAGGGGATTGCGCTAGACGAAGCGACCATTGATCGCGTCAATCACTTTGGCACCAATTAGAACCCTGGCCGGATGTGCCACAGGGCCTACAACGCCTGAAAGAGCACGCCATCATCGCCACGCTGACCAACGGTAATGTCTCATTAATGGTCGATGTCGCCCGTCACGCCAAGCTACCGTGGGATATGATTTTTGCGCCGAGTTATTCGAGCATTACAAGCCTGACCCTGAGGTTTATTTAGGGCTTGCCGCCTGCTACGCCTCCCGCCGGAAGAGGTAATGCTATGCGCAGCGCATAATGCTGACCTGCGTGCGGCCCGTGCATTGGGAATGAAAACGGCCTTTATACCCCGGCGTACTGAGTATGGCCCCACCAGAGCAAAGATTTAGAAGCAGAAGAAGCGTGGGATTTTGTGGCTGAAGACCTTGTCGAGCTAAGTGAGCAGCTAAGGAGATAACAATGGAACTCTACCTAAATGCAACCTCGCCCTACGCGCGCCTGGTGCGCATCGTGTTACTGGAAAAAGGCCTGGCTGATGCCGTCACGCTGAAGTGGTGCGACCCTTGGGCAGACGATGCCGATCTGTTAAAAGCCAACCGCCGGGCGCATTCCCGCGCTGGTAACGGAGGGAGGGCACCACGCTTAGCGAATCCATGCTGATTGCCGTTTACCTGGATAGCGTAAGCCCCAACCCGCCAATGCTGCCAGCCGCCAGCCTGGGGATGTGCTGCACTGGTGGGGCTGGGCCAAACCTGATGGATGCCGCGTTCACGACCGTGATTGCCAGAAAGCACTATGGCAAAGAGATTGACGAGCGAGCTGGGCCAGCGGCGTTCGCGAGCCATTCAGAGGCTGCTGAAACAGCTGAACAGTGAGTTTGGGGAAAACAGCAGGCCGCAGCCATCAACGGGCGACATCGCCATTACGGTGGCGCTGGATTACCTAGTCTTTAGGCTGCCAGAGGTGAACTGGAAAGAAGAGTATCCCCAGTTGCAGGTTTGGCATTCTGGTGTGACTGCACGTGCTAGTTTTCAGGAGACTGCATTCGTTTAGTAGAGCCGCCACCAATAAACTTACTACCTTCATCGCCTCGCTACTGCGGGGCGTTTTCGTGGTGGCGTCAACCCCATCCTGATATTCAAAATAGGCAGATTTTAGCCGTACTGTTTTGCATTAGCCTAGGGCAGTGGTAGGACGTAATGGGGCTGAGTATGATCCATATCATCCTCGTAGCCTAAAGTTTAATGAATTAAACATGGGGTTCAACGAACTTAGCTGATAGTCTTAAATGACTAGAGCGATAAATCGCCGCAGGGACAAACTAATGCAAAATGCCTCACGCATCGAGCTTCATCCTACTAACCAACACGTGCAGTTGCATGTTGTTGGAAAGCTGCTGCCGGCTCCATCGAAGCCCTCGAATTACGCGATCGCACTACCTGCCACGGCACTATTTTTCACGTAAAGGCGTGCGAATGAATTTGTTTACCCTTTCCGAAACGACCACCCACTTCACGTTTGAAAGGCATACAAATGATATATCGCTATTATCTGTAGTTACTAAAAAGCTTATAGAAGAAATATAAACGCCAGCGGTAATGCTCGCGGTTGTTGGTAATAGTTGAAGTGGTAGGTGCCTAATAATATAAGGAGAGAATCATGGCGTTGAATTATAGGAATCTAGATGAGAGCACTCGTTCACAAATGGTTGAAGAGATTGATCGTGATATTGAGGGCGGAACGCTCTATATAAACTAAAGATTAAATGATGAGGGAGTTCGGCAGTGGCCGTCAATACTTAAAGAGGCGGCAAGATTTCACGACGATGCTTGGCTAGCGGACAACTTATTAGAACTTAGAATCTTGAGAAGTCATGAAGAGCGTAAAAAACCGAAGGGTGGAACAACGATTGCAAAAATCCCTGTAACAGCCAACGAAACACTTGCAGAGGGTGAGTTCAATCGATTCTATGCACGAGGGTTTTGCCAACGCGCAATCAAAGAGAAAAAAAGGGGCTGTATTGGTATATCGGGCCCGTCACTCTAATAATCCACGGTCAGAATCAGTGGTTATGGAAGGAAAAATTTTCGATCCCAATGTGCTGCTCAATGATATTCGATCGTCACCTGGGGTCGAAACTGCGTTAGGTATGCCACCTGGCCTAATTCTGGTTTATCTATTGCTTTACCGTAGGCTGGATAGTGTTCAGTTAAAAGTTACAAGGCGCGTGGCTTCGATAAGCGTTAGCCAATCGCGGACGCGGGTTGGTGCCAGTGTAGACCTGCTCCCGGATGAGGATGGGTGGGGCGTTTGCGGTAGCAGTAGTGCGGTGTGCGAAACTCCGAACCTTGCTTTTGTGTACCGTAATGTCGAACACTGTTTCTACTGCTTGTGCTGCACCTAGCGGTGGCTGGGTACAAAACTGATAGATGTCGCGACTATAACTATGATAGCCAAAAGCATTTTGGCAACAAGATGGATGAGAGCAAGCTTAGCGGCGTTCGCAGACATACAGCGGTTATTGAAACAGGTGAGCATTGAGCTTGATGAAAAACAACAAGCTTGACTCATCAATCTCGGTGATAGCGCCACTATAGTGGCGCTGTTTTATCTCGGCTGTAGGCTGTCAAAGTGGAATATCGAAGCTTAGATTATGGTGTGCTGAGGTTATGATTACAATTTAGTTAGATAGCATCCGTATAAAAAGAATTACAGTTAGATATTCACAATTTTTAAACATATGTTTATCTTGAAGTTATATTTTCATTTTGCAATATTATGCTTGAGGGATATTTATGCTAGATGATATTAAATTAGAAGACGCTATTAGATTAAGTTTTCCAATAGCTGAAAAAATTTATAACGAAAAATAAAACCTATCGTAACTTCACAGGTCACAAACTATTTTAAAGATAAAATAGATAAAAGAAGTTTTGAGAAAGAGTCAGTGAAGTATATTGCATGGGCAGCTGGGAAATGCTCCACTATTAATACTATCGCTTATCCAAATACGCCTAAAAATTAGAAGATATATATGTTCCATTAACTATAAAAAGTGAAGATGATGTTGAAATAGTTGTTGATGATGAAGCAATTTTGTTTGAAAGCAACAGTAAGTTTTGGTTAATGATTCTGCTGGCATGGGTAAATCTACCCTATCAAAAAAGATTTTTATTAATGTTTTAAAAAAGGAAATATATACCTGTTTTTATAGAGTTGAGACAGCTTGAAAAAAACCTATATCAGAGCAAATTGCTTTAAAGTTTGGGCTTAAAGAAAATTTTCAAAAGATTTAATCAAAGACCTTCCTTTGGTTTATTTATTCGATGGCTTGGATGAAGTCTCAGTAGATAATAAAGAGTATATCATAAAAGAGCTGAGGGTTTTTATAGATCAGTTGAGCGATCCTAAAATTCTTATTACTTCAAGAAAAGAATCTTATCTTTCAGATTTTTATGATTTTACTCGATACGAAATAAATTCCTTAAGTGAAAAAAGAAGCTTTTCACTAATATCAAAATACGATCCTAAGAGTGATGTTTCAAAAATTGATATCGGGCATTCAGCAGAGTAGGGATGAGGGACTTAAAGAATTTTTATCAACTCCTCTTTATGTTTCACTTTGTTTTGTGCATACAGACATAAAACCGTCATTCCGCAAAAACATTTGTTTTATTCCCAAGTATACGAAGCTTTATTTGAGGCACATGATTTAAGTAAAGAAGTTGGGTTTGTTAGACCAAAATTTTCTAAATTAGATTCTTCTGAGTTTCATTTCTATTAAGAAGGCTAGGTTTCTGGTGTCTAAAGAATGGTGGAAAAATTGAATTCCAAAAGATGAGTTAGAGATAGTTGTAAGTGATATAATTTCAAAAGCTAATGGGGTTAAAACTAGTGCCGTTAATTTTGTTAAAGACCTAACAACAACAGTTCCTCTTTTTTATTAAAGAGGGTAGTAGTATCAGGTGGTCTCATAAGTCATTAATGGAATACTTTTCTTCGATGTTTATTTGCAATGATATAAAGGAAAATCAGAAAGTAATATTATTGCATTTTTATCATTCTAATAATTGGTCGACCTATAGAAACGTTTTGAACTTTGTTCTGACATTGATTTTAGTTCAATGCGTGCCTCTGTTGTTAAAGAAGTGCTAAGTGATTTTGTTGAGTATCATAATAATAATTATATGGATATTGCTAATAAAAGGATAAGTTTTTAGAAGTGGAAAAAGAAAAAGCTTTTCTTTGTTCGTAAGTTAGGTTTTAAAGTGGTTGCTGACAAAGATTATTTGCTTAACGATGAAAATTTTGATGACAAAGGTAAAGATATAGATGTGGTAAAAGAGGAGTGTGATGAAAGTAATAATGAAGTTCAACAGTTTTTCAATAGGTCGAAATAATGAATACTTAATTCACTGTATTATGGTGAGTAATCGCGAAAGCATGATCGTAGATATCTTGAGTCATAAATGTCCCGATCTTTTATGAAGAATAAGAAAAGTAGAGGGGAAGTCTCATTTAGAGAAGTTTTGTCTAAACCTTCTATTAAAAGAATAAGTTATATGTTGTTAAAGATAATCCTAAGTTTATTATTAACAACTCTGTTTATTTTAAAGCAATAAATGAAATGCTTTCAATCTTTGGCCAAAAGCGCTTGATTATAAAAAAGTTATTTTTAGAGCTGAAAAGTATTGAGTTTGATTCCAGTAATGGAGTTGATGAATTGATCGGTGATTTGCTTTAATTATTGTTATATTTTGTTAAATATTAAAGTCATCATTATCGATTGTTATCAACCCCACTAACCCTCATAACCTCCCTCGTCACCGCATCATTCAACACCCGCGTTTGGCTTCCACCACCGTGAGCCATTCGCGGGCGCGGGTGATGCCGGTGTACACCAGCTCGCGGGTCAGAATGGGGTTTAGGGTGGGCGGTAGCAGTAGGGCGGTGTGCAAGAACTCCGAGCCTTGGGATTTGTGGACCGTCATCGCAAACACGGTTTCCACCGCGTGTAGTCGTGAAGGTAGCACCCAGTGAATCGGGTTTTCCGGGTCGCTGGTCGGAAAGGCGACTCTTAATAGCGATCTTCCTGGGGCTCCTGATGTAGAGCGGGGATCTGGCACCGCCATTGTGATGCCGATATCGCCGTTCATTAGTTTCAGGCTGTAGTCGTTTTGGGTGACCAGCACTGGGCGGCCTTCGAACCAGCCTTTCTCTAACGTGTGGTCGTTGCCGTACAGCAGCTTTCGCGGCGCAATGTTTTGGCGATGCGCAGGTTTAAGCCTTCAACACCCCAAGGGCCTTTGCGTAGCGCGCAGAGCAACTGAAAGCGGCTATAGGCATTCAGCACTTGTTTAGCCCAGGCATTGTAAATCTCACCGTTCTCTTCAAACGCTAATGCCGTATCAGGCCGCTCACTATCTAATGTGTTTAGGTAGTGACAATAGCCGGTGGGCGGTGCAATTGGCTCGCCCTTGAAATTGGAGCGGCCTTCGCCTGCGCTGGGAAAACGTTGCGGGCTGCCGGTGATCACCAGGCGCTTCAGGGCGCTGTCTTCGTTTTGTGCGTCTGGCTTCAACACCAGGTGGTGCAGGTCGGCGTAGCCGTTATTCAGTACGCCATGCACTGCTTGGTGTTTATCCCGTTCCCGCAATACCTCACTTAGCGGCTGGTTAATCGCCTGGGCGAGCTGGCCGATGCCGCTTGTTTCAGTAAAGCGGTGGCTTACCCGCAGCATGGTAATGGCTTGGTCCAGCGGTTGGCCGTCCGGGTCGATTAATGCCTCCGGCAGCGGGTGGTCGGTGAGGTCGGCCAGCCAATGTGCCGTGGTGGGGGTGTAGTGGGCGGCGTCGGCGCGGCGACACAGGTCGCCCAGCACGGCGCCAGCTTCCACGGATGCCAACTGATCTTTATCCCCAGCAGCACCAGCTTTGCGCTGGCGGGCAAGACGCTGAGCAGCGCCGTCATCATTTCGATATCCACCATCGAGGCTTCATCCACCACCAGCACATCCAGCGCCAGCGGGTTGGCTGCGTTGTGGCGGAAGTGGCGGGTGTCGGCGCGGGCGCCAAGTAACCTGTGAATCGTGGTCACTTCCGTCGGAATGTCTATTGCGTTCGATGAGGAAGCGGCTGAGTGCTTATCTAATAGCGATTCCAACCCGCTAAGGGTAGGTCTTTCACCTGCCCAGCGATGGATTCATTCAGCCGTGCGGCGGCTTTGCCGGTGGGGGCGGCCAGGCGAATGCGTAGCGGGTGGGCGTTGGGCTGAGCCAGTTGCAGGGTTTGCAGCAGGGCCAGCAGGCGCACCACGGTGGTGGTTTTGCCGGTGCCGGGGCCGCCGGTGATGATGGAGAAAGGGCTTCGGGCGGCGAGGGCGCAGGCGGTTTTGCCAATCCAGGGTGTTGGTGGCAGGGAATAGCGTATCCAGTGCGTTTTAAGCAGCAGCCTTTCACCTGCGTTGCCCACACTGAGTCGGGCGGCGATTTCGTTATGCAGGGTTTGCTCGAACTGCCAGTAGCGGCGCAGGTAGAGCCGGGTGGTGAACGAGGAGTCACTTTTCACCAGGGGCGTATTGCCGGGGCCGTCGCTGATCAGCGTGGGGTGGTTGAGCGCGGCCTGCCACTCGGGCAGCGTTAGCGTGGCCAGCACATGGCTGGGCAGCGGCGGCGGGTCGTTGAGGTCGTCGCCTTCCGGCGGCAGCGAAAGCGCAAAATCCGGCGCTTCCAGCGTAGCTGCTAAATCCAGGCACACATGGCCTCGGCCGAGCTGGTGGCTAGCGAGAGCCGCCGCCAACAATAGCAGCGGTGGGGCGTTGTAAGTTTCCTGCTCAAAAAAAAACGCACCAGGGCCAGGTCTAAATCTCGCAGCCAGCCGCGGGCGACCCAGCGCTCGCACAGCAGGAATAGCTCCGCGGTGTCGCTTAGCGCGGGGTGGGGCTGGGCGGCTGTTACCTGTGGTGCTGTAGGTGCCGTTGAACCTTGTGATTGAGCAGCAGCGGGCGGTGCGTCATCGGCAAACAGATCAAGGTTCATGGGCTCGTTCATGGAGGCTGTGTCTCTTTGCTCATAGCTGTTTGCTCATGCCGGTTGCTCAAACCAGTGACTCCTGGCTTGCTGCTGAGTTTGTTGCAGCGCCTGATTCTACGCTTGCCGTTGTGCCTGCAAAGAGCGCGTCCAGTGCTTCAATCAGCGCGACCGGGGCGGGCACGGCGTGTACCCCGCGGGCGGTGGTGCGGCTGCCGCGCAGAAACACGGTCATCGAGCCGCCCAGGTGTTGGTGCGGGTCGTAGTCGGGCATACGTGCTTTCAGTAGCCGGTGGAGGGCGAGCAAGTAAAGCGCGGCTTGCAGGTCGTAGCGCTTTTCAAGCATGGCATCGCGTAGGGCATCGGCGGTGTAGGCGCTGTCGTCGCTGCCCAGGTAGTTAGATTTCCAGTCGAGCACATAGAAGCGGCCATCATGCTCAAAGGCGAGGTCGATAAAGCCCTTGAGCATGCCGTTGAGGGTGTCGGCATCTAACGTAGGTCGTGCTATCCCCGGTAGTAAGTGGTCACTTACCAATTCATCCAGCTTGTGCGTTTCTACATGGTGCGCGGCAAACCAGAACTCCAATTCCACCTGGTAGCTTTCGAGTTCGCATAGCGCCACTTGGCCGCCCTCGCTGGGCTCTGTCAGGGACGTGGACGGGGCCAGTGACAGAGAGTGAGGCAGGGGAAGAGGTGTCGAGAGCAGCTCGTCAAACCAGCCTGCCAGTGTCTCGTACCATGCCTGCCAGCCACGCAGTTGAACGCGCCGCCGCAGCATGTCTTCCCGAGCGGCAGGGGCTTTTAGCGCGTTATCAAAGCCTAGCTGGCCCGCCCATTCTAATAGCCCGTGTAAAAACGTGCCGGGCCCTGGCCCTCTTGGGAAACGGTGCAGGTGAAACGCCTCGGTGTTAATGGCGTTGTCGTGGGGTTCGTCCAGTACTTCCAGGGTGGTGGCTTCCTGGGGGTGGTGGGTTCGGGCATGGGCGATGGAACGGGCGTGGTAACCGCGCCTGAGAGAGCCCCGAGGTACGCAGCGCCGAGTAGCTGGCGATCCACCACTGTTCCGCGCGGGGCGCAGCGGCGTGCGGGCGTGGCCCAGCGCTTGTTGTTCCGGCGCAGGGGTGAAGCGCAGCGTGGTGGGCGCGGGGCGGGGCTTAGTTCAATACCGCTCCCCTCCACCAGCTCGCCCAGTGTTTGCGTAAACACGCTGGGGGCGATGGCTTTGCCACCGTTCATCAGGTGGCCAATGGCGCTATTCTCGCTGCCTTTTAGCGGTGCCAGCCCCAGCCAAGTGGCGTGGCGGGCGCGGGTGAGCGCCACGTAAAGCTTGCGCAAATCTTCGCCCAGCCGTTCGCGGTCGGCGGTGGCAAGCGTGGCTTCATCGGCGTTTAGGCTAATTTGCAGCGTGCCTTCGCCATCGTGCCAGCGCAGCGGTAGGTCGGTGTCGCTGACCGGGCGGTGGTTGGCGATAAACGGCAGGAATACCAGCGGGTATTCCAGTCCTTTGGATTTGTGAATGGTCACCACTTTGACCAGATCGGCGTCGCTCTCCAGGCGCAGCTTGTGGCTGTCGCCGTGGCTGTCCGGGTCGGCAATGGCCTCGGCCAGAAAGCGAATCAGCGCGTGTTCGCCATCCAGTTCCTGGCTGGCGTGTTGCAACATTTCACCCAGATGAAGTAAGTCGGTTAGCAAACGCTCACCCTCGGCGAACTCGCCCAGCAGCCGTGCGGCGATATCAAAATCGACCATCAATCGGCGCACCAGCGGCAGCACGCCTTGGCGTTGCCACAGGCGGTGGTAGTCGCTGAACTGCTCGACCCGCGCTTCCCAGGCCAGCTCACTCTGGTTGAGGTAATCGAGTGCTTCAAGGCTCAGCCCAAGTACCGGCGTTGCCAGGGCGGCGCGCAGCTTGGCTTCCGCCTGGCGTGAGTTGGCCTGGGGCTCGGCGCAGGCGCGTAGCCAAATGGCCAACTGCGGGGCAATGGGTGAGCTAAACACTTTGTCGTGATCGGAAAGGTAAACGCTCTTGATGCCCCGGCTGGCCAGCGCCAGTCGAATCGCTCGGGCTTCCTGCAGGCCGTTGACCAGCACCGCCATATCCGAGGGGGGCCAGCGGAGTGAGTGTTTGCTCTTCGTTAGCGTCACTGTCATCAGCGGCTTTCGCAAAGCCCTTTGCAAAGCCCGCCTGTTGCTGGCGGCCTGCTTCCAAAAGCATGGCCATGTGCGAGGCGCAGCATTCGGCCATTTCAGTGTGGTAGGCGGTTTTGGAAAGCGGCTCTTCGCACTCCATTGGCCATAGGGTCATCGCCGGGATCGATTTGCCGTTGAGTACCAGCGCCTCCTTGGTGCCTTTGGCTTCCACTGGGTTAAACGGCAGTGGGTTGTCACCGCTTTCTGCGCGGAACAGGAACGCCCCGGCGCTATGTTGGTCGGCGTAACTAAAGCAGTGATTAACTGCCGCCACCATGGCACTGCTGGAACGGAAATTGGTGCCCAGCGTGACATGGCGGCCATCGGTATCGTGCCGGGCCCGCAGGTAGGTGAAGATATCCGCACCGCGAAACGCGTAAATCGCCTGTTTGGGGTCGCCAATCAGCAGGATGGCGCTGTCACGGCGGGGCTGGGCGACGTCATACACGGCATTAAAAATGCGGTACTGGACCGGGTCGGTATCCTGAAACTCGTCGATCAGCGCCACGGGAAACTGGCGCTGGATCTGCGTGGCCAGGGCTTCTTTATTGGGGCCTTGCAGGGCGCGGTCTAGCTGCGTAAGTAGGTCGTTAGGGCCCATCTCCGCGCGGCGCTCCTGCTCGCGTTCCATACGGGCACGACACCACTGCACAGCGTGAATCAGTAGGTCGTTGCGCGGCTCGGGCAGGGCAGCCAGTGCGGCCGGTAGTTGCGCTAGCGCTGCCCATACGTGCGGACAGGGGGGGTGCCCTCTTTCCAGATGTCGGCCATGCCGTCAGGCGTCATGCGTTTCCAGGCGGCGTCGGTGAGCGCGGGGCGGTCGGCCTCCGTTTCGCACCACTCGCGTAGCGCGCCTAGCCAGTTGGCGCGGCTTTTGGCGTTAAAGCTTTGGCCTTTGAAGGCTTTGCGTTTGGCGGCGTCTTCCAGTGCGGGCACCAGCTCATCCAGCCAGGCGGACCAAGGCGCTTTGAGTTCGCTGAGCTTTGCGGCGCGTTCGGCCTGAGTGGCGGCCAGGGTGTCGCTGGGCTCGGGCTTTCGCCCCCAGCGCTTCGCTTTCGGGCAGTAGCCGCTGTACCAGGATGTGCAGGTCGTCTGGTGATTTCCAGTAGCTAATGACAGTGCCGAGGGCGTCGCTGTCCAGCGGGTAGTAGAAGCTGCGCCAGTAGTCGCGCACCACTTCCTGTTCGAGTTCGCGCTGGTCGTTTTCCAGGTTGAGGGAGAACAGGCTGCCGCTGTCGAAGGCGTGTTCTCGCAGCATGCGGTAGCACCAGCTGTGGATGGTGGAAACCGCGGCTTCGTCCATCCATTCCGCGGCCAGCGCCAGGCGCCGCGAACAGGCGGGCCAAGTGGCGGGGTCGTATTGGTCGCGGAGTTCTAGCAGCAGTGAATCGCTTTCTTGGCCATCAGCGCGAAACACTTCGGCGGCTTCTACCAGCCGGTTGCGGATACGTTCGCGTAGCTCTTGGGTGGCGGCGTTGGTAAAGGTAACCACCAGGATTTCCGGCGGCGTGAGCGGACGTACAAATGCCGTGTCATCGTCAACGCGGTGGCCGCCGAGCACCAACCGCACGTAAAGCAGCGCGATAGTGAAGGTTTTGCCGGTGCCCGCGCTGGCCTCTATCAGCCGGCTGCCGTGAAGCGGCAGGCTTAATGGGTTGAGTGGAGCGGGCTGGCTCATCACTGATCTCCGGTAATCGATGATATAAAACAATCGGTTCTCGGTGCCGAGGCAGGCATATATCCAGCCTCAACACGAGCCGTAGACTGTATGAGAGCCCCGCCACCTGATAATCTTGTCGCTGAGCCACTCTTGGAGCAATGAGTTTACGCTACCGGCGGCTTCGGTTCACTCTAACGATGGGATCTCATGCTGACATCGCTGCTGGATAATGACTTTTACAAGATCACGATGCAGAACGCCGTGATCAAACGCTTTCCTTATGCCCAGGCGCGCTACGCCTTTATTAACCGTGGCGAGCACGATTTTCCTGATGGCTTCGGTGCTGCGCTGCGCCGCGAAGTGGATCAGATGGCGGATCTTCGCCTGAGTGATGAGGAGAAGCGCTATCTCGAAACAACCTGCCCCTACCTCGACCCGACTTATCTCGACTTCCTGGCCGGGTTCCATTACGACCCCAGTGAGGTCATTGTCGAGCAGCAGGGGAACGACCTTTCGGTGATTATCGAGGGGCCTTGGTATCGCACTATTCTATGGGAAGTGCCGCTGATGGCACTGATCAGCGAGCTTTGGTATCGGCTGCGTGGTGTCACGATCACGCCAGAGGCCGATGCAATGATCGAGCAGCGTGCGCAGGAGAAGATCGAACTCTACCGCCGATTAGGGCTGAAGATTGCCGAGTTTGGTACTCGGCGGCGCTTTTCGTTTGATGTTCACGACCGTGTGGTCGGTGCGCTTCACCATCACGGTGGCGAATCGTTTACGGGTAGCAGTAATGTGCTGCTGGCCATGCGCCACGGTGTCAAGCCAATCGGTACCCATGCCCATGAGTGGTTTATGTTCCACGGTGCCCGCTTTGGCTTCAAAATGGCCAATAGCCTTGCCCTTGAACATTGGGTCGATGTGTATCGAGGGGATCTGGGTATCGCCTTGACGGATACGTTTACCTCGCATGCCTTTTTGACAGCTTCGATAAGAAATTCGCCAAGCTGTTTGATGGCGTTCGCCACGATAGCGGCGATCCAATCGATTTTGCTTCGCAAACCATTGCGCACTACGAGCGTCTGGGCATCAACCCGTTGAGCAAGACGATTATCTTCTCTGATGCGCTGACGCCTGAGAAAGTCGAGCGTATTCAGGCCTTTGTCAGGAACGTATCGGCATGGCGTTCGGTATCGGCACCAACTTCACTAACGATGTGGGCGTTGAGCCGATGAACATGGTGGTCAAAATGGTCGAGGCACGCCCCGAGGGGTAGGGCTGGCTGCCGGTGATCAAGCTTTCCGATGTGCCGGAAAGAACACCGGCGACCCGGAGATGATCGCCCTAGCCAAACGGATTTTATCGCTCAGCCAAAACATACTTAATCCTTGACCGAACGGTGCAGCGGCGCATAGAGCGCTTCGGTTAGCGAGGCGAAGCGGTGGGCCAGGGCGCGCTCGTTAAACAGCCGTTCAAAGCTCGGCCATTGGTGGGAAAGGTAGGCGCTTTGGGCGACTTCGCCGGTCTGGAAGCGGCCACCTTCATAGATGGCTTCGGCGGCGGCATAGGCGTCGCTGTCGGCTTCGGATTCAGGCGTGCCCAGCTTGGCTAACCACGCGAAGGCGGCCTGAGGGGCCAGCGGCAGCGGTGCCTGCATGCCATCGCACCAGGCACTGAGAATGGTTTCTAGCTGGTAACGGGCATTCTCGGCGTCTAACGGTTCCAGCCGCACATGGCCCGCTTTTGAGAGTAGCTGAGTGGTCAGTGGTTGCTCACTATTGCCTGCCAAGTGCGCTACCCACGGGCGTAGCAGGTGCTGCCAACGGTACTGGCCCCGGCCGCGCCCTTGGCTAATCAGGCTGCTGCTGAGCAGCAATAAGCGGCAGCGGTTACCTGCCTCATCCTGGCGTAGCTCTCCTAGCCAGTCTTCCAATGTGACTCTTCCTTCAACATAAACTGCTTGGGGTGCGGCCACTACGTGTGGCCACTCCTGCAGCGCCTCTTCGTAGGCACCAAACAGCGCCTCCATCGGTTCCGCCAGAGTTTCGCGCATTCGCTCGCCAAAGGCGCCCACGGCCAGCACACCCTGGCCCTTGAAGCGTTCCAGCGCGGCGTGCAGCGCTTCTATTCGCGGTAGGCCGTTATCCACGGCGTGGCGCTGGGCGGCGATTAACTGATCCTGTAACTGCCAATTCTGTAGCCCGTTCAGCGTGAAAGGCTCTACATCTAACTGGGTAAGTTCTTCCTGCTCGAAGTAGACCCCGAGGCGAGTGTTGAAAAATGCCTTGGCCGGTTCGCGTAGAAAGCTGCCCAGTTGAGCCAGGGTCAACGCACCTTGCTGTTCGCTATCTTGTTTAAGCGCCGCTGGTCTCTCTCTTGATTGGCTTTCGCTTTGCGGTGCGTGCAGAGCGTGCCACTCGTGAGCGTATGTGAACAGTCGCGCCTGGGCGGGGAGTCGCTGGTGGTTTGGGTAAAGTAGCGGCGGCTAAATGGTTGCAGCGGGTGCTCGGTGGTCAAGGCATCGAGCAAAGGCTCGCCAGTTTGCGTGCGCCAACCTGCCGCGAGGTGATCGCGCAGCTGCCCGACCAGCACTGAGGGCGGCATGGGGCTGTTGTCGATCTGGCTGCGACCGACCCAACTGATGTAAAGCTGCTGGCGGGCGGAGAGCAGTGCTTCCAAAAACAGGTAGCGGTCATCTTCGCGGCGTGAGCGATCGCCGGGGCGGTAGTCGCTGCCCATCAAATCGAAATCCAGTGGCGGCTGTGAACGCGGATACTCACCATCGTTCATGCCCAACAAGCATACGTGCTTAAAGGGGATCGCCCGCATCGGCATTAGCGTGGCGAAGTTGACTGCCCCGGCCAGAAAGCGCTGGGAAAGGCTATGCTCGTCGATTTGCCCCAGCCAGTGTTCGCGCACCATGGAAAGCGGTAGGGGATCAAAAGCTGGGCCTCTTCGGTGCTGTCCAGCAGTTGTTGTAACGCGGTTTCCAGCTTGGTGAGCATGACGCTTTCCTGAGCGTCGTCGGTCAGAAAGTAAGTTTCCAGCAGTTCGCGCAACCGGGCCACCCAGGTGGCGGCATCGGTGGGCTGGCAGAAGGTTTCCCAGGTGTTTTCTAATTTCTCCAGCAGGATCGCTAACGGCCCGGCCAGCGATGCTTCCAGCCCGCCAATATCATCGAATGGTTCAATACCTTGCCATGCCTCCGCACTGCCGACGGTGTAACCCAGTAATAGGCGGCGCAGGCCAAACGCCCAGGTGTTTTGGGTCAGCCCTTGGGGCAAATCCAGCCGGGTGCGCTGTTCGGCGTTAAGCCCCAACGAATGCCTGCACCCTCGATCCAGCGGCTCAGGGTGGGCAGGTCGTTCTCGTCGATACCAAAGCGTGTACGCAGTGCGGGCACTTCCAACAGGTCTAATAGGTCGCTGACCGAGAGTCGCAGTTCCGGCAGGCGCAGCAATTTTTCCAGCGCAATCATCAGCGGCAGGCGATGGCGGCTGGCCTGATCCGAAAGCGTGTAGGGGATATAGCGGGGGTCGTCGGGCCGGGCGTTTGCGTTATAGCCACCGAAAGAGGCGCGGTACTGGCCGAATACGGCGTCAATATGCGGCGCGTAGCGGTCGATGTCCGGCACCATGACGATGATATCTCGCGGGCGCAATTCGGGGTCGGCGCTGAAGGCCGCCAGCAGCTGGTCGTGAAGGATCTCTACTTCGCGCTGGGGGCCGTGGGCGATATGGAACACGATGGAGTCATCGCTGGCCGGGTCTAGTGCGGGCCAGTGATTTTGGGTTTCCGCCACTGGGCGCAGCTCGCGGATATCGTCCTGTAACTGACTGAGCAGGCAGGGGCGTTCGTCGCTGAACGGCTCGAACATGTCGATGCGCAGCGCCTGCTGTTCAAACAGGGTTTGGTAGTTGCCCGAATCGTCGTGCTCATCAAGCAGGCGTAAATAGTCGCGACCCTGTTTGCCCCAAGCGGCCAGCAGCGGCTGGGCGTGCAAATGCAGGGCGTCGTCGACGTCGCCGGTACCGAGTACGTCCAGGGCATCGGGCATGCCTGCCTTACGCCGCTGGCGGTAACGGCTGGCGCGCAGCAGGTCTTTGTGCTCGATGATATCTGCCCAGTAGTACTGGCAAGGGTTGTGCACGCAGAGCACGATTTGGCAGCAGCGCGAGAGCGCCGCCAGTGCTTCAAGCGTCTGTTGCGGCAGCGATGAGATGCCGAAGATGATCAGCCGCCGAGGCAAACCGGGTGGGCACGCCTGGCCTTCAAGGTGAACAGCGGCGTCTAAAAGCGGCTATGTACCTGGGCGCGACTGCTGTTAAGACCCGCTTCGCCTTGCGTCATCGCCACATCGTCGCGCAGGGCACGCCATAGCTCTGGTTGCCACAGTTGGTGGGCTTCCAGTGGGCGGGTTTCGCCGCGGGCGGTAATCAATACATCGTTGCCCTTTGCCCAAGCATCCAGCCAGTCGGCACGGTACACCTGATACTGGTCGAACAGGTCCGCCAACCGCTCGGCCAGTTGATAGTGTTTGCGCTGGTCGCGGTCAACGTTTAAAAAACGCGCCAGCGGGGCAAACGCTTCCTGCTCGGCAAGGCTGGGCAACAGGCGCAGCAGTCGCCATATCAACCGCGACTTATCAAACGGCGAGGTTTCCGGCACCGCATGCTCATCGTGCGTCAGGTGAGTCAGCACCGTGCGGTAGGCCTGCCACAGAAAACGTGCCGGCAGCGTGACGTTCAGTGCCGCGGCAATCCCCGCACCGCCTTGGGCCGGGTCTTCCGCCAGCGCCAGCTTCAGCCACTGCCCAATGCCATTGCTCTGCACCAGAATGGTTTCGTTCTCCAATGGCGCCAGCGGGTGAAGGCGCATCCACTCCACCGCCAAGCCACGCAGGTCCTCCAGCCGATTGGCGTGCACGACCATAAAGCCCGGCGTTAGCGGTGTTTGTGAGAGCAGCGGTTTTGCAGACATGCACGATGTTCCTTAATGGATAATTCCTTCACAGCGGAGGTAGGGGCGGTTATGTGTATGGTGCCATAAGTTAATCGTCTTGCGGGATGGAAGATATATCGCCAAGCTATGCAGATACCGTGAGCCAAGCTAAGAGAAAATATCCATGACAGACCCGAACAACAACTCCCGCCGTCATTCTGCCAAAGTGGTCGATGGTCCAGGCAAAGCCGCTAGCCGCGCCATGCTGCGCGCCGTGGGCTTTAATGATGCCGATTTCAAAAGCCCCAGGTGGGCATTGCCTCTACCTGGAGCATGGTGACGCCGTGCAACAGCCACATTAATGAGCTGGCCGAGTTTGCTCGCGATGGCGCCGATGCAGGTGGTGGTAAAGGTGTGATTTTCAATACCATTACGATTTCTGATGGTATCGCTAACGGCACCGAAGGCATGAAGTATTCGCTGGTGTCGCGGGAAGTGATCGCCGATTCCATCGAAACCGTGGCCGGCTGCGAAGGCTTTGATGGTCTGGTGGCGATCGGTGGCTGCGATAAAAACATGCCGGGCTGCCTGATGGGCTTGGCGCGTTTGAACCGCCCCAGTGTGTTTGCGTATGGCGGTACAATCATGCCTGGCAAAGGGCACACCGATATCGTTTCGGTCTTCGAGGCGATGGGCGCACACTCCCGCGGCGATATCGATTTGATCGAGCTTAAAAACATCGAAGAAACCGCCATTCCCGGCCCAGGCTCCTGTGGCGGTATGTACACCGCGAACACGATGGCCTCTGCGATTGAAGCGCTGGGCATGAGCCTGCCGGGTAGCTCGGCACAGAATGCTATTTCCCAAGAGAAGCGCGACGACTGCAAAGCAGCAGGCGAGGCGGTGCTGGCGCTGCTGGCCGACGATATCAAACCTTCCGATATCATGACTCGTGAGGCGTTCGAGAACGCGATTACGGTCACCATCGCACTGGGTGGCTCTACCAACGCGGTACTGCACTTAATTGGGATGGCGCGCACCATTGGCGTGGAACTGACCCTGGCGGACTTTACCGAAATTGGTAAGCGCGTGCCGGTACTCGCTGACTTACGCCCCAGCGGCCACTATATGATGAGCGAGCTGGTAGCGATTGGCGGTATTCAGCCGCTAATGAAAATGCTATTGGACGCAGGCCTACTCAACGGCAACTGTTTAACCGTCACCGGTAAAACGCTGGAAGAAAACCTTGCTGAGGTTGAACCTTACCCTGCCGAGCCGCCGATCATTGCACCGCTGGGTAATCCGATTAAAGCGGAAAGCCATTTGCGTATGCTCTACGGCAACCTGGCACCGGAAGGGGCTGTCGCGAAAATCACCGGCAAGGAAGGCACACGCTTTTCTGGTTCGGCGCGGGTGTTTGGCTCGGAAGAGGAGGCCCAGGCGCGCATTAACGATGGTACTGTGGTCGCGGGCGACGTGGTGGTGATTCGCTATGAAGGGCCGAAAGGCGGACCTGGTATGCGCGAAATGCTGACACCGACTTCCGCGATTATGGGCCGAGGCTTGGGCAACGACGTCGCGCTGATTACCGATGGGCGCTTCTCGGGCGGCAGCCACGGTTTCGTGGTCGGGCATGTGTCACCGGAAGCCTTCGATGGCGGCCCGCTGGCATTGGTGGAAAATGGTGACATCATCACCATTGATGCCGAGGCTGACACTATCGAGATGCACGTGGCCGAGGACGAAATTATGCGTCGGCGGGCGGCATGGCAGCGGCCTGAGCCGCGTTACACCCGCGGCGTGCTCGCTAAATATGCACGCCTTGTCAGTTCCGCCAGCACCGGCGCGGTGACCGATCAAGAGTAGCCCGCACTCATGGCATGAAAATATGGGTATGAGGCTAATGTGAAAGCACTGTCATGAAGCCGTCAAGCGCAAGGCGTAATATTAAAGCCTTGCGCTTTTTTTGTAGCTAAACATCAATGGCAAAGCGGGGAAACGATGGCAGATCAGGAACCGGTGCGCGGGCGTATAGGCGAGGTATTTTGGGCATTTTTAGCGCTGGGCTTAACGTCCTTTGGTGGCCCGGTGGCGCACCTGGGCTATTTTCGCACCGCCTTTGTCGAGCGTCGGCAGTGGTTAACCGAAAGCGCCTACGCTGATTTAGTCGCGCTGTGCCAGTTTTGCCCGGACCTGCCAGTAGCCAAGTGGGCTTTGCACTGGGCCTGATGCGTGCTGGCCCCTGGGGCGCGGCAATGGCGTGGCTGGCCTTTACGCTGCCTTCGGCCATTGTGCTGGTGCTGTTTGCGTTTGGTGCAGCGGTGCTGGATGGGCCGATTGCCAGCGGCATTGTTCACGGTTTAAAAGTGGTCGCGGTGGCGATTGTGGCCCATGCGGTATGGGGCATGGCGCGTAACCTCTGCCCGGAGAAAACCCGCGCGGGAATCGCGCTTGCGGCGGTATTTACGGTGGTGCTGGTCAGTGGCCCGCTGGGCCAGGTGTCGGCGATTGTGTTGGTGGCTTAGCCGGGCTAGCCCTGTGTCGCGATAGCGCTGTCGCTACGCCAAGTGAGTCGCTGCATTTGCCAGTAACGCGTAAGGCAGGCATGGTGGCGCTGGGACTATTTGGTGGGCTTTTGATTGTTCTGCCGCTATTGGCGGGGATGGCAGCCTGGCTGGATATTGCTGATGCGTTTTACCGCTCCGGCGCGCTGGTATTTGGCGGTGGGCATGTGGTGCTGCCATTACTGGAAGCCGAAGTGGTGCAGACGGGTTGGGTAACGTCGGATGCGTTTTTGACAGGCTACGGCGCGGCCCAGGCGATACCAGGGCCGTTATTTACCTTTGCAGCCTACTTGGGGCGTTGCTGCCGGGCATAAACGGGTTGCTGGGAGCGCTGTTAGCACTGTTGGCGATTTTCATACCGGGGTTTTTGCTGCTTGTGGGCGTGCTGCCGTTTTGGAATCAATTTCGCCAATGGGGCAGCGCCCAGGCGCTGATGCGTGGTGCCAACGCGGCGGTGGTGGGCATTTTAGGCGCCGCGCTTTATCAGCCGGTGTGGACCAGCGCCATTATCGGGCCTTATGAGTTTGTGCTGGCGCTCACGGGCTTTTGCTGCTTACCGTGTGGAAACTGCCTGCCTGGATGGTGGTGGCAATAGTCGCGTTTGCAGGAATATTTCTTCCAACTCCCTAGACGAGGACGAGCCAAAGCCTGATTTGGTATTCGCGTTGGGTTTTCCCTACCCCGGCATTGTCTTCTACGCTATGTATGTCGCCAACCATGGTTAACCAGGGAGAAGCCATTATGACAGACATGGGAGTCTGTGCCTGCCCAGGCTGTGAGCATCACGTCTCTAGCGAGCAGGCGGCCATCACGGAAGGACGCGCCTACTGTTGTACCGCCTGCGCCGCTGGTCATCCTGGGGGGAGGGAGTGTGTTCATAAGGGTGCCCTTGCAGCGAACTAAATCGCCCTCCATCCGATGAAGAGTCAGTAGATGAATTTAGTAACGCTCAGTTTTAGCGAGCGAAAAGCGTAACCGTCAACATTGACAAGGAGATCAACATGTCCAGACAAGCACGTATCGAACCGGTCATTGAAGCCACCGATCTTAAGGAGACAATCACAGGATGGTTAGTCATCGATGAGTCAGTGCCCGAAAACGAAGTTGTCGTCTCGGAGCATACTTCCCAAAAAGAGGCGATTCAGGCTGCAGAGGCGTTTGAGCAGCGCGAAGATTAAGCAAATAACGAAAACGCCTCGCGCAAGCGAGGCGTTGATTGGCTATCGGCTATGGCGCCTCCAGCTCTAACGTGCGACGTAGGACGAGGAGTTCATCCACCCCAGGTGCTCAAGCCTTCCGGCGAGCAGGTCGCTAATTTTCTGAACGGGAAGCCCGGCCCGACGGGCAATTTCTCGGCTTCCTAGGTCTGATACTGCGATCAGACGCGTGATAATACGCATTAAGCGCGTACGTTTTTTCAAGTTCCCTGACATCGAGGTCAGGGCTGCTTCGCGGAGGATCAAGCTGTTCCGCAGTGGCAGTTGTGCGTGCCGTGCTCATGTGGCTCCATCAGTCTGAAATGACAAGCACACAATGCCGCCAACTCGGGCGCTTTTCAATGCCTATTTTGATGAAAATTTCACGACCGCTGCAAAGCCCTTAAACGGGCTAGCTCTGGTAAACTATCCGCCTTCCCTATTTTTGTGTGTGCCTGGGTCGGCGCACGCCGTTTTTCTCAATTTAGTCTCGCTTTTAAAGGCCGGTGGGCCGAGGAGTTTTGCATGTCGTCGAACAGCGCACCCAAGGTGGGCGTGATCATGGGGTCTAAGTCCGACTGGCCAGTCATGGAGCACGCCGTCTCCATGCTGGAGCATTTGGGCGTTGCTTATGAAACCCGCGTGGTCTCTGCCCACCGCACGCCTGACTTGCTGTTCGATTACGCCAAGAGTGCTGCCGAGCGTGGCTTACAGGTCATTGTGGCGGGGGCCGGCGGCGCTGCTCATTTGCCGGGCATGGTGGCCTCGCAAACGCCACTGCCGGTACTGGGTGTGCCGGTGGAGTCCAAAGCGCTTAAGGGCTTGGATTCGCTGCTCTCGATTGCGCAAATGCCGGGCGGTATTGCGGTGGGAACGCTGGCGATTGGCAAAGCAGGTGCCACCAATGCAGGTTTATTGGCGGCGCAGATCGTCGGCCTGCAAGATACAGCCGTACGCAATGCTGTCGAAGCGTTTCGCGCCGAGCAGACCCAGAAAGTACTCGATAACCCCGACCCGCGCCCCGAGCCGGAAGCAGAATAAAGAGGCTCGGCCATGAATTCAGACATTATCAAAAATATCGGCGTTTTGGGCGCAGGCCAGCTAGGTCGCATGTTGGCATTGGCGGGTTACCCGTTGGGTAACCGCTTCACCTTCTGGATACCACGGGTAACCCCAGTGCGGGCATTGGCGAGGTGATGGTTGACCCGAATAACCAACGCCTGGCCGAGTTTTTGGCCAACGTCGATGTGGTGACCTACGAATTTGAGCACTTGCCTGTTCAACTGGTGCGGGAAATTGAGCAGCATAAACCGGTCTACCCCAGTAGCCGTGCCATTGAAGTGTGCCAGAACCGGGTCGAAGAGAAAGCCCTGTTTGATCGCTTAGGTATCCCGACAGCCGCTTATCGTATCGTTGAGAGCGCCGAACAGCTTGAAGCCGCCGCCCGTGAATTGGGCTGCCCGGTCGTTGCTAAATCGGTTACCGAGGGCTACGACGGCAAAGGCCAGGCGGTGCTGAAACAGCCTGAGCAGGCGCAAGAGGCGTGGAACTCTATTGGCCACTCGCAGCTCGTCGTTGAGGAGTTCGTTGATTTTGTACGCGAAGTTTCGATGATTGCTGTCCGCGGTCGCGATGGCGAGGTGGTCTTCTACCCCATGGCGGAAAATCAACACGTGGATGGTATTCTGCGTTACTCCGTGGCGCCGCTACCAGACCTGGACGCAAGTGTTCAGAAAACCGCGGATAGCTATATTCGTGCACTGTTGAATGAGTTGGATTATGTCGGTGTACTGGCCCTTGAGCTGTTTCAGACTCGCGATGGCAGCCTGCTGGCCAATGAAATGGCGCCCCGTGTGCATAATTCCGGGCATTGGACGATGGACGGCGCGGTGACCAGCCAGTTTGAAAATCATCTGCGTGCGATTCAGGGTTTGCCCCTAGGAAGTACCCAGGCGATAGCACCTACCTGTATGGTCAATGTCATTGGCCGTGAGGGCGATAATGCAGCGATCTTGGCACTTGACGATTCGCATCTGCATCGCTATGACAAAGCCGAGCGTGCCGGGCGCAAGCTTGCTCACATCAATATCCTAGCGCCTAACCATGCTGAATTGCTGGAAAAAGTGCGCGCCTGCCAGGCACTCTTGCCTGAGGCACCGCCCCCAGTTTAAGCTTTGATGATAACCCGTATTTTATAACCGCCTGCTCAGGCGGTTTTTTTATATTTCAATAATAATCAAACTTTTCTCGCTTAATCGGCGTAAATAGATTACAAATTAACCAAAAATAAAAAATAGGCTAGTAAAAAGGCTTATAAGTCATTTCTCCCTTTCGACGGTAGTCTGTATGCCTCACTTCTCAAATACTGGCACAACGTCCGGGCTGCGTAGTGGTTATCACCGTGATCATCATCTCACTATAAATCGCTTACATAGCGAAAAAGTACGATTGCTGTACGATAATCTTTGGCAACCGGTGCTTAGCAGTGTGTTGGCAGGCGCGCTGTTAGTGGCAGCGATGTGGCCGGTGGTGACGAGTTGGATACTGCTCACCTGGCTCGCTCTTTTGGTCGTTGTATCGCTGGCTCGTCTTGCCTTGGCCTCTTATTTTCGCCGCTTACCTGCGCTGCAACAGCGCCGTCGCCGTTGGCTATATCGGTTTAGTGCCGGGGCGATTGCCGCTGGCTGTGTGTGGGGAGCCGGCGGGGGTTGTTCTCTTTACCGGTGAAAATCATGGCCAAGTGGCGGCGCTTTCGATCGTTTTGGCGGGCATTGCCGCGGGCGGGGTGACGACACTGTCCGCCGTATGGTGGGTGGCGCTGGGTTTTGTGCTGCCGATCATACTCCCCCTTACTCGTGCAGTTTTTATTACTGGGGTCAACGCTGGCAATTTTAATTGGCACCATGCTTTGCTTGTTCCTAGGCCTGATTATTACGACCAGCCGCCGTTTAAGCCGAATTATCCACGACAACATTGCTTTGCGGGTGAGCATGTCCGCCCGAGAAGCGCAGTTGCAAGAGAGTGAAAACCGCTACCGCTCCATCTTTCAAAACTCACCACTGGGGGTGTTGCATTTTGATGAGCATGGCCAAGTAACTGATTGCAACCATAAACTGCTTAGAATTTTGCAGGTGAATCGCGCGCAGTTGCTCGGCTACCGGATGTTGGACCGCGCCGCTGATGCGAGAGTCGCTAAGGCCGTCCGTGATGCGCTGGCCAAGGGAACCGGCTATTACGAGGGAACATTTTATTTGCCCAGAGCAAGCGCTGGTACGCCTTTACGTGCATTTTTTTAACGGTGTGCATAGTGCAGGCAATGAGATCATCGGTGGGTGGCTATTGTTGAAGACTTCACCGAGCGAAAACGCGCTGAAGCCATTATTTACCGTCAAGCTTTCTATGATGCGCTGACCGACTTACCCAATCGGCGTCTTTTGATCGAACGTTTGGCCTCCCTCTGTGATGAACATGAAGCAGAAAAGCGGGGAGGGCTGCTGATGTTTTTAGATTTAGATCATTTCAAGTTGATTAACGATACGTTGGGCCACTCCGCTGGGGATAGTTTGCTGATACAGGTCGCGCGCCGTTTAGAAAGTTGTTTGGCTGAAGGCGATTTGGCCGCCCGGCTTAGCGGCGATGAGTTTGTACTATTAGCGCTATTTGATAAGTGCTCAGATGAGGCGTTAGAGATCAGTGCTGAGACGTATATGCATAAGGTTCAACTCGCCCTCTCACCTACCTATTGGCTTGAAAATAGGGGATAAAGGTCACTCCAAGCATGGGCTATACCTGCTTTACGGCATCCTTATGTGAGCACGAGGAAGTACTCAAACAGGCGGATATTGCGATGTATCGTGCCAAAACCCAGGGACGAGCGAGGTTATGTCGCTTCGAACCCTGGATGCGCGATGAAATGCTATAGGCAATTAAGCCAACTGACCGCTAAGCAGTAACCATAACGCGATTAACGCAAAATGGCCGGGATACCATGCCAGCCATAAACGACGCGGCATCGCCAGGTTAAGAGCAGGAATACGCTGGGCGACACCCGCGGCAAGCATCAGTACCACCACGCAGGTACCGACGGTAAACGATTTGGCCATGTCGGATGCATTCATTTGCCCTGCGATCCAAAGGACCGGAAGGCCGCTAAACCTGCCCAGAGGCGCGATTGAAAATCGCTGTCTGCTTGGCTTAGCGAATGCATAGCAAACATTAATAGCGGAATCAGCAGTAAACCGTTATGGCCATACTCCACCCAGAACCCTAGTAGATACCACACGGTAACACCCAGCGCAGCACCGGCCAGCAGCCAAGGCATCGTCAAGGTTTGTTGCTGGTAATGCTGCCATCCTTGACGCACCAGCGCTCCTAACGCTAAACCACTGGCCAGGGTAAAGCAGACATTCAAGATAAAGGCGTCTGACGTACGCGGCATCATCATATAGGGGAGTTGGGCGACCAGGCCGATGATCAAAATTCGCCGCGAGTAACGCAACGGGTTTCGGGTATTAAATAGCCCGTGCCACGCCACCATGGCGGCAAACAGCGGAAAGGCAATACGGCCAATGGAAGACCCCGCCCAGCTCAAATCCCAATCGCCGGGGAGTATGTAACGAGTGAGGTGATCAATGGTCATGGTTACCAGTGCCAGCCACTGGCCCCAACCGGTCCAGTGGGAAGAAGGGCGCAATGTTGCAGCAGCCTCATGTGCTATTGCATGACCGGCTGTTTTTTCCAACCATGATACCTCCTTGTAAGATTCCGTTGATAAGTAAAGACCGGCATCACATGCGCGAGTTCGTTGCATCGGCGCAATTTTCTCATCTTTCTCAACGTCGCGATGAACACGCTATGGAGTTTACCCGGTTTAGACCAATGATGGCGTCTCTTACAACAGGCTCTTGCTAAATGAGTGGGCAAGCAGGTGATTGAGAGAGGGAAGCTAGGTGTTTAAATACAGGTGTTTAGAAGCGAGGCGTTTAAAGGGGTAGAGGCGTTTCCAAGGCTTAATATTGCGATGCCTCCCCGGCGTTGCACCGGGGAGGCGAGAGCAGATTACTCTGCGTCTTCTTCACCGAAATAACGGTTATAGATTTCGTCGTAAGTGCCGTCTTCTTGCACTTCGGCCAGGGCTTCGTTGAATTTCTCAGCGAGCGCTTCGTCGCGCTGGCGGAAGGCGATACCGAAGCCGTCACCGAAGTATTCCTTCGGTTCGCTGATGCGCTCGCCGACCACAACGTAGTCACCGTCTTCGCTTTCCAGCAGCGTGGATTGGCCAATCGGGAAGTCGAGGAAAACGATATCCAAACGCTCGGCTTCCATATCCAGGACCATATCGTCGGCAGTGGAGTAGCGGCTGATATCAGCAACGTCGCTGAAGTTGTCAGTCACGTAGTTGTCCTGCAGGGTGCCACGCTGAACACCAATGGTCATGCCTTCCAGCGTCTCTTTAGTGGCTTCGCTGATGCCCAGGTCGCTAGCAGCGAACCATGCAGAAGGCATGGTGATGTAGGGGTCAGAGAACAGCACTTGCTCACGACGCTCATCGTTAATGGTCATTGACGACATGATGGCGTCATAGTTGCGTGACATAAGGCCAGGGATGATGCCGTCCCACTCTTGTTCGACCCACTCACAGGTAACGCCCATGCGGTCACACAGCTCGTTGCCAAGGTCAATATCAAAACCGGTAAGCTCGCCTTCAGCAGTGCGGAACTCCATGGGCTCGTAGGGGACGTCAACACCAATGCGCACGTTATCGTAGTCACGGGCCTGTGCCGAGGAAGCGGCAGCGACTGCCAAGCCTAGCAATGAAAGGGATAGTAGTTTTTCATCTTGTTACTCCGTAGAAAGCGGTTCACTTGAGAGTGATCCCAGTTTTTAACTGATAAATAGTTGTTAGCCGACAATTAAACTAACCCAGGTTGGCGTTGACGAAAAGAGGCTGCCGGGTTTTGCACTAACGTTTGTTTGACGATTGCACCGTTTTTCCATGATTAAGCATCTTGTGGGCGTACTTATGGATTTAGATGTGCGAGTAGCTTTTTCTCGAGATAGCGGAAGAAGAACAAAATCGCGAAGGTTAAGCATAGATAAATCGCGGCCACGAATAGAAATGCCTCGAAAGGAGCGTAGTAACGGGCGTAGACAAAGCGGGCAGCACCGGTTAAATCCATCAGCGTGACCACGCTGGCAATCGCGCTGGCGTGAAGCATAAAGATCACTTCATTGCCGTAGCGGGCAAGGCGCGACGAAAGGCGCTGGGTAAGATGATTCGACGCATCATTAAATTCTGCGACATGCCATAGGCGCGCGGCCTCAATCTCGCCTTGGGCCGTGGCCTTGATGGCGCCCCCGAAAAATCTCGGTAGTGTAAGCGGCAGTATTCAGCGTAAAGGCGATAAGCGCCGGGTAGAAAGCTTCGCGCAGTACTGGCCATAAAAAGCTCTCTTGAATACCATCAATAAACACGACACCGTAGTAAATGATATAGAGCTGAATCAGCAGCGGCGTGCCTCGGAATACGTAGGTGTAGAGGTAGACCGGCAGGCTAATCCATTTATGCTTCGAGCTGCGCATAATGGCCAGTGGTACAGCGAGAATGAGCCCCGCAATCAGCGATAAAAATACCAGTTGGGTGGTCGTGACCAAGCCTTCCCAGTAGTAACCCAGCGTATCTGCCGTGAAAATCACGTTGCCAGCTAGCAGGTCATTGAACCAAGTGGAAATATCGAGCATGTCACTGACCTCCAAAGCCGATGTCGTAGTGTTTCTGCAGGCGCGCAAAAATCCATTCGGATACGCTGGCGATGAGTAGGTACGCTACGGCGACGGGGAGCAAGAAGGTAAAGGGCTCGTGGGTCGCTCGGGAGGCTTCTGCTGCCACCCGCACCATATCGGTCAAGCCAATGACCGAGACCAGCGCGGTGGTTTTGAGCAGTACCATCCAGTTGTTGGATAGCCCCGGTAACGCATGGCGCATCATTTGCGGAAAGCGGATGCGGCGAAAGACAAGGCTGCTGCTCATGCCGTAGGCTTTGCCCGCTTCTATCTGACCGTTATCCACCGCCATAAAGGCACCGCGAAAGGTTTCGCCCATATAGGCGCCGAAGATAAAGCCAATGGTCAGCACGCCCGCAGCGAAGGCATTGAAGTTAATATAAATGTCGATATCGTAGCTGTAATAGAGCATGTCGCTGATAGCGTTAACGCCAATCTGACCGCCAAAAAACAGCAACATCATCAAAACGAGATCCGGCACGCCGCGAATCAGCGTGGTGTAAACTGTTGCTGTACGCCTTAAAATCCAATTGCGCGACATCTTCGCACTGGCCGTCAGTAGTCCCAAAATAATCGCCAAAATCAGCGACAGTACCGCTAATTGAACGGTAACGCCTGCCCCCTCGATCAGCCGGGGACCATAACCTTGCAAATCAATCATGGTGAGCCTCGCGGATCAGTATTTAGGAGCCAGGAATTGCTGCAGGCGCGGTGATTGCGGGTTGCCAAGCACTTGATCGGGCGGGCCAGCCTCTTCCACCAGGCCCTGATGAAGGTAAATCACTTGGCTGGAAACTTCCCTGGCAAACCCCATTTCATGGGTCACCACGACCATGGTACGTCCTTCTTCAGCGAGGCCGTGCATGACTTTCAATACGTCGCCGACCAGCTCTGGGTCCAGCGCGGAGGTGGGTTCGTCAAAGAGCATGACCTCAGGGTCCATTGCCAGCGCGCGGGCAATGGCACCACGCTGCTGCTGGCCGCCTGACATCTGCGCTGGGTAGGCATCTGCGCGCGCCGTTAAACCCACACGGTCAAGCAAGGCGTGGGCTTGCTCTAACGCTTCTTTTTGGGTTTTTTCAACACGTGAATAGGCGCTTCGATGATGTTTTCCAACAACGTCATATGCGCCCATAGGTTAAAACTCTGGAACACCATGGAGAGCTTGGCGCGCATCTGTACCACTTGCTTCCAATCTTCAGGTTCGCGGCCGTGCTTCGTGGTCTTAAAGCGGATAGGGTCGCCGTGAACAATGAGATCGCCTTCGTCGGGCTGTTCAAGCAAGTTCATGCAGCGCAAAAGTACTTTTACCCGATCCAGAGGCACCAATCAGGGTAATCACATCGCCCTTTGGGCTTGTAGTGAAAGGCCTTTCAGAACTTCCGTATTGCCAAAGCGTTTTTTAATATTACGCACTTCAAGGGGGAGTAGGCGTAGCGGCCATAACATTGGCTCCAGTACAGAGTTGCCGCAGCAACGGGTTGTCAAGAACAGGCTGTGATGCGGCTGGCGCGAAAAAAGGGGCGATTCTATCAGGCTGGACGCAATATGCGCGCCCTCCTTTCACATTAAGCACTCGACGATAGTCGTATCGGTGTCGAGCGGCCTGATATCGCCACGCTATTGTTATTGTCAAACTTTCTAACACAAGGACGGTATTAAAACTGTTTTAGCCGTGGTGAGCCCCTAGGTAATCGGTGCTACCAACAGCGCCGCGCGGGCGCCTACTTCAACGTTAGCATTAGGAAACACAACGTAGAGGGGCGTATCGCCTACCCGAAAATCACCCGCTTCGCCGTCTTGTGCCAGCAGAGTGCCCGGCTCGAAACGGCTGAAGTTGGCCGTGTCCTCAGAAAAACAGAGTTGAAAGTTCTCGGAGTGACGAATTAACTCGTGTTGAACCTGGAAAAAAAGCAGTTGAGCGGCTGGCCGATCGGCAGGGAGCGGCCTTCACTTAACGCCGTGAGCAACGCACGCATCGGTTTTAGTGATGCCATATCGTTCTGGCCAAAAGGAGCCACGCGTCCTAATTCAAAGGTAAATGCCTGAGCAGCGTGATAATGCTTGCTGTAGTGGGAGAATGTCCAGCTATGTTGGTGCTGATGCAATACTGCTTGCATGTCTGCGGCGGCTAACCAGCCCCACTGTTGAGTATTGGTGGGTGACTCGGCAAAGGGTTCCACTACGAAACGGGGTATCGGCTATCCCTAATGGCGGTATGCAGGTCGTAGTGCAGCTTGGGAGCGCTGAATGCCGCGCATAAAAATTATCCACGGCGGTCATTAATTCCCGGGCGCGGTCTGGCTCTTCGCCTTCAGCGTCGAGGTCTCGGTTAAAAAGCCGGTTTAAGTTGGTAGTAAGAAAACGCTGTTGTGCTTTAAGCGCAGGCAGGTTTCCTAAAATCACCAGTACGGGGGCACCAAGCGTTACGCTACCGGCTTCTATGCCGCTTAACCATTCACCCACTAATTCAACCGGGGCGGTTTCATTACCATGGACCGCGGCTGAGTAAATGCATGCATGGGCGGCAGAACTGACTTGGTTCGGGATTAATTCCAAAATGCCAGGTGCATGCAAATGGTAAGTGCCGCTTGCGAAGACGCCTTGGCTGGCGGCGGGAAGCTGCCCATCGAGCGACCAGTCGAGCCATTGGCCTAGCATTGTCGGCTCCTTGAATAGATTGTTTTCAGTATCGTTACCCGTCAATAAGTCAACCTAGGTTTACCACGCTGGGCGGTTGCCACAAGCCTGGAGGTCGTTCGCGTGAAAAAGCCCAGCGTATTCGTGAAAAGCCTAAAGGAGCGGGCATGAAAAAGCGCCTATGCCGAAGGCATAAGCGCTTTATGAATCGGTAGCTATGGCTACGCCGAACGTTGGCGCTGCATCTCTTCATGGTACTCACTGGCGAGCGCGGTCTTTTGCTTATCTTTCAGGCCTCGGCCAGCCAGTTGAAATACTTCCTGCTCTTCTTCATCCAAATGATGGGTCACTAGCTCCTGAAGCTGTTTGGCGTGGGTCAGCCAATGAGTAGCGCTGTAGTCGGTTTCATCAAGCAATTCTATAAGCTCGTCAATTTCATGGTGCTCGGCCACGCTGTGTCGTGCCTTTTCCTGGGTCAGGTCCATTTCCATGAGCGGGATGTAGAAAGCCCGCTCTTCAGCGGCGGCATGACCATGCAACTCTTTTTCACCTGCTTGTAGAGTGAGTCGCGCTCGTCGCTGTCTCCATGAGTCTCGACTAGGCGGGCAAGCAAATCACGCTGAATATCATGATCCTTGCGCAGGGCTTCAAAAATCGTCATTCCAGACTCCTTGGATACGTTAAAAGTTAAACAATGTAAAAGTTAGTGGTGGATCTCATAAAGCGCAGGGGGCGATCATCGATGAAATCGATGCCCGCGGACGAAAACATTCGCTTTTATCTACGCTTGAGTGCGCTATGTTGAGGGTACTGTTTTATGGGGGAACGGGCAGTCATGGGGAAACGCCCAGTGCACCGCTAAGCCATTCATGTAAAACGATTCATGTAAGCAACTCATGTAAGCAACTCATGTAAGCAACTCATGTAAGCGATACGTAGCCAAGGAGATAGCAATGACAAAGGTATTGGTTCTTTATTATTCCATGTACGGCCATATCGATACGATGGCACATGCCGTCGCAGAGGGCGCAAAAGGCGTTAGCGGCGTAGAAGTAACGGTTAAGCGAGTGCCTGAAACCATGCCAGCGGAAGCATTTAAAAACGCAGGCGGTAAGCAGGATTACGATACGCCAGAAGCTACTCCGCAAGAACTTGCTGATTACGATGCAATTATCGTCGGCACGCCGACGCGCTTCGGCAATATGGCAGGTCAAATGCGCACTTTCTTTGATCAAACTGGCGGTCTGTGGGCGAATGGATCACTACGCGGTAAAGTCGCCAGTGTGTTCACATCAACCGGCACAGGCGGTGGCGATGAAATGACAATTACCTCTACCTGGACTACGCTTGCCCACCACGGCATGATCATTGTGCCGATTGGCTACGGTGTGGAAGAGCAGTTTGATATTTCCAAGGTTAGCGGCGGCACGCCTTATGGCGCTGCGACCATCGCCGGTGGCGATGGTTCTCGCCAACCCGATGAGCGTGAACTGAAAATTGCCCGTTTCCAGGGTGAGCTAGTCGCGAAAACAGCTGCCAAGCTGGCCAGTTAATCCGTTTTAGCCAGCCATAAAAAAGCCTCGCGGGTCTTGCCCAGCGAGGCTTTTCTGTTGCTAAGCATGGTATTGCTCACCAACAACCCTATTTAGCCAGTTTCATTTGATGAGCTTCTCTGCAATCGCCTTGCCCAGGCTTTCTGTTGTGCCTTGGCCGCCTACGTCGCGGGTGAGAACTTGGCTGTTGCCTTCGCTAAGTACCTCTTCTATAGCCGTCACGATCGCATCACCGGCTTCTTTGTAGCCCAGATGCTCCAGCATCATGGCGCCTGACCAGATTTGGCCGATGGGGTTGGCAATACCTTTGCCAGCGATATCTGGTGCGCTGCCATGTACCGGTTCGAACAGGCTAGGGAAGTTGCCTTCGGGATTAATATTGGCCGAAGGCGCAATGCCGATCGTGCCGGTGCAGGCGGGCCCCAAATCGGAGAGGATGTCGCCAAACAAGTTACTGCCGACGACGACGTCGAACCAATCCGGGTGAAGAACGAAGTTGGCGGTCAGAATATCGATATGGAATTTATCTACCGCGATCTCTGGGTAGCTTTTCGCCATTTCGATCACGCGTTCGTCCCAGTACGGCATGGTAATTGAGATGCCGTTGGACTTGGTGGCAGACGTAAGCTTCTTGCGCGGGCGGGTTTGCGCCAATTCGAACGCGTATTTCAGCACTCGATCAACGCCGGTGCGGCTCATCACCGTTTCCTGAATGACGATTTCGCGCTCGGTGCCTTCATACATTTTGCCGCCAACGCTTGAGTACTCGCCTTCGGTGTTCTCACGCACCACATAAAAATCGATATCGCCGGGTTCGCGGCCTGCTAATGGACTTTTAATGCCGGGCATCAGTTTGCAGGGGCGCAGATTGATGTACTGATCAAATCGGCGACGGAACTGCAGCAGTGAACCCCACAGACAATGTGATCAGGTACTTTATCGGGCCAGCCCACCGCGCCATAAAACAGTGCATCAAAGCCTTTTAGCTGCTCAAACCAATCATCCGGTAGCATTTTGCCGTGCTCTAAATAATAGTCGCAGCTGCCGAACTCAAAGGTAGTGAACTCAAGCTCAATATCAAAACGCTTTGCCGCAGCTTCAAGCGCGCGAATGCCTTCGGGCATCACTTCGGTGCCGATGCCGTCCCCGGCGATAATGGCAATACGGTGGGCCATGGTGACTCCTTGGTTTTTATTGATGACGATGAGGTTGTAAGTGTCGGGTCTGGCGCGTGCTAGTAAGACCGCTAGCAAGCCGGCTAGTAAGATCAAGTGTAGCGGCTATTTAGGAAGAGATAATTAGGCTACTATTCAAGCTATTGTTGCGAAAAAGTGGAGAATGGCTGAGGTGGCATGGCGTATCTGGATGATTTAGCGTTTTTTCAGCATCTGGCCCGGGCAGGCAATTTAACGGCGACCGCACGCGAGCTGGGGCTGTCGCTTTCGGCGGTAAGCAAGCGCTTAAAGCAGCTGGAAGCGCGTCTGGGAGTAGAGTTGGCTGCCCGCACTACTCGGCGTTTAACGCTGACTGCTGAGGGCGAACGCTATCTGGCCCGTGGTGCGCTCATTTTAGATGAGCTTGATGAGCTGGAGAGTTCATTGGGTGAGCGTGCTAATCAGGCGCTTAGCGGGCGATTGCGGGTGAACGCCACGTTCGGCTTTGGTCGTCGTCATATTGCGCCATTGCTATCGCGTTTTTGCGCCGAACATCCCCAGGTCGAAGGGTGGTTGGAACTGACCAATTTTCCGCTCAACTTGAGCGACCATGGCTTTGATATTGGCATTCGCGTTGGGGAGCCGCCGGAATCACGTTTAGTCGCCCGGCGAATTTTGACTAATCGCCGGATACTCTGCGCATCGCCTGCCTATATTGCCCAAGCATCGCCGATTCAAACCCCGGCAGATTTGCAGCAGCATGCATGCTTGGTGATTCGCGAGAACGACAGTGATTTCCCGCTATGGCGCTTTGAGTGCAAGAACCAACCAACCCAGGCGCAGTCTGTAAAAGTCAGTGGTCGCTTAGCCAGCAACGATGGAGAGGTGATCACTCGTTTGGCTTTGGATGGGCATGGCGTCATGCTGCGCTCGTGGTGGGATGTGAACGAGCATCTTGCCAGCGGGGCATTGGTAGCATTGCTACCTGAATGGCAAAGTATACGCGCGGATTTTTATGCTGTGTATGAGCAGCGCAGACATGTGCCTACTCGGCTGCGTGCCTTTATTGAGTTTATTCAGCGCGAGATGGCAGGGCGGGTGTCGATACTGCCAGAGAGTGAGGGACTTATTGTCTAAGGCCTGCCACTAACGCCTACGGGTAGCCGTCATGCTATTAGTAGTCGTCATGCTATTAGTCGTCGTCATACTATTAACCGTCGTTATTTTGCCACACAAGAAGAGCACGCTGGTGATGACGTGTCTTCGTTTACATAACAAATAAAAGGTGGGTTTATGTGGTTCCAACAAGAGATTCATTTACCTGAGATGGGCCGCGGTTTTCATCTTATTACCGATGATGTGGCCAGGGCGCTGCCATGTTTGAACGACGTTCATATCGGCATGTTGCACCTACAGTTAATGCATACTTCCGCCCTCGTTAACGCTCAATGAAAATACTGATCCGGATGTACGCCACGATCTGGATGCCTTCTTGAGTCGCCTAGTACCTGAAGATTTACCCTATTTTCGTCATACCCTGGAAGGACCCGATGATATGCCTGCGCACGTCGTTGCCAGCTTGCTAGGTACTCAACTCACCTTGGCGGTACGGGATGGTCGCCTGGCCTTAGGTACTTGGCAGGGAATATGGCTAGGAGAGCACCGCAACCAAGCGGGACCAAGGCGTTTGCTAGCCACCTTAAACGGTGTGAGTCTCGCTAACGCGGGGACGTCTACTCGACTCAGCGCTGCTGTGTTGCTGTATAGTAATGGCATTTTAAGGCTTGAACCGCTGCAGTAGCGGTGCACCCCATTTATCATTGAAAAGCACTTTTAAATGCCACGACGTTCCTTTCTTCGTCTCTCACACCAGCGCTGGTTGCGGCTGTTTTTCTCTCTTAATCTCGCCCTGGTGGTTGGCCTGATTGCTCACCAAATTTGGCTGTACGTGGCGGAACCTGAGTTTGAATCGGTGCATACTCTCCAGGTGGCCGATATCCGTGAGGTGTTGACGGAGCGAACCGACTACCGTTTTGCCGTGGTGGGTAATATCAATAACTCGGTAAACGTTTTTCAAGATGAGATTGTGCCGCTGATCAACCAGGGTGGAATCGACTTTCTTATCTCGGCAGGTAACGCCGTCAGCGGAGGTCAACAGGAGAGCTATCAGGCGATCTACCACAGCCTGGAACTGCTTAATGTCCCGTACTTACTCACCTATGGCGACAACGAAGACAGTGATTTTGGCAGTTACCTTTTTTATGAGTATTTTGGCCCGCATTTTTACTCTTTCGTTGCAGGCAATAGCCACTTTATTTTTCTTGATGGTACGGGCAAGTCGTCCACCTCCTGGCAGCTTGATTGGCTCTCCAGGGAGCTCGCGGCTTCCGAAGCACAGCACCGGTTCCTGTTTATTGGCTTGCCTCTGCACAACGTAGTGAGCGATGCGCCGCTGTTTGAAGCCGACAATTACCTTAATGACCCCCGGCTGGCTGATGGCATCATGGCACTGGCGGAGGAACATAATGTGGATACGGTATTCTCCGCTAACTTAACGCTCTTTTCACAGCAGACGATTAATGGGGTGGATTACGTCACTACGGGTGGCGCCGGCGGCATTTTGATTGATGCCGATAGTAGCTTTCATCACTACGTTATTGTTGATGTCGAGGGCGAAAATGTCGCCATTGCGCCGGTACGCTTAAATGTGGATAGCCCCGGCTGGTGGCGGGTGCTGAGTAGCGTTGGGTCAACGGTGTACGCCTTCTTTTACGTCAGCTATACCCGCTTTTTACTGATTGTGGGTTTGCTGACGCTGTTAGCACTGCGTTTATATCGGCTCATTTTTGAAGACCGACATTACTATCCCGACTTTGATATCGATCCAACGCCCTTTTGGGTAAGTCTTTGCGGGTGGCGATGGTATCCAATAACTACTTTCCGTTTGTGTCCGGCGTGTCGGTATCGGTGGATCGCTTGCGCAATGGTTTGCACGACTTAGGGCATTCGATCCAGCTGTTAGTGCCACGCTACCGAGAAGCCTGGCAGGACGATAAGTCGATAAAACGTATCCCGACATTGATGGCATTTGGTGAGAAGGGCGAGTTCCGGCTAACCAACCCATTCAGCGTCCGCTTTCGCCATTGCCTGCGTGCCTTCAAGCCCGATTTAATTCATGTTCACCACCCCTTTTGGCTTGGTTCCATGGGGCTGTTGATGGGGCGTCGGCTGAAGGTGCCGGTGGTCTACACTTATCATACCCGCCTAGAGCACTATGCCCACTTTGTGCCGCTGCCCGGTGCGCTTTTTCGTAATTTGATCTCGCACTACCTGATTAAGCACTTCTCAAACCGCTGCCAAGGGGTGATCGTGCCCACCTACTCCGCAGAGGAGTATCTACGCATGATCGGCGTTAAAACGCCCTCGCTAGTGCAACCCACGGGCATTGATGTGGAGCGTTTTGCACATGCCGAGGCGGGGGAGTTAGAAGTATTACGTAAGCGGCTGGCAATCGATCCCGCGCGCAAAATATTGATTAGCGTCTCGCGCATTAGCAAAGAGAAGAATATTGGCTTTATGTTGGAAGCGCTCGCCGAGTTGCAGACCCAAAGGCATGAGGACTTTCATCTACTGCTCATCGGTGACGGGCCGGACCGCGAGGCGATTCAATATCAGATCGATACTTTAAAGCTCACCGCATGGGTCACGTTAGTGGGGCGGTGCCGCCTGATCAAATGGCGCTTTACTATCACCTGGGCGATATATTTGTGTTCGCTTCTACGTCGGAAACCCAGGGGATGGTGATTCTCGAAGCGATGTCGGCGGGTCTGCCCGTGGTGGCGGTACGCTCGAGCGGGATAGATGACGTAGTGCGCCAGGGCGTGAATGGCTTCAAAACGCCGCAAAATCGTCAGGCGTGGGGCCAAAAGTCCTCGAGCTAAAAGATAATGCAGTGCTACGCCAGCAGTTGGGCAAACAGGCCAGCCATTTTGCCGAAGAGTTCGATATTGCCAACTTTGCCACCGCGGTAGCAGCCTTTTACGCTGAAGTGCTCGCCAAGTATCACTCCCCATCACGGTGAGGCCGTTTTTTGGCTGCTTGGCGGCGGTTGGCATCTTGACGCTGGCTGGCATAGTACTTAAGCCCGATCAGCAGGCTAACCCCAGCGACAAGCCCGGCGCCTGCCAATATGAGTTCTTTGTGGAAGCCGCAGTAAACAGAGCGCCTAGCTGGCTACCCAAAAGAATGACCGCTGCCAACCCCGGCACAATACCGAGGGTGGAACCGATCATGTAGTCGCGAAATTTAAGATGAAAGGCACCCGCCAACATATTCGTCAGCGTGAACGGTGCGAGCGGCAGCAGATTAATGACCGTCATGGTGCGAATGCCGCGCTTCGATAAGTAACCCGAAAGGCCGCGCAAATGACGCCCGCCATAGCGTATCAGCGCTTCCCGACCTAACCAGTGGCCTACCCAGTACGACACAACCGATGACGTCAACGTACCGAGTGTGGCGTATGCCAAGCTCCCCACGCCGGGCCAAACAGTAAGCCCGTGACGATTACCAGTAGGCTAAGCGGAAACATTACCAGTAGGGCACCAGCGTAGACGGCCATCACCGCCGCAAACATCCAGGGCGCGGTACGCCACTGGCGAATGTAACCGATCAGCTCGCTAAGGCGTGCCTGGGTCAGTAGATCGTAGCGCTGTAGCAAATGCCACATAACGCCTAACAACACGACGGCTACCAGCAGGCCCACGCCCTTACTCAGTGTTCTCGACATGCCTATTCCCAGCGGCTAAAAGCTAAAAAAGCGCTAGCATACGCTAGCCGCCCGATGGGATGAAGGCGCCTTTAATGCTGATGGTTAGTTGTTGAGCTGCGCTTCAATCACCGGCCATGCAGGTTCACCATCGGTGGTGGTGACGCCAGCCAGCATCGCTTCGATACGCTCAGGGTGATCGTTGATCCACTGTTCGGCGACATCGGCAAGGTCTTGTTCTTCCTGACCGAAGGCTTGAATCATCCAGCTCTGCTCTTCGGCAGAGAAGGTGAACTGCTCAAAGAACGCCACGACGTTAGGATTGGCCTCGGCGTAGTCACTACGCAGAAGGGTCAATACGTCGCTTTCGCCGTTATTTTCACCGAACAGATCTTCGGGGTCTTCCAGGTAACGCATCGGCAATTCAAGGTTCATCCAGTGGGTGTCCAGCCTACCCATACAATGGGTTCTTCCCGAGATTGCATCTTTCGCTGCTGAAAGCATGCCCACTTCACTGGTATCGACAACCTGCCAGTCTCCTAATCCCCAGATGTCGTTATCGATCGCATTGTGGAGTATCTCGCTGGCGGCAGAGCCTGCACCAAAGCCATGTATTTCGCCATCGAACTGATCGCGGTGCTCATCTAGATCGGCAAAGCTTTGAATGCCGCTTTCATAGAGGTATTCCGGCACCGCCAACGTCATTTGTGCGCCATCGACATTATTGGCGACATCGATGAGTACGCCTGATTCTTTACGCGGATTGAACATGTCGCGCTGGGCGGGCAGCCATGCCCCTAGAAATACGTCAATATCGCCGCTTTCGATACCTTGGTAAATTACCTGCAGGCCGATGTCCTGAGTAGAGGTGTCGTAGCCGAGCGGATTCAATAGCTGCTCGGCAATGGCGGTTTTGACGGTAATGCCGGGCCAGGCAGGTACGCCGAAATCCAGGGTCTGATCGTCGGCTTGAGCGGCCGAGACGAAGAGCGCGGTGGTGGCGAGTGCAATGCCTGAAGCGAGCGGTTTGAGGTGTGTCATAAGATCTCCTTGCTAGGTTTTATTGTCAGATAGGTGTTTTTATTAATCAAATACGCTAACTGAATGCCGCGTTTAATTAGTCTTGGCGGGCTAACACGCGAAGGCGTGAGGCCAGCATATCGCGGTCTAGATAGGTGCCTTGTAAATGACGTGCGCCACTGTTGGGATCGAACTCGCGACGCCCATGAAGTACACGGCGATTGTCAAAGGCGACCATTTGCCCAGGGCGAAGAGTAAACTCTATCTGGTGGGCCTCGCTATGGAACAGCTTCCACAGTAAAGCGTAAGCACTGTACCAAGCATCCATTTGTTCTACCGGTAAATGAAGCGCATCGCGAATCCAGTTGTTCAGCCGCATCTCGACCAAGTTACCCGTGCTATCTAGCGTAACTACCGGCGCTCGCATTGAAATATCGTGGCTCTCATCCTGGAAGCGAAAGTCGATGGGCGTTTCGCTGAGTATGGCGAGCGCTTTTGGGTCCTGCTGGCGTAGCGCTTCTACCACGCGGGCACCGTCAGCAAACAGCGATTCACCGCCGCTGGCTCCATTCTGAAGGCAATAGAGTAATTGAATGTCCGGCGGATGACGCCAGTTGGGCAAATCGATATGCAGCGGCAAACCGACGGCGGTGTACGCTGCATTATTGGGATTGGGCTTGGAGCGTACATCGAAACGGGCGCCAAAATTGGTGGCGCGTTGGGGCCCAATGCGCTCAGCCAAGCGGCTCACTTCTTCTTCGACCAGCGGGCCGTCGGTAATCAATGCCAAGCCGTCGCGAAGCATGGCGGTTAGCCGCTTTTTCACCCCTGAGGTTTTAAAAAATCATCGTGCCGCACGCACTCGGGAGTGAAGTTATCTTTCCACGGCTTTGCGTTGGGTACTGACGAGACTAGCTTGGATTCCGGGCGGCGTTGGTAGAGCCAGCCGCTATGAAACGCACTGACATGACCATCCTGCCAGTTTATATGTAAGTGCCCGTCCAGCAGAGCAACACTGGGCGGTTCAGTAATCGGTTCAAGGGGCAGGTACAGCCTTTCGCGGGTCTGCGGGTGGCGGCAGGCTTGGCATGCGCAGTGGTCGCGCAACCAAAGTAGGGGCAGCGTGCTTTGCTGGCCATCTTGCCATTCAAGTGCCACACCTGTTTGCACCAGGGTCGCTTGGGTAAGCGCCGGACCCGTTTGATAAGGGCTTAATTCGCCCATCTCGGGGGCTTGGGATTGTTTTGTTGTTGTCGCTGTCATTGTCGTTGGTGTCGCTTGTACTGCGCTATTCATCATCACTCCGAATCGCTCCCTTTGCTGCAATGCATAAGGGTTACCTAGGATGGGGAGTAGCAGCGGCGCTGACAAACGATTAATCTGGCCCCTAAGACATCATTTAATTTATAGGTCTCTTTTCATGAGTCAGTTACCGCCATTGCTATGGCTGCAAGCCTTTGAATCTGCGGCGCGTACCTTGAGTTTTACTGCCGCTGGCCATGAACTCGGTGTCACTCAAGCGGCGATCAGCCAGCGCGTCAGGCTGCTGGAAGATCGCGTGGGACAAAGCTGTTCGTGCGCCATGCGCGTAGTTTAACGTTAACGCCTGCCGGACAGGCGTGGCTGCCAAGTATTCACGATGCCTTTGTGCGTATTAGCGAAGGCACTTTAGAAGTGTTTGGTAGCACCTCAGAGCAGCCGGTCACACTGCGTGCTACGCCAGTCATTCAGCAGTCGTGGCTGGCACGGCGTTTAATTGCTTTTCATCGCGCGCATCCTCAGGTGGCGATTCGTTTGGTGAGTGCTATCTGGCCCGATGACTTTGGCCCCGAAGGCGCCGATATCGAAATACGCTACGGTAAGGGGGGAGTGGACGGGGATTGAAATGCAGCCGCTAGGGGGAAGAACACCTGTTGCCGGTGTGCTCGGAGACTTTGGCAAAGACGCTCTCTGCGCCAGAGGATCTCGCCGGGCACACGCTACTGCATGCAGTCGGCTTTGGGGTAGGGTGGCCGGGGTGGCTACAAGAAGCGGGCGTTGCCCATGTGGAAGCGCAGTGCTGGTCGCTCACTTGCGATAATCAAGTAATGACGTTGGCACTGGCAAGCCAGGGTGGCGGTGTCTCGCTAACCCATCGGCGCTTGATGGAGCAGCGTAGTGACTTAGTGGCGCCCTTTGATATCACTGTGCCTAGCGATGAGCGCTTCTGGCTGGTACGACCAAGCCGGCGCCATATTAGCGACGAAGCAGGGTGGTGTGGCAGTGGCTTTGCGACTCTATAAAATAGAATAACGAGCAGTGCCTGTATCACTTATTAGCTTGCTAAGCTGGTCACCGCATCATTAAACAGTATGAATAAAGCGTGGCCTTCATCAGCATGATTCGATTTAATCGAATACAAGCCGGAAAACGTTGCGCTTTTGCTTTCTGTAGGGCGTCGTAGAATAGCCTCTAACTCATCAACCTAATGATCCTTGAAGCTTTCAATGACGACGCGTGCCCTGATAATTACCTCTTCTATTCTGGCGGAAAATGGCCAATCCAACACACTGGCTAACCGCTTTATCGAGCAAGCAAACGCTCGCAATGGTATCGAAGCCACCCAGCGTGATGTGGTCAAAAATGCGCTGCCCCACCTGGACATTAACGAGTTAGGTGCTTGGCAGGCGGCCGCCGAGCGCACCGCTGAGCAGCAGGCATTAGCTGCGCGCTCAGAGACGTTGCTGGCCGAGCTGCGTGCTAACGATGTACTGGTAATTGCGGTGCCGATGTATAACTTGGGCATCCCTTCACAGCTGAAAGCGTGGTTTGACCGCGTATTGCGAGCCGGTGAAACGTTCCGCTACACCGAGAACGGCCCCCAAGGTTTAGTAGAAGGCAAGCGTGCGATTATTCTGGCAGCTCGTGGTGGAAAATACGCAGGCACTGAAATGGATAGCCAGACGCCGCACCTCAAAGCCATGCTAGGCCTCATGGGAATCAAAGATACTCATGTGGTCTATGCTGAAGGCTTGAATATGGGTGAACAGCATCGTGACGCTGCTCTCAAGGAAGCTTTCCAGGCAATTGATCAATTAGTTGAGGGTTTATAAGGACCCGCAAAAACGTTTATGCGTTAAGAGGATAACGTTGTATGGCCCGGCCCGAATTACTCGAGCAAATTTACACCATCGTTGATCAAATTCCACCGGGCCGAGTGACGACCTATGGGCGCATTGCGGCAATGACCGAGGGCGCTACCCCGCGCATGGTGGGTTCAGCGATGCGTCACTTGCCTGACGGCCATCAGTTGCCCTGGCATCGCGTGATCGCAGCATCACTCAAGCTTGCTGACCACGGTGGCGCCGAGCGACAGCTCCGTAAATTACGCGATGAAGGGGTGCTGTTCGATGCCAAAGGCCGCGTACCCGCGCATCTTGTGTGGCCTGATTGAGCTATATAACTCTTTTAGAAACAACAACGCCGCCCATTGGGCGGCGTTGTTGACTTCATGATTCACTTCAATCCTCCAGATTAGCACCCGATTTCCATGACCAGTCGCGCCAGCGTAGATCAAACAGATCCTTGCGGCGGTCCTTGAGATTGGTCACTGAGCCTTCGGCACGTACAACCGTCAGGCGGGTCAAGTCCAGATCCGAGAAGAAGATCATCTCGGTATTGGGCGTGGTTTCCGCCAGCACCGCATCGTGAGGGAAAGCGAAGTCAGAGGGCGAGAACACTGCTGATTGCGCGTACTGAATATCCAGATTTTCAATTGAGGGCAGGTTGCCGACACTACCGCAGAGCACCACGTAGCACTCGTTTTCGATCGCCCGCGCCTGAGCGCAGTGGCGAACGCGCAAGTAGCCATTTTTAGTGTCGGTCCAGAAGGGTACAAACAGAATGTCCATGTCCTGGTCGGCCAACAAACGCCCAAGCTCCGGGAATTCCACGTCGTAGCAGATCAGAATGCCCACACGGCCAGCGTCGGTATCGAATACCTGCAACTCATCGCCACCCTCAATGACCCAGTCGCGCCGCTCTTGAGGCGTAATGTGCAACTTGGCCTGACGCTCAACGCTGCCATCGCGGTGGAACAGGTAGGCAATGTTGTAGAGCCGGTCATCGTCACCGACTTCAATCATCGAGCCGCCCACAATATTGATATTGTACGACACCGCCATGCGGGAGAGCTCAGACTTAAAGCGCTCGGTAAAACCGGCCAAAAGCGAATCGCACCCATTTGATCCTGCTGGGCAGCGCGGTCTTGAAGACCCATCAACGGCGCGTTAAACAGTTCCGGGAAAACGGCGAAATCACTTTGGTAGTCAGAAAGCGCATCCACAAAGTATTCGATTTGCTGGAGGGCAGCTTCCACCGAGGAGAACTCCCGCATCTGCCACTGTACTGCGCCTACACGCACCTGGGTGGGCGGGTATCTAGCACGTTGGCAGCGGGCTCAAACAGGATGTTATTCCACTCTAACAAGGTAGCGTAGCCGCGCGACTGCTCATCTTCGGGCAGGTATTTGCGCAGCAGGCGCTTAACCTGAAAGTCATTCGCCTGTTGGAAAGAGAGAATCGGATCGTAGATCTCTTTGCGCGAGACTTTATCAATGTACTGAGCAGGCGTGAGTTCATCGGCGTGCTGGTAATATTCAGGAATGCGCCCACCCGCCAGGATCGCCCGCAGGTTCATTGAACGGCATAGTTCTTTACGCGCTTCGTAAAGCCGGCGGCCCAAGCGATACCCACGGTAGTCGGGATGAATCAGCACATCCAACCCATACATGGCGTCACCATCCTCGTTGTTGAGGATGGTTTCGCGGTGCCCGATCAAGTCATCGTATTTGTGCGGGTTGGAAAACTCGTCGTAATCCACCTGTACGGTGAGCGCCACACCCACCAGAAGGCCGTCGTCTTCAATCGCGATTTGGCCATCAGGGAATTCCTGAATTAATTTGTCGATCGTGCGCTTCGGCCAGGCACCGCCGATATCGTGATAGACAGCGTCCATCAATGCCTTGAGCTGATCGTAGTCATCGCTCATTAGGTTGCGCAGATTAAGATGCAGTTCTTCGAGGGACATATCAGGGCTTCCCAGCGTCAGAAGTAAACGACCATTCTAACATTATTGGACGCTGCTCGGCTTATCTGAGGTTAACTCGCGGGTTAGTGGTCGTGTCAGGGTTTGCGCCATGATGACCCCAGCAAGAATCAGCAGCCCACCCGCAAAGTGGAAACCCGCCACACGTTCGCCTAAAAGATCATCGCAATCAGCGCGCTGAACAACGGCATTAAATTGATAAAAATACTCGATTGATTAGCGCCAATCTGGCGTACTGCGCGCATCCATAAAAAGTGGTGATAATAGACGCAGGGATGCCCGCATAGAGAATCAGCCCAATATTCTGTCCATCAATGGGCGTCATGGGGCCCATCAAATAGGGCGGCAACAAGAACAGAACGGCAAAACAGACTTGTGCATAGAGCATCACCCAGGGCGGCAGATTCATCGACCAGCGTTTTAGCATGACGCCATACAATGCGTAGCAGGTAGCCGCCACGACCATGAGTGCATCACCGAGGGCGACTTGCAGTTGTAGCAGCGAAAGCGGGTTGCCGCGCCCAAGTAGTACGGTGACCCCCACAAACGCCAGTACCCCGCCTAAAACCCCGCCCAAGGTGGGTGGTTCGCGGAGAATCAGCGCGCTAAGCAGTACCGTCAGCAATGGCACCATGGCGGCAAGAATCCCCATGTTGGTGGCGGTCGTGGTTTCTGCCGCTACATAAGCAAGCCCTTGCCATAGACCCATGCCGAGTAGCCCAAGCAGCGCCAACTTAGGCCATTGACGACGAATCTCGTCACGGTGGCGAATGACCGCAGGGAGCACAAACGGGGTCATCACCGCCAGCGCTAACAGCCAGCGTAAAAAAAGCAATGCTGCTTAGTAATGGCGCCTACGCTAAGTTGATTTATGGTCATATTGCCCGACCAAATCAATACGGTGGCGAGCGGCGGTAAAAGTAAATTAAGGGCATAACAACGGTTCCTTATCGTTAGCCGGGTAATGTGACGTGGATTCGCGCGTTGGGCAAGCGGTTGGCCCAAGTATCGAGGGACCAAGCATCTAAGGGCTATACGTGATGCTCAGGATGTCATACGCTTGTTTGAATTTATTTATAAAGCTTCTAATAACATTAAGGAGGCCCGTGATGAGCCAAACGCCTGCGTACCCGAATTTGTTTCGTCCATTGACCATTGGCCATCTAACGCTGCCCAACCGTGTCTTAATGGGCTCAATGCATACCAATTTGGAAGAGGCACCCAATGGCTTTGAACGGCTAGCTGCTTTTTATGCCGAGCGGGCGCGGGAAGGTTAGTTTGATCGTCACCGGCGGGATTGCTCCTAATGCAGAAGGCGCCGTTTTCCAGGGTGCCCATGCGCTCGTTGATGAGGCGCAACTGCCGGAACATCGACAAGTAGTTGATGCGGTGCATGCCGAGGGCGGTCATCTGTGCATGCAGATTCTCCACGCTGGGCGCTACGCTTATTCACCAGAATTAGTAGCGCCTTCAGCCATTCAAGCCCCGATCAATCCCTTTATGCCTCGTGCGTTGAGCAGCGATGAGGTCGAACAGCAAATTGCCGACTACGTACGCTGTGCAAGCCTGGCACAGCAGGCGGGCTATGACGGCGTGGAGGTGATGGGGTCTGAAGGCTATTTGATTAATCAGTTTATTTGCCAACGCACCAACCAGCGTGACGACGAATGGGGCGGGGCGTTTGAGAACCGTATGCGCTTTGCCGTTGAGATTGTCCGTCGTGCGGGAAGCGGTAGGTGAGCGTTTTGTGATTATCTTCCGTCTCTCGATGATTGATCTGGTCGAAGATGGCAGCACCTGGGATGAGGTCGTCACGCTTGGCCAAGCGATCGAAGCAGCCGGGGCGAATGTGATCAATACCGGGATTGGCTGGCACGAAGCACGGGTACCCACCATTGTGACCAGCGTGCCGCGAGCGGCCTTTACCGAGGTGACTAAGCGCATCAAGTCGGCGCTATCGATTCCGTTAATCACCACCAACCGTATCAACATGCCTGACATTGCCGAGCAGGTCCTGGCGGAGGGCCATGCCGATATGGTCTCTATGGCGCGGCCTTTTCTCGCGGACCCTGCTTGGGTGAGCAAAGCCCAGGAAGGACTGGCTGAGGAGATCAATACCTGCATTGCCTGTAACCAGGCCTGCCTTGATCATACTTTCGCTGGAAAACTAACGTCCTGCTTGGTTAACCCGCGCGCCTGTCACGAAACCGAGCTGACTATCGAGCCTGCACTAACGCCCGGCGGGTAGCCGTCGTGGGCGGTGGCCCAGCGGGGTTGGCGACAGCCGTGACAGCGGCTAGCCGCGGGCATCATGTCGTGTTATTTGAGCAGCGCAGTGAGTTAGGCGGACAGTTCAACTATGCACGTAAGATCCCCGGCAAAGAGGAGTTCAACGAAACCCTGCGCTACTACCGAGTGATGCTTGAGAAATATGCGGTAGAGGTACGCCTCAATACCACTGCGACCGTAGAGACGCTTGCCGACTTTGATGAAGTCGTCATGGCCACCGGTGTTCAACCTCGCGAGCTAAGCCTGCCAGGCCACGATCATCACAAAGTACTGAGCTACGCAGAAGCGATTGAACATCCGGCCCGCGTTGGCCGCAAAGTAGCGGTCATTGGTGCTGGGGGGATCGGTTTTGATGTCTCTGAGCTGCTGGCGCACCAGGGGCACCCGGCGCTGGATATTGCTGATTGGTGCGACGAGTGGGGCGTGGATTTGGCCGTAAGCGAACGTGGTGGTTTAAAAAAACCGACCCCGCCAGCCGTGCCCCGTGAGATCGTGATGCTGCAGCGTAAAACCTCCAAGCCGGGTAAATACCTGGGTAAAACAACCGGCTGGGTGCATCGCGCATCGCTTAAAGCCCGCGGAGTGACCACGCTAACGGGCTGTGAGTACATCAAAATCGATGATGACGGGCTGCATATTCGGCGAGAGGATATCGACCAAGCGCTTGCAGTGGACAGCGTGGTGGTGTGCGCTGGGCAGGAGTCGGTGCGTGATTTGTTGGCACCGCTGGAGCGGGCTAGGGCGGCGGTACACATCATTGGTGGCGCGGATGAAGCCAGTGAATTGGATGCTAAGCGAGCAATTGAGCAGGGCACACGATTGGCGGCTAGTTTGTAAAAAACGCACAAGATCAGGTTAATAAGTAAGTGCTTAAAAGCGCGGGTGACGTTAGCCCATAAATGGCGATAGACTAATGACTAATCTAGCTATTAAGAATAGCTAGATATTAAAGGCGCGAGTGGCACCCAGCTCGCGCCGTTCGATCGCCAGATAAAAGGACTGTCGTCATGACCTCGGAGTGTAGCCCGCGTTTTTTAGCCAGTGATAACACCTCAGGTATCTGCCCGGAGGCGATGGAATACCTGCTTGAAGCCAATCGTAGCGATGATTTGGCATACGGTAATGATCTCTGGACGGCCCGCGCGGCAGACCGCTTCCGCGATATGTTTGATTACGACTGCGAAGTTTTCTTCGTTTTTAACGGCACCGCTGCTAACTCATTGGCGCTTTCTGCAATGGGGCGCAGCTACCACAGCGTCATTTGTCATGAGCTGGCGCATATTGAAACTGATGAATGCGGTGGCCCGGAATTTTTCTCTAACGGTGCGAAGCTGCTTACCTCACCAGGTGCTAATGGCAAGCTAACGCCGGAAGGTATTGAGGCGTTGGTCACTAAGCGCAGCGATATTCACTATCCTAAACCCAAAGTGGTATCGCTCACTCAAGCGACCGAAGTGGGGACGCTATATTCCCGCGAAGAGCTGATGGCCATTCGCGCCATTGCCGATAAACATGACCTGCGCCTGCATATGGATGGCGCCCGCTTTGCTAACGCCTGTGCGAGCCTTAATGCCTCGCCAGCGGAGCTTACCTGGCAAGTGGGTGTGGATGCACTGTGTTTTTCGGGAACCAAAAACGGTCTCGCATTTGGCGAAGCGATCCTGTTCTTTAACCGTGACCTGGCTGAGGATTTCTCTTACCGTTGCAAGCAGGCAGGCCAGCTGGCTTCAAAAATGCGGTTTATATCAGCACCGTGGTTAGGGTTATTAGAAAGTGGCGCCTGGCTTACGAACGCTCAGCACGCTAATGCCATGGCCTACTACTTATCAGAAGGCCTGAAGGCATTACCCGGCGTGTCGCTGATGTTTCCCACCCAGGCCAATAGCGTTTTCGTTGAATTGCCGCCTCCAGCCATTGAAGCGTTGAAAGCCAAAGGCTGGACCTTCTACACCTTCATTGGTGCGGGCGGTGCCCGGTTTGTCTGTGCTTGGAATACTACCGTTGAATTGCTAGACGAGTTACTGGCTGATGTTCGCGCAGTGATCGCGCAATAAAAGCCACGTTTGATCCTTCTCGTCGTGCCGCTATTGGGCACTCTTACCCAAGCGATGCCGCTCCTCAAGCGACGTCGCGGTTAGCGCCCTTTAGGGGCTCCTCTTGCCGCGCTGCTCTACCTCACTAGGTTTTATCCCACTAGGTTCTACCCAGCTAGATTCTGCTCAACTAGGTTCTACGCAACTAATCTCCTGAAAATCTCTCTTATCCATAACGCCGCTGCGTTGAAGCTTTTAGTCATCACTTTTGCTAATGCTGACTACGCTAAATAAAGCGACATTTCGTTTGGCACACCGTTGCGAAACACTTGGCTTGGCGGTGTCTGCCTGGGGATGGGCCACAGGAGATTTCCATGAGTATCTTTGATCACGTTCAAGACCGATTTGCCCGCGTTCAGCAAGAAGACATGAGCCTTGAGGAGTATCTGGCGCTTTGTCGCCGTGACCCGAAGGTTTATGCCAGCGCCGCCGAGCGCATGCTGGAAGCCATCGGAGAGCCTGAAGTGATCGACACGGCGAAAGACCCGCGTCTGTCACGCATTTTTCCAACAAAGTAATTCGCCGCTATCCTGCCTTTGCAGAGTTCCATGGTATGGAGGAGGCCATTGAGCAAATCGTGGCTTACTTTCGCCATGCTGCCCAAGGGCTTGAAGAGCGTAAACAGATCCTCTATCTGCTAGGCCCGGTGGGGGCGGTAAGTCATCGCTGGCGGAGCGCCTTAAACTATTGATGGAGCGCATTCCGTTCTATGCCATCAAGGGGTCACCGGTCTATGAGTCACCGCTTGGCCTGTTCTCTCCCGAAGAGGACGGCGAGTTGCTGGAGAAAGAGTACGGTATTCCACAGCGTTACCTACGCAGTGTGATGTCACCTTGGGCGGCGAAACGATTAAAAGAGTATGGCGGTGATATCTCCCAGTTCCGGGTAGTGCGTTTGTACCCTTCACGGCTGAATCAAATTGCTATTTCTAAAACAGAGCCGGGCGATGAAAATAATCAGGATATCTCTTCGCTGGTAGGTAAAGTCGATATTCGTCAGTTGGAGCTGTATTCCCAGGACGACCCGGATGCCTACAGCTTCTCGGGCGGTTTATGCCGCGCCAACCAAGGGTTGATGGAGTTTGTGGAGATGTTCAAAGCGCCTATCAAGGTGCTGCATCCACTGCTTACCGCGACACAGGAGGGTAACTACAACCCCACTGAAGGCATGGGCGCTATCCCCTTTGATGGCGTCATCCTGGCTCACTCTAACGAATCCGAATGGCAGGCGTTCCGCAATAATCGCAACAACGAGGCATTTCTTGACCGGGTTTATATCGTCAAGGTGCCTTATTGTCTGCGGGTCACCGAAGAGATCAAAATCTATCAAAAGTTGCTAGAAGACTCTTCGTTAAACGCGGCTCCCTGCGCGCCGGATACGCTGCGCATGCTGGCACAGTTCTCGGTTCTTTCCCGACTGAAAGCGCCGGAAAACTCCAACATCTACTCGAAAATGCGTGTGTACGACGGTGAAAACCTAAAAGACACCGACCCACGTGCCAAGTCGATTCAAGAGTATCGCGATGCGGCGGGCGTTGATGAAGGGATGCAGGGCTTTCTACGCGCTTTGCGTTCAAGATTCTTTCCAAGGTATTCAACTTTGACAGCACCGAGGTGGCCGCCAATCCGGTCCATCTTCTCTACGTATTGGAGCAAGCATTAGAGCGTGAACAGCTGCCGTCAGAAGTGTTTGAGCGCTACTTGGGCTTTATCAAAGAGTATATGGCGCCTCGCTATGTGGACTTCATCGGTAAGGAAATTCAAACCGCTTACCTCGAATCCTACAGCGAATATGGCCAAAACATTTTGACCGTTATGTCACCTATGCAGACTTTTGGATTCAGGATCAGGAGTATCGTGACCACGAGACCGGTGAGTTGCTAAATCGCCAAGCGCTGAATGAAGAGCTGGAGAAAATCGAGAAGCCGGCGGGTATTTCAAACCCCAAAGATTTCCGCCACGAGGTAGTCAACTTTGTACTGCGGGCAAGGGCGCAAAACAATGGCATGAACCCCAGCTGGCAGTCGTATGAAAAGCTAAAAGGCGTGATCGAACACAAAATGTTCGCCAATACCGAAGAGCTGCTGCCGGTCATTTCGTTTAATGCCAAGGCCTCCCGGTCGGATCAGAAGAAGCATGAGGACTTTGTGGCACGGATGGTTGAGCGTGGCTACACCGAAAAACAGGTTCGATTACTCTCCGAATGGTATCTGCGCGTGCGTAAATCCCAGTAAGGGTTAGTGGTTAAGAGTAATTAAGACAGTAGTTAAGACAGTATTTAAACACAGCGATTAAGACGGGTACTTAAGGAGTTCGTATGACCTACTTTATTGATCGAAGGCCTAACGCTAAGCATAAAAGCGCAGTGAACCGTCAGCGCTTTTTGGAGCGCTATCGCAAGCATATCAAGCGCTCGGTAGAAGAAGCTGTTAATCGCCGCTCGATTACCGATATGGAGCGTGGTGAGAAAATCTCGATCCCAGCAAAGATATCTCTGAGCCGGTTTTCCAGCATGGCCCTGGTGGGGCACGTAACATCGTTTCACCGGGTAATAAGGAGTTTGTCGAGGGCGATAAGATTCGTCGCCCCGGCGGCCAGGGCGGGGGCAGTGGTTCGGGGGAAGGGGTGCCTCTAACCAGGGAGAAGGCGTCGATGAGTTCGCCTTCACCCTGAGCCGTGAAGAGTTTCTTGAGTTTGTTTTTGACGGACTGGAGCTGCCGCATCTTCAGCGTAAGCCGTTAAAATCGTTGGAAGAGGTGAAAATGGTACGGGCAGGGCTCTCCCGCGACGGCGTGCCTTCTCGAATTAGTATTACCCGTTCGATGCGTGAGGCCTATGCTCGGCGCATAGCGATGCGAGCGCCTATCAAGCGGGCACTAAAAGAAGCTCAAGAATTGCTGAAAACCGAGGAGAAAAAAGATTCGGTGCTGCGTAACCCTGCCCGTATTGCCGAACTGAAAGCAGAGATTGAAAGGCTTGAGAAGCGCATTGAAGGCGTGCCGTTTATTGATACCTATGACTTGCGCTACCACCAACTCAGCGCACAGCCGCAGCCTTCCAACCAAGCGGTGATGTTTTGCGTTATGGACGTTTCGGGGTCGATGACCCAGAACCACAAAGATATCGCTAAGCGCTTTTTTCTCCTGCTCTACCTGTTCTTGGAGAAGCACTACGAGAAAGTCGAACTGATATTTGTACGTCACCATACGGCTGCTCGTGAAGTAAGCGAGGAGGAGTTCTTCTACTCACGAGAAACCGGCGGCACGATTGTTTCCAGTGCGCTGAACCTGGTGAATAAAATTATTGAAAAGCGCTATCCCGTGGGGCAATGGAATTTGTATGTGGCACAAGCTTCCGACGGCGATAATTGGGACGATGATTCTAATATCTGTCGCGATTTGCTGGTCAAACAACTAATGCCGCAGTTGCAATATTATGCCTACGTTGAGATTACGCCTCACGACCATCAATCGTTATGGCATGAGTATGAAAGTGTGGTTGAGGAGTTTCCCGAGCGCTTTGCTATGCGACAAATTGTGGAGGCGGGCGATATTTATCCGGTCTTTCGTGAATTGTTTAAGCGCCGCTTAAGCCAGTCCTAGTGACCTGTGTAGAGGCTAGTAACCGCGTGTAGAGGAGTGGGCTATGAGTGCGACCCGCAAGCGCAAGCCGATTGCCACCGGCTCCGATTGGAACTTCAGTGTACTGGAACGTTTTGATGCGGAGCTGGCTAGGCTCGCCGATGAGTATCGGCTGGATACCTATCCCAACCAGATAGAATTGATCACTACCGAGCAGATGATGGATGCCTATGCAAGTGTAGGGATGCCTGTTGGCTATCATCATTGGTCGTTTGGCAAGCAATTTTTAGCCGTTGAAGGCGCTTACAAGCGTGGTCAGATGGGCCTGGCTTATGAGTTGGTGATCAATTCTGACCCATGCATTGCCTATTTGATGGAGGAGAATACGCTAATGATGCAGGTGCTGGTAATGGCCCACGCCTGCTACGGTCATAACTCTTTCTTCAAGGGCAACTACCTGTTCCGAACCTGGACCGACGCCTCTTCAATTGTTGATTATCTAGTGTTCGCGCGTAAATATATTACCCAATGCGAAGAGCGTCATGGCGTGCAGGCCGTTGAGCAGTTGTTGGATGCTTGTCACGCCCTACAAAACTATGGCGTTGACCGCTACAAACGCCCTTCACCGATTTCTGCCGAAGAGGAGGCGAAACGCCAGGATGAGCGAGAAGCTTATCTGCAAACCCAGGTGAATATGCTGTGGCGCACTATTCCAGAGCCCGCTGGCGGGGAATCATTGCAGGAGCATGGTAGCCAGCATAGCGACGATGACCCGCTGGGCTTACACGACGGAGGCCATTATCCTTCGGAGCCTCAAGAAAACCTACTTTACTTCATTGAAAAAATGCGCCGCTGCTGGCGCCATGGCAGCGTGAGATCGTGCGTATCGTACGTAAACTGGCACAATACTTTTACCCTCAACGGCAAACCCAGGTAATGAATGAGGGCTGGGCGTGCTTTTGGCACTACACATTAATGAATCGGCTCTACGATGACGGTAATGTCGACGAGGGACTGATGCTTGAGTTTTTGCAGTCTCATGCGGCGGTCATTAACCAGCCTGGCTTTGACAGCCCGCAGTTCAGTGGGATTAACCCGTATGCGCTAGGCTTTGCGATCTTTATGGATATCAAGCGCATTTGTGAATCCCCCACCGATGAAGATCGCGAGTGGTTCCCAGATGTGGCGGGCTCTCCATGGCGTGAGACACTGGAGTTTGCGATGCGCAACTTCAAGGATGAGTCATTTATCCAGCAGTTTTTATCGCCGAAGGTAATGCGTGACCATAAGCTGTTTTTAATTGTCGATGACGATCAGGCGGAAACGCTTGAAGTGGCGGCGATTCATAACGAGCAGGGCTATCGGCAGGTTCGCGAAGCGCTTGCCACCAGTATGCCCTCTCAGTCCGTGAACCTAACATCCAAGTGGTCGAAGCGGCTATTCGCGGAGACCGTTCATTGACGCTTCATCACGTGCAGGATAGCCGCCGTCCGTTAGGGCGCAGCGTTTATCCGGTCATTCGCCATTTACAGCAACTGTGGGGATTTCCTGTTCATCTTGTCTCTTTAGAAGAGGGACGGGTGACGCGGCGTTTCCATTGGCCGATAGAGGGACGACAAGGCGCCATCTTGAATGCAACTACCCGCGCAATGCGCGGGGTAGTTAGTAACAGCTAATCAATTGCTAGTTGTTTAAGCTTGTGCCGTCCAGGATTGACACCAGCCACCAGGCTCTACGCTGTTTCCGGGGAACAGCTGACAGCCTTCCGTTTCTTCAACGAAGAACATGCAGTTGTCGCAGCGTTCGCCCTCTTCATAAGCCGGATGATCACTGGCTTCGCTGGCGTCTTCTACGTAATTAAGTGCTTGGGCGTTGCTTGAGGAAGGATCAAGACGCGGCAGCTCTTGGGCGAAAGCAGTCTTGGAAAGAATACCAACGCCCAGTGGAAGGGCCGCAAGGCCCAACATGCTGTTGCGCATAAAGTCACGACGGCTTTTATTAGCCATGATTTCTCCTTATCGTCACGGTCTGACGTTTAGTCACGTTTAGCGGGTGGTTATCCACCTCTTAATGCTCCGAATAATCTTACAAGCCGGAGTTTCTACGACATCCATCAATTACATGCTAGCGGATGTACAAAGGTTGTGCGAATACCCCAGCCGGTATAGCGACAATTGGTCACGCTGGCGTTGAGTGGTGCCCCACTAACGGGTCGCTGTTATACTCTGCACAGCCTATATACTACTTTTTAGTTACTATTTTTTCTTAAGGGTCGCGCTATGCAAAACGCAGTCATTTTAATCAATACCGATAAAGGCCAGGTGAAAGCCGTGGCCGAGCGCCTAGCCGATGTAGAAGGCATTAGCGAAGTTTACTCTACCTGTGGCCGCTACGACTTGGTGGCGATTGCTCGCACCCGTGATTTCGAGAGCTTGGCTGAGCTAGTGACTGAGCGCTTAAACGCGGTTGAGGGGATCAGCGATACCGAAACCCTGAATGCTATGCAGGTTCACTCCCGCCATGACCTAGAAACGATGTTTTCACTCGGTTGGTAGTTTGAGCCGTTTTGCCGCCGCGGTAATCAGTATTATAAGAGTGGATAACACGATAGGCGCTCGATAGCGCTAGCCAGGGAGTAAGAGTGTTGGGAACATCGCTTTCGAGCTGGCGTCGGCAAGGTCGGCGCTTTGGTATTGCCGTGCTGTTTGTTGTGGTGGGGACGGGCCTTTGGGAGTTTCAGGAACGTCAACATAAAGATGCATACACCTGGATGGGGGTGCCTACCTGGGGAGGGAATTCCGCCCCACCACGATGCATCGAGTGCTGCGTAATGATGGCTATTTAGTGGGCTGGTCTGATGTAAGAGTAAACCCGCTGTGGGTAAGCTATCAGGTGGAAGCGGTGGATGACTCTAGCATCGGCTCCCGACCTAATTTTCAAGCCGATTGGCGCACGCTATGGCCTGTAGGCACTGACAGCTACGCGGGCAGTGGCTACGACCGAGGCCATTTAGCACCTAACTACGCAATCGCCGCTGTGCATGGTCGTAGTGCCCAGGTCGACACCTTCTTAATGAGTAATATGACTCCTCAGCGGCCCAATCTAAATCGTCAGCTCTGGCAGCGGTTAGAGGAGTCGGTGATGGATCACTTCGCGCCGCGCTTTGAGCGCCTGCAGGTAATAACAGGGCCCATCTTTCCAGAACATTTTATGGATAACGTGTTTAATCGGGTGGGTCTGGTCGAAGTGCCTGAGGCGTTTTATAAGATCATTGTAGCGCCGCATAGCGAAGCGCCATTAGCGCTGGCGTTTATTATGCCGCAAGACGTTCGCGGTAATGAGCCATTGGATGATTACTTGGTAACGATCGATGAAATCGAAGCGCGCACGGGCTTAACTTCTTCCCCGCGTTAACGACGGAGGTGGAGTCTGTGTTGGAAGGAGAGCTTCGCTTACAGGGATGGGCGCTTGAAGAAGTGGCGCGACGCCCAGGGCGGTTTCAATAAATAGGGAGATATCAATAAACAGAAAGAATAAGAGGGGATGGCTTAAAACAATTGAAAGGAAAGACCGTCTTAATGATGCGGGCGGGCCATGTGAGCCATGGTGCCCAGGAGAGGACTTGAACCTCCACGTCCATACGGACACTAGCACCTGAAGCTAGCGCGTCTACCAATTCCGCCACCTGGGCGCATCATTTACAGCTAAGATAAGCTACTTGCCGTTTGTGTTCGTATGGTGCCCAGGAGAGGACTTGAACCTCCACATCCATACAGATACTAGCACCTGAAGCTAGCGCGTCTACCAATTCCGCCACCTGGGCGAACACAAACCATTTACCACGATAAAGCTATTGACTACGTTCTTACAATCACGTTCTTACAATTGCTTGGCACCGCACTGATTATATAAAGAGGGAATCATATAAAACAGTATGGTGCCCAGAAGAGGACTTGAACCTCCACGTCCATACGGACACTAGCACCTGAAGCTAGCGCGTCTACCAATTCCGCCATCTGGGCAATTGGCGCGTATAATACCGGGGTGATGCTTAAATGCAAGACCCTGAACTCGGTTTTTATAAAGCAAATTGTATAAACAATGTCTAAGACGGTTGGGTGATTGAACGTGCAGCGCTATACTGCGCCTATGACTAAACAAAACCCTATTCATTTCAGCTTTCCAAACACTGAAACCTCCCGCCCGCAACGCACCGCGTATGCGCTTTTTTATGCCTCTCGCAAATGACGCCATTAAGGATGTTGCTCGTATGAAGTATTGGACGTTAAGTGATGATCCCCATGCCGAGCGCGAGGCGCATAAATATGGTAATCCCGCGCCTAGCCGGGAGTATTTGCTTGCTGCCTTAGAGGCTTACGGCAAGCCAATTACCCATGAAAATATGAGCCGCATGCTGGGGCTGGAAGATGAAGAGCTCATCGAGGCTGTCAGGCGCCGTTTGGCGGCGATGGAGCGCGATGGGCAAGTGTTGCGTGATCGTCGGGGCGCCTATGCGTTAATCGACAAGCTTGATCTGATCAAAGGCAAAGTGCTTGGGCACCGCGATGGATTTGGCTTCCTCTTGCGTGATGATGGCAAAAGCCAGACTTGGTATTGCCGCCGCGCCAAATGCGGCGTGTTTTTCATGGTGACCACGTATTGGCTCGGGTTAGTGGGCGTGATCGCCGTGGTCGTGATGAGGCGACGATTGCCGAAGTGATTGCACGTAACACCCAAACCATCGTTGGTGTTTACCGCAGCAATACCCTGAGTTCGGCATTCTGATCCCGGAAAACCCGCGCATTACGCAGGAAGTGATTATTCCGCATAGTGCCTGTGCTGGCGCTAAAGATGGCCAAGTGATTTCGGCCAAGATCGTTCAGCAGCCAGCGACGCGTGTGCAGCCGGTGGGCGAAGTTGTCGAAGTGCTGGGCGAGCGCATGGACCCGGGTATGGAAATTGATATTGCGATTCGCAGCTACGATATTCCTGCTGAGTTTCCGCCTGAAGTCCTCGACCAAATTGCCGGTATTTCCGCCGAAGTACTGGAAGAAGATAAGCAGCACCGCGTTGACCTGCGCGATGTGCCGCTGGTCACCATTGATGATGAGTCCGCCAAAGACTTCGACGATGCGGTGTGTGCCTGGAAAACCAAATCCGGCAGTTGGAAACTACTGGTCGCCATTGCGGACGTTTCCCACTATGTACGCCCTGGCACTCCTCTTGACGATGAAGCGCGCACTCGAGGGAACTCGGTTTACTTCCCGGGTCAAGTGGTGCCCATGCTGCCGGAGCTGCTGTCAAACGGGCTCTGTTCGCTGAATCCCCATGTGGATCGCTTAGTCATGGTGTGCGAGATGAATATTTCGCAAACCGGTGCGATTAGTCGCTACCGCTTCTACGAAGCCGTGATGAATTCCCACGCTCGCCTGACCTATAACAAGGTGGCCGCGATTCTCGACGAGGAGAGTGAAGAGGGCGAGGCGCTACGCAAAGAAGCACAGCGAGCTGGTTAAGCCGCTAAAAAACCTAGAAGAGCTTTACTACTTATTGCGCGAAGCGCGTGCCGAGCGTGGTGCGATCGATTTTGATACCACTGAAACGGCGATCATCTTTAATGATGAACGTAAGATTGAAAAAATCGTTCCACGCAGCCGTAACAATGCGCATAAGTTAATTGAGGAGTGCATGCTGGCGGCCAATGTGGCGACCGCACGCTTCCTGGATAAGCATGATTTGCCTGCACTTTACCGTATCCATGAGCGGCCGACGCCGGAAAGGCTTGATAAGTTGCGTCTGTTCTTGAATGAGTTGGGCCTTGCGGTTGGCGGCGGCGATATGCCGACCCCGCAGGATTATCAGGCGCTACGAGAAACGATTGCCGACCGCCCTGACTTCGATATTATCCAGACGGTGATGCTGCGCTCGATGAATCAAGCCGTCTATTCGCCACAAAACGAAGGTCACTTTGGCTTGGCCTACCAGGCCTACGCCCACTTTACCTCACCGATTCGGCGCTATCCCGATCTGCTGGTACACCGGGCTATCCGCTCGGTGATCCGTGGTCCGCGCCAGACCAACACAGTATTGCGTGTCGAGGGTGCGCCGGTTGAGCCGCCGAGCAAGTGGTGCCCGTATACCTTCGAACAGATGCTTGAGCTGGGTGAGCACTGCTCAATGACTGAACGTCGCGCTGATGAAGCTACGCGTGATGTAGAAAGCTGGCTGAAATGCGAATTTATGTCTGACAAATTGGGCGAAACGTTCGATGGCACCATTGCCTCGGTCACTCAGTTTGGTCTGTTTGTTCGTCTGGATGAGTTCTTCGTGGAAGGCTTGGTACATGTGACATCGCTGCCTTCGGACTACTACCACTACGAAGCCGAGAAGCACCGTCTTAAAGGCGAGCGCACCGGCACGACCTACCGCTTGGGCGATGGCCTTACTGTTCAGGTGGCGCGTGTCGATATGGATGACCGTAAAATTGACTTCGGTCTGGGGGATGAAAAGCCTCGTCCACGTCGCCAGCCACGAAAGAGCCGCGGTGGGGAAGAGGGCGCTAAGGCCAATGCCGGGGGGCCAAGACTTCTAGCGCCAAAGCTTCTAATGCCAAAGGTTCTGGTGACAAGCCGCCCAAGAGTGAGAAGCCCGCTACGCGTCGCGGCCCACGCCGCACACGGAACGGCCCACGCAAACCATCACCGAATAAGGGCTGAGCATGAAGTCGGCGTCGTCTCGGAGGGGTCCCAAGACCCCTGATGGTCTGGATCAGGTGTATGGCGTTCATGCATTGCAAAGCCTGTTAGACAGAGGGGGAAGCGCCCCGCGAGTTGTGGGTGCAGCAGGGAGCAGGCAATCGCTTAAAAGAGGTGGTTGCTCAGGCTCAGGCGAATGGGGCTCGTGTGAAAGAGCAGCCACGAGATTTGCTCGATCAGCTAACCCAGGGCGCTGCCCACCAAGGGGTGGTGGCTTTCTGCCCGCCCTTAACCCCCTGAGGGCGAGGAGTCGCTTTGGCTTAAGCTGCGCGCTTGGCCGTCGTCAACGCCACCGCTGTTGCTGATACTAGATGGTGTGACGGACGTGCATAACTTCGGTGCCTGTTTGCGCAGCGCGGATGCTGCCGGTGCGCATGGCGTGATCGTGGCGAAAGATAAAGCGGCCCCGCTCAATGCAACGGTACGTAAAGTAGCTTGTGGTGCTGCCGAGGTAGTGCCTGTTTATCAAGTGACCAACCTGGCGCGTACGCTTGCTAAGCTAAAAGATGCGGGTGTCTGGATAACGGGCACGGCAGGCGAGGCCGAGGCCAGCGTGTTCGACATTGATATGACCGGCCCTACTGCATTGGTCATGGGGGCAGAAGGCAAGGGCATGCGGCGCTTAACTCGCGAAGCGTGCGATAACCTAGCCAAACTACCGATGGCGGGAGAGGTCTCCAGTCTAAACGTGTCGGTGGCCACCGGTATTTGCTTGTTTGAGGCAGTCCGCCAGCGCCAGCTTGCAAGTTAAACGTCTTACTACTAAGATACACGCGCCCGTTTGTCTGCAAGCGGGCGTTAGCTGTGAGAATTAGTAATTGAAACTGTCGTTGTAAACAGTTGATGAAATAAAAGTTCTGTTTGATGCCCCTAGCCGTTTAGTGCGGTGGCGGAGCACTTCAGTTAACTCCTTGCTTCCTTGTCGTCGTTTATTGCCTTTAGCAGTAGCACACAACGGAAGCTGTCAAACTCGCAAGGAGATCCCATGCGTCATTACGAAATCGTGTTTATGGTCCACCCGGATCAAAGCGAGCAGGTGCCGGCGATGGTTGAGCGCTACACCAGCATCGTTACTGAAAACAGCGGCACTGTGCACCGTCTAGAAGATTGGGGCCGTCGTCACTTGGCTTACCCGATCAACAAGATCCACAAAGCCCACTACGTGCTGATGAATGTTGAATGTAACGGCGAAACGCTCGATGAAATCGAGAATATCTTCCGTTACAACGATGCCATCATCCGCAGCCTGGTTGTTCGCTGCAAAGAAGCTGTTACTGAAGCTTCCCCGATGATGAAGCCGGCAGAAGAAAAACGTCCGCGTCGCGAAGAAAAACCGCGCGCTGAAGAAGAAGAAACTGCCTGATTTTATTCACTGCACGTTTTAAGGAGCTAGTCCATGGCACGTTTTTCCGTCGCCGTAAGTTTTGCCGCTTTACCGCTGAAGGCATCAAGCAGATTGATTACAAAGATCTGGATACGCTGAAGGCTTACATCACCGAAACCGGCAAGATCGTTCCAAGCCGTATTACCGGCACCAAAGCACGCTATCAGCGTCAGCTAGCGACCGCTATTAAGCGTTCACGCTATCTGGCACTGCTGCCCTATTCCGATAGCCACCAGTAAGCGTTTAACGTGATGCTGGCCCTAGCCCGATGGCTAATGCGTGGTACGCCTTATGCTGCTGGCGAGGGCGGCCCTAGCAACGCTAGTGCCTTGGTTGTTCTGGTTAGGAGCAGCTATTGCCGCCTTGATGACTCTACGCAAAGGGTTCGTGCCTGCGCTGCCGGTCATCATTGCAGCAGCGCTGCCGGCTGGTTGGTGGTGGGCTCAGGGTGATGTGATTCCGCTTGCTAGCATACTGCTGGTAACGCTGATGGCCGTTATTCTGCGCGAGAGGATGCGTTGGGGTGAAACCTTGATCGTGGGGACGTTGGTCGCCGCCGCCATGGTTCAACTCGGCATCTTCAGCCCGCCAGGCGGCACTGAGCTAATGCTTGAGCAGTTGCGTGAAGGTTCAGAAGAAGTGGATCGCATGCTCACGGAGTTTGCCAATCAAGGCTACGATACTCAAACCATCGCCACACTGGTGGTGGGTGGGGTTACCGGGCTTGTTGTGCTGTTAGCAGCCATCGTGTGTTTGGCACTTGCGCGGAGTTGGCAAGCTGGGTTGTATAACCCAGGTGGCTTTCGCGAAGAGTTTCACGCACTGCGCTTAACCCCTAAAGAACTGGCCGTGTTGGTCTTCATTGGGGTAATCGGCATGCTGCTAGGCGCTCATGCGTTGGCGATGCTTGGCTGGATTCCGCTATTGGTAGCTGGCGTTGCGTTAGTGCACGGGTTTATTGGATTAAAGGGGATGAACGGGCTGTGGTTGGTAGCATTTTATGTGCTCCTGATCACGACCTGGCCCACGATTCTCATTGTGCTGCTGTTGGGGCTGATTGATACATTCGCGAACGTTCGCGCACGCCTTGCCCGCAGCAACTGACAAGAGGTTTACGAGATGGAAGTCATTCTGCTCGACAACATTGGTAAGCTGGGCGGCCTGGGTGACAAGGTCACTGTAAAGCCTGGTTATGGTCGTAACTATTTAGTGCCTTACGGCTTAGCCGTTCCGGCCACTAAAGATAATATCGAAGCATTTGACGCACAGCGTGCTGAGCTCGAAGCTCAAGCCGCTGAGCGTAAGGCAGAAAGCCGAAGCGCGCGCTGAGCAACTGAATGACATCGAACTGTCTTTGGTTTCTAAAGCTGGCGACGAAGGCAAGCTGTTCGGTTCTATTGGTCCGCGTGATTTGGCTGACGCCATTTCCTCTGCCGGCATCGATGTTGCCAAGAGCGAAGTGCGTATGCCGAATGGTCCGATTCGTCAGACTGGCGAATATGACATCGACCTTCACTTGCATGCTGAAGTGAATGCGGTTGTACGCGTTGTGGTAGTGGCAGAGTAACTGACGACGTAACGTCGTTGTTTGCTGCACTAGCATGACCGCCTCAAAAGGCGCGGGTTTCCCCGCGCCTTTTGTTATTTCTGATGCCTGTGTTTATCGGTGTTTGTGCTGGATAGTGTCATAAAACCGTCCGGACTATTAAGGTTTGGCGTTTTCAGACAACGTCTAGATTGATGGTGATGTCGGTGGTGGAACTCTCTCGCTCCGACTAAGATACCTCCTCTTCAATGGCTACGCTGTAATGTTTAAAGGAGCTCGTTATGCAGGACCAGCCTTCTGCTGATACAGAAACGGCAGCGCTAAAACTGCCGCCGCACTCGCTGGAGGCGGAGCAGTCGGTATTGGGCGGGCTCATGCTAGACAACCAAGCCTGGGATAACGTCTCAGAACGACTGGTTGCTGATGATTTTTATCGTTATGAACACCGGTTAGTGTTCAATGTGATGATCCATCTGGCTGAAGCCGGTCAACCATTAGACGTGGTGACACTTTCCGAAGCACTGGAAGCACGTGACCAATTGGATACAGTCGGCGGGTTAGCGTTTCTGGCTGAGCTTGCGCGTAACACGCCCTCCGCCAGTAATATTCGTGCCTACGCCGATATCGTTCGTGAGCGGGCAACACTACGTAAGTTGATCCGTGCGGCTAATCAAATTGCAGATAGTGCTTTTTCTCCCCAAGGTCGTCCTGCGGATGAACTGCTTAATGAAGCTGAGAGGTTAGTATTTCAGATTGCCGAGGAACGCCCTAAAACCGGCGGCCCTATCGGCATGAGCGATCTATTGACCAAAGCCGTCGATCGTATTGATGAGTTGTTCAACCTCAAGGGCGAAATGACCGGGCTTTCGACCGGTTTCCGTGACCTGGACGAAATGACCACCGGGCTACAGCCGTCGGATATGGTGGTGATCGCCGGGCGTCCTTCAATGGGTAAAACAACCTTCGCCATGAACCTGGTTGAGCATGCGGTTATTTCCAGCGACAAGCCGGTCATGGTGTTTTCCATGGAGATGCCAGCAGAATCGCTCATGCTTAGGATGCTTTCATCTCTGGGCCGAATTGATCAGACCCGTGTGCGCACAGGGCAGTTGGAAGATGAGGATTGGCCGCGCTTAACTTCCGCGGTCAACTTGCTCAAAGACAAGCAGCTGTTTATCGACGATACCGCGGCCTTGTCACCTAACGAGATGCGCTCCAGGTTGCGCCGTGTGGTGCGTGAACATGGCAATATTGCGCTAGTGATGATCGATTATCTTCAGTTGATGCAGATCCCAGGCTTTAGCGAAAACCGCACCGGTGAGATTTCTGAGATTTCGCGCTCATTAAAAGGCTTGGCGAAAGAGTTTAATTGCCCCGTGGTGGCACTTTCACAGTTGAACCGCTCGTTAGAGCAGCGACCTAATAAGCGGCCGGTGATGTCGGATCTACGTGAATCGGGCGCCATCGAGCAGGACGCAGACGTTATCGCCTTCGTTTATCGCGATGAGGTCTATAATCCAGATAACCCCGATAACCAGGGTATCGCGGAATTAATTATCGGTAAGCAACGTAATGGTCCCATTGGCACGGTGCACATGGCGTTTATCGGCAAATATACCCGCTTCGAAGATCTGGCCCCGATAGTTACGGTGAAGCCTTTGGTGACTAGTTTTTAATGGCTAGGTTTTTAATGGCTAGGTTTTTAGTGGCTAAGCTTTTAATGACTAAGTTTTAAATGACAGGCGAGTGGTGAGTCGTTTGAGGGTGGGGAGTAAGCTCGTATAATGCCTCACCCACGATGTACAAAAACGGGAGTAGCAAATGGCAGGTGGATTTCGGCGCGGTAATCGGCAGCGTCTTCCTAAGTTAGAAGGGCGTGGTGAATTGGAATCGTTAGAGCGAGAAGGCCCTTTTAAAGAATGGTTGGGTATGCCGGATCTGTATCGCTATCATTTGGTGGTAGAGGGCGAGAAGTATAGCTATCAAACCGAAGATGGGGAGCTGCCTGTCGCTGTAGGAGACAAGGTTGTGTTCCGCTATAAAGAAACCAAAGGCGGTAATTGGATTGACCGTAATTCGCTTGGTAAAGCCATTGATCCCTCTGAATACCAGTGAAAAATAATTTCTTGACCCTTCGGTCAGGAACTCTCTTGCGCTGTTGCTTTCCTAGTAGTTGAATACTACTTGAAGGTTATATTTTAGTGTCGTCACGACACTGCAATAACAAAGCAACAGAAATGTCATCGGGTACAGCCATGCTGGGCCCTAATGGCATATACGAATAACAGGAGTGAACCATGGAACTGAAGGATCTTAAACAGTTTGTCGCCAGTCACGACAACTTTGAAATTCGCGTCATCACCCATTCGGGTAGTCGCTTTTATCAAGTCGAGCTTGAAGATGTAGAAGGCGAGCGTCATATGCTGATGCAACGCGCTAAGCCGATGTTATTTCGCTCGCTGGATGATGCTTATATGGAACTCAAGCGGGCCGGCATTCATCGTGCTTACTTAGTTCAGCACGTGCCACACGATGAAGTGATTGGTCGCGATGCGCACTACAGTGAGCCGCTGACATCGCGTATGCCGCTTGTTTTTTAACATTATGCTTTCCCTTTAACGTTTAGCCTGACTCCTTTCCCACCATTGTCCAAGCTTAATTCGGCGACGGGCAAAAGCGGTAACCGGCGTTCATAGCTCCGCGTATTCCCGGTAAGCACGAAATCTTCACCAGCCGCCGGTAGCCCAATACTGCATAGAGGGCACGGCTGGCATCCATACCGATATACCATTCTCCCTTGCTGTCTTTTAAATGTAGCTGGCCCATCATCGCGTTAAATTCCTGCCCATATGCTTGGGGGTTAAAGTCATTGGCCTGAATATCTACCAGCGCAATATGTTCCCGATGACGATGCTTTTCTAGCCACGCCACTTCTTGCTGGCAGAAAGGACAGTGCCCATCATGAAACAGTGTGACGGGTGGTGAAGCGTGCAGCGGTGTGTAGCGACTCATCATGACTCCTTATTAGCATCGCTTTGGACCAAAGGCTTAGACATGAGTTGGTATGTAGTTATACAAATGATGTCGATAGTATAACTTTATGCCGCCGCTTTGACGAAAAGTGATAGGATTTAGCCAGTTTATAGTGATTGTGAGTAATATCGTAATTTTCCAGGAGCAAGCGTAATGACCGAGAATGTCGTCAAGGATCACCCGGGCGAGGGCCGCTTGGCCCATGCACCCAGCGATCATCCCGCCGTGTCTCGTGCCAAAGTGGGTGTTGTGCTAGCCAACTTGGGAACCCCGGATGCCACCGACTATTGGTCAATGCGCCGTTACTTAAATGAATTTCTTTCTGATAAGCGTGTGGTCGACTATGCCGGTTGGAAATGGCAGCCGCTACTACAGCTAATTATTTTGACTAAGCGACCATTTTCATCGGGCAAGGCGTACCGGGGAATCTGGAATAATGAAAAAACGAAAGCCCACTATTGACGACCACCCGTGCTCAGACCGAGAAGATGACCACTCGGTTGAAAGCCCTTTACGGTGACGATGTCGAAGTCGATTTCTGTATGCGCTACGGTAATCCCTCTACGCAAAGCGTGCTGACACGATTAAAGAGAAGGACTGCGAGCGAATCGTCTTTTTTCCGCTCTACCCACAGTACGGTTCGCCGACCACGGCAACGGCGAATGATCAGGCGTTTCGCACCCTGATGAAAATGAAGTGGCAGCCTTATATTCGTACGGTGCCCGCTTATTTCGAACATCCTGCTTACATCCAGGCGTTGGCCAATTCAGTGGAAGAAGCCTACGACGGTTTTTTCTACCCGGCCTACCAAGCTGGTTGCTAGCTACCATGGGGTTCCCGAACGCTACCTGTTGGAAGGCGATCCTTACCATTGTCAGTGCCAGAAAACCACACGCCTACTGCGTGAGAAGCTTGGCTTCAGCAAAGAGGAGGTGGATACCGCCTTCCAGTCACAGTTTGGCCCTGAGAAGTGGGTCGGCCCGCAAACTATTAATCACGTAGCGGAGCTCGCCAAGCAGGGACATAAACATATTGCGATTATGTCGCCGGCCTTTTCGTCAGATTGCGTCGAAACTCTGGAGGAGATAGAAGAGGAAATACGCGATAGCTTTATGGAGGCGGGCGGTGAAACGTTTAGCTATATTCCATGCCTGAACGACCGAGACGACCATATCGAAGCGCTGCTAGACGTTATCAACAATGAATTAGCCGGTTGGTTGCCGGTTGCCTAGCCTGTAATACCCTCTTTCCCCCAGAAAGTAGCTACTACTAGCCGCTAGACGATTTTAATCGCTAGCGGCTGTTTGCGTTTATGAGTTTGGCTAGCCTGTCAAAACTAGCTGTTATAAGGTGTACAACTTTGGAATCACATTTCTTCAACGCTTAAATGCCAGTGGCAAGGTAGCGTGCCTGGTATTCACCTCGACTTGAAGGGTGAGCCTTTCGTCATTTTGGAGGTTTCGCTTGATACAGTTCGCCGTGTTAATGGGCTTCGTACTGGCCGCATTGTCGCCTGTGTTGAACCGCTGGTTTGGCCAGCGTACCAGCCTTTTTTGGCCCTGTTTCCTGCTGCGCTAACGGTGTGGCTGTTACTCCAGGCGCCGGAAGTTCTTGAAAACGGTCGCTTACTCTTCGAGTGGCAGTGGGTGCCTTCTCTTGGAATCAGTCTTTCTTTTCTGTTGGACGGATTATCGCTGCTCTTTGGGCTATTGATTACTGTGATGGGTGCCTGTGTGCTGGTGTATGCCGGTGGGTACCTAAAAAATCACCCTGACCTTCCTCGATTTCATTTTGCTCTCGTCGCCTTCATGGTCTCCATGCTGGGGCTAGTACTCGCCGATGGGCTTTTTACGCTATTTATTTTCTGGGAACTGACCAGCATTACCTCCTATCTGTTGATTGGTTTTAACCACGCTGACATCAATGCTCGCAAGTCAGCGCGACAGGGCTTATTCGTCACTGTCGCCGGCGGTTTGGCATTAATGGCAGGGCTACTGCTGCTTGGAATTGCGAGTGGAAGCTGGTCGCTGGCGGATATTCTTAGCCAGGAAGCCGATTTGCGCGAACACGCGCTCTATACCCTATGTTGATCTGCTTGTTGTTGGGGGCATTTACCAAGTCAGCTCAGTTCCCGTTCCACTTCTGGTTACCCAACGCAATGGCGGCGCCCACACCGGTGTCCGCCTACCTGCACTCTGCCACTATGGTGAAAGCCGGTATTTACCTGTTGGCGCGCCTGCATCCGGAGCTGGGCGGCACGGCCCTATGGGTTGGAATTCTTTCCGTGGTAGGTGCGACCACGATGCTGGTCGGTGCATTTTTAGCTATTCATCACACCAATATTAAAAAGCTGCTCGCCTACTCGACCATCATGGCACTGGGCACACTCACCATGCTACTGGGCATCGGCACCGAGTACGCGATGACTGCCTTCGTCACTTTCCTGTTGGCGCACTCGTTGTATAAGGGGCGCTGTTTATGGTCGCCGGTATTCTTGACCATGAAACCGGGACCAAAGACGTTACTCAGATGGGCGGGCTGCGTTCGGTGATGCCGCTAACGGCGACTATCGCCATGGTTGCTGCACTTTCTCTTGCAGGGGCGCCGCCGCTGATTGGCTTTATAGGTAAGGAGTTAATGCTAGAGTCAGTGCTCGGCGCTGATAGCTTCCAAACACTGCTAGTGCTATTTGCCTTTTTGCCTCCGTCTTAACGATTGCCGTTGCCTTTATTGTGGCGTTGCGTCCGTTTTTCGGTAAACGTCACCATACCCCGAGCGAGCCCCATGAAGCGCCTAACAGCATGTTGATAGGGCCTGCCTTGCTTGCACTGGGGTCGCTACTGTTGGGTTTGCTACCGTCAGTTTTAGGTGCAAACGCGCTGCTGACGGCGGCGGCGACCTCCATTTCTGGTCAAACCATCGAGGTGGCGCTGTCGCTTTGGTACGGTGTCAATGTCGCTTTGATAATGTCGATCATTAGCATTGGTTTTGGCTTTCTACTCTTTAAACGTTGGGACAGTGTGCGTGCCAAGCTTTCTATATTGGCACCGATCATGCGCCATGGACCTGAAGCAGGCTATGAAAGCATGATGAACGGCATCGTGCAGTTCTCTGAATGGCAGACGCGGCTGTTGCAAAACGGCTATATGCGCAATTACATCCTGGTGATGTTAGTAACGCTCATCGCGCTTATTGGTAATTCGATCTTACTGCGTCATTCGCCAATGTTTACCTTTGAACTTGATGTTCGTTTCCACGAGGTGGTCGTGGCGGGCACCATGGCGATGGGTGCACTTTTGCCACAACGACTCGTTCACGTCTTGGAGCGGTGGTGTCTGTTGGGGTGATGGGTTTTCCATTGCGTTAATTTTTATTCTGTTCAGCGCGCCCGATTTGGCGATTACCCAATTATTGGTGGAAACCCTAACGGTGATTTTGCTGGTGCTCGTGTTGTTCCGGCTACCACGGTTCTCTAATCTTTCGACCAACCTTGAGCGTATACGTGATGGCTCCGTAGCCGCTATGGTCGGCATTTTGATCTGCCTACTGATTATGACAGCGTGGAGCATTCAACAGTTTGAGCCGATTTCAACCTATATGATCGAGAACAGTGCACCATTGGCCCATGGCCGTAATATCGTCAACGTTATTTTGGTCGATTACCGCGCTCTGGATACGCTTGGTGAAATGTTCGTGCTGGCACTCGCAGCCATTGGCGTTATCGCCATGCTCAAGTTGCGTCAGGGTGAATCACGTCATGGGGAAGGCAGCAGCGGCAAAAGCGAAACGAGCAGCAAGGTAGCTAAGGAGCCTTACGATGGTTAAGTCAGGCACGATTATTCTCAATACGGCCGCCCGCTTTTTGATGCCGTTACAGTTGCTTTTTTCGGTGTTTTTGTTGTTGAGAGGGCACGATGAACCCGGCGGTGGTTTCATCGCCGGCTTGGTGGCGGCGGGGCGTTTACCCTCTATCTATTTGCCTTTGGTGTGAGCGCTACCAAAGAAGTACTGCGAATGGTCGATCCCCGCGATCTGATCGGCGTTGGCCTGCTGCTGGGGATGGTCTCAGTGGTTCCCGCTTGGTTTATGGGCCAACCATTTTTGACCGCTCAATGGTGGACAGTGCCGGTCATTGACTTTAAAGCCTCTACGCCGCTGATTTTTTGATATTGGTGTCTATTTTGCTGTGCTCGGTTCTGTCACCGGCATGGTAATGACGCTGATGGAGGTTGATAAGGATGAACCGTGAGTTAACAGGAGGCTTCGTATGGAACCATTAATGGCATTGGCCATTGGCCTGCTGTATGCGACGGCTATTTTCATGATGCTGCGTCGCTCCATTGTCAAACTGGTCATTGGTTTGATGCTGCTTTCTAACGCCGCCAATTTGCTGATATTTACCACGGCGGGCATGACGCGGGGAGCACCGCCGTTGATTGCAGAAGGCATGATGCAGCCACCTAGCGGTGTCGCCGACCCCTTACCCCAAGCGGTAGTGCTAACGGCGATCGTGATTGCCTTTGGGGTGCTTGCGTTTGCGGTGGTATTGATTCGACGCGCCTACGAAGTCGTTAAAGCCGATGATCTCGATAAGATGAAGGATACTGACACGTGAGGCCTGAAGTCGCTCTTCCCGTCCTCTTGCCGTTGCTGTCAGGAGCCATCTCGTTATTGTTTTGGCGCTCACGGCCTATGCAGCGCTTTGTGGCTGTGGCGGGCAATATTGCGTTATTAATTGTCAGCTTGTGGTTGTTTGTATCGACCCTGTCGGATGGCTACGTCACTATGCAAATGGGCAGTTGGCCAGCCCCGTTTGGGATTACCTTAATTGCCGACTTACTGAGTGCGGTGATGGTATTAATGACCGCGATTATCGGCTTGGCAATGGGGATTTACTCGTTGGCGACGACTGGCCGTGGCCATGAAAAATTTGGTTATTATCCGTTGATGCACCTGCTGCTTGCCGGGGGTGATGGGGGCGTTTCTAACCGGCGATATCTTTAATCTTTATGTGTGGTTTGAGGTGATGCTGGTGGCTTCGTTTGCGCTGCTGATTCTGGGCGGCGAGCGCGCACAAATGGAAGGCGCGATTAAGTACGTTACCTTGAATTTGCTGGCATCGGTTATTTTCTTGTCGGCTGTGGGGCTGCTCTACGGGATGGTAGGGACGCTCAACATGGCGGATATAGCATTACGCATGGATGAGGCGGAACACACCGGCATGGTTGAAGTGTTAGCGGTCATGTTTATGGTCGCTTTCGGGATTAAATCAGCGGCTTTTCCGTTGTTCTTTTGGCTGCCAGCCTCTTATCACACGCCACCGGTAGCAGTTTCAGCCTTGTTTGCTGGGCTTCTCACCAAGGTAGGCGTTTATGCAATGTTCCGCGTCTTCACTTTAATCTTCGATCAAACCATGGGTTATCTTCAGGATATTATGCTCTGGGGCGCGGTTTTTACCATGGTAACGGGTGTTTTAGGCGCGGCAGCTCAGTACGAGTTCAGGCGCATTTTGTCATTTCACATTGTCAGCCAGATTGGCTACATGATCTTGGGGCTGGCGTTATACACCCCCTTGGCGATAGCCGGTGGCGTGTTTGCGATCGTCCATAACATGGTGGTGAAGACCAACCTCTTCCTCATTAGTGGTATCACTCATCGTCTGCAGGGCACCTATCAACTTAAAAAAATGGGAGGGTTGTACCGGGAGCGCCCTTGGCTCGCCGTTGCGTTCTTCGTGTCTGCCTTTTCACTGGCGGGTGTGCCGCCGTTATCAGGCTTTTTGCCAAATTTGTGATTGTACGCGCCGGTTTAGAAATTGAAGCCTATGTTGTGACCGGTATCGCGCTGGCCGTTGGGTTAATGACGCTCTATTCCATGGTGAAAATCTGGAATGAGGTGTTTTGGAAATCTCTCCCTGAAGATAACCAAGTGCCTGAAACCGCCACGCCGACGGGTGACGATGGGCGGCTGTTAAAGCCAAGCCTGTGGATGATGTATTCGCCGGTGATGGTGTTGGCTCTCTGCTCTTTAATGATTGGTGTGCTCGCCGAGCCTATCATGTGGGTGATGATGGCTATTGGGGATCAATTGTATGAGCCTTCCGGGTATGTAGAAGCCGTGCTGGGTGCTTCAGCGAGTGCTGACGATGTGCTACTGGAACCCGCTGCTACTGCAGAGGAAGAACCCGAAGTTGAAGCCGGGGAGATGACGCCATGACCGGTGCAATTTGGAATCTGTTGCTAGGACTCGCATGGGTGTTGTTAAGCGGTGATTTTAGCGGTTTGAATCTCCTTGTCGGGTTAATATTTGGTTATTTCACGCTGGTATTGATTGAACCTCAACTCGATTCTTTGAAGGGCTACCCAGCGCGAATACCACGTTTCATCGGCTTTATCGGTTTTTTTCTTAAAGAATTAATTCAAGCCAACTTACGTGTGGCCTTCGATATAGTAACCCCGCCTTGGCATATGAAACCTGGTGTTATTGCCTTGCCACTTTCTGCCCGCACTGAAATGGAAATCACCCTGGTGGCTAACCTGATTTCGTTAACACCTGGCACGCTGAGTTTGGATGTGTCTGATGACCGTAAGGTTTTGTATATTCACGCAATGTTTTTAGACAATGAAGAGGAACTGCGGCGCAACTTAAAAGAGATGGAGCACCGGGCTTTGGAGTTGTTTCGCTAATGGATATCGTCATTTTAATAAGCCAAGTCATCATGAGTTTGGCGCTTATTCTTACTTTTGTTCGTGTGGTGCGCGGTCCCAGCTTACCTGACCGTGTGGTTGCTTTAGAGCTGTTTTCTACCACTGTGGTGGGATTAGTGGGTGTATATGCGATTAAGTCAGACGTCGCGAGCTTTCTGGATGCCGCTATTGTGATCGCTTTGATGGGGTTTTTGGCAGCGATTGCATTTGCACGCTTTTTGGAAAGGGGGAGGACCGCGCGATGATTGACTTTATAAAAGGCACGTTAATCATTGGTGGCGCTCTGTTTATACTGCTTGCCTCGATAGGTCTGCTGCGGTTGCCTGACTTGTTAACCCGCATGCATGCGACCACCAAGGCTGCGGCGTTAGGCGTCATCTTGATTATGTTGGCGGCTGCTATGCATTTTGCTGAAGTGGGCATTGTCGCCCGGTCATTTGCCATCATAGTGTTTATTTTGATGACCGCACCGGTGGCTGCGCATGTCATTGGTCGAGCCGGTTACTTTGTAGGTTCAAAACTATGGAGCGGCACGGTGAAGGATGAGTTGCGACCTAATTACGATCCGTTAACCCATGAACTAAAAAGTGGCCTGGAAACCCAAGAAAACGCCAAGCGTCAGCCAAGGGAGACAGATCCCGATTAAGATCAGCTAGAAAAAGCGAGACACAGCGAAGACAGTGAGATTAACCATTATTGAGCCACCTACGGGTGGTTTTTTTATGCCTGACGGTTAAGAAAACCCGAGATTGTTGTACAAGTAATTGGCTCAAATGATGTACAATAATTGTACAGCATAAGGTAGATAGTTCATGTTTATTGTGCTGGAAACCCATGTAGGGAGCATACAAGTAGTGAGTATTTAAGCGCCCTAAGGAGGCACGAGCATGAACAGCATGATTAACATAGTGTGGCTGCAAGACGATCTGCGTATTGCTGATAATCCTCTTTTCACTTCGCTGTTCCCCCTAGCCACCTAGTGTGCCTTTACGTTGTCGATGAGCAGTGGTTTGCGCCATTAATTGATGGTGAGCTGACACCGCGTATTGGGCCCGCACGCTTACGCTTTTTATGGCAAAGCTTGATGGAATTGCGCGGCGAGCTGTTGCAGCGCGGCAGTGACTTGCTAGTACGGATTGGCAAGCCCAGTGACGTTGTAATTGAGCTGGCGGATTCGCTTAATGCACGACAAGTACGCGTTGCCGAGCATGCTGGCGTTGAAGAAAGTGCGCATATTCAGAGGGTTTCCCAAGGTCTGCCCAGTCAAACGACATTTGAATGCATAGAGGGTGGACGGCTGTTGGCCCGTCAAGCGTTACCTTTTGAGCGTGAGGCGTTGCCTGAAAGCTTTTCTGCATTTAGGCGCAGCGTTGAGCAAGCATGCACGGTGCCCAGCAGTCGCTGTGCCCCTATAACGCTGCCCCGTGGCCTGAAGCGCCAAGAGGTTTTCCTCCCCTAAAAGCCGTATGCGAACAGAGCGCTACCTGGCAGCCAGATAACCGCCAGGGTTACATGTATAGAGGCGGTGAATCAGCGGCACATGCACGCCTGAACGACTACTTGTGGCGCCTTCGAGGCGCGGCAACTTATAAAAAAACCCGCAATGGTCTACTGGGCGCTAATTTTTCAACCCGTGTTTCTCCCTGGCTTGCCCGTGGCTGCCTGTCAGCACGCCAAGTCAATGATGCGGTGAAGGCTTGGGAAGCAGAGTATGGCAGCAGCGAATCGAGCTATTGGATTACGTTCGAACTACTTTGGCGGGAGTATTTTATCCGTGCTGCCGAGTTGGAAGGGCCGAAAATGTTTGGCTCTCGACAGCCTGCCAAGCCATGTGCCGCTTTCAATGCTTGGCGCAATGGCACCACCGGGTTGCCGTTTGTCGATGCGGCAATGCTGGAGCTTCGCTATACGGGTTGGCTTTCCAATCGCGCCCGGCAGAATGTGGCCAGCTTTTGGTTAACGATCTAAAAGTGGATTGGCGTTTGGGCGCTCTATGGTTTGAACACTGCTTGATTGACTACGATGTTGCGAGTAACTGGGGCAATTGGCGCTATATTGCCGGGATAGGGCGCGACCCACGTCAGGACCGTTATTTTAATGTGTTGAAACAGGCGAGCCATTACGATCCCAAGGGGCTTTATGTAGCTCACTGGCTGAAGCCGCTCGCCAATCTTCCCTACGGTTCAAAGCGTCACCAGCCTTGGCGTGCCTATCCTTTGGCGTTTGAGGCGCCTTGTGTCGAGCCTAAGCAGTGGGAGCGATGGTTGATTCCTCTCTAAGCGATAGGAATATCAAGCCCGACGCTCGGGTTGGGTAGCGCAATAGGTTAATTGCCAACACTGAACAGCCGTGAGGGCTGGTATCTACGACTTTTCTAGGCCATCATCCCGGGCATGCCAAGGACTGCCTAAGGATATAAATAATGGTTGGTAATTTATCGGTTGGGCGGCGTTGCCGCCCTTTATGTGTTTTTCATTAATAGCAGCGTTAAGCACGTCTTTTGCAGGAAGCGTAGCGCTAGCAAACGCTCAATTAATGTCAGAAGTAGATACTCAGGCGGCCACCGAGGTTAGCTACGCTAATTTTCAAGAATGGCTTCAGCAATTTCGTCAGTATGCAGCGGATCAGGGAATCAGCGAAGCGACCCTGAGCGATGCGTTGGATGGCGTACGCTACCGTGAGCGTGTCATTGAACTCGACGGCTATCAGCCTGAATTCGTGCGACCTATCTGGGAGTACCTTGATACCGCCGTTTCGTCCACACGTATTAATACCGGCCGTGAGAAACTAGCTGAGCACCGCGATACCGCACTGCAGATGCAGCAGCGTTTTGGCGTGCCTGCCGAAATTATTGTTGCCATTTGGGGCATTGAAAGTAACTACGGCAGTAATTTCGGTGATTTTTCGACGTTAGAGTCCCTTGCCACGCTGGCTTATGATGGCCGGCGCCGTGATTTTGCTCGTGGTGAATTGCTCGCTGCTTTACGTATCATCGACGAGGGAGATATCGCTGCTGAGCAGATGAAAGGATCCTGGGCGGGGGCTATGGGTCATACCCAGTTTATTCCCAGCAGCTTTGAAGCCTATGCCGTAGATGGTGATGGCGATGGACGTCGTGATATCTGGGGCAGCATCCCCGACGTCATGGCATCAACAGCTAACTATCTTGACCGAGCCGGTTGGCAAACAGGTCAGCCTTGGGGGGTTGAGGTGCGTTTGCCTGAAGGCTTTGATTATGCCCAAACCGAGCGACGCAGCACCGCCGAATGGCGTTCTCAGGGCGTTCAGGCGCAACAGGGTGAGTTGCCGAACTTCGATAGCGCTGCCATCGTCATTCCGGCTGGCGCGGATGGCCCCGCTTTTTTAGTCGGCGCTAACTTTCGCGCGATCCTACGCTATAACAATGCCACTAGTTATGCGTTGGCCGTGGCAACGCTCGGGGATGCGATTGCCGGACGAGATGGTATTCAGCACGGCTGGCCGCGGGATCAAGAGCCACTCACTCGTGACGATGTTCAAGAGCTTCAGCGGGCGTTAAACCGTGCCGGTTACTCGGTAGGCGGCGCTGATGGCGTCATGGGGCCCAATACGCGGCAAGGTTTACGGAACTTTCAGCGTGATCAAGGGTTAATACCCGATGGATTTGCGACACAAGCGTTGCTTGAACGATTACGCAGCCGTTTCCAGTAAGCAATGATTGTGAAGTGATTTAAATGGACCAAGGATGATGCTATGCAATTAATGGATAAACTGTTGATTGGCGGTATATTGATGGGTGGGTTGCTCTCAGCCTCTGTGACGATGGCTGATGACGAACAAGTCTTCGGCTGGGTTGAAAAAGCAACGCTACAGCCCTGGGATATCGAAGTAAAAGCCAAACTCGATAGTGGGGCCTTAACCTCCTCCCTCGATGCGCGAAATATTGAGCTTTTTGAAAAAGATGACCAAGAGTGGGTGCGCTTTCGTCTGAAGCTTGAAGATCAGGCGAGTGGTGATGTGTTTAGCGATCAAATCGAGCGTCCCCTCTACCGTGAGCTTGCCGTGCGTGGCGCTGGGGGCGCGATGAGCGCCCAGTCGTGCTGTTGGAAGTTTGTATGGGGATACTATTTACGAAGAACAGTTCAGCCTGCGTGATCGTGAAGAAATGAATTATCCGTTACTGCTAGGTCGCCGCACGATTAGTCATTTAGGCTTGCTTGATGTGCGTAACACCTTCTTGCAAGATCCAGAGTGTGGGGAAAACGCTGACGTTGTTCCCCATGACCCCGAAGATAACCAGTCTTAATCGCCGCTTAAAACAGCCGTGACAGTAGCGCGGTCACGGCTGTTTCGACACGTAAAATGCGCGGGCCAAGATGCATTCCCTCGCAGCCAGCCGCTAGCAGTTGCTCAACTTCCCAGTTAATAAAGCCACCCTCTGGGCCTACCAGTAATAAAGTAGGTTCATTGATATTTCTTGGGCAGGCATTTGGCATGCCAGGGTGGGCGAGCAGGCCTCTTCGTTGGCTAAGTAAACCGGGCAATTGCTGCTCAAGAAAGGGGCGGAAGCCTTTGCTCAAGGTGACAATGGGTAGCTGTGTATCGCGCGCTTGCTCCAAGCCTAAGAGCAGGTGCTGGTGAATTTTATCAGGGCGTAATTCAGGGGACTGCCAGTAGCTTTTTTCTACCCGTTTGGTATGCAGCAGGGTAATCTCTTTTACGCCCAATGCGGTTACGTGCTCTAGGGTGCGCGCTAGCATCCGTGGGCGGGGCAGGGCCAACACTAGATGCACGGGTAACGGTGGTGGCGGTGGCTCTTCAAGGGTTTCCAACTTGAAATACGCGCGTTCCGCGGTGAGCTCTTTAACAGTGCTTTGCCCATGTTGCCGCCCTGTACTCCCACCGTCAGAAGGTCGCCTGGGGTTGAACGATGGACGTCGCGCAGATGTGTCAGTCGACGTGGGTCGGTGATGCAGACGTGGCCGTCGTCGGTAAGATCGTTAGGGTCGAGCAATATCAAATTCATAGTGTTGGTCTATTGGTCACAGAACAGGCGCAGTGCGCTTATCAATATAGCAAGGTGGCTTGCATGGGCGCGTGGTGCAGGCACAATACCAGTAACGGGAATAAAAACCCCTATCGCGTTTAAGGAGATGCACCGTGCGCGTTATTCGCAAGTATGCTAACCGAAGGTTGTACGATACTCAGCAAAGTCGTTATGTCACGCTGGAGGATCTACGTCATTTAATCATCGAAGAAGAGCCGTTTCGGGTGGAAGATGCCAAAAGCGGAGAAGACCTGACGCGCACTATTTTGCTTTCCATCATTATCGAGCAGGAGCAGGCGGACAGCGAGGCGGAAGTGTTTTCTAACGATCTGTTGGCACAGTTAATTCGTGTTTACGATATGACATCACCGTTGCCACTGTCGCGTTATCTAGAGCAGGGCACGCAACTGATGTTAGAGCAGCAAAAACGCCTACAAAGCCAGTGGAAGCAGGCGATGCGTAACACACCGTTGGAGTTTATGCGCGAACTAGCCGAAGAGAACATGCGCTTTTGGCAAAACACCTTGAATCAGCCCGGCCAAACCGACGAGCCTGGCGATGCGGAGCAGCCTGAGGGAGATAGTAGTGACACCCGCAATGATAACAAGCCCTCCTCCTGAGCCCACTCGTTGCCATGCTGTGGCATAATGCCGCCGATAACGCTCTCCCGTTTGAGAAGGATGCACATGAAGGTTTTGATGATAGGCGGCGGTGGTCGTGAACATGCTCTGGCTTGGAAATTGGCGCAATCGAATCAGGTTGAGCAGGTGTTTGTCGCCCCTGGGAATGCTGGTACCGCAACGGAGCCTAAGTTAACGAACGTGGCGATTGCAGCAACGGATCTAGACAGTCTGCTCGCCTTTGCGCGCGATGAGCAGATTGGTCTCACCGTGGTAGGCCCTGAAGCGCCTTTGGTTGAGGGTGTTGTCGACCGTTTCCAAGCGGCAGGTTTGATGATTTTCGGTCCTACTCAGGCGGCCGCTCAGTTAGAAGGTTCAAAATCGTTTACTAAGGATTTCCTGGCTCGCCATGACATTCCTTCTGCTGACTATCAGACGTTTACCGAGGTGGACCCTGCGCTTGCCTACCTGCGCAAAATGGGCGCCCCATTGTGATCAAGGCGGATGGCTTGGCCGCTGGCAAAGGCGTCATTGTGGCGCTTAGCGAAGCCGAAGCCGAGGCCGCAATTCGTGACATGCTTGAAGCCAATGCGTTTGGTGGTGCGGGCGCTCGCGTGGTGATTGAAGAGTTCCTGGAAGGGGAAGAGGCAAGCTTTATTGTCATGGTGGATGGAGAGAATGTTTTACCCATGGCCACCAGCCAGGATCATAAGCGTGCCTACGATGGTGATACGGGGCCGAATACCGGTGGTATGGGCGCCTACTCGCCAGCGCCGGTGGTAACCCTGAGGTTGACGCGCGTATTATGGAACAGGTGATTTTACCTACCGTGCGGGGCATGGCCGCTGAGGGCAATGCTTATACTGGATTCTTGTACGCAGGTTTGATGATTGATGCGGCAGGTGCCCCCCGCGTTATTGAGTACAACTGCCGCTTTGGTGATCCTGAAACGCAGCCGATTATGCTCCGTTTGGCCTCTGACTTTGCAGCGCTTTTGCTTAGCGGGCGCTGAGGGTCGGTTGGCCGGGCAGCGTTGTGATTGGGATTCTCGCGCTGCAGTGGGTGTCGTACTGGCCGCTGGTGGCTATCCTGGCAGTTACCGTAAAGGCGATGTCATTCACGGCTTAGTCGACGCTGAGCAAACGGGCTGTAAGGTGTTTCACGCAGGCACAGCGCAAAATGCTCAAGGTGAGGTCACGACGGCTGGCGGTCGCGTGCTATGCGTGACGGCATTGGGCAATAGCGTCTCGGAGGCACAGCAACAAGCGTACCAAGGCGCTAATGCTATTCACTGGGAAGGTGTCGAATTTCGACGTGATATCGCTTTCAGGGCGATTGCCCGCGAAGAAGTGCCCGCAAAGAAATAGGTAAGCCTGGCACTGAAGGTAACTACTAAACGGATACCCGATTAATCAGAGGCTTCCTAATCCACTGACGAGGAAACAGACATGGAGCGTGTCACGCTGGACTTTCCCGCGGAAGCGGTTATTCATCGGCATCCTTTGACAGTGCGGGTAACCGATATGAATTACGGGCGCCACTTGGGGCATGATGCACTGGTATCTTTGCTGCATGAGGCGCGAATTCAAGCCTTTGCAGCGCTGGATCTGCCCGAGTGGGATATGCATGGATATCCTTCGGTTGTCGCTGATCTCGCGGTACAGTATCAACATGAAGCACGCTGGCCTGACGCATTAATGATTGCGACTGCCGTGCCTGAGCCACAGGGTAAAGCGTTGACGATTTACCAGCGTATTTACCAAGTCGATTCTCAGCAGATAGTGGCAACAGCACGGGTCAACCAACTGCTGGTCGATTTAGCCACTGGGCGTCCGGTTGAAGTGCCTGAACAGGTTAAACAAGCGCTTGCCCACGCGAGGAATGGCTGATGTCGCGGGAGTATCCGATTATTGCGGTGACTGGCTCTTCAGGTGCGGGTACTACCACCGTTCGGCGCAGCTTTGAGCGGATGTTTCTGCGTGAAGATGTGCATGCTGCGGTGGTTGATGGCGATGCCTTTCACCGCTACACCCGCGATGATTTGCACCGTATCTTCCGTGAAGAACCTGAGCGAAAAGATGAGCTTTCTCATTTTGCGGTTGAAGCTAACTTGCTGGATCGTCTGGAAGGGCTGTTCAGCGAGTATGGCGAACATGGTTCGGGTACTTTTCGGCATTATATTCACGCCGAAGATAAGCAGAAAATTGAAGCGGGCTACCGTGTAGGCACTTTCACCGAATGGCAATCACTGCCCTGTGGAACAGACTTGCTATTTTATGAAGGCTTGCACGGTGGACTGGTCACTGAAGAGTACGATATTGCTCGTCATGTGGATCTGTTGGTAGGCGTCGCACCGACCATGAATCTAGAGTGGATTCAAAAATTGACCGTGACACCAAGCTACGTGGCTATTCACAAGAAGCCGTCATTGACACTATCTTGGGCCGGATGGACGACTACGTGCGCTATATTCAACCGCAGTTTTCGCGTACCCACATTAATTTTCAGCGTGTACCTACCGTCGATACTTCTAACCCCTTTGAAGTGCAAGATATTCCTACTGACGCAGAGTCGTTCGTGGTCATCCGATTCCGAGACCCCTCCACTGTTGATTTCCCTTGGCTGCTGGCGATGATTAAAGACTCGTTTATGACCCGCCCGCATACATTGGTGGTACCTGGCGCCAGGATGTCGCTGGCAATGGAGCTAATACTCGCTCCCTTGGTTAGGCATCTACTGGCGCAGCGTCGCTTCCGTTAATCGTGACGGCCAGCATTGCTTGTAAGCCGTTAAGGAGAGTTATATGGATTGCCTGTTTTGCAAAATCATTAAGCGTGAAATTCCTGCTGATATCGTTTATGAAGATGACCACGTGTTGGCATTTAACGATATTGGTCCCCAAGCGCCAACGCATCAGTTGATCATTCCTAAAAGCATATCGCGACGCTCAATGATATCGATGAAACCGACATCACCACGGTAGGGCGGCTACAGTTTACCGCTGCCAAGCTTGCCCGTGAGCAAGGCTTTGCTGAAGATGGCTATCGCTTGGTGATGAATTGCAACGAAATGGGCGGGCAAACGGTCTACCATATCCACATGCATTTAATGGGTGGGCGCGCCTTTACATGGCCCGCAGGTTGAGCAAAGCAACCCGCTATCGTCAAACAATGGAGTGTTGCCATGGATCGTCACCAGAGTCGTTCAGATCGTATTATTCATCAGTTTGATACCCTTTACGTACGCTAATGCCGCATGCTGCCTCTTCGCAACGCACTAATCCTGCTGAAGGTGTGATCGATGGAGCGCTTGATGATCAAGAGCGCCGCCATGCAGCGGGTATAATGCGCATTAATCATTCCGGTGAAGTGTGTCTCCAAGCGCTGTACCAAGGGCAGGGATGACGGCGAAGCTCCCTCATGCGCGTAGGCAGATGGAGCAGTCAGCGTTGGAGGAAACCGATCATCAGGCATGGTGTGACGAGCGTCTGGAGCAGTTGCACAGCCGCGCCAGTTATTTAAACCCATTCTTTTATGTAGCTTCATTTGGCATCGGGGCCGCGACGGGGGCAGTAAGCGATCGCGTTAGCTTAGGTTTCGTAGCAGCGACCGAAGAACAGTCTGTGAAGCAACTTGATGCACACCAAAAGTCGCTTCCCTTAGGCGACAATCGCTCACGTGCCATACTGCGTCAAATAGCGGTTGATGAAGCGCATCACGCGCATCTTGCCTCAGAGTCGGGAGGCGTACGCTTTCCAGCGCCGGTGAAATGGGGAATGCGTCTTGCCTCGAAAGCAATCACTAAAAGCGTTTATCACTTATAAAACACATTCACGACGTAGCTGATGAATGTAGCGTTGCTACAGCGCCATCGCAAACGAAAAAGGCCCCGCTAAGCGGGGCCTTGTACTCTCAACATCTATTGCAGATAGAAACGAATTATTAGGCATCAATACGTTTGTACTTCATGCGCTTAGGTGTATCGGTACCGACCCGCTTTTATGGTCTTCTTCGTACTCTGCGTAGTTGCCCTCAAATAGCACCACTTCTGAATCACCTTCGAAGGCCATAATATGCGTAGCAATACGGTCCAGGAACCAACGATCGTGAGAGATCACCATGGCGCAGCCAGGGAAGGCCAGTAGTGCGTCTTCCAGTGCCCGCAGGGTTTCAATATCCAAGTCGTTAGAGGGCTCATCAAGAAGCAAAACGTTAGCGCCTTGTTTGAGCGTTTGGGCGAGTTGTAAGCGGCCGCGCTCACCACCGGAAAGCTCCGATAAGCGCTTCTGCTGGTCGTTGCCCTTAAAATTAAAGCGACCCACATAGGCACGAGAAGAGACTTCGTAGCCATTAATGTTGAGGATGTCCTGACCATCGGAGACGGCCTCCCAGACGGTCTGCTTATCGTCCAAGTTGTCGCGAAGCTGCTCAACGTAGGCGATATCGACAGTCTCACCAATCACCACCTCGCCAGCATCCGGTTGCTGTTTGCCGGTAATAAGCTGGAACATGGTCGATTTGCCTGCCCCGTTGCCGCCCACAATACCGACAATGGCGCCGGGAGGAATCGTGAAAGACAAATCCTGATAAAGCAGTTTGTCATCGAATCGTTTGGTGACGTTATGAAACTCAATGACCTTGTCCCCGAGCCGTGGGCCAGGCGGAATATAAATCTCATTGGTTTCATTACGCTTTTGGAAGTCGCCGGACTGCATCTCTTCAAAGCGATTCAAACGGGCCTTGCTTTTCGCCTGGCGGCCTTTGGCATTACTACGTACCCACTCAAGCTCATGCCTAATGGCTTTCTGGCGCGAGGCTTCCTGCTTGGCTTCTTGATTCAAGCGCTGGTCTTTTGCTCAAGCCACTGGGAGTAGTTGCCTTCAAACGGTATGCCTTGGCCACGGTCTAGCTCAAGAATCCAGCCAGCCACGTTATCCAGGGAAGTAGCGGTCGTGGGTGATGGCCACTACCGTGCCGTTGTAGTCATGCAAGAAGCGCTCAAGCCAAGCCACCGATTCTGCGTCAAGGTGGTTGGTAGGCTCATCCAGCAGCAGCATATCCGGGCTAGAGAGCAGCAAGCGGCAAAGCGCGACACGGCGGCGCTCGCCACCTGACAAATTACCTACTTTGGCATCCCAAGGGGGGAGGCGGAGCGCTTCGGCAGCCACGTCCAGCTTGCGCTCAAGGTTATGCGCATCGGCCGCTTCGATAATATTTTCCAACCGTGCCTGTTCGCTCGCTAGGGCATCGAAGTCGGCGTCTGGTTCTGCATAGGCTGCGTACACTGCATCTAATTTTTCTTGCGCTTCTTTAATCGCCCCTAGCGCTTCTTCCACGGTGTCGCGGACGTTTTTCTCATCGTCCAGCTCCGGCTCCTGGGGAAGGTAGCCAATGTTGATGCCAGGCATCGGACGAGCTTCACCTTCAAACTCTTTATCGACACCGGCCATAATGCGCAGCAGTGTGGATTTACCCGAACCGTTAAGACCCAATACGCCAATTTTGGCGCCAGGAAAAAACGATAGCGAAATATCCTTGAGAATTTGCTTTTGGGAGGCACTACTTTGCCAACCCGATTCATGGTGAAAACGTATTGCGCCATGGAGATCCGTTAGGTTGTTGAAAGGAATAAAGTGACAGCAGCAAACTACTGGTTAAGGAGTGATGATAGTGGTCTGGGCCAGGAAAGGCTAGGTTGCTTGCTAGTTGGCAGGCTGGGCCCTCTCATTATTGAGAAGGCCGCACCGTTCTAGACTTACTCTTCTTCGTCCCAGTCATCTTCAATGGCGCGCTGTAATCGGCGTTCTTCTAACCACGCTTCCACTTGGCGACGCGCGCGCAAACTGTCCGCTTTACTTGGTTTACTTTTACCGTAGTGGTCATCATTGACGGCATCTAAGCTTTCGAACTCTTCGGTGTCGAGTGCTTCATTAGTAAACGTGTCACGACTTAGGGGATCACGGCTCATGTGATGTCCTCCAACCCAGCCGGCGTGCCGGCGTAACAATGGCTTCACTTGTTTTCATATGCGAACCATTAAGCACATGCTTTCTATAAAGTGAAGCGCCTAGCGCATTTCGCGCGCCTTGCCGCTATATAACGCCAGTTGGGATGAAGTTCAAGCATTGATGGCTTTTTTTTAGTGAGAAAGTTAATCTTTCGCCAATATCTAGTGGTTTTGTAGCTCCGCTAATGCAAGCTGCGCTTCTACGCGTTCAGTCACATCCTTTTGTACGCCAATGTAATACATTAGCTCATCAGCTTCGTCGTAGACCGGGGTAATGGATAGCTCATTCCAAAACATGGTGCCGTCTTTGCGATAATTACGCAGTACTTCACGTGAGGAGCGGCCATCGTTCAGTGCTTCACGAATTGAGATTAGCGCATCCTGATCACGATCTTCGTTTTGTAAAAACGGCAGTCGCGATACAGTATTTCATCCGCACTATAGCCCGTTAAGCGCTCAAACCCTTTGTTAACGTAGATGAGGATATTTTCATCCCCTTCTCGTTCGGCAACAACAATACCGTCATCCGACGCGTCAACAATACGTTCGAGCAACTCTGGGCTAATCAAGGGAGATCGTTTCATCAAGGGGGTCCTGTAGTAGCTCCAGTCCTTTCAGCCGTTCAAGGTGGTTTTTGTCCATAAACTGGCTGAATTTCTAATCACTTATTATAAGTAGAATAATAAAAGTGTTCATACATTACTTTTATTTGGGCCTATCATGGCGAGCGTTGTCACGCATTGCAATCATGAACATTATCCTAACGTTGATAGCGCTTTCTAATGAGGGCTTGCGTTTTATCAAGATTGGCGGTGCTGCTTCACTCTACTTCGGGTAATCGGTGCGCGCTTAGTATTGCCCCAACCGCGGTAGTGGCAAGAATTATTAGCAATACAGTACTGCCAAACCATTGAGCAGGGCACCAATAATGCCACCTACGAGCAGCATTAATAGGCCTGTAAGGGTGTTAGAGAGCAACATAAAGCGCGCGATTATCTTGGCCTGCCATGTCAACTAGGTAAGTTTTACGTCCTAGGCGTACGCCATGGTGAATAATGACCAATAACGCGTATACCACAGCATAAGGCCAAATGCTTTGCGCCCATCCGCCGGGTAACCAGGCTAAGCTGGCGCCCAGTAAACAGCAAATAGCGGTACCGATCGCTGCATCACGCATGACGCCTCGGCTCGACTGATCCGCGCGTTTCCCCCAAACGGGGCTTGCTACCATCGCGGCAAGTCCGGATACCACAATCAATATGCCTAAGCCGCTGAGGTCGGTACCGCTTTGGTCTTGCCCCAGCAGGTGATGTACGGCAGGGCGAGCGCACTTGAGAGTAGCAACGCCCTGGCAAGATTAAAGTGTAAAAAGTGCGGTCTTTTTTGAGTAACGATAAACCCTGTTTAAGGCTGCTCCAGCCGCTTTCTCCTCCTTCTATGGCGCCAGATGTCTCTTTAATGCGGGCTGCGGCCAAGGCATTCATTAACCAACCGCTAGCAGCAACCGCTAGTAATATAGCCACAATGTAGCCACTGGACTGGCTATCGAGCAGCATTAAAACAGCTCCTGCTGCGAGTGTGGCGCAACCGGCAATGCTGCCGCTCCAGCCCATTAACGTACCGCGGCGGCGCTTGGCAATTGTTTTGCCCAGTACGTCTTTCGTCGCGATAGACGATAAACCCCGAGCAAGGGACAGCAGAACTAGCGTCGCAAGAACTAACGCACCCCCAAAGAGCCCGAGGCGACTAATGCAAGTACGGCAGTGTTAGTGCCGCTAGCGCTTGGATCAATGCGCCGGCTACCCATACCCACTTGCGCTTAGGCTTTAAGCGGATAAAGCCAGCCACAAAATTTGTGGAAGTAAGGCGCCTGCCTCACGGATGGGCACTAGCAGGCCTACCATCCATACCGGAGCGCCGATAATACCCATCAGCCATGGCAAAACTAAGCGTGCGCTAGACAGCTCGTCAGCCAGCTTATTGCCCAAAGACGCCCATAAGTGTAGGAAAAAGTTGCGCGGTTGTTCGTTACACGCACCTTCAGGTATGTCGGCGCACATGCGACTATCTTCATCGCCTGTTAACCATTCATACAGGCGAGATTGTGAAATGTTATGTTCGGCCATTGGAGGTCCTTGGCGGTTTCTATCTATTTCAAGCGCTATCTAACTCAGGCTATCTCTAAATGAGAGTATATCGTTTAAGGTTGCCATATTAACTTTTCTGGGAGTTCGTGGATGTCACGTATTCGAATCCGTTATTGCACTCAATGCCAGTGGCTTCTGCGTAGTGGTTGGTATGCACAAGAATTACTTTCAACCTTTGGCGAGGGCTTAAGCGAAGTCTCGCTGGCTCCCTCCATGGCGGAACGTTCGAAATTTGGTTTGATGACGTCTTGTTATGGGAGCGTAAGCGGGATGGTGGTTTTCCCGATATCAAGCTTCTCAAACAACGTGTGCGGGACCAGCTAGAGCCAGGTCGAGATTTAGGGCATATCGACCGATGAGTCAGGACCGGCAAGCTATCCTCTATGGGTTAGGGGCTGTCGCGTTATGGTCGACCGTGGCGACAGCTTTTAAAGTGGCACTTGCTTGGATGAGTCCTTTGGAGCTGATGTGGCTCGCGGCGCTTGTTTCCTGGGTGTTGATGGGGGCTGGTCGTCAAGCAAGGCAATATAGCCACAGCGCTTCGCACCGGCTGGAAAACCGCTGCGTGGGCGGGGTTGATGAACCCAGTGGCCTATTACTTGGTGTTGTTCGCCGCCTATGACCGCCTACCAGGACAGGGAGGCAATGGCGCTAAATTATACCTGGGCCTTAGCGATGGCGTTCTTAGCTGTGCCTTTGCTTGGGCAGCGATTGACGCGCATGGATGTTATGGCTGGGCTGGTGGCCTATGCCGGCGTATGGGTCATCGCGACGCGGGGCTCGGTATTTGATGTCTCTTTCGCCGACCCGTTTGGGATAGTGATGGCCTTAGCCTCTACGTTGCTATGGGCTCTTTACTGGCTGCTCAATGCGCGTGACCCACGCCCACCGCTCGTAGGCCAATGGCAAAATTTCAGCGTAGGCTTGCCCGTGTTGACGGTTTTGTTACTGCTCGGCCCAGGTGTGCAATGGCACGGTTGGCCAGCGTTTGGTGCAGGCATTTATGTCGGGCTGTTCGAGATGGGCGTGGCGTTTATTCTCTGGCAGCTGGCGGTACATAAAGTCTCACGCACTGCCAAAGTCTCTAATCTTATTTTCCTATCGCCCCCGTGTCACTCATGCTGCTTTTTGGTAGTGGGAGAGCCTATTTTGCCTTCCACTCTGATTGGGTTGGTATTGATTTTACTAGGGCTGGGACTTCAGCAGCGTCAGCAATTGAACTGATTTTGGGGTGTTAGCTCTCCCAGCATTAGTTCAGTTTTTTTTTGTATTTTTTTGTGTTTTTGTATTACTCTAGGTGAGTAATAAGATTGTATTGAGCATACCTACTAGATATGCTTAGTAAAATGTGTCTATTTTAAATTATTGCTTCTGTAGATAAATGCTAGGCTTGGGGTGGTTAGCCATATAAAAAAAGCATGGAGGCTAAACGCTTAGCTGGGTGACTAGAGAAGTGATATCAGCTTTAGGGAACATAAAATGAAGCACGCAGTAGCTACAAAAACACTTAAATTTAACTTTCGCTGTGTTTCTCTACCGCTAGTGGCGTTCACCCTGGCTCTAGGGCCGCTTTCTAGTGCGATAGCGCAAACGCTACCTCAAAGTCTTTATTCGCCTGGGAGTAGCGATTTACAAAGCGTTGTGCAGAAAGCCATTTCCACCAACCCTGAAGTCGAGGCAGCATGGCGACGCCTCAGTGCCGCAGAACACGATATTGGTGTAGCGCGCGGCAATTACTTGCCTAGTATTGATGCCACTGCAGGTGTGGGCGAGAAGCTCAAGAAGGTGATGGGCGGGTAGCTATGAGTCTGATTTTGCGGAACTCACGTTAACGCAAATGTTATTTGATGGTTTTGCAACCCGAAGCGAAGTTGAGCGGTTAGATCGTTCGAAGCTAGTGACTTATTACGAGCTCATTGGCGCTAGCGAGAATATTGCTCTTGAAGCCGCAGAGGCCTATTTAGATGTCGCGCGCCGTCGAGAGCTTGTGCGACTGGCTCAAGAAAATTACGCCAAGCATCAGGAAGTTTACCGCCAAATTGAAGAGCGCACCTTGTCAGGCGCGGGTCGTGGTGTTGATCTCGAACAAATCAGCGGCCGTTTAGCGTTGGCGGAATCAAATTTGATGACCGAAGCGACCAATCTGCATGACGTTACTGCGCGTTACATGCGTATTGTCGGCAATTTACCCGCACAAAATTTGATGGCCGCTCCCTCACTTGATGAAGAGTTACCGGCAAGTGTCAGTGAGGCAGTTAATCTTGCCTTTCAAGGCAATCCTGATTTTCACGCCGCGATTGAAAACATAAATGTTCAACGTGCTGAGCATGAAAGCTCGCGCGCTGCCTTTATGCCGCGCTTGGAAATCCAGGGAAGAACAGGCACCAATAATCAAGATGACGCGATTGCGGGACGCCGTGATGAAACCAGTATTCAGCTAGTGGCTAGCATGAATTTATACAATGGAGGCAGTGACCTAGCTGCCTACAGAGCTGCTAGCGATCGTATTGAAGAAGCCATTGATCAGCGGGAACTGGCTTGCACCAATGTCCGTCAGACAACACAGATTGCTTATAATGATGCTCAACGTCTTCGTGAACAGCTGAACTATTTAAATCAACATCGATTGTCAATTGACCGCGTTCGTGGCGCGTATCAGCAACAATTTGATATTGGTCAGCGTACTCTCTTGGATGTATTGGATAGCGAAAACGAATACTTCGAAGCCAGCCGCGCTTATACCAACGCTCAGTATGATATTACGCTCGCCGATGCAAGGACACTCGCAGCGACTGGCCAATTATTGCAAGCATTGGAAATTATGCGTGAAGACATGCCAAGCCTCGCTGAACTGGGTAATGACGGTGTGGAAATTACGCCCGATATCCTTTGCCCAGTCGCTGGTCCTGCCGGTTTTACCCTGGAAGACTTTACCGGCGGAGACTTTTCTGCCCTGCGCCGACTAGAGCGCCGGATGTGACCCTTTCAACCGATGCGTTATTCCCCATTAATAGTGCTGAGCTGGGAACAGATACACGCGATGATCTTTCTCGCCTAGCAACGGAAATAAAAGATCGGGATGACCTCGCTCGCGTTTTTATCGCCGGCCATGCTGATATTACCGGAACAGATGAAATCAATGACCCGCTTTCTCAGCGTCGGGCTAATAGTGTCGCCCGCTTTCTCGTTGAGCAGGGTGTAGCGCAGAATCTAATACAAACAGAAGGGTATGGTTCTAAAAGGCCTGTTGCCTCAAACGATACTGTTGAAGGGCGAAAGCTGAACCGACGTGTTGAAATTACTTTAGAGCGGTTTGACGAGATAAATACGTAAATGATGTATTTGGCCTTAACCTGGTCTTGTAGAGTCTTGAAGCTGTTTGAGTAGGGGATACGGCACATAGCGTTGTTAAAATGCTATGTGCCATTTTAATATAAGAGGTGAACTTTGTCAGAGCATGATCAAACGCTTTCTCGTAAGAAGACGCTGAGTTCCTCATTAAATAATGATGAACTGCTTCTTTGCTTACAGGCTGTGGCTAGGATTCACCAGCATGAGGCTTCCTCTGAATCATTAACGGCGGGGTTGCCGCTTGAAGATGGAAAGCTTACTCCCTCAGTTTTTGCCCGAGCGGCCGCCCGGGCGGGCATGACCGCTCGTATTGTTAAAAGTGGACTAGTCAATTTAAACCCCGAACTGTTTCCTGTGGTTGTCCTCCTTGAGCCAGGCCGTGCATGCATTGTTACTTCCATTGATATAAAGAAGGGTATTGCTAAAACCATCTTTCCCGAGCTCAATGAAGCCGAAGTCGAGGTTAGTCTTAGTGGGCTAGCGTCTAGCTATTCAGGAGAGGCTATATATGTTCGTCCACGCCTGCGGTTAGATAATAACCCCGAAACGAAGAAAAGAAGGGTGGGCACTGGTTTTGGAGTGTCATTCAGGAGAATAGAAGACTTTACCGCGACATTCTTATTGGCTCAGTTGCTATTAATTTATTTGCCTTGGCGATGCCGCTATTCGTGCTCAATGTGTACGATCGGGTAGTGCCCAATCAGGCGACCGAAACGCTCTGGGTATTGGCGGGCGGTGTTTTTATAGTGCTCTGCTTTGATTTAGCACTGCGCTTAATGCGCAGTAGTTTTGTCGATTTAGCCGCTAGCCGAGCCGACGTGAAATTATCCTCTTCGATTATGGCTAAAACGTTGGGGCTGCGTTTAGAAGATCGTCCCGTATCAACAGGATCATTTACTTCGACCCTGCAGTCGTTTGAATCGATACGTGCGTTTATCGGTTCGGCTACCATCCTAGGCATCGTTGACCTGCCTTTTGTGCTGTTATTCGCTGCAATAATCGCCCTTATTAACCCTTGGCTGGTGCTGCCTGTTCTCGCTGGGATTTTGTTTGTCCTGCTCTATGCGTTGGCTGCACAGGGTAAGTTGCATGAGTTATCGCAAACTACCTGGGAAGTGGGCGCTCAGCGTAATGCCCTGCTTGTCGAGTCTGTTTCGCAGCTGGAAAATGTCAAAGCATTACGTGCCGAAAGCCGTATTCAACGCCATTGGGAAAAGGCCACTGCTTTTCTGTCGCGTACCAGTGCTCAATTGCGACTGGTGAGCACATCGGTTTCGAACGTGGCGCAATGGGCGCAGCACAGCGTGGCGGTCTGCGTCATTATTGTCGGTGTGTATCAAATTATTGAAGGCAACCTTTCTCAGGGCGGTCTTATTGCTGCTTATATGCTCTCCTCTCGAGCAATGGCGCCGATTAGCCAGGCGGCAGCGCTGTTGGCACAGTATCACCAATCGTCTACAGCGCTAGATTCACTTAATCAAGTGATGGATAAGCGTGTTGAACGCCATGAGGGGAAGGTCTATGTCGAAAAGCCAAGTGTTGCGGGTAGCCTTCTGCTAGAAAAGGTGACGTTCCGTTACCCCAATGAAGAGCGCGAGGCGCTGCGCGATGTCTCAATATCGATTAAAGCAGGGGAAAAGGTCGCGTTATTAGGCCGGATAGGCTGTGGTAAGTCTTCACTTAACAAGCTGGTGCTGGGCTTTTATCAGCCCACTGCAGGTGCGGTGTTACTCGACGGCATTGATATCCGGCAAATCGACCCTATTCAGCTGCGCCGTCATATTGGCTATGTACCTCAAGATGTCAGTCTTTTTCAGGCTCATTGCGTGAGAACATTGTCGCGGGCGGCGGTAGTGAGCGTATCGATGATGAAGAGTTGCTCAAGGCACTCGATATTGCGGGCTTACAGTCGTTGGTTAATAGCCATCCTCATGGCGTCGACCTACAGGTAGGCGAGCGAGGCCAAGCACTATCGGGAGGCCAAAAGCAGTCCGTAGCGATTGCGCGAGCCTTGGTGCATGACCCAGCGATTTTGCTGTTGGATGAGCCGACAAGCTCTATGGATAACGCCAGTGAAGAGGCCTTTAAGACGAACCTCAGTAACGTGGCCCAAGGTAAAACGATGCTTGTGGTGACGCATCGTACTTCGCTGCTGTCGTTGGTGGATCGTATTATCGTGATGGATGCCGGCAAAGTAGTGGCGGATGGCCCTCGCGACACGGTAGTGGAAGCACTCCGGAAAGGTCAGATTGGGAGGGCATCCTAATGGCTCAAAAATGGGACTGCCGAACAGAAAGGCTTTGAGGCCATTGGCCGCTTTTCAGAGAAAGGTAAAAGCCATTCCGACCGTTTATGGATCGCTTGTTTGCGCGCCGCGTTACTTCGGCGCATCTAAGTCGGGACTGGGCAAGCGACACTGATTGGGCGCGTTTGCAACAAGAGCCTATGCGAGCCCGCCTGTTTCTCTATGGCGTCTGCCTTGCTTTCCTCGCGGTTATCGTATGGGCTTGTTTCGCGCCAATAGACGAAGTCACTCGTGGCAGTGGCCGCGTTATCCCCGCTAGCCAGTTGCAAAGGATACAGTCCTTTGATGGCGGGGTTGTTAACCAGATTATGATCCGAGAAGGCCAAATGGTCGAAGCCGGTCAGGTGCTAATGCAAATAGACCCGACCCGGTTTGTCTCGGACTTCCGCGAAAATCGAGCACAGCGTTTTGCCCTGCAAGCAAAAGCGGAACGCTTACGCGCCCTAGTCACTGACTCATCTTTTGAGCCTAGTGAAGAGCTGCGCCAAGAAGTACCTTCAATCGTGATTCAAGAGCGAGAGGTATACGAGAGCCGTCGCGAAGAGCTGCGCGAACAAGAGAATGTGTTAAGAGATCGTATACGTCAGCGGCAAGAAGAATTAAGAGAAGCTGTTGCCAAGCGCGATACCGCTCAGCGTGAAGCTAATATGTCCAGCCAAGAGCTTAACTTGACGCGACCGCTGCTGGACTCAGGTGCTGTTTCAGAAGTTGAAGTGCTGCGTTTGCAGCGAGACTTGTCACGTGCCACTGGTGAACGCAACCAAGCCGATGCTGCTGTTTCACGGTTAGAAGCAGCGGTAGAAGAGTCGGAAGGCCAACTGCTCGAACTAGGGGCAGAGCGTCGGAGCGAATGGCGTAATGACCTTGCTGAAACGCTGGGGGACTTGAACGCGCTTCAACAATCCGGCACTGGTCTTCAGGATCGGGTGCGGTTAACCGAAATTCGTTCGCCGGTCGATGGTGTGGTGCAGCGCATCCATATCAGCACTATCGGTGGCGTTGCTCAGCCGGGGCAAGAGGTAGTCGATATCGTTCCCAGTGACGATCAGCTTTTGGTTGAGGCGCGGATTGCCCCTCAAGACATTGCTTTTTTACATCCCGGTCAGGCAGCCACCATCAAGCTGACGGCATACGACTATGCCATTTATGGAGGCCTTAAAGCCGAGTTGGATCACATTAGCGCCGATACCATCACCGATGATGAGGACAACACTTTTATCTAGTGCGTGTTCGCAGTCTTGCCGAACAAAATGTAGCGGATTCACTTCAGGTTATTCCAGGCATGACCGCGCAAGTAGATATCATAACCGGTAAGCGAACAGTGATGCAGTTTCTGCTCAAGCCTATTCTGCGGGCATGGCGCGACTCGATGGGGGGAACGATAATGGCTCATTGGTTTGTGACAATGGATGGCAGCCTCAAGGCACGTTGGCAAAAAGCTTTCCCCGAGGCACAGCCCTCAACGCCTGATTCGGTCGATCAACATGCTCGGTCTGGCGACTTAGTATGGATAGCGAGTTCAGTTGCTTCGTGGGTGCAACTGACTCAGCGCTTAGTGCCGATGGGTTTAACGGTTGTCATACTTAGTTATGCGCCTAATGATAAAGAGGCGCTAAAGTCGTTAGACTTGGGTGCGCGTGGTTATGTGCACACGCTAGCCTCGGTGAATATTCTCAAGCAAGTGGCTCTTGTGGTCACTAATCAAGGTGTGTGGGTAGGCCAGGAATTGCTTGCAAAAGTGATCGGCGGGACATTTAAGGCGTTAACACAGCGGGCCGAAGATACCACCGGTGTCAGTAGTGAGCATCTCACCCTGCTGACTGAGCGTGAACGCGGTGTAGCACTAGCGGTGGCACGCGGTGCGACGAATAAAGAAGTCGCTCGTCAGCTTGAAATTACCGAGCGTACTGTCAAAGCCCACTTAAGCGCTATTTTTAGAAAGTTAGCGGTACGCGACCGGCTGCAATTAATGCTCAAGCTCTCTTCGATGAAGGAGCCCGTTAGTCAATAAGCTAGGTATTGCGCTCTTGTCTTAGCATCTTCGAGCCCCTCCGACAGAGCGCACATTTATCCTTTTTGGTCTAGTTAGTGCTCTGCCTATTACTGTCCATCAGTACAATACTTTTTTATTGATTGCTCCCTTACGATGATGATATACGCCGCTAATTCCCTAGTGCTAAGGCGCTAGGTAAACGGCTTCTATATTCGTTCGGGAGAACTACATGGCAACTGCAACCATTATTTCAATGTCAGGTCAGGCTTGGGCACGAGACGAAGCAGGCAACTTGCGTGAGCTAAGTATTGGTGATGTGTTGCAAGAAGGTGAAGTCCTCATTACTTCCAGTGATGGCAGTGTAGAACTGGATTTTGCTGATGGTAGTGGTCTCAACTTAGTCGAAGGTGGCCAGCAAGTTGTCGTTACTCCCGAGATGGCCAATGAATCTACAGTGGCGACTGAAGATTCAAGTGTATTAGATGAAGACCTTGAGGCGCTGTTAACAGCGTTGGACGACGAAGATGGCGATCTGCTCGAAATTCTTGATGCGACGGCCGCGGGCGCTGGTGTTGGTGGCGGTGGTGGTGGCAGCCACGACTTCGTTCGTGTGGCGCGGATTAGCGAAGAAACGGGATCTCTGAGTTTCGAAACGTCAGGTGGCCTTGAAGAAGGGGAGTTCATTGACATCGGCGGTGACCCCTCTGTGGCAGCGGCCGAAGAGGTTGAGCCTGAGCCTACTCCAGAGCCAGAACCGACACCCGAACCTAATAGTACGCCGACCATCGACGTCACCGCGGTCGACACCTTTAACGAAAACGACGCCGTAGTGGGCCAGACCGTGGCCACCTTCACCGCCAGTGACGAAGAAGACGGCACGCTCACCGCCGGTGCCGGTCAAGTCACCTTCACCCCCGGCAGCAACGGTGACGGCTACTACGCCTTTGACGGCGAGAACGTGACCCTGACCCAAGCCGGTGTCGACGCCATCAATGCGGGCACCACGCTGCCCCCGGTCAGCCTCACCGCCACCGACAGCCAAGGCCTGACCGCCAACGACAGCGACACCCCGACGTACAACGCCCAGAACGACGGCCCGACCATCGACGTGACGGCCGAGCCCGAGTTCAACGAAAACGACGCCGTAGTGGGCCAGACCGTGGCCACCTTCACCGCCAGTGACGAAGAAGACGGCGTACTGACCGCTGGCGACGGTGACGTCACTTTCACGCCGGGCACGAATGACGACGGTTACTACGCCTTCGACGGCGAGAACGTGGTCCTCACCCAGGACGGCATCGACGCCATCAACGCCGGCACCACGCTGCCCCCGGTCAGCCTCACGGCCACCGACAGCGGCGGCCTGACCGCCAACGACAGCGACACCCGACGTACAACGCCCAGAACGACGGCCCGACCATCGACGTGACGGCCGAGCCCGATTTCAACGAAAACGACGCCGTAGTGGGCCAGACCGTGGCCACCTTCACCGCCAGTGACGAAGAAGACGGTGTGCTCACCGTGGCCAACGGCGGAGTGGACTTCACCCCGGCAGCAACGGTGACGGCTACTACGCCTTCGACGGCGAGAACGTGACCCTGACCCAGGCCGGTGTCGACGCCATCAACGCCGGCACCACGCTGCCCCGGTCAGCCTCACCGCCACCGACAGCCAAGGCCTGACCGCCAACGACAGCGACACCCCGACGTACAACGCCCAGAACGACGGCCCGACCATCGACGTGACGGCCGAGCCCGAGTTCAACGAAAACGACGCCGTAGTGGGCCAGACCGTGGCCACCTTCACCGCCAGTGACGAAGAAGACGGTGTGCTCACCGTGGCCAACGGCGGGGTGGACTTCACCCCGGCAGCAACGGTGACGGCTACTACGCCTTCGACGGCGAGAACGTGACCCTGACCCAGGCCGGTGTCGACGCCATCAACGCCGGCACCACGCTACCCCGGTCAGCCTCACCGCCACCGACAGCCAAGGCCTGACCGCCAACGACAGCGACACCCCGACGTACAACGCCCAGAACGACGGCCCGACCATCGACGTGACGGCCGAGCCCGAGTTCAACGAAAACGACGCCGTAGTGGGCCAGACCGTGGCCACCTTCACCGCCAGTGACGAAGAAGACGGCGTACTGACCGCTGGCGACGGTGACGTCACCTTCACGCCGGGCACGAATGACGACGGCTACTACGCCTTCGACGGCGAGAACGTGGTCCTCACCCAGGACGGCATCGACGCCATCAACGCCGGCACCGAGCTGCCCCGGTCAGCCTCACTGCCACCGACAGCGCCGGCCTCACTGCCGATGACAGCGACACCCCGAGCTACGTCGCCCAGAACGACGGCCCGACCATCGACGTGACGGCCGAGCCCGAGTTCAACGAAAACGACGCCGTAGTGGGCCAGACCGTGGCCACCTCCACGGCCAGTGATGAAGAAGACGGTGTGCTCACCGCCGGTGCCGGCCAAGTCACCTTCACCCCGGCAGCAACGGTGACGGCTATTACGCCTTCGACGGCGAGAACGTGACCCTGACCCAGGCCGGTGTCGACGCCATCAACGCCGGCACCACGCTGCCCCGGTCAGCCTCACCGCCACCGACAGCCAAGGCCTGACCGCCAACGACAGCGACACCCCGACGTACAACGCCCAGAACGACGGCCCGACCATCGACGTGACGGCCGAGCCCGAGTTCAACGAAAACGACGCCGTAGTGGGCCAGACCGTGGCCACCTTCACCGCCAGTGACGAAGAAGACGGCGTACTGACCGCTGGCGACGGTGACGTCACCTTCACGCCGGGCACGAATGACGACGGCTACTACGCCTTCGACGGCGAGAACGTGGTCCTCACCCAGGACGGCATCGACGCCATCAACGCCGGCACCGAGCTGCCCCCGGTCAGCCTCACTGCCACCGACAGCGCCGGCCTCACTGCCGATGACAGCGACACCCCGAGCTACGTCGCCCAGAACGACGGCCCGACCATCGACGTGACGGCCGAGCCCGAGTTCAACGAAAACGACGCCGTAGTGGGCCAGACCGTGGCCACCTTCACGGCCAGTGATGAAGAAGACGGTGTGCTCACCGCCGGTGCCGGCCAAGTCACCTTCACCCCGGCAGCAACGGTGACGGCTATTACGCCTTCGACGGCGAGAACGTGACCCTGACCCAGGCCGGTGTCGACGCCATCAACGCCGGCACCGAGCTGCCCGCGGTGAACCTGACCGCCGAAGACAGCGCCGGCCTCACTGCCGATGACAGCGACACCCCGAGCTACGTCGCCCAGAACGACGGCCCGACCATCGACGTCACCGCAGTAGACACCTTTAACGAAAACGACGCCATAGTGGGCCAGACCGTGGCCACCTTCACCGCCAGTGACGAAGAAGACGGTGTGCTCACCGTGGCCAACGGCAGGGTGGACTTCACCGCCGGCACCAACGGTGACGGCTACTACGCCTTCGACGACGAGAACGTGACCCTGACCCAGGCCGGTGTCGATGCCATTAATGCCGGCACCACGCTGCCCCGGTCAGTCTCAATGCCACCGACAGCGAAGGCCTCACCGCCAACGACAGTGACACCCCGACGTACGCCGCCCAAAATGATGGCCCGACCATCGACGTCACCGCGGTGGATACCTTTAACGAAAACGACGCCGTGGTCGGCCAGACCGTGGCCACCTTCACCGCCAGCGACGAAGAAGACGGTGTGCTCACCGCCAATGCCGGCCAAGTCACCTTCACCCCCGGCAGCAACGGTGACGGCTACTACGCCTTTGACGGTGAGAACGTGACCCTGACCCAGGCCGGTGTCGACGCCATCAACGCCGGCACCACGCTGCCCCGGTCAGCCTCACCGCCACCGACAGCGAAGGCCTCACCGCCAACGACAGCGACACCCCGACGTACACCGCCCAGAACGACGGCCCGACCATCGACGTCACCGCGGTCGACACCTTTAACGAAAACGACGCCGTGGTCGGCCAGACCGTGGCCACCTTCACCGCCAGCGACGAAGAAGACGGCACGCTCACCGTGGCCAACGGCGGGGTGGACTTCACCCCGGCAGCAACGGTGACGGCTACTACGCCTTCGACGGCGAAAACGTGACCCTGACCCAGGCCGGTGTCGACGCCATCAACGCCGGCACCACGCTGCCCCGGTCAGCCTCACCGCCACCGACAGCCAAGGCCTCACCGCCAACGACAGCGACACCCCGACGTACGCCGCCCAAAATGATGGCCCGACCATCGACGTCACCGCGGTGGATACCTTTAACGAAAACGACGCCGTGGTGGGCCAGACCGTGGCCACCTTCACCGCCAGTGACGAAGAAGACGGTGTGCTCACCGTGGCCAACGGCGGGGTGGACTTCACCGCCGGCAGCAACGGTGACGGCTACTACGCCTTCGACGGGGAGAGCGTGGCCCTGACCCAGGCCGGTGTCGACGCCATCAACGCCGGCACCACGCTACCCCGGTCAGCCTCACCGCCACCGACAGCGAAGGCCTCACCGCCAACGACGCGGCGACACCAAGCTACATTATTAACAGTACGATTGCTGTTTCTGAAGAAGGGTTAGAGGACGGGCTTCCTGACTCAAATTCGGGTACTAATTACTCAGATACCACTAATTCAGTGGTGGCTTCTGGCACATTAAGCATTTCGGGTGGCGAAAATGCACCGTCGGTGGTCGGCATTAGTCTCGACTCCTTACCCGAAAACCTGACTTCAGGAGGAGAAGTCGTTACGTGGAGTTACGAAGAAGGTAACCAGGCCATTGCAGTTGGTTCGGTGGATGGTGCCGAAGTGATTCGAGTAGAGCTAAACGGCGGTAGTTCCTCTGTCGATAGTCCTGCTGCCAATGGAAGTATCGATTATCAAGTCACATTAAGCGCGCCTATCGACCATCCTGAAAACAGTTTGGAAGACACCGTAGTCTTTGATTTTGACATATCTATCTCCGACGGCAACACCGTTCCAGGAACAGGCACAGTGACGGTGGTTATCGAAGACGATATGCCAGTAGCGAACGCTGAAACAAAAGATCTGAATGTAATTGTTAATAAGTTGGCAGTGGGTGACTTGTCTGTTGCCTGGGCTAATGTGTCAGGCGCTAATGGTGGTGTATTAGACAACCAACCAGCTGGTCAGGGATGATGTTATTAGCTGGGGTTGGGGGATAGAAGCAACTACACTTTTGATGACAATAATGCTTTAACCGACTCGCAGTCGGTAAACGTGAACTCAATGTTTGAATTGGGTGAGTTTACTCACAATAATTTTGTGGTATCTGAAAGTATCAATTCTGTTGATCTGGATTTATCGTTGAGTGTGGTGATTAATGGTTATAACGCAACTATTAAGCACACTATCAATTTGACCACAATGAAACATCAAATAGCGGTGCTGACCCACGCGATATTGTTACTATTAATAACGCGAGCACTATTGTTCCAGTCGAGATTGTGAATGAAAATGGCGTAACAGAAACTTATAATTTCCAAATTATTGGCTTTGTTGACAGTGATGGAGAAATTGTTAGTCAGGTATTTACTAATGAAAATGCATCTAATAGCTATAAGTTAATGGCTAAGTTGGTGTCTTCCGATGCGCCTGATGTTTCTGGACAGGTTGAGTATGCCTTTGGTGCCGATGGCCCTGCGGATGAGGAGCCTGTAGTCTGGAATGATGGTAATGGCGTTAGCACCAAAGAAAACGGTGACATTGAGGTTCAAGGTAAGTTTGGGGTCCTGACGGTTGCTGAAGACGGTTCATATACTTACCAGCTAGACCAAGTGGCTTACGATGAGTTGGGCGCTGACGAGAAAGAGACAGAAACCTTTACCTACACCATCACCGATGCAGATGGCGATAGTGTGGAATCTACTCTTGAAATTAATATTACTGGCGAATCAGCAGCTCAGAAGCCTAATCAGCTCCCAGAAGCTGAAGACGAATCTGCTGTATTAGAAGTCGGTGGGGTTGCGACTGATTTGATGTTGACCCTGGATGTTTCGGGATCCATGGATAGTAATGTTGCTGGCACTGGTAAGACTCGATTTGAGATAGCTAAAGAGTCATTGATTTCAACTATCAACTCCTATAGCGAATTGGGTGTGGCCAACGTTAATCTGACGTTGTTTGGAAGCAATGCTAACAATATTGGTTGGATGAACGCCGCAGAAGCCACTAATTATATCAACTCCCTTGAGTTGCATTGGCATGACTATAATCAAAATGATGGGCTGTATTTAAATGGTGCTCGTCTTAACGTCAACGTAGGCGGAACAGACTATAAAGACGCCATCGATACGACAGAAAAATTGATTTTTCAGGTCGCGATCCCGATCAAACCATTGGTTACTTTCTCTCGGATGGTGAGCCGAATGAAAATCAGCAGGCGGTCAACAGCGATAGTGACCAAACAATACAAGACTGGAAGGACTTCATCGATGCCAATGTCGATGAGCTGCATGTGATTGGTATTGGCTCAAATGTATCTGATGAGTACTTGGAGCATATACAAGTACAGGAAGGCAAAGAGCCGTTAATTGTCACTGATGAATCACAGCTAGAGCAGACGTTAACCAATACCGCTCATGTGAGCGTCAAAGGCGATGTCTCGGATAATGTCAAAGGCGGCGATGGTGTAATTAGCTTTGATAGCATCACGGTATACGGCACTACCTATACTGCTGATGGTAATAATGGCACTAAAGCCTTCCCTAGCGGTGGCATCTCACTGGATGGTCAAGGTGTCCTTATATTTGACTTCGGTACCGGTGAATATAGTTATAGTGCTACCGGGCGTGAGTTTAACGCGGATACCCAAAAGCAATTTATTGTCACTGCTTCGGATACGGATGGTGATACGGTAAACTTTGATGTCATCTTAGATATCAATGCTGATACTAAGCCGACTGCCAGCGACGAGCAGGCGATTACCACTGATGGAAGCTTGGAAGGCAACCTGTTGGATAACGTTGACTTTGGCTCGGATGGCAAAGGCGCAAGCGGTGGTCTCAAGTCACTGAAGGTTGGCGATACGTCTCACACTCCCGATGTGGACGGTAACATTGTCATTAACAACGTGCTGGGTGGCACGCTGACTGTTAACCCTAATGGCGAGTACTCGCTGAGCGGCGCAGCCCTGGCATCGCCACGCTTCAGGTCATGGCAGAAGACGCTGATGGCGATGAGGTCGCTTTGACTTCGACATTACCAGTGCGGGTGATAGCACTACGACAGAAACGGACGATTTCAATTCAGGTGCCGAAGGTTGGACATATGAAGGGGGTAGGGGCCTCCGTCACTAATGGAGGCAATGTTGAAATTCAGTCTGATTCTTCAGTGATGAAAACCTATTCAGGCTTTAACCCAGGCGATACCGTTGAGATCAGCTTTGATGCAAGGACGTCAACGGGCACTAACAGTTGGGAAGATAATAATGGACGTTGGGGAGACAGCTTTACCGTCGAAGCTAACGGAGTAGAAAAATTCCAGCACAGAGGTGGTTTTGACGAAAAATTAAGTTCGAGGCTATCGCTGATGAAAACGGCAACCTCAAACTAGCAATTGATAACAACAGTTCCTTATCGGGTGAGAAACTCTACATCGACAACGTTGAGCTAAGCTATGGTTCGTCGGTTGGCAGTATCCTTGTCGGTGACGACGACAAAGCCGAACAGTTCGTGCTGGACGACAGCACAAGTGACGTCAGTATTGAAAGTTTCGATGTTGAAGCCGATATGCTGGATCTTTCCGATCTTCTTGGCGACGGAGATGGCGATTCGTTGGATGGCTACTTTGTTACCGCCAGCGAGAAGGGAGGTGATTTGAAGATTGAGATAGGCAAAGATGGCCAGAGCAGCAATAATAGTGCCACCTTAAAAGATGTATCCATCAGTGACTTTGCTGATTCTGGTGAGGGACGTAATACAGGCAATGATTAACGCCGGTAACCTAAAAATCGACCATTAACACCTAGTAAACCAAAGGCCGCCTCTAGGCGGCCTTTCTGTATTTAGTTCGGTATGCTAATAGATAATCCTTAAACGCTTTTAACTATAGAGAAACGGTCCATGCTCTACACCAAACGCAATACGTCCGGCGAGATCGTCATGCTCAGCAAAGACCCAACGCCTGAGTGTAGTGAAACAGTTGCGCCCGACTCACCTGAGGTGCTTGCGTTTTTAGCCGATCAGCCCGGTTCTTCCGCACACTTTATAGCGTCTGACTTGGCGTTTGTGCGAGTCGTCGAGGATATTTTGGAAGTGCTTCTAAATAAAGGAATTATTACATTCACCGATCTTCCGGAAGCAGCGCAGGCCAAAGTAATGGAACGTAAGTCGTTGCGGGTAAAAAACAATGTCGACTTGTTTGGGGGTGACAGTGACACTATTTAGCGCTTTTGCTATCCAGTGCCGCTGCCTTCTTTATTACGTTAATCCTCATCAGTACAGAGTAGAAATTACTCGTAATGCACGCCTGGCCCGGTCGCGCCATCGACACCCACATGGAACAAGCAGGCGAGTTCTTCATCGTTTATGACGCCTTCCCCTATCACCTGAATCCCGAGTGAATGGCAAAGCGTGGTCATACCGCGCACGATGGATTGCTGTTCCTTTGAAGCATGCAGGGAGTGTATAAGACTGTTGTCCATTTTTAAGTAGGCAAGCCCAACGTCGTGCAAATCCGCGAGCTTGGAAAACTCTGCGCCCACGTGCTCAATGCCAAACGTGCAACCAAGCGGGCGTAAGGCATCACACAGTCCCCGCAAGCTACCAATCGCGTGCGTACTAAGCGTGGCGGGTACTTCAAAGCAGAGTTGCTTGGCAAGCAATGGCTGGGATACCAGCAGTGCACGCAGGTCGTTAACAAATTGCGTATTGGTAATGGATGCCGCAGAGAGATTAATACCAATCGGTTTCGAGTCAGTTTGTAGGTTGCTCAGTGCCTTTTGATCACGGCTAAATCAAGCGCTGGCTCCATATCAAATCGAGTTATCCAGGGAATGAAAACACCGGCAGTTTGCCATTCCCCACCTAGTTTTAAACGCGCCGGACATTCGTAATGGAGAATGTTCCCTTGGGCATTAATTACGGGGAAGTAAGCCAATTCCGGGCCTACCAGAATTGCTGCTTCCAGCGCTGATCGCCATTCTGCACGACTACTATAAAGCGAAACACGCTCGCGCTGTCGCACCACTACCTGCTTATGCGAGGTTAGGCTTTCGGCTTGAGCCAAGGCATCATCCAGCGTTGCCAGAAGTGTCGCACGCTCATCATGAGGCGCATAAGGTATAATGGCCGCAGGTAAGAGAATATCGCCGCTAGGCGCCGTTTTGACTACTCTCCAGTGCTGAAATAACATGCTGCTTAACCTGCTCGGCATCGTCGGCCAGCGGCAGCATAAAAATAAAATCACTCCCGTTAAGGCGGCCTATTATGGGTTCTACCGATACCTTATCCAATTGCCCCAACTGCGTGACCAAGGTGCTTAGTAGCTGATCGGTATCTGCGTAACCCAACTGTTCATTGAGCGTTTCTAATTCAAGTACGCGTACCATAATCAACATGCCTGTTGCCCGCGCATCATTACTGCTTAACTGGGAGGAAAGCTTACCCATAAATACATCGCGGTTAAGCGCACCGGTGACGCGATCATGCTGTAAATGACGGCGGAGCTCATCCAGCTTATGCCCTTCGTGAATCAACATCTGGTGAACATTGGCTGACAACATGTTCATTGCTTGGGTGACTTGCCGTAATTCCAGCGTGCGTGGTTCTTGAACGGTGGTAAATCGCCGTGCGCTGATATCTTGCGCCTGAGCAACCACCCGTGAAAGAGGATGTTTAATGCCGCGAACCAACACAGTCGCCATTGCTAGGCTGATCGCACCGGCCAGTAAAAACCAGGCGGCTAGTTCTAGTGTACTCCGCCATAACGAGGCATAGGCAAAGCTGTGTTGGCTTTCAAGTTCCAGCGTGCCGAACTGACGCCAACCGTCTTGAATCGTCGCGGTACCACTGGGTACGTCAAACTCTACAAGCTGACGAAACCAGACAGGCGTTTCGCCTGAATACTCTTCGGCTGAACGCTCAATAAGCACGCTGCCATCCGTATCTCTCAGCGTAATTCGGCGGTAATAGCCGGTATCAAATTGAGCCGCTATCAATAACTCCAACGTGACCAGTTCTTTTCGAGCTGGCTCATAGATAGGGCCAGTGCGGTAACATTGTCTTCATTCTTGATGCGTACTTCCTGCTCAATGTAGTCGCGGCTAGTGGTAATGCTAATGGCGAGGCTACCAATGAAGGACAGCACTAGCAGGGCGATAATGGCAAGCCAAAGTTGTTTTATAAGTGACATCGTGCCAATTCCTTTTAAATGAAACCCTGGGTTTGCATACGCTCAATGACGCTGCGCCAGCGTGATAGCCGAGCCAATGGGTCGGCGCGAGATTCAGATGAACCGCCAGCCCAAAGGCCATCGCTATTAAAACTAAACAGTGGGTCGAGATCAGTACGCTGAGAGGCGGGGGTAATGGAAGGTACAATATTATCCAGTACCAACGGTTCTGCGTCGGGGGTCGAGTAATAGCCTAATACCATGTGGGCTTGGGTAATTTGACTACGGCCTATGCGAGCTCGAACATAAATCATGCGTAGATACTGGCTAGTAACACCCAATTGTTTAAGGGTAATGTACTTAGCGATTGAGTAGTCCTCACAATCTCCCTGACCTTTACCCAGTGCCTCCAAGGGCGTAGCCCAGTAATCCTCTTCCCCAAACGCGAATATCATCCACCCATCGGATACGACGATTAAAAAAATCGTTAACACCGCGCAATTGCGCTTGGACTGCCTGGTTCTGTAATTGCTGGAGTAGTGAAAGCCACTCTTCTAATACGGCCAGCCCTGCCTGCCCATACTTTTGCTGCATGCTTTGGCGAAGGCGTTGGGGGTCGAAAGCTGAAGCGGGTGTAGGGATGGATACCAAGACCAAGGCCTAACCATAGCGCGCCGACAGTTGCTAAGAACTGCCGACGCGATAATGTGGTGGGACTATGATCTGAGGATGCAGGCATGAGTCGCCGTTAGTAGCCGTCAAATAGGGCTTAAGATTACAAGTTGACGGGGTGAAGCGCTACATTTCTCAGCCAAAAGGGTGGTGCAATTTACTTATTCAACTGCTGCTTGCTGGGTGGTTGTTAGTAGCGGTTCAAGCTCAGGCCAAACATTCTCTAAAATAATCGGCTGAGCTTCAGCCGTAGGGTGAATGCCGTCGCTCTGCATTAAGTCTTTGTTTAAAGCGATGTCCTCAAGCAGAAAAGGCACTATTGCTACATCATATTCCTCAGCCAACGAGTGGAAAACTCCGGTAAAGGCATCTCGGTACGCTTGGCCATAGTTAGGCGGAATGTCGATGCCTAACAGCAGCACCTGAGCGCCTGACTCTTGGCTTTGTTCAATCATACTGGCTAAGTTAGCCTTCATTTGATTGGGCGCTAAACCACGCAAGCCGTCATTGCCGCCCAGCTCAAGTAGAACAATATCCGGTTGATGCTGTCGGAGAATATCGGTGAACCTTTGCAGACCTCCGGATGTTGTTTCACCGCTGATGCTGGCGTTTATAACGTGTGCATCGCCTTCCAGGCGCTCTGTCAGCAGGCTTACCCAGCCCTCTTCTCGCTCAATACCGTAGGCGGCGCTTAAACTATCGCCCATTACTAGAAGGGCAGGGGCTTGTCCTGTATTGACTTGTTCTGGGTTGACAGGCTCTGCGTTGATTGATGGTGAGGCAACAGTGACTATCAGCAATACCAGCCATCCGGTTACCATGCGGTTCAGACCTTGCCATGCCACAGGGATGCCACGCTTCATGTCATACTCCTCAAGTTCAAGCTCCTCACGTTCAAGCTCCTCAGATAAAACTGTAAATTCTTCTACGGATACATCGATGTCTAGCGTGTCACCCTTCGGTGCGGGCCAGCCTAATACCGACAACCAATCGGCAGGCGATGTTCCTCAAGGCAGCATTGGTGCTTCCTACGGGGCGACAAGGCAACCTGTGCTGCACGCTGACAAGCTGTCTAAAAAAGTGACTAGCGGCGAACGCTCACTCACTATCTTACACGACCTATCCCTTAGCGTAGCGGCGGGTGAGAGCGTGGCGATACTGGGTAAAAGTGGCGCAGGCAAATCAACGCTGTTGGGGCTGTTAGCCGGCCTTGATACGCCGAGCGACGGTGAACTGACCCTATTTGGCCATGCGCTGAGCCGCTTGGATGAAGATGGGCGTGCAGCGCTGCGGGCAGGGCGTGTGGGGTTTGTTTTTCAGAATTTTCAATTACTGCCTACCTTGAGTGCGCTTGAAAACGTCATGCTACCGCTTGAGCTGTCGCCTCGCGCCGGGGAGACACAAACCGCCGTCAAGTGGTTAGAACGCGTTGGGCTTGGCGAACGGGTAAACCACTACCCAAACAGCTTTCCGGTGGCGAGCAACAACGCGTGGCCGTTGCTCGCGCTTTCGTGACCGACCCCGAACTGGTATTTGCCGATGAGCCAACCGGCAATTTAGATCCAGAGACGGGGCGCAAATCATTGATCTACTCTTCTCATTAAACCGTGAGGCGGGCACCACGCTTATTTTAGTCACTCATGACCATGCTTTGGCGCGACGCTGTGATCGTTGCTTGCGTTTGGAGCATGGCCGTCTGGAGTCCTTCGTGCCTGCAGCTGCTCTCAACGAAGAGGAGATCCAATGAGCGATGTGAACTGGCGTTTGGCGATGCGCAGTCTCAAACGAGACCTGCGTGCCGCTGATGTGCGTGCGCTATTTGTTGCCCTCGTATTGGCTGTAGCGGCGTCCACAATGATTGCGTTTTTTCTTGATCGTTTAGAGCGTGGCCTGGAACGTCAGGCAGGGCAAATGCTGGGGGCGATCTGGTACTGGAACAGCGTGAGCCGTTTTCTGCTGAGTTGCGCGAGCGCCTTGAGAATGCGGGCTTTATACTTAGCGATCAAGTGGATCTGGTGTCGATGATTAGTCGTGGTGGGCGTTTTCAACCTGCCAGCCTAAAAGCCGTGGATGATGTCTACCCCACTACGGCACCTCATACGTCGATTTTGGTGATGGCACCGAACAAATAGCCTCAGGCCCGCCGCCTGGCGAGGCGTGGGCGGATCCACGCTTGATAGAGCTGGTCGAGATAGAGCTGGGTGATCGGGTCCAAGTGGGCCAAACCGAGCTTGCAGTAACGGGGATTATTGAGCGCGAAGCGGACCAGTCCGGCGGCTTTGGTAATTTTAACCCACGTTTGATGATCAACACGGCGGATGTCGAAGCCACGGGGCTGGTTCAAGAAGGCTCGCGCATTGAATTTGAAATTTTAGCGGCAGGTCCGCCTGCCGCGCTCGATCAAGTGCAAGGATTACTTGCTGAGCTACGCCGCGATGGGGTAGAGGTGCGCGATGTACGAGTGGACCGCCCACAGCTCGGCAATGCTCTGCAGCGCGCTGAAAGCTATTTAGGGCTAGCCGGTTTAGCGGCAGTATTGTTAGCGGGGGTGGCAGTGGCAATGTCTACCCGGCGCTATGTCGAACGCCACCTGGATACCGCCGCGCTATTGCGCTGCTTCGGCGCGAGTCAGCGTCAGTTAGTCACTATTTTCACCCTCCAGCTAATGGGGCTAGCGCTGGTAGCGGCGATTATTGGCGCTCTGCTTGGGCTAGTGGGGCAAGCAGTGCTTATCTGGCTATTGGTGAGTTTTCTCCCCATGACGCTGCCGCCCCGGGGCTCATGCCGTTGGGTTTAGGTGTGTTCACTGCTCTTGCGGTGCTGGTGGGGTTTGCTGGGCCGACACTGCTGCGTATCAAACGAGTCAGCGCATTAAAAGTGCTGCGTCGAGAGCTGGACCCCCTGCCACCATCTGCTTGGCTAGTCGTCGGGGTGGCGAGTATCGTATTTGGCGGGTTGCTATGGCTCTATTCTGGCAGTTTGCCGCTGGCGATTGCACTGTTAATCGGGGGCGTTACTGCTTGGTGTGCTATGGATGATTAGCGCGCTGCTACTTAGCAGTTTATTGCGTGTTGTGCACCGGCTCACCGGGCGCAGTGAGTGGTCCCAGGCGCTACGCTTAGGCGGTCGCCAGCTAGCTAGGCGTCGTCAAGCGGGGCTTGGGCAATTGCTGGCATTTTCGGTGACCTTCTTTGCCATGGCGATGATTGTGTTGGTGCGTGGCGATCTGCTAAGCACATGGCAGGATCAACTGCCCGAAAATACCCCCAACTACTTCGCCATCAATATACAGCCCTCTGAGCGCGATCCCTTTGAAGCGGCGGTCTCTCCGCGGGTGGAAACTCAAAGCACCCTTTACCCCATGGTACGTGGGCGTGTCATTGCTATTAATGACCAATCACCCAGAGATGCCGTGCCGCCAGATGCACGCGGTGACAACTCGCTGCGCCGGGAGTTAAACCTCACTTGGCAATCAGAGGTGCCCGAAGGCAATGAAGTGGTGGCGGGTGAGTGGTTTTCACCAGCGCAGTTGGGTCGTGACGCTAACGGTGAACAAGGCACTGAAAGCGAAGGCTGGATGAGCGCTGTCGATGCAACGCAGCAGGCGGCACCGGTGCCTATTTCCATGGAGGATGGGCTTGCTGAAAGGCTTGGGCTGAGCGTCGGTGACGAAATGACGTTTTCAGTAGGTAGTGACGAAATAACCACCCAAATTACCAGTCTGCGCAGCCTGAACTGGGATAGCTTCCAGCCTAATTTCTTCGTTATTTTTCCGCCGGGTGTATTGGAGCAGTTTGGTCATAGCTACATTACTGCTTTTCACCTGCCTGAGGCGGAACAGGGTCTGATCCGCGAATTGATCACCGACTTTCCTGGGGTGTCCTTGCTTAACGTCGATGCGATTTTTAGGCCAGGTGCGGGATGTACTCGCTCAGGTTACCCGTGCGGTTGAGTTAGTGCTCGCGTTGGTGCTGTTGGCGGGTGTGAGCGTGCTGTATGCCGCGTTAACGGCCAGCCGCCCGGTACGTGCCCATGAAAGCGGCCTGCTGCGTGTATTTGGCGCCGGTAGTCGCATGATTTCTCGGGTACAGGGCGCTGAGTACGCGCTGCTGGGCTTTGCCAGTGGTTTGATGGGTGCGGTGCTTGCAGAACTGACCACCGCCGCGCTGTATATTTACCTGCTGGATCTCACCCCGCGGTTGCATCTAGGGCTATGGGTGTTTCTTCCCGTTGGCGGTGCAGTGCTTATCGGTGTAATAGGCCATGCGCTTTCACGGGGACTACGTCGCCAAGCGCCAGCAGCCAGCCTGGGGCTGCTCGGTGAGGCTTAGGCTGGCATTGCCTATTTTGCAAGCCAGAAACCGACCACAAGGGCGCTGATGACAACAATAAAAAAGACCAAATTACGAGCGCTAGTATCGCGATGGGGTTTCATAACGGCACCAAGTGAGCATGGAAGTAAAGAGGCGGAAGCATTGCGCTGGGCATGGTAACGTTTGTCGCTTACGCCGTCATCTTGCCTGCTTAACGACGCTGGTGTTTGTTCAGGATTGTTGATTATGCCCCACACTGAATTTACGGCTGTACGCACTGTTGCGCCGCAGCCGCTTTCTTTGTTCAAGGCCGCCTGGCGGCGCTAAGTTAGGGGACGCTCTGACGCACCCACCTGGGTGGCTCTTCACGGCTGGCTGGATAATGCAGCTAGTTTTTCTCGCTTAGCTCCCTTGCTGGTCGACGCACTGGGTATTCGTATTGTGGCGCTCGATTTTCGAGGCCATGGCCATTCGGCACATACGCCACCAAGCGGTGACTATGCATTATGGGACTACTGTCATGACGTGCTTGATGCCATGGAAGCCCTTGACTTGGAAAAAGTTAGTTTGCTGGCCCACTCCATGGGTGCGGCAGTGGCCTGTTTGCTTGCCGCGTCACTACCTGAGCGCGTCGAGCGCTTAACACTGATCGATGGGTTGGGGGCGCTTAATACACCGATTGAAGAGACTGCGAGCCAACTGCGTAAAGGGCTAGTCGCTCACCGACGCCCGCTTTCGCGAGCGCCGCGCTACCCTGATATCGAAAGCGCTATCGCGGCCCGGGTCGCTGGTGGCGTCACGCCCGTGGATAGCATAACGGCAACGCCACTCGTGGAGCGCAACACCCAGCCTACCGCCGATGGCCATGTGCAAATGCGTACCGATAGCCGTTTGTTAAAGCCATCTTTGGTCCGCTTTACGCCCGAGCAGGTGCTTGCGCTGCTGGGGAAATCAACGCCTCGGTGCTGTTAATCGAAGGGGAACAGGGGGATTCTAGGCGAGCGCGCTTGGGCGGTGCAGGCGCGGCAAGCGGTAAAGGGTTAACACGCCACGTGCTCAGCGGTGGTCACCATCTGCACCTGGAGCCTCGCGCGGTAGCGAAAGTCGCCTCGGTAATCGGCGCTCACTGGTGTAAGAACGATAGGGCTTAGGGAAGGACAGCAGCATGAACGAATTGGCACATAGGAGTAGTGGTAATAAAGTCGCTCTAGTGCTGGGCAGTGGTGGTGCACGTGGGTATGCGCACATTGGTGTTATTGAAGCATTGGAAGCGCGTGGATTTGAAATTATCGCCGTGTCAGGGGTGCTCAATGGGCGCGCTGATTGGCGGCATTTATGCCGCCGGTAAACTACCGGAATACCGCGATTGGGTATGTACCCTCGATTACCTGGATGTGCTCAGACTGGTTGATGTGACATGGAGCCCGATGGGCGCGATGCGCGCCAGTAAAGTCATGGGCAAGCTGGAAGCACTGGTAGGCGATGTTTTAATTGAAAATCTACCGATCCCTGTGACGACGGTAGCAACGGACCTAGTGCGTCAACGAGAAGTATGGTTTCAAAATGGCCCATTGCTACAGGCGATTCGCGCCTCAATCGCCGTGCCAGGTGTAATAACCCCGGTACATTTGGGCGAGCAGGTGTTAGTAGACGGCGGGCTACTTAATCCGCTACCCATCATGCCTGTGGTGGCGGCCCACCAGGCGGACTTTGTAGTAGCGGTCAACGTAACTGCCCATAGCCCGCTGCCGGTAAGGTTGGAAGAGTTACTGCCTCCCAAGGAAGAAGCTGCTGATAGCCAGACAAAAAGAGATCGCCCATGACCAAAACATGGGAAATTGGATGGGTGACGTGCGTCTCGCTACTCGAAAACTGTGGGCTGGCTTGGGTGCCAACGGAGAGGACGGCGAGCTTGAAGAAGTCACCGAAGCGCGGGGTAAACGCGAGTGGAGTAAGCTCGACATGGTATTGGAGTCATTTGATATTACCCAAGCGGCGCTGGCCAAGTACAAGGTCGCGGGTTATCCACCCGATGTGCTGATTGAAATACCTAAAACAGTCTGTAGCACCTATGAATTCCACCGCGGTAAGGGACTTGATTCGTTTAGGTAGGCATTTGGCTGACGAAGCGTTGGAGCGTCGCATGCCCAGCATTGCGTCTGACGCTGCCGAATAACCGCTAATGACCGCGTTTGCGCAACAGGATATACACCGCTCCGGTGCCACCGTCGAGATCAATCGCCGAGCAGAAAGCCAGTACGCCTGGCCACTCGCGTAGCCACGTATTGGTGTGGCTTTTGAGGACGGGAAAGTCAGACGTGGTACCCCACGCTTTGCCGTGCACCACCAATACGCAGCGTAAACCTTGCCCCGCCGAGTCACGCAGAAAGCTCTCCAGCTCGGCGCGCGCCTCTTCCAGCGTATAGCCATGTAGATCAAGCCCTGCCTGCCATGCCGTTTGGCCGCGCTTTAACTGGCTGAAAGTACGCCACGGCAAGTCCGGTACACTGAACTCTAAATACTCAGAAGGGCGCACGGCTTCCACCCGGCCGTCTGAGGTGCGCCCGTTAGACTGGGGCGCGCTGTTCTCTACCGCCGCATTGCGCCGCGCTTCATGCGCCTTACCATCGTGTTTGGGCTTGCCTGGGTCGGCCTGATTGGTAGCGATACGGCGCACGCCCGCCGCCTTTAACGCATCGCGAAAGGCACTGATATCGTCATCACTAGGCAGGTGGCGGTGTCGCGTCATGGCAGGCTCGGGTGGCAGAAAATTGTGAGATAAATAAAGACGTACAGTATAGCGGGCTGAGCGTTGCTGTGAACCGGGCAGCGTGAAAGGTACAATCTTTTATTCGTCATATGGAGCAGGCTTTACTGCCTGCAACCATGAGTAACGTTACCCAGGAGTCACTGTGTCCACGCATTTAAACGCTGAGTACTCTCACTCAACTCTTTCCCTGCCCGAGTCGGCGCTGATGAGCGATCTCTTTACGCTGCGCGACTACCTGCGCTGGGTCTCCAGCGAGTTTTATCTGGCAGGGTTACATTATGGTCACGGTACTGATTCTGCCTGGGATGAGGCGGTGGCACTATGCCTAGGCGCACTTCACCTGCCTTGGAATATTGACCCAGGCGTATTAGAAGCGCGGCTGCTGCCCGTTGAGCGCCAGCGGATTATTGCCCTGGCGCGTGAACGTATCACCACTCGCCGCCCGTTGCCCTATTTGTTAGGCGAGAGCTTTTTGCTGGCTACCCGTTTAGCGTTGATGAGCGTGTACTGATTCCGCGCTCGCCAATTGCCGAACTGATTGAAGATGGCTTTTCCACTTGGTTTCCCGAAGAGCCACCTGCCAGCGTGCTGGATTTATGCACCGGCTCTGGCTGCATTGGTATTGCTAGCGCTCTCTATTTGCCTACCTGTGAAGTGGTGCTTGCTGACATCAGCCAGGATGCTCTGGCCGTAGCGCGCCAGAACATTACCCGCCACGATGTGGGTGACCGGGTGAGGGCGGTCGAATCGGACGTGTTCAGTGGCTTAGAAGGTCGACGCTTCGATTTGATCGTTTCTAACCCGCCCTATGTCGATACGCGCGACTTGGCCATGATGCCTGCCGAATTTCGTCATGAACCTTCATTGGCACTCGGCGCAGGTAGCGATGGCTTGGATATTGTGCGGCGTATTCTGCGTGAAGCGAGGGAACACTTAACCGATGACGGCTGGTTGATTGTAGAGGTCGGCAATTCTGATCGTCATGTGGAAACGGCATTTGCGGATGTCCCCTTCCTGTGGCTTGAATTCGAGCGTGGCGGCCAGGGTGTCTTCGCCCTGAGCGCTGCTGAACTCGACGCCCATGCGGCGTCTTTCGTATGAGGAACTAACGGCCATGTCTGGCAATACGTTTGGCAAACTATTCAGCGTCACTACTTTTGGTGAAAGCCACGGCCCTGCGCTCGGCGCCATTATAGATGGCTGCCCGCCTGGGCTGCCATTAAGCGAAGCAGATTTGCAGTATGATTTGGATCGCCGCCGGCCGGGCAGTTCAAGGCACACCACCCAGCGCAAAGAGCCTGATCAAGTGCGCATTTTGTCTGGGGTGTTTGAAGGCAAAACGACCGGCACTTCAATCGGGCTGTTAATTGAGAACACTGACCAGCGCTCTAACGACTACTCGAAAATTAAAGAGCAGTTTCGGCCAGCCCATGCGGATTACACCTACCATCATAAATATGGTCACCGAGACTATCGTGGGGTGGCCGTTCCAGCGCCCGTGAAACGGCCATGCGGGTAGCAGCGGGGCGATTGCCAAGAAGTATCTAGCCGCCCAGGGCGTCCAGATTCGTGGCTATATGAGCCAGTTAGGCCCTATCAAAATTGAGTTCAAACAGTGGGAGTCGGTCAGCCAGAACGCTTTTTTCTGCCCTGATCCAGCGCGCGTCGCTGAACTGGAAGCCTATATGGACCAACTGCGCCGCGACCAGGGATTCGGTCGGCGCCGAAATTACCGTGATTGCCGAAGGCGTACCGGTAGGGCTTGGCGAACCGGTGTTTGATCGTCTGGATGCTGACTTGGCGCATGGTTTGATGAGTATCAATGCGGTAAAAGGAATAGAGATAGGCGCTGGTTTTGGCTGTATTAACCAGCGCGGCAGTGAGCACCGCGACGAGATGACACCAGAGGGATTCCTCTCCAATCATGCTGGCGGTGTGTTGGGAGGTATCTCCAGTGGCCAGCCCATTGTTGCTCGCTTAGCACTAAAGCCCACCTCCAGTATCACCACGCCCGGACGCTCTATCGATATTCATGGTCAGGCAGTCGAGGTGATTACGAAAGGACGCCATGATCCCTGCGTGGGGATTCGCGCAACACCCATTGCTGAGGCGATGATGGCGATCACGCTGCTAGACCACTGGTTACGTCAGCGCGGTCAAAATGGCGAGGTCAGCGTTGATACGCCGCGTTTAACTCAGCGCTAACGCAATACGGTGAGGTTTGCAGTTCACTGCTACACTCAAATAAAGCTATGTGGCAAAACATGTAGCAAAAACAATGCAGCAAACAAATGCTGGAGCCGCCTATGAAGATTAACGTTGAGTTTGATCTGACGCCAGATGAGTTCCGCCAATCGTTGGGGCTTCCTAATGTCGAAGCCTTTCAGAAAAACCTGCTGGACAATATCCAACGTCAGATGGAGTCTGGGGTAGAAGGCTACGACCCCATGAGTTTGATGCGGCCTTTCCTGCAGCAGCCAATGATGCAGCAAGGGCTTTCTCAGGGGCTATCCGAAGGATTGTCTCAAGGGCTAGCCAACTTCGGCACCTATCAGCAAATGATGCTGGATATGCTGCGTCAGGCGGGCAGTGCCAGCACTTCCTCGGCTGACAACGAGGAGGCTGAGAAAGAATCGGACGCCAGTACGAAAAGTGGTGCCAACAACACTACGGGCAGCAGCAACAAGTCGACAGCGTCGTCGCGCTCCCCGGTCCGGTACGAGTTCACGTTCCACATCCAAACGTAGCGGTACATAAACACAATCAGGCAGTGCCAAGCCTGTTGAAGAAGGGCAGAGTAATTCGGCAAGGTGCATACATATTGCAACCCAGGATTGCATGGTGTCACTGACTAATGACATTGCTGTTGCAATGCAGCATGCCAAAGATTACTCTTTTGCGATGCAGCATAGCTACATTACGGTGAGTCACTCCAAGGCTCATGCCAAGGAACAAAATAGGAGCAGACACTATGCAAGATAATATGATGGACGCCTTTAACGCCCAAACGAAACAAATGTTTGAGCCCATGCGTAAAATTAATTCGCTGATGCTCAACAATATGGAAAAAATGACGCAGTATCAGTTGGAAGCCATGAAACGCTACAGCCAGATGGGCACTGAGCGCATTCGTAGCGCCACGGAAATCCAGGATGCAGAAAGCCTGCGCGATTTCGGCACCAAGCAAGCCGAAATGATGAATGAACTTTCTCAGCAGATGCAGGAAGACGCCCGTGTCATGAGCGAAATGAGTCTGCAATTTAAATCTGAAATGGAAAAATGTTCAGTGAAGCAGGGCAACAAATGTCCGATCAGGCCAAGGCGACTGCTAAAGGCGAGCAGTCTGGAAAAGCCTCCAGTCAATCATCACGTAAAAGCTGATTGGCGACATCATCGCGGCGCCTAAGGGCGCCGCGATGCATTGATTAGCTTGGTCTTGTCATCCAGTGATGGCCAAAGTGTTCGGTGCGCCTGTCGCTAGGCGTAGGGAGAGTAATTATGCAATCAGCGTGGCACAATCCGTTCCAGGCTCTATCATCAGGGCTATCGCAGGGGCTGCCTCAAGGTCTATCTCAAGCACTATCCCAAGGGCTACCTGATGGTTTAGCTTTAGGCTTGCCTGAAGGATTATCGCAGGCAGAAATTGAAGCCTGGAATAATCAGCTTAAAGAGATCGGCGAACAGTACCAAGGATTGATGCAGGATTTGCTTTCCCGTATTGCCCCCAGTGAAGCCGCCGACTCAATTTACAGCGATATGCGTGAAAGCTTTGAAGCCGGTGCGAAGTCGCTGATGCAAAACCCTACCCTGTTGTGGCAAACCCAGGCTCGGTTGCTACAGGATCAATGGCTTTTATGGCAACAAGCCATGCGTGGCATGGCCGGGGAGCAAGTCACCCCGCTCATTACACCGGCTAAAAGTGATCGCCGTTTTAAAGATGAGGCGTGGACCCAGGACCCGCACTACATGGCCATTATGCAGCAGTACTTACTGTTTTCGCAGATGGTGGAAGAGCTGGTTGAAAGTTTAAGTGGTTTAGACGAAACCCAGCAGCGTAACCTGATGTTTTACGCACGCCAGCTTGTCAATGCGATGGCGCCGACTAATTTTATAACCACTAACCCTGAAGTCATGCGCCGTACACTTGAAACGCGTGGCCAGAACTTGGTCGATGGGCTAGCGCGCCTACGCGAAGATTTAGGTAATTCTGCAGAAGGTATTAATGTCCGCATGACCGATCGCGGCGCCTTTGGCGTAGGCGAAAACATCGCTGTGACCCCGGGTTCGGTGGTATATGAAAATGAACTGATCCAGTTGATCCAGTACACACCGACAACGGAAAAGACGTTTAAGACGCCGTTGCTCATAGTGCCGCCCTGGATCAATAAGTATTACATCCTTGACTTGCGTGAAGACAACTCAATGGTTAAGTGGCTGGTGGATAAAGGTCATACGGTATTTTTGATCTCCTGGCGTAACCCCGGCCCTGAGCAGCGCGATATTACCTGGGCCGATTATATGCAGATGGGGCCCATTAGCGCGATGGAAGCTATCGAGCAGGCTTGTGGGGAGAAGTCGGTCAATCTGCTTAGCTATTGTGTTGGTGGTACATTAGCCGCCTCTACGGTGGCATATCTCACCAGCACGCGTCGTGGGCGTAAAGTTAAGTCGGTCACTTATATGGCGACACTGCAAGATTTTCGCGATCCGGGCGATATCGGCGTCTTTTGAATGAACGAGTGGTCGAAGGCATAGAGCAGACGCTTGAGCTGAAAGGTTATCTGGACGGGCGCTCAATGGCCTACACCTTCAATTTGCTGCGTGAGAACGATCTTTTTTGGTCTTTTTACATCAATAATTACTTAAAAGGTGAAATGCCAGCCGCTTTTGATCTGCTTTACTGGAATACCGATGGCACCAACCTGCCTGCTGGGACGCATGCTTGGTACCTGCGCCATATGTACTTAGAAAACCGCTTGGTTGAGCCAGGTGGCATTGAATTGGATGGCGTGAAAATTGATCTGCGTAAGGTGTCCACGCCCAGCTATTTCATATCCACCAAAGAAGACCACATCGCCAAGTGGAACAGTACCTACTATGGTGCTTTGTTACCCAAAGGGCCGGTCACCTTCGTATTGGGCGGGTCAGGTCATATCGCGGGTATTGTTAACCCGCCCCATAAAAACAAGTATGGCTACTGGACCAACGATGCGCTGCCGGATAACCATGAAGCGTGGCTAGAAAATGCGACTGCTCAGGAAGGCTCATGGTGGCCCCATTGGCAAGCGTGGATGACCGAGAATGGTTATGCCGATAGCGAGAAAATGGTGCCCGTGCGCCAACCTGGCGAGGGGGGAGCTCAATGTGATTGAGCCTGCGCCAGGGCGCTACGTGAAAATGACGATCCCTGAGGTGCTGGGTGAGATCCCCAAGACGTCTTGATTGAGCTAGAGACGGGGAAGACAGAAAAGCCCGCTGACAATATGTCAGCGGGCTTTAGTTCTATCGTAATCAGTTACGAATCAAGTAATCAAAAGCGCCAAGCGATGCTTTAGCACCTTCCCCATGGCGATAATGATCTGCTTGTAAGGCACGGTCGTGACATCGCCTGCGGCAAACACACCGGGCACGGACGTCATGCCATGAGCATCGACAATGATTTCACCGCGGGGCGTCATTTCAATCGGTGAGCCTTTCAGCCACTCGGTGTTAGGTACTAAACCAATCTGAACGAAAATACCTTCCAACGCGATGGATTTGCTTTCATCGGTTGTACGGTCTTTATAGTTCAAGCCATTAACACGGCTGCCATCGCCAGTAACTTCGGTCGTTTGTGCGTTGAGAATAATATCGACATTGGGCAAGCTCTTGAGCTTCTTCTGCAGCACGGCGTCAGCGCGCATTTCGCCCATAAATTCAACCAACGTGACGTGGCCGACAATGCCCGCCAGGTCAATAGCTGCCTCAACGCCCGAGTTACCACCACCAATGACCGCTACACGCTTACCTTTGAACAGCGGGCCATCGCAGTGGGGGCAGTAAGCGACGCCTTTGTTGCGGTACTGCTGTTCACCTGGAACGTTCATTTCACGCCAACGGGCGCCTGTCGCCAAAACCAGCGTTTTACTCTTGAGTTTAGCGCCTGATTCAAACGTGACTTCATGCAGGCCGCCTTCGGCTTCGGCCGCTTTAAATGTAGTCGCAAGCTGCAGGTTCATGACGTCGACTTCGTAGTCTTTTACGTGCTCTTCAAGTGCACTGACCAGCTTAGGGCCTTCTGTATGGGAAACAGAAATGAAGTTTTCAATCCCCATGGTGTCGGCCACCTGACCACCGAACCGCTCAGCGGCAATACCCGTATTGATGCCTTTACGCGCCGAGTAAATGGCCGCCGCAGCGCCTGCAGGGCCTCCGCCAATCACCAGTGTATCGAAGGCGGCTTTTTCGCTTAGCTTTTAGCATCGCGTTCGGCAGCGCCGGTGTCGACTTTGGCAAGAATCTGTTCAAGGGTCATGCGGCCTTGATCGAACGGTTTGCCGTTCAGATAGATGCTCGGCACCGACATGATTTCACGCGACTCGACTTCATCCTGAAACAGCGCCCCGTCGATAGCGACATGGCGCACGTTGGGATTGAAGATAGCCATCAGATTCAGCGCCTGAACCACGTCTGGGCAGTTCTGGCACGAGAGCGAGTAGTACGTCTCGAACAGCATCTCGCCGTCAAGCGCACGAATCTGGTCAAGTTGTTCGTCAGATGTTTTGGGTGGGTGACCGCCGACTTGCAGCAGCGCCAGTACCAACGAGGTGAACTCGTGGCCCATCGGGATACCGGCAAACACCACGCCAGTCTCTTCACCGGGGCGGTTGATCGCAAACGACGGCGTGCGTGCATCCTGCCCATCACTGTGCAAGGTAATTTTATCGCTCAGGTTGCTGATATCTTCCAGTAGTTTGAGCAATTCTTGTGACTTGTCACCGTCATCGAGGGACGCAACGATCTCGAACGGCTGAGTCACTTTTCCAGATACGCTTTTAACTGGGATTTTAAATTGGCGTCCAGCATGACAGTGCTTCCTCGCAGTTAACTTGTCGGTGATTGGTCACAGAGCACGGCACTACAACGCGTGCTTAATAAAACAAAACACCCGGGCTGGTGCCCGCGCCGCCAAAAGGGCAACAGAGTGAAAAATATCCGTTTGGCAGCCGTAGGTAGTTTAGATTTTACCTACCAGATCTAATGAAGGTGCGAGGGTGTCTTCGCCTTCTTTCCATTTTGCCGGGCAAACTTCGTTCGGGTTGGCGCGCACGTACTGAGCAGCTTTCACTTTGCGCAGCAGCTCTTCGGCATTACGACCGATGTTGCCAGCGTTGATTTCGACGATCTGGATTTTGCCGTCAGGGTCGACAACAAAGGTACCGCGCTCAGCAAGACCGGCTTCTTCGATCAAGACTTCGAAGTTGCGTGAAATGCGCAGCGTCGGATCAGCAATCATCGGGTACTGGAGCTTGCCGATGGTGTCAGAGCTGTCGTGCCAAGCTTTGTGGGTGAAATGGGTGTCAGTTGAAACACTGTAAATTTCAACGCCCAGTTTCTTGAACTCAGCGTAGTTGTCGGCTAAGTCACCAAGCTCTGTCGGGCACACGAAGGTAAAATCGGCTGGGTAGAAGAAAAGATTGACCACTGACCCTGTAAGTCCGCTTCAGTAACATCGACAAATTCGCCATTCAAATAGGCAGTTGCTTTAAATGGCTTAACTTCAGTGTTGATTAAAGACATTCAGATAATCTCCGCGATTGGTGAATGAAGAATTAGAAATTGATGATAATACTAACGGCTAACGACTAATGGCTAAAATTAAGAATAGGCATACGATCAATAGTCTTTCCCTATCGCTCCAGACTGATGCCGTTGCGCTGCTGGGTTAATGGGGTCGATGAAGTAGAATACAAGTATTTTTCACATTGGCTTGCGGTAGGCGCCACTGCACCGCAAAATTCGCACGGTCAGCTTTATGACCTACTCTGTTGGTAGCAATAGTAGGCTGTTGGCGATAGAAGCGGTGCATGTTAGGCAAATGTGGTTAAGAATGTGTGGCTAAATAGTTTTATAAGTAGTTTAAACAATAGGAGAAGTAATATGGGGACCATCCACAAACTTTCCCTGGCCGTTGCGGCCATCTCGTTTGCCGCAGCGGCTAGCGCTGCCCATGCCGAAGAGGTGCGGGTGTATAATTGGTCAGATTACATTGCCCCGGAAACGCTGGAAAAATTCACCGAGCGTACCGGCATTGAAGTGACCTATGACGTTTATGATAGCAATGAAATCCTGGATGCCGCGCTGCTCGCTGGCCGTTCGGGCTATGATGTGGTCGTACCCTCTACCTACTACTTCACTCGACAAGTAAAAGCCGGTGTGTTCCAGCCGCTTAACCACGAGTTACTGCCCAATTTAGATAACCTCAATCCTGAACTGATGGCTAACTTGGAAACCATCGACGCCGGTAGCGAATACTCGGTTCCCTATATGTGGGGCACCAATGGCATTGGTTATAACATTGATCGTGTAACAGAAATTCTAGGTGACGATGCGCCAGTAGATAGCTGGGCGCTGCTGTTCGATCCTGAAATAACCGGTGCATTGAGCGAGGCGGGCTGTGGTTTGTCGATGTTGGATTCCGCAGATGAGATGCTTTCGCCCGCTATGGCGTACTTGGGCTTAGACCCGCTTAGCGAAAATATCGACGATATCGAAGCTGCGGGAGAGCTGATTGCCGACGTTCGCGACGACATGACTTACTTCCACTCGTCGCGCTATGTGTCTGATCTGGCGAATGGCGATATCTGCGTGGCTGCTGGCTATTCCGGCGACGTTTTCCAAGCCGCCGAGCGCGCTGAAGAGGCCGGTCGTGATTTCAGTATTGGTTACAGCATTCCTAAAGAAGGCGCTGCCCTCTGGTTCGATATGATGGCGATACCGGCTGACGCCCCGAACACTGAAAACGCCCATGCGTTTATTAACTTTATTCTTGACCCGGAAATCGCCGCTGAGATCACCGAGTATGTACGTTATGCGAACCCTAACGCGGCGGCTAATGAATATCTCTCTGACGAAATTATCAACGATCCCGCTATCTACCCGGAAACTGACGTCATGCAAAACCTGTACGTGCAAGCTGAAAAGCCTCAAGATGTGCTGCGCGCCCGTACACGTATTTGGAACCGCGTGAAGTCTGGCCGTTAAGCCGACCTTTACCTAACAGCGAGCCGGAGGTGCGTCCTCACTGGCTCGCTGTTTATTTTATTAATGTGCCCGGATTGCCGGGCCTTTTGATGGGAGTGGCGAATGGTCACTACACCCTGTCGAACGAGCCTTCATCTCCTTCACCCTCCCTTCCTATAGCACCACGCCCTCAGGGAAAAAACCCGCGGTTTGCGGAGGATGTAGTGCTGGAAGTTAAGCGCTTGAGCAAGCGATTTGATGATGCGCTGGCGGTGGATGATGTCAATTTGCAGGTTAAGCGCGGCGAAATTTTCGCATTATTAGGCGGATCCGGGTCAGGAAAATCAACCTTGCTGCGGATGTTGGCGGGGTTTGAGACGCCAACGGAAGGGCGCATTTTGTTAGACGGTGTCAATATCACCGCGATGCCCCCGCATAAGCGGCCCATCAATATGATGTTCCAGTCCTATGCACTGTTTCCGCATATGACAGTGGCGCAGAACATCGCTTTTGGCTTGAAACAGGACAAGTTACCGAAAGCGGATATCGACGCCCGCGTCGCACAAATGCTCAAGTTGGTGCATATGGAGCGCTTTGCCAAGCGCAAGCCGCATCAACTTTCCGGTGGGCAACGCCAACGGGTAGCGCTGGCTCGCTCACTCGCCAAGCGGCCAAAGCTGTTGCTGTTAGACGAGCCCATGGGTGCGCTGGATAAAAACTGCGCACTGAAATGCAGCTGGAAGTGGTCGAAATTATCGAACAGGTAGGGGTTACCTGCATTATGGTGACCCACGACCAGGAAGAAGCCATGACCATGGCCGACCGTGTGGCGATCATGGCCGATGGCTGGATCGAGCAGATCGGCTCACCCATCGATATTTATGAAAGCCCGGCAAGCCGAATGGTGGCTGAGTTCGTTGGCACGGTGAACCTGTTTGAAGGGGGAAATTATCGAAGATGCTGCCGACCATTGCCGCATCGTCGCCCCGGCACTTGAGCGGCCCATTTATATTGACCACGGTATTACTACCCAGGCAATGGATCGTCGGGTTTGGTCGCGTTGCGCCCAGAAAAATCTGGTTAACCCGTGAAAAGCCCACCACGGAATATAACTGGGCAGAAGGGAGGGTGGATGATATCGCCTACTTGGGCGGTTTCTCACTCTATTACGTGCGTACTGCCGCTGGCCAGATGATCAAGGTCAGCATGGCCAATACAGAACGTCGCGGTGATCGGCCAACCTGGGAAGACAGCGTTTATGTTCACTGGGAAGATCACAGCACCATCGTCTTGAACCGTTAATATCCTGCACCGCCCATGTTTTGAATCGCTAGGGCCTGGAGCCGCTAGTGTGGCGAACTTCTTACGGCGAGGAGACTGCCTTTAATGAAGCCATCTCTTTCTTCAGCACTGTTCAAACGCATGCAGTTAGGGCGCCGAGCGGTGATTGCGTTTCCGCTTGTGTGGCTAACGCTGTTTTTTTTACTGCCCTTTGCGCTGGTGCTCAAGATCAGCTTGTCCGAAGCAGCCATTGCGATTCCACCCTATGGTCCGCTGCTTGAGTACGCTGACCAGACGCTGCATGTATTTCTCAATCTCGGTAACTATCTCTTTTACTTTCGGATTCGCTCTATATAGCCGCATATTGGGGCTCGGTAAAAACAGCGTTCATAGCCACCCTAGCGTGCTTGCTACTAGGCTATCCGATGGCTTATGCGATGGCGAGGGCGCCGGCACGCTGGCAGTTGCTATTACTGCTGTTAGTCATGCTACCGTCTTGGACGTCTTTTTTGATTCGGGTTTACGCCTGGATGGGAATTTTAAGTAACAGCGGATTGATTAATAACCTATTGATAGGGCTAGGTCTGATTGACTCGCCGCTGCGTATGATGAATACCCAGTTTGCCGTCACCATTGGGATTGTCTACGCCTATTTGCCGTTTATGGTATTGCCGCTGTATGCCCATCTAACCCGGCTGGATAACGCCTTATTGGAAGCCGCTGCTGACCTTGGCTCGCGCAAGCTGAATACCTTTATCAAAGTTACTCTGCCGTTATCGATGGGAGGCATTATTGCCGGTTCGATGCTGGTGTTTATTCCGGCGGTTGGGGAGTTCGTGATTCCCGAATTGCTTGGCGGCCCGAACACACTGATGATCGGTAAGGTGTTGTGGGAAGAGTTTTTCCTTAATCGCGACTGGCCCGTCGCGTCGGCGCTGGCCATGGTGATGCTGTTGTTATTACTGGTACCGATTGTCTGGTTCCATCGTTACCAGTCCCGGGAGCTGGCGTCATGAGCCGCCTACGCAGGATCAACTTCTCGACGTTCATGCTGGTGCTTGGCCTGCTGTTTCTTTACCTGCCCATGTTTGTGTTGGTGGTGTATTCGTTTAACGCCTCGAAACTGGTCACGGTGTGGGCGGGCTTTTCTACTCAGTGGTACGGCGAGCTATTTCGCGATCAGCAGATTTTATCGGCGGTGTGGACGAGCCTGCGCATCGCTTTTTTCGCGGCCAGCATGGCGGTTTGCTTGGGGACTGTGGCAGCGTTTGTAATGACCCGCTATGGCCATTTTCGGGGTAAAACGGCGCTCTCCAGTATGGTGACGGCGCCGCTAGTGATGCCCGAGGTGATTACTGGCCTGTCGCTACTGCTACTATTTGTACAAATGGCGCAAATAACCGGTTGGCCTGCCGATCGGGGCATGGCGACGATCTGGATTGCCCACACCACGTTTTGCAGTGCCTACGTAGCGGTGGTTGTGGCCGCGCGCCTGCGTGAAGTAGATCATTCGATTGAAGAGGCCGCCATGGATTTAGGCTCGCCGCCAGTGAAAACCTTCTTTCCATCACACTGCCGATCATTACGCCGGCATTGGCGGCAGGTTGGCTGCTGGCGTTTACGCTCTCCTTGGACGATTTAGTGATTGCCAGCTTTGTTTCAGGTCCTGGGGCGAATACGCTGCCGATGGTGGTATTTTCATCGGTGCGTATGGGCGTATCGCCAAAGATTAATGCACTCGCCACGTTGATTATATTGATCGTATCTTTGGCAACACTGTTGGCTTGGTTTTTTATGCGTCGTAACGAGACTAGGCGGAAGGCAGCGCTACGAGAAGCTTAGATCTGCTATAGAACATCATCGTCGCGTCCAGCGACAACGCTATCGAGCTCTCCACTCATTGGCGAGACAATAATTTGTAGCTGGATGGGCGCGCAGCACTGATGGCAATCTTCCCAGGTTTCGTGGCTACCCTGAGAAGTATCAATCAGAAAGGTCAGCGGTGAGTCGCAGTAAGGGCAATGAAAGTCATAATTGACCAGGGCATCGTCATGCATGGTTAACTACCTTTTATAGTCGGTGCGCAAAGTCAGGCATTGATTAAGCATAGAGTGTAGCAGTGTGATCGCCAGGTAGGGCATCGTGGGTGTGAATCAGGTAGGATATTCGCTGGTTCCTTAAGCAACGCAGTGAGAGTAGCGATGATGTTACGTAACATGGCAGTAGCGGCCCTGGTGGCCTTTCCGATGGTCGCGTTGGCTGAAACCCCCAATGTGGCTGCTGGTGAGTGGGAATTTGTCAGCAAAACCAGCGTCAGCGGTGAAATGGAAATTCCGGATCAAACGGAAACCGAGCGTCAGTGTATTACCCAGGAAGAGCTTGAGGGCGCTGAATTCGGCTTCATCGAGGAAGAAGAGGGCTGTGAGCTGCTCAACCAGGAATTGAACGCGGACGGCCTAAGCTACAGCATGGTGTGTCGTGCTGAGGGTGGCGAAGCCACCATCGATGGCGAAATGCGCTTTATGGGTGAGCGTATTGAAGGCAGCGTCGATATTCTGACCCAGTCGCCCATGGGCGAGCTGAGTATGAATACAGTGATTGAAGGCGAGCACTTGGGTGAGTGTGAGTAACCGCTAGCTCTCTTTCAAAGGGTGCCAACTGGCACCCTTTTCATTGAGAGTGTCATTGTGAACAGTGAAACGACGAAGCAATCTCAAGCCTACGGTGGCATCTAAAAACCAGATTGCTTCACTGTGTTCGCAATGACTTCAGTCAGATGGCGCGTTAGCAATTTCTTCCTCTAACTGCCGCTTCACTGCGCCTGGCGACCCTGTGTGGCGTGCCAGCAGGTCGTAAGCCACGGGAACCACAAAGAGCGTAAATAGCGTTGCCGAGCCTACCCCCGCCATGATCACGGTGCCAATCACCAGACGCGATTCGGCACCAGGGCCGGTTGATATAATCAGCGGAATGGCACCGGCCATCGTCGTCACGGCCGTCATCAATATCGGCCTTAAGCGCGTGACTGAGGCTTCAATTAACGCTGTTCGGAACGCTTGGCCCTCGTCGCGTAGCTGATTTGCAAACTCAACAATGAGTATGCCGTTTTTAGCGGCTAGGCCAATCAGCAGTACCAGCCCCACTTGGCTATAAATATTTAACGATTGGCCGCTCAAGAGCAGGGCAAGCAACGCCCCACTCATTGCCAACGGCACCGTGAGCATAATCACCAAGGGGTGAATCAAGCTCTCAAATTGGGCAGCGAGCACCAAGAAAACGACTAAAGCTCCCAGTATCAACAGAAACGCGGTGGCACCGCTGGCCTGCCGGAAATCACGCGACGCTCCGGCCACATTGGTTTGTGCCTCTTCCGGTAGTAGCTCAGCGGCGGCTTCTTCTAGATATGTCAATGCCTCGCCTAGCGGATAGCCATCCGCCAGGTTAGCTTCAATGGTAATGGCGCGTATACGGTCAAAGCGATTTAAGGTGCTGGCGCCCGCAAAATCGGAAAGGGTGACGAGACTGGCCAAGGGAATCAGCTCGCCGGTACGTGCAGAGCGAACCTGAATGTTATCCAATGCCCTGGGACTGTTCTGACTGCCGCGGTCGCCTTCCAAAATAACATCGTACTCTTCGCCATCATCCACGTAGCGAGTAACATTACGGCCGCCTAACAGTACCTCCAGTGTTCTGCCGATCTCCATGACGGTAACCCCTAACGATGCAGCACGCTCATAATCAATTTCCACCCGCAGTTGCGGCTGGGTCTCGTTATAGTTGCTCTCCAAAGCCATTAAGCGCGGGTTGTTTTCACGCACATGATCTATCAATGTATCGCGCCAGCGGGCTAGCTCCTCGTACGTCCCACCACCCAGCACAAACTGCACCGGCTTTTGGGTGCGTTGCCCAAAACCTTGGCGCATCACAGGGAAGGCTTGCACCCCGGTAATGTGCTCAGTGTTTGACGCACTTCGGCCATGATTTCCCAGGCGCTACGTCGGCTGCCCCAGTCGGCCATATTGACGATGATAAAACCGCTGTTGAAGTTCTCGATATTGCCGTAGCCGCGCGGGGCACGGACCACCACCCGTTCCAGCTCGCCGCTCTCGACCAGAGGCGTCATACGTGTTTCGATTTCATCCATGTAATCCATCATGTAGTCGAAGGTAGCCCCTTCAGGGCCATTCACTAATACGATGAAGTTACCGCGATCCTCCTGCGGGGTGTATTCGTTCGGCAGTATTGTGGCCAGCCAGGCGGTAGCGGCAATTAGCAACACAAATAGGGCCACTACCAGCCAGCGCATAGTGAGCATCCACTCAAGGGAAGCCTGATAGCGCCGTTGTGTGCCGCTAAGCAGCCACTGCACGGCTCTGCCGATACGGCTATCGTGCATGCCCGGCTTAAGTATTTTCGACGCCATCATGGGAGTGAGTGTTAGTGCGAGCAGGGTAGAGACTACGACCGCAGCGGCCATGGTAAGCGCGAACTCGGAAAACAGCCGGCCAATATCGCCCTGCAGCATGCTAAGGGGCACGAATACCGCTACTAATACGAGCGTGGTAGCAATAACGGCAAAGGCGATTTGCCGTGTACCTCGAAAGGCGGCGACTAAAGGCGTTTCGCCGTAGTCGTGCATACGCCGATTAATATTCTCAAGTACCACGATGGCGTCATCAACAATCAAGCCAATGGCAAGCACTAGCGCTAGCAGCGTTAACAGGTTGATCGAGAAGTTCATCACGGCAAGAGCGGTAAAGGCACCAATAACGGCAATAGGCACGGTCACCGCAGGGACTAGGGTGGTGCGCAAATTGCCTAAAAACATGAACATCACCACCACGACTAAGCCCATGGCGATGAATAGTGTCATGACGACCTGTTCAATTGCCCCCGAAACAAACAATGAGGCGTCGTAGTTCAGGCTCAGTGACATCCCTTCAGGCAGCGTACCCTGCAGCCGCTCTAACTCCACCTGCACCGCTTCAGAAAGCTCTACCACATTGGCTGTCGACTGCATGATCATGCCAAGGCCGACCATGGGGACGCCGTTGGAGCGGAAAACAGAGCGGTCCTCTACCGCGCCGACCTCTACCCTTGCTACATCGGCAAGGCGAACCAGATAGCCGCTTTCGCCCTGATTGAGGGAAGGGGTACGGGGAGCATTAAGAGCCAAACGCTGAAAATCCTCGGCGTTGGCAAAGCTGCGGGGAAGGCGAACAATAAACTGCCTATCTTCGGACTCAATCGAGCCTGCTGGCAGTTCAACGTTTTCTGCCCGTAGTGCATCTTCGATATCGCTCACAGTGAGGCCGCGCGCGGCTAGCGCATTACGGTCCACCCATACCCGCATGGCGTAGTCGCTGCCACCGCCCACACGCACCCGTGCGACACCCGGCTGAACAGAAAGGCTGTCGACCAAGAAGCGGTTAGCGTAGTCGGTAAGTTCGGTGATGGAGTACTCTTCACCAGAAAGGCTGAGCCACACCACAATCTCTTCACTGCTATCGGCTTTGGTCACCTCAGGGTTATCAGCATCATCGGGTAGGTTGCGAAGGGCGCCGGATATGCGATCACGAATATCATTGGCGGCGGCATTAATGTCCACATCAATGCCAAATTCGATTTCAATCTGAGAGCGGCCGTCCTCGCTTTGCGAGGTAATTAGCTCAATGCCTTCAACGCCCGCGATACGGTCTTCAAGTACTTGGGTGATTCGCGTTTCAACAACGCTAGCGGATGCCCCCGGGTAGCGGGTGTCAATGGTGACTATCGGCGGATCAATCGTCGGGTACTCTTGCAGCGGCAGGCGGTTGAGTGCTAATGAGCCAAACGCGATAATCAAGGCTGCAATCACCATTGCCAAGACGGGACGCTGAACGGAAATATCCGAAAGACGCATTAGCGGTCAGCCTCCAGTAAGGCTCGAATACCGGTCTCGTCATCGGTAATGCCGATCAATCTCGCCTCTTGGCCATCTCGGGCTAGCTGTAAGCCATGGACGACGATTAAATCGCCAGCGGATAGCCCCTCTAGAATTTCCACTTCACCATTACGCCGCTCACCGATCACAATTTCGCGTCGTGTTAAACGTGTCGCGTCATCACCTTGTTCGATTAGCATCACAAAATGACGGTCTCCACTGGGTTCAATGGCTGCCTCAGGGATGACAATGGTGTCGCGTACGTGTTGCTGAACGACAACCTCCATCAGCATGCCAGGGCGCAGTCGTCCATCTGCATTATCAAGCTCAGCACGCACATTGATGCTGCGCGTTACCGGGTCGACCCGCGTACCGATGGTGGCGATTTCACCGCTAAAAATGTCGTCAGGGTAGGCGGCAGTAGTGGCATTTAACATTAATCCTGGCGAAAGGCGACCTAGAAACACCTCGGGTACGCTGAAGTCGAGCTTCATGACATCCAGTTTATCGAGGGTCACTAAGTTCATGCCCGGTGTGACCAGGGCACCAACGCTGATATTGCGGAATCCAACGCGTCCGCTGAAGGGCGCTTTTATTTGGTAATTGGCTAGCTGGGCTTCAATCGCTTGTATATCAGCTTCTGCTTGGCGTAGGCGGGATTGGCTATCTTCCACGTCGGCGCGGGCCGCTAAGTTACGTTCCTGCAGCTGCGAGGAACGGTTCGAGGCGTTGCGACGCTCTTCACGAAGCGCCTGTGAAGCTCTCAGCAGTGCCTGCTCTTCTCCATCCTCTAGTTGAATAAGCCGTTGCCCCGCTTCCACCTGCTCACCGTCCTGGAAATTGATTTCGGCGACAATTTCCGTGACGGTGGTCGATAGCGTGACGCTTTCATCGGCACTTAGCGTGCCCAAGGCTTCAAGCGGGTCTGACCAGGTGGTCATTATTGCTCGTGTGCCGATGACCGAGGGCGCTGATTGGGCAAACGCCACCTGCGTTAATAGCAGGCCAAGAGTGAGAAGTGCAAAGCGCAGTCGTCGCCAAACAGTTAAATCCATAGTGGTCCCTGTGTGGTAAATATTTATACAATTATTGTATAGGATGATTTTTAAATATAATAATTTATCTAGCTTATCCCTGATAGAATGCCCGTCTTTTGCCCCTCGGAGCCGCTCCTTGATGCCTTTTCTTATGAGCTTTTCTTTATGATTTATGATGTCGTTATCATCGGTGCTGGCGCCGCAGGTCTAATGTGTGCTGCACAAGCGGGCTATACTGGCAAGCGGGTTTTAGTGCTTGATCATGCTAACAAAGCGGGCAAAAAAATCCTGATGTCCGGTGGTGGCCGCTGCAACTTTACCAATCTCGGCACTACGCCACAGCATTTTTACTCTTCAAATCCTTACTTTTGTATTTCGGCGCTTAAACGTTACCGTCCTGAACACTTTGTGGAGCTCGTTGAGCGCCATGGGGTTGAGTATGTGGAAAAACACCGGGACAGCTATTTTGTGCGACATCCGCCAAAGAAATTGTCCGCACACTACTCACCGAATGTGAGTGGGCTGGGGTTGAAATAGCGCTGAGTACACAGATCAGCCGTGTCGAGCAGCAGGGCGATGCCATGCAGTTAACGACCTCTATAGGGAAGATAGATGCGGGTGTGGTGGTGGTGGCCAGTGGTGGGCTTTCTATTCCCACTATGGGGGCGACGGGGTTTGGCTACGAGCTTGCCGGTCAATTTGGCTTGGAAGTTTTTGAGACCCGACCTGGGCTGGTGCCCTTTACCTTGAGTGATACCTGGAAGGCGCGAGCGGCGGAGCTTTCTGGATTGAGCGTGCCGGTGGCGGTTAGTGCTGAAGGCCACCATCGCTTTGTCGACCCTATGTTGTTTACTCATCGTGGCTTATCAGGACCGGCGATGCTCCAGGTATCCAGTGTTTGGCAGCCTGGAAAGCCAATAACGATTGATCTGTTGCCCGAAGAAAATGTGGTGGAGTCGCTGCGTGAGGCACGTCAAGCGACTCCCAAACGCCAGCTTTCTACGTGGCTTACGGAACGCTTTCCGAAGCGCTTGGCCCAGGCCCTGTTGGAGTGGTATCCCGATCATGACCCAGCACGCCCCTTGGCCCAATATGCAAACCAGGCGCTGGATGAGTGGGCAGGCAGGCTCAATACATGGCAACTAAAGCCAGCGGGAACTGAAGGCTGGCGCACCGCTGAAGTGACCATGGGTGGGGTTAATACCGATCAACTATCGTCAAAAACATTTGAAGTTAAAGGATTGCCGCAATTGCGCTTTATCGGTGAAGTGCTGGATGTGACAGGGGAGCTAGGCGGGTATAATTTTCAATGGGCGTGGGCGAGTGGCGTAGCCTGCGGGCAATCCTGCTAGACGACCCCACTAGCCCAGGCTATTAGCATTATGCTTAAGTAGCCACTTTAGCTAATAATTTAAGTTTCTTGAGTAGCATGTAGCCCGCAAGTACTTTTCTGCCTGACGCCATTGCACCGCCTGGGTGGCGCATCAGCTTGAATGCGGCAAAGCCGCCGACTGCATAGAGAGGCAATTTGACGCTTTGCCAGTTCTTATCCAGTGGTGAAGCGGCTTGTTGCAGATATTCGCTATCCACCAAAATATCTATACGCTGCTGTTCTAATTCAGCCAGCAGCAGCGCCTTGCGCTCGGCACGACTTGGTGGCTTAGGTAGCGTTTTAGCGGTGTCTGCGGATGGTTTCATCACTTGGCTCCTCAAGCAGTGCTCGGTCAGCGGCAAGTTGTTTGAGAGTCTCTTTTAAAGAGAATGTCGCTTGGACTGGCGAATAGCCATCCATGCAAGCAGCAAACTAGCCCCTATCAACACCCCTGCACTAATAGCAATCGCTGTTAAGCGATAGGTATCCCAGAACAGTACTACTACCAGCGCTGTCAGCGTGGCAATTCCTAACAAGAGCAACAGTAAGCTTGCTCCTGCAAGAAGAAAGAGGACCAATATACGAGAGCGTTCTTCTTCTAACTCAAACACCGCCAAACGCAGACGGGTTTCGCTATTAGCTATCAGCGATTTCAGTAAGCGTTTGGCAGCAGCGAAGACGCTTTGGGTTGGACCCAAAGCCATTAGCGGCGACCGAGCAGCATACCCACAACCATACCCACTGCGGTACCAATACCAATGCTCGTCCAGGGGTTTTCATGAACGTAGCGGTCACAAGCGTCAGCTTGTTGAGTCAATGAATCACGGGTGTCGTCATAGATACGCTCACCACGAGCTTCAAGACGTGCCCGGGTATCTTTTAAACGGCGCTCGGCGCGACTACGTAGATCGTTCATCTCTCCGCTGGCGTCTTTAGCTGTCGCATTGACAAGCTCTTCAACGGTTTCACTTAAGTGGCGCAAATCATCTTTGAGTTGATCAGCTTGAGTAGAGTAAGTGGTTTGACGTTTAGCCATGGAGTCTTCCTTGGGCGAATGAATGATAAGCTACAATAAAGATAGCAGCCACTTGCTTACAGACAAGCAAAAGCATCTATCGGTTCAGTCCTGTCGCACTAAATAAGGGGTTAAGACTAAACCCAAGGCTTAAGCGATGAACACGATGGTCGTAATCTATCATGCTCTCACCGTAGCCGTAGTAATACTGTACATGGGCACGTAAGCTGTTGAAAGCGGGCCAGCTGTAATCGATCTGTGTGCCTATATTGCCAGCACTTGGGTTGCCGCGCAGTAGCCCGCTTACTTCATGGTTATTATTGAGACGTTTGGCGAGGCGAATATCCCCATAGCCCATGTAGCGTTCGATATCAGGGTTGTCATCATCTTCTGAGGATTCTGGTATGCGCCAATGGGGTGCGAGAGTGAACGCCCAATCACCCCGCTGGAAAGTACTTTCAAGATAAACGCGATTCCAGCTACGTGAAAGAGGATCTGAGCGGCCATTAGACTGATGATTCAACGCCACTCTATTACGCGTGTTCACCCAGCCTAGCGCGCCCCATGCATTGTCGAAGTCGATAAAAACTTCGGGCTCGTAGTTAGTTTCCCTGAATGGTGATGAGGCGTCAGTGTTGTAAGCCTGCCACCAACTGCGCTGGGTGTAGCCAAAATAGACGTCGCCGTAGTTGCCGAATACTTCCTCAATTAGATTCACCTTGGCGCTGAACTGGAATTTAAGCTCTACGCTACTCACTTCGCCATCGCCTGAAATATTGCGAAAGCTTTCGCGGTTCTTATTCGCATTGAAGCTAACCGGAAACAGATAATTAGTGCGGTGCGTCGTGATTGAGAACGGATTCCGGCTAGATTCCTGCTCAAGTTCACGGCGCTCACTTAAATCTTCCCGCGCCGCTTCTTCAGGCAATGGCTCAAATGGGACGCCTTGAGCGGCGTCTTCGGGGCTCTCTACCCGCTGCAGCTGCTGATGTAAATCGTATAGCTCAGCATTGAGGGCGCGTATACGCTCTTCAATCTCTTGTTGAGAAGCAGCGAAGGCATCGGCACTAAAAGTAGCAAAGCTTAGTAGGATAATAAGTTTTGTGAACGGCAGTTTTCGGGTGACCATCGAGGTGACTCGCAAAATGAATGAAGAGGCAAAAGCCAAGTTTGTTTCTATCACGCCGCCTAAGGAAGTCAACACCTCTGATTGCGCTTGTTATCAGAACGCCTGACAATAGCCTCATTATCCGTATCTACGGAGCGATTGATGTCAATGAGGCATAAGTAACGTGGTGAGACACACCTGTAATTGGTTTATAACGTGTTTATTGTTGCTGTTCATTATCAGCGGTAACGCTAACCCAGCCCGCGCCGCGCTCCAAGCCAATATGCTTGAACGAGTACCTGAGCAGGCTGAGTTGGCCTCAAGGCTTGCTCAGTTGGAAACGCTTGAAGGGTCATTAACGGCTCAGCAAACTAGTGACAAAGAAGCCCTAGAGGCGTCCCTTGACGCTTATGAGCGGCTAACCTCTCTTGAGGAGCGTCTAGCTGCATTAGATACGCGTGTAGAACAAGCCCCCGAGCTGCTGGCACGCCTTCAGCGTGAGCTGAACGAAGCTGAAGACGCCTCGCAGCAGCTTTCAGTTGCCGACTTAAGCGACCTGCCTCTCGACGAACTGGAAACTCTGCAAACGGGCGCAGTGGTCGAGCTTCAAGAGTTGCAGAGCCAGCTAGCAGAAGTGAACTCCCAACTGCTGGCTGCCCAAACACTTCCTGAGCGTGCTCAACAATCTATCGCTGAAACCCTTCAGCGCGCAGAGAGTTTACGCCGACAGCACGATGAGCGCGAGGCTTTGCTGGCGGATCGCCAACTTTCTGCGTTGAACGACCCGCGCCTTATTCAATTACGCCTAGAACGGGCACTTGCCGACCGCGAAGTAAGCTTTTACCAGCGTGAGCTAAGCGCTAACAGCCGCCTGCGTGAATTAGCGCAGCAGCGTCGCGATGTGTTGATGCTACAGATTGATTATCAAGAGCAGCAACTAAGCATGCTTCAAGGGGTGATTGATCGGCAGCGTCGGCTGGCCTCCGAGCAAGCCATTGCCGATGCAGCTCGGGACAATCCGCTCATTGCTGCAGGGCATCCTGTGGTGGTGCAAGCACAGCAAACCAACCAGGCATTAAGCCTTGAATTATTGCGAGCGACAGACCGCGCTAACAGTATCGTGCGCGAAAATATCGAAGCCCAGCGCCAGTTGGAACATGTACGCCAACTGCAGCGCAGCCTTAATGAGCAGATTGAGGCTATTCGTGGCAGTCAACTACTGTCGCGAATTCTGCGTGAACAACGTAAATCACTACCCCGTTAGCGACACCGCGTAATTTGCAAGACGAAATTGCCGATCTACGCCTTAAACAGTTTGATTTAGTCCGCCAGCGTGACCAGTTACGCCAAAGCGAGCAGTTTGCCGTTAGACGACTATCGGAGGCAGGCATAGAGGCAACGCCAGGCCTAGTAGACTCCCCTCTCGCGGCTCTATCAATCCCGTCGTGAGCTCGTCGAACAGTTGGAACAGTCTTACGGCAGCTTGTTGAGTGCGGCGATTGAGCTACAGCTGAATCAACAGCAGCTTTTGACGACCACCAGTGAGCTACGCGAAACCATTGATGAACAACTTTTTTGGGTCGCCAATAGTCGCCCTCTGGACTTTAACTGGCTGCGTCAATTGCCCAATAATTTACGTTTAGAGTGGCAGGGAGGGGGGAGTGGCGTGCCATTTTGCCCGCTCGTTGGCAAGGGTTCTCTTGGGAAGTGCTAAAAGGAGCACCGCTAGTGGTGTTGGGCCTGCTGCTTATGGGGTTGAGGCGACAGATTAAAGCGCGCCTAGCCAAGATTCATTCGCAAATTGGCCGGCTAAAAGTGACACTCAACTGCACACGCCGAAGGCGGTGCTGCTAAATGCATTATTGGCGCTCTCTGGTCCCTTAGTGCTAGCAGGCGTTGGTGTTGGACTGCTCGGGGCGGCGGGGCCGTTGGCAGATAGTGCCGCCCCCGCGATGCTTCAATTGGCCTTAAGCTGGGCCGTAATTGCATGGGCGCGCAGGCTGCTGGTGGCCGATGGCGTGGCTGAGCGCCACTTCACCTGGTCACCGCAATACAGTGCCCGTTTACGCCAACTCTTACGTGGCTTAGGCATCTCCTTGGTGCCGGTAATCGGCATTGCGGCTATGTCAGGGGAAATGGAAACCCCGTTGGCGCTACGCCCTGTGGCGCTGATGTTGTTATCGTGTGGCTTGTTAGCCATGAGTTGGTGGCTAGCACAGCTGATACTGGCACATGTTCCTATCTTTGGCGTTCGTCTGTTTCGCTTACTGCTAGGGTTGGCGATGGCGTCGGTGCCTTTGATCCTGCTGGGCTTGGTGGTGTGGGGATATGAATACACAGCGCTGCGCTTAGTGGCGCGATTTGTTATCACGCTTTACTTGCTGGGGCTGTGGGTCGTAGTGGAAGCTACCCTGGTCAGGAGCTTAGCCGTCGCCGCACGGCGTCTTGCCTACCGCCGTGCGTTAGCGCGTCGCCGGGCTCAGGTGCAAGAGGGCGCCGAAGGTGGCTTGGAAGTGGTAGAAGAGCCGCCGCTAGATATGGAACAGATCAATAGCCAATCACTACGTCTTTCCAAATTGATTTTGCTGATTGGCTTTAGTGCGCTGCTTTACCTGGTTTGGTCCGATTTGCTATCGGTACTCGGCTATTTAGATAATGTGTCACTGTGGGAAGCACAAGAGGGTGACCTGGTTGATAATGCGCTCTCGATATCCGATATCTTTGCGGCGCTGCTGATTGTCGCCATCACGTTTATTATGGCAGGCAATTTACCCGGCCTGCTGGAAGTGATGGTGCTGTCTCGGCTGTCATTAAAGCAGGGCAGTGCCTACGCGATTAGTTCGCTGCTCTCCTATACGATTGTGGGCACCGGGATCGTCATGGGGCTTTCGACGCTGGGCGTTTCCTGGGACAAGCTTCAGTGGCTGGTGGCAGCGTTAAGTGTCGGGTTAGGGTTTGGTCTACAGGAGATTTTTGCCAACTTTATATCGGGCTTGATCATTCTGTTTGAACGCCCCATTCGTATTGGCGATACCATTACGCTTGGTAATTTGCACGGCACTGTCAGCCGTATCCGCATCCGTGCGACCACCGTGACTGACTTTGATCGCAAAGAGATCATTATCCCCAATAAAACGTTCGTGACCGACCAACTGATTAACTGGTCGCTGTCGGATAATATTACTCGTGTCGTTCTCACCTATGGCGTGGCCCACGGTTCAGATATGCCTAAGGTGCACCAGTTGCTTCGTAAAGCAGCGGATGAAAACCCCGCGTACTCACCGACCCGGAACCCCAGGTTTTCTGCTTGAGCTATGGACAACATAGCCTTAACTTTGAGTTGCGTATTTTTGTCAACGATCTGCTCGATCGGCTATTTGCTGCCGATGAAATTAATTGCAGGGTAGACCAGCTGTTTCGCGAAGCGAATGTTCGTGTGGCCTTTGAGCAGATGGATGTGTGGCTGCACCCGGAGCAGGGGTGAAGCGGTTAAAGTACAGTCGGCTAGCGAGCTAACGCCCCCGCGTCGAGTTAAGCCACTTTTACAGCGTGGAGGAGGAACTCGCGGTTGCCGTCGCCGCCGGTGATGGGGCTCTCCTGCCAATGGTGAATGGCGAGTGCGCAGGCGGCGCAGGCGCTACGAATATTGGCTTCAACCTCTGCATAATGTTTGGCATTGCGTACAATGCCGCGTTTATCCAGTGCGCCGGGGTCAGCTCAAACTGGGGTTTAACCAGCGAGATCAACTGCCCGCCCGCAGGGGAGCAAGGCGGCGATTTCGGGGATTATCAGCGTTTGAGATATAAACGAAACGTCCATTACAGCGCTATCGATAGGCTGAACCGTCAGTAGACTGTTGAGCGCTTTAGCGTTGCTCATCGAGCGCGCGTTTAATCCTTCCAGGCAGGTCACGCGAGGGTCGTTACGAAGTTCAGCCGCGAGCTGACCATGGCCGACTTCCACGCCAATTACATGGCAAGCGCCAAAGCGCAGTGCGCAATCGGTGAAACCGCCGGTGGACTGGCCGATATCGAGGACAATGCAGTCTTCAAAACGCAGCTCAAGCGCTATCAGCACTGCCTCAAGCTTCAAACCTGCACGGGACACATAGCGCTCTTCGGCGTCATCTTCCATCTCAAAACAGGTATCTTCAGGCCATTTTTCCGACACTTTGGTGAGTGGCTTGCCGTTCTCGGCGAGGCGTACCCGCCCGTGGCGAATAAGCCGTTGAGCACGGGTGCGCGAGCTGGTCAGCCCTTGGCTGACTAACAGTTGATCGAGTCGCATCATAATAATTAAACGTGTCGTTGTGAGGGCTACTTAACCCTCGTCTAAAGGCGCATTCGGGCCTTGATCAGCCTGCAGTTCAGTAGGTGGTAGGCGCGAGGCTCCCCAGCTACGGTGTAGATAGCGTTTAACATTATCCAGCTCATCGCTAGTGACTGAAACCAATTCGCCACGCTCAAGTGGGTCGTAATGGTAAATATATAGCCGCGATGCAAAGCGCTCAAACGTCAACGAGGCTTCACCAAAGCGTTCACCATTGCCTGAGGTGCTGACAATAACGCCGTCACCCCAATCCTGACCGCTATCATTGTTGGGATTATAGAAGTAAACCCGCATGACATCAGAAGGATCTAGCGACGCCCGCAAAATCGTAATCGCGTGCCAGCCGATAAAGCGTGCCGCGCTATCGGTGACCGCAATACCCGCCGGCTGCGGGTGAATAAGCGGCTGGTTGCCATTGTAATAGGGGTGATAACAGGCGTAAAAGTGACGTACAAAATCGTCCACATCGCTTAGTTGGCCAGTTGCCACATCGACATTAATACGAAAGCCGCGGCCCGACCACCAGCCATGAAATTCAGGGTTAACCCAGCGGTGAGGGTCTCCTTCGCGACCAATACAGCGTCGTCCCATTTCTGCATAGATACGATCCAGATGCGGCACGACAATTAGCGAGACCGGGTCTAGATCCATGGGTAGTTCTGTGGCGACCCCAGACAAGCTCTCCATTGATGAGATCGCTTGTCCTTCAAAGTGCATAATGATTTCATCGTCGCGTGCCGCCCACGCCACCATTTGCAGTAGGTAGTCTGGGTCGTTGTACGCCCACATGGAGAGCGCCCGAGCCGACTGGCAGGTTGGGTTATTCCCCCTGACCAACCCCTAGGGGCAGCCCCAGCATGCAGAGTACACCTTCGATCAGCCGTGCACGGGGAGAAGCAATGTCGCCATAGGCCATTTGCAGACGCGACTGCGCCCATTCAGAGAGCGGTAGGTTAAGTTGTCGCCACATTGCTGGCGCTACCGGCGGCTGATAAAGGATGCCGCGCTCAAGCATTAGGGCTAGGCCGTAAACCGCTTGGGAAGTAGCAGGATATACACCGCCACGAATAAGCGCTTGGACCAGTTCGCGGTAACAGAGCAAACAATCCCGCCCGGTAGACGAAAGGCCGAGCGCCTCAGAAAGTAAGTGGTCACCTTCCTCGAGTAAGTGGCGTAGTAATACGGCATGATAAGGTGACACCAGCCCGGTATCGTGCATTGCCCGAGCAAAACCAGTGGATTCTGCCTGAAGCGCGGCTTGGTCCATACGCTCCAAGCGCTCGCGATAAATATCCACACCTGGATCTTCACGGCACGCTTGAGTCGGCCCGTAGAGCGAACTGACCAGCCGATCGGCACCTTGGCCGCTAATGCCAAGATCAATGTCAGGATTGACTTGGCAGAGCGCAATCTGAGTGATCATTTGCTTGATCGCATCGACTTGGATTGGACGCTGCTTCAAAATGCGCCAAATCTCATCAATCAGTTGGTCGACGATATGCTCGTAGCCGATTCGATCGGCTAAATGCTGAAAAAAGCTGGCGTGGAATAGTGGCCAGTTGTCCTTGGGTTTCGCGCTCAGCCTCGCTCGGCGGCAAGAAAAGCAGCCATAAATTAATCGCCATTACCTGGGTTAGGTAGTGATGAGCATGTTCTGCTGAAATAAGCGGATGTGGATAGGCCCCTTTGGCAACGGCCAGTAGCCTCAGCTCACTTAACGCTTCAATCACGACCACGTTGGCGTCGGGGCTTTTCAGCGAAAATGTGGTCAGCGTTGGGACTAAATACTGGGGGTTTCCCAGTCGGAACCGGAAAACAAACCGGAATTTTCAAATGCTTGTGCACGCGACTCTAGCGCTTCACAACCGCCATCTTGAAGTAGTACATGCCGTGCAGTGTCCATCACATACGGTAACTGGGCGGGCTTCGAGAGCGCGGGCGCCTGCGCAAGCAGGCTCACGGCGTCATCAAACTTGCTCAACAGGCCATTGAGCTTACTATCTTCATGAGAAGACGTGAGTTGATCTGTCTTCACGGTGACTCCTTATCCCAGCATCAACAGGGATTATACATAGAAGTCGAGATCTTCTTGGCGTTTTAGTAGATCGCGAAATGTGGGTGAATCATCGCTTTAAAGTAGATCAATCCCTAGTAGGTACCAAATTGCAGTACGCTCAGTGACTGTTTCCTCTAGGGACGAAACGTATATGCTCTCTAGCTACCATCGAGGGTGATGATGCGTTGAGAATGAATTAAGCCCAACTCAATATCAAACGCTTTAATGAATTTTTCGATTAATTCTTTGATTTTATGAGCGTTTGTTTATTGTGCTTATGGAAGCGTAAAGCGGCTTCACTCGCATTGAAGCTTCAATCTGAAAGAGTGATGAAACCTAGCAAGCCGCTCATCGTTACCGTACACAAGGGATTTGTGGCTGGCCAACGGATGTAGTGTCCCCGTGCAAACGCAGGGTTAGCTAAAGGCGTAGTGATACGAATATGGTAAGCTAGGCGGTTCAACTTCATGTACAAGTGGCAAGAGGAATAGGCCAAGATGGCGGCCAAGCCGATCTACCGTGTGGTGGTTCACCAGCAGGGTGAAATTTGGGATTTATATGTCAGAGAAATATTTCAAAGCGAACTCTGGGGCTTTATTGAAGTCGAGGAGTTTGTCTTTGAAGATTCTTCACGTGTAGTCGTCGACCCTGTAAGCGAAAAGCTGCAGCGAACCTTTGAAGGCGTTAAGCGAAGTTATCTGCCGTTGAATGCCATTGTGCGCATCGACGAAGTGGAGAGAGAAGGGCCTTTGAAGGCGGTAAAGACTGACGCTCGTGTAGCTGAGTTCCCCGTCCCTTTCCGTTGCCACCACGCGGAGAAGGGTAAACGTATGAGATGCGCGCCGCTAAGTTAAGCGGTAAGCGCTGCTGGCTTCGTCCGCCTTGCGGCGTTTTAAATCAGGACATGATGTCATGCACGTAAATAGATTTCGTTTTCATTACTACGCCGCTGCGGCTGGAATTTTGCTCAGCGTTGCCAGTATCCAGGCCCATGCTCAGGCCGACAATCAAGCCTGGGTGACCGATGAGCTTAGCACTTACGTGCGTAGTGGTCCGACCGATGGCTATCGCATTATTGGCACATTGAATGCCGGTGAACAGGTTGCTGTGCTGGAAACCAGTGGAGACTACACACGGGTGCGCAATAGCGACGGCAATACGGTCTGGGTGTTGAGTGATGAGCTTCAGCAAACGCCGAGCGCGATCGAGCAGTTACCCGAGTTAGAAGCGCGAGTTGAGGAGTTAACTGCTGAGCTTGAAGGGATCAACGATACCTGGGAGCAGCGTGTTTCCTCAATGACGGAGACTCTTGATGTGCGTGAACGTCGCATTGCCGAGCTTGAGGCAAGCAATCAAGAGCTCGACAGCCAGGCAGAGCAGTCGCGTCAGCAGGTAAGAGGACTCCAGGCGCGTTTGGAAACGCAAGAAGAAGACCTCCTAATGCGGTATTTCATGTACGGTGGCGGTGTGGCTGGCGCGGGATTATTGGTGGGTCTGATTGTGCCTCACTTGCCACGTCGGCAGAAGAAGCGTGACCGCTGGTTCTAGCCACGCGTTTGGACAAATAAACGAATAGCGGAATCGATACGAAGGTGGCTAAATAATGAGCGATCAATGGCGCAAGCGCTGGCAAGAAGGGCGCATTGGTTTCCACCTGCAGCAGACGCACCCGGCGCTGCAGCGTCATTGGGGCTCGCTTGGCGTTACTGATCGTACCAAGGTGCTTGTGCCGCTGTGCGGTAAAAGTCTTGATATGCGCTGGTTGGCCGATCAGGGGCATCCCGTGCTAGGCATTGAATTTGCTCCTGAGGCCATTGAGCAGTTTTTGGCGCAGCGCAGCACACCGGTATCACGTTACCGACAGGCAGGATTTACTATCTCCCGCCAGGGTAATGTTGAACTCTGGTGTGGCGATTTTTTCACTTACATATTCAGCATGCGGCCGAGATTGGTGCGTTTTATGATCGTGCATCGCTGATAGCGCTGCCGCCTGCCACTCGCCAGCGCTATGCCTTTCACCTTGCGCAGTTAGTCCCGCCTGGCGCCAAAGGCCTGCTGATTAGCTTGTCGCATGACGAGGGTGACGCAGGGCCTCCTTATAGTGTGACCGCTGATGAGCTCGACAACCTGTTTTCGGCTAACTTCGCTTTGACCTTTCTGGAGGAGGAAAGCCCTGATGAGCGTGGCTATATAGAGAGCGTATGGGCGCTAGAACGACGCGGGCCGCGCCTGTAAATGCCGCTGTGGTTATAGAGAATAAACACAGGGGGCAATACAGATGCGGCCCATATCGGAGTGGAAATCAGCCTAACGTGCTAAGAGGCGCCCCAACTCAGGGTCACTAAAGGCGCGGTTCAAGCCATCGCTAAGCAAGTCACTCAGCATGCGTGCGTTGCTATCAGCATCGGGTTTAAGGGCATAGCCCTGGGTGCGGCGCGATGTAAGTGCCCGTATAAGTGGTGCCCTTGTTTTGAGCAATAGCGCGAAAAACCCCTTCAAGGCGTGCTTCGTCTACCAACGGCTGGCCGCTGTCGCCACGCGCGTAATTGAGACTGGCAAGTTCCAACGTTAAGGACGGACGTCCCTCAGCCTGTTCAGTGGTAGGGTTGAAGCCCATGTCGCGTACCGCACGCTCAGCTTCTTGCTGCAGACGTGGGATCAGCTCGTGGCTACTGACGGTAATATGCGCCGTCGACATTCCTCCCGCCAGCACGATTACCAATAATATCGCTTTCGCGGCCATCCTGGGCTATCACCGTCACCTGCTGGCCGGAACCCACCTGGGGTACCTGAGCGTTACGTTCAGGACTGAGCTGTAAGTATTGCGGGCTGGTGCAACCGGCTAGCCATGCGCTGGCAAGTAGGACACCTGAAAGTCGTAAAAGTGACGCCGAAGCATGGTCTTCCTCCGCTATGGCTAAAACGCCAGTATAACGCGGGTAGCGCACTGGCGGTATGGTCAGGCGACGCGACTTTTCTTAGCTATGTCCAATACTTCATTGTTTATTACCATAGCGCGCCATCTTCATTGTGAGATAAGTGAAGCAAGCTAGTGCGCAAGGCTATTTTTGAGAATCTGGACTTACGATTAGCCAAACTGAAAGTAAAACAATAAAAGAGCCAAGTAAGAATCCGCTAGAAATCGTTTCATCAAGGACTAAAAACCCCCACAACACAGCGAAGGGTGGCACCAAGAAGGTAACGGTGAGCGAACGTAACGGCCCAATGTCAGCGATCAATCTAAAATAGAGGGATATAAGCGAGGGAGGTGCATAAAAGCCGACGGCGAGCAGGCTGATCCATACATCACCTTGAAACCAATCAATGCTGGGGCCAGATGAAATGTTCCAAAGCAAAAGGGGCTGAGAAAAGCGGTAGCGCCTATTTGACTGCCAAACGCAACCAGCGTTGAATCCAGACCGCCCTGTTGGGTTATCCACTTTCGGGTCAAAAGCCAGCAAAGCCGTAACCAATAGTGGCTATCATACAGGCAGCAACGCCAATATAGATGTTACCAACAATATTTGAATCACCCACTGTGGTAATAACCGTAATGCCGATAATTCCTAGCGTTACGCCCAGCCATTTTTTTATAGTTAAGCTCTCGCTAAAGATGAAAAAAGCCAATCATGGCCCCTGTTAAAGGCGTTGTTGCATTTAGAATCGCTGAATAGCCAGCAGGTAGTAATGTTGCTGCTATGCTGTACATAAGAAATGGGATGCCTGAGTTAATGATTCCCAAAACAAAAATTTTGCCTAGTTTGCCTCTGAACGCCAGGCTTTTACGTATAATTACGATGATAACAGCCAAGCCAACTAGTCCAAAAAAGACCCTGAAAAAGCTGTATTGATTGCTCCTATTGCTGGTGATGAAATTCGCATAAAAGGAAACTAGCTCCCCAAATTGCGGCTAGCGAAAGTAGCCGTATATAGTCTACTGCTCTCATTTTATTTTCCTTTTCAAGGTTTTCTATTAGCCAGCAGGCCATAGGCACGGGTGTGTGGTCCCATGGCGCTCAGTATTGCTTCCTTATTAGTGTGAGAAAAACCCGTTTCTTGCTGTCTTTGTAATGGGCACGCAATAGGCATCGCTATGACGTATACAGATCTGTTTGAAAACGATGATATGAAATTGATTAATCTGCTTCCACAGGATGGGGCGGCTTATTACCACGGTAAAATCCTTGATACGCCCATAGCTGCTATGTATTTAGATAAATGCATGAGCAAACTAAGCTGGGAGCATGATCGCGCGTTTATTTACGGCAAGGGAGATTGTTACAAAGAGGAAAATAGCCTGGTATGCAGATAAGCCGGTTTCCTATATCTACTCTGGCTATACAAAATGGCGTTAGTGTGGCCAGACTTTTGCGTGAGCTTAAACAGGTCGTGGAGAGCCACTGCGGAGAGGGGTTTAATTCGTGCCTGGGTAATTTTTATAATTCAGGCGAGGAAGGCATGAGCTGGCACAGTGATGCCGAAAAGACCTTGTTGAGAATGGGGCAATCGGGGCGTTGACCTTAGGCGGCGAAAGGAAATTCTCGTTTAAACATAAACAAACAGGGAGAGTGTGTCGCTTACGCTAGAGCACGGCAGTCTGTTAATTATGAAAGGTACTACTCAGCAAAACTGGCTACATAGCCTGCCTAAAACCAAGAAAGATATCGAGCCGCGGGTGAGTCTAACCTTTAGGCAAATGCGCTTTTAAAATAAAGGGGTAGGTGATTAATAATAGCCGCCCCGTGAGGGGCGGCTATTTAGGCTTTATGCAACGCGACTTTGTTCTGCGGCTTTCGCCTCTGTTTCGGAGAAGCGTCGCCAGTGGCGCGGATGGGCGAATAAGCGCTGACCACGGCGTAGCGCCAAGTGCTCAAAGTCAGTATGGCGGACGGTCGCCAGCCACGGCTGTGCTAGCCAATCCGCCTCTAGCTCTACGCGTACTTCGGCGCCCACCGGCGATATTGCGGTGATGGTGACTGGCAAATGGCTCTCAGAGGTGGGTTGCTCGGTTAGCCGCACCTCATGAGGGCGCAGCAACAGCTCTTCATGGCCATCGGGTAGATCTACGTGCCAATAGGCGTCGCCACAGGTGAGTACGCCGTTGGTCACTTTGCCTTCAAGGTGATTCACATCGCCTAAAAACTCAAACACAAAGCGGTTTTGGGCTCCCGGTAGAGCTCATCGGGGTGTCTATCTGCTCAATGCGGCCATTGCTCATCACCACCACACGGTCGGAAAGCTCCAGCGCTTCCTCCTGGTCGTGGGTGACAAAGACGCTGGTGAAATTGAACTCGTCATGCAGGTGGCGTAGCCAGCGGCGAAGCTCTTGACGCACCTTGGCATCAAGCGCGCCAAAAGGCTCGTCCAATAACAGTACTTCCGGCTCCACGGCCAGCGCGCGGGCCAGGGACACACGCTGCTGCTGACCGCCTGAGAGCTGAGCAGGGTAGCGATTAGCCAAGTGCTCCAGCTTAACCATTTCAAGCAGCCTGAATACCCGAGCGCGAATCTCACTGCTGCTGGGGCGGCGCTTACGCGATAGCACGGTCAGCCCAAACGCCACGTTGTCATATACACTCATATGGCGGAACAACGCATAGTGCTGAAACACGAAGCCAATGCGGCGGTCTCGCACATGCACGTTGGTGACATCGCGGTCGCCAAACATGATTTTGCCCGGTTGGGCGGTGCGATCGGCATTTTCCAACCCTGCGATAATCCGTAGCAGCGTGGTCTTGCCTGAGCCCGACGGGCCGAGCAACCCACCAGTTCGCCTTCGTGAATATCCAGGTCGATCGGTTCTAATGCTTGGGTGTTGCCAAAGTGTTTACCGATGTTATGTAAATGAATACTCATACAAAAGCCTCCCGACGTGATGCGCGCCACTCCAGCCCGGCCTTGGCAGCGAGCGTCAATAGGGCAATAAATGCAAGTAAGGCCGCGCAAGCGAAAGCGCCCACGGCGTTATAATCCTGATAGAGCTGCTCAAGGTGCAGTGGCAGCGTATTGGTTTTGCCGCGAATGGCCCCTGAGACTACTGAAACGGCACCAAATTCACCGACCGCACGGGCGTTGGTAAGAATGACGCCATACAGCAGTGCCCAGCGAATATTGGGCAGGGTAACCCGGCGGAAGGTTGTCCAGCCGGAAGCGCCAAGCGTCACGGCGGCTTCCTCTTCCCGGGAGCCTTGCGCCTGCATCAACGGGATCAGCTCCCGTGCAACAAATGGGCAAGTAACAAAATGGTCACCATCAGAATGCCCGGCCAAGAGAACATTAACTGAATGTCATGGCCATCCAGCCAACTGCCGATCCAGCCGTTACGGCCATAGAGCAGCAGATAAATAAGACCCGCTACCACGGGGGATACTGCAAACGGAATATCAATCAACGTTTGCAAAATGCGCCGCCCAGGAAAGCTAAAGCGCGTGACCAGCCACGCCAGTGCGACACCAAAAACCAAACATACCGGAATGGTCATTAGTGCGATAACCAGCGTTAAGCCAATCGCATGCAGCGTAAAAGTGTTACTAACGTTGGCCCAGAAAACCATGACGCCCTGGGAAAATGCTTGGGCAAAAATGGCTACCAGCGGTAGTAATAAAAGAGCGCTGATAGCAGCAAGGCAGCCCCTATCAGCAGACGCCGGATAAGCGGCGCATCACCAATTCGACGCATTACCCCTTACCTCCATGCAGGCGGCGTACAAAACGGCCCTGCCAAATGTTGATAGCCAGTAATAGCGCCAGCGAGACAAACAGTACAACCGAGGCAATTGCCGACGCGCCTGCATAGTCATACTCCTGTAGCTTGACGAAAATCATTAGCGCAGTGATCTCTGTTTCGTAGGGCATATTGCCAGCGATAAAGATGATGGCACCGAATTCACCCAACGAGCGCACAAAGGCAAGCCCGGTACCGGTCACTAAGGCGGGCCAGATATGCGGCATGATCACACGGCGAAAGGCGACACCGTCGGTAGCTCCCAGCGACATGGCGGCTTCATCCACTTCGGCGGGCAGGTCTTCCAGTACCGGTTGCACCGTACGCACTACAAAGGGAATGCTAGTAAACGCCATGGCCAGCGCGATACCCACCCATGTGTAGGCGACTTGAAAACCCAGCGGCTCAAGAAGTTGGCCCATCCAGCCGCTGCTGGCATATAGCGTTGCTAGCGTAATACCGGCTACGGCAGTGGGCAGTGCAAAGGGCAGGTCCATTAATGCATCAAGTAGGCGCTTGCCGGGAAACTCATAGCGTACTAATACCCAGGCTAGTAACAAACCAAACACGGCGTTAATCAGTGCTGCGACGGCCGCAGCGCCAATAGTCACCATATAGCTTGCTACGACACGGCCCTCGGTAATGATCGCCCAATACTCGGCAGACTAAGCTCCGCTAACTGTCCGAACAGGCCAGTAATCGGCAATAACAGCACCAGCGAGATAAACAGCACGCTGATACCCATAGAAAGGCCAAAACCCGGCAGCACACGTGCTGCCGGTTCGCCACGAGGCAAGTTGACTCATAATTCAGGTTGGCTCATGAGTAAGTATTAGCGGCGCTGCAACTGGTCGAGAAGGGCGCCACCTTCGAAGTGAGTTTCCATAGCTTCATCCCAGCTACCAAATACTTCATCTACTTCAAGCAACTCGGTTTCCGGGAACTGGTCAGCGAATTCTTCAACCACGGCTTCGTTATGTACCCGGTAGTTGGAAACCCGCAAGCAGGCGCTGGATTTCTTCGGTGTAGAGATACTCAAGATAGCTTTGGGCCAAATCGCTATTGCCGTTGCGCTCAGCGTTTTCCTCGACAACCGCGACGGGGAATTCAGCCAGGATGCTCACTGGCGGTACGATCACTTCGTAGTCGTCGCTGCCGTACTCGCTGCGAATATTATTCACTTCAGACTCGAAGCTAATCAGTACATCGCCAATTTCACGCTCGATAAAACTGGTGGTCGCACCACGGCCGCCGGTATCGAAAACCGCTACGTTGGCTAAGAAGGTGCGCATGAATTCTTCAATTTTCTCTTCATCACCGTCGAATTCATTCTCGGCAAAGCCCCAGGCAGCCAAGTAGGTGTAGCGTCCGTTACCCGAGGTTTTCGGGTTAGGAAAGACCATCTCGACATCTTCTTGTACCAGGTCGTCCCAGCTTTCAATGCCTTTAGGGTTGCCTTTACGCACCAAGAAGGCAGTGGTGGAGTAGTAGGGCGAGGCATTATTCTCAAACGCGTCCTGCCAATCTTCAGCTACTAGCCCGGCATCCGCGAGTACTTGCACGTCGGTTACCTGATTAAAGGTGACAACATCGGCACGCAGACCCTGGAGAATGGCGCGTGCTTGGGCAGAAGAACCGCCGTGAGATTGGCTAATCTCAATCTCTTCACCGTGCTCTTCCTGCCACCACGCTTGAAATTCAGGGTTGATCGCGGCAAACAGCTCGCGAGCAATATCATAGGATGAGTTGAGCAGCTCCCGCTCTTGTGCAGCGGCGGTGCCACTGACCGTGACGCCCAATGCAACCGCAATCAGGCTGCGGCGGAAAATTGTCGGTAATGTCATAGGGAACTCCTTAAATCAATAAGCACGTCGTGGCGCAATATTGCCAAGGTTAAAACTATCAATGTGGAATTACAATCTTGTTTTATATTCTATTTAAGAATATATGTGTGATGAGTTGCGAATACGCGGATACGTGGTTCTGTTAAGCGGCTCTGATAAGATAGCGGCCTGGCTTTGCTCTTGCCTGCTCAATCGCAGGTATATCGAGTGAGCCCCTTCGTCTACTGATTGATAAGCAGGAATGGAATATGACCGCTGCGCAGGATTTCTTGATTGCCCCTCTATTTTATCGGCTGACTTTGCCCGGCTGGGCGAGGAAGTCGATAACGTGCTAGCTGCAGGCGCGGATGTGGTGCACTTCGATGTCATGGATAATCACTACGTGCCCAACCTGACCATTGGCCCGATGGTGTGTAAAGCACTGCGCAAGCACGGCGTGACTGCGCCGATTGACGTGCATCTGATGGTTAAACCAGTCGATCGCATGATCAGCGATTTTATCGAGGCGGGCGCCAGCTATATCACCTTTCACCCGGAAGCGTCAGAGCACGTTGACCGTTCGCTGCAGTTAATCCGTGATGGCGGTTGTAAAGCAGGCCTGGTATTTAATCCGGCGACGCCGCTTTCTTACCTCGACTACGTCATGGATAAGGTCGATATGGTGCTACTGATGAGCGTCAACCCAGGTTTTGGAGGCCAGTCATTTATTCCCGGTACGATGAACAAGCTGCGCGAAGCGCGGGCGCGCATCGATGCCTCGAAATATGATATTCGTTTGGAAATCGATGGCGGGGTAAAAGTGGACAACATCGCCGAGATTGCCGCTGCAGGCGCTGATACCTTGTGGCCGGTTCAGCCATCTTTAGTGCTCACCAGGCCAGCGACCCGCACGGATACGATAGCGTCATTCAGCAAATGCGCGAGGCGCTGGCGAAGGCCTAACAAGCCAGGGTGGTTAGTGAAGCTTCATACGCGGTTTTAAGTACCGGTTGAGTTTATCCACTAGCCACGCTAGCCCTGTTTTATCGCGCCATGAATAGCCAGCTGGTGCATACGGTATAGCGAAGCGTAAGCTTGACGTGCCAGCCAGCCCCTCTAAAAATAGGCCTCTGGATGCGGAGCTACGCATTAAATTGCCCACCGCATCGTAGCGGGCCAGCGATACCAGCGAGCCATGATCGCGGTAGCGGAAAATCCTGCAGTGGCTTGCCGTCAAGTTCGTGAACCAAGTTTTTGGCTAATAGCTTCGCTTGTTGATGCGCCGCTTGTGCACGAGGTGGAACGGTACTGTCTTCTCCCATCGGGCAACTGGCGCAGTCACCAAGCGCGAATACCCTATCATCGTCGACACTTTGCAGGGTGCGTTTCACTTCGATCTGATTTTTCTTATTTGTCGTCAGGCCGAGTTCCGTTAGAAACGAAGGTGCTTTAATACCCGCTGCCCACACATTAATATCCGTTTCGATCTCTTCACCGTCGCCAGTAATCAGCTTGTACGCCTGTGCTTCCTTGATGGCGGTATCGGTGTGGATGGTCACGCCCATGCTTTCAAGCTCGGTTTTGACTGTTTGGCTGACCCGTTCAGAGAGCCCCGGCAGTAAGCGCGGCGCCGCTTCCAGCAAGTGCACGCTGATGTGCTGATGGTCGATAGCGGTAACGCCGTAGGCGTTGAGTATGCGCGAAGCATCAAATAGCTCGGCGGCAAGCTCCACGCCTGTTGCCGCCCCCACGATCCCGATAGTCAACTGGACGTGTTGGCGTAGCGTGGGATCGGTGTAGCGCAGGAAGGTATTAATCATATCGCGCTGAAATGCTTTGGCTTGCTGCGGCGAATCAATAAAGTGACAGTGCTCTGCTACGCCGGGCGTGCCGAAGTCATTTGAAACACTGCCCAGGGCCATCACTACATAGTCATATGTCAGCTCGCGAGCAGGCAGTACCTCGTCGCCATCCTCGTCTTCGACGGGGGCTAAGTGCAGTACGCGCTGTTGACGATCCACTCCCGTTAACGAACCACGCTGATAGCGATAATAATGTGCAGTGGAATGGCCACGGTAATCTACCTCGTCCATGCTGGAATTCAGTACGCCGGTCGCCAGTTCATGGAGCAACGGTTTCCAAACATGGGTGGCATTACGATCTAGCAGCACAATCTCTGCGCGTTTACGCTTGCCTAATGTATGTCCTAGACGCGTGGCAGGGCTAGCCCGCCTGCGCCACCGCCGACAATCACGATTCTGGGTATGGCCATCATTATCTCCTTGGCTAAATTAGCTCCAGCATAGAAGCTTCTTACGCTTCTGACTAATGCGAAAATTTGCCATGAGCAGGTAAGATGGTTGCCTAATGCGAAGGAAGATAAAGTATTTTTAGCGGTGGATGACGCTAGAAGGCAATAGCTAGAGGGCATTGAAGGTGGATTCAATACGATATTCTGACCTGCATCCAGTACTGCAGGGTAAACGGCTGATTGCTTTCGACTTGGATGGTACGCTGATTGATTCCGTACCGGACCTTGCTGCTGCGGTGGCGTGCGCACTCCGGGAGCTTGATCTGCCTGAACCGAGCGAATCCGATGTGCGCGACTGGGTTGGCAATGGCGCGCCAGTGTTAGTCGAAAGAGCCCTGGCTTGGGCCTTGCAAGCGGCGCCTGATCCAGCGCTTCAGCGGCGCGGCTATGATGCTTTTATGACGTATTATGGCGCAGCGCCCAGCGTCCTCACGACTCTTTATCCTGGGGTTCAGCCAGCGCTTCAGGCGCTGCATAAGCAGGGCATGACATTAGTACTGATCACCAATAAGCCCGAGCGTTTTATTGAGCCACTCTTAAAACACTTCGAACTGCTGGACTATTTTACGTTATGGGTCGGTGGTGATTCACTGGCCGAAAAAAAGCCCAGTGCATTGCCGCTACTGCACGCTGCGCAAACATCTCAAATACCACCTTCTGAGTGTGTGATGGTGGGTGACTCGCGCCATGATATCGCAGCGGGAAAAGCAGCGGGCTTTACGACTGTGGCGTTACCCTACGGCTATAATCACGGCGAACCCATCGAAGATAGCCACCCTGACTTAGTGCTCTCTTCGTTAACAGAGCTGTTGATGACTGTACCCCATGCGACAAGGACCGCTTAATGATGACCCCGGAACATTTTCACGAGCTTAGCCAAGCAGGTTACAACCGAATTCCTGTTTCGCGTGATGTCCTCGCTGATTTAGATACGCCGTTATCTACTTATTTAAAGCTGGCGAACACTCCCTGGACCTTCTTGTTCGAGTCGGTACGGGGAAAAAATGGGGTCGGTATTCAATGATTGGCTTGCCGAGTCATGAACGTATTGAAGTACGTGATTTTACGGTGCGCCACATTAAAGAGGGTGAAACGGTTGGTGTCACCGAAGTGGAGGACCCGCTAGCGTGGATCGAAAAATTCCAAAGCCGCTTTAAGGTGCCTAAGCTGGATGATCAGCCACGCTTCGATGGTGGTCTGGTGGGGTACTTTGGTTACGACACCATTCGCTATATCGAACCACGCCTGCGCGGTGGAGCGGACAAGCCTGATCCGCTGAACGTGCCTGATATTCTGTTAATGGTATGCAACGACTTTGTCGTATTCGACAATCTCTCAGGCCGTCTGACGATCTGGACCCACGTTGACCCTGCCGAGCCAGACGCGTTTGAACGCGCCCAGGGGCATTTAAAGCATCTTGAAACCCGTCTACGTGAAGCGCACATTAGTCCTAATAACGCTGGCAGCGGCAAGCAGCCGGTGCAAGAGAGTGACTTTAACTCTGGTTTTACGGAACAGGGCTTCAAAGCCGCCGTCGATAAAATCAAAGAGTATGTGTTGGCGGGGGACATCATGCAGTGCGTACCCTCTCAGCGTATGTCGATTCCTTATCAGGCCTCGCCGCTGGATCTCTATCGCGCGCTGCGTAGCCTCAACCCATCGCCTTATATGTTCTTCTTTAATTTGGATGATCATCACGTAGTGGGTTCTTCGCCGGAAATTCTGACCCGTATGGAAGAGGGCGAAGTGACCGTGCGCCCCATTGCCGGAACACGTAAGCGCGGTAAAAACAGAGGGAAGAAGACGACGCCCTGGAAGCAGACCTGCTCGCCGACCCGAAAGAGCTAGCCGAGCATCTTATGTTGATCGATTTGGGGCGTAACGACGTTGGCCGTATTTGCCAAACGGGCAGCGTGGAAGTCACCGACCAGATGGTGGTTGAACGCTACTCCCACGTCATGCATATCGTCTCTAACGTAACGGGGAAGCTAAAGCCAGGTTTAACCGCCATGGACGCGCTGCGGACATTCCCGGCCGGTACTGTTTCGGGAGCGCCTAAAATTCGTGCGCTGGAGATTATCGATGAAGTTGAGCCGGTTAAGCGTGGAATTTACTCCGGGGCAGTTGGCTATCTCTCCTGGCACGGCAACATGGATACCGCAATTGCCATTCGTACCGCGGTGATCAAAGACGGCCAACTCCACGTTCAGGCTGGCGCGGGCATTGTGGCTGATTCGGTGCCTGATATGGAGTGGCAAGAAACCCTCAACAAAGGCCGGGCGATTTTCCGCGCAGTGGCCATGGCCGAGCGCGGTTTGGATAATCTTTAATGACGACGATCCTATTACTCGGCGGTAGCGCCTCCCAGGGCTGAGTGCAGTATTTCAGCGTTATGGTGCAGCATGGCCGAGTAAGTGGCAGCCGGGCCGTCTGCACCACTCAGTGTGTCGACATACAGTGGCCCTGCCAGGGGAGCGATGTCTCCCGTGACAATGCGTCCATATGAATGCTAGGTGTGGTGCTCTCATAGAGCAGCGCTGGTGGGCGATTCTCGCCAAGATGCTCGCTCATCTTGGCCATTGCTTGGGCACTGCCTTGGGTCTCGTTATTCAACCCCACAATCCCAGCGCTTCGAAGTCAAAGGCGTCCGCAAAATAACCAAAGCTAGCTTCGCTGGTCAGTAAGGTGCGGTTGGTTTTGGGATGCCTTCGAGCCGCTCCTTAACCGCTTGGCTGAGATCACTCAATGCCCTGCGGGCTTCTTCGGCACGGGCATAAAATGCTTCTGCCTGGTCGGGCATATGCTCAGCTAAGGTCTCAGCAATAACATCAATGTAGGCTGCGGCTCCGGCAGGATCCATCCAAATATGCGGATCTGGTTCGCCTTTATACTGCCCGGTAGAGACCATCAAGGGGGCGTAGTCGGCCTTTTGGGCTACTTCGATTAAGGTGATTTGGTCGTCCGACATCGCTTCAACATGGCGTATCCACGGTTCTAAGCCCAGCCCGTTATAAAACACGATATGGGTTTCTTCTAACGCAAGCACGTTGGGCGGCGTTAACTCCCAGCGGTGAACATCTTCACCCCGGGGAACAATGACGTTGACGCTGACTGCGTCACCAGCAATCCGGTTGACCAAGTCTTCTATCACTGAAAACGAGGCCATAACGCGCAGTGTTGTGTTGGCATAGGATGGTGCTGTGCTTATTAATGCGACGAATAAGAGCGTACACATCCAGGTAACCCGCTTTAACATCCCACGCTCCTAACTGGCTAGAAAGTATCTAAAAAATTGTCTTAAAAACGATCGTAATAGCTATCATAAAAACTAACTTAAAAACTATCCCAAAAGCTGCCCGCAAAGCTATCCAAAAAGACGGCAGATAATAAAGACTGCGGCGGACAGTTGCTAGTTCCAATGCACCGGTAATTCGAGAGGGTGTTGCCTAAGGGAGGATTTCCTCCAGGGGCAAGTGCCACTATGCTGAATAATATTCCCCCTCATCATAGCGTGCCTTATGACTGACCGAACGGTTTCTTCTTTGCGTCGGCGGCGTGGCCACCCACAAGGCCTCGATTTATCCCCTGTAGCGCTGGTCGCTCTGCGGGCACTGCTGGATGACGAGCGACAACAGCCTAGTTTACGCCAACGCGATCAGTTACCTGAGCATTTACACAGTGCGGGTGTGTGATTCGCTCTCCTGCCAGTTGGCCGAAGCCGTCGCGAATCTACTCACCAATCCGGCACTCGATCCCTATGGCAAAATCCCTGAGTTTAAGTACGCCGCCTGTCGACTCATCCAGGATGGCACTTAACCCCCTGCAAGAGAGGCTCGGGTTGCGGTATCATCGAACGCATGAAGCGGATGGCAATCGATGACTAATCTGGGTAACCGCCTGGATGACAAAAGAGCCATTGCACAGGCGATTATAGGAGTATCAAGGGGTTATGGCTCAAACAGTCTTAATGCTCGATAACTACGATAGTTTCACGTTCAACATCGTGCAGTACCTAGGTGAGCTGGGCGCAGACGTCATCACTCACCGTAATGACGAGATCACCATTGAGCAGATCGAAGCGCTGGCGCCGACACACCTAGTGGTATCGCCAGGGCCCTGCACGCCAATGAGGCGGGTATTTCCATGGCTGCCATTGAGCACTTCGCGGGCAAACTGCCTATCTTGGGTGTTTGCCTTGGTCATCAGGCCATTGGCCAAGTCTACGGTGGCAAGGTGGTGCGCGCTCCACAGGTGATGCACGGCAAAACATCAGTCGTACTGCACGATAGCCAAGGCGTGTTCGAAGGGTTGGATAACCCCGTGGAAGTGACCCGTTATCACTCCCTTGTCGTCGATAAAGAGACGCTGCCGGATTGCTTGGAAATTACCGCCTGGACCGGCGAAGGCGACGTGACCCCGGCTTGATCATGGGGTTGCGCCACCGCGAGCTGGATATCGAAGGGGTCCAGTTTCACCCTGAATCCATTCTTACCCGCCAAGGCCATGAGCTTTTGGCCAATTTTTTAAAACGCGGCTGACGGCCGGTTTCAAACGCTTTAAGGGCTCCACTGCTTATGCAAATGCGAGACGCGATTAATGCGGTGATGCGCCGCGAAGACCTCTCTTTCGATGCCATGCACGCTTTGATGCGTCAAATCATGACCGGCGATGCCTCTGACGCACAAATTGGCGGGCTGCTGGTCGGCTTGGCCATGAAGGGCGAAAGTGCCATCGAAATTAGCGCTGCCGCCCAGGTAATGCGCGAACTGATGAAGCGCGTTGAGCTTAACGCTGAGAACGTGGTGGATATCGTCGGCACCGGTGGCGATGGCGCTAACCTGTTTAACGTTTCCACTGCGGCCAGTTTTGTGGCTGCCGCCGCTGGTGCCCATGTGGCTAAGCACGGTAACCGCAGCGTTTCGTCGTCTTCTGGCAGTGCGGATTTATTCGATGTGGCTGGTATCTATCTCGACCTCAAACCTGATCAGGTGGCGCGCTGCATCGAGCAGGTGGGTGTGGGCTTTATGTTTGCCCCAACCACCATCCGGCCATGCGCTACGCCATTGGCCCACGTCGCGAAATGGGCGTGCGCACCCTGTTCAATATTCTAGGCCCGTTGACCAACCCGCTGGCGCGTGTCGGTGTTTATGCACCCGAACTGGTGCCGTTAATGGCAGAAGTGCTTAAAACCTTGGGTAGCCGCCACGTGATGGTCGTGCACTCCGAGGAGGGGCTGGATGAAATATCGCTGGCCAGCCCGACGTTAGTCGCCGAGCTAAAAGAGGGTGTGATTACTCAGTACACCATTACACCCGAGGAACTGGGCATCGAGCGCCAAAGCTTGGCGACGCTGAAAGCCAACAGCGCCGAGGACAGCCTGCGCTTGGTCAAGGCAGCGCTTTCAGGTGAAGGTGCGGCGGCTGATATGGTCGCGCTGAACGCAGGCGCTGCACTTTACTGTGCGGGGGTGGCCGACACATTGAAAGAGGGCGTGATGGTCGCCCAAGACGCCCAGGCGTCCAAACTGCCGCTGGAAAAACTCAAAGAGCTTTCGCACTTTACCAGCGTGTTTAAATAGTCCGTTTTCAGCAGCACGCTTTTAAATAAGAAGAGACCACTATGACTCAACAGTCAACGCCGACTATTTTAACCCGCATTCTGGCCCGTAAAGATCAGGAGAGTGGCTGAGCGCCGCCAAGCCGTCTCTGAAGCGGATTTACTCGCGCTAGGAGAGCAGCAGAGCGCGCCGCGTGGTTTTATTGAGGCCCTCAATACGCGCATCGCTACTGGGGATGCTGCCATTATCGCCGAAGTGAAAAAGCCTCTCCCTCAAAAGGCGTTATTCGTGAAGAGTTTCATCCGTCCGATATCGCCAAAAGCTATGCGCAAGGGGGCGCTGCCTGTCTATCGGTGCTCACCGATGCCGACTTCTTCCAGGGCCACGAAGACTATCTAATTGCCGCGCGGGATGTGTGTACGCTACCGGTGATTCGTAAAGACTTTATCACCCATGGTTATCAGGTCAGTGAAGCGCGAGCCATTGGTGCCGACTGCATCCTATTGATCGTCGCCGCCCTGGATGACGCACAGCTGCGTGATCTACACCAGCAGGCCAATCAACTGGGAATGGATGTGTTGGTCGAGGTGCACGATGCAGACGAGCTGGAGCGCGCCTTGGCGTTGGAGCTAAAGCTGGTGGGTATCAACAACCGCAATTTGCACACCTTTGACACCAGTCTCAATACCACACTGGATCTGCTGCCGCGTATACCAGAGAGCGTTACTGTGATTACCGAATCAGGCATTCACACTCGCGATGACGTAGAGCTAATGCGCGACCATAACGTTAACGGCTTTTTGGTGGGCGAAGCGTTTATGCGCGAAAGCGACCCCGGCTTAGCGCTCAAACGCCTCTTCTTCTAATCGAAGCCTAGCCTAATAAAACCCTCGCTTAGGCCGATCGTTTTGGTTTTTTCCAACTCAGCACGGCCACCGTCAGGGCAGGTAAGAAGGTAACGGTGACAATCGCCGTGCCAAGCAGCCCAAAAGAGCACAATGGCACCGACGCCGCGGTAAAGCTCGGTGCCTTCCCCCGGCAAAAACACCAGCGGTGAAAGGCCGCACAGGGTCGTCAGCGTGGTCATCGCAATGGGCCGTAACCGGCTCTCTACGGCTTGATGTACGGCGTCGCGAACGCTCATGCTCGCCGTGCGCAGATTCTCTCTCGCCTGATGAACCACCAGGATAGGGTTATTGACTACCGTTCCCATCAGAATTAAAAAGCCTAGCATGGTGATCATGTCGAACGGCTGGCTGATGGCGTTCAAGCCAATTTTCGGCAGTTGCGCGCCCACGGTATTCATTAACCATAGCCCCACAATGCCTCCCGCGGCGCCGAGTGGAATGGTCGCCAGAATCAGCAATGGGTAACCCCAATGGGCAAAAATGGCCACCAGTAACAAATAGACGATCGCCAAGGCAATCAAGGCATTGCCAGTAAGGGCTTGGCGGGTAGCGTCTAATTGGTCGCCTGCGCCGCTGACGGTGACATTAATGTTAGCTGGCAGCGTACCTTCGTCGCTCATGGCCTCTATCACTTCGCGCTGCATGCGCTCGATACCCGCTTCCAGCGCCACGCTGCGCGGTGGAATGACGTCCAGCGTGACACTGCGACGCCCATCGACGCGCCGCAGGGTAGCCGTCCCTACGGTTTCACGAATCTCCGCAAGGGTATTAAGCGGCACGTTGATGCCTGACGGTGTGTGGATAGGCAGGGTGGCGAGGTCATCCAGCGCGATATTCCCCGCGCCAGGGCCGTAGCCGTAGAGATCGATTTTCTCGTCATCGAGGTAAAAATCATCCAGGTAGGCGCCGTTGGTGAGCACTGCCACGGTGGTGCCTAGGGCGCTGGTGTCCATACCCACCTCAGCAGCGCGTTCCCAGTCGGGATACACTTCAATCAACGGTTGGCCGAGATCCAGGGCGGAAGGGCGGGACTGAATGCGTGGGTTGTCGAAAACGTCTTGAGCGCGTTGGTAAATGGCATTGGCGGTGGTGTAAAGCTCGTTTAAATCGTTACCGGCGATATCCAGCGTGATACTGCGTGTACCGCCGTCATTGCTGGAAATAATCGAGCCCCGGGCGGCAAAGGCGCGCATATCCGGGTAGGCTTCAAAACGCTGGGTGAGTGCATCCATCAAGGCTTCAATATGGGTGGGATCGCTGGTTTCAGCAATGATCCGCAGGCTTTGAGCTTCGGCTTGAATGCCCATGGTGCTAATCGGCGGAATATCGGTATCGCCACGCTCAAAGCGTTCAGGATCGGCGCCTACATGGGGCTCGAGCTCTTGCTGCAGGGTTTGGGCAATCGCATCCATGGTGGCTAGGTTATAGCTCGCCGGGGCGTTCATGCTTACGAAGGTTTTGGCCTCTTCGCCTTCGGGCAAGTACTCCGCTGGGGGCGTCAGCCACACAAAAATCCCAATGCCACCGGCAATGCCTAGCACGATGGCCATTAACCGCCGGAACGCAGTGTGAATCATGCAATTCACCACCCATAGGCAGCCACGTACCCAGCGCGGCGCTGCCGTTGAAGCGCTCTCTTTACCGCGAAAGTCGATATGCGCGCCGAGGGTGGGAATGACCGTTATCGCCACCACCATCGAAATGATAATCGAGGTGGAGATGGCTACCGCAATATCCGAATAGAGCTGACCGGCTTCCTGCTGAATAAAGAAGATCGGCACAAATACCAAGATAGTGGTCAGCGTTGAGGCGAGCACCGCCGGCCATACTTGCTTGACACCCTCGAGCGCTGCTTCAAAGCGCGCCAAACCACGGCGGCGCTGGGTTTCTACGCTCTCCAGCACCACGATGGTGTTGTCTATCGTCATGCCAATGGCGAAAGCGACGCCCGCCAGCGAAATGACGTTGAGCGTACGACCCGCCAGCAGCAGGCCAAGAAAAGCCGCGATGGTGCAGATAGGGATGCCGATGATCCCGGCCATGGTGGCGCGTGCCGAGCGCAAAAACGCGTACATCACCAGAGTGGCAAACAGTGCACCGAGGCCCAAGTTGACCCACACGTTAGCAATCGATGATTCGACATAACGCACGTCATCGCTGGAAAGCGTCATGCGCATGCCTTGTTCTGCCAGGAGCCCTTCGTTCAGCGCCGCGACTTCATCCAGCATCGCGCGCTTGATATCGATCACATTGGCACCCGGCTCCCGGCGCACCTGCACGCTCAATACCGGCTGACCATCCGAGCTGTAAGCCCGGGAGGTCAGTTCGGCGTAGGATTGTTGCACCTTGGCGATATCGCCAAGCCGGGTCACGGCGTCCCCCCTCGCGCTTAAGAATGAGCGCTTCAAGGCTTTCAACGTCTTCAAACCGACCGACGGTGCGCAGCAGGTAGCGGCGTTTGCCGCTCTCCAGATTACCACCGGACACATCCTGGTTGCGTGCCTGAAGCGCGGCCTGAATATCGGGGATACTTAGTTCACGGGCGGCCAGTGCCTCAGGGTCGATCAGTAGCTGCATTTGCCGCTCGGCACCACCGGACACCGTGACTTCCGAAACACCCGCCACACTCTCCAGCCGCGGTCTGACATTGTCCTCCAGGTAGTCACGCATGGCGGGCATATCGAGCTGGCGTGGGTTGCCCTCCGGGGGCCAACGTTAAAGTACATAAAGGCGTTGGCGGAAAGGAGTTGGCGACGATGCGGGGCTGGTCGACGTTGTTGGGGTAGGAGGGCACTTGGCTTAGCGCGTTGTTAACCCGAATCAAGGTCTCGGTGAGATCGACCCCAAACGGGAACTCCAGCTCGATTTCGGCGCTACCGCTGCTGGCAGTGGACTCCATGCGCTGAAGGTTGGGCACGTTGCGCAGGAATTCCTCCTGCTCGATCAAGATATCTTTTCGATATCCTGCGGCGTCGCGCCCGGCCACTGGGTCTCAATGCCCACCACGCGGGTTTCAAGGTCGGGAATCATCTGCACCGGGATCCGCCAGATGGCCGCGATGCCTAAAATCAGCAGGATCAGGGTAATCACACTGACCAAAATGCCGTGACGAATAATGGCGGCAAACATAGGTGAGGGGGTGCTCCTTTAGTCGTCGCTTAGGGTCACGTTCTGCCCTTCTTCGAGGCGCTCATTACCGACGACGATGACGCGGTCTCCCGCTGATAGCCCCTCATTCACAGCCACTTCTCCCTGATGGCTGCTGCCGATTTCAACGCGTTGCTCAAAGGCTTGCCAAGTATCGTCGGTTTGGCGGGCGAGCCAAACGCTGACGCTGCCATCGGGGCGGCGAATCAGTGCATCCCGCGGTACGCTGGGCCCGCTCTCGCCGTTAACCTGTAACCGCCCCTCGACGGCCATGCCCGGCAACATCTCAAGCGGAGTATCTGTCACGGCGCGAAGTAAAAACTGCCGTGAACTGGCGTCCAGAGGAATACGTGCCAAGGTGCGTGCCGTGTGCCACTGCTCATCGCCTTCCAGGCGCACCGCTAAGGTGGAACCTTCAAAGCGTTGGTAAGCCGACAGCGGTACCGAAAAATCGAGCCTAAGCGACGCTAAGTCAACCAGCGTGAGCAGGGCATCACCTGGGTTGACCCACTCGCCAACGTTGCTCTCTCGTTGGGTAACCATACCGTCAAAGGGGGCACGTATTTGATGACGCTCTAACTGCAGCTGAGTGAGTGCATAGTCTGCGCGGCGCGCTTCAAGCGTGGCCTGTGCGGCGGCCAGCCTACTTTCACGTTGGCGCCGATCGCTGGCAGCAAAGTTTTGCGCCGAGAGCTGATTCGCCTCGTTAACCAACCGTTGAGCTTCGTCGCGCTCAGCTTCTGCCTGGGCCAGATCGGCGCGGGCGCGCTGGTTTTCTAAGGTGATATCGCGGGTATCGAGCGATAGCAACGGCTCGCCTTGGGTGACGTTGTCGCCCATTTCAACCGCCAGCTCACTGACCAAGCCTGCTTCCGCGCTCGAAAGTTGTGAGGGTACGCAGAGCGGTAACACTGCCCGTGAGAGGCAGTATTTCTATTCGCGGTGCGTTGGCCACTGTCTGTGTCTCAACACGGTTTTCCTGAGCGACAGCCATGGCCGCCAGGCTCAGGGTTAAAACAGCACCTGCGCCTAGGCGAGTCAAGGAGGAAAGTAGAGATAACAAGGCAGCTCCTGAAAATAACAGTCAATAAACAGCGTGACAGCTTTCTGCACTGCACGCCGTTAGCTCCCTCAACGTTATACAAGGTTTAGTGTTTGTACAAACTTTAGCCGTGTTTTAGGGTAATGAGTAGCGCCTGCAAAGGGTGCAGCAGAACTTGTTCAGAATAACGCTTCACCTGGCTGCGGCAGGGAGTAGCCGGTCGCCAGTAGCTTGCCTGCGTTTTCCTTTGCTTCCACCTGGGGCTGCCAGGACTGGGCGTAGATCGTTTTTGAGGGTGGCGGCGTTGCGGGTCTCGTGGCCGTAGGTGCCGGACATGCCGCAGCAGCCAGTGACCACCAATTCAAGCTCTAAACCAAACGCGGCAAATACCTGCTGCCACGCTTTGGGGCTGCCGGGGGCGTTGGTTTTTCCGTGCAGTGGGAAAGCAGTTTAAAGCCAGGGTCGGGGAGCGTTAATGCGCTAGGCGCCAGGGTATTAATACGCGTGGCGAGCCACTCTTGGAGCATGAGAACTTCCGGCACTGCTTCATTGCCCAGGGCTTTGACGTACTCCCTGACGGTGGGTGAGCGTCATCGCCGGATCAATGCCCACCATGGGGATATCAAAGCGGGCCAAGGTGCGCAGCCGTTCGGCCTGCTTGGCGGCGGTACGCTCGAAGGCGCCAAGAAACCTTGCACCTGGAGCGGTTTGCCGTTCGCCGAATAGTGCATCACAAATACGCGTAGATTGAGACGCGAGAGCAGTTCCACCACGTCCATCACCAGTTTGGCTTCAAAATGGGTGGTGAAAGCATCCTGCACAATAATCACGCTGTTGGCGCGCTGCTGTTCGGTTAACAGGGCCAGCGAGAGCGGCGTTGCCTCGGCGACGCCCCAGGCGTTGAGCTGCTTTTGACGCTGGACCGTGAAAGCGCCGGTGAATCGCTCATACCCAAGGTGCGGCGCATCAGCTGCTCTACCCAGCGCTGACCAATGACTGCGTTATACAGCGGTGCGGCTTTGGCCAGGGTGGGCACCATAAACTCGGTGCCGCCAATCACGTAGTCGCGCAGCGGCGAAGGTAGCGGCCGTGGTAAACCTCTAAAAACTGCGAACGGAACTGGGGAACGTTAACTTTCACCGGGCACTGCCCCGCGCAGGATTTGCACGCCAGACAGCCCGCCATGGCATCATATACTTCGTGGGAGTAGTCATGATGCTGTTTGCGACTCAGTGTGTTGACCACACGCCGCGGAAAGCTTTTGATAAAGCCCCAGCCGCCTTCGGCCTTTTTCTTGCGCGACTCTTCCACCACATCGATCCCTGCCTGTGATTGCAGGCGCAGCCACTCGCGAATAAGGCTGGCGCGGCCTTTGGGCGAGTGGCGGCGATCCCAGGTCGCTTTCCACGATGGGCACATGGGGTCGTCAACATCGTAGTTGTAGCAGGTGCCGTTACCGTTACAGTAGACAGCTGCGTCATACGCCTGCCAGGCACGTTCATCAATGGTGCGATCAAACTGTCCGCGCATCGGAACGCCATCGACCGTTAATAAATCAGGATCGCTATCTTTGGCAATCAGTTGGTCTTCTTCAGCAGGGGTCGCGATTTTACCGGGATTCAACTGGTTGTAAGGGTCAAATGCTGCTTTTACCCGCTGTAGGCTAGGGTAGAGCTCGCCGAAAAACGTCGGCGCGTATTCAGAGCGCACGCCTTTGCCGTGTTCGCCCCAAAGCAGCCCGCCATATTTTTGGGTGAGTGCCGCGACCTCATCGGATACCGCGCGAATCAGTTTTTCCTGTTCGGGGTCTTTCATATCGATAGCGGGGCGCACATGGAGTACGCCTGCATCTACGTGCCCAAACATTCCGTAGGAGAGCCCGCGGGCGTCCAGGGCAGCGCGGAACTCGGCGATGAAATCTGCCAGATGTTCCGGCGGCACTGCGGTGTCTTCCACGAATGGCGGGGGGCGCTTCTCGCCTTGCACGTTGCCAAGCAGGCCAACCGAGCGTTTACGCATGGCATAGACTTTTGAATCTGACCGCGCCCTTCCGCCAGGGTGTAGCCCAGGCGTTCGACGCTGGCATCCTGGCTGAGATGGTCGGTAAATGCCTTCACCCGCTCAGCTAGGGTAGCCTCGTCATCGTCATTGAACTCGATCAGGTTGATACCGCCAATGGGGTACTCGCGTGAGCGGGGAAGAAGAGCCGCCACGCTATCCCATACGAAATCCTCCATGGCGAGCTTGAGGACAGTGTCATCCACCGTTTCGATGGACGTTGGACGAGCGCTGGACGCCATCAGCGCCTTGGCATCCCGGAGGGCGTCCATAAAGCTGGTGTAACGAACGTTGACCAGGGTGGCGTGCTTGGGAATCGGCAGTACGTTGAGCACGGCTTCGTTCAAAAGCCCAGCGAGCCTTCCGAACCGCACAGCAAGCTATTGAGATCAAGCTGGCCTTGATCATTGCGCAGGTGGGCCAAGTCATAGCCGGTCAAGCAGCGATTGAGCGGCGGAAAGGTAGTCTCAATCAATGCACGCTGTTGATCGATAATCTCGGCAGCGGTGGTATGGACGCGACCAAGAATGCCCTCTTGCTGACGTTCAGCCTGCTCCTCCTCCGGGGTCAGCGCACGGCTATGCAGATGCTTTCCACCGAGCAGAACGGTATCCAGTTCCAGCACATGGTTACGGGTCTTGCCGTATTCACAGCTGCCCTGGCCGCTGGCGTCGGTCGAGATCATGCCGCCAATGGTGGCGCGATTGGAGGTCGAAAGGTCAGGGGCGAAGAACAACCCATGGGGTTTGAGCGCAGCGTTGAGCTGGTCTTTCACCACGCCGGCTTGAACCCGCACACGGCGTTTCTCCACATCGATCTCTAAAATCCGGTTCATATAGCGGGAAACATCCACCACGATGCCGTCGGTTAGCGACTGCCCATTAGTGCCCGTGCCGCCGCCACGCGGTGTTAGTACGATCGCGCGATGGGTAGTTTGCGCAGCCAGTCGGGTTAGCCGTTCGAGATCTTCAGCATGCTTGGGATAAACCGCCGCCTGGGGCAAACGCTGGTAAATCGAGTTATCCGTTGCCAGCACCGTGCGGTTGGCATAGTCAGGCGCTATTTCGCCCTCAAATCCGCGGGTTTTGAGAGCTTGTAGAAATCGCACGTAGTCTTTGCCCAAACGTTCAAACGGGGCGGTACGGGTGTCCAAGGATGCAATCATAGTTGATCAAGCCGTCAGTGCCGGGGGCGCAATAAAAGAAGACCGCTACTTTACCGCAGCGGCTGTCTGGCTGCATCTCACCGTCACGCTTTACGCTGTCGCTTACTCTGCGCCCAGCGCTTCTTTGACCAGCGCTAAGGAGGCGTCCGACATCGGCAGTGCGAGGGCTAGCTCGTGGGCGCGGGGTGACATTTTGCGCCACGTCATCTGCACAATACGCACCATGTGGTCGTGTTCGATCTTACGCGAGAAGTCGGCAAAGTAGTTCTCCAGAAATACCAGACAGGCGCAATCTTCCAGCGCTTGAACGTCAGGATCGCGGCCCAGGCCTTTTTGCCAATTATCGTCGCTGCGCGGTCGGCCTCTTCGGCTGCATAGCCCGCATCGCGCATTAACTGGGCAGTAGTTTCGCCCGCTCGCTTGCCCTGGTCGCGTCGCCAGGTCAAATAACCACACGCCCTTCGGGATACTCATCACGGGGCACTAGCCAGCGCTGCAAGTGCTGGGCACGCACGGCGAGGCGCAGTACCTCATCCGGAGCATCATGGACACGCTCTAGCCACTCACTCATGCGCTGGGCGTAGGCCAGTTCCTGGGGCATGGATGTGCCATCGGCGAGGTTAGTGGCGCGCGGATCCTCAGCATGCAGGGCGTCAATGGCCGCGAGCGTTTGATCAAAGGCAGTAGGCATGGTGGCAGTGCTCGGCGTCGAGTGAATAAGGACTAGGTTGCCGAGAAAACGTAGGAATCACAACTACAGTATGGAAGTAGGTACACGTAACGCTTATGGACAATGCAATTTTGAAAATTACATAACTAGAGACCTACTGCGGCCGGCCGCTTCACCGCTGGCCTGGAAACTAGCCATTGCGCAGGGCTTTAACCTCTGCAGTAGTCAAGCCTGACGCAGTGGCAATTTGGTCATCAGTTAGCACATTCATCTCAATGAGCTTCTGAGCGACGTTCTCACGGCCTTTTTCGATTCCACGCTGCTCTGCGTCGTTGATAAAGAAACCTCATCACGCAAGGCGCGTTCACGGACAAAAGCGAGGCGGCGGGTTTCTTCATCGGCACTGAGTTGTTTGATACGGTTCATTGCCTTTTTTACAGGCTCGTGGGCAATATTAGCCATGGTCAATTCCTCCTGCCAATGTTTGAAAAGGTGATCCATGCCGCAAGTGGGTCGGATGGGAGCCCTAAACGATCAGCCTTACTAAGTTCGATCAAATTCATTTGAAGAATGTTCCCGAGCGAAACATTGGGTTGGCATTCATCGCGCATTTCAAATCGCCATATGGCTTGTTCGCGTTGTTCCTCGGTATCTGTAAATAGATCAAAATCTAATAAATGCAGGCCTACTGAAGCCCTTAATTCTCGATAATCCTCACCTATGTTGAGTTGAGAACCAAGCATGCGGGTAAGATAAAATAATCCACGCTTGTGCCATGCGCCATAACGGCGTACCTGTATTTCCACATTATAGCAGTGACCACTACCATCACGCGCAAGCACATCAAGAATGATGTATTTTCCCGTTAGCTCGCTCGGTTCAATATTGGGATTTAAAATCTCTACTGAAGCTATATCGGGCAGGTCAGGACGGAGATCGTTAATCAAATTGACAAGTAGCTCAGGTGCTTCTGCGAAGAGTCGTTTAAACACATAGTCGTTGGTAGGATCGAGTAGTTCAGCCATAAATCACCTTGTTTGATTGATAAAATTTGATTAAGAAAAATGGCAGGCGTTATGCGACTTAATGAGAGTCTTTAGCCTAGCCAACTTAGGTCATTTTATAACCGCACGCCCCTAGCGTGGCGCGGCCTACCAGGATGCTGGCGAGCGCAGCGATTGCATGAGTTTCTATCCGCACGCCCGTGTGGGGCGACAAAACGCTGGCAAAGATCGCTAACCATCGCGCCAACTTTCTATCCGCACGCCCCGTGCGGGGGCGCGACGCAGTCTCATCATTTAGCTCTACGCGCTCCCCATGGTTTCTATCCGCACGCCCCGTGCGGGGCGACATTTCGAGGTGGGCGTCTAATGCTGATACCCGGACAGTTTCTATCCGCACGCCCCGTGCGGGGCGCGACAGTCGATCATCGACAAGCACATGCTGGCGGCATTTGTTTCTATCCGCACGCCCCGGGCGGGGGCGCGACGCACGTATGGCTGTTATTAAGCGTTGGCGTGATCTTGTTTCTATCCGCACGCCCCGGGCGGGGGCGCGACTCAGTGCAGCGTTGCCAGATATCCGATTTGTAGGTGTTTCTATCCGCACGCCCCGGGCGGGGGCGCGACGCAGTCTCATCATTTAGCTCTACGCGCTCCCCATGGTTTCTATCCGCACGCCCTGTGCGGGGCGCGACATTCACGGGCACACGTTCGACTCAAAGAAAGAGGCGTTTCTATCCGCACGCCCCGGGCGGCGCGACCGGACGGGCAGCACACACCTTGCCGCCCTGTTAGAGTTTCTATCCGCACGCCCCGGGCAGGCGCGACCAGCCGCTATAAAGCTTACCCTGGTGGATAATGTGGTTTCTATCCGCACGCCCCGGGCAGGGCGCGACGTTCAGGGCGGTGGCTTTGCGCACGCGCACGATTGTTTCTATCCGCACGCCCCGGGCAGGCGCGACCCTAGCCGTGTGGTGCAAGTCGATCTACCCACGCTGTTTCTATCCGCACGCCCCGGGCAGGCGCGCGACCATCGCGAAGAGGCGCCAGTGATTAATCAGGAATCGTTTCTATCCGCACGCCCCGGGCAGGCGCGACCGCTCACTATCAGGGCGTGAATCCGCTTCATGTTGTTTCTATCCGCACGCCCCGGGCAGGCGCGACGCTAGTTTCAGCCAGTGAGATAGCCACGCTTGAGTTTTCTATCCGCACGCCCCGGGCAGGGCGCGACCGCTATCGCCGCCACTATCGTTCGCCTGTGAGTGTTTCTATCCGCACGCCCCGGGCAGGCGCGACGGTTCAAACACCTACACCTCTACCGGATCCACGGCGTTTCTATCCGCACGCCCCGGGCAGGGCGCGACGCCGGATGCTCGACCTGATCGAGGCCGCGCTCGAGTTTCTATCCGCACGCCCCGGGCAGGCGCGACGTTTAACTATTGGCGATACCGGGCGGGTGTAGGCGTTTCTATCCGCACGCCCCGGGCAGGGCGCGACCCACGGTAATGCTGGCTAACACGCTCACCAGTAAAGTTTCTATCCGCACGCCCCGGGCAGGCGACGTGGGCGATATGAGCGCGGCGGTCCAGAACAGTATTGTTTCTATCCGCACGCCCCGGGCAGGGCGCGACATCATCAAGAATGGCATCGGCACCACCAACTTCTTGTTTCTATCCGCACGCCCCGGGCAGGCGCGACTTATCCGCAGCGGCGGCCTTGAACTCCTCGGCAGGTTTCTATCCGCACGCCCCGGGCAGGCGCGACTTGCGCTATATCATGCAGGGCAATATGGGCAAACGTTTCTATCCGCACGCCCCGGGCAGGCGCGACCGCTACTGATTCTTTTCGGGCATCATTACGCTGCTTGTTTCTATCCGCACGCCCCGGGCAGGCGCGCGACGCTGTCAATGCCGCTGCGCTGTTCCATGACCCGGTGTTTCTATCCGCACGCCCCGGGCAGGCGCGCGACGGCACTCTCCCGGCCTTACTGTAACAAGTGGCTAGCGTTTCTATCCGCACGCCCCGGGCAGGCGCGACCCTAACGTTTGCTTGGCATCTTCCCATAGATCAAAGTTTCTATCCGCACGCCCCGGGCAGGCGCGCGACATGACCAAACAGATGTTATGATTGATGCATTGAACGTTTCTATCCGCACGCCCCGGGCAGGCGCGACGTCAGATTAAAACGCTGATGGCGGGCGTAGACGAGTTTCTATCCGCACGCCCCGGGCAGGCGCGACCCGCAACAAGTACGAGCGTGGTCATCAAGTACAGGTTTCTATCCGCACGCCCCGGGCAGGGCGCGACGTTTTGTACCGGCGGCGGCGATCCAGGTAGAGCTGGTTTCTATCCGCACGCCCCGGGCAGGCGCGACATGGTCGCTTGAAGCGGTTCAAGCTCGTTGGCAACGTTTCTATCCGCACGCCCCGGGCAGGGCGCGACGCTACGTGCTGGACAACCCCAAGCGTAAGCGCATCGTTTCTATCCGCACGCCCCGGGCAGGCGCGCGACCCCATGCCAGCACGACGACGCAGGCGCAAGAACTGTTTCTATCCGCACGCCCCGGGCAGGCGCGCGACGATCCACTCATTGTCGAACTGCATGCTGACAGGGTTTCTATCCGCACGCCCCGGGCAGGCGCGACCGTTCTGTTTATAACATCATGAAAAATAAAAGCAAAAGACATGCTTTTGCGAAACACAGAGCATTAACCGATTTTGCTGGGTGCAAAGGAGTAGACGAAAGAATTTATTATTAAAATCAATTTATTAAAGAGCTGCGAACCTGACGGGATTTGGCAAGACACTTAGGGTTCGCAAACAAGAGAACATTAAAAAACTAAAGGGCCATTCATATCTAAGGCGGGCTTGGCACCAATATGTTCGATGCGGTTTTCCAATTTCGGCCTAAGAAGTAAAAGCGTAAGCTGTCCACCTCGTCATCAATCAAGTCGATCAAGCGTTGACGAAAGCGTACCCATTGATCGGGATCTACTTCAATTTCAAACACGGAAAATTGTACTCGCTGCCCTACATCTCGACACGCTTTTGCTACTCGCCGCAGCCTGCCTTCACCGCCCTCTGAAGAGGTGCTGACATCGTAACTGACCAGTACCATCATGATATTGCCCCCAGTATGCTATTTCCAAAGGAAAGGTGGGTAAGCATCTAAGTCACCCCGCAGATGACGTGCTATTAATTGAGATTGCAGTATGGGCAGCATGCCTATAGGGGCTTTTTCATCAATAAACGTATGCAACAGCTCTTCACGCTTTCGCTCCTGGTAAGCAGTCAGCACCAGCTTGCGGGCATCATCTGTCATAACGACGCCATTGCTTTCAGTAATGTTAAAGTCTTTTCGCGTAACTGACGGCGATTGATGAGCGACAGGGCTAGTCGATCACCCAACAAAGGGCGAAACTCTTCTGCGAGGGTCAAGCGCAAGGCTTGGGCGGCCTGGGCGATCCCGGTGTAAAAAAGCCCACGGCAGGGTCTAAGCCGACGCTCTCTAGTGCTGAACGGCAGTCGTGGGTGAGCAGCGTATACAAAAACGACAATAACGCATTAATGCGGTCTCTCGGCGGGCGTCGATTGCGGCCCTTAAACTCAAAGGCATCACCTTCTTGACGCACTAATAAATTGAAGACGCTGAAATATACTTGGGCGGCTTCTCCTTCTAGGCCCCGTAGCTCATTGGTTGTGGCAGGTTGCGGTAAATTACGTGCGATGCGACTTAGCCGGTCACGAGCCGCTTCCAGACGCTGGCGATCATGAGGTGGCATCTTGCTGCCGTAATCGCGAATGCCCCGGGCGAGAACAGCGCGCTGGTTATGGACTTTACCAATCAAAAGGCTACTGACTAGGCTCGAACAGGAAGCTTCGTTATCACTGACACGATATTGAGTGCGCCTGAGTAATACATTGCCAGAGACGGGGCCTTCAATACGCGCCAAGAATTTCCCGTTCGGTGACAGGTGGGTGATGGTAACGCCTTGTTCAGCGCAGAATCCCATTAACGGTGGAGACACAAGCACACGGCCAAAGCATACAAGGGATTCCAGCATATGAATGGGAAGCCTGGCGCGCTCTTTCCCTTCTACCTGCATGACAATATTGGCGCCTTCTTTTTTTAAGCCAAGCACCTTCGGTGGTGATGTACAGTGAATTTAACTGTCGTCGCATTGGCGTTACTCATCCAGGGCATCAAGTTGGCGGGTAAGCCATTGGCTTGCGGAGCGCTGCTTGCTAAACACTTGAGGTTGGCAAATATCGACAAGGGAGCAGTGATCACACTTTTGGCGTCGTAAATAGCTTGTGGCGTCTGCTGCTCATCAAAAATAGCGCGGGTTTGCTCAATAATACGATGAGTTAACGTGCGTAGCGTGGCATCAAAGACGACGTCTTTGCGCCGTCGTGTTTTGCCATAAAATAGGGCACCAGAGTCGATATGGATATCTAGCATCTCTTCCAGGCAGAGCGCCTGAGCGCAAAGCTGCACCTCATCCGCTCGGTGCGCTTTAGGTCGTCCGCGTTTGTACTCAATAGGCCGGACAGTCAAAGGTGATTGACGTTCATCAAACTCTACAACATCGGCAATACCGCTCAAGCCCAGCTCTTCACTTGCCAAAGGCAAGACCATGGAAGTGTACGCCCCGGCGACGCTGATGCCCCTAACTGGTCAGCGCGTTCATGTAATAAACGGCCTTCAGCGGTATAACGGTTTTCGGCCCATTGCTGCTCTACATGGATCAGCGCGCATTGGCGCGGGCAGAACAGCGTATGCTGCAGGGCCGAAAGCGGAATAGGGCGTGCCTCTTCTTCCATGGCGTTTCACCTATAGATGTTCTTCTACCGTCACACCAGACGGCAGTGACTCGCTGGCGATGTTGACTTGATAGTCGCTGTAGTGGCGTGCCGGTGTATCTTCTTTCCCCTCAACACGCTTCACTTGAACACTATCGAAGAGCACATGGGCGGGCGCGTTACCCATAGGGTGATCATGCTTGAAAACAACAAGTTTTCGGGTGGACATCTCACCACGCGCGGCAGAGCGGTCGTGTTCAAACATATTGATTAGAGAGCGCCATAAAAGAGCTAAATCGTCTTCTGAAAAACCGGTACGTTCAGCTAGTTTTGCAGAGACGTAGCCATGTACGCGGTATAGGCCATAAGGAATGATGTGCTTGCGCCCCATGGTGCGCTCTTTTTCAAGATCCTTTTCGTTGGTAACTGCCATACGGGTAATGGAGACTTCCATGGGTATGACGGGATCGATAGAGCTGGCAAAGGCCACCTGGACAGGGCCCCGTACTTGGCCGGAGTTTACTTCAGTTGTCATGACTGCGCCGAAGGTGCGCACGTCGAAAAAAGTTATTGCACATCCATTCGGTTACTTGGCGCGCTTTTTCCGCTTCCTTGGGAAGCTTTTTAGATTCAGGTTTAATATTCAGCGCTTCATAGGCTTTTTTTATGCTGGTTGTTGAGCACTGACTTTTCTTGCATATAGATGGCATAGCCAGCGTCTTGCTCTTTTCGAGTGCCACGTAATTGCGAATTTTACGTTTTAGGCAAACATCCGTGATAAGCCCCTGGTTTGTTTCTGGGTCGAGCCGTGGCAAGTTGCCTGCATCAGGGTCGCCGTTGGGGTTGCCGTTGGTGACATCAAATAAAAGGACAAATTCGTAACGGTTAGCAATAGCGCTCATTCTGTGTCTCCCTGTTCAGATTGTTCATCGCTATTCGTGTTGTCTTTTTTAGCGAATCGCGTTTGTGATTGGTGGTAGTAACCAATGGCAAAACGGCCTTGCTCTTCGATGCGCAGACTACTTGGGAAGGTATCGCCTAGCCCATCAATAATTTGGCTGATTTCGCTTTCAATAGTGTATGCAATACCGCCTTTGTCTTTTTTACGCATGGATGAAAGGTGGTTCTGCACATTGCGCAGCAGCATAGGAAAAACGCTGGCGGGCGTAGCGGAGGCGGCACCGTAGTAGCGATCCTTAATGGTGGCATTTAACTCTCTACCAAGTGCGCCGCGTTGGGCGTTTTCTAATTCGGCAAATAAGCGGCCCAATAAGTAACCTGGATGAGTGGAGCTTTTATCAAGACTCACGGAAACCTCCTGTTTGTTCGAGTTTAAGTGCGTGGTTAAGCGAGCCTCTCGGGCTAACACCGCTTTGCAAAGTGCGACGCGTAAGCCGTTGATATTGCCATCACTGCGAAAACGCATAACAACACTGGTAAGTAGCGGTCGGGGATAGCGCTGCCCAGTGATAATGGCGCGCATCATTTCGCCAGCAAGCTGTGGCAGTACATCTTCTGATTTTGGTCGTGCGCCATGAATAGGCGCTGTTTGCAGGGTTAACCACCAAACGCTTGGGGCAATTCCCTTCCATGGCGCAGGCTGAATGTTTAGATCCCTATAATGTTGGGCATAATGCTTTGTTAACCGTTCCAGGCTATCTACCAGCCAAAAACGAATTGATAGCCTGGGGCCAGAGGGCGTAAGCCCAAGCACGCAAAATTGTGTTTCGGGTTCCAGTTCTGGTGCAACATCCTTTAATGGGCGGCCATCAGCCACTTGAGCAAGCAAAGAGCCTAGCTTGGTAGCTTCCTGTTCATCGCTGGGAGGTTGGTTGAGTATTGCGAAGAAGCTTTCCGCCGCTTTGGCTGCCTTTGATGTTTGCGCAGTTGCCCAGAAAACTACTGTGGTATCGGCTATTTGTAGGCGTTGTTGGTTGCTAGGTGATCGCCTTAAAAGATAGTTGAGAGCAGTCGTGTAGCCAAAGGCTGCATCTTCAGAAACCGGAGCATTCTCGCCTTGCTTTTTCCATAGGACTCGAAGGCATCTTTATTGAAGGTCACGATAGATGCACCAGCCGTATGGGCACCTTCGATATTTTGATAGAAGCATGAAGACGTGCAATAGGAGCCCATTTGCCAGTGACTAGGCAAAGACCTTTAGGTACGTCGTTTCCAAGAACCAAATTTTTCTGAATATCTTCAGCGGCTTCTGTCGCATGAATATGATATTTGTCTCCATCCAGACGCATAACAAAAGTTTTTATCTAACATGTCGGATGAAAATAAGCCATCTTCGAACATTTCTGGTTTCCAGTGTGCAAGGAATGCAACAAATGCACGTAGACGCTCATTTTCAGTGTTCTTTAATAACTCTTGATGAAGTTTTTAAACGCTTGGTGCTCTTTTCAGAAATAATATGCTGCGGCATATCCTCAGTGGCATCTTTGTTTTTTTTGACTCCCTAGCAAGTAAGAGGTTTTATCCCAAAGAAAAAAAGGCTTTGGGGTTGTACCTGGCCGCTTAAATGATTGAGGTACTTTTAAAGGTCGTGGTATTTGCCTACTCCCCTTCTGATGACCCTATAAAATTAACCTGAATGGGTGTGCCTGACTGGTTTATAAGAATTTCATAGCTTATTTGCTCGGTACTAAAACCGGGCTGCGGTACTTTGTTTTCTTTGGAGAGCCGCTGATAGTAGTCATTGAGGGCGGTCAGTATCATGCGAGTGCCTCCTGGAAAGGAGGCACTTCAATCACGCCATCTTGCATCTTAGCGCGGAAAAATCGCGATGTTTTGCCGTTTGCAAAATCAATATCGTGCAGCATATAGCCAAGGTCTTTCTCACCGGTTAATGTTGGATCAAAAGAGGGGGAGAGGCTGTTCTGGCTCAATTAGCTCAAAATTCGCCGGGAACTCGCGGGTGCCCATACAGGGGGTGTGAAAGCATTGACCTTGGCGGGCGCGGCGATTGAAAATATCCAGGTGTTTGCCGGGCGTATCGCTATCATCCGCACGTGGGGTAAATTCAAAGTGAGCCTCAATAACGTAAGCAACATTGCGTAAAATAGTGGCGGCGCGCTGTTGGCGGTTCTGGTCAACAAAATAGGCCACATCATCAACGCGCCCCGTTTTCATGGCCTTGGTTACAGAGGCAGCTGAGAGCTTGCCGCCGACTTCATTGCGCCGCAGCGACTCAAATTGAATTGGCTTGAGCACGTGAATACGGTCTACACACTCAGCGAATGGCGGGTTTCCAGTGGATGGCTTCCAGAATGCCACGTGCCGCCGAGGGTGTAATCACATCATAGGATACACGCTCTACTTTCATCTCTGGCCGCGTAAAACAGGCCCTATCACCTAGATATGTAGCCGAACCCCGTATGACATAATTGCTCCCTAATAATATTGTATGTTTACCACTGTAAGCTTTCTGCCCGCATAAAGGTTGGGTCGCTCCAGTTCAACCCTAGCGCGTCATCGTAGAGGTCTTCATTGACCAGTAGCATGAATTGGTCATTAAATTTATCCGGCTCGATAGGCGCAATGGCACCGACTTTTCTAAGGCTCTAAAGCCGTTATGAGGCACTGCACTGTATAGAGCTGCAGTTTTCGGGCGATGCCGCCAGGGCTTGTGGCAAAGGCGAGATCTTTAATCGCTTTGCGTGCGTCATCGTCTCTGGGAATAATGACACTCCGTTGATTGTTGTCGATGAGGCGAAATTTCTGTTCGAGGGTTTCAAAGGGCAGACCGTCAAGCCGCCCTTTTCAATCAGCGAGAGCAGTTGGTGCTTGTCGAGTTGGTCAGGCCCTTGCTGCCAGTAAAGTAGCGTGAAATACGCCTCTATCGCTTCCAGCGAAAGCGGGTCGTGACCGTGTTGGCGTAGCACTTCACAGGTGGCTTGGGCGAATTGTTTTAGCTCGGGTGGTGGTGCCCACTCTTCATTCGCCGTGGCAAAAATACGCACTTCGCTTTCTTCAACGGTTCGTCTGCCTTCACGGTTACAGCGCCCAGCAGCTTGGGCGATAGAGTCTAGCCCGCCTCGGCGCGAAGCACCCTTGGAAAGTCTACATCGACGCCAGCTTCTATTAACGACGTAGATACAACGCGGCATGGCTTGCCTTTTTCAAGCGTTTCACGAATATGATGTAAGACCTGCCGTCGATGAACGGCACACATGGCGGTAGTGAGGTGAAAAGCGCCTGGTTGCTCGGCAATGGATTCGTAAAGGGCTCTGGCATGGCGGCGATTATTGACAATGCACAGTACCTGTTCGACGTCTAACAGTTCGTCGCGTAATTGAGCGTCATCTAAGCTGCCGGTATGCCGTACTGTCACCCGCTTTAGTTCTCGGTATAGTTTTTGGGATCGGGAGCTAGCTCCTCTACGCCTTTAAACCCACCCGCGAAGCTATGCTCTGCATCATCGGTTTCAATAAGGGCTGGTTGGGTAGCGGTGCAGAGCACAATGCTTGTGTGATAATTCAGCGCGAGTTCATCCAGTGCGGCAACGCTTGGGCGCAGCAAGGGCAGGGGCATTGTCTGTGCTTCATCCAGAATGACGACGCTACGGGCAATATTATGTAATTTGCGGCAGCGTGATGTTTTAGCGGCAAAGAGGCTTTCAAGGAATTGCACAGATGTTGTTACGATAATGGGTGCGTCCCAGTTCTCACTGTCGCGTCTGAGTTTATCAAGACTATCCTTGTCGCCTTTTGACGATTTTTCAGCATCAAAGGTGCTGTGGTTTTCGAGCACTGCATCAGCGCCATACTTACCCAACGCCTTCCGAAACACCGCAGCGTTCTGCTCGACGATGCTGGTAAAGGGAATAACGTAGATAACGCGATCCATGCCATGGGTGATGGCGTGATCCAGCGCGAAGGCGAGGGAGGCTAGCGTTTTGCCACCGCCGGTGGGCACCGTGAGGCTGAAACAGCCGGGTGTCATTCCTGCTTTATTACGTACTTCACGTGGGATATGCCCACGTAATTGGTTAATGCCTGTTTCGGTGTCGAAGGTTGCTAAGTGTTGATTCAGTGCTGCGCGAAGATGCGGTAGCGAAGCGCCGCCACCGCGTTGCTGTGCTAGGCCGCTTTCATGCTGGGCGTAGAAGGTTTCGGTATCAATGTAGTCTGCATCGACTAAGCATGAAAATAGCATTCTGGTGAGAAACGCGAGTTGAAAGAACCCCCGTTCTGGACGTTGGGTAAACGTGCCAGGAGGACGTAACTCCTGTGGAAGCGTAAGCGCATCTTGCCAAGCGTTATCTATCCCAGGGATATCTGCTTTAAGGCGTTCACTAAGCGGGGAGCGTTCGCCTGAATCACGGCCATTGGCAAGCCCCGCATGATGGCCCGCAATACAGTAGGCCAGTAGGTCACCGATCCCTCCTTTGAAGCGTTGTTTAGCGACAATAGCGCCTGCAGTTGAATGATCGACACGTTCCGGAGAGCCTTCCAGCCGCCGTTGAAAAGGCGCGCTGTATTTACCTAAATCATGTAAAGACCCGCAGTATATCCAGCATCTGTCATACCAAAGCGATCAGCGCGTGTTGCCGCCATTTCGGCGACACACTGTAAGTGATCGTCTAGTGTTTGCCAGGCTTGCTTGTCTGTTTCTGGGATCGAGTGAGCGTAAAAGTGCGACGATTTAGGTGGCATTTGCATGGCTCAACATGATTAATTATTTAGTCACCTTAGCCTTAAAGTGTCCCCTTTTTCTATAGCTAAATGCTTGAACCGTGTAAGCCATTGCTTAGACCCTGAGGCCACCCATAGCCCCCACACGCGCTTTTTGCCTACAATAGGTGCCTTTATGCACGTGCGTTGGCGCGTTGCTCTTATTGTTTTCAGGCCAAGGGACAGGATTCATGCTCGATCCGAAACTGCTGCGCGGTGATCTTGACACGGTTGCTCAACAACTGGCCCGCCGGGGCTTTGTGCTTGATAAAGCGGGGCTGCAGGCGCTGGAGTCGCGCCGCCGCGAGCTACAAACTCAAACCGAGCAACTGCAGAATGAGCGTAATATGCGCTCCAAAGCGATTGGTAAAGCCAAGAGCAACGGTGAAGACATTCAGCCGCTGTTGGATGAAGTCAGCGATTTGGGTGATCGCCTGGACAAAGCGAAAGTCGAACTGGCTGAGGTGCAGGAGGAGTGGGACGACGCCATTAGTGGTATTCCTAACTTGCCCCATGCAAGTGTGCCGGAAGGCGAAAAAGAAGCCGATAATGTCGAACTGCACCGCTGGGGCACGCCGCGGGAATTTGATTTCGAGGTGCTGGATCATGTCGATCTGGGTAAGAAGTCGGGGTATCTCGATTTCGAGCTGGCGGCCAAGATCACCGGCGCTCGCTTTGCGGTAATGCGTGGTCCGATTGCGCGCCTTCACCGGGCGCTGGCGCAGTTTATGCTGGATACCCAAACCGAGCAGCACGGTTACGAAGAGTGCTACGTGCCGTATATGGTCAACCGCGACTCGCTCATGGGTACCGGTCAGCTACCGAAGTTCGGCGAAGATCTGTTCAAGCTGGACGATGAGCGTGAGTACCATCTGATTCCCACTTCGGAAGTGCCTCTTACCAACTTCGTGCGCGATGAAATCGTTGAACTGTCGGCGCTGCCAATGAAGCTTACCGCACATACCCCCTGTTTCCGCTCTGAGGCGGGCTCACATGGCCGCGATACTCGCGGCATGATCCGTCAGCATCAGTTCGATAAGGTCGAGATGGTGCAAATCGTCGAGCCAGAGAAGAGTTACGAAGCACTGGAGGAAATGCGTGGCCATGCGGAGGCAATTCTGCAGGCGCTTGAACTGCCGTATCGTGTGGTGACGCTGTGCACCGGGGATATGGGTTTTGGAGCCACGAAAACCTACGACTTGGAAGTGTGGCTGCCTAGCCAGGAGACGTATCGCGAGATCTCGTCGGTTTCCAACTGTGAAGATTTCCAGGCGCGGCGCATGCAGGCGCGTTTCCGCCACCCGGATTCAAAAAAGCCACATTTGCTGCATACCTTGAACGGTTCGGGCCTGGCGGTAGGCCGCTGCCTGCTGGCGGTGCTTGAAAACCACCAGCAGGCGGATGGCTCGGTGACTATTCCTGAGCCGCTACGTCGTTACCTGGGCGGTGTGGAGCGTCTGTCCCTTTAAGCGCCCATTCAACGCTGACCCCGGCATCGATACGAATGGTGCCGGGGTTGTAATCACTGCTAACACCGGACTGGCTGGCGCCAGCGGTATCGCTCTCTGCCCGCATTGACATCATGCGTGGTTGGAAAATGGGCGATTGTGTTTCTTCGATACGCTGTACATGGCCTAGTTCGGCATCCAGGCTGTCAGCCATCAGGTTTGCCTTGTGCTGGGCTTTTCCAGCGCTTTGACCAAGGCTTCGTCAGTGGCTGCATCGCGGTCTTGCAGGTCGAATTGCACGCCGTCCAGCGAGTTAACACCCGCTGCAATCAGGGCGTCTAGCACTTCGCTTAGTTGATCAAGGTCAGTGAGTTCGACGGTAATCGGTCGCTCCAGGCGTGTGCGCTGGAGGGTTTCGTGTTCACCATCGTCGTTGCGCTGACCTTGAACATGTTCGGGGTAGACATTCAGCGACCCCGCATTGATGGCATTGCGTTCAAGGCCCGTGGCTTCCATTTCTTCGATTAATTCGCTGGCGCGGGTTTCTAAACGCTCGCGCGCCTCACTAAGTGCGCTACTATCGCTCTCTTCCATGGTGGATAGGGCAGGGGTGTTTTCCCAGAGACGTGCATTCAAGGTGGCTTTGTCGGGCTCTACCTCAACCCACGACTGCGCTTGAACGTGCAGGCTGGGCGGCGCTTGGTGCGAAGGTGAAGCTTGAGCTAGAGGAGCACTGAGCAGTGCCAGAAGGGCGCCACCTAGCAGGCCGTATCGTAGTCGTTGAGCACAAAGCAGAGTCGTTGGCATAAGTTACTTCCTTGATAATGGAGGCTAAGCGCCGCCATGTAGATGAATAAGAAGACTTTGTTTGGAAGCGTAGAGGAAAATAAAGTTCAGCACTAAAGAGTAGACCTAAAACAGTTGCTTATTGTTTGCACGGTTTGTGCAATATGACGAATGCAGCCATTATAGATGGATAACACGCTAGGGAAGGATTATGTCGAAATTGTCGGACGAGGATTACCGCAGTATTCCACTCAATGCCACCTTGGCACTCGCCGCGCTGGTGGTGATTATTGCTGGAATGAAAGTCGGCGCTGACTTGCTAGTGCCGTTGCTGCTGGCAATATTTATTGCGGTCGTGTGCACCTCACCCGTGCAGTGGTTGCATCGCTGCGGCTTGAGCATGCGGGTGTCGGCATTTCTGACGTTGATGGTATTACTGGCGTTTATATCGCTTATTGGCCTACTGGTAGTTAATAGTTTTAGTACTTTTTGACGGCGTTGCCGGAAATCGAGTCGCGGCTTTATGAGCAATATTGGGACTTGCTTAATGCGCTGTCTTCACGCGGATTGGCGATAAATCCTGACCAGATCAATTCACTATTTGAAGGCGAGGATGAAGGCTCGTGGATGCCAGCGCTATTGGGCCAGCTTGGTAACTTCTTCATGCAGAGCATTATTGTCGGCCTGCTGGTTATCTTCATGCTGTTCGAGACGCTTAACGTGCGCGAAAAAAATCTCTCGTGCACTTGAAAACCCCGCACCTAGCTTAAAGCGATTCAGTGAATTTAGTTTAACATTGAAGCGCTATTTGGCCGTTAAAACCATGATCAGTCTGGCAACAGGGGCGCTCGTTTGGCTCTCTTGCATGATCGTAGGCGTGGAGTTTCCTTTGCTGTGGGGCGTATTAGCCTTTGCACTCAATTTTATTCCCAATATTGGTTCAGCGTTAGCCGCGATACCCCCGTGTTGTTACTGCTGATTGCACAAGATGGCGGCCCTTTTCAGGCGCTGCTACTGGCTTCTGCTTATCTAGTGATCAACTTTGTACTTGGCAATCTGATTGAGCCAAGAGTCATGGGGCAAGCGCTCGGGCTCTCGACGTTTGTGGCGTTTCTATCACTGGTAGTGTGGGGATGGATCTTTGGTGCGGCGGGGATGCTGCTTTCAGTGGTGCTCACGATGACGCTGAAGATTGCTCTGGATAGCCACCCGCAGACGCGTTGGATTGCTCGGTTGTTGGGGCCTGGAAGGCAACGCTTAAAAGGAGCCCGGCGAGCGATCCAAAACTGCCGCCGTGGAAGCGCTGAAGTTAAGATAGGAAGTAGTGAAAATATTACCGCCGACAGAGTCGGCGGCTTTTGTAGGTTAGCTGCATTCATCAAGCGTTTTGTTCGATGAACTGCGTCAGTTGAGATTTAGATTGTGCACCAACCAATGAAGCGACTTTGGTGCCGGATTTGAACAGCATTACAGTCGGGACGCCGCGTACCCCTTGTTCGGCAGCAATTTCAGGTGCGTCATCTACGTTGACGCTAACCACTTTCAGGTTGTCCTGGCGTTCAGCAGCCACTTCATCAACGACCGGGGCCATGACTTTGCACGGGCCACACCAAGGCGCCCAGAATTTCATTAGCACAGGCTGTTCAGCGTTGAGGACTTCTTGCTCAAAATTGGCGTTGGTGACATCAACATTATTAGCCATTTGCTTCTCCCGTTTGCGTTGCTCTTACTGTTTCGTTGCCTCAAATGGAGCAACGGTCATTACGCGATTAATTAGCGCTCTATCACCGCGCCTCATGTCTATCGCGATAAGCGTGGGCAGATGTTAGCGGGCGCGAAGGTTGCTGGCAAATTTCACGCGTGGTGATTTAACTGAATAGCAGAAATTACTGGATGCTGGTAGGGAGATTTTTTATAATATAAAAGTATTGTTAGTGTGATTTTTATTCTATTTAGTGCTGGGGCTGCCGTATCGCTAACACAGCCTTTCAGACACATTGTATTAGCTACACATGGTGGTACGTCAAAGTGCGGCTTGCGTGGTTTGCATGAACCTGAATAGACAATAAATAAGGTGAGGATATGAAGCTACAACAGCTACGCTATATCTGGGAAGTCAATCGTCATAACTTGAACGTCTCAGCCACAGCGCAAAGTTTATTTACCTCACAGCCGGGGATCTCCAAACAAATTCGGTTATTGGAAGATGAGCTTGGCGTTGAGATTTTTGCCCGCAGTGGCAAGCATCTCACCCGCGTAACGCCAGCCGGACAATCCATTATCGATCTGGCAGGGCAAGTGCTGCGCCTAACCGATAATATTAAACAAGTAGCCCAGGGAGCATAGCGACGAACGCCGTGGCAGTTTGGCCATTGCCACGACCCATACTCAAGCCCGCTATGCGCTGCCGCCTATTATTAGCGAATTTACCTTAAAATATCCTGATGTGGCGCTGCATATGCAGCAGGGCACGCCAAAGCAGATCGCTCAAATGGTCAGTGAAGGACAGGCGGATTTTGCCATTGCGACTGAGTCGTTAGAGTTATTTACCGACTTGGTGCTATTGCCGTGCTATCGCTGGAACCGTTGCGTACTGGTACCTAAGGGGCATCCTTTAGCAACGCATCAAGGCCCGTTAACCCTTGAGGCACTCGGTGAACACCCTATAGTGACCTATGTCTTTGGATTTACCGGTCGTTCTCAGTTAGATGACGCCTTTAAAGCCAAGGGGTTAACGCCTAACGTGGTACTGACGGCCGCCGATGCGGACGTGATTAAAACCTACGTGAGGGTTGGGCATGGGGGTTGGTATTGTGGCCCATATGGCCGTCGATGAGGCACTCGACGATGATTTGGTGGCACTGGAGGCCAGTCATTTGTTTGCCAGTTCTACAACCAAAATCGGTATTCGCCGTGGCACCTTTATGCGCGGCTATATGTATGACTTCCTGGAGCGCTTTGCACCCCACTTAACGCGCGACCGTGTAGATGAAGCGCTAACGGCAGGCCCGCGTCATGAGCAGTCTCTGTTCGATGATCTGGACCTGCCTGAGTATTAATCGTTAGTGTTGTAAATGCAGACCGCATTCGCGCTTTTCTTCTACCCTTGGTGGGGTCAAAATAGTCGAAATTGTTAGGCAGGTTATGCGCTTGTAAATACTGGTACATCTCCTTAGCGCTCCACTGCAGAAGTGGCGCTACTTTTAGAAGCCCGTCGGTGTTGCGGCTAACCGGCTGCATTTTGGCGCGCTCCGGCGTGTCTTCGGCGCGTAGCGCGGTGAACCAGACATCGGGCTGCATTTCACGCAATGCACGCTCGAAGGGTTCAAGCTTAACCTCCTGCGTAAAGGCCGCATGGCGTGGGTCGTCTATCCCAGGCATGGGGCCATCCAGCGCCTCGCGGTGGGCGCGGGTGCGCCGGGGCACAAAGCTCACGATATTCAGATTCAGCTGTTGTATCACCTCGTCGGCGAACTGATAGGTTGCCTCGGTGTTGTAACCGCTGTCCATCCAAACAATGGGAATGTCCGGGCGCACTTGGCTAACCATGTGGAGAATGACCGCCTCAAAGGGGCGAAAGTTAGTAGTACAAATTGGGCGTGAACCCTGGGCCAGCGCCCATTCAACTAGGCCTTGGGGATTATTAGCAAAGTCGCGGTTTATCGCTTCAAGCGCTGAGGACATGTCGCCTCCTATTAATAGGTAAAAGTCAGCCCTAGGCTACCAAACCCAAGCCATGTTCCCCCAATACCGTTTGGTTAGGCTTTTATATTCCTTTTGACTTATAATTTACGCCGCTTATTCCAAAGCGCTGATGAGATGGCGGATTTTATCCAATGTCTCGGTGTACTCTTCGTCCGCTTGAGAGTCTGCCACCAAGCCTCCGCCGCCCCACACATGCAATCTTCCCGCTTCGGCAACCATGGTGCGAATAGCAATTGACGTATCCATGCTGCCGCGTACATCGACATAGCCCAGGCTGCCGCAATAGACACTGCGCTGGCAGGGTTCTAATTCATCAATAATCTGCATGGCGCGAATTTTGGGTGCGCCAGTAATTGAGCCGCCGGGAAATGCCGCCTTGAGAAGTGCCAGTGGCGTATAGCTGTCGGCGAGTATCCCTTTACCACGCTAACCAGGTGATGCACGTTCGGATAGCTTTCTAATCGGCACAGTTGCGGCACGGTAATGGAGCCAGGCTGGCACACTCGCCCAAGATCGTTGCGTAGTAAATCAACGATCATCACATTCTCAGCGCGATCTTTCGGCTGTTCAATAACTGCTCCGCTAGCGCCTGGTCTTCTTCAAGTGTCGCCCCGCGGGGCGAGTGCCCTGATGGGCCGTGTTTCAACCTCGCCGTTGCGGCATTGAATAAAGCGTTCTGGCGAGAGAGAGAACGGCCTTGTCATCCCAGGCCATAAAACCTGAAAAGGGCGTGGGGGTTGCTTGACGTAACCTTAAATACGCCTGCCATTCATCCCCCCTGATAGTCGGCATAGAAGCGCTGAGCCAAATTGATCTGATAGCAGTCGCCTTCCCGAATGTAACATTGCACAACGTTAAAGCGGTTGATGTATTGGGCATGGCTAAGCTCGGCTTTGAAGGCGCTATTTAAAGTAAAAGAGCTAGTTTCTACTGGCGCCTGGGTCAGCCAGTCCTCTACCTGCTCACGGCGTTCCGGTGTGGCGATTAACCATGCCTGCTGGGTCACGTGATCAAGGGAAATACACCAGTCATAAAGCCCTAGCCGTGCGTGAGGTAATAAAACGGCTCTCGCTTGAAGGCTGGAGATAGCTTGTGATTCGCGGCCTAAATCATAGCCCCAATAACCAATTAGTCCGCCTAGAAAGGGCAGTTCACTGGGTTCGTTTGGGATATCAAGCTGGTCCAGTAACCATTGCTGAAGCGCAAATGCATCGTTGGATAAAGACAGCGGGGGCTGAGCTGGTCCGACAAGAGCTGGGCATTGCCATCACTGAACACTTCCAACATGGCAATGGGGTCGCTACTGATGATGTCAAAGCGGCCGGTAGCAACCGGGCGGCCACTGTCAAGCAATACCGCGCCGGGTCTGGCGCGCAGGCAAGCGAATACTCCCAGGGGGTCGGGTGAGTAGGGCAAGGGAGTTATCGTCAACGCCTTGTTCATTAAGCAAATGCCTGGCCAGGTAAGGGCGAGCCATTTTAGAGGGGCGTAGACAATGACACCAGCGCTAACCTTTGACGCCTTTCTCACGTACCGCTAGAGGACTACCTACCATTAAGGGCTAATTGTTGACAGGCTAAGGCGGATTTCGCCTGCGAGTACAACGAAAGGCGTATAAAATCGGTAAACGAGGTTAGTTGACGGCTCAATTGGCACGCGCTAGAGTTTGCTTACTTTCCAATTGTCGACAATTAATCATGGCAACACTTGCTTCTAACTCGCTAACAGCCGCCAATGTTTTATCTGGAAACAGAGGGGGTGAGGCTACCCTGAGACAGCTGTGCCCGAAGTACGCACGCTCGCAGAGCGGGTATTTCATCAGTTGCAGGATGCCATCGTGCGCGGCGAACTCGCTCCCGGCAGTAAAATTACCGAGCCCGGACTATCTAAAACCTACGGTATTTCACGAGGGCCGCTGCGCGAAGCGATGCGACGCCTTGAAGCGCACCGATTAATTGAACGCGTTCCTCATGTGGGCGCGAGGGTGGTTCAGCTTTCCATGAAAGAGCTTTTAGAGCTCTTTGACCTGCGTGAAGCCTTAGAGAGCATGGCTGCCCGGCTGGCTGCAGAGCACATGTCGCCCAATGAAATTCAAGGGTTGCGTGATGTATTGGCACTGCATGAAGGCCAAGCGGACCTGAAGCGTGGCGAAGCCTACTACCAGCGTGAAGGTGATCTCGATTTTCATTACTGCATCGTTCAGGGCAGTCATAACAAGATGTTGATGAACCTGCTATGCGACGATCTTTACTACCTTGTGCGTCTTTATCGCACCCAGTTTAGTGCCAGCGGCACACGACCGTGCTTTTGTGGAACACCACCGTATTGTGGATGCCATCGAAGCGGGAGACGCAGAGTTAGCCGAGCTATTGATGCGACGCCATGTTAGCGCCTCACGTGCCAATGTGGCGGACCGCTATGCGGCGACCCTCGCACAGACAGCTTTAACATCAGAAAGTTAAAACATAACTAAAATTAACAACAGGAGTAACTCCTCATGTCCCAGATGACTCCCGGTGCGCGTTTTCGGGCTGCGCTAGAGGCGAACCGGCCACTGCCGATCTTAGGCACTATAAATGCGTACACTGCGCTGATGGCCGAAAAAGTGGGCCACCAGGCAATTTATCTTTCCGGCGGCGGTGTTGCCAACGCTTCCTTCGGCTTGCCGGATCTGGGCATGACGACCATGAATGACGTCGTCGAAGATGCCCACCGTATCTGCGGTGCCACCGAGCTGCCGCTGCTGGTGGATATCGATACCGGCTGGGGCGGCGCCTTTAATATCGCCCGCACCGTTAAAGAGATGCAGCGTGCCGGCGTGGCGGCGGTGCATATGGAAGATCAAGTCGCCCAAAAGCGTTGTGGCCATCGTCCCAACAAGGCGATTGTTACCCAGCAAGAAATGGTGGATCGCATTAAAGCGGCAGCAGATGCCAAGATCGACCCCGATTTCTATTTAATTGCCCGCACTGACGCTTTCCAAAAGAGGGGGCTTGATGCGGCCATTGAACGCGCCAACGCCTGCGTAGAGGCGGGTGCTGATGCTATTTTGCCGAAGCGGTCCACACGCTGGATGATTACAAAGCTTTCTGTGAACGGGTCAATGCGCCGATTTTGGCCAATATCACCGAGTTCGGCGCTACGCCACTGTTTACCCAATCTGAGTTGGGCGACGTTGGCTGTCGCATGGTGCTTTACCCGCTCTCTGCGTTCCGAGCCATGAACGCAGCGGCGCTTCAGGTCTATCAAAGCATCCTCGACAACGGCCATCAAAAGACGTCGTGCCACTGATGCAGACTCGCGACGAGCTCTACGATTTTTGAACTACCACGACTTTGAACAAAAGCTCGACGCACTGTTTGCCGAACAGGGCGACGACCAGTAAAGCCAAACGCCAGTTAACGTTCGATCATATTTGAAAAACACAATTTAAAAATAAAAGCAGTAATAGGAGACACACCATGGCTGATAAACCCGTGACAGGTGCAGGACTGCGTGGTCAGAGCGCCGGTTCCACCGCGCTGTGTACGGTAGGCAAAACCGGCTCAGGCCTGACCTACCGTGGATTCGATATCAAAGAGCTCGCCGAAAAAGCTAAATTCGAGGAAGTCGCTTACCTGCTGTTAAAGGGCAAGTTGCCCAACCAGGATGAGTTGGACCACTACATAAGCAAGCTGAAAAGCCTGCGTGGGCTGCCCGATGCGCTGAAAACAGTGCTTGAGCAAATTCCTAAAGATGCGCACCCGATGGATGTGATGCGCACCGGCACTTCGATGCTGGGTAATCTTGAGACCGAGGAAAACTTTGATCAGCAGCAAGACGTCGCCGACCGGTTGCTAGCGGTGCTGCCCTCGATTATCTGCTACTGGTATCGCTTCTCGCACGACGGCGTACGCATTGATACCGAAACGAATGATGATTCAGTCGGCGGCCATTTCCTCAATATGTTGCGCGGCGAACCTGCCTCTGAACTGCATGCGCGGGTAATGAACGTCTCGCTGATTCTTTACGCCGAACACGAGTTCAACGCCTCTACCTTTACTGCTAGGGTGTGTGCCTCGACGCTTTCCGATATGCACTCCTGCGTGACCGGGGCGATCGGTTCCCTGCGCGGTCCACTGCATGGCGGCGCTAACGAAGCAGCCATGGCGATGATCGAAGATTGGCAGTCGCCGGAAGAAGCGGAAAGCAAGATCATGGGCATGCTGGAGCGCAAGGACAAGATCATGGGCTTCGGTCACGCGATTTATCGCGAATCCGACCCACGCAACGAGATCATCAAGCACTGGTCCAAGAAGCTCTCAGACGATGTCGGCGACAAAGTGCTTTATCCGGTTTCTGAGCGAGTCGAAGCGGTCATGTGGCGTGAGAAAAAACTTGTTCTGCAACGCAGACTTTTTCCATGCCAGTGCATACCACTTCATGGATATACCCACCAAGCTGTTTACACCGATTTTTGTTATGTCGCGGCTGACTGGCTGGGCGGCCCACGTATTCGAACAGCGTGCCAACAACCGCATTATTCGTCCTAGTGCCGATTACACCGGCCCCGAGAAGAGCGAGTGGGTGCCGATAGAAGCGCGAGACTGAACCGCCTTGCTGCCCGGTGACTTGGACGCCGGGCTTTTTCCGCTCCTCCTTCTTGTGAGTCTGCCTGCTATGAATACCCAATACCGTAAACCGCTGCCTGGCACAGCGCTTGAGTTTTTTGATGCGCGCGAGGCGGTGGAAGATATCCAGCCCGGTGCCTATGCGCAGCTGCCCTATACTTCTCGTGTGCTGGCGGAACAGCTTGTGCGCCGCTGCGATCCCGAGCTTCTCACCGATGCGCTAAAACAGCTGATCGAGCGCAAGAGCGACCTTGACTTCCCTTGGTACCCGGCGCGCGTCGTCTGTCACGATATCCTCGGCCAGACCGCGCTGGTCGACCTGGCTGGTTTGCGCGACGCCATCGCCGAAAAGGGCGGTGACCCCGCCAAGGTCAACCCGGTGGTGCCGACCCAGCTGATTGTCGATCACTCACTGGCGGTGGAACATGCAGGCTCCGAAGAGGGCGCCTTCGAGAAAAATCGTGCCATTGAAGACCGCCGCAACGATGACCGTTTCCACTTTATCAACTGGACCAAGACGGCATTCGAGAACGTCGATGTGATTCCGCCCGGCAACGGCATTATGCACCAGATCAATCTGGAGAAGATGTCGCCAGTGGTACAGAACCGCGACGGTATTGCCTACCCGGATACCTGTGTGGGCACCGATAGCCATACACCTATGGTGGATGCCCTCGGCGTGATTTCCGTAGGTGTCGGTGGTCTCGAGGCCGAAAGTGTAATGTTGGGACGCGCCTCCATGATGCGCCTGCCGGATATCGTCGGCGTGGAGCTGACCGGTAAGCTGCAGCCGGGGATTACCGGCACCGACATGGTGCTGGCGATTACCGAGTTCCTGCGCAAAGAGCGGGTAGTGGGTGCTTACCTTGAGTTTTTTGGCGAAGGAGCCAATGCACTGACCGTCGGTGATCGTGCCACTATCTCCAACATGACGCCCGAGTACGGCGCGACCGCAGCGATGTTCTACATCGATGGCCAAACTATCGACTACTTGAAGCTTACCGGCCGTGAAGATGAGCAGGTCGCGCTGGTGGAAACCTATGCCAAACACACTCGGCCTGTGGGCGGACAGTTTGACCGAGGTTGAGTACGAACGTGTGCTGACCTTTGACCTCTCATCGGTACACCGCACCTTGGCCGGGCCCTCGAACCCCCACGCCCATCTGCCTACTTCAGAGCTTGCTCAGCGCGGCATTGCAGTGGGCCTCGAAGCAGCACGCGAAGAAGAGCGGGCAAGATGCCTGACGGTGCCGTCATTATTGCCGCTATTACAAGTTGTACCAACACGTCCAACCCGCGCAATATGGTCGCCGCCGGACTGATTGCACGTAATGCCAACCGGCTAGGTTTGCTGCGTAAACCCTGGGTGAAGTCGTCGCTGGCGCCCGGCTCGAAAACCGTCAAGATGTACCTGGAAGAAGCCGGATTGATGAGCGAGCTTGAAAACCTTGGCTTCGGAGTCGTGGCTTACGCCTGCACCACCTGTAACGGCATGTCCGGGGCGCTGGATCCCAAAATTCAGCAGGAGATTATCGAGCGCGATCTCTACGCAACCGCCGTACTTTCCGGTAATCGTAACTTCGATGGGCGGATTCATCCTCATGCTCAGCAGGCCTTTTGGCCTCACCGCCGCTAGTAGTCGCTTACGCGATTGCAGGCACGATTCGTTTTGATATCGAAAAGGACGCCCTGGGTGTGGATCAGGCAGGCAACCCCGTTACCTTAAAGGATATCTGGCCAGCCGATGAAGAGATCGATGCGATTGTGAAAGCATCGGTAAAGCCGGAGCAGTTCCGGCAGACCTATATTCCTATGTTTGACTTGGACAAAAGCGCCCGTGCCCAAGTGAGCCCACTGTATGACTGGCGGCCTCAGAGCACCTATATTCGTCGCCCGCCCTATTGGGAAGGCAATATGGCCAAAGAACGTACCCTGAAAGGTATGCGCCCGCTAGCGATTCTACCGGATAATATCACCACCGATCACCTCTCGCCCTCCAACGCTATTCAGCTTAATAGCGCATCAGGTGAGTATCTGGCCAAAATGGGGGTGCCGGAGGAAGACTTTAATTCCTACGCGACCCACCGTGGCGATCACCTTACCGCTCAGCGCGCCACGTTTGCCAACCCCAAGTTATTTAATGAGATGGTGCGTGATGCCGATGGCAGCGTAAAACAGGGTTCGTTGGCGCGAATAGAGCCCGAAGGTGAAGTTACCCGCATGTGGGAGGCTATCGAAACCTACATGGCTCGTAAGCAGCCGCTGATCATTATCGCGGGCGCAGATTATGGCCAGGGTTCCTCGCGGGACTGGGCGGCCAAAGGCGTGGCGCTGGCGGGCGTGGAAGCGATTGCCGCGGAGGGCTTTGAGCGTATTCACCGCACTAACCTGATTGGTATGGGTGTGATGCCGCTGGAGTTCGAACCCGGCACCACTCGCCTAACATTAGGCTTGGATGGCACCGAAATGTTTGATGTGGAAGGTGCTGTTTCGCCAGGTGCGATGCTCACGCTCGTGGTTCATCGGCATAATGGTGAAAGTGAGCGTGTCGTGGTGAAGTGCCGTCTGGATACCGCTGAGGAGGTGTCGATTTACACTGCGGGTGGCGTACTGCAGCGCTTTGCCCAGGACTTCCTTGAATCCACGGCGGCTTAATAGATGTTGCCTCTCGGAGTGAAAAACAGATGACCGATATAACGCAAACCAGCAACGTGCCGCAAATAAAAATCCCCGCGACCTATATGCGCGGCGGCACCAGCAAGGGCGTTTTCTTTAAACTCAGCGATTTACCCGAAGCGGCCCAGCAGCCCGGTTCCGCTCGGGATAAGCTATTGCTACGAGTCATTGGTAGCCCCGACCCCTACGAAAAACAAATAGATGGTATGGGGGCGGCAACTTCGAGCACCAGTAAGACGGTTATTTTGTCTAAGAGTGAGTCGCCGGAGCATGATGTGGATTACCTGTTCGGTCAGGTATCCATCGACAAACCCTTTATAGATTGGAGCGGCAATTGCGGCAACCTGTCGGCGGCGGTAGGCCCCTTGCGATTGCCAACGGCCTGGTTGATCCAGCACGCCTGCCACAAAACGGGGTCGTCGAGGTAAGAATTTGGCAGGTGAATATTCAGAAAACTATCGTAGCTAAAGTGCCTGTTGTAAATGGAGAGGTGCAGGAAACCGGTGATTTCGAACTCGATGGCGTGACCTTTCCCGCGGCTGAGATTCCGGTAGCCTTTATGGACCCCGCAGACGGGGAGGGGGCGATTTTTCCCACCGGTAACTTAGTGGACGACTTGGAAGTGCCGGGGATGGGGCCGCTGAAAGCCACCCTGATCAATGCCGGTATTCCAACAGTGTTTATTAACGCTGCTGATCTTGGCTATACCGGCACCGAACTCCAGGACGCGATCAATAGCGATAGTAAAGCGCTGGCGATGTTTGAAACCATTCGTGCACACGGCGCTGTGCGTATGGGATTGATCAGCGATATCAGCGAAGCCGCCAACCGCCAGCATACACCGAAAGTGGCTATTGTCGGACCACCGGCGGATTACGTTTCATCAAGCGGTAAAGTCGTGAGCGCCGACGATATTGACCTGCTGGTCCGGGCGCTTTCCATGGGTAAACTGCACCACGCCATGATGGGCACGGCCGCCGTTGCGATTGCAGCTGCCGCCGCGATCGAAGGTACGTTGGTGAACTTGGCGGCGAACGGTGGTAAATCGGGTGTTAAGCGTAATGCGGTCACCTTTGGACACCCTTCTGGTAGCCTGCGTGTAGGCGCTGAAGCGAATCAGGTGGAAGGACGTTGGCATATCGAACAGGCAGTGATGAGTCGCAGTGCGCGGGTGTTGATGGAAGGAACGGTAAGGATTCCCGGCGACAGCTTTTAGAAAGCGCGCCTTAGACCATACTGAGTAAGTGATTCAGCCGAAGGAGAGCACTATGCCCACCACACCGTCCGCCACGTCCGAAGCCAATGTGCGCCCGGATTACGATCCCGAGCTGCAGGCCATTGCCGATTACGTTTTAAATTATCAGGTTGAATCCTCAGAGGCGTTGGAAACCGCGCGCTACTGCTTGATGGATACACTCGGCTGCGGGCTGTTAGCGCTGCGCTTCCCTGAGTGTACCAAGCACCTGGGACCAATAGTGGAAGGCACGGTGGTGCCGTTTGGCTCACGAGTGCCGGGCACCTCGCTGTGTCTTGATCCGGTCAAAGCGGCATGGGATATCGGCTGTATCATTCGCTGGTTGGACTATAACGATACGTGGCTTGCCGCTGAGTGGGGCCACCCTTCGGATAATCTTGGCGCTATACTCGCTGTGGCCGACCACCTTTCCCAACGGCGAGTTGCCCAAGGCGAGGCGCCGCTGGTAATGCGCGATGTGCTTAATGCCATGATCATGGCCCATGAGATACAGGGCGTGCTTGCACTGGAAAATAGTTTTAACCGCGTTGGGCTCGATCATGTGGTATTAGTAAAAGTGGCGTCTACTGCGGTCGCCGCAAAGCTGATGGGCGCTGACCGTGAGCAGTTGTTGTCGGCGCTCTCCCATGCGTGGGTTGATGGCCAGAGCCTACGGACGTACCGCCACGCGCCCAACGCTGGTTCGCGTAAAAGTTGGGCCGCGGGTGATGCCACCTCTCGAGGCGTTCGCTTGGCGGATATCGCCTTGCGTGGAGAAATGGGCATTCCCAGTGCACTGTCAGCGCCCCAATGGGGCTTTTACGATGTGCTGTTTAGCCACGCCAATAAAGATTTGAGTCTGAAGCCGGAACCTGACCGCCGTCTACGTTTTCAACGCGAGTTCGGTAGTTATGTGATGGAGAATATCCTGTTCAAAAATCTCATTCCCGGCAGAGTTCCATGCCCAAACGGCTTGTGAGGCCGCTGTGGCGCTTCACCCGCAGGTTAAAGATCGCTTGGCCGAGATCGATAAAGTCGTACTGACTACCCACGATTCGGCTATTCGGATTATTTCCAAAACTGGTGCATTGGCTAACCCGGCGGACCGCGATCATTGTTTGCAATATATGACCGCGGTCCCCCTTATTTTGGCACACTCACCGCTGACCATTATGAAGACAGCTTTCATGCCGCCCATCCGATGATCGATGTGCTGCGTAACAAAATGGTGGTTGAGGAGGATGCCCAGTATTCGGCGGCTTATCACGACCCCGGAATGCGTTCTATCGCTAATGCAGTACAGGTCTTTTCAATGATGGCAGCGCAACTGATAAAGTCGTCGTAGAGTATCCTGTTGGTCACCAGCGTCGGCGGGAGGAGGGTATGCCGTTGTTGGTAGCTAAATTTGAGCAACACTTAGCGACACGTTTTCCAGCAAGCCGATGCAAGAAAATTGCTGAGGTATGCAATGAACAAGCGGCTCTTGAAGCCATGCCCGTGCACACTTTTATGAACCTGTGGGTCATTTAAGGGCTTGTATTAAAAATTGTATTTATAATTGCCCGGTATGCTTTAGCGCTACCGGGCTGTGGTAGTGATCAACTGGCTAGTATTTACTCTTCAAACGCTACTTGGTCGCGCATGCGGTCAACGGTTGCTGGTCCAATGCCGCTAACGCGGGCAAGGTCATCAGCGCTTTCGAAGGCACCATTCGTTTCGCGCTCTTCAATGATCGCATCGGCTCGGCTTGGCCCAATACCAGGCAATTCGGCCAGCAGTTCAGCATCAGCGGTATTAACGTTAATGGGGCTACGTCTTGGGCCAGCACGCCACTGGAGAACCCTAAGCTCATAGAGAACAGTAATGCGGCAAAGATTCTTTTAAGTGTCATAGTCATCCTCGAGATCCTTTTAATAACGATAGGTTGCATTTATTGCGTGAGCGAAGTTTAAAAGCGGTGATTACTTGTACTTGACTTACCAATTAGCTAGATAAACGCCACTACACTACTAACTTAGCGTTATAGCGTGGACGTTTATGTCAGTGATATATGACAGTCGTTGTAAGTTTTTAGCTAGAGACGTATGGCAAATGGCTTACATCACGAGGGGCGCGAGGGAGAGTAGGGAGCCTGATATAATGGCTGAAAACATATTTGGAGCGATATTGTGGCCACTGATTCCCCGATAATTATTGCGCTTGATTACCCGTCATTAGACGCAGCGCTCTGTATGGCCGATCAGTTAGACCCTGCTCGCTGCCGGGTTAAAGTCGGTAAAGAGCTATTCACTCGCAGCGGCCCTGCCGTGCTTGAGGCGTTGCATGGGCGTGGGTTTGAGGTGTTTTTAGATCTTAAATTTCACGACATCCCCAATACCGTTGCGAGTGCAGTGCAGGCGGCAGCGGAGCAGGGCGTCTGGATGGTCAATGTCCATGCCAGCGGTGGCAGGCGGATGATGGAAGCCGCCATACAGCGCCTGGAACAACGTGGCTTAACTACCCATTTAATCGCCGTCACTGTATTAACCAGTATGCAGGCTGATGACTTGGCCGATATTGGTATCAATGTCTCATTGGCTGAGCACGTGGAGCGCTTGGCGTTGCTGGCAAAACAGAGTGGCTTACACGGTGTGGTCTGTTCCGCCCAAGAGGCTTCGCAGCTTCATGTGTCGTGCGGTGAACCGTTCTTGAAGGTAACACCTGGTATTCGGCCAAGCTTTGCAGCTGCGAATGACCAACAGCGAATTATGACTCCCTAGCAAAGCCATTGAAGCGGGTAGTAGCCACTTAGTGATCGGGCGACCCGTTACTCAGGCCGCAGACCCTATGGAGGCGCTGGAGGCGATTGAGTCGGAGTTAGGGCGTCGATAGTTGGTGTTGATTGATACACTGAGATGGTGACTATTCTCCCTCGACACCAATAACCGGCTTAATTGTTCCCCAAAAGCGACAGCTGGGGCATTGCCACTGTAGGGAATCGCTGGCGAAGCCACAGCGTTGGCAGCGGTGGCGCGTACGGTTAAGAAGGAGTGCATCGGTATGATGCTTTAGTAATAGTAGACGCGTATCCGGAGAGGTTTTTCCGCTAAGCCGCTGGCTTTCAATATACAGGTCAATCAAATAATCCAGCCCGCCTAGGCTCGGTACTGCGCGCAGGCGTTCGCCGATCAATTCAATGGCTTTGTCAACGCCGTCACGCTGATGAACGAGCTGCCCTAGCGCAATAATGATACTGGTGTAAGGGGTTTGTTCAAGCAGGTGGTAGAGGTGGGCTTCGTAGCCTGCTTCATCATTATTACGCAAATAGGCGTGCTTGAGAGCAGGTAGCATGGTGGGAGTGTGGGCTGTGTCCTGGTGCGGAATGCTGTCTAATCGCTCAATAGCGCGGGTATAATGCCCGTTGTCCATCTCTAGCTCAGCTAATAATAAGCTGGCACGAACGCATTTCTCATCCAACTGCAGGGCTTTTTTTGAGATGCTTTTCGCCAGCGGTCGGCTGGCTTCACTAATTTCCTCCAATGCCAGCTCGCATAGCCAGTGCGCCGCAGGGCGACGCATCTTCGGATGCTGTTTAAGCAAGGGTTGAGCAACATCGATTGCTTGCTGCCATGACTTTTCACGCTCTAATAAGTCGACTAGCAGCTGTTTGGCGGCGTAGCGGTGGTCATCATTGCCGCTATGTTCCAACAGAGTATTGAGCATGCGCTGCGCACGATCATGAACACCCAGCGCCATAAAATCCCGAGCAAGTTCCAGCTGGATCTGTTCGTTGGTGTGCTGTGAAAGGGCAGGGCGAGCCAATAGATTTTGGTGAATGCTAACCGCTCTGTCGGCCTCGCCACGGGCACGAAATAGTTTGCCCAAGGCGATGTGAGTATCCACCGTCTCGCTGTTAACGGCGAGCACACTGATGAACATATTGATTGCTTCGTCGGGTTGCTCGTTAAGCAAATAGTTAAGCCCGACGAAGTAATCACGCGATAGTGCCTGTGAGGGCTGAGCTGGCAGTTGAGAACGATGTCGGCGACGCCCAGCTTGGCGGTAACCTAACCCGTAACCGATGGCAATGGCGGCCACCAATACGCTTAGCAGCGCGACATCCAGCATTTATGCCAGTTCCTTGAACCCCCTGGGTACGTAGGCTATCGAGCTCTTTACGTTGCTGCTTATTCTGTCGTTGACTACGGGCCAGGGTTGCTTTTAATCGGACGTAGACGCCTAACATTGCGAGCATGCCCAGCACGACACCAAATACTAATGTCGCGAGCAGCCAGACCGAGAGCGATATAGCGGGTAGCTCTAGCCAAATAAGGTTCAAGGCAATCGTTTGCTGATTATTAACGGCAAACAGAATACCTACGAGTACTACTATCAGCAAAATGACGGCCAGAATCAGCCCTTTGATCCAACGCATTTGAATTTCCTAGTCTGTGACGTTCACGGTAACGCTATTGTGTACGACTCAAGCGGCGACGTCATCCCGCTGAAGGTCGGATAACCCATAGCCGCGTTTAGTAACCGAGTGCTCGACTAGCATCTACCTGTTCGCGTAGCTCTTTGCCAGGCTTAAAATGCGGCACATATTTGCCTTCAAGATCAACCGCATCACCTGTTTTTGGGTTACGCCCTACGCGCGGTTCCCGATAGTGCAAAGAAAAACTGCCGAAGCCACGGATCTCAACGCGTCCACCGCTGGAGAGAGAATCCGTCATATCGTCCAGAATAATACGCACTGCCGTTTCAACGTCTTTGGCGGATAATTCCGGCTGACGCATCGCAATTTGTTCGATTAATTCAGATTTAGTCATCGGTTAGCTCCCTGCGAACATTGAAGGCCGTGACGCACTCTCGACCTCATTAATATTCAATTCAGCATACTGCTCAATTGAATATAAAACAATTCAGATAAAACAAGGTTCTAGACTCATTAACAGCATAGGCGAAGGAGGGCGCTGGCGCGACCCCACAGCTTAGGTATACTGGCTCCTCATTTATTTGATTGGAGCGGATGACGTTGAACGACGACAATTCCCCTGCTGCCATTTTGCGCAAACGGCTTTATTGGCACTCTCGGCGTGGTATGTGGGAGCTTGATCTGCTGCTTATCCCTTTTCTTGAACAGCGTTTTGACCACCTTTGTGAAGCGGACCAGCTTGCCTATCAGCAGCTCATTGAAGGTGAGGATCAGGACCTTTGTGTGGCTAATGCATCGCGAGTGGCCTGAAGAACCCAGCCAGCGGCGTATCGTACAAATGATCGTTGAGCATGCTGAAACCACCGATAATTCTGCCTATCGTACCCTCTAGGCTGTGGCAGCTTACGCAATGCTGTCTGTTTATGGTCATTGCGATGCTGGGCTACTGGGTGGGAGGTAAGCTAGCCGCTTTGGCACTGATAGTGCTAGGCGTTGCTCTTGGTTGGCGCGCCTATCTATATCAACCGGAAGGACTGCTTTCACTAACATCGACAGCGTCGGTATTTCATGGCCGCTGGCTGCTGACACGTAATCGGAAGTCGGTAGGGAGTGGACCGATGCTCAGTGAGGAAGTGGGCGAAAAGCTAAATGAAGAGCTGGGTGAAGAGCATCAGGTGCGCTGTGACTATTTAGGGCCCTGGTTAATAGGGCTTTATATCGGGAAGCAGCGGGTTTGGCTGTGGCCCGATAGCGCACCTTCTGAAAGCCTGCGTGAGGTGAGGCAGTTATTCCACCGGCCAGGCCGCTAAATCTTTCATGGTAAGCGAAGAGGCGACGGCCAGCGACTGCTGTTGGGACCAGTCGGTGGTGAAGTGCAGTCCTCTTGACTCATGTCGCTGCTGTGCCGCCAGCACCGTTAAAAGTGCTAATTGAAGCGCTTGCTGTAAGCGTTTGCCTTCGGGGTCTGCTAGCGCTCCTTCCATCTCTTCCAAGCGGGTTAGCAGTGCCTTCAAATGTTTCAAGGCGGTGCTTAGCCCGGCAGTACTGCGCACAATAGAAACCTGCTGGCTCATGATAGCCCGCATGCGATGACGCATATCGTTGAACACTGTTTTGGGTAAGGCAATGGCTGCGGCTTGTGCCGGAGGCTCAAATTCGACACTTGGAGAGGCGTCGCCTTGTTCCTTCAATGCGTTAGCACAGCTGTGCGCAAATACTAAGCACTCTAGTAATGAGTTACTGGCCATTCGGTTGGCGCCATGCAATCCCGTGTAGGCTGTTTCACCGATGGCATATAGGTTTGTAACGTCTGTAGCGCCTTGCAGGTTAGTGGCGACACCTCCACAACTATAATGAGCCGCAGGCACCACGGGAATAGCTTGCTTCGTGATATCTATGCCTCGTGAGGCGCAGTGGGACAAAATAGTGGGAAAGTGGTGGTAAATCGCTTTTTCCCCCAAGTGGCGAATATCCAGCCACACATGGCCCCGCGTGCCCCGCTGTATTTCGGCATCAATAGCGCGAGCGACCACATCGCGGGGGCTAGTTCTGCGCGCTTATCCAGCGCTGGCATAAAACGCTGGCCATATTCATCAAGCAAATGCCCCCCTTCACCGCGAACCGCCTCGCTAATTAAAAACGCCGGGCCTTCTGGGTCATACAGACAGGTTGGGTGAAACTGCTGAAACTCTAGGTTAACTAGCCGTGCACCAAGCGCTGCAGCCATCATCATGCCTTCGCCGCTGCTTGGCGCGGGAGTGGTGGTATGGCGGTAAAGGCCACTGCTCCGCCGGTGGCCAAGACAGTGTAGCGTGCAGTCAGCGAGCGCCATTGTAAGTGAGCATCACAGCCATAGGCACCGCGGCAGGCACCTTGGTTATCTTGCAACAGACCTACGATTGTAAGGTCGTTGCGCTGAGTAATGTTGGGGTGTTGTGCAACGTTGTTTAATAGGGTGTCTACTACAGCGCGACCGGTGGCATCGTCGGCGTGGATGATGCGCCGAGCATTGTGGCCGCCTTCGCGGGTCAGGTGATACGGGTAGCGCGCTGCAGGGTCGGTCTCTGGCGTAAAAGGAACGCCCTTATCGATCAACCACTGTATGGCAGCGGGGCCGTGGGTAACAGTAAAGCGCACCGCCTCTGTTTCACATAGCCCATCGCCAGCAATTAACGTGTCGTTGATGTGCGTTTCTAGGTCGTCATCTGGCGAGAGGACTGCAGCAATGCCGCCTTGTGCCCATCGGCTGGCGCCGTGATCATCTTGAGCGGGACGAACCAGGGTCACTGATAGATGATCAGCAATTTCCAGAGCAAGGGTTAATCCAGCGACACCGCCGCCAATGATAAGTACATCGGATGTTGGCGTGGTCATGTGACCGCTCTCCTTCATGCTGACCGAAATCTTGCACACACTAAATATAGCTAGCGTTTGCATAGCGCTAAAATACAGAAGGCAGGCATCATAGCGTAGCGATTAATGTTTAGCGATGTTTGAGGGACTAGAAAAGAACGTTGTTCGCGCGCCGGAAAAGGCTGGGCTAAATGCAGCGTGAAGAGGTAATCAAAATAGGAGCTAAATGGCTGTGGAAGTAGCCAGTGATAGAAGGAGAGGTGCAGAAAAAGTAAAGATAGGGAAAGCGAAGATAGAGAAATTAATGCTAGATAATGGTGCCCGGAGCCGGACTTGAACCGGCACGGGGTTGCCCCCAGAGATTTTAAGTCTCTTGCGTCTACCGATTTCGCCATCCGGGCAGAACATCACAATGCTGTTTCGCTGTTTAGAACAACACAGCTGTACAAAGATGGAGGCTGGAGTCGGAATCGAACCGGCGTACACGGAGTTGCAGTCCGCTGCATAACCACTCTGCCATCCAGCCTCAAGAGTCGTTGGAGCGGGAAAGGAGATCGACCGGGCTGGCGTTCCAGCTCACGACCACTCTTGCTTTACCACGCTATCCAAGTTGGAGCGGGAAAGGAGATTCGAACTCCCGACCCTCGCCTTGGCAAGGCGATGCTCTACCACTGAGCTATTCCCGCTCGACTCGAGGGCGAATTATACGGATCGCCACCAGCTTGTCAATCAATGAATTAGCTAGAGTTCCTTATTTACTTATCAGCAGCTTACATGGAGCGGCTAAGGTGCGGCCAGGCGGCTTTCAGATATTGAAACATCGACCACAACGTTAAAATAGCGGCGGCATAGAGCACCACAATGCCTAAAAGAGCAAACTCATGGGCGGGAGGAAGTGCCAGCAAGATTAGCAGCGAAACCATTTGCAGCGTTGTTTTCAGTTTGCCTACCCATGACACGGCCACCATGCCTCGCTTGCCCATTTCGGCCATCCACTCGCGTAACGCGGAAATGACAATTTCACGGCCAATAATGACTAGGGCGGGTAGCGTTAACACTGCGCTATCAAAGCGCTCAATTAAGAGTGCCAGAGCGACGACGACCATGAGCTTGTCAGCTACCGGGTCTAAAAAAGCGCCAAAAGGCGTTGACTGATTCCAGCGTCGCGCTAAATAGCCATCCAGCCAATCGGTAATCGAGGCCAGACCAAAAGGCCTGCCGCTACGGGCATGCTCCAGCTGAAGGGCAGATAAAACAGCACCACCAGTAGCGGAATAAAGGCGATTCTCGCCAATGTTAGTATGTTAGGTATATTCATCGCAGGGTGCGATCCTTGCCGGAAAATCAGAGGATTCGAAGTGTCTGGGGCTCATTCTATCCCCCCTTGGCCGATAGCATCCATGCCAACGAGGAGTTTATCCGTTGAGTGCCCGGTAAATACTCTCGGCTAACGAGGCATTAATGCCAGGTACACGGGCGAGTTCGTCGCGGCTGGCTTTTGCACCCCTTGCAGTCCACCAAAAAAACGCAGCAGTTCCCGCCTGCGTTTAGGGCCGATGCCCGGTATATCCTGCAGCGTTGAGGTGCGTCTCGCTTTGTCACGTTGGGCGCGGTGGCCTGCAATGGCAAAGCGGTGTGACTCATCGCGGATGTGCTGGATCAAGTGCAGGGCTGGGGATGCCGGGTCCAGATTGAGTGGGTTGTCGGCGGTTTCTAAAAACAGGCTTTCAAGCCCTGCTTTACGCGTTGTGCCTTTGGCTACACCCAACAAGATAATGTTGGTGATATCGAGCTCTTGAAACACGTCGCGGGCCATATTGAGCTGACCCTTGCCACCGTCGACAATCAGGATGTCGGGGGCGACTGCTTCCGCTTTTTACCCGCTTGAGGCGTCGTGTGAGAGCCTGCTGCATGGCGGCGTAATCATCGCCGGCAGCCACTCCTTCAATGCGGAAGTGGCGGTAGTCGCTTTTACGCGGGCCTTGATGATCAAACACGACGCAGGAGGCAACGGTCGCTTCGCCATGGCTGTGGCTAATGTCAAAACACTCCAAGCGCTGCGGCGTCTCTGCTAAGCCCAGTGCTTTCTGTAGCGCGGTAAAGCGCTGGGTCAGCTGTGTTTGATTGGCCAGTTGTGAGGCCAGCTGTTGTTCCGCGTTGGTAATGGCAAGTTGTTGCCACTGCGCACGGTAGCCGCGAACTTGGCTGGTTACACGAATGCGTTTTCCTGCATGCTGAGTCAGTGCTTCGGCGATAAGCTCGCTATCGTCCAGCGGGTGGCTCGTAATGACTTCATTGGGAACGTTATGCGGCTGGCCAAAATAGTATTGGCTAACGACTTCAGTGAGCAGCGTCTCAAGGGGTAGGTCCAGATCGTTTTTAGGCGTGTGATGGCGTGCCCCAATAGCCGACCATCGCGAACGCTTAGCACTGAAACACCAAGCGCGCCAGGGCGTTGAGCGAGAGCAAAAACATCGGCATCGCCGCCGCCCGTGTCGACAAACTGACGCTGTTGAAGTTGCCGCAATTGCTGTACTTGGTCGCGCAGGCGAGCGGCTTCCTCAAAATTGAGAGCTTGGCTGGCGGCTTCCATCGCTTTCATCAATTCTTCGGTAACATGCTCGCTTTTACCTTCCAGGCACATTACGGCGTGTTCAAGGTCGCGCTGATAATCTTCAGCAGAGATATAATCGACGCAAGGGGCGCTACAGCGCTGAATTTGATACTGCAAACAGGGACGTGAACGGTGGGCAAAGACACTATCTTCACAATTGCGGATTCGAAATATTTTTGCATCAACGCAAGGCTTTCACGCACGGCCCCGCTGCTAGGGTAGGGGCCTAGATAGCGACCATCATCACTGCGTTGGCGGACGCGCTTATACTCGAGCGCAGGATACGAATGGCGGTCAGTAACAAAAACAAAAGGGTAAGATTTATCATCGCGGAGCAAAATGTTGTAGGGCGGACGCAGTTGTTTGATTAGCGTCTGTTCGAGCAGAAGCGCTTCGGTTTCAGTGCGCGTCACGGTGACTTGGATGTCGGCGATGCGTCCAACCATGGCCTGGGTTTTGGTGTTTAACTGGCCACGGAAATAGCTGGCCAAGCGTGCTTTTAAGCGCTTAGCTTTACCCACGTAGAGCGTATTGCTTTGTTCATCAAGCATACGATAAACCCCAGGAGAGGTGCTTACCGAGCTCAAGAACTGTTTTGAATCAAAAGTCATGTCAGCGTGTCGGTACCCGATAACAGCAGGGGGAGTTGGGGTTATAGCTAGGTAGCGTCAAACCCCTCGACCAGCCCATGACGGAGCGCTAAATGAGTCAGCTCAACGTCAGTGGCAACCTGTAGTTTATCAAAGAGTCGATAGCGGTAGGTATTTACTGTTTTAGGACTTAAATGCAGGCGATCAGAGATATCTTGTACGCGCTGGCAGTTAACAATCATGAGGGCAATCTGAAGCTCACGGTGGGAGAGGTGGCTAAAGGGATTATCTTCATTGGTAAAGTGGGAGAGCGCCAAACGTTGAGCAATTTCCTGGCTTACGTAACGGCGACCGTGGAACACTTGGCGTATGGCATCGGTCATTTCTATCGCATCCGCGCCTTTGCTTAGAAAGCCTGAGGCTCCGGCTTCCAACATGCGACGCAGCACACTGTCTTCCATATGCGCCGTTAGAATTAATACCTTAACGTCTGCCATCGTACGGTGAATGCGCCGAGTGGCTTCAAGCCCGCCGATGCCAGGCATGCGAATATCCATTAACACGATGTCGGGCTTCAAATGGCGACACTGTGTCACCGCGGTTTCGCCATCATCGACCTCGCCCACAATTTTAATGTCACACTCTTCGTTTAGCAGGTGAGCAATGCTAGTTCTTACTAGATGATGATCATCGGCGATAAGTACACTGATCAAGGGGCAGGCTCCTGCATGGAAACATCATGGGCTCAGGCGTTGGCCTTGTTCGCTACTCTATCTTTTTTAATTGCATATAGATCTTGTTAATTGCATGTAGATCTTAATTAGTCGCGTATAGAGTGCCACAGCTGAAGGCAAAGGGGAATTAGTTAGGTCTGAAGGTGCAAAAACTTGACCGAGGGGGAAGGTTCAACGTAGTATCCGCCTCGCTGTCAAAAAGTACAGTATGTGGGGCCTTAGCTCAGCTGGGAGAGCGCAACACTGGCAGTGTTGAGGTCAGCGGTTCGATCCCGCTAGGCTCCACCAATATGCAGCTTTACTGAATTCCGCACACTGGCAGTGTTGAGGTCAGCGGTTCGATCCCGCTAGGCTCCACCAATATGCAGCTTTACTGAATTCCGCTTCACCAAATTATAGAAAAAAGCCTCGTTGATTAAACGAGGCTTTTTCGTATTCAAAAGCGTAAGTTCAGCAGTTTTTGCTGACTTGTTATTTTTCAGCAACTTACTCAGCAACCCTGCCTAGCAGTAAGAACTCAATCAATGCTTTTTGCGCATGCAGGCGATTACCTGCTTCCTGCCACACGACGGCGCGCGGGTCCTCAAGAAGCGTTTGGCTGATCTCTTCGCCGCGGTGTGCAGGCAGGCAGTGCAGAAACAGCGCATCTTGGTTCGCCTGATCCAGCATGGCTTCTGTTACTTGGAAGCCAGCGAAATCTGCTTCACGTTTAGCCTGTTCCTCTTCCTGGCCCATCGAGGCCCAGACATCGGTAGTGATCAGGTCGGCTTCTTTAACCGCGGCTTGTGGGTCATGTAATAAAGAGATGTGATCGCCTGCTGCCGCCATGATGTCGGCACGGGGCTCATAGCCTTTCGGGCAGCAGATGCGCAGGTGAAAGCCAAACTGGCGAGCGGCATTGATCCACGAGTGGCACATGTTGTTGCCATCACCAATCCATACCGCTGTGCGACCCTTTACGCTGCCACGTAGTTCGGTCCAGGTCATTATGTCAGCGAGTAGTTGGCACGGGTGGTAGTCGTCGCTGAGTGCGTTAATGACGGGGACGCTGCTGGCGCTGGCGTAGGTTTCAAGCCCGGCGTGTGAAAAGGTGCGGATCATTACCGCATCGACCATTTCAGACAGGACGCGAGCAGTGTCTTCAATTGGCTCGCCGCGGCCTAGTTGGGTATCGCGGGGAGAGAGAAATAGCGCGTGGCCGCCAAACTGTGCCATTCCCGTTTCAAATGAAACCCGCGTACGCGTTGATGATTTCTCAAAAATCATCGCCAGGGTGCGGTTGGTTAATGGTGTATAAACAGGACCTTGGGCTTTAAGATTGGTTTTAATCGTAATGGCGCGCTGGATCAAATAATCCAGCTCGTCCGGGGTCAAATCTAACAAGGTCAGGAAATGGCGTGTCGCCATAAGAGATTCTCTCCGCGCAAAAACACTATCCTAGCTATGCTGCAGGGGGATGCGCAACGCGAACGGCATGCGTAGAATACCACTGACACGTTAAAGCCGAGCGCTCTATTCAGGTACTTTTAAGTGCTAAGTGTGTGGGCTCGGCCATTGATAAGCGAGGAAATTTTATGAGCACGACTGCCGAAAACATTCAGCGCCAAATTAGCGAAAACCCGGTCCTGATTTACATGAAAGGCTCGCCCCAACTGCCGCAGTGCGGTTTTTCTGCCCAGACCGTTCAAGCGCTGATGAGCTGCGGCGAGCGCTTTGCGTTCGTTAACGTTCTCGATAATCCGGATATTCGCGCTGAATTACCCAAGATTGCCAACTGGCCGACATTCCCTCAGCTGTGGGTAGAAGGCGAGCTGGTAGGGGGCTGCGACATTGTGGTTGAAATGCATCAAAGCGGCGAACTCGAAAAGCTGGTAAAGCGGCTGCTCAGCGCGCCGGCGCTGCGGAAGGTAGTGATAACGCCTAGTGGTTGCCAAACACTCCGCCCCAGGCGGTTGGCGGGCTGCGGTGCAGCCGCTAGAATGACGCTTGTTCACGCATTGTTTTGTTATGCATCGTGGCACTTACTTCGCGCTGCCTAAGCGTGAGGTAAGTTAGCCCGCCGAAGGAAAGACAGCTTCATGAGCTATCAGGTTCTGGCCCGCAAATGGCGACCTCGCACATTCCACGAACTCGTTGGTCAGACCCATGTTCAACGCGCCTTGGTGAATGCCCTTGATCAGGGCCGCTTGCACCATGCGTACCTATTTACAGGTACACGTGGCGTGGGTAAAACCACCTTGGCGCGTATTCTTGCCAAGTGTTTGAACTGTACGGCCAACGGGCGTGGCGATGAAGGCATTACTTCTACTCCCCTGTGGGTGGTGCGACAGTTGCCAGGCGATTGATGATGGGCGCTTTGTTGATTTAATTGAGGTCGATGCGGCGTCAAGAACCAAAGTGGAAGATACCCGCGAGCTGCTGGATAACGTGCAGTACGCACCGACTCAGGGGCGTTACAAAGTGTACCTGATTGATGAGGTGCACATGCTCTCGACCAGCAGTTTCAATGCGCTGCTTAAAACGTTGGAAGAGCCACCTCCTCACGTTAAATTTTTGTTGGCCACCACCGATCCGCAAAACTGCCGCCGACGGTGCTCTCGCGCTGCCTCCAATTTACTCTTAAGCATATGCCACCAGAACGCGTGGTGGAGCACCTAACCTATGTGCTAGGGGAGGAGGGCGTCGCGTTTGATGAGAGTGCCTTGTGGCTGTTGGGCAAGGCCGCGGAAGGCTCGATGCGCGATGCGATGAGTCTTACCGATCAAGCGATCGCATTTGGCCAGGGCGCCGTTCGCCACGCGGATGTAGCCGCCATGCTGGGCACACTGGATCATCGCCATATTCTCGCCCTGGCTGAAGCCTTGGCCGATGTGGATGTACAGCGGTTATTGGCAGAAGTGGCGCAGTTAGCAGAGCAGGGGCCGGATTTTGCCGCTGTGTTGGATGAACTCTCCAGCATGCTGCACCGCTTGGCAGTGGCACAGATGGTCCCGGACGCCGTTGATAACAGTCACGGTGACCGTGACGTTATCTTGCAACTTGCGAGCCGCTTTACCGCTGAAGATATTCAGCTCTATTACCAAATCGGTATCCAGGGGCGTGGCGACATGGTGCATGCCCCTGATCTACGCAGCGCGTTAGAGATGACGCTGCTGCGCATGCTGGCGTTCCGCCCCAGGGTGTGCCGAAACCACCACGTACGCAGCTACCATTGCGCCGCGAGCCCTCAGAAACTGGGGCTCCTTCAGAAACTGTGGCTCCCTCAGAAGCTGTGGCTAATGAGGCGAATGCTTCCGTGCAGGTTGCTGATACGGCCTCATCACCCCGGAACCCTTGCCAGAAGTGAAGTCAGCGCCAGAAGCTGAGGCAGAATCAAGCTCAGTCTCATCAGGGCTGGAGATTAGTAATAGCCAAGTGGCCTCACAGTCTTCCGTGCCAGTGGCTCAAGAAGCGTCGTCTTATCAAGAAGAATCGCCTGCCCAAGAGCCGCCTCCCTGGGCTGTTGAGGAGTGAAATGACAACGCCTGAACGTGAGGCGGCCGAGGCTGACGTTGCCCAGCAAACTCCTGAGCTAGCAACAGCTTCTGAAGCACCAGCGTCTCCGGAACCAACGGCACCTTTAACGCCAGAACCAGCCGATACACCAGCGCCTGTTTCTGTGCCGGTAGAGACGCCTGCCGTTACGGCCACGACTGGCAAGCTGGATAATGCACAATGGCTGCAATGTTTTGATTCACTGGGCCTGGGCGGCTTAACGCGCAATTTAGCGGGCAACTGTTTAGTGGAAAGTGATGACGGTGCCCTGCTGACGCTCCGTTTAGACCCTAGTCAAGAGGCAATGCAGGCGGAAGTGCACCAGACGCGTATTGAGCGGGCATTGAAAGAACAGGGTATGCCGCGGCGGATAGCGTTCTACGTTGCCGAATTAGCGAGCCATTTGGAAACACCAGACAACGTGAAGATCGCCTTAATCAAGAGCGTCACGCGAATGCGGTTGATCTACTCAATCACGACCCCCATGTACAGAAGTTACAGCAGGCATTTGGCGCAACATTGATAGAATCCAGTGTTAAGCCTGCCGATGAGATGCGCTAAGTTCAACTTTATATACCTATGATATCAGCTGTACCTTTTAACCACCTTGGAGATATAGCCATGTTTAAAGGCGGAATGGGCGACTTGATGAAGCAAGCCCAAGAAATGCAAGAAAAGATGCAGCGTGCCCAAGAAGAAGTAGCCAAAGCCGAAGTGCAGGGTGAAGCGGGCGCAGGTATGGTCAAAGTGACGATGAACGGTCGACACGATGTTTCAAACGTGTCTATCGATCCCAGTGTCATGGAAGAGGACAAAGAGTTACTGGAAGATTTGTTAGCGGCGGCGGTCAACGATGCTGTGCGCAAATTGGAAGTTAGCTCTAAACAAAAATGGAAGAAGCGACGGCTGGTTTGAATTTGCCGCCCGGCTTTAAGATGCCATTCTAAGCAATGCGATTCTCTCCTCTCGTTGAGCAGTTAATGGATGCTTTTCGCGTACTGCCAGGCGTTGGGCCTAAAACGGCTCAGCGAATGGCAATGCACTACTTGAGCGTGAACGGCCGGGTGGGCAACGCCTTGCTGCGGTCATCCAACAAGCGATTGAAGAAGTAGGCTACTGTCAACGATGTCGAACGCTCACTGAAGCCGAAGTATGCCTACTATGTGAAAGCCCACGACGCGATGATGCCTTGCTTTGTGTGGTGGAGTCGCCTGCCGATCAACTAGCGATTGAGGAGGCGGGAGGTTTTAAAGGCCGCTATTTTGTTTTGCATGGTCATCTTTCGCCGCTAGACGGTATCGGCCCCGAGTCAATTGGGCTGGATTTGCTGGAAGCGCGCGTCGCAGAAGGGTTGGTCGAAGAAGTGGTGCTGGCGACTAACCCTACGATCGAAGGGAGGCGACGGCACACTACATTGCCTCGCAGCTAGCAGAATACGGCGTTAAACTTTCGCGGCTTGCCTATGGTGTTCCTATGGGCGGAGAGCTGGAGTATGTTGATGGCGGCACATTGAGCCGTGCGTTTAATGGTCGCCTGCCTTTTGCCAGCGAATAAGCCTATCTAAACGCAAGCGCTTAGGCGTTTGCGCCAACTTGGAAGAATGCTTTTGTCCTCTCTTACTCCCCTCTTTTCAATGGCTTGATACCCCAAAGGCGCTTGATGCCGCCTGCGATCAAGTAGCCGATGCTTCTGTGATTGCTCTGGATACCGAGTTTTTCGAGAGAACACGTTCTTTCCAGTGCCTGCGCTGATCCAATTTACCGCAGGTGAGCTGGCTTATCTGATTGATCCGGTCGCCATCGCTTGTACCGATAAATTCCGCGCTCTGCTGCAAAATAGTGCGATTAAGTTGCTTCACGCTTGCAGCGAAGACCTGGAGGTTTTTCAGCACTGGGCGGGCGTATTGCCGGTACCGCTAATTGATACCCAGGTGGTGCAAGGCTTTTTGGGTGAAAACCCGGGCATGGGGTACCAAAAACTGGTCGAATTTTGGGTCGGTGAAACCCTGCCAAAAGAGGAAACACGCTCAAACTGGCTAGTGCGCCCTCTAACACCTGCGCAGTGCCATTACGCCGCGCTGGATGTTATCTATTTATTAAAAGTTTGGACGCTACAGGCTGAAAAGCTCGCTACGTTAGGTCGTCGCGAGTGGGTGGAGGCTGAGTGCGCCAGTTTGATTGAACAGGCAGGCCGCAGCGTTGATAACGATCAACAGTGGTATACCCGCCAACGCCAACTATGGCGCTTGATGCCTCGTCAAATGGAGGCGTATCGGCTGATGACCGCATGGCGGGAAGGCGAAACACGCCGTCGTGATTTGCCGCGCAACTGGTTAATCAGTGACAAGCTGTTATTCGCAATCGCCGAAAAGATGCCCGGTAATCGCTTCGAGCTCTCAGAAGTGGAAGGCGTTAAGCCAGTGCTAATTAAAAAGAGGGCGATGCACTGCTGGCGATGGTGAAACAAGCCCAGCACTGCGACGAAGCTACCTTGCCGTCACCCTGGCCAGACCCCATGCATCCGTCGTTCAAGTCCCGCTTTAAAGCACTCAAGAAGGCGGTGACTGCCAAAGCCAGTGACTTGGGCGTAGCGCCAGAAATGTTGATGCGTCGGCGCGATATTGAAACGCTGGTGATGCAGGATTTGGCCGGGGAGCCTTTCTCTTGGCCGACTGGTTGGCGGGGCGAGTGCTTGAATGATGCACTGGCCCAGGCCCTTGAGGAGCGATCATTATGAGCGACAAAATGATTTGCGAAGTTTTCAAAGCTCACGCAAAGATGAAATGTATTTATACGTCGATAAGCGTCAAGGGTTAGCAAATGTCCCTGAACCACTGCTTGAAACCTTCGGCAAGCCTGTGTCGGTTTTTACCATGTTGCTGACCGCTGACAAAAATTGTCACGGGTAAAGGCAGCGGATGTCGTGGAAGGAATTAAAGATAAAGGCTTTTATTTGCAAATGCCGCCGCCCAAGGAGGCTTATTTGCTTGATGTGCATCGGGCACACGTTGCCTCTCATTTTGATGCACGTGCAGATGAAGAGTAACGACAGCCGTTTATGAATTTTCTTGCCCATGCCTGGCTGGTCAGCGCGGGTAGCGATGATTTTCTCTATGGCAATTTAATCGCCGATGGAGTTAAAGGGCGCGATTTAAGTGATTGGCCCGTTGCCACGGCTCAGGGGGATTCGCCATCATCGCCGTGTCGATGCATGGGTGGATAGTCATCCAAGCGTTGTGAATGCACGGCGGCGCGCGCCAACCGGCCAGCGACGCTATGCGGGTATTGCCCTGGACATGATGTGGGACCACTTTTGGCGCGGGATACGGCGGGGCAGGTAGATCAGGAAGAGATTATTGGGCGATGCTATCGGCTGCTCTCTACCCGCTCTGCGCCGAACCGGCTGGCGGGTATGATGCCGTTACTCGTCGAGCATGACTGGTTAAGAGGCTACGCTGATTTTGATTTTACTTGCCGCGCGATAGCGGGATCGGGCGCCGTTTGTCTGGCCCCAATCAGCTTGCCGCCCTGGTGCCCTGGCTGCGTGACGATTACCGAGTGCTAGAGAACGATTTTCAAGCATTATGGCCAACGCTGTTGGCTGAATTAAGCCACACCGATACACCAACATAAAACGTGTTTCCGTGTGGTCATGAAGGAGAAGTCGATGGAAACAGCGATGCGCGAACGCTTTTGGGAGCGCTTTACTCTGGAGGAACTGACGCCACCGGAGTGGGAGGCGCTGTGTGACGGCTGCGGGCAATGTTGCCTGTTAAAGTTGCATGATGAGGACACCCAGGAACTGGCGGTGCTTAACGTTGCCTGTCGCTTGTTAGACATCAAAAGCTGCCAATGTAGCGATTATTCTAATCGTTTTGACAGCGTTCCTGACTGCACCCAGCTTACACCGGCCTTGGTTAAAGAGTTCACTTGGTTACCACAAAGCTGTGGCTATCGGCGCGTGGCGGAAGGGCGCAAACTGGCAGGTTGGCATCCGCTTTTAAGCAATGACGCCGAGCGTGTGCATCGCAAGGGTATTAGCGTGCGTAGCTTTGCCGTGTCGCAGGACGAAGTGCCAGAGCAGCAGCTAGAGTCACACATCATTGCCGTGTTGCCTATGTAATTCCTACCGTTTTAAGCACTGGGCTGTCGCTTAGGGGTATCCCAAATAGATAAAAACGCTTCTTTAACCGGGGTAAGAATTTTTTTATCGGGCGTTGGGCTAGCTACCTTTACCTTTGGTTTACGTGGTGTGTCCCAGATAGTGGGAAAGTGCTCTTGATGGTTCATTTGCTTCACCTAAAGACTAAACGATAGTTTATACGACTAACGTATAGTATGGCGTAAGATTAATGATGATGGAATAGTTTTTGGAAACTATTTTCATAAAATTCATCTTATCATTAAAAGCAGTGCCTTTGCACTGCTAAAATAACGCCTGGAAAATTTACTTAGTTAGTAGCTCTCGCTAGGTTGGCGAGGGCTGTGCCAAACCTAGCGCCCAAAGGATAAACGCGTCTTGGCGCGCGGCATCCCGCCAAGCTTTGAAGCGGCCGGAGGCGCCACCGTGTCCACTGCTCATATCCGTGCGCATCAAAATAGGCGCTGAGCCCTGCTGTTGTTGCGCCACTTGCGCATAAAACTTGGCGGGTTCCCAATAGCTGACGCGGGTGTCAAACCAACTGCCTTCAATCCAAAGCGCAGGATATGACTGAGTCTGGATGTTATCGATAGGCGAATAATCGCGTATTCGGGTGGCGACTTCCGGTTCTTCCGGGTTGCCCCATTCACTGTACTCCGCAGTAGTAAGAGGGAAGATCGGGGTTCTGCATAGTACGCAGCACATCCAAAAACGGTACGTCTAGTAGGGCGGCGCAGAACGCTTCAGGGGCGCGATTGATACAAGTGCCCACCAGTAGCCCCCGGCACTGGCGCCATAGGCCACAATTCGCTGTGAGTCACTAACGCCCTGTTCAATCAGCTCTTCGCGGGCAGCCATAAAGTCGTTAAAGCTGTTTTCTTTATGGGCCATCTTGCCGTTTAAATACCAGGGCTCACCGCGTTCACCACCCCCCTTACGTGGGCGACGGCAAAAGCCGCGCCGCGTTCAAGCAGTTCCAGCCGAGCGATGGAAAACCAGGGATCGAGAGCCTCGCCGTATGCACCATAGCCATACAACAGCGTGGGTAAGGGCTGATCGGCCAGGTCGGCACGCATGACCACCGAGACAGGGACTTGCTCACCATCCTGGCTTGTCGCCCATAGACGCTTGCTTATTAACTGTTCCGGCTGCAAGTTGCCATATACAGGTGCGCGTTTCAGCAGTGTCCGTTCGCCGTTGGTCAGATCGAGCGCGAACCAGCTGGGTGGCTGAGTAAAAGATTCTTCGCGTAGGCGCAATACCTGACTATCGAAGTGCGGCTCGTCTTCAAGCATCTGCGAACAGGGCTGCTCGGGCAATGTCAGGTATTCATCCAGTGTGCAGTCATGCTGTGCGTCAAGTACCAACCGCCGCAAACGCACCTGCGCCTGGTCATGATCACGTTCAGCCAGCATCAGTCCCCAAGAAAACGCATCAACGCCCTCCAGCGTGGCCTCTTCACGGTGGCTAATTAATGTTTGCCAACTAGCTTGAGAATAGCCAGGCTGGCTATCAGGCAAATAATCGAGTTGAAAATGAGCGCCTGCTTGGTTATGTAGGCGATAATAAAAACCTGGGCGGTGGTCGATGCTGTACTCAACCCCGGTTGGCGCGTCTGAATGCATAGCGGCTTCGTGGCAGGGGGTGTGGGCGGGCACCAAGTGGATTTCGCTGGTGTCTTTTGAACCACTTTCAAGCAGCAGCCATGACCGCGAACGCGTTTTGCCGATGCCGAGCCAAAACTCTGGATCCTCTTCACGTAGCACCAGTACGGGCTCTTTTGAAGCACTAGGATCGGCTAGCGACAGCGGTAAACGCCAAACACTATCGGGTCGCTGCGTGTCATCAAAGCGAGTAAACAGCAGGGTGGCCGTGGTGGCGGTTTGGTCCTCTGCCCAGCACAGGCCCGCACCAATATCGTTAAGCAGTGGTATGGGCGTGCCGCTGGGGAGTGCTTTCAGCCAGAGTGTAAACCGCTCATCGCCTTGGGTATCTTCTGTCCAGGCTAGCCACTGTTCATCGGGTGAGAGGGCCATATCGCCCATGTCGTAAAAATCGTGCTTTGCGGCGCGGGCGCTAACATCGAAAAAACATTCATGTTGTTCAGGTTGGCTATTGGGGTGACGCCACCAGCTTGGGTAGTTGTCCTCGGCGCCAGTCTTGCTCCAGAACGTGAAGTGATCAAGCGTTGTCTTAAGGCTGGTCACAGCTAATTCGCGGCGTGCGAGGTGGCTCTGGTATAACGTTTCCTCTAACGGAGCGAGCGGAGCAAACCAATCGGCTTGTTGTTGGTTGGCGGCTTCTAAAAGGCGGTGACTTCTGGGTCGTTGCGCGCTTCTAGCCAGTGCCATTGCGGGTCATTAGCGCGATAATAGCGCGCAGCGGGTAAACCTGTGTGTATGCCTTGCTGTGCTTTCATAAATTGATAGGTACCATAACGAGAAATTAACGTCGGGTGAGTTCACCCACATGAGGGTTATTATGCTGTTTGCAGATTCAACATTACTGCTGTGGTTGAGTTATTACGGGCTGTCGTTGTTAGTGATTGTCGCGGTCTACTTTGCGTTCACTTTTCTGCCTCGCTTGCCACGCTTAGTGCTGACCTGGGCTGTCGCTGGGGCGATATGGGCACCCGCCAGTTTCCGGTTACCGCTCATAGAGGAGGGGGGAATTCTATACCGGTTGGGCACCTTCGGCGATGGTGGCAGCGGTTGGCTTTTTAGAAAACAACGGCGCCGCATTACGTGGCGGCTTGATGTGGCTGGTGTTGGGTGTGGCGCTAGGCGCGCTGATAGGTGTCGCATTGTGGTGGTGGCGTCGGCCTGGCGAAGTTGAGTATATTGCCCAGGAAGAGGAGCGTGCCGATGATGACGAAGCGCCACGCCGTCGTGAACCGGTGATTGGTTGATGAATCACTTAGGAAGCTGGTTGGTATCTGGGCATGTGTGAAGCGTATGTGTGAACTGCTTGGCATGAGTGCCAATGTGCCCACCGATATCTGTTTTAGCTTTTCGGGCTTTTGCACCGCGGTGGGGCACTGGCCCTCATCGAGATGGCTGGGGAATTGCCTTCTACGAAGAGGGCGGTTACCGCGATTTTCGTGACCCACATCCGTCGGTTGATTCACCTATCGCCCGGCTGATTTGCGACTACCCGATTAAGTCCCACGTGGTGATCAGTCACATTCGTCAAGCTAACGTGGGCGGCGTTAGGCTCGCCAATACCCATCCTTTCACTCGTGAAATGTGGGGTCGGCCTTGGTGCTATGCGCACAATGGCCAATTAAGTGGCTGGGAGAGTCTCGCATTAGGCAATTATACGCCTGTCGGTAACACGGACAGTGAGCACGCCTTTGCTGGTTATTGGGAGAGCTGAGGCGCACTTTCCCTACGCCGCCTACTGAGCCTGAAACACTGTGGAAATGCTTGCATCAGCTATGTGAGCAGCTAAGAGCGCTGGGCGTCTTCAATATGCTGCTGTCTGATGGCCGGTATTTGTATACTTTTGCACCACTAAGCTGGTCCACATTAAGCGTTGCGCTCCCCTTCGGTGAGGCCGAGCTTTCCGACGCTGAAATGACGGTTAATTTCGCTGAACACACCACCCCTGATGATATTGTGTCGGTAATTGCTACTGAGCCTCTCACTCATAATGAAGTCTGGCAGCGTATGGTGCCGGGGAGCTGTTGGTTTGGTGCGACGGTGAAATCCAGGCGCGTTATTGCCCATAATAGACTGAGTCCTTTACGTTATTGAGAGAAGGCTTGTTTTTTTCGGTGCTTTCAAATAGGCTAAAGTTGAAACGTAAGTTTTAATCGAACGTTTTACAGCCTGTCGTGGGTCGTATATCGTTGGGCCGATGAACTTAGCCACAATAGCCTAGTGACAACAACAAGGTCGGTGATCACGCCGACACGATTAGCGGAGATTGCCCATGAGCGAACACGCCAACGCCGCCGTTTTACGTGGCCCAGCGCTTGAAGGGTTGGATCAGTACGATTCAGTCACGGATGTTTTTCATACCGCAGTAGCACGTTTTAAGGATAAGCCAGCCTTTTCCTGCATGGGAAAAACGCTCACGTTCGCCGACCTTGATTGCTTATCTGCAGATTTTGCCGCTTGGCTAGAGCATGAAACCGACCTTGTCCCCGGGGATCGTATTGCTATTCAGCTACCCAATGTACTGCAGTTTCCTGTGGCGGTGTTTGGCGCGCTGCGGGCAGGCTTGGTGGTGGTCAATACCAATCCGCTTTATACCGAGCGGGAAATGGCAAATCAGTTCAAAGACTCCAACGCGAAAGCCATTCTCATCTTGGCCAATATGGCGGATAAGCTTGAGAAAATACTTGATAAAACAGATATCAAGCATGTATTAGTTACCCAGCTTGGCGATTTGCACGACGCCCAAACGCTGGTTAATTAATGCGGTGGTAAAGCACGTTAAGAAAATGGTGCCGGCCTATTCGCTGCCTGGGGCGATTGGCTTTCGCGATGCGCTGAAAAAGGCAGTTCGCTTAACCATACCGAGGTCAAGAAGACGCCCGACGATTTAGCAGCGCTTCAATACACCGGTGGCACCACAGGGACACCGAAAGGGGCAATGCTGACGCACCGTAACTTGGTTGCCAATATGTTGCAGGCCCGTGAAGCTATTGGCGCCCACCTGACCGATGGCGAAGAAATGGTCATAGCGCCACTGCCGGTTTATCATATTTATACGTTTACCGTTAACTGCTTGTTTTTGATGGAGACAGGTAATCACTCTTTGCTCATTACCAATCCACGTGACCTGGATGGCTTTGTTAAAGAGCTCAAGGGCTGCCCTTCACTGCCTTTATCGGCCTCAACACGCTATTTAATGCACTGTGTAATCGGGACGACTTCAAGCAGCTCGATTTTTCCAAGCTGAAGCTGACTATTTCAGGCGGCATGGCGCTGACCAAAGCCGCGGCACAGCGCTGGGAACAAACCACGGGTTGCCCGATTGCTGAAGGGTATGGTCTGACTGAAACATCGCCGATCGTTAGTTTTAACCCCACCGATGCGATTCAACTAGGCACCATTGGTAAGCCCGTGGCGGGCACTGCAGTGAAAGTCGTGGATGCAGACGGTAAGGACGTAGCAATGGGCGAGCCAGGAGAGCTATGCGTCCAAGGGCCGCAGGTAATGAAAGGTTATTGGCAGCGCGAAGACGAAACCCGTGCCTCTATCGATGAGGATGGCTGGTTCCACACCGGCGATATTGCCATCCTTCAGGAGGATGGTTACATCCGGATTGTGGACCGCAAAAAGACATGATTCTGGTCTCTGGCTTTAATGTGTATCCCAATGAAGTCGAGGATGTAGTGGCTGCTCACCCGGATGTGCTTGAGTCAGCGGCGGTCGGCGTGCCGGATGAAAATGCTGGTGAGGCGATCAAACTGTTTGTAGTGAGTAAGAATAGTCAGCTTGATGAGCAGACGCTACGCCAGTGGTGTAAAAAAGAGCTCACCGGTTACAAGGTGCCCAAGTACATCGAGTTTCGCGATGAATTGCCTAAAACTAACGTGGGCAAAGTGCTACGCCGTCAACTTCGCGACGAAGAACCCACAAAAGTGTAACCTTTAAATGACGTCTCAGTGCTGTGGTTAGGCGTCTCGGAGCTGAAAGCGTTACACTATACGACCCGCTCAATTGAGCGGGTTGATTTTATAACTCTTACTAAAATCTCTTGTTAAATGCCCAAGCGAATGGAAGCCGACTCAATCGTGACCACCGAGACATCTCCAGCTCCCTCCGATAGCCAACGCCTCGCTGCGCTGAAACAGGCCGTAGGTGAAGTGATGTTGCGCGATGCAGAACGGCTGGAACGACGCCTGGCCGGTTTGAGCCGACGTCTGCGAGATAACAAGCCGATTAGCCGTGGGTTGCAGGAAGTGCAGCGCGAGATCAGTCGCGCTCGGCAGCAACTTAGCCAGCGTGAGGCCCAGCAAGTCACGCTTAACTATCCGCCAGACCTGCCGGTGGTAGAGCGTCGCGAAGATATTCTTAACGCCATACGCGATCATCAGGTTGTGGTGGTGGCGGGGAGACCGGTTCCGGCAAAACCACCCAGCTACCTAAGATGTGCTTGGAGCTGGGGCGAGGTCGCCGGGGCTTGATTGGTCACACCCAGCCACGTCGTTTGGCCGCCCGTAGCGTGGCCAGTCGTTTGGCAGATGAGCTGGAAGTCACCCTGGGCGACCAAGTCGGCTATCAGGTCCGCTTCACCGACCAGAGTAGCCCGAGCACACTAGTCAAATTGATGACCGACGGAATTTTGTTGGCCGAGACGCAACATGATCCGCTGTTGTTGCGTTATGACACGATTATTATCGACGAGGCCCACGAACGAAGCCTGAATATCGATTTTCTGCTTGGCTACCTCAAGCGCTTGCTCCCCAAGCGGCCCGACCTAAAGGTTATCATTACCTCGGCGACCATTGATGTTGAGCGCTTTGCCCAACATTTCGGAACGACGAAAACGCCAGCGCCAGTGGTGGAAGTCACCGGGCGGACCTATCCCGTCGAGGTGCACTATCGGCCTCTGGTGCGTGACGAGACGATGAAGAAGACCGCACTCTGCAAGAGGGAATTTTGCATGCGGTGGAAGAAATTGAAACCATTGAACGTGAGAAAGGTTGGCTGCACGGCCCTCGGGACGTACTGATATTTTGCCCGGCGAGCGTGAAATCCGTGAAACAGCGGATACCCTACGCCGTGCCGAGCTGAAAGGTACCGAAATTCTACCGCTCTACGCCCGGCTTTCGAACGAAGAGCAAAATCGCGTATTTGCGTCCCACCGTGGGCGGCGAATCGTGCTTGCTACCAATGTCGCCGAAACATCGCTGACGGTGCCTGGGATACGCTACGTGATCGATCCCGGCCTCGTGCGTATTAGCCGCTATAGCTACCGCTCTAAGATCCAGCGTCTGCCGGTGGAAGCGGTTAGCCAAGCCAGCGCTAACCAGCGTAAAGGACGTTGTGGTCGGATCGCCGAAGGCGTTTGTATTCGCCTCTACAGCGAAGAAGATTTTTATCCCGGCCTGGCTTTACCGATCCTGAGATTCAGCGCACCAACTTGGCGTCGGTAATTCTATCGATGCTGGGTCTTAAGCTCGGCAATATAGAAGCATTTCCGTTCGTTGATCCGCCCGATAGTCGCTTTATCAAAGACGGCTTTCGTTTGCTGTTTGAGCTTGGTGCGGTGGATGAACAGCAGCACCTCTCACCGCTTGGTCGTAAGTTGGCGCGGTTGCCGATTGATCCACGCCTGGCACGAATGGTGTTGGCGGGCGCCGAGGTCGGTAGCTTGCGCGATGTACTGATTGTGGTCTCGGCTTTGGCCATACAGGACCCTCGAGATAGGCCAGCAGATAAACGCCAAGCCGCCGATCAGGCGCATCAGCGTTGGCATGACCCCGATTCAGACTTCGTCGCCTTGTTGAATCTGTGGCACGGCATTGAAAATGCCCGTGAGGCGCTGTCGGGTAATCAGCTGCGCCGTTGGTGTCGTGAGCACTACATCAACTATCTGCGTATGCGCGAGTGGCACGACACCTTCCGCCAGCTCCGCCAATTGCTGCGCGATATGGATATTGAGGTGCCCGCGCCGACGCCGCGGGATGAAGACGAGAGCGAAGAGCAAGCACGCCAAGCACGGCGTAAAACCTCCGGTAAAGTGCACCAGGCGCTGCTGTCTGGGCTACTCTCCAATCTGGGTACGCTGATTGAGAACCGGGAGTATCTGGGCGCCCGCAACCGGAAGTTTATGATCCACCCCGGCTCAGGATTGGCTAAAAAATCGCCGAAGTGGATCATGGCATTCGAAATGGTGGAGACATCGAGACTGTTTGCTCGTACTGTGGCCAAAATAGATCCACAGTGGATTGAACCTCAAGCACAGCATCTGGTTAAGCGTAGCTACAGCGAACCGCATTGGGAAATGAAGCGCGCGCAGGTGGTGGCTTTTGAGCAGGTAACACTATTTGGTCTGCCGATCGTAGCGCGGCGCAAGGTACATTACGGCCCGATAGCACCACAAGAATCACGCGATTTGTTTATTCGTCGTGCGCTGGTCGAAGGTGAGTTTCAGACCAAAGGCGCTTTTTGATCATAACCGAGCGTTGATTGACGAAGTTGAAGCACTGGAAGATCGCGCTCGCCGGCGTGATATTTTGGTCGATGAAGACACGCTGTTTGATTTTTATGACCAGCGAATTCCGGCCGAAATCGTCAATGGCAAGGGGTTTGAGCATTGGCGTAAGCAAGCCGAACAACGCGACCCCAAATTGTTGCATTTCGATCTGGATTCGCTTAAAGCGCGTGACGCCGGGGACGTCACCCAGGCGCAGTACCCCGATCATTTAACCCTGGCGGGTGTAGCGTACCCGGTTAGCTACCACTTTGATCCCGAAGCGGAGGACGATGGTGTCACGTTGACCGTACCCGCCGCGATGCTTCCGCAGGTGCCTGTGCACGCACTAGAGTGGCTGGTGCCAGGATTGCTGCGCGAAAAATGCATTGCACTGATGAAATCGTTACCCAAAAGTATTCGCCGCCAAGTAGTGCCGATTCCCGATTGGGTCGACGCGGCACTTGAAACCCTGGTGCCCGACCAACGCCCGTTAACCGAGGCGCTGAGAATTTATTCGACGCCGTACATCGACACGGGTACACCCCGACGACTGGCGTTTAGACCTGCTCGAACCGCATTTAATCATGAATATTCGTGTAGTTGATCACGCAGGCGAAACCCTTGGGCAGGGCGTGATCTCCGTGCGTTAGAGCAACGCTTTGAAGCGGCAGCCAGCGCTGGTGTGCAGGCGTTGGCTGAACAGGTCAGTCATGAGCCTGCTGTTGCAGGCCTACCCAAAACGCCGCTCCCCCCGTCACGTGTGACTACCCAGGCAGGCATTCGCGTAGAGGCGTATCCTGCCCTGGTAGCCGACGCCAGCGAGTTCAAGGTGGCTTTGTTTGATCACCCGGCAAAAGCAGAGGCCGCCCATCAGGAAGGCATTGCGCGGCTAGCCATCGCCAAGCTGCCCGAACAGGCCAAAGTGATCAAACAGTTGCCCGGAGTAGAGAAGTGCGCGCTGCTGTTTGCCAAAGTGGGTAGCAAGCAGGCGTTGATCGACGATCTATTGTTGGCCGTGTTTACTCAGGTGGTTGCTCAGCACCCACTGCCGCGCTCAGATGACGAGTTCAGACTGCGGCTAAAAGAGACACAGCCCCAGCTCGTTGGCGAGGCCAAAGCACTGCTAGTGAAGGTGGATGCCGCGCTGCAGGGCCACCTTGCAGTCAGCAAAGTACTAAAAGGTAAGCTCAATTTTGCCTTGGCACTGGTGTATAGCGATGTTAGTGCACAGATGCAGCGTCTGGTCTACCCGGGCTTTATTCGTGATGCCGGAGAGTGGCTGGATGAATATCCACGTTATACCGAGGCGGCACTGATTCGGCTTGAAAAAGCTGCCCGTGAGCGTGGCCGCGATCTAATGATGATGCAGGACGTCCAAGCGCTAGAAGCCCGTTTTGATGCCCGCCGCGAAAGCGAACGGCGAGGGCAAGTGGAAAACCCTGAGTTGGTTGCTTTTGGCTGGTGGTTGCAAGAGCTTAGGGTCTCACTATTCGCCCAGCAATTAGGCACCCATATGGCAGTCTCAGTGAAGCGACTTGAAAAGCGTTGGCAAGAAATAGTTAGCGCTTAGTGAGTTGCCGGAGAAGCCGTTGGAATGAGTATTTGAGAATAGCGGTTGAAAAAGCTGCTGGAAAAACCGCTATTTTACGCACACAGTAACAGTATGGGTTCGCCGTAAGTTACGCGCTCGCTATTGATGATGGCCAGTCACGTCGGCAAGCCGCTAAGAGGAGATAGGCATGACACATGTGGTGATTACCGGTACAGGACTCTATACACCGGAACACGCCATTGATAATGCGGCCCTGGTGGCGGCATTTAACACGTGGGTAGACGCTGAAAATGAGCAGCACGCTGAGGCGATTGCGCGAGGTGAGCGAGAGCCGCTGGCTCACTCCAGCAGCGAGTTTATCGAAAAAGCCTCAGGTATTAAGAGCCGCTATGTGCTCGATGCGTCGGGTATTCTTGACCCACAGCGCCTAAGGCCTAAACTGCCTCACCGGGGCAATGATGAACCTTCTATCCAGTGCGAGATGGCAGCTGTTGCTGCCCGACAGGCATTGGCCGCTGCTAAGGTAGATGCCGCGGACATTGAGCTGGTTATCGTCGCCTGCTCGAATTTAGAGCGTGCTTACCCCGCCGTGGCGGTAGAAGTACAGCAAATCTTGGGTACCAGTGGTTACGGGTTTGACATGAATGTGGCCTGCAGCTCTGCTACGTTTGCCTTGGAAACGGCTGCAAACGCGATTGCCTCTGGCAGCGTAAAGCGTGCACTGGTAGTTAACCCGGAAATTTGCTCGGCGCACCTGAATTTCCGAGACCGTGACAGCCACTTCATTTTCGGTGATGCTTGTACCGCGATGGTACTTGAAAGCAGCGCCGTCGCCGTTGCCGATGAGCAATTTGAGATCCTTGGTACACGCCTGATAACCAAGTTTTCCAATGCGATCCCGTAATAATGCTGGTTTTCTCAACCGGGTAACGGACAGCGACCCGCTGGCGTTGGATAAGCTTTTGTGCAGGAAGGAAGGCGGGTATTTAGAGAGGTCTGTCCGATGGTTGCCCAATTGATCACGGAGCATCTGGCGTCTTTGGAATTAAGCGGTGACGATCTTAAGCGCATGTGGCTACATCAGGCCAACCGCCACATGAACGATTTAATAGCCCGCAAAGTACTGGGTTACGACCCAAGCGAAACCCAGGCACCGATCATTCTGGATCGCTACGCGAATACCAGTTCAGCGGGTTCCATCATTGCTTTTCATCTCCATCGCGAGCAGCTAGTGGAGGGTGATGTTGGTGTGATTTGTTCGTTTGGGGCAGGTTATAGCGCTGGCAGTGTCGTCATTCGCCGCCTCTAAGCCTCTGTATACGTGCTGCACAATTAAAAGGAAAATGTCATGTGGCAGTGGTTAAGTAACGAAAAACGGCGCTTTCGCTGCGCATCAAAGCATTACCGCTACTGTTGGTGACGCTACTAGCAACCGGTGGCTGCGCGAGCACACAAACAGCGGAAAATGCAAACCCTGACGATCCATGGGAGGGTTTTAACCGTAAAGTGTTTGCGTTTAACGATGTGCTGGATCGCTATGCGTTGAAGCCAGTGGCAAGAGGCTATCGCACCATTACCCCTGACCCGGTGGAAACCGGGGTAGGCAATTTTTCGCCAACTTAGGTGAAGTGCGTAATGCGCTCAATAGCGTGCTGCAGGGTAAACCGGCCAACGCGGGTCTCGCCACATCCCGTTTTTGATTAACACCACGGTAGGTTTTGGCGGGCTGCTTGATCCTGCAACCCGTATGGAAATTACCGCCGATGAAGAAGATTTCGGCCAAACGTTAGCGGTATGGGGGTGGGAAGATTCGCGTTATCTGGTGTTACCTTTCTTCGGCCCCAGCACACTGCGGGACACCACCGGTATGCCGGCTGATATGGCAGCCTATCCCGTTACCTATGTCGACGACGATACTGTTCGAGTAAGCCTTACCGCACTCAATCTGATTGACACGCGTGCGGGTTTGCTTGATCAGGAAGAGTTGATTCGTGGTGATCGCTATCGTTTTATTCGTGATGCTTATTTACAGAGCCGCCAATTTGAGGTGCACGATGGGGAATTGGGTGATGATCCGTTTGCCAGTGACACCTTTGATTTTGATGATAGCGACTTCGATGATAGCGACTTCGATGACAGCGACTTCGATGACAGCGACGTTGATAACAGTGATGGGGATAATAGCGACTTTGGTGACAATGACGTCACCGATTGAGGCTGATAATGGCTCATACTAAGCAGTTGATCGCGGTGATCGACGAACCAGGTCATGAGCGCGATGCACTGGCTGAAGCGATTACCTGTGATGGTATGTGGGTGTATGCAGCGGATAACATCGAACACTTGCCCGCTGACACGGCACTTATTGTTGCTCATGCTCGTGCAGTATCCAGGCAGCAGTGGTCGCAGTTAACGCGCCGCCTGCCGACCCTGGTGGTTAGTGACTCGCGTCAGGACGCCGACTTGATCAAAGCAGTTGATGTAGGGCTAGTGGACTATATAGTCCACCCCCTGCGTCACGCCGAGCTGCTACGACGAATGATCCGCAAGGCCATTGAACTCAACGATTTGGCGCTGGAGCGCGAGCGTGACCATGCGCGGCTGGCGGAGTTAAATGAGAGCCTAGAGACACACCTGGCGTTGCTGCGGATGGATCAGCAGAGCGGGGGCATATTCAGCGGCGTTTGTTACCGCTGCGGCCCAAAGTGATCAACGGGGTATATTACGACTACATATTTGCGCCTTCGCTCTATTTGTCCGGTGATTTCCTCGATTACCAACGCTATAACGAGCGCTACAGTGCCTTTTATTTCGCCGATGTGTCAGGGCATGGCGCCTCATCGGCGTTTGTTACCGTTCTGCTCAAATATTTATGCAACCGCTGGCTGAGTGAGTGGGATGGTCAGCAGCCGGAGAATCTGCCACCTGATTGGTTAAAGGCGATGAACCGTGAATTGCAGGGCACCGACATTGGCAAACATGCCACCTTATTTGTCGGTGTTATTGACCATGAGGCGCATACTCTGCACTATTCGCTCGGCGCACAGCTTCCCATGCCTCTTTTAGCGGCAGAGGGAGAGTTACGCCGTTTAGAAGGTGAGGGAATGCCGGTAGGCCTTTTCCCCGATGTGGAGTATCCTTCCCTGAGTTGTGCATTGCCGAATAAATTTCGTCTATGGCTCTGCTCAGATGGAGTATTGGAATGCTTGCCGGGTAAAACGCTCGACACGCGGCTCAAGGAACTTGAGCAATTAGTAAGCGAGAGTGTCACGCTTGAGCAGTTGCGCGAACGGCTAGCCAAAACAAACGCACTTCTTGCAGAAGGAGATGCGGAGTTTGATGCCAACCAAGAGCGCGATGCTTTACCCGATGATCTAACAATCATGATGGTGAGCGGATTTGGTCATGCTGATTGAAGAAGGCCGCATTAAAGCGGCGTTCGATTCTGGTGTTTTGTTTTAAAACTGTGTGGTGATGTGCGCTTGACGCTCTGCGCCACGTTGGATTCTAAGCCCAACGTCTCGCCGAGACGCCGGGTCTGCGTGCCGTATTGATTGACCTGCGCGAAGCTACCAACGTAGATTCTACGGCGCTTGGCTTTTTGGCTAAGGTCGCAATGGCGGTAAAGGACGCCTGGAGCAGTCGCCGACAATTATTGTCGATAATCCTGATGTACGGCAGATGCTGGATGTGATGGGCTTTGCGCGCTTTTTCACGCTGATGGAAGCGCCGTTACAGCAGCCAACCACTCTTAACGATGCCCTTGAAGAGTTGCCTGAAGAACCCGCTGACGAGGAAGGACTACGCGATCGCATTCTGGAAGCCCACCGTATTTTAATGCATATGAACGAGCATAACCGTGAGCAGTTTCAGCCGCTGGTTGAGATGCTTGAGTCGCAAGACGCCACGACGCACAACTAAGCTCTCCTTACCTTGATAAGCCCCTGGCCATCTCCAAGGGCTATTGTTCGATAGTACCCACCCCGACAAACGCCTTAAAATCGGCTATGATTAGCGGCCTATCTATTCCAGTGCGTGCATTATCGCCTTAAGGAGACCCATGGATCTTAATCCTCGCCGGGTAGCACTGTTGGTGGCCGCCAATACGGCGCTGGCACCCTTGCTATCGACGCTTATTTGCCTGCCATGGGTATAATTGCCGAGAGCATCGGGGCCAGTATTCATCGTACTGAACTCTCCATCAGCGTATTTTTGTTCGGCTTTGCGCTGGGCCAACTCTGCTTTGGCCCGCTTTCGGATCGCATGGGCAGAAAGCCAGTGCTTCTAGGTGGACTGGTGGTGTTTATGCTGGCGAGCTTAGCCATTACGATGGCGGACAGTTTGCCCACATTGCTGGCATGGCGGTTTATACAAGCACTGGGGGCGGAGCCTGCGTGGTCAATTCGGCGGCAATAGTGCGCGACTGCTTTAGCGGGCGCGAGGCCGCCAAGGTGATGTCCACCATGGCGATGATTATGATGCTGGCGCCGCTGGTGGCGCCAGCCGTGGGCAGTTTGCTGCTGCATGTTGCCGGTTGGTGGCTAATCTTTGTTTTTTTAGCCGTCTATGCCGCCTTTTACTGTGGTTGTTGGGAACACGACTGCCTGAGACTCGTGATATGTCGTTACCCGCCGCATCACCGCGCCAAGTCATACGCAACTATGCTAGCGTGCTTAAGCATCGTGAAGGCATGGGCTATATTTGCGCAGTGGCAGCCTCTTTCGCTGGCCTGTTTGCGTTTGTGACCGCTTCGCCGTTTCTCTACCTTGACTATTTTGGCCTGTCTCCCGGTGTCTATCCGCTCGTTTTTGGCGTCAACGTCGTGGTCATCGCGCTTTCTAATCGGGTCAATATCCATTTGTTGCGCAAGCGTACACCGCAACAAAATTTACGCTTGGGACTCCTCGTACAGTTAATAGCTGCGCTGGGGCTAGTCGCAGTGACCGCCCTCAATATTGCGTCGCTAGTGATTGTGGTGCCGCTGATTATGCTGTTTACCGGAATGATAGGACTAATTACGCCCAACGCAATCTCATCGTTGTTGGATCATTTTGGCCATATTAGCGCTACGGCAACGGCACTGTTAGGAGGCATACAATTTACCTGTGGTGCTCTGGCTGGGGTAATGGTGGGGTTGTTTGAAGTTGAGCATCTTTGGCCAATGGTACTGACGATGCTGGGTGCCGCTTTGCTGGGGAATATTGGCGTACGCAAACTAACCAGGGCCCCCGCCGTAAATGAGCAACAGGGATGAATAGCCTGCTGGCCTGGGTTAACTTACCGCTCAATACTTGGTTAGCTTGTTCAGCCGTGCTGCTGCTGGGAGCCTTCGTCCAGCGCGCGACCGGCTTCGGTTTGGCCGTTATCGGCGCGCCTCTGCTGCTGATGCTTGAGCCAAAACTGGTGCCCGTTATTCTCGTGCTGTTTGGTTTTACCGTCTCGCTGTTGATGGTGCGTCACTACTGGCACGAGGTGCGGCTCGACTCTATCGGCATGGCATTAGTGGGGCGCCTGCCTGGCAATGCGTTGGGAATTTGGCTATTACTCGCCGCTCCCATGTTTCTGCTAGAAAAACTGATTGCGGTCATCGTGCTGTTTGCTGTGCTCGTTACACTGTGTCGCTTTCGATTGCCGGTCAACCGAATAACGCTATTTGGTGCCGGTGTGGTATCTGGCATATTTGGCACCGTTGCTGCTATTGGCGGTCCGCCCATGGTGCTGTTAATGCACGGCTTGCCAGCTGATCGCGTGCGGGGAAACCTTGCCGCCTTTTTCATCTTGACCTCAATGTTGACCTTAATCACCCTCGCCTTGGCTGATCAGATCCAGTTGTGGCATTTTCAGGTCGCGCTTACTTTTTTTACCCTCGGTGTTGATCGGCAATGCTATCGCTGATGCTATTGCGCACCGCTTGGATAGGCGCCTATTACAAGGCGCATCGCTGGCCTTATGTACCTTCGCTGCATTAGCACTTTTGTGGCGATGAAGAATTTGGTTTAACCCGCCTGGTAATAATTTCTCACCACTTACTCACTGTCATGAAGTTGTCATCGAACCAGTGCAAGGTATGCCTTGCGAAGGCCAGATCCCTACATGAACAGGAGTATTTCGCATGAACCGTATTCTAAAAACCACCGTGCTCGCGGCTGCCATTATGAGCGTTGCCGGTGTTGCTCAAGCACGTGATCAAATCCGTATCGTAGGCTCCAGTACCGTTTATCCATTTGCCAGCTACGTAACTGAAGAGTTCGGTGCTACGACTGGTAATCCCACGCCTGTTATCGAATCAACCGGTTCGGGCGGCGGCTTGCGTCTGTTCTGTAATGGTGTAGGTGAAGGCACCCCTGATATCACCAACGCTTCACGTCGCATGAAAGTGTCTGAGTTCGAGCGTTGTGAAGAGAACGGCGTTACGGACATTACCGAAGCTAAAATCGGTTCTGACGGTATCGTTTTGGGCCAATCAAGCTCCAATGATGACGTTGAGTTTACTCTAGAGCAGCTTTTCCTGGCCGTTGCGGCACAAGTGCCTCAGGACGGCGAGCTGGTCGATAACCCCTACACCAATTGGAGTGATATCGACTCATCGCTACCAGACCGTGAAATCTCCATCTATGGTCCGCCGACTACCTCTGGTACCCGTGACGCGTTTGAAGAACTGGTCATGGAAACGGCTTCTGAAGAGATGGACGAGTATGAAGAAGCCTATACCGAAATTCGCTCTGACGGTGTTTACATTGATGCCGGTGAAAACGACAACCTGATCGTTCAGCGCCTGTCTGAAGACACCGGTGCCTTTGGTATCTTCGGCTACTCTTTCCTCGAAGAGAACACTGACACGATTAGCGCCGCCAGCATTGAAGGTGTCGCGCCAGAGGCTGATGCGATTAGCTCAGGTGAATACCCGATTGCACGCTCACTGTGGTTCTATGTGAAGAACCAGCACGCTGAAGAAGTGCCGCCAATGTATGACTATGTCGACATGTTTATGAGCGAGCAGATGATTGGCGAAGATGGTTACCTGCGTGATATCGGCCTGATCGTTCTGCCGGAAGATGAGCGTGAAGAGTGGCGTCAGGCGGTAGCAGACCGCACTACCATGTCAGCAGATGTTCTTAAGTAATTAGTTTCGTTAGAAATAAAAATGGCCGACAGCGTAAGCTGTCGGCCTTTCGTCTTTGCGGCAGTTATATATTGGCGTTTGTCACATTGCTGTAATGTTTGTGCCCCAAAGTAGTCGCCAATACGATTTCATTAGGTAATGCGAGAGAAATTCGATGCAGACTAACCAGCTTCTTCTGATTTTTTTGCGGTGCGTTACTGCTGCTGGGGCTGCTAGCGTTTTTGCTGGCCGTTCAAAAGCCGCCCGCCTACGCAGTGCTGGAACGGCTATGTTTGCTCAGCCAGATCAATACGCTTGGTTTACCGTGCTCTCGACCGCCGGGCCAGCCGTGCTAGTGAGTACGCTGGGCGCTTTGTTTTGCTAATAATGGGCGCAGACATTCCAACGCTTTATCTGCTGGCGGCGAGCTTAGTGATAGCAGCCATAGGGGCTGATGGTGAGTCTGAATCAAGTCAAACCTGATTTTCACGCCCGTCAGGCCATTGAGCGGGTAATCCGCTTGGTCTTGGCCGGGGCAGCGTTAATCTCGATTTTCACGACGTTCGGTATTTTGTTCTCGATCATTTCCGAGGCGCTGCGTTTTTCCAAATGCACAGCTTTTGGGAATTTATTACCGGCACTACATGGAATCCCGGCGCAAGCTTTTAGCATCAGCGGGTCGTGGAGACGGGGCTGGTGCAGAATTCGGCTCAGTACCGCTATTCGCCGGTACCTTTATGATTACCGCCATCGCTATGCTGGTGGCGGTGCCTATCGGTTTGCTGTCAGCGATTTACATGTCAGAGTACGCGCCGCGTAATGTGCGCACTATCGCGAAACCGGTTTTGGAAGTATTGGCGGGTATACCCACTGTTGTATACGGCTTTTCGCGGCGATTACGGTGGCGCCGATTATCGTCAACATCGCCGGATTTTTGGCCTTGATGCTTCTTACAATAACGCCGTCGCGCCAGGTGTGGTGATGGGTATTATGATCATACCGTTTATCTCATCGCTCTCCGATGATGTGATCAACTCGGTACCGGATAGCATGCGTCAAGGGTCGCTGGCATTGGGGATGACTAAAGGGGAAACCATTCGTGATGTAGTCATCCCTGCCGCGTTGCCAGGGATTATCTCAGCAGCGCTGCTAGGTATGTCGCGGGCGCTGGGTGAAACCATGATAGTGGTAATGGCCGCAGGTATGCGCCCCAACTTGACCGCTAATCCGCTGGAAGATATGACCACGGTGACAGTGCGTATTGTGGCGGCTTTGACGGGCGACCAAGAGTTTGAAAGCGCGGAGACGCTGTCTGCCTTCGCACTTGGTTTAGTTCTGTTTGCTGTCACGCTCACACTTAACTTGGTGTCTGTGCTGATGATCCGTCGCTTCCGCGAAAAATATCGCGTGAATAACCTTTAACGCTGAGGAACTGTTTCGATGAGCCATACTTTTGACGAAATCAGCCAGCAGCTTAAGCGGCGTCACCGCAAATCTGCCCGCTTAAAGTGGATTTCCATGGGATCGTTGGGCCTGGCAGGCTTATTCCTAGTGTTGTTTTTTGCCGACATGCTGACTAAGGGGCTGCCTGCTTTCCAGCAAGCGTACGTACAAGTAGAGATCAACTATACCGAAGAAGCAGCAACCGACGGACGCCAAGCGTTCGATGAAGAGTTACTTCCCATTATCAGTCGAACGATGGTGCGTGTGATCCCGATGGAGCTTCGCAACAATCCCGGCATGATCGGTACCAGTGAAGAACAGTGGGTGTTGGCGACCAGCGAGGTGGATCAATACCTAAAGGGCCACCGCAATAGATTGAGCACCGAGCAGCAAGAGACCATTGATGCGTTGGTAGAGTCTGGCAAGGTAGATTTACGGTTTAATAAAACGTTTTTACCAATGGTGATTCAAAGATTGCTGAGTATGCAGGGATTTTATCGGCCGTGGTCGGTACCGTGATGACCATGATCGTAACGCTGGCAATTTCGTTTCCTATTGGCGTCATGACGGCGGTCTATTTGGAAGAGTTCGCGCCGGATAACCGCTTTACCCAAGCTATTGAAATCAATATCAATAACCTGGCCGCGATTCCGTCGATCCTATTCGGTTTGCTAGGTTTGGCGATCTTTATTAACTTCTTCGGAGTGCCGCGTTCGTCGCCGTTAGCCGGTGGTATGACGCTTGCGCTGATGACATTGCCGGTCATTATCATTTCCACGCGGACAGCGCTGCGCAGTGTGCCGGATTCCATTCGTCACGCTGCATTTGGGGTAGGCTGTTCACGCTGGCAGGTCGTACGTGATCATGTTTTACCGTTAGCCATGCCTGGCATTATGACCGGCTCCATTATCGGCCTTGCGCAAGCGATGGGTGAAACGGCGCCGCTGATTATTGTTGGGATGGTGGCGTTTATTCCTGATGTGAGCGCTTCATTTACCGAAGCAGCGACAGTGTTACCTGCGCAAATATTTACTTGGTCAGGTGAACCTGAGCAGGCGTTCGTAGAGAAAACGGCCGGCGGTATTTTGGTACTACTCACCATACTCATTTCACTCAACGCTTTTGCCGTTGTGTTACGTAAGAAATTTGAGCGCCGCTGGTAGGCCAGTGCGTTATAGAGGACATTGCTATGAATAGCCAAGCACCTGTAATGAACGACCAGCATGAACCAGCCGTTGGGCAGCCCTATACACGTAACAATCAGGCCTGCCATGATTTAAGCATCCGGGTCCGCGATTTGAACCTGTGGTATGGCAAAAACCAAGCGCTGAAGAATCTTAATATTGATCTATTCCAGAAAAATGTGACGGCGCTGATTGGCCCTTCCGGGTGTGGTAAATCGACCTTCTTACGCTGCCTCAACCGCATGAACGATTTGATTCCTAGCGTGCGTACGGAAGGGTTGGTCGAGATGGATGGGCGTGACGTTAACGCGTCTAAAATGGACGAAGTGGCGCTGCGCCGGCGGGTAGGGATGGTATTCCAAAAGCCAAATCCCTTTCCGAAATCCATTTATGAAAATGTAGCCTACGCGCCGCGTATGCACGACTTGGTAAGCCGTAAAGCTGAGCAGGATGAACTGGTTGAAAAAGCATTGCGCGACGCGGGGCTGTGGAACGAAGTGAAAGACAAACTGCAGGAACCGGGCACCTCTCTGTCAGGTGGTCAGCAGCAGCGGTTGTGTATTGCCCGTGCCATTGCGGTTCAACCCGATGTGATTCTGATGGATGAGCCAACCTCAGCGCTTGACCCAATTTCGACAGCGACTATCGAAGATTTAATGGATAAGCTGAAAGAGCAGTTCACCATTATTACGGTGACGCATAACATGCAGCAGGCGGCGCGGGTAGCGGACTATACGGCCTTTTTCCACCTGGGGGAAATCATTGAGTACAACGATACGAAAGTAATGTTCTCAACCCCGGCCAAGAAAAAAACCGAAGATTATATCTCCGGTCGTTATGGCTAATTAACGCCTACTTAGCAGGCCCACAATAGAACAGTGGGCCTGCTTGATTTTGTATTTTTTTAATCACAAATATATGTTTTGGCGTATATTTGGGGCAGCTTTCGAGATACAGATAGCGCAGCAAAACGGGCGCCGAGCAAATTAAGATTAGGAGTCATTATGGCACTGCGTATTGGTATTAATGGTTTTGGGCGTATTGGGCGCTTAACGCTACGCAGTCTGTGGCCGCAGATTGAGGCGGGCAGCGTTGAGCTTTCACGTATCAATGACCCTGGCGGTGATGCGGCAACATTTGCCCACCTGCTGGAGTTTGATTCGGTACACGGCCATTGGGTCCCAGGGCAGGGCATCGCGGCAACTGATAACGCGATCGTTATCGATGGTAAATCTATTGCTTTTAGCGCTAATAAAGCAATTGCCGATAGCGACTGGTCAGGCAGCGATGTCGTTATCGAATGCTCTGGCAAAATGAAAACCACTGAAAAGCTTCAAGCGTATCTCGACCAAGGCGTCGGACGTGTAGTAGTGAGTGCGCCTATGAAAGAAGCGAGCGTGCTCAATGTGGTGGTGGGAGTAAATGATCATCTTTACGACCCAGCTCAACATAAGATCGTCACTGCTGCCAGCTGCACCACCAACTGCCTGGCACCGGTGGTCAAGGTCATTCAGGAAACGTTTGGTATCCGCCACGGTTCCATGACTACCGTGCACGACATCACCAATACCCAAACGATTCTGGATGCCCCGCATAAAGATCTGCGTCGTGCGCGCGCTTGCGGCATGAGCTTAATACCCACCACCACCGGTTCAGCAAAAGCCATCACAGCCATTTTCCAGAGCTGGAAGGTAAGCTAAATGGCCATGCGATTCGTGTGCCCCTGGCTAACGCTTCCCTTACCGATATGGTGTTCGAGCTTGCGCAGGAAGTGACGGTAGATCAGGTTAATCAGGCGCTTAAAGCTGCCGCCGATGGTGAGCTTGCCGGTATCCTGGGCTACGAAGAGCGCCCGCTGGTATCGATTGATTACCGCACCGACCCGCGCAGCTCGATTATTGATGCACTCTCTACCATGGTAGTCAACGGCACTCAGTTAAAACTCTATGCCTGGTATGACAATGAGTGGGGCTACGCCAATCGTACCGCTGAGCTGGCGCTAATCGTCGGGCGTGAGTAGGTGGGCGGTGAGCAGGTGGCTCGTGGCTGAATCAATGCTGGGAAGGGTAAAGGCGCTACCTTTCGAGGTGCGCCAGTACATGCTGATTACCGGCAACTACTGGGCGTTCACGATCACGGATGGCGCCTTGCGCATGCTGGTGGTCATGCACTTTCACCAGTTGGGCTACTCGCCGCTAGAAATAGCCATGCTGTTTCTGTTTTACGAAGCTTTCGGCGTGGTGACTAACCTGGTAGGTGGCTGGTTGGGTGCGCGGTTAGGGCTCAACCGCACGATGAACGTAGGGCTGGGACTGCAAATTATTGCCCTCGCCATGCTGATGGTGCCCGCTAGCCTGTTGACAGTCGCTTGGGTAATGGCCGCTCAGGCGCTGTCGGGGATTGCCAAAGACCTTAATAAAATGAGCGCTAAAAGTGCGGTTAAGGTGTTGGTGCCCAAAGAGAGCGTCAATGCCAATAGCGCGCTTTACCGCTGGGTAGCGATGCTAACCGGCTCTAAGAATGCGCTAAAAGGGCTGGGTTTTTTTGTCGGCGGGCTGCTGTTAACGTTGATTGGTTTCCAGGCCGCCGTATTTGTGATGGCGGTGATGCTGGGTGGCGTATTGCTACTTTCACTGCTACGGCTCAAGGCGGATTTAGGCCGCCAAAAAATAAAGCCCAAGTTCTCAGAAATTATCTCAAAGTCACGCGCGATTAACGTGCTCTCTGCGGCGCGTTTTTTGCCTGTTTTCGGCGCGGGATGTGTGGTTCGTCGTAGCACTACCGGTGTTTTTATACGACCAGCATGGTTGGACACACTGGACGGTGGGCGGACTGCTGGCGATATGGGTGATCGGTTATGGCGGTGTACAAACCCAGGCACCTAAATTAACCCGGCTAATCAGAGGGGGATGCGCGGGCGCTTACTGCTGGTTGGGCGGCGGCGCTGGCGGTATTGGCGATTTTGTTGGCGATGCTGCCCTTGGCGCAAGTGGGCTGGCTGGTGGTTGGGTTGCTCGCCTTTGGGGTGCTGTTTGCGATCAATTCCAGCTGGCACAGCTATTTGATCGTGCATTATGCTCGCGCCGATGGCGTCTCCATGGATGTCGGCTTTTACTATATGGCCAATGCCATGGGGAGATTGATGGGCACGCTACTGTCGGGCTGGTTGTATATGGCTTATGGGCTGAGTGCCTGCCTGTGGGTGTCCGCGGCCTTAGTGGCAGCGAGTGCCTTAATGGCGCTAGCGTTGCCACAAGGCAGTGATTCTAAAACGCGTCAGTGAAAGTCATCCAGCTGGAAAATGATGCCGGGTTTTATTGGCAATTCTTACCAGCGCGAGCATCAAAGGGACTTCAACCAATACACCGACGACCGTGGCCAGTGCAGCGCCCGACTGTAAGCCAAATAGCGCGATAGCCGCTGCCACCGCCAGTTCAAAGAAGTTGCTGGCGCCGATCATCGCCCCGGTGCGGCAATGTTATGCGGTAATCGCCAGGCTTTAGCCCAGCCATAGGCAATAAAAAGATTAGAAAGGTTTGAATAATCAGTGGTATCGCGATCAATACGATATGCAGCGGATTATTGAGAATGACCTCGCCCTGGAAAGCGAATAGCAGCACCAGGGTAATGATCAAGCCAATGGGGGTGATCGGGCTAACGCGCTTCATAAACACGTTGTCGTACCACTCAGCGCCGCTCCTATTAATCAAGCTTTGCCGCGTGATATAGCCCGCTGCCAGTGGAATCACAATATACAACACCACCGACAGGGCGACGGTGTCCCAGGGCACTTGAATATTGGAGATGCCTAGTAGGAAGACCACAATGGGGGCAAAGGCAAACAGCATGATCAGGTCGTTGAGCGCCACTTGCACCAGGGTGTAGGCGGCGTCGCCGCGGGTCAGGTAGCTCCATACAAACACCATGGCGGTACACGGCGCGGCGCCCAGCAGAATTGCACCGGCTAGATACTGACTGGCTAGGTCGGCGGGAATAAACGGTCGAAAGATCACCATCAGAAATAGCCAAGAGATGGCGAACATAGTGAAGGGTTTAATCAACCAGTTCACCGATGTAGTGATGATCAAACCTTTGGGCTGACGGCGTACGCCCAGAATCGAAGTGAAATCAATTTGCGCCATCATGGGAAATATCATTGCCCAGATGAGTACCGCTACCGGAATCGACACCTGCGCCACTTCAAAGCGAGAAAGCGTTTCCGGTACCGCTGGGATAAATTGTCCAACTAGGATGCCCACCACAATGGCGAGTGCTACCCATAGCGTAAGGTAGCGTTCAAACACGCCCATGCCTTCGGTGGTGGAGGGCGAGGCGTCGTCATATAGTGCTGGCATATGAAGCTCCTATTAGATGGCGCGCTGGTTAACGCGCTTGGAGAGTTCTGCAGCGCTCTCTTTGCGCTCCGAATAACGATTCGTCAGCACGTCACTGCGATCACGCACTAGTAAGGTGAATTTCACCAGCTCTTCCATGACATCCACGATACGATCATAAAACGGTGAAGGCTTCATCCGATCTTTCTCATCAAACTCCATAAAGGCTTTGGGCACAGAGGACTGATTGGGAATCGTCAGCATACGCATCCAACGCCCCAAGATACGTAGCTGATTGACCGTATTGAAGGACTGCGAACCACCGCAAACCTGCATGACTGCCAATGTCTTACCCTGAGTAGGGCGGACGCCACCCAAGACAAGCGGTATCCAGTCTATTTGAGCCTTCATAATGCCGGTCATTGCGCCGTGTCGCTCCGGAGAGCACCACACCATCCCCTCTGACCATTGGGCCAATTGGCGTAGCTCATCGACTTTGGGGTGGCTGGCATCGTCAGCATCCGGTAATGGCAGCCCTCTGGGATCAAAGATTCTTGTTTCTGCGCCCATGGCATTGAGCAAGCGTGCGGCTTCCTCAACCGCTAACCGGCTGAAAGAGCGCTCACGCAGAGAGCCGTATAGCAGCAATATTTTAGGTGCGTGTTCAGTGCTATGTGGAATACCCAGCTGTTCGCTGCTGGGCGGTTCAAAGAGTGCAGCGTCTATATTAGGCAGATCATTCAGGTCGGAAAAATCAGTCGGTGAGGTCATCGCGGTTTACTCGGATTGTCTCTTATTAGCTTAATGACTCCATCATATATGTTTTTCGTATATTTCTAGGGCAACTGTGTGCCCTGCAATATTACCGTCATGAAGCCGGCGTAGAGTAGCAGCCATTAACTACATAAGAGGCTGTTTATTTATGGCGAAGCGCCGCGTGTTATTCCTCTGCAATGCTAACTCTGCACGGTCTCTAATGGGAGAGGCGCTGCTTCGCCATATGGCAGATGATCGTTTTGAAGCGTTTAGTGCCGGTTCTGAACCCGATGAGCCTCATCAGCTGACGCTTGAAGCGTTGCGCAAGCACGGCCTCCTACCGAAGGCTTGCGCAGTAAATCGTTGGATGAGTTTGAAAGCGAGACCTTCGATTTTGTCGTTGTGCTCTGTGACAAGGCCCAGCAAGCCTGCCGCGATTGGCAAGGGGGAGGCGGGCGAAGTGCTGTCCTGGGATATTCGTGACCCTCGTTTGATCGGCAAGTCAGATGCTTATGAGCAGGCGCTATTAGAGATTCGTCGGCGTCTGCAGCTCTGGCTGCCCTCCACGCAACTGCTTAATCTTACTGAAAGGGGCGGGTCGAGATGAAATGGATTAACAACTTAAGCGTCAAAGCCAGTTGGACGCTCGTGTTAGTTGCCTTTAGCGGGCTGGTGGTCGTCATTGGCGCACTGGGTTTGTTCGCCAACCATTTTGGCCGTGAAGCATTTACGTCGCTTCATGAACGGGACATGGCACAAATTAGCCACCTGGATAGCGCCTACTCCCAGCTCTTGCGTGCGCGTATTCAGATGAATCGTGCGGCTGAGTTAATTCGCACACCGTCGTTCGATCGACCTGACCCATTGATAGAAGAAGCCCAGCGGTTGCTTGATGCCGCGACTGAGAATTTCAATCAATTTACAGCCAGCGACTTTGATCAAGAGCAGCAGGCGTTAGTTGATCAGTTAGCGTCAAACTTTCAATCATTTGTTAACAATAACCTCAGCCTTCAAATGATGATGCTTGAAGAGCGCGACGTATCAGGTTTTTTCTCGGGTGAGTCGCGGGTGGATGAGAGTAGTCAGCATTTTGTGGCAAGCGCCGAGGCTTTTTTAGACGCTTCCGCTCAGCGGGGAAACGCCTTGCTTATACGCTTTGAGCAGGTCTCATCACTACTTTTTTGGGGTGTGATTGCAGCGCTTGGTGCTGCGCTTTTGGTAGTGACGGTAGTGGTATGGGGCGTGCGTAAAACGTGCTGCGCCCATTGAAGACGATCACTGGGCACTTCCAGCGCATAGCTAACGGGGATCTGTCTGCGCCGGTAACGGCGCACCTCATCCAATGAAATTGGTCAGCTGTTTAGTGAGCTAGCCAGTATGCAGCTCGCTTTGACAACGACTGTTAATCGCCTCACTACCAGTAGCCAGCAGGTGTATAGCAACAGCCAGGAGATGACCGAACAGAACCAACTCCTGGCGAGCCAAACCGATACCCAAGTGTCCGCCTTGCAGCAGATGGCAGCGAGCTTGGAACAGCTTACCGCCACGGTTAATCAGAATGCCGAAAGTGCGGCCCATGTTAATCGGTCAACGGCGGATGTGTCCCATAAGGCACAGCAGGGTGATGAAGTGATTACCCAGTTTATTGCCACCATGGAGGCGATAAATGGTCATTCCGACGAGATCCAAAGCATTATTCGAATGATTGAAAGCATTGCTTTTCAAACCAATATTTTAGCGCTCAATGCATCGGTTGAAGCGGCGCGTGCCGGTGAGCATGGGCGTGGTTTTGCGGTAGTCGCCAATGAAGTGCGTGCGCTGGCAACGCGCAGTGCGAATGCCGCCAGCGAGATTCGAACTCGTATTGAAGCGTCAAGTGCGAGTATCCAACAAGGCAGTATATTGTCGCAGCAAGCAGGTGAACATACCCGTGCCATCATGCAGGCGGCGAGTAACGTGAATACGCTAATGACGCAAATTGCTCATGCATCAGAAGAGCAGCGGCGTGGCATTGAAGAGGTCAATCAGGCGGTCGTGCAAATTGATACCACCACACAAGAGACCATGCGCTTAGTCAATCAGGCTGCCCACAGCGCAGAAGGGCTATCCCAAGAGGCGTTACAGATGCGCGAGTATGCTGGTCAATTTAGTGTTACCGAGGACACCACTGGGGCAAGTCCACATTATGCTCAACAAGATGGTGTCGAATACCCTGAATGGGAGCAGCTTAGCCAAGAGGGATCAGCCATAGCACGTCCTCAGCAGGATGAAGGTAAAGCCTGTTTGCTTGTCGCCTCATAAGGTTGATCATCGATTTGCTAAACCGCCCTGGCTGACATGGCGCCAGGGCGTTAATCGAGGTGAATTAGCCTAAAAGATCGCTGGCTAATCGATTAGCTCGACGGCCACGGCCGTCGCTTCGCCGCCACCAATGCATAAACTTGCTATACCTCGTTTGCCACCCTTTGTGCGCAGCGCGTGAATCAGCGTGGCGATAATGCGCGAGCCGGTAGACCCAATCGGGTGGCCTTGGGCGCAGGCACCGCCAAAGACGTTGACCTTGCTATGGGGAAGGTCCAAGTCATCCATGGCCATCAGTGTAACCACCGCAAAGGCTTCGTTAATCTCGAATAGGTCTACGTCATTAACGCCCCAGCCCAGATTTTTCATCAGTTTTTCAATCGCCCCACAGGGGCAATGGTGAATTCACTGGGGTGGCGTGAATGGGTTGTATGTCCCAGCATTCGGGCGAGTGGCTTAATGCCATGCTGATCTGCCGCTGCCTGGCTGGCCAAAATAAGCGCGGAAGCGCCGTCGGAAATTGAGCTAGCGTTGGCGGCGGTAATCGTACCGTCTTTAGCAAAGGCGGGGCGCAGCTGACGTATTTTGTCGAGCTTAGCTTGGAAGGGCTGCTCGTCGTGTTCGACCAAGGTTTCGCCTTGTCGGGACGTAACAGTGACGGGGGCCATCTCGGTCGCTAAGTGACCTGTGTTGGTGGCTGCCATGGCGCGTTCAAGCGAGGCAATTGCAAAATCGTCCAGGCGTTCGCGAGTGTAACCGCGATCAGAGGCGACATCCTGAGCAAATACACCCATCAGTTTGCCCGTTTCGGCATCTTCCAGCCCATCCAGAAACATATGGTCTTTCAGTTCGCCATGACCCAGCCGGTAGCCACCGCGTGCCTTGGCAAGTACATGCGGGGCGTTGGACATGGATTCCATACCCCGGCGAGCAAAATATCGCCACTGCCCGCTTTAATTAAGTCGTGTGCAAGCATCGTTGCTTTCATGCCGGAACCACATAACTTATTGATGGTGGTGGCCCCGTTGGCATCTGGAATACCTGCTTGTCGCATTGCCTGACGAGCGGGCCCCTGCTTAACCGCTGCTGGCAGTACGCAGCCCATAATACCTTCGGTGATCGCGGCAGGATCGATGCCTGATGCTTCGATCGCTGCTTTAATAGCGACGGCGCCAAGCTGTGGTGCCGTCATGCTCGCAAGGCTACCCATCATGCCGCCCATGGGCGTGCGTTTAGCAGCTAAGAATACAATGTCGGTGGGGTTGCTCATGACTCATCTCCTTCAAATTTATTGTGATTATCATAGTGTGTAGTGGGTGATACGTTGACCCGTAAGCGGTGCTGTGGTTTTCTCAAAGGTAACCAAGCAAGCGCTAGTGTAAATGACATGAATGTAATGAATGCATCCCCTCGCCGCAAGGAATTGACGCGTCTGGCCGCTCAGCTATTCGTCCAAGAGGGCTTTGACCGTACCACCGTGCGAATGCTGGCGCAGGAAATGGGTATTAAATCCGGTAGCTTGTTTCATCATTTTAAAGATAAACAGGAAATCCTCGCAGCGGTCATCGAAGAGGGCACTCAAAATGCGTTGATAATTGCCCGCAAAGCCTTGGATGAGTGCGCCGCCGATCCTGAAATACGTCTGCGCACCATGGCCCGTGCTCATCTCGAAACCCTCTTCACTGACCGTAATGCGCACGTTGTGGCGCTTTTTGAGTGGCGTCGTCTTGACCCAGAGGCGCGTGCCCATCTTAGCCATTTACGCGATGCCTACGAGGCGCTCTGGGTTACCGTCATTGATGATGCGCTTGAGGCAGGCCTCATCCGTGGTGATCGATTTCTTGTATCCCGCTTTGTGCTTGGCGCATTGAACTGGACAGTGCGCTGGTACGACCCCAATGGCCCCCGCTCACCTGATGACCTTGCTGATGAGCTTGTCGCTATGATCATGCCTGCCTCGACTTGAGGTTTTGCTGACGACGCCTCGACCAACGTCTAACCTTACATTTTAGAAGAGTGCTTGCTCTCTGCGACGATTACTTTTAGCGTTGTTTTTAACTTAAGGCTTCCGTTAACGTCAACGGATAATTATAACGACGGAATACGTAGCTGCCCTTTTACTCTGTGCTCATTACCAACTACATAAGAGAGCCACCATGACAGCGACACCACAATCCCTTACCCGACTACCAGAATTACCTAGATACCTTCTCCATTGATAATGTCATTGCCCGCCTGGATGATCATCGGGACGGCTTGCTTAATGCTTATGAAGCCTGCTGTGGTCGCCATGTGCGAGCCGGGCGTGGCGATGTGCTAGCGCTGGTTCAAGAGGATACCCAAGGGGCCATCCATACCTTGACCTACGCCGAGTTAGACGAGTACAGCGCTAAGTTGGCGGGGTGGTTTCAAGCCCAAGGGCTAGGCAAAGGCGACCGCATTGCTTGCATGCTACCGCGGTCACCACAATTATTAATTGCGGTGCTGGCGACATGGCGGATTGGCGCGGTTTACCAGCCTCTGTTTACCGCATTTGGGCCCGATGCCGTCGATTATCGGCTCGGACGTGCGGGCACTAAACTAGTGATCACCGATCACGCCAATCGCTATAAATTCGATGGCCTCAGCCAATGCCCGCCAGTATTGGCAGTAGGCGGCGCAACCAGAGAGCACGCGGATGACCATGATTGGCAAGCGTCGTTGACGCATACGTCAATGAGCGATAAGCCGCCGCGACTCTCACCCGAAGAACCGTTCTTGCAAATGTTCACTTCGGGTACCGTGGGCAAGCCGAAAGGCGTTGCTGTTCCACTGGCGGGGATGACCGCTTTTGCAATCTATATGGAACTCGCCATTGACCTACGTGACGATGACCGCTTCTGGAACATGGCCGATCCTGGCTGGGCCTATGGTCTTTACTATGCCATCGCAGGCCCATTGCTGTTGGGTGTGACAACTCATTTCTGCGAAGCAGGGTTTAGTGCCGAAGGAGCGCTGGCGTTTATGAAACGTCACCACATTACCAATTTTGCCGCCGCCCCGACCGCATATCGCCTGATGAAAGCATCGGGCCTGTTCGATGACGCCTATGAAACGCTAGAGCTGCGTGCAGCCAGCTCGGCAGGTGAGCCTTTGAATACTGAAGTGGTCACCTGGGTGGAGAGGTCGCTGGGTTGCCCGGTCATGGACCACTACGGCCAAACCGAAACCGGAATGACCTGTAACAACCATCATTCTCTTGATCACCTTAAGCATGTGGGTGCGATGGGTGTGCCGATGCCGGGTTATCGCTTGGCGATTTTGGATGCAGAGTATCATGAGCTGCCTGCCGGAGAGCCTGGCGTGCTCGCCGTGGATATCAAGAACTCCCCCGCGCATTTTTTTCAGGGTTATACCTGGCAAGAGAAGAATCCGTTTGTGGAAGGTTATTACCTCACGGGTGACGTGGTTATACGCAACGAAGATGGCACCTTCCAATTTGCGGGACGTGACGACGATATTATTACCACGGCGGGTTATCGGGTTGGGCCAACGGATGTCGAGAACAGTGTAATGACGCACCCTGCCGTCGCAGAGTCAGCAGCAGTAGGGCAGCCCGATGAAATTCGGGGTGAAGTCATTAAATCGTATGTTGTGCTGCGCGAAGGCTTTGAGGCCAGCGATGAGTTGGCTGAAGAGATCCGCAAGCGTGTCCGCGAGCGGCTCTCCACGCACGCGTTTCCTCGCATTATTGAGTTTGTTGATGAACTGCCCAAAACCCCAAGCGGCAAAATTCAGCGTTTTAAATTGCGTGCCCAGGCGGCGGAAGATGCTAAGACTGGCGAATAAATACAACGACCATAGGGAATACGGTTATGCAGGTTAAGGACAGTACTTTTTAATTACCGGTGCCGCCTCAGGGTTGGTGCAGCAACCGCCGAGCGGTTAGTCGCCGCTGGCGCGCGTGTGGTGTTATGCGACCTGAACGATAGCGTCAACAGTCATGCACAACAGTTGGGGGTAAATGCGCGTGCCTTTATGGCAGATATCACCTCTGCTGAGCAAATGCAGCAGGCGATCGATGCGGCGGTAGCGTTGGGTGGTGAGCGCGGCCTTTCAGGCGTAGTGCATTGTGCGGGCGTGGTTAGCGTGGCGAAGCTGGTTGATCGCGAGGGTAACCCGGCTGACTTAGAAAGCTATGCGAAAACGATCAATATCAATCTGGTCGGTACCTTTAACGTTATGCGCCTGGCGGCAGCGGCGATGGCTAAAAATAACCCCACAGAGAGTGGTGAGCGCGGGGTGATCATTAATACCGCATCTATTGCTGCTTTTGATGGGCAGGTAGGGCAGTGCGCGTATAGTGCCTCTAAAGCCGGTGTTGTCGGTATGAGCCTTCCCGCTGCGCGCGAGCTTTCAAGGCATGCTATTCGAGTCATGGCGATTGCGCCTGGTGTGTTTGAAACGCCAATGATGAGCGAGATCCCTGATGAGGCTGCTCAGGCCTTAGCGGCTGCAGTGCCCTTCCCTAAACGGTTGGGTCGACCGGATGAGTTTGCACAACTAGCGGAGCAGATCATCACCAATGCCATGCTCAATGGTGAAGTGATTCGCCTAGACGGCGGTATTCGGATGCAGTAATCCTTTCGAGTAACGGTTCTAAAATGACTCGTCAGCTTTTGGCTGGCGAGTTTTTTTGTGTCGAGTGCTCAAAGGCAAGGGACATGAAGATCCTAATGTTAAGAGACTGAACGACTAAAGTTGTAGTGGTTTAAGAGAGTAAATTCAAACAGTCGCTTGACTCTGCAGGGCGCCCACGCTAGTTTTCAAACATGTGTTTGAATGCCGTTTGGTCAGAATCATTCATTAGGCTTTCAATCCCCCCGTTTTAGGAGACATGCGATGCCCAGTTATCAGGCCCCTCTGCGCGATATGCGTTTCGTCATGGACGAAATGCTTGATTACCCCACCCACTATGCGCGCCTGCCAAGCGGTGACGAAGCATCGCCTGATGTCGTCAGCGCCATTTTGGAAGAGGGGGCCCGCTTTGCCCGTGACGTACTACTTCCCATCAATCAAAGTGGCGATGAAGAGGGTTGCCTACTAGAAGGGGGGCGAAGTTAAAGCGCCTAATGGTTTTAAAGAAGCTTACCAGCAGTACGTAGAAGGTGGCTGGCCGAGTCTGGCAGCCGACCCTGAGCATGGCGGGCAGGGGCTGCCACCTTCGCTAGCGATGCTACTCTCGGAAATGATCTGTGCCACTAACCTCGCGTGGGGAATGTATCCGGGCTTATCACACGGTGCAGCCGATGCACTTAAGCATCATGGTACCGATGAGCAGAAGTCGACCTATCTTACCAAGCTGGTTGAAGGTGTCTGGACGGGCACCATGTGCCTGACCGAGCCGCACTGCGGTACTGACCTTGGTTTGATCAAGACGCGGGCTGTGCCTGCTGATGGCGACGCCTATGCAATTACCGGCACCAAGATTTTTATTTCCGCCGGTGAGCACGATCTGGCCGAGAATATTATTCACCTGGTGCTGGCCAAGCTGCCTGACGCGCCGGAAGGCTCTAAAGGCATTTCTCTGTTTGTGGTGCCCAAGTTCTTGCCTGATGCTCAAGGCAATGTTGGCGAGCGCAATGCCGTTAGCTGTGGTTCGCTTGAGCACAAAATGGGGATCCATGGTAACGCCACCTGTGTAATGAATTTCGATGGTGCCACCGGTTATCTGGTCGGGCCGCCGAATAAGGGCCTGGCATGCATGTTCACTATGATGAACGCTGCCCGCCTGGGCGTGGGTATTCAAGGGCTGGGTTTGATTGAAGCCAGTTTCCAGAACTCGCTGAGCTACGCGCGCGATCGTTTACAGATGCGTGGGTTGTCGGGCAAGCAGGCGCCCGATAAACCTGCCGATCCTATCATCGTCCATCCCGATGTCCGTCGTATGCTGCTGACTCAGAAAGCCTTTGCCGAAGGTGGGCGCATGCTGGTGCTTTACACCGCCCAAATGCTTGACCTTGTTGAGCATGGGCAGCCAGGTGAAGAGCGAGATCACGCTGAAACCCTGCTCGGTCTGCTAACGCCCATTGTTAAAGCCTTTCTGACCGAAGTCGGTTTTGAGAGCACTAATGAAGGGGTGCAGATTTATGGCGGCCACGGCTTTATAAAAGAGTGGGGCATGGAGCAGTTGGTGCGCGATGCGCGTATTACCCGCTTATATGAAGGCACCACCGGCATTCAGGCGCTCGACCTACTGGGCCGTAAAGTGCTCATGAGTCAGGGCGAAACTCTGAAAGTGTTTACCAAGGAGATTCATAAGTTCTGTAAAGCTGAAGCTGATAATCCCGCGCTTAAAGAGTTTGTTGTGCCGCTTTCCAAGCTAAATGCAGAGTGGGGTGAGCTGACTATGGGTGTGGGCATGAAGGCGATGCAAGACCGCGAGGAAGTAGGTGCGGCGAGCGTTGATTACCTTATGTACTCAGGCTACGTCACCCTGGCGTACCTATTTGCTCGCGCGGCCAAGCATGCGTCTGTATCTCTAGAAGGTGACGATAAAGCTTTTTATGCCGCCAAGTTGAATACGGCTCGCTTCTATTACCAGCGACTATTGCCACGCACCAAAGCTCATGCACAGATGATTCAGTCAGGCGCTTCCAGCCTAATGGCCATCTCCAGCGAAGACTTTGGTTTAGGTTTTGAAATTTGAATATTGGTTTTGGGGTGGTAAGACGCCACTAAGAAGCACTCTCTGATCAGGCGTTCTGATCGGTGGTTTGCGGCAGAAGGGAAACCTCCTGCCGCTTTTTTATCGTCTATACTTATTTTGCTTGCTATATTGGTATTCAGGCTTTAGAGTACGCATCCGCTGCCGGGGACGCCAAGCGTTACCAGCGGTGAATGAAGGTGAAAACCTTCGGTTTGTCAGATAGTTAGCGATTTCGTGTCAGAGTTGTAGAGATGACAAAAATCGCACATTGACAACCGCCAGGAAATGTGTAGAATACGCCTTCCTCGCTGAGGCAAGCCAAGTCAACGGCTAGCCGGGTAGCTTAGTTAGTTACCGCAGCGAAACAGCTCTTTAACAATTTGATCAGGTAATTCATGTGGGCGCTTGCTGATGTTGGTGACAAATCACCAAATATCAAGGCAAGCGAACATATCGATACTCTTCATGTCGTTGCTTTTAAGCAACGTTGTGAAATTGGTATCACAGTGAATTCGTTTGAACCTTGAGCCAAGTTTGATCCGCTTTTGTTGCTTTCGAGTGACGAGTAAGGATCACAATGATTTTAAACTGAAGAGTTTGATCATGGCTCAGATTGAACGCTGGCGGCAGGCCTAACACATGCAAGTCGAGCGGTAACAGGTCCTTCGGGATGCTGACGAGCGGCGGACGGGTGAGTAATGCATAGGAATCTGCCCGGTAGTGGGGGATAACCTGGGGAAACCCAGGCTAATACCGCATACGTCCTACGGGAGAAAGGGGGCTCCGGCTCCCGCTATTGGATGAGCCTATGTCGGATTAGCTGGTTGGTGAGGTAATGGCTCACCAAGGCAACGATCCGTAGCTGGTCTGAGAGGATGATCAGCCACATCGGGACTGAGACACGGCCCGAACTCCTACGGGAGGCAGCAGTGGGGAATATTGGACAATGGGGCAACCCTGATCCAGCCATGCCGCGTGTGTGAAGAAGGCCTTCGGGTTGTAAAGCACTTTCAGCGAGGAAGAACGCCTGGCGGTTAATACCCGCCAGGAAAGACATCACTCGCAGAAGAAGCACCGGCTAACTCCGTGCCAGCAGCCGCGGTAATACGGAGGGTGCAAGCGTTAATCGGAATTACTGGGCGTAAAGCGCGCGTAGGTGGCTTGATAAGCCGGTTGTGAAAGCCCCGGGCTCAACCTGGGAACGGCATCCGGAACTGTCAGGCTAGAGTGCAGGAGAGGAAGGTAGAATTCCCGGTGTAGCGGTGAAATGCGTAGAGATCGGGAGGAATACCAGTGGCGAAGGCGGCCTTCTGGACTGACACTGACACTGAGGTGCGAAAGCGTGGGTAGCAAACAGGATTAGATACCCTGGTAGTCCACGCCGTAAACGATGTCGACCAGCCGTTGGGTGCCTAGCGCACTTTGTGGCGAAGTTAACGCGATAAGTCGACCGCCTGGGGAGTACGGCCGCAAGGTTAAAACTCAAATGAATTGACGGGGGCCCGCACAAGCGGTGGAGCATGTGGTTTAATTCGATGCAACGCGAAGAACCTTACCTACCCTTGACATCCTGCGAACCCGGAAGAGATTCCGGGGTGCCTTCGGGAACGCAGAGACAGGTGCTGCATGGCTGTCGTCAGCTCGTGTTGTGAAATGTTGGGTTAAGTCCCGTAACGAGCGCAACCCTTGTCCTTATTTGCCAGCGAGTAATGTCGGGAACTCTAAGGAGACTGCCGGTGACAAACCGGAGGAAGGTGGGGACGACGTCAAGTCATCATGGCCCTTACGGGTAGGGCTACACGTGCTACAATGGCCGGTACAAAGGGCTGCGAGCTCGCGAGAGTCAGCGAATCCCTTAAAGCCGGTCTCAGTCCGGATCGGAGTCTGCAACTCGACTCCGTGAAGTCGGAATCGCTAGTAATCGTGAATCAGAATGTCACGGTGAATACGTTCCCGGGCCTTGTACACACCGCCCGTCACACCATGGGAGTGGACTGCACCAGAAGTGGTTAGCCTAACGCAAGAGGGCGATCACCACGGTGTGGTTCATGACTGGGGTGAAGTCGTAACAAGGTAGCCGTAGGGGAACCTGCGGCTGGATCACCTCCTTAAACGATGCGTCACAGTCAGTAAGCGTCCACAATGAATTACCTGATCAGATAGCTGTTGATGAGCAGTGATAAGCCACACGCCTAGAGCGTTGCCTTATCACTGCTTCTAGCAGTCGCTCTTTAACAATGTATATCATGCTGACAAGAACACTTCTTAGGAAGTGCTTCTTAAATTGTGATACGTCTCAAGCGTATCCGGCAAAATGAAACGTTATCATTGCGAACCCCAGACTCCTTCGGGTTATAGGGTCAAGCAATGAAGCGCACACGGTGGATGCCTAGGCAGCCAGAGGCGATGAAAGACGTGGTAGCCTGCGATAAGGTTCGGTGAGGTGGCAACAACCTGTGACCCGGACATCTCTGAATGGGGAAACCCACTCATCATAAGATGAGTATCGTGCATTGAATACATAGATGTACGAGGCGAACCAGGGGAACTGAAACATCTAAGTACCCTGAGGAAAAGAAATCAACCGAGATTCCCCTAGTAGCGGCGAGCGAACGGGGACCAGCCCTTAAGCATGAGACTGATTAGGCGAACGCGTTGGGAAGCGCGGCCGTAGCGGGTGATAGCCCCGTAGTCGAAAATCTGATCATGTGAAATCGAGTAGGTCGGGGCACGAGAAACCTTGACTGAAGACGGGGGACCATCCTCCAAGGCTAAATACTCCTGGCTGACCGATAGTGAACCAGTACCGTGAGGGAAAGGCGAAAAGAACCCCGGAGAGGGGGAGTGAAATAGATCCTGAAACCGTGTGCGTACAAGCAGTAGGAGCAGACTTGTTCTGTGACTGCGTACCTTTGTATAATGGGTCAGCGACTTATATTCAGTGGCGAGGTTAACCGTATAGGGGAGCCGTAGGGAAACCGAGTCTTAACTGGGCGACACAGTCGCTGGATATAGACCCGAAACCGAGCGATCTATCCATGAGCAGGGTGAAGATTGAGTAACATCAATTGGAGGCCCGAACCAGGATCTGTTGAAAAGATTTGGATGACTTGTGGATCGGAGTGAAAGGCTAATCAAGCTCGGAGATAGCTGGTTCTCCTCGAAAGCTATTTAGGTAGCGCCTCATGTAGTACCGCCGGGGTAGAGCACTGTTTCGGCTAGGGGTCATCCCGACTTACCAACCCGAGGCAAACTCCGAATACCGGTGAGTAACGCGTGGGAGACACACGGCGGGTGCTAACGTCCGTCGTGAAAGGGAAACAACCCAGACCGTCAGCTAAGGTCCCGAAATCCTGGTTAAGTGGGAAACGATGTGGGAAGGCTCAGACAGCTAGGAGGTTGGCTTAGAAGCAGCCATCCTTTAAAGAAAGCGTAATAGCTCACTAGTCGAGTCGGCCTGCGCGGAAGATGTAACGGGGCTAAACCAGGTACCGAAGCTACGGGTTCACACTTAGGTGTGAGCGGTAGAGGAGCGTCGTGGCCAATGAAGGTGAATTGAGAAGTTCGCTGGAGGTATCACGAGTGCGAATGCTGACATGAGTAACGATAAAGGGAGTGAAAAACTCCCCTCGCCGGAAGACCAAGGGTTTCTGTTCGACGCTAATCGGAGCAGAGTGAGTCGGCCCCTAAGGCGAGGCCGAAAGGCGTAGTCGATGGGAAACGGGTCAATATTCCCGTACCGGACATGGTTGCGATGGGGGACGAAGAAGGCTAGGTGAGCCAGGCGTTGGTTGTCCTGGTGAAAGCATGTAGGCCGAGATCTTAGGCAAATCCGGGATCTTAAAGCCGAGATGCGAAACGAACTGACCACGGTCAGGAAGTCACTGATGCCACGCTTCCAGGAAAAGCCTCTAAGCTTCAGATCATGTGCGACCGTACCCCAAACCGACACAGGTGGTCAGGGTGAGAATCCCAAGGCGCTTGAGAGAACTCGGGGTGAAGGAACTAGGCAAAATGGTGCCGTAACTTCGGGAGAAGGCACGCCGGCGTAGGGTGATGAGACTTGCTCTCTAAGCCCGAACCGGTCGAAGATACCAGGTGGCTGCAACTGTTTATTAAAACACAGCACTCTGCTAACGCGCAAGCGGACGTATAGGGTGTGACGCCTGCCCGGTGCCGGAAGGTTAAATGATGGTGTTAGCCGTAAGGCGAAGCTCTTGATTGAAGCCCCGGTAAACGGCGGCCGTAACTATAACGGTCCTAAGGTAGCGAAATTCCTTGTCGGGTAAGTTCCGACCTGCACGAATGGCGTAATGATGGCCACGCTGTCTCCACCCGAGACTCAGTGAAATTGAAATCGCCGTGAAGATGCGGTGTACCCGCGGCTAGACGGAAAGACCCCGTGAACCTTTACTATAGCTTCACACTGGACGCTGATGTTGCCTGTGTAGGATAGCTGGGAGGCTTTGAACTTCGGACGCCAGTTCGAAGGGAGCCAACCTTGAAATACCAGCCTGGCATCATTGGCGTTCTCACTCAGGTCCGTTATCCGGATCGAGGACAGTGTGTGGTGGGTAGTTTGACTGGGGCGGTCTCCTCCTAAAGAGTAACGGAGGAGCACGAAGGTACCCTCAGCACGGTCGGACATCGTGCATTGAGTGCAAGAGCATAAGGGTGCTTGACTGCGAGACAGACACGTCGAGCAGGTGCGAAAGCAGGTTCTAGTGATCCGGTGGTTCTGTATGGAAGGGCCATCGCTCAACGGATAAAAGGTACTCCGGGGATAACAGGCTGATACCGCCCAAGAGTTCACATCGACGGCGGTGTTTGGCACCTCGATGTCGGCTCATCACATCCTGGGGCTGAAGTCGGTCCCAAGGGTATGGCTGTTCGCCATTTAAAGTGGTACGCGAGCTGGGTTTAGAACGTCGTGAGACAGTTCGGTCCCTATCTGCCGTGGGCGTTGGATGTTTGAGAAGGGCTGCTCCTAGTACGAGAGGACCGGAGTGGACGACCCTCTGGTGTTCCGGTTGTCACGCCAGTGGCATTGCCGGGTAGCTATGGTCGGACGGGATAACCGCTGAAAGCATCTAAGCGGGAAGCCCCTTCAAGATGAGACATCCCTGAGGCCTAGAGCCTCCTGAAGGGCCCAGCGAGACCAGCTGGTTGATAGGCACGGTGTGGAAGCGCTGCAAGGCGTTGAGCTAACGTGTACTAATGGCCCGTGAGGCTTGACCCTATAACACCCAAGGGGTCTGGTCGTGATGATAACGACACATGAAACACCGGATACGCAGCGTGTGGCCTGACTCAGACGAGCAGGCGGCAGGCGGCAGGCAATGAGACGATCGCAATTTAGCAATACCAGCATGATATACATAGCCAGTTACGCCTGACGACCATAGCGAGCGTGAACCACCTGATCCCTTGCCGAACTCAGCAGTGAAACCGCTTAGCGCCGATGGTAGTGTGGGGTCTCCCCATGCGAGAGTAGGTCATCGTCAGGCACTTATACCGCAGAAAACCCAGCCACCCGGCTGGGTTTTTTGTTGGCTGGAAGAAAATAATAGTGGATAAATGCTATGATGCGCCCCAATTAATTAGGCAGCCCTCACCGTTTGTGATGGGCGGAATCGAGGTGAAGTGGTGAGTGAAACGGTACCTACGTCATGGTTAGTTTACTGCCGTCCTGGGTTTGAGAGTGATGCACTGGCAGAGCTACAGCATCACGCCGCATTACAGGGCATCGCCTGTGAATCAACTCATGGGGAAGGGTGGGTAAGCTTAACGCGTGTCGATGGCGAAGCGGTGAATGATTTACACCGTCAGGCAGCGTTTAAAACGCTTATTTTCGCGCGCCAGAGCTTAGCGGCTTTGCCTGCACTCACTCTTTCTCGTGACGATCGTCTTACCGCCATTTTGGAACAAGTGAAAGCTAGCCGCTGGAGCTTTGAAGAGATTTGGCACGAAACGCCGGATACCAACGATGGAAAAGCCTTAGCCGGGCTGATTAAAGCGCTGACAAGGCCGTTGGCAAGCATGCTGAAAAAAACGTGGTGCGCTGAAGCGGAGTGCGGGGGCAGGCGATTACATATTTTCTGGACTGATGGTGATCAAGTTCAGTTGGCGATGAGCTTTCCAGGCAATCGTAGTGAGCTGGTTAATGGTATTCGTCGATTGCGCTTTCCTTCCCGTGCTCCTAGTCGCTCAACGCTCAAGTTGGAAGAAGCATGGCATGAGTTTATTCCCCCGCGAGGGAGTGGGACTTACGGCTTGCGCCGCATATGCAGGCAGCTGATTTAGGCGCTGCCCCAGGCGGTTGGACATGGCAGCTGGTTCAGCGAGGCATGTACGTGTATGCCATTGATAATGGTCCTATGGATACGCCGTTGATGAAGACAGGGCAGATAGACCACCTGAAAGAGGACGGGTTTACCTGGGAACCGCCGCAACGGTTGGACTGGCTAGTCTGCGATATTGTTGATAAGCCAGTACGAGTGCTGGCGATGGTAGAGCGCTGGCTAGTGCGTAAATGGTGCAAAGAGGCGATTTTTAACCTCAAATTGCCCATGAAGAAGCGCTGGGATGAAGTAACACGCTGTTTAACTGCACTGGATGAGACACTGGCGAAAGCAGGAGTGCAGGCTAATGTATCATGCCGCCACCTCTATCATGACCGTGAAGAGGTAACGGTGCACGTCAGGATTAAAGATTGATAGATTCGATAACGGTGGTTTAATAGCCGGGCTCGTAGATGCGGATGGTTTCATCTTCGGTTAACAGCGGTAAAATACGCTGCATGGCCATCGCCCGCGCTTCGCTTGAATGCCACTCTTTCCAGGCGCGGATGTCACGCCATTTAGTAATCATCAGTCGGCGATCGGTATGACCCAGTTCAACAAGCGTTTCCCCACCGATGAAACCTCTTATGCCTAAGGAGACACGCATAGCTTCCCGCGCTGCTTGCTCAAATTCTTCTTCAAGACCGGGCATAATTCGCCGTTCGATGATAACTTTAATCATACGTTCTACTTCCCTACATCGAGGGATATTAATGGCTGATAATACGGGTACATTACCCTGCTACGATGCGGTATTAGATACCACGGGGCTGTACTGTCCTGAGCCGATTATGCTGATGCATAACAAAGTTCGCGACATGGCGTCGGGTCAAGTACTTAAGGTGATTGCTACCGACCCAGCCACCACGCGTGATGTGCCGAAGTTTTGTCAGTTTTAGGGCATGAATTGCTTGAGCAGGACATCGCCTCGTCGGGTAACTACCTCTACTTTATCCGTTTAGCCTAATGTTTTGAACCAAGGTTTTTTGAACCAAGGCTCTATGACTCTCGGCACAAGAGCCTTCAAATAAAATGCCCAGTAATGTAAAGCAATGAAACCCTATCGAGGACCAAATCATTTGGTTCTGAATTGGCCTCGTCTGTCGTAATAGAGCGGTTAAGAGTCCTTAATCAGTCGCCACTACCATCATGGCTAACGCATCCAACGTCACGGGGTCTTCTTCCAATATACGATTAGCGATATGACGTTGGAAAAAGTAAACGGTTTGATGGCGGGTGTGGGCGCTGTAAAGACATTTGTCGCCTAGCAAAATTGGCGTCATTGTAGCTTTTGCTCGTCGGCAAGCAGGGCATCTAGACTACCGTCACTATAGAGACGCCAGCCATAAACGGGTTTCATATGCCAGGGTGAATTAGGATGGTTCATGCACAACGCATGAGTACCTAGGGTGTCGGGAATTTGTTGAATGAGGGTAACCTCGCCAGAGGCCTCATAATCAAAGTATTCAGCCGCCGCGACGAGCTCATGAAATTTGTGATCCGGTGGTGCATCAAAATTTCTTCAGTTTCAGGATCGCGATATCCCACAAAGTAGCCGTTCTCCTGGTTATCCAGGTCGTGACAAGCTGCCAATGTTTCCATCCATGGTACTAAACCAAAGACGCTACCATCCCTCTCTTAACCCCCAGGCCAAAATAGGCATGCCGTAATAGGCACCTGGGCTCGCAGCGAGTTGATACACCATTTCTAAGCCATCTAGCTCAGGTGCTAAACGGACTAGGCACTTTTGCGCCTGCTGACGCTGACGCACGGTATCCAGGTCGATAACCTGGGCAGAGCGGGGTGACAGGGATGCGCCCATTGTGTCCCTCCTTGTGCTGCGTGGTCATCACATTGGCAAAGCAGATTTATGGCCTGCCTCGTTACTCACCTCTCTCTTTCACCAATAGCACAAGTTGCTCATAAGGTTAAGGGTTCTGCCGTTTTTAATTCTCGGAGCAAGGAGGGAAGGGCTCGGAGCGCTTGATGCTCAAGGCGTGCCTGCTGAAATTGCCCCCAGGGCGCATGGCTATTGTTTAGTGACAGCCAGCGTGCTTGATAGCGCTGGATGGCATCAGGTTTTACCTGTTGTGCGTCAATTAAGCGATTAATGGCGGTTAGCCACTGCTTAGCCGTGTTTGATAAATGCTCAAGGGGCTGTTTCTCCCAGTCACTCAAACAAGGGTGGCATCGTCGCCTCGTTGCGCCAAGTGTCGAGCCAACAATGCATTAGCTTCCGTTAAACGTTGACTAGCGAGTAACAGCGCACGCAAAATTTCGGCCGTCAGGGGTCGTCCTTGCAGCGTTTTTAAATGGTTTTCGAGCGTAGAAGAGTCTTGCTGCCATTCGGAGTCAAACTGATGGTCAGTCATTTGTTGCAAGTAATCGATGGCTTCAAGTTGGCTCGTAATAGCCGTTTCATCGGTACTGGTTAATGGCTTGCTTGCACGCGAAAAGCTTTTAACCCACTCGCTGGAATCGAAAATAGCGTTCCAACTGACCGCTGGTAGCTGTGCTGTTTTAGTCGCCGTCAGTTGTTGCAGGCGGGTACGATTTTCATCGCTTAATTGTTCTGGAACATCACTATTCCAGCAGTCACTTAATCGTTGCCATAGTGCACGCTCATATAACCATTGCTGGCTAGGCGGTGCTACGCGCCCGAGTTGGTTGTTACGTGCCGCTATCAGCGAGGTGATTTGGCATTCGCGCAAGGCGTAAATATTCAACATGCTATCCCTTGTTTCAGGAATATCAATAAGCCGGTCTGAGCGCTCAGGGAAATCACCGATATTAATGGGGTCAGCACGCTCAACGTCTGCCTGTTCAAGGTCAGTGGCGATTTGCTGATGATACATCTGCCATTGTTGCTCGGCGGGATTGCCGTCACAGCCAAACAGTAGGGAGCTCATAATGAGCGTGAGAGCAAGGTTTCCCCATCGAGCCATACTTACCCCGAATACTGATGCGCTGTAAGCGCCAGGCTAGTAGCAGTGCAGCCGTGCTTAAGCCCGCAATCAAACCTATCCAATAACCGTGAACCCCGAGAGGGGCGACCATGCCACCTACCCTCGCGAGCCCAGCCAGTGCCCGCCCCTAAACCCACTACCCAGTAGGAGAGCACTGTAATCACCATCACAATGCGGGTATCTTTATAGCCGCGCAAAGCACCTGCTAAATTAACCTGTAGCGAGTCAGAAAGCTGGAAAATCACGGCCAAGGCAATGATCGATAGCGCTAACGCCTGTATTTCGCTGTTTGAGGTATAAAGTGCAATGACGGGAACGGCACTAAACCATAAGAAAATGCTGTTAATGACGGCTACGATGACGCTAATAACAATGCCATTCCAGGCGACCTGGCGCGCTAGCGTTAAACGCTGTTGGCCTAGGGTATTACCTACCCTTACGGTAAGCGCCATACTGAGTGATAGTGGCAACATAAACAGTATTGAGGTGAAACTTAGCGCTATTTGGTGAGCTCCTACGGTGACTTCCCAAAGCTGGCAATAAAGAGCGCAATGAGCGTGAATAAGGTGACTTCAACAAAATTGCCACACCGATAGGAACACCCACTACTACTAATTCACGTATACCCGGCCATTGGGGGCGTCAGTGTTTGCCAAATCGCAACGCTTTTATAAGTACTTCCAATGCGCGTGTAGTAAGCCATAGCCAACGCCATCGTCCACATCGAGAGTGCGGTAGCGATACCACAGCCAAAGGCTCCCAGCGCGGGTAATCGTTGCAGGCTGCCAGGAACCCAGTTGCCGAATAGTCCAATTAAACCATCGCCGCCATAGATCAGAAGATAGTTGGCAGGAATATTCACACCTAAACCAACAAGGCTGATCCACAATGCTGGACGCGTATGGTTCATGCCATCAGAAAATGCCCTTAGTGCCTGAAACAACGCAATGCCAGGCATACCGAAGGCAACCGCAGAAAGGTAGGCAGAAGACTGGCGTGCAACCGCAGGGGGGAACGTTCATTAAGTCGAAAATGGGCATAACCGCTGACCAGAGTAGTAAGGCCGCGACGATCCCTAGTAGTAGGGCAATCCAGAGCGCTTGGTGGACGGCAGGACGAATAGCCGTGTGGCGCTTTCCACCAAGCAAATGGGCAGTAATCGGCGTGAGCCCCATCAGGGTGCCTGTCATGAACAGCATCAACGGCATCCAGAGGCTTGAGCCTACCGATACAGCCGCGAGCGACGTTGCATCATGTCGGCCTGTCATCATGACATCAACAACACTCATCCCTGCTTGGGCCAATTGGGCACCGCAAATAGGTAATGCCAAGTAGATGAGGGCACGGCTCTCTGGCCAATACACCGATTTAACCTGTTGAGTGAAATCGCCCAATGGGTAGGCTCCTGATCGACGAATTAAACTATAAAAAAAAGCGATAGGTTAGCAGGGATGCCTATACCTTGCTGCCCTGGATTTAGGTTATCTCTGTAAGGCCGTTATACTTTGTCAAACGTCAATGATAAACGAGGTCAAAAGTGAATCACCCGCAAGACCGATGGACGCTTGCCGATATTATCGCGCTCTTTGATGGCCTTTTGCTAAACACTATCAAACACGCCTCATTCGGGGTGGCGAGGAACCGCTCTATTTGCCCGCCAATAACCAAACACCTTATCACCAAGTTATTTTTGCGCGGGGCTATTATGCCAGTGCGTTACACGAAATTAGCCATTGGTGCATTGCGGGTGAAAAGCGTCGCCAGTTAGAAGATTACGGGTATTGGTACTCGCCTGACGGGCGTAATGCTGAACAACAAGCTGCTTTTGAGAATGCCGAGATTGCGCCACAAGCATTGGAGTATCTATTTACCCTAGCGTGTGGCCGCACTTTTCATGTCAGCGTCGACAATTTGGGAGGTGCGACAGAAGTAGATCGTGAGACTTTTGAGAAGAAAGTCATGGCTCAGGCAGAGCGTTACGAAGAACAAGGCTTGCCCACTCGTGCTGATGCCTTTCGCCACGTCTTGACTGCTTACTATCAACATGAGTTGGGATGTGAAGCTGCAATTGCTCAAGGACTTGATAGGTTGCTGCGTGTACGACTATGTTGAAGGTGTCACTTAAATAGTCGTTACGAGTCAAAGGAGGGAATCTTATGACCCAGCACAACGCTAGCGGATCAGCTGCAGATGTCGTTGATATTCTGACCACTGACCACAAGGAAATGATGGAACTGGCGGGCCAAATCAAGCGCTCAAGCAATATAGAAGAGCGTAGAGACACAACCGAAACGTTAATTGCTGAGGTGATGCGCCATGCCGTTGCCGAGGAAATGTATGTTTACCCGGTAATCGAGAAGTCCATACCCAATGGGACCGAAGAGGTCGAGCACGACAAGCAGGAGCACGATGAAATCGTGCAAGTAATGAAACAGTTGGAAGATTGTAACGCTGCCGATCCGCTATTCATGGAAAGGGTCGAAAAATTGGAAGGGCTGTTGAGCCACCATGCAGATGACGAGGAGTCTGAACAGTTTCCCAAGATGCGGAAGCATATCTCAGGTGAACAGCTAACTGAGTTGGGTAAAAGGTGGAGGAGGCCAAAAATGGCACCGACTCGTCCGCACCCCAGCGCGCCGCACTCAGAGCTCTTTCACAAGAGTGTCGGGGCAGGCGTAGGCATGGTCGACAGGCTTCGAGATAAGCTCAATGGCCGACAGACGAATTAAAAGCGTCTGATAAAAGCAGTCTTGCCTCAACGCAACTACTTGGTATGCTTGTAAACGAGCAGGCTGGAGCGCGCCACCTAGTGGCGCCTCAGTCTACCTTCTTCAGCTCCTGCGTGATGTCAGCCATGCTCTGATAGTGGTGATTACCGAACTGCTTCAGGATCTGCATTTCGTTTTCGCTAGCTTTCGAACCGGCATGGTTTATCAACTGTTCGCGATTAGCGGGAAACGTTATGCCAGCAAACAAACTGGCGAATCGCGCTGCAGAAGGTGCCTCCATGGCACGTTCACCGCCGGTCTTGCTCGGCTGGTTGTCAGGAGCCTTCTCATGAGTGCGCAACTCGCCGAACGCACGCGCTAATTCGGCGGCATCGCGGTACTCTTTGGCAGGAAGCTGCTGGATGATAGCTCTTACTTCACGGTCGTCGTCGCTTAACGTATTGACCAATTCACTGTGAGTTTTCGGAAACTCAACACCCTTCAGTGCTTTTTCAATATCTGCGGCAGAGATCGCCTGTTGGGGATGGAGGTGAGCATGTGTCGCTCGTAGCGAGATTTCTGCTCAAACCCAGCTCCGCATATCTCGCAAGTAAACTGTGCCATCAGCGTACCTCTCCAAGCGCTTTTGGATATCCGCCATTGTCTCGTACTCTCTCTTGGGAAAGTCGTTTAATACGTCAATGATGTCATCCGCAGCATGGTTGGTTTTGGCCTGTTTGAGTAAATCTGCCTTGCCGCAAGGAAATCAACTCCCTTTAATGCCTTGGCAATCCCAGCCGCCGATGCCGAATCAGTGGCTGCTTTACCCCACGTTCGCCCCTTTGCTGCGATCACCTTCGGGTTTCTTCGCTTCTGGCTGCATCTCGGGCTCTGTGAGCGTGCCGCCTTCTAGTGCTTCAGTGGGCCATTCGCGCTTCTTTAATCCTAACGTCTTGAACAGGGCAGCTTTGCCGGTGATCGAGATGGATTCTTCACTGAGGTCGTCATGTGCGCCAATCAGCAGAAGCTGGGCGTTCTCATAGTCGAGAAGTTTGCCATCATCGACATCTAGCCAGCGTTTATCGGCGAACTTCTCCTCCAGGCGCTTGGGATAGTTAGGCTTGGCATCTGGAAAGCCAGGCACATCGAGAGAAGGATTGCGCACCGAGATGATGTAGCTCGCCTCGGCAAGGATTCCCAACTGTGACTGTGCTTTGCCAGGGGCTGAGGTGTAGAAAGCCGGTAGGCTAAGCGAGAGCTGTTGTTGCGCATAAAGATCGCATAGCGGCCCTCACCGACGGGAATGGCTTCACCTTGCTCCTGCTCACCTTTGGTTTTGGTCTCATATTCAAGTGGAAATAGCGCTTCACCAATCGCCTTGGACTTACCGGTCATATCGTTCATCATCCACTCGCGGGCGGTGGAGGTTGGCTTGCCTTTCATAATCTCGGGCATACGCTTTTGCCTACCAGAAACAGGCGGGCAGTATCATCGTCGTCCGGGACCAGCACGAGGTGAAGACGCTGAACGTCGTCAAGGTTCTGCACCTTTTGCGCATTGACCTTAGGCCGGTAGAAGAAATAGATATCTCCCTTCTCAACATAATCCGTCATCTGTCGCCTCCTGAACTAACATGGCTGATCAATTACCACTGCTATGTGAAAAGCAGTGTCCACCTTGTTGGTTAGCAGAGGTTTTTCTTTGGTGCAAACGCATCGCAGTGTTTTGGCAGTAAAACAAACGTTTGATAAAGCTTAATCCTCCTCTGTCAGCCGTTGATGCATCGACAGCATGACCTCCAGTTCGTGCTCTGGGCGCATCGGCTCTAACCCTAACTCGCTAAAGGTCTCGCGCCGCTGGCGATGCCATTCGCCTGGGGTGATAGCAGGGTAGAGCACAGACGCCGGGGCTAGCTCCACGAAAGGATCTAGCCCATAGGTGTCAAAAGGCGCGCCAAAGCCGCTTCATCATCGCCATTGTCACTAGTGTAAAGCGTAGCGGAGAAATGGTCGTTCTCAAGCTCACGGATCACTTCAAGGGGCTAACCCCAGGCTCTCCAGCTCTTCGATGCTATACGCGCCCATGGCGTTGGTATCTTCTTTGATCCAGCTGTCGTCCGGCTGAATCAATGTTTGTTTAACTCGGCCATCGGGTAACGACCAGGCAATGGCGAGGGGGAGGCCATCATCTTCACCCGTTTCGATGGCGATAAACCCTGGATAATCGGCCACGCTAGTACTCCTTTTTAAGATTCAGTGGGAAGACGGAAAAACGTTGGGCAGTTCGTGTAGTAGCGTTGCCTAGCTCGGTTTCGCTGATGCCGCGCCACTGGGCAATCTCGCGCACTATCCACGGAAGAAGAGCGGGTTCATGGCGCCGCCCTTTTATTTTTGCAGGCAGGTTGCGTGGCAATAGATAAGGGCAGTCGGTTTCTACCATCATACGCTCAAGGGGGATATCACTTACCAGTGGGCGTAGATGATGTCCCCGTCGCTCATCGCAAATCCAACCCGTTAAGCCTATATGCAAATCTAGGTCGAGATAACCAAACAGCGTATCGCGGTCAGCGGTAAAACAGTGCACCACTGCATGGCTGATATCGTCTCTCCATGCATGCAGTATTTCTTTCATCCGCTGGCCCGCATCCCGTTCATGTAGAAACAGCGGTAAACCACTTTCCACTGCCAGAGCCAGTTGCGCCTCAAACGCAAGCTCCTGTTCACGGGGTGTCGAGAAGTTGCGATTAAAGTCCAAGCCACACTCACCTACGGCGACTACTTCGGGCATGGCATGCAGGGCCGCCATGGCACGCTCAAGGTTCGTGTCCCAGTGGCTAGCATCGTGAGGGTGAACACCCGCTGTGGCGTATAGGCCCTGATGCTGTTTAGCAAGCGCAACAGCTTGCTCGGCGTGGGCAAGATCGGTCCCGGTGACGATCATGGTGGTCACGTTTGCGGCCTGGGCGCGCTGAATAACCGCCTCAAGATCGCGACCAAAGCTTTCGTGGGTCAGGTTAGCGCCGATATCCACCAACGGGACGCTAGGGCGAAACTGAAGCGCTTCGGGTAAAAATCCATCGGCATAAACAGTAGCCAAACGGTACTCCCCATTTATGTATAAAAGCACCATTGTAACGTTATGCGCAGGCATCGACTAATGGTGTATTAAGCCTGGGGAGCTCAATCGAATGGCACGAATTGCAAAAACTGGCTTGATAGGTAAACAGCGAAGACGTATTTACGCCTAAGATGACCTTTGGCTATGCGCGCTTAATCATCAAGTTTGGTGCAATAACAACAATGAAGATTGATTCAATAACAACAAAGAGAGTTCAATAACAATGCAGCTATTTCATCGTTCATCTCAACGCTTTGCTACTTCAACCCTTGCCGCTGCTATCCTCATGACTAGCTATGCCCCAATGTTGTGGCTTTTGAAGGCATTTCTGACAATGAGATACGCATCGGCTATCTAGCGGATATGTCGGGCGTATACCGAGACCCCATCGGCCCGCTGGGCGAAGATGCTATTAACATGGCTATTGAGGATATAGGCGGGAGCGTTAACGGTGCCAATATCGTGGTGTTTAGCGCAGATGACCGTAACAGCCCCGATGTTGGCTCTAGCGTAGTACGCGAGTGGATTGACGAGCGTAACGTCGATATGGTCACTGGGCTGGTGGCATCTTCTGTCACCCTGGCAGCGGTGGGCTTGTTGGAAGAAGCCGATAAATTGGGTCTAGTGAACGGTGCCGTGTCGTCAGCCATTACCAATGAGCACTGCTCTCCTAACCATATCCATTGGGTGTATGACACCTGGGCGATGTCCAATGGAACGGCCAAGGCGATTACCGATGAGGGGCATAAAAACTGGTATTTACTGAGCGCCGACTATTCCTTCGGCCATGCGCTTGAAGCTGATGTCACACGGGTGGTCACTGAAAATGGTGGCACCATCGTGGGTAGTGCTCGCCATCCTTTTCCCAGCAGTGACTTCTCATCCTTTATGCTCCAGGCGCAAGCCTCGGGTGCTGATGTCATTGCGCTGAATAACGCAGGCGGCGATACGATTAACGCGGTGCAGACAGCCGGCGAGTTCGGTATTACCCAAGCCGGTCAGATTTTGGCCGGCATGGTGCTGTTCAGTACCGATATACGCAGTATTGGTTTAGAAAACGCTCAAGGGCTGCAGTTCACCAAAGCGTGGTACTACGATTTAAACGATGAAACCCGCGCCTGGGCGGAGCGCTTCCGAGAGCGTACCGGCAGTATGCCCACCATGGTGCATGCAGGGCTTTACTCCAGTACACGCCATTATCTTGAAGCTATTAAAGCCACTGGCACGGATGATACTCAAACCGTTCGTCAGCAAATGGGCGATACCCCGTTAACGATATTTTCGCGACTGGCGGCCACATTCGTGAAGATGGGCGCATGGTCCACGATATGTATCTCGTGGAAGTTAAAACGCCTGAAGAGTCGCAAGATGAAGATGACCTCTTCCACGTTGTCCGCACCATTCCTGCGGAAGAAGCCTTCCGCCCGCTTTCAGAAAGTGTTTGCCCACTTGTCTCCAGTTAAGTCTTTGTCAATTCACTACAACAAGCTAAAGGAGTTGGCATGTTTGATCCGTCTGTTATCCAGCAAAACAGTATCGGGGCTGCTTTAAACCGCAGTGCACGAAAATACTCCCATCAGTTGGCGCTGGTGTTTGGCGAGCGCCAGTGGCGCTATCAAGCACTCAACCAAGCAGCCCGCCGCGTTGCCAATGGCTTGCTGGCAGCAGGGTTAGCGCCGGGTGATCGGCTGGCGGTATATGGTAAAAACTCCGATGCCTATGTCATCGCCTGGTTAGCCGCTACCAAAGCGGGGTTAGTGCATGTGCCGATCAATTTTGCGTTAAGCAGTGACGAACTGCGCTACATCCTTGAACAGTCAGGCGCTACAGGTTTGCTCAGCGATATTAGTCTCGCCGACAAAGTGAGTGCGGCCACCGAAGGCCTAGACATCGCCCTGATGGGAACCCTGCATGCCGATCAGGCACTGGATATGCAAGGTTTTGATGTGCTCGCTCATGCAACGACAGCGCAAAACGATCAAGAGCCCAACGTGTCAGTCGATGGCACAAGCCTCGCTCAACTGCTCTATACCTCGGGTACTACCGCTGCGCCAAAAGCCGCCATGATGACTCATCAGGCTTTAATGGCTGAGTATATGGCCTGCATGGTCGAGCTGGATATCAAAGGCAACGATGCCATGCTCGCCGCGCTGCCGCTCTACCATTCAGCGCAAATGCACGTCTTTTAATGCCAGCACTGTTGCTAGGTGCGCCCGTCTATTTGCTAGAAGCGCCGCTGCCCGAGCTGTGTTTAAGCGCGATAGCTAATCATCATATCGCGTCATTTTTGCCCCACCCACGGTCTGGATCAGCCTGCTGCGCTACGCTGAATTTGAGCGCTTTAACCTGAGCGCCCTCAATAAAGCCTATTACGGTGCTTCAATTATGCCGGTACCGGTGCTGGAGGAACTTCAGCAACGTATCCCAGGGGTAGGGTTATACAACTGCTATGGACAGAGCGAAATTGCCCCTTGGCGACCGTACTGCGTCCTGAGGAACATGCCGAACGCCCAGCTTCCGCCGGGCGCCCCATTCTGACGGTGGAGACCCGCATCGTCGATCTCGATATGAATGACGTACCTCACGGTGAACACGGTGAGATTGTCCATCGCTCACCACAGCTTATGAAGGGTTACTGGGATAAGGCGCGCATGACCGAAGAGGCCTTCCAGGGTGGTTGGTTTCACTCTGGCGATGTGGGCTATTTCGACGAAGCGGGCTATCTCTATGTGGTCGATCGCATTAAGGATGTGATCAATACCGGTGGCGTGCTAGTGGCCAGCCGTGAAGTAGAAGAGGGCTGTTTAAACACCAGGCGGTTTCTGAAGTAGCGGTGATCGGTCGGCCGGATGAGAAGTGGATCGAAGCTATCACTGCCGTCGTGGTAGTGAAAGAAGGACAGTCGGTTAGTGAGGAAGAACTGATCCAGCACGCCAAAACGTTAATGGCCCCTTATAAGGTACCTAAGCACATTATTTTTACCGATGCCTTACCCAAGAGCACTGCAGGCAAAATCCTTAAGCGCCACTTACGTCAAGATCTCAAGGAGTGAGTATGGACGAGGAAACGACCGAACTGTTTCACGTCATGATCAAACGTTGCCTAAGCCAGGAAGTCGCGCCTTACTATGATAATTGGGAGGCTGCAGGCGAAATACCACGCTCACTATGGCATGCATTAGGCGATGCTGGCCTACTGGGCATCGACTTAGACGAAAAGCATGGTGGCGCAGGGGCCGACATTGCCATTACTCAGTTAGCACTGGAAGAGATGTCTCGACAAGGCTTTGGCGGTTTAGCTAGCGCCTATAATATCCACGCCAACATCGTTATGCCCTACATACAAAATTTGGGCTCGCCTGCCCAACAAGCGCAGTGGCTGCCGGCTATGGCGCGTGGCGAGGCTCTAGCGGCTATCGCGATGACTGAGCCACATGCCGGTAGCGATCTGGCGTCCATGAGAACGCGAGCGAAGCGGACCACCGATGGCTGGGAACTCAGCGGCAGCAAGACGTTTATCACCAATGGTCAGTTTGCCGACCTGGTCATTGTGTGCGCCAAAACAGACCCTTCCGCCGGCGCCAAAGGCGTTTCGCTGTTTTTGGTTGATACTCATTTGGCTGGCTTCTCCCGGGGGAAACCAATCCAAAAGATCGGTCAGCATGCCAGTGATACCGCCGAGCTTAGCTTTGATCAAATGCAGTTGCCTAACGAGGCTCTGTTGGGCGAGGAGGGGCCGGTTTTCGCTATTTAATGCAGGAACTGCCCCGTGAGCGTTTAGGCGTAGGGGCGCAAGCCCTAGGAGCTGTAGAAGGCGCGATGGCGCTTACCTTGGCGTATGTTCAGCAACGCCAAGCATTTGGTCAGCGGGTAGCGGACTTTCAAAATACCCGTTTTACTCTGGCCGAGATTAAAGCCCAGCTGGACGTGGCTCGCGCCTATTTTGAGCATTGCGTCGAGAAATATCGGCAGGGCACCATGAACAGTACGGATGCGGCGATTTTAAAACTGCAGCTAAGCGAGCTGCAGTGTCGCGCGGTCGATCGCTGCCTCCAGCTGTTTGGTGGTTACGGCTATACCCACGAATACCCCATTTCACGTTTTTTATCTGGATGCCCGTGTACAAACTATTTATGCCGGTAGCTCTGAGATTATGAAGGAAGTGGTAGCACGCTCGCTGCTGGGTAAAGTGGCCTAATAAGACGTTTAGATGACAGGAGAGAACCATGCGGTTGGATGATGTGGTGATTCTAGGCGGGGTAAGAACCGCTATCGGTAGTTTTGGCGGGGCGCTCTCAACGATGGCGCCGTTTGAGCTGGGTGCGATAACCGCGAAAGAAGCGTTGCATCGATCAGGCGTAGAGGGCGGTGATATCGATCACTCGGTATATGGCCACATTATTACCACCGGGGCCCAAGATGCCTATCTGGCGCGGCATATTGCGCTAGAAGCCGGCGTGCCGAAGGAAGCAGGTGCTTTCAACGTCAATCGACTGTGTGGTTCAGGGGTGCAGGCAGTGATTTCTGCTGCCCAGCAGATTGCGTTAGGTGACAGTCGTTTAGCGCTAGCGGGGGCGCTGAATCAATGTCACGAGGAGCTTATATGCTGCCTCCCTCAAGCAAAGAAATGGCGTGCGCATGGGTGATGTGAACGTTCAGGATTTAACCTTGGGTGTGCTGAGTGACCCTTTGGAAGCGGCCACATGGGCTGCACGGCAGAGAATATTGCTAACCAGTACGGTTTAACCCGTGAACAGCTGGACCAGTTTGCCTTTGAGAGCCATCAAAAGGCGGCACGGGCGATTGCTGAAGGTCGTTTTGAGTCACAAATTGTACCGGTGGAGGTCAGCCGAGGTAAGCAAACGAAACTGTTTACACGCGATGAGCATGTACGTGAAGACGTTCAGCTTAGCGATTTAGCGCGGCTAAAACCCGCCTTTCAAAAGAGGGCGTGGTCACTGCAGGCAATGCATCGGGCATTAACGACGGTGCGGCGACGTTAGTATTAGCCCATGGCGATGAGGCTAAACAGCGCGACTTAATGCCCAGGGCACACCTGCGCGTTGCCACGACGGCAGGCGTTGAGCCAACGCTGATGGGGCTGGGGCCGATACCTGCGGTTAAACGCTGCCTGCAGCAGGCGGGGCTTAGTATCAACGATATTGATGTGATTGAATCCAATGAAGCCTTTGCTGCCCAAGCCATGGCAGTGGCAGAAACGCTCGGCTTCCCGCTCAAGAAATTAAACCCTAACGGTGGGGCGGTTGCCCTGGGCCATCCGGTAGGGGCCACGGGCGCTATTTTGATACTTAAAGCCCTATACGAGTTGGAACGTATTAATGGCCGCTACGGATTGATCACACTCTGTATCGGGGGTGGGCAAGGTATCGCCCTTCTGATAGAGCGCGGTTGACCTGTCTTGATCGCCACAAGAACAAGTTAAAAAGGAATTTTTATGCCTTCAGTTAACCCGAAAATTTTATCTGCCGCGCCTTCTGCCACAAACCCTGTCCTAATGATTGGCGATCTGCTGGAGGCGGGTGTCCGTATGGCGGGCAACAATCAGATTGTCTACCGGGACCAGAGCCGCCATGGCTATGAGCGGTTTCGTGAACGGGTGCACCAATTGGCCCATACGCTGACTTCCCAAGGTGTGCAAGCAGGCGACGTGGTGGCCGTTTTAGATTGGGATAGCCACCGTTACCTAGAATGTTTTTGCAATCCCGATGATTGGCGCCGTATTGCATACGGTGAACGTACGCCTAGCGCCTGATCAAATCCTCTACACGATGGAACATGCCGAAGACGCTTTTGTCATCGTACACGAAGAATTTTACCACTGCTTGAGCCACTGGCTGACAAACTACCGCAAGTGCGCGGCTACCTGCTGTGCCAGGAAGCGCCGAAAGCCGTCGATACCGCACTGCCACTGGTGGGCGAATTTGAGCACTTATTAAGCCAACAGCCTGTTCATTACGATTTTCCTACCTTTGATGAAAATGCCGTTGCGACTCTTTCTATACCACTGGTACTACGGGTAATCCCAAAGGTGTTTTCTTCACCCATCGCCAACTAGTACTGCATACCTTGAGCGAGGCCAGCGCTTTCCAAACCCCGGCTTTGAATTGCTCAACCGTGACAAAGTCTATATGCCGATTACCCCATGTTTCACGTTCATGCCTGGGGTGTGCCGTATACCGCCACGCTGATGGGGGCTACTCAAGTTTATCCGGGCCGCTATGAGCCGGAAATGCTGGTAAAGCTGCTGGTTAGCGAAAAGGTCGATTTTTCCCACTGTGTACCGACGCTTTTAAATATGGTGGTCAGCGCCGAAGCGATTACCTCAAAGCAGGTCGACCTCTCCGGCTGGAAAGTATTAGTCGGCGGCAGTGCGTTAACCGAGTCCTTGGCGAGCAAGGCATGGGCGTTAGGAATCGATACGCGCAGTGCTTATGGTATGTCGGAGACCTGCCCGCTCCCTCACTGCCGATATTCTGCCTCACGATATTGCCGAAGCTGATTTTGAGACTCAACTACCCTGGCGCTGTAAAGCGGGCCTACCGATTCCAATGGTCAAGCTTCAAGTCGTCGATGCGGACGGTAAGCCGCTACCCAATGATGGTAAAAGCGTGGGTGAAGTTCGCGTTCAGGCCCCCTGGTTGACCCAGGCTTATTACAAAGAAGAGGCTCGGAGTGCAGAGCTTTGGCGTGACGGCTGGCTGCACACTGGCGATGTAGGTTCGCTTGATGAGCGGGGCTTTCTGACTATCAGCGATCGTATCAAGGATGTGATTAAAACGGGCGGCGAGTGGCTTTCGTCGTTAGAGTTGGAGAGCTATATCAGCCAATGCCCCGGTATTGCCGAAGTGGCGGTGATAGGCGTAGCGGATGAAAAGTGGGGCGAGCGGCCGGCCGCGCTGGCTGTCCCCGTCGATCTGAACAACCCGCCCACCACTGAAGTCGTGCAGGCGTTTTTAGAGCAATTTGTAGCTCAGGGAAAACTCAATCGCTGGGCGATTCCCAGCATGATTCGCTTCGTCGATGAGATCCCCAAAACCAGTGTCGGCAAGTTGGATAAGAAACGTATTCGTACCGAAATTTAGACGATTAGCGGACATTGCCCGCTGTGCGTGCTTTGCGGTACGCGGCGGGGAGTTACCTGTCCAGCTTTTAAAAGCACGGCTAAAGCAGGCTAAATCCTCAAAGCTTAGCGCCTCCGCGATGCTAATCAGTGGCTTTTCACTGCAGGTGAGTGCCTGAATAGCGACGTCGCGGCGGTACTCGTCCTTGACCGCTTGAAAATGGGTGCCTTCCATTTTTAGATGCCGGGCCAACGTGCGTGCAGACATATGAAGCGCATCGGCGGCGCTATGCACCGTACCTGCCGTCAACAGATGACGTGAGAGGTGTTCGCGCACCCGGTGAGTGAGCAGGCGATCAGCAAACGACACATAGAACCAGTCCGCCGGGCGCGCTTTAGAAAAAGCGCCCAGATGTTTCTTGGTTTGGCGGATAGGGTGATCCAGCAAACCACGATTAATGTAGATCGCGGTTTGGGGCTGCTCAAAGCGCACCGTACCAGGGTAAAAAATAGAGATAATCAGCGCTGTGTGGGGCTGTGCGTAAGCGCACTCCATCAAAATGGGCGGTATTTTACGTGCAATCATCCATGACGCGATGCCATGAAACAGCTTGAGCATTAGCTCGTGAATTAAAATACGGCTACCCAGCAAGGGCGCATATTCCACCAGCCCCATGCGCGCGAAATCTCCTTCAAGGGTAAACGCATAGCCAAAGTCATCGAGCAAAATACGGAAGAACTGGGTATAGCGGTGCAGCGCTACCTGCAAGTTCGGTGCATCCAACATACTTAAACACAGTAGTTTTAAAGTGCCACCTCGCAGCGGGCGGGAGAAAAAAGCCAGGGGTTTCGTCATCAAGTTCGTTTACGAGTCCGCGATACAGCTCAGCAAATTGTTCAACCGTCACCCGACCATGGGGAGCCGAAAGCAAGAACGGCGAAATGCCCGCCTGTTCTAGATAGTGCGCAGGGGTGCAGAATTAGGTATACCTTTAAACAGTTCATTTACAAAATGCATCGAGACGGTCACCGTCACTGTCAGCCCGCCTTTGAAAATAGTGTTTTAGATAGGGTTATTCTTTTCTCTGGCTGAACGTTATCACGCTGTCGGTTTGCTCTCTATAAAGTCGCGACCTAGTTCCCCCCTCCCAGCGCACGCATGCGTTACACTGTGCGCCTCACGACTAAGGAGGACACCGCGTGACCCTGCTACGACTCGAACAGCTGCAACTCGCCTACGGCACCCATGTACTACTCAATCGCGCCGACCTGACCGTTGAGAAAGGCGAGCGGCTGGCGCTGGTCGGGCGCAACGGTACCGGCAAGTCCACTCTTCTGAAACTGGTGGCAGGAGAGATATTGCCTGATGATGGCTCAATCTGGCGGGCACCTGGGCTAAAAATCGGTGTGCTGGCCCAGGAGCTACCTGAGTCATCCGGCCTGACTATCTTTGATATGGTGGCCCAAGGGTTGCCGGAAGCGGGCGAGCTGCTCTCCGAATACGACCATCTTATCAATGATCCCGATCCCGACATGGATCGCATGGCGACCCTGCAAACGCGCTTGGAAGCTATTGACGGCTGGTCATACCACCAGCGTATCGACACGGTACTGACACGCTTAGGTCTGCCCCTGAGGCTGAGATGAGCTCGCTCTCCGGTGGTTGGCGCCGCCGGTAGCGCTGGCTCGCGCCTTGGTCGCCGAACCTGATCTATTGCTGCTCGATGAGCCGACCAACCACTTGGACTTAGACACCATTGCTTGGTTGGAAGAGCAACTGCTGGCGTTCAACGGCGCCGTATTGCTGATCACACACGACCGGGCGTTTCTGTCTAAGCTGGCGACCAATATTCTTGAACTGGATCGTGGCCAGCTAGGGCGCTACCCGGCAAGTATGAAGAGTATCAGGCCCGCAAGCAGCACGAGCTTGAAGTAGAAGCGCGGGAGAACGCCGAGTTCGATAAAAACTCGCTCAAGAGGAGGCCTGGATTCGTCAGGGCGTTAAAGCGCGACGTACCCGTAACGAAGGCCGGGTTCGGGCGCTTGAGGCCATGCGCAATGAACGCAGCCAGCGCCGCGAGCGTCAGGGTAATGCCAATTTGACGGTAGATCGCGGCGAGCGCACCGGCAAGCGCGTTGTGGAGCTGCAAGGGGTCACCCAGCGGTTTGGCGATGACGTGATATTGCGCGACATTAACCTTGAAGTATTGCGCGGCGACCGTATTGGCTTCCTGGGGCGCAACGGCGCAGGTAAAACAACCCTGCTGAAAATCCTGCTGGGTGAGTTGGAACCCAGTGAAGGCAAGGTACAGATGGGCACCAATTTAAAAGTGGCCTATTTTGACCAATTGCGTGCCGGGTTGGAACTCGAAAAACCGTTTACGACAATGTTGCCCAAGGCAGTGACCGGGTCAACGTGGGCGGTAAAGATCGCCATGTGATGAGTTATCTGCAGGACTTTCTCTTTACACCGGAACGAGTACGCCAGCCGGTGAAGGCGCTCTCCGGCGGCGAGTCCAACCGACTACTGCTGGCCAAGCTATTTACCCAGCCGGCTAACGTGCTGGTGTTGGACGAGCCGACCAACGACCTCGACATGGAAACCCTGGAGCTGCTCGAGGAGCTGCTGCTCGATTTTGATGGCACGCTGCTGCTGGTTTCCCATGACCGTACCTTTATGGATAACGTGGTAACCAGCATGCTCGCCTTTGAAGGCGATGGCGTGGTGCGCGAGTACGTGGGAGGCTACACCGATTGGATTCGCCAGGGTGGCAAGCTACCGCCAGCGCCCTGGGAAGGGGCGGCACGCCAGCGTACTGAACCCACCCTCAGAAACGCCTAAAAGGTGGCTGAAGCGCCTGCCGCAGCAGCCAAGAAAAGCGTCAAGCTTTCCTACAATTTGCAGCGTGAATTGGATGCATTGCCCGCTGAGATCGAACGTCTAGAGGGTGAGGTAGAAGCGTTGGAAAATGAGATAGGTGACCCCGCATTTTATCAGCAAGAGGCAGAGGCCGTTACGGCTAAGTTACAAACGCTTGAAAAAGTGCAAAAGTCGCTAGAAGTCGCCATGGAGCGCTGGATGGAGCTAGAGGCACTGGCGGCAGGGGAATAAAACCCCATAACGATAAAAGGCGCCATAGGGCGCCTTTTCGTTAGCTATAGTAGCTTTGTTAGCCCTAGTGGCTTTGTTAGACATAGTAGGGTGCAGTTTACTCGTCGCTTTTTCGCCTTTCTTGCCAACACGCACGGCCAGAACATCGCATTGTGCGCCGTGTAATACGCCGGTAGAGGTGGAGCCCAGCAACAGAGCGAAGCCATGACGCCCATGGGAGCCCACCACGATTAAGTCCACGCCATGCTCTTCGGCAAAACGGTGGATTTCAGTATCGGGCATACCCACTACCACATGCTGGTCGGCCTCAGAAATATGCGGGGCGGCAATTTCAGCTAAACGTTTTTGGCGTGTTCGTCTAGCTGGTCCTGAATACTGGTCAGGTCCATCGGTATATCACCACCATAGGCAAACCCAAGCGGCTCCAGGGTGTGCATGATGGAGATTTTGGCCTTGTCGTTGCGTTCAGCGATCGCAACGGCGCGTTCCAGAATCTTGTGCGAGTCTTTGGTCAAGTCAACGGCAACTAAAATGTGGTGATAGCTCATGGCGTATCTCCTTGGTGTTAAGGAACACTCGTTAACAAAGAATACTGGGGCTCCTTTGTTTAATGCCCTTTACTTTAGATGGCGTGTCTTGTTTTAACAATAGCCAACGTTTTAACCATGACTTAGGTCAAAACAACGTCCTGAGGCACTGTTTTTAGCGTAGTATCTTAAGTGTGGCTTATATGGAAGGAAATGTAGAGATGGAATGGTTGATTATCGTACTTATCCTAATGTTTGTGATAGCGCCGGTGATGTGGTTAAAGCCCAGCCCACGTCAAAACGCCACGCGGCGCTGCGCTCGCAAACTTCAAAACAGGGTGTCAGCATCAAGCTGGAAAAGCCACCCTTCATAATTTTAAAGGCACCATGCCTGCTTATCGTTGGCACTATCCCCAGGAAGGGCCAGGCCCCGATTTTTGTTGGTCAGAGACAGTAATGCCAGTGAGGCCTTAGCGCCTTTTCATGCCGGCTGGCGTTGGCGAATTGCTCCCTTGCGCCCGCTACCTGATGACGCCGCGATACCCTTGAAAGCACTGCTTGAACGTTTGCCGCAAGATGCACTGGTAGTGCAATCGACGCCCTATGCGCTAACGCTATGGTGGTGGGAGTCGCAAACCGCTGAACGATTTGCGACCTACTTACCGGATTTTCAGCAATTGCGGAATTCACTGCAGGGCCGTGCCGACCAGCCGGTCAATCAACCACTGAGAGGGGCTTAGCTGTTAGCGTCCTCCGCTAGTGATCAAGATGCCTGACTGTCTTGATCCCGTGCTTGTATCGCCAATCCGTTTGATTCAATCACCGCTAGCCATTCATTGAGTTGTTCGAGATTTTCCTCGGTTAAGCCAGCGAACATTTCCTTGCGCGCCTGTTGCGCTACTTTGTCGATTTCTTCCAATAGCGGCATAGCCGCAGGTGTCAAATATATGCGTTTGCTACGGCGATCATTATCACAGGCGCGTCGTTCAACCAAGCCTTGCTCTTCGAGTTGACCAAGGGTGCGCACTAGAGAGGGCGCCTCAACGCCAATCGCGCGGGCAAGATCGCACTGTGGGTGTCCCTCGCCTAAACGCCAAAGGTGATAAAGCGTGACCCAACGCGTTTGGGTTAACCCCAGTGGCGCTAAACGGCGGTCTAAAATGGAGCGCCATAAGTGGGGCAAGCGTGCGATGCGAAAACCAATTGTTGAGGCCATAGGCAACTAGCTACCAATAAAAGTGAGTATGCGAATTGTCATAAGCTGCGCCGCTTAATGCAAGGTGCTTAGCAATTCAGTCTTCAGGTCGCGCTTCTTCATCATTAGGGTGGCCAGGCACAAAGCGCCGTAAATTTAACCCGCTGAGGCCACTAGCACGTATTTCTCCATTGGCTAGTGATGCCTGCTGGCTATCGTCTGATACGTCAAAGCGTATCAGTCCTAGGCGCTGACCAGTAGCCGTCATAATGTCGATACGCCAATCTCCCGATGGATCTTCCGGAAAATTTTGCTTATGACTCCATGCGCGGTATCCCTGCTCACGTCCGCCGTTGATGTTAAGTTCCACAACATCCATGAGCTCACCATTATGATGCCAAGCATGGGTAATGGTTTCACTTAGTCCACGCGGTGCCCGAATAGCGGTGTAAACATAAAGCCCATTTGCGCTAATAGCGTCAGGCGTAAGCGTCATTGATCCCTGGGGAAGGCGTTGTTCAACGTCAAAAGCAGGCGACAGGGCGCTGCTGGTCATCCATAGGCTTGCTGGTGGAACCCAAATGCGTCCTAGCCACGCGCCGTAGGAAAGCAGCACGGTTAGTGCAAAAAGCGCACCAGCGTTTGAGCGAACGTTGCTTAAGCAAGTGCCAAAAACTGGGTAGCGCCACCAAAATGGTAATGCCCAGCGCCAGCAATAAACTTTGGCCGGTGGTGAGGTGTACCATAATGGGAAGCGTGACTAGCAATACTAGGAATACGCACAAGGCATGAAAGATAAAATAAAGACTGCGCCAGCGCTCCGCGACCTTGAAATAGAGCGGATCGATAATGGATAGAAGCGCCATACCGCCGACCAGTACGGCGAAAATCGTTTGTCCGCTATTCCAAACGGTGGTCACCAAAATAAACGGCAGTGTGAAGAATAGCGTTTCCTGGTGAATCATTTGTGCGATAAACGTCGTCACGCCACGCGGCGGAGTGGGGTGACCGCGACGAGACAGCCAACGGCTGATTAAACCTTCGGAAAGCAGCAATGCCCATGCAAATAATAACCCCAGGGCTAAGGCAGCGCCTAACCACTGCTGACGATCGACTAAAAGAAGCTGCTCAACCCGGCAGCGAACGCCATGGGTGGCCATAACCAGCTCCACGGCTTAAGGCGTTCGACAATGATTTCAATACGCTGCTGAACCTTGGCGATGCGCGGTGGCGTGAGCAGTGCGTCCATAACAAGGTAACCTGAAAATTTAAGGAAGCGTGATCCTAGCAGTATGAACGGATACAAGGGAGCGCTGGTCAAATTAGTTTTACAGATTAGCCAAAAGTCAGGGCTTGACGTACTCAGGCAACTCAACCAAGCTTACGCAATCAAACGACCGTATGAATGTCGTATGAAGGCCGTATGAAAAATGTGGCGGGTTCTCTTTTCAGAGCCAGCCCGAATTGTGGAGAGAGCACGGATGATCTATCAAGGCAACGCCATCACGGTGACACGTCGTGATACCCCAAATGGCAATGACATCGCTATGCTCACTTTCGATCTGAAAGGTGAGTCCGTTAACAAACTCTCCAGCGCTGTGGTAGCAGAGCTGGGTGAAGCAGTGAAGGCGATTCAAGCTGAAAGTAATTTAAAGGGCCTGCTCATTGCTAGCGGTAAAGATGTGTTTATCGTGGGTGCTGATATCACCGAGTTTCACACGCTGTTCGATAAAGGCGAAGCGTACCTAGTGGAGATGAACCTCAAGGTACACGATATATTTAATGCGATTGAAGACCTGCCATTCCCCACGGTAACGGCGATTAATGGTCTGGCACTTGGCGGCGGCTGTGAAGTGTTGCTGACCACCGATTTTCGCGTGATGAGCGAAAAAGCCAAGATTGGCCTGCCAGAAACCAAACTCGGTATTTTGCCTGGCTGGGGTGGCTGCGTGCGCCTGCCGAGAATTATCGGTGCTGATAACGCCATCGAGTGGATTGCCGGTGGCACCGAAAACCGTGCTGATGCTGCCCTAAAAGTAGGCGCTGTCGATGCAGCAGTTACCGCCGAACAGTTAGAAGACGCTGCGCTGGATATCCTTGATCGTGCCAACGCTGGTGAGCTGGATTACAAGGCTCGCCGTGCTGAAAAAACCAGCCCGCTGATGCTCAATCCTATTGAGCAAATGATGGCGTTTGAAACCGCTAAGGGTTATGTGGCTGGTAAGGCTGGCCCGCACTACCCAGCGCCAGTAGAAGCGATCAAGGTCATTCAGAAAGGCGCAGGTGAAGAGCGTGGTCGGGCTCAAGCAATTGAAGCCAAAGCCTTCGCCAAGCTGGCGCTCAGCAGTGTTGCGTTCAACCTGGTCGGCTTGTTCCTCAACGACCAAGTGGTCAAGAAGAAAGCCAGCAACTACGAAAAACAAGCGCAGCCGGTGAAGCAAACGGCTGTGCTGGGTGCCGGTATCATGGGCGGTGGTATCGCTTACCAGAGTGCGTCTAAAGGTACCCCAATCCTGATGAAAGATATCAAGGATGACGCGCTCGAACTGGGCCTGAAAGAAGCACGTAAGCTATTTGCCAAGCAGGTAGAGCGTAAGAAGTTCACCACTGAGCAGATGTCGGAAAAGCTGACCAATATTCGCCCGACGCTCTCCTACGGTGATTTTGGTAATGTTGACCTCGTCGTTGAAGCGGTCGTTGAAAACCCGAAAGTTAAAGACGCCGTATTAACCGAAGTGGAAGGCATGGTAAGCGAAAATACCATTCTCACCTCTAACACGTCGACGATTTCTATCAACCGCTTGGCGCAAAACCTCAAGCGGCCGGAAAACTTCTGCGGGATGCACTTCTTTAACCCCGTACACCGCATGCCCCTGGTAGAAGTCATTCGTGGTGAGAAGACCTCGGACGCTGCCGTTGCCGCTACCGTAGCCTACGCCCGGGCAATGGGTAAAACCCCATTGTGGTTAACGATTGCCCAGGGTTCTTGGTTAATCGCGTGCTGTTCCCTTATTTCGGTGGCTTTAGCTTCTTGGTCGAGCAGGGTGCTGATTTCCAACGCGTTGACAAAGTGATGGAAAAATTTGGTTGGCCGATGGGACCCGCTTACTTGCTTGACGTGGTAGGTCTGGATACTGCCGTTCATGCTAACGAAGTCATGGCGGAAGGCTTCCCTGATCGTATGGCCCGCGATGGCAAAACCGCTATTCAGGTCATGTATGAAAACGACCGCTTGGGCCAGAAGAACGATAAGGGCTTCTATGCCTACGAAGAGGATAAAAGGGTAAGCCGAAGAAAGTGACCGACGACGCCGCTTACGCCTTAGTCAAAGAAGTGGTGAAAGAACATAAAGAGTTTTCCGACGAGGATATTATCGCTCGCATGATGGTACCGCTCTGCCTGGAAACTGTACGCTGCCTGGAAGATGGCATTGTAGCCACGCCGGCTGAAGCCGATATGGCACTGATCTATGGTATCGGTTTCCCGCCGTTCCGTGGTGGCGCGCTGCGCTATATCGATGCGATGGGTGTGGCAGAGTTTGTGAAGCTGGCGGAAGGGCTAGCTGATGAGTTGGGACCGCTGTACGCGCCCACCGACAAGCTGCGTCAGATGGCTCAGAACAACGAGCAATTCTATTCCAGTGACCAGTCTGCCACCCAGGCCTAACCACCACCCATAGGAGATAAAAGATGAGTTTGAATCCGAGAGATATTGTGGTGGTTGACGGTGTTCGTACCGCCATGGCGAAAGCCAAAAATGGGGCTTTTCGTAATGTCCGCGCTGAGAATCTTTCTGCGGCGGCTATGCAGGCACTGTTCACCCGTAACCCCAATCTAGATCCCTTCTGAAGTGGATGATGTGATTTGGGGTTGTGTGAACCAGACGCTTGAGCAGGCCATGAACATTGCCCGCAACGCGGCGATTATGACCGGCATTCCGCGTTCGGTACCTGCGCAAACTGTTAACCGCTTGTGCGGTTCTTCGATGACCGCGCTGCATATTGCTGCCGCTAACATCAAGGCAGGCATGGGCGACTTCTATATCATCGGTGGCGTTGAGCACATGGAACACGTGCCCATGGCCCACGGTGTGGATGTTAACCCTGCAGCCAGCAAGTACGCTGCAAAAGCAGCCATGATGATGGGCTTAACTGCCGAACTGCTGGGCAAAATGCACGGCGTCTCCAGAGAAGAGCAGGATAAGTTTGGTGTGCGTTCGCACCAGCGCGCCCAGGCAGCCATGGAGAAGGGTTACTTCGACAACGAAATTATCGGTGTTGAAGGCCACGATCAGCGCGGCTTTAGAGTGATGGTTCAGCGCGATGAAGTTATTCGTGAAGATGCCAGCCTTGAGTCAATGGCGAACTTGAAGCCGGTGTTTGATCCCCGCAACGGCACCGTGACGGCGGGTACTTCTTCGGCGCTTTCAGTCGGTGCCTCGGCGATGGCCGTCATGAGCTACGAGCGTGCGCAAGCGCTGGGCTTAGAGCCTATTGCTCGGGTGCTTTCGACCGGTGTGGCTGGTTGTGATGCATCGATTATGGGTTATGGCCCGGTGCCGGCGTCGAAGAAAGCGCTGAAAATCGCTGGCCTGTCAGCTGCTGATATTCAGACCGTTGAACTCAACGAAGCCTTCGCGGCTCAGGGTATCCCGGTGTTGAAAGATTTAGGCTTCCTGGATTCGCTAGACGACAAGGTTAACTTGCATGGTGGCGCTATCGCCCTGGGGCACCCATTAGGTTGTTCGGGCTCACGTATCTGCACCACGCTACTTAACGTCATGCAGCAGCGCGATACCACACTGGGCTTAGCTACCATGTGTATTGGTATGGGGCAGGGTGTCGCGACGGTATTTGAGCGTTTGAAATAACGGCGGTACTGGCATTGTCAACGGCACCTTTCGAGGTGCCGTTTTTGTTTGTCAGGTTTTATTCAGAAAACCACTCTTCAGAACGGCTCTATTCAGACTCAAAAGCCGTGCGGTGAAAATCCGCGGCGGCTTGGACCTCTGCAATGCCGCAAGTATCAGGTACCGGTACGGTGTTGCCTGCCAGTACCGCAAGCACGGCCCTGGTGCCGTTGGCCAGCGATTCCAAGTTGTAGCCGCCTTCAAGTACGAAAACCAAGCGGCCCCCGCAGTGCTGTTCGGCCAGCTGTTGCATAAAGCCGGTCAGTGCGCCAAACCCTTCGTAGGAGACGTTGAGCGCTAAGTCATGCCAGTGGGGATCAAAGCCTGCCGAGACTAAAATAATGTCGGGCTTAAACCACGCTGCGGCTGGGGCAAGAATGTCACGAAATGCCTTGAGGTACGCTTCGTCGCCAGCACCAGCCGGTAACGGAACATTAATTGTGGTGCCTTCAGCTAAACCGGCACCTACCTCTTCAAGGTGGCCGGAGCCGGGGTAGAAAGGAGCGGCCCGGTGGATGTCGAAAAACATCACATCGGGCTCTGCCCAGAAAATGTCCTGGGTACCGTTGCCATGGTGAGCGTCCCAATCAACAATAAGGACTCTTTCGCAGCCTAGTGCACTGCGCGCATGGGCGGCAGCCACCGCGACATTATTAAACAAGCAAAGCCTCGTGCGCGGACTGGCTCCGCGTGGTGCCCCGGCGGGCGTACGAGCGCAAATGCGGTTTTAGTGCGTTTCTCAATTACCGCTTCTACTGCAGCAATAGCGGTACCCGCGGCAACTTCCGCGGCATCGATGCTTCCTGGTGAGACCGCCGTGGTATCTACATCCAACCAAGCATTTTTTACCTCGTAGGCTAAAAATGTCGCTGAGATAGGAGGTGGTATGCACTCGTGCTAGCTGCTCATGGGTGGCTGCTTTGCCACCTTCAAACTGGAGGCCATCAATGGGGGCTTTCTCAAGCAGATGATGAATGGCTTTCAAACGGCCTGGGTGCTCGGGGTATTTCCACGGTACCGGGAGCCCTGCAAGCAAGTGCCGAATGCGCTTGTCGATTCGTTGGGGTAGAAAGTCGGCGTTAATGTTGGGCTCGTGAGCGAGTACCCGATCATCATAGAAAGCAATGACTTTATGCATAATAGCTACCTAATGTACGTGCGTTGAGTCATAGCAGTAAATGCAAGCAAGTAACTGCAGTTTTCAGTCGCACAATTGGCACGAAATGCTTATCTACAGTAAGGCAGGCTAGCCAAGGTTATACAATATCATTCTCAAATGATGCCACTCTCAACACTAAATGCTAGGGTCATGCTGAGTTCTTCTACCTGATCTGTAAATGAAGGCTGCCATTCGCCGCGCAAAATGAGCGGTGGTTGTACCCATCGCCAACGCAAGCCGGTCACGATACTTTCTACTGCGCGCTGAGTGCCTGTGCCGTCGTGGCCTGCGCGTATATAGAGTGCGCAGGGTAATCCCTGTTTCTTTTCAATGACAGAATAGTAGCTACGATCAAAAAAATCCCTTGAGAGCGCCGCTCATATATCCCAGGTTTTCCGTGGTGCCGAGCAGAATCGCATCGCAGGCCAGTACATCCTCTGGGCCAGCTTCCAGGGGCGCTTTTACCACGCAGTGCATCTGTTCAAGGTCGGGATGGCTAGCACCCTGGAAGGCCGCATCACGCAGTAGGCGCGTATTTGCCGAAGGGGTATGGGCAACAATTAATAACTGTTTTTGAACTCAGGTGTCATGGTAGTAGCCTAAATGAGCAGTGAAAATGTAAAGGTTTGCGACTAGTACTGAAAATGCCACACTGCTTTAGTGACGTTAACTAGAGAGGCTATATGTCCAAGAATACCTCTATCAATGTCTACTACGATGCGCAGTGCCCGCTTTGCCGTAAAGAGCGCCGCCGCTATGAACGATGGTCGGGGCGGCGTGCGGCAGAGATCGGTTGGCTTGATGTGAGCGAACATGAGCAAACCCTGCGGAAAAAGGCGTAGCACCGGCCATGGCGCTTCGTTCTTTGCATATTGAAACCGCTCAAGGCCAGCTTATTGAAGGCATTGATGCCTACCGTTTATTGATGAAGCGCATTCCCTTATTGGTGCCGATCGCCTGGATTATTAGTCTGCCGGGTATTAAACCTGGATTGCGGACGCTTTATGATGTGTGGGTAAAGCGTCGCCTAAAGAAACAGGGCCGGTGGTCCTCTTAAGATTTAGCATAGGAAGCCTAATAATGCAGCGAAGTGGGGTTTTAATATGGGCAGTATGTATTGGGATGGGGGGAGCCTATTATTGGCGGGCTGTGCTAGTGGGCAACGTCCTGCACCAACGACCAATCAAGCGGTAGCGGAGGCACCACTGAACACGGGGCAGCCTGCTTTAGGAACGGCTGCTAACAGTTTGGCACCTGTAACCGCCAAGACGAGTGACTGGGTGCCACCCTGTTTGTTGGCCCAGAAGAGGAAGCGTCCTACTACGTTAGTCGTTTGGCCGATCAGCGTTTTGTCGCCAGTTATGGTGACCGTGATAACCCTCGCCCTTGGTACATTGCTGCTGAGCGGCTGGGAGAAATTGGGCTTCCTGCAATTCCATTGCTATTTTCTCGTTTAGACACCTCCAATGCCTATGAGCAGATGCTCGTACTCTATGCCCTTCAACTAGCGACTCAAGACCCTCAGCTTATGGTCAGGACAGGCAGCGAGTACGTTCAATTAGGCAGCGTGCTGGACCCGGCGCGTAATGCTGAGAATGTCGCTACTGCTCGGCAGTGGTGGCAAAAGCACGCTGAGCAGGTGACGCGCTGATAGACTCATAGCATTCCAGCTCAGCAACGACTCATCCGATAGATCAAGGAGCGAAGCATGGCATTTGCACTTTCAGCACTGAACGTTACCAGTCCGGCGTTTGCTAACCACCAGGCGATTCCTTCCAAGCATACAGGGGAAGGGGGAAAATGTTTCGCCAGCGCTGGCCTGGAAAGATGCCCCAGAAGGGACGCAAGGTTTTGCGGTGATCTGCCACGACCCAGATGCTCCCCTTGGTAAAAGATGGCGTCTATGGCTTTGTACACTGGGTGCTATATAACTTACCTGGGGATATTACCGAATTAACCGAAAAAACGGCTGAGGGTACCCCAGGTGTTAATGATAAAGGCGATGTCGGCTATTTTGGTCCGATGCCTCCTGAAGGACATGGTAAGCATTTTTACTATTTCTGGGTGTTGGCGCTGGATCATCAAACGTCGCTGCCTGAAGGGCTCACTTTGGCTGAGTTGCTTAAAGAACTAGAGCCGAACCTGCTAGGCATGAACCGTTTGGTAGGCACGTATCAGCGTGACTAATATCGTCCTAGCTGGACATTTTGCTTAACCCGTGTAGGCTCCATCGCTTTCCAAGACATTGTTAGCGTCTTTTGTGTTAGCCAAGTGATGGAGCCGTTCCATGAGTGATATCCCTAACTGTCCTGCCTGCGCTTCTGAGTTTAGTTACGATGACGGCCTTCAATACGTGTGCCCAGAGTGCGGTCATGAGTGGTCAAAAGTGGCAGCAGAAGAGGGCGCTGATGACGCTTCAGGCGTGCGCGATGCTAACGGCAATATGCTGAATGATGGTGATAGCATAACGGTCATCAAGGATCTGAAGGTTAAAGGCAGTTCACTGGTGGTTAAAGTGGGCACCAAAGTGAAGAGTATCCGCTTGGTAGAGGGTGATCACGATATCGACTGTAAGATTGACGGTATCGGGCCGATGAAACTTAAATCCGAGTTTGTTAAAAAAGCCTAGCGGTTAAGACAGGTAGCCAAAAAATAGCCCCCCTGGCGTTAGTCAGGGGGCTATTTGCTTATCTGCTGTCATGTTTTAGTAGAGCGTCTATTACGCGGTCGTATTAATTTGCGTACCCACACTGCCGCTCGTGGCCAGTTGAGGCACCTGAGCAACGCTTTCCATGAGGGCAGAAATATGTGCTGCTTGACCGTCTAAAGCGTCTTTGAAAACGGTCAGTTGCGCCTGTTGTGCAACTTGTACCTGCTGCATCGCCAATGACGCATTGACCATATTATTGACTGCTGAATCCATCTTAAACCCTCGAATAGCAAGCCGCCATCCAGTGTGATGGCACTCAATACCTCAATCGAAATTACCAGACGTCCCTCATTAAAGTAAAGCCAAGATAAGTAGCTTACCAGCGTCATAGTATTTTTAAATGATAATGATTGTTGTTTTTGATGCGATTGGCGTCGATCGTGCTGTTATTTTACTCAAATTGCTAACCATTTAGCTCAAGGGCTTCACATCAAATTTATACAGGACTAAAATGGTACTCAATTGATGCGGGCAGCCATTGCTGGCCTGCACACTCAGTACATAAAGGGGGAGTCGATATGCTCAAGCTTTCTCGGCTGACAGATTATGCCGCTGTGGTGATGGCGCAAATTGCCCGTCACGCTCACGCATCACACGCAGCGGCTGATTTGGCTGAGGCTGTGCAACTGCCACACCCCACGGTAAGTAAAACGCTTAAAATGCTGGCGCGTGCCGGGTTGTTAGTTTCCCAACGCGGTGCTCAAGGCGGTTATCGCTTGGCGCGGCCAGCATCACAAATTACCGCCGCCGACATTATTGCGGCGATTGAGGGCCCTTGCCATGACCGAATGCAGCCAAGCAGAAGGGGATTGCGAGCTTGTCGCTACCTGCGGTGTGGCGGATAACTGGCAACGGGTTTCATTGGCGATGCGCACCTTGCTTGAAAGCGTGACGTTAGCGCATTTAGCCGATACAGCGCCGATAAAATTGCCGGTGCAACTGCCTATTCAAACGATCAGCCTGTCGGCGGCGTCGGCCTAACCGCGGCGCAAGCACCACAGGCCTAATTTATTATTAAAGGCGATGATTTCGCCACCCAACTGCCCGGAGGGTATCACCATGGCAAGCGAAGAAATGGAACAGTTGGTTCGTCGCGAATACAAAGACGGCTTCGTAACCGATATTGAGAGCGACACCCTGCCACCTGGCCTGGATGAAAACACCATCGCCTTTATCTCCAAGAAGAAGGGCGAACCCGAGTGGATGCTGGAGTGGCGTCTGGATGCCTATCGCCAGTGGCTAAAAATGGAAGCGCCATCCTGGGCGCATCTCGACTACCCGCCGATCGATTACCAGTCGATCTCCTATTTCAGTGCGCCCAAGCGCCCGGAAGACCGCCCTCAGAGCCTGGATGAAGTCGATCCCAAGCTGCTGGAGACCTACGAGAAACTGGGTATTCCGTTGCACGAGCGCGCCGCGCTGGCAGGCGTTGCCGTCGATGCGGTGTTTGACTCCGTTTCGGTGGCCACCACTTTCAAAAAAGCAGCTTGGCGAAGCAGGGGTTATCTTCTGCTCTATCTCTGAAGCTATCCGCGACTATCCGGAACTGATCAAGCAATATCTGGGCACCGTGGTGCCGGTGGCGGATAACTACTTCGCGGCGCTCAACTCAGCAGTCTTCACCGACGGCTCTTTCGTATTCGTGCCGGAAGGTGTGGCCTGCCCGATGGAGTTGTCTACGTACTTCCGCATTAACGCGGCCAATACCGGCCAGTTTGAGCGCACGCTGATTATTTGCGAAAGCCGCGCCCAGGTGTCCTACCTGGAAGGCTGTACCGCGCCGATGCGTGATGAAAACCAGCTACACGCCGCCGTCGTTGAGTTGGTCGCTCTGGACGATGCTTACATCAAGTACTCCACCGTGCAGAACTGGTACCCCGGTGACGAAAACGGCAAGGGCGGTATCTATAACTTCGTTACCAAACGTGGCGACTGCCGTGGCGACCGCTCACGCATCAGCTGGACGCAGGTAGAGACCGGCTCGGCCATCACTTGGAAATACCCTTCCTGCGTACTGCGCGGCAAGGACAGTATCGGCGAGTTTTATTCCGTTGCAGTCACGAACGGCCGTCAGCAGGCCGATACCGGCACCAAGATGATCCACATTGGCGAAGGCACCCGTTCCTATATCGTCGCTAAAGGCATCTCAGCCGGTAAAAGTGATCAGTCCTATCGCGGCCTGGTGAAAATCGGCCCGCGTGCCAAAGGGGCGCGTAACTTTACTCAGTGCGATTCGCTTTTGATTGGCGATAAGTGCGGTGCGCATACCTTCCCGTATCAGGAAATTGGCAACAGCACGGCGACTATCGAACACGAAGCGACCACGTCCAAAATCGGTGAAGATCAGCTGTTTTACTGCCAGAGCCGCGGTATTTCAGAAGAAGACGCGGTCAGCATGATTGTGAATGGCTTCTGTAAAGACGTCTTCCAAGAGCTGCCGATGGAGTTTGCCGTAGAAGCCGAAGCGCTGCTCAACGTCACCCTGGAAGGCGCGGTAGGTTAATCGTTAGCCGTTCAGTTCACTCATTTAATTAGTGTCGCCGTAGCGACTCGCCAGAATTAGAAGGTAATCAATATGTTGCAAGTGAATGATTTACACGTCACCGTCGAAGGCAATGAAATCCTCAAAGGCCTCACCCTGACCATCAATGCGGGTGAAGTGCACGCTATTATGGGGCCGAACGGCGCGGGTAAATCGACGCTATCGGCGGTTATCGCTGGTAAAGATGGCTACGAAGTCACCCAGGGCACGATTACCTTTGAAGGCAAAGACGTGCTTGAAATGGAAATTGAAGAGCGCGCCCAGGCGGGCCTGCTGCTGGGCTTCCAGTACCCGGTCGAGATCCCAGGTGTTAAAAATATCTACCTGCTGAAATCGGCGCTGAACGCCCAGCGCGTGGCACGCGGTGAAGGCGAAATGCCTGCGCCGGAGTTTATGAAGCTTGTAAAAGAGAAGCTGGGTTATATGAAAATGGACGCCAGCTTCCTTCAGCGTGCCGTTAACGAAGGTTTCTCTGGCGGCGAGAAGAAGCGTAACGAGATCCTGCAAATGTTGGTGCTGCAGCCGAAGCTTGCCATGCTGGATGAGATCGATTCGGGCCTGGATATCGATGCCATGAAAGTCGTCGCCGATGGCGTTAATAGCCTTCGCGCTGAAGACCGCGCCATTCTGCTGGTCACTCACTATCAGCGTCTGCTGGACTATATTATTCCGGACAAGGTCCATGTCCTGGTCGATGGCCGTATTGTGAAAACCGGCGACGCTGAGCTTGCCAAACAGCTGGAAGCCAATGGATACGAAGGTATCGAGGAGTCTGTGGCATGAGCGATACGCAAACCTTTTAGATACACTTAAGGCGCGCAGCCCGCATTGTCAGGCGGAGCCCACGTGGATTGCTGCTCGTCGTCAGGCGGGCGCTGCCCGCTTTGAAGCGTTGGGTTTTCCGACTCGGCGTGATGAAGAGTGGAAATACACCGACGTGCGCTCAATTGCGCAAGGCAACTTTGCGCTCGCCGATAACGCCGAATTTTCTCAAGCCAGTGCTGCAGCGCTTACGTTGCCAATTGATGCTTATCGTCTGACGTTTGTGGATGGTGTCTTTTCGGCAGTACTTTCGGATGTGGATGCACTGCCATCAAGCGTTCAGGTGTTGCCGCTTTCCAAAGCGCTAACGGAGAACCACGAAGCCGTGGGTGGTCCTCTTGGGCGGCTGACGGGTGTGGATTTCTCTCCTTTGCCGCGCTGAATACCGCGTTTATGGAAGAAGGCGCTGTCGTTCGCATTGCACCCGGTACGGTGGTTGAGAAACCCATTCTGCTGCAGTTTCTGTCCCGCGCCGGCCAGCCGGTGATGAGTCATCCGCGCGTGCTGGTAGAGGCGGGTAGCCGCAGCGAAGCCACGCTGATCGAGCATTATACCGGTGAAACGGAAGCGGCTAACTTCACCAACGTCGTGGCTGAGCTAATGCTCGACCGTGGCGCTATCCTGGCCCACTACAAGCTGCAAGAAGCGCCGCTGGGTGACATGCACGTGGCGAGCATTCACGTGGAGCAGGGCCGTGACACACGTTATACCTCCTACAACCTGAGTCTGGGCGGTGCGCTGGTGCGCAACGACTTGATCAGTGATCTCAATGGGCAAGGCGCTGAAACCAACTTTTGGGCTTGTTCTTCGGTCAGGGTCGTCAGCACGTCGATAACCACACCAAGGTGAACCACAATGCGCCGCTGACGTTCTCTAACGAGAACTACAAGGGTATTTTGGATGATCGTGCCCACGGCGTATTTAACGGCAAAGTTTACGTCAAACGCGATAGCCAGAAGATTGAAGGGTTTCAGAGTAACCAAAACCTACTGCTGTCGGACCGTGCACATATTGATGCCAAGCCTGAGCTTGAAATCTACGCAGATGACGTTAAGTGTTCACACGGCACTACCACGGGCCAGCTGGATGAAGAAGCGATCTATGCCCTGCGTACACGTGGTATTGATGAAGCTACCGCACGCGGGCTACTAACCCTCGCCTTTGCTGGTGAGGTGTTAGATAAAGTTACCCTGGATGCAATTGCCGAGCGCGTTGAACTAGCAGTGGCAGGCAAGCTGCCAGAACGCTTCAACCTTGCGGGGCTTGTTGAAGCTGCGGTCGCACTCAACGACTAAAAGGAGGGTTTGATGCCACATTCCGTTATTGAGCCGACGCCTAAGCTTGAGCAAGCACCCTTTGATGTAGCACGTCTACGTCAGGATTTTCCGGTGCTGGCCCGTAAGGTACATGGCAAGCCGCTAATCTACTTGGATAACGCGGCAACAAGCCAGACGCCTCAACAGGTAATTGACGTGTTTAGCGAATATTACTCACGCTATAACGCCAATATTCACCGCGGTCTGCATACGCTTGCCGATGAGGCGACAGCCGCGTTTGAAGGCACGCGTCACAAAGTGCGGGCGTTTCTCAACGCGGAGGATGCGCGTCAAATCATCTTTACTCGCGGCACTACCGAGGCCATCAACCTAGTGGTGCAAAGCTGGGGCGTAAGCATCTCGCCCCGGGCGATGAAGTGCTGATTTCCTGCTGGAGCACCATTCCAATATTGTGCCCTGGCAACTGCTTGCCGCCGAAATTGGGTTTACCATCAAGGTCGTTCCCGTTGAGGCTAATGGCGCGCTGGATATGGGGGCTTACCGCGAGCTGCTGAGTGAACGTACTAAGCTGGTTGCGGTCAATCATGTTTCTAATGCGCTGGGTACTATTAATCCGGTCCAGGAAATGGCGGCGCTCGCCCACCAACACGGCGCGCTGATTTTGATTGATGGCGCCCAAGCAGCGCCTCACCAAGTGGTCGATGTGCAGGCAATCAATGCCGATTTTTATGCATTTTCGGGTCACAAAGTATACGGACCCACCGGGGTGGGCGTCCTGTATGGCAAGCAGGCGCTGCTGGAGGCGATGCCGCCTTGGCAGGGCGGTGGGGAAATGATCAAAACCGTCTCCTTCGATGCCGGTACGACGTTTGCCGCTATTCCGCATAAGTTCGAAGCGGGTACGCCCGCTATTGCGGAAGTGATTGCCCTTGGCCGCGCGCTTGAGTGGGTGGAGAGCGTCGGTGTCAACGCTATCGGTGCATGGGAAGGGCAACTGCTCGATTACGCCACCCAAGCGGTTGGTGGTATCGATGGGCTGCGTATTTTAGGCACCGCGCCGCATAAAGCAGGGGTGTTGTCGTTTGTGGTTGAGGGCGCGCATTCGCAAGATATCGGCCTGCTGATCGATCAACTTGGCATTGCTATTCGTACCGGCCACCATTGTGCTCAGCCGCTACTGGCTCATTTTGGCGTGGATGCGACGTGCCGTGCATCATTTGCTGCGTATAATACGCTCGAAGAAGTGGATAGCTTTATTGAAGCACTTCATCGTGTCATTGGTATGGTACGTTAAGGCCAGTTCTTTAAGGCCAGCTCTTTGAGGAAAGTATTTAAGGAAAGTCATGGATCTTGAGCAAGTCGCCAGCCTCGAACGAGGCCAACAGTTACCGCTCCAGCGCGATGTGGAGGCCATTGCGATACCGTTTGGTAGTACGGAAACGCTGGCTGAAGACAGTGTTGTCAGCGTGATGCAGGCAAAAGGTAGCTCGGTCAGTGTTGGTTTCGAGGGGCGTCTTTACTTGATTGAAGGACGTAACCTTGATGCCTTGGGGCTTGAGTCGTTGCTCGACCTACGCTGCCTGAAACGGCCAGCGAAGAAGAGATAGAGCAGTTTGTATGGGAACAACTACGCACCTGCTTTGACCCGGAGATCCCTGTCAATATCGTTGATCTGGGATTGGTTTACGGCTGTCGCATTGAACGCCTCATCAGTGGTGAGCGTATTGCTACTATCCGCATGACGCTGACGGCCCCCGGCTGTGGTATGGGTGACGTTATTGCAGCCGATGCGCGCAATAAGATCCTAGGCGCGCCGCAAATCAGCAAAGTGCATACTGAAATTGTCTTCAGTCCTCCCTGGAGCCGTGACATGATGAGTGACGAGGCCAAGCTTGAACTCGGCATGTTCTAACCCCGGCTGGGTGCTGGATGCATAACATTTTGTTGAAATGGTTAGGGCGTTTATTAATGTCGCTAGGAGCGCTTTTGCTGCTGGCGACATTGCTGTTTATAGGTGGCAATTTTTGGGTATTGGCTACCACAGCTGCTTATATTGAGCGTCAGCCACAGCAATGCCGTCCTACTGACGTGGGTATTGTTTTTGGTACGTCGCACTGGACCCGTAGTGGCGTGCGTAATCCGCATTTCCATGCACGTATGCGGACTGCTGCCAGTTTAATTGAACATTCTCAGGTCGATCATCTGTTGCTGTCTGGGGATAATCGTACCCAGGCGTATAACGAGCCACGGGCGATGTGGCGCGAACTTTATCGTCGCGGCGTAGCGTCTGAACAGATGACTATGGATTTTGCTGGCTTTAGCACCTACGACACACTGGTGCGTGCGCGTGATGTCTTTCAGCTGGATAAAACGCTACTGATCACTCAGGGCTGGCACCTTCCCCGTGCCATATATATAGGCCGTGCATTGGGTATGGATGTCACAGGTTGTGTGGCGGATGACGCGACTGTCAACGTCGGGTGGCATTTGAAGTTGCGCGAATGGGCCGCACGCGTTGCCACTCTGGGTGATCTATATATATGGGGACGTGAGCCCTATTTTCTGGGTACGCCGGAACCTATTGAACTTAAGGAACGGGCACCCATAGACCTTATCCTACCGTCGTTAAACGAACGCTTTACAGCCCCTTAGCTCTACAAACCTACAACCGTTTCCAATCCTTAGCGGTGCGTTTTGCGCTTTGCAGCGCATACAGTTCGCGGATCAGCTTACGGCATCCCTGCATACATTCTTCTACCACCGGTTCGATAGGGTCGGGTAAGGGATGCGTGAAGAGCGAGGAGAGCTTGCATCAAAACGCGCTCTTGCTCTAGCAGTTCATTGATCAACACTTGGCTATCGTTACCCACAAAGCTTTTAGGCGACTCCACAGCCATAAAAAGTCATCGCGTTCAACGTCTGCATCACGAGGCAGCATTTTCAAATGCGCACGGGCAAGCTCCTGCAGCTTACGCATCTGCTTAAGCCGCTCAGTATAATGGGGCTTTAAAGCGTCGCGCAGTGAGGGCCGCAGGCGTTCGATATTGTCTTGGAAATAATCAATGCTATCGGCCAGCGCTTCCAATACGCTGTCCATCGCCACTTGGCGATTATCGAGAAACATGAGCGTCTACCTCCTTCGGTGACGCAGATTGTGGGGGGGCAGCGTCGATTTGCCACCCCTGAATCGGATTATTTTAATATTTTTGCCTTAGCCTTTAGGCTTGGGTGGCGCTTTACGGGCAGGCATGGCATTTTTTCAATGTGTTCAATGATCATGCCAGCAATATCCTTGCCAGTGGCGTTCTCAATCCCCCTGCAATCCAGGCGAAGAGTTAACCTCCATAATCACCGGGCCGTGATTGGAACGCAACAAGTCGACACCCGCCACGCGTAGGCCCATGGCCTTGGCGGCACGAATGGCCGTTGAGCGTTCTTCCGGGGTAATCCGAATGACGCTGGCGGTGCCACCGCGGTGTAAGTTCGAACGGAATTCACCATCCGCCGCCTGACGTTTCATTGAGGCCACTACTTTATCACCAATAACGAAACAGCGGATGTCAGCACCGCGCGCCTCTTTGATGTACTCCTGCACCATGATATTGGCTTTCATTCCCATGAATGCTTGGATGACGGATTCAGCGGCCTGGTTGGTTTCCGCCAATACCACGCCAATTCCCTGGGTACCTTCAAGCAGCTTGATCACCAGCGGGGCGCCTTTAACCATAGTGATCAGGTCGGGAATATCATCAGGTGAGTGCGCAAAGCCGGTAATCGGTAGTCCCAGCCCTTTGCGCGATAATAGCTGCAGTGAACGCAGCTTGTCCCGTGAGCGGGTAATAGAAACGTTGTCGTTGATAACGTAGGTACCCATCATTTCAAACTGGCGCAGCACCGCGCAGCCGTAAAGGTGACCGAAGCACCAATTCGCGGGATCACTGCATCAAAAGGCTCAATCTCTTCGCCTTTATAATGGATTGAGGGGTGATGCGAGGTAATGCTCATATAGCAGCGCAGCGTATCCACTACACGAGCGGTATGCCCACGTTGCTCTGCGGCTTCAATTAAGCGGCGGGTAGAGTACAAGTTGCGATTGCGTGAGAGCAGAGCGATATGCATGTAAAGAGACTCCGAGCCTATAGTAAGGCGACTAATAAAGGATTATGGCTCACCGTGCAAAAATGCAGCACCGGGTGCAACTAGCAGGCGACGCATGGCACGACGTCCTAGTAGCATGGGGTGGCGCATGTTGCTGCGGTCAGTCAGGGTCAGTTCAACCGGAAAATTCAAATCGCCCATTTGCATAGGGGTGCGTATAACATAGCGCCACTCACTATGGCCGTTGGAACTGGTGACTCGGCGTCGATCATGCAAGTGCAAACTGTATCGGTGGGCCGGTGTTGTTGGCCCGCCACTGTGGGTTATAAAACTGACCCACAGCTGACCATGTTCATCTTCATGCGTCTCTAGCTCTTCTGCATGCAACGCAGACGTCCGCGCGCCAGTGTCTGCTTTACAGCACAGGTGAAGCCCTAGCTCAGGTAACGTCACCATCTCACGGCGGCCAATGACCGCCTTGGCCTGATAGGGTAATTCCTTCACGGCTCACTCCTTGTCATTAAAAGTGGCAACATCAGATCATGCCTTTCTCTGCGACAGCATCAAGTTTAAACGGCGTTGAATAGGAGAATCAGTCGGTGCATCCCGCAGTGCCATCATGACCGGTAAGCGCAACCGTGGGATAAGAGCAAGGTCACGCACTACGGCGGCAAAGTCGCTGTGCGCATCTTCGGCCAAGCGTTGCAGAAAAGTGGTAAACGCTGAGCATCTTCAAGATGTTGCCAGCCGCGCCCCGCGATGGCTGCTAGTACATCAGGACCACAGGCTGCTGTGTCGTTGAGTAAAGCCGTGTACCAATTGCCCACCGCTGAACCCTTTGTATTTCCCACTCCACGCAGGCAGGCGCATAAAGTCTCCATGTCGCCCGTTTGTGCGGCGGACTCGCCGCAATCATGCAGCGCGGCAACGAGTGCCGCTGGCAGTGGCTGATGCTCTAAACAGTAACACACAGAGTGGATAACGGCGGTAGGCAACGTCGATAGTCGCAGCGCTAGTGATTCAGCGTCACGTGTTTCCATCCTTACGACGTAATCGGCAATCCCTTGTAATCCCAACGCCTGCCAGTCAATCGCTTGTTGACCGCTAAGGTACGCGTCCACTGGTTCAAAATGCTGGCTGGCAGATAACCCTCTATCATGGTTAGCGCGCGCATTTAACATAGCTTGAAAGGTGACATTTGGCGTGAAGGCGAGTGGATTATCCTTCATTAAATGGTCCACGTCCGCTGTTTCTTCACGGCCTACCTGAGAAACAGCTCGGCCTAACGTTTCCAAAAGACGATTTAAAAACGCATCACGCTGAGCAGGGGGAAAGCATGCCCTGTTCATCCAATGGCAGGGCTAGAAACCAAATGGCAGGTTCAGGCATATCGCCCAGTTGAAACAGAATGGCTAAACGAGCTTGACCTTGCCAAGGCTCTGGCCAAGCCATCTCGCCACGTTCAAAGGCAGCAAGTGACGCCCGCGGGCAAGTAACGACGTGCCGGCCCATATGATAGAGAGAGATCTCGGCACCGCTGCGGGTAAAAAAACTCATCAAGGGTTTGAATCGGTTGCATGACATCCTTCCGCGTTGCAAGCCTGCACTCTACCTTGATGATGTGTCACTGTCAGCCGCAGTGATTGATAAACATTGCGCTAATGCCTGCCGTTAATGACAGTGCGGTTAAAAATTAAACAACTGGACGCAAGCCGCATGGGAGCAAGGCTGGCGAAACCTTTCCATAGTTTATCCACAGGCTCGTGCAGGTTTTCTGTGAGTCTATGGATAACTTTTTCAGGCGATCTCAATTGGCAAGCCGTGCACTGAATGGGGATAATAACCAGGCAACAGAATTTTTCATTTTTTAAGGTGTTTATGGATACTTATCAGCCGCTGCAGACAGCGCTACTTGAGCTTGAGGCGTCGATGAAAGCCGCCAATTTATGGCGCATGCCGACACCGGATGCAGATGCATTTGCTAGCCAGCAGCCGTTTTGCATCGATACGATGACGCTGCCTCAATGGATACGCTTTGTGTTTATTGCTCGCTTGAACGCATTAATTGATGCACGGGCTGCCATGCCGGCCAAGTGCGAGGTTGCTCCCGCCGTAGCGGCCTATTTGCAGCAGGAAAAACACCCGCCCATCACCAACTGCTTGTTGTTCGGGCCGTTGAGAAAGTGGACCAGTTAGTCACAGAAAACTGAGCGGTTGTTAAAGAGGCATGTCATTGAAAGCACAAAGCCCGCCGCAAGGCAGGCTTTATAAGGTGGCATACGTAATAACGGTTCTACAGGCGGCTTAGAAGCGGTAGCTGAGGCCCGCCATCACAACGACTGGGTCGATCTCAACGGTGCCAGCATCTGTGCCGCCCACTTTGACATCGGTATCGATGTCGATGTACCAAGCTGCAGCGTTTAACGCCCAATGATCATCAATCAGAAGATCGACACCTACTTGGCCTGCGGCGCCCCAAGAGTCATCAAGGTCTAAATCACCAATCGCCAGTTCTTCATCGGAGAAGTGCGTGTAGTTAATACCGGCGCCGATATAGGGCTGTACGCGAGCTTGCGTGCCACCCAGCGGGTAGTACTGCAGCGTTAAAGTAGGCGGTAAGTGCTTGGTGGAAGCAAGGTTATCGCCGTTTAAATGGATGTCGTGTTCAAATGGCAGGGCTGCCAGCAGTTCCACGCCGACTTTATCGTGGAAGCGATAGCCCAAGGTGAACGCGAAATTGGTTTCATCCTGAACATCCACTGATAGCGCACCGTTGGCCAGTGAACCGTTGTCGCTGGTGGGGCGACTTTGGCAACGCCAACGCGGGTGAAAAAGTCGCCAGCGCCGTAGGCGAATGCTTGGCTGCTGGTCATCAATGCCGCAGTGGCAATACTGGAAACGAGTAAGGTGGAAAGGGCGGCTTTACGCATGAGTTGACTCCTAGTGGCGTTGCTAAGCGGCTACTGATGAGCCACTTCATGATGTTTAAGAGTCTAATGAAGAGGGGACAACGGATTATTGATCTAGGGCAAGGGTTGGCTGTCTTCGCGCCAGATTCGCTGTTAACAGAATGATCTGAGGCCATGAAAAAGGCCACCCGAAGGTGGCCCGATCGCATACAGCTCAGAAGAGCTGTAATGCATGGACCTTCCCAAGATCGGTGTACCTGACACGGGAAGGCCTCATAACCCACTTATTGATTAGCGGGTGATGTGCTGATACTCACCAGCATCGGCAGTCATACTGCTGACGGCTATGATGGCAATCATAGAAGCGATGAAGCCAGGAATGATTTCGTACACGCCAGGGCCACCCATGAATTCACCGTTCCAACCCAAGGCAATCCAGATCATGACGGTAGCGGCACCTACCACCATACCTGCGATAGCGCCGGCGCCATTGGTACGTGACCACATCAGTGACAAGATAATCAGCGGACCAAACGCAGCACCAAAGCCTGCCCAAGCATTACTGACTAAGCCCAATACCTGGGAGTCTTCATCAGAGGCAATAATGGCGGCCACAATACCCACAAGCACGACGCAGACACGGCCTACGGCCACACTCTGTTGCTCGGTTGCATTCTTGTGGAAGAACAGGCGATAGATGTCTTCTGTCAGCGATGATGATGCCACCAGCAACTGACTGGAAATAGTACTCATGACCGCAGCAAGCAGGGCAGCATAGAGAAAGCCAGTGACCAGCGGATGGAATAACAGATTCGCTAGGATAATAAAGATGGTTTCCGGATCCTCGACATCCAACCCATTACGGATGGCATAGGCCCGACCAAATATACCCAGAGAAACGGCACCAATAAGGGAAATAAGCATCCAGCCCATGCCAATGTTACGGGCAATCGGAACATCCTTTGTGACCGGATGGCCATGAAGCGCACAATGATATGTGGCTGCCCAAAATAGCCTAACCCCCAGGTAACCGCAGACAGCCAGCCGATAAAGGTGAGCCCCGACGTCCAGGATAGCAGCGTGGGATCGACCTCATTTAGGGTCTGTGATGCTTGGGAGAAGCCACCACCGCCTTCGCCGAACAGTACCACCGCAGGCATGATCACCAGCGCTAACATCATGATGCAGCCCTGTACGAAATCCGTCATGCTCACGGCCAGGAAGCCACCTACAACGGTGTAGATAAGCACCACGCCGAGAGTGATCATGACACCCATGCCGTAGTTGCTCATATCGCCAAAGTTATAAACGCCTGTAAACGCGTTTTCAAACAGCTTGCCGCCTGCCACTAAGCCTGAGGCTGTATACACCGCGAAGAAGATAACGATAACGATGGCCGATACCGTGCGCAGGGACAGCGCGCGTGTTGGGAACCGGTTCGCCAGGAAAGCTGGAATGGTTATCGCATTGCCGTAGTGAATCGTCTGTTCACGCAGACGCGGTGCAACCAAAATCCAGTTGAAGAGTGCCCCTACGAGCAGGCCGATACCGATCCAGGCGGAGCCCAGGCCTGAGACGAACATCGCCCCGGGTAAACCAAGCAACAACCAGCCGCTCATATCCGAAGCACCGGCCGAAAGGGCCGCCACTTGTGGGCTGAGGGTCCGGCCACCAGCATATAATCTTCTGAGGAAGACGTAGATTTGCGCATGGCGTAAACGCCGATGGCGATCATGAGCGCAAAGTAACCAAATAAACTAATCCAAACACCAGTAGCCATGAAAGTTCTCCAGTTCGTTAGAACGGAACTAGGCTCTGTACGAAAAAATGCCTGCGTTCGCCGACTTTTCGTACAACCCTAGCGCCGACAGGTTCAGCGCCTTTACCGAATGGAAATCGGTAGCAACACCGTCTTTTTGTTAACCTATTTTTTATTCACGTGACTGGCCCCGGCGAGCGCCCATGAGAAATGTTGTCGGAGAGGTGGTTTGTACGTTGATACGAACGGTTCCCTTCGCCCTGCATAAGGCCTAGATAGGCCATGAATGTGGAGGCAATCCCTATATTATTGTCGACCATAAGATGGTTTCCTGTTTAGGAGTTCAGGTTAATGATATTGATGAGCGACTTACTCATCACCTAGCGCCAGCAGCGACGCGTTCCCGCCTAAGGCAGCGGTGTTGTTAGTAATCGTTTTCTCAGTCACAAAACGATGCAGATAGTGAAGGCCGCCGGCTTTTGGCCCCGTACCAGAAAGCCCTTGGCCACCGAATGGCTGAACACCCACCACTGCCCCGATGATATTACGGTTAATGTAAACATTACCGACGCGCATTTTCTGCGCTATTTCTGCGGCAAACGATTCGTTACGGCTATGCACGCCAAACGTCAGGCCATAGTTGCGACCGTTAATGTCATTAATAACCTTATCAAGCTCGCTGGCTTTGTAACGCACGATATGCAGTATGGGTCCGAACTGCTCGCGGGTGAGCGAATCGATGCTATCAATAGTGAAGGCGACAGGCGCCACGAAAGTGCCATCTTGGGTATGTTCAGCGGCCATCGGCGTTTCCGCTACTAGCCGGTTTTCGGCTTTTAATTTTTCGATATGCGCTAGTAACCCTTTACGGGCATCTTCGTCGATGACGGGGCCTACATCGGTACCTAAATCACGAGGATCACCAATATGTAGCTCAGCCATCGCGCCCTCAAGAATCTCGATCACCCGGTCGGCTACGTCATCTTGAAGGTAAAGGACACGCAATGCCGAACAGCGCTGTCCGGCGCTCTGAAACGCTGATTGAATAACATCAACCACGACCTGTTCGGGCAGGGCAGTAGAGTCGACAATCATGGCGTTCATCCCGCCGGTTTCTGCAATCAGCGTAGCCAGCGGTGCATTTTCACGTGCTGCCAATGCGCGGTTAATAATTTGCGCGGTATCGGTACCACCAGTGAATACAACGCCGGTGATCCGCGGGTCGGAGGTCAACACGCTACCCACTGTGGGACCATCACCGGGTAGTAGCTGTACGACATCACGTGGCATGCCCGCTTCGTGTAATAGCTCAATGACCCGGTGGGCCACAATTGATGTTTGTTCTGCAGGTTTGGCCAGCACGGTGTTGCCGGAAACCGCTGCTGCGACAACCTGGCCGCAGAAAATCGCCACCGGGAAGTTCCAGGGGCTAATCGCCGCAAATACACCCTTACCACCCATAAACAAGCGATTGGACTCGCCTGTGGGGCCAGGTAGCTCTATTACCTGGCCGAAATCTTCCTCAGCACGCATGGCGTAGAAACGGCAGAAATCGACAGCTTCTCGTATTTCGTCGACACCATCAGTGAGCAGTTTGCCGCCTTCACGCGAGCAAAGCGCCATTAACTCTGGCATATGCTCTTCCATCAAATCGCCCAGGCGACGAACGATAGCAGCCCGTTCTGCCACGGGCGTGGCATCCCAGCGGTGGAAGGCGGTCCAGGCAGCATCCAGCGCCTTCGTGGCTTGTTCTTTAGTTGCCCACTGGACGCTACCTACGGTTTGGCGGCGGTCATAAGGGGTCGTAACGCTGTGGGTATTAGAGGCGTCGTCAGCGATATCAAAAGCGACCAGCGGCTTAACCGAATACTGCTTATCCATAAACGCGGCCATCTTCTCCATAAGCGGATAGTAGTGGCTACGGATATTCAGGTTCACACCGCGTGAATTGCGCCGTTTGGGCCCATAAATATCCTTGGGCAACGGAATGTTCATGTTGGCCAGATGCTTCTGCTTGCGCAAGGTTTCGATTGGTGCTGGCATAGCCACTCGACCGGGACATCCGGGTCGACCAACTGATGAACAAATGATGAGTTGGCACCGTTCTCAAGCAGGCGGCGTACCAAGTAAGGCAGCAAGTCTTTATGCGCGCCAACAGGGGCATAAATACGGCAGTAGGTGCCTTTAGGCGCACGTTCAAGGGCAGCATCGTAAAGAGCTTCGCCCATGCCATGAAGGCGCTGAAACTCGAACGGACGGCTATCGTGGTTGGCCAATTCTAAAATAGTCGTCACGGTGTGAGCGTTGTGAGTAGCGAACTGCGGGAAAATACACCCGCGGGTGTCATTGGAGAGCAGGAACTGGGCGCAGGCGAGGTAAGCCACATCGGTACCCGCTTTGCGCGTAAACACCGGGTAGCCGTCGACCCCGAGCTGCTGAGACTCTTTAACTTCGGTATCCCAGTAAGCGCCCTTGACCAAGCGCAGTGGAATCTCGTCTCCCTTGCTGATCAGCCAAACGATTAATGTAATGCAGTACGGGCAGGGCGCGCTTGGAGTAAGCTTGAACGACCAAGCCGAAGTGCCCCCAGCCTTTAGCAGCCTCACTTTCGTAAACCGTTCGGAAGACTTCCAGCGAGATTTCCAGGCGATCCACTTCTTCCGCGTCAATAGTGACGGCTACCTCTAGCTCGCGCGCTTTGCTGACCAGCTTGATAACCGTGTCGACCAGTTCGGCGAGCACCTGCTCTCGACGACCAAACTCATAACGCGGATGCAGTGCAGAGAGCTTGATAGATACCGACGGCGCCGGGGTTTTATCGCTTAAGGTTTTGCACGTTTTACCTACTTGCTCGATGGCTCGGGCATAGTCGTCAAAATAACGCTTGGCATCATCACGTGTGCGGGCCGCTTCACCCAACATATCGTAGGAGTAAGTGTACCCTTTATTGAACAGCGGCTTGGAGCGCTTCAAGGCTTCGTTAATGTCGCGACCCAGTACAAACTGCTTGCCCATGATCTTCATCGCTTCATACATGGCGCGGCGAATAACCGGCTCGCCCATGCGATTAACCATGCGATTAATGAAGTTGGCGGGTTGCCCTTCTTTAGGGTGGTCCATCTTCAACACGCGACCGGTCATTAATAGACCCCAGGTCGAGGCATTGACCATCCATGAATCACTTTTACCGACATGGGACTGCCAGTCGGCGGGGCCGAGTTTGTCTTCTATCAAGGCATCGGCGGTGGCTTTGTCGGGAATACGCAGCATGGCTTCCGCTAGGCACATCAACATTAGGCCTTCGTGGGTATCCAGGCTGTACTGCTGCAGCAGCTCGTCGATGGTATCGACGGCCGTGTCCATTTTACGAACATCCTCAACCAGCGCAGCAGTGTTGGCTCCAATGCGGGCAAAGTCATCGCGGTCGGCATTCAGCACTTCGATCAGCTCGCTGACATAGGCACTTTCGTCCACTATGTAGTGGTCGCTAATACGATCCATGAGAGTGTCGAGATCAGTTTGCCAGATGGCAGGGTCACGCATTTTCTTGGCATTGAGCATTGAAGCCCCCGAAAGTCTGAACAGAACGAATGGGTAACAGGGCATGACGCCCAAGCTAATAAGCGAATGTAGAGCGGCGCCACTTCAGTTGTATGTTGGTTCCACGGTAAAACGTGTCAATTCCTCGGCAAGAGGAATAAGGTTGCGACTTTAGTTGAGTCTCTAATGGCCTGCTAATGATCCTAGAGAAGAGTTCAAAGTACCAATCGCTACGGGCGACACATCCCCTTGGCGCAATTTGCGCGGCGACAGACCATAATTGCGCCGAAACGCATGGGAAAGCGCGCTTTGATTGGAAAAACCCGTCTGGAGTGCAATATCAGTAAGGGGGGAGTCGGCTTTGCAGGATCAACTGACGAGCCGCATTTAGCCGTTGGCGTTTTACGTATTGCCAGGGGGGAGAGCCCGGTTTGAGCACGGAAGCAGTCGGAAAATGCGCCTCACTCAAGCAGACAAGCCGTGCTAAATCGGCGACACGTAGCTCCTCTGCAAGATGCTGGCGGATAAAACGATTTATACGCGTCAAGTCTAAGCGTCGTTGGTTGGGATTGATTGCTGAGCCTAACCTTGCTTTGAGTGAGCCCAGTAGAGTGGCGGCTAAACGGTCTTGCTGAAAGGAATTGGCGGAGGTGTCGACCCCTTGAGCAAGCTCGCTTTCCATAAAGGCTAGGTAATGACGCAATGCGTTGTCTAAGCCAAAGAAGCGGGGAGCGTCAAACAGTGCAACCAATTCACGGTTTTCACCCGTTAAGGCAGGGCATCTTCTGGCAAGTCGAAAATCAATTGCCGATTATGTCCATGTCCTGAGTAGTAGTGCTCATGGTTAGCGGGCACGATACATCCCGAAAACGCATTGACACGGCCACCCAGCCCTTCAATTTCAAATTCTGATGAACCACACATAGTAATAACGATCTGATGAAAATCGTGCGAGTGGTGGTGCGTGGCGCTGGCTAACGGAATTTGTCGAATAACGCTGGGCATAGCAGGTCTCCTGAACCGCAACAGCTACTGCTGTCGGAGGGCCGTATGGGCGGCCAAGTGATCGCGAAGGGCCTTAAGCTCTGCCTGACCCTCTTCATTGAGCAATGGTTTACCCTGAGCAATCATCCAGCGACGCCCGTGCTGCTCCATTAAATGCGCGGCACGTCGTCTAATGCCGTCCAAGTATTCGTTGTGTCGAATGGGATAACCAATAATGGCATTCCACTCGGTTTCGCTCACTTGGCTGTTGAGTGCTTTATCAAACAGCGCCAATAAATCCTTCGGTTCGGTGCGATAGCGGGGGTGCTTGAGTTCATCAATACCAGTATCACCGCACCAATCACTAGTAAGCACACCCCAAATACTAATAAATACAGCGCCATTCGCTGTGCTCCCAGGCGTTATCAGTTGATGAATTGCCCTTTAATTATACGCCTGACGTCACCAAGGTCGAAAATTTTACTTTTTGCGAACTTTTCCAGCACAGCGTGTCTGAGTAAGTACAGGCAACATCGCGATAGCAGTCGCTAAAGTTGTTGTTCTGGCTCTATTGTTTTGATCCTTGCTTCCGCTACTCATTGAGTAGCGGTTTTTTTGGCTGCTACTTGGCTGTTATAGCTGGCTTAAAACAGTGTAACTGCCATAAACGTTAATGGCTGCGAATAGTCAACAGAGCAATGAGGATATCACGTCGTGTTACGATTCCTATCAGCCGCTGCTGTTCAACGACCGGGTAAACTTTTGGGTTTTTGACCACGCATTTCCTGCGCCAAGTCGGTAATACATTTATTCGGCGACACGCAGAGTACTTCATGTCGCATCATCTCTTTAACCAGCGGTGCTTCGTCATCATGATAAATACTATCAAGTACACGGCCTATTACATCCTGCTCTGATATAAAGCCTATTAGACGATCAGCAGCATCAACCACCGGTGCCCCCGGTAAGCGGTGCAGGGCTAGCCCCTTGGCTAAGGTAGTGATTGATGCCTCTGGTGAGACGCGGTAGCAATCACGGGACATGATGTCGCGGACGGTGCTTGGGGCTGTTCTATTCATCATTGACACTCCTTGCTCATCGTAGTCAGCGCTGTGGCAACCATGGTGGTAACTAAGGCGCCGTAGGCAGTGCGTTCTGATCATTCGCCTGGCTAGGCATTAAGCTAGTATCGACTCTTTCACTGTAGGCGATTTAGCAGAAGGCGTACCACCTGCAGGGGCTCTTTATTCAACGCTGTAAGTACTTGGCTAAAAGTGCTGGGCTATAAATACTGAATTTTCTAAGCCGTTAATTTTCTAATGCACGCGTTGTCTATTAATTAACGCATAAAGGAGCTTTCCATGGATGCACGTGAATACTTGAACCGTAAAGGGTAGGTAATGACCGCGATCCCGATCGACCCAATACATTGGAAGAGAAAGCCTGGGAACGAGCCCGGGGCTCTGGACATCAGCGGCCTAAATCGGGTACGCCTCACGATTGGGAAGACTGGGAGCGCCATCACGATGACTTGGCAGAAGGGGCTGAAACCCTAGAGCAGAAAATTGATAAAGAAGCCCATCGTCTAGCCCAGGAGCGTGCAGCAAAACGGCGAAGGAACCCGCTAGCGACGTGGAGCATTTTACACCACCACCTAAAGCAGAGCAGGGAGCGCCACCGACCGTGCCATCCGAAACGACACTAGCAAGCCAGGAGGAACAAGCAGTACCAGAGCCCGCAGCCTTGAAGTTTGCCTACTATGCCCTGGCGGTATTTTTGCCACCCCCTCTCAGTCGGCTTAACACAGGGCGGATCAAAGCGTGTGGGTATCGCGGTATTGTTAATGCTGGCGGGTTGGCTGCCCGGTGTTGTTTATGCGATTTGGTGGTTGCAGCAACGTTAGTCAAAGGTTGTTGCTTGCGTTTACTGCTTGGCAGCTTCTCCCATGTGCGTATAATCCGCGTAAACTAATTCATGCGCCGAGGTTTACAATGGGTTATCTGATTGCTGTCACAGCACTCTGGGCATTCTCCTTTTCGCTGATAGGGGTTTATCTGGCGGGCCAGGTTGACAGCTACTTTGCGGTGCTTCTGCGGGTAACGCTTGCCATGCTGGTGTTTTTGCCGTTTCTTCGCCCCAGCCTTCTTCGTGGTAAACAAAGGCTCGCGCTAATGGGCTTGGGCGCCATTCAGCTGGGGGTGATGTACACCTTCTTTATCAATCCTTTCTGCTGCTATCGGTACCTGAAGTACTGCTGTTTACCATCTTTACGCCTATCTATATCGCCCTGCTAGATGATCTGTTGTTTGGGCGCTTTACCCCTATTTATATTGTAACGGCACTGCTTGCTGTCGTCGGGGCGGGGTTATTCGCTATGACGGCGTTGATAGCGGTTTTTGGGCAGGTTTTCTTGTTGTGCAAGGCGCTAACCTCTGTTTCGCCATTGGACAGGTGGGCTACCGTCGCTTAGCGGCCGATTTACCCCCAGCTTGGCTTGGCATAACGTTTTTGGTTGGTTCTTTATTGGCGCGATGATAGTGGCGTTGCCTGCTTATTTATTATTCGGCAATAGCGCAGCATTACCCACCACCCTCATTGCAGTGGGGTGTGTTGGCTTGGTTGGGATTAGTCGCTTCTGGCGTGGGTTACTTCGCTTGGAACCAGGGTGCCACTAAAGTGGATGCGGGTACGTTGGCGATTATGAACAATGCGCTGGTGCCAGCAGGTCTCATCGTTAACCTGGTCATTTGGAACCGGGATGCGGACATTCCTCGTCTGCTGTTGGGCGCTCTCATCATCGTGGCATCGCTATGGCTAAACCATTGGTGGAGCCAGCGTCGTCAAGCGGCCGTTAGTTAAGCCTATTTGCCCGATAGCTGACGTGTCTCCATAATGGCGGCTTATGCTAGCGAGAGTCGGCCCATGAGCAACCCCTTTATCACCAGACGCTATGTCGCCCTCCGGCGGCCGGCCAAGCAGACCCTTTAAAACCATAGGGCTGATTGGTCGGCTAGGCAGTGACAAAGTACTCGACTCTCTGCAACGTCTAGTCACCTACCTTGTTACCCATGAGTACTCGGTGTTGGTAGAAGACCGCACCGCGACTGCTTTACCGCACCATGGCCAACCGGAGGCTAGCCGTCGCATGCTGGGGAGCTGTGCGATTTGGTCATTGTGGTCGGCGGCGATGGCAGCTTATTGGGCGCAGCGCGTACGCTTTGCCGAAGCGGGACACTCATTTTGGGAGTTAACCGGGGTCGCTTGGGTTTTCACCGACATCTCCCCAGATGAGCTGGAAACTCGCGTGGCCGAAGTGCTCGCAGGTGAATTTGAGATCGAACAGCGCTTTTGCTTGACGCGGTGCTTTACCGCAATGGTGTCGCGGTAGGGAATGGCGATGCTTTAAATGAAGTGGTATTGCACCCGGGCAAAGCGGTTCGCATGATTGAGTTTGAGCTGTTTATTGATGGTCAGTTTGTTTACAGCCAGCGCAGCGATGGCTTGATTGCCGCCACACCCACGGGTTCCACGGCTTATGCACTCTCGGGTGGCGGGCCCATTATGCACCCCAAACTCGATGTGGTAACGCTGGTGCCGATGTTTCCTCATACGCTTTCGAGTCGGCCAATTGTCATTGATGCCGCTAGTGAAATTCGTATTCACATTGGCGAAACCAACCAAACCTATCCGCATATTAGCTGCGATGGGCAAACGCGGGCGGTGGCGAAGCCCAACGACGTGTTGGTGATCACACGCAAACCTGAGCGTGTCCAACTGGCGCACCCCATCGGACATAATTTCTACGAAGTACTACGTAGCAAGTTAGGTTGGAGCCATCGGCTGGGGGATTAAGTATGGAAGGATATGACCTGATTGGTGATGTCCACGGCTGTGGCGCTACGCTAGCTGCCTTACTCGAAAAACTGGGTTACCACCAGCGCAGTGGCGTATATCGCCACCCTCGCCGCAAAGTGATTTTTCTCGGAGATTTAATTGATCGTGGGCCGCGTATCCGCCTGGCGGTCAATATTGCCAAGCGAATGGTGGAGCAGGGCGAGGCGTATATTGTGATGGGTAACCATGAATATAACGCTTTGGCCTACACCCACCCTGGGCCCCCAGGTAGCCACAAACGCTGGTTACGCGAACATACACCTCGACATAATCGAATTATTCAAGACACCTTGGAGCAGTATCGCGATTACACCAACGAGTGGGAAGATACGTTGGCTTGGTTTAAAACCATACCGCTCTGCCTTGAAATAGATGGTATCCGGGTGGTGCATGCGTGCTGGGATCAGGCGTTGATTGATGAATTTAAGCAGCGGCGCCCAGACCAATGCATGGATACCTCGTTTTTGGTCGAGTCCACTAAACCAGGTACACAGGCGTATAAGATTTTGGATCGGCTCACCCGTGGGCCCCACGTATCACTGCCTGAAGGGATTGCGATACATTCTGGTGATGGATTTACGCGAAAAGCTTTCGCGCCCATTTCTGGGCCAAAGATCCACAGCAGTGGGTGATGTAGTCTTCCAGCCCGATAATTTGCCCGGCGATCTTGAGACACATGCGCTTTCAAACGAAGAACGCCAGCAGTTGAGTTATTATGGGCCGGACCAGCCGCCGCTATTTATTGGCCATTATTGGTGCGAGGGGATACCGGCATTACCTGCCCGCAATATCGCTTGTTTAGACTATAGTGCGGTTAAATATGGGCGTTTAGTCGCTTATCGGTGGAACGGAGAAGCCACATTAAACGCTGACCACTTTGTTTGGATTAAGGTGCCGAAAGAAGAGAGGGCGCTGCCTAGGTCCTGGGAAATCGACTTTGATTAACGTTTCTTCCTTTAGGTTACGTTCCGTTACATTATTTTTGCAAATCGGCTGAACTAACCCTGCCGTCGGCTATCAGAGTAAGTGTTCCCTTGAATGATCCCTTGCTTTTATTCTCCGGCGGTCCCCACCGCCGGTTTTTTTTGCCTGTTTGTTGGTAGCTATCATTGCACTCAATTCTTACCCGCTGCGGAGAGCGTACCGTTAGCGCTTTGTTTAGAGAGATGTTATGCATCCAGTGATGCTTTTGCCCGACCATGCGGATACAAGCGAACTGCGCCAAGCGCTTTGGCGCCATCGAATTGGTCACCGCATTACCGACGAGGCCGATGGCCAGCTGTTATGGATCGCTGACCCACGCCAATACGAAGAGCTTAAAGCATTGGTAGAACAGTGGCGGCGGGTGAGCCCCTAAAGCTTCAGCAGTCTGCTAAGCGAGCTCATAACATGACTAGCTCTTGGGCCTCACTGAAACAAGTGCCGGTGACGGCACTGATGATTGCGATTAGCTTGATGGTGTTTGCATTGATTGGGGTGTTTGGCGACCAGTTGATCGTAACCTTGACCATCGTGCCAATCGGCATTTCAAGTGGCGAACTGGTGTTCGGCAATTTGATACAAACGCTCTCGTCAGGGCAAGTGTGGCGTTTGCTGTCACCTGCGTTTCTACATTTTGGCTGGATGCATTTAATATTCAACTTGATGTGGGTGTGGTACTTCGGACGTCAGATTGAGGCGCTGCAGGGCAGCCGTACCATGCTATTGCTGCTTTTCTTGGCCGGTATCGGCGCGAATGTCGCTCAGTACCTGACCGGTACCGTGCTATTCGGCGGTATGTCCGGCGTGGTTTACGCCTTGCTGGCGCACGTTTGGTTGATGTCACGGCGAGTACCCCAAAGTGGTTTTTTTGTACCGCAAATGCTGGTGGTGTTTATGCTGGGGTGGATGGTGTTCACCATGACGGATATGGCGGGCAGTGTTGGCTTTGGTAACGTCGCTAATGAAGCCCATTTGGGAGGGCTACTCGTGGGGCTTGTCACAGGCTGGTATTATTCATCACGCCGTTTGAAAAATCGTTAAGAGGCTGGCAATGAGCGAAATGACGTTTGAAAAATGATTAACCAGATGACCCCGGCGATCTATGAGAGCCTTAAACAAGCGGTATCGCTACGCAAATGGCCCGATGGACGCCGCTTAACGCCTGAACAGACCGAGCTCTGTTTGGAAGCCGTGATGCGCTATGAAGCTGAGAATAACGTGCCGGAAGAGAACCGCGTCGGGTACTTGGAGCAGCGTACCTGCGGAGCGGCTGCCAGCGGCGCTGGTGTGACGCCTGAAATGGCGGGCTTGGCTCGGGATGCCACGCGTGATTGAAGCGGCAGTACAAGGGTGTTTAAGCAAAATGGCGGCTGCGTTGCCTAGCCGCCAAGATGAGCAGGTGGTCTACCATTTGCGTGCTGGCGAGCACCGCATTGCACTTAATGAACGTATCGGTGAGCCACTTAGCTTGCGTTGGACAGGCGCTATTGCCTGTACTCATTGCGGACGCGCGACGAAAAAAAGCTTTGCTCAGGGACACTGTTATCCATGCTTCAAGCGGCTAGCCCAGTGCGACACCTGCATTATGAAGCCGGAAACTTGCCACTTTTCCAGGGCACCTGCCGTGAGCCGGAGTGGGGCGAAAAGCACTGTTTTCAGCCCCATATTGTTTATTTGGCCAACTCCTCTGGTTTGAAAATAGGCATTACCCGCAAAACTCAAATGCCTACCCGTTGGCTGGACCAAGGCGCCATTCAGGCGCTGCCAATCCTTGAAGTGAATACACGTCAACAGTCCGGCTTCGTCGAAATGCTGTTTAAAGAGCAAGTAGCTGATCGCACCAACTGGCGTACCATGCTGAAAGGTGAAGTAGAAGCACTGGATTTAATTGCCGAGCGTGACCGCTTGCTGAGTTTGTTAGCGGATGGATTGCGTCAACTGCGCGAGACCCATGGAGCGGATGCCATTCGCCTACTGGATAGTCCAGCGCAACATTTTTACTATCCTGTCAGCGTCTTCCCAAAAAGTGGTGTCACATAACTTCGATAAACAACCGCTGGTGGAAGGCGTGCTGCTAGGCGTAAAAGGGCAATATTTATTGCTTGATAGCGGCGTTATTAACCTCCGCAAATTCACAGGTTACGAGGTCCAGGTGAGTTAAACGGCTAGCCAGAGTGCGGCGTTTTGACTAAGGTTAGGACAGGAATTATGCCGCCTTAAGCAATGCAAGGAAGCCCCGATGCCCTGGCTTAAACTGCTTCACATTGCCGCGCTAGTGATCTGGTGCGGTTCGCTGCTTTATCTGCCCGCCTTGCTGAGTCAAGCGCTGCAACTACGCAAAGATTCTGGTTTTGCTCAGGGCACACCGCCGATTCCGCGGTTTTTCTATAACTCTGTTGCTACCCCTGCCGCCTTGGTGTCAATTGCTTCGGGTACGCTGCTGTTTCTCGTTTATGGCATATTGGGCGGCTGGCTAATAATAAAGCTGGGTTCAGTGGTGGCCATGGTGGCGGCTCACGGCTGTTTTGGTTGGCTAATTCTGCGTGTGGAGAAGGGGCATTATCGTTGGATAAAAGCCGCCAACTGGGCAGCGCTATGCGTTGCGTTGGCGGGAATTTTAAGCGTTTTAATATTCGTGTTAGCAAAACCGCTGGATTGGAGCTAACCACGATGAAATTTAACCTATTTAGCCCAGACTTGTTTAGCTCAGTCGTCGATGTCGACGCCGACGGCATGTTCATAAACCAACTGACCACCCAACAGGCCAGCCACCGAGATCAAGACGGCAGTCAACAGCGATACTGCCATTCCCCAAGGCAGAATGGCGCTGGGATCGTTGAAGCGCAACAGCCAGTTCAGCGACGCCAACGAGAGCATTACGACCGCTACGATGGCATGGCTCCAGCCGGTAACCAGGCGACGGATACGCGGCACGGTTGTCAGGTCGACAATACCCGCTGTACTGGCTATCCAGCCGCCAAAGCGCCCACGCCTGCCAGCCACAAACTGGCGCGCATCCAAAAGGGATCACCACTCAGCCAAAAACCAATGTCACTGGCCACCAGTGCCAACAATGCGGCGACGGGGAAATGAATCATCAATGGATGAAGCGGGTGGCCAGCGATAGAGGCGCGGCTGATGATCGAGAGTGGACGAGGTTTTGCCATGGTCACTTCCTGTGGGCAGAAAAAGGAATTCAAGGATGAGGCTGATGACTCACCGTTTAATCAGTATTCAACGCTTAACCAAGCAGTGGGTCAACCGGCTGCGTGTAGCGTTCGCCCTATTAGTTGGATTGCTGCTAACAGGGTGCGCAGGTGATAAATCTATTCTAGACCCGGCAGGCCAGGCAGCGCGAGATATAGCGATGGTCTGGTGGGTGATGTTGGGCTTTAGCACCGTGGTTTTAGGGATGGTTACCCTCTTTTGGCTTTATACGTTTAAGCGTAAGGAGGTGACGCGAACACCCGTGGAGGAGCGTCGAATAGCGCGTCGTTGGATTGTTGGCGGCGGAATTATACTTCCAGTAGCCAGTATCATAGCGCTGTTAACCTTCGGCGTGCCGACGGGGCAGCGTATGTTAACGCTGCCATTGGGAGAGCCGCCGGAAGTGATAGAAGTGATCGGCCACCAATGGTGGTGGGAGGTGCGCTACCCGGGCGCGGAAGGTGGCGAAGTGGTTACCGCCAATCAACTTATCATGCCAGCGGGTGAGCCCGTAGATTTTCATGTTACCGGTGCCGATGTGATCCATTCCTTCTGGGTACCGCGGTTGGGCGGCAAGATCGATATGGTGCCTGGGCATGTCAACAAAATTCGCTTAGAAGCGGATGTGCCTGCGATATTTGGTGCGCAGTGTGCAGAATTCTGTGGTACTCAGCATGCTCAAATGCACCTTTATGTAGAAGCCGTTGAACGCGATGAGTATGAAGCGTGGTTGGCAGCACGCCAAACGGATGAGCTGTCGTCGTTAGCGGTAAACGACCAACAGCATGAATTTGCCAGGGAGGCATTTATGAGTCATTGCGCGAGCTGCCATCGGGTAGCGGGGCTTTCAACCGGAGGAGAAGGGCCAGTTCTTTCTGATCTTGGTAGTCGAGCAAGTCTAGGCGCCGGTGTCATCGCTATGGAAGAAGGGGCGGTGAGTACATGGCTTAAACAGCATCAAGCGCTTAAACCTGGCAATAAAATGCCTCCCTCACTACGATATTGATCCGGCTACCTTGGAGTCCCTGGGTGCATGGTTGGAGACGCTAACCCCATGACCAATATTAACTATGAAACGACTCCAGTGGGTGAGCTACCCGAAGACCCGCAGCGCCTACACGAGCGTTTAAATGAAATATGGGGCAACCCGCGTGGTCTGAAAGCGCTAACTATCGTAAACCACACCACCCCTTGGCCTGCGGTTTATGGTGACCGGGATGGTGTTTTTCTTGTTTGGTGGCATGTTGGCCATGCTGATACGTTCTCAGTTGGCACTGCCCGATCAAGACTTCATGTCGCCCGATATTTATAACCAAGTCACCACCATGCATGGCACGGTGATGATGTTTCTATTTGCTATCCCGATCCTCGAAGGGTTAGCGATTTACATGATTCCCAAGATGATCGGCGCACGCGATCTAGTCTGCCCCGTCTGACAGCGCTCGGCTATTGGTGTTACTTGTTTGGCGGCATCATTCTCACCTTCAGTTTAGTGCTGGAAATGGCGCCTGACAGTGGCTGGTTTATGTATACGCCACTGAGCAGCAGTGAGTACTCGCCTGGTTTGGGCTCGGATTTCTGGCTGCTGGGTATCACCTTTGTCGAAATCTCGGCGCTCTCTGCCGGGGTTGAACTCGTGGTTTCCATACTGCGTACGCGTACTCAAGGCATGGCACTGCACAAAATGCCGCTATTTGCGTGGTATATCCTCGCCATGGCGATGATGATTGTGGTCGGCTTTCCGCCGTTAATTTTAGGCAGCGTCTTATTAGAGCTTGAACGAGCAGTGGGAATGCCTTTTTCGACGTCGCCGGCGGTGGTGACCCCATTCTTTGGCAGCACCTGTTTTGGTTGTTTGGCCATCCTGAGGTGTACATTATTTTCCTACCGGGGGCGGGTATTGTTTCCACATTAATCCCGGTCTTCGCAGGTCGTCCAATTGTTGGCTATGGCTGGGCTGTCTTCGCCATTCTTACTACTGGGTTTATCAGCTTTGGTTTGTGGGTTCACCACATGTTTACGGTGGGCATTCCCCAGTTATCGCTAGCGTTCTTTTCAGCGGCGAGCATGATGGTCGCCATTCCCACGGGTATTCAAGTATTTGTATGGCTGGCGACGCTGTGGTTGGGTAAGCCTAAAATGAAACTGCCGATGCTGTGGATCGTAGGTTTCTTGGTCATTTTGTATGCGGTGGCTTAACTGGCGTTATGCTCGCCCTGGTGCCGTTTGACTGGCAGGTGCACGATACCCACTTTGTGGTGGCGCATATGCACTACGTTCTGGTGGGGGTATGTTCTTTCCGCTGATCGCCGGGCTGTACTATTGGTTGCCCTTGTTTTCGGGGCGTATGCCGTCAGAAACCATAGGCAAATGGGGCTTCTGGCTCGTTTTTATCGGCTTTAATACCACCTTCCTCGTTATGCACTGGACCGGCCTATTGGGTATGCCGCGCCGCGTGTACACCTATGAAGCCGGAACAGGTTGGGAAATCTTTAACCTCATCTCCTCAGTCGGGGCTTCATTACGTCTGTGGGTATTGCCATGGTACTGCTGGATATTGCGCTGCACTTCCGTTTTGGTAAACCTGCGAAACATAACCCTTGGAACTCAGACTCATTAGAATGGGCTAATAACATGCCCCCCTCTTCCCTATAATTTTGTCAGCTTACCAACCGTCGAAACACGCCATCCGCTATGGGATAGCCCAGACTTGCCGCGTACTATGATGGAAGGCCGGCATGGGCTAGCGATAGCCACTCATGGCCGACGCGAAATGTGGGGAACTGACCCCATCACTGGCAAACTGCGTGAAATCATTCACCTACCTGGTAACTCCTGGTGGCCGCTGTTCGCCGCGTTGGCGCTGGCTGTGGTGTGTTTAAGTTTGCTAACCCGTCTTTATCCATTGGCGGGTGTCGCCGTGGTGGTGGCGGTGATCTTTCTACTGCGCTGGTCATGGGAAAATGGCGCGCACCCTAACGCTGCGCCGGATGCACGGGTAGAGCCAGGCGACCCACCATTACATTCGCGGACGATGGATGGCCCGGGCCTGTGGGCCATGGCGATTGCGCTGCTCGCGAATGGCTCGTTTTTCCTTTCCTATCTTTTGGCTGGTTCTACCTTTGGACGGTCTCGCCTGAATGGCGAATGCCTGAGACATCACCACTCTCATTGGTGGGTCTAATCGTCGCTGGATTGGCGTTGACCGCTGGCGCAGGATTATTGGAAAAGCTTGTGCGTGGTTTGCGCCGGCAGCACGATGCAGGGCTAGCAGTGGGTATGTATAGCATTAGTGCACTTGGCTTTGTGCAGGTAGCCATCACACTGTGGGTACTGTTTAACGCCAATCTCGCTGTCACTGAGACTACTCACGATGCGGTGATTATGGTGGGGCTGGCTTATGTGCTTCTGCACGGTGGGCTAGGTGCCATACTGACCCTATTGCAGGGCCTACGAGTAGGCTACGGTTATGTCGGCGCCCACGCCCCATTCGAGCCTGTGGTGATTGCACAGTGGTGGCGTTATAGCGTGGTAACGTTTTGGATCATTGTGGGCTCGCTTGCCGTGTTGCCACGCGTAATAGGAGGCTAAGCCCAATGAGAGCCACGATGGAACGTCTACATTTTACCCATCCGATTCATTTCATTATCGGTTTAACGCTTTGGAGCGGTTGGTTCGTAACCGTTTACGGCGGACATGCCCTGGCCTGTGAAGTGGCGCTTCCCGAACCAGAGCAGGGCGTGTTCACGTTGATTAACGCCACTCTACTGGTTATTAGCTTGCTGGCAGCTGCTCTATTGGCGTGGCTTACGTGGGGATGTTGGCAAGTAACTAAACGCCACCAGGGGAGACTACGCTTTAATGCTTGGCTCTCCACTGGCCTATATTTTTCTCTACGCTAGGCGTTGTCTTTGCAGCGATGCCGATTGTTGGCATACCGCCTTGCCTGTAAGTGGCGTGACACAAGCCAACGCCGAACAGCTCTATACTCTCCACGGTATGTGGTGCACCAGTTGCGCTCTCGCCGTGGAGGGTTCCCTCAATCGGCTTGATGGGATTCACGAGGTAAGCGTGCACTATCCTAGTGCTACGCTTTGCATCAATGGCACGCCTGCCGCAACCCAGCTCTCAGTACTCGCCTCAAAAGTTAAACGTTTGGGTTATCGGCTTAGTGAACTTGAGCCGGTGGCCGATGCCCATGCGCGCCTAGAAGAGGAGAGCCGCTATTTAACCTTGAGGTTGATGGTGGGGGCGTTGTTCGGCATGTGGGCCATGCTTGCCTCACTATTAATATACGTTGGCGCGTTGCCCAGTGAGCAGGTTGAGCTAATAGTCGCCTGGGTGTCGGGGGGCTTTTTCACTTCCCGTTGTGTTGTTTGCAGGCCTCCCTTTTACCGCGCTGGATGGCGTACCCTGATTGCCAAGCGTCCCGGTATGGATGTGCTGATCAGCCTTGGCGTGTTTGGCGCGGTAATTGTCTCTGTTGTGCTTTTATGGCGTGGCTCCTCTGAAGTCTATTTTGATACAGCGGTCATGCTGATTGTGCTATTGCTGGTGGGGCGGCTGGTGGAAACACTATGTCGCCATCGTGGGTTAAAAGCGCTGGATGCCCTGGCACTCCCAGATGACAACGTAAGCGTTTGGCAAAACGACACTTTTCAATCACTCCCGGTCGGGGAAGTAAGCGCTGGAATGCATGTAGAGTTGGCACCGGGAGAGCTGTTGACGCTGGATGGCACCCTCGAAGCACCCGGTTGGATCGATACCGCCTCCCTGACCGGCGAAAGCCTACCGCGCTATTTTAATGCAGGGCAGAAGGTATACGCGGGCTGCCGTTATCTTGGCGTAACGCCTGTCGTCATGCAGGTAAGCGCAGAGGTGGGCAAGCGTCGGCTGGATCGGCTATGTGATGAAATGCGCCGCTATCAGGCTAAAAAGGTGAGCTTCAAAAACTTGCTGACCGGTTTGCTGCCTGGCTAAGCCCACTAGCATTGTTGCTTGCGCTGCTGGCGCTGCCCGCTGCGCTGCTATTTGGGCTGGGCTGGGAAGAGGCATTCGTGCGGGCACTTTCTGTATTGGTAGTCGCCTGCCCCTGCGCCGTCGGGCTTGCCGTGCCGCTGGCAAGTCTTGCCGGCAGCGGCCAAGCTATGCAGCAAGGTATTGCGCTACGCGACCCGGCAGCGCTTGAAACCTTGGCGCGTATTCGCTCGGTAGCACTGGATAAAACCGGTACATTAACCACCGGTAGCCATTCCGTGCTGCATTGGCAGGCCAGGGCGGGTATTGATGAGCATGCATTGCAACAAAAGCTCAGCGCTGCCGTTGCTGGAAGTGAACATCCATTAGCCCACGCGTTAGCACGCTGGTCGAGCGATCAACGTGATCAGCACCCTGAGCAAAACCCCGGGCAAAACCCTGAGCAAAATATAGGAGTAAATGAATCGCCTGGGGAAGGGCGCCGTGTACGGTTAAATAGCGGCGAGTGGCTAACGCTAGGCAGTGCTAATTGGCTAAATCGACAGCAGATTGTGTTGCCATCCCAAGCAGAAGACCCCGCGATGGCGTTTGCTTCTCAGGTGATGTTGGCTGACAAAGCGGGCTGGCTGGCTACGTTCTATCTCACCGATCAACCCGTGGCTGATGCTGCAACTAGCGTAAAGCGCCTCCTTGAGTCAGGTTATGTGGTCGCGATGATCAGCGGCGACCGGCAGGGGGCCGTTAGCTGGTTGGGTGAGCAGGTAGGGCTTACGCGAGACGCTTGCTATGCCCAACGCTCGCCTGAAGCCAAAGCGCGGCTGTTGCAGGCGCTGCCATCGCCAACTCTCTTCGTGGGCGACGGCTTGAATGATACGTTGAGCTTGGCCGCAGCTGATGTCGGTATTGCGCCACTGAGTGCCAGCGAGGCCGCCCGGGAAGGCGCTTCTGCTCAGCTAATGACGCCCGGCATAAGTGGTGTGGTGCGATTACTTGGTATTGCCAAGCGCACTCGGCGCATCATGGTGCAGAATCTGTTCTTTCGGCGCTCTACAATACTTTAGCCTTGGGGTTGGTGGTGCTGATGGCGATACCCCCGCTAGTAGCGGTACTCGCCATGGCAGCAAGCTCGCTGACGGTGACCCTCAATGCTGCACGGCTGGCCTGGGCCGAGCCGGATGAGAATGATTAACTAAATAGCATAGCCAAGCGCCTGTTTAAGCCGTTCGGCATGGGTAGCCACCCAGCGTGGATCAATCGCTCCCCAGTCGCGTATCTGGTAGCGGCCAATATTATGGCGTTCGCCGTCATCTTTAGTGAACACGCACTCAATATCCAACTCGGCAAGGGATGCAATTGTGTCCTGGGCGGTACGCCGCGGCATGCCGGTGGCTTCGATTAATGCGGGCACGCTGGTAACACCTTTTCGATCAAATGAGCAACATATAAACGTCGGTAAAAGCTTGATTTTGTTTTGCTAAGCACGGTCATTCGGATTCCTTTGTAGCAAATGCATTAACGTTGCGGCTTAGCTTAAAGGAATAAATCTCCCTGCGCGCGTGGTGGCCGGAAATCGCGTGTGTTCAAGCCCTGTTCAGTGCGATCCTGCATGTTCCACTGGCGGCTGGCGCGGGCAAAGCGTTGTGCAATTAAATCGGCAAATACTCCTTCACCGCGAAAGCGCTTACCAAACTTGGCATCGTACGCCTTACCGCCACGGCACTGACGCATTAGGCTCATCACTTTCGCCGCACGCTCTGGGTAGTGAGCTTCTAACCAGGCTTCAAATAGCGGTGCCACTTCATAGGGTAAGCGAAGCAGCATCCAGGCGGCGGTTCTCGCTCCTGCACGGCTGGCGGCTTCCAACAGCTTTTCAATTTCATGATCGGTCAGCCCTGGAATCACCGGTGAAATCAGTGTTCCTACCGGCACACCCGCCGTATTGAGTTCACGGATGGTCCGCAAGCGCGCCTGAGGCGACGCCGCCCGGGGCTCTAAAGTACGTTTTAAGTTAGCGTCCAGGCTGGTCAAACTGACAAATACTCGCACCAATCGATGCTCGGCCATCTCCGCCAGCAGTTCTAAATCGCGAAGCACCAAGGTGCTTTTAGTCACCAGCGTCACCGGGTGGCGACACTCCAGCAGCAATTCCAATAAACGACGGGTAGTTTGGTAGGTAGCCTCTAACGGCTGGTAGCAGTCGGTGTTGCCAGAAAGATTGATCGGTCGGCATACATAGTTGGGGTGGCAGAGTTCTTCGGATAGTCGCTCCACTAAACCGCTACGAGCAATTAATTTGGTTTCAAAATCCAGCCCGGGCGATAAATCCCAGTAAGCGTGGGAAGGGCGAGCAAAGCAATAAACGCAGCCATGCTCACAGCCGCGATAAGGATTTAGCGAGCGGTCAAAGGGTAAATCCGGCGATTTATTCCACGACAGTGCGCTTTTGCTCACTTCCTCGCGCACCTCGGTGGCAATGGTCGTAGATGCCTCTTCCCGCCACCAGCCATCATCTTCTGCCACGCTATTGGTAGGCGCAAAACGATTGTGCGGGTCGTACGTTGCCCCGCGTCCTTTACGAACGGCTGAAACACTTGTTGCTTGATCGGGAGTCGGCATTTGCCACCTCTGACTTGTATAAACGTACATGGCTATATATACAGTATATGGCGTTTAGTTAAAGGCGCAAGGCAGGCCTGCTCAAGTAAGACGGTATAAATACTGGCGTTACCGATTTGCTGGCGCTGATTCCAGATGAGGTGGAAGGATGATGATTATTTTGTCTCTTCTAAGATACGGTGCTATTCTGTTTTTAGGGTGTCATTCAAGAGGTGTTCATGCCAGAGATTGATGCTCTGCTAGGGCTTTCATTTTGTATGTATTTTTTTGATAACAAGCAGCACAAGCTACCTCATTTACACGTTAAGTACGGCAATTTCGAGTTGATCGTCGCTATCGAATCCGGTGAATGCCTAGAAGGCTATTTACCCAATAAACAACGTAAGCGGGCTGAAAATCATATTGCTGAGCATCGTAAGCAGCTCATGGATATGTGGCAAAAAGCAGCAAATGGTGAAAACCCAGGTAAGTTAGGTGACGTATGCTAAAGATCATTGATGTCGATTTTATTGAGCCATATAAACTAGCGCTAATTTTTAGCGATGGTTTCCAGGGGATTGCTGATTTGTCAGCATATTTTAGCAAAGCTCCTTTTTCTGGGATCAAAAACTTCCAAAAGTTCTCACTGACTGCAGATGGGGCACTCAACTGGAGCGGTAATGAGCTTTCTGCGAGCACCCTACGCGCAGTGACAAAAGGCGTGCAAAAAACAGCAGCTTTTAGCTTCAACGTGCAGGAAATGGAGGACGTTATTAAGCAAGCTTCTTGGGACTCTATGCAGGAAGGACGCCCCGACATTCTGCAGGCTGCCATTCGCTCTTATGTGGAGCAGTTTGGGCATAGCCAAGTCATTGCCAAAGCAGGTATCAAAAGCCGTACCAGTGCCTATCGTTCCCTAAAGCCACAAACGACACCCAATTTCGCCACCTTGGTTCAGTTGGGGCATGCGGTTATTGAGCTAGCGAAAGAAAGTGCAAATGAGCGTTCTGAAACCCCCTGTAAAGCCGTGATAATTCGATGATCAAGCTAGAAAAACTGAATGCTTCGGATGCCACTGAGGTGGGCAATATCACAGTATACGATGATCAACAGAAGTTTGTGGGAACCGCTAAAGAGTTTCTCGTTGATAAAAATGAGACCACCCATCTACATGTGATTAAACACAATGATCAGGTGGTAGGATGCTTCAAAATCGATATAGCCTACGCTGATGACTATGGCTTTTGCACTGAAGGCAGCATAGGCTTGCGCACGTTTCTCATTGACGCCAGGCAGCAGGGCAGAGGATTCGGAACTTCGGCGGTAAAAGCGCTGTTTCCCTACCTAAAAGAAAACTATGCGAACTACTCCCAAATCTACCTAACGGTGAACTGTAAGAACCCAGCGGCATACACCTGTTACCAAAAGGCGGGCTTTCATGAGACAGGTGAGCACTACCTGGGTGGGGCTGCAGGGCCTCAACATATTATGTATTGGGGCATCCAATGATCTAACGCAGGAAAGGAAGAGTCGCTGAAACGAGGGCAAATTTCGCTCGGGTATGTAATGATTGTAGGTTCTGACCATGAGCCGCCCGCGCCTGACGAGCTTAAAGCTAAATGGCAAGAAGTTCAGTAACAGGTAGAGAGCGAAGAGGATAGCTACGACCAGAGAATCAAAACAGCTGGCGGCAGAGTTAGCACGACATTGGGTTCTTCTACGATCTCTTTAGGCTCTCAATATCAAAAGGAAGCGCTATGTCCCTCTCTACCTTGCAATCGCTCTTCGCTTACAAAGCATGGGCCAATTCTGAGCTGTTTAAGCTCCTGTCAACATTGCCACCAAATCGGGCCGAGCAGTTGCACAGCTGTGTCCGTACGCTCAACCATATTTATGTCGTGGATCGAATTTTTCGTTCACATCTTAGCGGAGAACCGTGCTTGTTCGATGCAACAAACACGAGAGATACCCCATTACTCAACCAATTGCAGGAAGATGTGAACGTAACAGATGCTTGGTACGTAAACTACGTAGCCGAGCTTACTGATTCAGCACAGTTTGAAGCCTTGTCTTTCACGTTTACCGACGGCGATGCAGGGCGAATGAGCCGAGAAGAGATTCTTCTTCATGTCATCACTCACGGTGGCTATCACCGTGGCAACGTCGGCGAGATACTGAAATCAATTTCAGTTTCCCCGCCTCGCGACCTATATAGCAAGTTCTTGCATGTCAGCGAACCTACACGCAGAGAGGCCTAATTTTCCTACAGAGCGGGCAGCAACCCGGTTGGCCAGTCCGTTCAGCCTATGTTGATAATAAATATTATAGCCGCGGCCATATTTGGGAGTTTGACGGAGGCGTTAGCGTTCCGGCCTCTTCATCACCTCACGTGGTGCCTCTTCCACACTTTGCTGAGGCGAACGTATATCAGATGCTAAAAACGCCTTGGTTTTCTTAAACCAAGGCGTTCGTTCTTCTACCTATTTCTACCCCTTTACCAATCTATCCGTTCAACACTTCTTCCGTGATGGCTTCTTCTCGGCACTGGTCGGTACGCTTTCCTTTTCGCCGCTGCCGCCATTAGGGAAGTGAGCACGAACCAATTCCAGCAGGCCTTGGGTGGAGGCGTCGAAATCGGCGGCGTTGGTATCGATGCGTTCGCTGATTTCACCGGCGATGCGCTTGCCGAGCTGTACGCCCACTGGTCAAATGAGTTGATGTTCCAGATGACGCCTTGAACAAACACCTTGTGCTCGTAGAGCGCGATCAGCGCACCCAGGTTTTTTGGCGTTAGCTCGTCAAGCAAAAGGGTGCTAGAAGGGCGGTTGCCTGGGCAGCTGTAGGGGTCGTGCTGGCTGAGCTCTTTGCTGTCTCCTTGGCTGCCTTCCATAAAGGCATTGGCCTGGGCGAGCATGTTAGTTAGTAGAGCGAAGTGGTGGTCTTCGACGCCGGGCTCGGGCTTGAGCGAGGCAATAAAATCAATCGGCACGTAGCGGGTGCCCTGGTGCAGCAGTTGGAAGAAGGCGTGCTGGCCGTTGGAGCCGGTTTGCCCCCACACAATTGGGCCGGTTTTATAGTTTACCGGGTGGCCGAAAATATCCACCGACTTACCGTTAGACTCCATATCCAGCTGCTGCAAGAACGAAGGCAGTTGGTTCAGCGCTTGATCGTAGGGCACGATGGCCTGGGTTTCGGCACCAATAAAATTGATGTACCAAATACCAATCAGCGCCATCAGCACCGGCATATTTTGCGAGAAGGGCGCGTTGATGAAATGGTTATCCATTTCATGAGCGCCTTCCAGCAGCTCGATAAAGCCTTCAAAACCGATCGAAAGCGCAATCGGCAGCCCGATGGACGACCACATGGAGTAGCGGCCGCCCACCCAGGCCCAGAATTCAAATACGTTCTCTTCGCGAATACCGAATTCCATCGCCGCTTTGCGGTTGGTAGAGGCGGCAATAAAGTGCGCACCCACGTCGGCATCGTCGCCAGCGTTCTCCAGGAACCAGCGCCGCGCGGTTTTGGCGTTGAGCAGCGTCTCTTGGGTAGAAGGTTTTGGTAGAGACGATAAACAGCGTAGTGGCTGGATCAAGGCGCGAGAGCACCTTCTGAATATGTGTGCCGTCCACGTTGGAGACGAAGTGGAAATGTAGCTCTGGGTGGCGGTATTTGAGCAGCGCACGCACCGCCATATTGGGGCCAAGATCCGAGCCGCCAATGCCGATATTGACCACGTCTTTAATGCGTTTGCCGCTGTAGCCTTTCCACTCGCCGCTGCGCACCGCTTCCGAGAATAGCTTTATCTGCTCGCGGGTGCGGGTGATCTCCGGCATGACGTCTTCGCCGTCTACATAGACCGGTTCTTCGCCCAAGTGGCGCAGGGCGGTATGCAGTACCGGGCGGTTTTCCGTCACGTTGATAATATCGCCGGAGAACATCTGTGCCCGGCGCTGTACCAATGCGGAGTGGTCGGCTAGCTCAATCAGCTTGGTAAGCACTTCATCGGAGACATGGTGCTTGGAGTGGTCAAGAAACAGACCGCCCACCCGTAAGCTCATTTTCTCAAAACGCTGCGGATCATTGGTGAAGTAATCACGAATGCGATCGTTAGCGGTCTTGTCGCGCAGGCGGTCAAGCGCCTGCCAGGTAACACTACGAGTGAGCTGAAACATAGGGCGATCCGTTTGTTATAAGTGAACGTGGTAATCAAATACAAAAGTGGCGTTATGTAAAAATACTACATAAAAAATGATAAAGAGTAGAGGGTATAAGTGACGTGAAAAGGTATTAAATGCGTAAAGCGACGTATTTAAAAGGGCAGGCATGTTCGCCTGCCCTCACTTTTGGTAGCAGCGGTTAGGTGGCGAGTGCTACCTGTGCCGCATCACGTTTGATAAACGCATAGCCTAACCCCGTCACCAACGAACCAGCCACAATAGCGCCAAGGTAGAGCAGTGCCGGAGTAATGGCGTTGGGGATCAGTAGCACAAAGATACCGCCGTGAGGCGCCATCAGTTTAGCACCTACCAGCATTGAGAGCGCCGGTGAGGGCACCCCCTGCGATACAGGCGGGGATAACGCGTAGCGGGTCTTTCGCCGCAAAGGGAATCGCGCCTTCACTGATAAAACACAGGCCCAGTACAAAGAGGCTTTGCCCGCTTCCCGCTCCGGTGCCGAAAACTTGTTGCGCGCGACAAAGCTGGCGATGCCCATGCCAATGGCAGGCACCATTCCCGCTGCCATAATCGCCGCCATGGGGCCGTAGGTTTCCGATGCGAGCAGGCCCACACCAAAGGTGTAAGCTGCCCTTGTTGACAGGGCCACCCAGGTCAAAGCACATCATTGCGCCAAGCAGAATACCTAGCAGTATCGCGTTGGTAGAACCCATGGATTCCAGGAAACTGGTCAGGGCATTAAGCAGCGCTGCGACCGGTTCGCCAATCACGTAAATCATGGTCAGGCCGGTGACCAAACTGGCGATCAGCGGAATGATCAGAATCGGTTTGAGCGATTCAATACTGGAGGGCAGCTTGACGTAGCGAGTAACCGCCAGCGCCACATAGCCCGCGAGGAAACCAGCCAATATACCGCCGATAAAGCCGGAGCCAATATTAGACGCCAGCATGCCGCCTATCATACCCGGGGCGATACCGGGACGGTCGGCGATAGAGTAGGCGATATAGCCTGCCAGTACCGGAATCATTAGCGCAAAGGCGGTGCCACCACCGATCTGCATCAGCGCTGCGGCTAGCGTGCCTTCCTGCTCAAAGGCTTCAATGCCAAACACAAAGGAGAGCGCAATCAGCAGGCCGCCCGCCACGACCATCGGCAGCATAAAGGAAACGCCGGTGAGCAGGTGCTTATAAACGCCTTTTCTTTGACACTCTTATTCGCTGTGCCTGCATTACTGCTGCCGTTCTCAATGACGGCCTCGCTGAGCGCCGCTTCAAGCGTGGGACGCGGCTTTTTTAGCGCGTTGCCGGTCGAGGTGCGGTAGATCCGCTTGTCGGCAAACCGCGACGGATCAACATCGATATCGCAGGCCAGTACGACCACATCGGCGTCGGCGATCTCTTCTTCGGTCAATTTATCTTGCGCGCCCACCGAGCCTTGGGTTTCCACCCGTATGGCGTGGCCCATGGCTTTGCCTGCCTCTGCGAGTGCTTCGGCGGCCATAAAGGTATGCGCCACACCGGTAGGACAAGCGGTGACCGCAACTATTTTTTTACCGTTCGCCGCGCTAGTGGAGGCTGGCGCACTGGCGGCTTTGGGGCGCTGTAAATGGGCGCCTCGCGCTTGGCCTGGGCCAGAAAGTCGCTGGGGTCGGGTAGGGCGCTGGCAATCGGCGCTTGGAATAGGCGTTTGCCTTCGAAGCGTTCCGGGGCAGGCACGTGATCGGCGGCAACTACGATCAAATCGGCGTTAGCAATCTGCTCGGCAGTAGCGGCCTGGAGCGGGGCCACTTCACCGTGCATTTCCACGTGTGCCACCCAGCCTTGGCGCTGGGCAGCTTGCTCCAGGCGCTTGGCGGCGAGGAAGGTGGTTGCCATGCCGCTGGGGCAGGCGGTAATCAGAATAATATTCATAGCGTGGCTCCCTCGGTGATGGTGTCATCAAGACGCCGTATCCGGGTGTGTTGTTGGAGTGAATCGAAATCGGCAGCGGGGGTGCCCACGCCAACGTGGCGGACGGCCTCGGCCGAGAGCGCGGTGGCAAAGCGCAGCGTTTGTTCCGGGGCGTGCTGATTCAGTAAGCCGTGGAGCATGCCCGCGACAAAGGTATCGCCAGCGCAAACGGTATTCTTCGCGGTAACCTTGGGTGGGGTGGCTTGCCAGGCACCGTGCGCGTTAACCCACAATACCCCTTCGGCACCCGCTGAAATCAGCGCATTGGCGATGCCGCTTTCATGCAAGCGCTTAGCAGCAGTTAAGCGCGCATCGGAAGACATCATGTCTGCACCCGCCCACGCTGCCAGTTCGTTTTCATTGGGTTTAACGCCAGCGGGTTGAGTCGCTATCGCCGCATTGAGTGCCGCGCCGCTGGTATCCACCCAAAGCGGCACGCCGCTAGCGTTTAAATAGCTTAACAGCTCGCTGAAATCGTCCAGCGATAGCCCAGGGCAGGCTACCTGCGACGACCACCGCCTGAGGTGGCGTCGCGCTGGCAAGCTCGGTATTCAGCGTATCGATCAGCGCCTGCAAATGCGTGGCGTCAATGGGCATGCCGGGGCCGTTAATATCGGTAACGCGACCGCTCTGTTCAGCAATTTTGGCATTAATGCGGGTTTCCCCGGCACGCGTACAAAGGCGTCGGTTAAGGAGTACTTGGCAAATGCCAGCTCGAAGGGAGCGCCGTTATCGGCACCTAAAAAACCGCTGACGGTGACGGCGTGACCAAGGCCTGCCAGTACGCGGGCGACGTTAACGCCTTTCCCCGCTGCTTCTAACTGCGCGCTGGTGGGGCGGTTCACGCTTCCTGGCACGAGCACATCAAGATTAAAGGCGAGATCCAGCGCCGGGTTTAGGGTAATGCATAGCACACGGGCCATTAGTGAGCCTCCAAGACATCGCGCACGGCATCGCTGGTCGCTTGGGAAAGCGCTAGCTGCGCGCTGGCCTGGGCGTCGGCGAAATCAAACTCGCGCAGGCGGGCCTTGACCAAGGGAATTTGCCGGGCGCTGACCGAAAGCTCGTCGACACCCAGCCCCACCAGCACGGGAATAGCCATGGCGTCGGACGCTAGCTCGCCGCACACACCGACCCACTTACCTTGGCTATGCGCTGCGGCCACGGTCATTTGGATTAAACGCAGCACTGCGGGGTGTAACCCATCAGCTTGAGCGGAAAGCTCCGGGTGACCGCGATCAATTGCTAATGTGTACTGGGTCAAGTCGTTGGTGCCGATTGAGAAAAAATCGACTTCGGCGGCAAGGCTGGGTGCTAGCAGCGCGCTAGAGGGTATTTCAATCATCACCCCAACTGCACATCAGTGGCGCGTTGAGACGTAGGGAGCTCTTGCAGTAGGCGGTCATAAATGTCTTTGACCGCACGGAACTCGGCAATATCTTTGACCATCGGCAGCATAATTCGCAAAGGCTGATTCGTGCCAGCCATTAACAGGGCGCGTAGCTGAGTTTCTAGTACGTCGGGTTGCGTCAGCGCTAAACGAATGCCGCGCAGGCCGAGGAAAGGATTGTCTTCCTGGGGCACTGGCCAGTAGGGCAGGGGCTTATCACCACCGACATCTAATGTGCGCGCGACCAGCGGGCGTCCATTGAGTGCGTCAATTGCCTGCCGGTACTCACTAATCTGGGTGGCTAAATCCGGCGCGCTGGCGTGGGCCATAAATAGAATTCGGTACGCAGCAGGCCAACGCCCTCGGCGCCGCGCTCTACCGCATCGGCGGCGTGGGCAGTATTGCCCAGGTTGGCGGCGACTTCGACACGGTGGCCATCGCGTGTCTGCGCTACTTCAAAGCGGCTTTCCCAGGCATCGGCTTCGCGTTGCTGATGATCGAGGAGTTGCTGCTCGGCGCGCTGTAGCCTCTGTTCTGAAGGCTGTGATGTTACCCGGCCACGCTCGCCGTCCAGAATCATCATGCTGGCGTTATTAAGCGCCATTACCGATTTACCCGCGCCCACCACGGCGGGAATACCCAATGCGCGGGCCAGAATAGCGCTGTGTGCTGTGGCGCCACCGCGAACGGTCAGCAGGCCGCGGACACGTGATGTATCCAGTCGAGCTACATCGGAAGGACCGATATCGTCCATGACCAGAATGTAAGGGTGATCCGGCGGTTCGGGCAGCGTGACATCGCAGAGTACCCCAAGCACCCGGCGGCCTACATCGCGTAAGTCGGCGGCACGTTCGGCCAGTAGACGGTCGGCAAGCATTTCCTGAGCATGGGCAGCGGTTTCAATTGCCTCCCACCAGCCCGCTTCCGCCGTACGTCCTTCACGGATAGCATCCGTAGCAGCGTGGTGAAGCTCTGGGTCGGCGAGCATCTCTTCGTGCATCGAGAGAATATCGGCCACTTCGCCGCCTGGTGCATTGCGCACCAGCGCCTGTAGCTGGGCCCCGCCCTCCTTGATGGCATGATTCAAGCGAATCAGCTGCTGCTCGGTGTCATCGGCATGCTGCGGATAATTAAACTGCATTGGGCGAATGACGAACACCGGTGCGATCGCTAACCCAGGCGATGCCGCGATGCCAGCATGCGGCGTATCCGCACTCAGCGGAATTACCTCGGCCTCAGGCGCAATGCCTGTTAGGTCAGCGTTCGCTGGGGCCGTGTCGCGTCCACCTTCAAAGGGGAGTCACTTTTTCGCCCAGGCCCGCCTCAATTATTTCCGCCACATTCTCCAGCGCTTGCTGCGCACCGTCGCCTTCGGCAGAAAGTACCAGCCACTGGCCACGTCGTGCGCCAAGACCAATCACTTTGGTCAAACTGGCCGCCGATACCGGTGTGGCACTGCCTTCTTCTAAGCGCACATTAATTGACATGGCCTGAGCGCGTGCAATTTGTACTAACTGTTTAGCGGGGCGGGCGTGCAAGCCATGGGGGTTGAGCACGCGTACACGACGGGTTTGGGTATTTGCGGTTTCGCCCGCCAGAGTGGCCAGTAGCTGCGCGCTGGTTTTGCCCACCAAATTGTCGCTTTCTCCACTTTCTAGCACCGCCATCAATTGCTCTAGCAACGGACGGTGGGCATCGCCGTGGGCGGCTAAACAGAAGAGAGCATGTACCGGGTGGCCAGCGCTTTCTAGAGTGTGCTCTGCCGGTGTGGCAACGCCTAGCGCGGGCTGGTTAACGCCCTGAGCACTGCTGGCCAGCCACAGCCCTTTGCCTAACCAGGTCGGCTGTGCTGCGGCGACGGCGGTAATAAAACTGTTATCGACACAGCCGCTTTGGCGTAAGCGGGCAGCGGCAGCCAGGGCCAGCTCTTGCGGGTCACGAGCAGGAAAGTTGACGCACAGGGTGTCGGTATCCAGGCGCGGTGCTAATGCTGGTTTGGAAAGCAGTCGCGCTACCTCAGCAGCGGAACTGGCGCTGGCCAACTGCTCGGAAACGCCTTCGCGATCCAGTACGTGAGTGAGCTGGCGCAGAATATCCAGGTGTTCATCGTTTTGAGCCGCAATGGTCACCAACACATGTACCTGCTGGCCATCGTGCCACTTCACGCCTTGAGGAAACTGCAGCACGCGCACGCCAGTACGTTTTACATGTTGGCGGCTTTCTGGCGTGCCGTGCGGAATCGCAATGGCATTGCCTAAAAACGTTGATGACTGGGCTTCACGCGCGTGCAGACCATCGCGGTACTCGGCCTCAACGAATCCGGCGTCTACCAGCGCTTCAGCGGCTAAGTCTAGCGCTGTTTGCCAGCTATCAGCATGGCGGTCCAGCAAAATGTCATCGGTGCCGAGAGTCAACATAGTATTCTCCTGTATACGCATTCTGCTGACAGCTCTGTAAATTCGTAGCAAGACAGAGGCGTGTACATAAACTGATCATTGAGAGCCATAAGGAAGCTGGGTGAATCGGTTCACCTTATTTTAATGCTATGCTGAATCGATTCACTGAATGACACAAGGTTTGTGTTTTTAGACTTTGGTCTGATATGCGCTGACTTGCTGATAAACTGCTCGGTTACACCAAGGGGGGACCTGAATGACACTTGCCGATATTGCCCGGCTAGCCGGCGTCTCGCGTACGACCGCTAGCTACGTGATCAATGGCCAAGCCGAGCAGCGGCGCATTAGCGCGGCAACGATTGAAAAAAGTAATGACGGTGGTTCGCCAGCATCGCTATCACATTGATCCGCAGGCGGCAGCGCTACGCCGTGGGGCGAGCCGCTTGCTGGGCCTTATTGTGCCGGATTTGGAGAACATCAGTTATGCCCGGCTGGCTAAACGCCTGGAACGTGGCGCGCGGGAGCAGGGCTATCAGTTGCTGATTGTCAGTTCTGATGACTGTGCAGAAAGCGAACGTACCCTCGCCTTGGCGCTGCGAGCCCAGCGCTGTGAAGTGCTGATCACTGCCAGCTGTTTGCCCAGCAACGATACTTTTTATGCGGACTTGGTCGCCGAGGGTTGGTGTGTGGTGGGCATGGACCGCGGCTTGGACCCAACGCTTTTTCCAGCGTAGTGAGTAATGACTGCGAAGCGGCAGAGGTGTTGACTCGCTCAGTGATTGATAAGGCAACCAAACGCATTGCGTGGCTGGAAGCGATGCCGGATTTGTCGATTAGCAGTGAGCGTCGGGCGGGTTTTCAGGCGGCACTTAAAGGCACTGATATTGAGCCGCTTATTTTAAGCGGCACGCGCTACGAGCGTAGCGAAGGGGCAAGCTTAGCGGCTCAGTTGCTGGATAAACAAGGTGGTGCTGATGCGCTGGTCACCGCTTCTTACACACTGCTGGAAGGGGTTTTTGACGAATTCTTGGAGCGTGGCGGTTTGCCGGACACGATGCGCCTGGCAACTTTTGGCGATCACCGACTACTGGATTTTCTTCCCCAGCCGGTCAACTCAGCGCTGCAGGATTACGACCGAATCGCCGAGTTAACGTTGAAGTGTGCATTAGCTGCCATGAACGGGCGCTACGAGCTCGGTCTGCAGGTGGTCGCGCGCCATCTGCATAAACGATAGGTATGGCGTGTAGGCTAGGTCGTTCTAGCCTGGGCCCAGGCGTTGGCATCTGGGATCGACATATCGTAGCTTTCACTTAGGTAAGGCGATGAAAGCAGGAAGTCGGCGGTGGCTGCATTACAGGCGACGGGGACATTCCATAGCGCAGCTAAACGTAGCAGTGCTTTGACATCCGGGTCATGGGGCTGAGGCGAGAAGGGGGTCCCAAAAGAAAATCAGTACATCTAGTCGCTGTTCAGCTATTCGCGCGCCAATCTGCTGATCGCCACCCAGCGGTCCGCTCATCAACCCTTCCACGCTAAGCCCTAACGCTGTTTTTAGCCGTCCGGCGGTCGTGCCGGTACCAATCAACTCGTGCTGGCTGAGCGCGTTTTGCCAGCGAGTCGCCCACTCGAGCATTTCAGATTTTTTTGCCATCATGGGCAATCAGCGCAATGCGTTTGCGCGCTTGCAAGGTGCGAATGGTTTGGCGGGGCGGTTGCGCGTCAGTCATAGCGTCAGTCTCCTTATTGGCCCTACGGCCTTATCAATTTTTCTTATAAAGCTCACAATGTTATTGCCCTGCTATTCGCTATCAAGGACACCGTTATTCAGAGCAAGAATTTTCATAGTATTGGTACCACCATGGGCATTCATATGATCGCCACGAGTGAGGATGGCATGTTCGCCTGGGTGTATAAGACCATGGGCTTGTAACCGTTGCAGAGCTTCTTGATCAAGCTCGGTTGGCGCCATATGCGTCGTGTCGAAAGGAATGGAAACAACGCCGCGATAAAGCGCCATACGCCGTTGGGCGATAGGATTATGAGCCAAACCGACGATAGGCAGCGCTGAACGAATGCGCGACGCAATGAGTGGCGTATAGCCGGTTGCCGTCATGCAGGCAATCGCGCTAACGCCGGCTAGATGGTTGGCGGCATACATCGCCGACAGCGCAATGGTTTCATCGATGCGCTCAAAGCCTTCATGAATGCGGTGGCCCGATTCTTGAGCAAGGCGTTCCCGCTCGGCACCTAAACAGACACGATCCATCGCTTCAATGGTTTCAACCGGATAATCGCCCGCGGCGGTTTCCGCTGAAAGCATGACCGCGTCAGTGGCGTCGAGTACCGCATTGGCCACATCGAAGACTTCGGCGCGGGTCGGCAGCGGCGACTCGATCATCGATTCCATCATTTGGGTAGCGGTAATCACCGCGCGGTTCAAAGTACGTGCATGCTTGATAATACGCTTCTGGGTGCCAATAAGGGCTGCGTCGCCAATCTCTACGCCCAAATCGCCGCGAGCTACCATGACTGCCTCTGAGGCTTCGATAATGCCATCCAGGGTGGTGTCGTCGGCAACGGATTCGGCACGTTCGAGCTTAGCCACCAGACCGATTTCTTTGCCGCTTTCTCCAAGCAATTCTCGTGCTTCCTGCATGTCAGCAGCACTGCGTGGAAAAGAAACGGCCAAGTAATCAACACCGATTTCAATGGCGGTTTTCAGGTCGGCCTTATCTTTATCGGTGAGGGCGGGCGCGGATAGGCCGCCCTCCCTGTTTGTTAATACCTTTATTGTTGGAGAGCTTGCCCCAACGTGAACCCGGGTGTGTACTTCCTGTCCGACTACCTGGGTCACGTCCAATACTAATCGCCCGTCATCGAGCAATAGACGGTCGCCTTCAACCACGTCATCGGGCAAGGTTTTGTAATCACAGCCCACCCGTTCTGCAGTGCCGCTATCGGCATCCAGCGCCATATCCAAGACGAAAGCTTGGCCCGCATTAAGCTTGACAGCGCCCTCGACAAAGCGAGCGATACGAATTTTAGGGCCTTGTAAGTCGCCTAATGCAGCGACACTACGCCCTATGCGCTCAGCAATCTCGCGTACTTCGCTTAACCGGCGACGATGATCGTCGGCTGAGCCATGCGAGAAATTAAGCCGCACAACGTCTACGCCTGCTTTCAGCATGGCTTCCAATACGCCGGGGCGATCACTCGCGGGGCCGAGAGTGGCAACGATTTTGGTACGTCTTAAGGGCATATGGGAACCGAGGGCAGGATAGGAGAGGGAGTCGCTACCTGGGCTGCTGTGTTCGAAGTCGCTTTCGTCACGTGTGCACTCTCCCTAATAACGGGTGTAGTTGTTGGCGATTAAATATTGGACTACGATAGCGCTCATATAGTAATTTTACTACATATCGGATGATTACTAGCCTTTTGGGGCGGTTGTAACGCGATTCATCAGCCTCATGACGCTTAAATACGTATTTTTAGTAAATTTGCTACAAAGTACGCCACTTGCAAACACTGGTTGATTGAGGAGCTATCATGACAATAAGAGTTGCGATTAACGGTTTTGGCCGTATCGGCCGCAATGTGCTGCGCGCCCTTTACGAAAATAACTATCGTGACCGCATTCAGGTGGTTGCTATCAACGACCTGGGCGACCCTTCTTTAAACTCTCACCTGCTGCGTCACGATACCGTGCATGGCCACTTCCCTTTTAAGGTAGAGCATGACGCTGAAAGCATCACGGTGGATGGCGACCGCATTACGATTTCTTCGGAACGCGATCCGGCACAGCTGCCATGGTCGGAACAGAAGATTGATTTGGTGATGGAGTGCACAGGGTTATTTACCAAGCGTGAAGCAGCAGCCAAGCATATTGCTGCTGGCGCCAAGCGTGTTCTGATATCCGCGCCTAGCCCCGATGCTGATGCCACCATTGTTTATGGGGTGAACGACCAAATACTCACCGCGGATCACACGGTTGTCTCCAACGCTTCCTGCACCACCAACTGTTTAGCACCGGTCGCGAAAGCCTTGAACGATGCAGTTGGTATCGAGAATGGCTTGATGACCACGGTGCACGCGTACACCAACGATCAGAACTTGTCGGATGTTTATCACTCCGACCCTTACCGTGCGCGTAGCGCCACCCATTCCATGATTCCTACCAAAACGGGTGCGGCAGCAGCGGTGGGGATCGTGCTGCCAGAGCTTGCTGGCAAGTTTGACGGCCTGGCGGTGCGCGTGCCGGTCATCAACGTTTCACTGGTGGACCTTACTTTCACCGCCAGCCGCGATACGACCAAAGAAGAAATTAACGGCATTATTGAAAAGGCCGCTGCAAATTCACCAGTGCTCGCTGTTAACGCCGAGCCGCTGGTATCTATCGATTTTAACCACGATGCCAACTCATCGACTTTTGACGCCAATCACACGCGTGTGAATGGTCGTCTGGTAAAAATCATGGCGTGGTACGACAACGAGTGGGGTTTCTCCAACCGTATGCTAGATACGGCACTGGCGATGCAGGCGACAGATAAGTAACGTTACTGGCTTAAGGGCAGGTGTCACCTAGTATCAACTCAGCTTTTAGCTGCTGCTGAGCAAGAGGCGTGCGGCCCAGGATCATCTGCGCCGCGACCCGCCCCTGCCTACGCTATCCTGTCGCACCGTGGTTAAACGCGGTGCTCGGTGTTGCCCTTCGGCAATGCCATCGAAACCAGTAATGCGGAGATCTTCGGGCACTCGGATGCCGCGCTGTTCTGCCAGTGTTAGTGCTGTCAGCGCGATGCGATCTGTCATGCACAGCAATAAATCAGGCCGTTGCGCTGCAGGCTGGTCAAGAATCTCAGCAATCACCCGCGAACTTACTTCAAATGTATTCTCTTCGATATTCCATAGTGGCACCTGCGTTGTATCCATGCCCTGTTCCGTCAGTGCGGTATGAAAACCTGCCAATCGTGCCCGGCTAATCGTGCTGGTCTCGGGTAGCAGGGTGTGAGCAGGCGTAATCTGTCCGTTGTAGTGCTCCTTGGTTAAACGCAAATTAATGATAGCCGGACGCTTGGGTGGAGTTCGAAGTGCATGCATAGCGATTTTGTAGCTGGCAGCGGTGTCATCGATATGCACCGTCGGGCAGCCTTCAATATGAAAATCGACCGATACCAAGGGGCGCTGAGTAGGCAGCTCGTTGAGCAGTTTGTTATTTGTCATTGAGCCGTAAACGATAAAACCGTCGGCGATATTTGCAGCGCCGGGCGGCTGCGAGGCGGGATTGCGGCCGGTAAGTAGTAATAGCGTATGGCCGTGGGCATCGAGAACTTCGGCGACACCCGATAGAAACTCGCTAGACACGGCATCGTTCAAACTGTAGGGAAGGCTCTCAGCAAGAATTACCGCAATAATCCGCGAGCGACCGGTGCGCAGGCTACGCGCTTTGGCGTCGGGGCCGCTATAACCTAACCGTTTGGCTTCCTTTAACACGCGCTCACGCAGCGCCGGTGATAGCTGGTCGGGTCGGTTAAAAGCATTGGAAATTGTTGCGGTGGAGACGCCGAGTTCCTGCGCAAGGTCCTTGAGAGTCATTTGGCGTTGATCAGGCACGATGCCCCCTATAAAAACTAATTATTAATAAGCTATTTAGTTGAATACTGGTCACAAAATAATCCAAACCCCTCTGTGCGGCGCCGCCCTGATCATAAACGAAGGGTGCGATAGACAACTATTAAAATGCTCGAATTCTCGCTTGGAAATCTCGCCTTAGACATTGGTCGCTAATCAGCCCTTGGCAGTTGGTAATTAATGACTTAATCGATTAAGTTTTGTCTATCTTCTCTTAACCGTGTCGTCTCAAGTGGGTGGTTATAGATCAGCAGGCTTCGCTTAGCGGTTTTAAAAGCACCATTGGTTACTTGGTAGAACGTACTGTGTAAGGGAAGAGTTTTCGATTTTAACTTAATCGATTCAGATAAAGCGCTATCAAAATATGCACCTGGTGAGGAAACCATCCCTGCTCAGCCAAAGGCAGTGCTACAAGGGGCTGAAAAAGCGATTGAAAGCGTGGGATTAAAAGATATTAACCAATAACAATAGGTACGAATAACAATGCATAACATGACATTCAAGAAGCCGTTAGCGATTGCCATTGCCGTCGCAAGCATGGTGATGAGTGGTGTCGCTTCGGCACAGATGACGATGGAACAGCGCCTTGCAGAATTGGAAGCGCGCATTGAAGCGGCGGAGCAGCGGGCCGATGCCGCCGAGCGCCGTGCTGAGGTGAGTTAAGCTCAAGTCTGGTGTATGGGAGGAGGTAGGGTGGCGTATCCTGTTGATTGATCACGACCAAGATCTCAACCAACACGAGTGGATACGCCATGGCCGATTCTACCCTCCGGACTCTTTCACAACCAGAACCCCAGGTCGCTGACCCGCTGCACGAGCTGCTGCGCCAAGGTGCCCGTGACCTGATCGCCAAGGCCGTCGAGGCCGAGTTGGCCACCTTTCTGGCGCAGTATGCCGATCAGCGGCTCGACGATGGACGCCAGGCCGTGGTCCGCAACGGCTACCTGCCCGAGCGCACGGTCCAGACCGGGATCGGGGATGTCAGCGTGCAGGTGCCCAAGGTGCGTGACCGCAGTGGCGGTGGCGCTCGCTTCAACAGCAGCCTGCTGCCGCCCTATCTGAAGCGAGCCCGCAGCATCGAGGAGTTGATCCCTTGGCTCTACCTGAAGGGGATCTCCACTGGCGACTACCAGGAGGCGCTGGCGGCACTGCTGGGCGACCAGGCCAAGGGTCTGTCGGCCAACACTGTGTCACGGCTCAAGAAGCAGTGGGAGGACGAGCATACCGAGTGGCGAAAGCGGGACCTGTCAGACCGTCGCTACGTCTACTGGTGGGCCGACGGGGTGTACAGCAACGTGCGCATGGATGACCGCCTGTGCCTGCTGGTGATCATCGGGGTCACCGAGCAGGGCCGCAAGGAGTTGGTGGCCGTCGAGGACGGCTTCCGCGAGTCGGCGGACAGCTGGAAGACCCTGCTGACAGGCCTGCGAGAACGCGGCCTGACCCAGGCTCTAAGCTGGCGGTGGGCGACGGCGCCATGGGGTTCTGGGCGGCCCTGAGCAAGATTTACCCGGAGACCGACCATCAGCGCTGCTGGGTTCACAAGACGGCTAACGTGCTGAACAAGCTGCCAAAGTCAGTACAGCCCAAGGTCAAGGCCGACCTGCATGACATCTGGATGGCCGAGACCCGCGACGAGGCGCACAAGGCCTTCGATCGCACGCTGAAACGCTTCGAGGCCAAGTACCCCAAGGCGATGGCGTGCCTGGCCAAGGATCGGGAGGAACTGCTGGCGTTCTACGACTACCCGGCAGAGCACTGGGTGCATATCCGCACCACCAACCCGATTGAGTCGACCTTCGCCACGGTCCGCCTGCGGAGCAAGCGCAGCCGGAACTGCGGCTCCAGAGCGACGACCCTGGCGATGGTCTTCAAGCTGCTCCAGAGCGCCGAGAAGCGCTGGAAGCGCATCAAGGGGTTCAGCAAGCTGGAACTGGTCGTGAACAACGTCCGGTTCCAGGATGGAGAGCAAGTAACCGATCAGTCAGACAGGACTGCCGCCTGACCGCCATCCACCAGATTTGACTATAACTCTGCTGAGGTCGCCGAGCGGTCCCAGGTCGCGCCGGAAAGCGATGCAGAGATCGAAGAACGCCTAGCGCGGGTGGAGCGTTACGCCGATGGCGAAGAGGGGTTTTCGTTTAACGTTTATGCCCGCTCAGGGTTACTGATTGGCGAAGATGGCAAAAGCGAAAATGCTGGCCCCTATTTAACCCCCTGCGGGTGGTGAAGGCGGCGCCGTTGGCCGTTTGGGTAATGAGCCTGATACCTACGCTGAAGCTATTTTCAATTACCGTATGCAATTTGATAACGGTGCCAAAGCGCTATATCGCACCATGATTGCTGACGGTACAACTTCCAGCAATGATTGGACTGGCGGTGAATCGGATATCAACGTGCGCCAGGTATTTGCCGAATTCAGTGATCTTCCCAGTTTTACTGGCGCATTTGAAGATGTCTCTATCTGGGCCGGTAAACGCTTTGATCGAGACAACTTCGATATTCACTGGCTCGACAGCGACGTGATCTTCCTCGCCGGTACCGGTGGCGGTATCTACGACATGCAGCTGGCAGACAATTGGAAGTCCAACCTTTCGATTTATGGCCGTAGTTTTGCCGACTTTGAATTGGTAAGCAGTGAAGATCCTGGCCTTGAGGGCGATACGGACAACCTGATTCTGACCTCTAACAACTACTTTGGTAACTGGCGGTGGATGGTTAACGGCATGTCTGCCGCTGACAATGACGAGCGTGATATTGGAGTAGGCCAAACCGCTGCCGATACCGGCTTCCACACCATGATTGCTTATCACGGTGACAGTTTCTTCGGTATGGGGAAGGTAGCTTCAAGGCGGCAGTACTGCATGGACAAGGGCTCGGCGCCGAGACCAAAAATATTGGTGCGCGCGGTGAGCTAACGGATGACGCTACCGCCACTCGTCTGGCGGTCTACGGCACCACCTATATTGCCCCTCAGTGGCGTATAGCCCCCCTATTCTGGCTGAAACCAGTGAAGACCGTTATGTCCAGGGCGACAAGTACAACTGGGCAGGCCTTAACGTCCGCCTGGCAAATGAGCTAACGCAAAACTTCGAAATGCAATACGAAGCTGGCTATCAGTGGATGGATCTTGATCCGCAGGGGTTATAACGGGCGTAACGCGGTAGACGGTGGCTTCAGCAAGTTCACAATCGCACCTACCTTTAAGCCTGAAGTAGGCGGCTTCTGGCAGCGCCCTGAGATTCGTCTGTTTACTACCTTCAGCGATTGGGATGACGACCTGAACAATTATGGCGCTAGCTCATTAGGTAATGAAGGTTTTGCCGGTGGACAGTGGACCTTCGGCGTTCAGTCAGAGGTGTGGTTCTAAGCCATGAAAGGCTAGCTTGTAGCTGTTTCTCTTCCATTGCTCTTTGCCCGCGACCTGTCGCGGGCTTTTTCTGAGTTATTAGAAAAGCAAAAGTGTCCGTTTTATTTTTTCAATAAAAGTGCATCCAATTCGTCTCCTCGCGGGTAATCCCTATACCGCTGCTATTGATGGCGGCTGATAAAAATCTTTTAGGAGACTGAAAATGACCATCCAACCTCTTACGCGTGCAACACTCGCCGCTACCTTGATTGCCTCCTTCAGTCACGTCGCGCTGGCCGACATGACGCCCGCGGATGTCCAGGTACCGGACGGTAATACCGTCGCCCTCGAAACCGTGGGTGTTGGCGCTATTACCTACATGTGCGAAACCAAGGACGACGGTAATATGGGCTGGGTGTTCAAAGGCCCCCACGCTGCACTGAACGACAGTGAAGGCACACAAGTGGGAAGCTACTACGGCCCGCCCGCTACCTGGGAGGCGCTGGATGGTTCAAAAATTACCGGCACTCAGCTAGCCACGGCAGCCAATGGTGATGGCAACATTCCGCTACAGCTTGTTGAAGCCAACCCCGCGGAAGGTGAAGGCGCAATGACCGGCGTTAGCTACATTCAAAGGCTGAATACCCAGGGTGGGGTTGCACCTGATGTGGCCTGTGATATGGATCATGAGGGTGCGATCGCCGTAGTGACTTACCAAGCCGATTACCACTTCTGGACGGCTGAATAAGTCCGCAAAATTGCTCATTCAACCGGGGGCTCGTTTGGCGAGTCCCTAGCGGCTATGCTGTTTGCGAGAACGACGACCGGCGTCGGTGCCGTCACCAGGGAGCTGAGGTTTGACTGACGTGTCTTCAGAATTTGATCATGCTGCTGCATTGGCTAACTGTGCTCGTGGCGAGCATGAAGCTTTGCACCAACTTTATGTACATGAGGGTGCCCGACTATTAGGCGTGGTCATAAGAATCGTCAAGGATCGTGGTATGGCCGAGGATATTGTCCACGATGCCTGTCTTAATATTTGGCAGCGTGCCGATAGTTTTGATCCCGCCAAGGGATCCGCGCGAACGTGGATATTTAGCGTGGCGCGTCACCTGGCACTGAACGCCATCCGTTATCGCGACCGTGAAGTCACTTTTGATAGTCACGATTCCACCGAATTAGATCTCGATGAACATTTTCAGCACACCTCTGTTGCCGATGAAGCCTTCGATTGGCAAACCGGCCAGCGGATGGATAGCTGTTTGGAAGCGCTTGAGCCGGAGCGGCGTAACTGCGTACTCCATGCCTATGTTGATGGACTTAGTCACGCGGAAATTGCTGCGCATACCGGCGCGCCGCTGGGAACCGTAAAAGCCTGGATAAAACGCAGTTTGCTGCGCCTACGGGAGTGTATGGCATGACCCGTCCCAGTCAGCACGAACACGAAGACGACCATACTTTAGCGGGTGAATATGTGCTGGGTACGCTGTCGTTAGAGCAGCGTAAAGCGCTAGAGGCCCGGCTACCTAACGAGCCTGAATTGCAACAAGCCGTGATGTCTTGGGAAGAGCGTTTCTTGCCCTATACCGCTATCACCGACCCGGTAACGCCTTCTGACAATTTATGGTCGCGTATTGAGCGCAGCTTAGCGTCACGGGAGGCGGTTGCTAAGCGTGCTCGACCTGCCTCTGCCGTGCCGCCAAGACCCCGCCGTATGCTGCACAGCCTGCCGCTTTGGCGTGGCGCTGCCGGGTTTGGCTTAGCGGCGGCGCTAGTATTGGGCGTGATGCTGGCCAATGAAGTCACTGAACCGACGACCCCCGAGTACATGGTGGTTCTGCTGGCGCCGCAAACACAGTCAGCGGGTTGGGTAGTGCAGGCCTCAACGCGCCAGGAAATTGAGCTGATCCCGTTGGGCACTTTCGAAGTACCCGAAGGTAAAGCGCTAGAGTTTTGGACCAAAGCAGATGAGTGGCAGGCGCCGGTGTCATTGGGGTTGGTGGAGCCAGGGCAGCCGATCCGTTTGCGCTTGGATGAACTGCCACCCCTTGAGGATAACCAGCTATTTGAGCTAACACTGGAAGACGACACCGGTTCGCCCACCGGCCTGCCCACCGGGCCGATTGAGTTTATTGGCCGCGCGGTTGAGATCTAGCCACTCAAAAGCGCCAGTTAAAAGAACGTAAGACCGACTTGGAACAGGCGCTCCACATCGCGGATGCGGCGCTTGTCGATCACAAACAGAATCACATGGTCGCCGCTTTCTACCATGACATTGCCATGGGCGATGATGACCTCTTTACCGCGCACAATCGCGCCGATGGTCGTGCCTTCGGGTAGGTCGATATCGCTGATGGTGCGCCCCACCACTTTGGAGGACTGCTTGTCGCCGTGGGCGATGGCTTCAATCGCCTCGGCGGCGCCCCGGCGCAGCGAATGGACGTTAACGATGTCACCGCGGCGCACGTGGGTGAGCAGGCTGCCGATAGTGGCCTGCTGGGGCGAAATGGCGATATCGATTTCACCGCCTTGTACCAAATCGACGTAAGCGGCGTTGTTGATCAGCGTCAGCACCTTCTTGGCGCCTAAGCGCTTAGCCAGCAGCGACGACATGATATTGACCTCGTCGTCGTTGGTCAGCGCACAGAAAATATCGCACTCTTCGATATTCTCTTCTTCCAACAGGCGTTTGCTGGTGGCACTGCCATGGAGCACCACGGTGCGATCCAGCCGCTCAGAGAGGGTGGTGCAGCGCTCCAGGCTGTGCTCGATGATCTTGACCTGGTGACTATGCTCCAAATGTTCCGCCAGCCGCTCGCCGATATTGCCACCCCCGGCGATCACTACCCGGCGGAAGTCCCGCTCGACCCGGCGCAGTTCACTCATTACCGCACGAATATCCAGACGGGCAGCGAGGAAAAACACCTCGTCGTCAGCCTCGATGACCGTATCGCCGCGGGGAATGATCGGTCGGCTGCGGCGGTAAATAGCCGCCACGCGGGTATCCACGTTGGGCATATGGCGACGTAGAAAAGCCAAATCCTGGCCCACCAGCGGGCCGCCGTAAAATGCTTTTACCGCTACCAGTTGGACCAAGCCGCCGGCAAACTCCAGCACCTGCAGGGCGCCGGGGTGCTCAATCAAACGGCGCACGTGGTCGGTCACCACCTGTTCGGGGCTGATCAGTACATCAATGGGGATGGCTTCGTGGGCGAACAGGCCCTTGCGGGTTAAGTACGCCGTGGCGCACGCGAGCAATTTTGGTCGGAGTCCGAAACAGTGTGTGGGCGACCTGACAGGCGATCATATTGATCTCGTCGCTGTTGGTGACGGCGATCAACATATCGGCGTCTTCGCAGCCTGCCTGGCGCAGCACAATGGGGTAAGAACCCGCCCCGGTCACGGTACGGATATCGAGTTTGGTGTGTAGGTCACGCAGTTTTTTGGCGTCGGTATCAACGACAGTAATGTCGTTTTCCTCGCGGGCGAGGTGTTCTGCCAGGGTGCCGCCGACCTGGCCGGCGCCGAGAATGATGATTTTCATACGCTCTTATCCCTCACGGTCGGGTTCAGGAGAGCCGGTAGCCAATGCCGGGTTCCGTTTGTAATAGGGTAGGTGACTGGGGATCGTCGCCTAATTTGTAACGCAGTTTGCTCACGACAATACGTAAATAGTGGGAGTCATCTTGGTGGGTGGGGCCCCATACCTGACGAAGTAGCTGAGTTTGTGTGACGACTTGCCCAGCGGAGGCGATAAGGTGGGCCAGAACGGCAAACTCTTTAGGGGTTAAATGAACCGCTTCGTTATTCAGACTTACCTGATGGGCTGCAATATCCACTAGTAAGCCGCCATGATGGTAGCGCTGGGTGCTCGAATTGCTGACGCGCCGTCTTAACAGGGCTCGAATACGCGCCAGAAGCTCCTGAATACCAAATGGCTTGGTGACGTAATCACTTGCTCCGTTATCCAGTGCACGAACTTTCTCAGCCTCATGCCCGCGTACCGAGACGATGATGACCGGCACCTCGCAACGCTTTCGGATAGCATCAAGCACCTGCTGGCCATCCATATCGGGTAGACCAAGATCCAGCAAAATGATGTCTACATTAGGGGGGAGGGCTCCGGTATTGAGTTTTTCAAGCCCTTCTCGACCATTGGCTGCCTCAATGACCTGGAAACCTTGTGAGGTTAGGCTGATACGCAGAAAGTGGCGAATGTGGGGTTCGTCATCAATGACTAATATCCGCGCTTGATCAATCGTCATTCTCGGCGTCCTCGCTGGGTGCCGATATAGGCAGCATCATGGTGATTGTGGTGCCAATGCCAGCAGGCCCTGGGATTGCGTAAATATGCCCTGCGTGAGCGCCCAGCATGCCCCGGCAAATCGCTAATCCAAGGCCGCTGCCGTGTAGGCTGCGATCGCCTTCATTGCCTGTCACAAACATATCAAATACCCGCTCGCGTAACGCAGGCGGTATTCCTGGGCCTTGATCGGTGACCGAAAATACAGGGTGGATGTGCCATCAAAACAGTTCTTAGCTGAGCTTTTTCAACTGAACGGTGATTACCAGCGCAGTGAGCCTCAATAGTGATGCAACCATTGAATGGTGAGAAGCGGGCTGCATTTTCAAGCACATTGACCAATGCCTGCTCAATCAGAGCGGGGTGAACATAGAGTAATGGTAGATCGTCAGACCACTGTTGCTTTACTTGAAGACCCTCAAGTGTGCTAGCTAGGCGCTTACGAGCCGAGGTCACCAGATCGTCAAAAGCAACCCAATCACGCTCGATTTTCATGTCACCATGGCCGAGACGGGTCATATCCAGCAGATTTTGTATATAACGGTTTAACCGTTCACTTTCGCTAAGCACGCCGTCTAGTAGCTCGAAGCGATCCTGCTGGGTTAGCTGTGCATCCAGTGTACGTAGCGAGCTGGCTGCACCAATAATTGACGCCAGTGGGGTACGCAGGTCGTGGGAAACCGACGAGAGTAGTGCCGAACGCAGCCTTTCTTGCTCTTCTGCCAAGCGCGCGGCGCTAAGTTCTAATAGGCGACGGCGACTATCTCCTGCGAGCTTGCCCACGACCAACGCCACCAGCAGAAAGAATAACAGCGTTAAAAGCTGCTCTTGCTCTTCAACCGCGAGCGAAAAATGCGGGACGGTGAAGCAGAAATTAAAGGTCAGAAAGCCTAGTAGGGCGCTAAGTAATGCTGCGTAGCTGCCCGCCAATACGGCACTGGTGAGCACCGCGGTAAGAAAGATCAGCGAAAGATTGGCTAACGCGAGCCATGCGTAAAGCCCCAGGCGATCAGCAGGGCGATGCAGGTGCTTGTCAGCGCAATCATAATTTCGCACTGCGTTGGAACACGCAATTGGCGAACAAATTGCGTGAAGTATCGAGTCATCGGTTTGCTAAGCGGCATGACATTATTGCCCTTCATGGTGATTCACTAGCGCCGCCAGAACATCGGCGTTAGTAATACGACCACCGTTAGTATCTCTAGGCGCCCCATCAGCATGCCAATGCATAGCAGCCACTTGGCTGCGTCCGGTAGGGAGGAGAAGTTACCGGCGGGGCCAATGATATCGCCAAGCCCAGGCCCTACGTTGGCCACCGCGGTGGCGGCGCCGGAAAGCGCGGTGACTAAGTCCAGCCCCAGCGCGGATAGGCTGAGTGCCAGGGCGGCGATGGTGATAAAGAAGAAAAATGAGAACGCCACCACGCTGCGCGATATATCGCTAGTTACCGGCTGTTGGTTATAACGAGTGGTAAACACGCCATTGGCATGGATCAAGTAGCGCAACTGGTTTCGCAGCATTAAGGTAGCAATTTGTAGGCGGAAGACCTTCATCCCGCCGCTGGTCGAGCCGCTGCAGCCACCGACAAAGGTCAAATAGAAAAAGGCGGCCACCGGCAGCGCTCCCCACAGCGTATAATCATCAGAGGCGTAGCCGGTGGTGGTCACTACGGAGACCACATTAAAAGTGACATGGGTTAACGACACAAACCAGTTATCGCCGTGCAGGACTCGCCAAGCGCTGAGCACTAAAATCGCAGCCAATAAAAGCTTCAAAAGACCGCGCACCTGCTGGTCTTTCCACAGAGCATCACGTGATGAGCGTATAAAGCGGATATAAAGCACAAACGGTAATGCGCCGCTGAGCATAAATAAGCTCGCCATCCAAAGTAGCCACGGCTGCTCGCTGTAAGCGCCGAAGGAGGCGTCTGAGTTCGCAAAACCGCCGGTAGAAAGAGAACTCATACCATGAACGGTGGCGTCCAACAGCGTCATTCCGCCAAACCAGTAACTGCCAATCGCGAACAAGGTGAGGCTGACATAAATCGTTAACGTCGCTTTAGCAATGCCGCCAGTGCGTGGCATGACTTTATCCGACCAGTCGGATGATTCGGTATGAAACAGCCGCATACCGCCAACTTTCAGAAAAGGCAGAATGGCAATGCCCATCACAATAATGCCAATGCCGCCCATCCACTGCATCAACCCTCGCCACAGCTTCAACCCATCGGAGAAGTGTTCAATGCCGACCAGAATGGTAGAGCCGGTGGTCGTAATCGCCGATACCGATTCAAACACGGCGTTAGTGAAGGTTAATTGAGGAGCACCCAGTATCAACGGTAGGCTGGCAAAGCCGCTAATCGTGACCCAACTTGCCGCGGTCAGGATAAACATCTGCCAGGGCTTGAGTTCCAGCGATGCCCGATAGGTAAGTAGCCAGGTCAGCGCGGCTGCGCTGATGATTATCAGCACGGAAACAGCAAAGGCGGGCGCATCTGGATCATTTTCAAGAAGTAATACAACCAGGGGTACCAGCATAAACGTGGCTAGCACAATCCAGAGAATCGAGATGATTTTAAAGACAGGCGCCCAGTGTCGATAAATATCCCTGCTACGATAAACCCATGGTGTGAACGGTGTCATATGCCCAGCCCGTGATTTAGTATTCTTAACATGCGCTATAACATCATGTTCTTCCATAAAAAATCCGTAAAAAATACAGTTGTATTGAAGACGTTTACCGAAAACCACGCGATGCCCATTAGCTTTTATTATCCTGCGAAGGCGTCGGGTGGATTTTAAAATACCCCATTATCATTACGGATTATTTTTGTAGTAAAATTACACGAATTATTGCGTATAATGCCCACTTTACGGTAGATTTTAGGTAATCTAACTACATTAGATAGCCTAATTATAAATAGGAGCAACGATGAGCCAGTCCAATGCTTCCCAAGGTGCTGTGCTTGGTGATCCGAATCATGCTATTGATTTAGCGCTTTTTGGAGCGCTGGGTGATCTTGCCATGCGCAAGCTATTCCCTGCTTTATACCATCTTGATCGCGAAGGCTTGATGCCTGAAAGCACGCGCATTATGGGACTGGCTCGCCAAGAGCACGATGCGGTGTCTTTTCGACAACGGGTAAATGAAGCGCTGCAGAAGCGGCTGAAAAGCAGCGAACAAGACGAGCAGAGCCTTGAGCGTTTTCTCGCGCGCTTGGATTACTTAAAACTCGATTTCTCCAGTGTCGATGGGTATGACACTATTCGCCAGTGGCGAAAGGGCTCGCCTCGTCCTATGGTGGTTTATCTTTCTGTCGGTGCGCGTATTTATGGCGATATTTGCCGACACCTGCAGACCAGCAAAAGCCTGGATGAAGAGTCTCGCGTCGTGGTTGAAAAACCCATCGGCTACGATCTGCACTCCTCGGTTGAAATTAACGACGCTATTGGCGAGGTGTTTCCCGAGTCGCGTATCTACCGTATCGACCACTATTTAGGTAAAGAAACAGTACAAAACTTGATTGCACTGCGCTTTGCCAATCCGCTGTTTGGCACCCAGTGGAACCAAAACAATATCTCCCATGTGGAGATTACCGTTGCTGAAAAAGTAGGTATCGAAGGGCGCTGGGGCTATTTTGATGAGGCAGGTCAGCTGCGCGATATGGTGCAAAACCACTTATTGCAGCTGCTATGTTTAATCGCAATGGATCCTCCCTCTAATTTGGACGCTGACGCCATTCGCGATGAGAAGGTAAAGGTTTTAAAAGCCCTTAAGCCCTTTGTGGGCGAAGCGCTTGGGCGCGATGTGGTTCGTGGTCAGTACATCGCGGGGACCAGCGATGGCCAGTCAGTGCCTGGGTATTTAGAAGAAGAGGATGCCAATACCCAGAGCCAGACCGAAACGTTTGTGGCCATGAAAACCGAGGTGTCCAACTGGCGCTGGGCGGGCGTGCCCTTCTATTTGCGCACAGGTAAGCGCATGCCGGAGAAACTGTCGCAGATTGTGATTCACTTCCGTCAGCAGCCACACTATATCTTCGACCCGGATCAGCGTGGCATCGCTTCAAATAAACTCATTATTCGCCTACAGCCGGAAGAGGGCATCGCCCTGCAGGTATTAACCAAAGACAGCGGCCTGGACAAAGGCATGCGCCTACGCCCCGGCCCGCTGCACCTGGACTTCAATAGCGCCTTTCCCAAATCGCGGATACCGGATGCCTACGAACGCCTGCTATTGGAGGTGATGAAAGGGCAGCAGTACCTGTTCGTTCGACGCGATGAAATCGAACACGCCTGGCGCTGGTGCGATCAGTTAATCGACGGTTGGAAAAACGCGATACGCCGCCACGCCGCTATCCTGCAGGTTCCTGGGGGCCCGTTGCGTCTATCGCCATGATCACCCAAGACGGCCGCAGCTGGTACGAGGATTATTAATATGAGCCAAGCACGCCAACAGCTCGCAGAGCAGCTTGCCGAAGCGGTGTTTCAAGCCCTTCAAGAAGATTTAAACCACCAAGAGCGTGTTTTATTAGTTGTCTCTGGCGGCTCAACGCCGGTGCCCTTTTAAAGCGCTGGCGGCGAAAACACTACCCTGGGAGCGCATAGTTGTCACTCTTGCCGATGAGCGCTGGGTAGAGGAAGAAAGCAGCGACAGCAACGCCAAATTGGTGCGTGAGCATCTTCTTCAAGGCGAAGCGAAGGCGGCTAATTTTATACCGTTAACTTGTGCGACCCAGACTCCTGAAGAAGGGGTCGAGGAAGTAGCCAAGCGCACGTCTTCCCTGGCATGGCCGGCTAGCGTTGTGGTTTTGGGCATGGGCGGCGATGGTCACACTGCCTCACTATTTCCCTGACAGCCGTGAGTTAGATCTGGCGCTAGCCACCGGTGAGTTGCTGGTGGCTGTGCGCACCTAGCCAGCCACAGCCGCGGATAACATTTTCAGCCGACCGGCTGCATCAGGCACGTCGCCATATGTTGCATATTACCGGGGATGATAAACGTGCCGTATTGGCCAAAGCATTAAGCGGCGACGACGCGCGCCAACTGCCTATACGCGTTTTCTTAACCTGCCCACTGGCGATTTATTGGGCGCCTTGAGGCCAATTCTTAAAGCTCAGCCCTTAAAACTCAGTCCTTAAAGCTCAGTCCTTAACGCTTGGCCCTTGAAGATTGGCTCTTGAGAAATAGCCGCCTTAGCCAATAATAATTTGCTTGGAGTCTCACTAATGACTATCGAAAACAGTTACCGTCCACGCGCACCGCAGAGCTTGATAGCATTTGCTCGAAAGCCGAGGTTATTCCTGTCATCACTATTGAGCGCCTGGAAGACGCCGTACCGTTAGGGCGCGCTTTGGTGGAGGGTGGGCTAACTGTGCTGGAAATCACCCTGCGCACCGACTGTGCCCTGGAAGCAGTCAAGCGCATGCGTGAAGCGCTGCCGGGCGCGAGCATTGGCGTGGGGACGGTATTAACCCCAGCGCAGTACCGCCAGGCTGAACAAGTGGGTGCCGATTTCGTTGTTACGCCTGGCGCGACGGAGGCGCTCTATCGATATGGTGTTGAAAGCCCAGTGCCGATGCTGCCGGGCGTATCCACAATTTCTGAACTGATGACCGGCTGGCAGTATGGCTACCGCCGGTTCAAATTCTTCCCTGCGGAATCCAGCGGCGGCGCCAAAGCAATCAAAGCGTTTGGCGCACCCATTCCTGAAGCACGTTTTTGCCCGACGGGCGGCATCACAGTTGACAACGCTGAGGACTATTTATCGTTGCCAAACGTTATATGTGTCGGCGGTTCATGGTTGACGCCTAAAGGGATGGTGGAAGCAGAAGATTGGGAGGGCATTCGTGAACTGGCCCGCCAAGCAGCTGAGCGTTTTCATCATTAAATAAGCGGTAGTTGCCCAACTTCGCACAGTGTTCGACATAGCCCCAGTTTATGTTTTTAAACGTTAGGTTTTAAAAGCATAACTGGGGCTTTGTTGAGTTTTACGGCTTTTGAACGCTTCATAAATTGTATAAGACCAAAGGCGTATAACGGGCTAAATTTAGCTCAACTAAAATAGCTAAACGATTTGTCTGACATTTCGCTATACGCGCATACAGTATCGTGCGTGCCACTTATAATGATGATGAGGTGAGTCAAAATGCACGCGTTGACCCTGGCGTCCTTCCTGTTCTTTACAGGACTTGTCGCCTTTATCACTTGGCGTATCACTCGCCGAGATGACCACTCAAGCACCAGTGGCTACTTTCTCGCTGGACGCACTTTAACCTTCCCCCTTGATCGCCGGCTCCTTGCTGATGACCAACCTCTCCACCGAGCAAATGGTGGGGCTTAACGGCGCTGCTTTTGCCGATGGCTTGAGCGTCATGGCCTGGGAAGTAGTGGCGGTCATTGCGCTAGTTGCATTGGCGTTATTTTTCCTACCCCGCTTTTTTGAAAAGCGGTATTGCTACGCTACCGCAACTGCTCGAAATCCGCTTTGATAAAGATACCCAGCTAATCACGAACATTATCTTTTGATTGCTTATGCCGTCATTCTTTTGCCGATTATTCTCTATTCGGGAGCTATAGGCTTGCAGGGGATGCTCGACCTCCAAGGGTTAACCGGCATTGAGTCTTCCACGACACTGCTATGGTTAACGGTCTGGATTGTTGGCATTATCGGGTCGGTGTATGCACTGTTTGGTGGACTACGCACGGTAGCGGTTTCCGATACCCTTAACGGTGTTGGTCTATTGATTGGCGGTTTCGTTATTGTCTATTTCGGCTTGCAGGCCGTCAGTGACGGTACTGGCGTTATAGAAGGCTGGAATATCCTTAAAGAGAGCGACCCGGAGAAGCTTAATTCGATTGGCGGCTCCGAGCAGCAAGTGCCATTTTTCACCCCTATTTACCGGCGTTTTCCTGATTAACCTTTTCTACTGGAGCACTAACCAGCAGATTATCCAACGCACCTTTGCAGCGAAGAACCTTGCTGAAGGGCAAAGGGCGTCCTGTTGACCGGTCTCTTCAAGCTGCTGGGGCCACTCTACCTAGTGCTGCCCGGCATCATTGCTTATCACCTTTATGCCGACCAGGGCGTGCGTGCCGATGAGGCCTATGGTCACTTGTTCAACGTACTACCACCTTACCTAACCGGGTTTTCGCTGCGGTCATGGTTGGTGCGATTTTGTCGTCGTTTAACTCGGCGTTGAACAGTACCACCACGATTTTCAGTCTGGGTATCTATAAAGGCGTACTGAATAAGGACGCTACAGAAGCGCAGGTTGTTAAGTCGGGCAAGGTGTTTGGCTGGATCATGGCTATTATCACCATGATTATTGCGCCGCTGCTGGCAGGCCAGGAGAGCTTGTTTGGCTATCTGCAAAAATGAACGCTATCTACTTTATTCCAATCCTGGCGGTGGTACTGGTCGGGCTGTTAACGAAGCGCGTTCCTCCCATGGCGGCTAAAATTGGCTTGGTGGGTGGCTGCTTATTGATTGCCGCAGGCTATTTTGTACCGCCGTTTACTCTACTACCGCAGATCATGCATGAGTTCCACTTTGTGGCGCTAGTCTTCGTACTGTTGGTAGTGATGATGCTGATTATTGGCAAGGTTCGCCCAAGGGAAACGGACTGGATTCAGGAGCACAGCGGAGATGTAGATCTAACGCCTTGGAAAGGCGCCGTGCCCGCCGGTATCGTTTTGGTGGTATTGGTAATCGTTATGTACATAAGCTTCGCTGGTTAATTGCCATACTGAGCAGCGACGAAGTGAAGCCGTAACGACAAGGCCCCGCTAGTATTTACTAGCGGGGCCTTTGTTTAAAACAGCGTCGTTGCAAGGAGCGCAGCGACGCGGCAATCTCAACTTTCGATGCCAGATACCCCGAGATTGCTTCGCCTTGCTTACAATGACAGAGGGTTAGCTTGGAGTAATGGCAACACGTTTATTCTAGACGCAGCAGCGGATCGGCTAGCCCTTTGACACCGGTTTCGACGACATAAAGCGAGCCGGCGGTTGGCTCCTGGGCAAGCTGTTCAGCGCTAAACCCCTCTTGGGCCGTTGTGATATACAGTGTTTTTAGGTCCTGGCCAGCAAAGGCTGAGCAAGAAGGTTGGCTGACGGGAAGCTCAATACGACCGATAACTTGGCCGTTATGGTCCAGACGAACAACCCGGCCCGCGCCCCAAAGGGCCAGCCATAGGCAGCCTTCGCTATCCACTACCGCGCCATCAGGATTGCCTGTTGTTGAGGAAAAGTCTGCCCAGGGCTGCGGTTCGCCTTGGGGCCAACCCTCACTGTCGAGCGACCAGCGCATCACTACGCCCGTCACTGTATCGGTAAACCAGGCAAACTGGCCATCAGCCGAGAAGCAAATGGCGTTGGGTATCGTCAGGTTTGAGCGCAAACGCGTGAGCCTACCGCGATGGAGACGGTAAAGGCTGCCTGCGTTTTTTTCAGCGGATTTTCCCATGGTGGAAAGCCATAGGCTGCCGTAACGATCTACACGGGCATCATTGCTACGGGTGATAGGGTTATCGGCTTCAAAATCACAAAACGTTTCAGTACTGCCGTTGCTTGGGTCGAAGCGGCTCAAGCGGTCTTCACCGACTAGTAGCAGGCCGCCGCTATCGAGTGGAGCGGCCAGCGATACCATATGATCAAGCTGGTAATGACCACTCTCCCCACTGATAGGTGACAACCAGTGCAGCCGCTGTTCGAGAATATCGCACCAACAAAGACGTTCGTTATCAGCGTCCCACTGCGGGCCTTCACCCAGGGTGCAGCGACAATCGACCGCTAATTCGGCCTGCCACGTTGAAACACTCATGTCGGTATTCATTTTAGCTTGTTCTCCTTATTGTTTTCCTTATTGTTCTCCCGCTTGCCAAGCGTCGACCAGGGCCTGCGCCTGTTGACCTACCCGAGAGGCACTTTGGCCGGGTTTGTATAAGGCGCTGCCAAGACCAGCGCCATCGACGCCTGCAGCGCGCCACTGGGCAAAATTGTCGACGCCTACGCCGCCCACTGCATATAAAAGTGTACCTGGCGGTAGTACCGCGCGTACGGCTTTCATACCTTCTAACCCAACCTGTACCGCCGGGAATAATTTAAGCCCGGTAGCGCCTGCATCGAGTGCATCGAAGGCTTCGGAAGGTGTGACAATGCCTGGCCAACTTGCCATGCCAAGCCGGTGCGTTTCTTCAATCACCGCGGGTCGGCAGTTGGGCGAAACGATTAATCGTCCTCCAGCGTCGTACACATCGCGCACTTGAGCAACCGTCAATACTGTGCCTGCGCCAATCAATGCGCGTTCACCAAATGCATTCACCAGCAGACGAATGCTTTCCAGTGGGTTGGGTGAGTTGAGCGGCACTTCAATTTTCGTAATTCCCGCGGCCAGCACCGCTTCTGCGATTTCAACGACTTCTTCGGGGGGTAACACCGCGTAAAATACCAATCAGTGGCAGTGACATAGGCAATCTCTCCATTTCATGTACGGCATAACTTATGTACGGCACAACTTATGTACGGCACAACAATGGCGGCAGCCTCAAACCTATAACGCATGGTGGGCTAGCCGTAAGCCCGCAAGCACCGCCTTATCGCCCTCCAAATGCTGCGCCTGGTAGCCGATCGTATTCAGTGCCACGGTATAGCGATGGCAAGGCTTGACCGCCAATCAACATGATTGGCTCATCGTTAGAGCGCTGACGACAGGCGCCGGAGAGTTCAAGGCCGATGGCAAGACCTGAGAGCCTTGCAGCAAGTGTTGCACCCCGCATTTTCCCAGCAGGAAGTTGGCTATCGAGTAAATCTTGCGCGCGCAGGCCAAATAGGCGGCTGCTGAATGCTTCTGGCGCTTCATAACTCTCTTTGACTGCTGCAGTAAAAGCGTCAAGACAAACTGCGTCGTTGAGGTCGTCATTGCCAATAGAGTGCTGTAAAACCGATTGGCGTGCTAGCAGTTGGTAAAGCTCACCAGTTAGATAGGTAGTGAACTGAGTAACGGCGCCAGCTTCAAGCGTCGCCCATTTGGCGTGGGTGCCAGGTAGGCAGGCGAGGCCCGAAAAACCTGGCGTCTCGGCGACCAAGCCTGCCAGTTGGGTCTCTTCGCCGCGCATCACATCAAAGTTCGTCGTGGCACTGCGGGTTTGGCTTAATCCCGGGAGCAGATAAACACGTAACTGGCTGCCCGTCAGCATGGGCGTTACCGCACCCAGGCTGAGTTGGTCAAGCCGCGTGGGTACCGGCAAATAGGCGGCTTCCAGCCAGCCCTGGCGGGCACCCGCCATACCGCATACCACTACATCAATCTGGCCAGTGGCGGGCAACCAGTTGCCCACCAGTCGCAGCAGTTCGGCTTCATACTCATTGGCCTTTAGCGACAGCATGCCCTTATCGCTACTGGCTTGGCTAATCACTTGGTCGTCTTTATCCAACCCCAGGCACGCAGGTTGCTGGAACCCCAGTCCACGGCAATCCACACTAGGCTATTTAATGCCTTGTTTGTACTCATGGGCTTGTACTCATCGGCTTGCTCTCAAGATTGATCGCGTGGCTTACCATTCCGCAACAGAGCCGTCTTCGTGAGCCCAGACCGGATTACGCCAGCGGTGGCCCACTTTGGCGCGTTCTTCAACGAATTCTTCGTTGATCTCAACGCCAAGCCCAGGGCCTTGGGGAATGGCGCAGAAGCCGTCTTCAATGGCGAGTGCTGACTTATCGACCAAGTAGTCGAGTACATCGTTGCCCTGGTTATAGTGAATGCCCATGCTTTGTTCTTGTATAAAAGCGTTGTGGCTGACCGCGTCCAGCTGTAACGAAGCCGCTAAGGTCAATGGGCCAAGCGGGCAGTGAGGCGCCAGGGCGACATCGTAGGCGGATGCCAGGGCAGCGATCTTGAGGCCTTCACTGATACCGCCACAGTGAGAGATATCCGGCTGAATAATATCGATCATGCCGTCGGCTAGCAGGTCGCGAAACTGAAAGCGTGTATGTAGCCGCTCGCCGGTGGCCAGCGGGTAGCCTAAACCACCGGCAATGTCTTTCAAGCAGGGCAAGTGCTCGGGGGCGACCGGCTCTTCTACAAACATCGGGTGGAAGGGTTCTAGCTCGCGCAGCAGCGCTGGCCATTGGACGGTGCACACGACCATGAAAGTCGATGCCAATACCCACATCAGGACCCACCGCGTTGCGGGCTTCCGCTACACGAGCCACAGCTTCATCGACCTTACGGTGTGAGTCGACGATTTGCATCTCAGGCGTGCCGTTCATTTTGAAGGCGGTAAAACCTTTCTCGACCAACGCTTTGGCGCCAGCGCCGACGTCGCTTGGGCGGTCGCCACCGTCCAGGCATACATGCGCATTTTGTCGCGCACGGCACCGCCTAATAGTTGATGAACGGGCACGCCCAGGTCGCGACCTTTAAGATCCCACAGCGCTTGATCGATACCGGCAATGGCGCTCATTAGAATGGGCCCACCGCGATAAAAACCGGCGCGATACATGATGTTCCATAGATGTTCGATGCGGTGAGGATCCTGGCCGATCAGGTAGTCGGAAAGCTCGTGTACGGCAGCTTCAACGGTGGCGGCACGGCCTTCAATGACCGGCTCGCCCCAGCCGTAGCAGCCTTCGTCGGTTTCGATCTTGAGGAACAGCCAACGCGGGGGAACTTGCCAAGTCTTAAGTTGGGTGATTTTCATATTCGGTCATCCTTCTATTATTGACTAACGATGCCAAGGTCGGTGGCGGTGCGGCGCAATACTTCCCGGGCGGCATTTTCAGCTGCGTTGACATCGCGGTTGCGTATGGCTTCAAGCACTTGACGGTGGCGGGCTAGGCTGTCGTCTAATGTGTCGGTGCGGTGCTGCGAACGGTGTACCAGCGCCATGATGGAAGGGCGGAGTAAATGCCCCATTTGCCGCCAGACAAGATTGTGGCTGGCCCGGTAGGCGGCATCATGAAAAGCAACGTCGTACTCAGCATGCTCGGCACGCGAATCAACACTGCCAGCGGTGCTTTGCATGCCCGCAAAAGCATTCTCCAACTGGTCAATGTCCTCAGCTTGAGCTGCCAGTGCCGCCAGCCCCGCCACTACCGGCTCGGCGGAGTAGCGAAAAGCGTAAATCTCCCGTACCAGCTGAGGGATCAAGGTTAACCAGGCCCGTCATCCACTCGCTCATGAGTGGGTCGAGCAGGTGCCAGTCTCCTATCTCGCGAACCAACGTGCCGCGGCCCGCCGTACGCTCTAATAATCCCGCGGCGGTGAGGCTGGTCAGTGCGTTACGGACCTGATTGCGGCTAACCGCAAAGTGTCGGCTGATATCCAATTCACGAGGGAAGGTGTCCCCCGGCTGCCAGTGGCCTGCTAGTAGCGCTTGGGCGAGTAAACGCGCTAAATGTTCAGCGCCCCCTTGATGGGGCGGCAGGGCGTCCAATGTCATGGTGTGTCTCGTAATAGACGTTATTGAACTCAGTCTATTAAATGTCTGACATTTGCACAAGCCAACAGCTTTAGACATAAGTACGAATAGAATTCGCGTATAGAAACCCCCATGAAGCATAGCAACCCTTAACGGAGACATAAAAAATGGCGTGCCTTTTGAGGCGCGCCATATTGTTAATACTCTGCTTTCTGTTGGTTAGGTAATATCAGCCCGCGTTGGCAACGCCGCGTACGCGCCGGGCCGGGTGACTGCGTGGGCACCACAGCGGCAAGCAGTATCAACGGCGCGGTGTAGAAAGGCGTTATCGTTTTGCCAGTTTTCATTGATGCCATGGGCCGAGAGCTCAGCCAGCAATCCACCAATAAAGGCGTCGCCCCGGCCGTGGTGTCTACGGCTTCAACGTTTGGTGGTGCAATGCGCTGGTCGATTCCGACGCCTTTAAGCACGACGTCATTGGGGCCGTCGGTGATCAGAATGACCTTAACCCCGATGCCAACCGTTCTGAAAGCCAGGCTTCTGCGGGATGATCGGCACGTAAGTAGTCAAGCTCTTCCAGGGAAAGTTTGAGCAGCTCCGCGCTGTCCAGCAGTTGCGTTACCAAGTGGGTATCCGCTTCTCTACTCGGCCAAAGGTTATGACGCAGATTAGCGTCTACGCTGACCAAGCAGCCTGCCCGTTTGGCCATGGTGGCCATCGCCAGGGTAACGTCGGCGATCTCTGGGTCGGTCAGGCTATTGCTGCATAGATGTAAAATGGCAGGATTCTCAAATACGCCCTGGGGTAAATGCTCGAGGCGATAAAGTAAATCAGCCGCGGGTGGCCGGTAAAAGTCAAAGGTGCGCTCACCGTGTGTATCACGGGAAACAAACGCCAGTGCGGTGCGTGATTGCTGAGTGTAGACCACGCCACTGGTATCTACGCCGTGGCTGTCGAGTTCGCGCACGATAAAGTGTCCGAACGTATCGTCGCCCACCATACCAAGGAACTGGCTAGGCACCCCCAAAGCGGGCACAGGCGACCGCCACATTGGCAGGCGCCCCGCCCGCATAGGGCGTAAAGGTTTCCTGGTCATTGGTTGCTGCCCTAAACGGCTGGAGAGCATATCAACCAGTGCCTCCCCAAATGCGATGACTGGAGTCATCCGTCGCTCCTTTATTGATATTGTTAGAAAACTTCTTCGTTATGCAGCGCTTCGGCGGCGCCTAATAAGCCGGTCCAGGGGGCGGTAACCACCCAAATAGGGATGTCGTTGTTGTAGGTGCCCATACGGCCTTTATTGCTAAAAGCGGCGCGCAGTTCGCTTTTGGCAGCCAGTCCAGTAGGCGCGGTAGTATGCCGCCACATAGGTAAACGCCGCCGCGGGCGCCCATGGTTAAAGTGGCGTCGCCGCACACATCGCCAAGAATTTTTAGAAAGCGTAGTAGGGCAGCAGTGGCTAGTCGGTCGCCTTCGTTAGCTGCTTGTGTGACTTCCGCTGGGTGCGTAAAACGTGGCTCAGTGCCTTCAAAACTGCAGTAGGCTTGGTAAAGCTCTACTATACCCTGACCGCATAATATGCGCTCTACACTGATGCGTGTGTGGCGTTGTTTAAATACATCCACAATCGCCCGCTCGGTATCATCTGTCGGTGCGAAGGTGACATGGCCGCCTTCGGTGGAAGCGGAATCCAAGCTCGCTGACCGGGAAATACGCCGGCAACGCCTAGCCCCGTGCCAGGCCCGATGACAAGGCGCGTGGCGTGCGCTTGGCTCTTGCCCGGCTGGACTTCGACCAATTCACTGGCAGCAACATGAGGAACGCCCAGCGCCTGGGCGGTGAAGTCATTAATGACCTTAAAAGCGACAGATTCAGCGTCTGCCGAACATCACTTTTGAAAACGCCCAGTGGTTGTTGGTCATTTTGACCCGCTCAGCATGAACGGGACAGGCGAAGGCTAAACAAGCCTCTTGGGGCGCGTTTGCGCCCGTGGCGCCTACGCGTTCCAGATAGTCATGAACCGCTTCGATAACGCCGGGATAGTCAGCACAGGGTAGATTAATAATATCGTGCGGCGTGATTTCGCCTGGCGTTACTAGCGCCAGGCGTGCATTGGTGCCGCCAATATCGCCAATGAGGGCCGGTCGGCTCATTGGTCCTCCCTGCTCAATTTTTTCGAGCTCCCGCGCTAGCACTTCCGCTTCGAAACCGCCAAATACACCCGCCCCTCTTCAGCCTTAGTGGCTAAGTGGCGGAAGCCGCCAAAGAGCTCACGCCCCATGCCGAAGTGGTTATGTTCAAGGCTAATATGCGCGCAAGGGCGCGCTTCAAGCGTAGCTGCGTCCATGAGCACGTTAAGTTCGCCGCTCTCGGCATCAAGGCGCACGATATCGCCATCTTGGAGTTTCGATAGTGGTCCGCGATCAACGGCTTCTGGCGTGACGTGGATGGCGGCAGGTACCTTGCCCGATGCGCCGGACATGCGCCCGTCGGTTACCAGGGCAACTTTGTAGCCACGGTCCTGGAGTACGCCCAAAAACGGAGTGAGCTTATGGAGTTCGGGCATGCCGTTGGCCTTGGGGCCTTGGAACCGAACGACAACGATAACATCACGATCAAGCTGGCCGGATTCAAACGCCGCTTTTACCTGATTTTGGTCATCAAACAGTTTAACCGGCGCTTCAACAATCCGATGAGCCTGCTTAACCGCCGAGATTTTGATCACGCCACGGCCAAGGTTGCCGTCAAGCACGGTAAGGCCGCCGGTGGGGGGAGAAGGGGTTACTAACCGGACGCAGTACGTCTGAATCGTGACTGGTCGTCGGGCCTTCTTTCCATATGAGCTTACCCTCTTCAAGGAAAGGCTCCTGGGTATAGGCGGTCATATCAGTGCCAAATACGGTAGGAATATCCGCATGCATTAGCCCTGCTTCAAGTAGCTCACGAATGAGCAGGCTCATGCCGCCAGCTGCCTGGAAGTGGTTAACATCCGCTTGGCCATTGGGGTAAATGCGGGTCATGCTGGGCACAACGGCTGAAAGGTCGGTGAAGTCGTCCCAGTTAATGGTAATCCCTGCTGCTGCCGCCATGGCAACCAAGTGCAAGGTATGATTGGTAGAACCGCCTGAGGCCAACAAACCGACAATGGCGTTAACGATCGCACGCTCATCAATCTGTTTGTAGAATGGGCGATAATTGCCACTTTGCTCGGTATTACGAATAGCTTGTTCGGTTGCGTAACGGGTGAGCGCGTCGCGTAGGGGAGTACCGGGGTTCACAAAGGAGGCGCCAGGTAAATGCAGCCCCATCATCTCCATCATCAACTGGTTAGAGTTGGCGGTGCCGTAGAACGTGCAGGTGCCGGGGCTGTGATAAGACTGGGATTCAGCCTCCAGTAGTTCTTCACGACCGGCTTTGCCTTCTGCGTAAAGCTGACGAACACGTGCTTTTTTCGTCGTTGGGCAGCCCAGTCGTCATTGGGCCGCCGGGCACAAATATGGCGGGTAGATGGCCGAAGCGGGCCGCGCCAATGAACAGCCCAGGCACGATTTTATCGCAGATACCTAAATACAGAGCGGCATCAAACATATTATGGGAAAGTGCCACTGCTGTCGCCATGGCGATCACATCGCGGGAGAAAGAGATAGCTCCATGCCCGGCTGGCCTTGAGTCACCCCATCGCACATGGCGGGTACACCACCGGCAAACTGAGCGGTTGAGCCCATGCCGCGTGCGGCTTCTTTAATCGCAGCAGGGTAATCTTCAAAGGGCCGGTGGGCTGAAAGCATATCGTTGTAGGACGATACGATACCCAAGTTCGCGCTATTGGTTAACTTAAGTCGGCCCTTATCGGTAGGCACGTCGCAACCTGCAAAGCCGTGCGCCAGGTTGCCGCAGGAAAGTTCGCCACGATGTACGCCTTGTTTATGCTGGGCAGCCATATGGGCTTCATATAGAGCACGCCGTTGTCTCGAGCGGTCACGAATACGCTGGGTAACCTCAGCAACGGTGGGGTTTAAAGTAGCAGGTGTTGAGCTCGGCATAGGGACCTCTGCATGATAGAGACGGTGTGTGGCATGTAGTTATTTTACATTTTTAGCGTCGATATAAGAGACTTTACGGCAATAAAAACCGCATTTGTAGTTTTCTTACCCGAATGTGGGCTGGCGAATACGTCACGCAGCTACGAGCGTGAAACCTCAAGACCCCAACAGCTTGGTAGAGCCACCAAGGAAATAGCAAGTATAGCACTCAGGCTTTTGCTACCATTTTGCGCGCCATGTTTAACCTTTATTGTCAATTCACCAAGCCGGAGCCTGCATGCACGCCATTGTTGACCACATTCAGTCAGTTGATTTACATGCGGGTGAAGAAGCGCGTCGTTATTTGGATACATTGACCAAACCGCCAGGTAGCTTGGGCGCATTGGAAGAGTTAGCCGCACAGCTGTGCGCCATTACCGGGGAACTTAAGCCCAGCATTACACCACCGGCCGTGATCGTCTTTGCCGCCGATCATGGGGTTGCCGCTGAGGGCGTTTCTGCCTTTCCGCAAGCGGTGACCGCCCAGATGGTGGCGAACTTTGCTCAGGGTGGCGCGGCGATTAATGTTTTGCTCGTCAGATTGGCGCGCGTATTGAAGTCGTGGATGTCGGCGTGGCGAGCGATATTACGGCTGCTGGTGTGGTCAATGCCAAGGTATGCCGCGGTACCGCTAATATGGTGGTAGCGGATGCGATGCAGCCTGAGCAAGCGTTAGAGGCTGTTAACGTCGGTGTGGCAGCGGTTGAGCGGGCAAAAAAAACGGGGGCAAAGTGCATCATGGTCGGAGAGATGGGCATTGCCAATACTACCGCCAGTAGCGCAATGCTGGCGGTATTAACCGGCGAGTCGGTGGCGAGCTTAGCGGGCGTGGGAACCGGTATTCATCAGCAGCAATTAACCCACAAAGTGGCAGTAATCGAACGCGCCATAGCCGCACGCAATGCTGACCCACAGGATCCTTTGGAAGTGCTTGCCAAGCTAGGCGGGCTGGAAATTGCCGCCATGACCGGTGCGTATTTAGCCGCTGCCGCGCATCGATTGCCGACCATTGTGGATGGCTTTATTGCCACCGTCGCTGCATTAACCGCCTGTCGAATCTGTCCAGCCGTGCGCGGTTATTTGATTTTTGGCCATCGCTCCCAAGAACCCGGACACGAGGTGGCGCTACGTGCCCTCGATGCGAAGCCGCTGCTGGACCTGGGCATGCGGCTAGGCGAGGGCAGCGGCGCCGTGCTGGCTTATCCCTTGCTTCAATCAGCGGCAGCGATGATAGCGGAAATGGCCACCTTTGATTCAGCAGGCGTTAGTGACAAGGCGAGGGCATGATTGTTGGTGCCACGTTAGGTGGGATAACGCTGATCGCACTGGCGATCGCGATTGATTTAATCGTTGGCGACCCGCGCGCTCTGCCGCACCCGGTGGTGATAATGGGCCGCTTTATCAGCAGTTTTGAACGGCTATGGAATCGCGGTACGGCGCAGCAGCGAAGATGGAGCGGCGCGCTGCTAGCGCTCATCGTGGTCGGTGGCGTATGGGGTATTAGCTGGCTGTTGCTTTTAGTACTGATGCAGTTGCACCCCGGGCTGGCGCTTATTGCAGAACTTTGGCTGCTTTCCACGACACTGGCGATTAAAGGCTTGGGCGATGCGGCCCGTGCTGTGGTAAAGCCGCTGAGCATGGGCGATTTAACCGCTGCGCGAAAAGCGCTGGGAATGATTGTCGGTCGCGACACCCATAGCTTGGACGAAGCAGAAATCACCCGCGGTACGGTGGAAACCGTCGCGGAAAACACCGTGGACGGTATCACTGCGCCGCTGTTTTTTGCCCTGATTGGCGGGGCACCGCTGGCGCTGGCGTATAAAGCAGTGAATACCCTGGATTCGATGGTCGGCTACCAAAACCAACGCTATGCTGATTTTGGTTTTGCCTCCGCCAAGCTGGACGATGTAGCCAACTGGTTACCGGCACGCTTAACCGCGTTGTGTCTATGGCTCGCCGGCCTGCTAATGAATGTTTTAGGTATTCTAAGATTGCGCTGGAAAGGTGCACTGCACGACACCTGCCGCGATGCCCCACGGCATCCCAGCCCCAACGCCGGTTGGCCGGAAGCCATGGTAGCTAGGTTGTTGGGTGTGCAACTAGGCGGGACTAATTTTTATCAGGGCGTGGCTTCTCATCGCGCTACCCTGGGTGAACCATTGGAAATACTTGGGGTTGCCCATATCAACGCCACGATTCGTTTAATGCACGGCGCTTGGGTGTTGTTTATGCTGCTCTCAGTGGGCGTGATAGCTGGGCTACTATTCATTATTTAGGCTTTGTTTGAAAAACCAGTGAGCACAGCTAGTTTTTCAGATACAGCCTCGAGGCGTCTATGATTACACATGCATGGCCTAGCCACGGTGGCCAAGCCAAGGCGCTCCTGGCGCACTTTGGTTTGCCAGCAGATCATCGCTTGGAAGATTTTAGCGCCAACCTGAATCCACTGGGGCCGCCCGCATGGGTTCGCGATTGGTTAACGAAGCAACTGGCGGGCCTTGAGCACTATCCAGCACCAGACTATCACGCTGCCTGTCATGCGATCGCCGCTCAACACCAACTTCAGCCCGAACAGGTGCTACTAACTAACGGTGGTGCTGAGGCGATTTATCTCGCCGCCGCACTGCATGCAGGCCAGCGAGCTGCGATTATCAACCCAAGCTTTGGCGAGTATGCCCGTGCCTGTCACGCCCATCGGCTTTCGATCAGCGAGATTGCGCTGCCCGCACCGCACTTCAGTTTGAATGTTGATGCGCTACTGGCATCACTCAACGACGTTGATGTGCTGTTCCTTTGCCGACCCAATAACCCCACGGCCACGCTCATCGACCTCTCAGCGATGCAGACAATACTGGCGCACACCGCTGCAATTGGTTGCTGCGTTGTGGTCGACGAAGCCTTTGTCGACATGGTGGGTGATACGGTGGGTGAAACGCCACAACAGGGCTCGTTGGCACCGCTGTTGGCGCGCTATCCGCATCTGATGCTGCTGCACTCAATGACCAAGTTTTATACCCTGCCAGGTCTCCGGCTGGGCTACCTGCTGGCGGATGCGGCGACTGTTCAAGCGGCACAGGCCCACCAACCGCCCTGGAGCGTTAATCACCTCGCGGCTGAACTAGTGGCGCCACTACTGGCAGACGCTGTGTTTGTCCGACGCACCCAGCGGTGGCTGGCCACTGAGCGACCGCGTATGGCGCAAGCGCTTACTCAGTTAGGCCTGGAGGTAGTGCCTAGCCAAGCGTGTTTTTTCCTGCTTCGCCCTGGGGGGGAACAGCGAGGGCAGGGCATCACCAGCGACATCCTGTTTGAGCGGCTGCTGCGCCGGGGCGTATTGGTGCGCCATACACATAATTTTGTCGGGCTTAATGGCGAATGGCTGCGGGTGGCGCTGCGCGACGAGCCCGCCAATCGACGCTTGATAAAGGTGCTAAATGATTGTCTTCGTTAGCGGCGGAGCGCGTTCGGGTAAAGCGACATCGCCGAGCAGCGGGCAGTGAGCGCAGCAGGCGGTTCGTCCTGTTATTACTTAGCCACTGCCGACGTCTACGACGCCGAGATGGCCGAACGAGTGGCCCGCCATCGTCAATCCAGGCATGAGCAGTGGCAGAACGTTCAGTGGAAAACAATTGAAGCCCCGCTGCGTATTGATCAAGCGATAGCCAAGGTGCCGGACGGCAGTGTCGTTCTGCTCGACTGCTTAACCCTGTGGGCCAGTCAAGTCCTGTATGCCAGTGAGTTGAGTGAAGAGGCGGGATTGGCGCTGTTGGCAAACGCACTCTCTGATGCCCGATCGCGTCGCATGCATTTTGTGATTGTCTCCAATGATATCAATGAAGCGTTACCGCCTACGGATGCCGAAACCTGGCGCTACCTGGCGTTTCTTCAGCGCGCCCATCGCTGGCTGGCGGCGGAAGCCGATTCCGTCGTTGAGGTGATCGCGGGCTGTGCCGTGGAATGGAAAGAAGAAGAGCGAAAGGGAGATGTGCGTTTGAGAAATGCGTTGTTTGGGCTGGTATTAGCGCTACAGTTTCTGACTCGGATACCCATTCCAATAGTAGCACCCTGGACACCGGAAACCCGGCGCTGGGCGGTGCGCGCCTATCCGTTGGTGGGTTTGTTAATCGGTGGCGTGATAGGGTTATTGGCGATATACATGCAGAACGTTCCTGCACCAATCACCGCACTGGCCATATTAAGCGTATGGGTGGCGCTTTCGGGCGGGCTGCATTTGGATGGCGTGATGGATATTGCCGACGCGTTGGGCAGTAACCAGCCGTTAGCGCGCCGTTGGGAGATCATGAAGGACCCGCAGATCGGTAGCTTTGGTATGTTGGCGCTGGTGTTTCTGCTTGCCTGGAAGGCCGTGCTGCTGTGGGCATTACTAGCTTATCACGCACCCTGGTGGTGGCTGTTAATAGTCCCCGCGCTAGGGCGCTGGACAGGCGTTGCATTACTGGTGCTGACTCCCCTGCGCCCGGCCGAAGGGTTTGGCATGGAGCTGGAAGCAATCGCTTAGTGGTCAGGACGTGGCGTTTGCGCTGCTGCCACTGGCGGTGTTTGCGCTGTGGGCGCCCAGCGTCGTGGTAATGGTGCTAATCGCCACTGTTTTCGTGGTACTGATGCGCTGGTTCATGTTGCGACTGTTTAATGGCATTAACGGCGATATGGTAGGCGCCACCATCGAAGGAGGAGAGCTTTGGCTACTGATCTTACTGTGGAGCTGGTGGCAGTTCGCCACGGTATCACCGCTTGGAATTTAGAGCGCCGTTATCAAGGCCAGCGTGATATCCCGCTGCTTTTTCCCGACGCAGAAGCGGGGCTACTGGCGCTACGGGAAGCCTTGGCCAATGAGCATTTCGATGCCATCTACTCAAGTGACCTTGATCGCTGCCAGCAGACCCTGAAATGGGCGGAAGCGGCTAGGGAAGGGTTGCCCCTAGCCCTTGAGCCACGCTTGCGCGAACTCAATTTTGGCGAGTATGAAGGCAAAGTTTACGATGAGCTAAAAGACTTGCCCCACTACCGCGCCTGGATCGATAGCGTGGGCGAACTGCAAATTCCCGGCGGCGAATCGGCGGCCCAACTGCGCGAGCGCTTGGATGCTTGGTTGTATGACCTAGCGGGTAATGCCCGGGCTAACGACCATAAAAGATTTTGGCCGTCACCCACGGCGGCGTGATTCGTGAGCTGCGCCGACGTTTTGAAACGATCCACTTCTGGGGCAGCACGGTACTTCAAGCCCAGGGAAGACGCTGGCAGCTTATTTATCAGACAGATGAGCATGGAAAGGGGAATGGCAATGCAGCTCTTCATCGGCGGTGCCTGCGCTGGTAAACGCGACGCCGTAACGTCACGCTTTCCTTCGGCAAGCTGGCACCGACTTGAGGCTGGCCAGCGACTCATTAATAGCCAGCAGGCGCTAGCCGCCAATACACCGCTGGTAATTACCGGTGTGCTTGAGTGGCTTGGCGCTGCCCTTGAGCGTGACGACAACGATGCCCTGCGCCAGCAGTGGCAGCGCGATATGGCAACGCTCTGCCAGCGTGCCGATAAGCTAAACGCGGCGTTAATCATTATTGCCACTGAAGTCGGTCGCGGGATTGTGCCCATGCAGCCAGAACAGCGTCGCTTGCGCGATCTCAACGGCTGGTTCGCCCAAGACGCCACTACCCAGGCCAGCCATGTGTGGTATGTCCGCCATGGGTTGGTGATGGCGGTTAAGTAGCCGCTAAAATTTTATACTGAGCGGCTTAGCGCCGCACTTCAATTGACCTCCCTCAGGCAAGTTGCTAGCTTACGCCCACTCTCAGGTGCTGGCGGTTGAAAAGCCGCTAGTGAAACGGGAAGTTGGTGAACGCCTCGCGTGATTCCAACGCTGCCCCCGCAACGGTGATCGAGATAAGAACGGCTAAAACGCCACTGTGCTCATGCACGGGAAGGTGGTCGTTCGGATAAGGATGGCTCTACTTGTAGAGACGCCTTTCGCTCGTCAGCCCGGAGACCGGCCCGAGAGTAACGGTTCAAGCGAACCGATACATGCCGAGACGCGGTGGGCGCTCTCAGGGCAGTGAACCATAGCGCAATGCTACGGTGACGCCCTTGTTGTGCCCTGCGCTCGGTCAAAAAAAACTGCGTTGTGCGGGTGAGCACGACGAGCAAGGGATCTCACATGAACCACCGTTTCCACACTACCGCCAAACGGGTGGCGTTTGTCATGGCTGCGTTACCGCTAGCCATCTCCTTTCTGCCCAGGCCCAATATGCTGAAGCGACGACCGAATTAGCCGCGCTAGACCCTGTCGTCGTTACTGCTGCGTTGGCCCCTCGTACCGCCAATGAAAGTCTCTTCCGTTAGCGTATTGGATGAGGCTACTTTTCGTCGTCAAGACCCCACCAGCCTGACGGATCTTCTGCGCGGCCAGCCGGGCGTTGATATCACTAGCAACGGCAGCTTTGGCAAAAGCAGCAGTGTTTATCTGCGTGGTGCGCCCAGCGATGCCTCCGTGCTCATGATCGATGGTATTCGGCTACGATCCGCCACGGCGGGCGGCGCCGCTTTTCAGTATTTAGACCCACGTATGTTTGATCGCGCGGAAATCGTTCGCGGCCCAAGGGGTAGCCTTTACGGTGCAGATGCGGTCGGCGGTGTTATTCAACTGTTTACGCCTGATGGTGATGAAGAGGGCCCGCAACCCAGAATCTCAGTCGGCGGTGGCTCATTTAATACCCAGCGGTTAAGCGCAGGCATTTCGGGACGTGAAGGAGGCACGCGCTACAGCTTTGCCGGTAGTCATTTCAATACCGACGGCCAGCCCATTCGTCGGGGTGGTGAAGACAAAGGCTACGACAACACTTCTGCGCTGGCCCGTGTTGCGCATACCTTTGAAAGTGGCGCTGAGGTGGGTGTGCTGGCGCTGCGCGCTCGTGGTAACAATGAATATGATGGCGGAGAGAATGACTTCGTCCAGCAGGTGGCGGGTATTTACGGTGAGTTACCGGTTACCGATACTTGGCGCAGTCGTCTAACGCTTAGCGAGGCCCGTGATGAGCTGGATACGGTTGATAATTTCGGCAGTTCAGTGATTGACACCCGCACCCAAACCGCGCGTTGGCAGAACAACTTTCAGTTTGGCGCTCATGAATTGATCGCTGGCGCTGAAATCAGCGAAGACCGCGTTTCAAGTACCAATGATTTTGCTGTCACCAGTCGCGATAACACCGCTGTGTTTACGCAAGGTCTGCTCGACTTCTCTCCGTTCGCCATTCAAGCAAGCCTGCGTTACGACGACAACGAAGCCTATGGCGATGAAGTCACCGGTAGTTTGGCGTTGGGTTACGACCTGGATAATTATCATACGCTGCGCGCTAGTATAGGCACCGCCTTTAAAGCGCCAAGTTTTAATGACCTTTATTGGCCGAATTCGGGCAATCCTGAACTCAATCCAGAAAAGTCTGAAACTGTTGAGGTAGGCGTTCGCGGCCAATATAACCAGTGGTTCTGGGACTGGGCCGCCTTCCAAAACGACTACGATGATCTGATTGCGTGGGCACCGACGCCAAGCGGGTTATGGGCGCCGCAAAACGTTAATAACGCGCGCATTCGCGGTGCCGAGCTTTCCAGTGGTGTCGAAATCAGCGGCTGGACTCTGCAAGCCGCGTTTACCTACCTAGACCCAGAAGACCAGGATACCGGCGATCGGTTAGCCCGCCGCGCCACACAAAGTGTACGCTTGGATGCTGACCGTGCGCTTGGCGATTGGTCGCTGGGTGGCTCATTAATTGCTCAAAATCATCGCTACGATAATGCCGCCAATACTCAACGTTTGAATGGTTATGGGCTGGTTAATTTGCGCGCAGGCTGGCAGTTCGCGCCACTTTGGAACGCTCGTGTTACGCTAGAAAATGCCTTTGATAAAGAGTATGAAACGTCGAGTGACTATATCAACGCAGGCCGAGCAGGATTCTTGAGTGTTCACTTTGGCCAATAAAAAAAGTGTGTTAGCACGTGGGGCCTTGGGCCTCACGCTACTGCTTATGTTGACTTCGGCAAATGCCGATGACCCTGCTCGCTGCGCAGTGGATGATCGTGACCGTGAAGTATGCCTTCACAATGCTGCTCAGCGGATTGCCACGCTCTCGCCGGGTGCAACGGAGCTGACCTACGCGGCGGGTGCAGGGGCTCAAGTGGTTGCCGTTGTCTCTTATAGCGACTATCCACCGGAAGCCAGGCAAGTTGCCTCGGTGGGCAGCCACACCCGCATTGATTTGGAAGCTAGTGGGGCTGGCGCCCGATTTGGTGATTGGTTGGGTGACGGGGAATCCGGCAGAGCAACTTGAAACCCTGGAATCCTTGGGCATGCCAGTATTCTATATCGAACCCCGCGACATAGAAGGTGTGGCCAGTGCCATCGAGCGTTTAGCGCGACTGGCGGGCACGGAAACGGACGGGCAAGCGGTAGCCGATAATTTTCACACGACCATGGACGCGCTCGAAGAGCGCTATCGAGACCGCGAGCCGGTAACCACCTTCTATCAGGTGTGGGATGCGCCGCTTATGAGCGTGAATAACGAACACCTAATCGGTCAGGTGATTGAGATTTGTGGCGGTGACAACGTATTTGGCGAACAGCCGCGCCTGGTGCCGCGCATTGATGATGAAGCCGTGCTGGTCGCCAACCCTGAGGCCATTGTGGCCGGTGGTATGGGCGAAGAGAACCGCCACTGGCTGACCCACTGGGAGCAATACCCCAACTTGACGGCGGTGGCGAAAGACAATCTATTCTTTGTGCCACCCTCGTTGATACAGCGGCCAACACCGCGACTGATGGAGGGCACGCGTGTCCTTTGTGAGAAGTTGGATGCCGCCCGCCAAAAACGCCGGGGCGCTTGATGCTGGCGCGCCTGGGGTTGCCGCTTGGCTTACTGCTACTGGCCGCACTGGGTGCCTTGGTCATCGCCCTGGGCGTTGGTAGCGCGCAGATTTCCCCCTGCGCAGATTTGGGAAGTGACCCAAGGCAAAGGCGATGCCCTGGCGCGCACCATGGTGATGGAGCTGCGCTTGCCTCGGGCGCTCTCGGCGTTTGCCGTGGGTGGTTTGTTGGCGATAGCGGGCGCGCTAATGCAGGTGCTGCTACGCAACCCCTTGGCAGACCCCCTATGTGCTGGGGCTTTCTGGCGGTGCCTCAATTGGCGCACTGGCCGCTATGCTCGGTGGCTTAGGTGGGCTGGCGATTTCGGGCTCGGCCTTTGGTGGCGCGCTACTCTCAACCTTTCTGGTTTTTGGCTTGGCTCACGGCAGCGGCGGGTGGACGCCTTCGCGGCTGCTGCTCACCGGTGTGGTAGTCGCATCGGGGTGGGGCGCAGTGATTACTTTAATGCTGGCGTTGAGTCCCGCCGAGCGCTTGCCGGGCATGCTCTACTGGCTAATGGGCGATCTCTCCTACGCGCGTACACCGTGGCCGCCGCTGCTGCTGTTAGTCATGACCTGCGCAGTGCTGATTCCGCTGGGGCGTAGCCTCAATGTATTGGCCCGTGGCCCACAGCAGGCCGCCGCCCTGGGCGTGGCGGTTCGGCCGTTGGAGTGGTGCATTTATGTTACCGCCAGCTTGCTGACAGCGGCGGCGGTCACTACCGCTGGCAGCATTGGTTTTGTCGGTTTAGTGGTGCCGCATATGCTGCGTTTACTGTTAGGCAATGATCTGCGGCTGATACTGCCCGCCTGCGCACTGGCGGGCGGCACGCTGTTAGTGCTGGCCGATACCCTGGCGCGCACCATGATCGCCCCAGAACAGTTGCCCGTTGGGGTCATCACCGCGCTGCTGGGCGTGCCCACCTTCCCTGTTCCTGCTTTACCGGAGCCGCTGATGGGCACTCTTTCGACGCACGACCTTATTATCGATGTGCCTGGCCGCGAAGGCGGAACGCCGCTCAATCTGACCCTTGAGCCTGGGCAGAGTTGGGGCGTGTTGGGCCCCAACGGGGCGGGTAAAACCACACTGATACACACCCTGGCAGGGCTGCAAACCCCACGCTCCAGGCGAGGTAAGGCTGATGGGTAAGCCGCTTGGCAAGCTGCGTCGCCGCCATGTGGCCCAGCGCCTGGGGTTGGTGTTTCAAGACCGTCAGGACGGCTTTCCCGCCGCGGTGTTGGAAACCGCGCTGATTGGTCGTCACCCTTATCTTTCGCCCCTGGCAAATGGAGGGTGCTGATGACTATGCCCGCGCAGAGGCTGCCCTTGAACGCCTGGATGTGGCGCATCTAAGTGAGCGGCTGGTCAGCACGCTTTCAGGCGGCGAGCGCCAGCGGGTGGCGATTGCCACTCTGCTGACCCAGGCGCCCGACGTATGGCTGGCCGACGAGCCAACCAACCACCTGGATCTTCATCATCAGAGTGCCGTGATGGCGCTAATGGCGGAGCAGGCCGCCGAAGGACATGCCGTCATGATGTGCTTGCACGACCTGAACCTGGCTGCCCGCTGGTGCGATCACGTGCTGTTGATGTACCCCAACGGTGAGGCTTGCTGGGGCCCAAGGGAAACCATGCTGGTGCCCAGCGCGCTGGAAAGCCTATACCGCCAAAAAACTAGCGGTGGTGGAGGTGAATGGCGCGCCGGTGTTTGTGCCGATTAAGGCCTAGCTTATAACGCCAGTTCGTCCCGCCACGTATGGCGAGGTTCGAAACCGACCAACCGGCGGGCCTTTTCGATACTGTAGAAGGTTTCGAATTCGCCCATATCGCGCTTGATCGGTACGCCTGCGTAGAAGCGCTCGATCACTTGGGCGTTGGTCAAGCCTACTGAGAGGTCGTGATTGGCGACGTTGAATACCTGGTAACCGAGGCCATCCGTTTTCAGGCAACAATCGACCATCTGGCCCAGGTCGCGGGCGTCGATGTAGGCGAAAATGTTGCGGCGACGCAGGGCGGGGTCATCCAGGTAGGCCGGGAAATCCTGGCGGTACTCGTGAGGCTCGATAACGTTGTTGATGCGCAGGCCGTAGATGTCGATACCCGAACGCGCCTGGAAGGAGCGTGCGGTCACCTCATTGACCACTTTGCTCATGGCGTAGCTATCTTCTGGCACGGTGGGGTGCTCTTCATCGATGGGAAGGTAGTCCGGTTTCCTCTCGCCATCGGCGAAACAGACGCCGTAGGTGGTCTCGCTGGAAGCGAAGATCACCTTAGGAATGCCCAGCTTGGTGGCGGCATCCAGCACGTTGTAGGTGCTTAGCGTATTGATGCGGTAGGTCTCGTTGTCTGGCCTATGCAAAATAGCTGGAATGGCCGCGAAGTGGACAATCGCATCGTAACGCGGCACGCCAGTGCCTGGCTCCAGTTCGTCAAACCCGGCGTAAGCATGGCACGCATTGAACACCTGGCCTGCATCGGTCAGGTCGGTTTTCAGGGTGGTGATGCCGGGCACGTCAGATGTTACCCAATCCAGATTGGTGACGCGGTGCCCCTGATCGCGAAGATAAGCAGTGGCATGACGGCCAGCCTTGCCGCTACCGCCGGTGAACAATATACGCATGCAGACTCCTCACTTAATGGAACAAACCATTCCACCTTAGCAAAGAAAAGTCTTGTCCACCGCGTGCGGTCTAGTTATTAAAACAGTACTTGGTCTAAGAACAGGTTTTAGCTCAATAGAAGTAGCTTAAACTGAATTGCGAAAACGCATGATCTGCTTGCCATCCACCGGGTCGTCGACCACATGGGCGTGCACCCCAAAGGTCTGCCGGAGCCTGGCGGCGGTGAGCACCTCCTGGGGAGGCCGCTGTCGATCAGGCGGCCGCCGTCCATCACGCCGATGCGGTCACACTCCATGGCGTGATTAAGATCGTGCAGCGAGATCATCACCGTGATGGGCAGTTGCCGGACCAGTTCAAGGATCGACAGCTGGTGGCGAATATCCAGATGGTTGGTGGGTTCATCCAGCAGCAGAATTTTAGGCTGTTGTGCCAGCGCCCTGGCAATATGCACGCGCTGGCGCTCGCCGCCCGACAGGGTATGCCAAAGGCGGTCCGTCATGTGCACCATATCGACGTCGCGCAGCGCCTGGATCACGATGGCGTCGTCCTCCTTCGACCAGGGGCGTAGCGCGGAAAGGAAGGGCGTGCGGCCCAACGAGACCACCTGGCGCACGGTAATACGGTCGGTGGTGTCGGCCTGCTGTTCCACCAGGGCGATAGACTGGGCAATCGCCCGTTGCTTGAGCGTGTGCATCGGCTGGTGATCAATCAGCACCCGGCCTGCCTTGGGTTTGTTCAAACCTGCCAGCAGGCGCAGCAGGGAGGTTTTCCCCGAGCCGTTCGGCCCCACCAGGCCAAAGGTCTGGCCGGGTTCGACGGTGAGATTGACGTCAGTCAGCAGTGACGTGCCGTGAACCGACCAGGCAAGCTGTTCAGCCGATAAGCGCATCAGGACCTCTTGCCGCGAACCAGGATCAGCGCAAACGCGGGCGCGCCGATCAGCGAGGTAATCACCCCGATGGGGAGTACTTGCCCGGATACCAGCACCCGGGAAAGAATATCCGAGCCGATCAGGAACACCGCGCCAGCCAGCGCCGTAGCCGGCACCAGCCTAGTGTGACGGCTCCCCACGATAAAACGCATTGCGTGGGGGATCACCAGGCCGACAAAGCCGATGGCCCCCACGATAGACACCATCACGGCTGTAACCAGCGCCATGGCGATAATCAGCATGCCGCGCACCGGACGTACCGCGATACCCATGGACGCGGCGCTGTCGACGCCGAAGGTAAATGCATCCAGGGAGCGCCGGTGCCACAGGCAAACCAGCAGCCCGAACAGCGCCGCAGGCACCGCCAGGGACACGTCGGCCCAGCGCACTCCGGAAAGATTGCCCATCAGCCAGAACATGATGCCCCGCGCCTGCTCGGCGCTCGCTGACTTGGTGATGATAAAAGCAGTCAGCGCATTGAACAGCTGCGAGCCTGCAATGCCCGCCAGAATAATCGCCCCCGCGGCCTGAACGCCGCGGCCGCCACCTACACCGCTGTTGGCCGCATGGGCGAGCATCACCACAATACCGAGGCGAGCAGGGCGCCCACAAAGGCACCCAGGGAGAGCGAAAGCGCACCGGCACCTAAGCCTGCCACTGCCACCGCAACGGCACCCGTAGAGGCCCCGGCGGAAATGCCCATCAAGTAGGGGATCGGCCAGGGGGTTGCGCAACAGCGCCTGCAGTACGACCCCCGCCAGGGCCAGACTGGTGCCGCAACAGGCGGCGACCACGGCGCGGCTGAGACGATAATTCCAGATAATGCCCGCGTCGATGCGGTCAACTGCGTAATCGGCGCCCAACAGTTGATTGGCGAGCACTTTCAGAATGGTGTCCACCGGAATCGGCGTCTCCCCGATGGCGGTACCCGCGATCAGCGCTGTTACCAGCACTAGTGGCGTTACCCATAGCCAGCGCAATCCCAGTCGACTGGCGGTGGGGCGTGTCAGGGCGATGCTCATTCGTTAAACGACATGGTTGATAGCGCCTCGGCCAGTGACTCAAGGCCGTAAATAGTGCGCATGGTGGCGCTCATTGCATGGGCGTCCATCTCCACGATGCGGTTGTTCTTGACCGCGCTCATTTCCCGGGTGACCGGGTCGCTGCGTAAATACTCACGCTTTGCTTCAATGTCGTCAGCGGGAAAACGGCGACGATCCATACGGGCGATCACCAGCACATCCGGGTCGGCACGGGCGATACTCTCCCAACCGATGGTTGGCCACTCTTCATCTGACTCAATGACATTGCGAATACCGAGTTTCTCCATCATATAGCCCGGTGCGCCCAGCCGGCCGGCCACGAAGGGACTGACGCCCAGATCCGTCGACGAAAACCAGAAGGCCGCGGATAGATCCTCAGTCAACTCAAGGCTGTTCGCCAGTTCGATAGCGCGCTGTTCGCGGTCGTTCAGCTCCGCTACCAGCGCCTCGCCAGCGTCTTGGACGTCATAGATCTCGGCCAACTCGGTGATCCCTTTATAGATGGAATCCGTCGAGAAGGCGGCGGTGCGGGTGCCATCGCCGCCGGTCGAGTTATCCTTGGTGTCGCAATCGGCGGGCATGATGTAAGTGTTGATACCCAGTTCGTGAAACTGATCCCGGCTGGCCACGCTACCGGTAGGGCCCACGTGCCACTCGTATTGTACCGCCACCAGGTCGGGCGCTTATTGACCACGGCCTCGAAGCTCGGGTCGTCGTCAGCGATTCGTTCGATCTCTTCGTTGGCCTCAGCAAACGGCGTCAAGACCGGGTTGAACCAGACCGAGGTACCGTTCACTCGGTCAGTGAGTCCCAGCGAATAGAGGATCTCCGTGGCTGATTGACCCACCGTCACCGTCCGCTCGGGTGCCACCGCTATGTCTATTTCCATGCCGCAGTTGGTCAAGCTCAAAGGGTAATCGGTGGCATCGGCAGTCGCCTGAGCGGCGGGCAGTAGCGATGCCGCGATCAGCAGGTAAGGTGCGGTCTTCATGTCTGGCTTCCGTCAACGAATCGGGTGACGCCCGTGAGCGCTCTCAATATGTAATGTTATAACATATTATATTTGCTGCTTGTCAAAATCTAGCCGTATCTTACCTTATGCTCATCCGGGCTGTCTCTTGGCTGCGGGCTGGGTGGCAAGCTGGCTTCGCCGCCCTGCCTTCCCTCTATACTGCTCCCTCATATTTGCCCACGTCTCCATGAATGGTTTTATCATCTACCAGCCAACTATCATGAATCAGACTCAAGACCGGTGGTCTTCGCACCGGCCAACCAAGATTGGCCGGTGGGCAGGCTTGCCCAGCACGGGAGATGCAGGTGACTGAGTTTCCGTTTGCAGCGGTGGTCGGTCAAGAACCGCTGAAAACCGCCTTGCTGCTGAACGCCATTAATCCGCGCATTGGCGGTGTGTTGATCAGCGGCCCCAGGGGGGAGCGCGAAATCCACCTTGGCGCGGGCGCTGGCCGCCGTTTTGCCCAAGGATAGCAACGGCAGAAAACCCCGTTTGTCACCTTGCCCCTCGGCGCCAGCGAAGACCGCCTGGTGGGCAGCCTGGATCTGAACAAGGTGCTGGCCGATCGCGAAGCCACCTTTCATGTCGGCTTGCTCGCCAAGGCTCACGGCGGGGTGCTGTACGTGGATGAGGTCAATCTGCTGCCGGATATGCTGGTGGATCTGCTGCTGGACGTTGCCGCCAGCGGCGTTAATGTGGTCGAGCGCGATGGCATCAGCCACTCCCACCCGGCGCAGTTCAGCCTGATCGGCACCATGAACCCGGACGAAGGCGAACTGCGCCCTCAACTGCTCGACCGTTTCGGTCTCTGCCTCGAGCAGGCGGGTCCCATGAGCATCGAAGAGCGCATTGCCATCGTCCAGCAGCGCGATGCCTTTGACCGCGACCCCGAGGCCTATAAAGCGCAGTTTGCGAATGAGCAGGCCGCGCTGATGCAGCAGTTGGAAGACGCCCAGCAGGCGCTGGCAACGGTGACGACCGAAAGCTGGGTTTACGCGACGATTGCCCAGCGCTGCGAAGCCGCGGGCGTTGAAGGGCTTCGGGCGGACGTTACCTGGCACCGGGCGGCCCAGGCCCATGCGGCCTGGCGAGGCGCGGCGAGCGTTAGCCAGGCAGATATCGATATGGTTGAGCCCTGGGTGCTGGCTCACCGGCGGACGCGTTCAGCGGACATTGGTTCAGACGCCCAGCCCCCTGAGCAAAGCGGGGTTCCTCAAGCCCGCCACCTTCCACGCCGCCTCATCGGTCGTCGGGTGGCGGCGAGGAGCATCAAAACAGCGCTGGCCCGTCAGACCCTCAGCGCGGCGGGTCAGGCCAGTGGGGCGCCATGCCGCCCCAAGCTCAGCAGGTGATCAGTTCCACCGCGTCGCCCTGGCCGGATGCGCCTTCGAGCAAGACTTCAAACCGGGCGGCCAGCAGCGCCGACTCGCCAGCGACGTCGGGCAGCGGCCAAACAAAAGGCCGTGGCCGCTCCCAGGTAGAGACCTCGCGACTCGACGGGTTCGCAACGCTGATCGCCAATCGCGGCCAGTGGCCCTGGCGGCAGTTAAAGATGCGCAAGTCCCGCGCCGGGCAGGCAACGGCACACCTGGTGCTGCTGGACACCTCCGGTTCCACCCTGGGGCAACGGCTGTTAGGCCAGGCAAAGGGGCTGGTCGAATCACTGGTCAGCCAAGCTTACGCCGCGCGGGAGCAGGTGGCGGTGCTGGGGTTTGGCAATGGCGGTGTCGTGCCGATACTCTCACGCCGCCGGGCCCCCAAAGACGCGCGGGACACGCTTGAGGCGGCCAACGGCGGTGGCGGCACTCCGCTGCGGGAGGCGATTATTGAAGCCAAAAGGCTGATCCGCCAGTGGCAGCGCCGCGAGCCCGGCCTGAAGGTGCGGACTTATCTGATCACCGATGGCCGCACCCGGGAAACCGTTGACGATCTCGCCCCGCTGGAGGACTGCCTGCTGATCGATACCGAACAGTCGAAAGTCAAACGCGGGCAGGGCGCACGCATCGCCCAGCAGCTGGGCGCGCGTTACTGGCCAGCCTCGTTTGGTAAACCCTCTATGGCGCCTACAGTCTCTGCACATCAACCTGGGAACCTCTCATGAGCGACGCAAGCCATTTAGATCGGATGCAGCGTAAAAAGGCGTGGTCGACGAGCGCATCAGCAAGGCGACGGAAGAGCGCGGCGTGCTGATTCTGCTCAAAGGCAACGGCAAGGGTAAAAGCAGTTCGGCTTTTGGCACTATGGCGCGCTCACTGGGGCACGGCCAGCAGTGCGCGGTGATCCAGTTCATCAAAGGTCGCCGTGAAACCGGCGAGTACCTGTTCTTTCGCGATCATCCCAAGCTCGACTGGCACATCATGGGCCACGGCTTTTCCTGGGAAACCCAGAACCGCGAGCGGGACATCGAAGCCGCCGAGGCCGCCTGGGAAGTCGCCAAAGGGCTGCTGGAGAACCCCACTTATCATATGATCGTGCTGGACGAGATGAGCTACATGTTCAAGTACGGCTATCTCGACCCCGAGCCGGTGGTGGAAGCGCTTAAGCGCCGCCCGGCACACCAGAACATCATCATTACCGGGCGCACCATGGCCACGCCGCTGCAGGAAATCGCCGATACCATCAGCGTTGTTCAGGACGAGCGCCACGCCTTTCGCGGCGGCGTCAAAGCCCAGGCGGGGATCGAATACTAATGACGACGCCAACCGCTCGCTGCCCCGCGCTGTTTATCGCCGCCCCAGCTTCAGGCCAGGGCAAAACCACCGTCACGGCGGGCCTGGCGCGCCTGCTGCGCAACCAAGGCAAGGTGGTGCGGGTGTTCAAGACCGGCCCGGACTACCTGGATCCGCAGATACTCGCCCAGGCCTCCGGCCAGCCGGTGGATCAGTTGGATCTATGGATGGCCGGCGAAGCCTACTGCCGCCAGCGCTTTTATGACGCCGCCTGTGAAGCGGACTTGATCCTGGTGGAAGGCGCCATGGGGCTGTTCGACGGCGAACCCTCAAGCGCCGATCTGGCGGCCCTGTTCGATATTCCCATGGCGATCGTCATGGATGTAAAAGGCATGGCGCAAACCGCCGCGGCGCTGGTTTCGGGGCTTGCCAGCTTTCGCGACGATATCCATATCGCTGGATTAATCGCCAATGCCTGCGGCTCGCAGCGCCACCGCGAGCTGATCGAAGGCGCGCTACCGCCGACGATTCCTCTGCTGGCCGCCATGCCGCGCGACCCCGCGCTGTCGCTCCCCGAGCGCCACCTGGGCCTCGTGCAGGCGGCGGAAATTCGTGAGGATCTGGAAGCTCGCTTCGAGGCTGGCGCCAAAGCGCTGGAAGCCGCCGGGCTGCTGGACGCGCTCGCGGCGCTTTCACCGGTGACCTTTACCGCCCCCAGGAACAGCTTGCGGCCGTTAATCCGTTGCTCAAAGGCCACACCATTGGCGTGGCCCGGGACGCCGCCTTTAGCTTCGTCTATCAGGCCAACCTCGATCTGCTGGAGCAGATGGGCGCCACGCTGCGCTTCTTTCGCCGCTAAGGGATAGTCGCCTGCCAGAATGCAACGCCCTCTGGCTGCCCGGTGGCTACCCGGAGCTTCACGCTCAAACGCTGGCGGATAACGGCGCCATGCGTTCCGCCATTGAGGCGTTCTATAGCGCCGACAAGCCCATTCTGGCCGAGTGTGGTGGGCTGCTGTACTGCCTGGAAAGCCTGACCGACTACGACGATATTACCCACACCATGCTGGGCCTGCTGCCCGGGCAGGGAGCTATGCGCGGGCGCCGTGGCTGCCAGGGGATGCAAACTGCCGAGCTGCCGGAAGGCCCGGTTCGCGGTCACGCGCACCACCGCTCCATGGCGGACGGCACCCCGAGCCGATTGGCCACGGCCGCCGCCAGCGGCACCCCGCACCGGGGAGGCGATTTACCGTCAAAAGCGTCTGACGGCGACCTATTTACATCTGTTTTTCCCAAATAATCCTGACGCTGTGGCAAGGCTCTTTCTGCCAGCCCGGCGTACTGCGAACCGCAACACAGCGAGGCATTTACCCATGCAGCCCAATAACGTACAACTGAATAAGATTCCTGCCACGGTCGTGACCGGTTTTCTGGGCAGCGGCAAAACCACGCTGCTGGCCAATATTCTGCGTCAGGTGACCGGCAAGCGGATCGCCGTGATCGTCAATGAGTTCGGCGAGCAGGATATCGACTCCAGCCTGCTGCGCAGCTGTGCGCTGGGGTGTGAAGAGGGTAGCGAAGGCGGGCAGCTAGACGGGGAAGACGGCAGCATCTATGAGCTGGCCAACGGCTGTATCTGCTGCACGGTGGAAGAGGAGTTTCTGCCGGTCATGAAAAGCTGGTCGCCCGCCGTGACGATATCGACCATATCCTGATCGAAACCAGCGGCCTAGCGCTGCCCAAGCCGCTGGTGCAGGCGTTCAACTGGCCCGACGTCCGCCAGCACTGCACCGTGGATGCGATTATTACCGTGATCGACGGCCCTGCGGTAGCCGCCGGGCGCTATGCCAGCGACGTAGATAAGGTGGCCGCCCAGCGCCTCGCCGACGAGAGCCTGGATCACGACCCCAGCCTGCGCGAGCTGCTCGATGACCAGCTCAGCGCGGCGGATCTGGTGCTGGTCAGCAAGGCCGACCTGCTCAGCCCGGAAGAGCGCGCTAAGGTGGAAGCGGTGATTCAGGCGCGGGTGAGTGCCTCGGTGAAAACGCTGTTTATCGATCAGACCCTGACCACCGACACCACCCAGCTGGAAGCGCTGATGGGCATCGGCGCAGCAAGCGAAAAAAACATCGATAGCATTACCAATCACCACGACAAGCACCACGCCGAAGGCGCTCACCACGACCACGCCCACGATAATTTTGATTCCTGCGTGATCACCCTGGGCGAAGTCGATGGCGATGTTCTGGCCGACAAGCTCCAGCAGCTGCTGAAAAGCCACGAGATCTACCGCGCCAAAGGCTTTGCAGCGATTCCGGGCAAACCCATGCGTCGGGTCATCCAGGCGGTGGGCGAGCGACTGGAAGGCTACTTCGACCGGCTATGGGCTCAGGACGAACTCCGCCAAACCCAATTAGTGATTATTGGCAAACACCTGGATAGCGCAGCGCTGCGTGACGCGCTGGCTGAAGCAGAGGTTCAAACGGTTACCTAATGCACTTATTTGCCGCCAAGCCCGGAGGCTTTGTCGATGATGAAGGCATCATCGACCTGCAACAGAGCCCCGCCGAGGTCGTGATACTCTCCGCCGCCGATAGCAATCTGTCGGCGCTGGCCCAGGCGGTTGATCGTCTGGGCGAGGCGTACCCTCGGTGCGGCTGGCCAACTGGATGAACTTGGTAAAACCGGCCGCCTACGATCTCTACGAAGATCGGGTGCTGGAAAAAGCTCAGCTGGTGATTGTCTCGCTGTTGGGCGGCAAAGCCTATTGGCCCTATGGTCATGAACGCCTGCTCGCCTGGGCGGCGGCGAAACCCGGCCGCCAGCTGATTCTGGTGCCGGGCTGCGACGCCCCGGATGATGCGCTGCTGGAAGACTCCACCATCCCCTTTGATGACGCTTACCGCGTATGGCGCTACCTGCGAGAGGGCGGCACCGATAACGCCGAGCAGCTGCTACGCTTTGTCGCTAATGAGTATATGGATAGGCCGTTGGGCGACTGGCAGGAGCCCAAGGTCATTCCGCCAGCGGTGATTTATGCATCCCAGGAGCAGCAGGCATCCAGCCTAAGCGAGTGGCGTAATCGCCAGGTGCCAGGGCGGCCAGTGTGCCTGCTACTGTTTTATCGCAGCCATTTGCAGGGGCGAATACCGCCGTACCCGACGGCTTGCTGGCGGCGCTTAAAGACCAGGGGCTTGAGCCCTTGGCGGTGGCCGTGGCGTCCCTGAAAGAAGGGCCGTGTATTGATTTTATTAATCACCTGATTGAGCAGACCGGCGCGATGCTGGTGATCAATACCACCAGCTTTGCGGTCAATCGCAACGCCGACGGGCTGAATGCCCAGGGGAAGAGCTACCTGACAATCTTTTGTAGGCCGACCCGTGGTGCTCCAGGCGATTCTTGCCAGCAGCACTAGCGAAGACTGGCAGGGCATGGCCGCCGGGCTGCATAGTCGCGATGTGGCGATGCAAGTGGTACTTCCCGAGATGGATGGCCGCATCATCACCCGGGCGGTGGGTTTTAAAGCCGAAGCCCACTACAATCCGCGCTGCCAACTGGCGGTGACCCACCACGTGATCCACCCGGAGCGGGCCGCCTTTGTGGCCGAGCTGGCGCGGCGCATTTGTTCGTTGCGGCTGACCCCCAACGGACAGAAGCGTGTTGCGCTGATCATGGCCAACTACCCCAATCGCGATGGCCGCATTGGTAACGGGGTCGGGCTGGATACGCCTGCATCGACGCTGCAGATTCTCAGCGCCCTGAAAGAGGCGGGTTACCCGCTCAGCGAACTGCCGGAAAACGGCGATGACTTGATCCGCCAGCTTCAGGACGCGGTGACCAACGATCACGGCAGTCTCGACCAGCGCGCCTGCTGGCAGAGCATCAGCGTGGACGATTACCTGGCCTGGTTTCAAACCCTGCCCACCGCGCTTCAGGAAACCGTATGGACGCGCTGGGGCGCGCCTCACGAAGACCCCAAATGCCGCCAGGGTCGGTTGATGATCGCCGGTATTCGACTGGGTGAGACCTTTGTGGGTATCCAGCCGGAACGCGATTTTATCGACGATCTCACTCAGTCCTACCATGATATGGAGCTGGCGCCGCCGCACAGCTACTTGGCGTTTTATTTTGGCTGCGCGCGCACTACCAGGTCGATGCGGTCATCCACGTCGGTAAACACGGCAACCTGGAGTGGCTGCCGGGCAAAAGCATCGCCTTGAGCGCCGACTGCTGGCCGGATATTGCCCTGGGGCCGCTGCCGCACTTTTATCCGTTTATCGTCAACGACCCCGGCGAGGGCGCCCAGGCCAAGCGCCGCAGTCATGCGGTGATCATCGACCACCTGATGCCGCCGCTGGCCCGGGCTGAACTCTACGGCGCTATGGCCGAGCTTGAAGCGCTCACCGACGAATATTATCAAGCGCTGGATATGGATCCCCGCCGGGAAGCGCTGATTCGCAGTCAGATCCTCGCCCACCTGCGTGATACAGGCATTGAACAGGAACTGGCCCACGTGGCGAGCGGTGAGTGTGAGGCCGAGATTCTCAACGCGCTGGATACCTTTCTGTGCGACATCAAGGAATCACAGATCCGTCACGGCCTGCACATACTCGGCACGCTGCCGCCGGAAGAAAAGCGGGCGGGCACCTTGGTGGCGCTGTTGCGGCTACCCCGGGGCGAATCGGTGGCCAGCCGCGGCCTGCTGCACAACTTGGCCAGCGATTTAGGCTTGGATTTTGACCCGTTAGCCGCGGGCAACGAGCCCTGGCAGGGGACTGAACCGGCCATTCTAAGCCAGCAGCTCGATACCCCTGGCGCACCGGGGCGGATGCCCGCGAGCGCCTGGAACTGCTGGCCGAGCGCTGGGTGGCCGACTACGTCTTGGCAGACGGCTGCCTGGATGATCTGGCCCAGGATTACCCCGATACGGCAGCGCAGCTGCGCTACGCCCGCGACCAGCTATGGGTCACCATGCAGCGCGGCGTGAAGATGGAGATTCAGTCGCTGCTCGACGGCCTTGAAGGCATCTTCGTGCCCGCCGGGCCCAGCGGCGCCCCCAGCCGTGGGCGGTTGGATACGCTACCCACCGGGCGCAACTTTTTCAGCGTGGATAACCGCTCGATTCCATCGCCCGCCGCCTGGACGCTGGGCGAAAAATCCGCCCAGGCGTTTGTCGAACGCTACCTGCAGGATCACGGCGACTACCCGCGGCGGCTGGGGCTATCCATCTGGGGTACCGCCACTATGCGCACCGGCGGCGATGATATTGCCCAAGCCTTTGCGCTAATGGGCGTGCGGCCCATCTGGTCGCTGGGTTCTCAACGGGTGAGCGACTTTGAAGTCATTCCCTCGATGCTGCTCAATCGGCCACGGGTCGATGTCACGCTGCGGGTCTCCGGGTTCTTCCGCGACGCCTTCCCCAACGTGATTCGCCTGTTTGACGCCGCCGTGCAGGCGGTGGCGCGCTATGAAGAGCCGGGCAACAGCAACACCATCCGCGAGGCGGTGCTTTCCCGCCAGCAGGAACTGGAAGACCAAGGGTTAAGCCCGGAGATGGCCGCCCAGGAGGCGAGCTATAGAATATTTGGCAGCAAGCCCGGCGAATACGGCGCGGGCCTCAACCGGCTGATTGAAAACCGCACCTGGGACAGCGCCGACGATTTGGCCGAGGCCTATATGAAGACAGGCGCCTACGCCTACGGTCAGTTCAAGGCCTCCGGCACTGCCGCGCGCGCCGCGTTCGAGCAGCAGCTCCAGGGGCTGGATGCAGTGATGCAAAACCAGGATAACCGCGAGCACGATATCCTCGATTCCAACAGCTATTACGCCTTTCAGGGCGGCATGGCCAACGCCACCCGATCGCTGAGCGGCAAGGCGCCGGAGATTTACCACGCCGACCACGCCAACCCCGCGATGCCCAAGATCCGCACGCTTAAGGAAGAGCTGGCCAAGGTGATTCGCTCGCGGGTGCTGAACCCCAAGTGGATTAACGCCATGCGAGAGCACGGCTACAAAGGCGCCTTTGAGATGGCCGCCACGGTGGACTACCTGTTTGCCTACGACGCCACCACCGACCTGATTGCCGACTACCAGTACGCCCAGGTGAGCGATGCTCTGGTACTCGACGCCGCCAATCAGCAGTTCCTGCGTGAGCACAACCCGGCCGCCCTGGAAGAGATGGCCGAGCGCTTACTCGAAGCCGCCCAGCGAGGCATGTGGCAAGCCCCCGGTGAGAACGGCCAGGCGCTTCAGGATCTGCTGCTGGAAATGGACGAAGCCAAAGAGACCAGTGGTCATGTCGCCCAGCCCGCGCATTAAAGGCTGGTGCCCCGGCGCGTGGCGGCCCATGGCCACCGGCGACGGTTGGCTTGTGCGCGTGCGCCCGCCGCTGGGCCAACTATCGCGCCAACAGATAATGGCACTTTGCGACGCCGCCGAGACCTACGGCAGCGGTTTGATCGAGCTGACTAGCCGGGCCAATCTGCAGCTGCGTGGAGTAACCGACGAAAGCTGGCCGCCGCTGATGGCGTTTCTGGTCGAAAATCAACTGGTGAGCGACGACCCAGAAGTAGAACGCCAGCCACAGCTGATGCTGGCGCCCGCCTGGCAAAACGGCGATGACACCCCTACCATTGCCCGCTTGTTGCAAGCGCGGGGTAGCGAATTAGCCGCCATGCCTGGCAAGGTCGGCATTGCTATTGACGCGGGAAAAGTACCGGTGCTTGGCGACAGCGCCGCCGATTTTCGTATCGAGCGCTCAACGGAAGGCGGCCTACTGGTACGCGCCGATGGCTACGCGCTAGGCACGGCGGTTAGCGGTACCGATGCCGCCGTCGAGCAGCTGATACGCCTGACCCACTGGTTTGTAGACAGTGGCGGCCGGGCGTCAGGCCGTATGCGGCGGCACACAGCACCGCTGCCCGATTGGGCACCTGCCGATACCGCCCCAGCGTCCCCGGCGAGAAGCTGGCGCTGGGCGAACATCGCGAGGGCATGGTGGTGGGTCTTCCCTTTGGCCGGTTGGCGGCTGAAACGCTTCGCGAGGCTGTCTCCCAAACAAGTGCCCGCGTCGTGCAGGTCACCCCCTGGCGGCGGCTGTTGTTGAAGGATTGCGATACACTACCCGGGGTTGATGGCTTGATCCACCATAATAGCGACCCGCGGCTAGCGATGGACGCCTGCCCCGGCGCGCCCTATTGCGAACAGGCGAGTGTCGCCACCCACCCGCTTGCCGAGAAGCTAAGCGGCTGGGTGGAAGGAACCGTGCATATATCCGGCTGCGCTAAAGGCTGCGCAAACCAACGACCGGCAGCGCTGTGTCTTACCGGCCGCGATGGTCGCTTTGACGTGATAATCAATGGCCGCGCCGATAGCACGCCGCAGGCCACCGGGCTGAGTGAATCTGAAGTGATACGTTATTTGGAGAGTTTGGGTGCCCTATAAGTACGAAACCAGTGGCCCGGCGATTTACCGGGAGTCGTTTGCGATTATTCGCAGTGAAGCCGAGCTTGGTCGCTTTTCAGTGGAAGAAGAGACCGTGGCGGTGCGCATGATTCACGCCGCCGGGCTGGTGGAATTGGCCGCGCATATTCATTTTCAAAATGACGTGGTCAATAAGGCCCGTGCCGCATTGGAGCAGGGCGCACCGATTCTCTGCGATGCCCGCATGGTCTCGGAAGGCATCACCCGCAAGCGGCTGCCCGCGGATAACCAAGTCATCTGCACCCTCAACGATGAGCGAACGCCCGGCCTCGCCCAGGAAATGGCCAACACCCGCTCGGCGGCGGCGCTGGAACTGTGGCGGCCGCACCTGGAAGGCGCCGTGGTCGCCATTGGTAACGCGCCCACCGCGCTGTTTCATCTGCTCAATATGCTTGAAGACCCAGCGTGCCCGCGCCCGGCGGCGATTATCGGCTGCCCGGTAGGCTTTGTCGGCGCGGCGGAATCCAAGGAAGCGCTGTTGGCTAACCCGACACTGCCCAGCTGTATCGTCCGCGGGCGTTTGGGCGGCAGCGCCGTGACGGTAGCGGCCATCAACGCCATGGCGGATCGCATCGAATGACCCAGGGAACGGTATACGGCGTTGGGCTGGGCCCCGGCAGCCAAGACTTAATGAGCGTGCGCGCCGACCGCCTGATACGCGGGGCGACCCACGTGGCCTATTTCCGTAAAAGGGCCGCTGTGGCCATGCGCGCACCATCGTGGAGGGCATGATCCCCCCGGCGCAATCGAGCTGCCTATGGAATACCCGGTCACTACGGAAATTCCCTTCGACGACCCGCGCTACAATGAGCTGCTGGCGGCTTTCTATGAACGCAGCGTGGCCCAGCTGATCGAGATGGCAGAGGCCGGGTGCGATGTGGTGGTGCTGTGTGAAGGCGACCCGTTCTTCTACGGCTCCTTCATGCACCTCTATACGCGGCTGCTAAATCGCGTGCCCGTCTCGGTGGTGCCGGGGATTACCGGCATGTCGGCGGCGTGGACGGCCACCGACCAGCCGATTACCTGGGGCGATGACATCCTGACCGTGCTGATGGCCACGCTACCCGAAGACGCGTTGGCCGAGCGCATCGCCCAGACCGACGCGCTGGTAGTGATGAAGATTGGCCGCAACCTGGCCAAGCTGCGTCGGGCGCTGGTTCACGCTGGCCGCGAAGGCGAAGCGTGGCTGATCGAGTACGCCGCCATGTCGCAACAACGCGTATTGCCGCTGGCGGACGTTGGCGAGCGTGCCGTACTTCTCGATTGTGCTGATCCATGGCCACGGGAGGCGGCCATGAGCGGCTGGCTGAAAATCGTCGGTCTAGGGCCGGGCTCCGAGGCCATGATCACCCCGAGGTAACGGCCGCACTGCAGGAAGCCACCGACGTAGTGGGCTATGTACCCTACGTTAACCGGGTCGCGCCACGGGCTGGCTTGGTGCGTCACGGCTCGGACAACCGCGAAGAGATCCGCCGGGCGGAGCAGGCGCTACAGCTGGCGCTTGAGGGCCACCGGGTAGTGATAGTGTCTTCCGGCGACCCCGGCGTATTCGCCATGGCTGCTGCGGTGTTTGAGGCCCTGGAAGCAGGCGATGCTCAGTGGCGCATGCTTGATATTCAGGTGCTGCCGGGTATTTCCGCCATGCTAGCCGCCAGCGCAAGCGTCGGCGCGCCACTGGGGCACGACTTCTGCTGCATTAATCTTTCCGACAACCTCAAGCCCTGGGCGCTGATTGAAAAGCGCCTGCGCATGGCTGCTGAAGCCGACTTTGCCATGGCGTTTTACAACCCGCGCTCCAAGGCGCGCCCGGTAGGCTTTGAGCGTACGCTAGAGGTACTGCGGGAAGCCTGCGGGCCGGATAGGCTGATCATCTTTGCCCGGGCGGTGTCCACGCCGGAAGAGTCGATTCGCGTCACCACCCTCGGCGAGGCGACGCCGGACATGGCCGATATGCGCACCCTGGTGATCGTCGGTTCCCAGCAGACGCGCATGATAGAGCGAGCAGGGGTACCGCTGGTTTATACGCCGCGCTCGGCTGATTAAGCGTACTGAAGATTAAGAGGGGCTATCGAGCCAGTTAAAGACGTCATCGATGCAATGAACTTCGTGGCGAGGTGGCAGCGCTGGCCGCTCGATCATCACAATGGGTAAGCCGAGCATGCGAGCAGCGGTGAGTTTGGACGCTGCACCATCGCCGCCAGAGTTTTTACACACGATGCGCTGGATGCGCTGATTTTCCAGCAGGGCGAGATCGCCTTCCAGCGTAAAGGGGCCTCTATCAATCACGCTGCTGACATCTGGCAGTGGTAACGGGCTGGTAGGCCGGTCAACCAGACGCAGCACGTAATGGTGCTGAGGTTGGGTGGCAAAGGCAGCAAGGTGCATGCGGCCAATGGCGAGCAGCACACGCTGGTGGGCCCGCCAGGGCGCTAACCGCCTCATCGATATTTGCCACGCTTTGCCACTGGTCGCCGTCAACGGGTCGCCAGGCAGGCCGGGTAAGGGCAATGGCCTTTACGCCGCACTGCGCTGCGGCGGCTAATACGTTCGTGCTCATCTGAGCGGCAAAGGGATGGGTGGCATCGACGATATGGGTGATGCGCTCCTGGGCCACAAAGGCAGCAAGGCCGCTAACGCCGCCGAAACCGCCAATGCGGGTCGGCAGCGGCTGGGGTTTAGGCGTGGCAACACGACCCGCATAGCTGAAAATGGCGGGAAGCCCGCGTTTGGCAACCGCACTGGCCAGGGCGCTGGCCTCCGAGGTTCCCCCCGAGAATTAGGATCTTCATCATGGTTGAAATTTCTCACGCTCCAGTGGGTCAGGCTCCCTGGCTGACCCTTTTAGGCTGGGGGAGGGTGGCACACAGGCGCTAACGGCGGCAAGCCGCGCCGCATTGGAAACTGCCGAGGTAGTATTCGGCGCACGGCGCCACCTGCGCCTTTGCCGCCCCTAAACGCCGAGGTGATTGAGTGGCCGGTACCCTTTGTCGATGGCATTCCTGAACTGCTCAATCAGCGCGGCCGCCGGGTGGTCATGCTGGTCTCAAACGACCCGTTCTGGTTTGGGGCGGGCAGCACCCTGGCGCAGCATCTCAGCGCAAGCGAATGGCTAGCGCTGCCAGCGCCTTCCACCTTTAGCTTGGCGGTCTCCCGGTTGGGCTGGCCGCTAGAGCGCTGCACCTGCCTGGGCCTTCACGCCAAACCGCTGACCCGCATTCGGCCTTACCTGCATGCCGGTAGGCGGTTGCTGGTGCTGGTCAGAGACGGCGCGGCAGTGGCTGAACTCGCCGCTCTGGTCAACCGATTCGGCTTTGCGGATTCCCAGCTAACGGTGCTGGAAGCCCTGGGCGGCGATAACGAGCGCATTCGCCATTGTCGTGTCGATGCCAGCTTACCCCAGAATATCGCCCATCCGGTGGCGGTAGGGCTGGAAGTCGCCGGTAGCGGGCCCGCCTTGCCGCTGACGCCCGGCCTACCGGATCGCTTCTTTGACCACGACGGCCAGATCACCAAACAGACCATTCGCGCCATCACCCTGGCGGCACTGGCCCCATGCCCGGCGAGCGGCTATGGGATATCGGCACCGGTTCAGGTTCTGTTGCCATTGAGTGGCTGCTCGCTCACCCGGATAATCAGGCGGTAGGCTTTGAGCAAAACGCAGAACGGGCAGCACGAGCGCGCAGCAACGCAGAGAACCTGGGCGTTGATTGGCTTGAGGTAAAGAGGGCAGCGCGCCGGACGCACTGAACGATACGTCGCTCCCGGATGCGGTATTTATTGGCGGCGGGCTATCCCAAGCGCTTTTGGAAGATTTATGGCAGCGCCTGCCCGAAGGGGGCGCGTCGTCATAATGCGGTGACACTTGAATCCGAAGCGCTGCTGGCGCACTGGCAGCACAAGGCAGGTGGCGAACTGATGCGGCTTGAGCTTGCCAATGCAGCCCCATCGGCACTCGGCGGGGTTGGAAGGCCAGCTATCCGATTGTTCAGTGGCGGGGCGTTCGATGACAGCACGGGGATTGAGGATAGCTGGATTTGGTTTTCGCAGTGAAGCCACGCTCGAATCCCTCGCCCAGGCACTGGATCAACTGATCGACCAGTACGGGGCTATCGATAAGCTGGCGGCGGCTCACTCGATGCTGCCACTAGTCGAAGAGCTAGGACGACTGCGCAACATCGAAGTCATCACAGTAGCCGACGCCGAGCTACCGACGGTGACAACGCTTACTCACTCCGCACAAAGTTTGCAGGCGCGCGGCACGGGCAGCGTGTCCGAGGCCGTGGCGCTACTGGCGGCAGGCACAGGGCAACGCTGCTAGGGCCAAGGATAATTTCAGCAGATCGCAAGGCCACCGCCGCCCTGGCGTTGTCAGAAGTACCAGAAGGAACCACAGAATGACCGTACACTTCATTGGCGCAGGCCCCGGCGCACCGGATCTGCTTACCCTGCGCGGGCGCGACCTGATCGCCGCCTGCCCGGTGTGCCTGTATGCGGGCTCATTAGTGCCGGAACAAATCCTCGAACACTGCCCGGCGGGAGCGCGGGTGATTAACACCGCGCCGCTATCGCTGGATGACATCATGCAGGAGATCAGCCGCGCCCACGCCGAAGGCCAGGATGTCGCCCGGCTGCATTCGGGGGATCTATCGGTGTGGTCGGCCATGGGCGAGCAGCTGCGCCGCCTGCGCGAGCTGGCTATCCCCTATAGCATTACCCCCGGCGTGCCAGCCTTCGCGGCAGCCTCGGCCACCTTGGGTCAGGAGCTGACGCTACCCGGTGTCGCCCAGTCGGTAGTGCTCACCCGCACACCCGGTCGGGCCAGCGCCATGCCCAGCGATGAAACGCTGGCAAACTTTGCCCACACCGGCGCCACGCTGGCCATTCATCTTTCCATCCATAATCTTTCCCAAGTGGTCGAAAGCCTGACGCCTTACTACGGCGAGCAGTGCCCGGTCGCGATTGTGTGGCGGGCAAGCTGGCCCGATGAGCGGGTAGTGCGCGGGCGGCTCGCCACTATAGAAGCGTTGATCGATAACACCATGCAGCGCACTGCGCTAATTCTGGTGGGGCCGGTGCTCGAAAGCGACGACTTCCAGGAGAGCAGCCTCTACGCCGTGGGCTACGATCGCCGCTTTCGCCCCCAGTCGGCGGATTCGCCTTTGCCACGGCAAGCCAAGACCAAGAGAGCGAATCATGATCACGCTCGCTAATAGGCATCGGCACCGGCAACCTTGATCACGTCACCTTGGCCGCCGTGCGCGCCCTCAATAACGCCGACCTGATCCTGCTACCCGCAAAGGCGAGGCCAAGTCGGATTTAATCGACCTGCGCCGCTTGCTTTGCGAACGGCTGCTGGAAGCGCCGGTGACCACCAAGATCGTCGAGTTCGATCTGCCTAGCCGTGATGGCCGTCATGACTACCTGGGCGCGGTGGACGACTGGCACGCAGCCATCGCCAGCGTCTGGGCGCAGCTAATCGATAAACATCTTCCCAACGGTGGGCGGGTAGGCATGCTGGTGTGGGGCGACCCTTCGCTTTACGACAGCAGCCTGCGCATTACCCAGCGCCTAAGCGCGGCGGGTAAGCAGGTTGATGTAGAGGTAGTGCCAGGCATCACCAGCCTGCAAGTGCTCACCGCTGAGCATAAAATCCCCCTCAACGCCCTCGCCGAGCCGGTGCACATCACCACTGGTCGCCGCCTACGCGAACGCGGCTGGCCAAGCGATGCCGCCACCGTCGCCGTAATGCTGGATAGCGGCGGGGCCTTTACCACGCTGCCGCAAGATGACATCTACATCTGGTGGGGCGCCTACCTGGGCATGGATAAACAGTGCCTGATCAACGGCTGGCTAAGCGACGTCGGCGACCAGATCATCCAACGCCGGGCGGAGTTACGCGACACCCACGGCTGGATAATGGACATTTATCTGCTGGCAAAGCAGCCTCTACTATAACGCCGGTATGAATATGGAATGTTTTTCCATAAAATGTCGCTACTGACAATCTTATCTTTGAGGTTTAGCCATGAGCTTTTACGTTTACCTATCCGGCGAGATCCACACCGATTGGCGCGAAGAAATCCAACGCGGCGCCGAGGCCGCGGGCCTGGATATCGTGTTTACCGCACCGGTCACCGATCACGCCGCCTCTGACGCTGCCGGCGACCACCTGGGCAAACCGGAAAATGGCTTCTGGCGCGACCATCAGTCCTCCAAGGTCAACGCCATCCGCACCCGCACGATGATCGAGCAAGCGGATCTGGTCGTTGTACGCTTTGGCGACCAGTACAAACAGTGGAACGCCGCCTTTGACGCAGGCTACTGCGCAGCACTCGCCAAGCCCTACATCACACTGCACAGCGAAGACATCGTTCACCCGCTGAAAGAAGTGGATGCCGGTGCGAACGCCTGGTGCACCACCACCGACCAAGTGGTTGAAACCCTGCGTTACGTCCTCAAAGCCTAATACGTCCACCCAGCGAAGTGCACGGTGATCTGAGCGCAATTCATTGCGCAAACAGCAACCACCGTGCCTCCAAGCCCGCGGTGAGGGGGGCGCGTAGGAGCCCAATTCATTGGGCGGTCAGAATTAAATAAGCAAACAAAACAATCACTTGTGCAGAGTTCCTTTCCTCCAATTTGCACTCCATCAACACCACACCGTCAAAATTTTAACTTCCCGGCACGTGACCTAAGCCGATTTTATGAATAGAGTATGATTGAACTGAGCAAAACGAGCTGGTACGCGAATTTTGTATATGCTGCAAAGTGATCAAGTTAATGCATTGTAAAACAATAAGTTATGAGAATGCTGTTGGCTTGTTAATGTCAATAAACGCGTCTGCACATTCATTGAGGATATGCAGCCGGGTGTAGATTCACTGTTATGTTCTAGGGTGGTCGATCAGTGCCTGAGATTCCTGAAATCGACAATTGTTGTGAAAAGAGCCATTCGCATTTTTGGGCTGGCGGCATACTACGCTCAAGTTCTTGAGGAAGCGGCTTTGAACTTGGCGGTGGTGCTCCGACTACCTGAAGTAAATCTCATCTCACAAGAACTGTGTTTGGATTTGTATGACTCTCTCGGTCGGAGGACTTTTGGGCAACTTCTCAAGGTCGCTAAATCAAACCTGAATTTGTCGGATGAAGATGCAGAATTTCTGGGAACGACGCTGGATCTCAGAAACATGCTCATTCATCGCTATTTTCGAGAACGGGCTGAGGATTTTATCTCTGAAGTGGGGCGCCAAGAGATGCAAAGGAGCTCCAGACTATCCTCTCAGAATTTAAAAAGCAGATGAGATTCTGACTGGCCTGTATCTGCCACTCTGGGAGAAATACGGCGTAACCGAAGAATTTTTCAGTCTGAATTTGCACAGATGGTGGAGGCGGCGGAGCATCGTGACAGAGGAACATAACCATGCCAGTCACGGCGACGGCTTTTACATTGCGGCTTCGCCTCCATTCCAAAGCCGCGCGTGCTGATCGGCGTTATATAGACCTTGTGTCCTTCTAAAGGGGGGAGTGAATGGCAAAGCACGAGCCAAAACAAAGGATTAAATTTGCATATAAATTAGAGGGTTGGTCGTATGAGAATGGTAGTCAGTCTGATTTGAAGCGAACTGGCGAAAAGATTCTACCCTTCTGAATATACGCAGGACATGGAGGGCCAGATATTTTGCCCTGGTTGCTTCACAAATTTGATTCGGGTGCCGAAGGAAGCTGACTACTTTTCAAATGGGCGCGATGCCTACTTTGGCCATTTGCGGACGTATAAACATGTCAAGTGCGATCTCCGAGTAAAGCGCTCTGAAGGGAAAAATTTGACACTTATGAAGAGGCTCAAAAGGCTATTGATGACGAAAATTTGGTCATTGTCTCTGGTTTCTTGCAAGAAAACCTCAAAGTCAACAAGATCCCACTGGAGTTTATGACGAAACCCTGTGGAGGACATAGATGGTCCTGTATCCGAGGTGCCAATAGCGCGCCACGCTGGTGAGTCATTTTCCTTGCCTAGTAAGATCACTACGGTTGCTGGAATATGCAGGAACTTTGATGAGAATTTATACAAATATTATTTCCTGCCAGGTCGACAAAATGCAGTCAGGTTAATCGATTTGTTGAAAGATGTTCGGCAGGTCATCGAGGAAGATAGCACCCTCGGCTATACTTCGGAAAATTATTAGATCCTTCACTCCCGTCAAAGACCCCGCTGATCACAATACTCGAATGACAGAGTTAGCTGGAGCACCCAGTGTGCGCGACTTCTATCTCAAGGAAGAGCATGGGATTTCCAGTAGTAAAGGTATTAATGACAAGACCCGGGAACGATATGTGCTTATGTGGGGAGAAGTTGGGACAAGCGGAATCGGTCTTTGCATTGAGGGGTTGAGTTGGGGTGAATTTGCATTGTTGCCAGCTCAATACAACTACCTTTTGGATACATAACCAGTGGCTATTGTCGGACGCGCCTACGCTGCGCTCCGGCACGCCGCAAAGCCAAGTGTTAGCTTCTTTGAGGGAGGTTCATGATTCTATACAAGTACATGTCCTTCGGTGCCGCGCGAAAGGTAATCGATACCCTATCACTAGGATTTTCTTGCCTTGAAGATTTGAACGACCCTTTTGAGTGTACAGCCTTTGGCTTTAAGGATAGCGATGAGTCTATAAGCGCGAAAACCGCCACGGGTGCTTGTAGAAACCGTTTCTCGAGAAAATACGGTGTCTTATCGTTGACTCGTCAGCCGTTGAACGCGCTTATGTGGTCGCATTATGGAGACTCTCACCAAGGGGTAGTTCTTGGGTTTGATAGTGATTCGGCCGGCTTTTCAGACCCGCAAAGCAATGTGATTCCAAGCCAGTATGGAGAGATGATTTACTCAGCTACGAAGCCGCACAACGATCTACCCGTGATTGGCGAGCATGAGCTAATGAATATTGGTGGTAGCCTTCGTTTTGACTCGAATGCCTTCAATCTAATGAAGAGAGCTTTTCTGTATAAGTCTCTCGAGTGGGCATACGAAGAAGAGGTCCGTGTTGTAAAAGTATAGAAAATATCCCCTTTGGTTATCACACGGGTGGTGGTCGCTATCGTGAATGGAATAAGGTGACTGTCTTTGGTCGACCTCTATACTGCTTTGATTTGCCGGAGAACTCGCTTAGAGAAATTTACTTGGGGCGACATTTATATAGAAATGTTACCAAAGGCGGCTCTGTTACCGGTGAAGAGTTGAAAGGTGTGCTTCAGTCCTGGGGAGGAAAGATGTCAAGATGATGCAATGTGAACCCGATGTTCACTCGTGGAACCTCGTTGCAAAACCATCTATCAACCAAAGCTAACCAGTGGCTGTTGGCGGACGCACCTACGCTGGCGCTCCGGCACGCCGCAAAGCCAGGGCGTTGAGCCTGTAGAAAAAACCGCTGACCCCTAAGTTTTGGTAGGATCGAGAGAACAGACGAACAATGATCAGCATGCCGCACTTCAAGGCTTATAATTACGATCAAACACGCCATAGTGGTGATCAACTACCAAGATCAGCTCCAGCCAGGCACCTTTGAGCAAGCCGTACATTACCTGGTTAAGCTCAAGCAAGACTTGTTTGTCTTCCATCTCAAGTATCGCAACGGCGCGATCAGTCGGCTGTCTATGATACAGCTATTCTACAAATTCAGTGTTTTACCAACCCAGGCTATTCATCAATATTATGACCAGAAAAACACTAGGTTTGAAAACAAAAGGCAGGTAGACGCCCAGCCAGCCTACAAAATGGAAGATCAATTCCTAATGATCCCGAAAACGTTTTTAAATGGGGTCGCTGTTCATCCTTCCCCGCATTTATTTAGAGCCTGGCTCTCAAGAGCGTACTGTGCGAGCGATGGATTTGATTACGCCCATTGGGATGGGGCAACGTGGGTTGATTGTGGCGCCGCCAGGCTCTGGTAAAACGACGATGTTAAAACATATCTGTCAGGCCGTGGCTGAGGCTCATCCGGAAATAAAGCTGTATGCCTTGCTGATTGATGAGCGCCCTGAAGAAGTGACCGATTTTAAGCGCAGTGTGTCGGCCGAAGTACATGCATCGTCTTCAGACGAAAGCTACACGCACCATGTGAATATGGCCGATAAGCTTCTTGAGACGGCGCGTAAGCAAGCAGGCGAAGGTCATAATGTGATGATTGTGATCGATTCTTTGACGAGACTCTCGCGCGTTCATAATGCCGAGCAGCGAGGTAATGGTCGCACTATGTCGGGTGGGCTGGATTCCCGAGCGATGGAAATACCCCGAAAACTTTTTGGCGCCGCGAGAAAGATCGAAAACGGCGGATCGCTCACCATTCTGGCCACCGTGCTGGTGGATACGGGAAGCCGTATGGATCAGGTGATTTTCGAGGAGTTCAAGGGCACCGGTAATATGGAACTCGTGCTATCGCGGGATGTGGCCAATCAGCGGATTTTCCCGCGATAGATATAGCCAAAAGCAGTACCCGTCGAGAAGAACTGTTAATTGATGAAAAGATATTGAAAAAGTTAGGACATTGCGCAGAGCGTTGACAAGTCTTAAGCCAGTAGAAGGCGCGCAGAAGTTGCTTGCGTTATTGGATAAATATCCCACTAATGCCGAGCTATTAGATGCGTTTTACCGGATTCGTGAAATATCGATAATAAAGAAGCCCACCCTTTTAAAAGGTGAGCTTCTTGGGTAAGTTTTAACGATTACTTTTACTGAAATTCAAGTTTGATTCAGGTACTGCTTTTCGAACTGGAAAGCCAGCAATCTCTTTGCGCTCAATAATGCTTTTAAGCGTCTTTCAATAGCGCAAAGATTTTTAAAGTCACTCATGTCGACTAAAGAGATGGCTTCACCTGAGGCGCCCGCGCGGCCGGTTCGGCCAATGCGGTGGATGTACTCTTCTGGCTGAAAAGGTAAATCGTAATTCACCACACGACTCAATTCATCAATATCCAAACCACGCGCGGCAACTCCCGTGGCGACCAAGTACTTTAGCTCGCCAGATTTGAACTGAGCCAGAATCTTTTCGCGCATGGCTTGGCTTCTATCGCCATGGATAGAGTCCGCTGTGATGCCGCGTTTTTCCAGTTGAGCAACCAGCTTGGCTGCATTGTGTTTTTTCTCCGGTAAAAATGAGCGCCTGATCCCACTGTTGCTCGTTGATTAAGTGGCTCAACAAGGCGGACTTAGTGTCTTTGTCGACGGTGATGAGCCATTGTTTGACATTAGCGGCGGCGCGGACGTTGGGAGAAATGGATATCTCAGCCGCCAGATCGGTCATCTGACGATCCGAAAAATCGTAGGCCAGCGCCCGTACGTCGTCTGTGATGGTGGCCGAAAACAGTAGGTTCTGACGGTTTGCAGGTAGGCGCTCAATGATCTTATGGATATCGTCGGCAAACCCCATGTCGACCATTCTATCCGCTTCGTCCAGCACCATGACTTTTAGTTCATCAAAATGCAGCGCACGCTGATGCGCCAAATCAAGCAATCTGCCCGGCGTGGCGACCAAAATATCTACCCTTTGATGAGGCGCTCTTTTGCGCTTCGGTATCCACACCGCCATACATCGCCATAGAGGTTAGGTGCGTGTGTTTAGCGTATTGGGCCACATTGGCTTCGACTTGAACCGCTAACTCACGGGTCGGCACGAGAATCAGCGCACGTATGCGTTTGCCGCGTAACGTTCCCGCGTTGCTGAATCGCTCTAGCAGAGGCAGAACAAAGGCAGCGGTTTTGCCTGTGCCTGTTTGTGCGGTGGCGATTAAGTCGTTACCCGAAAGAATGGCAGGAATCGCTTGTTCCTGAATGGGCGTTGGCGTTTGGTAACCTAGTTCGGTAATCGCTTGAACGAGAGGACTGGATAATCCTAGTTTTGCAAAGGGCATAAGGGGCTCTGACAGATTGTCGTAAGGGGCGTCGAAAATAAAAAGTGGTGCAGTATAGCGTCAATTAATGATGAGGGTTTAGCCTGCGATCTCACTTAACGCAAGGAGACACTTATGTACTTGGAACACGTTAATTTGGTCGTTGATGATATGGATGCCATGCTGGATTTTTACCGCGCCGTATTCCCGCACTGGCGGGTACGCGATGAAGGCCATGGGGAGTGATATGGCAAACCACGTATAAGCAGTTCAGCTCCCTCCGGGGGGCTGAGCCGTGATCGATTTCGATTTTATGCACCTTGAAATATTCTTCTAATAATCTGTTAAAATTCCTGGAACCTACCGTAGGATTAGAAAGCAAAAATCTATTGGAAGTGAAGGAGGCTAATTATTCCTAGGGAAAAACAGATTTATCCTAAGGAAGGTAAAGCCTTGCTGCCTTATTTTATGAAGCTGTCTAGCCCTGGTACAGGTGCAAGCCTATCCCTTGGCTAGGCAGCTTTTCATTAACGCCTTTGGCTCCGTTGAACATCATTAGGAACATCTAGATGATTCGTAACTACCGGGAGGCAGATATTGAACAAATTTTGGATATCTGGCTTTCAGCATCGATTAAAGCTCACTCTTTGTTGGATCAGAATTTTGGCAGTCAAAAGTTAGCGAAATGCGTGATATGTACATTCCTGCCTCGGAGACGTTTGTATGTGAAGTTGATGAGCAGATAGCAGGGTTTTATTGCCTCTATGGAAATACGCTGGCAGCCGTTTTGTGTCGCCAAGCCTGCAGGGGCAAGGAATAGGGTCAGCGTTGATTGATGATGCCAAGAGCAGACGGTCGTGTTTGCAGCTCAGTGTTTACAGCCAGAATGCGCCCAGTATCAATTTTTATAAGAAACATGGATTCATTTCATTAACTGAGCAAATTGATGAACAAACTGGTCACTCCGAATTCATCATGGAGCATTACTGTTAACCATGCATAGCGGTACAGCGTTTGTTTGTTGGACGCTTACATTACGTACCAAAGGAACGTTCGATGAAAGGTGAATGTCTTTGCGGAGAGGTGGCGTTTGAAATTGAGGGTGAGCTACCAAACATCTATCAATGCCATTGTTCCTTGTGTCGCAAAGCGACCGGGTCTACTGCTAACGCTGCCACGTTTGTAGAAGAACAAAACTTTCGTTGGTTGTTTGGCCAGTCCCACATCCGCTCTTTCAAAAGCCAACAGGCTATCGAAGTGACTTTTGCTCGGTATGCGGTAGCCCGGTGCCTAATAAACTGAGAGATACTGATTTGATATGGGTTCCTGCAGGTTTACTTGATGAAGCGACTGCATCTCAAGTGGCTGTTCATCTCCATGTGTCTTCATCGGCCTCATGGGCGCAAGAGTCAGATTGCTGTGTTCGGTTGGTTGGAGGCCCTGATAGTTTGGAGTCGTTTAACCAAGCATTGCAGCGAAAACCGCTCCAATTAAATCTCATTAACCTCCCTATCCAAAAACCGAAAAATGTTCGCCCGTGGAGCCATCCCCAAGGGGTATAATGTCACCGTCCCTGGTAGTGTGGCTTTGTTAAATGCATTAATTTTCAGCAAGCTTGTTTACTTGTTACTGTTTTTAAATAGAGAAAAGGTAGTCGTTCATGATTAATACCAAAATATACAAGGCGGTTTACGAACTCGCTGAAAAACTCATGAAGGCTGCTGATAAAGAGGGATAGAGAGGCTTTCGATGCGCTCTATGCGCAGTTGGAAGCGGTCTGTACCGAGAACGAAAACACCGATAAAGATCACCCCGAGCAGTGGGAAACGTTGGCTGATTTTACTGAAGAGCTAGATGAGGCATTGGCTGTCTACGAAAAGCTTTTGAGAAAGCCGTCGCGATTAATTCGAAAGATCACATGTCATCGATCGCGTTTTCCATGGCAAAACTGCAAGTTGAGCTGGGCCAGACTGACGCGGCGATCAGCAATCTTAAAAACGCCCAAATCACCGCTAATAAGATTGAAGATAGTGAGCTTAAAGAAGAAATTGACGAGCTGCTTGAGAAGCTGACAGCAGGATAGTTTAGCTGCTGACCTTAATTATTTTCTCGAAAGACGTAGATGCACATTACGCTTGATTGTGCTGGGTTTGCCTAAGACTAGGAACACTATTTTGACCAATAATGATATTTTTCGCCGCATTCGTTACACCTTTGATTTAAAAGACAGCACCATCGTGGATATCTTCGCCTTGGCGGAGGTCAGCGTGACTCAGCAGCAGGTCACTGCTTGGCTGAAAAAGGATGAAGACGACGCTTTGTCACCATGAAGAACAGAGAGCTGGCGGCATTTTGAACGGTTTTATTAGCTTTAAGCGTGGTAAGCGCGAAGGGCCGCAGCCCGTGCCAGAGTCGCAGTTGAACAACAATATGGTGTTCCAGAAGCTGCGCATTGCGCTGAATTTAAAAGCTGACGATATTTTGGCTGCTTTTGAGCTGGCTGGCTTCAATCTAAGTAACCATGAATTAAGTGCGTTTTTCCGCAAGCCCAGCCATAAGAATTATCGAGAGTGCAAAGATCAGGTGCTGCGAAATTTCTTACTTGGCATCCAGCTGCAATTACGGCCCAGCCCTAATGATTCAAGCTCAGAGGCTTGAGTTGGAGAGAATAGAAAGTCAGCGCTGATGCTTTGGTAGGCTTTAACGTTTAACGCAAACGAAAATAGCGTTGCCTGAGACGTTATCCCAGGGAATGATTGTCTCGTAGTTATGTTCAAACACATGCACCTCGAAGTAAGGCGTCAGTAGGGCGGTTAGTTCTGCAAAGCTCACCGCTACCATGGGGTGTTCGTCGTTCCATACCTGGGTGGCGTCCGCGTTGGCTTTTTCAATACTCAACCTCAACGACTGTCTCTCTCCCTGGCCGCTATAGTGCCACCCCGAGCGGAAGGTGAATAAATCGCTTTCTTGTCGGGCGGTGTGTTTAACAGATAAGCCATTATCGATTTTATCTTTATCGACCGCGTTAAAACAGAAAACACCATCGGTTGCTAGTGCGCGATGGGCTCTAGCAATGCATGTTGTTAGCTTTTCGATGCCATCGTTGTAGTGGATTGAGTATAAAAGCAGGTAATTAAATCCAGCGGTTCACTAACGTCGAACGTACTCATATCTTGCAGGGTGAACAGGGCTTCTGGGCAGCGCTTGGCGGCGATATCCAGCATCGGCTGGTTGATGTCCAGCCCGCTGCTGGCATAGCCAGAATCAATAAAATGACGCACGTGGGGCCAGTGCCACAGGCGAGATCCAGGTGAGCGGTGCCGCCGTTACCAAAATCTGATGCAACCGACGAATGGCGTTACTTTGTGCTTGATAGTCGATATCCAAACACATCAAATCGTAGTAGCCAGAAAGGTCGGTATAGAGGGCGTTGACGGACATAGTCGCCTAATGGTGAAAGCTGAATCGGTTGGGTGGCGCATGGTAAACGAGTGGGTGTGTTTTGAAGCGAAGACCGACACTGGGCGGCCTTTCTACCGTCTATCGCCATTCGAGTAGGATTATTGTTAAAGAAATTACGCGGGCTTCCGATAATTACTTAAGACGCACGAATAATCCTGGTTGCCAAAGAGCTCGCTATGCCAAAAACACTGACGTTTATCATTGCTACCTTGCTCCTCTTTATGTCGACCTATGCTTATCCGCATACTGATGCGGCAGAGGCGGCGGCGTTGGAGTGGTTAAAAGCCATCGACAGTGGGGAGTTCGATCAGGCGTGGGAAAACTCTTCTACACTGCTGCAGGTGCCGCTGTCGTCACATATGTTGGCCCGCACCATCAGCGCTGCTCGCCGTGATTTCGGGGCTGTTGAGTCCAGGCGGCGTGTGCGCGCGATTCGTCAAACCTCTATGCCGGTGCGCCTGCCGGCGATTATGCGGTGTTTACGTTCCAGACGCGTTTTGAAAATAAGCCGCTGATCACTGAAACCATTACGCCTCACTTAGAAGAGGGCATTTGGAAGGTAAGTGGCTATTATGTGAACTAAGCAACCCTCCAATGTCATCGCACGTTCCTCTATCCTTTAAAGTAGCCTCATTGAAATAGGCTCTTTTCACTCAAAATCCTCTCACCAACTCGTTCATGACGAAGCTCACTGTGGGTGCTACGTTGAATAGGTACCTTATGTGCCTATTGCCTGCTTAAACTCTGAAGCAGCACGAGTAACCAAAGCAAGGCGACACTCTACCTAGCGCTATGTAATCGTTTCAAGGCGCTAAGCGGGAGATGTGACTATGCAGCCCCCTTTCTCATAAATCACACTGGCTGTGGCTTTTACTTGTCGGCTTGCTAATGGCGGTAGTGTCGCTTACGTGGCAGGCCATGGCGCAAACCCCTCGCCTAACGCTTTGGTGCTCAACATTGAAGGTGCTATTGGTCCCGCCACCAAGGATTATTTTGAGCGTGGGTTAAATAATGCACGTGAGCAGGATAGCGAGGTAGTGATTGTTGAAATCGATACCCTGGCGGGCTGGTCGATACCACACGCGACATGATCCGAGAAATGCTTAATTCTGACCTCCCGGTGGTGATGTACGTTTCCCCAGCGGGCGCGCGCAGCTAGCGCAGGCACCTACTTGCTTTATGGCAGCCATGTAGCAGCCATGGCGCCCTCTACTCATTTAGGCTCTGCTACGCCGGTGCAAATGGGCGGTGGCGGGCTGACTGGCGGCGCTGATGAAGAAGGTGAAGGCGTTGAAGACGGGGATGAAGACGGCGGCAGCGCCATGGAGCGCAAGGTGCTGGAAGACGCAGTGAGCTTTATTCGGAGCTTAGCTGAACGCCATGGCCGCAACGCCGATTGGGCTGAAGAAGCCGTTCGTGATGCGGTAAACCTCACGGCTAACGAGGCGCTGGAACGAAACGTCATTGATGTGGTGGCAAGAGATATTGACGATTTGCTCGCCCAGATTGACGGCATGACGGTGGTCATGGAGCAAGGTGATTACACGCTGTCAACGGCGGATCTTGCCATTGAACGCTACGACCCGGATTGGCGTACCCAGCTATTATCGTTAATTACGAATCCCAACATCGCTTACTTCTTGATGATCATTGGCTTTTACGGGCTGATTTTCGAACTTGCCAGCCCCGGCAGCTTGTTTCCTGGCACTATCGGAGTGATTTGTCTGCTGCTGGCGCTATTTGCATTTCAGGTATTGCCGATTAACTACGCTGGGCTAGCGTTAATCGTAGTGGGATTGGCGTTGATGGTAGGAGAAGCGCTAATGCCCAGCTTTGGCGTGTTAGGGCGGGAGGCATCATCGCCTTTGTATTGGGGTCGGTGATGCTAATGGATGCCGAATACCTGGCCATTTCGTTACCACTCATTGGCGGGTGGCGCTGGTATCCGGAGGGTTAATGCTTTGGACATTAATGCGCTTTACAACTCTGCGCCGTCGCCCTGCACACCGGTGTGGAGCAGTTAATTGGCGCAAGCGCTATTGCGCTGGATGATTTTGATATGACTGGCCATGTGCGGTTGCACGGTGAGCGGTGGAATGCGGTGAGCGATACGCCCGTTAAACGGGGTGATGAGCTTGAGGTGGTGCGTCTCGAAGGCTTGACGGTCTATGTGACGCCCCGTTAGCGCTTAATGCTGTTATGAATTTTTACATAACTAACCATCTGCAAAACGAGGTGCCTTATGATTATTTCGTATTTAGTTCCTGTCGTGCTGGTGGTGATGTTGATCGCTGCCTCTATTCGCATCCTGCCAGAATACAAGCGCGGCGTAGTGTTCTTTCTGGGCCGCTATCAGAAGGTAAAGGGGCCTGGGTTGGTCATTGTGATCCCCGCCATTCAGAAGATGGAAGTGGTGGATCTGCGCGTGATCACCATGGATGTTCCTGAGCAGGATGTCATCTCTCAAGATAACGTCACTGTTAAGGTTAACGCCGTGCTCTATTTCCGCGTTGTCGACCCTGAAAAGGCGATTATTCAAGTCGAGAATTTCACTCAGGCGACCAGCCAACTGGCGCAGACCACGCTGCGCTCCGTGCTGGGGGAAACATGATCTCGATGAGATGCTATCGGAACGCGATAAACTCAACGACGATATCCAGGAAATCATCGATACCCAAACCGAAGCATGGGGTATCAAGGTGGCCAATGTTGAAATCAAGCATGTGGATTTGGATGAAAGCATGATCCGCGCCATTGCGCGCCAAGCCGAAGCGGAGCGTGAGCGTCGCGCCAAGGTCATTCATGCCGAAGGCGAGCTTCAGGCGTCAAAAACTGGTTGAGGCGGCCAATGTAATGCAGGAAAATTCGGCGGCATTGCAGCTGCGTTACCTGCAAACCATGAGTGACATGAGCAATAAGAACGCCTCCACGATTGTCTTCCCGTTACCGATGGACATCATGGAGGCATTCAAGGATATGAAGGCTAAACATATGGCGTCAGCGCCGGGTACGAAGCAAGACGATGCATAAGCCAGTTGGTTTGCTCGCTGGCAGTGGGCTGGTTTAGCTTTCGCTACATAACCAGCCCTGCCAAGGCCTGCATTCCCAGCGCCAGTACCAGTACTACTATCCCCGCCACTAAACTGGTCACCAGGGCTTGTTGCTTCCATAACAGAAGTACCTGGCTACCAAAGCGATGAACGAGCCAAGCCAGGCCGAAATAACGCAGTCCGCGGGCAATTAACGCTGCGAGCGCAAAGAGCAGAACCGGATAACCAGAGAGCCCAGCGGTAATCATCGCGACCTGAAAGGGGATAGGTAAAATGCCAATGGAAAGAATGGCGATAAAACCATACTGGTCAAAAACGTTTGGAACGCCTGATAACTCTCCTGCATCCCCATAAAGTCGATAAACCATACGCCTATCGTCTGAAAAGCAGCAGGCCGACGCTATAGCCGACCAGCGAAGCAATAAGGCAGCCTACGGTAGTGACCGTCGCTAATAGCCAGATACGGTGTTTATTGGCGGCCATTAGCGGGATGAGTACTAGCTCAAGCGGTATGGGCAGAATTATTGTTTCAAGAAAGAGAGCGTACCGAGTAGCCACAGCATATTCTTTGAGCCGTTGAGGCGCTCAAACCACTGCTTTGTGCGGTTAGTCGCATTAGCCATGTCAAGTGACTACATGCTGGCATTAATGCGGCGGTAGACAGCTGCTAATAGGCTGTAGAGGCCAAACGCAAACAGACCTATAGCGACAATGGCTAGTAGCCATTGACCGTATACTGGCTACGCAGCGCGGTAAATACTTCAGCCGTACCACCTGCCTCACTAGGATTGAATTGGTAAGCGGCAATAATAAAGAAGCAACCTACGATGGCAAATACAATCCCGCGAGTCACCAAACCAAAACGGCAGATTGGGTAAGCCCATTTCTGCGTTTGCGTTGGCATAGCGAAGTGTTTATGAAATTTGGCCTTGAAGCCTTTGAACACATGAGAGATGCCAACGCCGATCAAGATTATTCCGACTGCGCCTACCAGCCAGCGGCCGAAAGGCTGTTGCATCAGCCAGCTAGCCATTCCCTGTGAGCCCCACCCGAGCCCCCAGAAGAGCCGCCAAATTGGAAGATGAGGGTTGCCGCAAAAAGCTAATAGGGTATGCGTAACAGCGCTCACCATTAAGCCAGTACGAATGGCAATGCCCTTAGCGTCAGTGCCGTGGTGGTCGGCGTCTTTGATCGCTTGTATCGTGCGCCACAGGGCATAGCAAACCAAGCCCAATGCAATGAGGCCTAATAATATTTTCCCGAAGGGGGCAGCGAGCACCCTCTCTAAAGCACCGCGACTGCCTTCTGTTTGGCCACCTTGACCAAACGCCGCCAGTGCGGCGAGACCGCCAACTAAGAGATAGACGATGCCTCGAGAGGCGTACCCCAGGCGCGCGAAGATTTTAATCGCATCACGGTGATCGGGGTTACTCATATCATTGGCCATGGTGTCCTCCCTGACTAATAATGGCATTGTAAAATGTCCGTATCTGGCTAGCTATACTGTGGGACCAACCTACTATTGTCCAGCTTAGGTTAAGTCGACGGAGATGCGTACTTTAATGCCCAAACACTGACCAGCCCGTACGTTGCACAAACATTTCGAGCGCCTGGGTGCCTAGCAGGCTGTTGCCGTAGGCGTCCAATCCCGGGGACCAAACAGCAACGGAACCATGGCCTGGCGCGATGGCGAGTATGCCGCCGCCTACGCCACTTTTGCCGGGCAAGCCAACGCGAAAGGCAAACTCACCGGACGCATCGTAGTGTCCACACATCATCATTAATGAGTTAATGCGCCGTGCCCGCTGGGGCGCCACTACGCGAATGCCGCTGGGTTCGTTCACGCCATCTGAGGCCAGGAACAAACCTGCATGGGCGAGTTGTTCGCAGCTCATGGCGATGGCGCATTGATGGAAGTAGGTACCCAGAACCTTATCGACATCGTGGCGAAGATGGCCAAACGCTTTCATGAAATGCGCGAGTGACGCATTGCGGTCGCGGTGGGCCATTTCGGAAGCGGCCACCGCATGATCAAAGTAAATGCTGTCGTCATCGGCGATATAGCGTACAAAGCTAAGAATCTCGCCCAGGGTCTCTTTGGGCTCGTGGCCCATCATGATCGCATCGACCACCGCAATGGCCCCGGCATTGATAAACGGGTTACGCGGTTTACCGCTTTCGTGTTCAAGCTGCACGATGGAGTTGAAGGGATCACCTGAGGGCTCGCGGCCTACTTTGACCACAGCGAATCACCCACTTGCCCCAATGCAATGGTCAGCGTAAATACTTTAGAGATACTCTGAATCGAGAAGGGCGTGGTAGCACAACCTGCCGAGTAAACGTTGCCATCCACGGTGGCGAGCGAAATAACAAACTGCTGTGGGTCAACATGGCCAAGCTCGGGAATATAGTTTGCGACCTTGCCGCGCTCCTCTGCTTTTGCCATGGCTGTCGCAATGTCGTTGATCAAATCTTGCATGGGCTTATCGGATACCCTCTATTGAGGCGGAACTTCACTCTAGCGGGAAATAGGCAATGTGTCTTTTGTACATCACCGTCATCCTAACGCTAAAACAGTGAGTGATTATTCGCTAGTGATTGAGCAAGATTCGGGTCGGCAAGCGCGCCTCGATCCCTTAGGCTATCAGCATAAGCACTTAGAAAACCTATAACAGGGCGCTCAGTGAGGCAAAAATGAACGATTATGCGCGTATCGAAAAGCCATGGCTTATATGGTAGCTCATGCAGCGACGCAGCCTAACTTGGAAACGGTGTCTGCTCACGTTCATCTGAGCGCTTTTCACTTCCAACGACTGTTTTGCCGTTATGTAGGGATTAGTCCCAAGCGCTTTTACAGGCGCTCACGTTAGAGCGGGGCAAGCGGCTGATGCAATCTTCCACTTCGCTGTTGGATATTGCTCATTCCCTGGGGCTTAGCGGTGGCTCGCGGCTTTATGATCACTTTGTTCAGCTAGAGGCTGTCACCCCGGGTGAATATAAGCGCCAGGGCGAGGGCGTTGAGATTACTTATGGCGTGCATGAAACGCCCCTTGGTCATATTTTGTGGCCATAACGCCTCGCGGGATCTGCCGCATGGGCTTTGTCGATGCTACCAGTGCCGACGATTTGCTGGCACGACTTGCCAAGGAGTGGCCGCGCAGTACGTTCCACCATAACCCCGTTGCTACGCGCTACGCGGTGGAGGCGATTTTTGCCAAGTCAGAAGAGTCGCCAGCGTCTTTGTCATTGCACGTGACAGGCACTAACTTTCAAGTGGCGGTTTGGCGGGCATTACTGACGATTCCCGAGGGGCAATGGGTTAGCTATACACATATTGCTCAGGCACTGGGAGCGCCTAACTCCTCCCGAGCGGTAGGCAACGCCGTCGGCGCCAACCCGATTGCTCTTTGGATTCCCTGCCATCGGGTGATTCAACAAAGTGGTGCGCTAGGCGGCTACCGTTGGGGAATAGCTAAAAGCAAATGGTGCAAGCTTGGGAGTTGGCGCAATTGGATACTACAACATCTGAGGCTGAGCTCTCTTTGTAGCGTGACCGATTGCTTTCCAACGTAACCTTGTGCTGTTTTCCGCTGATGAGTTGGTGGTTTATCAAGCGTGCCTTAGTCAATTAACCCGTTGGCGTCAAAAAACGGAAAAGGGCCAGGATAGCGCTTGATAAATCCCTGGTGAGTCACCATGCCGTTAGCCGCCGACCACTGATGCAGCAAGTAACCAGGAGGCTCTAACTGAAAGCTGGAGGGCCGTTTGGCGTGAGATCCAAACTCACCTGATGGGAAACCCGGGGCAGCTAATCGCCAAGGTGTTGGCAAAGCGGGCCTGAATGCTCCGGTGTAGATGCCCGCAGAGCACACGCTCGACCTGGGCATGTTTGCCAATGGCGTCGGCTAGCGCGTCTGGTCGCTTGAGCGGCTGGCGATCCATATGGTCGATGCCACTAACAAACGGGTGGTGATGCACCATGACCAGCGTCGGTTTTTTCGGGTTGCTCTGCCAGCTTAGTGTCTAGCCACTGCAGGCTTTCATCGCTTAGCTCCCCGTAGGGTTTACCCGGCACCGATGAGTCGAGCCCTACAATGCGTACCGGATAGTCATCCACGACCCATTGTAAATAGTCGCGGTGCTGAAATAGATAACGGTGCTCGGTAAAGGCAGCGCGCAGATGTTCGCGGTTATCATGATTGCCAGGGATCAAGTACACGGGCAGCGTTAACTCAGCCAGGATCTGCTTAAAGGTGGCGTACTCGCTAGGGTGGCCAAAATCAACCAAGTCACCGCTAATCAGTACCAGGTCGGGGCGCGGCGCTAGCTGATTGAGCGTGCTGATTGCTTGGCGCAGGGCACTGGCGGTATCTACCTGCCGGTAAGAGTTTACCGCCCGCCTTGATATGCGGATCGCTAATCTGGGCGATAAGGCATTGCTGGGCATGAGGGGCTTTCTTAATGTTTAAACCTTGATCAGCCATTGGCCATCTCCTTGGCATTAACAGGGGCAGTGGGCTTATCTGGATGAAAAAGCACGCTAGAAGGGAGTGCCAAACCAATCGCGGTACCATTTGGCCAACGCTGGCGGGAGGGTGCTTCAATCTTGAGTGGCGAAGCGCCGCCAGTGTCTACCATCAGGCGTTGGGTCTGCCCTAGGAAAATGCTCTGTACCACTTTGCCTTTTATATCGGCGGCTTAGCGGTACTACCTGGATATCTTCTGGTCGGCAGTAAACCGTAGTGACTCCCTGCAAATGATTAGCGATGAGTTCGCCCCATGCATTATTAGCCCACCATCAGCTCGTGTACCGATCACTTCCAGGCAATTAACCGCACCAATAAAGTCCGCCACAAAGGCGTTGGCCGGTTGGTGGTAAATCTCCTACGGTGTGCCTAGCTGCGCAATGCGCCCAGCATTACCGCGATGCGGTCACCCAAGGCCATCGCCTCATCTTGATCGTGGGTGACGTAAACCGCCGTGGTGCCAAGCTTTCGCAGTAGCTGGCCAATTTCAATTCTCAGGCGATCACGAAGTTTGGCGTCGAGAGCTGCCAATGGCTCATCAAACAGCAGCACCTTGGGGCGAACAGCAATCGCACGGGCAAGCGCCACGCGCTGCTTTTGGCCACCGGAGAGGGCGTCGATTCTCCGCTCGCCAAAGCCTTGTAAGTCAACCATATGCATGACTTCGTCAAGCCTTTGGGCAATCTCGGCACGTGGCAAACGCTGTATTTTCAGGCCATAGGCAATATTGTCGGCAACGCTCATGTTGGGGAAGAGCGCGTAGTTTTGAAACACCATTCCCACGTCGCGCTTCTCAATCGGCAGCGCAGTGATATCACGCTCCCAAACAGCACTTGTCCGCCTTGGTCGGGGCTTTCCAGACCGCTAATAATGCGCAGAGTGGTGGTTTTGCCGCAGCCGGAAGGGCCCAGCAGTACCAGGGTTTCACCGGCATTAACCTGCAAGTCAAGCGGCTGGAGCGCCGTGTTGCCACCAGCAAAGGTGCGGCTGCATTGGTTTAGCGTAATACTGACAGATGAACTCATAACGGATTCTCAAATAATAAAACTTAGTGGCGCTGCTCGGTGAGTCGGCCCGCCCACTGAATCGCCACCAGCAAGGGCACGACCATGACCAGAAATATCAGCGTGTAAGCCGACCCAACTTCCAGGCGCATGGAGGCGTAGCTGTCGGCCAAGCCGACCGGGAGCGTCTTGGTCAAGGGGTGTGCAGCATCCAGGTAATGTTGAATTCACCGATCGATAGGGTGACCACCATCAGCGCCCCGCCAAAATACCGCTCATACAGTTGGGGATGACCACCCCGAAAAAGCGTTGCCTGAAACTGGCGCCTAAGCTGGCGGCGGCTTCTTCCAGTTGGGGAAGCTTGGCGGTCTGCATCACGGAGAGCACCGCGCGCACCATAAAGGGCAAGGTAAACAGCACATGGCCAATCAAAATAAATAGCCAGCTGCCGCGAAATTCACGGTAGCTGCCATAGACGAGCAGTAGGGCAAGCGCGGTGGCCAGCCCAGGCACGGCAACCGGTAGCAGCAGGAGTTCTTCGATCGCGTTGGCCCAGCGGCGGCGGCTGCGCAGCAGGCCATAGGCGGCGGGTACGCCAATCAGGGTCGTGATTAGTAAGCAGGCCAGCGCCAGTTTAATGGAGAGCCAGATGGTATCGGCGTAGAGCTGCCACACCTCATTCACCCAGCGCAGCGTTAAGCCACTCTGCAGGCCAACAAAGTAGTTCTCGGTTAGCCCCGCCATGACTGACATTGCGACAGGCACGATCATGAACAGGCACACCAGCAGGGTGAAGCCCAATTGCAACGTAAAGCGTAGACGCGATTTCATACGGAGGCTCCCAGGTTGCCGCCTGCCAGCCTGCGGGCAAGGCTCAATGCCATCCACGTAATCACGCCCAGCACCACCGAAAGCGCGGCGGCCATGGCAAAATTGGCGTAGTTGGTGAATTCACCGTAGATATTGAGCGGCAGAATGCTTAACCGCGTGCCCAGGGTAAACGCCGTACCAAAGGCGCCCATGCTGGTCGCAAAGCAGATAGCACCGGTTGAGAGCAGCGCGGGCGCAATGCCAGGCACGATAACGTCTTTGGTGACCTGCCAGGTGTTAGCGCCTAACGAGCGGGCGGCTTCTTCAAGACTTTGATCCAGGTTGTCGCAGGCAGCCATCACCGTGGTAATGACACGAGGGATGGAGAAGTAGAGGTAACCAATAAATAGCCCGGCCAGTGAGTAGGCGAACATCCAGCGCTCGCCAAACAGCCACAGGCTAGTCTGCGCCAAGGCGCCTTGACGCCCTCCCCAGCATGATGACCAGAAAGCCCACCACCACGCCTGGAAAAGCCAGCGGAAAAGTGAGGATAGCCACTAGTATGGATTTGCCAAAAATCGCTGACGGGCGAGAAAAAATCCAGCAATGCCCGCAATGGCAACGGCTACCAGTGACACTACCAGCGAGAGACCAACGGTGGTCGCTAGACTAATTAAGTACTGACGATGGGTGAGAATAGTTAAATACGCGCTAATACCGCTGCTTGGGTCAGCCTCGGCGCCCATCATGATCAGACGCGAAAAGGCAGTAGCCAAAAGGCGCAGAAAATCACCAGGGCAGGCAGTAAAGTAAACATTGCGATAAGGCTTTTTCGACGCGCGGGCCCCACCATGATCTGACGACTATTGACGAAAGAAGCAGCCCCGGAGGGCTGCTTGGATGCTGCTGTCATGATTAACGAACCTCCGACAGATAACGCTCAGAGAAGCTACGTTGAGCAGCCGCCATAGCGGTGTAGTCGAGAGCTTCGGCGCGGGCATACTCGCTATCGGGCAGAAAGACTTCGCGCGCTTCGGGAGATGGCGCTGGCGCGCACAGGGCGTAGGTAAGCATCAGCCCATACCGCTTGGCCTTGGTCAGAGAGCACAAAATCAAGCACTTGCTGGCCGTTTTCGGGGTTAGGGCCATCTTTCACCAAGCTCATAACATAAGGCACCACCACGCTACCCTCTTCGGGAATCACAAACTCAACGTTGGCACCATCGCTGTGGCGGGCGCGGTAAGCGTTGAAGTCGTAATCGAGCAGGATGGGTATCTCGCCGGAAAGAACTCGCGCGTAGCTGGTTTGCTTGGGCACAATCGGGTCGTTTTCGGCGAGCTGATTGAAGTAGTCGATCGCTGGGGTGAAGTCGTTAAGATCGCCACCCATGGCTAGGTTGACCGCCACGGCACCGACATAGCCGACAAAGGCACTGGCCGGGTCAAGGTAACCCACCATGCCGCGATACTCAGGCTTGAGCAGGTCTTCCCAGGAAGTGGGCACCGGCGCGCCATCCAAGGCGTCGACGTTGACCATAAAACCGAGGGTGCCGGAGTGGATGGCAAACCAGTTACCTTCGGGGTCTTTCAGGCCTTCGGGTATCTCGTCCCAATGGGCAGGCTGGTAGGGCGTCACTACGTCCTCTTCCATGGCTTGAATGCCGAAGGTCACTCCGTAGTAAACGACATCAGCCACCGGACTACTTTCTTCAGCAACTAATTGTGCTAGGGATTGTCCGGAATTTTTGTTGTCTTGGGGCACGCGAATGCCGGTCTCCTGTTCGATCAAACGCAGCTGAGTACCCCAATCCGCCCACTCTGGCGGGCAGTTGTAGCAGATCGCGTTGTCGCTTGATTGGGCAGTAGCGACCCCTGACGCACTGATAACCGCCGTGGCCAGTAACGCTTGATAAAGATGCTTAAGGTTCATGCGATTAAGACTCATACCGTGTTCCTCTAGGAAGTGCTTAACGTGGACTTACGGGATGTCGGGATTCCGACACTTTCGCCCTGACGCAATGCGTGGGGCAGGGGGAGTAGGTGTGCATTCTTCTCCCCGAATCATGGCTAGCAAGGTGTGCACCGCGGTGCGCCCAATGTCGGCGCGTGGTTGCTCAATGGTGCATAGCGACGGGTAGAGGTGTTTGCCTAATGCAATGCCGTCAAAACCCATTACAGAAAGATCGCCAGGCACGCTAAATCCTGCGCGTTGCAGTTCGCCAATCAGGCTGATAGCGAGCAGGTCATTGGTACAGATAACTGCGCTGAGAGCGTCTGGGCCTTGCAGTGCAGGTATTAGGCTTGCGAGGTCAGCTTGGGTATGGCGGGCCATCTCAACGAGCGGACGGGCGATCAGGCCTGCCTCGCGCATAGCGTGGCAGTAACCGTCAAAACGCTGTTGGGCACGGTCTGATTGCAATAGCGGGCCAGCGACCATACCAATCCGTTCATGGCCCAGGGTGATTAAATGGCGGGTGGCATCAGCACTGGCGGCACGGTTATCGACGCCGATGGAGGGAAAGCTGCTGTTGCCGGGTGGGTTGTAGACCAGTAAGCACGGTGTATTTTCTAAACGCAGCTTGTCCAGCACGGCGCTGTTATCGGCTTCTGCCACGGTAAGCACCAAGCCGTCCACGCGCTGGCGCAGCATCTCCTCAACAATGTCACCCTCGCGGCTGGGCGAGTATTCGCTGGTGGTAACGATTAGTGAGTAACCAGACGCACGTGCTGCTACTTCCATGGCTTGTAGCTGTTCGGCAAACACTGGGTTATCGAGACTGGGCACCATCACGCCGATCATCTGCGTCGCTTGAGAGCGAAGCTGTTGGGCGATTTTATTTGGCCTAAACGCAAGCTGCTGGGCAGCGTTAAACACCTTTGCCGGGTAGCGGGGCGTACCAAATCGGGACTTGAAAAGCTCGCGCCGCAGTTGCCCTAGACACCCCGGCGAGTTTGGCCACACTGAGTAAATCTGCCATGGGGATACCTGTTATTAATGCAATGAGATCGATCTCATTTGTTAGGTATCAGCCTAGAGATGGCATATGACGAATTGATGGCGATAAAAAGTATTTTTGATTATTAAAGGAATTAGGGTGCTTGAGCGGAGACTGAACACATTGCGCCCCTTAGCGCCTCCCGCTAAAGTCTTGCTCTTGTTCAACTGGGCGAGACCTCTCTATGGCCACACTGATGATTCAAGGCACCACCTCGGATGCGGGTAAAAGCACCGTGGTGGCAGCCCTTGCCGCGCGTTGGCAAGGCGTGGGATATCAGTGGCGCCGTTTAAACCCCAGAACATGGCGCTTAATAGCGCAGTGACTCAGGACGGCGGCGAGATTGGCCGCTCTACGGCCCTTACAAGCACAAGCCTGCTATTTAGCACCCACAGCGATATGAATCCGGTATTGCTAAAGCCGGAAACCGATCGTGGCGCCCAGGTGATTTTACGCGGCAAAGTTCATGGCCATATGGATGCTCTGGATTACCACGCTTTTAAACGCACCGCTAAAGAGAGCGTAATGGCCGCGTGGCAAGCGTTAGAAAGCCGCTTTGATGTGGTTATCGCCGAAGGGGCGGGCAGCCCGGCCGAAATCAATTTGCGTAAAGGCGATATCGCCAATATGGGCTTTGCCGAAGCGGTAGATTGCCCGGTATTACTGGTGGGTGATATTGACCGTGGCGGAGTATTCGCCCAATTGGTGGGTACGCTGGCGCTATTGAGCGAGAGCGAACAGGCGCGCACCAAGGGCTTTATTATCAATCGCTTTCGGGGTGATATAGCACTGCTAAAACCTGGGCTCGAGTGGTTGGAGGAACGCACTGGAAAACCAGTGTTTGGAACATTGCCTTATCTGCAGGGGGCTGGTACTCGATGCAGAAGACAGCATTGGTTTAATCCAAGGCGAAAAAGCCAGCCAGACGCTTAACGTGATCGTTCCCGCGCTACCGCGCATCAGTAACCATACCGACTTTGACCCCTTGAGGTTACATCCCCAGGTCGCGATGACGTTTATCCGGGCCGACCAGCCAATTCCTGCCGCCGATGTGATTATGCTGCCCGGCAGTAAAAGTACCGCTAGCGATCTTGAATGGCTGAAACGCCAGGGCTGGGATAAGGCAATCCAGCGTCACTTGCGTTATGGCGGCAAAGTGCTGGGTATTTGCGGTGGTTTTCAAATGCTGGGCGAATGGGTAGATGACCCTGACGGCCTGGAGGGAAAACATGAAAAAGTAGCGGGTTTAGGGCTTTTACCCCTTACCACCCGCATGGTGGCAGGTAAGCAGCTGCGCAATGTGATTGGTTCAACGGTGGCGGAGGGCGCTACCGTTACCGGCTATGAAATCCATAACGGCGTAAGCGAAGGGGCAGCGCTTAGTTCACCGCTATTTAATATAGAAGGCCGACCAGAGGGGGGCGATCAGTGAGGATGGACAAATCTTTGGTACCTATCTCCATGGCTTATTTGATCACCCCGATGCCTGCCACGCGCTGTTAAAGCAACTGGGCCTCGCTGACGGCGAGCAAAGCGATTACCAAGCTCACCGAGAGCGTGAACTTGATCGCCTGGCGGATATGCTGGAAGCCCATGTAGATATTGAGGCTGTTATTGCTCTGATAGGTGTTGGCGTTTCGCCATCACGGTAATTTCAATACTGCTACCGCCGCTGAGATTGGGTGATTCTGTGCAGGTACGGGCGGGGTATCGGCCGGGTTCAAAGTATTCGGCATATACGCTATCCATGTCTTGGATAGCGTGTAAATCAGTCAGATGGATATCCACTCGCACTATATCCGCGACGCTGCCACCTTCCAGCTCAAGCATGCGGGATAGGGCGCGCATTACAAGGCGGGTCTCTTCTTTAACGTTTCCACGTGCAGCATGGCCGTTAGAGAGATCGGCGACAGTTAGCCCAGAAATAAACACATAGTGATCATCGACGACTATATGGCTGCCGGGAAAACTGGGTGTCGGCATGGTAGGGTCATTGGTAAAGGTGGGCATGCTAGCTCCTTCTAAGTCAATGGTCACATTTACAGTTACTTCCGACAGGTACTTCAGAGCTGTGTTCAGTAACAGTGTAAATGAAGAGGCTTATCGTGTTGTACAATGCTCTGTCAAAACCGCTGTGATTGCTCTAGGCTTGCGGCTTTTCAGTCGGCGAGATAATTCAAATGAAGGTCGTACACGTTAACGCAGAGGCCCAGCGCAATGCTTGTCTGGCGCGATTATGCGCTGAAGTATACGGACAAGAAGCGGGTCTAACGCCGCTGGTCGTGTTCACCGGCACCTGCAGTGTATTTTTCCCGCAAGAAGCCGCGCGTCTATTTGCTGCCGTTGATGGCAACGGTAAGCCTCAAGCATTGGCGCTGCTAGTGCTGGACGAAGAGGGCGAGGGCATGACCGTTACGCATGCCTGCGCACTTAACCAGGCCGATGCCCAGCAGCGCTTGATTAGTGAACTTACCTTAAAGGCGCCGTTGCGTGTCGAAGTCAATAACGCTGAGCAAGAAGCATTTTACCAAAAAGCGGCATTAAGCGTTGGTTTGGTGGGGCGGACGGAAAGCGAATTGGCTTAGGAGCACGACATCCCGCTAAAAATATTAATGAACTGGCACCTACTCTGGCGCTGGATAAAGATCTCATCCTACGCCGTTTCAAACACGACCCTAAGAGTTTTGAGTCGGCCAAACAGGCATTTATAAAAGGCTTAAACGATTTCCCGCAGGTCCTCTAATACTTCTGTAAAACGTTGCGTTCCATTTCTGACAACCATTTTGCACGTTGTTGTCATGATGTTGCTCGTTTGACTGGGTAAACTAGACCTAACATTTGTTAATTATGTTAAGGGAAAATGTATGTCGTTAACTGTTATGGATACCCCTATTCGCTACGGAGCGATAAGCCGTTTGCTGCACTGGGGGATGGCGCTGCTGTTTGCGTGGCAATTTACCAGCGCGACGGCGCACTGGCTGTTCCCAGATACCCCTTTTGAAGATTTTTTTTGGGGTACTCACTACCCTATAGGCGTGTTGCTGCTTACGTTAGCCGTGCTGCGTGCTATGTGGGCATTAGCCAATGTGTCGCGCCGCCCGCCTTCATTGAGCGTGATGGCGAAGCTGGGACACTTTGCGCTCTACGGCTTAATGATCGCTGTACCCACCATTGCGCTTATTCGCCAGTATGGTTCAGGTCGTTCGCTTGACGTCTTTGGCATTAATTTAATGACAGGTTTTGAAGGAGAGGAAATTACCTGGATGACGGATCTGGGTGGTTTATTGCATGGTGAACTGGGTTGGACACTATTGGCATTGATCGCCGGGCACATCGTGATGGCCATCCTACATCGCCAACTGACCCACCACGATGTGCTATCGCGCATGATCCGTTAAGTTCAGCTTACTTCTTTGCCAGTTCGCGCATGGCGGTTTCCAGTCCCTCCATGGTCATGGGGTACATGCGGTCATCGATGATCTCGCGGATCAGTTGGGTCGAGTAGGTGTACTCCCAGGCCCGGGGCGGCATCGGGTTAAGCCACGCCAGACGGGGAAACGTCTCGCATAGACGCTTAAGCCACACGCCGCCCGCTTCGTCGTTAAAGTGCTCTACGCTGCCGCCGGGGTGGGTGACTTCGTAAGGCGACATAGCGGCATCGCCAACAATCACCACCTGGTAATCCGCACCGTAGGTGTGCAGCACGTCCATGGTGGGGATGCGCTCATTACCCCGGCGTAGGTTATTGCGCCAAACCCCTTCGTAAAGGCAATTATGGAAGTAGTAGTGCTCCAGGTGCTTAAACTCTGAGCGGGCGGCAGAGAACAGCTCTTCGCAGACGCGGATATGGTCATCCATCGAGCCGCCCACATCCAAAAACAGCAGCACCTTCACCGCGTTATGGCGCTCTGGGCGCATCTGCACGTTGAGTAGCCCGGCGTCCTTGGCGGTTTCGCGGATAGTGCTATCAACGTCAAACTCCTCTAACGCCCCTTGGCGGGCAAACTTGCGCAGGCGGCGCAGCGCCATTTTGATATTGCGCGTGCCTAATTCCAGAGAATCATCGTAATCGCGGAAGCGTCGCTCGTCCCAGACCTTGGTGGCGCGGCGGTGGCGCGAGCCATCCTGGCCAATACGGATACCTTCTGGATTGTAGCCGTAGGCGCCAAAGGGCTGGTTCCGCCGGTGCCGATCCATTTATTGCCACCCGCGTGGCGCTCTTTTGCTCCTCCAGGCGTTTTTGAACGTCTCAATGAGTTCTTCGAGGCCGCCCAGGGATTCGATTTTGGCTTTCTCTTCATCCGTTAGCTGCTTCTCAAACTCCCGGCGTAGCCAGTCATCGGGAATCAGCGCCTCAATAGCGGCATCCATGTCCTCCAGGCCTTTGAACCAGGCGGCGAAGGCACGATCAAAGCGGTCAAAATGGCGCTCGTCTTTGACCATCACCGTGCGGGCCACTTGATAGAAGGCTTCCATGTCGGCGAACACCACACCGCGCTCCACCACGGCGTGAAGGTCCAGCAGTTCGCGTAGTGATACCGGAACTCCCGCACGCTTTAATGTTTCCAAATAGGCCAATAAACATGGCTTAGCGGCCTGTGCCTTTCTGACGACGGATCATAAACGCCAGACGCTCAAGCAGTTGGGTGTCCTGCTCGTTTTAACCAGTGCGCCCGCCATGGGCGGCAGCGCTTTGGCCGGGTCGCGGTTGTAGAGTGCTTCTTGGGCAATATCGTCAGCCATCATTAGCTTGAGCCAGTCGACGAGTTCAGACGTGGACGGCTTTTTCTTAAGTCCGGGTGCTTTACGCAGATCGAAAAATACCTCTAAGGCTTCGCTGACAAGCCGGGGGCGATATCCGGAAAGTGAACATCGACAATCGCCTGCATGGTCTCGCGGTCGGGGAACTCAATGTAGTGGAAAAGCAGCGGCGTAGGAACGCATCCGGCAGCTCTTTTCGTTGTTTGAGGTGATGATGATAATCGGGCGCTGCTCGGCGCGGATGGTTTCGCCGGTTTCGTAAACGTGAAACTCCATACGATCCAGCTCTTGTAGCAAATCGTTGGGGAATTCGATATCGGCCTTGTCGATCTCGTCGATCAGTAGCACCACCCGTTGATTGGCGGTAAAGGCTTCCCACAGCTTGCCGGGCTTGATGTAGTTGGCGACATTTTCTACACCTTCAACGCCTAGCTGGGAGTCACGCAGGCGGCTGACGGCATCGTACTCGTATAAACCCTGGGCCGCCTTGGTGCTGGATTTGATATGCCAGGTAATCAACTGAGTATTGAGAGATTCAGCCAGCTCTTCGGCCAGCAGGGTTTTGCCGGTGCCCGGCTCGCCTTTGATCAATAGCGGCCGTTCGAGCACCACAGCCGCGTTCACTGCCTGTTTAAGCGCATCGGTTGCGATATAAGAAGAAGTGGATTCAAACGCCATGGGAGAGCCTCGGCTTGTCGGAAGCGGGTTTATAAATGGATAAACGGATTCAAACAAGTGTACGTGAGGGTGCCCAACATGGGCAATGGAGGCGCTATCTAATGCAGCTATCACTCGGCATAGATCATTTTGCGGGTCATGCCACCATCAACCACAAAGTTCTGGCCGGTAATGAAACTAGCTTCCTTAGAGAAGATAGTGGGTGAGGGATGCAATATCGTTAGGTGTGCCCACGCGCCCGGCTGGGTGCTGCTCGCGATCAATGGAGCGGTGTTCAACGGGCTGCTGGCGTGCTGGCTTTTGCCAGTCGCCCACTTCTATCCAGCCCGGGCTAATCGCATTCACGCGAATGTCGGGTCCAAGGCTAATCGCTAACGCGTGTGTCAGGGCGATAATGCCGCCTTTACTGGCGGCGTAGGCCTCGGTATCAGGTTCAGACTGAAAGGCGCGTGAAGACGCCATAAGTACCATGCTGCCTTGCTGTTTGCGTAGGTGCTTCGCTGCGTATTTAGCACATAGAAATGCGCCGGTGAGGTTGGTATTTAAATACGCTTGCCAGGCCGCGAGCTCCAGGTTCTCCATCGGCCCGTGAAACGGGTCGGCAATACCTGCGTTATGCACTAAGCCATCCAGTTGACCAAAATGACTCACCGCCTGGGTAATGCTTTTCGATACCTGTTGTTCATTACCTGCGTCCGCGACCAGCGCTAATAAGTATTCGCTGTAAGGCAGCCGAGCTTTTGCTGCGCTAAGCGCTTCTTCATCAATGTCCGTGATTACCACACGGTGTCCGGCGATCAGCAGGTGGTGGGCAATACCTAGGCCAATTCCCTGCGCGCCACCGGTAACGTAAATAGTCTTGGCTTCTTGCATTGGCTACCTTCCTTAGCAGTTGAATCTAGATCCATTGGCGAAGCAATAGTCTTAATATGACTAGAAGATGACGCTATTAAGTTTCAAACGCAATACATCGGCCTCTATGAGGAGACCACATTCTATTCGTGCTGACTCGTTATGAGGCAAAGCGGCCTGAAAATGCGCAGCTTTGGTGCGCTTAGCTTGCTGCCGTTCATCTCAGGGCGAGATTTTTCGATCTGTATATACTTAATTTGTTGTTTCATATTGTAATTATAAGTATTGGCACATGAATCGCAATATATATGGCAAAGGATGAGTGAATAGAGAAGTTAAGGCTAGTGTTGACAGAAAGACGTAACGCTTCTCTCCCTTCTTCATCTAAATCGCTAACCTCTATTAGCGATAAACCGAGTGAGCTGGCGTGCTCCACCTAGGTCTCCCCTTCGGGGGACCTTTTTTTATGTTCATTAAAAATAAATAAAAAGCTAACAGCGCCAAATTACTTATATTAATATTTCACAGGATATTTGGAAACACTGTTCTTATACTATATACTGTATAGGAAAGTTGTAGAGTAGTACCGTAATCCCAAGCGCAAGGAACTAGCGCTGCCTAGGAGAGGATGACCCTGATGAGTAATATGAAACTGATTTCTGCCACTGTAATCACTGCTGGTTTTGCACTGGCAAGTCAAGCGGCTCTCGCTTATAACGCTGGCGACGTATTTGTTCGTGGTGGCGTTGCCCAAACGGACACGGGTTCAGGTAACGGCAATGTAGACGGTGATTCATTAAGTGTTGATGAAGCGCGCGGATTAACCTATGGCGTGGGCTATCTATTTACAGATAAGGTCGGTGCCGAACTCAACAGCTCCGAAGAATTCGAGCACGACTTGAGCGTAGACGGTTCAGGTGAAGGTAGCATTGATCGTTTACCGGTTAATCTACTGGTTAACTACTACCCGTTGGGCGGCTTGGATTCACGCGTGCAGCCTTACGTCGGTGCTGGTCTTAATTACACACATTTCTCCAGCGAGCCGAGCGGTTTGAGCGTTGATGAAAGCTACGGTGCAATTGGTCAAGTAGGTGTTGATCTGGCCGTGACTGACAACGTCATGCTCAATGGTTACGCAAGCTACGCTGACGTAAGCGCTGATATTAGCGGTGGTGGTGAAGTTGATATGGAACCCGTCACCATTGGCGGCGGTGTTACTTACCGCTTCTAATTTGTTGCTGATACGTTTAGCGGTTATCCAACGCCCGGCCTTGTGTGCCGGGCGTTGTTCATTTTAAAGCTTGGTAATGGCTTTATAAGACGGTTAGCGAGCGCTTAAGGCGTTAAGTTACTGAAACCGCTTTCTGTCACCACCACGTTATCTTCGATACGAATGCCACCGCAAGGCGAGAGCAGATCAACTAGCGCCCAGTTAATAGGCGATGAGGAGTTACGCAGCGGGGCGAGTAGCATGTCTATAAAGTAAAGTCCCGGTTCAATGGTTACTACCATGCCAGGGCGCAGCGTACGTGTAAGGCGTAGCGCTGGATGGTGTTCGGGTGCAGGCGCTGGTGAACCATCGGGGTGACGCAGGCCGGCGACATCGTGCACTTGAAGACCCAACGAATGACCTAATCCATGAGGGCAAAAGCCCGTGTAACGCCTTCAGCAACGGCTTGCTCGGCGGTGCCTTTATACATATCGTGGGCCACTAATATCTCACCAAGGTGGCGATGCATTTGCTCGTGCAGGGCGATAAAGCTACCCTGGAGCTATGCCTCTGACCAGTTCCTCTTTTAAATCGTGCATTGCCGAGACCAGTTCGCCAAACACAGCGGGGGCATCGGGGCCAGCGTAAGTACGGGTAATATCGGCGCAGTATCCGCGGAAGCGACGACCCGCATCCACTAGCAGGCTGTAACGCTGTTTAGGGGCGTTGAGGTCGTAATGTTGGTAATGCAGTACGCCTGCATGGTCGTTTAAGCCAATAATATTTTGATAAGGTACGTTTGACTCGCGCTGACGACTAGCCGCTAAGTACGCCAGTTGAATATCTAACTCACCGGAGGCGCCAATAAAAGCGGCTTGCGCTGCTTGGTGTCCCGCTATTGATAAACGGTTGGCTTCACGGATACAGGCAATCTCATAAGGTGTTTTAAACAGCCGTAACTCATCAAGGACCCTAACAATATGCTCAGGCTGACATTGTGCCTTCAATGCTTGCTGTGTACTGGCAGCGAGTTGCCCGATATCGCCAATAACGGCGGCATTGCCGACCATGGCGGGTATGGTCTTTCATTGCAAAAATGCACATCGAACTCTGATACCCAAGGTTCTTCCGGCAGATGTGTGGGTAAATGCCAAAAATCGGCGGGCGCATATAAGAACAGTTGGGGCGTTTTTCCGGCTGAATTATCAGCCAGCTATGCTGCACATCGGCTAAGCCTACCCAGTGCATAAAATGCCCATAGGTCTGAAAAGGAGGCGCATGGTCGTCAGCGAAGTATTCGCTGGCATTACCACTGTAAATAGCCAGACTATCAAACCCGTGGTCATTCAAAATCTCTGCATAAGCGCGCTGTAGGTGTGCTACATGATCGCGCTGCAGGCTAAAAAGGGTGGTTGGCATGCACAGGTGTCCTTTCTTAAGTACGGGCTAATTTTGATTAATAACTGAGGCTTAAGTATCCGGTCAGGCACGTGGCGGAGCGAGCTCACTCCAGAATCCGTCAAGTTCCGCGTGATGATGGCTTTGGTGACGATATAGACGGAGTTCCATGGGTACATCCCAGCGGCTATCACCCGCTCTTACTAATGTCCCCTGGGCAAGTTCAGCAGCGACGTTGCGCTCAGGCAGCCAACTCATACCGTAACCAAGAAGCACCAGCTCTTTAATACCCGCCGCGTAGAGGTTTTCGCTTTGAGCCGTTAGATACGTGCTCTCGGGTAATCTGGCTAAGTGAGCCTTAACCGCAGACCCAAGTAGCCCGCGCTTGGGGTAGGCAAGCCAAGGCGCCGGTTGATGGCGTGACCCTGGCAGCAAAGCACAGGGTTCCCCAGCGGCAGTTAACCCGGTCACGGGAATCAGTCTTTCGTGTCCGATTACACGGTAGGTGCAGGCACTGGTATCGATATCCAGATCGCAGCGCCCTATAGGCCAGTAGCAAATAGCAAGGTCACACTCGGCCCGTGCCAGGGCTTGAAAATAGTCGTTGGCCACCCAGCCAGTGGCCCGCAGGTAGGGATGTACACGCTCTTGCCAACCGGTAGATGCGAGCCACTCGGGCAAAAGTGAGGCAAAGACTTTGCGGCGCAGCCACCATAATACGCCGCAGCTGGCCGGCATTAATTTCTCGAACACGGTCACGGGTCAGCCGCACTCGCTCGGTCACCTGTTCACACAGGGTTAAAAACTCCTCCCCGGCGGGGGTTAGCGAGTGGCAGCGTTTGACGATTAATTAACGTCACCCCATTTCCTCCTCCAATAGCTTGATCCGCCGGGAGAAGGTAGGCTGAGTGACGTTTTGGTCATCTGCTGCACGCGAGAAATGGCGTGTCCTGGCCAGGGCGATAAAGTCTTCTAGCCAGCGTATTTCCATGCTTTACCCCTCAGCGTCGTTTTCCGCTGTGTTGTGAAAAGCGCCCGCCTCATAAACGCCCCTCCTCAACAGCGTGACACGCTACACGCGTGCCGTCATCTTGTGTCTGTAATAGGGGATTTCTTGCTTACAGCGTGCATTAGCGTATGGGCAGCGGCCATGAAATACGCAACCGCTTGGCAGGTTAACCGGCGTCGGCACCTCGCCAGTAAGACGAATATGCTGTGGGCGATCATCCTTTAAGCGTGGAATCGCCGAAAGCAATGCTTGGGTGTAAGGGTGGCGCGGCTTTTCAAACAATGTGGCCGTGGTAGCAATTTCGCATACCGTGCCTAAGTACATGACCGCCACTCGGGTGCCAAAGTGCTCCACTACGGCGAGGTCGTGGGTAATGAACAGATAGGTCAGGTTGCGCTCTTGCTGAGCTTCCATCAGCAGGTTGAGCACCTGGGCTTGAATCGAGACGTCGAGCGCGGAGATAGGTTCATCGGCAACGATAAACTCAGGGTCAACAGCCAATGCCCGGGCAATAGCGATACGCTGGCGCTGACCACCGGAAAACTCGTGGCCAAAGCGCTTACCCCAGTCGGGGTCGATGCCTACCGAACGCATTACCTCTTCAACTTTGTCGAGAATCTGCGGCCGTTTCCAGTTGGGATGGTGCAGGCGAAGCGGCTCTTCCAGGGTCTGCTGTATGGTCATGCGCGGGTTGAGCGACGCATAAGGGTTCTGAAAGATCATCTGCATTCGCTTACGATAAGGCAGCAACTGTCGCGAACTTAAGTTATCAATACGATTGCCGTCGTAGCGAATTTCACCTTCTGACGGCGTCAAGAGCCCCATTACCGTTCGCGCTACAGTGGACTTGCCGCAACCCGACTCGCCTACCACACACAGTGCTTCGCCGCGTTTGATGTCCAGGTTAACGCCGTTAATGGCGTGGACGTGCTCTTGGTGACGAACCAGCTTGCCACCTTTAAAGCGCAGCTGGTCGAGAAAATCGCCCGAGAGAAAAGCGTTTTTCAGATCGCGAATCTGCAGCAGTGAATCAGCGCTCTCTTCGTTCTGACGGGGAGTATGGGTCGGAATACGGTTGTCCGTCATGGCCTCAGCGGGGGCGTTCATGAGGTTTCCTCCTTCAAACGGCGATCTTCAAGCATTTCAGCCACCATATGACATGCCACACGGCAGTTACCGGATTCGACAAAGCCAGGCACTTGCTGCGTGCAGGCAGGGCGGGGCTGACCATCGGCACGATTGATAAAATCGCAGCGCGGATGAAACGCGCAGCCGCTAGGCAGGTTTGAGAGCGAAGGCATGCTGCCGCGAATCTGATTGAGCTTTTCGCCGGGCGTGGCCATCTGCGGTAGGGCGTTGATTAGCCCTTGAGTATAAGGATGTTGCGGGTCATTAATAATTTCCCGGGTGGGGCCTTGCTCAATCACCCGGCCCGCATACATAACCAGCATACGCTGAGTGACCTGGCTTACCACGCCTAGGTCATGGGTGATCAGAATAAGCCCCACATTGTGCTGCTCGCAGAGTTCAAGCAGCAGCGCCATGATCTCGGCCTGGATAGTCACGTCGAGCGCTGTGGTAGGCTCGTCAGCAATGATAATGTCCGGGTCGAGAAGCAGGGCTATTGCGATGATAATGCGCTGGCGCATACCGCCTGAAAGCTCATGGGGATACTGATCCAAGCGCGTATCCGGTGAGGGAATCTGCACCTGACGCAGCTTGTCTAACGCAATCGCGCGGGCCTCTTTAGAAGAGATACGCCGGTGCGCTTTTAAGCACTCAACCATTTGCTCGCCAATAGAAAGCACTGGGTTGAGTGTCATCATCGGATCTTGGAAGATCATCGAAATGCGATTGCCACGCACTTTGCGCAGGCCGCGCTCAGACATGCGGTTAAGCACTTGGCCATCAAAGTTAACCGTACCGCCCGCAATAAAGCCCGGCTTGGATATCAAGTTGAGGAGCGAGAACGCCGCGACCGACTTACCCGCGCCAGATTCTCCGACAATCCCCAGGCGTTCACCACGCTCAAGGGTAAAAGTAATGTCCCGCAGGGCGTGGACTTCGCCTTGGCGCAGCGCGAAGCGGACATCGAGATTGTTGACTTCAAGTAGTGCCATGGTGTCCTCAGCCTTTGTAGAGTCGTGGGTTCATGACATCACGCAGCCAATCGCCAAGTAGATTGATCGACAGCACCAGCACGACCAGCACTGCACCCGGAATCAAGGTGATCCACCAGGAGCCAGACTGGATATAGTCAAAGCCAGACTTAATCAGTGAGCCCAATGAGGGATGCGTTTCGGGCATCCCAAGCCCCAGAAATGACAGTGCCGCTTCAGAAATAATGGCGTTGGCAATCTGTACGGTCGAGATAACGAAGATCGGCGACATGGTGTTAGGCAGCACATGGCGGAACATAATCCGTTTGCTGCGCAGCCCCATCACGCGGGCGGCGTCTACGTACTCTTTATTCTTCTCAGCCAGTACAGAAGCGCGCACCGTACGCGCGTACTGCGGCCATTCGGCCAAGCCGATAATCAGGATCAGCATCATAACCGCGTATTGGCTATAAAAGGCGCTGCCCATGGTGGCCTTAACCAAGGCGCCTACCACGATAGCGACCATGAGGGTCGAAAAGGAGAGTTGTATATCCGCCAAGCGCATCAAAATAGTATCGATACGACCGCCGAGATAGCCCGCCATCAGGCCAAAAGTGACCCCTAGCAGTGCCTGCAAAATAACCGCGCCAAAGCCGATCAGCAATGAAACGCGCGTGCCATATAACACGATTGACCACAGATCCCGCCCTTGGGCGTCGGTGCCTAATGCGTAACGCTCATCGGCACCATCAATCCAGAAAGGTGGCAGCTCTGACGCCATGATATCGATTTGGGCCAGGTCGTAGGGGTTGGTTGGCGCCAGCAGCGGGGAGGCAAACGCGGCGATGACCATACAGATAAACACGGCCAAGCAGAGCTGGGCGGTGCGGTCACGCTTGAAGCTGTACCACATGTAGGAATCGCGCAGGCGCTCCCAGCGGCTGGGTGTGGCGCTCGCTGGGGAGGAGTTAGTTGAGGTGCTCATGCGGGCTTCCCAGTCAGTTTAACGGTGGGGTTCACCATGCCGTAGATGAGATCTACGATGGTGTTGGTGACGACAAAGATCACGCCGACGATCATTAAGTAAGTCACGATTAGCGGAATGTCAGCACGATTGATGGCATCCAAAAACATCAAGCCCATGCCCGGCCATTGGAAAACGGTCTCGGTTAAAATGGTATAGGCCACCATGGTGCCGATCTGCACACCACCCACGGTAATCACCGGTAGCATGGTGTTTTTAAGCGCATGAACGAAATAGACACGGCGCATTGAGATACCTTTGGCACGTGCGTATTTCACATATTCTGACTGCAGGACTTCCATCATTTCGGCACGAATCAAGCGAATAAACAGCGGAAGCATAATCGAGGCCAACGAGATAGCCGGTAGCACGAGATGCTGTAAGCCACTCCAGGTCGCAAGATTGGTATCCCACTCACCGGCTACATTGACTAAGTCATTACCGCGGCCAAAGGAGGGCATATTGCCTTCCGTCGAGAAGAAATCATTAAGCCACGCGCCCCAGCCGGTACTTTCGGGGAATAGCGTAACCGTAACGCCTATCGCAAAAATTTGAATAAGCACGATGGCGGTCAAGAATACCGGAATCGAAATACCAATAATGGAGACGCCCATAAACAATCGTGAAATCGGTGAGCGTGGTTTAATCGCGCTGTATACACCGATTGGCACTGAAAAAATCACAATAATCAGCGTGGCGGCAAACACCAGTTCCAGCGTGGCGGGTAAGTGGCGAGCAATGACTTCTAAGGCCGGTTCACGATAAAAATAAGAGTAGCCAAAATCGCCTTGAACGGCATTTTTAGCAAAGCGCGCGTATTGCACCAGGAAGGGATCATTCAGACCTAGGCGCTCACGTATTTCTTCACGCTCGCTTTCCGGCACTGACTGGCCGACCATCTGCTGCACGGGGTCACCCAGGTTATCCTGGATGGCGAAGGCCAGCACGCTGATGACAAACATCACCAAAATCGCGTGCATCAGCCGCTTGATTAAAAGGCAATCATGGCGTACGCCACCTGTATGAAGGGTTCATCAAAGGGAGTAGAGCTTGTTCTATAGCACTCATTTAGCCGTTTACCGCCAAACAAAGACTTCGCCCCTAAGTGCTTAGGGAGCGAAGCATCCATGCAGTAAGTACTGCAGTGATTCGTTTAACGGTATGCCATCAACATACGATGGAGAGGGATTACTCGTCGCTGGTGTCAATGACCAAGTCGCCCAGGTAGGGGAAGTCGATCGCATTGACCACCGGCTCAACGTCAACGCCATCCGCTGCGGCATAGGCAAGGTTCTGCCAGTGCAGCATGATGAAACCGACATCTTCGTACAGCATGGCTTCGGCTTCACGCAGCATTTCGTTGCGTTTTTCCAGATCCGTTTCGCTGTCTGCTTCAGTGACCAGGGCATCAATTTCTTCGTTGCAGTAGCTGCCGTAGTTGTACTGACCAGCGCCGGTTTCTTCATCGATGCAGAAGGGAGAGGTACTGGAAGAAGTTGGCGCTGTCTTCGGTATCGGCGTGCCAACCGATCATCGCCATATCGGACTCGCGCGTATCGTATTCAGGCCAGTACTGGGCCAGCGGCATGGTACGCAATTCAACGTCGATATTAATTTGCGCCAGCATGTTCGCCACCGCTTGAGCGATTTGCGCATCGTTCACATAGCGGTTGTTGGGCGCGATCATTTCAACGGTGAAGCCATCTTCGTAACCGGCTTCTGCCATTAGTTCTTTCGCGCGTTCAACATCATAGCGTGGCGTTAAGTCTGGGTTATGACCAGAGTAGCCTTCGGGTGAGAACTGACCCGCTGGGTTAGCGAAGCCACGCATTAAACGGTCGGCAATGCCTTCCTGGTTAATGGCTAAGTCGACGGCTTGACGAACGCGGGGGTCCTGGAAGGCTTCGACGCGCTCTTCGTTCATCTGGAAGCCAATAATACGCGTACCGTCAATCTCAATCAGATTGACACCGTCTGCTTCACGGACACGGTCTAAATCGTTAGGCGGCACGGCATCAATGAAGTCAACGCCACCAGAAAGCAGCGCTGCAACGCGAGAAGCGTTTTCGGCAATCGGCGTTAATACGATCTCGGAAACATTGCCTTCGGTTTCGGTATCCCAGTAATCTTCAAAGCGCTCGAAATCGACACGCACGCCCTGGCGACGGTCGGTGACAACGAACGGGCCTGTGCCGGAAACATTGCGTGAAGCGAAGGAGTTACCCGCTTTGACGATTTCAGCTTTATCTTTGCCGTCTTCGGTTTCACCGGTATAGAACTCGCTATCCAGGGGGGAAGATATAGGTAGCGAGGTTGAGCAGCAGTGGATAGGGCTCAGTCGTGACGATCTCAACGGTGTAGTCGTCAACGGCTTCGGCGCTGGCCACCGGCTCAAAGATGGCGCGGTAGTCAGGGCTCTCTTTCAGGCGTTCAATGGTCCAAACCACATCTTTGGCGGTGAATTCGTTACCGGAGTGGAAAGTCACGCCTTCACGCAGTGTCATGCGCATGGTGGTTTCGTCGACTTGTTCCCATTCGGTGGCTAAGCGCGGCTCGAACTGAAAGTCTTTTGTCCAGCGCACCAGCGGATCAAACGCCAGGTGGGAGAAGCGCAGCACGCCACCAGAAAGCTGCTCATGTAGGTCGAGGGTTTCAGGGTCAGCAGAGTAACCAATGCGGAGTGTTTCAGCACTTGCGGTCATTGGTAATAAGGTCGTACCCGCAACCACTGCGCCGATAACGGAAGCCAGTAGGGTCTTCTTGAACGTCATATTCGTTCCCTTGGATAGTTGTTTATTGTTCGTTTTACCACTGTTTTCTTGGTTCAAAACATTCGTAAAACCAAGAAAACGTCAGTAAAACAGACACGGTCAGCTCGTAAGCTATTCTTATAACTAGTTTGTTTTCACCACTAGTCTGTTTCTACAACCAAGCTGTTAGTACAACATAAGCTAATAACATAGAGAGTAGCTATCGCGTCATACAATCGAAATAATGACAGGCATCATTCGTCTGATAAATGATCACGCTAATAACGGCATGCTGTTGACTTGGTTTTAGACGAAAGTAGTAGTTAAAAATGCCTTAAAACTTAATGGAATAACTCTATGTGGAAGAAAATTGGAATATTGGCGATAACTCTATGGTGGCCTATCAGCGGTTTCGCCATTGAGCAAACAGCGCCTGAAAAAGTGCTTCCTGGATTATCTGGGTCGCTGGATGGTGAGCCACGCGAGTGGTTTATTTTAAGCTATGGCAATGATTCAAATGCGTCGTTCATTGAGCGGGGCGACGACATCGATATTGATATCACTGGGTTTGTTGATGAAGAGGTTTGGGAAGCCCAGGAAGCCCTCTCGGTTAGCCTGACCATGCGCGAAGAGCAGTTGATCAATACGGTTGTTATTCATCCCCTGGGTACATCGATGGCTCCGCCGCTTTATACGTCTGAAGGAGGGACGTAGTCGTAACGTTGACGGACTATGAACGTACCAACCAATGGGTGCACGTAGTTGGCAGGATACAAGGAGTGATGGCGCTGCAAATCGAATTAGGGGGAGCCGCCGAGCCGGGAGGAGGGTATCGAAATAGATGTGACGTTTGATGTAAAGGCACAAAAATAGAGTTCTAATCCCCGCGGCCGGCTTCTGCCGACCTCGGTTAAGGTATGCGCGTGTTGCGCCCTACTGGCATTGCTTAGTCAAATTGCTTGTGTAGCCAAGCATTAATCGTATCAGATTCATACATCCACTCTTCCCGCCCGTCGTCGTGGATAATTTTCAGACAGGGTACTTTGACTTTTCCACCGCCTTCCAATAGGGCTTGCTTATGCTCGGGGTCGAGCTGGACATCGCGCAACTCAATGCTCAAACCCAGTCGTGCAATTTCTTTACGTACCTTGATACAAAAGGGGCAGGTACGAAATTGATACAGAGCCAATCGCTGGCATGTTTCATCAATCTTCGCTTGCTCTTCAGGTGAGCGCTCAACCGACTTAGGCGTGGAGAGCTTTTCTGAAATCAGCATAAACGGGGCAAGCACCACGCGAAGGCCACGAAAAAAGTAGCGAATTAAAATGCGCATCGGAAGGCTCCTTTCGCTGAGGTTTAGGCTTACAACAGCGTGACGAGTGAGAAGAGAATAATGGCTAACCTTGATAAACGGTGGTCGCATCCTGCAACAACTGAGCGGATTTGTCACTTGATGGGCGCTCCGCCGATACTAATTGCGGTTAGTAGCGATGAGTAGATGAGCAAATCGAGTCAGCATGCTAGGCTATTTGACTATTTTTACGCCATTTTTTTGGCTTTTTCATGATTTAGTTTACTGGCGATTAACGGGGCGAGAGCCATGCATCTGCACATTATCGGTATCTGCGGCACCTTCATGGGGAGCCTGGCGCTGCTGGCGCGTGAGTTGGGGCATCAGGTAAGTGGCTCTGATCAGCATGTTTATCCGCCCATGAGCACTCAACTTGCTGAGGCAGGCATTACCTTGATGGAAGGTTACCGCGCACAGCATCTTTGCCAGCGCCGGACCGGGTGCCAGACCTTGTGATAGTTGGTAACGCTATGTCACGAGGCAATCAAGAGGTTGAGGCGCTGCTCAATAGCGGTCTGCCTTATACCTCGGGTGCACAGTGGCTGGCGGAACACGTGCTGCCTGGGCGGCGTGTCATTGCCGTGGCGGGTACCCATGGGAAGACGACAACGGCGAGCATATTGGCTTGGCTATTGGAAAGTGCTGGTTTAGCGCCTGGCTTTTTAATCGGCGGTGTACCCCGTAATTTTGGTGTGTCGGCACGTTTGGGTGCGCATGATGCGCCGTTTGTGGTGGAAGCCGACGAATACGACACGGCCTTTTCGATAAGCGTTCCAAGTTTGTACACTATCGCCCACATATCGCCATACTCAATAACCTTGAGTTTGATCATGCCGACATTTTCCCCGATCTCGATGCTATTGAGCGCCAGTTCCACCATTTGGTGCGTACCGTGCCGGCCAAGGCCATCTGTTAGTGGCCGATGAGCAGCCCGCCCTTGAGCGAGTGCTCGGTCAAGGCGCCTGGACACCGGTGGCGCATTTTGGTGACCAAGCCGCGAGCGAATGGCGGTTTATACTAGAGCGTGCCGACGCGAGCCGCTTTCAGGTGATTTATGGCGGTGGCGATGGCCAGGGTAGCGCTCAGGAAGAAGATGGCGTCGTTGAGTGGACGCTGACGGGTGAATATAACGCACGCAATGCCTTGGCAGCGCTGGCGGCGGCGCATTTGTGTGGGGTTGATCTAGCGCGTGGCTGTGCGGCGCTGGCGCGTTTTGAAACCCCTAGGAGGCGCCAGGAAGTGCGTGGTGAGGTTAACGGCATCCAGGTAATTGACGACTTCGCCCATCACCCCACGGCCATAGCGGCCACGCTTAAAGGGCTACGTGCGGCCACCACCAAAGGGCGCCTGTTAGCCGTCATCGAGCCGCGCTCCAATACCATGCGCTTAGGCGCATTACGAGAACGCCTGATCGAAAGTGTAGCTGACGCTGACGGTGTCTTTTGGTTTCAGCCGGTAGGGTTAGATTGGTCAATGGAAGAACTCGTCGCCACACAAGGGGCGCATGCTCAGCTGTATAGCGATATTGATACGTTGGTATCGGCAGTGGTCACTCAAGCGTCACCATTAGACCGTATCGTGGTGATGTCTAACGGCAGTTTTGAGGGTGTTCATGAGCGCTTGCTTGCCGCTTTAACGGCTGCCCAAAAACCGACGCTGACGAGGGGCGAGTGTGACCAATCAAACTGAACGGGTGTTTAAAAGCCTATTACCGTCGCCCTTACCGGTGCATCTGGCGCGCAGTACGGGCTGCGCTTGATTGATGTGTTGGTAGCGACAGGTCACGAAGTATGGGTAATGGTTTCAAAAGCCGCGCACATGGTAATTGCCACTGAAACAGAGTGCGAATTGCCCGCACAGCCCCAGCGTTTAGCGCAGGCGTTAAGCGAGCGTAGCGGTGCGCAACCGGGGCAAATACGTTGCTTCGGGCGTGAGGACTGGATGGCGCCGGTAGCGTCAGGCTCTGGTGCGCCATCGGCTATGGTGGTGTGCCCTGCTCAACAGGAACACTCTCAGCCGTGGCCACAGGGGCCAGCAATAATTTGATTGAGCGAGCGGCGGACGTGGCGATTAAAGAGCGGCGAACGTTGGTACTGGTGCCGCGAGAAAGCCCGTTTTCGCCGATTCACTTGGAGCACATGCTGACATTGAGCCGCTTGGGCGTAGTCATCTTGCCGGCAGCCCCAGGGTTTTATCACTGCCCGCAAAGTATTGAAGACCTGATTGATTTTATTGTGGCGCGCATCCTCAACCAGTTAGGAATCGAGCACTCGCTGATGCCTCGCTGGGGAGAGGTCGGAGATAAGGATGAGTGATCTATGATGTCGTGGGCCACGCTATCGGTTTTTGTGCCAACGTTTCTATTTGTTTCGCTGACACCCGGTATGTGTATGACGCTTGCCATGGTGCTGGGTATGACCCAAGGCGTTAAACGTACGCTGTGGATGATGATGGGTGAGCTGCTGGGCGTTGGCTTAGTGGCGGCAGCCGCTGGCGCGGGGTGGCTGCATTGATGCTGCGACAGCCAGAGCTGTTTGTGTTGTTTAAATGGGTGGGTGGCGCTTACTTGGGCTATTTAGGCATTATGATGTGGCGCTCCCGTGGGCGCATGGCAATTCCTAGCGAACTGGATGCTGGCCCACCGGCTAGCCGACTGCAACTTGCCATGCAGGGTTTTGTGACCGCTGTCGCCAACCCCAAAGGGTGGGCGTTCTTCATGGTACTACTGCCGCCTTTTTTGGACGGCAACCGTCCCTTACCAGGGCAGCTCAGCCTGCTAATCGCGGTGATTTTAACTATCGAGTTCGCCAGTATGTTGGTGTATGCCACCGGCGGTAAAACGTTACGCAATGCACTTGGCAAGAGTGGCAATGTGCGCTTGCTTAACCGCATCGCAGGAACGCTAATGATAGGCGTCGGCCTTTGGCTTGCCTTCGGCTAATAAAGCGGAAATCTAGCTCTAAACGGGTGGCAGAAAACCCACGCGAGCGCTAATTAACACTAATGACGTAATGCTTAGCAGAAGCCATGGACAGGGGCGTAATGGTGGCCGTGGTTGTTGTTGCCAGTGCAAAAAGTGAGCGCGCAAACGATCAAGCCTAATAACGCGCCACCCACTAAGTCGCTAAACCAGTGCACGCCAACTACTAGCCGTGATAAAGCCATAGGAGTGCAAGCGCTAGCGCCATCCAATAGGCCCAAAAACGCTTTTTGGCGGGGCATTTCGGCCGCAATAAAGGCTGCTGCTAGGCCAAATAGTACGACAGCGGTTGAAGTATGGGCGCTAGGGTAGGAGAACGATCCCGTAAGGTAGTCGGGGGTGTCGGGGCGGGCACGCCCAAATAGTGCTTTGCCTAAAATGTTTAGCACTGCTACGCCAGCAAAGGCACCACACCAGTGCAAGAGTGCATCCCATCGCTTACCTATTAGCATCCATGCTGCCCAAGGCAGCGTTATAGCGATAATGCCGAGGGTGTCTCCGATTTGTGCAAAAACATTACCGACTATGTAAGAAAAATCACTCTGTAGACTTATAACCAGGCGTTGAACAAACAGGTCAAGTTCCAGTGGCGTATCGTGAGCGATGACCAGCAGTGTCCAGCCAGACAAGCTGCCCAGGGCTAACACCAGAAGCAGCAGGGAGGCTAATGGAACATCGCCAGTTTGACTCATGGCTAGCCAGGACCTGCGTAGCAGCGGCAAACGGCGAATACTGCCAGCTATCATTCGGTAAAGTCGGCCATGCCGTGTCGCTTGATGTCGGCCCCAGGAAAAATAACGGCGAGCAGGATAATAATGGCGGCGAGCAAGAGTAAAGCTGTCTCTAGGCCGGGCGGTAAATTCAAATGGTGCTGCCAGGTGCGGCCTAATAAGTAGCCAGGCAGTGTGTATGCAGGCGCCCAAAGCGCCGCTGAGGTGATGTTGGCCCAAATGAAAGTGCGCGGTGGCATCCGCATCATACCTGCTACTAATGGGATGATCGGCCGCACGGGACCCACAAAACGGCCGACAAAAACCGACCATATGCCATAGCGCTCGAAGAAACGCGCTCCTCGCCCCAGCCATTCTGGATGCTGTGACAGTGGCCACCGCTGAGTGACCTGCTCGCGATGTTTAAAGCCCAGTGAAAAGCTGATGCCATCGCCTAAAATGGCGCCTATAAACGCTGCACCGAGCAACCACGCCAAAGCGATGTCTTGATGTCCTGCCAAAGAGGCCGCCGTGGTGATTAACACCACACCGGGCACTAGTAATCCCACCAAGGCAAGTGATTCCACTAATGAAATTACCAGCACCAAGCAAAGTAAGAGCGGGGGTGAGGGGGTTAACGAGAGGAGCGTATCGGCTAGCGGCACTGCCTTCTCCGGCAAAAGGTGAAAGTGTTCGTACTGGTAGGCTAAACGTTGGCGAGCGTAGCGCCACGTGCTTCAAGACGCTTAACGTAGTGGTCAAAGCACTCCGTTCGGTTGGGCAAGCAGGCTGCAATACGCGCTTCTAGTTGACCGGTTTCTACCAGTACACACCGTGAGAGTGCTCGCTGTAGTCGCTCGCGTACCAGTAGCGCTCCACTTTCACTCGTATCCGGCAGAACAAGCCAAAAGTGGCGTTATCCGCACGACCAAGTACGTCATGATCACGACACCGGCTGTTCACTTCGCTGCACAACGCCCTAGCAGCGCGGTTTGTGCACGATGTCCAAACTGTTCTCCCGCCATGTCCAGCTGTGGTAAGTGTAATACCAGTAACGCGAGTTGCTGATTAAGCATGGCCGCGCGTTGAAACTCGCTCTGTAAGCGCTCTTTTAGCGTATCAATATGATAGGCGTTACAGTCACTGTCATTGGGATCGGTAGCGCGCAATAGCGCACGACGTCGAGCATGTTCCCAGCGTGGAAGAGCGAGCAGCAGCGTAAAGGCAACATAGCCAACAATAAAAGCCGGTGGGGCAGAGGCGACTGAAGAGAACAACCACCACAATGGCCCTGCAGTGATATTAATCAACAGTGCAGCCCACAGCGGCAATAGTAGAAAAGCGGCAGTAATCGGCAGGCCTAGCCAAATCGGCGAAACCTGTTCCTGGTAATGGAAGGTGCTAAGCACCACTAAGTAGGTGCAACACAGCAGAACAATACGTGGCAGGCAGCTTTTAAGCCCAGGCCCGATGTGCATTAGCAGAGCCGACATTAGCAGTAACGTCATAAAGGCGGGGATTAGCAGGTCGCTATAGTCTCCCATGGCATAAAGCCACAACGAATAGCCCGCCATCAGTAAAATACTGCCGCTATAGGCGAGCGTCATCAATCGCTTGGAAATATGGTGCTCGGTCATATAGTCTCCTGCACCTGCTCAGTCGGTAGTTTACTCATCTCAAAACCGAGAGCGTTGCTGGATCGATATTGATTAATTCAAGATGCTCACTGTGAATATTGTCAGGTAAATCGGCGAGCAGTTGGTTGCGTCGTTGTGCGGCTTCTTTGGGTGAGCGTGAAAGCATTAGTGTGGCCAGCGTTGTGCTATCTAAGCGGTAAACGTTTTCGAAGTCATAGGTTAGTTCGCACAACTTCTGAGCCGTTGGCCAAAGCTGATGGCGTTTTACATGCAGAATAAATACTTCCGCATGAACACCTTCACGCTCACAGCGCGTTTGTTCACGAGAGATATCGCGAACCAGTTGCTCAGCGGCCCATAGATTAAGACCAGGAATTAATCGTAAGCGATGACGAATGGAACCGTTCATATCGATCAGCTGCTGTGCGCTGGATAAAGCGAGTAAGCCAAGTATCAGCAGTGCACAAATCAGTAGAATAAATTCAGAACCGTCCAATAGCGGCGCTATCATTACCGAGCTAATCAGCGCTGCGCTGAGATTAAAGGCGGCCACCCAGCTACTTTGTGGCAACATCATCAACGCGGCCCACGCCCAAATTAAAATACCGTGTCGTTCTGGCGCGGCAGCAATTAAGCTTAGCAGTAGCACGCCGGGCACCATCTGCCATGGCAACCCCGAGAACGGCGGTGGCTAAAATCGAGCATTAACGCAGTAATGAATAGCCACCCGACTGAAAGCCATAACACGAAAGCCGCCGCAGGGGGCGTGGCGGTCCATAATGCCAAGGCAACGGCAGCGGCTAACAGGTTGGCACGTAGTAGGCGGATTTTGTACTTGCTTTGCATGGTGACTTACTATTCGTCCTGAATAACCAGATGTATCCGAGCAAGTGGGTGCGTGTAGGATGACAAACGTACACAGCACACGTTAGCGCCTTAATCGCCCATAGTATAACGTTGAAATGACATAACTTAAGTATAAACATGTAAACGGCTGTACTTGAGTGCTTGCCAATCGCAGAGGGCCGCCGCCAAAGCTTAATTGGCAGGGCATCGTATAGTTGGAATGCCTTTAAAACGTAATGATTGAACACCTTAAACATTGAACACCCTAACCTTAGTATGCGCGACGACGCACGGAGACAGCATGAGTGTTTCGACACCGTTCCAAGACGAAGCCCATCAGCACTTATCAAGCCGGTAATGTGCCCGCCTATATGCAGGCATTGGGACAGGCGGCACGTCGCGCCGCCAGCGAACTGCGCCGAGCAGATACAGGATTGAAAAACCGTACACTGTTGGCCATTGCGCAGCGTTTGGCAGAAGCGCGGGCGCGCATACTGGACGCCAACGACGAAGACTTACAACGTGGTCGCGAGAATGGGTTGGACAGTGCATTGCTCGACCGTTTAGCTCTCAGCGATGCACGTGTGGACGCAATGATTGAAGGCTTGCAGCAGGTAGCCGGCTTGCCGGACCCCGTGGGCGAGATTGGCGATATGCGCTACCGGCCTAGCGGTATTCAAGTAGGTAAAATGCGTGTGCCACTGGGCGTGATCGGCATTATTTATGAGTCGCGTCCGAATGTGACATTGGAAGCTGCCAGTCTGTGTTTGAAATCGGGCAACGCCTGTATTTTACGCGGCGGGTCGGAAGCCAGTGCATCAAACGCAGCCATTAGCAGCTGTATTCAAGCGGGGCTTGCCGATGTGGGGCTGCCTGCCGGTAGTGTCCAGTGAGTGGCCACCACCGACCGAGCGGCGGTGGGGAATTGATCAGTATGCCTGAATATGTTGATGTCATTATTCCGCGGGGTGGTAAGTCCCTGATAGAGCGTATATCGCGTGACGCACGGGTGCCGGTCATTAAACACCTTGATGGTGTTTGCCATGTTTATATCGATACTACCGCCGACCCTGCCAAAGCGTTAGCCATCGCCGTCAATGCAAAAACGCATCGTTACGGTACCTGTAATACAATGGAAACACTGCTGATCGACGCACCGATTGCGGATCTACTGTTACCTGAACTGGCTCGCGCGTATGCCGTACATAATGTGGAATTGCGTGGCTGTCAGCGCACTCAAGCACTCCTGCCCCAGGTGACGGCAGCGGTAGAGGCGGATTGGTATGCTGAGTATTTAGCGCCTGTGCTGGCGATCAAAGTGGTCGAGGGTGTCGATGAAGCCATTGCCCATATCGAACAATATGGCTCTCATCATACGGATGCGATTGTTACCCAGGATTACTCATTGGCGCGGCGCTTCATGGCGGAAGTCGACTCCAGCTCCGTGATCGTTAATGCATCTACCCGTTTTGCAGATGGTTTTGAGTACGGGCTAGGCGCAGAAATTGGGATTTCAACCGACAAGCTTCACGCCCGTGGGCCTGTAGGGCTTGAGGGACTAACCACTCAAAAGTATGTCGTGTTTGGTGATGGCCAGGTGCGCGAATAAGGTGGTGGTATGAGTCATTCAGGGCAACGTATCGGTATGTTAGGCGGCACTTTGACCCGGTACATCTAGGCCATTTGCGCAGTGCGCTAGAAGTACATGAAGCGCTGTCGTTAGATCGACTGCATATGATTCCCGCTCAACAGCCCCATTACGCGGCCAACCTCAGGTCTCAGCACAACAACGATTAGCGCTTTTAAAAGCGGGTATTGGCGACACGCCTGGGCTGTTCGCAGATGATCGTGAACTGAAGCGTGACGGCCCCTCGTATAGCGCCGATACGCTTGCCGAATTGCGGGCTGAATACGGTTGCCAGTCCCGCCTAGTGATGGTTATTGGCTTTGATGCCTTCCTACGCCTAACGCAATGGCACCAGCCTGAGCGCCTGTTTGAACTCGCTCATCTGGTAGTGATTGCCAGGCCTGGCTACAACGATCCGCTACCTGAATCGTTAATGGAACTGGTGGAGCATCGTAGAGTCGATAGTGTAGAAACATTGATGCAGCGGCCCTGTGGGGCTATTTGCCGCTGCAACTGCCATCGCTAATGACGATTTCTGCAACCTACATTCGTCAGTGTTTGGTAGAGAAGAAAAGTGTGCGCTATTTGGTGCCAGCCCCGTCGAAGAGGCCATTGAGCAAGGTAGACTCTATCAACAGCGCGATTAGCGCTGGCAGTCATCAAAGAAGCCGTTACAATGGCCGGCTTTATTGACCGATTACCCAATGAGGTTGTCTTTAGGAGTCATGCACATCGATACATTGAAAAATTTAGCGGTTGACGCGCTAGAAGAACTGAAAGCACGTGACATTACCCAATTGGATGTTGCCAAATTAACTGAGGTTACCGACCTCATGCTGATTGCCAGCGGCACTTCGACACGTCATGTGGCCGCGCTGGCACAAAACGTAGTAGAAAAGCTAAAGCCGCAGGGCTTGGGCCTTTAGGCGTTGAGGGTGGCGATAACGCTGATTGGGTGCTGGTTGACCTAGGTGATGTGGTGGTGCACATCATGATGCCTGAGGCCCGGACTCTCTACGACTTAGAGCGACTATGGGTCGATCTGCCGAGTGATTCGGGTGCTATCGGCGAGTCGCTTGAGCGCTTTCAAGAGCGAGCCAGCATGTCATGAGGATCCGGCTGTTAGCGGTGGGAAGCAAAATGCCATCTTGGGTTGAGGAGGGCATCGAAACTTACCGCAAGCGGCTGCCGAGAGATTTCAACCTTGAGATAGAAGAAATTGCGCTCGGCCAGCGGGTAAAATGCAGATATCGCAAAAGCGCGCGCCCAAGAGGCGCAGCGTATTCGCGATAAGCTGCGTGGCGACGAATATGTGGTGGCGTTGGAAGTCAAAGGCAAGCCATGGACAACGGAGCAGCTGGCTGAGGAAGCTGACGCTTGGCGAATGGCTGGGCGAGAGGTCGTGTTGCTTGTAGGCGGGCCCGATGGGCTTGAACCTTCGCTTTCGGCGATGGCCAATATAACATGGTCGATTTCACCGCTGACGCTGCCTCATCCGCTAGTACGAATTATGCTGGCTGAGCAGCTCTACCGCGCCTGGACACTACTGGTAGGTCATCCTTATCACCGCTAATGGCTAAATGGTGAGCAATCACTGTTTGTGGCCTGTCGCGCCCTTTATTTGATTTGATTGTTTGATTTGAGAGTCATCGTTGCCATGCTCAAGCGCCCCAATACGCTAAAAACTCTGAACAAGAATTGCGTATTTTTCGTGTTAGAGCGCTGCTCGCCGTTTTAGTCGTGTTAACGCTCGCCAGTCTGTTGATGGGGCGCCTCGTTTATTTACAAATCGTCCAACATGATATGTATAGCACGCGCTCCGAAAATAACCGGGTTCGTGTTGAGCCGCTACCCCCCAACCGTGGGTTAATCTATGACCGTAACGGCGTGCTGTTGGCTGAAAACCGCCCAACTTACAATCTGACACTCGTCCGTGAACGTGTCGATAACCTGGATGAAACGTTGGCACTACTGGTAGAGCTGCTTGAACTGCCTGAAGAAGAGATTGAGGCGTTCAATGTTCGATCACGCCAACGCCAGCGCCCCTTTCAGCCTGCTCTGCTGACCAGTGACTTAAGCGAAGACCAGATTGCCCGTCTGGCGGTTAATCGCCATCGCTTGCCTGGTGTTGAGATAGAAGCTCAGCCACTGCGTTTTTATCCCGATGCAGAAATAATGGCACACGCTTTGGGCTATGTTGGTCGTATCAATGCCGAAGAGTTGGAAGAGCTGGATGCGGGACGCTATGCAGGTACCCACTTTATCGGTAAAACGGGGATTGAGCGGTTTTATGAAGAGGAGCTGCACGGTCAGGCAGGCTTGCGTAAAGTAGAAACTAATGCCCGTGGCCGGGTACTGCGTGAGCTTGATCGTACCGATCCTGTGCCAGGGGAGAACTTGACGCTAACGTTGGATAAGTCGCTCCAGATGTTGGCCTACGAGTTACTTGATGACCGTAGGGGCTCTATTGTCGCGATTGTGCCTGAAACAGGTGAGATCCTTGCCATGGTGTCGACACCTGGGTTCGATAGTAACCAGTTTGTCACCGGGATTGACGTTGCTTCTTATCGTGGGTTGCAGGAAGACCTTGACCTTCCACTCTTTAATCGTGCTATTCGCGGCCACTATCCCCCTGGTTCTACGATTAAGCCTTTTCTGGCCCTGGCCGGTTTGGTCGAAGGGGTGATCACGCCTGACAGCACGATTAATGACCCTGGTTATTATCAACTTCCTAACGACTCCCGCCGATACCGCAACTGGTTGCGTTGGGGCATGGTCGTGTCGATATGGAACGCTCTCTCGCCGTTTCCAATAACACTTACTATTACACCTTGGCGCATGATTTAGGCATTGATAATTTACACGACCGGATGAGCAATTTTGGTTTTGGCCAGCGCGTGGCCCATGACGTGCAAGGCGAGAGCAACGCTTTGATGCCTTCTCGCGATTGGAAACGCGGGCGCTTTAACCAGCCGTGGTACCCTGGCGAAACGCTTTCAGTGGGTATTGGACAGGGTATTGGCAAGTGACACCTCTTCAGCTTGCTAGTGCCACCGCAACGTTGGCGAATCGCGGCCATTGGGTGAAACCCAGGTTGGCCCGTCAGATTGGCGATACCCCGTGCCACAAGACCTGCCGGATACGCTGGATGATATTCAGCTAGCCAACGATAACTGGTGGGATAGGGTGTTCAGCGGTATGGAGAAAGTAATCAGCGGTAGTGAAGGCACTGCCCGTAGAACTGGCGTGGGCCTTGAATATCGGATGGGTGGCAAATCAGGCACCGCACAAGTATTTTCATTGGGCCAGGATCAGCGTTACAACGCTGACGAGTTGGCGGAGCGCCTACGCGATCATGCTTTATTTATGGCCTTTGCGCCGTTAGATGACCCTCAAATTGCCGTATCCGTCATTGTCGAGAACGCGGGGGCGGCAGTACCCATGCTGCCCACTTGGCGCGTGCCATGACCGATGCTTGGCTGCTGAAAGATGACGCCCCGATGCAGAGGAAGTGCGTGAAGTGCTTGAGGAAGATAATGCCAATGTGGAGGGTAACTAAACCATGCCTTGGCAGTATATAACTCGTTCGATGCGTGGTTATCCTGTACGCCCGCCCGAAAGCGGAATCGCCCGGCGTAAAAGTATCTGGGAAAGAATCCATCTCGACCCCTGGCTGCTTGGCTTGCTTCTACTATTGATGAGTAGCGGTTTGATCGTTCTTTACAGCGCTTCAGGGCAATCCATGGACGCCGTCATTGCTCAAAGCGTGCGTTTTTGCATCGCATTGGTAGGGATGGTGATTATCGCCCAATTTTCACCCCTCTACTTTTTTTACGTTTCGCTCCGCTGGCCTATGGCGTCGGCGTTGCCATGCTGATTGCCGTTGATGTGGTGGGTGATGTGGGCATGGGGGCCAAACGCTGGTTAGTGATTCCCGGCGTGATACGCTTTCAACCCTCGGAAATGATGAAGCTGGCAGCCCCGTTAATGGTTGCAGCCTATCTTAACCGCTGTGAGCTGCCGCCACGGCTGCGCGATATACTGGTATGCGGCGTCATTATCGGCTTACCTGTCGTCCTTACGGCTATCCAGCCTGATTTGGGAACCTCATTGCTGGTAGCCAGTGCTGCCCTAATTGTGGTTCTGCTAGCGGGTTTATCGTGGCGTTTGATCGGCTTCATTGCGGCACTGGGAGCTGCGGGTGTGCCCGTGCTCTGGATGAATATGCACAATTACCAGCGTCAGCGGGTGTTGACGTTTTAAACCCTGAAAGCGACCCGCTTGGATCGGGTTGGAACATTATTCAATCCACCACGGCCATTGGCAGTGGTGGGCTATGGGGAAAGGTTGGCTGCAAGGTACCCAGTCCCAATTAGAGTTCCTGCCGGAGCGGCATACGGATTTCATTATTGCTGTCTTGGGCGAAGAGTTTGGTTTGGTGGGAATGCTGGCGCTGCTCTTTCTGTACCTGTTAATAGTGAGCCGTGGCTTATGGATGGCAAGTACTGCTCAAGATACGTTTGGGCGTTTAGTCGCGGGTAGTATTATTTTAACATTTTTATCTACGTGTTTGTCAACATGGGGATGGTGAGTGGCATTCTGCCTGTGGTGGGAGTGCCGTTGCCGTTGGTTAGTTTTGGTGGCACCTCCAGCGTGACCTTATTAGCGGGTTTCGGTATTCTCATGTCCATACATGCCCATCGTCGGTTGCTATCCCGCTAGTTGAAATTTGGCCAGTTCGACGCGTGAGCTGCTCATAAATGTAAGCATCCGGAATGAATAATTCCGGAATGGATGGTTTGAGTGTGGATAGTTCTGGAATTTAGAGTTCTGGAATTAATAGTTCTGGAATTTATAGTTCGCCAGTGGAGAGCCAATGAGCAAGGTTCAAGGAAAGACGAGCAGCTTTATGCTAGCAACGTTGATGTGCTGGGTAGCGCCAATGGTATTGGCCGGTGAGACTTCTCAGGGTAATCAACACGCCGCTTCCCAGCACTTTGCGCCCCAGCAGAATGCTGAAAGCCAAGCGTTGATGAAAGAGCTGATGGAAGAAGGGCTGCCACAAGCGTGGTTAGAAGAAGCCTTGGGGCAGGCGAATTATACCCAGAGTGTGCTAGATGCTATGGAAGGGGCTGCTGAGCGGCGTCTAAAGTGGCATGAGTACCGCGCGATTTTCCCAACCCAGCAGCGCATTGAAGAAGGCGTTGAGTTTATCGATGAGCATGCTGATGCCCTGGCGCGAGCCGAAGCCACTTATGGTGTGCCCGCGGAAGTTATTACCGCCATTATTGGCGTAGAAACTTATTATGGTCGGCATAAAGGTCAGCACCGTGTATTGGATTCGCTAGCCACGCTGGCTTTTCATCATCCGGCCAGAGGCACTTTTTTCGTGGTGAGTTAGCGGCATTTTTACAGATAGCCTACGAGCAGCAAGTTGATCCCACTGAGTTACGCGGTTCTTATGCGGGCGCCATGGGGTATCCGCAATTTATACCCACCAGTTATCAAGCTTATGCCGTGGATTTTGATGACGATGGGCGCCGCGATCTTTGGGAAAATCCGGTCGATGCTATTGGCAGTGTCGCCAATTATTTTGCCGAACACCGCTGGCAGCCGGGCGCTGATATTTACCATCAAGCCAGTGGCCCTGCTGTATTGCCGATAGAGCTAATGCAAGAACTCTCGTTTAACCAAACGTCACCGCCTGAGGTGAGTGTTGCTGAGCTTGAGGCGCACGGGTTTGAGCCGCGCAAGCAGCTCGATGATAATTTATTGGTCGTACCGTTAGCGCTTGAATACGCCGATGGACAGACCCAATACCGGTTTGGTGAGTACAATTTTTACGTGATCACCCGCTACAACCACAGCCACCTTTATGCAATGGCCATAGCTGAGTTGGTAGAAGCGATTGCCGAGCTGAACAAGGACGAGACATGAATAGCAAACTTTCCAAGTCCCGTTTTCGAAGCCCCGTTTTGCAAAGCCCTGTTTTGCGAAGCCCCGTTTTGCGAAGCTGTGGTTGAAAAGCTCCCCGGTCACAGTGTCCCGGCGGGCAGGTGGCTTGCTCGCCTTGCTTTCGCTGGTCAGCGGCTGTGCCAGTCACGAAACTCAGCGAGTGGATGCGCCCAGTGCTGCCAGCCAATCGGCTCCCGCTTCTGAGGCGGGCACCAGCGGTGGTCGCTATGCCATGAGTGGTGATGCCTATCCAGTTGAGCCGCCGGATGTTACCAAAGTGCCTGACGCGGAACCGCGCATTGAGCAACCATCTCGAGCAGGCAATCGTTCAAGCTATGAAGTGTGGGGTAAAACCTATCACGTGCTGCCTGATGCAACAGGCTATGAGAAGCGCGGTACAGCCTCTTGGTATGGCGAAAATTTCATGGCTACGCAACGTCTAACGGTGAGATCTACGACATGTATAAAATGTCGGCGGCGCATCGTTCGCTACCGTTGCCTACCCTTCGCGCGGATTACTAGTCTTGATAATGGGCGGTCGGTGATTGTCAGGGTAAACGATCGTGGTCCCTTCCATAGTGATCGTGAAATCGACCTCTCCTACGCAGCTGCGGCAAGGCTTGGGTTCCTCGATAATGGTACTGGCTCCGTCAAAGTCGAAGCGATGAATCCCGAGCAGTGGTTGGCTGAGCGCGGCAAGGGCGGTAACGACACCGTGCAGGCAAGCGTACCTGAAAGGGCACCTGAAGCTTCCAGTGATGCGCCAATGCTTCTCCCGCACTTGCTGGGCAAGCGCAGGATACGCAAGCGCCTGCTTCACAACCATCGCAGTCGCCCAACCAGGATAAGGTAGGCGACGCGGTTTATCTCCAGATTGCGGCATTAGGCAATCCAGAAGGTGCCCAGCAGTTACAGCAGCGTTTGCAAACTGAGCAGCCACACGCAGTGCGCATTACGAGTGACGCTGACGTGTATCGCGTTCAAGTGGGGCCCATTACGCCGGGACAAGAGTCCCAGGCTCGCGAAACACTGCGTCAAGCAGGGTTCCCCCAGGTCTTTGTTGTGCGATAATCCCTCCCCTATTTATTCCTTGTGGCGCGTTTTATGCGCCACCTTGTTTTTAAAATAAGCTTTGCAAGTAAGCTTTCAAGTAAGTGAGACTGACGTTATGAACGTGTTTACATCCATTGGTCGCTCTGCGCGCCTGTGCCTTTTGCTGCAATGGCGACGGTTGCCGTACCTGCCTCTGCTCAGGTCATTCCGCAGCCGCAGACAATTATTCCTTCTCCTCCCAGTTAGCGGCGAGTTCTTGGATACTCATGGATGCTAACAGCGGGCGAATTTTGGCAGAGCATAATTCAGATGAGCGTCTTCCGCCTGCGAGCCTGACCAAGCTGATGACCGCCTATTTGGTTGAGCGCGAGCTGGATCGCGGGACGATCAATTTGACCGATATGATCAACATTAGTGAGAACGCATGGCGTACAGGCGGCTCAAAAATGTTTATTGAGGTGGGTGATCAAGTCTCGGTAGATGATCTGCTCCACGGTATCATTATTGTTTCTGGTAACGATGCCAGTGTCGCCATGGCAGAGCATTTGGCGGGTGGTGAAGCGCCGTTTGCAGATCTCATGAATCAACATGCAACGCGTTTGGGCATGAATAATACTAACTTCCAGAACGCCACCGGCTTGCCGGGCGAGAATCATTACTCGACAGCCCATGACATGGCGCGTCTCTCCCAGCACATCATTAATGATTACCCCGATCACTACGAGATATACTCACAGCGTACTTTTTCCTACGGCGGCATTGATCAACCTAACCGTAACCGCCTGCTGTGGCGTGACCCCTCAGTAGATGGTCTGAAAACGGGCTGGACAACAGAAGCGGGTTTCTGCTTGGTATCGTCGGCTAAGCGCGATGATATGCGTTTGATTTCCGTCGTAATGGGCACTAATTCTGACGAGGCACGCGCTCAGGAAACTCAAAAGCTACTCAGCTATGGTTTCCGTTTTTCGAGACGATGAAACTGTATGAACGGGGTGCCGTATTGGCAACGCCGCGGGTTTGGGGGTGATATTAACGAGCTGCGAGTTGGTGTGGACGAAGAGGTCTTTATGACACTGCCACGCAACCGCAATGAAGAGTTGCGCGCTCGTCTTAACCTTAACTCAGACCTACAGGCGCCGATTGCTATTGGCGATGAAGTCGGCACGCTGGAAGTTCACTTAGGTGAAGAAGTGGTCGGTGAGCGTCGTCTAGTGGCATTGGAAAGCATTGAAGAGGGCGGTCTCTTCAAGCGTCTGTTTGATCAGGTGCAGCGTTTCTTTAGTGGTCTGATTAGTCGCTTTACCGATTAAGCTTTGCGTAAAACGAGACCGGCGATTTTGTATCCGTAACGATGGGTTTGCTATGAAAAAGGTACTCCTCAGGGACTGCGCGATTTACGCCAACCAGCGGCTCAAGAACCCCCTAAAATCACCTTTCCCTGTGATTATTCGTTAAAAGTCGTCGGTGATGCCGCCGAGGACTTTCCGGCCTGTGTGTGTCAGGTGATTGTCCGCCACGCGCCTGACTTTGACGCCACGACAATGCAAGTGGTAGATAGCCGAAAAGGACGTTTCCAGTCGGTTCGTGTGGTGATTAGGGCGACCGGAGAGCAGCATATTAAAGCGCTCTTTGATGACCCTCAAGGCCACCGGTCGTGTTCATATGGTGGTGTAATCGTGGACGACACCACGCCAATTAGGCTGCATGATTTGGGGCGCCAAGGGTATTTGCCGGTTTGGGAGGCGATGCGCGCTCTGACCGACACGCGCGATGCGCAAACGCCGGATCAATTCTGGTTGGTAGAGCATGAACCGGTGTTTACCCAAGGGCAGGCTGGCAAGCCAGAACATTTACTGCTGCCTGGTGATATTCCGGTCGTACACACCGATCGGGGCGGGCAGGTTACTTATCACGGACCTGGTCAAGTCGTGCTGTACCCATTGCTGGACGTGCGGCGAGGTAAAATTGGTGTGCGTGATTTGGTCACTGCGCTTGAGAATGCGGTGATTGATGTTTTAAGCAATTATGGCGTTAGCGCTCGTGCGCGTCCTGATGCACCTGGTGTCTACGTTACAACAGCGTCAGGTGAAGCGAAAATTGCCTCCCTTGGACTACGCGTACGGCGTGGTGCGAGCTTTCATGGGGTGGCGTTAAATGTCGATGGTGACTTGGCGCCTTTTTCTCGCATTAACCCCTTGCGGCTATGCCGGTATGCCTATAGCAAGGCTGGCCGATTTCGTGTCTCTATCAAGCGGTCATGGGGTAGGGCGGCAATTGGCTGAGGCGTTAGCCATACAGCTAAAACGCGACTTGGTCAGTATTGATAGCTCGCCATTATAAAGATTTAATTGAGCTCATAGAGCACAAATTTTTCTTATCTTAATAGCGGCAAGCCATCTGCCGATAAATTTTTAGCCGACGTTCAACGCGGGAATAAGGTTTGGATCTACAGCTTGTTCCTGTCCTGGAATAGCTGCCGGTGAGGCTAGGCCCAAGTTGTTTTTCTCGAATACACGGTCAGCGCGGTAACTGGAACGCACTAGTGGGCCAGAAGGTACTTCCATAAAGCCTTTGCCCAAGCCAATGACCCGATAGCGATCGAACTCTTCCGGTGTCACCCAGCGCTCTACCGCCAAGTGATTTTTGGTCGGGCGCAGATACCGCCCAAGTGTCACAATATCCACACCAATTTCACGAAGATCATCAAACGTTTGGAGGATCTCTTCATCCGTTTCACCCAAATCCCAGCATCAGGCTGGTTTTGGTGATGATATCAGGACGGTAACGTTTCGCATGGGCAAGCACATCAAGTGTTTTGCGATAACCTGCCCGCCGGTCACGAACACGGCCTGTTAGACGCTCGACAGTTTCCACATTTTGGGCAAATACTTCCAGGCCAGAATCGACAACACGCTCAATAGCTGTGAGTTCACCATCAAAGTCGGGCGTTAGAGCCTCAACGACGACTCCCGGCGTGCGGGCTTTAATGGCGCGAATGCAGTTAGCGTAGTGCGTTGCGCCACCATCATCGAGATCGTCACGATCTACCGAGGTGAGCACAATGTAGCGAAGCCCCATTAATTCCACCGATTTAGCGGTGTTTTCAGGCTCTTCATGATCTAGCCAGCCCTTAGGGTTGCCGGTGTCCACCGCGCAGAAACGACAGGCGCGGGTACATACCGAGCCCATCAGCATGATCGTTGCTGTGCCGTTGCTCCAGCATTCGCCCATATTGGGGCAATGGGATTCTGCGCAAACGGTGCTTAGTCGGTGGGTAGCGACGTTTTTCTTGACCGCCTCAAAGCGCTTCCCCGGGGATCTGGGCTCGCAGCCATTTGGGCTTGCGTTCAAGTGAAGGGCTTCTGCCTGCGCTTTGCGCTGCTTCATGCCATCCTTGATCGCCGCCGTGCCATGTTCGTTACGGTATTTTTCACCACTAGACACGCGCTGCGAGGGGTTATTGCTCATAGGGACAGAGCCTCTCTTTTGTGCGGTAGGCCGGGTTCGTAAGCGGGCGGAAACCCCTATAAGGCCTGCCGACTGATAGGTGGTACGACCAATATTTTATCGTGCTGATAATGACTAATATAACATATCTCGCTGTCAACGGGACACACCGTGGGACATCGCAGCACCCTAGGGTAAAAGCATGGGTAGGCAGGCGACACCGTGGCTGGGTAGCGGGCTGGAAGGCGCTTGAAAATGGCGGCGGTAGTCGGGTAAATGCTCACGGATAAAACTCAGGAAGAGTTCAGCAACCGGCGTAGGAAGCCGTTCGCGGGTGTATACCGTGCACCATGAACGGTGGATAGGGAAGTCAGGCAAACCCAGCTCAAAAGTAACCCTTGTTCAAGTTCAAGCTGTACCGCCAAGCGTGGTAGTACCGCAACACCTAAGTGCGCCATTACACCGCCTTTAATCGCCTCATTGGTCCCTAGTTCAATACAGTGGGATAACGCGACCTGCTGATTGGCAGCCATTTGCTCAAAGGCGTTACGTACTCCAGAACCGGGCTCACGCATAAGGACATAGTGACGGGCGAAGTCTGCCAGCGAGGGTTCGGGCATTGAGAGCAGCGGGTGCTCCGGCCAGACAACAGCGATTAGTTCGTTATCAAGGATCGGCATTACCACTAAGCGGTCGTCTTCAGGGACCATTGCCATAATGACAAGATCGTCTTGCTGTTCAGACAATCTTTCAAGTGCCTGGCTACGGTTACATACCTTCAGTCGAACGTGTACATCTGGATAATGCGCACGGAAACGGGCGAGCAGGTAAGGCACTACATATTGGGCCGAGGATACCGCTGCGATATTAAGTTCGCCGCTCATTTTGCCGTTAATATCGGATAGGTTCATTTGCAGGCGTGACAGTTGCCCAAAAATTTCCCCTTGTCGAGTGGGCGAGGGTGTCGGCAGCAGGGAGTGTATGGAGCGTTTTGCCTGCGTATCTAAACAATGGCTGCCCGAGCGCCAGCTCAAGTTGGCGTATCTGTGCACTTACCGCTGGTTGGGTAAGCCCCAATTGCTCAGCTGCGCGTGAGTATGAGCGTTGACGGTGCACCGCCTGGAAAACCTGTAGTTGCCGAAATGTGAGGCGATTAAGCAGGTTAGGGGACGACATAGCAACCTCGTGGTGAGCACTATTTACTGGCGATAGGAGAAATAACAACATCAGGCGTCATCGCCAGGGCAACGCATGCTATCACCGAATTTTTTAACACTGCTTAAAACGGATTCTATTAATTGTATATTTTGTAATTTTCAGGGTTAAAGATCGACGCCATGCGCGTAGTGGCCTAAACTATATTGCATTGCAGCATCATTTTGCTGAATCATTGTTTTCGGGTTTGAGGCCGGTGCATCAACCCAATGGGAGAACCTATGAATTTTCTTGCCAACCCACTCGCCAATAGTATGTTTCCTGCTAGCGCTTTTGCTGGTGAATGGCTGGAGCAACAAAATGGTTCCACAAGCGTACCAGGTAGTGAAGCGCTCGCTTCTTTTTCGATCCCTTCATTTGGTCGCGCGGCGTTTGGTTACTGGCGCGATAGTGTAGAGAGAAGTGTTTTGTACTGGGACGTTATGCGCGAGCGTGGCAACCAGTACCTTGAACATATGGAGCAAACCAAGCCCAATGTGTTGGGGTTTAATACCGAAGTGCTGGTGGATGGACGAACGCTACCGCGGCCAACCAACTACGAGTTACTACGCGTGCTACCTCACGAAGGGACTGAAATTGATCTTCAAAAACGCCCTTTTGTGGTAGTCGATCCGCGTGCGGGGCATGGGCCAGGGATTGGTGGATTTAAGCCTGACAGCGAGTTGGGTGTGGCTCTTAAAGCAGGGCACCCCTGCTACTTCATTGGCTTTTGCCATTTCCTGAGCCGGGCCAAACGGTAGAGGATGTGGTTGAGTCGGAAATAGCGTTTCTGCGTCACGTCATTGAGCTACATCCCGAGACCACCGAAAAGCCGATGGTGGTGGGCAATTGCCAGGCGGGTTGGCAACTAATGATGGCCGCAGCCCTAGAGCCTGAAGTGTTTGGTCCTATTCTGATTGCCGGTGCACCGCTCTCTTACTGGGCCGGAGAGCACGGCAAAGCGCCGATGCGTTATACCGGCGGTATGACGGGAGGAAGCTGGGTTACCGCGCTCACTACGGATATTGGTAATGGCCTGTTTGATGGTGCCTGGTTGGTTCAGAACTTTGAGCGTCTTAACCCAGCCAATACGTATTGGAAAAAGCAGTATCACCTTTATGACAATATCGACACAGAAGCGGGCCGCTACCTTGAGTTCGAGCGCTGGTGGGGCGGTCACGTAGTACTAGGTGGTGAAGAGATTCAATATATTGTCGATAACTTATTCATTGGCAATCGTCTCTACCGCACAACTGGTGACCAGTGATGGGCGTCGAATTGATCTTCGCAATGTACGTTCCCCAGTAGTGGTGTTCTGCTCGCGTGGTGATGACATTACGCCACCGCCTCAAGCGTTGGGTTGGATCCGTGATTTATACGAAGACGTAGACGATATCATTGCTCATGATCAGACCATCGTCTATTGCCAGCACGATACGACTGGCCATTTAGGTATTTTTGTATCGGGAAGTGTTTCGCGTAAAGAACATACCGAGTTCACCGCGAACATGGATTACATTGATGTGTTACCGCCAGGCTTATACGAAACGGCGATAACGCCTGCCGAAGAAGGCGAAGACCCAGAGCTTTACGAGCGTGACTACCTGCTTGAATTCATGTCACGTGATTTCACTGAGCTGGATAGCGCCGTCAAGCACAAGCCCGAGGATGATCGTCGTTTTGCTACCGTGGCCCGTATTTCAGAAATTAATCTAGGCATGTATCGGTTGTTTATACAGCCCTGGCTAAAAGCCACAATGACTCCCGAAGCGGCTCGCTTGATTCGTCGCATGCACCCGATCCGCCTGGGTTACAAATTGCTCTCTGATCGCAACCCCCTTTCCGTTCCGTTACCGGTCATGGCGGATGCAGTGCGCAAAAATCGCCATCCGGTGTCACAGGACAATCTGTTTAAAGCGTTTGAAAACATGGGGTCAGACCAATTGGTCGCTAGCCTCAATGCGATGCGTGATCTGCGCGATAGCAGTACCGAAAAATGTTCTTGGATATCTACGGCCAGCCGCTATTACAAGCCGCCGTAGGCCTTTACGGAGATGCACATGTGCACCGTCGTCGTCCGGGGCTGAACCTGAACATCGTCGCTTTGTTGAGCAGCGTCAAGAAGCGTTACGTGAAAAAATCGCTCATGGCAGTGCCCATGAAGCGGTCATGCGTTCGCTCATTTATGTAATGGGCGGTGCCCCGGCGACAGATGAGCGTAACTTCAAACGTCTGCGCGCCTCGCGTGCTGAGCTTGAGCCAGGCATTGAGCTAAGTGAGTTTAAGCGCTTAGTGCGTGAGCAGTTCTTTATCTTAAAATTGGATCGTGAAGCAGCGCTGAGTTCACTGCCTAATTTGCTGGCTGGAAAAAGCAACGACGATATTGACGGCTATATTAGCCATCTTGAGCATGTATTCGCCGCCAGTGGTGAGCTTTCAGAGCATGCTGCGGAGCGCTTTGCTCAAATTAAAGCACTATTTAACAAGGCAAGGCCCAGAAAAGCCGAGGCGATTGCTAAACCCAAAGACGCCAAGGAAGAAGCAACGGCAGCGGCAGAAGAACCAAAGCCGACACCGGCTAACACGAGCAAATCGGGCTCTGAATCATCTAAATCAACTACTAAGCCCAAGCGTGCTGCTGAGCGTCGAAAGACACCGCGTGACCGCTAAAACAATGCTTTAGCTCACAGCGCCCCTGCCTATTTGGTGGGGGCGTTTTGTTTGTCTTAGTACTTTTGGGTTGCTGTAATGCTGGTGGCAGTCTAGTGTCTAGCTACTCTTTATCTGAAATATAGGGAATCTCTCTGCTACTTGGTTGCTACTAGCGCTTAGCCAAAGGCTGGGGTAGGGTAGGCGCATTTTTCATCCGTATCTTTTATAGGCTGGTTCATCCCAGCGATACGGCACCGAATTCAGAGCACGCGCAGACAGTCCGTGCATTAGGAAAGTGGAGCACTATGGGCAAGTCACTGGTCATCGTCGAGTCGCCAGCTAAAGCGAAGACGATTAATAAATATCTCGGCAACGATTTCATCGTCAAGTCGAGCGTGGGTCACATTCGTGACCTGCCGACCAGCGGCTCAGGTAAGGCAGCCTCCGACCCTAAGGAGCGCGCGCGCCAGGCCGCAGCGACACGCAAGATGTCGGCGGAAGAGAAAGCAGAATATAAAAAGCGTAAAAGCCAAGATCAGCTAATTCGGCGGATGGGGATTGACCCCGATAACGGCTGGGAAGCTCGCTATGAGGTGCTGCCCGGAAAAGAAAAGGTCGTGGCCGAGCTACAAAAGTTGGCTGAGAAAGCCGACGCTGTCTATCTCGCAACGGATTTGGACCGCGAAGGGGGAAGCCATTGCCTGGCACCTGCGCGAGACTATCGGTGGTGACGACAGCCGCTACAAGCGCGTGGTGTTTAATGAAATCACCAAAAACGCTATTCAGGATGCGTTCAAGGCGCCTGGCGCGCTGAATATACCCCGTGTAGAAGCACAGCAGGCGCGACGCTTCCTGGATCGTGTCGTGGGCTTTATGCTCTCGCCTCTTTGTGGGCGAAAGTAGCGCGTGGGCTGTCAGCGGGCCGTGTGCAGTCAGTCGCGGTTCGGCTGATTGTCGAGCGTGAGCGTGAAATTCGTGCCTTTATCCCCGAGGAGTTTTGGGATGTGCACGCAGATTTAGCCTCACCAGAAGGGGGAGCTAGTGCGTTTTGCCCTGGTTCGTCAGGATGGCAAGGCCTTTAAGCCTACCTCTGAAAAAAGACACTCTGGCGCGTATTGAACAGCTTAGAAAAGCCAAGCTGGCGATTACCTCGCGGGAAGATAAGCCCACCAGTTCAAAGCCCACGGCACCCTTTATCACCTCGACGCTGCAGCAAGCGGCAAGTGGCCGGTTAGGCTTTTCTGTCAAGAAAACCATGACCATGGCCCAGCGCCTTTATGAGGCGGGCTACATCACCTATATGCGTACCGACTCTACCAATCTCTCGAAAGATGCAGTAGAAAGCGTGCGTAGTTACATTGGTGATGAGTTCGGTAAGCGCTATCTGCCAGAAGCGCCTAATCGTTACAGTAGCAAAGAGAGCGCCCAAGAGGCTCACGAAGCCATTCGTCCGTCTAGCGTTGAGCGTAAAGCGTCGGATCTGGCCGGTATGGAACGCGATGCAGAACGCCTTTATGAGCTGATCTGGCGTCAGTTTGTGGCTTGTCAGATGACGCCCGCGGAGTATTTGTCTAGTACGCTCACCGTTGAGGTCGATGGTTATGAGCTGCGCGCGAAAGGCCGCGTGTTGAAATTCGATGGTTATACCCGGGTGATGAAACCCAGCGGTAAAAATGAAGATCAGAGCTTGCCTGATTTGCCTCAAGGCACTTCCATGGCGCTGGAGGCGCTCGATCCTCAACAGCACTTTACTAAGCCCGCACCGCGTTACACTGAAGCAAGCCTGGTTAAAGAACTTGAAAAACAGGGGGATTGGTCGCCCTCCACCTATGCATCAATCATCTCCACGATCCAGGATCGCGGCTATGTGAAGTTAGAAAATCGTCGTTTTTATGCGGGAGAAACTGGGCGACATCGTTACTGAGCGGTTGAAGGAGTCCTTCCCTGATTTAATGGACTTTTCGTTCACCGCTCGTATGGAAGATAGTCTGGATGAAGTCGCAGAAGGTGAGCGTAACTGGCAGGCCTTGCTAGATGCTTTCTATGGTGAGTTCCGTGACGAGCTTGCTAAGGCTGAAAGCGACGATGGCATGCGTCCCAACCAGCCGGTGCCCACCAATATCGATTGCCCAAAGTGTGGCCGCCATATGCAAATTCGCACAGCTTCTACAGGCGTGTTCTTGGGCTGTAGTGGCTATAATTTGCCGCCCAAGGAGCGTTGCAAAACCACCATTGACTTGATTCCCGGTGAAGAGTCGGTAGCCGAAGATGCGGGTGAAGAAGCTGAAACCGATGCACTGCGGGCCAAGCGTCGTTGCCCAAAGTGTGGTACAGCGATGGACAACTACCTGATTGATGAAACTCGCAAGCTGCATATTTGTGGTAACAGCCCCGATTGTGACGGCTACGAAGTGGAAAGCGGCAAATTCAAGATTAAGGGCTACGATGGCCCGGTGATTGAATGCGATAAGTGCGGCTCTGAAATGCAGTTGAAATCAGGTCGCTTTGGCAAGTATTTTGGGTGCACCAATAGCGAGTGTAAAAACACACGCAAATTGTTGAGGAGCGGTGAAGTGGCTCCGCCGAAAATGGACCCCATTCCTATGCCGGAGTTGGCCTGTCAAAAGTGGACGACCATTACGTACTGCGCGATGGGGCAAGCGGCTTATTTTTGGCAGCGAGCAAATTTCCTAAAAATCGCGAAACGCGGCCGCCGTTAGTGAAAGAACTGAAAGCGCATGCTGATGAGCTGCCTGAGAAATATCATTTTATTCTCAAAGCGCCCAGTGAAGATCCAGATGGCCGACCCGCTCAAATCCGTTATTCACGTAAGAGCAAAGAGCAGTACGTGATGACAGATGAAGAGGGTAAAGCTACCGGTTGGAAAGCCATGTTTGAAGCCGGTAAATGGCACGTGGAGGATAAGCGCAAGTGAATGCACGATCTCGAACCAACCAATTGCTCTATCAGGCGGAGCTACTAGCCACTTCCTCAGTGGGAGAAGATGAGCATACTCCATCACGTCAGATGGCGTTGGAGGAAGGTGCTCTGGCTCTCTTTGAGCTGGCATTAGAGTCGCTTTTGCGCGAAGTCACCGAACATGCGCGCTTGTCAGAACACCGCTGGAATGTGTTGTTGGCAAGTGATGGCCCGGCCTTGGCAGAGCTACAGCGCTTGCGTGACTTAAAGGCTGAGCCAGAGAGTTGGTTGAATTGGCTGGCTGGCCAGCTTGAGCGCCTGCATAGTGATGAAGGTGCGGCGCGGCGCGCATCGCATAATCCCGCTATGATTACAGTGGGTGGTCAAGCGAGTTTACGTCAACAATTATTGGGTAAGCTTCAGGATGCCAAGCGAGAAATAGAAGCTTTGCGCGAAACCAGCCTGGAGTGGTAAGAGACTTACTGCTCAATAGTCAAGTAAGCACCACGAAAAGGAGATCATGATGCGCTATAACCAAATTAAAGATTTAGTCGAATGGGCGGCAGGTTTTCACGCGCGGATGGCGCGTCAGTACGGTGAGGCCGCTGATAAGGCAGATAATGAACGCTTAAAAATGGGTTTGGATTACTTGGCTAGTCGCGAATTGCAAATGAAAACGGGGCTTGAAGACCTGTTTAACGACGGTACAGACCATTCGAAGCTATTAGAAACGTGGTTCGATGAGTCAAGTGAATTTCCTGAACCGCCCGAATTGGATCGAATGGCAGAGGAAACTGTTATAGGTTCCCTCGAAGATGCGATGAAAACTGCCACCATCGCTCATGAGCGCTTACAAGCGATGTATGAGCATCGTGCTTTACGGTCGAGAATTAAACCCGAAGCGGAGTTCTTTGATTCGCTAGCCGAAGGACATAATTCAGAAATACGCCATATGATGGCCAGTATGGAAGAGTTGCAAGGCATTTAATGCGAGAGATGACGAAATCACTAACAGCCGGTATGGGAATAGGGTATAACAGCCACCAGATGCGCCTAATCGGACTTGTAACGGCCAATTTGTTTCGAGAAATACCATGATTCCTGTAAATCGCCGTCGTTTTTTAGCCATGGCGCTGAGCTGGCCTGCAGTTGCCAGCGCAGCTGTTAATGCACCTAGCCAAGCTGGCCCTTCTGATCTTATCGAAACAATGCTTACTCGCGCCCATTTACCGCGCCATAGTAACGAGCTTTGGGTATTGGTTGATGATAAAGAGGCAACGCTTAGCGTATTTCGTGGAAGTGCGCTGATTGAGCGTTTTATGCCTATTTCACTAGGGCGTTCTGGGGCGAAGACCCAGCGGGTTCGTGGTGATAACGTGACCCCAAAGGGCGAGTTTCGTATCAATCGTTTTAATTATCAAAGCCAGTGGCGCACCTTCATGGGCATTGATTTTCCAACACCGCCCCATGCACGAATGGCGTTAGAAAAGGGAATTTATTCCCAAGCAGATTATGAAAATTACTTCGACTACTACCGTCGTAACGGATATCCGCCGCAAGACACGGCCCTAGGTGGGGCGATTGGTATCCACGGTCTGGGTAGTGCCGATCCCGATATCCATGGGCGCTTTCATTGGACCCAAGGGTGTGTTGCCGTTACTAACGAGCAAATTGATCGCTTAACGGATTTGGTGGGTGTTGGCACCCGGGTAGTGATCCGTTAAGCTATTGCCGTTGAAGGAAGTTCGAGGTTTTAAACAAGTGGCTATAGACAACCGCTGTGGTCTATTATAAAACGGCGTTTGGCTTGCGTGCTTTATGGCACAAGTCATTGTAAAGAACCTGCACCGCAGGTAGACAAATTTAAGCTAAGCTTTTAGTCTTGCTTTTGTCATACCCTAAACGTAGTACCCAAGGACGACTCAAGGAGAACATTATGACTTTGAAAACTACTCTGAAAATGACTGCTGCTGCCGCTTCACTGGCAATCCTAGCAGGCTGTGCTTCTACCGGCGCACTGGAAGAAGTTCGCATGACTGCAGAATCTGCACAGGCTGACGCAGCAGAAGCACGCAGCATGGCTTCACAAGCTTTGAACACTGCTAACCAAGCCCAGCGCGATGCGCAGGCTGCTCTGCAGATGTCTGAGCAGAACCGTGAAGAAATGAGCCGTCAGTTCCAGCGTTCCATGCAGAAGTAATTCTGCTTGGGCTATCGAGAATGTCGCTAGACTATCTTGGTAGCTGCTGGATGAAGGTGTAGTTAGTATGGCGTTAGCAAATTAAAACGCTGGGCAAGCAGTTTTTGCCGCTAGCTACGCAAAAAACCCCGCCTTGGCGGGGTTTTTTGTTGCAGCTGTTTTTATGCGTCTTCATTAGTAGTGGATGACTTGCTGAGTTCAATCTCATCAATCAGTTCAACAGGCTCGGGTTCTGGCTCGACAGCTTGCGGCCCATAAAGTGCAACAAATTGGCCGTCCGGCGTTTCGACGGCGCGCTGTATCTGTTCGGCGTCGATTTCAATATCTTCGTCAGTAAGCTCATTGACCCGCTCAATAGCGATGAGCAGTGGCTCAAAGCCTTCCGCGTTTTCTTCCAGTTGAGGAAATGACTGCACGAACAGCGTGCCATCGGCTGCCCAGCCTGCTTTGAATGGCGCGTCTATCAGATTAACTTGAGTGCCACTCGGTAAACGCTCATAAAGTGATTCAATGTCTTCCGGGTACATACGAATGCAGCCGCGGCTTACTCGCATCCCAACGCCGTCAGGGCGATTGGTGCCATGGATCAAGTAGCTCGGCATGGCCAGCAAAATCGCGTGCTCACCCAAGGGGTTGTCTGGTCCGGGCGGTACGACAGAAGGTGCCGGTTCGCCGCGTTCGGCTGCCTCGCGACGCATAGAAGAGGGCGGTGACCAGGCGGGGTCTTTAACTTTGACAGTGGTGCGGGTAATGCCAACAGGCGTTGCAAATTCATCCCGGCCTACGCTTACCGGATAGGTTTCGACAATGCCCGGCTTGTCAGCGGGTAGTAGTAAAGACGTAGTTCCGAAAGGTTCACAACAACGCCTTCGCGCGGGGCAGGCGGCAATATGTACTGAGCGGGGATCACTACTTCGGTACCTACGCCGGGTACCCATAGGCTGACATCGGGGTTGGCCATGCGGATCTCTTCATAGCCAATATTATGTCGACGGGCGATATCAATCAGTGTTTGCTCGGGGTCTTCGACAACGACGGTATAACGCTTCCCAATCACGTCACCGCTTTCAGGAAGGCGGAAATGGCCACGGGGCAGTTCATTCTGATCAGCCACCTGAGCGGCGCTGTCGACGGCGTCGATGCTGATTTCCTGTGCCTGGCTATCGGCTTTCTCTTCAGTCGGTTGCGCAAAAGCGGGGCTCGCCAAGCTTGCGGCTAATAAAACTGCCAAGCTGGTAGGGCCCCAAAGGGTAAAAGTATCGCGTATATTCATGGTCGTTCCTAATGTGTTAATCACTGCTGATGCGCGTTGTGAACCAATAAGGCATGGCTAGTGGCAAGTTTGCCCCAAGGTTCACGCCGCCGCTACTTTTTGATTAAGCGTGCTGAGTAAGTTTTCGAGCTGCTGGAAGCGCTTGTCGACACTTTCCATAGGCAATTCAAATCTTAACGTGTCAGAACCGTCTAAACGGTAATGCTTAGGCGAGGTCTGAATGAGGGTGACTAGCGTTAAAGGATCGACTTGGGTGCTGCCATCAAACAGCACCCGCCCTCGGGTCTCTCCAGCCTCAATCTTGCTGATACCTAATTGCTCAGCACGATGGCGAAGCTTGGTTTGGCGAATTAGATTTTTTTAGCGGTGCGGGTAGCAATCCAAACCGGTCAATCAGCTCAACCTGTAGCTCTTTAAGCTCACTATCGCTTTGCGTATTGGCAATCCGCTTATACATGACGAGCCGTTGTTGCACATCGTGAATATAATCATTCGGAATCAGTGCCGGCAGGTTAAGGCTAATTTCCACGCCGGTATTGAAAGGCGCATCGATATTCGGTGTTTTACCAGCACGTATGGCTTTCACAGCACGATCCAGCATCTCCATGTAGAGTGTGTAACCGATGGTTTCCATCTGGCCGCTCTGCTCATCACCCAACAGCTCGCCAGCCCCGCGGATTTCCATATCGTGGCTGGCCAGGGTGAAGCCAGCGCCTAAATCATCTGAGGCGCTGATCGCTTCCAGGCGTTTGATAGCATCTCGCGTCATGGCTTTGGGAGGTGGCGTTAATAGGTAAGCGTAAGCCTGATGGTGGCTGCGGCCTACGCGACCCCGTAATTGGTGCAGCTGTGCCAGGCCAAACTTATCGGCGCGTTCAATAATGATCGTATTGGCGCTAGGTACGTCAATACCGGTTTCAATAATGGTTGAGCACACCAGCACATTAAAGCGACGGTGGTAGAAGTCTGACATGATCCGTTCCAGGCTGCGCTCAGGGAGCTGGCCATGGGCTACCGCCACCCGGGCTTCGGGAATTAATTCTCGAATCTTTTCCGCACTGTTCTCAATCGTTTTAACCTCGTTATGCAGCACATAGACCTGGCCACCGCGTAGGATTTCACGCAGTAATGCTTCTTTAATAATGCTGGTGTCGTGCTGCTGGACGAAGGTTTTGACTGATAGGCGGCGAGCGGGGGCGTTGCGATAATGGAAAGGTCGCGGATACCGCTCATGGCCATATTCAGTGTGCGCGGTATGGGCGTTGCCGTTAATGTCAAAATATCGACTTCAGCGCGCAGTGTTTTAAGCTTCTCTTTTGCGCCACGCCAAAACGGTGCTCTTCATCAATGATTAGTAAGCCCATCTTGGGTAGCTCAACGCTCTTGGAGAGCAGTTTATGGGTGCCAATAACGATATCAGTTTGGCCGCTTTTGATGCTCTCCAGTGTTTGGTTGGCGTCTTTTCCGCTGGTAAAGCGTGAGATCAAACCAATGTTGACGGCGGTATCGGCAAAACGGTCGCGAAAGTTCTCAAAATGCTGGCGTGCCAATAGCGTTGTGGGTACCAGTACTACCACTTGGCGACCGGATTGCACGGCCAGGAAAGCCGCCCGCATGGCGACTTCGGTTTTGCCGAAGCCCACGTCGCCGCAAACAACGCGATCCATTGGCTGTGGCGATGTCATGTCGCTTATAACAGCCTCAATCGCTGCGTGCTGATCGGCGGTCTCTTCAAACGGGAAGTTGCTCGCAAAACGAACATATTCATCGCCTGGCGCTTCGTAGACAACGCCTTGCTGGGCTTCCCCTGCGGGCGTAGACATCTAGTAGTTCAGCAGCCGTATCGCGGATCTTCTCCGCAGCTTTGCGGCGGGCTTTTCCATTGATCCGAACCAAGCTTGTAGCGGCGCCAGTTCGTCATCGGCACCGCTGTAGCGAGAAATGAGGTGCAGGCTATCAACGGGCACATAAAGTTTGGCGCCATCGGCGTAAGAGAGCGCCAGAAACTCACTCGCCTGGCCGCCTGCCTCTAGCGTTTCCAAATAGCGCCCACACCATGGGCCTGGTGAACGACCGGGGCGCCTTCGCGCAGTTCTGATAGGTGACGAACCGCAAGCTCGTTATCATCGGTAGCTTTTTCGCGCCGTCGGCTTTGGCGTACCACATCGCCAAACAGCTCCGTTTCGCTAATCACCGCAACGCTGGGGTTGTTCAGCCATAGGCCGCTGTCAACCAAGCCTTCAGTAATTGCATAAGTATGCTTGCTGGCTAGAAAATCGTGAAAGCTATTAACGTGGGGCAGGGGGAAGCCCAAGAGGCGCTAATATTTCTTCCAGCGCTTCGCGGCGCCCTCTGGACTCCGCCACAAAAAAGCATGCGGGTCTGGTCGTGAGATTTCAGAAACGCAGCTAGTTCGCCTAACGGTTGTTTGGCGCGGGCATTGATAGATAGCGTGGGAAGCGGCAAAGCTTCGGGATGTTGGGCGTGGCGCTGTTCGCTATCGTCGGTCAGCTCTATACGCGGCCGGGCCTTAATTGCCGAAAATACATCATTAACAGGAAAAATGCCCGATGCGGAGGCAGGAGGGGCGGGTTGGATCAACGCCTAAATTAACGTAGCGGGCATCAATTGACCGCCAGTGCTGCTCGGCCGCATCAAAACGCCCGGCAGGAGTGCCACCCGGGTATCATCGGTCAGGTGATCAAACAGCGAGGCGGTTTGATCAAAAAACAACGGTAAGTAATGTTCGAGGCCCGGCGATGGAATGCCTTTTAGCGCATCGTTGTAAAGTGGGCACTGGCGCGGATCGACATCAAACAGGGTTTCAAACTGCTCACGAAAACAGGCGATAGCGCTGCGGCTCAGCGAGTATTCGTGGGCAGGCAGTAGTTCCAATGCATCCAGTTTATCTGTCGAGCGCTGACTGCCTGGATCGAAATGGCGCAGCGTGTCAATTTCATCATCAAACAGGTCGATGCGAATCGGCTCATCCATACCCATCGCAAACAGGTCGATCAGCGCGCCACGCATGGCGTATTCGCCGGGTTCGTATACTGTTTCAACGGCGCGGTAGCCCGCCCTGGAAAGTGATTCACGAAATGCTTCCCGATTTAAACGCTCGCCGGTTTTTAGCGTCATTACCCGGCCAGCAATATATTCAACCGGTGGTAATCGTTGCATCAGCGTATTGATGGGGACCAGAACAATACCGCGAACGCCATCTTGTAGTTGACGCAGCGTGCGTAGCCTTGCTGAAACAATATCCTGGTGGGGAGAAGCTATCGTAAGGCAGTGTTTCCCAGTCGGGAAAGGGTAAAACCGGCACATCGCTATAAAAGTAGAGATCTTGTTCCAGGCGCTGTGCACTGGCTGTACTGGGGGTGATCACCAAGATGGGAGCATGAGCCGCAACGCGGAAAGTGCCAGCGCAGTCGCACTGCCCGGCGGCGCTGTCCAGTAAAGTGTGTCGCGTGTCCCTTGAGGCTGGGGCGGTTCGAGCAAAGAGAATGTCGGCATAAGCAAGATATCGTTTTGCGCTGAAACGGAAAACAGATCATACACGATCACCCGTTTCAGTTAGAGTGCCGCGGCTTAAGGTAGCGGCTGAATCTTTTAGAATCGTTCTTTTTGTAGTGAGATCGACGATTCTGTAATACCCCTACATGTTGTGCGACTATCCATTCATTGCGACCACTGCGCTTGCCCCGGATAATAAGCATCAATTGATTTGTCTACGACCCCGTTCCCACTTCCTGTTTCCACTACCTGATGAGGCCGCACGTGAGTCAGCAAGCGCTCGAAAACGTTTTTCAAGAATGGCAGGGCAACGAAGCCTTGGCGGAGCAAATGATCCCGTTAGTTGGGCAGCTCTATCGTCAGAACAATGTCGTTGCCACCATGTTTGGACGTTCGCTGATCAAACGGTCAGTTATCCGGATTCTTAAAGATCACCGCTTCGTGCGCAAACTGGAGGGAACCGAACTCTCCGTTGAGGATACTTACCCAATTCTCAAAAGTATGGTTGCGCTAAACCTTGGGCCTGCGCACGTGGATGTGGGCAAGTTAGGGGTAATGTTTAAGCGCCAGGGTGGCGGCGATGTTGACGCCTTCCTGCGTAAAGAGCTGGGCGAAATCATTGACGGCTACCAGCCTGGCGCCAGTACCGGCGAGCCGCAAGATGTCGTGCTCTACGGTTTTGGCCGTATCGGTCGTTTGCTGGCGCGGGTGATGGTTGAGAAAGCCGGTGGCGGTAATCTGCTGCGTTTACGCGCTATCGTCGTTCGTGGCCGCGGCGATGTAGCAAAGACCTTGAGAAACGCGCTAGCCTGCTGCGCCGTGATTCCGTCCATGGTCCGTTTGACGGCACTATCATGGTCGATGCAGAGGCGCGTTCTTTAATAGTGAATGGCAATGTCATTCAGGTCATCTACGCAGATTCACCCAGCGAGATTGATTACACCGAGTACGGTATTCATAACGCGGTGATTGTCGATAACACCGGTATTTGGCGCGATGATGCAGGCCTAGGGCAACATCTGCAGTGCAAGGGTGCTGCCAAGGCGCTGCTGACAGCCCCAGGTAAAGGCGATATTAAAAATATTGTCTATGGCATTAACCATGAGTCCATTGGTGATGACGACCTTATCGTGTCGGCTGCTTCGTGTACCACCAACGCTATCGTGCCTGTACTGAAAGTGCTGAATGATGAGTATGGCGTGGTAAATGGTCACGTGGAAACCGTGCATGCGTACACTAATGACCAGAACCTTATCGATAACTACCATAAAGGCGATCGTCGTGGTCGTAGTGCAGCTCTGAATATGGTGTTGACCGAGACGGGTGCCGCTAAAGCCGTCTCAAAGGCACTGCCTGAGCTTGAGGGAAAGCTGACCGGTAACGCGATTCGTGTGCCCATCCCGAATGTTTCCATGGCCATTCTTAACCTGACCCTGGATAAAACCACCGATGCCGCTGCGCTAAATGACTACCTGCGCCGGATGTCGATTGATTCTGCTTACCAGAAGCAAATTGACTTTGTCGACTCCGCCGAGGTGGTTTCGTCGGACTTCGTGGGTAACCGTCATGCCGGTATTGTTGATGCCAAAGCCACCATCGCCAACGGTCATCATGCTGTTGTTTACATGTGGTACGACAACGAATTTGGCTATAGCTGCCAAGTCGTGAGAATTTTACAGCAGATGTCTAATGTGCGGTTTTTAAAGCTGCCGCGTTAAATAATGGTGCTCGCTTAGCTCGTAGGCGGGCTGTCAGGCTAAATTATGATGCAGCGTCACCTTCGGGTGGCGCTTTTTTGATTTTTGTAAAGCCTTTTAGCCAAAGTATATAGCACCTTTGCGATCTTAAGGGATGTGGTCATTGGACGCGCTTGTCTTTATAATACGATGGATTTTTTCGGGGTGGTTCAAGTGCTACTTGGGCCGGACTGGTAACAATCTGAGCAGAAAATAAGCATTCGCTGAGCAGAAAATAAGCATTCGAACCCCTTACCTTCGTATATCCGATCCAACAACTGGGCGAGACTATGATCGAAGTCAAAAGGCCTGGATCTCCCCATCGCGGGAGCGCCCGAGCAGCGTATTGAAGATGCGCGGCCTGTGCGCCACGTGGCAATCCTGGTACCGACTATGTTGGCATGAAGCCAACAATGGAGGTCCGGGAAGGGGATAAGGTCAAACTAGGCCAATTGCTCTTCACCGATAAGAAAATTGATGGTGTGCGCTATACAGCGCCCGCTGCCGGTGAAGTGCTTGCAATAAACCGTGGCGAAAAACGTCGTTTACTATCTGTCGTGATCAAAGTCGACGAAACTGAGGAAGCGGTTGAATTCGCTGCTCATGATCGTAATGCCTTAGCGCAGCTTGAACGTCAGGTCGTTGTTGACCAACTGGTGGAGTCGGGACTCTGGACGGCGCTACGTACCCGTCCCTTTCGCGTACTCCGGCCATTGACAGCACCCCGGCCGATATTTTGTAACTGCTATGGATACCCATCCACTTAGCCCTGATCCTGAACTGATCATTAATGAACAGTCGCAGGCATTCGAGGACGGCCTCAAGGTGTTAGCGCGCCTGACCGAGGGCAACGTCTTCTTATGCACGGGTGAAAATGCCTCAATTCCAGGTGGCGATGTTGACGGCGTCAAGGCAGAAAGCTTTGCTGGGCCGCATCCTGCCGGTCTAGTGGGCACTCATATCCACTTCCTTTCTCCTGTCGCACTGCATAGAAAGGTGTGGCACATCGGCTATCAGGACGTTATCGCGTTCGGTAAGTTCTTTGTAGAAGGTAAGCTGGATATGAGCCGTGTGGTCGCCATTGGGGGCCGCGTGCTGAAAATCCTCGCCTGGTGCGAACGCGTGTCGGTGCTAGCACAGAGGAACTCCCTGGCAGAAGAAGTCATCAAACCCGATGACACTCGCGTGATTTCTGGTTCTGTGTTCTCTGGCTTTACTGCCGAAGGCAAGCTTACCTACCTGGGGCGTTTTAACAATCAAGTTAGTCTGATTGAAGAAGGTAATAAGCGCATCTTAATGGGCTGGCTGTCGTTGGGCGCAGATCGACATTCGGTTCTGGGTATTTACCTTTCCAGATTCAAGGGCTTGCGTAACTACGCACCAACCACATCAACCAATGGCTCAGAGCGCGCCATGGTGCCCGTTGGTTCTTATGAAACGGTGATGCCGTTGGATATTATGCCAACTCAGCTACTGCGTTCGCTGATCGTGGGTGACATTGAGGTTGCCATGCAGCTTGGGTGTTTGGAGCTGGACGAAGAGGATCTGGCGCTATGCACGTATGTTTGCCCAGGCAAATACGAATATGGCCCCATCCTGCGTGACAATCTCACCATGATCGAGAAAGAGGCCTGATGATGGGTATTCAACAGACACTCCAAAATATCGAGCCGCACTTCCACAAAGGCGGAAAGTACGAAAAGTTCTATCCGTTATTTGAAGCGGTCGATACCATTTTTACACGCCGCCGAGCGTTGCTAAAACCACTGCTCATGTGCGTGATGGTATTGATCTTAAACGCATCATGATCACGGTATGGTTGTGTACTTTCCCGGCCATGTTCTTTGGCATGTGGAATGCTGGCTGGCAAGCTAACACGGCTATCGACGCGGGATACGCGTCTATGGGCGGTTGGCGCGAAGCAATTTTGATGACATTGGCGTCTGGGCACGATCCCAGCAGCTTGTGGGCGAACTTTGTCTTAGGGGCTACCTACTTCTTACCTATCTATTTGGTAACGTTTGTAGTGGGTGGTTTCTGGGAAGTACTGTTTGCCATCAAGCGCGGCCACGAAGTTAATGAAGGCTTTTTCGTCACATCGGTACTGTTCGCGTTAATACTGCCCGCGACGATTCCGCTTTGGCAAGTTGCTTTAGGTATTACCTTCGGTGTTGTCATTGGTAAAGAAATCTTCGGTGGCACGGGTAAGAACTTCCTGAACCCTGCGCTGACCGGACGTGCTTTTCTGTACTTCGCTTACCCCGCGCAAATATCGGGCGATGCCGTATGGGTTGCAGCGGATGGCTATACCGGGGCTACTCCTCTCGCTTGCTTTCCAAGAAAGTATGGCAGAAATGACGAGTACCTATAGTTGGTGGGATGCTTTCCTTGGCTTTGTTCCCGGCTCTGTCGGTGAAGTCTCAACCCTGGCGATCTTGATCGGTTTAGCGGTACTGTTGTGGACACGTATTGCTTCATGGCGAATCGTGCTCGGCGTCTTCCTGGGGATGGTGGCGACCAGTGCACTGTTTAACCTGGTAGGTTCTGACACCAACCCGATGTTTGCCATGCCATGGTATTGGCACTTGGTCATTGGTGGTTTTGCCTTCGGTATGGTGTTCATGGCGACCGACCCGGTGTCAGCCTCAATGACCAATCAGGGGCGGCTGCTATTTGGTGCGCTGATTGGTGTAATGACTGTCTTGATTCGCGTTGTAAACCCGGCTTTCCCGGAAGGCATCATGCTGGCGATTCTCTTCGCTAACCTGTTTGCACCGCTGATTGACCATTTCTTCGTCCAGGCCAATATCAAGCGTCGCGTGAAGCGTACCGGCGTTCCGGCCGAGGAGACCGCCTAATGGCACAAGGTAATAACTCCATCAAGAAAGTCCTGATTGTGGCGTTTGCATTGTGTATTGTGTGCTCCGTCATTGTCTCGACTGCAGCAGTCGCTTTGCGACCAATGCAGCAGCTTAATCAGGAGCTCGACCGTAAAACCAATATCTTGAACGTTGCCAAGCTGTATGAGCCGGGCATGGATGTTGAAGAGGTATTTAACGAGGAAATTACCGCTCGGGTCGTTGATCTGGATACCGGTGAGTACTCCGAAGAGTTTGATCCCGATACTTATGACAGTTTTGAGGGCTGCGAGTGACCCAGCCTCGGGTCGTACATTATCGGGTGATCAGGACATTGCGGGACTGTCACGGGTTGAAAACTATGCCACAGTGTATTTGATTGGCAATGAAGATGACCCGGAACAGATCGTGCTACCTATTCGGGGCCAAGGTCTTTGGGGACTCATGCGTGGCTTCCTGGCAGTAGAAGGTGATGGCAATACTATTGTCAGTATCACCTACTATGAGCACAGCGAAACGCCAGGTCTGGGTGCTGAAGTTAACAATCCGCGCTGGCAGGCTCAGTGGGAAGGGAAGAAAATTTACGATGAAGAGGGTGACCTCTCACCGGAGATTCACCTGACCAAAGGCGGTGCTAGCGACGAATACGAAGTAGATGCGCTATCTGGCGCGACGCTAACCAGTAACGGCGTAACCAACATGCTGCAGTTCTGGTTAAGCGAAGAGGCTTTCGGTCCCTATTTGGCAAGATTCCGTAGTGGTACTGAGCCGGAAGACGCCGAAGAGACCGATACCAACTTCGAAGACGTTGAGGGGGGCCTAATCATGGCGGACGTAAATGCAAAGGCGTTTTAACGGCGCCGATTTTCCAGAACAACCCCATTGCGCTGCAAATATTGGGGATCTGTTCGGCGCTTGCGGTAACCACCAGCATGAGCGTATCGCTCGTTATGGCACTGGCGGTTATCTTCGTAACGGCATTTTCTAATCTATTCGTATCGTTGATCAGAAATCACATTCCTTCTTCGATTCGTATCATCGTACAGATGACCATTATTGCCTCACTGGTTATCGTGGTAGATCAGATTCTGAAAGCGTACGCATACGAAATGTCTAAACAGCTTTCCGTATTTGTGGGTTTGATCATTACCAACTGTATCGTTATGGGACGTGCAGAAGGCTTTGCGATGTCTAACACGCCTGGCATGTCGTTTTTGGATGGTGTCGGCAATGGCTTAGGCTATGGCTTCGTTCTCATGGTGGTCGGTTTCGTACGTGAATTGCTTGGCTCAGGTAGCGTGTTTGGTTTTACTATCCTTCAGCCCATTCAAGATGGTGGTTGGTACGTCCCCAACGGCTTGCTGTTACTGCCACCTTCTGCGTTCTTCATTATTGGTCTGCTCATCTGGGTGCTACGTTCCGTTAACCCTGAGCAGGTTGAAGATAATGAGTTCAAAATGAAGGAAAATACCCAGCCCAAGGAGGCCGTGTAACATGGAACATTATCTGAGTCTTTTGTTGCCTCGGTATTTGTTGAAAACATGGCACTGGCCTTCTTTTGGGGATGTGTACTTTCTTGGCAGTGTCCAAAAAGTATCGTCAGCGATAGGTTTGGGTATTGCGGTTATCGTTGTATTAACCGTTACCGTGCCGGTAAATAACTTGGTATTCACCTACTTGCTTCAGGAAGGTGCACTGACCTGGACCGGTATTAGTGGTGCTGAAAATATAGATCTGTCTTTCCTTGGCCTGCTCTCATACATTGGCGTTATTGCGGCGCTGGTACAAATCATGGAGATGTTCCTTGATAAGTATGTGCCGTCGCTCTATAACGCGCTGGGGTATTCCTGCCGCTTATTACCGTTAACTGCGCCATCCTGGGTGGCGTACTGTTCATGGTAGAGCGTAGCTATAACTTCGGTGAGGCCGTTGTCTATGGCTTTGGTGCGGGTACCGGCTGGGCGCTGGCAATTGCCGCGCTGGCAGGTATTCGTGAAAGGCTGAAGTACAGCGATGTGCCAGCTGGCCTTCAAGGACTGGGCATTACTTTCATCACCGTGGGGCTAATGTCGTTGGGCTTTATGTCCTTCTCAGGCATTCAGCTTTAATCGGAGTTGAGTTTTCCCAGCGCTGCTAAACGCAGCGCTGGGTAACAGGAAACCTTCAGCAATAGGAAACCGACATGGTTGATACAGCAGTCATCTTGCTCGGTGTTGTCATGTTCACGGTCATCGTTATTAGCTTAACGGCGATCATTCTGGCAGCGCGCAGTAAGCTTGTGAGTAGCGGGGATGTGACCATTGAGGTCAACAACGACCCCGAACATACTTTGAAGACCCAGGCTGGCGGTAAGCTGCTAAATACGCTTGCTGCTAACGGTATTTTCCTCTCCTCCGCATGTGGTGGCGGTGGTTCTTGTGCCCAGTGTAAGTGCCGGGTAGAAGAGGGTGGTGGCTCAATCCTGCCAACGGAAGAGTCGCACTTCACCATGCGTGAGAAGAAGAGGGTTGGCGCCTCTCTTGTCAGGTACCTGTGAAGCAGGACATGAAAGTAGAAGTGCCTGAAGAAGTGTTCGGGGTGAAGAAGTGGGAATGTGAGGTGATTGCTAATCCCAATGTTGCCACCTTCATCAAAGAGCTGAACCTGAAACTGCCTGAAGGCGAAGAAGTTGCCTTCCGTGCCGGTGGCTATGTGCAGCTTGTAGCACCCCCTTACGATGTCAAGTTCTCAGACTTCGATATTGAAGAGGAGTACCGGGGTGATTGGGAAAAATTCGATATGTTCAAAATTTCCCACAAGAACAATGAGGAAGTGATTCGTGCTTACTCTATGGCGAACTACCCCGATGAAAAGGGTATTCTCAAGTTCAATATCCGTATCGCGACGCCGCCTCCTGGCACTGACCATCCGCCAGGCTTGATGTCGACTTACGTCTTTAGCTTGAAAGAAGGCGATAAGGTGACGGTTATGGGCCCGTTCGGTGAGTTCTTTGCCCGTGATACTGACGCTGAAATGATCTTTATCGGTGGTGGTGCAGGTATGGCGCCGATGCGTAGCCATATCTTCGATCAGTTGAAGCGCTTGAAGTCTGATCGCAAAATCACCTTCTGGTACGGTGCACGTTCTTGGCGTGAAACGTTCTATAACGAAGAGTACGACCAGTTAGCCGAAGAGTTCCCCAACTTTGAGTGGCACTTGGCGCTTTCTGATCCCTCAGCCTGAAGATAACTGGGAAGGGCCGACAGGCTTTATCCATAACGTGCTGTACGAAAACTATCTTAAGGACCATCCGGCGCCTGAAGATTGTGAGTACTACATGTGGGCCGCCTATGATGAACGCCTCAGTTATCAAGCTGTTGCTTGATATGGGGTTGAGCCGGAAAATATCCTGTTGGATGATTTCGGCGGATAAACAATCGGCTTTGTATCGATCGTCTATCAGCAGGGCTGGCCTTTGGGTCAGCCCTGTTTGTTTATAAGCATGTTTGAAGGAGCGTTGTGCAATAGGCCTCATTAATGACCTATCTGTAGCGCTGATAAGAGTATCGTCATGGGTTACAATAGCTTAAGTAAGGAAATCGTGCGGCACGTATCGGACTGAATGTTGTAGGCATAGAGTTGTCTGAAGGTAAGATAAAGAGAGTAACGCTAAACAGTGTATTGCTGGGAGGTTGATATGGCGATTTGGCTACTGGTATTCGGTTTTATGGCACTCATTATGGGCGTAATGGCCGTGGGTGTGATAATGGGCCGTAAACCTATTGCTGGTTCGTGTGGCGGTTTGAACCAAATAGGCATGAAAGACGGCTGTGATATTTGCGGCGGTAAAGATGAGGTTTGCGAAGAAGAGAACCGTAAGCGCGGCAGCGTTCGTCGACGCAGTGATGAAAGCCGCGGTGCCGATTTAGGCTACGATGCCACTCGTCGCTAACACGCCACATTCATAACTACGAAGGCGCATGTTCGGTTGAACTGCGCCTTCTGACGTTTATGAAATCATGCAAGTGCTTGGCTGGAAAGACATGGTGGGGATTGGTTTAGCCATAATGGTTTAAGCATAAACTGTTTAACTATATTAGGAAGGAGATGCAGAGAGTATGGCGGTTCACAATTACGATGTCGTGGTGATCGGTACGGGCCCTGCGGGTGAAAGTGCCGCCATTAACGCTGCAAAGCATGGCAAGCGAGTGGCCATTATTGAAAAGCAGGCTCAGGTAGGTGGCAACTGTACCCACTGGGGTACCATTCCTTCCAAAGCTTTACGCCATCAGGTCAAGCAGATCATGGCGTTCAATACCAACCGTATGTTTCGCGATATTGGTGAGCCACGCTGGTTTTCTTTTCCTAAAGTGATGGAGCGTTCACGCGGCACTATCGACAAGCAGGTAGAGATGCGTACGACGTTTTATGCTCGTAACCGCATCGACCTATTTCATGGCGTTGCTCGCTTTAAAGATGAACATACGTTGCTGGTGCGAGACCGCCAAGAAGGCATGGAAGAACTGGTGGCTAAGAAAATTGTGATTGCCACTGGTTCACGCCCCTATCGTCCGGCTGATATTAACTTTCGACATCCGCGCATTTATTGCTCAGACACGATATTAAGCCTCTCGCACACTCCGCGCACCCCTAGTCATTTTCGGGGCTGGCGTCATTGGCTGTGAGTACGCTTCGATCTTCTCGGGATTAGGTGTCAAAGTCGATCTAATTAATAACCGTGACAGTTTGCTGTCCTTCTTGGACGACGAGATTAGCGATGCGCTCTCGTACCACCTGCGCAAGCACGGTGTGTTGGTTCGTCATAACGAAGAGTATGAAAGTGTCGAGGGGGGATGAATCAGGCGTTGTCGTGCGTCTAAAATCAGGCAAGAAAATTCGCGCTGACGCCTTTCTGTGGGCCAACGGGCGCACGGGCAATACCGACAGCCTGGGGCTCGAAAACATTGGCTTGAAGGCAAATGGTCGGGGCCAGCTAAGCGTTGATGAGCATTACCGTACCGAAGTGCCCCATGTCTATGCGGCAGGCGATGTTATCGGCTGGCCGAGTTTGGCAAGCGCAGCTTACGATCAAGGCTTGAACTCGTGTAATGAGCTACTCGAAAAGAGTACCGATTTGTCAGCGATGTGCCCACAGGAATTTATACGATCCCTGAGATCAGCTCCTTCGGCCCAAATGAGCGTGAACTGACGGAAGCAAAAGTACCTTATGAAGTAGGCAAAGCCTTTTTCAAAGATACCGCCCGGGCGCAGATAACCGGTGATACCGTCGGCATGCTTAAAATCCTTTTCCACCAGGACACCCTAGAAATACTGGGCATTCACTGTTTTGGCGACCAAGCGTCTGAGATTTTGCATATCGGCCAAGCTATCATGCAGCAGAAAGGCGAAGCTAATACACTTAATTACTTTGTAAACACCACCTTCAATTACCCCACCATGGCTGAGGCGTACCGAGTGGCTGCACAAAATGGTTTAAACCGTGTTTTTGACATTGGCTTTCATTCGAGAACAATAAAATAGACACCGGCTTAGCTAATGAGTGATTGTATATATGCTTTATCGGTGTTCTCTGATGAGGAAGTGAGGGGGTAACAGGCTTTCTACCCGGTTGCGCCCCAGCGCTTTGGCTTGATAAAGCGCTTTATCGGCAAAGGAATACAGTTGTTCAAACGTAAGCGTACCTCCATTACCCGTCGTCACTCCAATGCTGATGGTCGGGTTGTCGTGCGGATCTAGGTCGCTTAGTTTATTTGCCTCTATCTCTCGGCGCAGCCGATCCGCCACCTGGAGCGCATCATGGGTGGAAGTATTCGGCATCAGTAAACAAAATTCTTCTCCGCCAATTCTCGCTAATGTATCGGATGGGCGACTTAGCTGACGTAGTTTTATACTGACTTGGCGTAGCACCTCATCGCCGCTAGGGTGCCCATATTTGTCGTTGATTTGCTTGAAGTGATCAAGGTCGAGCAATAGCAGGCTCAGCGGTGCTTTATCCCGCTGCGCTTGGGTCAGCGCTGCGAATGCTACTTCCACCAAATGGCGCCGGTTATATAACCCCGTTAATTCATCCGTTAGCATCAGCTGATACATTAAGTTGCGCTGACGGTGAAGATGAATAACCGCCAAGCATAGCGTAATAGCTGCGCTAACCATTAATACCAGGAGCACACTAACGGCGATAGAGAGCCGCTGCATTACCAAGCGTTGTTGTAGGGAAATAGCGTGGATTTCTTCAAGCAGCTGGTTATAAAACCACGCCTGGGAACCACTGATCTCCATAGCATCACGCAGCAACGGCTCAATAAGCTCTGGGCGTTGCTGCGCCTCTAGGGCCTGCTGATTTAATATCGATAGGCGGCTATCAAGCTCAATGAAATGATGAGTAAGGTATTGGACATTTGAGGTGAGATAACGATGGCGTTCAATAGTTGTTTGTATGTTATTGAGATGCTGTTTAGACACTGAAACAAAGTAATCAATATATTCAATAGGCTCGTTGCTAGGTTGGTGGCTTGCTTCTTCCAGTGCGGTTCGCAGCTGTGGCGTTGCTTGCTGAGCCAATATAATGTCACTCACCAGTTTGGTGTAGTCGGCACTGGCTTTTGGCAAGCGCTGTAAACGTAGCTGCCCATAACTGCCGACATCAAACAGAGGATGATGGCAAAATGATCGCTAAACGTCCTCGGGACTGGCGGAGAGGGCGATGTATCATCACAATTTAATCAGCGAGATGAAGGGGATAGTGCCCCTCGCTACTAATTCCTGTGGACACGTAGATACATCTGGTGAATAAAGATGATCATCATATGAGTGCTTCCATAGCAAAAGGCAGTTCTGCATGACACCTCTCCCGGTAATGGTCAGGTAGTCCAACGAACAGCTTGAAGATATTATCCTTATGCAACTTAAGCACTCACTTGCAATGTATGCCATCCGACAACTTTACTAATTACAGGACCATACTTTTGCTCGTTATTATTAATGTATATTTTAAATTACTGATTTCTAATGCTTATCTATCCCTTCTAGGGCTAAGCGTGCTTTATCCTGCCAAGCTCCTTCAAGCGAGGCAGCTTGTGCCAAAGCCTCTCGTGCGGCATCAGGTGCATCTTGCTGAAGCAGTATAAGCCCTAGATTTAACCATGCCGCACCCATCGTCTCATCTAGTTCTGTTGCCCGCTTAAAGGCATTACGAGCCTCGTCGGGCTGTTGGTTGGCATAAAGCGCGTTGCCTAATGCGAATTGCCCCATTGCATTGGCTGGGTAGCGCGCTACAAACGCTTGCCAGCTTGAAAGCGCTGCTTTCGGCCCATGGGTTTCCTCGTAGGCGCTAATCGCTTCCAATGCGTTACGGGCGGTTATACCCAGGGGTAGAGTGCCCGGTTCGGCCACCACAAAACCCCACCGCTCCGTGCGGGCCCAGGTCGCATCGAAGCGGCTAAACGGCATCGTATGACGCTCAATTTCGCCACTGCGTAGAATTAATGTCTCATTGGGCAGGTCGTAGCCAATGGCGACGGCGTAGTGCCACATAGGGTAAATCGGCAGCGATAAATTCTGCATCACTACCACTGGGTCACCCGCTGCTAAGTGGCCTAATAGGGTATCCATGGTTCCGCGAATGGGGTAAGCGAGTTGATCATAACGTCGCACCGTCGCAAGCATTTCTGGCTGTACGCTGCCATCGCGCTCAGGCAAGAATACTTGTGGGATCAGTTGCTCAATGTCTGTCTCGACATCCTGATGATTAAGAACCATCGCAAGCGTAGCAGGACCGCACTGAAACTCCGTTTGTGCATAGAAAGGCACGCTGTTTATTTCTGCCTGGGGAGGTGGTGTTTGGTAGCTACTTTGTAGCAGTACCGGATTGCGTGCGCAGCCGCTAAGCAGTAGCAGCATAATAAAACGCCCGCAAAGCGGGCGTTAGCAAACAGATAGGTCATGAGCAGCCTATATTAGCGAGTAAACGGATAAACGTCGGTCAGGCCGAGGATATCGGTTACCAGCAAAATAATGAAAACGGCGAACAACGCACCGACAACGCCAGCACCGGCAGGCAGCTGTTCAAGTTGCTCGGCCATTTGCTGTGCTTCTGCATCGCTCAACGCCGCAACGCGGGCCTCGACTTCGTCCAGGTCAACACCCTGTTTTAGCAGTTGATCCTGCACATCGGCGCGGGCCAGTATCTCGTTAATGCGCTCACGGTCAGCGCCGGCACGATCAGCTGACAAAACAGATTGGGTAGAGACTAAATCCATTGACTGAGGCGCAGCGGGAGCCGCTGCAACGGGCAAACTGGTAATCACGAGCGCCGCAATCAGCAGGGGTAGAGAGGTAGGCACGCAATGTTTTCATCGTCTTCTTCCTTATAGACTAGTCGAGGGTAAGACAAGCGTTTTGGCTTGATCTATAGTTACACGCACAATACTGGCATGAATCTGGAGTATAGAAACAAATGGGTTGTTTTTAAGTCTAATGTGCAAAGTGCTAATTATTTGCACTAATGCGCTAATTGTTAGCACTAATACGATAGGTCCACGCGGACTCCGAAAGTAACCCACGGCCTCCGGCCATGGTCATCGCCAAATCATGCAGGCCGGGCCATAGCGGCACTGGCGCCGCCCCTTTAACGGCTAAATCAAGCCGCTGTGCCATTAACAGTAATTTATGTAGACGCTTCATTGGCAAGCGGCCAATTGCTTTTGATAGGCCGGGCGTCGCTTGTCAAAAAATCATCGGTTTTGGCTCTTGCAGGCGTGTTCAAAGCTTTGCCCCTGATCAAGGTGTTGATGAAGCGAGAGCAGGGTGCGCAGCTCTCGGCTTAGCGCCCACAGCACAATGGGCGCCTCGACGCCTTCGCTGCGTAACCCATTCACTATGCGTGAGGCGCGGCTGGTTTCGCCTTTCAAGCAGGCATCGGCCAGATTGAAAACATCAAAGCGTGTGCTGTCCTCTACTCCCTGGGCGATGCCGTCGACATTCAAACGTGTGCCTTGAGGATGAATTAACGCCAGCTTTTGCAACTCCTGATCGGCAGCCAGAAGATTGCCTTCGGTGCGCTCACCCAACAGGCGGGCCGCATCCAAATCAATTTGTAAGCCGTGTAGTGTGGCGCGGTCTCGCAGCCAATAACCCAAGCGGGAGATATCCACTGGCCACACCGGAACGAACAGCCCGTGCTTATCCAATGTTTTGAACCAAGCGCTCTTTGCTGTTTGGCATCTAGCTTGCCCATACTGATAAGCAAAACGTCTTCGCTGTTATCCAGGGTTTCAGCGTACTGCGCTAACGCTTTGCTGCCTTCCTGGCCTAGCTTGTGATTGCCTAGTCGCAATTCCAGCAGCTTGCTAGTCGCAAATAAGGAAAGGTTGCTGGACATTTCCATCAAGCGACCCCAAGCAAAGTTGGGCTCTACATCCAGCACCTCGCGTTCTTCAACACCTGCTTGGCGGGCAGCGGCTCTCACGGCATCGCAGGCATCGCGATGCTGTAAAGGTTCGTCGCCCGCCACAATCACCACGCGTGGAAGCTTTTTTGCTAACGCAGCGGGTAGCTGATCAGCAAATACCTTCACTGCATGCCCTCAACGTACGCAAGGCGATCAATGATTTGCTGAGACAGTTGCTGAGTAAGTGTCTGTTCGGCTTCCCTCATCAATGTTTCGCGGTTGAGTAGATCATCTTCGCTAACGCGAATCCGCGTGCTTGTTGAAAGCGCTTCGTTATTGATGTGATAGGCATTGTTTGCCCGTTCCTGTACCGAGAACCTTATACTAAGCGTTAGTTCGTGCTCGCGGCTTGCCCTGCCATCACCGCCCAAACGCCGTTCGGTTAACACCGGCGTGCCCAACGTTACGCGCCATGGTGCGCCCGCTGTTACCTCGGTGCCTAACTGTTGAAGACGTGAAGCAACCTGCAGAGCAACCGCGCTATTGGTATCGCCTTCTAAGGTAAGTGCAGGCATCGACGGCAGTGGTCTACTGCCGCGCAGTTGAAACCCACAGGCGCTGAGCAACATTGCCGACGAGGCGGCAATGCTAGCGGTTAGAAATGTGCGTCGATTCATCCGCTCACCACGATGTTGACCAATTTGCCGGGTACCACGATCACTTTACGTACGGTGTTACCTTCAATATAGCGCTGAACATTTTCGTGTTCCATGGCGAGCTTTTCGATTGCTGCCTTATCAGCGTTTGCGGATACCTCAAGGCGTGCGCGCAGTTTACCGTTAACTTGTACCACCAGCTCGATGCTATCGCGGGTAAGGGCGGATTCATCCACCACCGGCCAGGTCGCTTCGATGGCAGGGCCAGAGTGACCAAGCGCTTCCCAGAGGCTATGGCACAGGTGCGGTGTAATCGGTGAGAGCAACAGTACGCAGGCTTCCAGCGCCTCGCGGCTCACTGCCAAACCACGTTCAGAGCTATCGTCGAACTTACCGATAGCGTTAGAGAGCTCCATTACCGCGGCAATCGCCGTATTAAAGGTAGTACGACGACCGATGTCATCGCTGGCTTTCTTAATGGTCTCATGGGTTTTGCGGCGTAGTGCCTTTTGATCGTCGTTGAGTGCATTGACGTCCAGCGTGCCGGGCGTGCCCGTTGCCAAGTGCTCATTCACCTGACGCCACAGGCGCTTCAAGAAGCGGTGGGCACCTTCAACGCCGGAGTCGGACCACTCTAATGACTGTTCGGGCGGTGCGGCGAACATCATAAACAGGCGCACGGTATCGGCACCGAACTTGTCGATCATCGACTGCGGGTCAACGCCGTTGTTTTTCGACTTGGACATCTTCTCGATGCCGCCCATCTCGACCGGCTCGCCGTCACTCATCAGAATGGCGCTGAGCGGGCGACCCTTCTCGTCGCGCTTCACTTCCGCATCGGCAGGGTTGAACCACTGCTTGCCGCCGTTATCGGTAGGGCGGTAGAAGGTTTCCGCGATGACCATGCCTTGGGTCAGTAACTGCTGGAAGGGCTCGTCGGAATCCACCAAGCCAAAGTCGCGCATCAGCTTGTGGAAGAAGCGGGCGTAAAGCAGGTGCAGAATGGCGTGCTCGATACCGCCAATATAAAGATCCACCGGCAGCCAGTAGTTGGCGCGCTCGTCCAGCATGGCGTCAGTATTATCGGCACAGCAGAAGCGCGCGTAATACCAGGACGACTCCATAAAGGTGTCGAAGGTGTCCGTTTCACGGGTCCAGCCATCGCCCAGATCAGAGAACGCCGGCATCTTTTTCAGCGGCGAGCCCGAGGCATCGACGGTGACTTCCATCGGTAGTGAGACCGGCAACTCGTCATCGGTCAGCGGTACGGTTTGACCTTCCGGGCCGTATTTGACCGGAATCGGTGCGCCCCTAATAGCGCTGGCGGGCAACACCCCAGTCACGTAGGCGGTAGTTGGTTTTGACTTCGCCACGACCAAGTTCAGCCAGTTTGGCGGCGATGGCATCAAAGGCTTGTTCAAAACCTAAGCCATCAAATTCACCGGAATTCACTACCGTGCCGTATTCGGCATAAGCCGCTTCAGAAACGTCGGCGGGTTGGCCGCTTTCATCGGCGATGACCGGTTTGATCGCGATGTCGTACTTGGTGGCGAACTCCCAGTCGCGCTGGTCGTGGCCGGGTACCGCCATGACGGCACCGGTACCAAACTCCATGAGCACGAAATTTGCCACGTAAACCGGCACTTCATCGCCCGTCAGCGGGTGAACCGCCCTATGGCCGGTGAGCATGCCTTTTTTCTCTTTGGTGGCCATCTCTGCTTCAGAGGTGCCGCCTTTGGCGCACTCATCGCAAAAGGCCGCCAGCTCGCTGTTCTGCTCAGCCGCCTGCTTGGCCAGCGGGTGGCCTGCGGCAACCGCGACATAGGTCACGCCTAGCAGTGTATCCGGGCGAGTGGTATAAACTGCTAACGGGTCGCAGACACTGCCGTCTTTGCCTTGATATCAAAGTGAGTTCAACGCCGCGGGATTTGCCAATCCAGTTGCGCTGCATGGTTTTGACCTGTTCCGGCCACTCCACTTTATCCAAATCAGCCAGCAGTTCATCGGCGTAATCGGTAATCTTCAAGAACCACAGTGGGATCTCTTTGCGCTCAACCAACGCACCGGAACGCCAGCCGCGGCCTTCGATAACCTGCTCATTGGCGAGAACGGTTTGGTCCACCGGGTCCCAGTTGACCGTCGACATCTTCTTATACACCAAGCCTTTCTCGACCAGCTTGGTGAAGAACCACTGCTCCCAGCGGTAGTAGCTGGTATCACAGGTGGCGAACTCGCGGCTCCAGTCGTAGGCAAAGCCCAGCGCCTTCAACTGATTACGCATGTAGTCGATGTTTTGATAGGTCCACTTGGCGGGCGGCACCTGGTTCTGAATAGCGGCGTTTTCAGCGGGCATACCAAAGGCATCCCAGCCCATGGGCTGCATGACATTTTGCCCTGCATACGTTGATAACGCGACACCACGTCCCCGATAGTATAATTACGCACATGGCCCATATGTAGCTTACCGCTGGGGTAGGGGAACATGGAGAGGCAGTAATACTTCTCGCGGTTCGCGTCCTCTACGGCTTTAAAGCACTGATGTTTGTCCCAGTACTGCTGGGCGTCGCGTTCGATATCACGAGGGCTGTAGTGTGCGTCCATCGGTTTATTAATGCCTTGGCGTATTCGCCCAAAAGGGGCGCAAAGTGAATGTGAGATGACATCTGTCAGATAAGTGAGGTCGATTGTATCCTATGCGGGTGTATCCTTGAACGGTAAGCCGATGATAGGTAACTGTACGCGTCGACAAAAGGAGAGGCACGATGAGTGAACAGCAAATGATAATCGCCTACGCGAAGGCTACGAACGCTTGCTAGAGCGGATGCAGGGGGGCGCCAACGAGCTAACCTGGGAAAACTTGCAGAAGGATTTGGACGACGCGGTCGAATTTGAGTCGGAGCTTGAAGAGTACACCAAGGACGAACTAGCCCTGCTACGCGCCTGGGTTGAGCGCGACCTGAAAGATATGCGCTACTACATGGCAGATACCGGCAAGCAGGTTGCCAGCTGGCTGGGGATTGATATCGACGGGCTTTCTCGCCGAGTGGCGGAGTCGCTGCTTTCAGTTGCCGATCGCAGCATCGTCGATCGGGAGCGTTTTGAGGACGACCTGGAAGCCGCCCGCGCCGACTATTGCGAAGGTGAAATGGCCGCGCCGGGCTTAATGGCGTGTACCCATTGTGATGCCCAGGTGATGCTACCCACCGTGGCGCGTTTAGAACCCTGCCATCAGTGCGGCCATCGTTACTTCTACCGCTTCCCCAGTAAAAATCATTGAGACCTGATTCACTAGGACATTAGTAAACTGACGCCTGCGATCGCCCCCAGCGAAAGCAGGCTCATCATCGCCGCATACAGCAGGTTATTTTTCATCATGCGATAACCGCTTACCCCGTAGCGCCCCCTGCAGGGAAAGGTTGATCCCCGAAAGCGGACCCACACTAGTGCCTACTGCCCAAGAGCTTAACGCCACAAACGCAAACACGGTCTGTTCACCGCTCTGTAAGTTAAGTATTGAGGCCAACACCGATATACCGATAATGGGGTGCAGGCCCGCTAGGGCGCTCAAGGTAATCGCGACAAAGCTAATCATCGCTTGGGGTGTGCCAAATCGGGTGAACAGCGTCCAGTCGCTGCCTGCCGCGGCTGTTACCAATGTTGAAAGGCCAATCGTCAAAGACCCGCCGCTAAAAACAGCGAAATCTCCCCACGCATGGCGGGAAGTCGCGTGGTGGAGTGTTGATGAACACGCCGCAGTGTAAAGCGAGGCCCATGGGGTAGGTTGCTCAGCACTGCTACGCTTGGCAGCAGAAAGGTAATAATGCTGACAATGGTAAGGGCAGGGGTCAGCACGAAGTGAAACAACATCACTAACGCTGCCATCGCCACGGGCATCAACAGGCTGCGCGGCGCCAGCGAGTAACCATCCACCTCGCTAAGATCAAACCGGCGACGTAACTCCAGCGTGGTTAACAGCCCCGACAGCATCGCGATGGGAAAGCCCACTACGGCAATTTGCGCGTATTCAACCTCAGGCACCAGCGCGATCACTACGCCCATGGACGCGAAAAACGGCGACCAGAGCGCTGCGCTGGAAAGCCCGCGGTTAAGCGCCAACAGCTGCGGCGTTGTCAATGGCCCGCGCCGGGCCAACTTATCGCCCACCATAAACACGGTGGAGAGATTCAAGATCGTACCCAGAAAGTGAACGCCCAGCCAAGTGCGCAGTACACCGCCAGCCCCAGTGACTCGGGTTCCCGTTGCGCCCTTATTGCCTTGCTTGCCAATTAGCGAAATAAAGCTAACGCCCACCAGCATGGCCGCCACAAACGAATTGCCCTGCAACATCGCGGGCCAATCCACCTCAGCGCCGTAAATAAACCGGGCCACCAGCAGCATGCCCGCGCCCAGCGCAATCAATACGCCCGCTTGAACGCGCGAGCGCTTTGGAATATCCCGCCACAGCAGCACAACCGCCGCCCACAGCAAATAGCTCACCGCATGCGCGGTGCTCAACCAGCCGGTAAACCCAATAATTTGTGCGATCAAACCAAGCAAAATCAGCACGCCCGCCAAGCGCTGCCGAAGAGTCGTCTCTTGCATGCCAAACCCTTAATAGTGAATTAGCAGGCTAATCGGATTTTGCGGAGGAAGGCTAGCGGTAAGCTGAGAGTTATGAAGCAAGAAGATTTAGTACACGCGAGAAGACTGGGCACCATTACTTGCGTAGCCACATTTTGTAGCGCGTGGTAACGAGCGAAGCGAGGCACCCGCGAATGCATCGCGCAGCAATGCCAAGACAATGCAACCAAACTAGCTGCTTAGCCCCAGATTAAAAAAACATTTTTTTTGCATAGCCGCGTGACCTAAGGCGGACTTATAAATAAAGTAAGGTTAATGTGAAACCAATATCATTTTCAAAGCCCTTTCCTGCGACACGAACGACAGATCAATGGTTACATTCTCGATAACCAGTTCCGCAGCCGAGACCCTAAGTTCGCTGATCAGAAGGCAGCAGGCGGTAGAGGTAGCTCGAAACTGGGTTTTCGAAAGCCTCGTTAGCTGTGATTGCCTCACCGGCAAAGTGATACTATAGTATCACTTTCAATTTGAAGCAGGGTGAGCCCATGAAAGTTGAGCTTGTTACAAACCTTAAGCGTCAAGCTACAAAAATCTTGGCAGACCTGCACCTGTCCAAAGAGCCGGTACTGATCACGGAGCATGGTCAGCCATCCGCTTATCTTGTTGATGTGCAGGATTACGAATTTATGCAGCGACGACTTGAGCTGCTTGAGGGGCTCTCACGGGGAGAGCGCGCTGTGCTTGAGGGAAGAACGTACAGCCAGAGTGAGGCCAGGGAGAAAATGAGTAAATGGCTGAAGTAATCTGGACGGAGCCCGCCCTTCAAGAGTTGAATGCCATCGCCGAGTACATTGCTCTGGATAATCCTGCTGCCGCTAGTCATCTGGTTCAGGAAGTTTTCGATAAGACCGAGCGTTTGGAGGATTTTCCCCAATCCGGACGGATTCCTCCAGAACTTCCTAATTCGGTATATAGGGAGGTAGTGGTTCCACCGTGTCGCATTTTTATCGTGAGGGATGAGCAGCGGGTTCTCGTCCTCTATGTTATGCGGGAGGAGCGGCAGCTTCGTGCTTTCATGCTTGGGAACAGCTAACCAAGCGCGTCACTCGGATGGCTTTGTTTCCGTTTCGCTCCACAAAGCCACCGGTAAATGCCATGGTGGTGATCAACTACCAAGATCAGCTTCATTCAGGCACCGTTGAACATGCATCGTACTAACTGGTCGAGCATAAGCTAGACTTGACGGTTTTCCATCCGCTTATAGCGAAGTGATACCACAGCAGCTTTCACATAATCATGCGCTACCTTGGGAGCGGCTTACATGAATTTCCAAGCCAGTACCCTCGTCACCTTATTCCCCTGCTTCATCTCTATTTCCCTTATCTCTACTGCTCCAAGCTTACGAATCAGCTTCTTTGCAGGCTTAACATTGTCGGCTTTTGAAACCAGGCTGCTAAACCAGCGGCATTGAGTTGAATATACCTGGCTTTCTCTGATTAGCTTCTTCAGAAACAGCTGTTCGCCGCCCTTACACCAGAGCTCTACTCCCAGACCGCCAAAATTAAGCGTAGGCGATTGGGTTGTTGCTTTCTGTTCACCGCGACTATGCGCAAGGTTATTGAGTTTACGCTGACTGCCTTTCAGGGCTTCATCGAGCGAGGCGTGAAAGGGTGGGTTGCATACGCTAACGTCAAAGAACTCCCCAGGTTGAATGATCCCTTCAAAAATATGGTTTTTGTCGTGCTGTGTTCGCAGCGTGAAGCGATCTTTGAGCGTGGGGTTGTTGGTAATAATCGTGGCCACGTTCTCAAGCGACTGAGCGTTAATGTCGCTACCCACACACTGCCAACCGTAAATTTGGCAGGCCAGTAGCGGGTAGATGCCATTGGCTCCCCGTCCCGATATCGAGCAACTTGATGCTGCGTTGTTCACGTTCGAGCCCAACTAAGTCCGCCATGTAATGGATATAGTCGGCTCTGCCTGGGATGGGAGGGCAAAGCGCGCCCTCTGGAATATCCCAATCGACAATGTTGTAGTATCTATTTAATAACGCGGCGTTGAGTGTTTTTACGGCCAGTGGGTCTGCGAAATCGATGGAAAGGTCGCCATAAGCGTTCGGTTTCACATAGGGGGCTAGTGCTGGGTGGCTTTTCACAAGCGCTGGGAAATCATAGCCTTGGTTGTGTAGATTCTTCGGATGCAGGCCTTTGCGAACAGGCGTGCCTCGGCTTTGTCACTTCGATGGTGGGTGTTCACAGTCATAGGCCCGAGGCTTGGCGTTTAAATACTTGGTCTTTAATAGCTGAGTGGGTTTGGCTTAGCCTGTGATTATAACCTTAATGGTCGTTTGGCTGAAAAGTTGGCAAATGCGTTACTAAGGATGTGCTATAGAATGAAAGGCAACATACCGCTCTGGCTCAAAATCAGTTACACCATCATGGTTCTGGTGATCATTCCGGTATATTGGCGTGACCTGGGGCCTGCTAATTTTCTGTGGTTTTCGGACATTGCGCTCTTTTCTTTGGTGGCTGCTTTGTGGTTTGAGAACCGGCTAATCAATAGCACGATGGCGGTGGCGGTGTTCTTTCTCGAGTCAGCTTGGGTGCTTGATTTTCTAACGGGTGGCAACCTGATCCAGATAAGTGCCTACATGTTTGATCCTGACACCGCGATGCATATCCGCATTATTTCAGGGCTTTTCACATCACACTACCGCCGGTGTTGCTGTACCTGCTGGTAAAGCTGGGATACGACAAGCGAGCACTGTTGCTGCAAACTATTATTGCTCTGGTGGTGTTGCCGGTCACCTATTGGGTAACCGAGCCGGAGAATAATGTTAACTGGGTGTATGGGCCGGCAGGGCAGCAAAACGTACTACCTGATTATCTTTATCTGGTAATACTTGCCACCGTTCTGATCGTGTTTCTTTATATTCCTTCTCACTTGCTTTTAAGCGTTTATTTAGCCACAAAAATGTTTTGCCAGTAAAAGCGAGTAAGTCTTCAAGGCTGAAAACGTAAGGAAACCGTGTTGGACGAAATGCGTGAAGCCGGGGCGATCATTGATATGTCTTAATAGGTGGAGGTGCAGTGTTTATGAGCAATAAGAGCAAAATTAGCGTGCAGTGCGTGGTGGGCGATATTGCCCAACAGCCCGATGTAGACGCGGTGGTCAATGCCGCCAATGCGCAATTGCGAACCGGCGGTGGTGTTGCCGGGGCGCTTCATCGTGCCGCCGGGCCGGGTCTGGCCGAAGAAGGCCAGTCAATGGCGCCCATCACTCCGGGCCAAGCGGTGCTCACCGGCGGCCATGATTTGCCTAATCGCTGGGTAATTCACTGCCTGGGTCCGGTATACGGCATCGACAAACCAGCAGACCAACTGCTGGCGGACTGTTACCGCAATGCGCTGGCATTGGCCGACGAGCACGGTATTGAGCGGCTGGCTTTCCCGGCACTGTCTACTGGCGCTTTTGGCTACCCGGCGGAAGAGGCTGCCGAAGTGTGCGGCTACCCTTGAAGCAATACTGCCGAGCTTGCATAAAGTGCGCCTGATCCGCTTTGTGCTGTTCGACGAAACTGCTCGGGATACCCTTCATCAAGCATTGGCTCAACGCTTCACCATCGACCCGGCAGGTTAACTGCCGGGCCACTTATTGACATGGATAGCGAATTTTAAGCTATCTAGCGGCTTCAAGCTCTTCAATCATCCTGCGCGCTGCATTAGAAAGCGTTCGATTGGTATGCACTAAATAGCCCAGCGGTCGGTAAATAGGTGGGGTGTCTACCCTAAGCTCCACCAGTTCGCTGTCGATCATTTTTCCGGCAGCAGGCTCCAGCCTAATCCGACGCTGCACATCATTTTTAGCGTTTCTAAATAGTTGGTCGCCATGCTCACCGGTAGTTGCAGGCCAGCTTCGCTAAAACGCTTTGCGATAAGCGATCCTGTGAAGGTTTTTGCTCCCGGCATGACACAGTTGTAGTCGCATAGATCTGCCAACGACAGCAGGCTTTGAGAAGCGGTGGTTTGGGTGGCCAGCGGGTGGTCGTTCGCGCAGGTAAAACAGAGCCGGTCGCGCCAAAGTTCAACAACCTGTAGCTGCTCATGAGGGTGGGGGCGAGGGTTACCACGGCCATTTCCAGTGTGCCGTCCAACACGCCCTGGTAGGCCAATTCTGAATCCAGAAAGTGCAGGTCTAACTCTACTTCTGGATGACGCTGGGTGTACTGCTTTAACAAGGGTGGTAAGCGGTGCAGGCCAATGTGGTGGCTGGTGGCCAGGGTGAGTTTACCGCCTACTTGGCCAGAAAGATTGGCGAGTGCTCGGCGGCTGTCCTCAACGGTAAACAGAATATGCCGCGCTTGTGGCAGCAGCACATTACCGGCTTCGGTTAGCGCAATGCGCCGCCCTATGCGGTCAAACAAGCGTGCGCCCACCTGAGACTCCAAGGTGGCGATGCGTTTGCTAACGGCGGGCTGGGTAAGATAAAGCTGTTCCGCCGCCCGCGAGAAACTTTGGGTCTCAGCAACGGCCAGAAAGGCTTGTAAGCTCTGGGTATCCATTGACGCATCCTTGAATAGGTATTCCTATATGGAATCCAATCTATGAATAACATGAATTGCTTTTATGTACGAGTCGCGTAACACTCGTGCTATCGAAATATAAGCAGCACGCAGAGGCTGCCATACCGAACTAGCAGGGCAGTCGCCCAGGAGAGCCATATGTCAGGTCAAACCCTTTACGACAAGCTTTGGAACCAGCACTTGGTCAAGCAGCGCGATGACGGCACCGCGTTGATCTACATCGACCGCCAGCTGCTGCACGAAGTGACTTCACCGCAAGCGTTTGAAGGCCTGCGTTTGGCAAACCGCAAACCATGGCGCTTGGATGCCAACTTGGCCACGCCTGATCACAACGTGCCGACGACCATTAAAGAGCGCGCCGAGGGCAATAGCGGTATTAAAGACCCGGTATCGCTGATTCAGGTACAGACCCTGGACGATAACTGCCTTGAGTACGGCATCGAAGAGTTCAAAATCAACGACCCACGCCAGGGCATCGTGCACGTGGTCGGCCCCGAGCAGGGCGCAACGCTTCCGGGCATGACCGTGGTATGTGGCGACTCCCCACACCGCGACCCACGGCGCATTCGGCGCCTTGGCTCACGGTATCGGCACGTCAGAGGTCGAGCACGTGATGGCGACCCAGTGTCTGCTGGCGCAAAAATGAAGAATATGCAGGTGCGCGTGGAAGGCGAGCTGGGTTTGGGCGTCACGGCTAAAGACGTGGTGCTGGCGATTATCGGCAAGATCGGCACCGCTGGCGGCACTGGTTATGCGATTGAGTTTGCCGGTAGTGCGATTGCTTCGCTCTCTATGGAAGGGCGCATGACGGTGTGCAACATGGCCATTGAAGCAGGTGCACGGGTAGGTTTGATCGCGGTCGACGACACCACCATTGATTACCTTGGCAAGCGTCCCTTTGCGCCTACCGCTGAGCAGTGGGAAGCAGCCGTGGCGGATTGGCGCAATCTGGTGTCTGATGACGATGCGCAGTTCGATAAAGTTGTTACTTTGCAGGCTGAAGAGATCGAGCCACAGGTGAGCTGGGGTACCAGCCCGGAAATGGTTACTGGTATATCCGGTCAAGTGCCTGATCCGTTCGCCGCGCTGGATGAAACCGTGCAGCGCAGCCATACCCGCGCACTGGAGTACATGGGGCTTCACGCCAACCAGAAAATTACTGATATCAAGTTGGATAAAATCTTTATCGGGTCTTGCACGAACTCGCGTATCGAAGATTTACGCGAAGCCGCCAAGGTCGCCAAAGGCAACAAAGTCGCTGATTCTATCAAGCTGGCCATGGTGGTGCCGGGGTCTGGCTTGGTGAAACGACAAGCCGAAGCGGAAGGTTTGGATAAGATATTTATTGAAGCGGGCTTCGAGTGGCGTGAGCCCGGCTGCTCCATGTGTTTGGCCATGAATGCGGATAAGCTGGGAGCCGGTGAACACTGCGCCTCTACTTCTAACCGTAATTTTGAAGGGCGCCAAGGCTACGGTGGCCGCACGCACTTGGTTAGCCCTGCGATGGCAGCGGCAGCGGCGATCGCCGGTCACTTTGTTGATGTGCGGACCTTGCCCGCCAACGACGCCACTCACGCGCAGGAGGCCTAAGCCATGAAAAAATTTACTCGTTTTGAAGGCGTAGTAGCGCCCCTTGATCGCGCCAACGTCGATACCGATTTGATTATCCCGAAGCAGTTTTTGAAGTCGATCAAGCGCACCGGCTTCGGCGTTAACCTGTTTGACGAACTGCGCTACTTGGATGAAGGTCAGCCGGGGCAGGATTGCTCACAGCGCCCGCTGAACCCAGACTTCGTCTTAAATCAGCCGCGCTACAGCGGCGCTGAAATACTGTTGACGCGGCGCAACTTTGGCTGCGGCAGCTCTCGTGAGCACGCGCCTTGGGCACTGGAAGATTTCGGTTTCAAAGTGGTGATTGCGCCCAGTTTTGCCGATATTTTCTATAACAACTCATTCAAGAACGGCATATTGCTGATCACTTTCCCGGAAGACGTAATTGATCGCCTGTTTGCCGAGGTAGACGCTAACGAAGGCTACCCGTTGGATGTGGATTTGGAGAATCAGCGGGTTATTACTCCCAGCGGCGAGATTTTAGAATTTGAAGTGGATGAGTTCCGCAAGCACTGCCTGCTGGAAGGGCTTGACGATATTGGTCTGACGTTAAAAGACGAAGACGCCATTCGTGCTTTGAGCAGAAGCATAAAGCCGCACGCCCCTGGCTATTTCGTCAGTCCGCGTAAGTCAGTCTTCAACTATTAAATGCTAAGGATTCAGCATGACGCATAAGGTTTTATTGCTGCCGGGTGATGGTATTGGCCCTGAGATTGCTGCCCAGGCGGCACGGTTGTTGAAAGCGTGCCAAGAAGCAGGCTTGGATATTGAAGTAGAAGAAGGCTTGGTGGGCGGCTCCGCTTATGATGTTCACGGCGAACCGCTGCCCCCCGGAAACACTGGAAAAAGCCAAAGCCGCTAGTGCAATTTTGCTGGGTGCCGTGGGTGGCCCCAAGTGGGACAAAATTGAAGATCTTTCCAAGCGTCCTGAAAAGGGCCTGCTGGGCCTGCGCAAAAACCTGGGTTTGTTCGGCAATTTACGACCGGCAATGCTCTACCCGCAGTTGGCCAGTGCCTCAAGCCTGAAGCCAGAGCTGGTCGCTGGGCTGGACATCATGATCGTTCGCGAACTCACCGGTGGCATCTACTTCGGCCAGCCGCGTGGCATTGAAGTACGTAACGGCGAGCGGGTCGGTTTTAACACCTATATCTACTCCGAGAGCGAAATTGAGCGTATTGGTCGCGTGGCGTTTGACATGGCCCAGAAGCGCGGCAAGAAGCTTTGCTCGGTGGATAAAGCCAACGTACTGGAAGTCACCATTCTGTGGCGTGAAGTGATGGAGCGTTTGGCGCCAGAGTACCCGGACGTCGAGCTAACGCACATGTACGTCGATAACGCCGCCATGCAGCTGGTGCGCGCGCCCAAGCAGTTTGATGTGGTGGTCACCGGCAATATGTTTGGCGATATTCTCTCTGATGCCGCCGCCATGCTGACCGGCTCCATCGGCATGCTGCCTTCTGCCTCGCTGAACGAAAGCGGGCAGGGCATGTACGAGCCGTGCCACGGTAGTGCGCCGGACATCGCCGGTAAAAATGTGGCTAACCCGCTGGCGATGATGCTCTCTGTAGCTATGATGCTGCGCTATTCACTGAATGAAAATGCCATGGCAGAGCGCATTGAAGCTGCCGTAGGCAGCGTATTGGATGAGGGCTGCGCACCGCGGATATCGCCTCAGAGGGTATGCAAACTATCGGCACCGACGCCATGGGCGATGCAGTGCTGGCAGCCTTTGCTAAGCAGTAAGAGCGGTTTCAAAATCAGCGTAAAGAAGTGTGTATAATAGAGGCACTCATTCTTTACAGGAGGACTTCATATGTTGAAAGTCGGTTTCGTGGGATGGCGCGGTATGGTTGGCTCAGTGCTGATGCAGCGCATGCAGGAAGATGGGGATTTTAACGGTATTGAGCCGGTATTCTTCACCACTTCCCAGGTTGGTCAGCCTGGCCCCGATATCGGTGTGGACGTCCCTCCGCTGAAAGACGCCTATGATATCGAAGCGCTTAAAGCGCTGGATGTCGTCGTCACCTGCCAAGGCGGTGATTACACCAAACCGGTCTATAAAGATCTGCGTAGCGCAGGCTGGAAAGGCTACTGGATCGACGCCGCCAGTACTCTGCGTATGGAAGATGAAGCAACGATCGTGCTGGACCCGGTTAATCGCAAGGTGATCGACGATCAGCTGGCCAAAGGGGCTAAAACGTTTGTCGGTGGCAACTGCACTGTCAGTCTGATGCTAATGGGCTTAGGCGGTCTGTTTGAAGCCGATATGGTCGAGTGGATGACCTCCATGACCTATCAGGCAGCTTCTGGCTCGGGCGCTAAGCACATGCGTGAATTGCTCAACCAAATGGGGCAGCTGCGCGACAGCGTAGGCGAAGAGCTAAAGGATACCTCTAGTGCGATCCTGGATATTGATCGTAAAGTCACCGCCGCTATGCGGGAGGCGACTTCCCGATTGACAACTTTGCTGCGCCACTTGCCGGTGGCCTGCTGCCATGGATTGATAGCAAGCTCGAAAATGGCCAGAGCCGCGAAGAATGGAAAGGCAGCGTTGAGACCAATAAAATTCTTGGTCTTGGTGATAACCCGATCCCCATTGATGGTCTTTGTGTCCGTATCGGCGCGATGCGCTCACATAGCCAGGCGTTCACGATCAAGCTGAAGCAGGATGTGCCGATAGACGAGATCGAAGAGCGTATTGCCAAGCACAATGAGTGGGTCAAGCTAATCCCGAATGATAAAGATGCCACCATCGCTGGGCTAACGCCGTCTGCCGTAACGGGTACGCTGCAGGTACCGGTTGGCCGCCTGCGTAAGCTGCAAATGGGTGGTGAATATCTATCTGCGTTTAGCGTAGGTGACCAGTTGCTGTGGGGCGCTGCAGAACCGCTCAAGCGGATGCTGAAGATTCTACGCGAACAGTAAAAAAGCTTGTGTAGTACGCCAATCGAAAACGGGAAGCTGTATGCAGCTTCCCGTTTTACGTCTTTATTAATCACAGTAGTGGGAAAAGTGGCGCTATTTCGTTAAGTTATAATTAAATTGGAGTAATACAATAAGATTGCTTCATCGGTTAAAGAGTATGTGGCGTCACCAGGGAACATTCATGAAAAATACACTGACATGGATTACATGGCTCTCGCTGAGTGCAGTTAGTCCTTTCGCGCTGGCCGTTGGGTTGGGGCAGGCGAATGTCAGCTCCTATTTGGATGCGCCTTTAGACGCCTCAATACCTCTGCTGGAAAGCAGCGATTACGCGCCTGATGATATTCGTGTCAGCGTTGCCGAACCGTCAGATTTTGCCGCAGCAGGGCTTGAATGGACGCCGTTAGCAGCCAGTGTGCGCGCTCGGGTTCAAGAGCAGCAGGGCCACCTTCAAGTGCGCTTAAGTTCACAGCAGGCGATGGAGGAGCCTTGGCTGGAGCTACTACTAACCATTGAATACCCTGGTGGGCAGCAAGCGCATGATGTGACCCTTCTGTTCGACCCCAGGGCTATGCGCAAACCGCTTCTACTGTCCAAGTCGCCACTGCCACCGCGCAAAATACCACTGCTGCAATGCCAACGGTTGCAGCCAATCCGACAACCCCACCGCGTGTAAACGAACCTGACAAGGACCGTAGTGCCTATGTGGGTAGTGGCGATACGCTTTGGGGGTCGCAGAACGCGTCAAACCGCCACAGTCTAGCGTTCAACAGATGATGGTGGCGCTGTTGGAAGCCAATCCCGATATTTTTCCGAGCGGGAATATACATGACATGCGTGCAGGCCAAACGCTGCGTATACCCGATCGTGAGCGTATTCTGGCGCACCCTCATCGCGATGCGGATGCGGCGATTAAAGCGATGAATGAAGCATGGCGCGCCCGCCGCAATGGCACACTGCAGGCGACGCCGTTACCTGAAAATGAAGCTATCGCTGTTTCAGACATCGCTGTAGACGCTACCCAAACCCTTCATGAGGAAGGTGATGAGGCAAGTGTTGAGGAAAGTGGTGAAGCAAGTAGCACGTTTAAGCCCGACAGTGCACTGGTTGCGGGCGGGACTGAACCAAGTGAGCCTGACGCGGACGAGCCCAAAGTAAACGATCAAGCAGTGCTAGAAGAGGCAACCAATGAGCCCGAGGCGCTAACCCGGGCAGAGTTAACCGAGCAACTGCGCTTAAGCCAAACGACACTCCAGCAAGTACTGGAAGAGCGTGCATTAATGCGTGCCGAACTTAACGAGCTTAGGGCGAAGTCGCCTCGCTGACGCAGGCGTTAAGTGAGGCGTTGACTGCCCGAGAGCAAGAGCCCGCGCCGCTCGCCGCCAGTATGGGGAGGACCAGAGTGTGTCCGCCTTGATGGCACGCTACCAGTGGCCTCTGGCGTTAGTTGCCATCGCACTTTTGGTGGCGCTGTTGGTATGGTTACGCAAACGCCGGGAAGATACCTGGGAAGATAGCTCATTTGCTGAGCCAGTGGTAAAGCCTGCAGTCACTCCTCGCGCAACAGCCGAGGCAAAAGTTAGGCATGAGGCTGCCCCGTCATTTATCCCGCGCAATCGAATGATGCTGACGTTAACGCGCAGCAGAATGGGACCGAGAAAAAAAACAGCCATTAAGGAAGAGCACGAGTTCGAGACCAAGCCCGAATTCAATAAGCCCGCTACTCAACCAGTTTCGTCGCTCAATCCCGATCAATGGCTGGTCAATGATCAAGAGCAGGCGCTTGAGTATGAAGGCACGCTCAGCTATGAAAAGAGCTATGAAAAGAGCTATGAAAAGAGCTATGAAAAGAGCTATGAAAAGAGCCAGGCAGCCGGTTTGGCGGAGCAGGGGCGCCGGCAGCGTTTAGGGCTGGAGGTTAACAGGTCTGAAAACGTTTCCTTAGCACCGCCGCCCAGCGCTGAGTCCATGCGTCAAATGCTGGCTTCTCTCAATGCGGATTTGGGGGCGACTGAGCGAGTGGCCGCGGTTCAGGTACAGCCAACAGAGAAAGGCTACGAAGCGTCTGACGATGCTAGGCATCGCTCTGTCGATTACCACCCACCTAGCTTGAATGGCGCCGTAAAAAAGCAGTGTGGAGCAACGTGGCGAAAACCTACTGCAACCGACGGTGGAGTTTACTACCGAAAGTCCCCCGCCCACGGTTAAAAAAGCCACGTCGACCGATTGAAGAAGAGTGGGAAATTGAAGAGGTAGCATTCAAGCCACGAGGGCTGGATAATAGCGAACCTTCAAAATCTTCAAAATGACGTGGCTTGATGACGCTGTTCTATCACTTCGATGAGAAAATTCCGCTCACTGGTCGGCTGGCAATGGGTATTGAGTATGATGGTACCCGTTACTGCGGCTTTCAGCGCCTTAAGCACGCTGCCTCTGTTCAAGCTTCATTGGAGGAAGCGCTGACCAGGGTAGCCAACGAGCCTATCCAGATTCACGCCAGTGGACGCACCGATTCTGGTGTGCACGCGACGCGCCAGATCATCCATTTTGACCCGCCAGTAGGGCGCTCTGAAAAGGCCTGGATCTTTGGCGCCAACACCCATTTGCCAAGAGATGTTGCCGTGCGTTGGGTTAAGCCGGTAGGCGATGACTTTCATTCTCGGCTGTGCGCATTGGGCCGGCGTTATCGCTATGTACTGCTGAATCAAATAAGCCGCCCGGTATTGGAGCGCGCCAATGTGACCTGGTGTCGCGATCCGCTAGACGCCGATGCTATGCATCGAGCCGCCCAGGCGTTGGTAGGCGAGCATGATTTTTCCAGCTTTCGTGCTGCTGGTTGTCAATCGAAAACGCCCTGGCGACATCTGCACTTTATTGATGTCAAACGCTACGGCCAGCTAGTCATGATTGATGTTCAAGGCAACGCCTTCTTACATCATATGATTCGTAACATTGCCGGAGCGCTGGTCAGTGTTGGGCGAGGCGCTCAGGAAGAGTCATATATAGGTGAGTTGCTGGCGCTAAAAAATCGCCGTAAAGGAGACGTGACGGCGCCTGCTTGCGGGCTGCATTTTGTTGACTCGGTTTATGACGAGCGCTTTGACTTACCCAAAGAGCCGCTGGGGCCGCATTTGCTATCATTTACGGGTGAATGGACGGGGAGCGTGAGCTGCCGGATACGCCTCGCGTCGCGTACCGACGCAGTCGTTCGCTCAGTAAGAAGGCAGCTAACCCTGAACAGGAGGCATCGTCATGAGTCATCTATCGCTAACCCGCACCCGAATTAAATTCTGTGGGCTTACTCGCGCCGAGGATATTGACCTTGCTGTGTCGCTGGGAGTAGACGCATTAGGCTTTGTGATGTGGCCTAACAGTAAACGCGGACTCTCTATTGAGCAGTTGGCGAGCCTGTCTGCCCGGGTTCCTGCGTTTGTGACTCGTGTAGGACTCTTTGTTGATCAACCGGCGGAGTTCATTGAGCGCTGTTTGCCCTATTTGGATATGCTGCAATTTCATGGCAACGAAACGCCCGAGGAGTGTCAGCGCTACTCGCTACCCTGGATGAAGGCGCTTCGCATGCACGAAGAAATAGACTTGGTGCATGAAACTGAACGCTATGGGTTGGCTCAAGCACTACTATTGGATGCTTACCGACCGGGCGTGCCGGGCGGTACAGGGGAAACGTTTGATTGGTCGAGAATCCCCGCAAAACTAGCAAAACCTGTTATCCTCGCCGGTGGGCTGACTGCTGATAACATCGCTGACGCTGTGCGCCAAGTAGGGCCCTATGCGGTGGATGTGTCCGGCGGTATTGAAGCCTCTTACGGCTGTAAAGATGCTAATAAAATGGCCTCTTTCGTCCGTCATGTGGCGCTAGCTAACGCGCGCTAGAGCACGTCCGGTGTTGGCTTGTATGGCTGATAGGTATTTTATCGAGCGACGTTTTTAAGTTAATTCATTTACTGTTTGCCTGTTCTGGCGATCTTGTGAGGTATCTCTGTGACTGATTCTGCGACGCCTACCCCAAAGACGAAGTTCAGCGACCTGACCCGAATGCCGGATGCCCGTGGTCATTTTGGCCCCTATGGCGGCCGGTTTGTGTCAGAAACCCTCAGCTTTGCTTTGGAAGAGCTGGAGAAAACGTACTTAAGCCTGCGTGACGATCCCGATTTTCAGGCTGAATTCGACTATGACTTAGCCCATTATGTAGGTCGTCCATCTCCGCTTTACCATGCTGAGCGTTGGTCGAACAGCCTTGGGGGCGCCCAGATATGGTTAAAACGTGAAGACCTGAACCATACGGGTGCTCACAAGGTTAATAACACTATTGGTCAGGCGCTGCTGGCAAAAAGCCGGTAAGCCTCGCATTATTGCCGAGACAGGCGCAGGTCAGCATGGCGTTGCCTCGGCCACCGTGGCTGCTCGCTTGGGTCTTGAATGCGATGTCTATATGGGCGCTGATGACGTTCAACGCCAGAAGCTGAACGTTTACCGAATGCATTTGCTCGGCGCACGTGTAATCCCGGTCGAATCAGGCACGCGTACGCTCAAAGATGCCATGAACGAAGCGCTGCGTGACTGGGTCACCAACGTTGATACCACTTTCTATATCATCGGTACGGTGGCTGGACCGCATCCTTATCCGCTGCTTGTACGTGATTTCAACGCGGTAGTCGGGCGTGAAGCGCGCCGTCAATCGTTGGAGCAGATCGGACGTCTCCTGACGCGCTGATCGCCTGCGTTGGCGGTGGCTCAAATGCGTTGGGCTTGTTCTACCCCTTTGTGGAAGATGACGACGTCGCTATGTATGGCGTTGAAGCAGGTGGTGATGGCGTTGAAACGGGCCGCCATGCGGCGCCTCTGTCATCTAACGCGCCTCGCGGGGTATTGCATGGCAACCGCACTTATTTAATGTCAGACGACGCTGGCCAAGTGTCGGATACTCACTCCATTTCAGCCGGCCTGGATTATCCCGGGGTAGGGCCTGAGCACTCGCTCTGGAAAGACGTAGGGCGGGTTAGCTATGTGACAGCCAATGATAAAGAAGTGTTGGAAGCGTTCCGCGAGCTGACACGGATGGAAGGCATTATGCCCGCTTTGGAGTCGGCACACGCCCTGGCCCATGCCAAGGTGTTGGCGCCTACGATGCGTCCTGACCAACACATTGTGGTCAACCTTTCGGGACGCGGCGATAAAGATATCATGACGGTGGCCAACATTGATGGCATTGAATTTTAAGGGCAGCTTTTTTAAGGGTAAGCATGAACCGTATTGATCAGCGTTTCAGTGAACTTAAACAGCAGGGCCGCAAGGCTCTGATCCCTACATCACCGCAGGGGATCCAGCGCCACACCATACAGTGGGCTTTATGCACGCTCTGGTAGACGCCGGTGCCGATGTCATTGAACTCGGTGTCCCTTTTCCGACCCGATGGCCGATGGTCCCGTTATTCAAAAGCCTGTGAACGTGCGTTAAAGCAAGGCACACGGCTTGTTGACCTAATGCAGATGGTCAAAGAATTTCGCCAAACCGATACCACGACACCGGTCGTGCTGATGGGGTACTTAAATCCCATTGAGCGCATTGGTTATGAGAACTTTGCCGACCAAGCCGCCAGTGCAGGCGTGGATGGTGTGTTGATCGTGGATATGCCGCCGGAAGAAGCCGATGAGATCGGGCCACTATTGAAATCACGTGATTTAGCGGCAATTTTTCTTGTTGCGCCTACCACTTCCCATCAGCGTGCCGCTACAATATGCGCCCATGGCGAGGGCTATCTATACTATGTTTCGCTGAAAGGCGTGACAGGCGCCGCCACCTTAAATGCAGATGATGTGGCTGAGCACCTAGCACCGCTGCGCGGCATGACCGATTTGCCGCTTTGTGTTGGTTTTGGTATCCGCGATGGCGTGACCGCCGCGGAAGTGGCTAAAGTCGCTGATGGTGTGATCGTAGGCAGCGCTTTGGTTAACCGTATCGCAGAAAGTCTCGATGCACCTGAAACCATCGCGGGCCAGTTGAAAAGTGTATTAGCAGAAATGCGTACGGCGATGGATGCCTAAAGCAAAATGCTTTATCGCCTATTTTTAATAGATTGATATCACTCATCAAGCCTGGTTTTGCCAGGCGTTGACGTATAATGGAAGCCTTTTGATATGAGCTGGTTAGACAAGATCGTACCCTCCATGGGTCGTATCCAGCGTAAAGACCGTCGCGCTAGCGTGCCCGACGGCCTCTGGCGTAAATGTCCCAAGTGCGAAGCGGTTCTCTATCTCCCTGAGCTAGAAAAACACAACAGCGTCTGCCCCAAGTGCGATCATCACTTGCGCTTGACGGCGCGTAAGCGCTTGGACTGGTTCTTGGATAAACCAGGCCGAGAAGAGATCGCGGCGGAAATCGAACCCAATGATCGATTGAAATTTCGTGACTCTAAAAAATACAAAGACCGCCTGACTGCAGCGCAAAAGATACCGGCGAAAAGGATGCGTTGGTAGCGATGCGAGGTGAGTTAGACGGTTTGCCGGTGGTCGCTGTTGCTTTTGAGTTTACCTTTATGGGTGGCTCAATGGGGCGGTCGTCGGCGAGAAATTTGTTCGTGCCGCCACAGTCGCTTTGGAAGAGAATATCCCGCTGGTGTGCTTTGCTGCCTCAGGGGGGGCGCGCATGCAGGAAGCGCTTTTCTCGCTAATGCAGATGGCCAAGACATCCGCCGCACTTGAAAAGCTCAAGCAACATGGCGTGCCGTATATTTCGGTATTGACCGATCCTGTCTTTGGCGGTGTTTCGGCCTCGCTAGCCATGCTGGGCGATCTAAATATTGCCGAGCCCAACGCTCTGATTGGTTTTGCTGGCCCGCGGGTCATCGAGCAAACGGTGCGTGAAACCTTGCCAGAAGGGTTCCAGCGCAGCGAATTTCTGCTTGAACATGGCACTGTCGATATGATTGTTCATCGGCATGAAATGCGTGCCCGCGTGGGCAGTGTGTTGCGTAAGTTAACGCACCACGCCGCAACGCCGGTGAGTTCGAGCAATCCTGATGATGCTGACGTTGTTGAGCCTATCGTTGAGGAAGATAACTTGGCGGAAACCGCTGACGTCACGTTTGAGAAGGTTGAGGAGCCGAAGAAGGACACCACTACCGCTAAGAGTGATGACCATTCACGCAATGCCTGATTCTTTGCCGTCTAACTCCTTGCCCACATTGTCCTTAGACCAATGGCTTCACCATTTGGAAACGCTGCATCCGGTCGGGATCGATATGGGCTTGGAGCGTGTTTCGCAAGTGGCAAGGCGTATGGGGCTGTTATTACGTCCTATCGCCCCTGCGTTATTACCGTGGCAGGTACAAATGGCAAAGGCTCAACCCTTGCCATGATCGAAAGCGTAGCTCGTGCCCATGGGCAGCGAGTGGGAACCTATACCTCTCCCCATTTGTTGCGCTATAACGAACGCGTCAAAATTGATGGGCAGGAAGCCGACGATCAACTGCTCATAAAAGGGTTTGAGCATGTTGAGCGTGCTCGCTTACAGGATGCCGAAATCAGCCTGACCTATTTTGAGGCAGGCACATTGTGTGGTCTGTGGTGTTTATCCCAGGCCGAGCTTGATATTGCAGTGCTTGAAGTAGGCCTGGGCGGTCGGCTTGATGCGGTCAATATCATTGATGCAGATGTGGCTATTGTCACCACCATCGCTCAGGACCATGCTAACTTTCTGGGCACTGATTTAGCCCAGATTGGGCGTGAAAAAGCTGGCATTTTCCGTTCCGGAAAGCCTGCTGTGTTAGGCAGTCAAACGCTGCCTGCAAGCGTCGCCGAGTACGCCCAGACGCTGGCAGCGCCCACCTGGGTACTGGGTCAGCAATTTTCACATCACATGAAGTCCAACGAGCGTTCTAAATGGTGCTGGCAGGGGCAGCAAGCGAATGGCGAGCATATCGTTATCGACGATCTTCCCGACCCTGGACTCCCAATCGATAATGCGGCTACTGCGCTACAGGCGCTCGTGCTCGCCGGGCTGGCGTTAGAAAAAGCGGCTGTTCAAACGGCGCTAAGTACGGTGCAACTGGCTGGGCGAATGCAGTGGATTGGGCCGTGGTGTCTTGATGTAGGGCATAACCCACATGCCGCTGAGTACGTTGCTCACCATTTGCCGCTTGCGCCACAAGGTGGTCGCCAGTGGGGCTTATCGGCATGCTGAATGATAAAGATCTGGATGGGGTTATAAAGGCATTAGTGACTCGCATCAGAGATTGGGTCTGTGTGTCACTAACCGGTGAGCGGGGTTGCCCGGCCAGCGAGTTGTCGCAGCGCATTCTGGCTCATGGTGGGCGGGTGCACTTCTGCGCTGATACCCCAGAAGCTGGCGCCGATTGGCTTGCCAATGTATTAGCGCCCAATGATCGTGTCTTGGCCACCGGGTCGTTCTTTACAGTAGCGGCATTGTTAGCTGGGCCACTGCCAACAGGCGTTGCGCTGCTTGAGGGAGACGGAAATGAAATACGGTAAAACGGAACGCATTAGCGGTATTGTTATTTTACTCGCGCTGCTGGCGATCTTTGTGCCGTGGCTAATGAGTGACCCTGCACCTCGGGAAGATCGCCCTCAACCGAATTTTGTGATTGAACAGCCGATTGAAGTGGAGCGCCGGGATGTACCGGCTCCTGAAATGCCTTCCACTATTGACGAACCGTCATTATCGCCAGTACCCCGTGGTGATGATGAGATGGCTATTGACGCCAATCCGCGTTTGCCAGAAACCGATCAAATTGCTACGTCTAACCAATCATCTTCCAACGCAGAAGCCGTGGGCTCTAATGAGCCTGATGAAGCCCCAGACACTCTCGATAGCGACCCCATTGCTGACCTGATTGCCAGCAATAGTGGCAGCGCCCAAAGCCGCAGTGAAGGCTCGTCACAAAGTTCTTCACAAAGTTCATCTCAAAGCTCCTCATCTAGCTCATCCACCCCCCTCAGCAAGTGCTCAGGGAGAGTGGGCGGTGCAAGTCGGCAGCTTTGGAGAGCCTGGTAATGCGCAACGGCTTAGTGAGCAGCTTTCTGATCAGGGATTTACGGTGTATCAGCGTGAGCGTGAAAATAATATGACAACCGTGTTTGTTGGCCCTTATGCCACCTCTGAAGATGGGGAGTCTGCCATGTCTTCGATTAGGAGCGGGCGAACGTGCAAGGCCTGCTCGTTCGAGTAAGAGACTAAAACATGGCGTTAACGTGGATTGATGCGGTTTTTTTAGCCGTGCTGGCGCTATCAATGCTGGCCGGTTTCGTAAGAGGATTTGTGCGCGAAGCGTTGGGGTTGGCTGCCTGGGTGGTCGCGCTAATGGTTGCCCGTGTGCTCGCCGAGCCAGTGGCAGACCTAATGAGCGGGTTCATCGAAAGCTTTGACGCCCGTTTAGTGCTCGCCTTTGTGCTGGTGATATTTGCCGTTATTTTACTCTGTGGCATTGTGATTCGCTTGGTACACGCTGCCGTAGAGTGGGTCGGCATGGGTTTGCTGAACCGGGTAGTAGGGGCCGCTTTCGGTGTAGCACGCGGTGCGGTCATTTTGCTAGTGGCGACGGTGCTGATTACGTTTACGCCGTTGGCGGAGCTTCAGGCGTGGCAGCAAGCTGAGCTGCGACCCACCTTTATGCAGCTGCGTGATTGGGCGGTGAGCCAGTTAAACCAGTGGGACCGCCAACTCCCAGAGGCGCCGTCGTCACTGCGTGACATTTCTTTGCCTGAACTGCGCCTGCCCGGTACGGCAGAGCGTGAAGTAATCCCAACAGGTGATTGACCTGTTACTGAAGTCGATTCTACGAACGTTTGGGCTTGCTTAAAGAGTTAGGTGAGCCATGGCATTAAGCGAGGTAACGTGAATGTGCGGTATAGTGGGCCTTCTGGGCAAACAAGCGGTAAATCAGGGGATCTACGATGCCCTGACCGTACCTCAGCATCGTGGCCAGGACGCTGCCGGCATGATGACATGGAGCGAGGGACGCTTCCTACTGCGCAAGAGTAATGGATTGGTGCGTGACGTCTTCCATACCCGCCATATGGCTCGCCTGAAAGGCAATCTCGGCATTGGGCATGTGCGTTACCCCACGGCAGGTTCTTCAAGTGAAGCCGAATCGCAGCCGTTCTATGTTAACTCACCTTACGGTATTGCTCTGGCGCACAATGGTAACCTGACCAACTCCGAGCAGTTGAAGCAGGAACTGTTTTCTACCGACTTGCGCCACATTAACACCAGCTCCGATTCTGAAGTACTGCTCAACGTGTTTGCACATGAGCTGGGTAAGCAAGGCCTTCATCTGGAAGCGGAAGACATCTTTGACGCTGTTCGTCGTGTTCACCGTCGCTGTAAAGGCGGCTATGCTGCTGTCGCCATCATCAACGGCTTCGGTATGGTAGCGTTTCGCGACCCCTTCGGTATTCGTCCGGTGGTCTTCGGCACTCGCGAAGAGGAAAATGGCCAGGCAGTGATGATCGCTTCTGAATCCGTGGCGTTGGATGTAGGCGGCTTTGAGCTTGAAAGGGATCTATCGCCAGGCGAAGCTATCTTTGTTGATATCGAAGGCAATATCCATACCCAGGTTTGCGCTGACCGCCCACAGCTACGTTCATGCATTTTGAGCATGTCTATTTAGCGCGCCCTGATTCGCTGCTGGACGGTGCCTATGTCTACGGTACCCGTATGCAGATGGGCCGTAAGTTGGGTGACCGCATTCTCAACGAATGGCCAGATCACGATATCGATGTGGTGATTCCGATCCCCGATACGTCACGCACATCTGCTCTCGAAATGGCGCAGCACCTAGGGGTGACCTACCGTGAAGGGTTCATGAAGAACCGCTATATCGGTCGAACCTTTATTATGCCGGGGCAAACCCAGCGTAAAAATCGGTACGCCAAAAGCTCAATGCCATCGATGTTGAGTTTAAAGGCAAGAATGTGCTGCTCGTAGACGATTCAATCGTACGCGGTACGACTTGTAAGCAGATTATTCAAATGGCCCGCGATGCCGGTGCTCGTAAGGTCTATTTTGCCTCGGCAGCGCCACCAGTACGTTTTCCCAACGTATATGGCATCGACATGCCCGCTGCGTCTGAGTTGATTGCGCATGGCCGTAGCGAAGAAGAAGTCGGTGATTTAATCGGTGCTGATCGAATCTTCTATCAGAATTTGGAAGATCTAAAGGCGGCGTGTCGTGAAGTAAATCCTGACATGGAAGAGTTTGATTGCTCCGTATTTGATGGCAACTATGTGACCGGTGATATCGACGACGCTTACTTGGCCGCGCTTGAAGCTAGCCGTAATGATTCCGCCAAGGATCAAAGCGCAGGCGACCATGCTCTGGTCGATATGCACAATCAGGACGATGACCTGGACGATTAGGAGAGAGGCCTTATGTATGATGACAATCATCAGGATGCGTGGTCATTAGAGACACTGGCGATTCGTGCGGGCCATCAGCGCACCTTTGAACAAGAGCACTCTGAGCCTATTTTTCCGACTTCAAGCTTTGTCTACGAGAGCGCTGCAGAAGCGGCGCGTAAATTCGGTGGACAGGAACCGGGCAACGTTTATTCACGCTTTACCAACCCGACGGTGCATACCTTTGAGCGTCGCCTAGCGGCGCTTGAAGGCGGTGAGCGCTGTGTGGCGACCAGCTCGGGCATGTCGGCTATTCTATCGACTGCATTGGCGCTCCTTTCAGCCGGGGATGAAATCGTTGCTTCCCGGTCGTTGTTTGGATCCACGGTCAGTCTGTTCGATAAGTACTTGGGCAAATTTGGTATTACCACGCGTTACGTGGAGCTTTCCAATGTCGCTGCGTGGGAAGCTGCTATTACGCCTAAAACGCGTTTGATGTTTGCCGAAACGCCATCGAATCCGCTGTCTGAAATTGCTGATATCCCCGCGCTGGCAGCGTTGGCAAAACGCCATGATGTATTACTGGCTATTGATAACTGTTTCCTCACCCCAGCACTTCAACAGCCACTGGCGTTAGGCGCTGACTTGGTTATCCACTCGGCGACCAAGTACCTGGATGGTCAAGGCCGTGCTATTGGTGGAGCGGTGGTAGGGAGCCATACACTGCTTGAAGAAGTGTTCGGTGTAGTGCGTACCTGCGGACCTTGCCTCAGCCCATTCAACGCGTGGATTTTTACCAAGGGTTTGGAAACCCTGTCGCTGCGTATGAAAGCCCACTGTGAAAACGCCTTGGAGCTAGCTCGCTGGTTGGATGGCCATCCAGCGGTTGAGCAAGTGTTCTACAGCGGCTTGGAAGACCATCCACAGCACACCTTGGCCAAACAGCAACAAAAGGGTTTGGCGCCGTATTGGGCTTTGAAGTGAAAGGGGCCAGGCAGGGCGACGTATGCTTTCCATCACGGGTAACCTGGGTGACGTTAAAACCACTATTACTCATCCTGCTACCACTACTCATGGGCGTCTTTCGGATACCCAGAAGGCTGCTGCCGGTATCTCTCCAGGGTTGATTCGTGTCGCGGTGGGTTTAGAGAGCCAGGAAGACATTCAGCGTGACCTAGCCCGTGGCCTGAATACATTGGCTGCACAGTCATAAGCTAGATGTAGAGAACCGCTCATAAGCAAAACCGGCCTAACCATTGGCCGGTTTTTCTGTATTCCCTGAAGCAGTCTACGTGCTCAAAGATGTCGTACTTCCTAACGGTATCATTACATGCAAACAGTGGCTTTTAGTAAGCAGTGGTTTTTACGAATGATGTGTTCTGCTTTTTCAGCGGTTCCAAGGGCCATTACGCGATATGCTTTTCGCTATTAACGTGTTCGCTTATAGCGAGCGATAAATAAGGAAAAGAGTGATGTGGCGTAACAGTCGTAGCGGATGGGGATTAATCAGTATTTTATTTCACTGGTTAAGTGCGCTGGTCATTGTCGGTCTGTTTGCTCTGGGCTGGTGGATGACTGACCTTGGCTATTATGATCCTTGGTACAATCAGGGGCCGTGGGTACATCGCTCGATTGGTATCTTGCTATTGTTCGCCACCTTTGCACGTTTGGTATGGCGTTTCGCCCAGCCGACACCACAAGCAGAGGGTAGCCGATTAGAAACTATTGCTGCCCATCTCGGTCATATTGCTCTCTATGTACTTGTTTTAGTGGTCATGGTGAGTGGTTATTTGATCTCTACGGCTGATGGGAGTGGCATTAGTGTGTTTGGTTGGTTTGAGGTACCTGCATTGCTATACGACTTACCCAACCAAGCAAGCCTTGCAGGCGATATTCATTGGTATAGCGCCTTGGCATTGATGTTTTTAGCGGCAGGTCACGCGCTTGCCGCATTTAAGCATCACTGGCTCGACCGGCATTCAACATTGGTACGTATGCTAAACCCAGCCCATAGCCAAGCGGGTGATCACAACGCACCAAGATAATAAAGCTTTCGATTTATATGTTTCACTAAACATCGTGGCTAAGGGGTTTTCCTGTCCGCGGTGCCTATCCAGTAAAGCAAGGAGTTATTGACTATGTCTAAACAGAAAGCGTTCAAAAGAGTGTATTTGCATCCGCGATTGCCGCTGCGGCTCTGGTGCCGTTAAGCCAAGCACAGGCAGCTGATTATCAAATTGATACCGAAGGTCAGCACGCCTTTGTACAATTCAAAATTTCTCACCTGGGCTTCTCCTACATTCTAGGTAGCTTCGAAGAGTTTGATGGCCAATTCTCTTACGATCCGGAAGATCTCGATGCTTCTTCTGCTGAAATCGAAGTGCAAGTAGATAGCCTGTCCAGCAATCACGCGGAGCGTGATCGTCATATCTTGAGCGATGACTTCCTCAACGCCAGCGAGTTTCCTACCGCTACTTTCACTTCTACAGCGTTTGAATCGACAGGCGACAATGAGGGTGTCCTTACTGGCGAGCTGACACTTCACGGTGAAACCCAAGAGATTGAAATGCCGGTAACACTATTGGGTGAGGGCGATGACCCGTGGGGCAACTACCGTGCCGGTTTCGAGGGTAGCACTACGCTGACACTGGGCGATTATGGTATTGATATGAGTGATTTTCCCGAATCAATGCATGAGTTAGAGCTGTACGTCACGTTTGAAGGTATTCGTCAGTAAACTTTTACTGTTGTAGAGACGCCACCGCCCTTTAAAGGGTGGTGGCGTTTTCGTTGGGTCGATTAATAGTTAAACCATCAATAAGGAGAACGTGCTTGGCAGCCGTCATGCATCAAAAGAGTTGGCAATAACCTTATGGCGTCAAACATGGCCAATGGCCATTGGTGTATTGGCGCTATTGGGTTTTCAACTTGTCGATAGTGCTTTTATCGCTCGCTTGGGGACTGCACCGTTGGCCGCGCAGTCGTTTACCTTCCCGCTTTCATTTTTGATAATCGGCATTCAGGTAGGGATGGGGATTGCTATCGCTGCGCTTATTTCGCGTGCATTAGGCGCTGGAGAAGAAGAACGAGCAAGGCGTTTAAGTAGCTTAGTATTAATGGCTGGTGGCGGGGTGATCGGCCTATTGGCAATCGCTTTATGGGCGCTCCAAGTGCCTATTTTTGAACTGCTTGGCGCGGATGAAACCACGCTCTCTTATATCCATATCTACTGGGCTCCTCAACTGCTAGCCGCTTGGTTAGGGGCATTACTCTATTTTAGCTACAGCGTTTCTCGCGCCTACGGGGATACCCGGTTGCCGGGCAAAATGATGGTGCTCAGTAGCCTTATTAACCTTGGTCTTGACCCATTACTGATTTTTTGGTGTGGGTGATTGGGAAGGCTGGGGACTGCCGGGAGCTGCATGGGCAACCGCCATTGCTTTTCCGTTGGGCTGCTGATTTCAATGCATAAAATAGTACGGCGCCAGTGGGCATCTCAGCTAGGGCTGTGGCTAGAGGCGAAACAGTCGTGGCGGCCGTTTACAGGCATTGCCGCCCCGCGATGGTCAGCCAATTAATGCCCCCCTTTGGCGGCAATGTTGGCAATCTCCGTGGTGGCGGGCCTGGGTGAAAGTGAAGTGGCAGCCTGGGGTTTGGCGAGCCGTTTGGAAACACTCTCTCTGATGGTCATTCTTGCCATGACCATGTCGCTTCCGCCCTGGCTAGGGCGTTGCTACGGTGCGGGTGACTGGGGGCAGATACATCAGCTTATGGGGTTAGCAATTAAGGTAGCTGTGCTGTGGCAGCTAGGACTAGGCGTGTTATTGGCCCTAGGTGCACCCTGGCTTGCCATGGCCTTAGCGGGTAACCCTGACGTACAAAGCGAGCTGTCGCTGCTGATTCGCTTTCTACTGCCAAGCTATGCGGCACTCGGGGTGTGTATGTTGGTGGTTTCTGCGGGCAATGCCTTAGGTTGGCCACTTCGTGCGATGCTGTTATCCAGCGCTCGGTTGTTCATTTGCTATTTACCCTGCTTATGGTTGGGCTCACAGCTTTTGGTTGGTGGGGACTGGCGGCGGGCGCGGCATTAGGTAACCTGCTGGCAGGCTTCATGGCGTGGCAAGTCATGCGGCGTATTTTGTCCCGCCCGCATCGGCAGGCGGGATTCGTTAATTAACGCAGGCGCCCAGCTTCCTGAAAGGAGAAGTAGATAAACAGCAGCGCCATCCCTAAGTAGCCCATCACGAACTCTGGGGCAGCATTGAGTGACAGCTCGGGGGCGTGCATTAGCCCGACAAAGGAAAAGCCCGCGGCAATGGCAGCGAAGGCCGCCGCGCGTCGGAACTGATGGTCAATTACCGATACTGTCATTGCGCCCAGCAGAATGGCCATAAACATGGCCCCTTGGCCCATGACAACGATGGCACTGGAGATATCGGTCACTACCTCGCCAGCCCCACGACTAAAGCGCGTCATTACGTAGTTAGCGAAGTAGGGCAGCATCGCAAGTGCAACAGCTGGGTAGTAGCGTGTGTCGTTAGCTTGAAACGCGGTGGCAATCATCGACATGCCGACAAAGACCAAAATGGGTGCGACCACCGAAACGGGAATAATCGCCGCCAGCGCAGCGATTAAACCGAACATGGTGGCCAGCGCATATACCGCGCCGTTGAGAAGGCTGTAGCCTCGGCCTGCGCCCATCCACTTGGCGCCCACGGTAGCAATATAGACCGTGGTAGGAAAGACACCGCCAAACAGCGCGCCAATCATGGTGCCTGCGCCATCAACCGCCTGGCATTCTCGCACATCGTACTTGTCGCCTGCGGCTTCCATCGCCTCGACGTTGTTCATCGTTTCAATGGCGTTATAGAGCGTAATTGGCAGCACCACGGTGAGTACCGCCAGCATACTGGTCAGCAGCAACCCCAGCCCTTCAAACCAGGCAAGATTGGGCAGTAATGGGTAAAAGCCCAAGTGGGTAAACGCATCGCTAAAACGCTCGGTACCGGCGTCGCCAATCAAATAGGCCATAGCGGTGCCGACGATAATGGCGAACAGTGACGTTGGCAGCTTAAAAGGCATGCTGACTCTGGCTACCAAGCCGACGATAATGATCGCTAACACCAGCAATCCAATTACCGGCATTTCCAGCGTTTTAAACAGCATTTCACCGGCGATAAATGTCAGTGCAACACCGGCAACGGCGCCCAGCATGGCAGCGCGGGTAGGTGATACTGCACCCAGCGGCCAATTACGCTGATCACGGCTTCGATGGCGCCGCTGATAAAGCAAGCGGCGACCGCTACTTTCCAGGCCATTTCTGCATCACCGGTGAGCTGTTTGGCGGGGAGCAGTACGCCGAATAGAAACACAAACATGACCGGCGTTGAGATACCGTAAGAGAGCGCCGTTACATCGGCACGGTTCTCCTTACGGGCCAGTCTTGCCGCGCTCCATGCATAGTAGAAATTACCGACCATTACTGCGACTGCCGCGCCCGGCAACACTTGCCCATAGACAATGGAGGAGGGGGAATCCCATGCCCAACATGGTGATCGCGATAATGACAAAGTTGGCAATATTGTTTTGGAACAGGGCGAAGAACGCGTCGGTATCTTCTTTTTTGTACCAGGGGTAGTGGATGCTGGCAGCCGCCATGGTAGGCCTCTTGATTATGGTGTGTTGTATACAAGGCAACGCTGAGTGTGCCGAAGAGTTGACTGATCGGTCAAGTGCTCAGCACACATGGTAGGCCTGGGCGTTTGTAGTACGGCAATGCTTGCTAGCTAGTCGTTAACAGCGGCAATCGCTTTGGCCAGGTAGGGCAGGTTCTCGTGGGAGAATCCTGCTACGTTAGCGCGACCCGAGCGCACCATGTAGATGCCAAACTCGTCGCGCAGACGATCGACCTGTTCCGGCGTTAAGCCGGTATAGGAGAACATACCGCGCTGCTCAGCAACACAGGCATACTTCTCGTCCAGGCCATAAGGTTTCAGTGCTTCAACGAAATCGCGACGCAGCGTATTGATACGATTGCGCATTTCGGTGAGCTCTTCGCGCCATAGCGCAGTCAGTTCTGCGTCGTGGAGAATCTCGCTGACAATTGCGCCACCGTGAGCGGGCGGGTTTGAGTAGTTTTCACGGGCAACAATAGCGACCTGTGAACGGATGTTATCCATCTGCTCGCTGTCTTTGCCACCATGATCAAGCAGCCGGTACGCTCACAATAAATACCGAAGTTCTTGGAGCAGGAGCTGGTGATGATTGCTTCATCGAGGTTTTCCGCCAGTAGGCGTACACCGTAAGCGTCCTCATCCAGGCCTTCACCAAAGCCCTGATAGGCAAAGTCGATCAGCGGCAGTAGCTTGCGCTCGCGCACAATTTCTAACACTTCCTGCCATTGGTCGTGAGAAAGATCAAACCCGGTCGGGTTGTGGCAGCAGGCGTGGAGTACGACTACATCGCCTTCCGGGATGCTTTTAGCGCTGCACGCATACCGTCAAAGTCGAGCCGGTTGTCAGGATCAACGTAGGGGTACTTGTGCAGTTCAATCCCTGCCGCGGTGAAAATACCATGATGATTGGGCCATGTCGGGTCACTTACCCAGATACCTTTGCCCGGCAGCTGTGTGGCAATGAAATCCGCAGCCAAGCGCAGTGCGCCGGTACCGCCAGGTGACTGGGTAGCTAGCGCGGTTAGCTTTAGTACTGGGGATTCAGCGCCGAATACCATGGGAAGCACTACTTCGCCATAGCTTGGCGAGCCGTGAGAACCGATATAGGTTTTCGTCGTTTCATTCTTGAGCAGGCGAGCTTCTGCTTCCTTAACGGCGCGCATTACCGGCGTATTGCCTTGGGTATCGCGGTAAACACCAACACCTAAATCCACCTTTTGCGGATTGGTATCTTTCTTGAAAGCTTCGATCAGCCCGAGAATGGCATCTCCTGGGACTCGCTCAATATGCTCAAACATTTATTCGGCTACCTCGTCGGTTCTGGCGGCAAGAATGAAGTCATTTAAGTGCAGGCCTTTAATGGCATGAGACCACCACGTGACGGTGGCTTTGCCCCACTCGGTCACGATAACGGGATGGTGGCCGGCCTGCTCTGCAATATCGCCAACGCCCTGGGTAAACGCCAATGCGCTGGCAAAGTCACGGAATTTAAAACTTCGCGACAGCTTCATGATGCCATCGTGCTCGACAATCTGCCACTGGCTGAGGCTTTTAGCCGCTCTTTGGCTTCCCTTTTCGCTTAGCGGCTGAGCATTTTACTGCAAGGTTCGCACACTTGTTCGGCGAGCGTTGTCATCGGTATTCTCCTGCTAGTTAGGTATTACTCTCTAGCGTAGAAAGCAAACGCAGTCGCGGCCAACGTCCTTGGCACTATAAAGCGCTTGGTCGGCCCGCTCGATTAAGCTTGTAAGGGGTTCACCGCAGCGGTATTCGGCAACCCCAATACTCAGCGTCACCTGGCCTGGTCCCATACCGAAGTCTCGTACACTGATGGCTTGGCGTAATCGGTCGGCAAGTTTATGGCATTGCTGCAGCGGTGTGAGCGGCAGCACTACCATAAACTCTTCTCCGCCTAAACGGGCAATCATGTCTTCACAGCGTAGTAGCGTTTGAGCTTGCGCCGCTAGTTGCTTGAGCACCTCATCCCCATGCAGGTGGCCCCAGCGGTCATTCAGGCGTTTAAAATGATCAATATCGATCATCATAATAGAGAGTGGCGTGCCGTGACGCGTGCTGAGTGAGGCGACATTCGTCAGATGCACCATTAATTTTCGCCGATTGGGTAACTCAGTTAGGTGGTCTGTATCGCACAGTTTACGAAGCCGCTGCTCTTCGGATACTTGATCGCTTATATCCATCATTATGCCGTTCCACTGGACACCGTCCTGTGCCGACTCTGGCTGTGCGCTAACGGCGATCCATCGAGGCTTTCCGGTGGGGATGGGTAACCTAAAACGTGTTGTAAGAGGCAGCATACAGCGTGCGGAATGTTCAATCGCCGACATTACTTTGGGGTGGTCGTTGCCAGTTAGCTGCTCAACGAGTTGCCCTGCATTACGAGCGAGAACATCACGATCAACATATTTGAGAGCCATGCCACCGCCCTCAAGGTAGGGGGGAAGTGCATATGCCCGTTATGACTACGGTGGAATTGAAAGATTACGCCAGGAATGCGAGGAACTAAAGTATCTACACTGACTCGCTGTGGTGCGTCTATATCATTCACGGGCATGCGTGAATCTCCAAGCAAATGCCAAGTTAAATTTGACCGTGAAGATTAGCGCTAAATTGGCATTCAAGATGTAAGCCATTGCAGACAAGGTCACCCATGTTTATATTTTTTAGAATATGTTTGTTCTATTAATATATGCATTTATTTGATTTCTCTGCAATAGATGAGGAGCAGTTGGCATTTAGTGATAAAATTAATTACTTATTGTTTACCAAAATCTTTTATTTCTGGGGTGATTTCTTGGAAGAACGACAAGAGCAAACGTCTCAGCCATATGGCTTGGTCAGTTTAGTGGGGGCAGGCCCGGGCGACCCAGAGTTATTGACGCTGAAAGCTTACAAACGGTTGCAGACAGCCGAAGTAGTGCTCTATGACCGCTTGGTGAGTGATGAGATTATTGCGTATATACCCTCCATGCGCAGCGATTTTATGTAGGAAAAGCCCGTTCACTGCACAGCGTTCCACAAGATGGCATTAATCAAGCGTTAGTGAAGTGGGCTCAGCAGGGTAAGCGTGTCGTGCGTCTAAAAGGCGGCGATCCATTTATTTTTGGGCGCGGCGGAGAAGAGTTAGAGACATTGGTAGCCGCGCAAGTGAGCGTGGAAGTAATCCCGGGAGTGACAGCTGCGTCGGGGTGTGCTGCTTACGCCGGTATTCCTTTGACCCATCGCGATCATGCGCAATCGGTGCGTTTTGTGACCGGCCATTTACAGCAGGGTGAGTGCGAACTTGATTGGGATGCCTTAGCGCGGCCAGGGCAGACGTTAGTATTTTATATGGGCTTGGGAAGTGTAAAAGTGATTAGCCAGGCGCTTATTAAACACGGCTTAGCGCCTGATACTCCGCTCGCGTTAATTGAACAGGGGACAACCCGCCAACAGCAAACGCATGTTGGTTCGCTTTCGACGTTGCCAGATGCTTTCTTGGCGGGACACATTAAACCGCCTACGCTGCTTATAGTGGGTAGTGTGGTGTCGCTACATACCTCACTTGCATGGTTTGATGCTCTTGATGGACAGGCGTCAGGCTTCAACGAAGGTAAACATCCAACGTCGTCAAAAATGTTTAGCTTTGCTGATTTTGCAGTTACATTATAGAAACATTTATACACGTTTTTACAAACAGGCTGGCTAGATACAGTGAGCTGTGTATGCTGAGAGGGAGATCAATCACAGTTAGCGCATTAACAACGTAGTTAATTATGTGCAACTGATCATCGCTAGCTTGGGCAAACGTGTGCTTAGACTATAGAGGAACGCATAATGTCAGACGCAAATAACTCGGATCATCAGTCGCCAGCCAACAAGCCGGAACCGGCAAAAACAGAGTATGAAAACCCTCTTTCAAGATAATCGGGTAAAAGCGATTGCTGGCATCGCTGCCATTGCGGTCATCTGGGCGATTATGGCGCAATCTAATGCAGGCTCTCGCCAAGAGCGGGTTGATAGCTTAGAAGAACAGCTTGCCAGCTCTGAGCAAGACAATAGCCAAATGAGCCAGCGTATCGCTGAAATTGAAGAAGCCGAGACCAGCTTAGCCGCGCTGCAGGAAGAAATGGCTTCTTTGCAAGCGCAGCAGGAAGAGGCCCGCTCGTCGCTTGAAAATGCCCAAGGCAATGTCAGTGATGTTCAATCAAGTCTAGAATCGCTTGAGTCCGAGCGGAGTGCATTAGAAGAAGAAGTGGCTTCTCTTAACGAGCAGCTTACAAACGCAGAAGATGAGATGACTGCGTTGCGTGAAGAGCGCGATGAGATAACCAGTACGCTTGACGAGGCTGAAAGTGCCCTTCAGCAAGTAGAAGAAGCACGTCAGAGTGCTGAAGAAGCCCGTCAGGAAGCCGAAGCCGCGCGTCAGGAAGCTGAGCAGCAGCGTCAGCAGGCCGTTGAAGAGTTGAGTAACACTGAAGAAGAGCTGTCCTCGCTTGAAGAGCAGATCAGCCAAGCCAACGAGCAGCTAAGCGGCATAGAAGAGGAAACTTCGACTGTCCAAAGCGAGTTGGATGAGTTAAAAATGAGCGTGAATCACTTACCAGTGAGCGCGATGAACTTCAAAGTGATGTTGATTCGCTAACAGCGTTACGCGAAGAGGAAGAGGAGAGTTTAAGCCAGGTACGTGGCGAGCTGGATGATGTCATGGTCGCTCTGGACATGGGCCGTGAAGAAGTGTCAAAGGTTGAAAATGACATCGAAGAGCGTGAAAACCAGTTGGAGCGTTTAGAGAGCCAGCTGGGTGAATGGCGCGATGAACTTTCGGCGCTAGATAGCCGCTTGGCTGACGCAGAACAAGACGTGAGTGATACCACCTCATCCACGCAGAGCAGTTCTTCTCAGAGCAGTGCTTCACAGGGCGGTTCTTCACAGGGCAGTGACTCTGTAGAAGACTCAGCAGAAGAGAGCTCTTCAAGTACGGATTCTTCAAATTCGAATTCATCCGATGAAAGTGCCAATGATAGCGATGGTGGCAGTGAGCAAGAGCAGCAAAACGCTGGCTAAGAGCTCAGTCGATAATGCGTTAACGTTGAAATGATGAGGGCGGATGTCAGGGAGCTGGCATCCGCTTTTTGTCGTTGGTTTATGATTGCAGCCCCGAGGAGTATCATTCACTCAACGTTAATTCAGTCACTAAGCGCTTAAACGAGGAGTGCCGTTAAATGGATGGTGTTAAGCACATAATTGCAGTGGCATCGGGCAAGGGGGGCGTGGGTAAGTCCACCGTCACCGTGAACTTGGCGTTGGCGCTATCGGCACAAGGTTACCGAGTGGGCGTCCTCGATGCAGATATCTATGGGCCTAGCCAGGCACAAATGCTCGGCGTTAAAGAGGGTGTGCGTCCACAAGCGGCAGGGGAATGAGAAATTTCTGCCACTTCAGGCCCATGGCATTCAAGCCATGTCGATGGCGTTTATGGTCAATACCCGCGAGCCCATGGTTTGGCGCGGCCCAATGGTGGTGGGGCTTTCCAGCAAATGCTAACCCAAACCCAGTGGGATAATCTCGATTTCCTGCTGATCGATATGCCCCCAGGCACCGGTGATATTCAACTTACGCTGGCCCAGAAAGTGCCGGTATCAGGTGCCGTGATTGTAACGACGCCACAGGATATTGCGCTATTAGATGCCCGTAAAGGGATCGAAATGTTCCGCAAGGTGAATGTTCCGGTGCTCGGCGTGGTTGAAAATATGAGCCTCTATCACTGCGAGAATTGTGGTCATGAGGCCGCTATTTTGGCACTGGCGGCGGTGATAGCATTGCGCAAGAATATGAGACACAAGTGCTTGGGCGGTTGCCGTTGACGCTCTCTATTCGCGAGCTGACGGATTCTGGTCGCCCGAGCGTGGTGTCTGAACCTGACAGTGCGGTAAGCCAAACCTTTGCTACGATTGCCCAAAAGTCGCTGAAGCGGTAAGTGCGAGCCAAGGCGATGGCCCTACTATTTCCTTTAGCGAGTGATAACGAAATAAATGAGTATCAAATCTGATAATTGGATTCGTCGTATGGCTAAAAGCGACGCAATGATTGAGCCTTTTGAAGCCGAGCAAGTGCGCTATGTGAATGATCAGCGTGTTATTTCTTACGGCACTTCAAGTTATGGCTACGACGTGCGCTGCTCGGATGAATTCAAAGTCTTCACCAATATTCACTCGGCGATTGTTGACCCCAAAGCGTTTGATGCAAAAGTTTCGTCGATATAAAAGGCGATGTATGCATCATTCCACCAAATTCTTTCGCATTGGCGCGAACCGTAGAGTACTTCCGTATTCCACGTAATGTGCTCACTATTTGCCTGGGGAAATCCACCTACGCTCGTTGTGGCATTATTGTTAATGTCACCCCACTAGAGCCGGAGTGGGAAGGGCACGTGACATTGGAATTCTCTAACACCACCAATCTGCCCGCGAAAATCTATGCCCATGAAGGCGTCGCGCAAATGCTGTTTTTAGAATCCGATGAAGTGTGCGAAACCTCTTATAAAGACCGAGGTGGAAAGTACATGGGGCAGCGCGGTGTCACTTTGCCGCGTACCTAAGCCATTAGCTGCTTGTGCTTAATTGAGATCAACTGAGGTTGCGGACAATTGAAAAAGCCTGACGGTATTGTAAACACCGTCAGGCTTTTTGCTTCAGACTGTCATAGTTACTTATAAAGTGCTGTTAATCTTGAAGTTCGTCATCCAGATCTTCGTCAAGCTCTTCAGCGGCATCGGCGTGAGAAAGGCGCATTCCATATGCAGGCAGCAAATGGCCGTCCATCTTCGCGCCCTCGGCGCTAAACTGCAGCCTTCCTTCTAAAACCATTGCACAGCAATCGGATAGATCAGGTGTTCGCGAGAGCGAACTTTTTCTGCAGTGTTTCCACTGTGTCGTCAGGGCTGACCTGCAGCTCAGCTTGCAGCACTACTGGGCCGCCATCCAACTCTTCCGTTACAAAGTGGACGCTGCAACCGTGACTTGTGACTCCCGCTGCCAGAGCACGGGCGTGCGTATTTAGTCCCTGATACTCCGGTAGCAGAGAAGGGTGGATATTCAGCATGCGACCCAAAAGCGCTGCACAAAGCGAGGCGTCAAAATACGCATAAAGCCTGCCAGGACAATAAGGTCTGGTTCATGACGTTCGATGACCTTGATCAGTGCACCATCATAGGCTTCGCGGCTATCATACTCGTTATGGGGTAAGGCTACTGCCTCAATGCCTGCTTCGTGGGCGCGCTTTAACCCGTAGGCATCAACGACGTTGGAGATAACTGCGACAATTTCACCGCCGCCTAAACGGTCATGTGACTGGGCATCAATTAGCGCTTGTAGATTACTGCCGTTACCTGAAACAAGTACCACGATGCGGCGTGCACCGAGAGGCTCTGGCGTCACGTCCTTAATAGTATCGCTTTGATAGTCCGTATTGGTCATGCCGGGAGGTTCTCCAAAATAACAGATTCCTCTTGGCGCTTGATGATCTGGCCAAGGCGGTAAACAGATTCGCCTTCTGCTTCCAGGTGAGCCATTGCCTGCTCAGCTTGATGTTGCGGCACCACCACCACCATGCCAATACCGCAGTTAAGCACGCGGTGCATTTCGGTTTCATTGACATTGCCATGGGTTTGTAACCAATCAAACACGGCAGGTCGCTGCCAGCTGCTAATATCAATATGGGCAGCGAGATCATCCGGCAGTACGCGGGGTATATTTTCAAGCAAGCCCCCACCGGTAATATGCGATAGTGCGTGTACGGTAATATCGCTTCCGCGCATTAAGGAGAGCAAGGATTTAACATAGATCCGAGTAGGCGCCATGAGTGCATCGCCAAGGGTCTTGCCGGCAATATCCGTCTCCAGAGAGGCATTGCTGACCTCGAGAATTTTACGAATCAACGAATAGCCGTTCGAGTGCGGTCCCGATGATGCAAGCCCCAGTATTACGTCACCTTCGGCTACTTTGCTGCCATCTAAAATATCTGCTTTTTCAACGACTCCAACGCAGAACCCTGCTAAATCATAGTCGCTGCCTTCGTACATACCCGGCATTTCTGCGGTTTCGCCACCGACTAGGGCGCAGCCAGCCAGTTCACAGCCTGTGCCAATGCCAGTGACAACGTCGGCAGCAATATCCACATCGAGCTTACCCGTGGCATAGTAGTCAAGAAACAGCAGCGGTTCGGCGCCGGCCACGATCAAGTCGTTGACACACATAGCGACTAAATCAATACCAATCGTGTCGTGCTTGCCCAGATCCATCGCGAGACGCAGCTTGGTGCCGACGCCATCGGTACCCGAGACAAGAACGGGTTGTCGATAGCCCGCCGGTATTTCACATAGTGCACCGAATCCGCCAAGTCCGCCCATTACTCTGGCGAGTCGTGCGTTTGGCAACGTGTTTAATGCGGTCAACCAGGGCGTTACCGGCATCAATATCGACGCCTGCGTCCTTATAGCTGAGGGAAGGAGTAGCCGAAGAAGAGGAGGTCTCGGTCATGACAGATCCTGTGAAGCAAATAGCGGTGCTGATAGTGCTGGCGACATGGCCAGTGCTGGGCGATAACTGAAGCGGATTGTAACACTCAGCGGCGCAGGCCGCATCGCCGTCAAACATGATGTAAAGCTTACGAGCGAATTTTGCTTATATCCGGCATAGTAGGGATAAGTAAAACCAATAGTAATGAGAAAGCCAGCAGCGATAAGTGAAAATAGCCGGGTTAAATCCACGTTTGAGAGAGAACTATGCGTAATTCTTGGTGGGGTGTCCTATTTTGGTGGTGATTGGCGGTTTAATTTATTTGTTAGACGCGGTACTAATGCCTTTTATTGCCGGGATGATTCTCGCTTATTTAGCCGACCCGCTAACCAACCAGTTTCAGCGCTGGGGTATGAATCGGCCACTTGCGGTGAGTAGCGTGTTTTAGTACTGCTAATTGTTCTCGTGGTGAGCTTGCTGATACTGATTCCATTGCTCGTCCAGCAACTTAAACAACTGGGAGAGGCCATCCCTGGGATTTTTAATTGGGTAGAAAATACACTCGCTCCCCAGGTGCAAGAGTGGACAGGTTATGATTTGTCCATAGAGTTAACCAATGCACGTGAAACGCTGGTCGAAAACTGGCGCGATGCTGGCGGCTACTTAGCCCAGGCGTTAGGACAAATTGGCCGTTCCGGCATGGCTTTTGTATCCTGGATCACCTACGTGGCGCTGATACCCGTCGTCACCTTTTATTTGTTGTTGGACTGGAATCGTCTGCTCGATAATATTGCCAACTTGGTACCGCGTCAGTGGGCTGACGATACTTTTCGCTTAGCACGCCGCTGCGATGAAGTACTGTCATCGTTTTGCGCGGGCAATTGTTGGTAATGTTGTGTTTAGGAATTATTTATGCGGTAGGTTTGACGCTCATGGGGCTTAATTTTGGTCTGTTGATTGGTTTTGTATCAGGATTAGTGAGTATTGTCCCTTTCTTAGGCTTTATCGTTGGCTTGGTGATTGCACTTGTTGTGGCCCTGTTCCAATACGCGACTTGGTGGGCAGTGCTAGGGGGTCATCGTGGTATTTAGTATTGGTCAAATGGCCGAGAGTGTGATTCTGCAGCCAAAGTTACTGGGCGATAAAATTGGCCTGCACCCGGTCGCGGTCATTTTGCTGTGCTAGCGGGCGGAAATCTATTTGGATTAACGGTGTGTTGCTGGCGCTGCCAGTTGCCGCCGTAATCCTCGTGCTGCTTAAAGAAGTAAAAATTCGCTATCAGCACAGTGAGCTGTATAACGACCAAAATAGCGATAAGCAAACGACAATAATTGAAGTCGGTTCTACGTACCGTGATGAGTTAGGTCAGGATGAGCATAGTCGTAGAGATCTAGGGGGAGTCATCATGAGCCGAGTACCGGCACAACTTCCATTGGGAATAGGTCTACGTGACGACGCAACCTTCGATAATTACTTTGTTGCACGAACAAATGCGCCACTGTTAGAAAGGATTACCCAGCAATTAAGCGCTGAGGGGGGAGCAGTTTATTTACTTATGGGGTGCCCCTGGCGTGGGCCGTAGTCATCTGCTTCAAGCGGCCTGCCACGCAGCGTCAGACGCTGACAAGCGTGCACTTTATTTACCGCTGAATGACTTAGGCCACTTTCCGCCGTTAATGCTGGAAGATATCGAGCGCTTGGATCTGGTCGCCATTGACGATTTAGAGTGCGTCATTGGGCGTAAACGCTGGGAAGAGGCGCTGTTTCACGCTTTTAATCGATTAAGGGATGCGGGCAAAAACTGGTGATTGCCGCCAGTGCTTCGCCACGCCAATTAAATGTGGTGCTGCCTGACTTAGCGTCGCGCTTGACCTGGGGCGTTACTTTTCATGTTCACCCTTTAGACGATGACGATGAGCGCTTGGCAGCTCTAAAGCTGCGAGCCAGCGTGAGAGGAATGCAACTACCCGATGACGTTGGCCGTTATATCTTGCATCGTGGCCCGCGCGAATTAGGCGAGCTATGCCGCGCAGTGGAAATACTTGATAAAGCGTCACTGTCGGCCAAGCGTAAGCTGACAATTCCTTTGTGAAATCTGCTCTCAATTGGTAGAGGTTAGAACGCCACCGCTGGCAGGGCCAGCGGTGGCGTTTTATGCTTACCAGCTTGCTTACTTAATAAGTAATTAAGCTGTTTTGCTCATTTTGTTAGCTGCAGTTTGCGCTTGCTTGACGTTATCTTCAGTGATTTTTGGCTTTTCTGGATAAAATCCTGCTGCAGAGAAACAACTTTATCTGCATCGCCTTTGCACGCTCAGCCAATTCCCTTCGCTACTTTTTGCTGGCTTTCCATATAGCTGCGTAGGCCTTCTGCATCTTTAACGTTCATTACCTGACGCATCTGGGCAACACCCGTATCGAAATAGGCTTTGCTAGCGTCCATTTGAGCATTGATCATTTTTCAGTGTAATCAACGCTCAAAGCCATATAGGCACGTGCTGGTGCCATAAACATATTATCAAACTGCTGTGTCATTTCGTTAGTATTTAATGTACGCATTTATATACCCTCCAGGGTTGCATCAATATTGGCAAAACCGTGTTTTCAAAACCTTATTTTCAAAAACTTATTTTCAAAAACGTTTGCCAGAAGCAGCTATCCTGTGATGGGTGCTGCTTGTTGAATGAGGAGCTTTTAAGCCATCTTGCGGTGCAGCATAGCAGCTGTTTTTGTGCAGTGCAACATTCCGCTTTTTGCTTTTATTGATATATGACTTGGCTGGCTTATGGCGGCTAATAGCTCACAGGCCGAGCGATCACATTTACCCTAGTGTCCGAACCGACTAACTTGAAGGTAGTAACGTTATCGTTAGCGAACGATAGGGCGGCGGTGCGCTCAGAGAAGTAGCACTATTTTTCCTTAATAGGAGTAACAGCAATGGCAACACGGATGGAACGCGACAGTATTGGCGAACTGGAAGTGCCGGCAGATGCCCTTTACGGCGCGCAGACGCAACGGGCAATTAATAATTTCCTGTCTCGCATTCGCCGATGCCCCCGGCATTTATTCATGCGGTTGCTCGCATCAAACTAGCGGCTGCACGCGCCAACCAGACGTTAGAGGCCTTGATAGCGAACGCGGCGAAGCAATCCAAAAGCGGCCCGTGAAGTATTGACGGGTAAGCATGACCATCACTTTCCTATTGACGTATTTCAAACCGGATCGGGCACTTCCACTAACATGAACGTGAATGAGGTGCTGGCAACGTTGGCTAGCCGTGAGGGCGTAGAGGTGACGCCGAATGACCACGTTAATATGGGGCAATCCAGTAATGATGTGATCCCAACGGCGATTCACCTCTCGGCAGCGATTGCGCTACATGAGTCCCTACGTCCGGCTCTGGTGCACCTGCGTGACACTATTGATCAGCGTGCCAGCGAACTTAGTCATGTGGTTAAAACCGGTCGTACCCATTTAATGGATGCTATGCCGCTGCGCATGGATCAAGAGCTAGGCGCTTGGTCGAGCCAGATTAATCAAGCCATAGAGCGTTTTGACAGTGCAATGAAAAGGCTGTGCCGACTAGCGCAGGGCGGAACCGCCGTAGGCACCGGTATTAATGCGCCTAGCGGTTTTGCTGAGCAGGTTGCCCAGGAGTTGAGTGAGCAGACGGGGTTAATGTTTACGCCTAATGATAGCTTCTTTGCCAGTCTTTCTTCCCAAGATGCTGCGGTAGAGCTGTCCGGGCAATTGAAAGGTCTAGCCTGCGTGGTTATGAAAATCGCTAATGACTTGCGCTGGATGAATTCTGGGCCACTGGCTGGGTTAGGAGAAATTGAGCTTGAAGCATTGCAGCCCGGCAGCTCGATTATGCCGGGAAAAGTTAATCCTGTGATTCCTGAGTCAGCGGCCCAAGCGGCTGCACAAGTGATTGGTATGGACACGGCGATTACTATTGCCGGGCAAAGCGGCAATTTTCAGCTGAATGTAATGCTGCCGCTAGTGGCTACCAACCTCCTTAGCTCTATTAGCTTAATGAGCAATACCGCTCGGCTGTTGGCTGATCGCGCAATTGCTACTTTTAAAGTTCGTGAAGAAAATCTGAAAGGGCCGCTAGCTAAGAACCCCATTTTGGTAACGGCATTAAATGGGGTGATTGGTTATAACGCCGCTGCAGCAATTGCTAAAGAGGCGTATCATGCAGGGCGTCCTATTATTGACGTCGCGGAGGAGAAGACCGACCTAGACCGAGAAACGTTAGAGCGATTGTTAGATCCAGCGGTGCTAACTCAAGGAGGAGTCCCTGAGTAGCACGGAGAAGAGATCAGGTCTCTTGCTTTTCAACTTTACCTTCTTGGATCGTTTCACTCGCCTCGCTACGCTCTTCAGCATTGGCTTCGGGCGTTTCATGTTCGTCTTTGCGCGAGGGGCGATAACAAAAGGTTGCCAAGATGGGGAAGTGGTCTGAACCGAAGTAGTTAAGCCGCTGCATGCCGACTAGGGTGAAATGCTCGGTCACGAAAATGTGATCGAGAGGCCAGCGCAACACAGGGTACTTGGCATGAAAAGTACTGAACAAGCCGCGTCCCCGGCGAGGGTCGAGCATGCCGCTGATGCGACAGAATAGCCGCGTGGTGCGTGACCAGGCCACATCATTCAAGTCTCCAGCCACTAACGTCGGCTGGGGATCTTTGTGTATCTTTTTCCTACCAGCAACAGTTCCGCGTCTCGCCAAAGTGATTTTTCACTTTCGCTGGGCGCTGGTGGGCGAGGGTGAACGGCAAATAGCCGAATTGAGTCGCCATTAGCTAATGTCACTCTAGTGTGAATAGAGGGATGTCGTCTTGGATCAGCCACTCAACAGAGGTGTTAGTAAGCTCCAAGCGCGAGTAAAGGTGCATACCGTAAAGGTTGTCTAGCGGGATTTTAACGCTATTGGGCCATTGCTCTGCTAGCGCTGGATCCAGTTGGTCTTGCCACCACTGGTCAGACTCAAGGGTTAATACAATATCAGGCTGATGCTTTTGATCATATCGATCAAGGATTGCGCTTGCCTATTAGGGGTCAACACATTGGCGATAAGCAGCGTAATCGCTTTATCTTCGTCTTTACTTTTGCCTTCTTCACCTGTAATGGCCACAGCGGCGTAAAGGGCAAGATGTAGTAGCCTTGAACCAAAAAAGTGACACCTGAAGCAAGCAACGCTACCCATTGCCAAGTACCTGCTTCAGCCAATACAGCGGCAAAAGCCAAGTAATTACTGCCAGGCAAGCAATTTGTAGGCGTGGAAATTCAAAGCTACGGATCCACCACCAATGTAATTCAATGCGTGCAATCAGTGTCGCTAACAATAAACCGATGGCTATGCTTCCCAGCAAAATATCCAGCATGGTTTACTACCTTTATTAAAAATCAGGAATATCTAAGTACCTAGCCTAGCGTCATAAATATTATAAATAAATATATGTTATACAAATGTTTTCTGTTACAGGTTGAAGGTTACGAATACATTCGCCAGCTGCGGTAAAAGAGCTTGCAATTCAGTGATAAACGCGTAAGATACGCATCCGTTGCTCGGCACGTTTTTGTCAAAAAAGAGATAGGACCATAGCTCAGTTGGTTAGAGCGCCACGTTGACATCGTGGAGGTCGGCGGTTCAAATCCGCCTGGTCCTACCAGCCTTACGCCAACATCTTTTCAGGACCATAGCTCAGTTGGTTAGAGCGCCACGTTGACATCGTGGAGGTCGGCGGTTCAAATCCGCCTGGTCCTACCAGCTATCGTCAAAAGCACCCCAGGTATTGTTGCCTGGGGTGCTTTGCTATGCGGCGAGTTCGATCAGGTCGGGTAGATCAGTTTGGCGCATAAACGTTGTTACCAAGGCTTCGATTCCCACTTGATCTTGCTGGGTAAACCGCGCATGAAGTGGACTATCCAGATCGAGTACGCCCCAGAGGCGGCCATCCACTACAATTGGCACCACGAGCTCCGAGCGAGAGTTGGTGTCGCAGGCAATGTGGTCGGCAACCGCATGTACGTCGTCCACTCGCTGAGTCGTTTGCTGGCGAGCGGCCGCACCGCATACGCCTTTGCTGAAGGGGATCGGGTGGCAGGCAGGCTGACCTTGGAAGGGCCCCAAGCCCAAAACATTGGGCTGACGCTGAAGGTAAAACCGACCCAATTAAGGTCGCTAAGCTGCTGTTGAATGAAAGCGCAGGTTTGTGCGGTGTTAGTGAGCCAATCCCGAGTATCGAGCAGCGCTTCAAGCTGGCGATTGAGTAGGGAGTAGTCGACTGAGGGTTGCATACGGCTTCCTTAGCGATAGGGCATAACTGTTAGCACAATAAGCCAGTGCTTTATTTCGCAGAGCATAAGGCCGGCAGTTATCGACGTTCATGTCGACGTTCAAGCCGGCCTTATTACATCGTTTTAATGCTGCGAACAGCTAACGATAAGAGTGCTGGTCGTTACTCGGTCCAGCCTGGCACCGCTGCACCCTTGAATAGCTCTTCTGCTTTTTCGATCACTTCATCGCGCTGATAAGCATCGACCAGCTGGCGGATCTCTTCACGCTCTTCGTCACCGTCGCGTACAGCGATCAGGTTGACGTAGGGAGACTCAGGGCCTTCTTTGATCAAGGCATCATCCAAACTCAAGCCTGCCGGCTGAGCGAATGTATTGTTGATGAAGGCCATGTCGACATCTGGCAGTACGCGCGGCAGCTGAGCTGCTTCGATTTCGCGGAAACGAAAGTCGCGTGGGTTTTCAGCGATATCAATAGGTGTGGACTCTAGAAACTCCGGGTCGTTAAGAGTGATCAGGCCTTCGTTGTGCATCAGTATCAGCGCCCGGCCCTCATTAGAGGGGTCATTCGGCAATGCGATCTGCGCACCGTCCGGTAAGTCGTCGATGCTGTCGTATTTTTCCGAATAAGCGCCTATCGGGTATACAAAGGTATAGCCGGCAATCGCTAGATCATAGCCACGGTCGTTTACCATCGACTGCAAATAAGGCTCATGCTGATAGGCGTTTGCGTCTAAACTGCCATCGGCCAAGGCAGCATTCGGCGTGACATAATCAGTGAACTCGATGATTTCAACATCCAGATCATATTCTTCTTTGGCGATACGCGCCGCGACTTCCATTACTTCTGTTTCAGGGCCGGCAACCGTGCCCATTTTAATGCTGCGTGTTTCCGCATTGGCGACGTTAACCGCAAGGGCTAGCGCTGTAAGGCTACCAATAATCAATTTTTGCATGAAGTTTCTCCAGTAACGTTGCAAGTAATTATCCAATGATGCGGCAATAAGAATTCGTTGTCTAATGCGATTTGGTTATAACGGATTAATGCGCTGTGATGCTGTTACTTACGATCACTTTTGCGCACGAGGTAGTCACCCATGCTCTGAAAGCCCTGGACCATAACGACCAGAATTACCACCGTAATCAACATGATAGTGGGGTTAAAACGGTTATAGCCATAGCGAATACCCAGATCGCCCAGGCCGCCGCCACCAACAGCACCTGCCATGGCAGAGTAACTAACAAGCGTAACAACGGTGATTGTTAGACCTGTCATGATCCCGCCACGGGCTTCTGGAATCAGCACTTTGCGTATGATTTGCCATGGGGTTGCACCCATGGCCTGGGCAGCTTCAATTAAGCCAGGTGAGATTTCGTTCAGCGCAGCCTCCACGAGCCGAGCGACAAACGGAATGGCAGCAATGGTAAGGGGTACTGAGGCCGCGTTAATGCCAATTGATGTGCCCACTAACATTCGCGTAAAAGGAATGATCGCCACCATTAAAATAATAAACGGGATAGAGCGGCCAATGTTAGTAATAATACTCAGTGCTTGGTTGAGCACTGGCTTCGCTAATATTTGGCGTGGGCGTGTCACATAGAGCATCACCCCTAGTGGTAGGCCCACAAGCGTAGAAATAAGCCCTGAAACGGCCACCATATAAAGGGTGTCCAGCGTCGCCTGTAAAATTAGATCAATCATTGCGCTGGACATGGCCGAGTACCTCTACCTGTAGTTGATGAGATTCAAGATAAGTCATGGCTTGCTGGGTTTGCTCTGGTGTGCCTAGCAACTCTGCAATCATCAGCCCCAGGGTGCGTTCCTGTATCGACTCTACCTTGGCTTGCAGGATGCTAACATCGACCCCCGCACTCGCGGGCCAGACGGGAAATCAGTGGCGTAGAGACCGCATCGCCCGAGAACGTCAGGCGTACCACCGGGTGGGTGTTTTCGCCTGGGGCATCGATGAGTCTTTCAGTCAGCTCCTTAGGCGGCGTTAGCTGAAGAAAGTCATTGAGAAACTCACGGCCAAGCTGAGTTCGCGGCGCAGTAAAGAAATCGCCGACTTCTGAATCCTCCACCAGTTCACCGTCAGAGATTAGGCTGACCCGGTGGCAAATGGATTTGACGACTTCCATCTCATGGGTGATCAATAAGATAGTGATGCCCAGTTGATGATTAATATCGCGTAGTAGCTCCAATATTGAGCTAGTGGTTTGTGGGTCTAACGCAGAGGTTGCTTCATCGCACAGCAGCACCTGCGGTTTGCTTGCCAGTGCCCGGGCAATCGCAACACGCTGTTTTTGGCCGCCAGAGAGCTGGGCAGGGTACTGATTGGCTTTGTCTGCCAGGCCGACCATTTCCAGTAGCGGAATAACGCGCTCTCGAATGGTGTGGCGTTTTTGGCCCATTAGCTCTAGCGGGAGGGAAACGTTATCGAATACTGTGCGCGTGGTCAGTAGATTAAAATGTTGAAAAATCATGCCGATGCGATGACGTGCCCGGTTTAGGTCGGCGTTGCTTAAACGCGTCATTTCCTGGCCATCTACCTTGACGCTACCGCTTGTGGGGCGCTCTAGCAGATTGACGCAGCGAATAAGCGTGGACTTACCCGCGCCAGAGAGACCAATGACGCCGTGTATCGTGCCTTTAGGAACGATGAGATTGGCTTCTTTAAGCGCATGGACGGTATTCGAGCCGCTGCCCTTGTTATTACTGAAATAGGTTTTACTGACGTTGCTAAGTTCAATCATAGCGTCTGCCTTAACGGTAGGCCGAAGACGGAGAGCGGGGCGCAACTACCGGGCGGGTCAGTATAGGGCGGGCCAACATCGAATGGGAAACAAAAGGCCACCCTAATGGGTGGCCATCAACGCTGGACACACCCGTTTAGCTGCACTTCACCGAGTCAGTGACTCGATGGACGCCCGCAATCTGGGTACAAATCGGCGTCTTTACATTTGCGGCAGAATTCTAGAGATAGACAGTTTCTATGTCAATTATAACGGACTGATTTTATAGTTTAAGTGCTTAAAACAGTATTATTTTCTAAAGTGGGTTGGTATTAAGGTTTTTAAGCCTGTTTGCATGGTTTGGAACGTGTTCGGTTGGGTAAAAATCCATGCTTGTGAACGGCTTTAGAAAAGCGAGTGGCGTAGAATAAACAGCCAAAGGTAGATGACCAAGAGGGCAACCTTGGCGCGCCAAAACATGAGGCGCCAGATGTAGGCTGGCGTCAGTGATTCCGTTATCTTTACCCACTATTTTGAGACACTCGTTTTTCTCACCACTTATTTTCAGTACTAATTTCCATCACTACTTTTCAACACTACTTTTCACCACTAGGAGAATGAGCCCTATGTTTACTGGCATTGTGCAAGGAGTCGCCAGAGTAATTGCGGTGCATGAATTGGATGATTTTCGCGTACATGTGGTGGAAATGCCGCCCAGCATGCGCGAGGGGCTTGAGATTGGGGCGTCTGTTGCGCACAACGGTGTCTGTTTAACGGTGACGGCTATCGACGGTGACAGCGTTAGTTTTGATCTCATGCGTGAAACGTTGAGATTGACTAATCTTGGTGCAATCACGCCAGGGCAGTGCGTCAATATAGAGCGTGCAGCACGCTTTGGTGATGAGATCGGTGGGCATTCCATGTCGGGGCACATTATTGCCATGGCAGAGGTGGTGGCTATTGAAGAGGCACCTAATAACCGTCGATTATGGTTTTCCTTACCCGAAAGACTCGGCCGGTATGTGTTTGAAAAGGCTATATCGGGGTGGATGGTATTAGCTTGACCATAGGCGATGTGCGGCAGGCTGATAGGGGGGGCGTGGAGTTCAGCGTCAATTTAATTCCTGAAACGTTGTCGCGTACCACCCTCCAGAATCGAGCGCCTGGGGATAGTGTGAACATAGAAATCGATCCGCAAACCCAGGTGATCGTTGAAACCGTTGAGCGTGTATTGGCGCAGCAGCGCCGGTAATGTTATTTATTGGCTGCAGAATTGACCGATCGGTTAGCTCGTGGCCTAAAGATTGCTTGGCATAATCGGCGGGGCTGTTTCCGCGTATATTGGTCGCCATACTTAGGCGCTCGCATCATGGGGAGCGTTTCGGTAGTATGTGCGGCTTTTCTCAGCACCAGAACGCATACTAACCATGCGGCGTTAGCGCTAAGGATAAGAACATTCATGAAACTTCTGGATAACTATTTCAAGCTCACTGAGCATAAAACCAATGTGAAAACAGAAGTTATCGCTGGGATCACCACGTTCCTGACGATGGCCTACATTATTTTCGTTAACCCGAGCATCTTGTCTGAAGCAGGCATGGACTACGGTGCGGTATTTGTTGCGACATGCTTGGCCGCGGCGATTGGTTGTTTTGTGATGGGCTTGTGGGCCAATTATCCTATCGCCCAGGCACCAGGTATGGGTTTAAATGCCTTTTCACCTACGGTGTGGTACTGGGAATGGGCTACACCTGGGAGGCGGCGTTGGGGCTGTCTTCTTCTCCGGCTTAACCTTTTTCTTATTAAGCATTTTTAGAATTCGGGAGTGGATTATCAACTCCATTCCTATGACGTTACGGCTCGGTATTGCCGCCGGTATCGGCCTTTTCTTGGCGATGATAGCGCTTAAGAATGCGGGTATCGTGGTCGCTAATCCAGCGACGTTTGTTTCATTGGGAGATCTCTCTCAGCCGCCTGCTATTTATGCACTGCTCGGCTTCTTTGTTATTACCGCGCTCTCATATTTGAGAGTTACCGGGGCGGTCATGATCGGTATTTTGGGCATCACGGTGATGGCCATGGTCCTTGGCCATAATGAGTATGGCGGGCTGATGTCGATGCCCCGTCGATTGCGCCTACCTTTATGGCGATGGATTTGATGGGCGCGCTGGATGTGGCGATGCTCAGTGTCATTTTGCTTTCCTATTTGTGGATTTATTCGATACGTCCGGCACGTTAGTGGGGTTGCACACCGCGGCAAACTGTTAGACAAAGATGGCAAGTTGCCGCGCATTGGCCGCGCTATGATGGCCGACAGTACGGCTTCTATGGCGGGTGCTGCGCTGGGTACTTCCACCACCACTAGCTATATTGAATCAACTGCAGGTATTGCATCCGGTGGACGTACTGGTTTAACGGCGGTAATCGTTGGCGGTTTATTCCTCATTAGTCTGTTCTTTGCCCCGTTGGCAGGCTCTATCCCAGCGTATGCCACGGCCGGTGCATTGCTATATGTGGCCGTATTAATGGCTGGTAGCTTGGCGCACGCTAACTGGGAAGACCCCACGGATGGTGCTCCTGTGTTGATTGCCGCACTGGCCATGCCATTGACGTTCTCAATTGCAGAAGGGATTGCGCTAGGCTTTATCAGCTATGTGGCAATTAAGGCGCTTTCGGGCCGTTTCAGCGACTTGAATCCGGCCGTCATTATTTTGTCGCTGCTGTTTGCAACAAGATACCTATTCTTAATTTGATCGGGCTTTGCATCTGCTTGCCCCTTAACTTTTTACTATTCGATGAGAGACGCGATGAGCATCTACGGCGACTACATTAAGTCCGTTATTCGCACGGTTCCCGATTGGCCTGAGCAGGGCGTGAATTTTCGTGATATTACCCCTTTGCTGCAAAATAGCGCTGCCTTTCGCAAGTTGATCGATAGCTTCGTACACCGCTATCAAGAAATGAACCTGGATGCCATCGCGGCGATTGATGCCCGCGGTTTCATTATCGGCGCGCCACTAGCTTACGAATTGGGATGTAGCTTTGTGCCGGTGCGTAAGAAGGGCAAGCTGCCGTTCAAGACTATTAGCGAGACTTATACGCTGGAATATGGCCATTCTGAAGTTGAGCTACATTCAGATGCTTTCCAGAAAGATGATCGTATCCTGCTAATGGATGACTTGATCGCAACCGGCGGTACTATGCTGGCCGCGGCCAACCTTATCCAGCGCAGCGGTGGTCAGGTAGTGGAAACCGCGACTATTATTGATTTGCCAGAGCTGGGCGGCTCTCAAAAATTCGCGATGCGGGCTACAGTGTGTTCGCCGTTTGTTCTTTCAACGAAAACGAGTAATCCCTATGAGCAGCGATCGTTATCATCAACATTTCACTGTCTCCTGGGATCAGCTGCACCGTGATGTTCGTACCCTTTGTCATCAAATGATCGAACGCGATTTTAAAGGCATTGTGGCGATTACTCGTGGCGGTTTAATTCCTGCTGCGCTCATCGCACGGGAACTTAATATCCGCCTGATCGATACTGTCTGCATCAAAAGCTATGACCACATGGATCAGGGTGGCCTGGATATTATGAAGGGCGTCGATCATGACGGTGAAGGCTGGTTGCTTGTTGATGATTTGGTGGATACCGGCAAAACGGCTCGTGCGGTACGCAAGATGCTGCCTAAGGCCCATTTTGTCACTATTTATGCCAAGCCGGATGGTCGCCCTTTAGTGGATCAATACCTGACAGAAGTCGCTCAGCAGTGCTGGATTCAATTTCCTTGGGATATGGGTATTGCTTACGTTGAGCCACTTGTCGACCAAATGAAGAGGTAATGATGAATAACCCACTTCCCGAAGATTGGCGTCAGTGGTTGGGTAATGAATTTCAGGCTGATTATATGTTAGCGCTGAAAGAATTTTTAGCGGAGCAGAAAGCCGCTAAAAAAACCATTTATCCGCACTCATCTCATTGGTTTCGTGCCTTTGAATTGACCCCCTCTGAAGGAAGTGAAAGTTGTCATTTTGGGGCAAGATCCCTATCACGGCCCCCATCAGGCGCACGGCATCAGCTTTTCCGTGCAACCTGGTGTAAAAGTGCCGCCATCCTTGGTCAATATCTATAAAGAGTTGGCAACTGATGTAGGTTTTAAACCGGTACAGCACGGCCATTTAGAATCATGGGCAAAGCAAGGTGTCCTACTGTTAAACACGTCTTTAACAGTGGAGCAGGGCAACGCTGGCTCTCACCGCGGCAAGGGGGTGGGAGACGTTCACCGACCGTGCAATTGAAACCGTCAGCGAACACGCGCCTCCCAGTGTATTTCTCCTTTGGGGAAGCCATGCGCGCCAGAAGAAAGCGCTGATTGACCAAAGGCGCCATTTAATCCTTGAGGCTCCGCACCCGTCACCGCTCTCCGCGCATCGTGGTTTCTTCGGTACACGGCATTTTTCCCAAGCAAATCAATTTCTACAAGCGCAGGGAAGAGCACCCATCGATTGGCAATTGCCGGAAAACCCTTAACCTCGCCAGTGGTTGTGGGTAGAATATGCGCAATTTTGCGCCTAGCGATATACCCCAGGTTGCCATTCTAACGCCCTGCAGTGAGGAAGTCCTATGAGTGTTTACGCCATTAACCATCCGCTTGTTCAACATAAGCTGGGACTGATGCGCGAAGTTGATTTGAGCACCAAGAGCTTTCGTGAGCTGGCAGGTGAAGTCGCCAAGCTGTTGACCTACGAAGCAACCAAAGGCCTGGAGCTAGAGGATCATGAAATCCAGGGGTGGAATGGAGAGCCGATTGCAACGCGGCGACTGAAAGGGAAAAAGTGACCGTCGTGCCAATTTTGCGCGCTGGGCTTGGCATGCTTGAAGGCGTAACGGACTTGATCCCTAGTGCACGCGTCAGTGTCGTTGGGCTATACCGCGATGAGGAGACGCTTCAGCCGGTTCCTTACTTCGCTAAGTTTGCCAATGATATCGAAGAGCGTATGGCGATCGTGATTGATCCGATGCTGGCAACCGGAGGTTCAATGGTGGCCACGCTAGATATGCTGCGGGAGCGCGGCTGCGAACATATGAAGGTCATTGTCCTGGTTGCCGCTCCTGAAGGAATTAAGCGGGTGCAGGACGCTTACCCCGATATCGAAATTTACACTGCTTCGGTCGATGATCGACTCGATGAAAATGGTTATATCGTCCCTGGGTTAGGGGATGCTGGCGATAAGATCTTCGGAACGCGCTAAGCGTCCTTTTAATCTTGCCCCTTACGCTTTGCGTTAGGGGCATTTTGCACACCCTTTATCTAAAAATCACTAGGAATTCTCTGATGCGTGAAGCTACCAGCCAGGCTGAGTCGTGGCCAAAAGTAGTGTTAACCGGTGCACAAATGCTGTTTGTAGCGTTTGGGGCTTTGGTATTAGTGCCCCTTTGACTGGCCTTGACCCCAGTGTCGCCCTCTTCACCGCCGGTGCTGGTACGTTGATATTTCATGCAGTCACTAAGCAGACCGTGCCCGTTTTTGGCTTCATCGTTTGCCTTTATTGCGCCTATTCAAGGGTCGGCGGCGAGTTTCGGCGTGTCGGCCACGATGGGGGCCTAATGGCGGCAGGGTTAGTGTATGTGGCTATCTCGCAAGCGGTGCGATTAAAAGGAACCGCATGGCTGCATCGCTTACTGCCGGCCGTGGTGGTCGGACCGGTCATTATGGTCATTGGCTTGGCGCTTGCGCCTGTAGCGGTCAGCATGGCAACAGGTGAAACCAGTGACAACATAGGTTATGGTTCGGCGATTTTTCTCTCCATGAGCAGCTTGCTAGTCACGCTGGTGCTGGCCGTTTTGGGCGTGGTCTAATACGCCTAATCCCGATTATGGGCGGTATTGTCACCGGCTACGTTTTAGCACTAGTGATGGGAGTAGTGGACTTTACGCCAGTGCGCGAAGCGGCATGGCTTTCAGTGCCCAGTTTTACCGCACCTAGTTTTCACTGGGCCGCTATCCTATTTATGATCCCGGTCGCCATTGCCCCGGCGGTGGAGCATATTGGTGACATGGTGGCGATAGGGTCGGTGACCCGCAAAAACTATCTGGAGAAACCCGGCTTACATCGCACCCTGTTAGGCGATGGGTTGGCTACCAGCGTGGCTGCGCTGTTCGGCGGGCCGCCCAATACGACTTATTCTGAAGTTACTGGAGCCGTTACGCTGACTCGAGCGTTCAACCCCAAAGTACATGGTCGTGGCAGCGATTATTGCGATTGTGCTCGCATTTGTGTCTAAGCTTGGCGCGCTACTGCAAACCATTCCCTGGCCCGGTGATGGGGGGTATCATGACGCTGCTATTTGGCTCTATTGCAGTCGTTGGTATGAACACGCTTGTACGCGCAGGGCAATCGCTGACAGCACCCCGCAATTTAGTGGTCGTCTCGCTGATATTGGTATTCGGAATTGGCGGTATGCAGTTTGGTGGCGGTCAGTTTACGCTGCAAGGCGTGAGCTTGGCTGCGCTCGTGGGGATTGTGTTGAACTGGCTGTTGCCTCAGGAAAAGAGGGCGAGTGACGTCGTCCTCTTTAGCGCTTGTGCATTGTGTGCATGGTATCGTTGACAGGATAGCGCTCAAATAGAATAAGGAGTGCCGGCTGTATGGCTAATGAACTAACCGCATCCTTTCCCATTCTGGGGATTGCCGCCTGGAGTGGTACGGGTAAAACGACGCTACTAGAGCAACTGCTGCCACGCTTGCGCGAGCAAGGTTTAAAAGTGGCTGTCATTAAACATGCGCATCATTCGTTTGATGTCGATCAGCCAGGTAAAGATAGTTATAAGCTGCGCAGTGCCGGCGCGGCACCGGTTTTAATAGCCTCCCGCCAGCGCTTTGCGTTAATGCAGGAGACCCCGGCCTTGAAGAACCTGATTTAGCCCAGTTAGTGGCCATGATGGCGCCGCATAATCCAGATTTGGTGATTGTCGAAGGCTTTAAAGAGTGGCCGATTGCTAAGCTGGTGCTTTACCGTGAAGGCATTGGGGACCAGGCCATTTTAACCGGCCCATGGGTTAAGGCGGTCGCGCTGAATGCGCCAACGCCTATCAATTTGGCCACTGGGGTGACTCAGTTAAACCTTGACGATAGCGACGCAATAGCGCGCTGGATAGTGGACTGGGTAAGCACGAAAAAGTAACACGCTTGCTTTAAGGGCCGTGCAATTAAGAACTCTGCCCATAAGAACTCTGCGCTCATAAGTACTCTGGCTTCCAAAAGGAAAGGTGACCAACATGCATCTAACCCACCTCAACACACGTGGCGAAGCCAATATGGTGGATGTCGGCGATAAACAAGAGACACGCCGCGAAGCGGGTCGCCTCGGGACGTATTGTCATGCAGCCTGAGACGCTGAAGCTGCTTAGTGAAGGTGGCTTGCCCAAAGGGGATGTACTGGCCACTGCGCGTATTGCGGGTATCCAGGCAGCAAAGCGTACCCATGAGCTGATTCCCCTCTGCCATGCATTAGCACTGTCAAAGGTATCGGTTGAATTCGAGATCGACATGGCTGGGTCTTGTGTTCATGTAACCTCTTTGTGCCGCTTGAATGGCCGCACCGGCGTTGAAATGGAAGCGCTTACCGCCGTCTCGGTGGCCTGTTTGACTCTTTATGATATGTGCAAAGCGGTCGATAAAGGCATGTGTATAGAGGCCATTCAACTCGACAGTAAACAGGGCGGCCAGCGCGGTGATTACCAGCGCATGAGTGTGCAGGCGCCAATTGTCACTGGTGATGGTATGTCGGGAGAGGTTAGTTTAGGTGAGCGTTGCCCGTCACCCTGCGTGCGGGTTAAGTTTTGGCCGAATTACGCGAGCGAGTAGGCGAAAGCGAAGTGATCGTCGGTCTGGATCAGCTTACTAGCCGCGATATCAGTGGTTTAAAAGCAGCGCTGGCTGAGCGCGATGGTCGGTTCAAACTGCTTACCGATCAGCGTACGCTATGCGCCATTAACCAAGTGATGGCAAACGATGATGCACTAGTGACCGACGATGATGAGGTGGCGTTTTTCCACCGGTCACAGGGGGGCTGAGTGTGAATACTAAGATGGATATTAAGGTGGCGATTCAAGCAGCGCCTTTCTCGATGAGTTATGGGTATGACGATGCGCTAGCAGGACGCAGTGATGTTGGCGCAGTGGTGAGTTTTACCGGATTGGTGCGTGATTTTAACGAAACACCTGACGTGACAGGATTAACGCTAGAGCACTATCCAGGAATGACCGAGCGCACCCTGACCGACATAGGTGAACAGGCATGGCAGCGCTGGTCGTTACAGGCAGTGCGTATTATCCACCGGGTGGGTTATCTTGGGCCGGGCGACCCGATTGTGCGCGTACTGGTTGCCAGCGCCCATCGCCGTGAAGCGTTTGAAGCCTGCGATTTTATAATGGACTTCCTAAAACCCAGGCGCCTTTCTGGAAAAAGAGCACTCTACTCAAGGCGAGTACTGGGTTAAAGAGCGGCATTCCGACCAGCAGGACGCGGCGCGCTGGGCCTAACGACTGGAGAGCTCAGGCATTTCTGCGGCCATAATTTGTAGGTGCACGCCGGGCAGGTGCTGCATATGTTCTGCTAGCCAGTGAATTAGGCGAGGCTGTAACGCATGGCGCAGATCGGCAAGCGTATCAGCAGCAATTTCATCAAGCTGATCATCTAGCCAGTCGCTAAAGCTATCTTCATCCAGCGGGCTAGCACCTGATGCGTCCAGCATCAAACGACCGATACGCGCCCAGCCTGTGGCTGTGGCTGTTACTGGCAGTGCCAGGTACAAGCTGCCATGGCGAGTCGTACTGGCGTCGCTCACTTCCAAGCCGGGATGAGGCACTACACTGTTTTGGCTGACAATACAGGGCGGCTGTGGGTATCGTGCTTCGCAGCGTAATCCATGACTATCAAAGCAGATTAGATCGCCGTTGACGGGTGTCAACGGAGCACTAATGCCTAGCTGGCCAGCAATCGACTGATGAGCCTGCTGATGGCGGGCTTCGCCATGCACAGGCATAAGATGTTTTGGCCTAACCCACTGATAAAGCTTAATGAGCTCGTCTTGAGCGGGATGTCCGGTGGCGTGCAGCTCAGGGTGATTGAACTCGTCATAGATACTGACACCTAGATGCGTTAAGCGCTTTTGAGTTGCTCAATAGGACGCTCGTTGCCTGGAATAGCTTTAGCCGAAAATATGACGTTATCGCCTGGTTGAAGATCGACAAAAGGATGACGTCCCTGAGCAAGACGCTGTAGCGCGGCGCGGGGTTCGCCCTGGCTGCCGGTAGCAATAATCACTACTTCATTGGGGGTAAATACCCAAGGTCATGATTGGGTACCAGCGGCGGTAAATCATCCATATAGCCAAGCCCGCGGGCGACACTGACCATGCGCTCCATAGAGCGGCCCATTAAGCTAATACGGCGACCAGACTGTTGGGCTGCGCGTCCTATTGCAAGCACTCGGGCAAGGTTGCTAGCAAAACAAGAAACTACCACACGGCCCTGGCAGTTGCTGAGGGTCTTTGTGAGTGCTCGAGCAACATCCCCTTCACTGCCAGAGTGACCAGGCATAGGGGCGTTGGTGGAGTCGCCCACGACTAAATCAATGGGGCAAGCGCTTTGAATTGGGCTGCGTTCATCGGCATGCCAATGAGTGGCTCGGGATCGAGTTTCCAGTCACCGGTATGTAAAATGCGATAGCCACCGGCCATCATCATCAGCGCACAGCTTTCGGGAATTGAATGCGTTAAAAGTAAATAGCGCAGCGTGAACGGGCCACTTTCTAACGCCTCGCCCGGTTCGATGACCTGGATAGCGGCGCTGCTGAGTTGATGTTCAGCAAATTTAAGCCGTAACAGCCCTGCCGCAAGCGGGGTGGCATAAATGGGACAGTTCCACAGCGGCCATAGCCAAGCAACAGCGCCAATGTGATCTTCATGTCCATGAGTGATAAACAGTGCTTTCGGCACGATGCCCAGTGCCTTCGGTGTATCAACATTGGGCACCTGGAGCGGCGAGTCGGGGAGGTCTTGGCGAATCATCATGCCGCAGTCAACGGCAATCCAGTGATCGTCATAGCCGTATAGCGTTAGATTCATACCAATCTCACCGCATCCCCCCAGCGGCAGCATGCGCAGCGGCGGACGACGACGGGGACGAATTTGAACGCGTGGTGAATGCATTAGTTATGAAAAGCCTAAAAGTAGTGCCTTAACTATACGGGAAGGCAGGGGCGGCTAACAATCATCCATGGCCTTCCGATACACTATGCAGTCTGGTTAACATCCTAAGCCGCTGGTTTGTAATAATTACCTTAGAAGCAGGTCAAGAGTAGCTCACATGTCTCATTATTATCGTTTAGTTGTGTCCTGTCCTGATCGGGTGGGTATTGTTGCGCGAGTATCGAGTTTTATTGCCCAGCAGGGTGGGTCCATCACTGAAGCAAGTCAGCATTCAGATTTAGAAACTGGCTGTTTTTTTTATGCGTTACGAAATATTGGCGGATTCCGTGGGCATGTCGATAGAAGCGTTACGTGTTGCATTTGAACCGGTGGCCAGCGAATTCAATATGCAGTGGTCACTGGTCGATACCCAGAAGCGACGGCGAGTGGTGCTAATGGTGTCGCGAGAGTCGCACTGCTTGGTAGATCTGCTTTATCGCTGGCAAGCGGGTGAGCTGGATTGCGATATTGTCGGTGTTATTTCTAACCATGACGATATGCGTTCACTGACTGAATGGTATGGCATTCCCTACCATCATGTTCCGGTTGATCCTGAAAACAAACAGGCGTCGTTTGCGAAGGTACAGGTTGAAATTGACAATGCGCGTGCTGATTGCATCGTGTTGGCGCGTTATATGCAAATTTTGCCACCTGAATTATGCACGCGTTATGCGGGGCGAGTAATTAATATTCATCACAGTTTCTTACCCTCGTTCGCTGGCGCTAAGCCTTATCACCAGGCTTACCAGCGGGGAGTTAAACTGATTGGAGCTACCTGCCACTACGTAACGGAGGAACTCGACGCAGGTCCTATCATCGAACAGGATATTCATCGCGTTAGCCACTGTCATACGCCCACCGATTTAGTACGCTTCGGCCGTGATGTGGAGAAAGCGGTGCTCGCTCGGGGATTGCGGTGGCATTTAGAGGATCGGGTACTGGTCCATGGCAACAAAACTGTGGTGTTTAGTTAATAGTTATTGAACCGAGAGGCCACCATGTCATTTGCGCAAAGTGTATTAGCGCCCTGGATGCTGCTGCTTACCTCGCTCCCTCTCGTTAGGAGTTGTTGCTTGGGTAATTAGTCGGCGGCCGTGGCAGGCCTTGAGGGGAGACGTCGCGCTTCAGCACCGTTGGCTAGGCGCGACGCTGGCGGTGGTGTTGATGTGGCAACTGCGTGCTCAGGCGGTTGATTGGCTAACGTTGCACCTGGTCTTTACGGTATTGCTAACACTTGTGTTTAAGGCGCCCCTAGCGCTGATCAGTAACGTACTTATCAATATTGCTATGGTATTGATCGGTCGCAATGAGTGGATGCTGCTGGGAGCTAATATTCTTGTCACCGGAATAGTGCCTGCTGCGATCATTGGCACGGTATGGCGGTTGGTAGATCGGCGCCTACCGGATAACCTGATGGTATTTCTTTTGTCTGCGGCTTTTTCGGCTCTGCATTGGCAACGCTGGGAGGAGGGTTAGCTGCAGTGTTGCTGATAGTCGTCGCGGGTACTGATCCTGATGCTGTCTATTTGGCTCAGGAGTATGCGCGCTTCCTACCGCTATTAATGCCATCCGAGGCGTTACTAACCGGCATGTTGCTTAGTATTCTGCTAGTTTACCATCCTGATTGGGTGGCCACTTTCAATGACCACCGCTATATCGACCTGCAGTAACGCCTGTTTTAGCCGAGCGCCTGCCCGTTACCACCGCGAATGACACCGACGCCGACGCCTTCGATATCGAGTGACTGGAAGCGCAGATCTATTTCGATTGGCGCAAAGTCGGAATTTTCTGCAAACAGGGTTACCTGATGCCCCTGGCGTTTGAAGCGTTTAACGGTCACTTCATCCTCAAGACGAGCCACCACGATCTGTCCATCACGTACCCGCTCGGTGCGGTGAACTGCCAACAAGTCACCTTCTAAGATGCCGATATCTTTCATTGATAAACCACGTACACGCAGTAGGTAGTCAGCTTTTGGGGTGAAGTATTCTGGTGGTAATGGGCAGTAGCGATCAATATGCTCGGCGGCCAGTATAGGGCTGCCTGCCGCCACTTCTCCAATCACCGGTAGCCCTGTGGGCAGCGGCTCTACATTGGAGGGTACGGTTGTGGTGGCACTATCCAGGGCTTCTTGGGGCTCTTGGTTGGGCAGGCGGATGCCGCGAGAGGTATTGCGGATAATGCGAATAACCCCTTGCGCTCAAGTGCGCGCAGGTGTTCTTCAGCCGCATTAGGAGAACGGAAGCCAAGCGCTTTAGCAATCTCGGCGCGCGTAGGAGGGTAGCCAAATTCGCCCATGGTCTTAACGATAAAAATCAAAAACATGCTGTTGACGAGCGGTTAGCGGACGCGACATACCAGACTCCATAATTTGTAAATTGATAGTGAATTGACAGTAACAAGATAAACGTCGAATTAATCGATAAGTGTTTAAGTATACAGTATGTTCCTCTGTCCAGTATATGGCCTGTCAATCCCTCATTTTCTCTACGCGGGCAATTTTAGTCATCGTTTTAAACTAAGTTTTTGCTTATACAAGACGCCATATTTCATTAGTAAATCAAGCGTTGAGCCTGCCAAGTTTATAGAATAGTATTTTGCTATGTTTTAAACACTTGTTTCCCTGGAGAGCGCTATGGCTCAGTCTGATACGGTGACCCGTATACTCGATACCGCTGAAGTGCTGTTTGCAGAGCGTGGTTTTGCTGAAACCTCGCTGCGCAACATCACTAGCAAAGCGCGCGTCAACTTAGCAGCCGTGAACTACCATTTTGGCTCTAAGAAAGCCTTAATACAGGCTGTGTTTTCTCGCTATCTAGATCCTTTTACAGTGCGTTTTCACACCGCGCTTGATGAGCTTGAAGCCCAGCATAAAGGGCACGTTGTGCCGCTTGAAACGTTACTCGAAACAATGGCAACAACCGTCCTGGCTGTGCCGGCTGAACGCAATAGTCTCAAAGTATTCATGCGCTTACTAGGACTGGCCTACAGCCAAGGGCATCTTCGACGCCATATTCAGCAAGAGTATGGCGATGTGTTTGCCCGTTTCACGGAGCTTGTGCGTCAGGCGACACCAGACCTGCCTGACGCGGAACGCTTTTGGCGACTACACTTTATGCTTGGTACCGTGATATTTACTCTGTCAGGACTCGATGCATTGCGAGATATCGCGGAAAAGGATTATCACGAGCAGGTCACTGTGCGGGATTTAGTAAGGCGGTTGCGTCCGGTGGTAGTTGCTGCCATGAATGCACCGTTACCTCCCTGCCCTCGAAGAAGGAAAACATGCGAACGCCCGCTAGCTGAGCTACCTCCAACTGAAAACATCTGGTTGGAGATTGATACCAGTCAACAGCTACTGCGCTGCTGGCGGGGCGCGAAAGTGCTTCATGAATACGCGATCTCTTCCGGTGCCGCCGGTAATGGAGAGCAAAATGGGAGTGGTAAAACACCCCATGGTTGGCACTATGTACGAGCCGCTATTGGTGCTGATAGACCGGAGAATGCCGTTTTTCGGGGGCCGACGCTGGAATGGTGAGGTATTTTCACCTGCGCTAGACGAGAGTCATCCAGGACGTGACTGGATTTTAACCCGTATTTTGTGGCTTTGCGGGTTGAAAGGGGAGTGAACCGCGGAGGCCAGGTAGACTCTCAACGGCGCTATATCTACCTGCACGGTACGCCACCTGATCAGCCGATGGGTGTTGCTGCTTCCCATGGCTGTATCCGTTTACGTAACAGTGATTTGCTGACTATCTTTTCGTTAGCAGTGCCGGGTACCCCGGTTTGGTTGCATGGCGGTCGGCAGTGTTTTGACGAACCAGGCTGTGACTGACAGCAACAACCGTTAATGTGTCTCAGATTTTGACTCTGCTAGACGATCGTCTAGAATCATCGCCCCTTTAATGGACCTATCACGATGACTCAACCGTTAGGCCCGGTCATGCTGGACCTTGAAGGCCCTAAATTGACGGCTGCAGAAAAGCGCTTACTACTTGAACCGACGGTAGGGGCGTTATTTTATTTGCCCGTAATGTCGAGAATGGCTATCAGGTTCGCCAACTCTGCAGCGATATTCGCCGTGTGCGTGCTGATTTACTGCTGGCAGTCGATCAAGAGGGCGGACGCGTTCAGCGTATTAAAGAAGGGTTGACCCGTCTTCCTGCCATGGCGCGCATTGGCGAGCGCTATCGCGACAATCCCGAGGATGGCTTGGCGTTAGCAAAAGATGCTGGGTGGTTATTGGGAATGGAAATGGCCGCCTGCGGGTTGGACTTAAGTTTTGCTCCCGTACTGGATGTTGAAAGCGGTGTCTCAAGTGTTATTGGTGATCGCAGTTTTAGCAGTGATCCCCAACACGTAGCGCAATTGGGCAGCGCGTTTATTCAGGGCCTACACGATGCAGGTATGGCGGCGGTGGGTAAGCACTTCCCCTGGCCATGGTGGGGTAGCCGCAGACTCTCACATCGCACTGCCGGTGGATGACCGTCCGCTAGAGGATATTAAACGGCATGACCTGATACCCTTTGCCCAGCTAGCCACACAGCTAGAAGGCGTGATGCCTGCGCATGTGATTTACAGTGCTTTCGATAAGCGCCCAGCAGGATTTTCACCTAGTTGGCTCGGTATGTTGCGCGAATCGCTGGGGTTCAAAGGCTGTGTGTTTTCCGATGACTTAAGCATGGCGGGCGCCCACGAAGCGGGCGATCCTAAAGCGCGCGCTCAGGCGGCGCTAGCGGCAGGCTGCGATATGCTGTTGGTATGTAATGATCGTGCTGCCGCGCTAGAAGTGATGCTGGCGTGCCAGGGCATTGAGACCAAACGTCCCGCTAAACTGCGCTATAGTCGTGCGCGCCCTGATTTAGACGCGCTGAGTGCACTGGGCCGTTGGCGTCGTGCTCACGCTAAGCTGGAAGCGCTGGCGAACCAGTCAAAACCCAGCGCTATTTAACCACTGTTGCAGCAAATAAAGTTTATAACCCGCCCTGGAGTTGGTAGATGTCAAAGTTGGATAAAGAGGCGTTAGAGTCGCTAGACTCAATGCGTGAGTTGATGGATAACGCCGACTGTTTAATTTCACAACAAGAGGTAGAACTGGCTCTTGATCGCATGGCGGAAGCAATCACTCGTGATTTAGGCGATAAACTGCCGGTTTTTTATTGTGTGATGAATGGCGGCTTGATTACGACAGGGCATTTGCTCACCCGGTTAGGCTTCCCGCTGGAAGTGGACTATCTACATGCCACCCGTTACCGCAATGAACTCCGTGGAGGTGAGCTTTTGGCGTGTTTCCCCAGAAGTACCCATGGCAGGCCGCCATGTGGTAATCGTTGACGATATCTTGGACGAAGGCGCGACACTGGCGGCCATTTTGGCTTACTGTGAAGAAGCCCAAGCCGCCAGTGTCACCACGGCTGTATTGGTCGATAAGCAACACGATCGCAAAGCAGTGCCCGGTTTGAAAGCCGACTATTGCAGCTTGAAAGTCGCCGATCGTTATGTGTTCGGCTTTGGTATGGATTACAAAGGTTACTGGCGCAACGCACCGGGTATTTTTGCGCCGAAAGGCATGTAATCACCCAGTGACTTATCGTATTAGCGGGGCGAAAAGCGCCTCGCTAAACCGGTCTCGGCAATCATTCGCGTAGAGATCTCCTCCACCGAAAAGCGTGTCGCATCGATAAAGGGAATATGCATGGTGCGGTAAAGCGATTCAGCCTGTTCCACTTCTTGAAGGCATTGATCCATCGAACTGTAGCGGCTATTGGGGCGTCTTTCATTGCGAATCGCCGACAAGCGCCGTGCATCAATCGTTAAGCCAAACAGTTTTTGACGATGAGGCACAAGTGCCTTGGGCAGCTTCAGCATTCCGTCTTCATCTAGATCATCTTCCGTCAGCGGATAGTTGGCTGCTCGAATGCCAAACTGTAGTGCCAAATAGAGCGAGGTGGGTGTTTTGCCGCAGCGTGAGACGCCCACCAGGATGATATCTGCTTTATCATATTGATGGGTGCGGGCGCCGTCATCGTTATCAAGCGCGAAGTGAACGGAGTGAATACGGTCCATATAAACGTCATCACTACCAATCGAATGAGTACGCCCCACGCTGTAGGAAGAGTGAGTGTCCAGCTCCTGTTCTAAAGGCTCTAGGAAAGTCGAAAAATATCGACTTTGAAACCGGATGCCTGACGAATGACGTCGCGAATCTGCTGGTCGACAATGGTGTCAATGATAATAGGACGATGCCCGTCGCGGTCGGCCGTTGATTCAATGATCGCTGCTAACGCCTGAGCTTTTTCCAGCGTATCGATATAGGGCTTGGTCTGCATGTCGATTTCGACATCGCTGAACTGGGCCAGTAGGCTGCGCCCTAAACTTTCCGCCGTGATGCCGGTGCCATCTGAAATAAAAAAAAGCCGTACGTTTCATGACAAAATCCAGTGATGATGAATGCGTCTATTGTGGGCCGAGCCTTTTGCCAGCACAACGTGGCATAGCAATTTACTGCGGCAACTTCGTCAGCGCGATACACATTTGATGAAAGGCGCTCGCACCTGACTACATAACCAGCCCAAAAAGCCCTACTGTTGTAAAAATCCTCCACTCTCTTCGCTATTAGACCAATGGCGAATAGTGGGGCGTGGTGCTAGGGTGTCTTGATTAATTATCCATGGCCCATGGTCTTATCGACTATGCATGGTTTTGGTAACTATGTCAGCGGCTGTGCCGGTGTCTATGAGCGAGGGGGTTACGTGGAAGAGTATATTCTGTGGTTCGATCAGTTGGGCATGTCGGACGTCGAACGCGTGGGTGGCAAAATGCCTCGCTGGGTGAAATGATTTCCAATCTTTCAGGTGCTGGAGTGACGGTTCCTGGCGGCTTTGCCACCACTGCCCACGCTTATCGCGAATTTCTCTCCCATGAAGGGCTAAATGAACGTATCAACGCTACTCTTGCTCGTCTGGATGTAGATGATGTGAAAGCCTTGGCCGAAGCAGGGCGCAACATTCGCCAATGGGTTATCGATACCCCGCTTCCCCACGTTTGAAGCAGCCTTGCGTGAAGCGTATGGCCAACTTCAACAACAGCACCCGCAACTGAAAGTAGCCGTGCGCAGCTCAGCCACCGCGGAAGATCTCCCCGACGCCTCCTTCGCGGGACAGCAGGAGACCTTCCTGAATATCGAAGGCTTCGACAACATCAAACGCGCAGTGCACGAAGTTTTTGCCTCGCTGTTTAATGATCGTGCAATCTCTTACCGAGTACACCGGGGCTACGCCCACGAAAATGTCGCCTTGTCGGCAGGCGTGCAAAAATGGTGCGCTCAGAGACCGGCGCGGCCGGCGTTATGTTTACTCTGGACACGGAATCTGGTTTTAAAGATGCCGTTTTTGTCACTGGCTCTTGGGGGTTGGGTGAAACCGTGGTGCAGGGCGCGGTTAACCCCGATGAGTTTTATGTACATAAACCGACACTCGCGGCAGGTCGTCCGGCGGTATTACGCCGTAACTTGGGGTCTAAGCTGATCAAGATGGTTTATGGCCAAGATGCCAGCGCCGGTAAATCGGTTGAAACCGTCGATGTGCCCCATGCCGACCGCGGCCGCTTCTGTATCAACGATCAGCAAGTGATGGACCTGGCCCGTCAGGCAATGACTATCGAACAGCACTACCAGCGGCCCATGGATATCGAGTGGGCGCTGGATGGTGATGACGGTGAGCTGTATATCGTACAGGCACGTCCTGAAACGGTGGTCTCTCAGCAGGAAGGGGGCAAGCTTGAGCGCTTCCAGCTACGCGAAAAGGGTCGCACATTGATTACCGGACGGGCAATTGGCCAACGCATTGGCCGGGGTACCGTTAAGGTAGTGTTAAGTCCGGATGATATGGACAAGATCCATGACGGCGATATCCTGGTCACTGACATGACCGACCCGGATTGGGAGCCGATCATGAAGCGTGCTTCTGCGATTGTCACTAATCGAGGCGGGCGCACCTGTCATGCGGCGATTATTGCCCGCGAGTTGGGCATTCCTGCGGTAGTGGGGTGTGGGGATGCCACCACTCAACTACAAGATGGGATCGACGTGACGGTGTCTTGCGCTGAAGGCGATGCCGGCAATGTCTATGAAGGCCTTCTGGAGTTTGATTGTAAAGTCTCCAGTGTCGATGCCATGCCAGAAATCCCTTTCAAAATCATGATGAATGTGGGCAACCCTGATCGCGCTTTTGGGTTTGCCAGCTTGCCTCACGCAGGTGTTGGTTTGGCACGCCTTGAGTTTATTATTAACCGCATGATTGGCGTCCACCCAAAGGCGCTGTTGGAGTACGATACGTTGCCTGTGGATTTCACAGCAGGTAATCGATTTACGTACCGCAGGTTATACCGATCCAGTCAGTTTTTATGTGGATAAGCTGGTAGAAGGCATCTCTACCCTGGCGGCCGCATTCTACCCTCAGCGTGTGATCGTGCGTTTGTCAGATTTTAAGTCAAACGAATACGAAAATTTGATTGGCGGTAAGCTTTATGAGCCAGGTGAAGAAAATCCAATGCTGGGTTTCCGTGGCGCGTCACGCTACATTTCTGAGGCGTTCCGGCCCTGCTTTGAACTCGAGTGCCGTGCCTTGAAGCGGGTGCGTGAAGAGATGGGCTTCGAGAATATCGAAATTATGGTGCCTTTCGTACGCACAACCGATGAAGCGCGTGAAGTGGTAGAACTGCTGGCGGCGAACGGCCTGGAGCGCGGTGGCCCGACAGGGCTTAAAGTCATAATGATGTGCGAACTGCCTGCTAACGCACTACTGGCCGACGAGTTTCTGGAGTATTTTGACGGTTTCTCGATCGGCTCAAATGATTTGACCCAGTTAACGCTAGGTTTGGATCGTGACTCAGGTATCGTGGCGCATCTATTTGACGAGCGTAATGGGGCGGTTAAAAACTGCTTGCGATGGCTATTCAGGCGTGTAAAGCAAAAGGTAAATATGTGGGTATTTGCGGGCAGGGCCCGTCAGACCATCCAGATTTAGCGAAATGGCTGATGGAGCAGGGCATTGACTCTGTATCACTGAACCCCGATGCGGTGTTGGAAACGTGGTTTATGCTCGCAGGACAAAAATCGAGTAATCGCGTTCACCTTCAGTGATCGTTGTGCGCCCGGCCATTGTGCCGGGCGTTGCTGTTTTTATAGGCTACCCTTTGTGAGTGGTTTTTTATTTAAATTAACGTGGAGAGCGTTGAGATGTCCCCAAAAGCGGCTAAGTTCGCGCTACCTGTTCTGCTTGTGGCGCCGTTATATAGTTGGGGGTTTAGCTATGAGACTCCTGCTATTTCCCCCAGAAAGTGAATCTGGCTATGAAGAGAAACCCGGTTGGGAGGCTGAGACGTTTGCAGTGGCTGCTGCCAATCCGCTAGCGACCGATGCTGGTTACCAAGTGCTGAAAGCCGGCGGTAACGCCATTGATGCGGCCATTGCAGTGCAAATGGTACTGAATTTGGTAGAGCCCCAGTCTAGCGGTATCGGAGGTGGGGCTTTTTTAATGCACTACGACGGCAGCGAAGTGCGCGCTTATGATGGCCGTGAAACTGCTCCCCAAGGCGTTAGTGGTGAGTTGTTTCTGGAAGATGGCGAGCCGCTTGAGTTTAACCAGGCGGTTGCTAGTGGTCTTTCCGTCGGTGTGCCAGGCACGCTGCGTATGCTTGAAAAAAGCTCACGCAGAGCATGGTGAGTTGGCCTGGAAAGAGTTGTTTACGCCTGCCATTACCTTGGCCGAGGAGGGGTTTTCCGTTAGTAATCGGCTGCATACTAGCTTGGAGAGCGATGAGTATCTGCGCCGGGATCCGCTCGCAAGCCAGTTTTATTACAACGATGAAGGTGAGCCGATCGCGGTTGGAGAAACGCTTAAAAACCCGGCCTTGGCAGAAGTCTTTCGCCGCGTGGCAGCCCAAGGCAGTGCAGCTTTCTACGAGGGTTCCGTCGCAGAGGATATTGTCGAGCGGGTTCAGAATCATCCCGAGCGCCCAGGTAGTCTGGCGCTTGAGGATATAAATGGCTACGAGGCGCTTGACCGCGAACCGTTGTGCACCCCTTGGCAACAGTGGGAAGTGTGCGGTTTCCCGCCACCCTCATCAGGTCATCTCACCGTCATGCAGATATTGGGTATGCTTGATCAACAGTCGCTGCTTGAAGCCCCGTTGGATAATGGCGCCCCAAGCAGCACCTGGTTGCACCAGTTTCTTGAAGCCGCGCGCCTGGCATTTGCCGACCGTGGACGTTACATCGCCGATCCCGACTTTGTCGAGGCTCCGGGCGGCGATTGGTCATTGATGCTGGCCCCTGAATACCTTGAAAAGCGTAGCGAACTCATTGGTGAGATGAGCATGGGGATAGCGCTGAACCGGGCAATCCCGGTGAGCTTGCGGTTAGTTGGGCCAGCCAGCCGAATCAGCCAGAATACGGTACTAGCCATATCAGCATTGTTGATGAAGACGGCAACGCGGTGTCAATGACCACTACTATTGAGCAGGCGTTTGGTTCACGCATTCTCTCGGATGGTGGGACAGGGTTGGCAGGTGGTTTCCTGCTTAATAATGAGCTAACCGACTTTTCATTCGTGCCTGAAGTGGATGGTGACCCCGTGGCGAATCGGGTCGAGCCCGGTAAGCGCCCGCGTTCCAGCATGAGCCCGACCCTCGTGTTCGATCAAGAAAGCGGAGAGCTAGTCGCCAGCTTGGGCTCGCCGGGAGGCGCTGCGATTATTCATTACACGGCTCGTACGCTCGTAGCGATGCGCGATTGGGGTTTGAATGCGCAGGAAGCATTGAACCTTCCCCATGCCATTACGCTGGGCGGAGAAGTATATGTCGAGGAAGACCGTTTTCCTGAGGCAACTCTCGAGGCGCTGCGCGAACGAGGCCACACGGTTAGCGAACGGGAGCTAACCAGTGGACTTCAAGCAATTATGCGCCTTGATGATGGCACTCTGTTTGGTGGCGCTGATCCCTCGCCGTGAAGGCGTGGTCATGGGTGACTAGAAATTCGCTTTATTGGCGAAGCCAGTTGCGCAGCTTCACCAGCATTAGTGCCCCGTCGCTTAACTCCCGACGGTCGTGAATAAGCGCTGTTAAACGATCTGGGTAGTCGGTGATGATTGCATCGACACCCAGGTCAATTAACGCCGACATTCTGGCCCGGTCATTGACTGTCCAAGCGTGTATTTCGTAGCCATACAGTCTTGCCAGGCGAATTTCTCCTTGCGTTATTCGATTGTGTCGAAGGCCGAGTGCATCAAAGCCGCGACGATTCAGCGTGCCGGGCAAAATGAGCTGTGCCAGTAGCGTGACACGCAGCTCTGGCGCTCGAGTATTAATATGCTCAAGTAACAATGGCGACATGGTGGCCATGCGGGTGTCTAACAGCGCGTTGGGGAAGCCACAGTTGGCATAGCCATCGAAGGCATTGTGCTGGTCGCCCAGCAGCGATATCGCACATCGCTTTCGGCATCTAGGGTATCTATTACTGCGTTGGCTAACGTTTGTTCCTGCCCTGGCAACGGTTTGATATCAATCATTAATCCCGCTTTTCCTCTAACGCGTTCGAGCGCTTCATCGAGGCCAGGAATGGCTTCGTTTTGGAAAGCATCGCCAAACCAGCTGCCCACGTCGAACTGGCTGAGTTGTTCTCTGGTTAGCTCGCCAAACTCACGGCTGTCGCCGGTCAGCCGCGCCATGCTGCGGTCGTGGTAAAGCATCACTTGCTGGTCACTGCTCAAGCGAACGTCTATTTCTATGTAGTGAGCACCATCAAGCAGTGACTGCTCCAGCGCGGCAAGGGTGTTTTCTGGAGCCACCATGGAGCTTCCACGGTGGGCGATCACTGCAACGTTGTCACGAATTTCAAAGCTATTCAGAATCCACCACGCTTGTAAGCCGGCGAAAACCAGCACGCTGAGCTCAACCGCCCAGGCAAGTCGTCCTGCGTTAGTATCTTCCGGTGGAGCCGCTGGGCGTGGTTCTTGATGAGCTAGCTGCATATACAAACAGGCAGAAAGCAGGGCATTGGCGGCAATACCAATAAACGTAATGGCGAGTGTTACCAGCACATAGCCCAGTAAATAGCTCAACATCGCCGGAATCAGCACTGCATTATGTTCGGGTAGCCACCACAGTAGGGGCGTGAACAGGCGGTCGAATAGCAGAGTGATCAGCAGTGGAAGGCTGATAATAATCAGCAGCAAGAGTAAAACCGCTGCACCAATAGAGCGCCGCCAGCCGCGCGTTAAACTAACGCTGCGCTTGAGTGCCTGCAATGGGCTGCATCTTTCCAGTGCTACCAAGGGCAGCGCCAGTAGCCAGCGTAGATAGAGCCATGAAGCTGCCCATATCCAGGCGATGACAAGTGGTAAGGCGCAGCCTATGAAATACCATAGGACGGGGGCGTACATGCTGTAAATAGTAGGGGTCAATACCCCTAACCACTCATCATATAACCAGGCGAGCGCTGCCATGAAGGGCGCAAGCAGCAATAAGTGTGTGCCTACCTGAAGAAACACCAAGCCCGCCAGGGCGGGTAGTCGCCGAGTGCTCAACCAGAGTGCTTCAAGGGCTAAGCGATAGTGGTTGTCACGTGGTCTGACGGCGACTTGCAGCATGCCCGCCTGCTGCCAGTAAATAATTACAAATGTGAGTCCAAGCCCTACCAACATGCCCAACAATCCCAATGGGCTGAACAGTAAGGTAATCAGCTCATCATTAGTGACGACGGTACGGTTGAGTTACAAGCAGCCCGCGAACTACCCAGGTGACCGCTGGCAGCAGCAAGGCTGAGGCGAGCAAGGTGAAAAACAGGTGGTAGGCGATCAGGGGTCGAAGATGATCGCGCAGCGTTCGTAGTAAGGCAGAGCCAAGATAGGTCAAAGGCTGCATTGTCATTAAACGGTAGAGTGAAGCACCAGGGTGGCAGTTACCGCCACACCTGGCAAGGGGGCTCTTTAAGTCAAACTTAATGACTACTGAGGTCGTTGTTAAGAAAGTGGCAGCTCTTGCTCGGCAACAATGATGCCGTTGTTATCGGCATACAACCACTGGCCGGGCCGAAGAGTAACGCCGGCAAAGGTGACGTCAATATCACGCTGCCCTTCGCCGCGTTTTTCACTTTTGCGCGGATGGCTGCCTAGCGCCTGAACGCCAATCGGTAGGGCGGCGAGTATATCAACATCCCGCACGCAGCCGTACATAACGACCCCCGCCCAGCCGTTGGCGACGGCCTGCTCGGCAAGCATATCCCCCAGCATGGCGCAGCGGTGCGAACCACCCGCATCCACCACTAGCACCGCGCCGTTCCCCGGTTCGGCAACGGCTTGTTTCACCATAGAGTTATCTTCAAAGCACTTTATTGTACGAATAGGGCCGTAGAAGGCTTCAAGCCCGCCAAAATTGGCAAACAGCGGGTCAAGTACAGCGACCTCTGGGTGCGCATCGCAGAGATCGGGCGTCACTATATCAATCGAATTCGTCATCACTCGCTTCTAAGGTTAAACGCTGTTGGATTATCGATCAGTTTAGAAAGGTAGAGCATAAAACGCCCCGCCCTGTAAAACAGTGGCGGGCGTTCGGTTATCGACTCAGAAAATGCAACAGGTCGCATTTTCTGCGATGGTGCGAGCATCGGCGATGGGGCGGCCTATCTCAAGTGCTTAACAAGCATTAGGCTTCTTGAGCGACCGGAATCACGTTTGAGGCTATCTTTGATACTCCTCAATTTCGTGAAAGTTCATATAACGATAAATCTCGCCCGCCATAGCGTCAAATTCACCCATATAGCGTTGATACTCTTCAACGCTGGTAGGCGTCCTTCTACTGCGGCAACGGCCGCCAGTTCCGCAGAGGCGAGGTACACATTGGCACCATCACCCAAACGGTTCGGGAAGTTACGTGTAGACGTAGACACCACGGTGCTCTTAGCGGCAACGCGGGCCTGGTTACCCATACACAATGAACAACCCGGCATCTCCATACGGGCACCGGCACGGCCGTAAATGCCGTAGTAGCCCTCTTCGGTCAGCTGATGCTGGTCCATTTTCGTCGGTGGTGCCAGCCACAGTCGGGTTTTTTAAGCTACCGGCAGGCTGCTTTCAAGCAACTTACCAGCCGCCCGGAAGTGGCCGTGTTGCCATGCAAGAGCCGATAAAGACCTCATCGATTTTCTCGCCCGCCACGTCAGACAACAGGCGTGCATCGTCAGGATCATTCGGCGCACAAAGAACCGGCTCTTTAATTTCAGCCAGATCAATTTCGATAACTTCAGTGTACTCGGCATCTTGGTCGGCACGCATCAAGCTGGGGTTGGCCAGCCATGCTTCCATACCTTCGATACGACGGCTGATGGTGCGCTCGTCGCCATAACCGTTGGCCATCATCCACTTCAGCAGGGTGATGTTGGACTTCAAATACTCAGTAACGCTCTCTTCAGACAGCGTGATGGTACAACCAGCGGCGGAGCGCTCGGCGGACGCATCAGAAAGCTCGAAGGCTTGCTCAACGGTTAAGTCTTCCAGACCTTCAATTTCCAACACGCGCCCAGAGAAGGCATTTTTCTTGTTGGATTTATCAACGGTCAGCAAGCCCTGCTTGATGGCGTAGAGCGGAATGGCGTGAACCAGGTCGCGCAGCGTAACGCCCGGCTGACGCTTACCCTTGAAGCGAACCAGTACAGATTCCGGCATGTCCAGCGGCATGACACCGGTCCGCGACCAACCGGCGGAAGCGCGGAACGCGAACCCGTGAATGCCGCCGAAGCGGCGAGCAACGCTTGAAAACACCGTCACCGCCACGCAGTGAAACGCCGCCACGGTTCATATAATGAAGTCGCCAGTGGTGAGTATCCCACAGGGTTCGGATAAGCCGCGGTGTGGCAGAACGACTGCATTACCAGGTCGGCTTGGAAGCCAAGACAGGCAAGGTCTTTCAGCTCATCACGGGTCATCGGGCCGGTGGTGTCTTGTGAGCCAACGGTGGTCATTTTGGGCTCGCAGTACATGCCGGGGCGAACGCCCTCTAGGCCACAGGCTTTACCGACCATTTTCTGCGCTAAGGTGAAGCCTTTACCGGTATCTTTAGGTTGATCAGGTAGGCGGAAAACGTCAGAGGTGGGTAGGCCTAGCGACTCACGTGCCTTGCCAGTCAAGCCGCGGCCAATGATCAGGAATACGCCCATCCAACAGCCGTTTCAAGCTGCGTTTTAAGCTCAAAAGTGGTGATTACGTCATCGCTATCGTGTTTGCACTTTACCCGCATCGATGACATCGCCCATGTTCAGGTTGGTGACATCCATCTCAACCGGCAGGGCGCCTGAGTCTTCCATGTGTTAAAGAAGATAGGCGCAATTTTGCTACCAAAGCAGAAACCGCCAGCACGCTTGTTGGGCGCGTAAGGAATATCGTCACCGAAGAACCACAGTACCGAGTTGGTGGCTGACTTACGCGATGAGCCGGTGCCGACTACGTCGCCGACATAGACGACGGGGAAGCCCTTTGCTTTAACGTCTTCGATCTGTTTGAGCGGGCCAGTGGTGCCTGGGACCACTGGCTCAATGCCGTCGCGCTCGTTTTTGAGCATGGCGTTGGCGTGCAGCGGAATATCCGGGCGTGACCAAGCGTCTGGCGCGGGAGACAAGTCATCCGTATTAGTTTCGCCAGGTACCTTAAATACGCTAAGGGTGATCTTTTCAGCCAGCGCGGGCTTAGAGAGGAACCACTCAGCATCTGCCCACGACTGAATAACGTCTTTAGCAACGCTGTTGCCATTTTGGCACGCATTTCTACGTCGTGGAAAGCGTCAAACATCAGCAGGGTGTGCTTAAGCTGCTCGCCTGCTTCGCGGGCAAGCTCCTCGTTATCGAGTAGCTCCACCATTGAAACGATGTTGTAGCCACCCTGCATGGTGCCCAGCAGCTTGACGGCGTGAATCTTGTCGATCAGCGGAGAGCTCGCTTCACCTTTAGCAATGGCTGTGAGAAAGCCAGCTTTACATACGCAGCTTCATCAACGCCCGGCGGTACGCGGTGGGTAATTAAATCGAGAATAAACTCTTCTTCACCTGCCGGTGGCGTTTTCAGCAGTTCAACCAGTGAGGCTACTTGCTCAGCGTTTAGGGGTTTGGGCGGGACGCCCTCAGCGGCACGTTCCTCGACATGTTGGCGGTAAGCTTCAAGCACGTTGGGGCCCTCTCATTTTACGTTCTCATTTACTTTATGGTGACGGCATACACGTTGCACGGTGTTGGCCGCGCAGTTGATGTAAAGTGGGGCCGATCACATAGGACATACGCTTGACAAACAGCGTGTGGTTGGATGGCTGGGATTCTACGGCAAACTGTCGACAATGTTAAGCTGGCAAGTCAGGGCGGCTCTTGTACTTTATGTTGATGCCTCGATCTAAACGAATCAAAAAAACGTTTTTTATGAGTCAATTGGCCCAAAAACAGGAAATTTTTTCCATTTCTTCATTAACCGCTGGCAGTGCAGGTGTGATTGTTGTTACAGCGCGTTACCATAGTCCTCAATTTATATCTTTAGGACCTACCTACTAATCAACGCTTGTGAGCGTCATGTAAACCTCATGAGCGAGGGAGGAATAAAGTGCTTCCATCTTTTTACTGGTTTCACTAAATTAGCATTAGACAATATAAAGTATAAAAAAAATAACGCGTAAAGGATTACAAATAATAGGGGCTAGGCGCCTTGCGCGCTTATGTGTTGTACAATAGTGAAATACAAGATCGGTGATGGTGTTATGTCGATACAACTTAATGCGTTAAATGCTAATGAATTACACAATAGTGCCTTGCAAATGGCTGATCATGCGCTGAAAGCAGATGATCTGTTGCCGGAGAGTCTGCACCAGTTTTTAGCCTGTTCAACCCCGGTTGCGTGGCTACAGTGGGCGCTTGAAAATCCTGAAACTCTTTTAATTGATCATGCGCAATGTGAAAAAAAGCCGCTTCAACGGCAATGAGCCTGCTTTATCGTTACGTTGACCAGCCATTCTTGCTAAGCAAAATGTCGCAGCTAGCCCGGGAGGAGCTGCTGCATTTCGAGCAGGTAGTCGCGCTTATGGAGTCGCGCGGAGTGGCTTACCAGCATTTGACAGCTTCACGCTATGCGGAAGGCCTTAGACGGCACTTGCGCAGCAATGACCCCGAACGGCTAATCGATGTATTAATCATCGGTGCCCTTATTGAGGCACGTAGCTGTGAGCGATTTGCTTGTTTAATCCCTTATTTAGACGAAGAACTTGCCAAATTTTATCGTACCCTGGTGAAATCAGAAGGGCGTCATTTTGAGGACTATTTGTTACTGGCTCGCCAGCAAACTCAAAACTCAATTGACGAGCGGATCGCTTTTTGTAGCGCGTGAAGCGGAGCTGATTACTTCGCCCGATACGGCTTTTCGTTTTCATAGCGGTGTGCCAGCTTAAGCCGCTTAGCCCGGCAGGATGTTTATCATGCGCGATGCCCGTGAGACAGACCAGTTAACCTTATTCGGCCATTTTCGCTTACTCAGGGGGGAAGATGTACTAACCCACTTTAGTTACGACAAAGTGAAGGCGTTGCTTGTTTATCTTTTGTTGCACCGCCAACCGGTTAATCGTGCCGCATTAGCAGAGTTATTATGGCCCGACCAAGGGCTGTCGTCAGGCAGAACCAACCTGCGTCACGCGCTGCACTGTTTGCGTCAATCATTAGGCGAGAGTGCCGACCAGGTATTAAGTGTCTCCCGGCAAACGATCGCCTTCCAGCTCCCCAGCCATTGGCAAGTAGACCTGCATTCGCTGCAGCAGTTGCTCGAAGGGCCTCGAGATTTAGACACCCTTGAAGCGTTGATGAACTGCTACCAAGGTGATCTGATTGAAGAGCTTCAGCTAGCGAACTGTAGTGAATTTCAGCGCTGGTTAGTCCAGATACGCAACGAGTGGCGTCAGCGTGTTATTCGTTTTGCGGAACATGTACTCGAGGCGCATACCGACGTACCTGACCTAACCCTAGAAACACTTGTTAGTCGTTTTTCAGGTTATGGCCCATTTCATGAACGGCTGGTTCGCCAACTCGCTGAGCAGAACCAAATGGCCGCTGCACATGAGCAATATAATAGCTATTTACAACTATTAGCACTGTCGGGCCAACAGCCAGAGCCGAGTTTCTTGCAACTGGCCAGCTATTGGTCCGATGGGCATCACGACCCTCGCATGATGAGTCCCCAAGGCGCTTTTTTCTCGGGCACTAGCGGCAGACAGCAAGCCGTTACGTGAAGATGAAATTGAGTTGCGACAGCTTTCTGTGATGGCTATCCGGTTGCGTTTAAAAGGTGAATGGCAGGATCGCGGGGCGACACGCCACTGCCTTACGCTGCAATTGGAATTGTTGCGCTGGTTAGAGCAGCAGTGTCATCACTTGGGTGGCTTTTGGTTGCCAGGCGCTACTGGCGGCTTAGGATTGGCGTGTTTTGGTACCCATGGCCCCGCGCACCAGTTGGCTGAGTTAGTGGCGCTTTATGAACATTGCCGCCAAGCGCTTCCCCAGGAAAGTTCACGCTATTGGTCTGGCGAAGGCGAGGTGCCGCAATTTGAGCTGGCCGCTGGCCTGCATAGTGGACGTGTCGTCTATCTGCCTGAGCGTCAATTGGCAGATCCGTTGGGCCAAGTCACGCAAACCTCATTAGAATTAATGAGTGCAGCCGAAGGCAGTGAACTGGTTATTTCCCAAGAGGCCAGCCAGCATATGCCGCCCGCGCTTGATCTACAGCCACGGCTGGTGTCCCGCTTGATCGCCAGCGATGGGCGTGTTCGTTTACGTGCGCTGGTGCTGGGTCAGAATGAAGGTGGCCGTGATGCGCTGCCGCCTAGTCTTGTAGGGCGTGAAACCTCGCTACGCACCCTACGCGATGCACTGGCGCGTGCAGGTATTGGCTTGCGTCAAAGCGTCCTGGTGCGTGGAGCATCGGGAATGGGGAAGTCGGCGCTGATGGTGGGTTTCCGTCAGTTGGAGCTTAGCCGAGAAGCCGCTATTTGTTGGCAGCCCACTACACGGCTGTCAGTGCTAGACCCTACGGAGTCGCCCGTACTCTTGTCAGTTGGTATCTCACGCAAACCCTGACCGTTGACGCTATTCACGAGCTACAAGCATCGCTAGGGTTTGACCAGCTTGAGCCTGACCGCCAGCATTTGCTAGAAGAAGCGCTAGGTGTTCACGAAGTACAAGAGATTACCCAGTTAGCCCAAAGTGGTGAAGCCGTCGAATTGGTAGTGATGCTACTGCACCGACTCATTGAGCGTCAGGCTGCCACGCATACCCTAGTGTTAATGATTGATGACTTGCAGTGGCTTGATGAGCCCTCTTTTAAAGTACTGGCCGGTCTACAAGCGCGCTTACCTATTAATACCGCCTTTATGCTTGTGGCTAGTCATCACGGGCGAGATCAACTACCGGTAAAACTACATTGGGACCAGCAAATTAGTCTGGGAAACCTGGATGCACTTCAGTCCTCGCGGCTATTGTCGCAACTGTCTCGCCGTTACCGTATTCACCTGAGCCCGCGGCTGCGAAATCAGATTATTGAGCGCTGTGATGGCGTACCCTGTACATGCAGGAGATTTGTCGACGCTTGGATATGGATCGTCGTGAAGGGCGCAGTGTCCAGTTCGATGAACTGCCTAAAGGGTTATTAGGGCTACTGGCAAGCCGCATCGATCAGCTTGAAAGTGACCGCGACATTGCCCACGTAGCGGCAGTGCTGGGGAAGCGCTTCCGGCTGGACTTTCTGTTGGAATGCAGTGGCTGGGAAAAGGGCGGCTTAACCAAGCGCTCGAACATATGCGTGTACTGGAGATTGTCGAGCCTGTCGATAAAGAGAACGGTGAGCACGAATACCAGTTCAGCCATCAGCTGCTGCAAGAAGCGGCCTACCTTTCCTGTCCTCGGGATGTGCGCGTCAAGCTGCACCAACAAGTGGTGACCTTGATAGAGGAGCGCTTCCCGGTGTGGATTAGCCGCCACCCCGGCGATTTTGCAACGCACTTACGGCGTAGCGGGCATTACGCCCGTGGTGCCCGCTATTTTGAGTTGGCTGCTCGTGAAGCGTTAAAAGTGAGCGCAAATCGAACCGCACTGCGTATGGCAGATTTTGGTTTGGCGAGTCTGCGCCACGTTGAGCATGAGATTGAGCGCGAAGTGAGTCTACTCACCGTGCGCGGTCAGGCGGCGTTCTCATTAGAAGGCCACGGTTCGCCAACCGCACATGAGAGCTTTGTGCGTGCGAGGGAGCTGCTGCGCGAATCGGGTACCGATAGTTTAGAGGATCCAGAAGATCTAGAGCAGATATTCCTGGTCAAATGGGGGCTCTGGGTAGGGCGTAGTCAACGCTATGCCCATGCAGATGCCTTTGCACTGGCTTCGACACTGGCGGATATTGCCTCTCGTTTAGAGGATCCACGCTATCGCCGTTTGGCCGATTATGCCCGCGCCAACTGCGAGTACTGGGCAGGCCGCATTCAGCAGGCTCACGACCATTTAGATGAAATCGATCCCCTCAATGCACCAATGATGATCGAGTGGCTGCCGTTCTCCGATCACCCGCAAGTTTCGGCTGCCTGCTTCCAGGGATGGGCACTCTGTCTGCGCGGTGATTATCAGCGTGCCGAGCGTCAGGTCTCGGCAGCAATTCGTTTGGCAGAGAAAATCGCTCATCCTGGCACCTTGGCGTTAGCACTGCTATTTGCCGCCGCGCTTTATCGTCAGTTAGGACACGTCCATCTGGCTGCCCGGCATGCCGAACGGGCGGCCGCGATGACAGGCACGCCGGATTTACAGTTATGGCAAATTTCGGCGCAAAGCATTCTCGGCTGGCAGCGTGCGCTGGCAGGCGACACCACCGGGTTAGCACAATTGCGTGACAGCTTGGACCAGATGGCAGAGCTGAACGGGCGTGACCGCTATCAGCGGCCAGTGCTCTGGTATTCAGATGCCTGCATTGAGCTGGGTGAGTTAAACGCCGCAGAGGATTACCTAGACCAGTGTTTGGTGATTGCCCGGGAGCGCACCACGCTATTTCTGCCTGAATTAGCCACCCAGCTGGCCAAGGTGCGTGACCTGCTTGGGCATCCTGCCAATGAAGTCAAAGCTCTCGCTGAAATGGCGATAAGCCAGTCTCGGGAGCACGGCAATCGCCACCAGGAGCTAGCGGCACTTGAGCTATGGCTAACCCGTATTGAGCCCAACGACCAGCAGGCGAAAGAGAGCTTTAGGCAGCTGTTGAGCGAGGTTAGCCATAGCGACGCGCCGGTGCTACCCGCTGGATTAGCTTGTTGGATCGTCGTTTGCCGCGGCCGGTAGGCGCAGAAGGTTGATCAGCTAGAGCAGAACGCTGCTTAGCAAGTGTCCTGCTCCAGCCAGGTCAATGTGGCGAGCGCCTCTTCCCGGTGCTCGCCACACACTGGCGTCAAAGTTAAAGCGCTCACAAACCCTGGGGCGACTTGGATCGCCAAACAAACGGCACAGATTATTTTCATCTAACTGTACGCAGCGAATGCCCGCGGGCTTGCCTTCCGGCATGCCGGGAATGGCAGAGCTAATAGAAGGCGCTATACAGCAGGCGCCACATCCAGCACGGCAGCCTTCACTCATAACCTGGTACTTGGTAGAGCACTTGGTGAAAACATAGCAATCGCTCCCTTGTTGATACCCTCGAACGCCTGAATGCGTGTGGCTTGGCCGCTTTGCGTGGCAACCTCTTTGCCAGCCAGGCGGCGATATTTTCTACTGTGGTGGGGCCTGGGAGCACAGCGCATAGCGTCGCTGGTAGCGTAATGGAAAAATCGCCTTGGGCGGCCCGATAGCTGCAGGTAAGGAAGTCTTTTCCTGCGAGGTGATATCCGCCTCTTCAAGCAGGTAGCGATTATCCAACCATGTGGCCCACTGCTGTTCGAGCTTAGGTTGACGCGCCCCTTGCTGAAAGATATGTAGCCGCGAACGGTGGCCATGGGCAATACGCTGGCAGTTGCCTTGGTGGCGCTTTAGGCCGTGCGTGTAGCCATAGGCAGCGCCTTCAATGGCCTCGTCGCTAAGCGTTAGGGTGACTTGGTGGACATTTTTAGGGCGCTGTTCGGTGAGCTGCTGGCTTAAATGCTCAGCGACCTTATCAAGCGTAATGGCTTGCCAGGGAAGCAGGGTGAATGCCTCTTGTGGCCCGCGCACTTCCATTGGGTAAGGTGTAGTGGTGCGAATGCTTAATCCTTCGGGACACTCGGAGACACTGATACCTGATGCCGCTGTGGGCACCAGCAGAGTATGATCTAAGCCGCTATCAAGGGTGCGCTTGATCCATGGTTTCACTTCACCAAAATCGAATAGCATGCCATCTTCGCCCAGCTCGCCATCCAGTACTGCGTCCACCAGCCAGCTACAGCCCACTAGGCCGCGCTGAGAGCACCACAGGGATACGTCAATGTGGGTCAATTGTTTAACGAATAGGGACATTAATCAAAGCCTGCTAGTTTGTGCATTTGCAGCGACAGTCGCCATTGGGGTTAGCCATACAGTAAGCGGTCGCTTCTGCGACGGTGGTCTTCTCCTGATTGAGAGGGGTAAGATCCATCGGCTGCAAGAAAAAGTGGCGAAAAATCAAGGCTTGAAAACTGCTCTGGCGGAGCATCTGCTTGAGGAAAAACGAGCTTTAACTCGTCGCCTTGCGTAACGGCTAACGAATTGCTGCCCTTAGGACTGACGCATAGCCAGTCAATGCCCGGGGGTGGAGCAAGCGTACCGTTGGTCTCGACCGCCACCTCAAACCCATGGCTGTGCAGTGCGGTAATCAACGTCGCGTCAAGCTGCAGCAAAGGCTCACCGCCGGTAAATACTACATAGGGCGTTGCATCGTTCTTTGTATCGGGCTTTGCGTCACCGCTTTGGCTGGGCCAGAGAGACGCTATATGCTGGGCAAGCGCATTGGCAGTGACAAACTTTCCGCCATTGATACCGTTTGTACCGATAAAGTCGGTATCGCAAAGGTGCATTTAGCGGTCGCCCGGTCAATTTCGCGGCCCGACCATAGATTGCAGCCGCTAAAGCGGCAGAAAACGCTCGCTCTGCCCGCTTGGGCGCCTTCGCCCTGCAGGGTATAAAACGCTTCTTTAACCTGATACATCAGCCCTGGCCTGCTGTGGTGTCTGGGTTATAGCCTAATGGGTCGGTGACACCGTTGGCAGCAAAGGCAGCTAACCGCTCGCGGCAGCTTCCACACATGCCACAGGCAAGTTCACGGCCTTCGTAGCACGTCCAGGTAAGGCGGTAATCCAAGCCCATGGCCAAGCCTTCGCGAAGAATGTCTGCCTTGCTCGCATAGAGATAAGGGGCGTGTAGCTTCACTGGCTCGAAGTTGGCGATGCCTGCTACGTGATCCATTGCCTCGACGAATTCGGGGCGACAATCGGGATAGAGAACGTGATCACCGCCATGGGCACCGTAGTCGACTCGCTCCGCACCAATGTTCACGGCCTTGGCAATCGCCAGGAGAGCAGAATCATATTGCGATTGGGTACTACGGTATCGTGTAAATTGTCCGCGGCATAGTTACCCTGGGGCATCGGTTGGTCTGGATTGGTCAGGGCTGAATTATCAATCAGGCTGTGTATTGCTCGAATATCGACCACTTGGTGTGGCAGACCAAGTGCAGCGCAAACCTGACGCGCGGTGTCGAGTTCACGGGCATGTCGCTGGCCATAATCAAAAGACAGCGCGTGTACGTTGAGTCCTTCACGCAATGCGCGGTGAAGCACGGTAAAGAGTCCATTCCGCCGGAATAGATAACGATGGCCGTGGTCGCTGTATCAGCAGCCACGTAGGGTGTTGAAGACATGATAAAACACTCATTGTCGGAGAATTTGTTAATCGCGTGCAGCGATTAGCTGGCGCGGCGTTCCGGGGTCCGGTCCGGAGGTCGGCAGTTTACGCAATAGCCGTGAATCTGACCAGTTCTAGCGCATATTGAAGTAAACACAGCATTGGCGGGCAGCATTAATTTCGACATGATACGCTAACACTCACGCTGTTAGAGGGAAAACAATGGCTACCATTGAGCACAGTGAAATTGTTAAGGCTCCCCCCTGAAAGGGGTGTTTGAATTATTGAGACGCGTCGAAGATTTTGCTGATTACTCGGATCTGATTCGCTCCATCGACTCGTTAGGGAAAACCGCTATCGATGGCATGTACGCGCAGTGGGAATGGATTGGTCGTTTGACGTCATGATCACTGAGATCCAGCCGCCACATGTGCTTGCCTGGGAGTCGTTAGACGGCGTTAAAAACCAGGGGCGATATCGCCTACGCGAAGTGCCCGAAGGTACGGAAGTGGCGCTTACTTTGAGTTATGAAATTCGTAACCGGTTAATGGAAAAGGCGGTTAATAAAGCTGCCAAACCGTTGGTGGGGAAAGTCAGTCGTCAAATTCTTGATCGCGTAGAGGCGCGTTTGAATGGTTAGTGCGCCACAATCGGCGGCGCACTAATTAACGCACTAGAGTGCTAGTTTGGCTTATGCATCGAGGCATCCAGGTGGTCGACGACTTCTGCCCAATCGGCATCTTCGTCAACCGCCTCTTTTAGAAACTCTGCTTGGCCTTCGTTCCAACAGGGCGCTTCAGCAAGTGGCATTGTCTCCGGTAGTGGGGCGTTGCGCTGTATAAAGCGCTCAATTGAGTCAGGATCAGAAGCAAGGCCCAGTTGCTCGAATAATTCGCTGAAATGATGCACCGGTTTTCCATATTCTGTTGCTCCTTCAGTCGATTAGAGTGTTTTCTATAACAGAGTACTTTCTATAACAGAGTGCTTTCTACCACCTTACTTGATTCTCAGCCTACGCTAACATTTATCAGCTTTGACTGGTTAACGTTCTCCGACGAGCGGCGTTAAAAATCGTTGGCGCTGATCCTCTAAAGAGAGAGGCTGGGCCAGTAAGTGGGCAAGCTTTGTGAAAGCTGCCTCCGGTGTCATATCATCGCCCGCGAGTATGCCTGCATCGCTGAGACCATGACCCGCCGCGTAAGCGCCAACTGAACACTGCCCTGCGGGCACTGGCTAATAGCAGCTAGCAGCTTGCCTTCTCCGCTGGCTTTAGCCAGTACGTTAAGCAAGCTGGGGTCGTCGGGTGTGTTTCCCGCCCCCAGAGCTGCAGTAATGCGCCCTTAACGCGAGAATCACTCAACCAAGCGTCCAATTGCCAGGCTGAAATTCCTGGCCACAGGACGATGCGTACGACCCTCACCTTGATTGACCAAACGGTAATCGGGTAGCTCGAAGCGAGGGGCACCTCGTTGTTGAAGGCCAAGTCCACGACTGGGGTAATAAACGAAATCGTCGCCAACACGCTCGCCGAGCAACGGGTAGTTGGGGCTCGCGAAGGCAATGACCGCTTCGCTATGCTGCTTGATGGCGCGGGTGCCACGTAGCAGTTGCCCGGCAAAGTAAATAGCCACTTCTTGTAGGGCGGGCTTAGAGGCGAACTGCAGCGCGCCGTGTAAATTGCCTACGGCGTCACTGTCGGGTGCTTCCAGCGGTAACATGGAGCCCGTTACGACCACGGGGCGATCCAACCCTTGCAATTGATAGGCTAGGCTGGCGGCGGTCCAGCTAAGGGTGTCGGTGCCATGAATAATGACGAAGCCTGTGTAGGCCGTTAATTGGTCGCTGATATCGCGGGCAAGCTGTTGCCAGGTAAGTGGGGTGGCGGCGCTTGAGTCAATCAGTGTGGTGTAGCTGATGACCTCATATGGCGGCAGAGCATGCTGTTGGGCAATCGGTAACTGGCTAAGGGCGATGGTCATTCGCTTGGCGAAATCGCCACCAGGCGCAAGCCCATTAGCATGCGGCTGCATGCCGATGGTTCCGCCCGTATAAATGACTAAGACGCGCTCTTGATGTGGGTTATTGCTTGCTAGAAGAGAGTAGGGGGGCATCGTCATCTCCAGGGGCTTTGTACGAAACCTGCTAATCAGTTAGTGCGAGTACCGCGCTCTACCAAAAGTCCGCCACTTTGGTCATTCAAGCGCTGATTACGCCCAGCCAGTAACGCAAAGCCACAGCAAACACTGATTAGAGCGATTAATAACCAGGCAATGTGAGTTATGTGGGCGCCTAATTGGAGCATAACCCCCTACCAAAAGGCCCCAATGCTGCCAATGTGTACCCACCGCCCTGGACAAGCCCTGAGAGCTGGCCTGCAAGGCGTGAATTGGCTGTGCGTAAGACTAACAAGCTGAGCGCTAAGCTAAAGCTGCCGCCTTGGCCAATGCCTAGCAGGGCGGCGCCGGGCCATTTCCACTCCAGTGGTGCGATAAGCAGCATCCATAATCCCGCGGCGGTACTCAAAAGTACCAGTAATAAAGCGGGGCGCTGGTCTCGCCCCAAGCGAGCAAGCCAGGGAGCGCCCAGGGCTGAAGCCAGTTGACACATAATCGAAACGGCCATGGTCCAGCCTGCATCGGCTTCGTTATAGCCGCGCTCAACCAGCAGTGTAGGAAGCCATCCAAACACGATATAGGCCATGGAGGACTGAATGCCCATAAATAGCATAACGTGCCAGGTCAGCGGTTGCTTAAGCAGGCGGAATATGCCGCTTTTGGGCGGATTGGGCGTGTTTGGTGTGGTAGAGCGGGGCATTTGATAGTGCCATAAAACAAGCGCTAGCAGCGCCAGTAGTGACCAGCTCATTAAGCTTGCCTGCCAACTACCGAGTAGTTGCGTAAGGGGGCACGCTCAAGCCGGCCCCCAGCGCTCCGCCCAGGCAGAGCGCCATGGTGTATAAGCCGGTGAGCAGGTCGGCGCTTTCTGGGAGTTCACGTTTAACCAGGGCAGGTAGCAGCGTGCCGCCGATACCGATTGCGCAGCCTGCCATCGCAGAGCCGATAAATAACACACTCGGGAAATGGCAAGCCACGTAATATAAGCCCTGCTGCCAGCAGAATGAGCGCGGCACTCAACGTACGTTCGCTGCCTAGGTGCTTTGCTAACGTTGGAGCGAGCGGGGCGGAAAGGCCTAAAAATAGCACGGGAAGCGTAGTGAGTAGCCCCGCTGCGGCTGCTGAAAGCCCAGCGCTCTCCTGCAGGCGTGTCAATAAGGGGCAACGGACGACATGGCAGGGCGTAAATTTAGCCCCACCACGACCATCAGCAGAATAAAGGTAATTGAACGACGCGATGCCATATCTATGCTTATTTCACGTTAACGTTTACTTAAGGTGAGGGCGCAAGTCTCCGCGAACAGCATCGAGTAGGGTAATAAAATGGTAGTCTTGAGGGGTGTCCAAGCAGTCCACTTTTACACTTGTTCGCATGCCTTTATCTATCTGTAACTGATCATAGATCTCTAAGGTTAGCTTGCGTGCAGGTTTATCGCCTGCCGCCATGATGCCATCTTCAAGCGTAAACGTTTCAAGCAGGGTGACACGCACGCGCGTGCTATTCCCTTCACTCAGCACGCGGCGTACGAACAGCCACCCTTCACATGGCAGGGAGTGTTTGTCATCGCGTTGGCGCAAGAAAATCGTACGGTAACAAGCGCCCTCGACAGATGCTTTTTCAGCCATGCTGCGGTAGGCCTGAACGACTTGATTAGCTGATGCGCGAGCATCCTCTAGACGTTGAACAATCCCTTGATGTTCACGGCTGAGCTGTTCTTGACGTTGAAATGTCAGCCATTGACGATAGTCGGCCATAAGTTGGGATGAGGCCATAATCACTCCATGAAAAGTAGTTCATGCCTAACGGCTAAAATAGTTGCTAGATACAGCGACTTGGAATATGCAAAGGCGACACCTTCGCATATTCCTGAACTGTGAGCTAGCGCCGAGCGCGTCGTTTGCGTTCACCGCCGTTATTGGCGCTCTGGCCTTCCGGTTTGCGTTTGGCGCGAGGCTGGCGCTGGTTGCGACGACCATTCTCAATGGGCTCAGGTTTGATGCTCGGGTCGGGTTCAAAGCCTGGCACGATATGCTTTGGTAGCGTCTGTTTTATCAGCCGCTCAATATTGCCTAGCAAGGCGTGTTCGTCGACACACACTAATGAAACGGCTTCGCCATTGCTGCCAGCACGCCCGGTACGCCCAATGCGGTGTACATAATCTTCGGCTACGTTGGGCAGGTCGAAATTAACCACGTGGGGCAGTTCATTGATGTCCAAGCCACGGGCAGCGATGTCGGTCGCCACCAACACCTGCAGGTCACCACTCTTAAAAGCCGTTAAAGCGCGCGTGCGGGCTCCCCTGACTTTTGTTGCCATGAATAGCCATGGCGGGAATTTCCTGTTTGGAAAGCTGCTCGGCAAGGCGGTTAGCACCATGTTTGGTTCGCGTAAACACCAGTACTTGAAACCAGCCGTTTTGCTGGATTAGGTGGGCCAGTAGTTCACGCTTTTTCTCGCGATCTACCCGGTAAATAGCTTGCTCAATTTTCTCGGCGGTGGCATTGCGCGGCGCAACCTCAATCATAGCCGGGTTATCCAGCAGCTGTTGAGCCAGGGTTTGTATCTCATTGGAGAAGGTTGCAGAGAACAGCAGGTTTTGACGCTTTTGGGCACCAGACGCAGCAGCCGTTTAATGTCATGGATAAAGCCCATATCCAGCATGCGGTCAGCTTCATCAAGCACTAAAATTTCAACGGCTGAAAGATCAATATGCCCTTGCTGATGAAGGTCTAATAGGCGACCGGGGGTGGCGATAAGCACATCTAAGCCAGCCTTCAGGGCATCGATTTGAGGCTGCTGACCGACACCGCCAAAGATAATATGCGAGCGCAGCGCGAGATGCTGGCCATAAGTCGACACGCTATCGCCTACTTGAGCGGCGAGCTCACGGGTAGGAGTTAACACAAGCGCTCGTACCTGGCGCTTTCCAGGTCGTGGTCCAGCAGTAAGACGTTGTAACATGGGCAGCGTGAATCCAGCTGTTTTGCCAGTGCCGGTTTGGGCGCTGGCCAGCATGTCACGGCCTTCTAGTACGACGGGGATGGCCTGTCGTTGTATCGGGGTAGGCTCGGTAACCTTGCGCTGTGACAGCGCGTAACAAATCGGCGTGCAGGCCAAGTTCAGAAAAGCTCATGCGTTCTCCGCAGTCACCTAGTGAGTAAGCCCCGGTAAGTGGTTGTTATCACTAGATGTAATGTTCAAAAGCGAGGTTGATACACCTTCGCGGCAGCGAAGTGTGCCAGATAATTCAGCGTGCCGCGATGGTCGTTGGTTAGCCGTGGATGACCGTGAAAGGAGACGTGAAGGTGACAGCGCGCAGAGGCGCTCTCATCGGGTGTGCACGGACACACCAGAAAACTTACGTGTCAGTAATAAGCCAAGCAGTATAACACGGTTATGAAACGTCAGCTTGTTTAGCTATCGCTTGTCAGCGCAAGATTGCTGGGCATGTAGGGGAATTAACCGAGCTAAAGTGGCAGGTGGCAGTTGAAGCTGAGCAAGCTCCTTGGGTGTTAATGCGAAAAAGTGCTCCGGGGTAAAAACACCTAGCTGAAAAAGCTGGCGCGCAGTTGCTGGCCCTAAGCCATCCAGGGCGAGTAGCCGTCGCGCAAACAGTGAGATAAAACGATTTTTCTGTTTTCGTCCAGCTTGGCGATGGCGGTTTGATAGTAAGTTCCCGCGTGCAGGGTGATAAATTGTTCAATACGCTCAAGCGCGGCGAGCGTTGGGGCGTCAAGTGAGTGCATGGCTAGCTGATCAAGAAGGGCGTCATGGCTATTGATAGCAGTTTCATAGGTCGTCAGCGATGCTTCGCCCTCCAGTAGTGTCGTTACCGTCTGTCTCAAAGCATCCACCGCATCGCGCAATTGCTCCGCGGGTAGTACTGCTGTGTTGTTCGAATCATCTGTCATGTGAACATCTCTGAGAAGAAGAGCATTAAGCGTAGTTCAGCAAGCTATGTTTAAAAAAACCGATGTTTAAAAAACCGAAGTTTAAAAACCCGAAGTTTAAAAACCGAGGGTGTAAAAGCCTAGGCTTAAAAACCTAGGGCTAATCAAAATAGTTGCCTTGGCGTATGTTGTTGGCGATGAGCTCGGCGGCCTGGTCCCAGCTTTCACTCAATGCGCGTACCAGCGCCGGGTAGCCATCTTGTTCAAGGGCTGTATCCGCATAGAAATTTTCCATTGCTAGTAGCTCTCCCTCGCCATTCAGCAATTGCCATTGGCCGCTAGCCACGGCCACGCCATCAAAGCGGCCCTGGAATTGGTCAATGTTTAAGCGCAAAGACAGCGCATTGGGTTGTCTACTTTCGGTACGGACAACTCTAAGCGTTGGTAGCGCTTGCGATAGGTGGGTGCGCATCCTCCGCTCCAGCTGCCTGTCTAACCCTTCTGCCCATTGATGTTCCCGCGCGGCGTTCAGCGTAATGTCATCAAGTTGCATCACGATGCCATCGACGTCCAGGTAGTGGGCAAGCCGAGGAGTGCCCAGCACAAGTGTGCCCTCGGGTTGACTCGGTGTGCTTGCCAACGGTTCGCTCGGTAGCATATAGCGGGCAGGCGGCGTGACACTGCTGGCACAGGCCGATATCACGACGCAGACTGTCAGCAGCAGCAAATACCCAATCCATCTAAACATACTTGTCCATATCAGCATTTTGGCTCCTTAGTCACGTGGTGCACGCGGAATAGGGTCTTGAGCATCCAGGTTGTCAAACAGTAGTGCCCTGGGATTGTCATTGAGCGTGCGCGTAAGCGGCTGTAGATCACGCATTAAGCGATCCAGTCGTTCGATCGCAGTGGTGAGCTCTTGATACGCGGGCGACGAAGGTGATAGCCCTTGTAATGTGCTACGCAATTCCTCAAGTGTTCCGTTGAGATTGCCCCCAATGGCTTGGGTCTCAGGGTCATTCAGTAACTGATTTATCGAAGAGCTTACTTCGCGAATCTCGTTGAGTACGCTTTCAGAAGCCTCTAAATTGCGGTCCAGGCCGGTTAATAGCGGCTCAACCTCAAGCGCGTTTAGCTTATCCAGTAAATCTGTTACCTGGGCTTGTATCTGTGCAAAGCCGCCTGCCACCGTTGGAAAGACGCTGCGGTCAGAAAATTGCTCAGCGGTATACTCATCGGCAAGGTCACGGTGGAAGTTTAGGTCGACAAACAGTGCACCCGTTAGCAGATTGCCACTTTTAACGATGCACGGAGCCCTAAGCCGAACATGCGCTGGAACCGCTCCTCCCATTCTTCGAGGTCAATATCGCTATTTTCAATACCCAGTCGCTGAGGCTCAATCCTAATCAGTACGGGAATCGCAAAGCGTGCACGTGAGTCGGGCTGCGGCGCAGTAAAGTTCCAGGGCACGGCGGCAACGGTGCCCATGCGCACACCACGAAACTCGACCGGCGCTCCCTTGGACAGGCCACGCACTGTTTCATCTACCAGTAGCACATATTCTAAATAGCGGTTAAAGGTCCCTTCTCGTGCTGCGTCTTCATCAGCATAGAGGGTGAAGCGGGTATTGGCTTCAACCGGTTGTCCCATTGGTAAATCTTCGGGGACGCCGAAGGTGACACCACCACCGAGTAGCGCTTCAATAGATTCAACGTTAACGCGTACACCATCGGCACCTAGGCGAAAGTCGATGCCACTTGAGGTCCAAAAACGCGTACTGTCAGTGACTAAATTGGTATATGGCTCTTCAATGAATACCTGATGTTGCATGGTGCGTGACTCAGGCTCAAAACTGTTCTCTTCAATACGTCCCACGGTGTAGCCTTGATAAGACACCGGATCGCCAACGCGAAGAGAGTTGCCCATTTGGCTGGTTAAGCTAAGACGAAGCCCTGCCTGACCAGCAGGTGCTACAGGGGGGGTATCACTGACTGGAAATTCTCGTCGCGGCGCTTCTTCAGTGCCAGGCTCAAGCTGAATATAAGCCCCTGAGAGCACGGTGCCTAAGCCGCTAATCCCTTCACGACCGATACGTGGCTTGACCACCCAGAAACGGCTGTCTTCGCGCAACATATCCTCTACTTCTGGCTGGATACTGGCGGTCAAAACAGCGTGGGACAGGTCATCTGAGAGTTGTACGTTTTGGACCCTTCCGATCTCAACATTGCGGCTACGAATGAGCGTATTGCCCGCTTCGATGCCTTCTGCATTATCCATGTTAAGCGTTACCAGGATGCCGCGATTGGAGTAATTATCGTATACCAGCCATAACCCAATGGCGATGGCAACGATCGGCACTATCCATATAGGCGAAAGGCGGGTTTGGCGTGATGTTTTAGCTTTATTTAAATCCTGTTCGTTGGTTGAGTTGGTTTTCGTTTGTTCAGAAGTAGGCGGTGTTGTTTCGTTAGCCATCAACAGGTTCCTTGGTGGCCGTTTTACGGCGAAGAAGAGAGTGACGTAGTGAATTTTTTAGCAGGGAGAGGCGTATCCCAAATTAAGCGTGGATCAAATGTCATCGCCGCTAGCATGGTCAATACTACCACTGAGCCAAAGGCGAGCGCCGCCAGGCCAGGTGTGATCGACATTAATGATCCGGCGCGAATCAATGCCACTAAAATGGCGACGACGAAGACATCCACCATTGACCAGCGCCCAATAAATTCTGTTAGTCGATAAAGCCGGGTACGGCTTTGGGCATTGAGTACACTGCTGCGCCTGACGACTAAGCAAAGCCAGGTTAACGCGACTAATTTACCTACTGGAACGATAACGCTGGCAATAAAAATGACGGCAGCGATGGGCCAAGAGCCCATTTGGATGAGTTGAACAACCCCGCCAATAATAGTTGAGGGCGTTGAGTGGCCTAGACTGGTGGTTGTCATAATAGGGTACACATTGGCGGGAATATACATGATGGCCGATGCGCAGAGGAGCGCCCAGGTGCGCTGTAAGCTATGTGGCAAGCGTTGATGAAGCTTTTCATGGCAGCGAGTGCAGTAGCCGCGTCCTTGTGGCGATAGGCGGTTGATGAGTCCGCAGGTTGGGCAGCCAGTTAACCCTTGTCCTGCTGCAGGAACGCCCGTTTGAGTACCTTCGGGAGCCAGCGGTTCTCCCTCTAACGAGAACCACATCCAGTCGGCGTCGATAGACTGGGTCGTCATCAATAACAGCAGCGCAAATACACAAAATGCCCAGAACGATATGCCTAGCTCAACATCGGCCAGGCCGGCTATTTTGATCAGGCTGACTAAGGCGCCAATGATGAAGACATCAGCCATCATCCAAGGTGTTAGGTGAGATAGGGAGCGTGCAATATCCCGGCTAAAGGGCAATAGGCGGTCACGCAGAAGGCCAAATTGAAGCCACAGAACGCCGATAAGGTATACCGCTGGCAGCACGACAATCGTCATGATGATGGCGATAGCGACTATGGGTTGATGAAAGCCAATCAGGGTAGTGGCGGTCTGCGTTAGCTCGATACGGTTACTAACACCACTAACTGTGAAGCTAATAAAGGGAAATGACACCGCCACTATGAGGGCAATCAGGTGAGGGCGATGGCCAGGGCCATACTGCGTTGTGCTGGGTAGCGATGGCGTTTGACCAAGACATGTGTACAGCGCGGACAGCTTGCTTTTTCGCCTGCGCTAAGCGGCGGCAATGCCGACACCAGTCGCACTCATGACAAGCACGCAAACGCCGCCGCTGAGTTCTAACTTCAGGGGCGAGCGGTCAACGAGGGGTGTTGACCGGTAATGTATGTCGCTTTATTAATCGTTGTGGAGGCAAAACCAAAACTCTCAGTGCGAATCCTTAGTAAAACTACTAGGATGTGGCGGATTAGGCGGTCAAACGCGCTTTTAGCAACCCTATGTTGCTGAAATACTACTCAAAAACATAGACTAGCAGCTTGACTAAGGCGTCAGCTTAGAGAACGATCTGCGGCGCAATGAGAGACAGTTGAATGCGACCTGCAGAGTGGCTGACTCGTTTGCCAGGGATCATTCATAAGCAAAGTGCCGCTAGTAATAGCACCTTAAGGCCGTCTCTATGAAGTAGTTCTTAAAAGTAGCCCTTAGAATGAGTCCCTAGATACAGTTCTTAAATGTGACGCATGGAAACAGTGCCGATCATTATGCCATGAAGGAAATGAAATGTTGCTTCCCATATTAGCGGTTGTGTTTGGATTGGTATTACTGGTTTGGAGTGCCGAGAAGTTTATCGATGGCGCAGCGGCTACATCTCGTTGGCTTGGGCTTTCACCCCTGTTGATTGGTATGTTGGTCATTGGGTTTGGTACTTCAGCGCCGGAAATGATGGTTTCAGTACTGGCTGCGTTGGACGGCAATCCAGGATTGGCAGTAGGCAACGCCTACGGTTCAAATATTGCTAATATTGGTTTAATACTCGGGTTGGTCGCGCTGATTGCTCCCCTTGCTGTTCACTCCAGTGTTATTCGCAAAGAGATGCCAATACTGATGCTCGTCATGTTGGCGACTGGCTTGATTCTTCTCGACGGTTTTGTAGCACGCTGGGAAGCCGTCTGTCTCTTACTGGCATTAGTGGTTTTTATTGTTGTTAGTATCGTTCGTTCACGCAACCAGCCAGACGACGCAATCGTCTCTGAAGTAGCTGAGACCCTGGATAGCAAGCCAATGTCCCGGGGAAATCCATAATGTGGACGCTGGTAGGGCTGGCGCTGCTGATCGCCAGTTCCCGCTTGCTGGTGTGGGGAGCGGTTGAAATTGCGGTTCGTTTCGGCGTAAGCGACTTGATTGTTGGTTTGACCGTGGTAGCCATCGGTACTTCACTGCCCGAGCTAGCATCCTCTATCACTGCTTTGCGTCGTAAAGAGCATGACCTGGTGATCGGCAATGTGGTCGGTTCAAATTTGTTTAACAGCTTGGCGGTTGTCGGCCTTGCTGGAATTATTGCACCATTGACGCAGGTCGAGAGGTATTAGTGCGTGACTGGAGTGTGATGACAGGCATGACGTTACTGATGATTCTGTTTGCTTTCTCTTGGCGTGGGCGCCCACGGCGAATCAACCGTTTGGAAGGGGGCATCTTACTGGCGCTATTTATCGCTTATACCGGCTATATGGTGAGCGTGGTAGTGTTATCCCGGTAGTTTGTCAGCGGACTATAGCCCATCTAAATTAGCCTGTGCGTCAATGAGACACATCAAAGACGTTGGGCTGTCTAAGGTAGGATGGTTACTTAGGAAAACAGAAAATTAAAAATATTAAGAAATAAGCTTAGTGCTTATAACTAAAAGTGCAGTGCCATGAAGGCTCAACTAAGCTTGTGTGAACCCATTGATAGGATATCGATTCAGGTCTTAGGAGAGTGAAATGGAACTTGATCCCCTGGTGCTATCGCGGCTTCAGTTTGCATTCGTCGTATCGTTTCATGCGATCTTCCCCGTGTTTACTATTGGCTTGGCGTCTTACATCGCGCTGCTTCATGGCCTTTTCTACAAGACTGACAATCAAGCTTGGGATCGCCTTGCGCTTTTCTGGACAAAGGTATTTGCCGTTGTTTTTGGAATGGGAGTGGTGTCAGGCATCGTGATGTCGTTTCAATTTGGCACTAACTGGAGCAATTTTTCTCAAGCATCGTCTAATTTTATTGGCCCTATGCTGAGCTATGAAGTTATTACGGCTTTCTTCCTTGAAGCAGCCTTCTTAGGCGTACTGTTATTTGGTCGCGGTAAGGTACCTGAAGGGGTGCATTTATTTGCCGCTATTATGGTAGCGACAGGAACTTTCATTTCGACTTTTTGGATTTTTATCAGCCAACAGCTGGCTACATACGCCTGCGGGTGTAGAACTCATTGATTCCCGCTTCCATGTTACCTCTTGGATGGAGGCTATATTTAATCCTTCCTTCCCTTATCGCTTCTTTCACATGGCAGTGGCTTCCTTTTTAACCGGTGGTTTTGTCGTGGCAGGCGTCAGCGCATGGTTTTTATTACGCGACCGTGACCCGGAAGCAAATCGTCGTGCGCTTTCAATGTGCCTTTGGCTGCTTCTTTTCTCGCGCCGACCCAAGCGGTAATCGGTGACTTCCACGGGCTCAATACTTTAGAGCATCAGCCGACCAAGGTGGCTGCTATGGAGGGCATTGGGAAACGGCCACGAATGTGCCGTTGCTGTTATTTGCGATACCTGATCAGGAGGCGCAAACCAACCATTTCTCATTTGGCGTTCCTAACTTAGCGAGCCTTATCCTTACCCATTCGGTTGATGGTGAAATACCGGGCATTAGTGAAGCGCCGCCTGAGGAACAGCCGCCTGTATTCATTGTGTTTTGGGCATTTCGCGTAATGGTGGGGATTGGGCTTTTAATGATTGCAGTTTCGTTGACGGGGCTGATATTACGGCGCAAAGGGCGCATCTATACACAACGGCTGTTTTTAAAGACGATGACCAGGATGATTGCGGTGCCGTTTGTGGCGGTCTTGGCTGGGTGGGTTGTTACCGAATCGGGCCGGGCCCCTTGGCTGGTTTACGGCATGATGACCCACGAAGAAGGCCTGACGCCTTCACTAACAGGGCCTATGGCGTTATTTACGCTACTTGGCTACATCCTGGTTTATGCGGTGGTTTTTTACGTAGGCATCTATTACCTCACACGCGTCGTGCGCAATGGTATGTTGCCCGAAGAAAAGCGTGAAACGGAAGCAGATAACTCTAGGCGGCCCATGCGTCCGATGTCAGGGGCGGAGACTTCCTTTGATGATGACCTTGACCCGGTGAGGAACTAAACATGGATATGTTTGATTTAACGTTAATTTGGGCTTTCATCATTGGTTTCGGCATCATCATGTATGTGTTGATGGATGGGTTTGATCTGGGATTGGGGATTATCTATCCCTTTGCTCCCGATGAGGATGCTCGGGATGTAATGATGAACTCGGTCGCACCAATATGGGATGGTAACGAAACGTGGTTGGTGCTGAGTGGGGCAGGGCTTTTAGGAGCCTTCCCATTAGTTTACACGGTATTTTGCCGGCACTTTACATCGGTGTGTTCTTGATGCTGGCGGGACTGATCTTCAGGGGGGTGGCGTTTGAGCTGCGTTTTAAATCGCGCCGCAACCGGCATTGGTGGAATCGTGCATTTTCCTGGGGGTCGGCCATTGCTGCCTTTGCACAAGGTGCGGTCGTTGGAGCTTACATCCAGGGCTTTCCCGTTGAAAACTTTGCCTATGTAGGCGGTGCATTTGACTGGCTGACGCCATTCTCAGTGTTGACGGGGCTTGGCCTGATGGCAGGCTATGCTTTGCTAGGCGCTACTTGGTTGATACTAAAATCTGAGGGGTATGTGCAGGATTGGGCGTATAAAATCACTCCCTTGTTACTGGCGCTCGTGCTATTTGTTTTCGCCGTGATTAGTCTGTGGACGCCCTTCGTGAACCCGCTCGTATGGGAGCGCTGGTTTGGTAATATTCAGTTAATTTGGATTTTTCCTTTCTTGGCGTTGACCTGCGCATTTACCGTTTTTCGTTCTGTCCAAAAACGTCGTGAGCTAGCACCTTTCTTGCCACTATTGGCATTTATGTCTTTACCTATCTGGGTCTGATCGTCAGCAAATGGCCCGTTGTCGTTCCACCGAACTACACGCTTTGGGATGCGGCTTCTGCGCCTGAGTCTCAGCTTTTCCTGCTGGTAGGCGTGGCCATTGTTATCCCTATTATATTGACCTATACCGCTTGGACCTATTGGGTGTTTCGCGGCAAGGTGCGAGTAGGCGAGGGATACCACTAATCACATGGGAACTGAGCATGCGCTCTCTCTAACGCCACGCCGTTGGCTAAAAACATTGGCTAAAGGAGAGCGCCATTACCTGTTTGGTTCATCGCTATGTGGCGTGTTGGCAGGTAGCCAAACGATTGTCATGGTAGTTGGCCTGGCGTGGCTTATTGATCAGATAGCAGTACATGATCGTTCTCCCACAGCCTTATTTCCTGTATTCGCTCTGCTGGTAGGTAGCGTTTTGTTACGCGCTGCCTTTCAGTGGGGGCATGAAATACTGGGCCTGGAAGCAAGCCTACGTATTCGGCAGCATGCCAGATCGCAATTATTAAGTAAGCTGTCCGCCTTAGGCCCTGTTTGGCTAACCGGTCAGCACAGCGGCTCCCCTAGCCAACCAGGCAGTTGAACATATTGATGCGCTGGAAGGGTATTTTTCCCGGTTTTATCCCCAATTGCGGATCGCACTGTGTTTGCCGCTGCTGATATTGGTGGTGGCGGGTTGGCTGGATTATCTGGTGGCACTGTTTTTACTACTTTCTGCACCGCTTATTCCGATTTTTATGGCGCTGGTAGGGATGGGAGCTGAGCGTCTTAATCACGATCAGTTTGTTGCCGTATCGAGGTTGTCAGCTCATTTCATAGATCGTGTGCGTGGTATGACAACACTGCAGTTATTTGGCCGAACCTCAGCCGCGCAACAAGATGTCTGGTACGCCACTGATGATTACCGACGTCTTAGTATGCGCACTTTGCGCCTAGCGTTTCTTTCCTCGGCGGTGCTGGAGTTTTTGCCTCCGTAGCCATTGCGGTAGTGGCCATGTATGTTGGTTTTGGCCTGCTGGGGTATATCGAGTACGGTCCTTCATCATCTCTGACACTTTTTCGGGCCTGGCAGTATTATTGCTGGCGCCTGAATTTTTCCAACCCCTTGCGTACGCTTTCTCAGCACTATCATGACCGTGCAGCGGCACTGGGCGCTGCTGAGAGCGTGGTTAATGTGCTCAATGAACCAGCTTTAGTTAGCAGGCATGCCGCTGTGGCTCCGCTATTGAGTACCTCGGTCATTGAATTAACGGCTACTTGCGTTAGTTATCCTGTCCGAGGGCAAGTAATCGGTCCTATCGACCTGACGATAAAAAAGGGGTGAAGTAGTGGCGATTAGCGGAGCCTCCGGTAGTGGAAAGTCGACCCTGCTGGCGTTACTGGCAGGTTTTCTCGCGCCTAGTTCCGGCATATATCGTCTACAAGAAAACTACCAGTATGCTTGGTTAGATCAGCAACCCTGTCTTTTACACGGCAGTTTGATTGATAACCTGCGCTTAGCAGCACCACAAGCGTCCCATGAGCAAATGGAAGCTGCGCTGTACCGGGCAGGCTTTGGACCTTTCTTGAAACAGCTGCCTGATGGGCTTGATACCTTAATCGGTGAGAGGGGTTGGCTTGTCGGGCCAGGCCCAGCGCCTTGCACTCGCACGTGTGTACCTTAGCAATGCACCGCTGGTGTTATTGGATGAGCCTACCGCCAGCCTGGATCAAGACACTGAGCAGTTTGTGATGTCAGCTTTACTTAAGCTTGCCCAAGAGGGGCGCACCCTGGTAATTGCTACCCACCATCCTGCTGTTATAGCTGCTGCGCAACGCCATTTTTCTTTTGAAAGGGATGAGTTGGTAGAGGTGCTCGCTTGATTGCTATTTTCCGCGACTTTCGCCCTTGGCTGTTGCTTCTAATACAGCGGCGCAGGCGTTTTTTAGTGGGCGCTTTTCTCATTTGGATTACCCAAATGGCTGGGCTTGCCCTGCTAGGACTATCGGGCTGGTTTATTACCGCCAGTGCATTAACCGGTATTGCCTTAACACTGGGTATTGCCGCGCATTTAGATGTTTATGTGCCCGGTGGCGGTATTCGTTTTTTTGCCTTGACGCGTACCGTTGCGCGTTATATTGAGCGGCTTTACAACCATAATACGGTCTTAACGCTGCTGGCTGACTTACGCTATCGTGTATTTGGCTATTTAACGCAATTGGATGATGCTCGCTTGCACGGTGAGCGTGCCAGTGATTGGCTGAGTCGCTTAACGGCTGATATCGACACCCTGGATAATTTTTATTTGCGTATTTTGGTGCCGCCATTTGTAGCACTGCTTGGCATTATGACGGTATCGCTTTTTGTGGCTATTTGGTTGCCCAGTGTTGCCGTGTTGATGGCAGGGACGCTAGGGCTGCTCTGGTTAGTAGTGACGTTGTTCGCCGCTTCGTGGGGATTCTCTCAAAGCTACCAGCAGGTCGTTGACCAACAGTCTCTGCGTCACCTAGTCGTCGACCAAGTTCAGGCTGCCGCTGAGTTAATGAGTTATCAAAGCGCGCAGTGGCACCGTGAAATTATTGCTGGCCATGAGCAGCAAGCGTACATTAATCAACGCCGCTTAGGGCGCAAGGCGGCGTTGATAAACAGCTTGGTGAGTGCCGTTAGCGGTTTGATGGTAGTGGCCGTGCTGTGGCTTGCTAGCTTGGCGTTTACCCAGCAACTGGTAACAGCTCCGATTGTAGTGATGGCCGTATTGATCGCACTGGGGTGAATGAGATGTTCATTGCGCTACCTGCCAGTTTTATGAAGCTTGGTGCGAGCTACGCGGCTGTTCGGCGGTTAAATCAATTAACCAGTGATTCCAAGCCGGTACATCCAACGGCGACGCTTTCAGAAGAAGCAGGCTTGGCTATCCGTACTAATCACCTCTCTTTGCATTATGCGCAGACATTGCAGCCAGCGCTAAGTAACGTCGATTTTCACCTACCAGCCGGTAAGCGAGCGGTTATTACCGGCAATTCCGGTGCTGGTAAATCTTCCTTAGCCAGTGTGTTGATGGGGCGCTTAAAAGCTACGCAGGGTGAAGTAACGATAGGTGGTGAGCTCCCCTGGCAGCTGTCATCCGAAAGCCGTGCCCACCATTTTGCAATGCTGACCCAACAAGTAGACCTGTTTGATACTTCGTTAGCCGAGAACCTGCGTGTAGCCAATCCATCCGCTAGCGATGCAGCACTCTGGGAGGTGCTTGGTGCTGTTGTGCTGGACGGTTGGGTTCAGCAACTACCGCAAGGCTTAGCAACAGCGGTGGGAGAGAAGGGTCAGCAGCTTTCCGGCGGGCAAGCCAGGCGGTTGGCGCTCGCGCGCTTAATGTTACGGAATCCTCAGGTGGTGTTTCTTGACGAGCCGTTTGCGGGTGTTGACGCTGCGACGGCGAAGCATATTGCAGCTTCTTTGGACCAATGGTTGGTTAATAGAACGGCTATCTATTTTGTTCATCAAGCTAACTCACTCAATCTATTGCCTGGGGTCGAGTACCACTGGCACCTTGATGCCGGTAAACTTAGCCAATGCCTGCTTAACTAATCATTAGTGAGTGACATTGTTTAATTGATACGACAACAAGGGGCCCTCAATGCACGATTTTTTACGCGACCTTCCTAAAGTAGAGCTCCATTTACATATCGAAGGCTCGCTTGAGCCAGAATTAATGTTTTCTTTGGCGCAGCGTAATGGCGTTGAATTGCCCTATGCCACGGTGCAAGAAGCTAAAGATGCTTACCATTTTAGTGATCTGCAAGGGTTCCTGAATCTCTATTTCCAAGGCATGAATGTGCTTCGTAATGAAGAGGACTTTTACGACCTGGCGATGGACTACTTCAAGCGCGCCCGGGGTGAAGGCGTTGTACATATCGACATGCACTTTGACCCCCAGGCACACCTGCAGCGTGGAGTGCCGCTTGAAGTAATAATGGCTGGGCTATTAAAAGCCAAGCAAGAGGCAGAGGACACACTGGATCTTTCCATCGGCATGATTATGGCTTTTTTGCGCGATCGTCCCGCAGAGGAGGCATTGCAGGTGCTTGAACAAGCGGCCCCTTATTGGAAAATGCTGGATGCCATTGGTTTAGACAGCGCTGAGCAGAATAATCCTCCTGCAGCGTTTATTGATGTATTCGAGCGCGCCAAGCAACTTGGGCTTGTTCGCTTGGCGCATGCGGGTGAAGAGGGCCCGCCGAGTATATTACAGAGGCTCTGGATGTCCTTGGTGTGCAGCGCATAGATCATGGGGTGCGCTGCTTGGAAAGTGATGAAGTGGTGAAGCGCTTGCGCAGTGAACAGGTTGTTCTAACGGTTTGCCCGCTCTCTAATGTCAGTTTAAAAGTAGTAGAAGAACTGCGAGACCATCCTCTTCCCAAACTCTTGGCTGAAGGGCTAAAAGTAACGATTAGCTCAGATGATCCCGCCTATTTTGGTGGTGGCATGCTGACTAATCACATCGCTTGTGCAGAGGCATTTGGATGGGATCAGACGATATTTCGTCAGTTAACGCGTAATGCTATTGAGGAAGCTTTTGCTACCCAGGAGCGACGCGAAGAGCTGTTAGCTCGGTTGGCTGAAGTATAACGTTTAGCCGCCTGGCGATGATGGCCAGGCGGCTGCTTAGCTGAAGCTAGGGGAGTGGTTTAAGGCAGGGCAGGTACTTCAAAGTCAGGCATTTCGCCGGTTAATGTATGCAGAAATGCGGTGATATCACTAATCGTGCCATCATCGAACTCGCGCCCCAACATTTCCTGTCCCATGATGGCGACAGCCTCTTCCAGCGTTTCGGTGGCACCGTTATTCATGTACGGATAGGTTACCGCCACATTACGTAGCGTGGGGTTCTGAAGCGATACTTGTCGCTTTCTTCTTCCGTAACAACATAGCGGCCTAAATCGGTTGATCCCGGCACTTGTATCGCGTGGAATTGGCTGTCGGTAAAATTTGCTCCCCGATGGCAAGCGATACAGCCGTTATCAACAAACGCTACCATGCCATCTTTGGCTTGCTCGCTTATCGCTTCTTGATCGCCGTGTAGGTAACGATCAAATGGTGAGTTGGGAGTGTTGAGTGTGCGTTGGAATGCGGCTAGTGCATGCGCTAAGTTATCATCAGTAATGGGATCTTCTTGACTAGGATAGGCCTCGCTGAATTTTTGCTGATAAAGCTCGAAACCTACTAACCGTTCTAGTGCCTTGTCTAGGTCCATGGCCATTTCTACTGGTGCTTCAATAGGCCCCAGTGCTTGGGCTTCTAAATCAGGCGCGCGACCATCCCAAAATTGTGAGCCTAAGAAGCCACTGTTTAATACAGTCGGTGTATTGCGTTCACCCACTTGTCCATCATGGCCCACTGCACGTGGAATCCGGTCGGCCCAGCCCAGTGCTGGGTTATGGCAGGTGGCGCAGCTGATAACGCCGCTAGAAGATATACGCGGTTCAAAAAACAGCATATTACCAAGTTCGACCTTCTCCTCTGTTAACGAGTTATCGGCTGGTATAGGCGGTAAGTAAGGCAGCGCTTCGAAGCGGTCACGGTAATTTTCCAGCCCATCATCAGCCATGGCTAAACTCGCTGTTAAAAAACTGCTCATCGCCAAAGTAGGTAATAATATAGCTTTTGTGGTCATGATTTTTCTCCCTTGCTTTTACAACCGGCGTCTCGGTTCTGATGAAGTAAAGCGTCAACGGCCGCTATCTATAAGCTTATGGGAGAAGAAATTAGTCGTTTTGTCCTGGATCAAGTCCTGGGTTGTTTTATGGTCTGCTTCTGAGGAACCTTCGTCTTTAATGACTTTTGCTGATGAATCTCCAAATCGCTATTGACCTTATTGGTAAATCGGGTAGTATACGCACACGTCAACGGGGCACAGCCTCAACGACCAGCTCTTTAACAATTTGATCAGGTAATTCATGTGGGCGCTTGCTGACGTTGGTGACAAATCACCAAATGTCAAGGCAAGCGGTCATGAGAACGTAAGTTTGAATGAATTCGTTTGAACCTTGAGCCAAGTTTGATTCGCTTTTGTCACTTTCGAGTGACGAGTAAGAATCACAATGATTTTAAACTGAAGAGTTTGATCATGGCTCAGATTGAACGCTGGCGGCAGGCCTAACACATGCAAGTCGAGCGGTAACAGGTCCTTCGGGATGCTGACGAGCGGCGGACGGGTGAGTAATGCATAGGAATCTGCCTGGTAGTGGGGGGATAACCTGGGGAAACCCAGGCTAATACCGCATACGTCCTACGGGAGAAAGGGGGCTTCGGCTCCCGCTATTGGATGAGCCTATGTCGGATTAGCTAGTTGGTGAGGTAATGGCTCACCAAGGCAACGATCCGTAGCTGGTCTGAGAGGATGATCAGCCACATCGGGACTGAGACACGGCCCGAACTCCTACGGGAGGCAGCAGTGGGGAATATTGGACAATGGGGGCAACCCTGATCCAGCCATGCCGCGTGTGTGAAGAAGGCCCTCGGGTTGTAAAGCACTTTCAGCGAGGAAGAACGCCTGGTGGTTAATACCCATCAGGAAAGACATCACTCGCAGAAGAAGCACCGGCTAACTCCGTGCCAGCAGCCGCGGTAATACGGAGGGTGCAAGCGTTAATCGGAATTACTGGGCGTAAAGCGCGCGTAGGTGGCTTGATAAGCCGGTTGTGAAAGCCCCGGGCTCAACCTGGGAACGGCATCCGGAACTGTCAGGCTAGAGTGCAGGAGAGGAAGGTAGAATTCCCGGTGTAGCGGTGAAATGCGTAGAGATCGGGAGGAATACCAGTGGCGAAGGCGGCCTTCTGGACTGACACTGACACTGAGGTGCGAAAGCGTGGGTAGCAAACAGGATTAGATACCCTGGTAGTCCACGCCGTAAACGATGTCGACCAGCCGTTGGGTGCCTAGCGCACTTTGTGGCGAAGTTAACGCGATAAGTCGACCGCCTGGGGAGTACGGCCGCAAGGTTAAAACTCAAATGAATTGACGGGGGCCCGCACAAGCGGTGGAGCATGTGGTTTAATTCGATGCAACGCGAAGAACCTTACCTACCCTTGACATCCTGCGAACCCGGAAGAGATTCCGGGGTGCCTTCGGGAACGCAGAGACAGGTGCTGCATGGCTGTCGTCAGCTCGTGTTGTGAAATGTTGGGTTAAGTCCCGTAACGAGCGCAACCCTTGTCCTTATTTGCCAGCGAGTAATGTCGGGAACTCTAAGGAGACTGCCGGTGACAAACCGGAGGAAGGTGGGGACGACGTCAAGTCATCATGGCCCTTACGGGTAGGGGCTACACACGTGCTACAATGGCCGGTACAAAGGGCTGCGAGCTCGCGAGAGTCAGCGAATCCCTTAAAGCCGGTCTCAGTCCGGATCGGAGTCTGCAACTCGACTCCGTGAAGTCGGAATCGCTAGTAATCGTGAATCAGAATGTCACGGTGAATACGTTCCCGGGCCTTGTACACACCGCCCGTCACACCATGGGAGTGGACTGCACCAGAAGTGGTTAGCCTAACGCAAGAGGGCGATCACCACGGTGTGGTTCATGACTGGGGTGAAGTCGTAACAAGGTAGCCGTAGGGGAACCTGCGGCTGGATCACCTCCTTAAACGATGCGTCACAGTCAGTAAGCGTCCACAATGAATTACCTGATCAGATCATAGAGCAAACGGTAGTTTTTCGGCTGTGTTTGAGTGATTAGTTCAAACTGGCAGCGGAATACCCGGGTCTGTAGCTCAGTTGGTTAGAGCGCACCCCTGATAAGGGTGAGGTCGGCAGTTCAAGTCTGCCCAGACCCACCAAATTTTATCCAGCACTGCGTTATTTTATGACTCGCATAGCAGGCTATGTGTCGCCATAAAATATCTTGTTCTGAATAAAATTTCCCGGAAAAGTTATGTATTAATGGGGCCATAGCTCAGCTGGGAGAGCGCCTGCCTTGCACGCAGGAGGTCAGCGGTTCGATCCCGCTTGGCTCCACCATTAAGTCCTTATCTTACATGCCGTTTGTTGATGTTTCGTGACCATTGATAAGTCGTACGCTAAGCGTCGCCTTATCACTGTTCATTGAACAGCTGCTCTTTAACAATGTATATCATGCTGACAAGAACACTTCGCAAGAAGTGGTCTTAAATTGTGATACGTCTCAAGCGTATCCGGCAAATGAAACGTTATCATTGCGAGTCCAGACTCCTTCGGGTTATAGGGTCAAGCAATGAAGCGCACACGGTGGATGCCTAGGCAGCCAGAGGCGATGAAAGACGTGGTAGCCTGCGATAAGGTTCGGTGAGGTGGCAACAACCTGTGACCCGGACATCTCTGAATAGGGAAACCCACTCATCATAAGATGAGTATCGTGCATTGAATACATAGATGTACGAGGCGAACCAGGGGAACTGAAACATCTAAGTACCCTGAGGAAAAGAAATCAACCGAGATTCCCCTAGTAGCGGCGAGCGAACGGGGACCAGCCCTTAAGCATGAGACTGATTAGGCGAACGCGTTGGGAAGCGCGGCCGTAGCGGGTGATAGCCCCGTAGTCGAAAATCTGATCATGTGAAATCGAGTAGGTCGGGGCACGAGAAACCTTGACTGAAGACGGGGGACCATCCTCCAAGGCTAAATACTCCTGGCTGACCGATAGTGAACCAGTACCGTGAGGGAAAGGCGAAAAGAACCCCGGAGAGGGGGAGTGAAATAGATCCTGAAACCGTGTGCGTACAAGCAGTAGGAGCAGACTTGTTCTGTGACTGCGTACCTTTGTATAATGGGTCAGCGACTTATATTCAGTGGCGAGGTTAACCGTATAGGGGAGCCGTAGGGAAACCGAGTCTTAACTGGGCGACACAGTCGCTGGATATAGACCCGAAACCGAGCGATCTATCCATGAGCAGGGTGAAGATTGAGTAACATCAATTGGAGGCCCGAACCAGGATCTGTTGAAAAGATTTGGATGACTTGTGGATCGGAGTGAAAGGCTAATCAAGCTCGGAGATAGCTGGTTCTCCTCGAAAGCTATTTAGGTAGCGCCTCATGTAGTACCGCCGGGGTAGAGCACTGTTTCGGCTAGGGGGTCATCCCGACTTACCAACCCGAGGCAAACTCCGAATACCGGTGAGTAACGCGTGGGAGACACACGGCGGGTGCTAACGTCCGTCGTGAAAGGGAAACAACCCAGACCGTCAGCTAAGGTCCCGAAATCCTGGTTAAGTGGGAAACGATGTGGGAAGGCTCAGACAGCTAGGAGGTTGGCTTAGAAGCAGCCATCCTTTAAAGAAAGCGTAATAGCTCACTAGTCGAGTCGGCCTGCGCGGAAGATGTAACGGGGCTAAACCAGGTACCGAAGCTACGGGTTCACACTTAGGTGTGAGCGGTAGAGGAGCGTCGTAAGCCAATGAAGGTGAATTGAGAAGTTCGCTGGAGGTATCACGAGTGCGAATGCTGACATGAGTAACGATAAAGGGAGTGAAAAACTCCCTCGCCGGAAGACCAAGGGTTTCTGTTCGACGCTAATCGGAGCAGAGTGAGTCGGCCCCTAAGGCGAGGCCGAAAGGCGTAGTCGATGGGAAACGGGTCAATATTCCCGTACCGGACATGGTTGCGATGGGGGGACGAAGAAGGCTAGGTGAGCCAGGCGTTGGTTGTCCTGGTGAAAGCATGTAGGCCGAGATCTTAGGCAAATCCGGGATCTTAAAGCCGAGATGCGAAACGAACTGACCACGGTCAGGAAGTCACTGATGCCACGCTTCCAGGAAAAGCCTCTAAGCTTCAGATCATGTGCGACCGTACCCCAAACCGACACAGGTGGTCAGGGTGAGAATCCCAAGGCGCTTGAGAGAACTCGGGTGAAGGAACTAGGCAAAATGGTGCCGTAACTTCGGGAGAAGGCACGCCGGCGTAGGGTGATGAGACTTGCTCTCTAAGCCCGAACCGGTCGAAGATACCAGGTGGCTGCAACTGTTTATTAAAAACACAGCACTCTGCTAACGCGCAAGCGGACGTATAGGGTGTGACGCCTGCCCGGTGCCGGAAGGTTAAATGATGGTGTTAGCCGTAAGGCGAAGCTCTTGATTGAAGCCCCGGTAAACGGCGGCCGTAACTATAACGGTCCTAAGGTAGCGAAATTCCTTGTCGGGTAAGTTCCGACCTGCACGAATGGCGTAATGATGGCCACGCTGTCTCCACCCGAGACTCAGTGAAATTGAAATCGCCGTGAAGATGCGGTGTACCCGCGGCTAGACGGAAAGACCCCGTGAACCTTTACTATAGCTTCACACTGGACGCTGATGTTGCCTGTGTAGGATAGCTGGGAGGCTTTGAACTTCGGACGCCAGTTCGAAGGGAGCCAACCTTGAAATACCAGCCTGGCATCATTGGCGTTCTCACTCAGGTCCGTTATCCGGATCGAGGACAGTGTGTGGTGGGTAGTTTGACTGGGGCGGTCTCCTCCTAAAGAGTAACGGAGGAGCACGAAGGTACCCTCAGCACGGTCGGACATCGTGCATTGAGTGCAAGAGCATAAGGGTGCTTGACTGCGAGACAGACACGTCGAGCAGGTGCGAAAGCAGGTTCTAGTGATCCGGTGGTTCTGTATGGAAGGGCCATCGCTCAACGGATAAAAGGTACTCCGGGGATAACAGGCTGATACCGCCCAAGAGTTCACATCGACGGCGGTGTTTGGCACCTCGATGTCGGCTCATCACATCCTGGGGCTGAAGTCGGTCCCAAGGGTATGGCTGTTCGCCATTTAAAGTGGTACGCGAGCTGGGTTTAGAACGTCGTGAGACAGTTCGGTCCCTATCTGCCGTGGGCGTTGGATGTTTGAGAAGGGCTGCTCCTAGTACGAGAGGACCGGAGTGGACGACCCTCTGGTGTTCCGGTTGTCACGCCAGTGGCATTGCCGGGTAGCTATGGTCGGACGGGATAACCGCTGAAAGCATCTAAGCGGGAAGCCCCCTTCAAGATGAGACATCCCTGAGGCCTAGAGCCTCCTGAAGGGCCCAGCGAGACCAGCTGGTTGATAGGCACGGTGTGGAAGCGCTGCAAGGCGTTGAGCTAACGTGTACTAATGGCCCGTGAGGCTTGACCCTATAACACCCAAGGGGTCTGGTCGTAGTGATAACGAGACATTAACAACACCGGATACGCAGCGTGTGGCCCAGGAAAAGTAAAGCCAGGGCGGCAGGCGATGAGACGATCACAAGATAGCAAACGCTAGTCAGCATGATGTACATAGCCAGTTACGCCTGACGACCATAGCGAGCGTGAACCACCTGATCCCTTGCCGAACTCAGCAGTGAAACCGCTTAGCGCCGATGGTAGTGTGGGGTCTCCCCATGCGAGAGTAGGTCATCGTCAGGCACTTATTCAACGAAGAACCCAGCCACCCGGCTGGGTTTTTTGTTGCCTGGAAGAAAAGCACGACCATACCTCCTTCCTCTGTCATGGCGAGGAGCGCAGCGACGCGGCCATCTCGTACTGCGGTGGCCAGCCACCCGAGATCGCTGCGCTTCGCTCGCGATGACATGTGAAAGCGTGATGATAGGTGGAGAGCCGTTTGCTGTGGCTGACTAAATGTCATGGCGAGGAGCGCAGCGACGTGGCCATCTCGACCTGCGGTGGCACCAGCCATCGCGAGCTGAAGCTGCCACCGGTAAACTGTGATTAGATGGTATCTCTACGATGTTGGCATTGCCCGCCTGACCAAGTTTCATAAATCGCGCGATCATCAGCGAGCATCATTAATGCGAACAGGCGCTCTCCAAGCGTTGCACAACGGTTGATACGCCGAGCTAATAACGACGTTGCCTGTGGGTCGATCACTACGAAATCAGCCTCAAGAGAAGGGGCTAGCTGGCCAATATGGCTATCCAGAGAGAGCCTTTGCATTACCCATGGTTAAACCGTAAAAGCCTTGCCATGCGGTGAGAGGTTGTCCGTTTAGCTGGCCCACTTGGTACGCTGCTTTAAGCGTTCCGAAGCCCGATAAGTCGGTACCTGCGCCGATATCGCTGGCAAAGGTAAATGCCATGCCGGTCTGTTTGGCCGCTTCTCGGTCAAATAAGCCGCTGCCCAGGAAAAGATTAGAGCTAGGGCAAAGGCAATATTGGCGCCTCGATCCGCCAAGCGTTTGCGCATGCCGTTATCAAGATGGATGCCATGTGCGAAGGTACTGCGGGGGCCGACTAAACCTGCCTCTTCATAAACGGCCAAGTAGTCACGACTACCGGGAAACAGATCAGCTACCCAGTCCAGCTCACCGCTATTTTCAGCCAAGTGCGTTTGGAGCCAAAGTGTTGGGTCATTGCGTAGAAGAGCACCAGCGGCGTCCATTTGCTTTTTGGTCGAGGTGGGCGCAAATCTAGGGGTTAGGCTGTAGCCCAGACGGCCATTGCCGTGCCAATCCTCAATGAGTCGCTCGCTATCGGCAATGCCCGTCGCTCCGTCTAGTAACGCATCTGGTGCGTTGCGATCCATCAATACCTTGCCGGCCAACATACGCAAACGCCGCTTTTGACAAGCGTTGAAAAAGGCGTCCATGGCACCTGGGTGGCTGGAACCAAATACTTGAGCGGTGGTTGTACCTGCTCGCAACATTTCATCCAAAAAGGCATTGGATAGCGTTTCGGCGTGGGCATGGTCGGCAAAGCGACACTCTTCAGGGAAAGTGTAATCGTTTAGCCAGTCCAATAGTTGACGTCCATAGGAAGCCATAATGTCTAACTGAACATAGTGTACGTGGGTATCGATAAACCCCGGCATAATAAGTTTGTCACGATAATTGAGAACGTCAGCACCTTTGGGTAGTGAAGGTGAGAGTTCGGCGAAATGGCCGATGGCATGAATATGCTGGCCTTTCAGCCAAAGCAATCCGTCGCCGTAATGCTCTAAACTACCCGGTTCAGGCTTATCGCCATCCCCTGGGTCTCGGGCGAAACTAATTAGTTCGGCACGAATAAACGTATCATTGGTAGAATTCATATCAACTCGTGGTCGTCGGAGCGTTAGTAAAGAGTGCTCGCAGTGCTTTGGAATCAAGCCCGCGATTTTCTCGATAAGAGGGTGTGTCCGTTAGCCACAGCAGTTCGGTCACCACCGTTAAAGCAATCGCATAGGGCGTTTTATTATTGAGCTTAGTGGCGTGGATCAGGCCGATGGGGCTTCGCACCCGCGCAATTTGATCGGTGGGGTAACCATCGCGTTTAAGGCGTCCTTCAAAGCTAGCCCATTTGCTGGCAGAACCAATCAGTCCAATCGACGCAAGGTCATCGCGCTCAATCAACGCTTTGATTAGCATGTAGTCTTCTTCATGGTTATGGGTCATAACCAACGCATGTGCGCTAACAGGCAAAGCTGCGACACATTGGCTTGTATTGGAGAGGGAGTGGCAAGACGTGCCTGCTGCCGATAATTCTCATCAAACGCATCGCTACGGCTGTCGTACCAATGCAATTGCCATGGAAGTGCAGCACTTAGCTTTACAATCTCCTGCCCCACATGACCTGCACCAAATATCGCCAGATGCGCCTCTACACCTGGAAATGCCTCGAGCAGTATATTCACGAAGCCGCCACAACACTGGCCGCTTCGCCCTCCCAGTGAGAAGGCTTCTAAACTCAGTCCATAGCGCTGCGCTGCTAAGCGCTCGCGTGCTGCGGCAATGGTTTGCCACTCAAAAGTACCGCCCCCAATGTGTCGAAAATCGCATCGTCGGTGATCACCATGCGTGCGCCAGGCTCGCGAGGAGTGGAGCCTGCGCTGGTCACCTGAGTGGCTAATACGTGCGGCGTGCCATCGCGCTGTAGGCGATGCAGCGCTGAATGCCAGGCTTCCGAAGCTGGCGAAATACTCACAGCGCTTTCTCCCCTGATCGTATTAGCTGCCAGCATGACACGTTCAGGAGTAGCAGGCGTGTCTAAGTGGGGAGAGACGGTGTAGCCGGTAAGGCTTGAAAGTGCGTCACGTAGTGCAGACCACACACTGATACCGAGCATAAAAGGTGGCTCGCCAACCGCTTTTGAACGGTAAAGACTCGCCATGGAGTTAGGGTGACCTTCCAATAGCGAGACATTGAAGATAGCGGGTAAGTCTCCAAAGGTGGGGATTTTATAAGTGGCTGGGCCATCACTCAGGAGCACGCCTTTATCATTCCACTTGAGTTCTTCGCTTGTTAACCAGCCCATACCTTGGATAAAACCGCCTTCCACCTGACCAATATCAATGGCTGGATTTAGTGAATCTCCCACGTCATGCAAGATATCGACACGGTCTACCTGGTACTCCCCGCTCAATGTATCCACGCTTACCTCCGTCACTGCCGCGCCAAACGCATAGTAGTAGAAGGGACGGCCTTGACCGACCGAGCGGTCATAATGAATCAAAGGTGTGGCGTAGAAGCCTTTCTCCGATAGCGAGATACGATTGAGATAGGCTGTTTGGACTAGTTCACCCCAAGGAACGCGTCGCTCACTCTCACCAAGCCCGGCTACCAACATGCCATCCTCCAGGCGCATGCCTTCACGATCCAATCCCTCAGTAAAATGCTCTGCAGCAAAGTCAAAGAGACGTTCACGTAGTTTGCTGGCTGCGTCGCGTGCTGCCATACCGTTTAAATCAGCACCACTCGAGGCAGCGGTAGGGGAAGTGTTGGGGACTTTGTCGGTTCGCGTCGCGGTAATACGTACCTTATTTAGATCCAGCCCCAGCTCACGGGCTACGACCTGACAAATTTTGGTATGCAGGCCTTGTCCCATCTCGGTACCGCCGTGATTAATCATCACGCTGCCATCGGTATAAACATGCAAAGGGCGCCTGCCTGATTAAGGTGTTGAGCGGTAAACGAGATGCCAAATTTAACCGGGGTAAGCGCCAATCCTTTCTTAATAACAGGGCTAGCGGCGTTGAAGTCACTGATCGCTTTCCGCCGCGCCCAGTAATCGCTGTCGTTTTCGAGTGTTGCAACAAGTGTATGCAGGAGTTGCCGCTGGTCGACCTGCTGCCCGTAGTGAGTCACCTCGCGGCCATCGCGGTAGAAGTTGCGTTTACGCACAGTCAGCGGGTCTTCACCAATCTGACGGGCAATGTCATCCATGGCCGCTTCGATGATCATCATCCCTTGGGGCCCACCAAAGCCCCGGAAGGCGGTATTAGAAGCGGTATGGGTTTTGGCTCGATGACCGACTACCTGAGCATCCCCCAGCGAGTAGGCGTTGTCGGCGTGGAACATAGCGCGATCAACGATAGCGTCGGAGAGATCCGGCGAGTAGCCGCAGTCACCGATGACGGTAATTTCTCCACCTTGAATAACGCCCTCGGCATCAATGGCGAGTCGATAGCGGTTATGAAAAGGATGGCGCTTGCCCGTAGCGCGCATATCTTCGCTGCGCGGTAGGCGCAAGCTAATCGATTTCCCCGTGCGGCGCGCTATGATCGCGGCAATGCAGGCCCACGGAGACGCCTGCGTCTCTTTGCCTCCAAACCCGCCCCCATGCGGCGCACTTCTACGGTCACAGCGTGAAAGGGATATCCAGCACTTCTGCCACTAGCTTTTGCGTTTCGCTCGGGTGTTGGTTAGAGGTATGGACGATAACGCCTTCATCCTCGGTAGGATGAACCACGCACGCCTGGCCTTCCAGATAGAAGTGCTCTTGCCCGCCGATAAATAGCTCACCCTCTATTATCTGCTCCGCTTGAGCCAGCGCCTGTTGCCAATCACCACGGGTTTGAACATGAGTGGGGCGTACAAACTCTTCGCGCTCTGTCGCAGCCACCGGGTCTAGGCTTGCAGGCTGCTCATCTATACTGATAGCCGCTAATCTTACCGCGCGGCGAGCTGCCTGCAGCGATGTTGCCGCCACAGCAAAGAGACATTGCCCTGCGTAGCTTATCTCTTGATCGACAAAAATGGGATCGCCTGGAAACACCGGACCAATATCGGTATGCCCCGGTACGTCATGGAAGGTAATCGCATCGAGCACGCCAGGTGCCTCTTTACCTTGCTGAGATCAAGCTGCGTCAAGGTGCCATGGGCGACTGGCGATAGGCCTAATGCTACATGCAAGGCATCGGCGGGCAGTACTAAGTCGTCAATATAAGCGGCTTTGCCTGTCACATGTTTTTCGGCGCTCTCGTGAAAACTTGAGCTACCCGCTTGGCGTTGCCCAGTGCTATCGACCGTATGTCGAGCCAAGGGACCAGACCCTTGAATATGATCGTGAAGCTCTTGGCGAGCACGGCTGCTATCGCCATCCAGTTTAGTGAGCGTACGCATGGAGCATCACCTCTTGGTCGGGCGTTAAAAGAGAAAGGTAGAGGCGTTCAAGCAAGTTTTTGGCAGCCTGTTGACGATATTGCTGGCTACCTCGCACATCACTCATCGGCTGGAAATCAACCTCCAGTGCCTGCTGGGCGGCACGAAAAGCTTCTACAGAAATGTTGCTACCTTCGAGCGCTTTTTCGGCAGCTTGCGCGCGTTTGGGTATTGCTGCCATGCCGCCAAAAGCGATCCGTACATCGTGCAAAACACCCTGCTCAACACGGTAACTAAAGGCACCAAGTACCGCAGAAATATCATCTTCTCGACGCTTGGATAGCTTCCAAATACGTAGTTGGCTGTCTTTAGGCGCCTGGGGAATAAAGATTCGCGAAATAACTTCATCAGCCGCCAACGCGGTCTTTTTTATAATCCAGAAAGAAGTCTTCAAGCGCTATGCAACGATTACCATAAGTGTTGGCAAGCTCTACATAGGCGCCTAAGACAAGTAGCACAGGCGGCGTATCGCCAATGGGAGAGGCATTTGCAATATTGCCCCCATCGTTCCACGGTTTCGAATTTGCTGGGAGCCGAGGCGATGCAGAAGGTGAGCAAAGGTGGGGAAATGCTTGTTGAAGAGCGGTTCAAGCTTGGTGTAAGTGACTCCAGCGCCTATCCACCAGCCGGCTTGACGTTCTAATGTGGCCTCTTCGACCGTTAACAGCTCGGCAACACGTGAAATGTCAATTAACTGATCAAGCTGGGCCAAGCGCTGAGTGCTTTCCAGCCAAAGGTCTGTGCCGCCAGCCACAAGACGCGCCTGAGGGGCTGCTTGGCGCAGCTGTGTTAGTTCCACCAGAGACTGCGGCTGGGCAAAAACGAGCTGGCGTCGGTTGCCGCTGTTAATGAAGGTAGACACTCAGCTTCTGTTAACGCCGCGTCGTACCACTGGGGGCGCTCGAAAGGCAGATCATTCATACGCAGCGCCGCCTCCCGAATAGGACGATAACCTGTGCAGCGGCACAAGTTGCCCCCCAAGGTTGCTTCAAGGCGTTCTGGGGTCAACGGAGCAGGACGCTGGGTAAGCTCGTCATGCAGAGTGAAAAGCGACATAACAATACCCGGCGTACAAAAACCGCACTGGCTACCATGGCACTCGATCATTGCTTCCTGAGCTGGGTGAAGCTGCCCCTCTTTGGCTAACCCTTCAACGGTCACCAGATGCTTGCCCTGAAGTTGGGGGCAGGCGTAATACAAGCGTTGGCGCTAGCAAACCCTTGAATGTCAGCTGCTAACTCACCAATTGCGACAGTACAGGCACCACAGTCACCTGAGGCACAACCTTCTTTCGTGCCTGTTTCGGCCAAATGCTCGCGTAATAAGGTTAAAATGCTCGTGTCTGGTGAAACCTCACACCTCTGGGGAATACCATTGAGCAGGAACGCAATCGTTGCCATGCCGAACTCCATTGTAATTGTATAGACCGTATTGTGCTGACCGATCGGTCAATGTGGGTTGAGCTTGGGACAAAACGCCGTACCTTGCAAGTATTTGATCGCTGCACGGGAGTGGGGCAAGCTTATGGGAAATGCCACTGTTTGGGGCAATTGCCTAACCACCGATTCTATTAAGGGACACTGTTAATGACCGCCGTACCTGTCACTCAAGAAACCCCAAACCGGGAAAGAATTGAAGCAAGTATTTTAGCGGCCGCTGAGCAGGTGTTCTCGCAGCACGGCTACCGCGGGGCTAGCTTGCAAGTGATCGCCGATCGGGCCGGTCTTCCTAAAGCTAATATTTTGTACTACATGGGAAGCAAGCAAGCACTTTATGGGCGGCTGCTTAACCGCATGATGCACCGCTGGAATGAGGTGCTTGAAGACATTACTGTTGATAGTGACCCAGCGACGGTACTGAGTGACTTTATTCGCACTAAAATGGTGCTTGGTCAACGCTACCCCGAGGGTTCAAAGCTGTTTGCCGCCGAAATTTTAGCGGGTGCCCCCTTCTTGAGTGACTATCTGGCTGGCGAGCTGCGTGATTGGGTAGCTGCTCGCGCCGCGATCATTCGTCAATGGTCTATCCAGGGTAAAATGGATGACGTCGACCCCAGGTGGTTAATTTTCTTGATTTGGTCTGCCACCCAGCACTACACCGAATATAGCGCTCAGGTAAGCGGTATTCTAGGGCGGGATGCGTTGAGCGAAGATGACCTTGAATCAATTTCGGCATTTCTTGAGCACGTCATTTTAAAAGGCTGCGGGGTCAACCGGGTTAGTGTAAATGCTCGCAGAGCGGAAAAATGAACCCTAATGAGTGTCTTACCGATTGATCAGCATCTTGATCATATTAAGAGCGTTTTAACCAACAGTAATCGTCTTATGCTCGTTGCCCAGCCGGGAGCGGGGAAGACTACCCGCGTGCCGCTTGTGCTGCTAACTGCTGATTGGGCAAGAGGGCAGAAACTGCTTTGCTGGAACCCCGGCGCGTTGCAGCTCGCTTAGCAGCTAATTTTATAGCGCAGCAGTTAGGCGAACGCGTAGGGCAAACGGTGGGCTACCGCATGCGCGGTGATAGCTGTGTGAGTTCTCAAACCCGCTTAGAAGTCGTAACCCAAGGAGTCCTTACTCGCATGCTGCAGGATGACCCGCTACTGGAGGGCGTGGCCGGGATCATCTTTGACGAGTTTCATGAGCGTAGCGTGGAAGCTGACTTAGGCTTGGCGCTGGCATTGGATGTACAAACCAGTATTCGCGACGATTTACGCCTGCTGGTCATGTCGGCAACGCTGGATGTCGCGGCCCTTAGGCAGGTTCTAGGAGAACAGGTGTCCGTCATCGAATGTCATGGTCGTCAGTATCCTGTGGCGACCATTTACCGTCCTCCCTTGAGCGGCGAAGAGAGCGTTAGCCATGCTCTTCGAGTGATCAATGAAGCGCTAGCAAGTTCTATCACACGGGATATCCTAGTCATCTTGCCAGGCGTGGCCGAGATCAATCGCTTAGTGCAAACGTTGCAGCAGGCCTTGCCCCATCTCGCGATACGGGCACTGCATGGCAGAATGAGTATTACTGAACAGCAAGCGGCTTTGGCAGCGAACACACCACAGCAGCGTATTATTGTTTCCACCGCTATCACCGAATCGAGTATCACCGTAGATGGTATTAATGTGGTAATTGATGGTGGCTTGGAACGAGTGCCACTTTTTCAGCCACGCACCGGCTTGACCCGCTTGACAACTCGACGTATCAATCGCGCCAGTGCTGACCAGCGACGGGGGCGTGCAGGACGACAAGGCAAGGGCATCTGTTTTAGGCTTTGGCCCCAGGAGCAGGTACTTGTACCTTACATTGAGCCAGAAATTCGGCAAGCGGACCTCTCATCAGTGGTGCATGAGCTAGCGTGCTGGGGCGTAACATCGCCGCAGAAGCTGAGTTGGGTTACGTCTCCACCAGAGGGCGCCTGGCGTAGTGGCCAAGCATTACTGATACAGCTTGGTGTACTCGATGAGGATCATCGTCTCACTCCCTGGGTCGCCGCTGTGCGCAGTGGCCTGTGGAATAAGGCTAGCCGTCATGCTGGAGAAGGCGGCCGACTTGAATACTTTGCCCTTAGCCTGCGGGCTAGCAGCATTGCTAGAGAGCCGTGACAGCATCGACTCTTCTCTGCAAGAGGCATTAGCAGAACGGCTTTGCCAGCCTAAACGCTTCCCTAATTGGCGACGTGAGGCGCTTAGGCTGACGAAAAAAGCCGGGGTATCACTGAGTGAGGCAGTGCTAGAGCCGCTTGGGTCGCTTTTGGCAATGGTCTATCCTGAGCGTATTGGTCAGCAGATAAGCCCCGGGAAGTTTCGACTGGCTAATGGCAAAACCGCTACGCTTGCTTTAAACGATACGCTGGCTCATCAGCCTTATATAGTGGCCGTCGCATTAAATAGCACGGCTTATGACGATGCGCGAATTACCGCTGGCGAGCCGCTCCTCATTGCTTCACTGCTTTCTCTCTATCCTGGAATTAGGCAATGGCAGTCGCGTGTAGCGTGGTCGCAAGATCAAGGCCGTTTAATAGGTGAAGAGGTACAAGCGCATGCTAGCCTAATAATTGCTAAACGGCCCTTGACGCAGCTGCCTGAAAAGGCAGTGAAACAGGCCTTACTGGACGCATTGCGTCAGCAGCCCAGCAGGTTATTCGGCGTAAAACTTCAGCAGTTGTGTGGACGTATGGCGCTGCTACGCGAAAAATTGGGTGAGGTATGGCCCGATTGGTCTGAACAGTCGTTATTAGCTTCGCTAGAGGCCTGGCTAGCACCGTACTTAGTCGGTGTAGCTCGGTTGAGCCAAATCGAGGGATTGCCATTAGAAAGCTACTTGATTAATACGCTGCCCTGGGAGGCTCAAAGGGAATTTGAGCGGCTAACCCCAGTGACGATTGAGGTTCCAAGTGGCAAATATGTTGGCTTGGATTACCTGCCATGCCTTTCCCGGCAACCGCCTATTTTAGCATTGAAACTTCAGGAAGCGTTTGGCTGGCGAATAACGCCCACCATTGTTAATGGTACCGTTGCCGTGATGATTCATTTACTTTCACCGGCGCGTAGGCCACTACAAATCACCCAAGATCTGGTCAGCTTTTGGCGAAATGGCTACCCTGAGGTACGCAAGGAAATGCGAGGCCGTTACCCTAAGCATCCTTGGCCAGAGGATCCGCTTACGTCACCCCCAACCGCGCATACCAAGCGGAAAGTGTGACAATTATCGCTGTGCTACCGGCTCTTACTCGCTGCGTTTTTCGGGAATTTCATCGGGAATGCGGTAGCGTACGCCTTCAACTTGTTGTTCTTCGAAGCGTTGATTTTCTTCCTCGGGTACAACGCCAATGACGGTTTCCTGTGAGCCGTCCGGCCATGTGTATGTAGTACACCCAGCTAATAGCAGGGGAAAAGCAATCAATAAAGTTTTGGCTGGTAGCATTGAGCGGCGCTTGAACATGGGCACTCCATAGGGGGGACGCTATTTACTTAGGAAAAGCTTAGTATCGCATACCGAGAAACTATAGGTGGTCATTTCCTTAGCTGTAAACGTTAAGATCTTTTCTCTTGACCTGACGCACTGATTGGGTATGTCTATGATAGTAGTAGGATAACCTTGCAGGCCTAAAGGCATGTGAAAGCGACATTCACTTGGAGGTTTTATGTGGTCGGTGGTGAAGTCAGTGTTAGCAGCGCTACTGGGCGTTCAGAGCAACCAACAGCGGGAAAAGATTTTAGTAGTAACAGGCCAGCTGCCTTCATTGCTGTTGGCGTAGTGATTACGCTGTTATTTGTTTCGCTGCTCTTTTTCTGGCTATTTTCGCTGCCCGCTGAAAAGCGTTGAGAGCGTTAAATAAGCAAAGCGTGACGAATGGCACATATTTTCTATACTGCTAATATCTCACTTAACCCTGTCCTAATCTAACGAAGAGTAATAACAACAATAATACTGGAGGTTTCTATGCGTTCATGGTCGTGGCTAATAGCCATATCCCTTGCTGTAGGCGGGTCGCAGGCTCAGGCGAACGGCTGGAATATGACCGTTGGTGTAACGGATATAAGCAGCGATATTTTTGGTCTGCACATGACCATTTTTGGATATGTGTCGTGATTGGCGTAGTGGTCTTTGGGGTAATGTTCTACTCCCTGTTTCGTTATCGCCATTCGAAAGGCGCAAAGGCTGCCAATTTCCATGAACATACCAGTGTGGAAGTATTATGGACTGCCATCCCTGTCCTGATCCTGGTCGGTATGGCTGTTCCCGCCACTGCAACTTTAAAAAATATGTACGACTCTTCAGACGCAGACTTGGATGTCATGATAACCGGCCAGCAATGGCGCTGGCACTACGAATACCTTGGTGAGGATGTGGGGTTTACTTCGAGCATGAGTACGCCAAGAACGCAATTGAGAGGCGAAGAGGAGCGCGGAGAGCACTATTTATTAGAAGTTGATAAGCCGCTCGTCCTCCCCATTAACCGCAAAGTACGCTTTCTCATGACATCTGACGACGTTATCCATTCCTGGTGGGTGCCGGACCTAGCGGTCAAGCAAGATACTATTCCAGGCTTTATTAATGAAAACTGGGTAAAGATTAATGAGCCAGGTATTTATCGTGGGCAGTGCGCTGAGCTCTGTGGCCTTGACCATGGTTTTATGCCGATTGTGGTGCATGCGATGGAAGAAGAGGAGTTTGATGGCTGGCTAGCGGAGCGGAAAGAGGCAGCTGCAGAAGAGGCAATGGGTGTTGATAAGACATGGGAAATGGGAGATTTAGTGGAAGAGGGCCAGTTGATTTACCAAACGATTTGTTCTTCTTGCCATCAGAGCGAAGGCCAGGGGCGCCACCTGCATTTCCGGCGTTAGCAAATAACGAACAGTTACTCAGCGACCTGGATTGGCACCTTGATAAGGTCATAAATGGCGTGTCAGGTGCAGCAATGCCTGCTTTCCGTAACACCTTAAACCCTGTTGAGATAGCCGCTGTGGTCACCTATACACGTAATGCTTGGGGTAACGATACCGGGGATGTAGTGCAGCCCTCAACGGTGGTTGAAAAAATCTCCCAGTAATACTGGTCTGCCACGCATTTGACTACAACAACAATACTTTAGAGAGTATGATGGCGCCTAAATTGCCCCCCTCAGCCTTCATTACAACACAGCTCAACGGCAGTCGCCGACGGTCAAGCCCATGGCCACTCAGCGCCGCCTAAAGGTATTTTGCGGTGGCTACTGACCACTAACCACAAAGAGATTGGCTCTCTTTATCTGATTTTTTCGCTAACGATGTTTTCATCGGTGGAATATTTGCTCTTGTGGTGAGGGCTGAGCTCTTTCAGCCCGGACTACAGATGGTAGAGCCCGAGTTTTTTAATCAGATGACCACCATGCATGGTTTGATCATGGTTTTCGCTGCCGTTATGCCCGCTTTTACTGGTTTAGCCAACTGGATGATACCGCTGCAAATTGGAGCGCCAGACATGGCGTTGCCGCGATTAAATAATTTCAGTTTTTGGCTGCTTCCTGTTGCTTTTACGCTGCTCCTTTCAACGCTGCTTATGCCTGGCGGTGGTCCAAATTTTGGTTGGACTTTTACGCGCCGCTATCAACAAACTATGCGCCGCCATCCACGACGTTTTTTATTCTCGCATTACATATTGCTGGCATTAGCTCCATTCTCGGAGCGATCAACATCGTTGCGACTATTTTGAATATGCGCGCACCGGGCATGCGCTTAATGGATATGCCGCTCTTTGTGTGGACCTGGTTAATTACGGCTTTTCTACTGATCGCGGTTATGCCGGTATTGGCGGCCGTGATTACCATGATGCTCATGGATATTAACTTTGGAACCAGTTTTTGATGCGGCAGGAGGGACCCGGTGCTGTTCCAGCATTTGTTCTGGACCTTTGGACACCCTGAAGTCTACATCATGATCTTACCTGCCTTTGGTATTGTCTCGGCTATCATTCCAACCTTTGCGCGAAAGCCGTTGTTCGGTTATGCCTCAATGGTTTATGCCACGGCAGCTATTGCTCTGCTTTCATTTTTGGTCTGGGCTCATCATATGTTTTTGGTGGGAATGCCCTTAGTGGCAGAACTTTTTTTTATGTATGCGACCATGTTGATTGCCGTTCCTACTGGCGTAAAAGTGTTTAACTGGGTAACTACGCTTTTCGTGGCTCAATCAGTTTTGAATCACCGATGCTGTTTGCCCTGGCTTTTGTCGTTTTATTCACTATTGGTGGTTTTTCAGGGCTGATGCTGGCGATTGCGCCAGCCGATTTTCAATACCATGATACTTACTTCGTCGTTGCCCACTTTCACTACGTATTAGTGCCTGGGGCAATATTCGCCATCATGGCAGGGGGTGTATTACTGGCTGCCGAAATGGACGGGGCATTACCCGAATGAACGGCTTGCCCAGTGGCATTTTGGTTTTCTATCATCGGTGTCAACTTAACTTTCTTCCCCATGCATTTCGCAGGCTTGGCGGGTATGCCTCGGCGAATCCCTGATTATGCCCTTCAGTTTGCTGACTTTAACCTTCTATCAAGTATCGGAGCCTTCTTCTTCGGTGCGTCACAGCTGCTATTCGTGTTGGGCGTCATACTATGCGTTCGAGGGTGGGAAAAAAGCACCCGCGAAAGCATGGGAGGGCGCAATGGACTTAGAGTGGACAGTGCCTAGCCCAGCACCATTGCATACGTTTGAAACGCCGCCAGTGCTTCATCGCGCCTCTCACTAAAAATGACATAGACCACACAGGCCAGTAGGCCAAAGAGGTGTTATGGATAGCCGAGAACAGGTCCATGTAGGGGTTCGTCGCACGGTGATTAGGACGATCGCTGTGCTGGTGGGCATGTTTGCCTTTTCCTTTGCATTAGTGCCGCTTTATGACGTTTTTGCCGTATTACTGGGCTTAATGGCAAAGTTGATGCCACCGCACAGAGTATCGTGCACGAAGAAGTGGATGAGACGCGCTTTATTAACGTGCAATTTATCACCCGTAGCAGCCCTGGTTTACCGTGGCAGATGAATGTAGAAGTACGCCAAATGAGCGTACATCCAGGGCAAATGGCAGAAGTTGATTTTACTTTTACCAATAACAGCCATAGTGAAAACTGGGGCGGGCTGTGCCCAGTGTCTCGCCCTCTGAAGCTACACGTCATTTACGCAAAATCAGCTGTTTCTGTTTTCAAGAACAGCAGTTGCAGGCGAATGAGCGTTTAACTATTCCGCTGGTATTCCAATTATCTCGTGACCTGCCTGAAGACATTAACACCATTACTTTGGTGTATACGCTGTATCCAGTTGAACGAGCAATTCGTAATGCCGCACTTATTTATATGCTTAATGGCAGTGCCATTGATGTTTTGAATGAACCTTTCTCTAACAGTCCTCAGCGTAATTTCTATAACAGTTCTCAGGATAACTCCAAAAACAACAAAGCGGCGGGAGAAGTGATATGAGCAGCGGTAGCTATTACGTTCCGGCGAGTAGTCGGTGGCCTATTCTCGGCTCCGGTGGCACTTGGTGCCATGATGGTCGGTATCGGTGTCAAACTTGTCTATGACACGGGTTTGCCGCTAGTGTTAATCGGCGTGGCGGGCATTATCTCTGTGATGGGCCTCTGGTTTCGTGATGTGATTAGCGAGTCTCGAGGCGGTTTGTATGACGCTCAGATGGATCGCTCTTTCCGGTGGGGGATGGGATGGTTCATTTTTCGGAAGTCATGTTTTTCGCAGGGTTTTTCGGTGCGCTGTTTTACGTACGTATGTTTACTATTCCCTGGTTAGGGAGGGGAAGGCGCGAAAGGGGTTTCAGCGTTATTGTGGCCTGACTTTGTGGCTGCTTGGCCGCTAATGAATCCGCCGGATGCTTCTGTCGTTGGACCACGGGAAGTGTTTAGTCCGTGGCAATTACCGCTCGTTAATACCCTGATTCTGATTACTTCAAGTATTACGTTGACGGTTGCTCATGAAGCTTTAAAAGTAGGCTATCGAAAAACATGTCGCAACTGGTTAACGGGAACGGTACTGCTAGGGTGCTGCTTTATCATCATTCAGGGCATTGAATATTATGAGGCCTATGCACATTACGGAATCACTTTAGAAGCCGGAATTTTTGGTGCGACTTTCTTTATTTTAACGGGTTTTCATGGTGTTCACGTCATTATCGGTACCCTGATTTTAGCGACTATGCTGGTGCGTATTATTAAAGGGCATTTTGCCGACGAAAATCATTTTGGTTTTGAAGCCTCTTGCTGGTATTGGCACTTTGTTGATGTGGTCTGGGTTGGGCTGTTCATTTTTGTCTATGTTCTATAGCTCTTTAGCCTAGCTAATGCTTTAGCCCAACTGACCCGACCAGAAACCAAAAATAATAAGTGCCATTAGCAGGCAGGCTAATCCAATCCGCCATTTGAGAGAGTTAAGTAGGCGGCGGGAAGAGCCTGTATCACGCAGCAAGAAGCCTGCTCCCATGGCCAGGCTGATAACCATCGCTATGAATACGGCGGCAATGAGTAGTTGTAACCACATGATGAAAACCTCTCGGCAATGGCATTTTTATGGTTGGTATCTATTCTGGATTATGTGGGTAGCGTTAGGCACCTGTTTAGGACTATGGCAGTGGGAGCGGGCAGATGACAAGCGGTTATCCATGGCCATTCGTGAAGCAGCCCTGCATTGGTGCAACCTACCATGCAGCCAGCCCAAGGCGCTCAGATCACGCTACGAGGTGAGTACTTGGCGGAGCATACACTCTATTTGGATAATCGAATTGTCGACGGAAGTGTTGGCGTGGCAGCACTAACCCCATTACGTGATAGCTATGGACAGCTCTGGTTGGTACAGCGAGGTTTTTTAGCAACAGGACCCCATCGCGAGCCTCCCAAGCAGCTACTCCCAGTGGCACGATTGAGCTGACTGGCGAGTGGCAGGACGTTCAGGCGGGAGGGCCATTATATGGAGACAATAGAGAAGGCGTGAGGCTGCAGCAGCTGAGTCTTGAGCCGTGGCGGGCTTCGTTAGGAGTGTTTAGCTACTCGGGGTGGGTGCATGCTAGCGAAGGCGATGGGGTGCTGACCCCGTGGTGGCAGCCCAATGTAATGCCGCCTAGTCGACACATGGGCTACGCGTTTCAGTGGTGGGGGTTAGCATTGGCAGCCCTGGTGGTAATGCTTGTCGGCGGTCAACGATTGCGTCGCGATGAAACTCAAGAGCAATCGTTAGGTAATAAAAATAAAGAGGGTTGAGTAAATATGAAGGATGTCAAAAACATTCGCCGCCAACGGCTCAAGTTGATACTTATCTTTATGATATTCGCGGCGCCCGTGGTTGCCGCCTGGGGAATGGTAGAGTTACGAATCGGCATTCCTGACCGCCATACGGCGCATGGTGATATCGACCTTGAATTACCTATGCTCAGTGAGTGGCCTTTAATAAAAAAGCCGACCACAAGTGGACAAAATGAGTGGACATTGGCGTTTGATTGCAGCCAAGAGTGTGTGAAACGTAAAGATGAATTATGGCGACTGCATCGCGCGCTAGGGCGAGATGCGCCAAGGTTAAAGCGATTGCGAATCGGTGGGGATTCTGAGCCCCCTCCCTGGAGAGGTGACTAATGAGTGGCAACAGTTACCTTTTTGGCGAGAAGAAAATGCCGTGTGGTTACTTGACCCCCTGGGGCGCCCAGCATTGGCATTTGACGCAGCAGTCGCAACTAAATTCGTGCTCGATGATATCCAGCATTTATTTAAAGTAAACCCTCAATAACGTGCGCTAACGTCTGATGTTAAGGAAACGCCATGCCCGGTTCATTTGATCGCCGCTTGCGGTGGCTAGTGTGGTTAACATTATTAGGCACTGTGTTTACCACGGTGGTGATGTTGGTAGGAGCCTGGACACGTCTGGTTGATGCTGGTTTAGGCTGTCCAGACTGGCCGGGATGCTACGGGAAACTGTTAGTTCCTGACAGTGATCTTGCTACGCTGCGCCATCCCGATGTCCCGCTGGAGCCTTTTAAGGCATGGGTAGAAATGGTTCATCGCTACATTGCCAGCTTACTGGGAATCTTGGTCATGGCCGTTGTAGCACTAGGTTGGCCATTGCGTCATCGCCGCGGTTATCCATGGCGGCTAAGTTTACTGCTGCTTGCGGTGATCATATTACAAGGCGCTTTTGGCGCCTTTACGGTTACGCTTCAGTTATGGCCTCAAGTCGTTACCCTCCATCTGTTAGGTGGGCTGAGCGTATTGTTACTGTTCTTTTGGTTGCATTTACGCTTGCGCCGCTCCGTGATAAGCCAAGCAGACGAACCGCGACGAGGTAATCTGTGGTGGGGTGTTGCTGCGTGTTTGTTGGTAACGCAGTTGGCGCTTGGTGGGTGGGTCTCAAGTAATTATGCCGGTATCGCTTGCCAGGGTTTCCCAACCTGTAACGGCCAGTGGTTGCCCGCCATGGACATCAGTGAAGGCTTTCATCTTACCCAAACCGTCGGCCCAAACTACCTGCATGGGCAGTTGCATGCTGATGCACGCACTGCAATTCAGGTTGTGCACCGCTTAGGCGCTCTCTTGCTGGGAGCTGCGCTAGTAGCGCTTTGGTGGCGTTATTGGCATTGGCAGAACGTTACAAGACCACTAGCGATTGTTGTTTCGTTATTCACTCTCCAGGCTATTTTAGGCATCGCCAATGTGCTGCTATGGCTTCCTTTATGGCTGGCATTGCTACATACGGCAGGCGCCATTGCGTTAACGATTGGACTCGTTTGGGCGTGGTGGTGCTGGCGTTATCATGAGGCTGGCGCTTATTCGGCGAATTCTTTTACGGCTTACAACAACGTCATCGCTGACTGAAGAGGTAGGGCTACCATGCGAAATATAACAATGACACTGCCTACGGCACGGTCTTCTTTGACGTGGAGCTGGAAGGAGCTACTTGGCCTCTGCAAAATAAAAGTAGTGGCTGTGATGTTGGTGTGTACCGCCGTAGGTATGGCATTAGCAACCCCAGGGCTACCGCCGCTGGCTAACGTGGTTATGGGCTTACTGGGTATCGGTTTGGCCTCTTGCGGTGCGGCTGCTTTTAATCACGTCATCGACCGGCATCTGGACGCGGTGATGACGCGTACCTCCCGTCGTCCAGTAGCTAGCAAGCGGCTGCCCGTGGTGGTCGCGCTTGGCTGGGCAACGTTGCTGTCCATCGCTGGTGTTGTGCTGTTAGCGTGGCAGGTTAACCCTTTAACCGCTGCGTTGACCTTTGCATCCTTAATCGGTTATGCGTTGATTTATACGGCTTTCTTAAAGCGAGCTACGCCTCAAAACATCGTCATTGGAGGGCTGGCTGGGGCGGCGCCTCCACTGCTGGGTTGGGTTGCCGTTACAGGGCAAATTTCTCCTGAACCACTGCTGCTGATGCTGATTATTTTTGCCTGGACCCCGCCGCATTTCTGGGCGCTGGCTATTCACAAATGTGATGACTATTCACGTGCGGGTATTCCAATGCTGCCCGTGACGCATGGTGTTCCTTTACACGGCTGCAAATTTGGTTGTATGGGTGGTTAACCGTGTTGGCCACCTTACCGCCAATAATGATTGGGATGAGTGGCGCCCTCTACTTTTTTAGTAGTGTTGTGTCTAAATGCGCGCTTTATGGTTTGGAACTGGCGAGTGTGGCGCGGGCTGGATTCGACTGCACCTATCGGCGCTTTTGGTTCTCCATTCGTTATCTGTTAGGGGGTTTTCGGCGCGTTATTACTCGATCACTATGCAACGTCGCTATCTTGGTAAGCTAGGGAGAAGGTGGCGAAAGAAGTAACTTTCAGTTAGATAGAGCTCAGATATGGAAGCCATTAGGCGAATGGTGGTATAAGGGTGTACAATTTTCGTCAAGTAATTTATACGCTTAATGAGGAGATTCATGAACTCAATAGGAGCGCTGGTATTACTGGCGGTAGCGATTACAGTAATTATAGGGCTATGCCTCTACGCATGGTCTTTACGCAAAGAAGTGAGTCGTCGAGAGGCTTTCCGGCGCGATGAGGATGCTCGCGCCCAACAAAACAGTTTAGAAAATCTTGATTATGTGGCGGGTGCACTGGTTCAAGAGCAAGTGGATATTACTGAAGGTGCCTGGCGTTGTAAGGTGCTTTTAGAAATCATTGATCCTAGTTTAACTGAAAGATCTGAATTTAAGGCGTTTGCCGAACACTATAGCCGCACTCAGCGCGAAAACGCACTCCGCCCGTCAGCAATTGACCGCTCGTGAGCGTATGCAGGAAGACAAAGAGCGAATAATGGCTGAAAACGAGATGCGTGAAGCTGTATTAGAAGCTGCTCGGGCAGTGCTAAAATGGCGTGCCGAAGGCGGAAAGGCCCTACACTAAGAATTGATTTTGAGCGGTTTTTAACCGCCAAGAAGTATAGCGAGCTAACTTTTAGTGCTCATCTTGGTAGTTTTGCTATGCTGAGTGGTGTCGGTATTGGCAAGAAGTTGATATGTTGGCATTGTTGCCTTCTTGCGCTTAAGCGTTAATGATAGGCACACCGTTTTGTATCGGCTGGGGACATGGTTTTCTAGACATTAACCAGCTATGCAGGACAGGCGAAAAATGGATGCTCTCGCAAATAAGAAGCATTGGATAGATTTGGTCACTTATGGCCATTTCAGCATTGGATCAAGAAGGAGTCTTGCATGAAAAAATCAACGACTGGCTTGCTAATCGGTTCTGCCCTGGTAGTTGGCCTCTCTGGCTGTGCTAGTTCAGCATCACAGTCTTCCGGCCAATCAAGTGCTAGTAGCGACCGTAGCTGGTATCAGCATCCTGCGGTATGTGGTCTGGCAGGCGGTGTTATCGGCGGCAGTATTGGCTATGCCACCAGTGGCGAATCTGATGAAACGAACGGTGCTGCAACAGGTGCTGCAGCAGGCGCTGCTATCGGCGGCCTACTGTGTGCGGATCGCACACCTGAGCCGGTTGCTCCTCAGTGCCCGAGCTATGGCGAAGTGCCTGCTGGTGTTGCAGTTGACGCCGAAGGTTGCCCGCTAGACTCTGACGGTGACGGCGTTCCGGATTACCGTGATCAGTGCCCAGGCACCCCCGCCGGCGTTGAAGTTAACGCTAATGGTTGCCCGCTTGACTCCGATAACGATGGCGTGCCGGATTACCGTGATCAGTGCCCGAACACCCCAGCAGGTGCAGAAGTTAACGCACTGGGTTGCCCAGACAGCGTAATTCTGAAAGAAGTTAACTTTGAGTTTGATTCTGCACAGTTGACATCAACTGCACAGAGCGTGCTCGACGGTGTTGCTGAGCGTCTGGTTAACAACCCTGACGTGCGCGTAAGCATCGAAGGTCATACTGATTCACGCGGTTCCGACGAGTACAACAAAGACTTGTCACAAGAGCGTGCACAGTCTGTTGCTAATTACCTTGCTGAGCAGGGCGTAGCTTCTGACCGTATGCAAGCAGTAGGTTACGGCGAAGAGTTCCCGATCGCGACCAATGAAACCGAAGAAGGTCGCTTCCAGAACCGTCGTGTTGAACTGGATGAGTGGAAATAATTCCACTTATCACTTTGAGATTACTAATTGCCTAACATGAGGTGATAGTAATCGCAGCATAAAGAAGCGGGGGCCTATGCCTCCCGTTTTTATTTTAAGCAGAGACTAATTCTGCTAGTCTTGCCGCTGTTTTTTTATTGTTAGACTAAGACCCCTAGAACATTGCCCCTAGACCATTGATAGCGAAATGTGATCCTTGGTATGGATCACCACTGCGCTCAAGGAACCTGAATGCCTATTGTTACTCTGCCCGACGGCAGTCAAAGAACGTTTGAAGACCCGCTGACCATTATGCAGCTCGCAGAATCCATTGGCCCTGGTTTGGCTAAGGCCTGTGTCGCTGGGAAAATCGATGGTGTGTTGGTGGATGCCGCTGATCTGATCGAGCAAGATGCCGAAGTGGCTATTATCACCGCGCGCGACGCTGAGGGGTTGGACATTATTCGTCACTCCTGCGCTCACCTAATCGGTCATGCGGTTAAACAGATGTACCCCGAGGCCAAAATGGCGATCGGGCCGGTCATTGATGACGGTTTTTATTATGATATCGAATTTGGTCAACCCGTCACGCCGGAGGATCTAGAGGCGATTGAAGCGCGCATGCAATCATTGATTGAGCGCGAATACGACGTCGTGCGCGAATACGTTGATCGTGACAAGGCAATGTTGACCTTTTGCACCGTGATGAACCCTACAAGCAGGAGATTGTTCGCGATATTCCCGATAATGCGACGATCCGGCTTTATCATCACGAAGAGTACACCGACATGTGTCGTGGACCGCACGTGCCGAACACCCGACACTTAAAAGCCTTTAAGCTTACTAAATTGGCCGGTGCATATTGGCGTGGTGACGCTGCTAATACCATGCTGACGCGGATCTACGGAACTGCATGGGGCGATAAAAAACAGCTCAAGGCATACATTAAGCGTCTTGAAGAGGCAGAAAAGCGTGATCATCGTAAGTTGGCACGCCGATTAGATCTCTTTCACATGCAGGAAGAAGCGCCGGGAATGATATTTTGGCACCCAAACGGCTGGGCGCTATGGCAGCAGATCGAACAATATATGCGAGGCGTTTATAAAGAGGGCGGCTACCAGGAAATTCGCTGTCCCCAAATAATGGATGTATCGCTTTGGAAGAAGTCAGGGCACTGGGATAACTACGCCGACGGCATGTTCTTTACTGAATCTGAAAAACGTGAATACGCCCTTAAGCCTATGAATTGTCCTGGCCATGTTCAGGTGTTTAATTCTGGTTTGCGCAGCTATCGCGAACTGCCTGTTCGCTTTGGTGAGTTTGGTGGATGCCACCGTAACGAGCCATCAGGGGCTTTACACGGTATTATGCGTGTGCGGGCGTTTACTCAAGACGATGGCCACGTTTTTGTACGGAAGCTCAAGTTGAGCCAGAAGTGACTGATTTTCATCGCCAAGCGCTAAAGGTGTACAGTGATTTTGGCTTTGAAGATATTGCGATTAAAATAGCGCTTCGCCCAGAAAAACGCATTGGCAGCGATGACGTTTGGGATCGAGCGGAAGATGCACTGCGTAGTGCGTTAAAAACGTGCGGCGTGGAATGGCAGGAACTTCCTGGCGAAGGTGCTTTCTATGGTCCCAAGATTGAATATCATATGAAAGATTGCCTAGGGCGCGAATGGCAAGTGGGTACCATGCAGGTTGACTTTATGATGCCAGAGCGTCTTGGCGCCCAGTATGTGACCGAAGAAGGCCAGCGGAAGCCACCGGTAATGTTGCATCGTGCTATCGTTGGCTCTATGGAGCGTTTCATTGGCATCTTGATTGAACATTATGCGGGCGCTATGCCATTATGGCTTGCCCCACAGCAGGCAGTAGTCATGACAATTACCGATTCACAGCGTGAATATGCAGTTGAATTGGAGAAACGCCTGCAAAAAAGTGGCTTGCGTGTTAAAGCAGACTTGAGGAACGAGAAGATCGGCTTTAAAATCCGTGAGCATACGTTACAGAAAGTTCCCTATCTCCTTGTGGTGGGAGATAAGGAAGTCGAAGCTGACTCAGTGGCCGTGCGAACTCGCAGCGGCGAAAACCTCGGTACAATGACGATCGATGAATTTATTGAACGCCATACTGCCGAGAGAGCAGCCCTGGCGACATCGTCAATTGCCTAAGGAGACGGAACGATCAAGAGAAGCAGCCAGCGAGGGCGTCCAGCAGACAAACGCCCACCAATGAACGAGCGAATTGTCGAAGAAGAAGTACGTCTTATTGGTAGCGACGGTGAACAATTGGGTGTTGTACCCACTACCGAAGCGCTAGAACGTGCTGAATCTGAAAGCTTGGACCTCGTGCAAATTTCGAATGCCGATCCCATCGTCTGTAAGATTATGGATTACGGCAAGTTCGTTTTTGAGACCAAGAAGCAGAAAGCGGCTCAAAAGAAGAAGCAGAAGCAAATCCAGGTTAAGGAAGTTAAATTCCGTCCTGGCACCGATGAAGGCGATTATCAGGTCAAGCTTAAGAACCTGACGCGCTTTCTGGAAGGTGGTGACAAGGGCAAAGTCACACTGCGCTTCCGTGGTCGTGAAATGGCGCACCAGGACATTGGTCGTAAACTAATGGAAAGGATCGCGGCAGACCTGGAAGAGATCGGAGCGGTAGAGTCTTTCCCGAAAATGGAAGGGCGCCAGATGATCATGATTATTGCCCCGAAAAGAAGTGATCCAACGGCGATGTTAACGGGCCACTGCGAGAGTGGTGGTCGGCCCTGGGTTTTCTAAAAAATATCGAGCGGAGTTTTCCTCATGCCGAAAATCAAAAGCAACAGTGGCGCTGCCAAGCGCTTCAAGAAGACTGCTAATGGCTTTAAGCACAAACAGTCTTTCCGTAGCCACATCTTGACTAAGAAATCGACCAAGCGTAAGCGTCAACTGCGTGGAATGAAGCAAATCCACGCGTCTGATAAAGCGCTCATCCAGCGTATGCTGCCGAATCTATAAGTCGGGTTTTCGTTTTTCTGAGCGCACAAATTTTTGCCTCAGCCTTAAAGTCAGGAGTGTGTTATGACTCGAGTTAAACGTGGCGTAGTAGCGCGTCGTCGCCATAAAAAAGTATTGAAACTTGCTAAAGGTTACTACGGTGCCCGTTCGCGCGTTTTCCGCGTTGCCAAGCAAGCCGTTATCAAAGCAGGTCAGTATGCGTACCGTGACCGCCGCAACCGTAAGCGCCAGTTCCGCGCGCTGTGGATCCAGCGTATCAACGCTGGTGCACGCGTCAATGGTATGTCTTACAGCCGCTTTGTTGGCGGTCTCAAGAAAGCCGGTATCGAAATCGACCGTAAAGTATTGGCCGATTTGGCAGTACACGAGAAGGCTGCATTTGCTGCCATCGTGGAAAAAGCCAAGGCTGCCCAATAAGGTAGTTTGTGCTGGGCTTTTGCCTGTGCAACGTGCCTGAGGTCATTTAAGAGTGACCCATACAGGGGAAGAGCAGCCGCTCTTCCCCCTGTTTTTGTCACCTTCAACGTGCTACGCCATCTTCACGGATGGACACCGCTTAATTCGGAGTGAAACGGATGGATCACCTTCCTACTCTGGTATCTGAGGCTCGCGACGCCATTCAGGCTGCGCAGAGTGTCGCCGCACTAGACGAGTTACGAGTACGCTACTTAGGTAAGAAAGGTGAGGTAACTGCCTTGCTGAAAGGCCTGGGAAAACTGTCAGCCGAAGAGCGCCCGGCAGCGGGAGAGCGTATTAATCAGGCCAAGCAAACCCTAGCCTACGAAATTGATGCCAAACGCCAGCAGCTTGAAAGTGCTGCGCTGAATGCCCGTTTGGCCGCTGAGAGTATCGATGTCACGTTGCCGGGCGTGGCCAGGCCGAAGGCGGTCTTCATCCTGTGACGCGTACGCTTGAGCGCATAGAAGGGCTGTTCACTCGTATCGGTTATGATGTGGCAGTAGGGCCTGAAATTGAAGACGACTATCACAATTTTGAAGCGCTCAATATTCCTGCCCACCACCCCGCCCGTGGTATGGCAGATACCTTCTATTTTGATGCCACACGCCTACTGCGGACGCACACTTCGCCGGTGCAAGTGCGCACCATGAAAAGCAGCGAGCCGCCTATCCGTATTGTTTGTCCAGGACGCGTTTATCGCAGCGACTCGGATTTAACCCATACGCCCATGTTCCATCAAGTGGAAGGGTTGTTGGTTGATGAGGATGTCAGCTTTGCTGACCTTAAAGGCACCATCGAAGATTTTTTGCAGGCATTTTTCGAGCGCGACGATCTATCGGTGCGTTTCCGTCCTTCCTACTTCCCATTCACTGAACCTTCTGCAGAAGTGGATATTCAGTGCGTGATGTGTAGTGGGGCAGGCTGTCGCGTCTGTTCCCATAGCGGTTGGCTGGAAGTGATGGGCTGCGGCATGGTGCATCCTGAAGTGTTCAGGCATTCAGGTATTGATACTGAGCGCTATACCGGTTTTGCTTTCGGAATGGGGGCAGAGCGTTTGGCAATGCTGCGCTACGGCGTAAATGATTTACGCCTGTTCTTTGAAAACGATCTGCGTTTTTTACGTCAATTCGCTTAAGACCGCCGCCGAATACAGGATCAACGATGAAATTTTCAGAACTGTGGCTGCGCGAGTGGGTTTCGCCGCAGCTTGAAACGCAGGCAATGGCCGATCAAATCACCATGGCGGGCTTGGAAGTCGATGCCGTTGAAGCGGTAGCCGCCGAATTCAGCGGTGTCGTCGTGGCTGAGGTGCTGAGTAAAGAGAAGCACCCTGACGCGGACAAGCTCAATGTTTGCACCGTTAATGACGGTACCGGTGAGCCTGTTCAGGTCGTTTGCGGTGCGCCCAATGTCGATATTGGTCAGAAAGTGCCTTTTGCCCAGGTGGGTGGTGTACTCCCAGGTGACTTTAAAATCAAAAGGCCAAGCTGCGTGGTGTCGAATCGCGCGGCATGATTTGCTCTGCATCCGAACTGGGGCTTGAAGAAGAGACCTCGCCCGGCATTCTGGTGCTATCGTCAGCGGCGCCAGTGGGTATTGATTTCAGAGAGTTCATGCATCTTAACGACATGACGATTGAAGTCGATCTGACGCCCAATCGCGGTGACTGCCTTAGCATTAAGGGGTTGTCCCGTGAAGTGGGTGTGCTTAACCGATTGCCTGTTAACGGGCCAATGATAGAACCGGTGGCTGCTGAGGTTGAGGATAGCTTCACGGTTAGCATTGAAGCACCTGAGCAGTGTCCTCGCTATATTGGTCGTGTTATCAAGGGCGTGAGTGTTAAGGCTGAAACACCGCTTTGGATGGTAGAGCGGTTGCGTCGCAGTGGCGTACGTTCTATTGATCCAGTGGTGGATATTACCAACTACGTCATGCTGGAACTTGGCCAGCCGCTACATGCTTTTGATCGTGACAACTTGCAAGAAGGCATCGTTGTTCGCATGGCCAAGCCGGGCGAGAAGTTAACGCTACTGGATGGTAGCGACGTAGCGCTGCGCCCTGAAACACTGGTTATCGCCGATCACTCTGGACCACTTGCCATGGCAGGGGGTGATGGGGGCGAAACTCCGGGGTTAATGTAAATACCCAGACTATTTTTCTTGAATCAGCGTTCTTTACGCCACTTGCCATTGCTGGGCAAGCGCGCTCTTACGGGCTGCATACCGATGCATCGCATCGCTTTGAGCGCGGTGTCGACCCGCAGTTAACGCCCGTTGCCGTCGAGCGTGCCACCCAGCTTTTAATTGAAATTTGCGGCGGCCAAGCTGGGCCAGTGGTTGAAGCGCAAAGTGCCGAGCACATGCCCGCAGAGCGTTCGATGCTATTGCGCAGTGCGCGGTTAGAGAAGGCGCTTTCCAAGACGCTCGATAGCGATGATGTGACAGACATTTTGCAGCGCTTAGGGCTTGATGTCAGCGTGCAGGATGCCGGTTGGGCAGTCACCGCGCCAAGCTGGCGTTTTGACCTAGCCATCGAAGAGGATCTCATCGAAGAAGTAGCGCGTATCCATGGCTACAATAATTTGCCGGTTCGCCGCCCGGCGGCACGCTTGGCACTTCGCTCCGCGGACGAGGCAACGCTTACCCAGGCACGACTACGGCGGCAGATGGTTGCTCGTGGCTTCCAGGAGGCGATTACCTACAGCTTTGTTGCGCCTGAGTTGCAAGCGGCGCTGTTGCCCGATGCCGTGACGCCTGTGCTTGCCAATCCTATCTCGGCTGATTTATCGGTAATGCGCGCAAGCTTATTTCCCGGCCTGATTCGCGCCATGGAGCATAACCTCAATCGGCAGCAAACCCGCGTGCGATTATTTGAAACCGGGCTAGTATTTAATGGCGAGTTGGATGCGTTATCGCAGGTGCCGATGCTGGGTGCTTTAGTATGTGGACCACGTGAAGCAGAAGGGTGGAGTGGCGCAAAAGACCGCGTCGACTTTTATGACCTTAAAGGTGATCTAGAAAGCGTGATCGCCTTGGGCGGCGAAGGCGATTCTTGGCGGTTCGAGCCCGCAGAGCACCCCCTCGCTTCATCCTGGGCAAAGTGCGCAGCTATTGCATAACGGCGAACCTGCCGGCTGGATTGGCACGCTGCACCCGCAAGTGCGCGCAACGCTGGGTTTGAAAATGGATGCTGTGTTGTTTGAAGTGCGCTTGGATATGCTAAGCCAAGGCAGTGTGCCGGCCTTTGAACCGCTATCTCGCTTTCCCGAGGTGCGTCGTGATTTGGCGTTTATACTCAAGGAAGCCACCCCTGTTCAATCATTGTTGGATTGTGCCAGAGAGCAAGCGGGGATTACCTGCAGGATATTAAGCTATTTGACGTTTATGCGGGTAAAGGAGTCGCTGAAGGCCATAAGAGTATTGCGTTGGGCTTGACCTGGCAGCATCCATCGCGCACGCTAAACGATGAAGAAATCAATCAGTTGGTTGATTCAATTGTGACACAAGTGCGTGTCAAGCTGGATGCGGAGCTGCGCGGCTAGTCAGTATCTAAATAAGTACTTAGGCCCCGCCACGATGCTTATCACGCTCTTGGCAATGCGTTTGCTACTGTACATTTGATGCAGTGCGTTTGCTGCTGTATTTGCTTCAAGGATAAGGAGAAGCCTTATGGGTGCATTGACCAAAGCAGAGCTTGCTGAGCATTTACATGCTGAGCTAGCGCTGTCTAAGCGGGAAGCAAAAGCCATGGTCGAAGCTTTTTTTGAAGAGATTCGAGCCTGTCTTCGCGAGAACGAACAGGTAAAGCTTTCAGGCTTTGGTAACTTTGATCTGCGTGATAAGCGCGAACGTCCAGGACGTAATCCTAAAACCGGTGAAGAAATCCCCATCTCAGCTCGCAGAGTGGTGACTTTTCGCCCTGGGCAGAAGCTCAAGCAGCAGGTTGAGCACTATGTAGGTGATGAGTAGACCCTGGCTTATTAATTTCGGTCTGCTTAATGGTCGCTCTCTACCCTCATTTATCTAAAGGAGTGCCTTCGGGCGCTCCTTTTCTCATGCTAATGCGGGCGAATGGTCGGTAGGACGGTTATGGATGAGCTTCCCCAAGCCCCTAAATACCGCCTCCTTCGATCAGCCAGGTAATAACTACCTTTAAGACGTAACCCAGCATGCCGGCCCCTAGTACAACGAACAGCATAACGGTGCCAAATTTCCCGGCATTCGATTTTTGGCTAAATCCCAGATAATAAAACACATAAATATAATTAAGCCGCCAATCATTAGCGGTGTGATCCAAGTCTCGAAGGTTTGCTGCATAATCTCTCCCGTTTGATGTGTCTGCATCGTCTGTTGGCGTAATGTGTTTCAATTTGCCGAGCCATGTTAATATTTGAGCAAATTAATCGGGTATTTGTCGACTTGACGGTTGGCACTGTGACACTTTGACAGGGGGGAGTGACGATGCCAAAACTAAATATTTTAGTGGGCACAATGTATGGTGGCGCCCTAGATGTGGCGGAGCAGGTGAAACCCTTATTTGAACAAGCCGGTTACACCGTTGCTATCCTTGAACAGCCTACTATAGATGATATTACCAGTGACGCCGCTGATCTTACGTTGTTCAGTGTATCGACCACGGGTAGCGGTGATTTCCCGGGTGGCTTTGTGCCCTTCGTACGTAATGTGCGTGATCAAAGTCCTTCGCTCACGTCGCTCCGCTACGGAATCATTGCATTGGGCGATAGCTCTTACGGGGACACCTTTTGTGGTGCTGGCAGGACACTCGATTCTCTGCTGGAAGAGCATGGCGCGACCCGTTTAGGTGAGCGTTTAGAAATTGATGCCATGGAGACGTTTATGGCCGATGATGCGGCCATACCATGGGTGGAAGAGTGGATCGTTACTCAGCAACTGGAGGTTGCTTAATCGATGCAACAAGCTGCTTCGTCGCCTGAGCGTGTTAGCGTTGCTATAGGTTTATGTGTCGTTATGCTGGCAGCGCTGCCTCGCTATATAGCGGGTGGGTATGAAACCCGCCAGACGCTTATTGTTATCGCCTTGGCGCTGGTTGCGTTTGTGGCAGCTGTACAGTGGCGCTTGCTGACAGTAGACGCGCGGCAAAGGTTGCCCAAGTTGTTTAAACGGCTATTGGTAATGCTGTTGCTTGGTACGGTGTTAATGGGTCTCTGGCACGTACTGTTCACTGATTGGATCAGTTGGCAGGTTTTTATTTCCCATGGTGCAACCCTCGGTGTGCTCCTCCATGCGCTAAGCCTAGGGTGGACAGATAAACGTCAGGGGTAATCTTTTAGTTTGTGGCATGCGTATACCTAGCTAGCGACCAAGCGACTCATCTGTCGCTAAGGTGCTCAGCAAACTGCCCTTGTGGTTGCGGTTTGGCGATAAGGTATCCTTGGATAAAATCGATGGCGTAGTTGCCGAGTAAATGCCATTGCTGTTCTGTCTCAACACCTTCTGCCACCACTTTCAGGCCTAGTTCACGGGCAAGACTTGAAATGGCTGCCACAATGGTCCGGCTATTGTTTTCTTCATGGTCTAATGCCCTCGATAAAGCTACGGTCTATTTTAAGGCTATGGGCAGGTATGTTGTGTAAGTAGCTGAGCGATGAGTAACCGGTTCCAAAGTCGTCCAAGGCAATTCCGCAGCCTAGCTCGCGCAGCTGTTGCAGTAGGGCGGTGCCATCTGCTTGTCGGTTTAGTAAGATACTTTCGGTCAACTCAAATGTGATCAGCGATGCCGGGATATCGTTATCATGTAATTTCTGCTTGATGGTAGCCACAAAATCAGGCTGCCAGAACTGTGCTGCAGATAAATTGATAGCGATAGGCACCAGCTTCTTGCCAGCGCCGCGCCACCGGGCCATATCTTCAAGTACCAGGTCAATGACCCTTTACCCAGCGGTAAGATCAAGCCTGAGCTTTCAGCCAAGGTAATAAACTTACCAGGTAGGATGGGGCCATGTTCCGGATGATCCCAGCGCGCAAGCGCTTCAGCCGATATTAGTTGCTTGTTGTCACGTCTGACTAACGGCTGGTAAGCCATATATAGCCCTTCCCCGTCTCAACAGCATTGCGCAAAGCTGTCTCCATGCTCAGCTGGTCACGGGCTTTTCGATCGATATCCGCTTGGTACAGCCGGTAAGTGTTGCGTCCTTCGTGTTTAGCCCGATACATCGCGGCATCGGCGTGTTGGATTAGCACCTCAGGCGTATTTCCATCGTCAGGGTAGAGACTGATGCCCATGCTACAGCCAATGCGAAAGCTATGTCCTTGCAGCGAATAGGGGGCGCTGACGGCCTCTATCAGTCGTCGCGCAACGTTTGTGGCTTCAGAGAAGCCGTTAATGTTAGGGAGTAAGGCAATAAACTCATCGCCCCCAGGCGGGCTAGCGTGTCGTCTTCACGTAGCTTGGCCGTCATTCGCGCGGCCACGTTCAGCAATAGCTCATCACCCAGCGCATGGCCCAGCGTATCGTTAACTTGCTTGAAATGGTCCAAGTCGATAAACATGATGGCCAACTGTTGCGTCTCGCGGTGGGCGTGGCGAATGGCCAGCTTAATGCGATCTTCCAGCAAGCGCCGGTTGGGCAGGCGGGTTAATACATCGTAATAGGCTAAATGACGAATCTTATCCTCATTCTCGCGCATATGGGTGATATCGGAGAAGAGGCCGGCGTAATGTTGGTTAACGCCTTCATCATTGGTTATCGCTGTAATCGTCAACAGTTCAAGATACAGCTCGCCCGATTTGCGACGGTTCCAAACTTCTCCGCGCCAATAACCGCTGGTTTTGAGAGACTGCCACATTTGGTCATAAAAGGCTGAATCCTGACGCCCTGAAGACAGCACGCTGGGCTTTTGCCAGCAATATCCTCTAGCGTAAAGCCAGTTAAAGACGTAAAGGCAGGATTTACAAACTCGATGCGTGTATCGGCATCAGTAATAATAATACCTTCTAGCGAGGAGTTTATTACTCGCTCTGCTAGCTGCAGGTTCTGCCTTGAGCGCACGAGTGCCATATCTCGCTGAGCCAGAGCATCGCTTAAGTCAGATAGATACAGGTACTCTGCGCCGACTAGAATATCGCTAAAGCTCAGTAGGCCGGAGATTATACTCTGGTTGTCACGAACGACGAGATGGCGAATATGGTGGTTAATGAGAAGGTCGCGTGCGTTGATCAGCGGGGTCGATTCATCGACACTTAATACTGGCTGACTTGCTATTTCCATCACAGGTATGTCTTCAAGCTGCCGGGCAATGAATGACACGATATCTCGCTCGGTAATGATGCCCATCTGATGGTTGTCTATAATGATGGCTGCATCCTGCTTCAGGATGCGCATTTGATGCGCTGCCTCAGTCACCTTGAGCGAGCCTTGAATGACCAGCGGGTCAGGCCGCATGACGGATTGCACTTCTCGAAGCCGAAGGTAGGGTTCCAGGCCCTGATTCATGACGATGTCGGTTTGCGACAGGATCCCAACTGGATGCCCTGCCTCATTGACAACCACCAGATGTCGCAGCTTATGAGTATTTAGAAATAGCGCGGCTTCGCTTAACAGCATTTGCTGTGGCGCGGTGTGTACCGGTGATGACATAAATTCTGTGATAGGTCGGGCAAGTACCGTCAGTGCGCTAAAGTTAATCGTTAGCGCGTCGTGTTCGGTCCAAAGGCCTACCGCCTGCTGGTTCTCCATAATGACAATCGAACTGCACTGGCGATCTGCCATGTACTTAGCTGCCTCATGCAGAGGTGTGTCTGTTGTGCAGTGCAGGATGCTGGTTTGCATCACGCGAGAAATGGGTAAATCTTGATGATTAGACATGGGTGTCGGTACGATAGGTGGCAAAAGAAGTCTGAAGGAAGGGAGAATACCTTATCGAGCAAGCTTTGCTTTGATCCAGCGCCTGAAAGTAATAAATAAGTCACTTGTCGCCTTGTATTTAATGGCTACGCCCCCATCATGCGATCATGGCGCTTGCTACTATGCGTTGGGGTTCTTAAAATTGCCCCTTTGATCTTTTTAGATCCAATCAGCACAATTACATGCAATCAACACAACGCCCAGCCGTTAGAGGACAATTCATGCAAGTTTCTGTCGAGACGACCTCCCAGATCGAACGTCGCATTACCATTCAAGTGCCAGCTGCCGAGATTGACGGGGCCGTTAGTGCTCGCTTGAAAGACACCGCGAAGAACGTTCGCTTGAATGGTTTTCGCCAGGGCCGGGTGCCAATGTCAGTCGTTCAACAGCGCTACGGTCAAGATGTACGTAACGAGGTAGTCAGCGAGGTAATGCGCGAGCGTTACGTACGCGCTATTACCGATGAAGGTCTGAATCCGGCTGGTTTTCCGCAAATTGAACCGTCTGTCAATGAGTCAGGTAAAGATTTAGAATTTGTAGCGGTGATGGAAATCTACCCTCAGGTTGAGCTTACCTCTATCGAAGGAACAGAGATTGAGCGTCCGGTGGTTTCGGTTAGCGATGCTGATGTCGATGAAATGATCGATACGCTGCGTAAGCAAAACGCGGCCTGGGAAGAAGTGGACGCTGCTGCCGCTGACGGTGACCAGGTCACTATCGATTTCCAAGGTTATATAGGTGATGAGCCGTTTGAAGGCGGCAGCGCCGAGGGCCACACGCTTGTCATTGGCTCTAATAGCTTTATTCCTGGCTTTGAAGAGCAGTTAATTGGCGCCAAAGCGGGCGAAGAGAAGACCCTTCACGTCACTTTCCCTGAAGATTACCAAGCCGAGCATTTAGCCGGTAAAGAAGCCACCTTCAAGGTAACCGTCCATAAAGTCAGCAGCCAGAAACTGCCCGAAGTAGATGCTGAGTTTATCGAGCGTTTTGGCGTTGAAGGCGGCGATCAGGAAAAATTCCGCGCTGAAATCAAGAAGAACATGACCCGGGAAGCGTCACAAGCTGTAGATAACCGGGTTAAGCAGCAAGTGCTTGATGCGCTGAAAAAGGTTAACGAAATTCCTGTACCGAGTGCATTGGTTCAGCAGGAAACTGATGGCATGAAGCGTCAAGCGGCCCAGCAGTTTGGCTTAGGTGAAGATTTTGACGTCAGCCAACTGCCCAATGAACTTTTGAAGAGCAGGCTAAAGGCCGCGTCCAAGTGGGCTTGTTGTTGGCGGAAGTTATCAAGGCAAACGAACTGGATGCTGACGATGATGCCATCAAGGCGAAAGTGGCCGAGCTGGCTGAGCAGTACCAAGACCCTGATGAAGTTGTTAGTTATTACATGGGCAACGAGCAGCTGAAAACCCAGGTAAAATCTGCCATTCTTGAAGAGAAGGCGGTTGCTAAACTTCTTGAGCAAACGAACATTAAAGACGTTGAAATGTCTTATCAGCAAGCCCTTGCCGCTGCCCAGCAGCAGGCAGAGCAAGACGAGGGTGCTGAAGAGGGCGAGCAAGCTAACGCCTAACACCCTGGAACGTGGCGCACCTATATGTCGGTGCGCCTTTCCCTTCCCCGGACGCAAGGAATCACCTGAATGAGTGAGTTTGATATTCAAAACGCCGGCGGTTTAGTGCCCATGGTGGTTGAGCAGAGCGCCAAAGGGGAAAGAGCCTACGACATTTACTCACGCCTTTTGAAAGAGCGCGTGATCTTTTGGTAGGCCCTGTAGAAGACTACATGGCTAATCTGGTTGTCGCTCAGTTACTGTTTCTGGAGTCAGAAAATCCAGATAAAGATATTCACCTGTATATCAACTCGCCTGGTGGTTCGGTCACCGCGGGGATGTCGATTTACGACACGATGCAGTTTGTGAAGCCAGATGTATCGACCGTTTGTATTGGTCAGGCGGCTAGTATGGGCGCGCTGTTATTAACAGCTGGCGCTGCTGGCAAACGCTACTGTTTGCCCAACTCACGTGTAATGATCCATCAGCCGCTGGGTGGTTACCAAGGCCAAGCGTCTGATATCGAAATTCATACCCGTGAAATTCTGGGTATTCGCGAGAAGCTGAATCAGATTCTTGCCCATCATACTGGCCAAGATATTGAAACCGTCTCGCGTGATACTGATCGGGATAATTTCATGAGCGCCAATAAAGCCAAAGAGTATGGCTTGATTGATGCAGTGCTGGATAAGCGGCCTACATCCCTGATAGCGTGATAGGATTCTGCTTTTCTAACGAGCTTTTCCGGCGGCGTAAGCCGCAGTGACAGAGGTATGCGAATGGCCGACGGCAAAGGGCAAGGACGAAGGTGGCAAACTGCTTTACTGCTCGTTTTGTGGCAAAACCAAAACGAAGTACGTAAGCTAATTGCGGGCCCGTCCGTCTATATCTGCGATGAGTGTGTCGACTTATGTAATGACATCATTCGCGAGGAAGTTCTCGAAGCCGATGCCGAGAGCGATGAGGAGCGTTTACCTACGCCTCGCGAAATACGTCATACATTGGATGACTACGTCATCGGGCAAGATCGCGCCAAAATGGTGCTGTCTGTAGCGGTGTATAACCACTACAAACGTCTGAAAACTGATGTGCGCGACGGCGATGTTGAATTAGGTAAATCAAACATCCTGCTGATTGGTCCTACCGGTAGCGGTAAAACGCTGTTGGCAGAAACCATGGCACGGTTACTGAATGTACCTTTTACCATTGCGGATGCAACCACGCTGACGGAAGCCGGCTATGTCGGTGAAGATGTAGAAAACATCATCCAGAAGCTGCTGCAGAAATGCGATTACGATGTCGAAAAAAGCCGAGCGTGGCATTGTCTATATCGATGAAATAGACAAGATTTCTCGAAAATCAGATAACCCTTCAATCACTCGTGATGTCTCGGGTGAGGGCGTACAGCAAGCATTGCTGAAGCTTATTGAAGGTACGACTGCTTCAGTGCCGCCACAAGGCGGGCGAAAGCACCCACAGCAGGAATTTGTCCAGGTTAATACGGGCAATATACTGTTTATCGTCGGCGGTGCGTTTGCAGGTCTGGATAAAGTAATCCGTGATCGCGCTGAGAAAGGTGGCATTGGTTTTAATGCGGCTGTGAAGAGCAAGGAGTCCTCCCGTGGGGTGGGTGAATTGCTGGCCGATGTTGAACCTGAGGATCTGGTTAAGTTTGGCCTAATTCCCGAGTTTGTTGGTCGTCTGCCGATCATTGCAACCTTGATGGAGCTCACCGAAGATGCGCTGGTGCAAATCCTGACGGAGCCGAAGAATTCGTTGATTAAACAGTATGTCAAGCTGTTTGAGATGGAAGATGTGACGCTTGAATTCAGAGATGAAGCGCTGCGTGCGGTGGCTGAAAAAGCCATGGAGCGTAAAACAGGTGCACGTGGACTGCGCTCTATTCTAGAGTCAGTGCTGCTTGATACCATGTATGAAATTCCATCGCTTGAAGGTGTAAGCAAAGTCGTCATTGACGGCTCCGTGATTGCTGGAGAGAGTGAGCCTCTATTGATTTACTCCCAGCAGGAAGAAGCACGCGTCGATGGCACTGATGGTTAGGCGCTAGTCGAGTATTGAGGCCCAGCTTTAACCGCTTGCGCTAAAACCAGGGGGTCGCTTAGGCGACCCCTTGCTGTTTAAGCGCGTTGATGCGAAGTGTTACTGCCTAGTCCGCTCAACGCTGATGCGTTTATAGCCAGCTTATTGATGACTGTGCAGTACTTTTCCAAGTACTCCTATTTAAGTACTCATCCGATTTGCCGAGGAACGTCTGCGATGCAGCAGAACGCCGAACAGACACAATGTCTACCCCTTTGCCATTACGCGATGTGGTTGTTTATCCGCAAATGGTCATCCCCCCTTTTTGTAGGGCGTGAAAAGTCTATCCAGGCGCTTGAAGCGGCGATGGAGGCTGATAAGCGTGTGTTGCTGGTGGCTCAGCGTGAAGCGTCTCAGGATGAGCCCGATAACGCTGACCTTTATTCGATGGGCACCGTGGCCGACATCATGCAACTGCTTAAGCTGCCCGATGGCACGGTGAAAGTGCTAATCGAAGGCAACTTCCGCGCCGATGTCCTGGATGTCGAAGAGAATGCAGCGGGCTATACCCAGGCGTACTTAACGCCGCGGGAGAGCGAACCGCTCACCAGTCGCGAACAAGAGGCGCTTGTGCGCGTACTGCTTAATCAGTTTGAGCAGTACGTAAAGCTCTCTAAAAAAGTCCCCAACGAAGTGCTTAATTCGCTGTCCGGGATTGAAGACCCAAGCCGCCTAGTGGATACCATTTGTGCCCATCTATCGCTCAAAATTGGCGATAAGCAAGAGCTGCTTGAGATGGATAAGGTGCGGGATCGCATTGAGCACTTGATGGCGTTAATTGAATCTGAAATCGACTTGCTTCAGGTAGAAAAGCGCATCCGCTCACGGGTCAAGGAGCAGATGGAGAAGACCCAGCGCGAGTATTATCTCAATGAGCAGATGAAGGCCATCCAGAAAGAGATGGGTGAGCTGGATAATGTGCCCAACGAAGCAGAAAAGTACGAGAAGGCGATAAAAGAATCGGGAATGCCACAGGAGGCGTTTGAGAAAGCCACCCAAGAGCTTAATAAGCTTAAAATGATGGCTTCAAACTCTGCAGAAGCGACTGTGGTGCGCTCTTATCTCGATTGGCTTGTGGCCGTGCCGTGGAAAAAGCGCACGCGGGTTAAGCATGACCTGGTTAAAGCACAGCAGGTGCTGGATGAGGACCATTACGGCCTCGATGAGGTTAAAGCACGCATTCTTGAATATCTTGCTGTGCAGAAGCGTGTGCGCAAGATGAAGGGGCCTGTGCTGTGCCTGGTAGGACCACCTGGGGTGGGTAAAACCTCGCTTGGTCAATCCATTGCCCGCGCTACCAATCGTAAATATGTGCGTTTGGCGCTGGGTGGGGTGCGCGACGAGTCTGAAATTCGTGGGCATCGGCGCACTTATATCGGCTCGTTACCAGGTAAATTGATGCAGCGTATGAGTCGCGCTGGCGTCAAAAATCCGCTATTCCTGCTGGATGAAGTCGATAAGCTCGGCATGGACCATCGCGGTGACCCTGCTTCTGCGCTACTCGAAGTACTTGACCCTGAGCAGAATAATAGCTTTAGCGATCATTACCTGGAACTCGATTACGATCTCTCAGAAACACTGTTCATTTGTACGGCTAACTCAATGAATATTCCCAGCGCTCTGCTTGATCGCATGGAGATTATTCGTCTGCCGGGTTACACCGAAGATGAGAAATTGGCAATCGCTAAACGCTACTTATTACCTAAGCAACTAGAGGCTAACGGTTTAAAAGGTGATGAGTTAACGCTGGAAGACAGCGCACTTTTAGAGCTTATTCGCTATTACACTCGCGAAGCGGGTGTGCGTGAACTAGAGCGGCAGATTGCCAAAGTGTCGCGCAAAGTACTGCGTGAGCGCCTTGAAAAAGAACGTGATCCTAAATCTGCACAAGACGGACAGAGCTTAACGGCTGAGCAGATTGAGCACTATGCCGGTGTCCGTCGCTATAGCTACGGCTTAGCGGAGCAGGATGACCAAATTGGTCGTGTGACTGGGTTAGCCTGGACCTCTGTGGGCGGAGAGCTACTCAACATTGAGTCAGTGGTGACGCCGGGCAAAGGGCGAATTAACAAGACGGGCTCGCTTGGCGATGTGATGAAAGAGTCGGTAAGCGCCGCCCAAACGGTGGTTCGTGCGAGAGCGGAAGCGTATGGAATTGATCCCGAGCGGTTTGAAAAGAGGATCTGCATATCCACGTTCCTGAAGGCGCTACGCCGAAGGATGGCCCCAGTGCTGGTATTGCCATGGTCACGGCTATCGTTTCCGCTTACACCCAGCGTGCGGTACGCTGCGACGTGGCGATGACCGGTGAAGTCAATCTACGCGGCGAAGTATTGCCGATAGGTGGACTGAAGGAGAAATTGCTGGCAGCCCGCCGCGGTGGTATAAAGATAGTGCTGATTCCTGAAGAAAACCGCCGTGATCTCAAGGAAGTACCTGACAATATCAAAGGTGCACTTGATATTCGTCCGGTCCGTTGGATAGATGATGTCTTAGCCACGGCGCTCGCAAATGCTGAAGACGGTACGCCGTTGAAAAATACTGATGCATCGTTTAGTAGTACCGTAGTTGCTAGTACTCATTAAGCTGTTAAAGTCCTTTGGGCCTTTAATTCTACTTAATTTTGCCCGCTGCTTTGTGTGGCGGGTACCTCGCGGCATGGTTGCTTGACATATGTTTCAAGGCATTGCTATAAAACGCAGCTATGTTTTGTTCGTAGTATTATCGGTGACCATGCCGTTCAGAGCCATTTTATGAAACAGTCAAGGGGTGAAGAGTGAATAAGTCCGAGCTGATTGAAGCCATTGCCGCGTCTGCAGATATTCCAAAAGCAGCGGCAACTCGCGCATTGGATGCCATGGTGGAGTCTGTCACCGATAGCCTTAAGAAGGGCGAAAGCGTATCACTAGTAGGCTTTGGTACCTTCGCGATTAAAGAGCGTGCCGCGCGCACGGGTCGCAATCCACAAACGGGTCAGCCAATTCAAATCAGTGCTGCAAAAGTACCCAGCTTCAAAGCCGGTAAAGCGCTGAAAGACGCCGTTAACTAATTTGACAGTGTTGCTGTAACCTATTGGGCGCATCGCATTGGCGGTGCGCCCATGTTATTTTCTGGCCCCCTATTTGTTAGGATTTAGCGGGTCGATGTGTTTGGCTGTGACTATCTGAGGCTAGCATGCTGCAAAGTATTCGAGATGGCTCCAGGAGCTGGGGTGCCAAGATTATTATCGGTGTTATGGTCGCGGCCATGGCGCTTTTCGGGATTGAGTCTCTGTTTGGGCTATTTGGCAACGATCCGGATGAAGTAGCGAGTGTCAATGGACAGCCGATTATGCGTCAACAGGTTGAGCTTGAGGTTCAGCGTGCTTTGCGCTCAGGTCAAGTCCCGCCAGAGCAAGAGCGAGCATTGCGCAGCGATATGCTTGATCAGCTTATTACCCAGCAACTGCTATCCCAGTACGCCGAGGAGGGTGGATTCGCCGTTTCTGAAGAGCAGCTGGACCAGTTAATTGTTAGCCTCTCTGAATTTCATGATCAGGATGGTCGTTTCTCTGCTGAGGTATTTCGTAACCGCTTAGCGAGCGCAGGCTATACGCCTTTGTCATTTCGCGAAGAGCTGCGGGTCGATATCCAGCGGCAACATTTACAGCAAGGGTTAGCCTTCAGCGATTTTAGTCTTCCCCAAGAGCAAGAGCGCTTGGCAGAGCTGCAGCGTCAGCAGCGTAGTTTCCGCTACGTAATCCTGGATGAGGACGATGTCGAGGCTGATATCGCTGTCAGCGAGGACGACCTTCAGGCTTATTATGATGCTCATCAGGAGCGCTATGAGCGTCCCGAACAAGTGCGCCTTGAATATGTACTGATTGACCGTCAAAGCATGGCAGAGGAACGCGACGTAGACGAAGAGGCATTGCGTGATGCGTGGCGCGAACAAAACCGTAACGCTGACCGTCGCGTATCGCACATCATGATTACGTTTGGTGATGAGCGCACCCGCGAAGAAGCACAGGAATTGGCCGAGACCGCCCGTGAAGCATTGAATAGCGGTGAGTCGTTTGCAGAGACTGCCCTACGCTACTCTGACGACACGGCTAGCGCAGAAGAGGGGGGGCGATCTTGGGGTAATTAGTCGTGGCTTCTTTGGCGAGAACTTTGATGAAGCTGCTTTTAGTCTCGAAGAGGGTGACGTTTCCCAGCCCGTTGAGTTGGATAGTGCTTTCCACATTATTCAAGTGACTGATATTCAAGGCCCTACGTTTGAAGAGCAGCGAGATGAACTGGCGCGGGAAGTGGCACTTGGTGACGTTGAAGATGAATTTAATCAGCGGGTTCAGCAGTTGATTGATGAGAGCTTTGCTGCCGATGATTTGCAGAGCGTTGCCGATGAACTCAATTTGACACTTCAGGAGAGCGATTGGCTTGCCCGTGATGACACGGCTGAAGGCGTGCTATCCGAACCCGGCGTCATGTCGGCGGCTTTCAGCAACGATGTACTTGAAGAGGGTTATAACAGTGAAGTAATCGAGCTGGATCAAGATCGTCGCTTGGTACTACGGGTCGCTGAACATCGCGAAGCGACGTTACTGCCTCTGGATGAAGTGCGCGGAGAAGTCGAGGCTTCAGTGGTTGCCGAGCAGCAGCAGCAAGCGGTGCTTGAAGAAGCGCAGGCGTTAGTCGCCGATTTACGAGAAGAAGAGCAGGTTGATGTCGATTGGCAAGAAGCCAATAACGTCAGTCGCCAAGCCGATACCGTCGTGCCTCAGCTAATTATTCAGGCAGCTTTCCGAATGACACGCCCTGAAGAGGGTGAGAGCGTCTATCGTACGGTTGAACTACCGCAAGGTGCTGCCGTTGTGGCATTAGATAGCGTTAGTGATGGTGAAGTTGACGAGCAGATGGAGACGTTTGTGTCGCAAATGGCCGAGCAATTGCGTGCTCAATCGGTTCTGCAGGGGTTAATTGATGACCTGCGTAGCGATGCAGACATAGAGCGATAGAATCGCTTAACTCTGAGTTAGCAAAAAGCCGATCTTTTGATCGGCTTTTTTGTGCACAGCAAAAGGTCAAGGGCTTGAGTAAGGTCAGGGGCTTGGTGGTTTCGATAATGCAAACTGACGTAACTGCGGTGCCGTGCGGTCTGAGCGCTCAATGACGATATCCCAGCCGTGCTGTGCATCCCAATCACCGAGTACGTAGCGTTTGGCTGGCACGTCTTCAACTGTCAAGTCATGCACGTGTGGGCGGTGTGTGGCCATGTATCATTATCGAGACTCCGTGCCCCTCCATGAGCGAGATCACTTCTTGCTGAGTCACATCCATAATTGCCTCAGCTTTATTGGCATTGGCTTCACCTGACTGCGTGCGCAGGTTTTGCGCTAGTGCTACACGCTGTTCGAGAGGTAAGGCAAGCATCTGTGCTTGCCACTCTGGATTGCGCGACTGCTGTCGAAAGGCCATGTAGGCTTCGTCCTGGGTACACATGCTATCGCCGTGAAGAAGTACTACGGGGACGCCATGAATCTCTACTTCCTCGACATCAGGTAGCAGCAGTGCGTTGCAGGCGGTAATAAAGCGTTCACCCAGCAGGAAATCACGATTGCCATGCATCAAATAGACAGCGGTGCCGTCGCTGCTAAGCTTATGCAAGCGCTCAATGACCTGATGGGCAACGCTGCTGAGTGGATGGTGGGTGGCGTCGAGCAAGTCGTCACCAATCCAGGCATCAAATAGGTCGCCCAGAATATACAGAGCATCGGCTCCTGGGGCAGTGTGCTCAAGGTAGCGGTAAAACCCCTGATTTAGCTCAGGGGTATTGCCACTTAGATGCAGGTCGGCAACAAGCAGTGTGCGCATAAGACTCCCAGCGTTATTCTGCTTCTTTGACGTAAGCACGCTCGATAATGACATCGTCAGCGGGAACATCGGCATGCATACCGCGGCGCGTAGTGGCTACATTTTTAATTTCGTTGACCACGTCCATACCATCAACGACTTCACCAAAGACGGCATAGCCCCAGCCCTGAAGGCTTTTAGCGCTATGATCAAGGGAAGCTATTGTCGCCCACATTAATGAAAAACTGCGCAGTAGCAGAGTGCGGGTCCTGGGTACGGGCCATTGCCAGTGTCCCCACGGTGTTTTTCAAACCGTTGTCGGCTTCGTTCTCGATGGGATCACGGGTCGGCTTTTGCTCAAAGTCTTTATCGAAACCGCCGCCTTGGACCATAAATCCGTCGATCACCCGGTGAAATAAGGTGCCGTCATAGAATCCGTCGCGAACGTACTGTTCAAAATTCGCCGCGCTAATCGGCGCTTTTTTCGTGGTTAAGAGCGATGGTGATGTCACCATGGTTCGTCTGTAATACGATCATTGATAAATTCCTGTTCAATAAAGGCGATCGCCTTGGCGCTGTGCATCGGCGTCACGTTATAATAGCTGTTTTGCCCTGCACCGCGAAGGGCTATAGGGTTATCCTATGTCCTCACGGCTCAGTACGCCATCCACCACGAGGTTATCAACACCACCATGACCAACGAGACCACCCCAGCGCCGAACTTCATTCGCAACCAAGTACGCGACGAAATCGAGGGCGGCCAGGTCACTAAAATCGTGACACGCTTCCCCCCAGAGCCCAATGGCTTTTTTGCATATCGGCCATGCGAAGTCGATCTGTCTCAATTTCGGGTTGGCGGAGCAATTGGGTGGCGAATGTCATCTACGGTTTGATGATACCAACCCGGCTAAAGAAGAGCAGGCCTATATTGATGCCATCAAAGAAGATGTCACTTGGTTAGGCTTTCAATGGGCAGGCCCGGTGCGTTTTGCCTCTGACTACTTCGACCAGCTTTATACCTGGGCGCAGCACTTGATGCAGGAAGGCAAAGCCTACGTCGATGACCTTTCGCCGGATGAGATTCGTGAGTATCGCGGCACTCTTACCGCACCGGGTACACCCAGCCCCTATCGGGATCGCAGCGCCGAAGAGAACCTGGATCTGCTAGCACGTATGCGAAATGGTGAATTCGGCGAAAGTGAAAAAGTCGTGCGCGCTAAAATTGATATGGCCTCACCCAACATCAACTTGCGCGATCCAATCCTTTATCGCATTCGCCACGCAAGCCATCACCAAACGGGCGATAAGTGGAAAATTTACCCTTCGTACGATTTCACCCATGGTCAATCGGATGCCATTGAAGGTGTTACGCATTCGATCTGCACCCTGGAGTTTGAAGATCACCGACCGCTGTACGAGTGGTTTTTAAATAACCTTCCTGTGCCCGCGAAACCGCGGCAAATCGAGTTTGCACGGCTCAATCTCGACTACACCCTAACTTCCAAGCGTAAGCTGAAGCTGCTGGTGGATGAGCAAATTGTCGATGGCTGGGACGACCCGCGGATGCCGACGATTTCCGGCATGCGTCGCCGCGGCTACACGCCGGCGTCTATTCGTAAATTCTGCGAAATGATTGGTGTCACCCGGGCTGACGGTGGTTTGGTCGATATCGCCATGTTGACCCACGCGATTCGTTCGGATCTAGAAGACAATGCGCCGCGCGCCATGTGCGTGTTAAAGCCGCTAAAAGTCGTGCTGACCAATGTGCCGGAAGACCACGAAGAGATTTATGACGTGCCCGGCCATCCAGCACGTGAAGATATGACGGTGCGCAAGGTGCCTTTCACCCGCGAGCTTTATATCGATCAAGAAGACTTTATGGAAGATGCACCTAAGAAGTTCTTCCGCCTGGCGCCGGGCAAAGAAGTGCGTCTGCGCAATAGTTATGTGATTCGCTGTGACGAGGTCATTAAAGACGCCGCTGGAGAAATCAGCGAACTGCATTGCTCGGTCGATTTCGATACGCTGGGTAAAAACCCCGAGGGGCGTAAAGTCAAAGGTGTCATTCATTGGGTCAGTGCGGCCTATGGCGTACCGATGGAAGTACGTCTTTACGATAATCTGTTTACCGTCGAGCAGCCCGATCGTGACAAAGATGTCGATTTCCTGGAGCACTTGAACCCAGAATCGTTGGTGGTTTGCCAGGCAATTGGTGAGCCGAGCCTTGCCTCAGCGACGCCCGAGTCACGCTTCCAGTTCGAGCGCGTCGGCTACTTCTGCGCTGATCGTCACGATTCGACGCCGGAACACCTGGTGTTTAACCGTACCGTGGGATTGAAAGATAGCTGGGCAAAAATCAAGCAGAAGGGCTAGAAAAACATGAGTAGCCAAGTGCATATTTACAATACGCTGACGCGTCGCAAAGAGCCTTTCACCCCGCTTGAAGCGGGTAAAGTGAGCATGTATGTCTGCGGCATGACGGTGTATGACTATTGCCACCTGGGACACGCCCGCGTAATGGTCGCTTTTGACGTTATTACACGCTATTTGCGAGAGCGTGGTTACGACGTGAACTACGTACGCAACATTACCGATATCGACGACAAGATTCTCAAGCGCGCCGACGAAAATGGCGAAAGCATCACCGCACTGACCGAACGCATGATTGACGCCATGCACGAAGACGAGCGGCGTCTGTTTGTTTTGCCACCCAGTCATGAGCCCCGCGCTACGGGCCATATCGACGATATTGTGGCGATGATTGAAACGCTGATTGCAAAAGACTTTGCCTACGCAGCAGAGAACGGCGATGTCTACTACCGAGTACGTAAATTTGCCGATTACGGCAAGCTCAATAATCGTCAACTAGACGATATGCGCTCAGGCGCACGAGTTGATGTGGATATTCATAAAGAAGACCCACTCGATTTTGTACTTTGGAAGGCTGCTAAGCCGGGTGAGGCGCACTGGGTGTCACCTTGGGGAAACGGCAGGCCTGGCTGGCACATTGAGTGCTCGGCAATGTCGACCTGCTGCCTGGGTGAAACCTTCGATATTCATGGGGCGGACCGGATTTAACCTTTCCGCACCATGAAAATGAAATTGCGCAAAGCGAAGCGGCTACGGGCAAGACCTACGTCAACACCTGGATGCATGCCGGGGCAGTGCGGGTGAACAAGGAGAAGATGTCCAAGTCGCTGGGCAATTTTTTCACCATTCGCGATGTGCTGGCCGAACACGATCCTGAAGTCGTGCGTTTTTTACTGGTCGCTAGTCACTATCGTAGCCCGATCAACTATTCGCTCGATTCACTGACCGAAGCGCGTAAATCACTAGTGCGCTTGTATACGGCTTTAGAAGGTTGAGCTGGATACCCCAACCACCGATAGTGGTGTTTCGGCCTACCTTGAGCGCTTTACTCAAGTCATGGACGATGATTTCAACACACCTGAAGCGCTAGCGGTGATGTTTGAGTTGGCCCGTGAACTCAACCGCGCCAAACAAGAGCAGCCAGGCGAAGCCGCTAAGCTTGGGGTGAGCTCAAACAGCTAGGGGGCGATTTTGGGGCTGCTGCAGCAAGCACCGCAAGCGTTCCTAAAAGGCACGCAGCAACAGGGAGCGCCGCTTAGCGAAAGCGAAATAGAAGCTAAAATCGCACAGCGCCAGGGAAGCCAAAGCAAATAAACAGTTTGCCCAAGCGGATGCCATTCGCGATGAGCTTGCGGCGCTAGGGATTATTCTTAAAGACTCACGAGAAGGTACTTCCTGGATATTGGAAACACCATAAACGCTGCAGGCTCTGACTTAAACGCTCATGGCTCTTATACTGCTTAAGAGCCTCTGTTAAAAAAAGCCCACTTCAAAAGGAATTCAAAGATGCGCTTTTCAGCTAATTCTAACATTGCTAAGTCGTTAATTGCTGCCTGTGCCGTTTCCACTATTTCCCTTTCCCAGGCCAGCGCCAATGAGCCGGTCGTGGTGTCCTCTAAGATCGACACGGAAGGTTCGGTATTAGGTGAACTAATCATTCAAACCCTGGAACGCCACGACATTCCAACCGAAAATCGCTTACAGCTGGGTGGCACCAGCGTAGTTCGCTCTGCCTTGGAGGCTGGCGAGATTGATGTGTACCCGGAATATACGGGCAATGGTGCGTTCTTTTTGATATGACCGATAGTCCGGTTTGGAACGATGCAGAGGAAGCCTATGCCACCGTACGTGAACGTGATGCAGAACAAGACTTAATCTGGCTAGAACCCGCTAGCGCCAATAACACCTGGGCAATGAGCATTCGAGAAGATGTTGCTGAAGAGCATGAGTTAGTCAGTTTGGAAGATCTCGCTGCCTATTTGGCTGATGGCGGGGAGTTCAAATTCGCAGCGAGTGCTGAGTTTGTCGAATCAGCGCAGGCGCTACCCGCTTTCCAGGAAGCCTACGGCTTTGAACTGAGCGATGAACAGCTACTGGTGCTCTCTGGCGGCAATACCGCCGCCACTATGCGGGCTGCAGCCCAGCAAACGAGCGGTGTAAACGCCGCCATGACCTACGGCACTGATGGTGGGTTAAGCGCATTGGGACTGGTTGTCTTGGAAGATTCTAAAGGTGTGCAGCCTGTTTACCAGCCAGCTCCTGTGGTGCGTGAAAGTGTATTGGAAGCTTATCCTGATATCCAAACACTGCTCAACGACGTCTTTGCCACCCTCGACGAGGACACCCTGCAAACGCTTAATGCAGATGTTGCCGTGAATGGATTGTCCCCGACGCAAGTGGTTAGCGACTACCTCGATTCGCTTAATAATTAATGGTTGTTGCTCTTAATAACCAATGCTGCCTGGGATAACTAATTAATGTCGCTAATGGATGCACTGCCCACCCCACGGCTTCGTTGGGAGGGACGGCACCCTAATATTGTGCTATTAAGCCTTAGCCTTATCATGCTAATCACGTTCTGGGCCTTTGACGTGGTTAGTATGGCGCCTAACCGGATTGTATTAGGGACAGGCTATGGTGCGCTAGAAGCCTTTGGCTGGCCCGGCGCGTTGTTAGCCACCTTATTACTCTCCTCCATTGCTATTCTCGCGTGGCAGCCGAGCATACGTCACTACCGCGCGTTATTAGCGGCGGTACTGTTGTTAATGGCACTCATGCCTGTCGGCTTGATAGCGAGTAGTTATTTACTGATTGATCCTGAGCTTCCCCAGGCACGTTTAGGTTTGGGTGCAGCGTACTGGGTGGTGCTATTTGTACTTCTGTTGTGCTTAATAGAAATACGCTTGCGGTTACATCTTTCACGCCTCTGGCCCACACTGCTGTTATGTGGCGTGGCGCTAGTGTGGTGGCTTTGTGCAGCGTTTTGGCTCGATAGCCTTGCCCTGGTTCAAGAGTTCAGAGCGCGCGATCAACAGTTCCTTCGCGCTATAGGCCAACACATGGCGCTGGTGGGAATCGCCGTCAGTAGCAGTGTGTTAGTCGGTTTGGTACTGGCGATGTTAATGCGACGCTATGCACGGCTACAGAAGGCCGCATTCTCGGTGCTCAATTTTCTTCAGACCATACCCAGCCTAGCGCTCTTTGGTCTGCTGCTGGCGCCGCTAGCTTGGCTTGCTGAGAATGTGCCTTTCTTAGATCAGCTTGGAGTTAGCGGGATCGGCACAACGCCTGCGCTGATCGCCTTAATCGCCTACAGCCTGCTACCCATGGTGCGTAATACCTACATCGCGCTTGAAGAAGTCAGCCCTAACACTTTAGAAGCCGCCAAAGGCATGGGGATGCGCGCCGGTCAGCGCTTTTGGCAGGTGCGCTTGCCGCTGGCGCTGCCGGTGCTGCTGGAAGGGTGCGAATTACCACTGTTCAGGCCATTGGGCTCACAGCGGTTGCCGCTTTGATTGGCGCGGGTGGGTTGGGCACCTTTATTTTCAAGGCCTAGGCCAGGCGGCTATGGATATGGTCTTGCTCGGTGCGTTGCCCATTTTAATACTGGCTCTGGTGGTTGATGCGGGCTTAGGTGCCCTAGCTGAAGCACTGCGACCCGAAGGAACAAGATGATTGAGCTTTCCCATGTATCTAAGCGGTTTGGTGATGATATCGCGGTGAATGATATTTCGCTGCGAGTGCCGAAAGGAAAATTCTGTGCGCTAGTGGGTACCTCTGGCTGCGGAAAATCGACCACGCTGCGTATGATCAACCGCTTAATTGAGCACAGCGAAGGTGACATCATTCTTGATGGGCAGGCGATTGAGGCGTATGACCCAGTGAAGCTACGCCGTCGGATTGGCTATGTGATTCAGCACACTGGGCTGTTTCCTCACTGGAACGTGGCGCGCAATATCGGCTTAGTGCCACGTTTATTGAAGTGGTCAGCGGCGGATGTTCAAGCGCGGGTAGAAGAGTTGATGGCTTTACTCGGTTTGCCCGTAGGTGAGTTCGCGCACAAATATCCTCACCAGCTTTCCGGTGGCCAGGCACAACGGGTAGGCGTAGCACGTGCACTCGCAGCAGACCCGGATATTATGTTGATGGACGAGCCTTTTGGCGCTCTCGATCCTATTACCCGTGAAAAGCTTCAAGATGAGTTGGCCAAGCTTCAGGCGCGGCTGCATAAGACCGTGGTATTTGTCACTCACGATATGGACGAAGCCCTAAAGTTGGCGGACCACCTCGTGGTCATGCGGGAAGGGCGAATCGTGCAACAAGGTTCTCCGCTGGCGTTATTGCAACAGCCTGCCGACGCGTTTGTTGAGTCAATGTTGGGAGGGCTCGAGCGGGGTCTCAAGCAGGCGGCATTAACGCGCGTTAAAGATCATATGACCTCGTTGGGTCCTACCTTGCCCGCCCATTCACGCATACCGGCGGTTTTTACGTTACGCCAAGCGTTGTCCATGATGCTGCGTGATCACAGCGATAGGCTTACTGTAGTAGACCAGCATGATGTGCCTATTGGTGAGCTTTCGCTGCGTAGGCTTATTAAGGAGGCTCAACTGGACAAAGGAAGCGCACATGAATAATTCATTCAGCGTTGCGCCGTTACAACAAAAAGCTGCTTTTTGGCGCTGGCCGCTAATATGGGGAGGATTGTTGCTGGTCAGTGTCGTAGGAATGTCCGTAGCCGAGCCGTTATTTCGGTGGGTAGAGCCCGATTCCCGTCAAGTGGTTTATGACCGAGCTGATTTTTATGTGCTGCTCGGGCGACATCTGCTGGTGGTAGGAATAGCAGCGGTCGTGACTATTAGCGTTGGCGTATTAGCAGGCATCGCCGTTACACGTGAGCGTGGCAGTGATTTTTTACCCTTGGTCGGCCAGTTGGCCTCACTTGGACAAACGTTTCCACCAGTGGCCGTACTGGCGTTGGCGGTCCCCGTATTGGGGTTTGGCACCTTGCCAATTATTGTCGCCCTAATACTTTATGGGTTACTGCCGATCGTGCGCAACACACTTACCGGTCTGCAGGAAGTGGAGCAGGACATTAAAACAGCGGCACATGCCATGGGGATGACATCGGCGCAAGTGTTGCGTCAGGTCGAACTCCCGCTGGCGGCTCCGGTAATATTGGCGGGTATACGCACCTCGGTGACCATTAATATTGCTACCGCGGCCCTTGGGGCTACCGTGGGGGCTAGTAATCTGGGCGATCCCATTATTTCCGGTATTGTGAACGGAAACATGGCCTATGTGGTACAGGGCGCATTGACCATTGCATTATTGGCCTTGACGGTCGACAGCTTGTTTGAATTGTTGCAGCGCCAATTACGTTCCCGTCTTTCTGCGGCATAACTTACTTTGTCTTAACCTCTTTCCCTTACCCTCTTCCCTTACCCTCTTCCCTTAATCTCTGCGCCTTAAGTTGTATCCCTAAAGTTGTTGTGCTGCGTTATTGTCCTAAACGTTGTGGTAGCTAGGTGTTGTGTTGGCTTATGACAGATAAATCCACTGGCATAAACGGTCAATACCAACAACACTGCCCTCAAAAGGGGTAAAACAAGGACAATAATGATGACACAGTATGTATATCAGCCGGATTTCATGACCGGCGACGAAATTTCAATTCCTACCTTTAGCCTGCTCAACCCAGAAGGCGAGCTACATAGCGGCGCCACCGAACCAGCACTTGAGCGTGATCATGCCCGGCGCATTTACCAAGCAATGTTGGCTACGCGCATCCTGGATGAACGAATGATGGCTGCCCAGCGCCAGGGGCGGCTTAGTTTCTATATGCAGTGTACGGGTGAGGAAGCAGCTGTGGTAGGCGCTACCGCCGCGCTTGATGATGCCGATATGATCATGGCCCAGTACCGTGAACAGGGTGCCTTGATGTATCGCGGTTTCTCAATTGATGAGTTTATGAACCAGCTATTTGGGAATGAGTTGGACTACGGCAAAGGTCGTCAAATGCCGATCCACTATGGTTCGCGCAAGCTTCACTATATGACCATCTCGTCCCCCCCTGGCCACTCAGATTCCTCAGGCGACAGGTTATGCTTATGGGCAGAAACTGGCTGGTAACGGCCACTGCACATTAACCTTTTTTGGTGAAGGCGCTGCCTCCGAAGGCGATTTCCACGCCGCACTGAATATGGCATCAGTACATCAAGTGCCGGTTATTTTTTTCTGCCGCAATAATGGCTATGCCATTTCCACGCCTGCCGTCGAGCAGTTCGCCGCCGATGGTATCGCCCCCCGGGCGTTTGGTTATCACATGCATGTGATACGCGTGGACGGCAACGATGTGCTGGCAGTTTATGAAGCGACCCGTCAAGCGCGCAAAATCGCCGTTGAGCGCAACCAGCCCGTATTGATCGAAGCTATGAGCTACCGCCTTGCCGCACACTCATCCCTCTGATGACCCCCTCAGGCTACCGTTCAAAAGATGAAGAAGAGATATGGCGCGCCAAAGATCCCTTGCTGCGGCTACAAAAATGGCTATTGAAGAAACAGTGGTGGAGTGAAGAGGAAGAAGCCACCCAGCAAGAAAATCTGCGTCGTGAAGTACTTGAAACCTTGAAGCGGGCCGAAAAGCGTTCATCACCACCGCTTGAGAGCTTGATCAGCGACGTGTATGCCGATATCACACCAGCGCTTCAGCGTCAGTTTGACCAGTTAAAACGCCATATCCGTCGCTACCCAGAGGCTTATCCCCGAGGAGTAAAGTCGTTGGACTTAGACGTAGGCACAGACACTGATCCGCAGGGAGAGGCATAACATGGCCACAATGAATATGCTCCAGGCGATCAATAACGCGCTGGATATCGCCATGGCAGAAGACGAAAAAGTCATTTGCTTTGGTGAGGATGTGGGGATTTTCGGCGGTGTTTTCCGCGCAACAAGCCATTTACAGGAGAAGTACGGCAAGGCTCGCTGCTTCAACACGCCGCTGGTCGAACAGGGCATTATCGGCTTTGCCAACGGCTTGGCGGCGCAAGGCTCGGTACCCGTCGCGGAAATTCAGTTTGCCGACTATATCTTTCCCGCGTTTGACCAAATCGTTAACGAAACGGCCAAGTTCCGCTACCGCTCGGGCGATCTGTTCAATGTGGGTGGGCTGACCATTCGCACCCCCTTATGGTGGGGGGATCGCCGGCGGCCTCTATCACTCCCAGTCTCCTGAAGCCTATTTCACCCATACCCCGGTTTAAAAGTGGTGGTGCCGCGCAATCCCTATCAGGCTAAAGGGCTGTTACTTGCCGCTATTCGCGACCCTGATCCAGTGCTTTTCCTCGAACCTAAACGTCTCTATCGTGCAGCGGTAGGCGAGGTCCCCGAAGACGATTATCAGCTGCCCATTGGCGAGGCCGAAGTCACCAAGGAGGGCACCGACATTACCGTGGTGGGCTGGGGTGCGCAGATGGAAGTCATCGGCAAAGCAGTTGAGTTAGCAGAAGAGCAAGGCATCGCTTGTGAAGTGATCGACCTGCGTTCACTGCTGCCCTGGGATGCTGATACAGTCGCTGAATCAGTGCTGAAGACAGGACGCCTCGTAGTGAGCCATGAAGCACCGTTAACCGGTGGGTTTGCAGGTGAAATTGCCGCGACCATTCAAGAGCGTTGTTTTCTCTACCTGGAATCGCCCATTGCTCGGGTGACAGGGCTGGATACGCCTTTTCCTCTGGTGCTGGAAAAGAGTATCTGCCTGATCACCTGAAAATTTTTGAAGCGATTCGCGAAAGCGTTAATTTTTAATGGCTTAAATAGCCTAAGAATGCGTGGGGAGAATAACAATGAGCGATTTTTTTACCGCCTGATATCGGCGAAGGTATTGTCGAGTGCGAAGTCGTCGAATGGCGCGTCGCAGAAGGCGATCAAATTGAAGAAGACCAGCCTATCGTCGAAGTCATGACCGACAAGGCGCTGGTAGAGATAACCGCACCCGAAGCGGGGTGGTGACCAAACTCTACGTTGCACAGGGGCAGATTGCTAAAGTACATGCGCCTCTGTATGCCTATCAAGTTGACGGAGAGGGCCAGGCGAGTGCAAGTGAAAGCCAGACAAAAACAGGCGAACCGACACCTGCTGAACTGCCGGTAGAGCTATCCGCAGATTTATCGAAAACAGACTCATCCCAGGCAGAGGCATCGATACATGCATCAACCCAGGCACCGGGGAGCTGCTACGGGTGGCTTACTTGGCAAAGTCCCGGCAAGCCCTGCCGTAAGGCGTTTAGTACGTGAACATTCTCTTCTGCTCAAGGATATTGCTGGCAGTGGCAAAGATGGCCGAGTACTGAAAGAAGATGTGCTGGCGCATCTGGACCAAACATCGCAACCAGCGGCCCCAGCCAGTCAATCATTACCCGATACGCAGGCGCCACGGGTAGAACCGCTCCGCGGCATTCGCGCGGTGATGGCCAAGCGAATGGTCGAAGCGGCTAGCACGATTCCCCATTTTCACTATGGAGAAGAGATCGACGTGACCGCGCTGCTGGCTCTGCGCGAACGCTTAAAACCGTTGGCAGAAGCCCAAGGCGAGCGGCTAACGCTAATGCCATTTTTATGAAAGCCATGGCGTTAGCAGTCGCCGAACAACCTATTGTAAACGCTCAGCTAAATGCGACGGGTGATGAACTGCACTACTACCCTCAGTGCAACATTGGTATGGCAGTGGATAGCAAAGCGGGTCTGATGGTACCCAATGTTAAAAGCGTTGAGCAGCTGACGTTGCTGGAGATTGCCCGCGAAGTTGGACGATTAACCACGGCTGCACGGGAAGGGCGTGTTGATCAAGCGGATCTCAAAGGCGGAACCATCAGTATTTCCAATATTGGTGCGCTCGGCGGCACCTACGCTGCCCCATCATCAATGCACCGGAAGCCGCGATTGTGGCGATTGGTAAAACGCAATGGCTACCGAGGTTCGATGAGCAGGGCGCGGTGCAGCGACGCGCTATTATGACAATCACCTGGGCGGGGGATCATCGCTTTATCGATGGAGGCACCATTGCCCGCTTCTGCAATGCCTGGAAGGGCTTTCTGGAAGATCCCGAGACCATGTTGCTTCACTTGGGCTAGCAAGGCGACTTATGCCCCAATCAACGCTACAGCAGTTTTATATACCCGAAGAGCAGTCGGTATATCTGCTGAGCCATCACGATGCCCGTAAACTCAAGGATTGGGTGGCGCTGTGCCAGGCACAGCTCACCCAGTTGGGTTATCAGGGCATCGAGTTAATTGGTAAGGGCGCCTATGGTTTTGTATTTGCCGGTAGCACCGTCAACCAAGGCATTACAGCCCATTATGTCTTCAAGTTCTCGCGCATTACCCTCCCCACGCACTTGCAAGAGCGCCTCGAAGAAGAGGCGTTTATGCTCGATCAGGTATCTCATCCACGCATTCCAGGCCTTATTGCCTACCAGCGCTCCAGGGGGCAATCCATCCTGGTGATGGAGCGTGCACCCGGCTGGAATTTAGAGCAGGTATCGCTCAAGCAGGGGCGACTCTCACCACGCCTGATTGTACGTATAGCCGCGCAGTTGGCCGATATCCTCCTCGCATTGCGCCGGGAGTCCGGCCCTCAGGCGCGTCCCGTCGTGCATGGCGATATTAAACCCTCTAACTTGGTGTATGACATCGTGCATGAGTCTATTGCGCTAATCGACTGGGGCTCATCGGTGTTTGCCCAGTTGGATGCCCAGCTGCAGTTTGTGGGCGCTAATGTGATGGAGCTAATGTCGGATAACCTGCAGCAAACCAATGCTCGCCTGGGCGATGTTTATTTTATCGGTGAAGAGCAGTTGAACGGTGCGCTGTCATCGCCGCGCTTTGATGAGCAGGGCACTGCGGGCACCTTGTACGCACTGGCCTCGGCACAATCCTGTCGTTTTGGGCATCGCGCTATTCCAGCCAGCTCGCTGGGTTTGCCTATGGAATTTGCCCGCACGCTGGATGGTATGCTCGACCCCGACCCTCAGGTTCGGCGTACAGCAGGCGACTATTTTTTAGCCAACATGGCGAGAATGGCCAGGGTCGTGATGATTGATCTCCCCGAATCTGTAAAGGTGCCGCTAGTGCCGGTTTGGGCACGTCCTGCCCGGCAGGAGATCGATACCGTGGTGTATAGCTCGCGCAAAGCCTTTCTGCGTGAAGCGACAGCGCAGGAAACGCTTAATGACGTCAACGATGTGCAGCTCGACCGCTATTACAAACAGTTCATGCAGGGATGGGAGAAACCGAGAAAGCCTTTCTGGCATCGGTCAGCCGGTTGGGCAAATATCCGGTGGTAGGTGGGTTGGCGGTACGCTGGGAGCGTGAAGGGGTATACATTGACTCGTCGCTCAACCTTCATGACCCGGCGCTGAAGCCCGCCTTTATTGAAGCGGTGAATAATATGGTGCACCTGGCGCGCGCCATTCACCGCCAGGGGTGTTCAAGAGCTGCCTGTTCAATGCCCGCCAAACTCTTCATCTGGAGCGCGCTTCCGCCGAGGAGACGTTTGTCAGCGAGCCAAGCATGGCTATTAGCTACGAGCTGAGTGCAGTGCCGGAGCTTGAAGATCGCACCCGTCAGCATAGCTACTTTGAAGATGGTCCCGATCCCGAAGAGCTGTTAGCACTGCCGGAGGCGATCATGCAGGTACTGCAGCAGCTGAATGATATCCACCATACCGGCATGATCATTTTTGAAGCATTACCCCAGCACCTCAAAATACATAGCTATTACCGCCTGCTCGATCCCGCCAGGGAAAGGGAGTTTCGGATACTGCTGGCCCGCATCCTTGCGTCGGTCAACCAAATTGAGGGGTTGGGTGTATCGGGCTACATGAAGATGCCGTACAAAGACACCCGCTATTTCACCCATCTAGAAAGCCAGCCTGAACGCTACTACCCCCGCGACCCGCGGGAGTATGTCAAACGGTTATCACTCGACGACGCTACCTAGCAGAGCGGTAACGGGGCGCCAATTCTTGCTTGATCTGCTCTGCTACCTCTTTCAGGCGCGGCCCCAGGTTATTAACGAGGCGGTCATGATCCAACCGCAGGCTGGAGCCACCGCAGTTGATGGCCATAACCTCGGCGCCATCTTCCAGAATGAGCGGCATGGCCACGGCGCTGATATCGCGCTGCCAATCCTGCTCTGATAGGCAGAAACCATACTCGGCATAGTCGTTCAAGCTCTGCTGGATACCGGCTTCCAGCGCTGGCCAGTCGCTGCCATGAAAATCAGCCAGCTCATGCATTAACTGCTGGCGTCGGGCGGTAGGCAAGCCGCAAAGCCAGGCGCGACCAATAGCAGAAGTGGCAATGGGCAGCCGCGAACCCACATCCAGACGAATGATCAGTGGTCCGCTGCCATGGCAGGTTTCCAGATAAACCATGTCGCTACGGTCAGCGCTGCCTAGGCTGACATTACAGTCGGTGGCATCGGCAAATTTCTGCAAATGCGGTCGGGCAACTTCGCGAATCCCCATATTAGCCAGGAAACGATAGCCCAGCGCCAGCACACCGGGGCCAAGACGGTATTTTTCCAGATGCGTATTGTGCTGCAGGTAACCCAGTTGGGTCAGCGTATAGGTCAGCCGTGACACCGTAGGCCGGGGAATATTAGTTCGATTGGAGAGTTCGGCATTGCCTAGATACTCTTCACCCGTACCAAAAGCACGTAGCAGTTCTAGACCGCGCGCCAGCGCGGTCACAAAATTACGATCTTTCCCAGGCAGTTGCGGCTCGTCAGCATCTGTGTCAGTGGGTTGCATTCAGTGTCCCAACAATAGGTGGCTTATGGCGTCCATTATCGCATATCTACATAGGGGCAGTTTTCGTGCCCATCAACGAAAAGGCCTTCCTTGTTAAATCGATTCAGCCATCCAGGCGTTCGATGACCGTGGCAATGCCCTGGCCTACGCCGATACACATGGTCACCAGCGCATAACGACCGCCGGTCACTTCTAGCTGGCGCAGCGCCGTTAGCGCCAAGCGGGCACCTGAGGCACCCAGTGGGTGGCCAATAGCAATCGCACCGCCGTTGGCATTCAAACGCGGATCGTCGGCCGAGAGTCCCAGTTGCTGAACGCAACCGAGTACCTGAACCGCGAAGGCTTCGTTAATTTCAATCACGTCCATCTGGTCAAGGGTCAGACCCGCTCGGGCTAATGCCTTTTGCGAAGCGGGCACTGGACCCAGCCCCATCACGCGTGGCGGGACATACAATACGCGCCCGCGGAGCGAGCCCGGCGCGCTCACCTGCTGAAAGAGAACCGACAATCATTGCCGCCGCGCCGTCGTTCAGCCCGGAGGCGTTACCTGCCGTTACCACACCGCCCTCAAACAGAGGCCCTAAGCAGCCAGTTTATCTTCTGTGCTTCCGGGGCGAGGGATGCTCATCTTTATCCACTAACAGAGGTGGCTGTTTGCGTCCCTGTGGCACCTCGACGCCAAACATCTCGCCATCGTAAAAGCCTGCGGCCAACGCCTGGGCATAGCGTGCCTGGGAACGGGCGGCAAAGGCGTCACTGGCATCGCGGCCGATGTTGAGGTCGTGGGCGATGTTATCTGCGGTTTCCGGCATGCTGTGGCTGCCGTACTCTTTAGCAATCCACGGGTTGGGGAAGCGTGAGCCAATGACGGTATCGTACATTGGCTGGTTTCGGGCGTAGGGCGAGTCTGCTTTGCCTAGTACGTAAGGCGCACGTGACATGGATTCAACACCGCCCGCCAAAAACAGCTTGCCTTCACCTAAACGTGCGGCGCGGGCAGCATCCATCATAGCGGCTAAGCCGCTACCGCACAGACGGTTGACGGTCTGGCCTGCTACCTCGATAGGCAGGCCCGCCAAGAGAGCACCGTGCCGTGCCACGTTACGCGAATCTTCACCCGCCTGGTTGGTACAACCTGCCAGCACTTCTTCATAGCTTTCTGGAGCAAAGGGTTACGCGCCACCAGTGCTTTTAAGGTCAGGCCTAGCAGCTCGTCCGGGCGAATGGCCGCCAAACTGCCGCCATGGCGGCCAAAAGGGGTACGTAATCCGTCGTAAATATAGGCATCTTGCATCGTTATTCTCCTTTATTTGTGTAAACCCAAGCTGTGTTAGCTTGTTGGCCCGTCAGTGAGTGACATACCGAGGCGCGGCGCGGCGGCGGCCACGGGCTGGGGCGGTAGCGGGGATCACCGGTGGCTTCCAGCAGATTATTAAGGATGGTCATGATGCGCGAAGCGCCGTAGTGGTCGCCCATGCGCAGCGGGCCAAACGGGTAGCCCAGGCCGAGCTCTACCGCACGGTTGATGGTGGCGGGTTCAGCGACCCCTTGCTGCGCGATATCGGCGCCGACGTTGACGATGCATGCCACCACCCGTTGCAGCACAAAACCGTTGCTGTCGTGAAGCTTGCTAACCGGCGTGCCATCGGCATTGAGCAGGCTAGCGGCGGCGTTAACCATTTCAGGAAGGGTAATCGGCGAGGCCATCAGGCTGCGGCGTTTATCTAGCCCGGCCAGCATATCAACCGCCACACACTGCTCTGCATTCAAGCCTTGGCGCAGGGCGCACGAAGTCGTGTCTTCACCCAACGGTGTGAGCAGGCAGAGCGCCTGCGAGGACGGCTGATCGGTACTTTCTAGCGGCCAGCCCGCGGTGTTAACCAATTCAGCTAGCTGGGCGGCGCTGTCAGGGTCGTCTTGGCTGATCCACACCGGACATGGGGAGGCCTGTGCAATGGCGGGCTCATCCGGCAGTTGCTGCTGGCCGTCTACATAGCGGTAAAAGCCTTCCCCGGTTTTGCGTCCCAATAAACCCGCCGTGAGGCGCTGGCGAGTGAGTGGGGAAGGGGCGAAAGCGTGGCTCTTCATAGTATTGGTGATACACCGACTCCATCACCGCATGGGAAACATCCAGGCCGGTAAGGTCAAGCAGGGTAAAGGGCCCATTCGGAAACCGCCCTGATCAACCATAATGCGGTCTATTGTGGCAGGGTCGGTCACGCTTTCGCTGAGAATTCGCAGCGCTTCGGTGCCAAAGGCGCGCCCGGCGTGATTCACGAGAAATCCCGGTGTGTCGGTGGCTTGCGCGGTAAAGTGGCCCATAGCGGCGCCCAGCGCATTGACTCGCTGGGTAACCTCGTCGTCAGTGCGCAGCCCAGGGATCACCTCTACGATTTTCATCAGAGGCACAGGATTAAAGAAATGAAAGCCAATCACTCGCTCTGGGTGCTGACAGGCAGCAGCAATTGCGGTTACCGAGGAGGGAGGAGGTATTGGTCGCTAGCACGGCATCCTGGCTGACAATGCCTTCTAAATCGCTAAACAGCCCCTGTTTGGCTTCGAGTTTCTCGACGATCGCTTCGACCACGATATCGCAGGTAGCGAGGGCGTGTAGTTCTGGGCTTCGACCAATCGCTCACTATATTGCTGTGCCTGTTCGCTAGTGATGCGCTGCTTTTCAGCACTTCTATGCCAAAGCCCATTAATAAAGCGCTGTGCCTCGCTGACCGCTCCCTCCCTTGACGTCAAAAAGCATCACGTTAAGACCTGCCTGAGCGGCTAATTGGGCAATGCCGCGGCCCATGGCCCCGGTGCCCACAATGCCCAGTGTGGTAAAGGGAGACGGTGTTGATTCACTAGCCATATGCCAAATCCTCTCGGTTATTGGGCTTGTTATGCCTGCTTATTTGTTAGTTGTATTCTGCAGTGCAAAATACTGTTTCAATTATTGACTGCCATCCTAGGCTATGCAAAAGTGCCTGACAAGCAACGCGAGCGTTAATTTCGCATGGTGAAATAACGCCAGTTACGTTCGACTTTCACACGTACTCACGTGCTATTCCAACGATAAAAGCAGTCCTTTGCCACCAGGAGCCGTCATGATTCGTGATCCCGAATTGATCAATCAACTTGTAGATACTATCTCCCGCTTTGTCCGCGAGCGTTTGATTCCCAACGAAGCACGACTCGCCGAAGAGGATGCGGTGCCCCCCGAGATTCTGGCGGAAATGAAGGAGATGGGGCTATTCGGGCTATCGATTCCTGAAGAGTACGGCGGTCTCGGTCTCACTATGGAAGAGGAAGCCCTGGTGGCGATGGAAATCGGCAAGACCTCCCCGGCATTTCGTTCGGTGTTCGGTACCAATAACGGCATTGGGGCCCAGGGCATTCTGATTGATGGCACCGAGGAGCAGAAAGCCAAATATGTGCCGCGCCTGGCCACTGGCGAGATACTCAGCTCATTCTGCCTGACCGAACCGGATTCAGGCTCCGATGCGGCCAGCCTACGCACCACGGCCGTACGCGATGGCGATCACTACATTTTGAACGGCACCAAGCGTTATATCACCAACGGGCCCGAAGCCGACCTGTTTACCGTGATGGCGCGTACCGACCCTGAGAATAAAGGGGCGGGGGTATTTCTGCGTTTATTGTTGAGGGCAATACGCCCGGCTTGGTGCGCGGCCCGGCGGATAACAAGATGGGTCAGAAAGGAGCGCATACCTGCGACATTATTTTGATAACTGCCGCGTGCCCGCTGAAAACATCATTGGCGGCAAAGAAGGACAGGGTTTCAAGACGGCCATGAAAGTACTCGACCGCGGGCGTCTGCATATTTCGGCGGTCTGTGTGGGGGTGGCGGAACGCCTGGTGGATGAATCATTACGCTACACCATGGAGCGCAAGCAGTTCGGTGCTGCGTTGTCTGAGCATCAGTTGATTCAGGCGATGTTGGCGGACAGCAAAACTGAAGCCTACGCTGGCAAAACCATGGTGATGGACGCCGCGCGGCGCAAGGGATGACGGTGAAAATGTTTCTACACTGGCCTCCTGCTGCAAGCTGTTCTGCGCCGAAATGGTGGGCCGGGTGGCCGACCGCGCGGTGCAGGTTCACGGTGGCGCGGGCTATATGTCTGAATATGCCGTTGAGCGCTTTTATCGCGATGTTCGACTGTTCCGTATTTATGAAGGAACGACCCAAATTCAGCAGTTGGTAATCGCCCGGAATATGGTGCGGGAGGCGTCCTGATGGCTTTGTCGGTTTCCTATCAAGCACCGGACGAGAATATTTTTGGGCGCCTCGCCAGTGAACTGGTGGCGGAACTACCCGAGCGGTTAAGTACCCGCGTGCTGGAAAATGCCAAGCGTCTAGCGGACCAGCCCGCCCTGGTGGATGGCACCGTTCGCTGGAATTACGCCGAGCTGGGGCAAGAGATCCATGCCGCCTGTCAGTGGTTAACCTCTCTGAACGTGCGTCCCGGCGACCGTATTATGACGGTCAGTGAAAACTGCCGTGCGCTGGTGGTGCTGCTGTTGGCTGCCAGTGAAATGGATGTTTGGGTCGCGATTGTGAATTCGCGCCTCTCCGCCCAGGAAGTGGATTTGATCCAGGACAACTGCCTGCCGCGCCGGGTTTTTTATACCTGCGAAGCCTCCCAAGAGGCGGCCCAGCATGCCGAGCGACATGTCGCCGACCGCTATCAGCATCCGCAGTTGGGCGGTTTGGCGATCTCACCGCTATTTGATAGCGAGCCAGAGCCTGTCCATGCCAGCGGTGCTGAGCAGGTCGCGGCAATGATCTACACATCAGGCACCACCGGCACCCCCAAAGGTGTCATGCTCACCCACCGCGGCATTCTGTATATCGCGTCGATTTCCGGCGGCATGCGCCACCTAAGCGAAGGGCAACGGGTGTATGGCGTGCTGCCCATGTCCCACGTGTTTGGCCTCTCATCTGTCTGCATGGGGTCGCTGTATAATGGTGCTTGCCTGTATACCGTACCGCGCTTTGAAGCAGCCCATCTGCTGGCAACGCTGAAAGAGGAGCGCATTACCGTACTGCAGGGTGTGCCTGCCATGTATGCACGTGCTTTGGAGTATCTGAAGCGCGAACAGCGCGCGTTGGAAGCGCCTGCGCTTATCTATATCTCTGCAGGCGGTTCGCCCCTGGACAGTGATACCAAAATTCGCGTGGAAGCCGCCTTCGGCTTAACGCTGCACAATGGCTACGGGCTCACCGAAGCCAGCCCCACTATTAGCCAAACGCGTATCGAAGATCGCCACACCAGCAGCACCGTTGGCCGTGTGCTGCCGCTGTTGGAGTATCGATTAGAGCCGCTGGGTAGTAGCGGTACCGCCGAAAACGCGGGCGAAGAAATCGGTGAGTTGTGGGTGCGTGGCCCCAATATTATGAAGGGTTACTTCCGCCAGCCTGAGGCCACCCGCGCCAGCTTAACTGAGGATGGCTGGCTCAATACCGGCGATATCGCCAAGCTGGATCATGACGATCAGCTCTACATCGTCGGGCGCAGTAAAGAGCTGATTATTCGCTCAGGCTTTAATATCTACCCGCCGGATGTGGAAGCGGTGATCAATGAGCATCCGGCGGTGACCTTAACCGCGGTGGTGGGGCGTCAAGTAGCAGGCAATGAAGAAGTCGTTGCTTTTGTGCAGTGTGAGCCGGGTTTTGAGGTCGATATGGCTGAGCTTAAAGCGTTTATCGCCGAGCGTTTGGCGCCTTACAAAAGACCTACCCAAATCGTATTAATGGATGCTCTGCCTTCTACTGCCAGCGGCAAGATTCTCAAGGGGCGGCTGCGCGATTTGGCGCAGCAGGAGAGCGCTTTATGAGCGAAACAGACAGCGCTAACGCCACCAACCCCCAGGCACTGATGGGCTACCACGAATTGCTGGGCATGCACATGGTGGAGTGGGAGGAAGGGCGTGCAGTAGTGGAGTTGACCATTGAGTCGAAGCACCTTAACCGTAGCGGCAATGTGCACGGTGGCGTGTTGGCCTCGATGCTGGATAGCGCGCTGAGTCTGGCGGGGCTGCATTGTGAAGTGCCGGGTAATATTCGCCGGGGCATGACGCTATCACTCACCACTACGTTTGTTGGGCCTGCCAAGCAAGGCGTGTTGCGGGCAACGGGCACGCTGCGCGGAGGTGGCCAAAAAACCTACATGTCCAACGGTGAGATCGTTGATGAGCAGGGCAATCTAGTGGCCATGGGAGAAGGTTCGTTTCGCCGCCGCAGCGCCAGCGAATCATCGCAAGGCGTTCCCGACCCTCAGTTGAGAGAGCTTACCGAGTGAGCCAAGCCCGCCTGCGGGTTTCCTGCTTATTGCTGGTTACGCTGGCCACGCTGATTCATTTGGTGGGTGGCAGCGTGGCGTGGCAAGCCGCGGGTATTGGAGCGCTGCTGCTCTACTTGATTACGCTAAAAGGGCAACTTACCCGGATGGCCAAAGGGTTGCTGCTCGCTGCGGGCGCACTAACGCTATTAGCCCTTTGGCGTTCACCATCGCCGGGTCTGCTGCTGTTTGAGGCGAGCGGGCGTTTCGCCTTTTGCCACCTTTGTGGTGGCGCTTAGTATGCTGCGCTTGCCTGCCTATCGCTCACGCTTAGTGCGCCGCTGTGGGCAGAGCATGCTGCTTCAGCCCCCAGCCGCCGCTACCCCATTTTATCGTTGGGCTCTGCACTGTTTGGCATCATTCTCAATATTGGCGTGTTGAATTTGTTTGCCGGCATGATCGAGAAGAGCAACACCCTGCGGCCCAGGGGCGCGCCTGGGTGCAAACGGCCCGCCAGCGCCGCATGATGCTGGCGCTACTGCGTGGATTCTCTCTGGCGCCGCTGATTTCCCCCATGGGCATCGGGGTGGCCGTGGTGCTATCTAGCCTTCCCAAGTCACTTGGCTACAGCTGGCACCCTATATTCTAGGGGCTGCCGGGCTGATTTTTATGGCGGGGTGGGCGGTAGATTTTCTCACCGGACCGCACCCTCCTGCTCATAAAGCCCGGATAGCCGCGCCCTCGCTACGCCCGTTGGCCCACTTCAGCGTGCTGCTGCTTGCGATTGTGGCGCTGGTATTTAGCATTGCCTGGATTTTGCAGCTGCGCTTTGCCGATTGCCGCGCTGTTAGGCGCCCCCACAGGGGCGTTGATATGGCTTGCCTGGCAGCGTCGCAGGCTGGGCTATGGTGGAGTGCCCGCAGCGGTGACGACCATGCATCGCCAACTGCCCTGGCTGCTTTTGCCCAGTGCCAATGAAATCGTGGTGCTGGGGGCAGCAGGCTATCTGGGGCATTTATGCGTGGGCTTGGTGGATACCCAGCAGCTCGCGCCGCTGCTTGTGGTGTTAAACCCGTGGGGCGCTTTTAATGCCGTGCTGGCTATGCTGATGGTGGTGGGGCTTGCCCAGGTAGGCATCAATCCTATCGTTACGGTAACCTTGCTGGTGGGGTTGCTGCCAACGCTAGGTATTGAAGGGCTCTCGCCTGCGCTAATCGGTGCATCCTTAATGGTGGGTTGGGCGCTGGCGCTGATGTCCTCGCCTATGACTGCCTCAATGTTGATTTTGTCGCGCTTTACCGGTGTGCCTGCCCAACAGATTGGTTACCGCTGGAATGGTAGATTTCTGTTAGCCTCAATCCCCTTACTGGCAGCATGGTTTGCTTGGTCACCGTTTTAATAGACCGCAACAAAAGGGAAGCCTTGACCTTTGCATGACGTTTTTTTATTGTATCGATCATAAAATGAAATAATATTTTGCTATGCGAAATAAAGAGCGGGCTAGTTTATTAGAGATGTTTAAGTACTCGGAGCATGCCTTATGAAAATTCTCGTCGCGGTAAAACGCGTCATCGACTACAACGTCAAAATCCGTGTTAAAGCGGACCACTCGGACGTTGACCTGACCAATGTCAAAATGGCCATGAACCCCTTCTGCGAAATTGCTGTGGAAGAAGCGGTGCGCCTGAAAGAGAAGAGTGCCGCCACGGAAGTGGTCGCCGTCACGGTCGGGCCCAAAGCCGCCCAAGAGCAGCTGCGTACCGCGTTGGCGCTGGGCGCGGACCGCGCGATCCATATCGAAACCGACGAACGCGTGGAATCGCTGGCGGTCGCCAAGCTGTTGGCCAAGGTCGTCGAAGAAGAACAGCCCGGCCTGGTGATCCTGGGTAAACAGGCGATCGACACTGACAACAACCAAACGGGCCAGATGCTCGCTGCGCTGACCAACCTGCCCCAGGGCACCTTTGCCTCGGAAGTAGCGGTCGATGGAGACACGGTTAACGTCACCCGAGAAATCGACGGCGGCCTGCAAACCGTGGCACTCACGCTGCCCGCGATCGTCACCACCGACCTACGCCTTAACGAGCCGCGCTACGCCAAACTGCCGGACATTATGAAGGCCAAGAAAAGCCGCTGGACGTTAAAACCCCCGCCGATTACGGCGTCGAGGTAGCGTCCAAGGTCACGTTGCTCAAGGTGGAATCGCCCGCCGAGCGTAAAGGCGGTATCAAAGTGGCCTCGGTAGACGAGCTGATCGACAAACTGAAAAACGAAGCCAAGGTGCTTTAATAGGAGCTGATCTCATGAGCATTCTGGTACTTGCCGACCTCCATGAAGGCCAACTGGCCGGCGCCACCGCCCACGTGGTCGCCGCCGCTCAGGCCATCGGTGGTGAAATTGATATTCTGGTCGCCGGCGACGGCGTCCAGGCAGCGGCAGACGCCGCCGCAAAACTCGACGGCGTCAACAAAGTACGCGTTGCCGATAACGCCGTATACGCCCACCAGCTCGCTGAGCCCATGGGCGCGCTGTTGGTCGAACTGGCCGATGGCTATACCCACGTGCTGGCCAGCGCCTCCACCACCGGCAAAACGTCCTGCCGCGCCTCGCCGCGTTGAAAGACGTCAGCCAACTGTCGGACGTGCTGGGCGTCGAAAGTGCCGACACCTTCCTGCGCCCGATCTACGCCGGCAACGCCATTGCCACGGTCAAAAGCGACGACACGCTGAAAGTGATCACCGTGCGGACCACCGGCTTCGATGCGGTGGGTACCAGTGGTAGCGCTACGATTGAAGCGGTGGATTTCGTCGCTGACAACAGCCAGTCCCGCTTCGTCAAAGAAGAGCTGGCCCAGAGCGATCGTCCGGAACTTGGCGGTGCCAAGGTGGTGATCTCCGGTGGACGCGGCATGGGTAACGGCGACAACTTCAAACTGCTCGACGGCATTGCCGACAAGCTGGGCGCCGCCATCGGTGCTTCCCGCGCGGCGGTCGACGCAGGCTTTGTGCCCAACGACATGCAGGTCGGTCAGACCGGTAAGATCGTCGCACCCGACCTGTACATTGCGGTAGGCATCAGCGGGGCGATTCAGCACCTGGCGGGCATGAAGGATTCAAAAGTGATCGTCGCCATCAACAAAGACGACGAAGCGCCCATCTTCCAAGTCGCCGACTATGGCCTGGTGGGGGATTTGTTCGAGATTCTGCCGGAGCTTGAAAGTAAGTTGTAAAGCTCCTAAAAGCCCCGAAAGGGGCTTTTTTCGCTTATAGCTTTTAAAAATAATTAGCGAACCACCTATGCTAACCCAACTGACTGCCTCAACGACGCTGCCGGTCATCGGCTCTCCGATGTTTATTGTCTCTGGGCCTGAGCTGGTGATTGCCCAGTGTCAGGCGGGCATTATTGGCGCTTTTCCCGCGCTAAACGCTCGGCCTGCAGAAGTGCTTCGGGAGTGGCTGCAGCAGATTACCAATACGCTGGCCGACTATAACGCTCGGCATCCGCAGCAGCCAGCCGCACCGTTTGCGGTGAACCAGATCGTGCACCCGACCAATGACCGTCTTGACCATGATGTGGCGCTATGCGCCGAATTTAAGGTGCCGTTGATCATCACCAGCTTGCACGCGCCCAACCGGGTGGTCGAGCAGGTACACGCCTATGGCGGCCTAGTGTTTCACGACGTGACCACGCTAAGGCACGCTAAAAAAAGCCATCGATGCCGGGGTGGATGGGCTGATTTTGGTGTGCCAAGGGGCTGGCGGCCATGCGGGACGGCTCAACCCCTTCGCTTTTGTGGCAGAGGTTCGGCAATTTTACGATGGCCCGCTGGTGCTGGCGGGGGCGATTACCAAAGGCGAGCAGATCGCCGCCGCTCAGGCGCTGGGCGCAGACATGGTGTATATGGGCACGCGCTTTATTGCCACCCAGGAAGCCAATGCCCAGACTGCTTACAAGCAGATGGTGCTGGAAGCCGCTGCGGGGGATATCGTCTATACCAACCTGTTTACCGGTGTGCACGGTAACTACCTGCGCCAAAGTATTGAGCTGGCAGGGCTGGACCCGGAGGCACTGCCTGAGGGCGACAAAGCGCCATGCGCTATGGCTCAGGCGGAAGCAGCAAGGCAAAAGCATGGCGGGATATTTGGGGTGCAGGGCAGGGCGTCGGTGGCATTACCACGCTCAACAGCGTGGCCGATGAAGTCGCCACGCTGCGCGCCGATTATCAAAAATCGTTGGATCAGTTACGGCGGCGGTGACGAAAGGCGGCTACGCGGGCGTGAAAATCATCCGTGGCCTTGCACTCATCCTGCAGCGCGCCTTCAAGCGTTAGGGTGTCTTCAAGCGACAGGTTCGCCGCTTGCCGCATGGCCCGTTTCGTCGACCCCAGCGCCTGGGGGGATTGAGCTACCAGGGCCTGTGCCAGCGCTCGTGCTTCCGCTAACACCTGATCATCTTCCACCGCCCGGTTGGCCAAGCCCAGTGCCACGCAACGCTCGGCGTCGATGGGGGTGGCCAGCGCTGCCATCTCAAAGGCTTGGGCATGACCAAGCTTGCGTACCAAATGCCAGCAAGCGCCGCCGTCGGGAATCAAGCCAATATTGATAAAGGCCAGTTTCAAGTAAGCCGAGCGGCCCATGACCACCATATCGCTGGCCAGCACATAAGAAACGCCCATCCCCGCTGCAGCACCGCTAACCGCGGCGATCACAGGCTTTTCCATGGTCATCATGCTGCGGAGTGCTGGGAGGAAAAGGGTAGCCAGCCGCTCGCTGGCGGGCTGCGTGGAGGCCTTTTCGAACTCCGCTAAATCGGCACCGGCACAAAAAGCGCTACCTTCCCCGCTGAGGATCACGCAGCGAACCTGCGGGTCAGCCGCCACGGTGGCTAATGCTTCGTTCAGTGCAAGAGCTGTGGGCTCGTTGAGCGCATTGCGCACCGCTGGGCGCGCAATGATTATTTCGGCAACACCCTCCTCGGTGTGTTCAGCCCGCACTAACGGCGTTGCTTCACTTGGCATGCTCTGCTCCTTAGGCGGCGTCTAGCTGATCACTCACCGTCTCAAGGTGATAATCGCTATCGCCCAGATAGTGATCAAACATCACCAGATGTTTGGCGTAGTGGGCCACGTAGCACTCTTCGGTCATACCCATGCCGCCATGAAGCTGAATGGCCTGTTCCGCAATAAAACGTGCGGACTCGCCGCAGTAAGCCTTGGCCGCGGCGATTTTATAGTCCCGCTCGTCAGCAGGCAGCGAGACGCTGGTGGCGGCGAGAATCGCCATGGAGCGCGACTGCTCCAGGTGAAGGTGCATATCCACCATGCGGTGTTGGAGTGCTTGGAACGTGGCCAGCGGAAGGCCAAATTGCTTACGCTCTTTTAAATACGCTAAGGTTTGGTCGCAGGCGGTTTCCATAGCCCCGATTGCCTCGGCGCACAGCGGCACGGCCAAGGGCTAGTACTTGTGCAAGGGCATCGCTTACGTCTTCACTTAGGCAGTGATCTAGCGGCAGGGGCACATTATTCAGCGTTAGGTCACCGGCGGGCTGGTCATCCATGGTGCGATATGTCCGTAATGCAACGCCTTGGGTATCTGCAGGTACGATAAATAGACCTAACTTGCCGCTGGGCAGTTGGGCGGACACTAACGTGGCGGCGGCATTGCTCAGGTTCATCACCACATCTTTGCGGCCGTTAAGCTGCCATTGGCCATCTTGCTGGCGCGCTTGGGTCGAAATATCGAAAGCGTCATAGCGGGCGCTATGCTCTTGCCAAGCCAGAGCGAGCTGATGCTCTCCCTCTAACAAAGGGGCCAGCCAGCGTTCCTGCTGTGCTGGATTGGCGCATATTGCAAGCAGTTGACCCGGCATGACCAAACCATATAAGTAGGCTTCCGGCACTAAGCCGCGTCCCAACGCCTGCATAATGATCATTAAGTCAGTGCCGTCGCCGCCCAGCCCGCCTACGTCTTCGCTAAACGGCATGTGTAGCAGGCCCAGCTCGGCAAAGGTGCGCCATAGTGGGCTGGCCTCTTGGGCCGACGCTTCCAGCATGGCGCGACGCTGCTCGGGAGAAACCTGGTCGGCCACCAAGCGGGTAAGCGTTTCTTCGAGCATGCGCTGCTCGTCGGTGAGTGCAAAATCCATGGTGACTCCCTTACATACCTAAAATAGTTTTGGCGACGATGCTCTTCTGGATTTCGTTGGCGCCGCCATAAATCGACAGCTTGCGACGATTAAAATATTGGGCGCTGGCGGCAGCCCCTTGGGCGTAGTCATCATCCAGTGCTTCATCACCATGGAGAAACTCGGGGAAGAACGGCAGGGCAGCAGGCCCAAGCGCACGGCGAGTGAGCTCGCTGATCTCCTGGCGAAGCTCTGAGCCACGTACTTTTAGCAGAGAGCTTTCAGCGCCGGGTACACCGCCATCCCGCGCTGCGGCAATAACACGTAGGTTGGTGACCTCCAGCGCCATCAGCTCAAGCTCGGCTTTGACCACCCGTTGGCGAAAGCTGGGTAGCGATAAAGCGGTTTGCCGCGATGCTGTGCGCGGGAAGCGAGGGACTTCAAATGGCGCAGCGCCTGTTTGGCGTGGCCAAGCCCGGCAATGCCGGTACGCTCGTGGGTGAGCAGGAATTTGGCACAGGTCCACCCTTGTCCCTCTTCACCAACGCGGTTTTCTACCGGTACGCGCACATTATCAAGAAACACCTCGTTGACTTCATGGGCACCGTCGAGGGTGATAATCGGCCGTACGGTAATGCCGGGTGTCTGCATATCAATCAGCAAAAGCTGATACCCGCCTGCTTTTTCGCGTGGGGGTCGGTGCGCACCAAACAGAACATCATGTTGGCGTGCTGGCCCAGGGTGGTCCAAGTTTTCTGCCCGTTGACGATGTAGTGGTCGCCATCGCGAACGGCGCGGGTAGATAAACCGGCCAAATCCGAGCCAGCACCCGGTTCGGAATAGCCTTGGCACCACCAATCCTGGTTATTAAGAATGCGCGGCAGGTAGTGCTGTTGTTGCTCTATACTGCCAAATTTCATGATGACCGGCGCGACCATATTCACGCCAAAGGGCACTACCGTGGGGGCGTGAGCGGCAGCGCACTCTTCATCGAAGATATGTCGCTGCACGGGCCCCCAGCCTGGGCCACCATGTTCGGTAGGCCAGTTGGCGGCGAGCCACCCTTGTTCGCTGAGAATATTCTGCCAGCGCAGGTGGTCATCGGCGCGTAGATGTCGGCCAAGACGCACTTGCTCACGGATATCGCTGGGCAAGGCGTCGGCTAAAATCGGCGGACTTCCTCGCGGAATGCCTGCTCTTCAGGGCTAAACGTCAGGTTCATGAATGGGCATCCTTGGAGGGCGTCGTTTCGTGAGTGGATGACAGGGTGGCTTGGCGGTGCGGCCCGCCCAGGTGGCGGGGGTAGCCCAGTGCTTCAACCGCCAGCAGATCAATATCGCTCTCGCGGTAGCAGGCACCTTGCTGCACTAATGTCAGACTCGCTTGTTCCAGGGCTGACTGAACGTCGTTAGCGGACGCTTGCTCGGTGGCGTTATAAAGCGTGTTCAGCACACCATGAGACTGAGTCACCACGACATTGGCCCGCAGGCCTTTAAGCGTTAGTGCTACCCGCTGCTGATCGGTTGCGCTGGCGCTGTGATTGACCAGCTCATGGAAGGGGCCACGCTCGGCAAGTACGAGGCTGAGGGGCGTGGTTGGCGGGCTTTCGGTCAATGTCTGCAGCGCTACGGTCATGGCTTGAGATGGACTGGCGCTGGCATCTTCGCCAGGGGCAAGCAAGCACAGCTCGGTGTTAGCGGCCGGCGTTTGGGTCAGCGTTAGTTCGGCGCGCTGGGCAGCCTGCTGCCACTTGTCGAAGAGCGGGTGTTCACCGATGAGGGCGATATTCTTAAAAGGCTCAGCGTTGTCTACGCCGGGCACCACGTGTGGATTTCTGGCGGCAAAAGAGGTGAATCAGCCCAGCGCGCTGCGGGAGTCCATGCAGGCCAGAAAGAGTTCACGCTCACGGCGTAAACCCTCTTCCAGCGATGCCGCTTTTGTGCAGGCCTCAATGGCTTCCACAATGCGAAACGGTGAAAACAGTTCGGGTGCGTTGGTTTCAAGCTGTTCTTGCATGAAGGCAATGGCTTGGGGATTAGACTCTGGGGCAGGTATCCGTCCGGTGATACGTGTCTGCTGTTGTCCCGCTAAGACCGCTTGAGCCGCTGCTAACCCTGCCTCCAGGGGCGTTTGCTCATCGCTGATCGCATCGATAATGCCGATCTCAAGCGCTTCATCGGCTTCTACAAAGCGCCCGCTGGTAATGATTTCTAAAGATCTTTCTACACCTACCAAACGGGGTAGTCGCTGGGTGCCGCCTGCGCCAGGCAGTAAGCCAAGCTTTACTTCCGGCAAGCCGACGCGGGTGCCTGTCAGCGCGACGCGATAGTGGCAACCCAGCGCAACTTCCAGGCCGCCGCCAAGCGCGGTGCCATGTAGCGATGCAATTAACGGTTTAGAGCACGCCTCTAGCTGTGAAATCACGTCGGGCAGTAGCGGCGCTTGGGGAGGCTTACCAAACTCTCGTATGTCGGCGCCGGCAATAAACGTTCGCCCCTCAGCCATCACTACCAGTGCTTTGGCCTGCTGATCGGCTAACCCCTCTTCTAGGGCACTGACTAAGCCGCTACGTACCGCTTGGCCCAGCGCATTGACGGGCGGATTAGCGATGCTGATGACGCCGACTTCACCATGTCGCTGGTAGTGAACACTCATAGTGGCTCCCAAGATTCGCAATATGAAATGATAATTTGTTGTTTGGAATAGGCCGATGATGGCGAAAGTTACCAATAGAGTCAATAATTCAAAACGGCATTCTGCAATGCGAAACTAGCTGGCTAAACAAAAGGCCGCACTAAGGCGGCCTTTACCGGTTGGGCGCTCTATCGTTTGGCCAAGTGTTTTTAAAAAACGGGGTTAAGCCCCGCGTCTTCCAGCGCAGCCCGTCGCGTTTCCATCCAGCCGTCGACAAATGCTGCTTCATCATCGGGTGCATCCGCTTGATAGGCGTCCCAAGTAGCCTTGAGCAATGCCTGGCGATCAATCAGATCACTTTGATGCGCGTCCATGGCTTCAGTCCAAATTCCTTTGTCGCGGTAATAGTCGACAACCTCATCATGGAAAGGAACGACCCAGGTCATGTCCTGATTTTCCAAAGCATACCCCTTGGCACCAGGTGCGTTGTCCTTATAAGCATCGAAGGACTCGACCAATGTGGTGATTAACCCGCGTACCGTGTCGGGTGCCAAGTCAGCGTTGCTGACCATAATGGGGTAAGGGTAGCTAGCGCTGGCAAGCGGCTGGTCTGCGTCAATCCCCGCCCCGGACGTGACGTCATGGGGCTGAAAGTAGGGGCTGTCTCAAGCATGCGTGCCCAGCCTGCTTCATCATCAGAGGGCAGCTCTGGCCACTGCAGGCCGCGGGGGCTGGCGGCCAATCGTTGGGCGGCGGGAGTGACTGTGGTGGTAATCGCTGCGTCGGCGCGGCCGCTGATAATCCCGTCGAAGGCGGCGTTGTAGCCGGGGAAATCGACGCGCTCCACGTCATCCCAGGTCAAACCTGCAAATGCCAGGTAGGCTTCGGCGGCTTTATTCAGCGCATCGTCGCCACGCAAGTAGGCCAGTCGTTTGCCCTCCAGGTCGGCGATGCCATCAAGTTCGACATCCCCGCCACGGCCATGCCCAAGCCAAAGCTGGCCAAGGAGGTTGATATAACGCGAATGGGTTGCGGCCCCAATCAGGGCGGGCAAACATCATCACACCTTCTGAGCCGTAGTAACTGGCGATGCCGCAGGCGCATAGATCCACGCGGCCTGTCTTAAGAGGCGTCATGCGCATGGTGTCATTTTCACCCGGGATGACTCGGGACTGCGTGCCATGCTCGGCTTGTAGCAATTGGCTGATCGCCATGATTTGCGCATTGCCGCTGGTGCCGGTGCCGTAAGCGGTCCAATTCAGCGTGGGTGGCATAGCGCTGGCCTGACTGGTGATGAGCAGGCCAGCCGCTAAGCTGCTTATGACGAGGGAGGGTGTTGTTTTGTACGCATAGATTCCTCGGTATTTGAATTAAGCGTTGGCCGTTAGCGAACGCCGATGGTGACGTTGGCTTAAACGCGCCAATAAAACGCCCGGCACCAGTGCTACTGCAGCGAGGCCGATCAACTCCCACTGGCTCAATGGCACCATGCCGCCGCCAGGCAGGGCCAACAATAGGCCCGCGATCAATACGAGGGCACGAATAACGATCTCCTGCAGAGCGCCATAGCCCAGCCGGCCTACGCCCATCAGGTAGCCTTGCATCGCTGAGGCAAACAGAATGATGCCGATGATTGCCTGAATAAATACGGCGATGATCATCAGCGGTGCGCCCTGCATAATTAAGGCTGGATTCAAGACGAACAGGAAAGGGATGAAATATATAACGCTGCCCAGGCGCATGGCCTGTAGGCCGGTTTCCATGGGGCGGGCGCCGGCCACAGTAGCAGCGGCAAAAGCACCCAGTGCCACCGGTGGGGTAATAAAGCTCAGCATGCCCCAGTAGAGAATGAACATGTGCACGGCCATGGGATCCAGGCCGCCGCCTTGAATCAGGGCGGGTGCCAACGCCACTGCCAGGAAGATATAGGCAGCGGTTACGGTCATGCCAATGCCTAGTACGAAACTGGTCACCGCCCCATGATCAGCAGCAGGGGCACGCTACCACCGGCGATATTGATAAAGTCGTTGGCGATGGTGCCGGAAAGGCCAGTCATGGAGAGTGCGCCTACCAACATGCCCACACCTGCCAAAATCGCGATGAGTTCGGCGAACAGTTTGGCTGCTGAAGAGAGCGTATCGGATACGTCCTTCCAGCCCCAGCGGTTATGCTTGGAAAGTTGGTTGAGCACCAATAGCAAGGCGGTAGCATAGAAGGGCGCCACCGCTTCGCGTTGCATAATTAGCAGCATCCACACCAGTAGTGCGAAGACAAAGATAAAGTACCAGCCTTCTTTCAGGGTTTGCTTCAGCGAGGGCAACTCAATAGCCGGTAGGCCTTTAATATCATGACGTGCTGCGTAAGCATCTATTTGGATAAACAGACCTAAGAAATACAGGATCGAGGGAATCACCGCGGCAAGGGCGACCGCCGAATAAGGAATATCCAGGAACATTGCCATTACAAGGCGGTGGCCCCCATCACAGGGGGCATTAACACACCGCCCGTCGAGGCACAGGCTTCCACACCGCCCGCAAAGAGCGGCTCATGCCAATGCGGCGCATGGCGGGGATGGATAGAACACCGGTAGTCAACACGTTACTGATGACACTGCCGCTCATGGAGCCCATCAGGCCGCTGGAGAAAATTGATACCTTGGCTGGGCCGCCGCGTACATGACCAAGCAATGCAAAAGCGAGATTAATAAAAACTTGCCGCCGCCGCTTTTTTGCAGCACGACACCAAAAACCAAAAAGCCGATGACCAAGCCTGCAAACGCCTGTAGGGGTACCCCCATGATGCTTTCAGTGCTCATGGTGTGGTACATGGCCGTTTGTTCCAGGGTGGAAGGAAACGCCTGGATTGGGCCGGGGACGATGTCGGCCACCAGCGGATAAAGGGAGAATACACCGGCAATGATCGCAATCGGTAAACCACCTGCCCGTCGCGCTGCTTCGATAATCAGCAGCCAATAGGCATAGCTGGCATAAATAGCTATCTCCGGGGCAGAAAAAGCCCAGCCGCGCTCCAGAATGGGCACTGCGTTGTAGACGAAGTAACCGCCCACGAGCAAGGTGGCCGCGCTGAGCAGATAGTCATACCAGGGAATAGGCTGCTCTTGCTGGCGACTGCGCATCGGCCAGAGCAGAAAAACCAACGGGAGTAGCAGTGCGACAACCGCGTAGTAGAACTGCGTTTCCAGACCCGTTACAAAGGTTAACAAGCCCATATTGAACAAGTAATCCAGCGTCATCAGCATCAAAATGACGGTGACAGTGGCTGGAACCCAGCGCAGCGCAGCCGGTAGCTCACGAATTTGGCTGATTTTTCTTTAACCTGCTGATTATTGGCAGGTGGGGTATCGGTTGTCATAGGGCGTTCCGTCAATCAGCAGGGGCGGCGGACGCCGCCCCGTGGCGTGTTACTCAAAGATTGGTTCGAAGTCGGCGTTGGCTAACGCGGTGGCACGAGCTTCCATCCATTCGGCAGTAAAGGCCTCATCATCGCTGGGTGCGTCTTGCATAAAGCTCTCCCAGGCAGTTAACAGCACGTTCTGGCGTTCGACGAGATTGTCCTGATGTGCCTGCATGTCGTCAGTCCATACGCCGATCTCTTTGTAGTACTCCACGACTGCATCGTGAAACGGCACTACCCATTGCAGGTCTTGTTGTTCTAATGCATAGCCTAATGCGCCGGGGGCATTGTCTTTATAGTCGTCAAAGTTCTCTTGCATCGCTTTGATCAGACCATAGGCCACGTTGTCATCCAGGTCTTGATTGGCGACTACGATAGGGTACGGATAGCTGGCGCTGGGAACTGGGTTATCGGCGCTGATACCGCCCGCGCCCGCGGTGACTTCGTGGGGCGGAAGTAGGGCGCAACGGCGGCCATACGCTCCCAGCCTGCCTCGTCGTTAGGGTCCAGCACTGGCCAACTAATGCCCCGTGGGCTGCTGGCAAGCTGTTGGGCGGGTGGGGTGACGGTGGTGGTAAAGGAGGCATCTACATCGCCTGCGATAATGCCGTCAAAAGAGCGTCCGTAGCCGGGGTAATCAACCCGCTCGACGTCGTCCCAAGTGAGGCCACCAAAGGCAAGATACGCTTCGGTGCCCTTATTGAGCGCATCGTCGCCGCGAATATAGGCAATGCGTTTGCCCGCTAAATCGGCGGGGTTTCAACGTCTAAATCGCCCGCTACCGCAAGCGATAAACCAAAAGAAGCGGTGGACGTGGTAATGACGCGTAGTGGCTGAGGGCCCCAGTCACGGTCAGCAAACATCATCACACCTTCAGCACCGTAGTAGCTCGCAATGCCACAAGCGCAAAGGTCGACACGGCCCTGCTTAAGCGGTGTCATGCGGGATACATCGTTATCACCTGGAAGAATTCGTACCGATGAATCGTATTTGTTCTGCAACATATTACCGATGGCCACAGCCTGAGCGTAGCCGCTCGAGTTGGTGCCGTAGGCTGTCCAAGCCATGGTATTAGGTAGTTCAACCTCACTGGCGTGACTAACCGCTGCGCCAAGTAATGATAGAGGCAGGGCGGCAATCAGTAGTCGATGAGCAAATGGGCGCATTGTGATGCTCCTTTATTGTGGTTGTGATTAGATTGGTAGTTAAGTTCTGTATTGATAGTTACGTTCTGTTACTTTGTGTTTTGCTATGCGGTATGCCGTTTTGCTAAGTGGTCGGTTGATAGTAGAGAAGCCGTTGGGTAGCTGTCAATGCTGTTATTAGTGCCTGCTCTTTTAGTCAGCGATAGGCACAAAAAAGCCAGGCAATTGCCTGGCTTTTCAAACGTTTGCTGATTTATTCCGCTAGGAAAATTCGCGCCAGGCGGCGTAGGTGCTGAGAAAAACACGCCCGGTTAGCGCATCCAAAAATCGCTCTTTTGAGCTGATCCATTACTGGCCCTTTTACTTCGGATAAATGAAGCTTTACTTCAGAGTCCTTTAAACGGGCGTTGATGGCATCCAGGCTTTCTAGCGCTGAAGCATCGATCAGATTGACCGCCGAGCAGATCAACACAACGTGCTCAAGCTCAGGGTGGCTCGCGACTAGGTTATAAACGGTGTCTTCTAAATAGCGGGCATTGGCAAAATAAAGGCTTTCATCAATCCGCAGTAGTGCCACAGTACTGACCGTTTCGACATCGTGCCGGGTAGTGTTTCTAAAGTGCTCGGTACCAGGGACGCGTCCCACCAAGGCACTATGGGGTCGGCTGGTGCGGTATAAAAACAGCGCAATCGAGAGAGTGACACCGCTGAGGATGCCTGCTTCTACGCCTTCGATCAGTGTGAGCAGAATCGTCACTGCCATGGCAGCAAAATCACTACGTGAATAGCGCCAGGTTTGGCGCAGCATGGGGATATCGACGAGCGTCAAAATCGACACAGTAATCGTCGCGGCCAGCGTTGCGATAGGCAAATAGTAAAGCCAACCGGTGAAAGACATTGTCACCAACGCGATTCCCAATGCCGCAAAGGCACCGGCAGCTGGCGTTTGTGCCCCCGCGTCGTAATTGATGACCGTGCGTGATAAACCGCCAGTTACCGGCATGCCGCTAGAAAAACCGGCTGCCAAGTTGCTGACGCCTAAGCCAACTAATTCTTGATTGGGGAGATGCGCTGACGCCTTTTGCGGCCAGCATTTGACCCATGGAGACCGACTCTACAAAGCCTACCAAGCTAATCAATAGCGCTGGGATCAATAGTGATCGCCATAGTGAATAGTCTCCCCAGGGCAAGCTCAGCGCGGGGGAGACCGCCAGGTATCTGACCCACCACATCGACGCCCTTATCAGCCAGTTGCCAGTGCCAGGTCACCAGAGACGTAATGACCACCGCAAAGACAGGGCCGGCTTTTGCAACCAAGTCAGCCAGGGGCAAGGGAAAGCCCACTTTGTTTAGGGTGGCTTTGCCATGGCGACGCAGCGCAATTAAAAACACCAGAGTGCCACCGCCGATCGATAAGGTGGCGATATTGAAGGACGCTAAGTTAGGCACCAAAGTGACAAGGCGCTCAATTAAAGTAAAGCCACTACTTTCGACCCCCAGCAAACTACCCAGCTGACTGGCCGCAATCAAAATACCTGAAGCCGTCAAGAATCCAGAGATAACCGGATGGCTTAAAAGTTGCTGAAAAAGCCCATTTTCAGCAAGCCCATTGCCACTAACATCCCGCCGGAAAGCAGTGAAAGAATGAGCGCTGCCTGTAAATACGTCTCCGTCCCGGTTGCTGCGATCGACGATAATGCCGCACCCGTCATCAACGCGATAATGGCCACCGGTCCGACCGCCAGCGTTTTGCTGGTGCCAAACAGGGTATAAACCAGTTGTGGCAATATGCTGGCGTACAAGCCAACCACCGCCGGTAGCCCGGCTAACAGCGCATAGGCGAGCGATTGGGGATGACCATCACGGTGACGATCAGCCCCGCCAAGAGATCGGCCCCCAGCAGTCGCTTATGGTAGTGGGGGGAGCCATGTCAGGATTGGCAAATAGCGCTTAAGCATGAATACCAGGTAGTTTGGAGGTAGCAGATAAAAGAGGGTAAGGGATATTTCATTTAGTGTCAGTGCTTATATTCATTTGTTCTTCAGCAACCCAACGAAAGCTAAACGATTATAAGCTTTTTCTCTCCCCCCAAAGTGTTACTTCTTTCATTAGCGTAACCCGGTAAGCTTAGGCACAAAGGAGAGTTAAAACTCCTTATGTAGGGTGTTGGATACTCAATAACGTTAATAAAAGAGTACTGCTCATGCGCTTACTGCGATTGTTGGTACCAGTGCTACTCATGGCGCTGTCAATAGGGCTTGCCGCTCAAGGCGGCATTTGGGGTTACCTAGCGCTTCTTTTGCCTTATTAGCAGGGGGCTTTTTTACTATCTGCGCTGGAGGGCGTCTACCGCGCCGATCAACGCCAGTTAGAACAGCGTAACCGCGGAGTAAAACCACTGCGGGATTATCGCTCATTACGCGCCATGGCCTACCGTTTGATGAATCGGGCCAGCAGCACCGCGATTGCCTCTGCCGAAGTCTCCCACTATGCCGATCTGATGGATCAGCGCCTGACCCATCAAGAAACCATGGCCCGCGAGGCAGCATCGAGTATGACCGCCATTAATGCCGCGATTATGCAGGTCAGTGCCAGTGCCAGTCAGGTAGCTGCGCTCGCAGAAAGCGCACGGGAAGCCAGCCATCATAACCATGCCGAACTGGACGATATCATTCAGGATATGACCGATGTGGCCGAGCGCTCCAACCAAGCGCTGGATATGTTGACCGCGTTGAACGATAAAATTGAACGCGTGCGTAGCGTCACCTCAATGATTGAAGACATCGCTGAGCAGACGCACTTGCTATCGCTCAATGCGTCAATTGAAGCGGCGCGCGCAGGTGAGCATGGCCGAGGATTTGCGGTTGTTGCAGGTGAAGTGCGCAACCTGGCGCTAAAAACCTCTACAGCGACGCAGAGCGTTGATGAGTTGGTGAAGGACATGCATGAGAGCGGTCAGTCGGTGGCCGATACCATGGGACATTTAATGTCCCGTATCAGCGAGCGTTCCAAGGGGTTGCAGCGGGTAGGCAGCAGCCTGGGTACGATGACCCAGGAGTTTGACCAAGTACAAAGTGAAATAACACGCGTCGCCGATGCCATGCAGAATACCCGTCAACATAGTCAAACTGTGGCGGACAGTCTCAGCCAGTTGGAAGATGACGTTGATGAAGGCAACCGTAATATGCATGATTTGGCCGGGCAGGCTAGGGGCGCTAATGGAAGCGGCTGAAGGGGTTGATGGCGAACTTGCCCAGCAGCATTTGGAGGGACGTCACCAGCAGGTATTCCGTGCCGCGCGGTCAACCGCAGACAGGTTGAGCAAGTTGCTGGAAAAGCTATTGCCAGCGGTGAGCTTTCAGAAACCAAGCTATTCCAGCCCCATTATGAGCAGATACCAGGTACCCAGCCACCGCTCTATAAAACCGGGTTCGATACCTTCACTGACAAACATTTGCCTAATTTGCAGGAGCCGTTGCTGAAACAACTGGGGTTAAGTTACGCCATTGCCTGTGATCGTAAAGGCTATGTGCCGACGCATAACCAGGCGGTGAGCCGGGCGCCTATCGGTGAGTATGAGCACGACTTGAAATTTTGCCGTAGCAAACGGATTTTCGATGACCCAACCGGCAGCCGCTGTGGCGCTCACGAAAACCGCTGTTATTGCAAACCTATAAACGCGATACCGGCGAAATCATGCACGATCTTTCTGTGCCCGTATATGTACTGGGTAAGCATTGGGGTGGCTTTCGTGTTGGTTACCAGCCCGAACGGGATACTACCTCGGCGCCTAAACTGAAATCAGCCGCCGTTGTTGAGACTAATGCGAATACATTACCACCGCTTGCATTAACTAGCCGTCGTGTAGCGGGGCGTGACTGCCACGTTGACCAAGAGTAGAGCGCGAGCCCGCTCCAGATAAGTACAAAGGTTGCCAGCTGGATAACCCCCAAGGGCTCGCCGAATACGGTTAACGCAATCAGAAACTGAATACTGGGATTGATGTACATCAAAAAACCCAAGGTCGCCAAACGCAACCGGCGGGCGGCGCCTGCAAAGGCCATCAGAGGTAACGCCGTCAAAGCGCCACTGGCGATGAGCAGGCTAGTGGTTGATGCGCTTTGTAAAAATTGTGAGCTGTTATTCCAGCTTAGCCAGGTTAAGGCGATTAGAGCGAGAGGCAGTAAGAGCAGTGTTTCCACAAATAGCCCTGATAAGCCGTCTAACGGCACCTGCTTACGAAATAGGCCATAACTGCCGAAACTAAGTGCTAGCAATAAACTAATCCAGGGCAGTTCGCCCAGCATTACAAACTGAGCGGCAATGGCGATACTGGCCAAACCTAGCGCTACCAATTGAAGCTTTGCCATCACTTCGCGAAGAACGAGCATGCCGAGCGCAACGTTTACCAACGGGGTTAAGAAGTAACCCAAACTTGCCTGTAATACCTGTTTAGACTCCACCGCATAAATATACAGTCCCCAGTTAAAGGCAATTAATAGCGCACAGGCCAACACCCGGCCAAGCCGCTTGGCTCGCCCAGCGCCGCCACAACCGGTGACCAACGGCGCAACAGGGTGATTAAACCCACTAAAAAAAGGCACGCCCAGATAATACGGTGAATTAATATTTCAAAAGCGGGAACGCCGTCAAACAACGCGAAAAGAGGGGGAAACACCCCATGGTATAGGCGGTAAGCCCAAACATAACGCCTTTGACTGCTTCAGGATCGCGTGTTGGAGTAGGAAGCATAGCAGCCTCATTATTTAAAGATGCTAATCTAGCATAAACGTTGCCATGAGACTGACGAAATGGAGGTGTTAAATGAGTCAACTCAGAAGCACTCTAGTGCAGTGCGATCTGCGCTGGGAGGATCCGTCGGCCAATCACGCTCATCTTGAGCAGTTGCTGGGTGAGTTGGACAGCCGCGATACGGATCTCATTGTATTGCCAGAAATGTTTGCCACTGGTTTTACCATGAATTCCCGTGAAATGGCTCAGCCGATGGCAGAGAGCCAAAGCGTCGCTTGGCTGCTGGCCCAGGCGAAGGCGCGTAACTGCGTGATGACCGGCAGTGTGGCGATCGAAGAAAACGGAGAGTTCTACAACCGCTTGATCTGGGCGACACCAGAGGGGAGTTAACCCACTACGATAAGCGCCATCTATTCCGTATGGCCGGTGAGCACGAGCGCTACGGAATGGGCAGCGAGCGCAAAATTGTTGAGCTTAACGGCATTAAGCTGCTGCTGAGTGTTTGCTATGATCTGCGTTTCCCAGTGTGGATGCGTCAGCAGCCAGCAGAAGGTGAGCATTTCGAGTATGATGCGCTGCTATGTATCGCCAATTGGCCAGCACCGCGGCGCCACCCTTGGCGCACGTTGTTGCAAGCTCGCGCGGTAGAAAACCTAAGCTATGTGATTGGTGTTAACCGCGTTGGAGAGGATGCCAAAGGACTTGCCTATAGCGGTGACTCCTTATTGGTCGACTTCAAAGGCGAACCGCTGATTGATCAACCTGCCCATACCCCGTTTATAGAAACGGGCACGCTGGATAAAACTGCCCTTGATGCTTTTCGTGAAAATTTCCTGCCTGGCAAGATGCCGACCATTTTAAGCTATTGCCAGGAGTGGGTTAATGATGCGCCTTGATCGCTTTCTAAGTGAAACCTCACCGTTAACCCGCAGCCTCGCTAAGCGAGCGCTAAAAACGGCGAAGTTACTCTCAATGGAGAGCCGATCAAGCAGTCGGCGACCCAAATCGATACTGATAATGATGTGGTCGTTCTCAACGGCGAACGGTTGGCGTTGGTAGGGTTGCGCTACATTATGCTGCATAAGCCTGTTGACGTTGAATGCAACGCTCGCCGCGGGCTCTACCAGCGGGCGATTGATCTTATCGACCTGCCGAAAGCCGATCGACTACAGCCGGTAGGGCGTTTAGATGTGGATACCACAGGACTGTTGCTGTTAACCGATGACGGACAGTGGTCGCATCGCGTTACGTCACCACGCCACCGCTGCGCCAAGGTTTATATCGCTGAACTTGCGGAGCCGATGGAAGGCGCATCGGCAGAGTGGGCGATTGGCCAAGTGGCCGATGGCCTGATGTTGGATGGGGAGGAGACTCCGACACAGCCTGCCACGCTGCGGCTGCTGTCGCCTACCCAGGCGGAGCTGACGATTACCGAAGGGCGCTACCACCAAGTGAAGCGTATGTTTGCCGCCTTAGGTAATCACGTGAACTCATTGCACCGCAGCTCCATCGGTGAGTTAGCGCTGGATGAAAACCTGGCCCCCGGCGAGTGGCGCGAGCTGACTGCCGACGAAATCGCGCTTTTCTGAGTCCTAGCCTAAGTTCTTTATTAGCCGCTTCCCAAAAGGTAAGCGGCTTTGTTTTTCCAGAACATTTATACCGTTATCTTAGTTTTGTCAGCAACAATATCCAGTATCGTGGCTTAATAAAGTTAGTAAATCAGAGCTAATGAGTCCGAGTCAGTGAGTCAGGTGTGCAGCGGAAATCAGCGCTTGGGTATAAGCGTGTTTGGGCGCAGAAAGCACATCCAGGCAGGCGCCTTGTTCGACCACTTCGCCATCTTTGAGCACCATAATGCGATGTGCCATGGCGCGAATAACGGCTAAATCATGGCTAATGAACAGATAGCTCAGTTGCCTGCGGGCCTGAAGGTCACGTAGCAGAGTAACAAGCTGCTTCTGCACTGTACGGTCTAACGCTGAAGTGGGTTCATCAAGTACCAGTAGCTCTGGCTCTAGAATGATCGCCCTGGCCACGGCTATACGCTGGCGCTGACCGCCGGAAAACTCATGCGGGTAGCGCGCAGCGCAGCTCGGGTAAACCGACTTCGTGTAACGTTTGATTGACCCGCTGGATGACTTCGTCATTCGTTAGGTGCGGATAATGAAAGCGCAGCCCCTCGCTGACAATATCGAATACCGGCATACGTGGTGAAAGGGCGCCGTAGGGGTCCTGAAACACCATCTGCAAACGGTGTCGCTGGCGACGTAAATCATCGCCTTTTAGGTTGCTTAACGTGTCACTGCCCAGGGTGATATCGCCTTGGCTGCTAACCAGTCGCATGACGGCCGAGGCCAGCGTGGTTTTTCCAGACCCGGATTCACCCACAATACCAAGCGTTTCCCCAGGTGCGATATGAAAATCGGTGGGGTGAACCGCCACAAAGGCGGGCGGTTGGCGCTTGAACAAGCCGGTCTTGGGGCGCTTGAAGCTTACACTTAACTGGCGGGCCGTTAACAACGGCGGCGCTTGTTCGATCGCCTGAGGCCTGCCCTCCGGTTCGGCGGCAAGCAGCGCTTTAGTGTAATCGCTTTGCGGGTTCTGAAAGACCTGCTCCACTGGGCCGATTTCCTGAATTCGGCCCTGATACATGACACAAATGCGATCGGCATGCCGACGTACCAGGTTTAAATCATGGCTGATAAACAGCATACCCATGCCATGGTGATCGCGTAGTTCACGCAGCAGGGCGAGAATCTCTTGCTGTACCGTGACGTCCAGCGCGGTGGTGGGTTCATCGGCAATAAGCAGTGACGGGTTGTTGGCAATCGCCATGGCAATCATCACCGTTGGCGCTGCCCACCCGATAGCTGATGGGGCCAGGCATTAAGTAGCTCGTCTGCACGCGGCAGTTTTACCTGCTCAAGCAGGGCCTTGCTGCGTTGACGGGCGGCTTGGCCGCGCAAACCCTGATGTAAGCGCAATGCCTCACCGATCTGCTTACCAACTCGATGGAGCGGGTTGAGCGAGGTCATTGGTTCTTGAAAAATAAACCCAACCCTGTTGCCGCGTATCCCGTTCCACTGGGCCTGGGTTAAGCTCGCCAGATTGGTATCTCCCAGCCAGCGTTCGCCTTGAATAGAAGCATTGCTGGGCAGCAGGTTGACCATGCCCAACGCGGATACTGATTTGCCCGAGCCCGACTCACCAACGATCGCCAGGGTTTCACCTGCATGGAGGGTGAGTGAGAGTGAGTGCACCACTGGGGTACCATCAAAGGAGACGTTCAGGTTTTCAATGTGCAAAAGCGGTTCAGGCATGCTGGGCCTCCTGGGCAGGGTCTGCTTGGCGCTGTTGCACGTGGCGGGGTCAAAGGCATCGCGCAGCCCTTCGCCAATGAACACTAACAGCGAAAGCATGATCGCCAGGGTCATAAACGCCGTGATGCCCAGCCAAGGGGCATGAAGATTGTTTTTACCTTGTGCCGCAAGCTCACCCAGTGAGGGGGCGCCGGGAGGCAGGCCGAAACCGAGGAAGTCCAGCGCGGTCAGGGTGCCAATAGCGCCGGTAAACAGAAACGGAATAAACGTCAGCGTCGCGACCATCGCGTTAGGCAGCACGTGGCGCCACATGATCAGGCGCGAGGGCAAGCCCATCGCTTTGGCGGCACGCACATACTCAGGTTGCGCGCGCGCAGGAATTCGGCGCGCACGATATCGACTAGGCCAAGCCAGGAGAAGAGCAGCATAATGCCTAGCAGCCACCAAAAGCCTGGCTGAACAAAGCTGGCTAAAATAATTAGCAGGAACAGTACCGGCAGACCCGACCAGATTTCGGTAATCCGTTGGCCGATCAGATCAATCTTACCGCCGAAGTAACCCTGTATACCGCCGACTACGACTCCGATCACCAACGATCCAGCAGTGAGCACTAGCGCAAAAGCGACCGAGAGGCGAAACCCATAAATCACCCGTGCTAACACATCCCGTCCCTGGTCATCGGTGCCCAGCCAATGGCGGCTATCCGGTGGCGCTGGCGAAGGGCGCGTCATGTTCATATCCAATGTTTGGTATGAAAACGGAATGGCGGGCCAGAGTGCCCAGCCGTGCTCTTTGATCTGCTGCTGAATAAAGGGGTCCAGATAATCGGTACGCGTAGGTAGAAAACCATCGAACTCAGTTTCGGGGTAATCCACCAGCATCGGGATGTACCATTGACCGTCGTACTGCATGATGATGGGCTTATCGTTGGCGATCAGTTCGGCAAATAGGCTGACGATAAACAGCGTGGCAAATAGCCAAAGTGAGACGCGAGCCCGTCGGTTGGCTTTAAAGGCTGCCAGTCGACGGCGAGTAATAGGCGATAAACGGGAGGAAAGAGAGACCATTATCAAGACTCCCGGGTCGAAAAGTCGATACGTGGGTCAACCCACATAGGTCAAATCGGAAATAAGTTTGAGGATTAAGCCGATCACGGTATACAGGAAGAGGGTGCCGAATATCACCGGATAATCCCGCTGCATGACCGCCTCAAAGCCGAGTAGACCCAGCCCATCGAGGGAGAAGATAACTTCTATCAACAGCGCGCCGGTAAAGAAAATACCGATCATGGCGGCAGGCAGGCCAGCGATGATAATCAGCATGGCGTTACGGAACACATGGCCATAGAGCACGCGCCGCTCGTCGGCGCCTTTGGCGCGAGCGGTAATGACATACTGCTTGTGAATCTCATCAAGAAAGCTGTTTTTGGTCAGCATGGTGAGGTGTTGCAAAGCTGCCAATCGCGGCGGCGATGACCGGCAGCGTGATATGCCAGAAGTAGTCCTTGACCTTGCCCCAGCTCGAAAGCTGATCGAAGTCAGGCGACGTTAAGCCGCGAAGTGGGAACAGATCCCAGTAGGTTCCCCCCGGCAAATAGCACGATCAGCAAAATCGCAAACAAAAGCCAGGAATGGCGTAGCCAACGATGACTAACCCCGACGACCAGACGTCAAAGCGAGAGCCGTGGCGCAGCGCTTTCTTGATACCTAACGGGATCGAGATTAAATAGACCAGAAGCGTGGTCCATAAGCCAAGCGAAATAGAAACGGGCAACCGCTCAATCATTAATTCAGTTACCGGGCGGTCACGAAAAACTGGTGCCGAAATCGAGAGTTAGATAGTCAGCCATCATGCCGATGAAGCGCTCGTGTGCAGGCTTATCAAAGCCAAACTGCTGTTCCAACTGTTCGATAAAGCGCGGATCGACACCTCGGGCTCCACGCGAATCATCACTGACCTGAACGTCGGCGCCCCCATATCCAAGCGGGTGCTGGCCATGGCATCGGCGCCTTCAAAACGCGCTAACATCTGATCAATCGGCCCGCCAGGCGCCGCTTGAACAATAATGAAATTGAGTAGCATGATCCCGAATAGGGTAGGAATCATGAGCAGCAATCGGCGTAGGGTATAGCGTGCCACAGAGCACTCCATAGTTCTTGTGGTTTAAGCCGTTGAGAATAAACCGTTGCGATTAAGCCAGTGAAATAGAGCAGATTTAGCGGCGTCGAAGACGGCGCTGCAGCTCAGCTTCGCGTTCGGTATCGACCCACCATGCATCCAGATCCATGGCGTACTCTGGAAAGGGCTCGGGGTAACCAAATTTATCCCAGATAGCAATACGCGTTTCCCCAGAGTGGTAGTGGGGATGACATAAAATCCCCAGCGCAACACCCGATCCAGCGCGCGCGTCGCAGTATCCAGTTCTTCGCGGTCACCGGCACTGATGATCTCTTCGACCAATGCATCAACCGCTGGGTGGGCGAGTGACATGCGATTACGGCTTTGCGGCGCCTCGGCAGCGGCACTGGTCCAGAAGTCGCGCTGCTCATTTCCTGGATTATTCGATTGAGGGAAATGACTAATCACTATGTCATAGTCATAATTTCGCTGTCGGTTTAAATACTGGTTGATATCAACGATACGCAGCGATGTCTGTACCCCCAGCCGGGCCATGTTGCGTAACATCGGCTGAACTACACGTTCAAGACCCGAGTCGTAAAGCAGTACCTCTAGGCTTAGCGGCTGGCCGGTTTGTTGATTAACCAGTATGCCGTCCTCAACGCGATAACCCGCTTCGCGCAGAAGATCCAGCGCCTTGCGCAGCCGCTCGCGCAGGTTGGTGGGCTGGTCAATGGGCAGTGGCTCGGTGAACAGCCGATCAGAACCGTGGGAGGCAACTAATTCATCTCTAAATGGCTCAAGCAGCGCCAACTCTTCCTCTGAAGGTAGCCCCGTGGCTTCCATTTCTGAGTTTTGAAAAAAGCTATCAGTGCGTTGGTAAGTATCGTAAAAAATATTGGTATTTAGCCAGGGGAAGTCGAAGGTAAGACTTAACGCTTCGCGTACTCGTGGGTCCTGGAACTTCTCTTTACGCAAGTTGAAGACAAATGCCTGCATCATGGAAGGGTTTACATCGGGTACCGTTAAGCGCTTCACCAAGCCCTCTTCATACGCGGGAAAATCATAGCCAATCGCCCAGGTGTCGCGGCGCGGGCGTCAGTACGAAAATCCGTTAGGCCAGCTTTAAACGCTTCCCAGGCAATATCGCGGTCACGATAGTAATCATAAATAACGCGATCAATATTGTAGCGGCCTACATTGACCGGTAAATTTTTCCCAATAATTCTCATCGCGTTGATAAACGATTCGTCGTCCTGGGTCTACTTCGCTGATCCGGTAAGGTCCGGAGCCCGGATGGGCTACTAGCGTGGGTGAGGTGAAGTCACGAGGTTCCCAGTAGTGGCGCGGGAGTATCGGCAATTGCGTAACAATTAACGGCAGCTCCCGTGACTCTGTGTCGTTAAAGGTAAAGCGGACTTGATGTTCATTGAGTGCAATAGCTTCATCTACGCCAGCGTAGTAGCTGGCATAAAAGGGTTGCCTTCTTCGCGCAGTAGGTCAAGTGAAAACACGACGTCATAAGCGGTGACGGGTTCACCATCTTGAAAACGTGCTTCAGGACGCAAGTCGAACTCGATCCATTGGCGGTCAGGGTCTAGGCGCACCTCCGCAAGCAACCCGTAGAGGCTGAATGGCTCATTGGGATTACTGGCCATTAAGGTGTCATAAATCTGCGAAATACCGGTGGCTGGCGTGCCGCGAATAATAAACGGGTTAGTTGAGTCATAGCTGCCACCCACGGCGGTATGAGTAATGGAGCCGCCTTTGGGAGCTTGGGGGTTTACATGAGGGAAATAGGGGAAGTCTTCAGGTAGCTCTGGGGTATCGTAAAGTGAGAGCCCGTGAACTGTCTCAACAGGCACTACGTTGTGAGCGTCGGTATTTAAATCACCCACAACGTTGTTGCTGGACGTACTGTTTGGCAAACCACTGTTAGTCGTTACCTCTGCAGCCAGTATGGGTACATATACTAGCAAGCTGCCAATGAGTAGAAGCGCTTTCGCAACAAACAGACCACGCGACATTGGTGACATCCCATGTGAACAAAGCCATCTAATTAATGAACAAAAATTGTATAAACACTGCTTCAATGGCTGAAAGTGCCAGCAGTTCTCAACGCCCCGAAAGGGTCAAAAGTTGGCCCGGCTGTATTGCGCTAGGACGGTCAATCGCATTCCAGCGTATTAGATCCTGTTGATCGATATTATAACGAGCTGCAATCGCGGAGAGGCTATCACCTCTTTCAACGCGGTGGGTGTCTGCGCTGTTATTCTGCGCAAGCGTTTGGCGATTGCCTTGTGACAGTTGCGCTAGCACTTGTGTATCAACTTGCTCAGGCACCAGCAGTGTCTGGGCACTGCGCGGATCGATACTACCATTTAGCAACCCAGGATTCAGTTCAACCAGCGCCGCTTTGCTGACATCCAGCAACTGTGAAGCTTCTGATAGGCTAACTGCTTGGGCCAACTGAACTTTCGCAAAGGCCGGGTCGATATTTATTTCGGGCAAGTTAACCCCGTACTGATCAGGGTTATTGATGATTGTCGCGATGGCTTTTAGCTTGGGTACGTACTGCATGGTTTCATAGGGTAGCGAGAGGTCCCAGTAGTCACCGTTTAACCCTTGGCCCTGGGCCTGACGTTGTGCGCGATTGACAGTACCAGCCCCTGCATTGTAGGCGGCTAAGGAAAGCATGAGGTCGCCTTCATACCACTGGTCAGCCTGCATTTCCAAATAGTCCAACGCGGCGCCAGTGGAGGTCACTACATCAAGGCGACCATCGTAGTTACCGTTGCGTACCAGCCCCAATGCATCACCTGTGCCCGGCATAAACTGCCATAAGCCGGTAGCGCCGCGGTGGCTTGCGCACCTGGGTCGAAAGAGCTTTCGACAAAAGGAATTAAGGCGACTTCGCCAGGCAGGCCACGCTCACTTACTTGCTGGGTAATCCAGGCAAGCCACGGGGTCGCGCGTTCAGTAATGGTAGCAATGTTCTCGGGGCTTGAACGGTAGTGCTCAATCCACTTGTCAACTCGCGCTTGAGCTTCCACTGGCAATGTTTTTCTTGCCACTGAAAGCTTGTACGCAGCGTCGTCCAGGCGTCTTGAGGTTCTAACTCAAGAGATTCCCAAAATGGGTTTGGAAAGGAGAGGGGTAAAGCGGTGTAGTGGACGACGAGGTAGTGGAACCAGGTGATGCCCCATACGTCTGGGCAGAGGCTTGAGAGCTTGCCGCAGCGGCTAACATTAGGCCCATAATTACGCTACTGCCAGCGCTCAGCATCAAGCGCTGGCGAATCGTTCGATAGGTCATAGTTGCATTCGTTTGGTTTCGATAGCGTTCTTAAAACGGTTTTTCCACTCGCGCAGAGTGGTAAACGTAGCGAGATCATTATCATTAACGCCCTGTGTACCTGCCGCCTGACGCACGCTATCTGTACCCACGCGAAGGTAGGGATTAATTTTCAGCTCGCGTCCTATTGTGCTGGGTAAGGTGGGGCGATCCAACGCCCGCGCCTTTTCACACCCCTGCAAGGCGTGTTTAACGTCTTCATTTTCTGGGTCCGCAGCACGGGCAAACGCGAGGTTTGCCTGAGTATATTCATGTGCTGCAAAGACCAATGTATCTTCAGGGAGTTCCGCAAATTTTTTCAGCGCGGTAAACATTTGTTCTGGCGTGCCTTCAAATAATCGACCGCAACCCGCACAAAACAGTGTGTCGCCACAAAACAGAAGCGCCGGAATTCCCGCTGTAAAATAGCTAATATGGTCCAACGTATGGCCAGGTGTCGCCATAACGTCAAACAGGCGGCCCATAATACGGACCTGATCGCCATCACCCACTGTTTCATCGATGCCTTCTATCTTTGGATTGGCGGGCCCGATGACATAAGGGGAATAGCGTTTGATTAATTCCGCTAACCCACCGGTATGATCGTGATGGTGGTGCGTAATCAGAATGCTTTCCAGGGTCAGCGACTCACGCTCAAGAAATTCGATTACGGGGCCGCTTCACCGGGATCCACCACGCAAACGCTTTGACTGGTATCTTGTCTTAATAGCCAAATATAGTTGTCGCTAAGGGCAGGGATCGGTGTCACGCTCATCATCGGCGAGATCCTTTAAAATTCAATAAACAGGGTACGAAAACAACAAGTAGCTAGTGAGCAAAATGCGTAAACACGCTAAACATTGCGCTTATATTGACGCTTAATCGGTGAAAATAAAGCGTTGAAAAGCCGTTACTGTGGAGGGAAGCGCTGTTCATGTCAAATTCGACGACGGCCACGATACTCGCTAAGCGCTTAACCAATAGCCAGCCTTATTGGCAAACAGAGGCGGGGCGATCGCTGTGGGAAACACAACGTGCCTGCTTAGGCCCCGTGGTAGAAGCGCGGGCGGGCGGTCATAGCTTGGAAATAAGCATGGGACCGGCATTAATGACCATGTCGGCAATTTCCCATCCCATACGCTGGTCACCTACGCGCCAGTTAGCCTGCACCGATAGCACCTTAATATGTCCACCGGATCAGCTAGCGCTGCCGGATCATTGCTTGGATGTGATGGTTATTCACCACTGGCTTGAGCATTTAAACGATGCTCATTTCACTCTTCAAGAGGCCGCACGGGTAACCGCTGATAATGGCATTTTGGTACTGTTTGGTTTTAACCCTATCGGTTTAGGGGTTGTACGCCAGTGGCGTCAACGTCAGCAGCAGTTCCCCTTGGAATGGCACATGGCGCTCTGTTAGCCGCTTGAGGGACTGGTTGGCGTTTGTCGACTTTGAGGTGGAACGCGTAGACTATTGCTGTTTTCGTGGACGGACAAATGCTAAATGTGGTGAATATTGGGAGTCATTGGGGCGTAGGCATAACCTGCCTCTAGGGGAAAGTTATATGATCCAAGCCTATAGGCGGCAGCGACAGGCGCCTGTTCAACGTTTAAAGTTTGGCTTAGAAGTGCCCGCATCTCCTGCTTCGTTGGGTGTTACCCGTTCAGGCTCATCGGCTCACTGCCAAACGCAAACGCCTTTAGCTCACCCGCAGTCAGAAAAACATTAAGCGAAGACTCTTAAAGCAAATATGCATAAAGCAATGGTTTATAAAGTAATGATTTATAAAACAATGGTTCATAAACTAAAGGATCAAGAGATTGACGAATGAGGCTGACGGACCTTTACCCCGTGTAACGGTGTATACCGATGGGGCTTGTCGGGGTAATCCCTGGCCCCGGTGGGTGGGGTGTGGTGTTGGCGAGCGGTCAGCACGAGAAAACCCTGAAGGGCTATGAGGCAGAAACCACGAATAATCGCATGGAATTGATGGCCGCTATCATGGCGTTGCGCACCCTTAATACCCCTTGTGAAGTGGCGCTATGGACCGATTCGCAGTATGTGCGCCAGGGTATTACTCAGTGGATTCATAACTGGTTAAAACGTGGTTGGAAAACTGCCGCCAAGCAACCAGTAAAAACGCTGAACTCTGGAAAACGCTGCACGAAGAGGCCCAGCGCCATAAAATTGAATGGCACTGGGTTAAAGGGCACAGCGGGCATCCAGGAAACGAGCGCGCCGACTTACTGGCCAACGAAGCCATCGATGAGCATCAAAAGAGGAGGGCATGATGCGCCAGGTAATCTTAGATACTGAAACCACGGGTATCGACCCGAAAGATGGCCATCGCCTGGTTGAAATTGGCGCGATCGAGATGGTTAACCGTCGTTTCACTGGCCGCACCTACCATCAGTACATCAATCCTGAGCGCCATATCGACGCTGAAGTAGTCGCTGTTCACGGGATTGACGATGCTAGAGTCGCTAACGAGCCAGTGTTCGCAAAAAATAGCCGACGAGTTTTGGGCTTTCATTGAAGGCGCTGAGTTAGTGATTCATAACGCCCCGTTCGATGTGGGTTTTATAGATCACGAACTGGGTATGCTCAATCAGCAGCGCAAAGCGCCCGTTTTGGGGCCGGTACGTGACCACTGTGCTGTATTAGATACACTCACTATGGCCAGGGCTATGCACCCCGGTCAACGCAACAGCCTTGATGCATTGTGCAAACGTTACGATATCGATAACGGCCACCGCGTATTGCACGGCGCTCTATTAGACTCTGAAATTCTCGCTGAAGTTTATTTGGCGATGACGGGGGCAAACAGCGCTGACCTTGGATGCGGCCTCTGCGGCTGAGCAAGAACAGGCCGATACTTCCACCGAAGGACTCTCAATTCAACGTTTGGCGCTTACGCCTGGTCAGTTACGTGTCGTGCGTCCCACTGAAGCTGAGCAGGTGGCTCATAAAGCCAAGTGTGAAGCACATCAGTTGAAATGGTTTGAAGGTGCAGCAAGCGATGCTTAGGCGAGAAATCCCTCATCATGAGCAGGCGGGGCGTGTTATTCGCCTGTCGCGAAGCTTGTTGGCGCCCGCCCCGTTGAGCGGCAGCGAAGAGCTAACACCGCTGCTGCCTTATCAGCCATGGACCGAGCAGATGCAGCCGCTGTGTTATTGGCATGATGAGCCGGTCGCACTGCTGGTTGAACCACAGGCTGAAAGTGGTTGGATTGATGGCCGCCAGTGGATGAGTGAACTTTCCACCGCTTGGTTTAGTTTGCTCTCTACGGCGTTGCAGGTCGGTGCCTGGTTAGAGAACCACCGTTTCTGCGGTCGTTGTGGCACACCAGCCACCAAGCTTACCGCAGAATTCGCTATGCATTGTAACGCCTGCGGTCATCGCAACTATCCGCGTATTTCGCCGTGCATTATTACGCTGGTAACCAGTGGAGAGGCAATGCTGTTGGCGCGTAGCCCGCGCTTTCCACCGGGACGTTACTCCACCCTGGCGGGTTTTATCGAGCCGGGGAGTCGGCGGAAGAGGCCGTCCACCGTGAAGTGTTCGAGGAAGTGGGCGTACATATTGACCAGTTGCGTTACCACCAGAGCCAGGCATGGCCATTCCCCATTCGCTGATGTTTGGCTATTTCGCCGAGGCAACCACTCGGCGTATTCGCATCGATGGGGTAGAGATTAGTGATGCGGCGTGGTTTTCACCTCGACAACTGCCATCTCTACCACCGCCTTACTCGATATCACGCGAGCTGATCGAAACCCATTTGGCACGCTGGCGCTAAGCGGCGCTGCGTGCCCAATGCACGCTAACGATGGCTTTACTCACTGGGGAAGAGGCTAGTCAGCTTAGTGGCCAACATGACATTACCGGTTGCTTTCAGTTTGCCTGTCATGAACGCCGTCATGCCATTAATGTCGCCACTCATAATCCCCTTTTAGTGTGTCAGTCGTTAGGCTTAAGCTAACGGAAGGATCATCATGCTCACCTTCTTGAATATCTAGCGTGCCATCCTGGATATTCAAGTAGTAGCTGCCCGCATCTGAGAAGTGGAACTGAAATACTTCATTCATGCCCTCGGCCGCTTCTGGGTTGAAGCGTGCTTTTAGCTTCTCAAGGGTGTTGTTAGACATAACATATCTCTCAATTAGGTAAATTAGACCGAGGCTAGCGATAATAGCCTCAAGAAACCATCATAGTGGCAAGCGAGATTATTTCATACATGCGTTTCAATCAAGCGCGGTGGTAATACCCTGCAACGTTTAGGCTGAGTGCTCAACCTATAGGAATCAACCTTTTCAATGGAGAACGTGAATGAATGAATGGATAGCGGAAATGGGTACGTTTTTAGTTCAGACCACCATTGTAATGGCGCTGATAGGGCTTGGCTTGCTTCTTGTCGCGCGAACGAAGCAAGAAAAAGAGAGCGACTTAAAACTTTATATTGAGCCGCTTAATGACCAGCGTCGTCGTCGCGTGCGGCGTTTACGCCTGACCGCTGCGTTGCCTGGTGGTCGCAAAAGCTGCTAAAAGCATTTCGTAGCGAGGACAAAAGCGACATAAAGCCCACAAACATGATCAGAACGCAGCTCAGGAAGCAAGGGTTTGGGTGCTCGATTTTCATGGTGACCTGAAGGCATCGCAAACCGAGCGCTTTGCCCAAGAGGTGTCAGCTATCATCGATGTTGCTGCCGAAAACGATGAGGTAGTCGTTCGTCTTGAGTCTGCCGGTGGCCTTGTTCATGCCTATGGCTTGGCGGCGGCACAATTAGACCGCCTGCGTACGGCAGGGCTAACAACAACTGTATGTATTGATAAGGTGGCTGCGAGTGGGGCTATTTAATGGCCTGTACCGCACAACATATTAAAGCCGCGCCTTTGCAGTGATTGGTTCCATCGGTGTGGTGGCACAAGTGCCTAATATTCATCGCTTGTTAAAACGCCATGATGTGGACGTTGAGCTCCTGACCGCTGGTAATACAAGCGCACGTTAACCGTGCTTGGCGAAAATACTGAAGAGGGTAAGGCTAAGTTTTTAGAGGATTTAGAGAATACTCACCGGTTATTTAAAGGTTATGTGGCAGAACGGCGGCCTGCGATGGATATCGATAAGCTGGCGACAGGTGAGATCTGGTACGGCAGTGAAGCGTTGTCCAATCTGCTTGTAGACAGTGTCGGTACCAGTGAAGCCTATCTGGTTGAGCGCATGGTCGAGGCGCAGGTCTTTGCCGTCAAACTTGAGCCTCAAAAAACAATGACTCGGAAGCTGGGGCTGGCGGTATCGGCAGGTGTGGAAAGTGCCACTCTTAAGGTGCTTGGCTTGATCGACGCCGCTGGGTGGCAGCGTCGCTGAGTATGCCGCAAACTGAAGTTTATGCTGTGTAATGATGTGCCAAGGTATTAATGACTGCCTTGGCACTTTCACTGCCTCAATGAGTAATAGATAGTTTGTGACTCCCGCCGAGTATCAACGAGTTCATCACGCCTTAAAATAGCTAAATGCTGTGATAGTGCCGACTGACTTAAGGCGAGCTGTTGGTTTATTTGAGTAACTGACAGCTCTTTCTCTGCAAGTAGGCAAAGTATTTGCAGCCGTTTTTCGTTGGCCAGCGCTTTGAGCAGGTTAGTGCCTGCCTCAATCGCACGACAATTGTGTTCAAGCAGGCGTGTAGCGGCGCTTGTAGAAGCAGACATAATGATCTCCTTGCCTACGCTGTTACAGTGCGTTTTTATAAGCAGCGTTTTTATAAGCATTGTTATTTGTTTTTCGAAGCATCATCGCGTCGCGAGGATCAAGTTAATTAATGATCAGTAATTTAGCGAGTTTTGTCCAAATTGCTGTTTAACGCTTAATCAATGGTAGGCAGACAGCGACCCACTTGTCGACAATGCTGCTAGAACAGTTGCTGCTTTGGTCGCTATTTAGCCCATAGTATGAGGGTGTGAGGTCGATTTCCTTTATACAGTGTCAACAATCCTTCTATACCACCACTACAATAAAGATAGAGACACTATGACTCGCTACCAACCTACCTATCAACACTCGATTGAGCACCCGGAAGCGTTCTGGGCCGAACAAGCCAAGCGCATACCCTGGTACACACCGCCTCAAACCATCCTCAGCTACGATGAGCAACAGCATGCGCGCTGGTTTAGCGATGGTGAAATGAATCTTTGCTACGCCGCGCTGGATTACCACGTTGAAAACGGGCGCGGTGATCAGGCGGCGATTTTCTGGGACTCTCCCGCAGCACAATCCAAGCGAACTATTAGCTACCGCGAAATGCGTGATCAAGTCGCTTACTTTGCGGGGACGTTGACTCAGTTAGGGGTTGAGAAGGGCGATCGTGTGGTGATCTATATGCCCATGATTCCTGAGGCGCTGGTGGCTATGTACGCCTGCGCCCGCCTAGGCGCCATTCACTCCGTGGTGTTTGGCGGTTTTGCGCCTTACGAACTGGCAGCCCGTATAGAAGACGCCGAGCCCAAAGTCGTGGTGGCGGCTTCCTGCGGTATCGAACTGGGCAAGGTGCTGCCGTATAAGCCCATGGTAGATCAAGCGATTGAACTAAGCGCCTATAAGCCGGATGCCTGCATCGTTTACCAGCGTGAAGTGCACCGGGCTGAGCTGGGTACTCACGAAAGTACCACGGATTACGATTGGGAGGCGCTCGTCGCCAAGGCGCCTTTGCCGACTGCGTGCCGGTGAAGGGGACCGATCCGCTGTATATTCTCTACACCTCCGGCACTACCGGTAAACCCAAAGGTGTCATGCGCGATACGGGGGCTATGCAGTTGCCTTGGCCTATTCGATGCAAGCGATTTACGCCATGGAGCCGGGCGAAGTGTTCTTTACCGCCTCGGATGTCGGCTGGGTGGTAGGGCACTCCTATATTGTTTACGCTCCCTTGTTGCTCGGTTGTACCAGCGTGGTTTATGAGGGAAAACCGGTAAAAACACCGGATGCAGGTAGCTTTTGGCGTTTAATTGAGGAGTACCGGGTTAAGAGCTTTTCACTGCCCCACCGCCTTCCGCGCGATTAAGAAAGAGGACCCTGACGCCAAGCAACTGCAGAAATACGATATCAGTAGCCTCAAACATCTCTATGTAGCCGGAGAGCGGCTAGACCCACCGACATTCCACTGGCTGGATGATCTGCTTGATGTGCCGGTGATTGATCACTGGTGGCAAACCGAAACCGGCTGGCCGATTGCGGCTAACTTGCCAGGTATTGAACCGATGCCAACCAAAGCGGGGTCTGCCACATTTCCCGTTCCCGGCTTTAATGTTCAAGTGCTCAATCGTGATGGAGAGCAGGCACAGCCGATGGAGCAGGGCAGTGTGGTCATCAAACAGCCGATGCCGCCTGGTTGTTTGACCGGTGTTTGGCGCGATCCACAGCGTTTTCATAGCGCTTATATGGCAGCATTTCCTGGCTACTACTTAACGGGCGATGGTGGATATTTTGATGAGCAGGGTTATCTGTTCATTATGGGACGTACCGATGATGTGATTAACGTCGCGGGTCACCGACTCTCGACTGGCGAAATGGAAGAAGTGGTGGGTGCGCATCCTGCGGTGGCCGAGTGTGCGGTGATTGGGATTCACGACAATTTGAAGGGGCAGATGCCGATCGGCCTAGTGATTCCTAAAGATGGCTTTGATGGCGATGAGGCGACACTGGAGGCCGAGCTGATTGCGCGTGTGCGTGAGCATATTGGGCCGATTGCCTGTTTCAAGCAGGTGCTAGTCGTTGATCGGCTACCCAAAACGCGCTCGGGTAAGATTTTACGTAAGCTGCTGCGTACGATTGCCGATGGTAAAGACTTCGGTATCCCTTCCACCATAGACGACCCCACTAGCTTGGCAGACGTTCATGCTGCCATGCGTGAGCGCTCAGTGGGGCTGCCGACAAAGCCAAGCCACTCGATTATAAGCGCTCACAAGCCGCCCCGTATGCGGGCGGCTTTCATTGTCTTACGTTCCTTGTCTTACTATTTCCTTGTCTTACTATTTCACTGACTTACTAACTAGCAGTGCCCGACTTTTATTACGCTGTAGAAAACGTATAATACCGCTCCCCAGAACGCACGGGTTGTCTAAAGCGACTTAGGTTGGTCTAAAGTGACTTGCTGGTGGCGTTTCTTATCTTCGAGGGTTCCCTAACCCCTCTTCTCGTTTAAAAAGGTCTATCCATGTTTGCATTGAGTGAGACTCAGCACCGCCGCTGCCTAATGGTAATGGTGGCTTTCCATATCGGTATTATTGCCGCCAGTAATTATTTGGTTCAACTGCCGTTTACGCTATTTGGCTTCCATACCACTTGGGGCGCGTTTAGTTTTCCGTTTATCTTTCTAGCCACCGACCTCACGGTGCGTCTGTTTGGTAAAGGGCCGGCTCGTTCGATCATCCTGCGCGTTATGCTGCCTGCACTGTTGGTTTCCTATGTGGTATCGGTGGTTTTCCCCGTGGCAGTTTCGCCGGGATTGAAGCACTGTCGGAATGGAACCTGTTTGTCGCCCGTATCGCGCTTGCCAGTTTTCTGGCCTACGTGATTGGTCAATTGCTGGATGTACAGGTATTTGATCGCTTACGCCAGTGGGCATGGTGGGTGGCTCCCGTATGCTCAACGGTGCTAGGTAACCTCGCCGATACCTTTGCATTCTTCTCGGCAGCGTTCTATAACAGCCCAGACCCGTTTATGGCTGCCAATTGGATAGAAATTGCCGCTGTTGACTACGCGATAAAACTCGCCATCAGTCTGCTGTTTTTCCTACCGCTGTATGGCTTGTTACTCGCTTGGCTAACACGCCGGTTGGTTGTCTGGACAGGCCAAGTGGATGCCGCACCACGCACCGCCTAATGTGTTAACACACCCCATGACTATCACTGCTTAGGAGCAAGGATGACAGACGTCGCCACTGTTGATCTTCATTTTATTGATATGCCCGCCGAAGATGCCTCCGCGGACACTGCTCCGCTAGTGGTGATTCATGGCTTGCTGGGAAGTGCCGATAACTGGCGTTCGCATGTAAAAGTATGGCAGCGCACCCGACGTGTCATTGCGCTGGATCTGCGTAATCATGGCCGTTCACCCCATGCAGAAGGTATGCGTTACGCCACCATGGTGGATGATGTCATTGCACTGCTCGATAAGCTCGCGATTGAGCGCGCTCACGTGCTCGGCCACTCGATGGGCGGGAAGGTGGCCATTAGTTTGGCGCGCATGGCGCCTGAGCGAGTGGCATCATTGATTGTTGCCGATATAGCCCCGGTGGCTTATGAGCACGGTCATGATGATGTGTTTGCAGCGCTGGAGAACGTGCGTGAAGGACAGCCAAAAATCGCCGCGAAGCCGATGAATTGCTAGGTGAACACGTCGATTCTCGACCCACTCGGTTGTTCTTAGCCACCAATCTGGTGCGTAATGAGGATAACGTGATGGCGCTTCGAGTAGGATTAGACCAGATTAAGCGTGGTTACAATGACATCATAGGCGTGCCGGATGGGCAGCAGCCCTACGATGGCCCCGTGTTGGTGCTGCGGGGCGGCGAATCCCATTATGTGGCTGATGATATGCTTCCCGCGCTACGCGAGGTGTTGCCCGCCCGCGTGGTAACGCTGAAAACGCCGGGCATTGGCTTCACGCCGACCAGCCAGAGGCCTTCCAGCAGGCAGTGGTGGCGTTCATTGATGCCCAGTAGAAGCACGCTCAGTCGTTGCATGCTGAGTCGTTGCAAAAGAGGCGTAGTTTCAAAAGAACATAGTTGCAAAAGAAGCATAGTTGCAAGAGTACATAGCTGCGTCACAGCGGCGTGACCGTTAGCCCATGCTGTTCTGGGTAACGCAAAAACGGTTCAGTATGCGGTAACTGTCGACGTCGAAGCTTGCTGGTGTGTCTGCAAGCGCTTGCGCTTTTAAGGCTTGGCGCACTGCCTAAATAACACCATTGGCGGACAACATGCCACGCAGGGCCGCTTTGCCCATCGACTTTTCTGCAATTGCAATGCTACCTGGCCAGGGCCACACATTTACCTGGAGCTGTTGTAATGCCGCCTTTGCCCGTTGGGTATGCGCGGCGATTGTTTCCTGGCCACAACAGGCCCCGCGGCACTTACCCACCTGATTGGCAAAACAGCGTCCCTTGCCTTTCTCAAGCCCCAATACTTGAGGGCAGAGCTGCTGTTCTTCAGCAAGGGCACGTAGCACGTTCTTCGCCTCTCGTGCACTACGAAACAAACCATACAGCGTACCGCCCAATGACTGGCTTAGAGCCTGGTTTAGGGCGCTGCCGCTGAGTAACTCAGGGTGGGCTGCTTCTTCTTGCCAGTGCCAAGTAGTCAACTTGCGCTGTTTACGCAGCTGTCGATTCATAATCGGCATTAACGTTTTAACCAGCTGCGCCTCACGCAACTGAGCGCCTAAATCACCCGCGGTTTCTTCCCATTCGACATGTTGCACCTGCTGGGCTAAGCGCATCTCTTTATCGTCCTGATGGTCACGTTGAAAATGCCCCAGGACGCGACTGCGTAGATTGACACTCTTGCCAACATACAAGGGCAACCGATTGTGGCCGTAAAACAGGTAAACACCGGGGCCTGCGGGCAACCCTTCCAACTGAGCGCTATCCAGATGGGCGGGCAGCGTTCGGTGGCGGCGCTCATCGCCTAACAGGCTCTGCCATGCTTCATCGCTGTGCTCAACCTGCCAGGCTTGCCAGAGCGACCACAGGGCATCCACATCATCGCCAGCCCGGTGGTGTCGGATAGGGGCAATGCCGTAGCGGTTTAGAAGGGCTTTTAAATTGTGTTGTCGTTCCTGGGGCGCTATCCGCCGCGATAAACGCAGCGTGCATATCAACGACGCCCGGAAATCCTGCCCTGCGCGCTTAAACTCATTGCGCAGAAAACTGTAATCAAAGCGCGCATTGTGAGCCACCAATTGCCCGTCGCCCAGCCACTCTCTAAGCGACTCGGCGATGTGAACAAAGCGAGGCGCGTCGCTGAGCATTTCATCACGAATCCCGGTTAACTGGGTGATTTGCGCGGGCACTTTGCATTCTGGGTAAATCAAACTCGACCAGCGATCAACCAGCTCACCGTTGATGACTTTCAAGGCGGCTATTTCGGTAATTCGGTCACGTGTAGCGCGGGTGCCTGTGGTTTCAATATCTACAAAAATTAAAGCTGTTTCGCTCATGCGCCGCCATGGTCGTAGGTAAAAACATATAAATACGTTGCTATAAAGCGTGAGGGTCTATCGCGAGACGCGATACGGGTAAAGTGTCGTCGATAAGTCCCTGTTGCTGCAAATAGGTTTCAAATGCAGTGTAGCGTCGGCTATCTAATGCCGCAGGATTCAGCGCCATACGGCGTAGGATATCCTCCCAGGCGCTAGCGTTGATGTCATTCTCGAGCACAGGATAGGCACTAATTAGCAATTCCCAGGCAGCGTCGGGGTTATCGATAATCCAGTGACTCGCCTGTTCAAGAGCAAGCACAAAGCGGGACCATGTATCGGCACGGCGAACAAGGGTATCGCTATTAGCCAGCACTACTAAGCCGTCAGTACGCGGTATATCCAGCTCATCGAAACGAATGGTGTGAGTATTAATGCCTTCAGTCGCCAGTTGCTGGGGAAGGGTGTGGTAGTAACCATCCGCTACTGCGTCAATTTGGCCTTCCCTCATTGCTCGAATTGGATCGAAGTGTAGATTGATCGGCGCAGTGAAATCATCCGTTTGCTGCACGGAGCGAGGTAGCAAACGAGGAATGCTCAGGTCGCGTCCTTCTCCCGTCGTATAACCATAGTGTAACTCTGCCAGGGTATTTTCGGTTTCCAACTGCTCCTCACCCAGCACTATGACCGCCGTGAGCGAGGTTTCAATCAGTGTCGCGATTCGAACGATTGGTGCGCCATTATGAGCATGTAAATGAAGCAGTGGCTGTCGCGTTAATGCCAGGTCAACCTCGCCAGCCGTTAACAGTTTGATGGCGATGGATGGGTCGGCTGGCGACAGAAGATTAACTTCAAGTCCTTGAGCAGCATACAGGCCTCTTTCTTGAGCAATGACTAAGGCTGCGTGCTGTGGGCTCAAGTACCAATCAAGCATCAGGGTCACACTTTTAACCGGCGGTGGCTCGAGAGGCGGGGCGGGGTGACTGCCATGGTGGGCACTGCCTCTACGCTTTCGTTGCCAGCGGGTTGCCACAAGGAATCAGGCACTTCAACCGCTGTATCCAGTGTTAGCGGAGCCGTTTCTGAGCTATTTTCTTCAATGTCTGCGCTTTCTTCGTTTGCGTAAGATGATGAATTAAAAACAATAAAGTAAAAATTAGACTAAATAGGATAGGGTGCCAATAGCGGGATAGGCAACGCAACATAGTCAGTAACTCCAGATGTCGTAACGGCGAAGTGTAGCCGCCTTGGAAAGCTTCTGACCAGCCCTTTAACCATAAGGGAGTGCGGAGAAGACAGTAAATTCAACGCTTACATGCAATAATAGCGCTGTATTGATGTAGAGACGGAGAGTCATGGACGCAATTTATATGTTCTTTTGGTAGGCGGTTCGCTGATGGCACTCAGCATTCTGGCCAGCCGTTTATCATCAATGATGGGTGTGCCGCTGCTCTTAATCTTCCTTGGGTTAGGCATGTTGGCAGGTGAAGAGGGCGTGCTGGGTGTCGAGTTTGATGACTACTCCATGGCTTTTGCAATCGGGCACCTCGCGCTTGCCATGATCTTGTTAGACGGTGGTTTACGCACGCGTCTTAAAACGTTCCGGGTTGGTTTTAAACCCGCACTCTCCTGGCGACCTTCGGGGTGTTTATTACCAGCGCCCTTGTGGGCGTTATCGCCATGTTGATTTTTTGACCTCACCGTGGTGCAAGGCATGCTGGTAGGCGCCATCGTTGGGTCTACCGATGCCGCTGCGGTTTTCTCTATGCTCAGTGGTCGGGGTGTCAATCTCAATGAGCGGGTAGGCGCCACGCTTGAAATTGAATCGGGTACCAACGACCCGATGGCCATTTTCCTGACGTTGATGTTGGTCGAGCTGTTAGTCGGAGATATTGGCGGTCCCGTTGAAACGCTGCTGTTTTTCCTTTCTCAATTTGGTATTGGTTTGATTGTCGGGCTGGGGGCGGTTGGTTAAGTGCCGTTGCTGCGCTGGCTCGATTTAGCCCCGGGCCTTTACGCCATGTTGGCATTGGCGCTGGGGTTCAGCGTGTTCGGTTTAACCAGCGTGCTGGGCGGTAGTGGCTTTTGGCGATTTACCTTGCGGGATTGATGATTGGTAACCAGCCGGGGCGCCACCTTAACTTTATTCTTCCGGTTCACGATGGCCTGGCGTGGCTGAGCCAAATTGGGCTGTTCCTGGTGCTTGGCCTGCTGGTGACACCCAGTGAACTTTGGGACGTAGCACTGCCCGCTGCGTTGGTGGCACTGGCGCTGATTTTTATCGCACGCCCCTTGGCCGTGCTGATTAGCATTAAGCCATTTTTTTAAATTTCGCTGGCGGGAAATCTTCTTTATTGCTTGGGTTGGGTTAAGAGGGCGGTACCGATCGTACTGGCGATTTTTCCTGTCATCGGCGGGGTCGAAAATTCCTCGCTTTACTTCAATGTCGCGTTTGCAGTGGTATTGATGTCGCTGTTAATTCAGGGCGGTACGCTGACGCTGATGGCCAAGTGGTTGAAAGTAGAAGTGCCGATAGGCACCGTGCCTAACCGACGCGGTCCGCTGGGTATTCTGCCGGAAAACGACTTTGAGCTATTTGTATATGGCGTAGAGAACCAGGATTTGGATGATGTGCCCATTCGGCTGTTGCGCTTTCCTTCGGGGCATTGATTTCAGCGCTTTTCCGCAATCACGCCATGCTTCACCCGAAGGGCAGTACACGCCTAAAGCTGGGTGACGTCATTTGTGTTATCGGCCGATCCGAAGATTTGTATTCTCTTAACCGGCTTTTTAATGGCGACGCCAAGCTTAAGCAGGAACGTGCCTTCTTTGGTACCTTTACACTGGATGGCAGTGCGCTCATGCAAGATATTGCCCAAGCCTATGGTCTAACGCTAAGCCCCGGTGAGCAGAGCATGACGCTGGCTGAGTTTATTGCCTTACGTGTGGGTGGCCACCCGGTAATAGGGGACGACGTTGATTGGCACGGTATTCATTGGGTGGTGAGTGATATGGAAGGCGGAAAGATTACCCGTGTTGGGTTACGTTTGTACTAAAGGCGTTGACTTCCAAGGGAAAGCTGATAGTATATGCACCCGTAAGCCGGAGGGATGGCAGAGCGGTTGAATGCACCGGTCTTGAAAACCGGCATAGGTTAATAGCCTATCCAGGGTTCGAATCCCTGTCCCTCCGCCACTTATTTCGAAAAGCCCCTGATTCGTCAGGGGCTTTTTTGTTGCCTGAAGATTTTTGACTCACATTTTAACCCACACCTTGCAATTGGCTTTCTTCGAAGCGACTGGGATGCCTATGGAAAGCTCTTCTATCCCTGCAGCGTTCACAGGCATGCCACTGAGTATCCTTTCCCAAAGCTTTACCCGCATGACAGCCCTAAGCTGCTATTCCAAAGATGACACAGGCTACATACATCGCTATTGTGGTCTAAGAATTTTGAATACCTGTCATAGACAGATTTCGACCCTGAGCAGACATGCCGGAAGTGCAGCAGGCGATCGAGTTTTTAATATGTAGCCTAATGGAAATTAATTTCTAGCAAGGTCATGAGATTGGGATAATTGAAAGGCTGCATTTTCCGGACAAGTATGTCTGCACGTTCATCAAATTATAGTACGCGCCGTCTGATTCGCAGATTGCGGAAGTTTGCACTATGCTGCTTAGTCAGGAAAGAATTTTATGATTCAAAACTAAGAATATAATGGCCTAACTTAATCCATGTAACACAGTAATGTAGTAAGGTGATTTCTTCCGCTATCCCTTAATTTATCTTTATTAAATTAGTTTCTTTGATTTTAGCGATGCTGTGTGGAAAGATTACTAGATAAGTACTTCCTTGTATTTAATGCTAATAAAGGAAATACGCATGAATGCTACTTCAGAGCAAAGCCTACGATGGGTGTGGTTTATTGATGTAGTGTTTGGCGCAATTGTTGCTCTTGGTATCCAACGTTATGAGCCTGTAGTTCTTGATGCTTGGTCGCAAGGTTTTAATGAATTCGTATTAACGATATTTGTTGGAGTTTCAATATTCTCATTTGTTGTTTACGACATTGCTGTGTATCACGCGCTGGTTAAAAATTCCCTTTAATACTTCTTCGCTTAGTTTTTGCGATTTTATCTAGATTTGGTGATGGCGTTTACTCTCTATCTTGTTCTAGCTAATGCTTTCCAACTTCGCCCAAGCTGGGTAAGTATCATTGCAGCAATTTCATTTTGGCATTTGTCCGCTTCAGCTTGGCACTTATTGGCACAATGCGAGTGTGGAGTTTTTGACGGAATGGCTAGGACGGTTTTACCTCATATATACTTTATTGCTATTTACTGGATAGTAGCTTTTTCACTATCCAAATAGGTGAAAGGCTGCTTCGTCTTGAAGACGTTGTGTTGACTAATTTATTGTTGATCGTTGTATCTACAACAGTTTTAATTATTTCTTTATTTCGATGGAACCAAGTCATTCGAAAAATTGCTGTAGACGTGGCCTAAGTATGGAGCTCAGCCATGCACCGGGAAAAGGCGAGTGGCGAGGTTATCAAAGTGCCGATTATCTTTTGTCATTTTAGCATCCGCTCCTGAGTGGGACGACGACGGCCCGAAATAGGCCGTCGTTTATCCTTCTCAAACTTCTGTCTGTTCTGCCATTTCCAAAGCATCATCTACTTCAATCCCAAGATATCTGACGGTGCTTTCCAGCTTCGTATGACCCAGGAGCAGCTGCACTGCCCTTAAGTTTTCGTGCGACGATATATCAGCGAAGCTTTTGTACGACGCACCGTGTGCGTGCCATAAATTGACGCATCTAGACCTATTTCGGTGACTCAGGCTTTCACGATACGAGCATATTGGCGTGTTGAAAGATGCTTTGCGCTATTGATGCGGCTGGGAAACAAGAAGTCTTCGTTTCTAAGTTGAGCAAGCTGTATCCAGTCCATTATAGCAATACGCGTTTGCTCGGTTATTTCGAGCTGGACAGGTCGATGCGTTTTTGCTGCATCACGATGGCTCGTGGGGATATGCACGCACCATGGGCTATATCCCGGACTCGTAAATTGACAAGGTCGCAGCCCGTAATTTGCTATCGATGGCTAAATTGAAGAGGGCTAGGTCTCTCGTCTTTTGGCAAGCTGTAGGCGCACACGTATAGCCCAGATATCTCGAAGGCGCAGAGGCGACTTCTGACCAACTAACTTACCTTTATTCCAAGGTGTAGGTGTACAGGAGATTTCAGTCACAACGTTCATGGCATGTTCCTCCATCAGGTGGAGGTCAAAGAATGGCTCAATTCATGCTCGTCATGTGCTAAGGTTAATTTATAGTCGGGGCTCGACCCAAAGAGGTCATTCCTGCAAATGCAGAAGGAGCTCGAATTTAGGCTATACAGCCTAATGATAATTAATAGTCTCAAGGATCATAGGCTTGGGAGAATCTGGCAGGCTGCATTTGCCGGGAAAAAGTGCCAGCGCGTTCATACAATCATAAGAAAAGCAGTTTAATACCTAGCAAACGGGCCCCACTCTCGATCAGGAGGTTGATCTTGTGGAAGGTAATGAGTTAATTGATAAATTGCCGCTTTCAAAGACTTGGTTGGAAGACATCGTCGACGTTCTGATGAACAGGTCGAATGGGGAAGGGGGAAATCGAAGCGATCATTCTAGCATTAAGTAAGACTGATCGAGATATTGGTGCCGAAGCAGCATCTACTGTTACAAGAACGATAAACAATTACTGTCGAAATTCCGGTGATACTGAGAAGAAAGCCAAACATGAGATATTTGAGCGAGTCGGCCCTGGGCGATACAAGCTTTGAACTATCCGTCTCGACCTGATTTTATTGGAATTCAAAAATTCAGTTTGATGATAGTGGATACCAACAGGCTTGGGACTTTTTACAAACTGACTGCGAGCAAAGATAAGAGGTGGAAAAACGTTCCTAAACGTAAAAGCTTGAAGTGTTTGCAAAAACCTGCTCACGAACGAAAACCTGCGAAACCTATTGAAAGCTTATGGGGCAGAGCCGCCAGCTATCGTTTAACAACACTCGGACGGGCTTTTCTCCGCTTCGCTTCAAAAGGCCGCCGGTGCGCTCGGCATTAGGGTGATGCGTGATCCACAAAGGAGGAAGAATGGAAGAACAATCGCAATGCGTAGTGGTTTTGAAACTGACGGCGGGCCGATAGACGTCGAAACGCTCACTGATTTTCTTTATCACTTCAGGTCGGTTTATGCCGCTGCTGCAATTTCGTTACCCGAGGGTGGGTACGCGCAAGACATTGATGAAGCAAAGCGACTAGCAATGACGCTTCGCACTGATATCCATGGCATTGACTGGCGAGAGATTGCGAAATATGCGCATGCCGGACTCGGTGACAGGACTCTCGGCATAACGGATATACACCGTGAGAATCCTCTGACCATTGTTTTGCCGGTATATCTATCGCGTTGACCGTCGCAGTTATCCCTTTCAGGTGGGCGAGTTGAATTCGGTCCAATCAAGGCTGAGCTTCCCCCTTTGGGAGAAGGGGTTCGTAATCTTCGTGCAGCCTGTCCGCCCCGGCCGGGGAACCGACCTGACCCTAGGGATAGCGGCGGTCCTAGCCCTAACAAGTTGCTGCACCCGGGAAATTACTCGCTGCGCTCCCAATTTTCCGGTGAGCAAGGCTTTAGGCAACGGAATTGAGTATGGATCTGACCAGTACCGAGCGAGAAGCCATAGGGTTATGCATCTGCACAGAGGCGGTTAACGAAATAGTTAATCATGCCTTGCTTGACGTCAGAAAAGCTCGAGATCCGCTGGCGAAGCGCTTGTTTATTTTAAGGATATTGTTCATCGGTCGTTGTTCATTATTCGATTCCTTGATTTCGCCAAAGAAGCTGGAGACAGTCGATTAACCGGCGTTTCTGGATCTTGTGTTGATATTCTCGATGCGGTTTGCACCAATAAGTACCTTGGTATTGATGGCAGCGGTTGCAAACTCGAAGATGCGGTTCAAGAATTGAAAGATTGGTTAAATCAAAAGGCCTCTGTAAAACTTTGGTTGCCCACACTGGATGTGAATGCAGAAATAGAAGTATCAAGAATTGAGTTTTTAAAAATTTCCGGAAACAGTTCAAAGCATAATATTTCAAGATTAACTGGTGTTTCCAAAGGCATTCATAGGATTCTCTCTGATCACGGCTACGACGTTCCTGTTGAGTTGATTCCTCTTGCGTTAGAAGATTTTCAGGAGCATCTGGAACAAAACTATTTTATCTATTATGCAACCTGGATGGCGGAATTGTTAAACGAGGTACGGTGGGGTATTCAGAGATACTTGGAGCCCTTGTTCGCAGTTTCGTACAAATCCGGAAATGATGGGCTGTCCTATCGGTTCGATTATCCAGATGGGATCACTCAGGAGATTGCTAAACAATGGTTTTGGCGCTTGATGAATCACATCAGGTCTGGCCCATATGTAGATCGTTTTCACACTCCCAATAGCCTTAAAGAGCAGAGCTCGCTTGAATGGGAGTTATGAGTCCAGTGCCTAACAAGAACATTCACGGCGACGTCTACTACATTGCTGCTTCGCCTTCATTCCGCAGCCGCGCGTGCTGTTGGTGTTATATCAGCTTCGTCTGAATGACAGCTCTTGGCCGATTTCGGCCAGAAGCGGCAGGACGAGATTGAGCCTGCGCATCGTGGATTCGACCTCGCCGCGAGCGCGAACGTGGGCGAGACTGTAGAGATACTTCGTGCTCAGGAACGGTTGCAGATGTTCGTCGGTGCGTGCCTTTAATTACTCCCCGATATCAGCCTAGCGATTGCCAACGTCCACGCTGACAAGCTCAAGCCACACCAGAAGCGATACCGCGCCGACATGCTTCTGTGAGCATTCCTTCCAGAGGGCCCAGATATTGAGTTGTAGAAGCCAAGGATCGCCTAGCTGTCGCCCTGGTTGATTATCACCAGCACCAAGTGCCACCTGTTATGGCTGAACATGATAGAGTTCAAATCAGTCCAGGTCGCCTCAATGATATGGGTCAGAAATAGGAAAGAGCCTGGCGATTGCGTGTGAGGTGAGGATGTGATCGACCACGATTTTCTTTCCGAAATGCTGCGTAGCGTCCGTCCGTCTGTCCGTCTGTCCGGCGCGGTGTTCTTCGAGGTGGACGCGGCAGCGTTCTGGTGGCGGCAGCGCCGCCCAAAGAAACAATTTCGCAGACAGTGGTATCTGGCGCGCAGCACGTGATCGACTTCCACGTCATTGTCGAAGGTAGCTGCTGGACAAGGCTGACCAATCCCGACAGCCTGCCGATCAAGCTGGGGCCCGGAAGCGTGGTGGTTTTTCCGCACGGCGACACGCATGTCCTTGCCAGTGAGCCGGGCCTTGATGCGGAGCCGAACCTCGCTGCATTCGATGAGGTCGCGCGCGGGCGCTCGCTGCCGTTCCACATTGACTTCCGGGACGGTGAAGTTGGTACCACTCGGCTTCTGTGTGGCTTCCTCGGCTGTGACGGGGCACCTTTCAATCCGCTGATCTCGGCGCTCCCTCGGGTCATTCATGTACCTAATGGCTACGACGGCTGCGGCGACGGATTCCTTGGACATCTGATCAGCGCCGCTGCGCGTGAGACGGAAGCGACCGACGCTGGCAGCGGCGGGTTCTGGTCAAGCTGAGTGAGCTCATCTTCATAGAGGTGATCCGGAGGTACGCGGCTTCCCTGCCTTCTAATGCGGATGGCTGGCTCGCCGGTCTGCGCGATCCCGCTGTAGGCAGAGCGCTGCGCCTGTTGCACCGCGATTGCGCCCGCCACTGGACGGTTGCAGAACTCGCGCGCGAGGCGGGAATGTCGCGCACCATTCTTTCAGAGCGATTCACAGCGCTTCTGGGCATACCGCCCATGAGCTATCTCACGAGTTGGCGGATGCAGCGAGCGGCAAGTCTGCTTAGTGCAGGGACGGCAACGCTCGCCCAGATTACGGACGAGATCGGTTATGAGTCCGAGGCCTCGTTCAGCCGTGCCTTCAAGCGGATGACGGGCCTATCACCAGCGCACTGGCGGCAAAGCGCGCGGCATCGCTGACTGCCCTGGAAGAACGCGCCGCCGAGGCTATCTCCAGCGGCACATTATGACCATCACCCGGCCAGCTGTACCTCAGCGTCGGGTATGATGTTCTGGTTGAGACGGAACCGGTTCTCCGGGTCGTAGCAGGCTTTGATTGTTGTGAGTCGGGCATAGTTTGCGCCGTAGGCCTCAGCCACCCGGGCGCTTTCCTCGGCCGGCATGAAGTTGACGTAGACGCCCGCTGAGTAAGGAGCAAGTGCCTCGAAAGCCCTCGCGCCCAGCCACGGGCTGCGTCGTCCCTTGCCGGATCCTGCCAGCGAGTGTGGATGTTGACCACGTAATGGGGCGGCGCTGAACGAAGGCGGTCTCATGCGGGGGACGCGAGACATTGCGCCGCCTATGTGAGCGACAAAATCTCCGTTTCCGCGTCGGGCAAGCGATCGACGGCCTCGATAAGCGCTTCGACAGCGGTGTCGGGTAATTCAAGCAGGTCGTGGGACTTCCAATAGTTGCGCGCACCGGTATCAGGAGCGGATCAAAGATCTGCTGGAACTCGACAAAGGCTGAATGCCCGCCAGAAGCGCGAGTGGGTTTTTGATCGCTCGGAGCGGAGCAATTAAGGCTTCGCCCTCTTCGGGTTCTCCGGCGCAGCAAAACGCCATCAACGCGATACCGGTGCCGTGCGATTCCTCGGGCAGGAAAGGCATCGGCGGCGCATTGCGCACCACCATCCACGTCGTCAACTCCTCCGAACCGCCTTCCATCAGCTCCCGTTGGAGCGCAAGAGCTCCCGTGCCCGTTCGAGCGGCAGGAAGAGTAGACCGCAAAGCAGGTTGGACCGGACAACCCTTGCCTGGAATTCGAAACGGGTGATAACACCAAAGTTGCCACCTCCACCGCGGATCGCCCAGAAGAGGTCGGGGTTCTCTTCCGCTGTAGCACAGCCGCGCGCCATCAGCGGTGATGACATCGGCTGCAATCAAGCTATCGATCGTGAGGCCGTGCGCACGCGTTAGCCAACCAAAGCCGCCGCCGAGCGTGAGGCCTGCAATGCCGGTCGTCGAGTTTATGCCGACGGGTACAGCAAGTCCGTAGGGCATGGTCGCCGCATCAAGAGCGGCTAGCGTGGCGCCGGGCCCCACCTGGACGCGGTGTGTCGCAGGATTCACGTCGACGTTGTTCATCGCGGAGAGGTCAATCATCAGGCCGCCCTCCGTAACCGCATTCCCCGCAATATTGTGCCCGCCACCTTTGATGGAGATGAGCGCATCGGTCTGGCGTGCGAAGTTCACTACTGCTGCGACATCATTGGCATCGTCGCAACACGCGATCAGAGCGGGCCGATTGTCAATCATCGCATTCCAGACGCAGCGGGCCGTGTCGTAGCCCTCATCGCCAGGCAGCAGCAGTGGGCCGGTCATATCAGCGCGCAGCGCCGAAATCATCTTGGCCGGAAGGCTTCGTGTTCCGCCGTCGAGTGTCTTCAAAATAAAATCGGTCATGGCTTTGATCCTTTTGGAGAGTATGAACCGGCTGCCGCGCTGCCCGCCGTAAGGGCGGGGAGCCACCGTAGATCCCTCTTTCGAGGGCACGCCATAAGCATACGAGCCGGCCGCATTACCAGGAATTGCCATGCGTCCGGATGAAACTGCCGTTCGTCCGGAATAGCAGGAATTGAGAGTCAACCTGCTCAGGTTGGTCACTATCAGAAGGGCCAAATCACTCTGTCCGAACGATACGCGCTGCAGGCAATAAGTCAGGTCAAGTCCACGGTCGGTATGAAAGCTGTTCTGCGGGGCTGAGGTAACGGTGGAAGAGGGTTAAAGTAACAAATAGTTTATTTGTTATATGAAAATATCTTGAGTATTTAGAGTAATTCAAATATTTACTGCGGGCAGGTGGGGCATCTTTGTGCTAGAGAAACCTAAATGGGTAAACCAGGCTGTTGCATTACCTCCGGTATTATCGCCATCGCTCATTAAAGCAATGCCATCAATATGGCTAGGACCGCTTCCAAAGAGTTCAGCGAAGTCAGCACGTACATCGCGAACTTCAGCTACCCAATCGCCCATACGATTTTCACCGCTTTGTAGAGCGATTAGCTGTGCTCGTTGCGTAAACGCATTGGGCCAGGTAGCGCCCTGGGGTTGGGTGGAAGCCCACACATAGTTCACCGACTCCACCTGCCAAGGCAAAAGTCCCGTTTTACGTGCAACATAAACGCGAGCAGGGTAGTCATCGCCAGCTTTAGTAGTTTCGTCCAACCCTGGGTAGGTAGTGCTTATTTGCCAGCACCAATGCAGATAAGGCGTTTTATTTAAGTCGATTTCACGTTCAAGGTAGCGGGCAGATGCTTGGCCTTGGGATTTGGCTTCTAATACACGACGGCCTGATTTTTCAACGATAGCGTATCGGGTTTCACCCTCAAAGCTGCGGGTGGGCCAAGTCATGATCTGGTTAGGGCTGAAATACACTTCCTGGGCGAGTGCCGCCCCTATAAACGGTGAACCGCATATACCAGCCACTAGTATCAAAACCGCATTGCTACGATTAATACGGGGCATGATGATCGCCTTTATCGTTTGATGTCCGAGGTATATCGGGTGGTGGTCGCCGATCTTGTGTAGCAAATTAAACTGGCGGGCACAGGTGCGACAGGCCCTGCACATTGAGAGATGAAACCGTAGCGCGGTGCTTTCTCGAAAGGTGAGCGCTCTATCCTGTTTGAATGACATTAAGCGCGTTGCTTCACGACACATCATCATATGCGTAACCCTTTCAACAAGTTCAGTGTCATTCAATGCACGCCTATGAAAGTAAGGCCAATAGATGTTTAAACGCCTAACATTCTATGCCTTGTAAGCTAATTTCCTTACAAAATGAGGCGTTAACTTTGTCTAGCGGTAGGATAGATAGCTTTTCTTCGCATCTTTGCCATTACGTTAACCAGCCCTTTCAATACAGCCACGTAGTCTCAAGCGAGCACGATGCAATATCACCCAACAGTTTGCATCGCTAAGCGTTAATGCTTCACAAATCTCTTGGGTGGTCATCCCCATTAATTCTCGCATGGTGAAAACCTGGGCAATATTAGCCGGTAGCACCATTAAACAGGTGTCGAGTAATCGCCAAAACGCCGCATTTTCGAGCATCTGGTCGGGCTCGCCCCAAGGAAAGGGTTTGCTGACAGCTTGCCAGCGCCCATTCTCTTTAAATAGATTTTCAAACGAATCCTCATCGCTTAGTTCTTCGTCTTGCCAAGCGAGGTAACGCCGCTCATGACGGAATCGTTCCAGTATTTTATTTTTAAAATACCAAACACCCACGTTTCAAACGCTGAACGCCCCGAAAGGTCTGATGCTTCTCTAATGCGGTGACCAGTGTATCCTGCACCGCATCTTCGGCGGCGGTATTATCGCGCAACTGCAAGCGTGCGAAGGCGACAAGCTTGGGCCGCAGCGTAGCAATGTGCTCTTCAGTCGAGTGCGTGGCAGTCATCACAGCAAAGTCCTTGGGTAAAGGTGGGGCGATGTCGGCAAGCAGCTATCAGTCTGTGGCCGCCAGGCGACCACATATACACACGTGCCTTATGACGCCGGAGCTTCCCAAGCTAATGGCTTAAGTTCTTCATTAAGCGGTGTACCAGCAACATGGTTGGTGTAGTTGGAAAGTGTTTTCAGAGCACAGCCAATCACCAGCTCAAGCACATGTTGTTGAGTAAAGCCTGCCTCAATAAATGCATCCAGCTCGGTTTGCTCAGCCCAGCCCCGCTGTGCGTTTAAATGGCGGGCAAAGCGCGTTACAGCAGCCAGTTTGGCATCGTTAGGTGTATTCCGAGCGCGTAAATCTTTGATGATCTCGTCATCGGCACCGGCTTTCTTAATTCCTCCGGTATGCGCTGCAACACAAAATTCGCAGTGGTTATCAGCGCTAATAGCGAGCAAAGCGGCTTGCTGTTCAACAGGGCTGAGGCTGGTTTTGGCATAAATACCATCAAGCGCTAGATAGGCTTCGAGTAGCATCGGTGCTTCCGCCATTTTGGCGAAGATATTAGGCAAAAGCCCATCTTCTTTCTGCAGCTTGAAGGTTCGCTTGAGCCTCTTTAGGTGCACTTTCAGCGGTATGTAGTGGAAAATCAGCCACATCCAACTCCTTCTGAGTAATAAGTGATTGTCTAAGTTACGTATTTAACTGACCTAAATGATTATGGAACAATCGGTTCATAAATGGCAATGGTGATGACAAAAAAAGCAAAAGAAGCGTAAGGAGAACGTGAGGACGTTCTCTCATATAGCGAAACAACAAATAAAAACCTTTAGATACTGAGGTGAACCTCATGTCGCTAACTAAACAAAAACGCTGTGATTTGCTGAATAGGCTTCGTCGCCAGGTTCGTTACACCGCACCCGTATTGGCGCTTTTGGCAGGCGGTGTCGCGCTGGGCGTTTCGGCCAATGAGCAAAACGTATTTGCAAACGATCAATCGGCTACAAGTGGACTAAACCACGATCGACGTTAAGTAAAGATGCGGGCGCTGCAGTCGCAAATCGAAGGGCTTGAAGCCGAAAGCTAGGCCGGTCAGCGCAGCGTAGTTAATTTCGATCTCCTGAAGTCTTTTGCCTCTTAGTCCCGCTTAGAGATTGCAAAGACACTTTCTTCTATAGGAGTGATTAGCGCAGTTATATTGAATGCTCTAGTGTTACTGACAAGCTGGCGTAAAACATGGCCTTCATTCTCATGATGGATATAGGTGTACCGAAATGTCCCTACAAACGCTAAAAGCAGAACCGCGCATTATTTTCTTTGATGTCATTGAAACTGTTTTTCTCTGGCACCGCTTGGAGATAAACTGACTGAGTTAAACCTGCCCGCCGGTACGGATCGACTTTTTTTCGCACAGCTGCTGAGAGATGCTTTCGCTCTCTCGGCCAGCGGCGTCTTCCAGCCCTTTCCAGACATCGCCAAAGGGACACTAACGGTACTGCTGCACAGCCTTGGTCGCGAAGCCGATGAAACCACGTTGAAGGAAATTTTGGGAATTTTCTCCCAGCTCCCCGCCCATCAAGATGTCAAACCCGCGCTTGAAAGGGCGAAAAACTCAGAGTGCCAGGCCGTCCTGCTCACTAATGGCTCCCGCGCCAATACAGAGAAGTTAGTACGCGACAACGGCATAGAACATCTGGTTGACGATATTGTATCGGTGGAGGATTTCAGCATCTGGAAGCCGCAAACAGAACTTTACCGCCTGGCAGCATTGAAATACTCATGCGCCCCAGCGAATGCTCTGCTGGTAGCTGCCCATGCCTGGGATGTCCACGGCGCGATCCAGGCCGGGTTTCATGGCATTTGGATTCAACGTCATGAGTCGTTCTATCATCCCTTAATGGGTAACCCTGATGGGCAGGTTACCAGCTTGGTCGATGCAGTGGATCTTGGGGTTCAACGGCTCCAGTGAACATCGGCACGCAGCAACGGTTTATTGTCACTCGGCGCGGCACACCAAACAATCCCAAGGGCGGCAAACAGCCAGTCTAACGTGAGATATTTAAGCTCCGGCCACTCGCCCGGAGCTTGATTTAAATCTGCCTGGGAATAGGTTAACCCAAATTTTTTGATAATTTATTATTTTCGAAATCGGCCTGGATGGTTTGCATCGCCACGGTGACGCCTAATTAAAAGTTCTAGCCGATGCCGCGAGGCGGGTAATTCTTGTCCTGGATAGTCGCAATACCCATCTTGATCATTTCCAAATTGGGACGGCAGAAAGGCGCGCTAGAGATTTCCGCAAAATGTAGTCCACCATCCGGGCGAATGAAAACAGCCCCGGTTCGGCAAAAGGTTGATCGGTCTCTGTACTATCCAAGGGGTAGAGATATATAGACCTAAGTCACGCGCCTGATCAATACCAAGGCCGTACGCGACGTCGAAATTTAAGCCTACTTCATCGGCAAATTTTTTGGCTTTTTCCTCAGGGTCGGTAGAGACCGCAACGATCTGCACATTCATATTGTCGAAGTCGGCTTTCATATCATTGATCTGGCCAAGGTATTTTTGCAGATGGGGCAGTGAAGACCCCGGTACATAACCAGCATCTGCCATTGGCCTTGCGGTGGCTGTCCTAGCGTCACCGTCTCACCAGTAACGGTCTTTAAAGCAATAGCCGGAAAGGTTGCGTCGATTTTAGCGTGTGCTGACATCGTGTAACTCCTTTTAACGTGTGGCCCCTAACAGATTGTTTGTAAAGGGACATTGAGTGGACACCTCAATACGTGGAAGATTCCGGTTCACGTACAGTAGCTATAGTCGATACGTTGCTACTCGTCGAAAGATTAAGTACCAGGCCCGCATTCCAAGCAGGGATCGACGTCGGTGTCGGCCTTTATCATTTTTCCGTACAAGTCTCTTAGCGCAGTACGCACCCCTTCCTCTATCACCGGTGGTAGAACGGCATCGCCAGCATAGTGGAGACTGTAAGGCGTTGCTGAGCGGCCCAGGCCAAGAGGTGGCCAATATGTTCAGCGGCGGGGCCAAACATCTCGGCGCCCACGAACAAACCGCTATTGCGCTCTGCATAGACTTTTAATATTCCTCGGTTTTTTCCTAACACCTTGCTTCGCCCCTGATCTTCAAACGAGCTTTGCCCACAACATAGTTCTCGCGTTCGGCTGCCGACATGCGGCCAATGGAGAGGCCCACGCTGGTTATCTGTGGGTTGCAGAAGACTACGGAAAAGGGCACCTTCCTTTCAGCGGGGATCACGTCAGGGTAACGGCCCGCATTGTCCCCGGCGATTCGGCCTTCATGAGCCGCTTCGTGAAGAACGGGTGCCTGTTGATTAGCATCACCTACCAAGAAAACCGGGCTGTTTCCACACTGTAGGGTCGATGACTCGTTCAGTGGCACCCCATTGTCATCAAGAGCTAGCCCGCTGTTGTGCAGCGCCAGCGCGTTAAGATTAGGCGAACGACCGGTCGCCACCAGGACATAGTCAAATAAGCTCCGTCAGCGCGCCCTTGTCGCGATCAACAAAGCTAATGGAAACTCCATCCTCAACTGAGGAAACATCGGTCACCTCTGAGCGAGTGTCGAGATAGAACTCCTCGTTAAAACATTGTTCGGCATAATCGCGTATTTCCTGGTCAGCTAAGCCGCCAAGAGACCCACTTCGGCCAAACATGCGCACGCGAACACCTAGGCGACTCAGTGCCTGTCCCAATTCCAAGCCGACTATGCCGGTTCCAAACACTGCCACCGATGCGGGCAGATTAGGCAATTCGAACAGGCTGTCATTCACCAGCAGCCGTTTGCCCCAACCCCTGAAACATATCGGGAATAGTAGGACTCGACCCGGTGGCAATCACGATTCGACCCGCCTTGATTTCAATACCTTCACCGACCGCCAGCCTGCCCGGTGAGATGAAGCGGACACGACCTACCAGTTTGTGGGCGGAGGGGATAGCGTCAACTGTTGCCAGTACCGATTCGACAAATTTATTCCTTTCCTTGCGCACGCGCTCAAGGACTTTCTCGCCATTGACCACGATCTTCCCGACCTGAATCCCAAACAGTCCTGTGTTAGCTGCATCATGGGCACTCTCCGCCGCTGCGATCAGCAACTTGCTGGGCATGCAACCTACCCGGGCGCACGTCGTCCCATAGTGGCTGCCTTCGATCAGCAACAGATTGTCGGTATGCTTGCGCGCGGCGTTATAGGCGGTGAGACCCGCTGTACCGGCCCCTATAATGGCAACATCTACTTTTCTTGTAGCCATCTCATCGTCTCCCAATATAGCCATTCAACAGGTGTTATGTATTTAACAGTAGAACGTCTGGCCACATTGAAACGCCAACGTTAAATTATTTTATGCTGACTAAAATCGGGGAGACCACATCACAACGGATTAAGCGTGCTGCAAACCGTTAACCGGCTTCGGCACCGCCTTCTCCTTCGCCTTCCATCTCTTCTTCATCCTCACCTTCAGCGCCGCCTTCCGCCAGCATCATGGGTGTTTCATGCAACGAGGTGATTCCTTCGGTGGGCTCGTCTGCTTGGCTTGAAAAGCAAGACCGCATGAGGCGGCTTGTGACCGTGAGCGCGGCGTTGCCGGGAATATGGTTCATCATCCGGCTGGGGAGGTCGACTTGAACGTTGCTCTGGCGGCATACCGGCGACCCAGGCCGCCTGCCAGTCCCGTTCATTTCCCTCTTTCTACCCCCTTAGATTGCAGCGTCTGGCGGAAAAAGATCCTGCTCGGCATGGCGCTGACCGCTTAACCAGAAGGTTGGCGCTGGCTCAGACGAGTGTGGTGTGGAAGGGGGCATGAAAGAGCTCCTGCTTTATTGTTCTCACGTTCAGTGTGACTGCTTTCAAAATACTTACAGTGTCACGAAGATTATTCATTTTGGACGTTCGTTCATCCATCGATAACGGCGTGAATGAAGACAGCTTCCGAGAAGCACGCATTCCTGGCAGCCGCTATACCCGTTACACCGATGATGCAGGCTGGCAGCAACAGGGCTATGACGTTGCCACGGGCGACCCTGATGCCTTTGATGCGACGAATTTCGAAGCTTCTTTACGTGACCAGCTAGTGGCAAGCACGGAAGAGGTAGACGCAGCACGAGAAGAACAAGCGCAGTTGGTCGACGTGCGTCCGTCTGACTATTTTTCTGGTGAGAATAAATCACCCGCCGCGCGAGTGGCAGGAACGATTCCAGGGGCGCGAAGTCTACCGCACCAAAGCCACTTAAATGTTCAAAACGGTGCGTACTACCTGGATGTCGATGGTCTGCAGTCACGCATTAACCAAGCCGACCTAGACAGACGTGAGCGCACCATCGCTTTTGCAATACCGGGCATTGGGCAGCGACCGACTGGTTTGTACTTAGCGAGGTGGCCGGATTTGAGAATATCGCCATGTACGATGGTCCAATGGCGGCCTGGACCATCAGCGATTCCCGCCCGGTACAGCTTGCCCGTGAAGGCATTAAGCAGGTGCGTGAGCTGCTTAATTAAGCGTTCCTCTCCAATGCCCGGTGGATCAATGCAGGTATTTTTGGGTGAAGGAAAAGCGCATACAGCAAGCGGTACAGTCAATATGATACATTAGGCAGCTAATCAGTTAGATAGGTAGTGGGGTGAATACATGAGCGTTGGAAGACCGATGCAGCATCAACCAGAGGCGGCATTAAGTGCTGCCATGCATTCGTTTTGGCGTTCGGGATATCACCATACATCGCTACGTGATCTGTTAGAGGCCATGAGTATTTCGCGCAGTAGCCTTTATCATCTCTATGGTAATAAAGAGACGCTATTCACGAAGGCGCTTGCACGTTATCGTGAACAGTTGCTGGCTCAACTTACTTCCTCACTGGCACAAGAAAAGAGTGCTTGGTGTTTTATAGAACGCCTTCTGATGCGCACTGCCGAGCAGGCGGAAAGCGAGCAAGCCGCCTTGGGCTGCTTGATTTTTAACTCCGCGACCGAGTTGGAAGTCAAAGCTCGCCAGAAGCCGAGGCCAGCAAGCAGAGCGTACAAGCGATTACCGCATTTTTTGTGACGGTCATTGAAAAGCACAGGAGGAAGGTTCTATTCCTGCCCAGCGTGACCCTCAAAGCTCAGCACATTTCTTAACGCTTTCAATCTCTGGGCTGCGGATGTTGCTAAAAGTGGCGCTAGCCAGCAGCAGGCAACGCTTCAGGTGTCACATATTTTGCGCGGCTTAGTTTGATTTTTTATTAAGTAAGTGTTCGCTTTATTGAATCTTATACAAAATGTTATTGTGCAATGACGGTTAAATGCTATTTATGTGCTGTTAAATAAATCATTTGATAATGATAATTTCAGTGGATTATTTATCGTTTTACATAACTTGCCCAGTCCTGCATCACATCCCGCCTTTCTTCGAAAAGATCGCCACACCGATAGGCGGCTTCGACTAGGTTTTCAATAGTTTGAGCAAGTGCCATTTCTGCTACGTCCCTAGGATAAGAACCTTCAAAGCTTTAGAAGAATTGCCCAGCTAACGCTAGTATGTATCGAGTCATACAAAGAAGCTTGAAAGGACACAAATGCAGAACTTAGTTGATATTCCCGCAACACTCCAAGCGACCACCGAGCTAACACAGCGAACGCCTGCTAAACAGGGCAACAGCTCAGGCATTGCTGTTGTCGACAGCGCTGCACAGCTAGAGCAGCTTAACGGCCCAAAGATGGCCATGCTGCTGGGTTATCGAGAAGGATCAACTAAAGGCGGTGGCACGTTCATTTATCAGCCGGAAGGAGCGGGGCTACGCATCGGTGAATGGCTATTACAGCCTGGCCAAACGGTAACACCCCACCATTTTGGTGCTTTAGAGAGCGGATTGGATAACGATAGCGGTGAAGCGCTGCAACGGTTCTTTGATTTCTGTGCCGCTCCATCGGCGCGAGACTATCAGATACACGGAAGCGGTTCCTTTGGCACATCTCTCCCGTTAATCGCAGCGAACATGGGCTACGTATATGGTTTTGATATGTCTATCCAGGGGCTCGCACCGATGGATGATGTACTCAATTAAAACGTGTCGCGGCAGTATTTGGGTAGGAAAGCTAAATATTAAAGTTTCTCACGATCAATGGCTAAGTAAACGCGTCGGCGTGAATGGTGTGCGCATTGAGGATAGTCGTGGTGCCAAGCTCTGCAACTTTCATGTAAGCCGTGGTTCTGGCTGGGTGTTTACTTTGGTGCAGGTAACAACAACATGTGTACGGTAGGGGATGTGTTCGCTACCGACATGGGGGCTACAGGTAAGACGAGTCGATCTCATTTAGTCAGGTCGATGAGTTTTTCTGACAACGACAAAACACGATCCATCAATATACCGACATCATGTTGTCGCCGGAGTCGGTTATACCAAGTGATGCCCACCTGATACGCTTTGCATTTTGGGTTTCTGCTATCGGCGAGGTGTATAAAATTAGGGAAGTGGATCGAGAAACAAACGCGATTCGCGTTTACCCAAGAGTACCGGATGCTGAAAAGCGGTAGGGGATAATCACCTAGTATTCGGTGGGGCGGTTTGTTGCTACTCCGGTGGGCATACAGCGAAGGCTAAGTTGGGGCATGTATCAGCGATGCGAAGCGGTATTGGCCTATGGTTGACGGGCCAATCTTCCGCTAATGTTGAAGGCTACACAGGCCAATTCTGTGGCATTGACATGGTGCTAGGCTCAAATCCCGAGAATTCCTTCGGTGGCAGCTTTATTGGCTCCGTTTATTTTGAAGCGTCTGAGTTTGCTGATCTTATCCATGCAAACCAAACACGGTCTTTCTCGAATGGGACCATATTTGGATCGTCCGCTGGACTGGATACCCGCGGATGGCGCAGCCTAAGCCCTAAAGGCTCTGACTGGACGCCAGGTAATACAGAGAAGCAATACCTGCCCATTTCGTTTATGGATGGTGGCTATTTATGGGGCCAAGGCAGCGGCGATGAGCTTAGCCGTGACTCTGGCAGATATACGGTAACAGCATCCAGTCGCAGCGGCGTAACGACAGCCATTCAACCCACACGTCATACCACCGAGCTTCATCTCAGGACTAGCGACGATGCTGAGAAGTTCGTGGGCATACTGCCTATTACGGTTCATCTGTATGGGCGACAAGGATTGAAAGGATCCTATCACCGTTCCATGCCCGTCACCTGCGAGGAAGGATACACGATCAATGGTGAACCTGGACCGCTGCACGTACCCAACTACGATGCACCTATTACGCTGCATGCCCTTCTTGAGCGCGGCAAAACTGGATCGTGACATTCACCGAGCATCAAACGCTTTAAAACAAGACGACTTCGAAAAGTTTTTCGTTGGGTATCCCGGATAGAGCAAGACCGAGAAAGAAGAACCTAACTTTTCTAGTAGTCGTCATCTAGGCTCAGTTTTGAGCCTAGATGACGGTCTAGCGTTACTCCACCCTCGCCGACTCCCCTTGGTCACATCGGCCATGCTGCCATACTCCTGGTCGGGCATGTCGCGGATAACATCAAGGACATCTTCTTCTGCTCCGTTTTCCTTGGCATGTCTCTCAAGGTCGGAGCGGCTAGCGGAAAGTCTATACCGCTAAGATGATGCGTCACATTAGCGGGGATTGACCACCAAGGCCACGTGTCATGATTCGCCTCCTTTGCTGAAGTTTCCTTTCACAAATCGAGCAGGTCCGAATGTCTCAATAATCAACCTGTCTTAGTGAAGGTAGAAGATGCCAAAAGGGGGGAGCAAGGAATTTACTGAATTTACGTTTATTTAACTTTTTAAAGTTATGACGATGTCTTTTATGCAGTCTTTCAGGATACAGAGAGTGCCATTGAAAGGAGGCATTTGGTCAGGTTTCATTTCCCTTGCAAAGGTATTCGTATTGGCTATCTTGGAAAATACTAGGCAGCTTATTTATTGTATTAACGGTATAGATCTGTCTTGGGTTATTCGTCAGAGTAAAAAGCCACCTCATGGAGAAGAGGCGCATGGTGTTTTAGCTAGGCGAAGCAATTAATTGAGAGGACAAGGAAGTCGATGTCAAATCAAAGACGAGGGAGCGTGGTGGTTTACCCTGGCCCCGATCAAGAAGCCGAGCACGAGCGAGCCACACATCACGAGATTGCTAGACGACTCGCCAAGCTTCAAGGGCTGGATTTCGCCGGTGAGTACGACCCGGCGAAGGATTACCCCGAGCCACTTTATTTCGCACCGGTTGACGTATTTGTGGGGTGGAAAAGCCCAGCGATTAGGCATGCGGAACGAATATGATCTGTTCGGTGGTGTCGTGCCCGAGCCCTTCATGGCCACAAAATCGATTACGCACCCTTTGGTCAGCCCCGAGTCGAGTGCACCGTTAGCTTGGCCCGAGGAATTTTGTCGACGTGTGCATGATGTTGTCCTCACCGGATACTCGGCATTTTCATTGGAAGATGCGCAGGTGGCGGGATTGCGTCTACTTGAGTTTGGTCCGGTTCGCATGAAGTCGGTAAGGGCCACTGCAGGGCGAGGCCAAGCCCTCATCACGTCTGCTGATGAACTCACTGAAATGCTGAATAAGCTGGATGCCGACGAAGTGGAGAGACACGGCCTTGTGCTCGAAGAACACCTTGCTGATATAACCACCCATAGTGTCGGACAAGTGCAAGTTAGTGACTCCCTGATTTCCTACTATGGTACACAGCACCTCACCACCGATAATCAGGGCGCCGTCGTCTATGGTGGAACGGATCTTGTCGTCGTTGAAGGTAGTTGGGAGGCGCTGCTTGCGTTGGAACTCTCTGACGAGGTCCGCAATGCGATAGCGAAAGCACGTGTTTTCGACACGGCGGCAATAGAGTGCCTTCCTGGCTTTTTTCGCCTCACGCCGCAATTACGACGTAGCATGCGGGTGGATGCGAGCGGGGCGCGACGCATTGGCGTACTGGAGCAGTCATGGCGTATCGGTGGCGCAAGCAGCGCGGAAGTCGTGGCGCTGGAAGCCTTTCAAACAAAATCCGCTCCGAAAGTCGTGCACGCTTCATCGATTGAAATCTACGGTACACAGAGACATCCACCTCAAGATGCAACCATTCTCTTTAGCGGGGTTGATGCAGACGTGGGAGCGATAACGAAATGCGTCATGTTGGGCTGTTATGACTACAAGTAGTGAAGCGATCGAGATCGCGGTCGAAAAGGGTAAGGTGGCTGGCACCGTACTGTCTCCTGAAGCCAGGAAACCAGGCGTATTGTTTGTGCATGGGTGGGGTGGCAGCCAGGAGAGTGATCTTATACGCGCCAAGCGCATTGCCGCACTTGGCTGTATTTGCCTCACTTTTGACCTTCGTGGACATGGCGATACGCTGGCGCAGCAGCAAACTGTCAGCCGAGCCGATAATCTTCGTGACGTGATCGCAGCTTACGATGTGCTTGCTAACAATCCCGATATCGATCGCTCGGCGATTGCCGTGATGGGCAACAGTTATGGTGCGTACTTGGCTTCTATACTGAGTACGCAACGCCCAGTAAAGTGGTTGGCGTTGAGCGTTCCTGCGCTTTATCGGGATGCGGAGTGGGACGTGCCCAAGCGGCAGTTGGATCGCGAGGATTTGGCCGAGTACCGCAGCATGCAGGTGATCTCGAGTGAGAACAGGGCGCTAGCTGCCTGCGCGCAATTTGAAGGCGATGTGCTTCTCGTCGAAGCCGAGCACGATCACTTGGTCCCTCATGAAACCATCATGAACTACCGCAGGGCCTTCGAGAAGGCACATTCGATGACCCATCGCATCGTGGATGGTGCGGATCACGCAATGACTAGTGAAATCTGCCAGCAGGCGTATACCTCTGTGCTTTCCGCCTGGGCGATAGAAATGATCGTCGGGCGCCGTGTTGGTTTCATGGAATCTAGTATGCTGCGCGCACCTTAAGATGAGCGGTCTTATGTGTTGATTGGTCGTTGGTCGAGTCGAAGGAGGAGATATGACCCCCCGAGAGTTACGGTACGAAGTAATGCGCGAGCAATATCAGACTCAGAGGGATCGTCGTGAGCAAATAAGGGTAGCGTGGCAACACCCGTTTCAGCAATGGCTTTTACAGTTTTTAATTTGTCCACGCTTGCTAAGCATATAAATTCTCAAAGTATGAATGAGCCGTTGGGGCTTCTACTGGTAGTGATATTCATTGTCAGTATCGTTTTACTTCTTATTGGCGCTACGTACATTATCATGGTCGAAAGAGGGTTTATTTATGTCGATCCTCCTGATTTGAGAGAAATGCTTCTAGCCGAGGAAAAATTTAGAGGGCGAGAGGAAAGAACCAGTGATGAAGAGGTCGGAGAAGACTTAAAGGAACTGCTTACTGGGAGTTTTGATATAGTTTATCGATGGTATTTTACAGCCAATGAAAAGGCGGCGAGGGAAAGAACTCGTGGCCTGCACCTCATCCTCTTAGCTCTTATTATGATTGTTCTCGGTTATTCTATTCTCCCTTTTACGGTTGAGTAAAATGTTTAAAATTTTTAAACGAAATTTAAAGCGAAAGCATATCCATCGCAAACCCGAAGAGGTGCCGCCCTGGGTGAGGAAAAGGCTCTATTTTAGCCTGCTGCATCTTCTTGAAGAGGAGCAGCACGAAAAAAGAGTTATTAAACTTGCCCATTAAGCCAAGGCTCTGTGTGGTCGATGAGGAGCAGGTAGTGATGATAAGGCCTGTAGACCGCAAGGAAATACATGTGGATGACCAAATGCGTCAGGCCAGGGCAGAAAAGCGAGAGGAAACCGAATCAAGAAAGGAAAGCCGATGATTATAAAAGCCGTTTAGTGATAACCTAGTAACTTATTGCCAAGAAATCTAAGCCTTATTAACTGCTTTTAGATGAAAGGTGCGCCTGTAAAATGGTAACAGTTAACTTTTTTAGATTGACAGGTAGATAGGTGATAGGTGATAGGTGATAGATAGGTAGCTATGTAATGTAATCTCTAACTTTTGAATATTGGCATAGCCAAGCTTCTTTAGATTTGCTTTTGTTAATAAAATCATAGAAAGGCTTCGTAATTTCACTAAACACTCTGTTTAGGGCTATGGTTCTACCTATTAGGCATTTTGGATGCACTAGTCATTCAGTTCTACCGTCGGTTAATGGCATCGGTAATTTAATGAATCACTGGAATGGGGGGTATAACGACTCCCGTTTGACAATCCCACCTGCCAATAAGTGCGCTGGTCAGTGAGTTTTTTTACTTGTTAATACAATAGTAATAAGTGCATCGTCTGCGGTTCTTAGCGTATCTGGAGTACTCCCTGTAACACTTGGGCTGATGTGCAAAATTCAGGATGGGCTGGGTCTCTCCTTACAGAGTCATCTATGAATACTGACACAACGGATAAGCCTGACGTAGTAAGGAGCAGTGAAATGAAACCGGTCTTTATAAATTGCATTGCCACAGCGGTCCCTGACTTTGATATACATAGCAAATTTATCGAATACTGCCCGCGGCTTATGCCGGACAAGCGGTCAATCAAACTGTTCCAACGGATGGCGGAACGGGCGCAGATAGAACATCGATACTCGTTTCTACAACCCCATCCCTGATGAGGGTAAGTTGGATGTGGAGGAGTTCTACAAGAATGACGCTTTTCCTGACACGCAGGCACGCATGCAATATTACGAGCGTTTTGCGTTCACGTTAGCGAAGCGTGCACTGGACCAACTTGACCTCACCGGCACAACCCACCTAACAACCACCACCTGCACTGGGTTTTATGCACCGGGGTTGGACCACCAATTGATTCGCCATTACGGGCTGCCAGGCAGTATCGAACGCACTAACGTCGGTTTTATGGGCTGTTACGCGGCGATTAACGCACTGAAGTTGGCTCGGCATATTGTCCGTTCCGAGCCACAGGCGAAGGTACTGGTGCTAAACCTTGAACTCTGCACTCTCCATCTCAAACCCACAGGAACACTCGAAGAAATTTTATCGTTCGCCATTTTTGCCGACGGTTGCGCGGCAAGCATTGTGTCAGCGCAGCCCGCCGGCATCGAGATAGAGAGTTTCCACTCGGATGTGTTACCGGAAACGGAAGACCTGATTACTTGGCGTGTTGGCAACCAGGGTTTCGACATGCATTTGTCAGGCAAGGTGCCTGGCGCCATTGCCAACAATCTACCGCTTGTAATGAACACCCTGCTGGGCGGCTATACGCGAAGTGATATTGCGCATTGGGCCATTCACCCAGGCGGGCGTACGGTGTTGGATGCTGTGAGAACGGGCGCGGAACTTGAAGAGCACCAGCTGACCGAGTCACGGGAGGTACTTAGAAAGTTTGGCAATATGTCGTCGGCCACCATTATGTTTGTACTCCAAACCATGTTGAGCAACGCCAAAAGCCGGGGCCAGGCCTAGCCATGGCATTTGGGCCTGGCTTAACGGTCGAAAGTATGCGCTTCGTACTTTAGGGATACATCGAGTCATGCCGGACTTCAGTCAACGCAGTGAAGAAAAGGAACTGATGGATGAAGAAGATATTTCATTTGAAGAATTTCACGATTGCCTCGTCGGCCTTGAACGTATCAATCATCTAACGCTGGCCTATCGGCCAACTTTGCAATGGCTTCATCCTTGGTTAGAAAATAAAGAACGTCTTGTCGTACTTGATGTCGCCAGCGGCGGTGGGGACATGTTACGTCAGATTGCCAAGAAATGGCCTAATCGTGCTGCGACGGAGATGGGTTGGGATCTGGTAGGGGTTGACTTGAACCCGTGGTCGAAAAAGTCTGCTGAAACTCGGCCGATGTCTTCCGCCATCAGTTACAAAACGGCGAATGTGTTTGAGTTCGAGCCGGACCAGCCCATTGATATTGTTATATCGTCGCTATTTACGCACCACCTTACCGATAAGCAGATAGTGGAGTTTGTGCGCTGGATGCACAGGCGTGCACACAAGGGCTGGTTTATCAATGATCTGCATCGGCATCCCATTCCTTATTATTTTATCAAGGGAGCCACTGCACTATTTAGCCGTAATCGGCTGATCCGTAACGACGCCGCTGTATCGGTGGCGCGCGCATTAACGATGGCCGATTGGCAGCGGCTGATTAAAGAAGCGGGGCTTGATGGCCATGTGCGTGTTCAGTGGTTTTTCCTTTCCGTATCTGCGTTTCCTGCAATAAAGAATCACCAACCCAATGAGCGACGAGACGATCATCATAGGCGGTGGGCCAGCGGGGTCTGCGGCGGCAATTAAATTAGCCAAGCAAGGCATGCCGGTGCGCCTTCTAGAGCGCAAACTGCGCCCGCATCATAAAGTTTGCGGCGAGTTCATCAGCTATGAAGCTGCGCAATACCTTGATGAACTGGGTTTGGACCTAGCGGCGTTAGGTGCTGAGCCTATCCGTCACGCTCGATTTTATAACGGTGAAAGCGAACTTATATTCAACCTGCCTTTCACTGCGTGGAGCCTTTCTCGATGTAAGTTGGATTCGGCTCTGCTTGAGCAGGCTGCATCTGCGGGGGCGAAAGTAGAGCTTGGCACGACGGTCAGACACTTATCTCGCGCAGGCGATGAGTGGGCGTTGTTTACCAGGAATCGATCTAGCACCGGGCAAACCGGCACAGAACTTTCAGCAAACACGGTCTTTCTTGCTAATGGTAAGCATGAACTGCGTGGCTGGAAGCGTCGTACACATGCGTCCCGTCAGCCGTCCCATCACAACGTCATTGGCCTAAAGATGCACTTTAGCCCCAGCGCATTGCAGCAGGTCGCATGGCCCGGTACCGTTGAGATTCATTTATTCAAAGGGGGCTATGCTGGCCTGGAGCCGATAGAAAAGGGAGGGATTAATCTTAGCTTTTGATTCAGCAGGAGATCTATAAAGCATGTGGTGGCCATTGGGCCGGGGTGCTTGACTGGCTTAGACGGACGTCTTCCCACATGGAGCAACGCCTCGCCAATTTAGTGCCACGTTGGGATGAACCCTTGGCCGTTTCCGGTGTTCCTTATGGCTATATTCATACACCCGATGATTCGATACCAGGCCTATTCCCGCTGGGGGATCAAGCAGCGGTTATTCCTTCATTTGCAGGCGATGGAATTGCCATCGCATTGCATACGGCGTCACTGGCTACCCGCGTTCACGCTTCAGGTGGCGATTCCAAAACGTACCAACGCATGGCCTACAAAGATCTAACGCCTCCTGTACGTAATGCGGAGCTACTTGCCAGCGTGTTAGCCCATCGCCTAGGGCGAAAGGCGGCTTTCATTTGCGCGCGGCAATGGCCAGTGTTGCTGAGGACAATGATACTCCGCACGCGGGTTGGCCATCATTAGCCAATACAGCTAGTTGCACGAATTGGCGTTGGCTCCTATCTTGGTAATTATTAGCTTGGGCATTAATGGGCTGATAGCGCTTTTGCTTGTTAACGCATATTGATCTTAATGATTCGATAAAGGAGAAGTCGAATGCTGAAATTTTTAGCTAGCACCGTAGGGATAATTTTCATGATAGGCCTGTTAGTGGTCATTGGTCTTTTGATGTTGATCTTCTAACTAATTGCTCGTTCTTTCACGTTGTGGCCCGGCTCTACCTGGCTTTTGAAAAGCGGGTCTAACGGTCTTAGCTTCTTAACCTTCAAGTTGCCACCTGGGTGTAAGCAGATCTAATGCTCAGGTTGGCTCCCCCTTAAGAAAAATCCTAATAAAACCTTAAGACAACGAGTTGAATTCATTTAGCACCCTTCCGTAAAACATAAATTCTCGCTAACAGTTTGGCGTGATCGGTAAATTACTCCTATGTTGTCGAAAAGACGCGGGGTAATGATGATGGAAGCACTAGCGAGAAAGCTGCGACTTAAGACAGATCCCACCATTTTTTTTTACCTCTGCAGGGATAATGATCCTTTTCTAGTGGTGCTGCTGATTGCGCCTGAGGCAATAGGTGAGGCCTTTGGTGCTGGGCGTGAATGGATCGTTACCAACCTTGGCTGGTTCTTTATTTTTGGGGTGACGAGTTGGGTGGCCTTTCTACTATGGGTCGCGATCAGCCGTTTCGGGTCGATCCGCCTAGGTGGTAATGATGCGAAGCCGGCCTATGATAACGTCTCCTGGTTCACCATGCTGTTCGCGGGCGGTATCGGTACGGTGTTGATGTTCTGGGGTGTGGCCGAACCTATTTCACACTTTGCTACCCCTCCAAGGCCGAATGTCGAGCCCTTCTCGGTGGAAGCCGCCGACGATGCGATGAGTTTTTCGATCTATCATCTGGGACTTCATACATGGTCGATTTTCACCATGCCAGGCTTGGCGTTTGCCTACTTTATTTATCGTTATAACCTGCCGATGCGTTTCAGCTCGGTATTTTATCCGTTGATAGGCGACCGCATTTATGGGCCCCTCGGTAAAACGCTTGATGTCTTTGCCATTCTCGGCACCCTCTTTGGTGTATCGGTTTCTCTTGGTTTGGGCACCCAGCAAATTAATGCGGGGCTGACGGAATTGTTTGGTATTCCTGATGCCGTGGTGACCAAGGTGCTTATCATCGCCATCCTGACAGCTGTTGCCGTGGGTTCGATTGTGGCAGGGTTGGATTCAGGCGTGAAACGGCTCTCCAACATCAATATCGGCATGGCCGTCGGCTTGATGCTGTTTGTGCTCTTTACCGGGTCTACTGTTTTCCTTTACGTGCGGTTGTAGAAACCTTTGGCCTCTACATATCCAACCTGCTGCCCATGGCGTTTTGGAATGACACCCTAGCGAGTTATACCAGTGATGATGGAAGTGGTTGGGGTGGCAGGGCAGTTGGACAGTGTTCTATTGGGCCTGGACAGTGACGTGGTCACCTTTCATCGGGATATTCGTCGCACGAATTTCCCGTGGCCGGACCATCCGTGAGTTCGTCCTAGGCGTGCTGTTTGCTCCCTCTATCTTTACGCTGGTCTGGTTTGCAGTATTTGGCTGGTCTGCCATGGAAATTGACGGAATAGGGGCCGACGCAAGAGCGGCAATGGGGCACAAGCCGGTGTTTTATCTGATGCCGTCGGTGAAAGCATCCCTCTTGCTATGTTCGCTTTTTTCGAAAATTTCCCCGCGGCTACCTTAATCCAGGGCCTGGCAGTAGTGGTCGTTGCCATCTTTTGCCACGTCATCGGACTCCGCTTCCTTGGTCGTCGATATGCTATGTACCGGCAATGCGGATCCGGGCCCCTGGCATCAACGTGTATTCTGGGGCGTCTCTGAGGGTATGCTGGCTGCCATGCTCATCGTGCTGGCAGGTGATGCTGGGCTTACTGCACTGCAAGAGGTGATCACCGTTGTCGGCCTGCCGATGTTTATATTGGTATTTGCAATGATGATTGCATTGTACCGCGGCTTGACCCATGAGGATCTCAGCGAAGTGAAGGTAGGTGCCCCACCCAAGCCCGAAGAGCTGGCACCGGATGACTAATTTAAGAAGGAACTTGAGACATCAGCTTGAGGTGCGGTCATCCTTTGGCTGTGACTCGCTACCCTCTTGGAGACGTTCGATAGACGCTTTTCCCTGCTGCGATAAAGCCGCCAAGCGGTCGATCTGCTCATCTAACCGGGGCAGGGCATCCTGACGATAGGTCGAGAGATCATTGATTGCGCCCATCACCTCGCTGAAGGCCTCCTCAAGCACTTGCATGTCGAGCATCGCAGAGGGAGGCCCGTTTTTGGATGTCCACACCTTGCTGGCGCAGAGCTTTCGCGGTCCCGCCAATCATCTGCGAAGTGGTCGTATTGAGCGCTTCGATACGGTCCAGCACCAAGCGCTGATTGGCCATCGCCATGGCCACGGTCACCGCAACGGTAAGGGCCGAGACGGTGACATTAATGGCCCTGTCAACGCCGCGCATCAATTCTCGGTTGTTGCGGATAATGACCTCTAGCGCCAACACGCCTTGTTGACTCACCGCCAGCTGCTGCTGAAGGTCGACAATGCGTTGGCGTAGAGGAAAAAGCAGCTCTTCTTCAAGGAAGTGACGCCTTGGGTCATCGGGATCGCGAGCGGCGATCTCCTCTTGCAGGCGGTGGTCGATCAAACGGCCCAGCGCAATTTGGCGGTCCAACTCGGCAAGAATTTTATTTAACGCCTGCTGGTCATCGCTCAGGGTAAGGTTGTCGCGATACAGCATATCGCGACCGCCTGTTAAATCATCGATGATGGCGTCCAGTGCCTGCTGGGCATTTTCGAACTTTTTGGAAATAGCGCTGCAGGCGGCTGTCAATGCCGGGAATGATCGTCAGAATGCGGTCCAGGGCATTCGGTGCCAAGCGGTGACGAGCGGGTCAAGCCCTTCCATACGCCCACGCAGATCGGTCAGTGCCTTGGCTACCGGACCGCCTTCGTCGCTCTGGTGGGCCAACTGGCGTAGCGGCGTCTGTAACATTGCACTACGGTGGGCGGCTTGCTGCTGTAGTTCAAGCCCCATCTCATCGACGGCTCGGCGCTGGCGCCCCCTTGATACGTCTTCACCCTCAGCGAGGATATCCTCGATAAAGCGGTCGGCCTTTGCTTCTAGCTCGGCGTCGGATGAGTTAGCCTGGCCATTGCCCAGTTGGCTAGCGATGTCGTCTACCGGGGAGGGCGAGAGGTTTATCACCGGATGGCTGCGTCATGTAAATCTCCTGATTACTCTTTGCGGGCATAACGATCTGCGCCTTCGACAAAACGGCGCAGGTCCTCCAGTGCCTTCTCTGTGGTGACTGAAGCCTGAGGGCGAGCCGTTTCGATGCGCGCCATGGAAACAGCGGTATCATCGAGCACGGTCAGGGCAGACTCGATGCGTGCGGTAAGCCCATTCAGCCGGTGTTCCGTTTCCACCAACAGATCCAGACGTCGAACCAGAGCGGCGCGCTCTTCCTCGCTTAATTGCCTACCCTTCTGAGAAAGGCGATGGCGCACGTAATTGCCGTCCACACTGACCACCCCGCGGGCCTGGGACGCCATTGTGGTCAGCGTATCCACTGCGCCGAGACAGACCTGAGTCACCAAACCGCGCGAACGCTCGAAAGCCAGCTCGCCAGTGTGGAAACGGCTACCCAGGACATCTAGCAAATGACGATAACGGCTATATAGCCGGTCCGCCTGAATTGCCAGATCGGGGCGATGTACGTCTAGCAGGTGCTGCTTAGCCCGGCACATGGCGAGCACCAGTTCATCTGCTCCTTCGGGCGGTCGTGCCGGGTCGAGCACTGACACGCCCGCTTCATAGGCCTTGTGCTCCTCCTGAACACGTTGTTTATGTGCTTTGGCCACTCTTTGCGCCTCCGCGCGACGTTCACGTCTGCGGGCCAGCCAGCCACGCAGTGTTCGTTCGATTGGCAACGCCACAGGAATAGCAACGAGACCCGCCAACCAACCAAACAGGCTGGGGCTGAAACCACCCCACAGGGAGGTTAGCCATAGCAGCACACTGAGGGAGGGAACCACCAAGCAATAGCGCAATATCACCTGCAGTCGGCTAGGCGCCAACGCCGGATGCGCCAAGCCAGGGTTGAAAAGGCCAACCAAGAGCCAGGGCAGGCAGGTCATAAAAGACCATAGGAAAATCCCTGTAGGAATCCCAACATTGATTCGACCATCCTTCATTCGTGAATCGCAAACACCAAGTGTAGAGTAACTGAGATAGGGCGCTAAGCACCATTGGTCAGCTACGATCTGGCAACGATGCCTGACCTCCCTCGCCACGCTTATGACCTCCTGCCTTCACGCACTTAGATGGCTTTAAAGCACTAACTTTATACGCTGCTTGAGCATTTATGCTGGTGTATCGAAAAGCGAGAAGAAATTTAGAAGGCTTTATTTATATGGCGTAGGTTAGATGACGAAACTTAAGGACAAAGCTTTATCGTTTTTTAAATTTAACTTTTAATATGGTTAAGGCTTATAAATTATTAATAAAGATCAAACTATTGGCCCGTTATGCTGCCTTGTAACCATTAAGTTTGGTTTTTTTTGGTTAATATAAAGTTATCCCTCTCAGTGGCTCTTCTAACGTCTCGACAATACTAAAGGCGTTTACTACGGTTAGTAGAATCACGATTCCAACAGGGATAGAGGGCGTCTTATGGACAAGGAGAATGACTGCACAATTGTCTATGATGGGAAACAGTTGTCGGGTAGGGCGGGCATGCCGCTGATCGACTTTCTTGAACTTAATAGTATCGACTTGCCACATGTTTGTTATCACCCCTCGCTGGGTCCGCTAGAGACTTGCGATTCTTGTTGGGTGGAAGTAGAGGGTGAGTTAAAGCGTGGTTGTACGCTGAAAGCCCAAGAAGGATTGACGATTACCAGCCAGAACGAATTTGCTGTGGCTGCACGCCATGAGGGCATGGATCGCCTACTCAGCAAGCACGAGCTCTATTGCACCGTGTGTGAAAACAATACCGGTGACTGCACTTTACATAACACCATGGCAGAGATGGATATTCCCATCCAGCGCTACGAGTTCCAGCGCAAGCCCTACGAAAAGATACCTCAAGTCCGTTTTATACGTACGACCCCGACCAATGCATTCTATGTGGACGCTGTGTAGAAGCCTGCCAGAACGTCGAAGTTAACGAAACGCTAAGCATTGACTATTCGATGGAAAACCCGCGTGTGCTGTGGGACGGCGGCAAAAGATCGACGAGTCTAGCTGTGTGCAGTGCGGCCATTGTGTCACTGTTTGTCCTTGTAACGCGCTGATGGAGCAAACCATGCAGCCCGATGCGGGCCTTTCACCTCAATGCCGCAGTCGCTAAAGCGGCCAATGATCGACATTATCAAAACTGTCGAGACCACCACAGGCGCGACAGCTGTTACCGGCCTGTCCAAAATGGATATGCATTGGCGCCAGCCCGAAATCAAGCGCACCAAAACAGTATGCACCTACTGCGGCGTGGGTTGTTCCTTCGAGATGTGGACCCGGGATCGGCATATCTTGAAGGTGCAGCCTGTGGTTGACGCACCGGCCAATGGGATCTCGACATGTATCAAAGGTAAGTTCGCCTGGGACTTCGTTAATAGCGAAAGCGCCTGACCACGCCGCTGATTCGTGACAACGGTCGTTTTCGCGAAGCCAGCTGGGACGAGGCGCTTGACCTGGTTGCCCGCCGCTTGATTGAGGCGCGCGACCGTTACGGCGCGGATAGCTTAGGGTTCATTGGTTCGAGCAAGGCGAGTAATGAAGAAGCCTACCTGACGCAAAAATTGCCCGCTTGATCATCGGTACCAACAGTGTCGATAACTCCTCACGTTACTGCCAAAACCCGGCCACCAAAGGCCTGTTCCGCACCGTTGGTTACGGTGGTGATGCGGGATCCATCGAAGATATCGAGAAAGCTGAGGTGGTGGTTATCGTGGGTAGCAATACCGCCGAGAACCATCCGGTGATTGCTTCGCGTATTAAAGCAGCACAGAAACTGCACGGGCAAAAGTCATCGTCATTGATCCGCGCAAACATGAAATGGCCGAGCGTGCTGATCTGTTCTTGCGCACTAACGCCAGCACCGATCTGATATTGGCGTCGGCATTGTCGCGCTATATGTTCGACCACGGCTATGCGGATCAGGAATTTCTCGATAAATGGGTCAACAATGTCGATGAATACCGTGCCTCGCTGGAGCCGTTTACGCTGGAGTTTGCCGAGCAAAACCGGCGTCTCCAAGCAAGAGTTGGTTGAAGCGGCGGAGATGATTGGTAAGGCGAGCAGTGTTTGCCTGCTGTGGGCTATGGGGATTACGCAGCATAGCCATGGCTCGGATACCAGCACGGCGCTTTCCAACCTATTGGTAGTGACGGGTAATTATGGCAAGCCAGGCACAGGCGGCTACCCGATGCGTGGGCATAACAATGTTCAGGGAGCCAGTGATTTTGGCTGTCTGCGTAATATGTATCCAGGTTATGAGAAGGTCTCAGACGACTCGGCGCGCGAACGCTGGGCGAAGGGTGGGGCGTTCCTAAGGAGCAACTTTCCGACAAGGTCGGCGAAGGTAACTTCTTGATGGTTCAGGCGGCCTCTGAGAATAAACTCAAGGCCATGTACGTGATCGGCGAGGAAACTGCTTTTCCGACGCCGACTCGCACAATGTGCACTCGGCGTTTACTGACCTGGATTTTCTAGTCGTGCAGGATATCTTCTTGAGCCGCACCGCCGAATTCGCCGATGTGGTGCTTCCGGGGCGCCCAGCGTCGAGAAAGAGGGACCTTCGTCAATACTGAACGGCGTATCCAGCGTTTTACGAAGTACTACCGCCCTTGGCGATTGCCGGCCAGACTGGCGAATTCTTACCGACCTGGCGGCACGTATGGGACACGATTGGGGCTACACGCATCCCTCGCAGATCATGGAAGAATGCGCCAGTATTTCACCAATGTTTGCTGGCGTGACCTACGAACGCCTCGCCGGTTGGAAATCTCTCCAGTGGCCGGTCAACGCGGATGGCACTGATACCCCTTCTCATACCGAGGGTTTCCCAACGAGGATGGTAAAGCCAATCTGTATCCGCTGGAGTGGAAGGAGCCAGCAGAAGCTCCGGATGCAGAATATCCATTCTCGATGGATAACGGCGAATGCTCGAACACTTCCAAGCGACGAATCAGACCGGACGCGGACCACGTGTTTGGTACGAAGCACCCGGCTGGTTTGTCGAAGTTAGCCCGGAGCTGGCCGACGAATATGGCATTGAAGACGGTACCTGGGTGAAGCTCACATCGCGTCGTGACAGTATCGAAGTCCGAGCGTTGGTCACCGATCGTGTTAGCGGGCACACGTTGTTCCTGCCGATACATCAGGGCAAACCTGGGGTTAACGGGCTTACCGGCGAGCACCACGACCCCGATGTTGATACGCCTGCCTATAAGGAAACGGCAGTCAATCTCGAAGTATTACCTCGAGAAAAGGCGCGCCGCCATTGAGGAGCAATAACTTCCGGTTTGGCCATCGCACTCCTAAAAAGGTGTTGAGGTCGAGGTTAAGTGGGACAGAAGCGATTACGAGTTACCGCCTGCTCAGCTATCCAACCCGAGGAAAATGTAATGGCAGAACGAATATCACATACCGTCACGCCGCCTAACATCGGGCCGGATGCGCACGAAGAGCTGGAGCGGTTGCTGCAAACTTTGCACGAGCACGGCGTGCTGCGCTTGCCAACGACTTGGTCGGCGCCAATACGGAGGTTGCCCAGGTGCTGGTCAATGGGCTTGGTAAGCCGGGTACACTCAATGCTATTCAGAACATTTCAATCCTAGGAATGATGTTGTCTCGTATCGAGCCCAGCGACTTCTACCGAGTTACCTTTGCCCTGCGCGATGCAATGGAAACGATCAGTCAGCATCAACCAGGGAAGGACGGAGACAAGGAAGGACACGATGCACCAGGGTGACCGGTGCTTATAAGATGCTTCATGATGACCAGCTCTGGCACGCTATCCTGCCTATCGTTGACGGGCTTAAAGCCTTCGCTGAACGCCTTGATACACCCGTTGATAAACCCGTGTCGGATTACACGGGAAAACCCACCAGCGGGCCATGATTGGTCGAGAGAAAACGGCTAGTAAAAACTGCTTGCTAGCCGTACCGTCATGTCTTATTTGCTTCTTTGGTGCAGGCTGACGATGTAGGCAAATGCTGAGTATTACAGCGCAATCCGCCGGTTGAGTGCGGAAAAATAACTGTCGGGCTTGGCCAATAGCGCCTGTGGCGTCCCCATTTCCTGGAGACGCCCAGCATCGAGGACGGCAATCCGGTCCAGTCGAACAAGGCCTATAGGACGATGAGTCACCAGTAACAGTGTCCGTCCTTGGCAGCGTTGCCTTATCTCGTCCAGCACTTGAAGCGCCGTGGTTTCATCAAGCCCTTCGGTGGGTTCATCAAGCAGCACGATCGGCGCTGAAGATAGCAGGGCGCGGGCAACCCCAAAGCGGCGAAGTTGCCCGCCTGACAGCGAGCTGCCGCCTTCATCCGGGTAACTATCGAGCCCGGCGGGTTGCTCGGCCAGCCAATGCCCCAGGCCTAATGCCTCTAGTAGCTCGATCATTTCGTCATCACTGGTCTCTGGATTGGCCAGTTGTAGATTCTCGCGGTAGCTCGCCACGAACAGGTGAATGTCCTGCGGTGCGACGGTGAATGCTTCCCGTAGGGTTTGCTCGCTTAGGTCGTGTAGCGCGACTTGACCCAACGACAAGCTGCCTCTTTGTGGCTCGACGAAGCGTACCAGCGCATTGAGTAGCGTGGTCTTACCACTTCCGGAAGGCCCCAACAGTGCAATGTGTTCGCCTGCGTTGATAGTTAGCGAAACGTCAGTTAGCGCCTGAGTACCATCGGTAAAGCCAACGTGAAGATTCTCAATATTGAGGCTGGCATCGCGGGGTTGAGCATGATCATTAAGAGGATAAACCACTGACGGTACATGAGTACGGACTGCCTCAAGTCGCCTAGCCGCGTGAAGCACCCTGCCTAGCGTTTGCCAGGCCTGGGGCAGTAGTGAGATGGCCTCGAAGCCAGCAAGCACCGTCAGGCCCATCAGGGCAATCAGGGTCGAATCGAGTGACCCTAGACTGGTTAGCCAAGCGGCCAGGGCCAGCGTGATAGCCAGCGTCAGGCCCAGTAACGTTTGGGACAACCACTGCGATAATCCCCATACCCTTGCTGTGTGGCATTCGGCAGCATCGCGCTGACGTTGCGCTTTGGTGAGTGTCGCGGTCTCAGCGTGCCAACGGCCGTAAAGCAGTAGTTCAGGTAGAGCATCCAGCCTTTCGATTAACTGCGCGCGCAGGCGGCTATTGAGAGCTTGCCATTGCGACGTAGGGTAATGGCTCAAACGCCAGGCAAGCCAAGGGCCGAGGGTGCCTGAAAAGAGTAGGGGCTAAGGCGGCAAACAAGCCGATACCGGAGAGAACACGCCAATGATAATTCCACAGCCGATAATGGCCAGCAGGGCGACGATCGACGGCGCCACGACCCGCAAATAAAGGCTATCCAGGGCATCGATATCGGCTGTCAGTCGGCTCAACAGCTCGCCACTACCGTAGCGTTGCAGAGCAGTAGGCGATAGCGGCTCGATGGCGTCGTAGACTTTTCTGCGAAGCTGCGATAAAAGGCGTAACGTTCCTTCATGGGAGGCGACACGTTCACCGTAACGACCGGCCGTGCGAGTGAGCACAAACAGACGAATGCCCGCCGAAGGTAGAAAATAATTAAACGTTGCCGCCGAGGTGGCCGCGAGTCCGGCCAGCGCAGAGGCGCTTAAGAACCAACCCGATAGCGCGATCATGCCGATGCTGGAAAGCAAGGTAACCAGACTAAACAACATGCCAAAGCTCAGCCAGAGGGAGAACGGCAGCATCTCTTTAAGGTAGGGCCAAAGTAGGCTGGCAGAAGGTGTCTGCTTCGTATGATCAGACATACTTATCCTCCGCTGTGTCCTCAGCCCTGTTTAAAACCTTACCCTCCGAGAACCGGGAAGAAGCGTTGAATAACGCCGGGTGGGTTGCGCGCAGCTCATCGAGGGTACCCATGGCACGAACCTGGCCGTGTTCGAGCACCAGAATGCGGTCGGCTAACGCCAAGAGGTCGAGACGGTGCGTCAATATCACTAGGGTGCGGGCCTGCTTGAGCTTGGCAAGCGCATCGATAACGTGTGCTTCGCTAGCGCGGTCCAGGCTGGCGGTGGGTTCATCAAGCAACAGCAGCGGCGAGCGGCGCAAAAACGCGAGCCAGGGCAATACGCCTCGCCTGACCGCCGGCTACCGGCTGGCCTCCGTCACCCAATAATGTTTCCAACCCTTGGGGCAATGAGTCAACCCAGTCGATCAGATCGACCTCGCGAAGTGCTTGGCGAAGGGACTCATTGTCAGCATCAGCGTCGGCCAACCGCAGGTTATCGGCCAGGGTGCCGGTGAGAATCGTAGGTCGCTGTCCCAGCCAGCCAATGGCACGTTGCCATGCAGCTGGCGCCAGTGAATCGACCTCTATTCCGTCGTGCGTTGTCAGCGCCCCTGACACAGGCGGCAAAAGCCCATCAGTAGATTGAGCAAGGTCGATTTGCCTGCGCCGCTCGGGCCGATGACGGCTAACGTCTCACCTGGGCGAATGGTAAGGCTGACCTTGTCGAGGGCAGGAGAGTGCTGATCGGCGTAGCGGCAGGTGACATTCTCAAGGGTAACTCCCAATCGCTCGGGCACTCGCCAATCGTGGTTATGCGTTGCGTCAGGCACCGGCGGGGCAAGTAAGGGTATCAACTCTTCCGCTGCGGCCTCCGCTTCGGCTTTGGCATGGTAATGCGTTCCAAGGTCACGCAAAGGTTGATAAAAATCAGGGGCAAGTATCAGGATAAACATACCCGCGAACAGCGTTAGCTCACGTCCCCAAACGCCGAACTCGAAGTGGCCTAGGTAAATAAAGCCAATATAAATAGCTAGTAGCGCAATCGAGAGCGAGCTAAAAACTCCAGCAGAGTAGAGGATAGGAATGCCAGCCGTAGTACGCATGGAGCGTGCACGAAAATTTTCAGAAACTTCATACACGACCTCGGTTTGGGCACGGCTGACCCCAAACAGCTTAAGTGTCGGCAGGCCACGCAACGCCTCCAGAAAATGGCGGCTCATGCGTGTCATTTCCTGAAACTGTGCCTGATGCCGCTGCTTGGCACCAATGCCGACCATGGCCATGTTGAGCGGTATAAAGGGCGCAGTGACCAGCAGGATCAGTCCCGCAGCCCAGTTCAATGGGAACACGGCGATCAGAATGAGCAAGGGTGTGATCAGGCAAAGCACTCGCTGAGGGCGGTAGTCAGCATAATAACCGTGAAGTGAATCGACCTGATCCCACACCCGATTACCCAGGGTTGCACTGTGTTGTCGGCGTGCCCATAGCGGGCCGAGTTCGCCTATGCGATGGAAAAGTTGGCTGCGGATGGCCTGACGAACTTGCACTGAGCCGCGAGTGGCGGCTTCGGTCTTCACCCAAGCCAGTGCACCACGACCACAAAAGGCCAAGGGTAGTATCAACAGGGGAACAGTCAAATCGTCGAATGCCGTCTTATCAATTACCATGCGCTGGGTAATGCTGGCAATCGCCCAAGCCTGCACGAAGAGCAATAGCGTGGAGGCGCTGCCTGATACGACGGTAATGTAGGGCCAGCAACCACCATGCCGGGCTTGGCTTGCCAACCATCGCCGCAACGCCAGTTTATCCTGTGTCATTCTTCGCTCTCGCGTACCTTGCCACGGAACAACCAATAGCTGTAGGCGGTGTAACCGAGGGTAATAGGTAGCAGGGCAGCGTAACCCACTAGTAGGAATTGCTGGCTAGAACGGCTTGATGCCGCATCCCAGAGCGTGATATCCGGTGGCAGCATCACGGGGTAAAGACTAGCAACCAAACCGACCAGGCCCAGCACGAACATGACCCCAATTTGTATGAAAATACGTTTCTCGTGGCGGCGAGTGGCGCTGCGAACAGTCATAATGGCTAAGATCATCATTATTACCGCGGTTATCCCTAGCCACAGCAGGTTGGGCCACTTAGCCCAGCGCACGGCAATCATTTCATTAACCAAGGGGTGATGGCTACCACGGCTAGCATGGCGAGGAAAAAAGAATCATCAGTGGCCGGATCAGTCGGTAAAACTTTTTGCAGCTGGCCCTCGGTTTTGATAACTAGCCAGGCAGCCCCCAGCAGCGCGTAGCCGATTACCAGGGCGATGCCAGTGCATAATCCAAACCAAGAGAAGGCACTCAATACATTTTCGGCGAAGTTGCCGTCATCGGTGCCCAGCCCGGCAATCACGCTACCCACAATCATGCCTTGAAGAAAGGCGACGGCAGTCGTCACGATGCAGAAGCCGATATCGAAACTCCTACGCGAGCTTGCTTTGGAGCGAAATTCAAACGTCATGCCGCGAAAGAACAGACACATCAACATTAAAATCAATGGCAAGTACATGGCAGGCAGTAATGAGGAATAGACCAGGGGGAACGTGCCATAAAGGCCTGCGACGCTGAGAACGAGCCAGGTCTGGTTGCCATCCCAAAATGGCGAAGCGGTCGTCAGCATAATACCGCGTTGTTCAGCGCCTTTGATAAAGGGAAACAGGATGCCTATACCCAGACTATAGCCATCTAGAATGACATAAATAACCAGTGCAAACCCGATTAACCCGAACCAGATGATGGGGAAGAGTTCATTATCCATAGAGGCTTCCTATTTCATTGGCTCATGCGAGGATGTATCCCTACAGGCAAGCTCATGGGTTGCGATGAGAGCGTCGGCTGAACGGGTGCCTAGGGAGGTTTTGCTCACGAGCTTCGTCATAATCTTCTTTATCTGACAATATACTTTCGGGTGTGGGACGCACCAATTTGACGAAAAAGTAGGCACCTATAAAGAAAATCAAGGTATAGATTCCCCATAGTCCTACCAAGCTGGTGACCAAGGTGGCTACACTAAACGGCGAAACGCCATCGGCAGTGCGCAATAAGCCATAAATAATCCAGGGCTGCCTTCCTGCTTCAGTGGTGACCCAACCGGCTTCGATGGCGACTACGCCTATGGGCGTTGCCAGCATCATCAGAATTAAGAACCAGCGTGACTCATAAAGCTGCTTCCGCTTGCGCATCCATAGTGACAATGCGACAAGACCGAGCATGGTGAAGCCCAGATAAACCATCAGCCTGAAAGCGTAAAATACCAGTGGCACGTAAGGTCGCTCGTCTTCTGCCCATTGCTCCAACCCCTGGATTTTTGCCTGTCAATGAATGGGTTAAATAGAGACTGCTTAGCCGGGGATTTCCAAACTAAACAGGTTTTTCTCCAGATGGGGATCAGGCCAGGCAAGTACGACCATGGGCATTCCTTCACGCTCAGGCTCGTTCTTCCAATAGGCTTCCATGGCGGCCACTTTGGCGGGCTGATGTTCGAGGGTATTCAGGCCATGCACGTCTCCCGCAACGATCTGCAACGGGACGACGAAGGTCAGCATCCAGAGTGCCATTGAGAACATTCTTCTGGCGACCGCATCTTGGTGGTTACGATACAAATGCCAAGCGGCAACGCCAGCTACCACAAAGGCCGTCGCGATAAGGGCAGCCAACGACATATGCACAAAACGAAAGGGCTGGGAGGGATTAAAGATGACTTCCCACCAGTCTTCGGGAATGATTCGGCCATTCTCGAAGGCATAACCTGCCGGTGTTTGCATCCAGCTGTTCGAGGCGAGTATCCAGAATGTCGAGATATAGGCGCCAAGCGCGACCATGCAAGTGGCGAAGTAGTGAACCTTTCGGCTAACACGCCCTTCACCAAACATCATGATGCCAAAGAACCCAGCCTCCAGGAAAAAGCCGTCACTACTTCATAAGTCAGCAGCACGCCACTAATGCCGCCCGCTTTTGATGAGAACACACTCCAGTTGGTGCCGAACTCGAAGGCCATAATGACTCCGGACACTACGCCCGCAGCGTAATTCACGGCGAAATGAGGCAGCCAATAATGGTAGATACCCAAGTAGATGCGATTACCCGTCTTTAGCCACATCCCTTCGAGAAAGGCCAGATAGGTGGCCAAACCGATACTCAGCGCCAGAAAAATGATGTGGTACATCACGGTGGTAGCAAACTGAAGACGGGCCAAGTCAACGGTATCTAACCCCAGCATGGCTGGACTCTCCTTGTCCGAACATGAAACGAAGATGACGAGGCTGAACCGAGCCCCTAGTAGAACAGTTATATAGGCTAGCGGTGAGTTATAGAGATTAGTGAGCTTAGCCAGGGTAAACGTTTAGCCAGGGAAACGATTAAAGTTGCTTAAACCTTGAAAGCAGAAGTGGTTTATAACAAATTTTAAAATAATTTTGGGTGCAAATAAAACGCTACTAGCGAAAGGGGAAATCACTAGTAGCGTTTAAACTTCCTTGCTTTGTTCTTTCCCTTCTCGGGAAGAACTTTCAAGACTTAGCGGCCGCCGCTATGGCTATTCTGTCCGCCTTTTTCCAGCCTCGGATGCTTTTTCTGGATCATTGGCGAAGTTGCCACCGCTGTTGTGGCCTCCTTTCTGGCCAGCTTCCGAGGCCTTCTCAGGGTCGTTGGCGAAGTTACCGCCGCTGTTTTGGCCACCTTTATGACCGGCTTCAGCGGCTCTCCGGGTCATTGGCGAAGTTGCCGCTGCTGTTCTGGCCACCTTTATGACCAATATCTTCGTAGAATTCTTTATCGTGGGTTTTAGCAGTGGTATCACCGCCTTTTTACCCGCTTCACTGCGTGACATTTTATCGTTATCAGCCATTACATTCTCCTTTCAGTCAATTACCAAAGAAATGTATACCTTGGCGAAGTTGCCTAGTGTACTCATTCCTTATCCTTCACTGGCTGATCCAGTGAACTCAGCAATCCTGCGCTGGTGCATTCAACATAGGGTTGAATGATGGTCTACACAAGGTGGAGAAAGTTTTTTTAATGTTTATTAACTACCCTATGGCGGTCTGTGTGATTGGCTAAAAGTTACTAGCTTAATCAACGTTTAATAGCAAACAGGTAAACAAACCTTATACGTTTTAATAGCTAATGTGTAAGCCATTAACGCGCAAGCTTTTACCAACCTTTCTCCTGATAAGAAGGCATTATGTGCAAACTAACATGAGCCTCAAGTGGTCTTCTTAAGAGGGCTGATCGCGTTTTTGCCAAAGGGATGAAAAGAAGGCCCTTCAATCACTTCGCCTTCTAAATCAAAGCGACTTCCATGACAGGGACAATCCCAGCTCGCTTCAGCCCCGTTCCAATGCACCAGACACTTCATATGCGGACAGACGGCAGAGAGGACGGAGAGCTTACCGGTTTCGTCGCGGTGGATAGCAAGCTTTTCACCCTCAGCGGTCACCACCTTGCCTTGACCTAGCCCAATCTCTTCAATTTCCTTCAGTTTTTCAGTGCCGAGATAATCCTTGAAGAAGCTCTTGCTAACGGAGGCGTTTTCTTCAACCCATTTCATGGCCGATTTCGCCGGGGTGAAACGTCGCGCATCGAAGGGTTCATGCCAGGGATTCTCACGCCCGATGATAAGATCGCCAATGATGTGTCCCGCGAGTGTTCCCCACACTAAACCATCGCCGGAAAACCCGGTAGCGAGATAGGCACGGTCTTGGCCATGAAGTTTCCCAATATAGGGCAAGCTATCGGCAGGGCTGTACTGTTGGTTGGACCATTGATGGCAGTAGTCTGTCACCTCAAAATGGCTGCCCATATAATCACGCAGATTGTTAAAATGGGCGTTGTTTGAATCGCCTTCTCCTGTCTTGTGCTGTTCACCGATTACCATCACGTATTGTTCATTTTCATGCTGGTAGCTGCGTATCGAGTGAAAGGGGTCGTGCACGAAAAATATGCCGTTAGGGTATGCATCGCTGTTGATTTTAGCGCTTACACCGTATTCGCGAGAGGGCAGTAACATCGTCTGCAGTAGGCTAATTCCCTTGGGTGTATGCGTCGCATGAACAATATGCTTTGCACTAACGTGCGCTGTATCCGTCTCCGATAAGCCCCTTGATCGTAATCTATGTTTCGTACAGGACTATGTTCATAAATTTCAACACCCCGTTGGCTAATCGCCTTAGCGAGCCCATGAACATAACTCAACGGGTTAAACTGAGCTTGTCCTTCTATTTTTAATCCCTTGCTCCATTGAGAAAGGCAGCGGAGAGTTCTCAATGGTGTCTACCTTTAATCCTGCGACGACCATGGCTTCATGTTCGGCATCAAGTGTCTTGATGGTTTTCTTGTCTTGGGTTGTTGCGATTCGATACAAGGGGCGACGATGAAACTGACAATCAATACCGAAGCGCTCCACGGCCTCTTCTATGTAGTCGATTGCCTGGGCACGTGATGTGACTACTTTTCGAACCATATCGTCGCCCCATTTCTTACGAAGGGCGCTAATCCTGTGGCCATGATACTATAAAGGTTACCCGTCGACCCGCCTGTGCAACCATTACCGACGGTGAGCGCTTCGATCACAACCACACGCAGTCCGGTGTCGGCTAACCGCTCCGCGGTGGTAAGCCCGGTAATACCTCCACCAATGATGGCAACGTCCGCATCAATAGGACGGTTTAAGGTTGGATAATGATCTGCTTTATTGCAGCCTATCTTCCAGATAGCGTCCATACTAACTCCTTAACTACGATTAAAATGGCAAGTTCCTATCTGCTCTTAATACCTGTCTGCGCTTAATATCTGTACTACCCTGGATGAATCCTGTACACAGTGTGTCGAACCTTCTTAATATTCAATCGCTATGTACGAGTATAGTTAAACATTTAATAAAAATTCTTTTAATTAACTATGGCCCATCACCGCGAGGCCTGCTAGCGCCAGAGACGCGGAGTTGTGGCGCCAGCGGTTATTTTGAATGCGAATGTAGCCCGACAAGGGGTGCCTAGGAACCCTGGGTTGATTCAAGCTTTATTAACTACTTTGCTAAAGATGTTATATACATAATGGCATGTCATTCTTTTAACTTTAATCAAATTATCCTCTATGGCTCTAGCATTCACCGCAAATGGTAAGTAGAAATGGCAACAAGGAAGCAAGTTAGCGCAGCTAGGCGCTTGGAGAACGCATGGAGGCAGTAGAATGAAACGGAATATATTTATCCCCGCATTGGAAGAGCAACAGCGTACTGAACTCGAAACCGTTCGTAATGCTGAAGAATTTTCTTTCACAGTCTGTTGGATGTTAAAACACTGGTTGAGGCTGAGTCCTTTTCATTCAACGACCTTTTGGATAAAGCGCGTCAGGAACTAAAGCAAACTGTCGATTCTGTCGGCTCCGTCGATGCCATCATTGCTCATTGGGATTTCCCGACCAGTGTCATGGTTCCGATTCTATGCAAGGAGAATAACCTTCCGGCGCCGCCTCTTGAGAGCGTGCTGAAGTGTGAGCATAAATACTGGAGCCGGTTAGAACAAAAGAAAGTGATTCCCGAGCTTGTGCCTGATTTTTGCTCTATCGATCCTTTCGCTTCGGACCCTTTAGCACAGGTGACCCTCGAATATCCGTTCTGGCTCAAGCCGGTCAAGGCGTTTTCTTCTCAACTTGGCTTTAAGATCGAGAATGAGGAGCAATTTCACGCCGCTATAAAGAGACGCGTGAGGCGATTCGTCAATTCGGCGAACCCTTCAACGAAGCGCTAGAGTATGTCGACTTACCTGCAGAGATAAAGAAGCCAACGGCAATACCTGTATTGCCGAACAAATTATTTCGGGCATGCAAGGTGCGCCTGAGGGCACCATGTTTAAAGGTGAGTTCAATGTTCATGGGGTGTTCGATCAGCCCGTGGATGAAGGTGCGATGCTGTTTGACCGGTTGGAATATCCATCTAGCATGCCGGAGCGGGTTCAGCGACGTATGATTGATGCGAGTAAGCGCTTCCTAGAGCATATCGGTTTTGATAACGGCTGCTTCAATGCCGAGTTTATGTGGGACGAGGAAAGCGATCAGCTGTGGTTGGTTGAGTTCAATACACGTATCTCACAATCGCACAGCGAAATGTTCATCATGGTCGATGGCATGTCCAACCACGAGGTGGCCATCGATATTGCCCTGGGTGAGCGACCTTCGATGGCCAATCGGCAAGGTCAGTTCCCCGTGGCCGCTAAATGCCTTATTCCTCAAAAGCGAGAAGATGCCATTGTTAAGCGCATCCCTAGCCAGCAGGAGCTAGCTGAGCTGAGAGAGCGATTTCCGGGAACCTTGGTCAGGCTGGATATTGAGCCGGGCATGCGGCTGAGTGACTTGGCTAACCAGGACAGCTTCTCTTACCACATTGGTACCATTTACCTTGGCGCAGATACTCACGAGGAGTTGCGACAGCGGTATCAAGCCTGCTTGGATACGCTGCATTTCGAATTCGATTACGTGTAACGGGTCGGGCGGGCTTAGGGCGTTAAGCCCGCCCGACATAACGCACTACATCGGTGTTAGTCCTGTCTTCTTTGGATTACGCCGCACTGGCGACAGGGCGCACAACAATATCGGTGGTGTCGACGTCCGCTGGCTGCCCAACGGCATGAGCGATAGCGTTAGCGATCGCCTCGGGCTTGAGTGCAATTTGGCGGAAATGTCGCATGGCTTCTGCCGCTGACGCATCGGTAATCGTGTCAGCTAGTTCAGATTCGACCACGCCGGGGTAAACACAGGTCACACGAATATCGCTGTGTTCCTGGCGCAGTCCGTCCGAAATCGCGCGTACGGCATACTTGGTCGCGCAATAGACGGCACCGGTGGGGACGACATATAGGCCGCCGATCGAAGAAATACTGATCACATTCCCGCTACCTTGGTGCTGCATGGTGGGCAGCACTGCGGCGATTCCGTGCAGCACGCCGCGAATATTGACATCAATCATGCGATCCCACTCATCGACCTTGAGAGCCGCGACCGGTGATAGAGGCATTACGCCAGCGTTATTAACGATGACGTCGATGCGGCCGAACTTTTCTAGCGCGTGATCGGCGAAGGCCTGCAAGTCCTCGCGGTTAGTTACATCAACCGCTTGTCCGATTGCCTTGCCACCAGTAGCGTTGATATCTGCAACTATCTCTATTTTCCCAGTCGACGTAACCAACCCCGAAATTACGGGCATTGATTACGCATATAAGGGCCTATCGAGAAGCGGTAGAGCCTTCTTGATTGGATGATCCAGGCAAGCTATCCAGGTACGTTCTGACAATGCAGGTAGGCCGGGTCGAATTGAGAAAGTTGCTTTAACCGATCCCAGTCAAGTATCGCCAAGCGCTTTTTCCAGTTTCACTAGGCCATCGTGTCGTAGCTTCTGAAGAACGCGGTTGGTATGCACTTGTGTCAGCCCCATCGACTCACTGATCTCCGCCTGGGTCAGTGGAAATTCGATATCATCATCTTCTGCACAGCCGGCCATCCGGGTCCGTATTAGCATCTCACAAAAACATGTGCCAAACGCGCGTCGGCCGGCCGGGTGCCCATATTCACCAGCCACTCTCGTAAAACGGCTTCATCCACCAGTGTTGACCAGAAAAGCGCTCGCGCCAGACGAGGATGATTTTCCATGATATTGCGTATCTCATCCGCTGGAAACTTGCGCAATGTCACCGGGGTAAGCGCACGTATCGAGTGATCCATTTTTGAGGATCGTGATATGGACATCACATAGGTCGCCTGGAATCAGGAAGGCCATAATGTGGTTATCACCATTTTCCAGAAGTTTATAGCGACACGCCCACCCCTTTTCTATGAGGGTAGACGTGTTCAGGCCGCTCGCCTTCATTGATAATAATGTCGCCTTTCTCTACAAGAATACTTCGGTTACCTGCTGCTTCCAGTAACTGCTTTTCATCTTGAGAGAGAGTCATGTAGTAGCTCAATTTACTAAACAAGGGTAATCATTGCCTCTCCTTTATGAGATCGTCTCGTTTACAAATAATTCTTTTATAGATCAAGAGATTATGACAGGCATTGGGGAGAGGAAAAGAGGAATTTCCTAGATAATATTGATTAGGGTTTACTGCTATAAAGTCGAATTTAAAATCGAAAATTCCCCTCTAAAAAGGGACTGTAAATCTACTGTCAGTTTTGGGCAGCTTGGTTTCGTTTCATAATAGGATGTAATCACCGATTACACCGTCATATCAATAGCCCACCCTGGCATTATGGGTAATGCCCACCTCAAAGAGCTGAGGTTCACAATTAACAAACTTGAGAGATATTATGGTCCTGAAATCTTTTAAACATAAGTTTAGGTTTTCTATGCTGTTAAATTTCCTTCTTTGGATCATCAGATTAATTATGCTCGTAATGCTCGTTGTGAGCATATTGCCATTAATACCCAGCGGTCAGTGGTGGGTCAGGTTATGGGATTTCCCACGCCTGCAGTTGACTGGGTTACTGGGCGTGCCGGTACTTATGTTGGGGTTGCACGCATGGCTAAAACGGCCACAAAAGAGCACGCAGCGTGGATAGCGGTGATCCTCGCGATAGCGGGTGGCACCTGTATCACATCCTGCCGTTCACTTCCGTTTGGCCAACCGAAGTGCCCACTGCTGAGGTTCAGTCGGGCGAAACACAAACGCACTTAAGCGTGCTGACGGCGAATGTTACCTTCAAGAATGATCGTTTCGACGAGATATTGGCGATGGTACGTCGTGAGGACCCTGATTTAGTGCTGCTGATCGAAGTCGACCATAATTTGGCTGAGGGGTTAGCATCGCTTGATGATGATTACGCTTATCGCGTTGGAGAGGTTCGCGACGAAGGGCTTGGTATAGTGCTGTGGTCACGGATTCCGTTGTTGGAGAAAGAGGTTAAGCACTTGGTTTCGGAGCGTCGGCCTTCGATCTTCGCGACCCTTGATGTTCCCGAAATCGGTCCAGTGCGGTTCGTTGGCGCCCATCCTGTTCCGCCAGGATTGCACGAAAGAAACGCTAGTAAAGGCGATACGGAAGAACGACGTGACAGTCGGGAACGCGATGCAGAGCTCATGCTAATTGCCCGTCATGTACAAGAGGACCCGGACAATCGCTGGATCGTCACAGGCGACTTTAATGACGTCGGATGGTCAGACACCACTCGACTTTTCGCCGACTTGAGTGATTTAAAGATCCACGCCGTGGCCGACGCTTACTGAGCACCTATCATGCGGAGTATCCTTTGTGGCGATACCCAATCGATCACCTGTTCGTCTCCGACGGCTTCCACCTAGTTGATCTTGATCGGGTAGAAGTGCTTGGGTCTGATCATTTTGGCATTTTTACAACGTTAGCCGTTGATCGAAAAGACCAAGCGAAGCCCGAAGCGTCAGCGGAAGAAGAGGAGGAAGCACAGGAAATGGTAGAGGAGGGCTGAAGACGCCGCTGAACACGACATCAGTGCATCAGAAACGGGGCAAGGGGGATCATAGCCCCCATCCCGATCTAACGTTGCGGGCTTGAGTATAGAAAAGCAGGCCCCAGCGTTGATAAAAACATATATTATGAGGACATAGGAATACTCAATATTATCCGTACGAGATTAACGCATGTCCCCACCGCACGATCAACACGCTATGGACGCCCTGCCTATTGTAGGCATCGGAGGATCGGTGGGATCACTCCGTTCTCTTAAATCCTTCCTGGCCAATCTGCCTGCCGATACCGGCGCGGTATACGTGATTGTTACCCACCATCCCAAAGGCGAGCGCAGCCTGCTACCTGAAATTTTGGGGCCACATGCGTCGCTGCCCGTACAAATGGTCGAGGAGGGCGAAGCCCTAGCACCGAACAGGGTTTATGTGGCATTGCCGGACGAGGGTTGGATCCTTAGTCGAGGACAGCTAGTTCGCTCCGGCGGAACCAACAAACGCTCGGAGGCAAGCTCATCGACGGAAGTGGATCGTCGAGCTGGCCCTCCTCATCCGATCGATACGTTGTTTTACTCGCTGGCGGAGGAGGCGGGACACCGAGCTCTCGCGGTTGTTCTTGCTGGAACAGGCAGTGACGGTACCCTTGGCGTTCAGGCTATTAAATACCAAGCCGGCATGGTCATGGTCGAAGACCCGGATACTGCCGAGTTTGGTGATATGCCGGCGAACGCTATTGCCACTGGCCAAGTGGACTATGTGCTGACCCCACTGAAATGCCGGCCACCTTGGCCAGCTATCTGGCATCCCAAAACCACCGTCAGGCGGCCCTGAAAAGCAACGAGACCGCGATTTCGCAAGGGCTGCTTAAAAGATATTGCAACAGGTGAGAAACCGTACCGGTCACGATTTCTCAGGCTACAAAATCAGCACGATTAATCGCCGCCTGGAACGCCGCATGGACTTGCAACGTATCCACGAACCCCAGGCGTACTTGGTCTATTTGCAGGATCATCCCGAGGAGATTGACCTGCTGTTCCAAGAGTTCATTATCAGCGTCACCAATTTCTTTCGGGATCCCCACGCCTGGCTCTCGCTGAGCGAGCAACTACCGGCGCTGCTAAAGCAAGCGGCCCAAACAGGGCAGGAGTTCCGCGCCTGGGTGCCGGGGTGTGCTACCGGCGAGGAGGCTTACACATTGGCCATTCTCATCCAAGAATGCATAGCGGACTGGGAGCAGCCTCCTGCGGTAAGAATATTCGCCACTGATGTGGATCAAACGGCTATTGAGAAAGCCCGGGTGGGGCGTTATCCAAGAAGCATCAGCCAATTTATGAGCGAAACGTTCATGCGGCGATATTTCTCAGCAGAAAACGACACCGTGAGAATTGGTCGTGAGGTTCGCGATATTGTGGTATTTGCCGAACACAACGTCCTTCAAGACCCGCCGTTTACCAACTTGGACCTTATTACCTGCCGCAATCTTATGATTTATTTGGAACGCGACCGTCAGGGAGCGGCTCCTGGCACTGTTCCGCTATGCTTTGCGTAGCCAGGGGCTTTGTTATTAGGACCTTCGGAAAGTTTGGATCATCAGAGCGAGGCTTTCTCGGTGGTGGACAAGGAAAGCCGAATCTATCAGGTTGCCGAAGGATCCTTACCACCGCGCCTGCTGGAGATGCCTGGGCCTAGCCGCCGCCGACGCTCACCACCCTATCAAGAAGCCGATAGAAACCCGGCAGTGGGGACCAACGATAACCTTACTCGCAATGTAGAATGTCTACTTGCTTTGCAGTTCGCCCCACCATCGGTGATCGTCAACGACCGTGGAGAGGTTGTGTACGTCCATGGTCGAACCGGCCTCTTTCTGGAGCCAGCCAGCGGCCCCGCCCGCAATCAGTTGCTGGAAATGGCACGTCCTGGCCTGCGGGAGCCGCTTAATCAGGCGCTGCAGAAGGTGGCCAACGGTGATACAGATCTAGTAAGTCGGCAGGTACAAGTTCTGGCCCATGGCAGTACCGAGGGGGCCCGGTTGGAAGTGCAACTGATCCGGACACCAAAGGCGCTGGCGGGGTTTCGCTTGGTGGCCTTACATCATGAGCCAATGTCAGAGGCAGCTAAGACCGCAAGTGAGACTATTGGCCCAAAACCGACCCCACCGCACAAGTAACGGTGGCACTGAAGCCGAAGCTCACCTTATTGAGAAGCTCGAGGCCCTCCGGCAAGAAAAGCAGATTGCGGTCAAGGAGATGCAGGCCGCCAACCAGGAGTTACAGTCCTTGAATGAGGAGCTCCAGTCAATGAACGAGGAGCTCCAGAGCAGCAACGAAGAACTAGAAGCCGCCAAAGAGGAAGTGGAATCCCTCAATCAAGAGCTGCGCAGCGTCAATGCCGAACTCAATATACGCGTCGACGACCTTACCGAGGTCAACGATGACCTAAAAATCTTTTAGACAGCACACACCTCGCCACTCTATTTCTCGACGAAGCCCTTAATATCAAACGCTTCACTACCCCTGTACAAAAACTGATCGCAGTGCGCTCTTCCGATATAGGCCGACCTCTGAGCGAGCTGACCACTAAACTGCGTTATAACGGGTTACTGGAAGATGCCGACGCTGTATTGGATAACCTGGTTACCAAAGAGATAAAAGTACAAACAACGACAGGCCACTGGTACCTACTACGCATCCAGCCTTATCGCAGCACACGGAATGTCATCCGCGGCGTGGTTTGCACCTTTCAGGACATCCAGATCGCCCAGGGAGTGATACGGAACGAGGCTTTTTTTAGAGCAGTCGTCGACACCGTCCCCGAGCCTCTGTTAGTGCTCGACGCTGCTTTTCGAGTGGTCTCCGTTAATGATGGCTTCTATCGTATTTTCCCCGTACTCCAGAAGAAGTGGAAGGCAAAAGCCTATTTAGCCTAGAGGCCGGGCAATGGGATCATCCGGAATTGAGAGCCTTATTAGCAGAAGTACTGCCGCAGCGACAGGCTTTTATGACTTTGAATTAAGCATGGATCTTGGCGATGCGGTACCGACTTGCTTGCGCATGAACGGGCGCCGCCTAGAATTGGAAGCAGATTCAGCGATGATTTTGCTCTCTATTGGTATTCACAGGCTAACGTCCAAGCCTTCGGAAAGTATCGGAAGGAATCCCAGTCATGGATCAGAAATATCCTCAGCCACTCTCACCGGAGGCACTAAGGAAAGCGGCTCGCGATAGCCTATGTCATGAACTCACTGACGTCTCCAACTGGACCGGGGAGGATATTCAATCCCTGGTCTCTGAGTTGGAGCTGCATCAGGAAGAGCTTCGCATCCAGAATGAGGAGCTATTGCAGACGCGGGACCGGCTCGATAACGCGCGGGAAATGGCCCAGAAATCCTACCGTGACCTCTTCGAGTTGGCGCCGATGGGGATTCTACCCTGGACGCCAAAGGACGCATCCAGGAGGCCAACCGAGCCGCTGTCCAACTGCTTGACTCGGGCACCAACCTGGCTGGCTGTTTATTATCTAGCTTCGTAGCTGCCGAGTCACAAGATGCGTTACACCTCCACTGGCGTTCACTTGCCTCTACGAGACGCCAAAAGCCGTCGATTTGACGCTAGCTGTGGACGCAGAGGCCATGCGCACGGTGCGTATGGAAAGCGTGGTTGAGTCTTCCGCTGACTCAGCCACTGCTCGGTTTCGTTGCGCTCTGATAGACATAACGGAGCGACGGCGTACAGAGGATAAACTGCGCATTGCTGCCAGGGTATATGAGGAAATCGGTGAAGCCATCGTAGTGATGGATCCCTCCGGCTGCATCCAATCTATCAATAACGCTTTCACCGCTATTACCGGCTATACAGAGAGCGACGCTTTGGGCGTTACCATGAGCGGTTTAGTCAAATCTGAACGCCAGGGACAGGTTTTACAAAAATTATGGGAAAGCCTTAACAAGCGAGGCTGCTGGCAGGGGGGAGATATGGGACCGTCGCAAGAATGGAGAAATCTTCCCGGAATGGCTCACTATTAATCGCATCAATGACGATGAGGGGCAGCCTCGCAATTTAGTGGCCGTATTTTCCGATATCAGCCAGATCAAGGAATCGCAGCGCAAGATTGAGTACCTGGCTAGCCACGACGCGCTGACGGGGCTACCTAACCGCAGCCTGTTTCGGGACCGGGTTCAACAGGCCATCGCTCAGGCTCAGAACAACGGTGGGCATGTGGCCCTTTTGTTCCTGGATTTGGACCATTTTAAAGATGTCAATGACACGCTTGGCCATGAGATGGGGGACGAGCTGCTGGTGAGGGTGGCCGGCCAACTTAGGGAGTCGGTGCGGGAGTTGGATACGGTCGCACGGATTGGCGGTGACGAATTCACAATAGTGCTGAACGTATGCGATGCCGAGGAGGCTGGTTTCATCGCACAGCGCCTGATAACGAGACTCGCGGGAACCTTCAAGGTTCGTGGTCGTAACCTGCGTGTCACGGCCAGCGCCGGGTTGGCTTTATATCCTCAAGACGGCGAGGACGTGGATAGCTTATCCCAGGCGGCTGACATGGCTATGTACCGAGCCAAGGAGGAGGGGCGCAACCGGCTGCGGCTTTATAAATCGGAACTGCACCAGCAACTGCTTGATGATAGTGCGCTTGAGGAGGCCTTGCGCCGCGCGCTTTCCAATGGGGAGTTACGCCTCCTGTATCATCCGCAATTTGACGCGAGCGACCCTAAACGGCTCTTGGGCGCCGAGGCTTTGCTGCGCTGGGATAACCGCGAGAAGGGACCCATCAGCCCAGAGCGTTTCATTCCCATCGCGGAAAGGTCTGACTTGATCACAGAGCTGGGTTGGCAGGTGCAAGAGTTAATGTGCAAAGATATTCATGAGTGGCAATCGGCAGGGCTCAAACCACCGGTCATTTCCTTCAATGTGAGCCCTAAAACCTTTCGTGAAGGCAAATTTGCTTCTCGTTTACGCGAAATCATGGCGCGATACGGGATATCACCGGGCCAGCTCCAGGTGGAGTTCACCGAGGGCACGCTCACCGAACACTCCGATACTGTCTACCAAGAAATCCGTGAGCTTCATGAAGGCGGCATTGAACTGGCTATCGATGATTTCGGGACCGGCTATTCATGCTTGGTCAACCTAAAGCGGCTACCTCTGGCCGAACTCAAAATTGATAAAACTTTTGTCGACGGCCTGGGTAAAAACGAGCACGACGAGGCCATTGCCCGGGCTACTCTCTCCATGGCCCAGGCATTCGGGCTAAGGACGGTAGCCGAGGGGTAGAGACGCAGTCACAGCTGGCTTGGCTGCAAGCACACGGCTGCAATCGTATCCAGGGGTTTCTGCTCGCTTATCCCCTTGAAACAGAGGCTTTCCAGAGCATGTTGCAGAGTGCCTAACGCTCATTGATTTCCTCTGGCCACATCACAACGCGCAGCGATGAGCTACGCTGACTAATCACTATGCTGACTTGTACTGATGCGAAAAGGAGAAGGGCATGAACAAGGACGTCATCGATGCTATCCGTGCAAAGAGCAGCTACCCGACAGCATGACTGATAGTGAGATAGCAAAGGAATATAAGGAACGTATACCGCCGCCAGGGCGGCTATTAGCCTGGATCACAAACCGCTCGATCAAGTGATGGCGGATAGCATGGCGAAGGTATTTCCTTTCATGCGTAAGAAGAAGTGATCGCAGGATACGTCGATTGCCATTTCTCGTGTTGGTTGCTAGCTTTAATCAATACTCTGCAAACGTAGCAAAGCGAGGGATTCGCTTGGCGTCACGCCAACTATGTAGCTTTAATTGCAATACGTAGCTTTAATTGCAATACGTAGCATTAATTGCAAATAGATAGCACTAGCCGCCAATAGAGAGGGACCTCTATGCCTCATAACCCGCATCACCACAAAGCGATGCCCATGACATCAATGAAGAGCGGTGACCTCTTCGAGGTACTGCCCGATGTGGTTGGGCTAACGGTTAAGATCGTCAACGTCTGTTTCGTTGGCCTACCTAAGAGCGGCGACTGGGTGTTGGTTGATGCCGGCATGCCCAAAAGCAAGAACTTGATAGCAGAAGCAGCGGCATCACGCTTTGGTGAGAGTTCTCGTCCTAAAGCCATCATACTCACCCATGGCCACTTCGATCACGTTGGTTCGGTTGTTGAGCTGGCCGAACATTGGGATGTGCCGGTTTACGCCCACGCCTTAGAGATGCCCTACCTGACGGGTGAGAAGGATTATCCTTATCCGGATACTCAGGTGGAGGGCGGCATCATTGCCAAGCTATCAAGCCTCTTTCCCAACACACCGGTGGACCTGCGGCCACGCATCCAGACCTTGCCTGAAGACGGTAGCGTGCCCGGCATGCCGGGTTGGCGTTGGATAGCAACACCCGGCCATACTCAAGGGCATGTCTCTTTTTCGTGACTCGGATCGCGCCATGATCGTCGGTGACGCTTTCGTTACCGTCCGACAAGATGAACTCTATCAAGTGCTGACTCAGCATGAAGAGCTTAGCGGACCACCGCGTTATTTCACTCCTGATTGGGACGCGGCGCGCGACTCAGTGCAACGTCTGGCGGCGCTGAAGCCTAGCGTGGTGTTAACCGGTCATGGGCGGCCGATGGCAGGTGAGGCTTTGAATCATGATTTAGAGACGCTAGCTCGGGATTTTGACCACATTGCTCGGCCCTCGCACGGTAAGAGCGTTAAGTAGAGATAGTAATTGAAATAGCAATTGAAGTGTTTTTCATGGAGGTAGAACATGGCACTTACGGCATTCGCAATTAACTGCACTCTTACACCTTCACCTGACGAGTCGTCTTGTGAGCGGCTTATAGCCGAAACACTAGCAGAGCTTGAACGACACGGTGTTACCGGTGAGCAGGTTCGTGCTGTTGATTATAATATCAAGCCCGGTGTGACCTCAGACGAGGGTGAAGGGGATGACTGGCCTCAGCTTCGTCAGAAAATTCTTGATGCTGATATCTTCATTCTCGGCAGTCCCGTGTGGTTAGGGCACCATTCCAGTCTTTGTCAGCGTGTCCTAGAACGGCTTGATGCCTTTCTTGGTGAGACAGACGACCAAGGCCGGCTCGTATCATATGGCACCGTAGCGGGAGTGGTCGTGGTGGGTAATGAAGATGGCGCCCATCACATTATTGCCGAGCTGTTCCAGGGCTTGAATGATGTGGGTTCACCATTCCAGCGAATGCTTCTACCTACTGGGTGGGCGAAGCAATGCAGTCAACTGACTTCAAGGATTTGAACCAGACGCCTGAGATGATTCAAACCGCTACGGCTGGGCTTGCGCGCAATTGCGTTCACCTTGCAAAGCTATTGAAGCAAACGCCTTACCCTAATCAAGAAAGCTGACGCTATATGTGATTTGCCGGAATGGGATCTCTGTAGGCGGCGTATCCATCGTTTGGGTACGGCGTCTAACTAGCGAGCCTCGCTGAGCAGTTCACCTAGCTGGTGCTGCGAAAGCCGCGTGTTGGCCATGTAATAAACGATGTCTCCATCCTGTAACGGGCGATCTGTGGCGGGATTTAACATGCTTCCGTCGACATCGTCCTGGCTGCTGGCAAGTCCTAGTACAGTAGCGTTGCAGACATTTTTCGCTTGTATAAATAGATCGCCAAAGGTGGCGCCAGCAGGCGGGTGACTTAATCTGGTTTGGTACTGTGTAGCACCGCGATCGACGGCCAGCAGTTCGTTGACTACTCGAGATATTCCTGCATCTGAAGCGGATCGAACCAACATTTCTAGTGCGAGTGCTTGAGTGCATTCGATACCCGGCAAGGTTCTCCGTAACATCGCTGCCGTATCAGGATTAGCGCAGTGCGCAACGATATGAGCATTTTTCCCTTTAAGGCTATAGGCACTCAGTGCGACCGTGGCAACGCGATCATCGCTTGTGTCGTATATGATGATGCGGCTGGCGCTTTCAATACCTGCCCGCTTGAGAAGCTCGGCATTGGAAAACTCTCGCCTTTAATGAATTTCAAATCGGCCGGGCGCGGATTGCTCATTTCTTTGGTCACGCAAAGCACTACTTCATCAGGCAGGCCTTTATCGGCCTTGAGAATATCCAATATGCGTTCTGTGGTTTCGCCATGCCAGCCAATGACGAGGGTATGGCCGGATAGATGACGAAAATCGCCTTTCCCTTGCATTTGAATTCTCCAAAATTTGAAATTGTGACAGTGGCTTTACCGATCAATGCTGCAAATAACGCAATACCGCCTGGAATGAGAAAGAGGGTAGCGATCCATTTGCCAGCGACTGTTTGAGGGCTGAAATCACCGAAGCCCACGGTGCTTGATACGACAACGTAAAAATAGAGCCAATCGGTAAAGGTGTTGGCCATCTTTTCGCCAACCATTGCAAAAGTGCCCAGGAGGAACCCATATGCGCGAGCACAACAAGTAGAAGAAAAGACCACGAGATTTGAAGCGTAGACGCTTTAAGTACGCGGAGTAATCGCTGAATAACGGGCATATCGCTCACTTACTGTGATGTTTTGGAGCCTAATTTGACTGGCGCAGGCACCGAGGGGCACTATGTATGCATAGTACGTTATTTTCGTACGTTGTTTTCGCACGTGGACTTCGTACGCTGTCTGCGGGCTTTAAATAAACAAAAGGGCCGCTATTGGCGACCCTTTTATATTTTGAGCAGCATTATGAACGCTGACCTTGTTTAAGCGAAACGCTTAGCGATCCAAGAAAACGCACTGTCGGATAACGATTTTTACCGTGGTGCTCTCTATGCTGACTCCAAACCATGCCGCCTGACACAACCGCAAGGCTCATCAACATCCCGGCAAGAATTAATTCATTCATGGCTTATTTTCCTCATCTGAGGTTTTGTCTCGCTCTACATAACCATAGCCGAAAGACCCTACAAAGATCAAGAGTATACCTAGCCCCACGCCTAGCCAAACATTATCGGTATTTAGGCTAGGATTGGTGACTACCCAGCCTGCTGTAAAACAGGTTGCTACCACAATAACGCCCACGTTTCGAGTCGCTTCCAAGAACTGCTGTCGCGTTGCTCGCGCACCAATTCTACGGCGGGGCGCGGAAGCTCTACGTTCTTCCAGGCTCTTCTTAAACCTGGCGCGCAGGGCGTCCCGTCGTCCTTTCTTATGGTGAGTTTCCTTCAAGGCAGGCTCCTCTCATCAACATAGCAAAAAGGAAGATAGGTAGCGTAGCTGATACGGAACATTGTGTGGAAAGTCGCGGTCATATTCGAGGGTTTCTTTCTTAGGAATAAGCATATGGATCGTGTATTTGCATGGGATCATCATCACAATCAAGTGGTTTATCGAATCCCTGGTCATCAGTTCGAGGACGGCAGAGAAGATAGTGACCTTTCACCGGTATGGCTCCCCGCAGATGAGTCGGATTTGCCAGAGGGGTGACGGTTGAGGATTTGCGAACAGTCTCTTCTAAAGATGAATGACTGCCATCTTCCCCAACGCATCGCTCATTTATATTACAACGGCGAGTTATTACGAGTTATTAAAAGGGAGGCCTGCGCCTCCCTTCTGTAAGTTAGAAAATGACTAAATAAGTAAGGCCTAAACAGATGATATTTCAAAGAACTGGCGCTTTATTCACGCTCAGCCAGCATCGTACTGTTCATTAAGCTGTTGCACTTCTTGGTCAGCCTCGGGTTTTGTTGCGCAGCGATGTCTAACAAGTTCCCCATCCCTGTCACTCTCATCACGGGTATCTACTACCCACCATTCGGGCTGTGAATCGATTTCGGCACCTTCCTTGACTGCTCTGTAGACGATAAATGTCGACATCTTCCTCTCCTTGGTTTTGGAACATCTTTCACTGTAGACCATCTGTGAGAAGGGCGACGAACGGCGCTCTTACAAATGTCGTTTCTTGCGCAATTAAGTGGTTACTTAATGCACTGTTCAAGTCCCTCAAATAGAGAGTTTTCTAGCGCATAAATAGATTGTGTTTGGCTAGCTATCGACTACTATGCGTTTAATACTCACCCTCTGGATATGCCGCCATGTTGAAAGGTTTGCTCGTCTGTTTTGCGGTTTTGTTTGCGCAATTGGCGGTGCTGCATGTGATAGACGTTCGTCTCTATAATTCACCACAAGATGCCCGTAACACGGCGGTGACAACCGTTACCCCGCATAAAGATGAAGACGACAAAGACCTAAAAAGTTAAACAGAGGCTTTTTGTAAATGCGGTGAATGATAACCGCATGACGAATAAAACCATGATGAATAAAACCTAGCAGCGGATCACGCTGCTAGGACGTTAGCCATTTAAAGCATCTCCTCCAGCCAGACGTTAAAGGTATCCCATGAGCGCTGATCGGCGCGTTCGTGGTAAGCATCGCTGCCAAATACGCTAAAGGCATGCGGTGCACCCGAATAAATGCCAATCTCATAGGTCACCCCTGAGGTTTCCAGCTCCTCGGCCAGGGTGGCTACATCATCTAAGCTCACGGAGCTGTCAGCGCCGCCATGGGCGATGAATATTGGCGCTGTTTCACTTGAATAGCTCTGACCGTCAGGTGTCGTTAGTCCACCATGGAAGCTGGTATAAGCGGCAATGCTGTCTGCCCTCACCCGAACGAGCAATTTCCAACGCTACTGCGCCGCCAAAACAGTAGCCCATAATCACTGTTTGTTCGGCCGCGCCTTGTTCTCGTGCTTGCGCTAAACCACCCAGCGTTAGCGCGCGCATACGCTCTCTATCTTGGTACAGTCGATTCGTGGCGGCTCGTTTCTCCTCCATAGCCTGGGGGCGATTACCTTCACCGTAAAGATCGACAGCAAACACGTCGTAGCCTTCACTGGCCAGCATGTCTGCTCGTTGCCGCTCATAATCATCCAGCCCATCCCAGTCATGGATAATAAGCACGCTGCCCTTTGCGTTTTCACCGCCAGTAATGAAATAGCCCAGAAAGTCTTCACCGTTGACGTTGTAAGCAATATCTTCCCCACGGGGAGAATGCTAAAGCCGGCAGCGCTAAAAAAAAGAGCGTTAAAGCGCTGCCTGGGAGTAGAATTTTTTCATGTTTTTATGTCCAATCGAGTGTTGATGAAGCATAGCCGATGCTGATTGAACTGGTTCAACGTTGAATAACCATTTATTCGGTAGACTGTGTAAGATAGACAAAGACTTGCGTCTGGAACTTAGCAACGGCATTCTTGTCAGTTGTTGGAAATACCATTAGGGAGCATGAACACATGGCTTACAATGATTCACGTATGGCACGTCCCGAGTCGGGCGGCGTTGCCAACAGTGTCAGTACTAACAAGGTGTTGCGAAACACTTATGCGCTACTGGCAATGACGCTGCTGTTCTCAGCAGTCACTGCAGGCGCCGCTGTCGCTCTTGGCATCCAACAAATGAACATCTTCGTGTTCTTTATTGGCGCCTATGGCCTAATGTTCCTGGTTCATAAAACAGCGAACTCTGCGGCTGGCTTGTTGGCAACGTTTGCGTTTACGGGCTTTATGGGCTTTACGTTAGGGCCGATTCTTTCTGCCTACCTGACCCTGCCTAATGGCGGTGCGTTGATCATGAATGCACTGGCTATGACAGGTTTGACGTTCGTTGGCCTATCAGCCATTGCGCTAACCACCAAGAAAGATTTTAGCTTTCTAAGCAACTTCTTGATGGCAGGTGCCATCGTGCTGATTCTGGCGATGGTGGCAGGAATCTTCTTTAACATCCCTGCGCTATCACTGATGGTGTCAGCTGGCTTTGTGCTGTTTGCTTCAGCCGCCATCCTGTATCAGACCAGTGAAATTATTCACCGGGCTGGCGAAACTAACTACATTCTCGCCACCGTGACGCTCTACGTATCCATCTACAACTTGTTTGTTAGCCTGTTGTCGATTCTGGGTATTATGAGCAACGACTGATATCAGGCAGCGCTAGACGATAATATGACAGGCCCTATTTTTAGGGTCTGTCTTTTTTTAGGGTAACCGTCACTAGGTATTAAAATGATGCAGTACGGTTTATTAGTGATGGGGCGCCATATAGCAGCCCGGCACCGCACTCTGCATTGCGTTTTGCCCATGCCGTTATAGCGCGTGGCCATCAAATAGCGGGGTGTTTTTCTACCACGACGGCGTTCACAATGCCTCTTCGTTGATGGCGCCTCCTCAGGATGAGCTCAATCTACATGACGCCTGGGTAGAGCTGCATCAACAGCATGGGATGCAATTAGATGTCTGTATCGCCGCAGCACTGCGGCGCGGTTTGATGAGTGAGACCGAAGCGCAGCGACATGGAAAGCAGGCTTTTAATATCACGCCTCCCTTTGAATTAACCGGTCTTGGTCAATTGCTTGAGTTACAGCAGCGCTCCGATCGATTCATTACCTTTGCTTGAAAGGAGGGCCCATGGCGGCACCAGAGGCGCTATTAGTTATTATTCGCCACGCACCGCACAGTTCAAACTGGCTACGTGAAGGGCTGGATGCTGCTTTGGTCGCTGCGGCTTTCGGCCAGCCTGTGCATTTATTGTTTATGGGGCAGGGTATAATGGCGCTAGTTAAAGAGCAGGGCAGTGGCGCGCCGGGCCAAAAGCGACCCTCCCACCATCGATATGCTTGAAATGTACGATATTGATCAGCTTTGGGTTGCGAAAGAGTCGCTGCAAAGCATGCATTTAAGCGCCGATTCATTAGTGGCGGGAGTCACCCTGATAGCGGCCCAACAAGTTCCTGGGCTATTGCAGCAACACGCCAACATACTCAACTTTTAGTGAGGTAATGATGATTCTACACATCCTCACCAAAGCGCCTAAAAGCACCGCATCCATTCAAATGCAGCAAGCGGTAGGAGAACAGGACGCCGTGTTATTGATTGAAGAGGAGTCAGCGCTGCGCTTGACCCAACATGGGCAGCCTGGCAGCAATTTCAATCGCGTATTTACTTGCTGTCAGAAGATTTAGCCGCGCGTGGGCTTTGCCACATTGCCATTGATAATGTACTACCCACGCTAGAGATGGAAGGTTTTGTAGTACTTACCGAGCAGTACGATAAAACAGTTACCTGGTATTAATCATGTCGATTCAAAAATATACCGTTATCTTGATTCAGAAAACAATGGGAACTAGATCCTGAAGGATATTTAGTTAACCAAGCTGAGTGGAGCGAAACCATCGCTCAGCTGATGGCTGAAGAAGAGGGCTTAACGCTTACTCAAGCCCACTGGGAAATCATTGATGTCGTAAGGGCATTTTACCAGCGCTACGAAATGGCACCGGCCATGCGGCCTCTTGTTAAGGCAACGAAAAACGCATTGGGCGAAGAGAAGGGGCGCTCGATTTATCTGATGCAACTGTTTCCCGGCAGCCCGGCAAAGCGAATTGCTCGCCTAGCCGGACTACCCAAGCCTACTAACTGTCTGTAACAAGCGAAATGGGCAACGACTAGGCAACGTCACCGCGAGTACACACCGACAGCACAATCGCATCGTCCTGACTGGTGGAAACGAGCGCATGGCCCATGTCGCTATCAAAATAGATGCTGTCACCTTCTTCTAGCACAAGCGGTGCGTAGAATTCGGTATAAAGCATAACATCGCCATGCAACACCATTAAAAACTCTTCGCCATCGTGGCGCACCCATTGGTGATACTCATCAAAACTCCGTGCTCGTACGATGGTTTTGAATGGGATCATGCGCTTTTGCGCTAGCTGGTGTCCCAGCAGCTCATGTTCGTAGGTAGGTGTGGGGTGCAGTTGCCCTTTGCCCTTACGGGTTAAATCGCGCCGCCCCATGGTATAACGCTCCCGCTTAGGGGCGTAAGTAGTTGGGGAAGGTCAATGTTAAGACCGGTGGTCAGCTTTTGTACCACGCTGAAAGTAGGGGACACCTGGTCATTTTCGATTTTGGAAAGCGTCGAGCGGGCAAGCCCGGTACGCTGGCTAACGTCTTCCAGTGTCCACTGATTAGCAAGGCGAATTTGCTTGAGCCGCTCGCCGAGGCGCAACGGCTCGACAAACGGTTTACTTCCCGATGCGATACGCAGCGCGGCATGCTCTTCAGAAGTAGCGGTCATAGATCGTCACGTTGGCTGCGTTAGCTTAGGTTGGGGCTGGTGTAAAAACGCGCATTATAGCACAGCCCACAACTTGCTAAGAGTGACAATTGAGGAGAAGAAACAAGCAACTATCTCTCACTAAGGCACTTCCGCAAAGGGTAATCCCAAAAGCGCTTTAAGATGCGCCTCTGCACCACTGGCCAGTGACTTGGGGTTATAGCCACCCTCAAGCACCGAAACAACGCGGTTATCTGCATAGAGTGTGGCAATCTCCATCGCCAGGTGGGTGACCCAGTAGAAGTCTTCATCTTCCAGACAGATATCCCCATAGGGTCTTCACGATGAGCATCAAAGCCAGCGGATATCATCACCAAATCAGGTTTGAAAGCGTGCAGAGCAGGAAGCCAATGATTTTCGACAATACGGCGAAACTCGGGCCCGTCGGTACCTACTTCTAGTGGCGTGTTGACTACATTTTGCCACTCACTGCGCAAGTAGCGCCATGGGTAGAAGGGGTACTGGAAACTTGTACAGATCAAGATTTCGGGATCATTTTGAAGATATCGATGGTGCCATTACACTGATGCACATCAAAATCTAATATGGCGATACGCCTAGCGCCATATTTAGCCCGAGCATGCGCTGCGCCAACGGCGATATTGTTGTAAAACAGAACCCCATGGCATCAGAGGCTTCAGCGTGGTGGCCAGGCGGTCTCACCGCGCAAAAACATTATCTGCTTGGCGCCTAAACACCTGGTCCACCCCGCGAATCACCGCTCCTGCAGCCATCCGTGCGGCTTGCAGGCTGTCAGGATTCATCATGGTGTCGCTATCCAGTGTGATAATACCTTCTTTGGGCAAGCACTTTTCAAGGGCGCGTAGATGGCGTAAGGGTGTACCCTGGCTAATGCCTCTTCACAGGCTTCTTTGGCATCTGCCTGCATGGTTTGCTGTAATAAGCCAGCAAGCGATAGGCGAGCGCGAATAGCCTCCAGACGTTGAGGACATTCAGGGTGCTCTGGCCCCATATGGTGCAATGAGCAGTCTGGGTGGGTAAGGTAGGCGGTAATCATTCAAACGCTCCATTATTATTGATGCCACCTTAATCGCCTCCAGGCCCTACGCGACAGTGTCAATAAGTCGTACAGCCGCTATTTATTTCAGAGGAGACTCATTTGTGAGCACGCGCTTTTTACACCATTTTTTCGAACCTCGTACACTAGCGGTGTTTGGCGCCTCTGAAAAGCCCGCATCGCTGGGCGGTTTAGTGCTGAGAAATATTCAAGAGGGTGGCTTTAAGGGACCGGTTTGGGCTGTCAACCTTAAAAGTTATTCCCAGGTCTTCGGCGTACCGTGTGTGAGCAAGGTGAGTGAGCTCCCTGAAGTCCCTGATTTGGTAGTGGTCTGCACGCCTATTGAAGGCGTGCCGAGTCTCATTAAAAACTTGGGCAGCACGGGGTGAAAGCAGCCCTGGTATTGTCTGGTGGTGCTTATCTGGACCGCGATAAAGGCGACAAAGGTTCAATTCGCGAACGTATGCTGAGTGCGGCTCGTGTTTCGGGTATTCGTGTACTTGGCCCGGAGTGCATGGGATTGATTGTGCCGGGTAAAAGCTCAACGTTTCTTATGCCAGCCAGCCGGTGAAAGCTGGCCGCGTCGCTTACCTTGGGCAGTCCGGCATGCTTGCCAATGCAATGATCGATTGGGCGGCGGGACGTGATGTTGGTTTTTCGCATCTTATTACCGTTGGTGACAGCGTCGACGTGCTGTTGCCGGACCTGATTGATTACGTTAATCAGTTCTCGCCCGCGCAGGCCATTTTGTTACATCTGGAGCGGATTAGCGATGCTCAGCATTTTATGACCGCTGTACGTGACGCATCACGCAATCGCCTGGTACTGGCTATTAAAAGCGGTCGTACGCCCGAGTCAGATATTTCCGGCATGGCACCGACACCCGGTATTGCCAACCGCGATGTGGTATTTGATGCCGCGTTTGCCCGGGCAGGGGTTGTACGAGTTGATGACTCCGATGAACTGCTCGATGCGTTGGAAACCCTGTCTCGGATGAAACCTCTTAAGGGGGGACCGTCTGGCCATCGTTTCGAATGGGTTGGGGCCTGCCATGCTGGCCATCGATAAATTAATTAGTGCAGGTGGCAAATTGGCCGAATTTAGCGCCGAAACCCAGGCGGCGCTACACCGTAGCGAGGTCGATATGAGTAAGCCGGGCGAGAACCCGGTCGATCTGGGCGGCAACGCCTCGCCGGAACGGTTTGTCCAAGCACTGGAAATCGTCGCTGCGGACACGAATGTAGATGCCGTATTGGTTGTCCACGCCCCACACGAATGGCCCCTTCTTTGGTGACAGCCCAGGCCTTGATCGATAACCGTAAGAAATTTCGCCGCAATCTGCTGACCAGTTGGATGGGCTTAAAAGAGGCGCTTAATGCCCGTCACGCCTGCAATTTAGCTGGGATTCCGACCTATATTTCGCCAGAAAAAGCCGTTAAGGCCTTTATGCATATGGTGATTTACCAGCGGGTTCAAGCGCTACTGCAAGAGATCCCACCCAGCCTGCCGTTTTCCACCAGTCCAGAGATACGTGCCCAGTGCCGCACGTTGATTAAACAGGCTAAAGAGCGGGGCAGACAAACCTTAACCCATTCTGAAACCGCTCAGGTACTGGAAGCGTATGGTATTCCAACGGCGCCGAGCGTGTATTTGACCAATCCTGATGAAGCACTTGCCCGTGCGATGGAAATTCCCCGGCACTAAGGCACTCAAAGTTGTTCATGAAGGCAACTGCCGCCCTTATCGTTACCGTAAGCACCCTCATAAGATTTCAGCGGGGTTGCTTCAGGATTTGGAAACACCCGAACAAGTAGCTGAGGGCGTTCGTCAGCTAGGCGAAAAAGTGGCAGAAAAATTCCCGGAGTACGCAATTCGCGAATACTGCCTGCAACCCATGCAGCGCGGCAAACACTCGATGCAGATTTGCGCGGGCATAACCCGTGATCCAGTCTTTGGGCCACTGATTGTATTCGGCATTGGCGGTTACAAGGTCAACGTACTGGCTGACCGCCAGGTAGCCCTGCCTCCACCTCAACATGAGCCTAGCCGCCGACGTGGTGGGCAGAACCCATGCCGCATCGTTAATTCGTGAGCATTCAGCCGACCCTGAACGTGACGTACAGCACCTGTGCCAAATGCTGGTTAAGCTATCGCAAATGGCGTCTGATTTAGGCGACTTGCGCGGGCTGGAAGTAAACCCACTGTTACTTAATCGAGACGGCATGGTCGCTGTCGACTTTGCAATGGATCTCGGCACCCCGTCACGCTTTGCCATCATGCCGTATCCGGAAGAGCTGCGAGAATTGGTGACACTTAAAAACGGCTGGCAGGTGGAAGTAAGGCCTATTCGAGCTGAAGATGCTCACCTGATTACTCCTTTCCATCGTCAGCTGTCGGAAGAGAGTATTCGTTTCCGCTACTTCCATAATAAATCTAACTTAACCCAGCGCGATTTATCGATTCTTTCACATATCAATTATGATCGCCAAATGGCCTTCATTGCTGAACATTTAAGCGAAGATGGCGGTAAAGAGATGCTTGGGGTCGTGCGGGTGTGGAACGACCCAGACAATATTCGCACCGAGTTTTCAGTCATCATCCGTGATGACCTGCAGGGGGTTAGGTATTGGCAGTCTGCTGATGAAGAAGATGATCGATTACTGTACCAACATCGGCACGCTGGAAATGATTGGTAAAATCATGGTCGATAACCACCCGATGCGGGCACTAATGAAACACTTAGGATTTAAAAGTCGTTACAACATGGAAGAACAGGTCATTGATGCTGTGTTGCGTCTCAACGAACCCGAAAGTGAGTGGCAACGGCATCGCCTTGAAAGCCTGCCAGACTAGCGAGTTAGCGACAAGGCCTGCTACTCTCAGCAGGCCTTCAAGTACACAGGCGCAGAGTATATTACACATACAGTTACGGTGCCAAGCGGAAGCGGCTCCACTCACCTCCGTCGCGCCGTTCAAAGCGTAGCCGATCATGTAGGCGGCTGGGCTGACCCTGCCAGAATTCAATCATTTCCGGCGCGAGACGATACCCACCCCAGTGAATCGGACGGGGGATGTCCTGACCATCGTAGGCTTTTTTCAAATCGCTTTTGACGCTCCTCGATCCAGTTACGATTAGGAATCACAACGCTCTGGGTGGCAATCCACGCACCTAACTGGCTGCCACGAGGGCGGCTGGCAAAGTACTCATCCGACTCATCGGCAGATACTTGCTCAACCGGGCCTTCAATACGCACCTGACGGGAGAGGGAAGGCCACCAAAAGGTCATGGCTGCATAGGGCACATTGCTCAACTCGCTACCCTTATGGCTATGATAGTTAGTAAAAAGACCATACCGCGCTCATCGAATCCCTTTAGCAGCACGACGCGGGCATGGGGTCTGCCCTGGCTGTCAACGCTGGAGAGTGTCATGGCATTACCATCTTTCCCCTCTTTTCCAACGCAAGGGTAAACCACTCATTGAATAGCACGAATGGATCATCGGATGCCTGGGACTCGTCTAGCCTACCGCCTTCATAATCACGCCTGATATCGGCTATATTACGTGTCATTAAGTGCTTCTCCCTTGAATTTCACCCATGTTCGCTGGTCTATCTTTAAAGCTCAAGTGACCGCTATCAATGAATGCCTAACGCCTTCTCTTATTGCTGTCATTTTAGCCAGTGCTGCGACCAGCTGTCCCACAATCTATGAGAAAGCCAGCATACATGCGAAGGTGCCTCACCAATACGGGGTCATCAACTGCTATTAGCTCACCACTGCTGGGTCACCCTTGCTAAGAGAGTAAAAAGTTATGCGCAAGACCAGTGTAACAATAGATGTATGGGATAAATGGATTCGTGTTTTTCATTGGGGTTTAGTGGCGGTAATACTGCTTTCATTTTATACCACCAAGACCCGTGGAGCGCCTTTTCTATTTCCCATTGAAGTGCACGCACAGGCAGGCTATCTATTGCTAGGGTTGCTCGTCTTTCGTTGGTTATGGGGTGTGATGGGTAGCGTGTATGCGCGTTTCAAGACGTTTTTATACCCACCCGGTGAAACGATCGCTTATTCCAAGGCACTTTTAAAGCGGCAGCCCAGCACTTATGCCAGCCATAATCCTTTGGGTGGCTGGATGACGTTGGTTATGCTGCTTTCGCTTAGTTTCCAAGCGGTCAGTGGCCTTTTCTTGAGTGACGACATCTTTTTCAGGCACCGCTTTATGGCTTATTTGGCGATGGGGTAAGCAGCCAACTGAGAAGCATGCATCAGTTAAATAGTGATCTTTTGATCATTCTTATCGGGCTGCACTTGGTCGGACTGGTCGTCCATCGGCTAATGGTGAGCCTTTGGTGGCGGCAATGTTGGCGGGTACCAAGCATTTCCGCCAGCTGCCTGTCGATGCTCGTAACGAGCCGTTAAACGCGGCTACGCTGCGTTTACGTGCGTTAGGTACTTTACTTATTGCCGCTGGCGTAGCGCTATGGCTTTGGTTTTATTGAGCTGGTCTTTATAGGCCTAGCTATTATTGTCTTAGCTGTCGGCTGCGAAAGCGTGCATAGCCCATACAGCCAGCAAACAGGGCCAATGAAATAATGGCCTCTAAAAGCCCGCGCACGCTTTGCCCAGGCAACGTTGCCAGCATTACCCCCTGAGTAAAGTAGAGCAGGCTAACAAACGCAAGCCAAGCATGACCACGGGCTCGCTGGCCAATGATGGAGGGCAAGAACAGCACTAGGGGGGAAGCACAAAGGCCACCACAGGTCGCCAGTTAAACGCATCGCCCTGAACTAAAAAAGCCGCGATAAATAACCATCACCAACAAGAGAGCAAAGCTCGCTAGTACCAGTTGCCGGCTTCTTAGCGTGAGCTTATCAAGCCCATGTCGTGCTTCTACCTCTTCCAACCACTGTCTCATGATGCCTCCTGACGCATAGCGTGCAGGGCGAGAGCGAGACGCGCCAGCCGTTTGCCTTGAGTGACGCACAGTGCGCGCTCATGCTCATCAACCGATCGATCGCTACGCGTGCCTGCCAAATGACTGGCACCATAAGGCGTGCCGCCTGTGCGGGTTTCCAGCAACGTGGTTTCACTATAAGGCACCCCTGCATAGACCATGCCGTGATGCAGCAGTGGCACCAGCATGGTCAGTAAGGTGCTCTCTTGCCCACCGTGCAAGCTTGATGTCGAGGTAAACGCAGACGCGGGTTTATCTATCAAAGCACCGTTCATCCAGAGGCTGCTCGTGGAGTCGATAAAGTATTTAAGCGGTGCCGCCATGTTGCCAAACCGCGTTGGGCTGCCGATTGCCAGTGCGCTGCAATTGCGCAAGTCGTCCAGATCAGCGTACACCGCTCCCTGTTCAGGAATTTCTGGGTCTACGGCTTCACACGTGGTCGAAACTGGCGCCACAGTACGCAGACGTGCCTGGATACCGGGTACACTTTCTACGCCGGCCGCAATTTGTTGTGCCATGGTGGCGGTTGCGCCTGAGCGCGAGTAGTAAAGAACCAAAACGTACGGTGTCATTTCACGCATTGTCATTCCTGAATGGGTCATTAAAGCTGTCTTGGCAGAGATTGTAATGCTTGTTGCCTATGGTACCAGAGCTATCGGTAAGCCTGGGTTCCGGGCAAACGCATTTTGCAATTTCGACAGACGCAAGTAGACCCAGGCGCGTGAGCCATCCTCTAGCGTTATCTCCACCCGTTCATAGCGGACACCGAGTCGTTCATAGCGGTCAAGGCGGGCCAGCTCATCGGCATCCACGCGTAACAGCAGGCCTTCCACCTTACTCCCTGGCTGGGGTGAAAGGTCGAGACCATTGCGCTGGTAGCCCTCAAGCACCGCTTTTCAGGATTGCCAAAGCTGCCCATGACAACCAAGCGCACTGGGGCGTAGCGTAGCGTGCCGTAAACGAAGACCTGATGGGTGCGCTGTTCGATATCGGCTAAATCATCGGGGCGTTCATAAAACCATGGGCTGAGCATCGTTAACCATATCCACCCGGCTATACCGAGCAACCCCGCTGCGCTGATGATAACAAGGCGTTTAAACCAAACCATTTTAGCCAAACCAAGGCGCCTCTTGCTGAGGGAACAACGAATGGCTGCTTAGCTTGGCTGGCCAAATTGGCAATGACAAGCTTATGTTATCGATTTATCTAAGCAGCTTAAGCAAAGTACTTGAGCAAAGTACTTATGCAAAGCACACGGGTTTGCTAGGTTATGTATGTAAAATAGGTGGTCATAAGACCCAGCCGGAGGAGCTTGCAATGAATCAGCCACTTCGTGATGATATGGATTTTGGTGCTCTCATAGGCGATGTAGAGCCACTTCCGCCCAATAATCGTGCAGACCCAGGCGCTAACCGGAAAAGCCCTTCTGAGGCGCAGCTGGCCCGGCGTGAATGGGCAGAGGAAGAGATGGGCGCTCGCAATTTTCTGTCCGATGACTTTGTCGATCTCCTGCCGCCGTTCGACCCGATGGAGTATCGCCGGGAGGGCATTCAGCAAGGCGTGGTCGATAAATTAAAACACGGTGGCTATAGCGTTCAATCCCAACTCCACCTGCTTCGGCGCCCGCTGAGTGAGTGCCGTCGGATGCTATTTCCCTTTATTCAGGAAGCTTACGCCCACGATTTACGCTCGGTACTCATCGTGCACGGCCGCGGGCGTGAAATAGATAGTCCTGCCAATGTGCTGCGTTCTTATCTTGCCAAATGGCTGAGTCAATTTGAGGAAGTTCAAGCCTACGTATCCGCGCAACCCTCGGAAGGGGGGCTGGGGGCCACTTGGGTGATGCTGCGTAAGAGCGACCGCGCTAAAGCCAATAACCGTGAACGACAGCAGAAGCGGCGAGGTTAATCTGCCCGCTTGATCATGAAAAGGGCAGCCGAAGCTGCCCTTTGATGCCTGTTTATTACACTACTTACTCGCGGCTAAGCGACGCTCAAACAGCGCCTGCCGCTCTTCTACATCAGGCTGGTAACGCACGCTGATAAAGCTCAGTGCGCGTAGGGCGTCCTCCGGATCTTGATCATCGCGCAGTGCCATGGAAGAAAACCCACAACGGCGCATGTAGTCCAATTGATCTACCAGAACATCACCCACCGCACGAACTTCACCTGCGTAACCGTAACGCTCGCGCAATAAGCGGGCCAAGGTGTAGCCACGGCCATCGGTAAAGGCCGGGAAATCGACGGCGATCGCTGCAGCTTTACCAATTTGCTGCGCCAATTCTGGCGTCAGTTCGGTATCACTGGTGAGCAACGGCGATAGCTCTTCGTCATCTTGATTATCTTGCCACAGCGCCAACGGCACAAACGCCGGACGTTGCTCGGGTAGCGCATCTTCATCGTAGGAGACGCACCAAGCGTTCTCTGCCGCTAGCTCACCGTTAGCAATCAGATGATCAACATGCACTGGTGTCTGCTCAACTGCTTCAGTTTGCGTCTCATCTGTTTTATTAGGCATAAACACGCTCCTTGAAGGGTTTTAAGCCAATACGGCGGTAAGTGTCCAGGAAGCGCTCGTCTTCATGGCGCTGCGCCACATAGACTTCCAACACTTTTTCGACCACATCCGGCACGTCAGAGCGGAAAAATGAGGGGCCGAGAATTTTACCCAGAGACGCATCATCGGTGGAGTTACCGCCAATGGAGATCTGGTAGAACTCTTCGCCTTTTTTATCGACACCCAGGATACCGATATGGCCGACATGGTGGTGGCCACAGGCATTCATGCAGCCGGAAATGTTCAAATCCAGCGGCCCCAAGTCGTAAAGGAAATCCAGGTCTTCAAAGCGCTCCTGCAGCGCCTGGGCAATGGGAATAGACACCGCATTAGCCAAGCTGCAGTAATCGCCGCCAGGGCAGCAGATAATATCGTTGAGCGTACCCACCGTCGGATTGGCCATGCCCAGCGATTCGAGCTCTTGCCACAGCGCTTCCAACTCATCGACCGGCACGTCTGAAAGTACCAGGTTCTGCTCGTGGGTAACCCGCACTTCACCAAAGCTGTAGCGATCGGCCAGATCAGCAACGGCCTCCATCTGATCGGCGGTCACATCGCCAGGGGCATGTTCACGACGTTTCAGGGAAAGCGTCACTGCTTTGTATCCAGGCACTTTGTGATCAGTAACGTTATTGGTTACAAAGCGCGCAAAGCTACGGTTTTCAGCGCGCAGCTGATCAAACACTTCAGTGGCGTTTTCTGCCACCGGGCGGCGATCCGGCTCTGGGAAGTGGCCTTTTGCGGCATCGACCGCGGCTTGGTTGAGTGTTTGCGGGCCGTCTTTCAAGTGCGCCCACTCTTCATCGACGCGGCGGCGGAATTCATCAATGCCTAACGCTTTAACAAGAATTTTAATCCGCGCCTTGAACTTGTTGTCACGACGGCCGAACTGGTTATAAACCCTCACACAGGCTTCCAGATAGGTCAGCAGATGCTGCCAAGGCAGATCTTCGCGCACGACATCCGCAATCATGGGGTGCGGCCCAGGCCACCTCCGGCTAACACTTTGACGCGCAGCTCGCCATCGGCGTTATACCAGAGACGCAGACCAATATCGTGGACCTGAATCGCGGCACGATCTTGGGCTGCACCGCTAACCGCGATTTTGAACTTACGCGGCAGATAGGCAAACTCAGGGTGCAGGGTAGACCACTGGCGAATTAGTTCGCACCAGGGGCGCGGGTCTTCTACTTCATCGTTGGCGATGCCTGCAAACTGGTCGCTGGTCGTATTCCTGATGCAGTTACCGCTAGTCTGAATCGCGTGCATCTGCACCTTGGCTAAATCGGCCAGAATATCCGGCACGTCTTCAAGCGCAGGCCAGTTCAGCTGTAAATTCTGCCGTGTCGTAAAGTGGCCATAGCCACGGTCGTAGCGACGGGTAATCTCAGCCAGCGCACGCAGCTGGTTACCCGCCAGCATGCCGTAGGGTATCGCAATACGCAGCATAGGCGCATGGCGTTGAATATAGAGGCCGTTCTGCAACCTTAGTGGGCGGAACTCTTCTTCACCCAAACGCCCAGCGCGGTAGCGTTCCATTTGGTCGCGGAACTGAGCGACACGCTCATCAACCAGTGTTTGGTCGTGAATATCATAACGGTACATGTGGCACGATCCTGCTAAAAAAGCGAAATGGTCACGTTGAGACGGACGTTAATGTAGCGTCACCTTAACGCGGGCGTCATATTCTACAAAAGAATATATAATTATCTTTTATCTCTAAAAGCTATTTAGAAACCACAGTATGAGTTTAGCAGCCAGTTAGAAGGCTGGGGCTAGCCAGCGGCGCTGCCACACCCATAAAAAATCCGGCCGAGTTTATCAATCGGTAGAGTAGTTGCATAAGCCAGATGCCTAATAAGCCCTGGTCTAAACCGATCCCTACCCACCAAGCCAAGGGAAAAGTAGCCATTGCATGCTTAGGGTTAGCATCATCACCGTGCGTTGAGCGCCCGCGCCCATTAAAGCCTGGGCGAGTACTAAAGCGGCCGCATCCAGCACAATCATCACGCCGGTCAGTTGCGGTGGAAGTTTACCCAGCGCCACTAGCTCACTGTTAGTAAAAAAGATGGTGAGTACTTGCTCGGGCACTATCAGCATGGGTAGCGCCAGCACCAACAGTACCAGCCAGGCGACACGGAGTGCATCCAGCCCCAGCGGTGGGCTTCGTGTTGAGCATCTCGGCCTAATGCCTCACCCACTAAACTCATTACAGCAACGCCAATGCCCACCCCGGCAAAATAAGCAGCAATGAAAGATTAATCAACACATGGCCAACCGCGACACTGGCCGTACCCAATTGGCTAAGTAACCAAATAAGTACCGCATAACCCGCTGCAAATAAAAGCTGCTGCAAAGAATGGGGGCAGCAAGTAGCAGGGTCGTACTTAGGCTGGCTAAGCAAGGTGTACGGGGTAACAAATGTTGAATAGCAGGGCTTTTAATACTCACCCAACACCAAACAAGCAAGCCAATAAACAGCGACAGTGTAGTCCCCGCACCTGCACCGCTTGCGCCCATTTTGGGGAGCCCGGCAAATCCATAGATTAACCCCGCGCTGACCACCACATTAATCAAGTGAACCGCCACGATGATACGCAAGTAGAGATGCGTTTGCTGGCGACCATTCCAGTAGCCACGAAAGCAGAGCGTAAGTGCGATGGCCACTAGTGACAACACCCGCCAACGAAAGTAGTCCACAGCGACGCTTTGGACATCATCAGCTTGGCTAATCAAGCCAATCAGCAGTGGCGCTTGCCACCAAGCCAAGAGTGACAGCGGCAAAGCAACACCAAACCCGATCACCAGCCCCGAGTTAAGTGGATGGGCTATCTCCGTATGGGCAGCCCCCATGCGCTGAGCAGTTTGTGACTGCACGCTGGAAGAGAGGCCAAACACAATTGCGCTAAGCATAAACATGGCGTAACCGCCCACGCCTACCCCGGCAAGAGCCACTTCGCCTAAATGCCCCACCAGGGCGGCATCGATCAAGTTGAGCATGCTTTGCGAGAGCATGCCCAGCATGATAGGCAAGGCAAGGCGAATAACCTTGCCATGACGGCGAGCGACAAACAGCATTGGTCAGCTCGGGTCGTAAGAGAGCACCGGTGAGAGCCAGCGCTCCATTTCCTCCAGGGGCATCTGTTTACGCGCGGCGATAGCTTCGACTTGATCCCGCGTGATTTTGCCCGTCGAGAAGTACTTCGACTGCGGATGCGCAAAGTACCATCCAGAAACGGCGGCCGCTGGCCACATGGCGAAGTTTTCAGTCAATGCCAAACCGGTATTTTCGGTGGCATCGAGCAGCCGGAAGAGCGTCGCTTTTCGGTATGATCCGGACAGGCGGGGTAGCCAGGGGCAGGGCGGATGCCCTGATATTTCTCGGCAATCAGAGCATCGTTGTCCAACGTTTCATCCGGCACATAGCCCCAGAACTCTTTGCGCACGCGTTCGTGCATACGTTCGGCAAAGGCTTCCGCCAGGCGATCCGTTAATGCCTGCACCATGATTGCATTGTAGTCATCACCGGCCGCCTCGTACGCTTTGGAGAGCTCATCGACACCGTGGCCAGTAGTGACTGCGAAACCGCCGATCCAGTCGGCTTTGCCGCTCTCTTTGGGCGCAATGAAATCGGCCAGGCTGTAGCAAATGCCATCGCGGCCTTTCGTAGTCTGCTGGCGAATGTGGTGTAGCCGCTCTATCACTTCGCTGCGCGACTCGTCGGCATACACTTCAATCACATCATCATCGACGCTGTTGGCGGGCCATAGGCCAATAACGCCACGCGCTTGAACACGTTTCTCATCAACCAATTTGCGCAGCATAACCTTGGCGTCTTCAAACAGATTGCGGGCAGCTTCACCTACCACCTTATCTTCAAGAATCTTGGGGTACTTGCCCGCTAGCTGCCAACTCATAAAGAAGGGCGTCCAGTCGATGCGCTCGATCAACTCTTCGAGGTCGTAGTCATCGAACGTTTTTAGCCCCAGCATATTGGGCTCGGCTGGGGTATGGGCGTTCCAGTCGGTACGGAAGCGACGCTTGCGAGCTTGGGTGTAGTCCAGATCCGCTGCTTTGGGGCGGCGCTTGGCATTACGCTCACGAACTTTTCGTACTCTTCTCGGATCTCGGTCACGTAGGGTGTTTTTAAAGCAGGCGTGAGTAATTTACCCGCTACACCAACCGCGCGAGAGGCATCGGTAACGTAGATCACCGGGTGCTCGTACTGAGGCTCGATTTTCACTGCAGTATGCGCTTTAGAGGTGGTTGCACCACCGATTAACAAGGGAGGTCCATACCCCGGCGCTGCATCTCTTTGGCCACGTGCACCATTTCATCCAGCGACGGGGTGATCAGCCCGGAAAGTCCGATAATATCGGCGTTATGCTCTTTGGCGGCTTGCAGGATTTTATCTGCCGCGACCATGACACCAAGGTCGATCACTTCGTAGTTATTACACTGCAGCACGACGCCCACGATATTTTTACCGATATCGTGAACATCGCCTTTACCGTCGCCATGACGATTTTGCCCTTGGCCTTGGTCTCTTCGCTCTTTTCTGCTTCGATATAAGGAATGAGATAAGCAACGGCTTGCTTCATCACTCGCGCCGATTTGACGACCTGAGGCAGGAACATCTTGCCGTCACCAAACAGATCGCCGACCACGTTCATGCCATCCATTAGCGGGCCTTCGATCACTTCGATAGGGCGCTCCGCCTGGGCACGGGCCTGTTCGGTATCATCTTCGATATAGGCGGTAATGCCTTTCACCAGCGCATGCTCGATACGCTTATTGACCGGCCAGCTGCGCCACTCAAGGTCTTCTTTCTTGGCCGCGCCGCTGCCATCGCCTTTATATTTATCGGCAATATCCAGCAATCGTTCGGTGCCATCGCTGCGGCGGTTGAGCACCACGTCTTCGACGGCTTCGCGCAGCTCGGCGGGAAGATCGTCATAAACCGCGAGTTGGCCCGCGTTGACGATGCCCATGGTAAGGCCCGCGCGAATGGCGTGATAAAGAAACGCCGAGTGAATCGCTTCGCGCACCGGGTTGTTGCCACGGAACGAGAACGACACGTTGGAAACACCGCCAGATACCATGGCGTGGGGCAGGTTGTCGCGAATCCACTGGGTCGCCTCGATAAAGTCGACCGCGTAATTGTTGTGCTCTTCGATCCCCGTGGCGATGGCAAAATATTCGGGTCAAAGATGATGTCTTCGGCAGGGAAGCCGATTTCATCGACAAGCAAGCGGTAGGCGCGCTGGCAAATCTCGGTTTTACGCGCGAAGGTGTCTGCCTGACCTTCTTCATCAAAGGCCATGACGACAATGGCAGCACCAAAGCGGCGGCATTTGGTCGCCTGCTCACGGAAGGCGGCTTCACCTTCTTTGAGTGAAATGGAGTTCACTACCGCTTTGCCTTGAACGCACTTTAGCCCCGCTTCGATGATCTCCCATTTGGAGGAGTCGATCATGATCGGAACGCGCGCAATATCGGGTTCACCGGCAATCAGGTTAAGAAAGCGCTCCATGGCTTCCTTGGACTCGAGCATCCCCTCGTCCATATTAATGTCGATGACCTGGGCACCGTTCTCCACTTGCTCAAGGGCGACTTCCAGCGCCGTGGTGAAGTCCTCTTCTACGATCAAGCGCTTGAAACGCGCCGAACCGGTAACGTTGGTACGCTCACCGACGTTAACGAAGAGCGAATCCGCCTCAATGTTGAACGGCTCTAACCCGGATAAGCGGCAGGCGCGGCTGCGCTCAGGAATAACCCGCGGTGCCATATCACGCACGGAATCGGCAATGGCGCGAATGTGCTCAGGCGTGGAGCCGCAGCAACCGCCGATAATGTTGACCAAGCCGCTTGAAGCGAACTCGCTGACGATGTCGGACATCTCTTCGGGTGTTTGGTCGTACTCACCGAATTCGTTGGGTAACCCCGCGTTGGGGTGCGCAGAGACGAAGGTGTCGGCCTTGGTGGAGAGCTCTTCGAGGTAAGGGCGTAGCTCTTCGGCGCCCAAGGCACAGTTCAAGCCGACGGATAGCGGCTGAGCGTGGCGCACCGAGTTCCAGAAGGCCTCGGTGGTTTGGCCAGAGAGCGTACGCCCCGATGCATCGGTGATCGTGCCAGAGATCATGACCGGCAAGCGCTCGCCGCGATCGTCGAACAGCTCTTCAAGGGCGTAAATCGCCGCCTTGGCGTTGAGCGTATCGAAGATCGTTTCGATCATGATCAAATCGGCGCCGCCAGCGATTAGCGCTTCGGCGGCTTCATAGTAGTTCTCACGCAGCTCATCAAAGGTGACGTTACGCTTGGCGGGATCATTGACATCCGGCGACAGCGAAGCAGTGCGCGACGTGGGGCCTAACACGCCAGCAACATAGCGTGGCACGCCGGTTTCGGCGGCGACGGCATCGCACACTTCACGGGCAAGACGCGCTGACTCACGGTTGAGTTCGACTACCAGCGTTTCCATACCATAATCAGACTGCGACAGCTGGGTGCTATTAAAGGTGTTGGTCTCGATGATATCTGCGCCGGCCTCTAAATAGTCGCGGTGTATACGCGCAACTAAATCAGGGCAGGTGAGCGCAAGCAGGTCGTTGTTGCCTTTGAGATCCGACGGCCAGTCGCTGAATCGTTCGCCACGAAAATCCTCTTCGCTCAACTGGGCATTCTGCAGCATGGTTCCCATGCCGCCATCCAGAATCAAGATACGGTCAGCGAGGCGTTGGGTGAGGGTTGCGGTCAAAGCACTATCAGCCATGGCAGGGGGGAGTTCTCCAGCGTCACAGTCGTCAAAGGGGATGTTGTTATCGTCGGAAAAGCAGCATCTGTCGTAAAGAGGCGCACAATGATAACAAAGGGACAGCAAAAGGCGCCCCTGCAGGTCGCTATACGATGCATATAGAAAGACAATCAACACGTATTCTTGATAAGTTATGATAAAAATAGCCGACTAAAACAGTCGGGATTGTGTCAGCGCGCCGTTTTGCTTACCATGGTGTCAAACGACATGTGAAGTGGCCGAGCCACTACCACGGGAGGAAGACAGCCCTCATGACCACGATTAGCGAAAAGACACCAATGTCGATACTCAAGGTATTGATATTACCGATAGTGCCCAAGCGTACCTCGCGGAATTGCTGGAAAAGCAGAACGTTGAAGGCATCGCCGTGCGTATCTTTATTACCCAGCCGGGCACACCTTACGCAGAGACTTGCCTAGCCTATTGCCGCCCCGGCGAGCCGACGGATGTGCTGTTGGAACTTGAGAAGATCAACGTCTATCTCGACAAAAACAGTTTGGCCTTTTTGGAAGAAGCGGTAGTCGACTTCAATGCAGACCGGATGGGCGGTCAACTGACGATCAAAGCACCTAACGCTAAGATGCCGAAGGTAAACGCTAATAGCCCGCTTGAGGACCGCATTAACTACGTGCTCTACAGCGAGATCAATCCTGGGCTGGCGGCCCACGGCGGCGAAATTAAACTGGTTGAGCTAACTGAGCAGCAATACGCTGTCTTAGCTTTTGGCGGAGGTTGCCAAGGCTGCGCGGCGGTTGATTTAACCCTGAAAGATGGCGTTGAGAAAACCCTGATGGAGCGCATTCCAGAGCTTGCCGGTATTCGCGACGTTACCGATCACAGCGATACCACTAACGCCTACTACCGCTAAATTAGCGAGGGTAAGGCAAAAGCCCAGCTTCAATCGCTGGGCTTTTTTTCGTCTCCAGGTTGATTACTGGCCTGGCTCACTGTTCTTTTTGAAAGCGCATCGGGGAGTGCCGTTAGCTGTGTTTGCAGCGCTTCCATGCGGCTCCAAAGCTTCTCTTGCCACGCTTGCTGTAGCGCAGCTTCGCGCTCGGCATGCTGCTGGGCTTGGCTGTTTAGCGCGGCTTCAGCCTCATTTAGCTGCTGGGTCAGCGCTTTCTCATGCGTCTCCAATACCGTCATATGCTGCTTCTGCTCACTTAGCTGTTGCTCGCGTTCACTGGCTTCAAGCTGTAGTTGATGCAGGGCCTGCTGCTTTGCCTTTAGCTCCTGACTCAATGTCTCAATACGCTGCTCAGACTGCTGCAGACGTTTTTGGAAATTCTTCTCTTCCTGGGCGCGTGCCTGCTGAGGTGCTATCCAGCATCGCCATCAGCCTTCCTTCAGCTGCTTCATGGCGCTGCTCCTCTTGGGCTAAACGCTGCTCCCACGCTACCTGTTGCTCGCTGAGGGCGTTGCTATGTGCCTTGCGCTGTTCGCCTGCCTGGCTTTCTAACTGCTGTTGTACCTGCTTCAATTGAGTTACTTCTTCTTGCGCTGCTTCGGCTTTTTTGATGCCAGTGATGTTCGCTGGTTTGGCTAGCGGCCAATTCTCGATTTAACGCCTCCATGCGCTGCTCCATATGACGCAAGTGCTCAGCGAGGGCGCTTTCACGCTGCTCGGCATTTGCCGCCTGCTGTTTAGCGTCTTCTGCGAGCTGCTGAGCGTTTTCCACTTGGCGATTGGCATCTTCGCGATAATGGAGCAGCGCTTGATTTGCTACCTCCTGAGCCTCGCGCCACAGCTCGCTGGCCATTGACACCACCGCTTCGGGCACCCCCCTTTGGCGGCGGCACATCACGATTTTGCTCACGCTCGCTGCGCCATAAGCGGAAGTGGTCGCTAATCGTCGTGAAGCTGCCTGTGCCCAGCACGTCACGAATACGCTGCACGCTGGGTGTATCACCACGCTCCAAGAGCGCATCTATGGCGTGTTGAACATCACTGTATTGGATGCCGCTGCGGGCCATGTTGCCTTCCTTCCTTGTGTTCTTACTAGCGAGTTGTACTGCTGCGCTTGAGCAACCCTTTTAAAGCCACCATTGTGGGTAGTTAAGCTATAAAAGGCAATTATTACGTATTACATATTACGTAATTATATTTATCCTACCGGTGATAAATTCAAGATTACTCGTCTTATCTTGAATTTATACAGCTATAAAGGCACACTTAAGGCCAGGTAATGTACAAACTGCTAAAAGAAGACTGCTAAAAAAAGAGAGCAGGGACGGGCGAGCATGGCGAACGAAGTTATTACACCTATTGATCAACTACTAATATTGCAAGAGTCGCCGAGAGGTGGGCTTATTAGCGCCCAAAGCGATGCCCAGGCAGTGACCGCGTGGCTTGAAGAGTACGTGGATAGCCCACAAACCTGGAAAGCCTACCGTCGCGAGTCGGAGCGACTGCTGCTCTGGCTGACTAGCCAAGGGCTTACGCTGAGGAATATAAATCGAGAAACACTGCGTCGGTTTGAGCTATTTCTTTCCGATCCTAACCCCAGTGACCAATGGGTGGGGCCATCCAAAGCCACGTGCACATCCGGAATGGCGGCCGTTTCGTGGGCCCTTATCGCCCGCTAGCCGACGCCAGAGCTTGGTGATCCTGCAGGGTATGTTTGCCTGGCTGGTGGAAGCAGGGTGGGTTAGCCATAATCCGTTTCGCTTGATGCGCGACAAATCTCGGCGCTTAAATAATCAAACGCCGCGCGTTGAGCGCTATTTAGAAAGTGATTTGTGGGCGTGGCTGTGGGAGTGGTTGAATAGCCCGTTAGAGCCCGGGAAGGGCAGTCGTGCTTGTTTTGAACATGCTCGACGACGCTTTATCTTTGGTTTTGCCTATTTGCTGGCACCGCGCATTAGCGAGATGGCCGATGCGCGTATGGGAGATTTCCAGCGCAGCGAAGGGCGCTGGTGGTGGAGCGTAGTAGGCAAGGGCAGCAAGACGGCACGCATTCCGCTGCCTGACGATATGCTTGATTGTCTGCGACAGTGGCGCCATGCGTTGGAATTGCCTGAATATCCTGGTCAGTTTGACGCTGAAGCACCGGTGCTTCGCGCGCTGGATGGTCAGCGTGGTCTGGGCCATAACCAGCTTTATCGACTTATTCGCGCTACGTTTCTGCAGGCTGCGCAAGCACTTGAAGATAGCGACGGCGCACCGGAATATGTGACCGCACTTAAATTGGCAACACCACATTGGTTACGGCATACATCGATTACCCACCAGGCTCAATCAGGTATTAGTTTACGCCATCTGGCCGAAAGCGCTCGACACGCGCGCCTCGACACCACCTCACGCTATCTCCATAGCGAAGACGATGAGTGGCATCGCGAGCAGCAGCGCCACCGATTGACTGTTTCCTACGCAACTTCCCTCAAGACTCCTTCGAACCGTTATAATGGGCATAGTGAATAATCCTATGACTCAAAATGTCAGTCGCCAGTACAAGCCAATTTCAATTGAGAAGGAAATAGCATGAGCACTTCCGGCGCCGAACAGGCCCAGCAAGAGCTAATCGAAGATTTTGAGATATTCGATAACTGGATGGACCGTTATCAATACATTATCGATATGGGCAAACAGCTGCCTGATTTCCCCGATGCATGGAAAACCGAAGAGCTCAAAATTCAGGGCTGCCAGTCAAACGTTTGGATGCAGTGTGAAGAGGAGGGCGATAAGCTGGTTTTTAAAGCAACGTCCGATGCCGCTATCGTGTCCGGCCTGATTGCCATATTGCTGCGTATCTACAGTGACCGCACGGCAGGTGAAATCCTTGCCACCGAACCGCACTTTCTGGCTGATTTGGGATTAGACAAGCACCTCTCGCCGACGCGCAGCAATGGCTTACATGCCATGCTTGAGAAGATTTATCAGGTTGCTCAACAACACTAGCGGGAATGGTGATCGCGACAACAGGGCGATGGGGAGATCCTCGTCTTCGCGGCAAAGCTGCTCGCTTCGACCGCCGGGTACCGGGTCCATACCACCTGGGTTGCCCGGGTGGCATTTGACGATGCGCTTCGCCGCCATCCAGCCACCTTTAGCGGTCCATGCACCTGGATCGCTTCAATGGTGTAAGACGAACAGCTGGGCCAGAAACGACAGCGCGGGCCTAACAGTGGGCTGAGCGTATATTGATAGATTTTTACGCCGCCGATCATCACTTTCGTTAGTACCCATCGCGAGCGGGCTTGCAGTATTGATAGCCAGCGCCGCATGCTTAAGCGTTTCATGCTAGGACGAGGCTTTGTTGCCGTAGAGTTCATCGGGATCGATCAGCGGCGTACTGGTAATTGATGCCTGCTCTTGATCCACACCAATATAAAAACAGCTACGACGCCCGGTGTGACAAGCGGGGCCCGTTTGTTCGACTTGCAGCAGTAACGTGTCGCCATCGCAATCAAGCGCGGCGGAAACGAGTTGCTGCTGCTGACCCGATGACTCGCCTTTACGCCATAGCTTTCCCCGCGAACGTGAGTAGTAACAAACACGCTGCGTGGCTAACGTTTCATCCAGCGCTTGACGATTCATCCACGCCATCATCAACACTTCTTTTGAATCGTGCTGCTGGGCAATCGCAGGGATCAAGCCATCGGCATTAAAACGTACGGCCGCAAGCAGGGTTGCGACATTAGGCAGGTTATCTTCCGGGGTGGCACGTTCAAGCTGCTTAAATAGGGCGTCTGGAGCTACTTGGTCAAACCGGGACATACAATTTACTCGCTAGCTGGTTGGCAATTTAGCCTGCTCGACAATCCTGGCAAAGGCCTTGAAGCTCGATGGTTTGGCGTTCAACGTTAAACCCTTGGCTTTTGCCAGTGCCGCCAACTGATCACTGATCTCATCCAAATGCAGCTCTTCTACATAACCGCAATGACGGCAAATAAGCAGCTGAAAACCATGCGCATGCTCAGGACAAGCACAGGCTACATAGGAGTTCTGCGACTCAATACGATGTACCAAGCCTTGATCGATTAAGAATTCGAGTGCTCGATAAACCGTCGGGGGCCGAGCGGCTGCGTGTTCGGTCGACAGCTTATCCAGCAGATCATACGCCTTCAGCCCGCCACCATTTTCGGCAATCAGCTCTAACACGCGTCGGCGAATGGGGGTAAAACGAACGCCGCGGATGTGACACTGAGACTCCGCCTGCTGCAAGAGGGTATTCGCTTGGGTCATGGGCAACTCGTTGAACGTTGTTAGCCTGGGCTCTCGTTTTTGCAAACATCAGTCTACGCGTTGGCAGAGGTGGTGTCAGGGTTTTCTACCAACTCACTTTGCCGAGCAAAATGGTGCTGGGCGAAAGCGACACGCTGTTTTGGCGGTACGCCATCTGGCTGTCGTTCAATGAGGTCAAGGCGCCGACGGAGGCCTTCACCATTGGTCATTTGAATGGCGAGGCCTGGGCGTGCGTTGAGCTCAAGCAGCATCGGACCATACTTGCGATCCAACACCATATCGGTACCGAGATAACCCAGGCCAGTCATCTCGTAACAGCCCGCAGCCAAGTTGAGCAGCGTTTCCCACTGCGGCACTACCAGGCTTGCTAGGTCGTGTCCGGTATCAGGGTGGCTAAAGCAGGGCCGGTCAAACTGAACGGCGCGCAGCGCAGCACCTGTCGCAATGTTTAAGCCCACCTACCGCGCCTTGGTGCAAGTTGGCCTTGCCGTCAGAGGCAGCGGTGGAAAGACGCATCATGGCCATGACGGGATACCCTTTGAAGACGATAACCCGAATATCAGGAACCCCTTCATAGGTGTAATCCATCAGGCTTTCATCGAAATTAATCAGCGTTTCAATCACTGCGACATCGGGCGAGCCGCCCAACGAATAGAGGCCCGAAAGGATATTCGATACGTGTCGCTCAATATCGGGAAGCGTTAGCTTGGCGCCACTGGGCTTGATAAAGGCATTATCTTCCACCTTTTCAATCACCAAAATGCCCTTACCACCGCTCCCCTTGGCAGGCTTAATCACAAAACCCGCGTGGCCAGTGAGCATTGCCCCAATGTGTTTAACCCCGAACTGCGTTGTCACGGTGCCGATCAATTCTGGCGACGTTATCCCATACTGCTGGGCCAGCAGCTTGGTTTTAAGTTTGTCATCCACTAAAGGGTAAAGGCGGCGTTTATTATAGCGTCCAATATAGCGAATATTACGCCGGTTCATGCCGATGATGCCCTTATCGCGCAAGCGCGTTGGCCAGGTCCAGTTTTTCAACCAGCTCATGAGAGTTTCTCATCATCAGTAATGGGCTTGAAACGACGCAGTTCCAATAAGCGGTAGCCGGTGTAATTACCTAATAGCAATATCAACGCCATTAGTATCAACTGAACGCCTAGGAAGTTGAACGTGATATGGCGCACCCACGGGTTATTCATCGCCAGGTAAGCAAGTACAGCGGTGATCAAGCTGCCACCACCTTGTATTAATACCTGCTTCGGACCCTCTTCCTCCCACAGGATCGACATCCTTTCAATCGTCCAGGCAAGAATAATCATCGGGAAGAACGTGATCGTTAAACCGGCACTTAGCCCCATACGGTAGGCTAAAACCGTAAAATCGAGATAATGGCAATCACCGTTATGATTACCGCCGAGACCCTGGCGACCAGTAGCAAGTTCAAATAAGAGAGGTAGTTCCGAATAATCAAACCGATAGCGACGATAAGCAGAAAGCCAATCAAGCCGGTAGGTAGAGTGGTTTGAATGAAGGCGAGGGCGATCAATACCGGCATAAAGGTACCGGACGTTTTAATACCCACCAGTACGCGCAAAAACACCACCATTAACGCACCAATCGGAATCAGCAGGATGGTTTGGAACAGTGCTTGCTCTTCCAAAGGCAGGCTGTGAATCGAGAAATTCAACAGCGTATCTTCAGAGTAGTGATTGCGCACGGCCGCCGATGCTGGCTGTTCATGAGTCATCATCGAGAAAGTCACACGGGAATTAGTACCCCTTGGACTTCTAGAACGGCTCGACCGCCTGTTTCCCACAACAACAAGTTATCTGGTTTGCCTTGTTCGCCAGTCAATGGATGGAAAATTGACCACTGCTCGCCAGACTCGTCAAACACCTGAATCCAGCTACTCAGTGTTTGGCGACGACGGCCATCTTCCAATAATAGACCGCTTACTTCACGCGCTAGTACGCCGGCTTGATTTAGCAAGCGTACTACCAGAGCGGCAGGATTCTCTTGAGATAGAAGTAGGCGGGCGTTCTCAGATTGCCCTCGCCATTGATATCTCGGATCAGCTCTCGGGCGAAGGTAGCGTTATTCGCGCTGCGCGCCCAGGCTTGTTCAATGAGTTGGCTAGCCGCTGTATCGTAGGGGCTTTCCCAAGGTGTTGAGGGAGGCATCTCAGGCGGCGTTTGAGCAGGAGAACGGGCATCTTGTGATACCAGCATTTGTACGGAATAGTAAAGCGTTTGGCTGCCTGCCGCCTCGCGAATAGTCCACTGTGCGGTACGGCCGAATTCATCCGCCTGGTAGGCAAGACCATACCCTGATGATGCTGTATTTTCAGTTAATACACGGTAGCCTGCCTGATGAGAAGGCAGCGCCAGATCGACCTGAACAGGGCCATCCTGGGCATTAAAAGTAATGCCCGCTTCAATCTCCCATACTTGGCGCTGCTCACCGGGCAGCCAAGGAATTTCAAACTGCACATGGCGATGAACGCTGGTAGCAATACCGGCAACCATCAAAAGGCCGACAATAATATAAAACATTAACCGTGACATGGAGATTCCTTTCTGCGTAAAGCGCCAGGGAGAGCAGTTATTCTTCAGTATCGTCTTCGTCTACTGCTTCATCTTCAGCAGCTTGATCGGCTGGCTCGCCACCAGGAAACTCGGGGCGGTCATGTAAATAGGTGTCTGCAACGTCAATGACCGCGATATCCATTAAGAAGCGCCGCCCAAGTAAAACCGGGTACTCTAAATGTGAGCGGTCATTAAGAGTGAACTCGACGTTTTCACGGATGGGGCCTAACGTCATTAATAGCGAAATTACTGGGCGCGATTCCTCACCGGAGGCCTGAAGAATGCGAACTCTGCGCACAATAGGCGCCTCAACCCATTCATCACGCTGCGACTCAACGGCCACATCGTCATCATTGAGGGCTAGCTTAAAACGCACCCAGTCTTCACCATCACGTTCAAAGCGGGTGATTTCGGCGGCTGACAGTGATGACGTATTAGCCCCGGAATCGACGCGCGCTTTTAGATAAGTCCCCAAACTCGGCAGGCCTACCCATTCACTACGACCAAGGAGTGTTTTGGTGCTTAGCGTTTCATCAACTTCACACTCTTCACGAATGATGACAGGTTCTGCACCACGGGCTTCTAACTGCTGGACATTTTGGCGTAGTGAGCGCAATAAACTGCCGACCTCACGTATGTCCGCAGTGAGTACTTGTTGTTGATCAAGCTGGCGTGCCTGCTGATCAGAATGAACAGTGCATTGATGCGCTAGCTGGCTTTCTAGCTCTAGGATACGGGAGTTGAATGAGGCTTCGCTGAGAGGTGGCGGTTGATTAGTTTCGGCTGGTTGCTGCGCAACCTGCGATTGAAAGCGACAAGCCAGCTATTAGCCACAAAACACCTGGGCGCATAACGAGAGATATCCTTGGAAATAGGTGGGGAATGATAAGGAGAAGGGAGACTAGTGTCCAACGCCATCACAGATTTTCGTTGAACAATTACAATCACATAGTTTAATTATTATCTTATTTAACATAATATATATTAAGCGAACCCAGGGAATCCGAAACAGCGAAGGTATCGAGCCTGTGTGCTTCCACACAAAGCGCTTAATTTCCACAAAAACTACTTAACAGGCGTATTGCCACCTAAGGTTCTAAATTTTATGTGATTAAGTACTTTGTATGGTCCTACATTTATGAAATGCTAAAACAAGTGCCGTCTTGGATTGGCTTTAGCCCAAGTTTATTCGTAAACCTAACTTCCCAAGCCCGCTGAGACGAAAGTGAACAGTACGAACCCACCAATAAACGCCACGATGGATCCATGTGTGTCGCCCGCGGTCTCGTGCGCTTCATTAAGCATGTCTTCTACGGCGGCAACAGTGAGTAGGCCTGCCGCAAAGACAAGCCCCGTCATTTGTAATGCTTCGCTCTGATTCCGAAGGAGATAATAAGCAACTATCGCTGCACTAAGCACGGGGATGAAGAACAGAGCCGAGAGCATCATCCGCTGCGTCCGCGGAACCCCCTTTTCTTTCATATTCGCAATGGTCGCGTATCCTTCCGGGGCATCTGCCAGAACTTGCCCCAACGCGAGCACAACTGCCATCGACAAAGCAACCGCTGAACCAGTACCTATCAACAGACCGTCACTGAACAGGTCGATGGACACTGCGATATAGATCATCCATATGCCTCGGCTGGCATTGCTCGTCTGGCCTTGAGATTGTTGCACTCTGTCCACGGCTGCTTCGATAACGATATACGCGATCCCACCCAGCCCAAACGCCACTCCTACGGCCCAACCTGAGAGAACAGACAGGGCCCCCGGCATGATTTCAATGGAAACAACCGCGAGGACTATTCCGGATGCAGCATGTAATGCTTTGTTTAGTCGAGCCTTTGGCGTCCCGGTAAATTCTGCTATTAGACCGCCGGCTAGGTTCCCTACCGCAGGGAGTAACGCCAGGCCGAGCACTGTCCATATTTCTTGCATCAGCCTCTCCAGGTCATCACCAGATCGTCGTCACTCCAAACGACGACAAGGAGTGATATCAGAACAAGTATTACAAGCCCAACGGCTGCTCCCAGCGCCGAAGTGACACCGCGAGCTGGCGTGCCCCTTATGTGTAGCGGGATTGGCCTGTCCTCGGCCTTCCCTATCAGCGCTTGATGCGGAGTTGTAGTGGCCGCGCTATCAGTGTCCCCTAGGCACGCGTCAGGTAGTGGACGCTAAACAAGCTATTCGCATCGGTCCAGGACGAGAGCGCCTCAAATCCCGCACGACCCGCCAACGCCTGAAACCCCTCGACCGTGTATTTGTACGAGTTTTCAGTGTGAACCGTCTCCCCTTCCAGAAAACTGAAGCGCTCCCCCTTCAATAGTGACGACTTGAGGCAACTGACTGACCAGATGCATCTCGATACGGGAATGCTCTTCGTTGAAGAACGCCTGATGGGCAAAATTGGCGGGATCTATTTTAGCGTGCAGCTCATGCCGCACCTTTCCAGTAGATTCAGGTTGAATGCTGCCGTCACACCCGCTGCATCGTTGTAGGCGGCTTCAAGAGTCGCCTTGTCTTTGACCAGGTCGACTCCTACCAACAATCCACTGCCGGTGGGCAACAAAGAATGCAGTCCGCGCAGGAAAATCTTCAGCGGCTTGTGGGTCGAAGTTGCCGATACTGGAACCAGGAAAGAAGCCGACCGGTCTTTCGCAGCATAGCCCGTCCGGTAACTCCATGTTGTAGGAGAAATCGGCACAGGCGGCATGCACTTCAAGCCATGGGTAGTCAGCAGCCAGTCGTCGTGTACTGTCGAGCAGAAAATCCCGCGAGATGTCGATTCCCAGGTAACTGCTAGGACGCATGGCTTCCAGTAGAAGTCGTACCTTACGGCTCGCCCCGCTGCCAAGCTCGATCAACGTCGCTTCATGCCCGGCTATCGTCGCTATCTCATCGGCGGCCTCCGCGAGTATCGTCTCCTCGGTCCGTGTCGGGTAGTACTCCGGTTGCTCACAAATGCGATCAAATAACTCAGAACCACGCTGATCATAAAAGAACTTTTGGCGAGGCGAACTTTTGATCGGCTCTGAATCCCGTCAGTATCTCATCGCGAAGCGATGTTGAGGCTGGGGACGGGTGCAAGTCGTGGAATTGTACGGCCAGGCTCATGATCAGCTCTCCTTAGCAAGACGAAATCCGGAAAATGCCCAACGGGCATGAGGTGGGAAAAAATTACGATAGGTCGCGCGGATGTGATCTTCCGGGGTGGCACAACAGCCACCTCGAAGCACCATCTGCCCCGACATAAACTTGCCGTTGTATTCACCTAAGCTGCCCGGCAACTTGCGAAATCCTGGATAGGGCCGATAGGCGCTGCCGGTCCACTCCCAAACATCACCGAACATCTGTCTCGGCCCCTCGCTGGATCCGACCGGGGCAGCCGCGACCGGCTGAAGATGGCCTTGTTCGACGAAGTTGCCATGCAGGGGGGACTTGTCGAGCCACCGCCTCCCACTCGGCCTCGGTAGGTAGGCGTGCGCCGGCCCATTGGGCATAGGCATCGGCCTCGTAGAAGCTGACATGGCAAACCGGCGCATTCACGTCCACTGGCACCAGCCCGCTTAACGTATAGTGATGCCAGACGCCGTCCCGCTCGACCCAGTAAAGTGGCGCCTTCCAGCCTTCCGCCTTGACCGTGGCCCAGCCATCCGACAGCCAATAGTCAGGTTTGTCGTATCCCCCCGCCTGCATGAACGTGAGAAATTCACCATTGGTAACCGGACGGTCAGCGATCTGGAAAGCCTCAATGAATTGACGATGACGCCCCATTTCGTTGTCGTAGGCAAAATTGCTATCGGCGGCGTCATGACCTATCTGCCGCACGCCGGCTGGATAAGCGTGCCAACCGAGTTCACCGACCTCATGGGCGGGTGCCGACACAAGATCACCCTCGATAGACTGGGCAGAGCGGGTTCTGGGCCAGGATATGCTTTATATCCATGAATAGCAGTTCCTGATGTTGCTGCTCGTGAGGCAACCCCAGTTGCAGACGATGTAGGATCTCCTGCAGGTGTTCTTGCGGAGGGTCGTTGAGCAACTCTTCGATAGCCCGGTCAATATGCGCGCGATAGCGATAGACGTCATCCACTGTGGGGCGCGAAATCATGCCGCGTTCAGGACGAGGGAAACGGCGTACCGTGGGTCTCATAGTAAGAGTTGAAAAGGTAATCGTATGCGGGGTCGAGGGTCTGGTAGCTGGGGTGAAACGGCTTGAGGATGAAGGCTTCGAAGAACCAACTGACATGAGCAATGTGCCATTTTGGGGGACTGACGTCCGGCATGCTCTGCACCATGTAATCTTCTTTATGCAGAGGTTCACATATTGCGTCGGTGGCGGCACGAACCCGCTGGTACGCACGCAGCCACTCCTTGGTATGAATGCTATCGGTTGTTTCGATAGTTAAATCTTGAATACCTGACATAGCTGACTCCCTCCAAGTTTTACTCCGGTTAGCTTGATTAGCAGGCCGGCACCTAGGCTCAGTAATAAAACAAAAGCAGAGTCAACAGCTTCATGCGAATCCCTCGCCTCATTGGCCAGCAAATCCTTGCCGTAAATTACAACGTAGTAGGCTTGACCAGCACATTTATACGAGCGTAGATATCAAACCTGAATGTAGACTGAATATGCTGCCTAAAACATGGTACAAAAGTAACAAACTGCAAGGTGGGTGCTGTCTCTGAGTGCAACACTACATAATAGACGGCGGCTGGGTTTCATGGTGCTTCACCAATAACACTTATTAGATCAGTCAATTAGCTCAACAATCTCATTTAGGATACTAACGATCTGTGACTCGCTTTAGAGTGAATTCTTTATGTCGTTTTACGGTTATCCTGTTTCCAGCCCTATAACCCTAACTACGCCTGCATCTATTTAAGCGTATTGCTATATGCCGAATTAAGTATTTTGCGTGGGTAATTCAGTGGGAGCCCTCGATGAAAGTCTTTTGAATTAATTAAGTACTTTGTGTGAACTTGCGACTGTAAGATATTGATATACGTTGTGCGATAATCATTCTTTTGAGTGGTCATCTAGGCCTCCAGCCTGAATTCGTTCAGCTATAAAAAAGCAGCCTCTGTTTTCAGGCTGCTTTCCCATGTCAAGCTGTCGAGTTTTAAATGCTTTATTATTCTGAAGCTGCGTAGGAGCCATCTTCCTGGTGAACTTCGTTACCGGTAATCGGCGGTGTAAACACACATGCTAGGTGCATGGTTTTATGCGCACGCAGCAGATGTTCATCATGCTGGTCGAGGATATAGATATCACCCGGTTTGATAGGCCAAATCTTGCCATCAGCGAGTGTTTCTACCTCGCCTTCGCCTTCAATGCAGTACACAGACTCATAGTGATGTTTGTAATGAATATGTGTCTCAGTGCCTTCGAAAATTCGAGTGATATGGAAAGAAAACTGTCCACCGTCGTTGGCCAACACCAGGCGCGTGCTGTCCCAGTTACCATTTTCAGCGGTAACGAGACGTTCTGTTTTGCGCGCTTCTTCAAGATTACGAACGATCATAGAAGTACTCCGTATCAGAGCGGCTGGCGACTACCAGCCGCTGTATCCCTAATTTAAAACATTAAGGGCTTACCCTTTATCCTAGCCTCAAATTACTCGCTAGCAACTGCTTTCACGCACATTTCAAGAATATCCAGGCCTTCCAGCAAGTCTTCATCGCTGATAGTAAGCGGGCAAAGACACTTAACCACCTCGCCATCCCTGACCACTGGTCTCGATCACTAGGCCATGCTCAAAGGCTTTGCTGGTAATTTTATCAGCGATATCGCCAGACACTACGTCAATGCCGCGCATTAGACCACGGCCACGCTCAGTGGCAGGCTTACCACTTTCCGTCAATAGCGCCGCCAGTTTCTGGAATCGCTCTTCTACAATATGCCCTTTACGCTGAACATCACGCTCAAAAGTGTCATTGGACCAGTATTTTTAACGCTGCGGTCGCTGTCACCATTGCTAGGCTGAAACCACGGAAGGTGCCGTTATATTGACCGGGTTTCCATTTATCCAACTCTGGGCGCATCAGCACATGCGCAAACGGCAGGCCAAAACCGGAGAGTGACTTCGAGTTAGTAATAATGTCGGGCGTAATACCGGCATGTTCGAAGCTAAAGAATTTACCTGTTCGACCACAGCCAGCTTGGATATCATCAATAATCAGCAAAATATCGTGGGCACGGCAAATGCTTTCCAGGCGCTTAAGCCAATCCAGCCCTGCCACATTGATGCCGCCCTCGCCTTGCACGGTTTCAATGATGACACCAGCTGGAATATCCAGCCCACCAGACTTGTCGCTCAGCAGTTTTCAAAGTAATCCAGCGTGTCGGTATGCTCGCCCATATAGCCATCATAAGGCAGGAAGCTCGCGCCTTGAGTAAGTATGCCACCAGTGGCTTCACGGAACTTACGGTTACCGGTAGTCGCCAGCGCACCCATAGTGACGCCATGGAACCCATTGGTAAACGTCACGATATTGTGGCGGCCTTTAGCAACACGGGCGAGACGGATAGCGGCCTCTACCGCATTGGTGCCTGTTGGCCCAGGCAGATGCACTTTGTAGTCAAGGCCGCGTGGCTTGAAGATAACTTCTTCGAGCGTTTCCAAATAATCACGCTTGGCATTGGTCCACATGTCTAGGCCGTGCACCACACCATCCGTTGACAGGTAATCAATCATTGCCTGCTTCATGTGCGGGTTATTGTGACCGTAGTTAAGAGTGCCCGCGCCGGCGAAATCAATGTACTCACGGCCGTTCTCATCGGTTAAGCGCGCATTTTGCGCTTTGGTAAACACCACCGGAAATGAACGAGAATAAGTACGTACATTGGATTCCATGCGTTCAAGCGTCTGGGTCTGCATTAGCGACCTCCTTAGTTGATCATATTGCCATTAAGCGTTGCTAGCCGGGAGCAACATGAGCGGGAAAACAGTACGTTCAAAGCGCGTACTCAAAAATCAGCGCATTAGATACGGTCAGTTTGGAACGGACCAATACGAACTAGGTTTTCCGGGTCATGCTCTCCACCCAGCTGTTCGGTAGAAAAGTATTCGCGGCTATTGAGCGGTGCATGCCAGCGTGCAGCCAAGCGACGAAATAAGCCCCATGAGGCTAGATTGTCAGGCGTAATGGTGGTTTCTAGGTGATGCACATCGTCAAGTTCTGGACGAGACATGATCGCCTCGACCAACCGGCGCGCTAGCCCTGTACCGCGGGCCTTCTCGCCTACCGCCACCTGCCATAGGAAGTAGGTATCTGGCGCATTGTCCTTAACGTAGCCAGACACAAAACCAACGACCTCGCCTTCTTCATTGGTGGCTACTGCACAGGTGTCACGAAATTGTGTCGCAAGCAGCAGGTAAGCATAGGCGGAATTCACATCCAGAGGTGGGCAGGCTTTAATAAGCTCATAGACTCCCCAGCCATCATCCGCATTGGGTTTGCGAATAAACAGCGGCGTCTCTGCATGGCCCACAACAGCATCAGCCACTGTGGGTCGTGCCAAGTCAGCAGAAGGAGTAAAAGGTTGTGTCGGCGTACTCATAGTTATGCTTCGCTGTAGCGAATTTGATGATCATTATAACAGCTGATTATGAGCAATTCAAAAGCCATATTATTCACCACCCTGATTTCCATAATTTTCGTTATAATGAGGCGAAGCAAAATCGCTGCATACATAGCTGGTTACATCGCTTCTGCTTTAAGAATAGCGCAAGTAGACGACAAAAAGGCGTGCCAAAGGCACGCCTAAAACAGTCTCAAGGAAAACCCTGAGGGCCTTGAACGACAAATGGGATTCAAGTGCGCGTGAGCGTACGTAGCGTCACAAATTCCCTCTGCCCCCGTAGGGTGAATGCCTACGGTACGGTCAAAATCATGTTTGGTAAGACCCGCTCTCACCGCAATGGCAATGCCCTGAATAATTTCACCTGCGTCCTCTCCAACCATATGAGCCCCCACCACCACATCAGTGGCATCGTCTACCACCAATTTCATCAATGTGCGCTCTTGGCTACCTGACAATGTGTGTTTCATAGCACGGAAATTGGTGCTATAGACACGGATGTTAGTAAACTTTTCCCTGGCAGCTTCTTCGGAAAGTCCCACTGTCCCGATGTTGGTGGCAAAAAACGGCGGTTGGAATCGTGGCGTAATCCAACGGTTGGGGAATGGTATTGGTAAAATGAATATCAACAAGTTGCATGAGCTTCTGCTAACGCCACTGGCGTTAGTTCAGGACCAGCGATTAAGTCACCCAGGGCAAGGACTGACGGTATCGCCGTTTCAAAGCGCTCATTAACAGGGATTTTGCCCTGTTCGTTCAGATCCAGACCCAGCGCCTCTAAGCCTAAATCTTTAATATTGGCTTTACGCCCAGTGGCCGCTAAGACCACATCAACCTCAAGCACCTCGCCATTGGTGAGGTGAACATTGTAGGCCTCTGGGGTAGCTTCAATGCGCTCAATGTTCTTGTTGAAGTGGAGGTTCACCCCTTCCTCTCCATTTCAGCACAGGTGAACTCGCGAACCTGTTGATCAAACCCTTTCAAAACAGCTCGCCGCGGTAGATAAGGTGTGTCTCGCTGCCCAACCCATTAAAAATACTGGAAAATTCTACGGCAATATAACCACCACCGAGCACCAAAACCGCTTGGGGAAGGTATCTAAATCAAAAATCTGGTTGGAATCTAATGCGAATTCACTGCCGGGAAAATCGGGAACCCAGGGCCAACCACCCGTGGCAAGTACGATTTTTCGGGCTGTCAGCAATATATTGCCATGCTCACCACTTAACGCCACCGTGTTAGCGTCAACGAGTCGTGCACGAGCGTTAAACAACGTGACCCCCGCACCCTCAAGCATGCGCTGATAAATGCCGTTTAGGCGCTTTATTTCGCTGATTTTGTTGTCTCGTAGCGTGGCCCAATCAAAGCTGGCTGGCCAGGCAATTGCCAGCCAAAACCTGCCGAATCGTCAAAGCTGTCGTGAAAATGGGCCGCGTACGAGTAAAGTTTTTTTGGGACACAGCCGACGTTGACACAGGTTCCGCCCAAGTAACGATCTTCGGCAATCGCCACCCTGGCACCGGTGGCTGCTGCCGTACGAGCAACACGGACGCCACCAGAGCCTGCTCCAATGACCAAGAGGTCATATTCGTATTCAGAAATGTCTGCCATCGCTTGCTCCTGTGGAGTTAAATATTCGTGTACCTTGACGGCCAAACATGGATATTGACCTGACTGTCGGAGGAGGTTAAAACCTTTGTTGTTATTTTATACTGCCTGATAATTTATACTGACTAAAATTCGACATTCCGCTTTCTGATCAGCAATTTACCTCTATCCAACCTGTCTGGAGAATTTATGTCTGACGCTATTGCGACGCTGCTTGATAACAATCGCGCCTGGGCTGAACGTATGTGCGAAGAGGACCCCGATTACTTTAAACGCCTCTCGAATCAGCAAAACCCGGATTATTTATGGATTGGCTGTTCCGATAGCCGCGTACCAGCCAATCAAATTATTGCTCTCCTCCCGGAGAGGTGTTCGTACATCGCAACGTCGCTAACTTACTCCACCATACGGATATGAATGCGCTATCGGTAGTACAGTTCGCCGTGGACGTACTGAAAGTTAGCCATATCATGATTGTCGGTCATTACGGTTGCGGTGGTATCAAAGCCGCTATGATGGGGAGGTGAATGCGGCGTCGTTGATTACTGGCTGCATTCGGTACGTGAGCAATATAATCATCACCGAAGTTCTCTAGAGCATCTCCCGCTAGAAGATCAAATTGATCGTATGTGTGAGCTCAACGTCAAAGCACAGGTTAATAGTTTGTGCCGTACCAAAATTTTGCAGCGCGCTTGGCAACGTGGCCAACAAATTTCAGTACATGGCTGGGTTTATGGTTTAAGTGATGGTCGCGTTAAAGACCTAAATTGCACCATTAGTGGTTTAGAGCAAGTGGAGACGCTTTACCGCATTGATCGTGTCCAACAAGGCGATTAAGCGCCCTTCCCCGCGCCTGCTGATACGCTAGTCATAGCGGTAGGCGCGATGACAACTTTTACAGCTTTTGCCTACTTCCGAAAGTGCGCGAGCTGTATTACGAGGGTTTTCTTGCTCTGCCACATCAATCAAATTGGCGATTTTATCTTCAAGGTCGTCAAAACCGCCGGCAAACTTATCCCACTCCTCCCAAATAGAGGCCCGCGCATCGGAGCCACCACCATGCGTGCCCGCGATAAATGCAGGGAGTAAGCGTTGGGCGCTGGCACGTTCTTGCAGTTCCGTTAAGCGCGGTGCGGCAGCCTCCAGATCTTGGTTATTAACTAAGTCAAAGCGCAACTGACGAACCAGGCTTTCTATATCTTTAAGTTTGCTGACGCCACATCACTGCTTCACGTTCGCTTGCGAATGATGTGTCGTCAACGGTTTGAGGCATCGCCAGTTCGGTAACGGTTTCTTCACCTGCCCAGGCGGGCGATACACAGAGCATGAGCGTCAAGGCACTGCCTATCGCGCCATGCTGGAAAGCCAGCATTCGCTGAGAACGCTGCGGTTGACCGATTAGATTACTTAACCAATGGGACATGTAACACCCGTGCCTTTCGGCCGCAGTAGCCGTTAGGGTTTTTATCAAGATACTGCTGGTGGTAAGCCTCCGCATAATAAAACGTTTCCAGCGGTTTTATTTCGGTGGTGATTGGCCCTCTACCTGCCTTATCGAGCGCTTGTTGATACGCTGCGGCGCTCTGCTCGGCTACAGCTTGTTGAGTTTGGCTTGTTGTAAAATGGCAGAACGATACTGTGAGCCAATGTCATTACCCTGACGGTTACCCTGGGTGGGATCGTGCTGTTCCCAAAAACTTGTAACAGGGTTTCCAGATCAACTTGCTGGGGATCATAAATCACTCTCACCACCTCAGTATGACCGGTACGTCCCGTGCAAGTCTCCTCATAGGTTGGGTTGGGTGTTTCACCACCAGCGTAACCAGCCGCGGTGACATAAACCCCAGGCAGCTGCCAAAAGGCGTTCCACACCCCAGAAGCAGCCCATCCCTAGCACGATCTCTTCGTGGCCTTTGGGAAAGGGTGGATGTATCGAATGCCCATTGATGGTATGCACCTGGCTTGTTTCTATGGGCGTATCTCGCCCAGGCAGCACACGCCCTGAACTTGAGTTAGCTTTTGAAAATAGTGACATATCGCCCTCACTTATTGCTGCTGAATGATTTCTGGATCACCGGAACGAGTAAACGTATAGATTAAATCCACGGCTTGGTTAGTTCCCGATACGGCTTGAACGTAGAGGTTGCGCCACAGAGTGTAGCGCAGTGTTAACTCTGCAATGGGGAGAAAATCCCCACGCCATAACTAATCCTCAGATCATCGGTCAATTGGCCGCTGACGGCGACTTGACTGTCATCACCTGCACCCGAGGTATCCAGCGTTAAATCGTCAATGCCGAAAGCTTCTCCAATCGAACCGACTGCGCCACCGGTGCGCCCTAGCGACATACCAATCAGCGCGGTTGTCAGGGCGTTATCCACTCCACCACCTGAAGCATCTGGAGCACGGCCTCGCAATAAATAAGAGAGCGCGCGGGATTCATTCATAGGCGGTTCAGAAAAGATCAGTACGTTTGGCGCTTCGGCACTGCCAGTGACACGTAGGCCCGCAATAACGTCATCTTCAGTAACCTCTGGGTTGCGGATAGCTTCGAAGTCAAGGGTGGGCAGATCGGGAGGACCGCTAAACAGAAGTTCACCCCGGCGAATGATAAGGTCTTGACCAAATGCCTGGAAGCGACCATCCACTAAATTAACATCTCCAAACAACTGTAACGCACCGCTGCTTTGCCGAACTTCCAACGAGCCCCCAGTCCAGACTCTAAGCCATAGGCGGATAGCTGCATATCACTGCCCAACGTTAGGGTCACCAGCACATCAAGCGCCATACCGGTGGCAGCAAGTTCATCCGCCGCACTGGGCCCATCATTGGTAGCAGCACGCTGCGCCTCGATTTCAGCCTGCCGGTCATCGCGCTCGGTGATAATCACCTCATCACCACTCGGTGTGATGGCCGATGACGGCATGTCGCCAATCTCAAGCCGTGCCCAGGGTAAATTAACATCACCTCGCACTTGCAGCATTTCCGGGGTTACCCGAATACGGAGATCAGGCGCCACCTCAAGACGGCCAAACTGGGGTAATACGACTAAGATTGGCTCTTGAACTGCGTTCAGGTCGACGCCAATGCGCCAATCGTCACCGCTTGGCCAGTAAGCATCACCGGTGATTTCCAAACGCCCACGTTCGGCGGCTAGATAACCAACGATATCACCCTGCTCACCATCGAAAGAGACAACCAATTCACCATCTTGAACATCGACTGGAATATCCGGCCCATTAACACGAATATTGCGAAGCGCAAGCTGGCCCTGTAAATCAGGCTGCGAGGTCGTGCCGTTAATTTGTACACTGCCGGTTAGCTCACCTTCCAGTTGGTCCATACCTACCAACATAGGCCGGTAGGGTTGCAGCGATACATTTTCTGCGCGTAGCTCTCCTGACAACGCGCCCGCCCCTAATGGGTCATTGACCGACAAGGCTAGGTTGAGATCTCCTGCCTCAGCAAGCGAGAGCGACACATTGGCTTCCGCCTGGGCTTGAGTGGCCTCAATCTGTGCGTCTAAACTGATCTCTGGCAATTGGACGGGCTGACCATAATCATTAACAGCCGTAATCTCGAGATCGCTTAATATCTGTAGATTGGTCTGCCACTGCGTGCCCCCTGCCGCCAATTGGCATCAAGGTCCGCTGTCGTATCGCCCGTTAACTGCCAGTTTTCTGGCAGAAATGGCTCCAACATTTCCATGGGGACTTCACGTAGCGAGAGCACGGCATTACCCTGCTGAGCAGAGGCGCTAATTTCCTGTTCAGAGCAGACTACTCCCCCCTGTTCTCGCCGCAGGCAGAACGACGACAGGCTCGCCTGACCATTGGCCAAGTTGTAGCGTAAGTCCAGGGCGCTTCAAGACGGATATCACCCGCGTCAGAATCAATTTCCAGCGGCGTGACGCGCGCCTGATATAGCTGGCCCTGCTGATCAAAACGACCATCAAGGGCGATTAATGCTCGACTTAAAACGTTGTTATTTTCACCTTGTGCGGTAAGCTCAAGGCGATGGTCTGAGAGGCGCCCGGTCAGGTTCGCATTCATGGTGGAAAGCGCCTGACCGCCAGCATTGACGTTCTGCAGCGCCAGTTGCACGTCAAGGGCGGGATCGTCAATGCCCTGAATATCGGCATCTAGAACGAGCTGTTCGATGCGGTTTTCGCCAAATCGCACGCCATTGCCTTGCAAGTTAGCGAGTAACTGCGGCTGACTAAAACTACCGCTGGCCTCTAGCGTGCCAACGATATTACCCGCCAAGTCCGGCGAGAGGGTTTGCAACTGACGTAGCGCAATGTCTGCATTTAACGACATGGCTTCTTCGCTGATTTGCCCCACTGCTTCTAAGCGATTATCCCCCCTGCGTGAACAGCATCTCCTCAATATCCAGCTCCAAGTCGCTGTTAGCATCAAAGGCCGCTTGTAGGGTTAAGGGATAATCGCGCAATTCTCCGTCAATCGCTAAATTGGGCACGCTAATCGCCCACTGCTCCTCTTGCTGACGCAACGTAAGCTCAATGTCGCCGTTTAAATTACCCTCTAGCTGGTCAACGAAATGGGCAGGGTTAAACTGATCCAGACGAATAGACGTATTGACCTGTAGCGGGCTACCCAGCTAATGCTGCCTTCGCTGCGCAAGGAGCTTTCGTCGACCGCGAGGGTGAGCGGTTGCCAGCTAAACTGCTCAAGATCACCCTCGCCGCTTACATTTATCTGAGTGAGCGGCAAGCTAGGCCCTTCGACCGCCATCGCCAGTTGAGCGTTATAATCACTAAGGCTTCCCGTTACCTGCAAATCAAGATCATCGACCACGTAAGGGTCGGAGGCAGCATCACCATTGGCTTGCGCCGTCTTTTTCTTCTGGGTTGTCCGCTTCGCTTTCGGGCAGCGGCCACTGAATTTGATCGCTTTGTAGCTCTAGTTGAAACGGCAGCGTGGGGCTAGCGCGTCTACTTGAGCGTTTAATGACGCATTTACTGCCCCTGACGCTTCAAGCTGGGCTTCCAGTGCATCGAGTGGGCCAGACAGCGTTAACGTCAAGGTCTCGCCATCGAGCTCAGGAAACCTCTCAGCTAAAAAAAAAGTTCTACGTTCAAACGAGCTTCAAGTGGGTAACTGCCGCTTAAGGTCGCCTTTGCGGTTAATTCAGCCTCAGCGTCTGGCGTAACGACAGCAAGCTCGGTTAACTCAACGCGGTCGCCCTCGGTTATCAGTCCAAGGTGTAGACGTTCCACTCGATACTCAGTGGCGCCTTCCAGGCGAAAATCGTTAAGCGTAAATTCGGGTATTTGAATATCCACCGGCAAGGTGATGTCAGGCAATTCCAGCCGTTCTCGTGCTTCTAACTGCTCTTCTGGAGACTCTACTGCCAGTACGGCTTCGTCTTGCGGTTCACGGAGCAATATAGCGGCATCGATAGCCTCAGCAGAAAGAGGTGTTTCAGTGGCTTGCGTTAGCAGTACACCTGCTGATGGCGGCAAATAAAGGCGAGGTTGCTCCAAGTGAGTCGGCGCAAGCCGCACGTCATTGCCTTCCGCAACGACCGCGGAGCTTAAAGAACGCCATGCCACTTCGGTGCCGTCAGCAAGGCGTAAGTTAACATCATCGAGCTGAAGTGACCGTACCTCAATGGGAAAGGGAAAACGAATCTCCAGCGGTGCTCCGCCCTCTTCGGGTGGAGGTTCCTCCTCACTTGATGTGCCCAGGCGGATATCGGCGCCCACGGCACGGAGTGTGTCGATACATAAACGCCCCGATAAAACACAGTCATCCGACCACTGAAGCTCAAATTCATCCACGCCGATTCGTGTTTCTCCTAACTGCAATTGGAAGTCTTCAATCAGGAAATCATCAAGAAGGCCGCCTTCATGATGGGCATAGGAGAAAAATCACGTTGTTCGCCCTGCGAAAGCAACACCCCAGTGCCCCAAGGAGATAGTGCTACCCCGGCAACTAACGCCACAAGCGCAAACAGCCAAATTGGCAGTACGATAATACAGGCGTAAAAGGCTCCAAATTAGGAGCCAAGCGCGATATTTAGGAGACAATATCTGGCGGTTATCAGACGTAGATGGTTCAGCTTGAGGCAAGTCTCTCTCCTAGAATTCCGGCCCTATGGAAAAGTGCAAACGCCAATCGTCTTCGTGATCGAAAGGGTGCGCGATGTCTAAGCTAATTGGCCCCACCGGTGAAACCCACCTTACTCCTGCCCCGGCACCGGTTTTCAAATCATTTGGCCCCCAATTGTCAAACGCATCGCCACTGTCCATAAAAAGTGGCTGCCCACCAATCCCCCTGTCACGCGGCGTTGATACTCAATAGATGAAGTCAACATTTGCTGGCCACCACGTAGCCGGCCTTCTTCGTTACGCGGCGAAAGACTTTCATAGGAGTAGCCGCGCACACTGCGGTCACCGCCCGCAAAAAGCGCAGCGATGGCGGTATTTTGTCAAAGTCATCGGTTTCAATAGCGCCTAAACCAAGGCGTGCCAAGAACCGGTTATCATTGCCGATAGTACGGATCCATTCGGTATCTGCCGTGACGCGGGCAAACTGAGCATCTGATCCCCACATTTTATCCGAGTACTCTAGGGAGAGCTGCTGACGGTCGCCCCACAAGGGAAAGCGCTGAGGGCGTGTGCGCGTGCGAGACCACTGAATTCCCGGGTAGAACAGCCATACCTGATCCGCCTCTCCCCCTTGTTCAAAATCCTCATAGGTAGTGCGGAAATAGACCGTTTGGACCCAATCGTTATCGAACTCCCAACGCCGAGCGATCTCAACGGTGCCTTCTAGCGACTGGGTATCGCTATCGTCGACATTACGAACGCCGTATTGAAGCCTATAACTATTGCGAAGGGGGGTCTTCGAGAGGCACGTTATAGACCCCCGTAAAGCGCTGCTCGGGAGCGGATAAATAAAGATCATGGTCAAGGCTGTGGCCATAGCGATTGATCCATGGCTGCTCCCAGCCAAAGCGCAGTCGTGGGCCCACATCAGTGGCATAACCAATACCTACTTCGAATTGATGTCGATCAGCCGGTTCGACGCTGACATCAATAGGTAACTGCGTATCACTGGATTTATTAAGACTCAGTGCGCTGCTCAAAGCGGCACTAGTGACTCAAGGGCGCTCTGGTTGCGAAGCGGTAGCTTCACTCCACCACGGGTCTCCGCCTCCTGAAGGCGCAATCGTGAGTTCTTGGGCGGTTTCTAAACGCGGGCGCACTGAGACAGAACTAAACCAGCCTGTTTCCGCCAGTGATTGACTATATTCTGCTAGCGTTTGCGCTAAGTAAGGATCGCCCGTCTCAAATGGCTGCATGCGGCGCAAGCGGTCTAATTCAATATGACTACCGGTGATGAATGCTTTACCAAATTTGTAGCGGGGCCGCTGTCAAAATCCATGTAGAGACGCGCACTTTGCAAATACGGGCGTACCTCCATACGTCGATCGGTAAATCCCCAATCAAAATAGCCGCGCTCGATAGCCAACCCCGAGAACTGGCCACGCAGCTGCTCCCACGGGGCATGTCGCAATGCATCCCCTTCTTCCAGGGGAAAGTTTTCTATTGCCTGTTGAAACGGCGGGTCGTTACTCGCATCGCCGTCCACATTAATCGACAAAATTTCAATCTCAACTTGAGGCCCCGGCTCGATATCAAGCCTTACGCGCTCATCGGTGACGCGCTCAATGCTTACTTCAGGTTCGTAATAGCCATAAACACGCATTGCTTCCTGAGTCCGGCTGCGTATTTCGCCTTCCAGTCGTACCTTGGTGTATTGCTCGGCATCGATGTTTTGTAAGTAGTCTTGGATATTACCTTCGACCTCATCGGGGACACCTGTAATGGACGCCTCTAGCGCCCATGCCCCCGGTGCTACGCATAACAAGGGCAGCATTACAAAAGCGTGCCGCCGGTTGCGGATGTCCATCTCCGTTGTCTTCCCATACATTTTTATCCCACCCTGAATCAGCGGCTTTATCACTTAAGTATTCATTTGACGTAACTTGTTAACGCAACATTTCTAATTGGGCACTGAAGGCAAGCTGTGCTTGGCGCACTTGACGTACATCACTCTCCAACGCATTAAGACGTTGAGACCACTCTTGCTCTAATGCCTCCAGGGCTTCTTGTTCTGCTGGCGTATCAGCCTCTGCAATGGCTGACTCCAGTTCATCAACGCGGCTCTCAATCGCTTCTCTTTGCTCTGCTAACTGCTCCTCCCATGCACTGCTAACGTTACTTATCTGGTTATCCAGTACGGCGAGACGCTGCTCGGTCAGTTGCTCCAGGTGGGAAACTTCCTCAATGAGGTTTTGACGTCCAGACGTTCCCGTTTGTTCCAGTGCATCAAGGGATTCACGCATCGCCATTAGTTATTGTCGCGCAACTCAGCTTGCTCGCTGAGGCTGCTCCAACTGCTGCAGCAGTGTATTAATCGAATCGCTAGAGGCCATATCCTCATTCATAGTGAGTAAGCTGTATAACTCTTCTCGAGTATTAGCCAGCGAAATAGATAGCTGCTCTTGCTCTTGGAAAAGTGTCGCCATCTGAGCTTGTACAAAGGTTATCGCATCTTGTACGCCACTGTCACCCGAATCCAAACGGGCATGTACATTGGACACTTCACCGCTCACTCGATGAAGCTCACTCAACAGTCGTTCACGTTCGTACCAAAGTCCAGCTGCCGCCGCTCCCAATAGCGCAATAACGAATAGTAAGCATAGCCATATTGGCCATAGTTTAGTCCTTTTCGGTGGCGCAAATGTTGCGCCGTCAGGCTTTGATCCACATCAGGCACAATACGAGAGGATGCGGTGGCGTCTGGCATAACATTTCCTCAAAGAGTCTTCGGGTCGGCACGACGGCCTATACCTCGGTACATTAATCCACAGCTGGCAACGAACTCCGGGTCATAAATATTGCGCCCATCTAATACGAGCTTAGCGTTTAATAACGAACCAAGTCGGTGCCAGTCAGGGTTCCAATAGGTCTTCCATTCCGTGACCAGCATCAATACATCAGCGCCTTCGCAGGCCAAATAGGGGTCATGCGTGTATGTTTTCAGATCGTCATGCTCGCCTACCAAGGCGTGGAGCGCAGGCACCGCGGCTGGTCGTGTAATTGCACCCTGGCCCCTGCGCCCAAAGCGCTTCAAGTAATGTCAATACAGGCGCATGGTCAATGCGTGCTGTGCCGGGTTTAAACGCGGCGCCCCAAATCGCCACGGTTTTACCGGCCAGTTCGCCATCAAAATGCGACCATAATTTGCGAAACAGAGTCTCTTTTTCTGTTCATTAATATCCATCACTTGCTCAAGCAGCGCGGAATAACGGCCACTTTGCAGCTGTACATCGGCCAAGCGTATCAAGTCGCGGGAGAAGTTAGGTCCACCAAATCCACATCCTGGGTATAGATATTCAAACCCTATACGCGAATCGCCCCCATACCCTGTCGAACATGCTCTACATCGACGCCTAGCGTGTCAGCCAAACCGGCAATTTCATTCATATAGCTGATACGGGTGGCCAGCATGCCGTTAATGGCCAGCTTGGTGAGTTCTGCAGCACGGCGTGGCATACATTGAAACACTTCACTGCGCCGATTAAAGGCGCGTAGCAGCTCACGGGTTATCTGCTCTCCAGGCGCATCATCGCACCCTAATAACCGCCGGGCTGGGCGTGTAAAGAGTCCCATGCCCGGCCCTCTTCCAACGTATCTGGAAGCGCCACACTAGTATGCTGAGTGCCCATCAGCGCATGCAGGCGCTCGGTCTCCCCACTGGAAACGTCGAATTATTAATGAGCACAATACCGCGCTGATCCGCGAGCAATGGATCTTCAAGCAATTTACTGGCCGAGCTACGCTGTGCCGGCGATAACGCCAGCCAGATCACTTCAGGAATATCGGCATTTTCCAATCGTTCCAGGATCTGCAGTGTTCCGTCAGCTAAGCCTTGCTCAAGATGGGTTATTAACTGAGGTTCACTGCGTAACCAGTCTACCTTGGAGAGAACTGACCAAGGCGCATCGGAATGAGGTAACCATTGCACATGATGGCCAACCCAGGCCAGTGCAGCAGCGGCCGTCGCTGCACTTAACTCGCTACCGTAAACTAACACCCTCATCCGTTACTCTCCCAGCTGGTAGCGTGACAACATCGCTTGGAAAGCGTCTGCCGTTTGCTGCTGGCCAAAACCAGCGACACGAAGTAATGCCTTACAAATCATAGCGAGGTCCTTTTCATGCGTTCCGACACAGGAGTGGTTAGAATGTCCATAATACTGAAGGCGTGAGTGGATGCCACCTCGCTAACGGATGAAACCGAGTGTAATAGACAATAAATAGTGATTAGGCGCCGACATTTTATTTAATGCTCACTGACAACGGGAGTCACGACATGCAAGCGATACCACAGGATAGCACTGCTAATCACAATCAAGGCAACGTCGATGCAGCGGAAGTCGCTAAATTTGAAGCACTCGCTAGCCGCTGGTGGGACCCGCGGGTGAATTTAAACCGCTCCATGACATCAACCCCTTGCGCCTTGATTTTATTGATGCACGGGCAGGCCTAGCGGGCAAAAAAGTGCTTGATGTAGGTTGTGGAGGCGGTATTTTGAGCGAGTCAATGACGCACCGCGGGGCTACGGTGACGGGCATTGATCTCGGTGAAGCCCCTTAGCGGTGGCTCGGCTGCACGCAGAGGAGCGCGGCGTTAAGGTTGATTACCAACACATCAGCGTAGAAGCCATGGCGGTTCAAAAGCCCGGCTTTTACGATGTGGTGACCTGCATGGAAATGCTTGAACACGTCCCCGATCCAGCCTCTGTCATTCGTGCCTGCAGTGCCCTTGTTCGGCCAGGGTGGTTATGTTTTTTTCTCTACCCTAAACCGCACCGCTAAATCCTATGCGTTTGCCATTTTAGGCGCTGAGTACGTGCTTAAGTTACTACCACGGGGTACCCATAACTATGCGAAATTTATTCGTCCTTCTGAAATGGCAGCTTGGTCGCGTAACAGTGGTTTAGAAGTGCGCGAACAAACAGGGCTTACTTATAACCCGTTAACGCGTCATTACCGTTTAGTCAGCCATGATGTCCGGTCAATTACATGATGTACTGCCGCAAGGTGAGCGATTAAATGTCGATGCAAGCCCCCAAGCAATACTCTTCGACCTGGATGGAACGCTGGTAGATACGGCACCGGACTTGGCCAAGGCAACCAATGCACTGCGAGCCCACCATGGGCTGTCGCCGCTACCCTATGAGGTAATTCGCGGTCAAGTCTCTAACGGCGGTAGTGCGCTGGTTACTCTGGCGCTAGGGCTAGAAGTTAACTCTGCCGAGCATACGCTGGCGCGGCAGTTTCTGCTCGATGCCTATGAGCAAGCGGTAGCCGTTCATAGCCGGGTATTCCCCCCCCTGGATAGGGTGGCTAAAAGAGTGGCATGGCGACCAGCGACTTTGGGGGATAGTGACCAATAAGCCACGGCGCTATACGCTTCCCTTACTGGAAGCATTGGCTCTACAGCCTGGGGCACTGTTGTGCGCTGATGATCTAAGCGTAAAAGCCTGCCCCTGAGCCGCTCTGGGAAGCAGCCCGACGCCTCGGCGTTAAGCCCGAGCAATGCTGGTATATCGGTGATCATGTACGTGATATAGAAGCAGCAGTGGCCGCTGGAATGACCGCAGTTGCCGTTGGCTATGGCTATATTAGTGAAGCGGACAATTACCAGCAGTGGCCTGCTGATCTTTGGTTTGAAGAGTGTGAAGCACTCGTCGATGCCCTGGGCGCGTTCAAGCGTTAGGTCCTTACCGTTTCGGGCATCGACAAACCCGGCAGCGTTATAGAAACAAGCGCTTATACGCGAGGCGGCTGAGCATCAAGCTTTTGACCGTTGGTGCCTGCACTATCTGGGCCCATTAACCATAAATAGGTAGGCATAATGTCTTCCGGTGTACGCAGCGTAAAGGGGTCTTCCCAGGAAACGCCGTACGCCGCATTTGCGTACGAGTGGCACCTGGATTAAGCGAATTGACACGGATATTCGATTGGTTATCCAGCTCATCGGCTAACACGTCAACAAAACCTTCAGTGGCAAACTTAGAAACCGAATACGCGCCCCAATACGCACGTCCTTTACGGCCCACACTTGAAGATGTGAAAATTATCGAGGCATCCTCAGACGCCTGTAATAGAGGTAACAGCGCCTGGGTCATCCAGATGGGGCCGTTGATATTAACCTGCATCACCTGCTGCCAGAGCTCTGGATTATACTGCTCAAAAGGCGTAATCCGGCCTAACAATCCTGCGTTATGCAGCAGGCCATCCAAGCGGCCAAACTCTTTATCCAACGTTTCGGCCATATCATGAAAATCTTTTAGCGTGGCGCCTTCAAAGTTAAGCGGAAAAATCGCTGGCTGGGGACCACCAGCCGCTTCGATTTCATCGTAAACACGCTCTAACTTAGCAATGGTCCGCCCTAATAGAATCACGGTTGCCCCGTGATTGGCATAGCTCAATGCTGCCGCGCGGCCAATCCCGTCGCCTGCGCCGGTTACCAACACGACGCGATTTTCCAATAGGTTGGGCGCTGGTTGATAGTCGATCTTGCAGCTCATGCTGATTCCCTGAAGCAAAAATAGATCAAAAATATTAACCCGCTGATTGGCGCAAAAGTCATTGGCAGGCCTGCGGCACTGCTTTGCGGGTAGTCGTCACGCACACGTTCGAGTAACTCACGGCTGAGCTCCGCTTCACCTTTGCGCGCCTTCACCAACCCTAACTTATAGATCGCATCAGGTACTTTACTGCTACCGCTATAATCGTCAATTACCCGGCTAAAGGCTTGATCAGCTGCATCCAACTCGCCTTCTGCCGCGTACAACTCGCCCAGCCAGTAGTGGCCATTGGCGGTTAGACTGGTATCAGGGTGATCGGTAACAAAGGCATCAAATGCCGCAATCGCTTCATCAAAGCGGCGTGCTTGGACATGCGCAAAAGCCGCTTGGTAGTCGGCTTGGGCATCTTCGCTGACATTGCTCCTTGAGGGAGCATTCACGACTTCCTCGGCAGCTTCTGGCTCAACCGCTGGAGTTGACTGTTCAATCTGCGTTGGCCCACTGCTCATCAGGCGATCTTCAATATCAAGGTACTGCTGCTGTGATTGGCGACGCAGCTGTTCCAACTGATGACGTAACTCTTCAATCTGTCCGCGCAGCTGTTGTATTTCCTGCTGATGCTCCTGCACCTGATTAAAGAGTACCAGGTTACCGCTGGATGCTTCCTGGCGCTGCGTCTGCTGATAGAAGCTACTATTGCTATTGGAAGAATCAGAAAGATCTTGAACGAGCGGCTGTTGAGGCGGCGGCCGTGAGGTAATACGGACAGCGGGAGCACTAAGGCTCCGCACCGCACAGCCTCTCAACGTAACGCTTGAGACTGTGATTCATGATGACTCCGTAGATAAAAACGGCGTGCGGTTAGCACGCCACCTTCATCAATAGTTAAACACAACACGACGGTTCTGTGCATAGGCGCTCTCGTCTTGGCCACTGGCTGCCGGACGCTCCTCACCATAGCTAACAACACTCATTTGTGAAGGAGATACACCTTGAATGTTCAGGAAGCGCTCTACCGCATCGGCACGACGCTCACCCAGTGCCATGTTGTATTCACGGGTACCGCGCTCATCCGTATGCCCGTGTAGAACCACCTGAGCATTCGGGTTGGCACGCAAATAACGCGCATGAGCCATCACAACAGACTCATAGTCGCTCTTGATTGTATCGCGATCGTAATCGAAATAAATGGTGCGCACTTCAGGGATACGTGAATCAGCCTGCTGACCAGCGCCTGAGCCAGAAGTAGAACCATACTGACTACCTGTGCCAGTACCTGAGGTGCTAGAACCGGTAGTACTGCCATCCTGGCTACCGTACGAGTCACCGTCTTGGGTTCCGCCGGTGCTGGAACAGCCAGCGATTACCACGATAGATAGCGCTGCTGCTAATGAGCGAGCCAACGGCTTAAGTTGCATAATCAGACTCCTTGCCTGAAAACAAAAATTCAATATTAATCAATGGTGTTGATCAATTTAAGAAGGGTGACCATGCTGGATCACGTACATCGCCTTGTGCGGATGGGAGCCTAAATGAAGAGCGGCCATCGGCAGAAACAGCACTAAGCACCCCGCTATTACCCTGTTGGGTAGCGAAGATTACCATGGTCCCGTTCGGCGCAACACTAGGAGATTCATCTCTTGTTGATTCACTTAGTACTACTAAGCGATCGCCGCTTAGATCCTGCCTTGCTACTTGATAACCACGGCTAGAGCGGTGGATCAAAAGATCTGCTCACCGTCCGGCGAATAGCGTCCCCGGGCATTGTAGTTGCCCGTAAACGTTAGACGCTCGGCTTCACCGCCGCCCATTGAATATTGATAAAGCTGGGGCCTCCACTGCGGTCAGAGGTAAACAGTAAACTTTGTCCATCCGGCGACCAAGCGGGCTCCGTATCAATGCTGTTATTGTTGGTAATGCGTTCTAATGAGCGGCTGCCGACATCCATAATATAAATTTCAGGCTGGCCATCTTTGGACAACGACATCGCGATACGCCGGCCATCCGGCGACCAGACGGTGCGCCATTGATGCCTTCGAACGAGGTCGCTTGGACACGCTGCCCTGTCGCCACATCCTGGATATAGATCGCCGGACGCTCTGTCTCAAACGAGACATAGGCAAGTTTGGTGCCATCAGGCGACCACGCTGGCGACATGATCGGCTCGTCGGAGGTCAATACCTGCTCGCTGCGGCGCCCATCGGCGTCTGCAACATACAAGCCAAACTGCATGTCGTCACCGATACCTTGTGCCGTTACGTAAGCGATTTTAGTAGAGAAGGCACCACGAATATCAGTGATCTCTTCGAAAATTTGATCGCTAATATAATGGGCGGCACCGCGTAGGTCGTTGCCTCTCACTGTCACGGTTTCGCCGATCATGCGGCGCTGGCCGCTAATATCCATCAGCTCGAACTGTAGCTGGAAACCACCCTCAGTTTGCTCTGCCTTACCTACAACCAGATAGCGGACATCCAGCGATCGCCAAGTACCAAACTGCACATCGTCAGACTGGCTAGGCTGTTCAAACATAGCACTGCGTTCTAACGGGTCGAAGTAGCCACTGCGCTCAAGGTCATCTTGCACTATCTGCGCTACATCTTCTGGTAACCCTTCTGATCCTTCGAAGGGCACTACGCCAATGGGCAGCGCCTGGTCGCTGCCACGCGTGATTTCAATGGTTAAGTTGGCACTCGCCACGCTGCTGATTAGCAGCAGCACACAGAACAGCCATACTTTGCTCAAGCTTTGCATCAGCGAACATCTCCCGGAGTAAATCGCAGATTAAACTGACGTAAATTACGTTGCTGGTCGGCTGGTAAATCTCGCAATTCACCAAACGGTGCAGCATGTTCCACGGCCTGCATCACAGACCTATCAAAAGCACTATCGCCACTTGAAGTCACAATCGACGTTGCCAGTACTTCTCCTGATGGTCCTAGCCTTACTTGCAGGGTAGCACTCATCGAATCACTTGCACCGGGCGGAATCACCCATGCCTGCTCAACGGCACGGCGAACAATATTGATAAAGCTATTGGCCGCCTGCTCAGCCTGCTGGGCATTGGCAGCCGCTTCGGCCTCACCTGCCAACTGGCGCTGCATGGCCGCCTCAGCAGCTTCCGCAGCTTGGCGTTGGCTCTCGGCTTCCGCTTCACGGCGCTGCTGCTCTTCCGCTTCACGTTGGCGTTGTGCTTCGGCTTCCCGCTGTCGTTGGGCTTCCTCTTGCTCACGAAGACGTTGCTCTTCGGCTTCACGCTGACGCTCGGCTTCGGCTTCTTCACGGCGTTGCTGTTCTTCGGCTTCGCGCTGGCGTTCAGCCTCTTCCTCTTCGCGACGCTGCTGTTCCTCTGCTTCACGCTGGCGCTCAGCTTCAGCTTCCTCACGGCGTTGTTGTTCGGCAGCTTCTTGCTGGCGACGCGCTTCTTCTACTTCACGCTGACGCTCAGCAACGGCTTGCGCTTCTGCCTCACGTTCAGCCGCCTCGGCAGCCTGCTGCTCCGCCTGCTCTGCCGCTTCTTGCGCACGGCGCTGTGCGTCTGCTTCCGCTGCCTCACGCGCAGCTTCTAGTGCTTGCGCCTCTGCTTCCGCTGCCTGCTGAGCAGCCTCTTCAGCAGCTTGTTGCTCAGCGGCAGCTTGCGCTTCACTGGCCGACGGTTCGTCTGGCGCATCGGGCTCGACAGGCGCTTCAGCAGGTGCATTCATCGCCGCCTGCTCTTCCGTTGACTGTTGGGCCTGATTGGTAAACGTCTCGGTACTTACCAAGGTGGCTTGGACAATCGAAGAGCTATCCGGTTCTGCAACTCGACTAGGCAGGCTAATCAAGCTGAACGCTACAATCGCGACGTGTACGGCTATGGCCAGAACCGTCGGCCACTTATAGCCAACATCCTGAGGGATCGCGAGAGGATTTTACTGCCATGTTCGCGTTGCCCTTACCCATCTTGCGGCGGCTCAGAAAGCAGCCCTACGTTAGCTACACCGGCGCCTTGTAGTGTGCTCATCAAGACGACAATCTGACCATAGGCCACATTGCGGTCGCCACGTACCATGACCGGAGTGCCAGGACGCCGTTGCAAAATGGTCATGACGCGATCGGACATCTCTTCCAGCGTGACAGATGAAGAATCTTCCCCGAGCGTGATGAAGTAGCCCCTTCGCTGTCAACCGAGATGACAATAGGATCATTATCTTCCTGAGTCTCAATGGGCTCGGAGGTTACCTGCGGTAACTCAACTTGTACGCCCTGAGTCAACATAGGCGCGGTGATCATAAAAACCACCAGCAGCACTAGCATAACGTCAATGAAAGGAACGACGTTAATTTCCGCCATCGGTTTGCTTTTACCACTACGATTGAACGGTCCTTGCATGGTTCTCTCCCTTAACTCACGCTCGATTTGCCGTCACGACCTTGCAGATTTCGATGCAAGATAGCGTGAAACTCTTCGGCAAAATCCTCATATTTCCCGAGCAAGCGAGAAGATGCATTGGACAGGCGGTTATAAAAATAACCGCCGGAATGGCTGCAAATAAGCCCATCGCTGTTGCAATTAATGCTTCTGCAATCCAAGGAGCGACCGTAGCAAGCGTGGCTTGCTGCGTCAGCGAGAGAGCCTGAAACGAACCCATAATGCCCCACACCGTGCCGAAGAGACCGATATATGGGCTAGCGGATGCCACGGTAGCAAGAAATATTAAATGTTGGGTTAAGCGATCTTCTTCCCGTGACCATGCAACACGCATGCTGCGCTGGACACCCTCCAAAACGGTGCCTGGATCGCGGGTCTTGGGCATCAAACGATTAAATTCGCGAAAACCCGCTTGAAAAATGTGCTCAGCGCCATGGCGCGGATCATCGGCTGGGATCTCGCGGTAAAGCTCGTTTAAGTCGACACCTGACCAAAAGATTCTTCAAATTGGTTGTACTCTTGCTTGGCATTTCGCAGTGCAATACTACGTTGGAAAATCACTACCCAAGAGAGGATCGACCCCACCAACAGTAGCAACATCACCAGCTGCACCACGGTGCTGGCATTCATTATTAGGTGGGGAATGGACATGGCGTTATCGTTCACAGGTGCCCTCATCAATCTATTAGAGTCGGCATTGCCGACGCAATGGGTGACCTCTTGGCTAAGAGGCCCGTGTCAAACTATTAAGCGATGCTGGCCATGCTTTAGGCCGCATATGCTCGGCGCTCAAGCAGGCTATCTCGACTGTAGCGGAGCAGAGGAGTTCCTCATCACGCCAAACTTGCTGTTCAAATGTCATCCGGCAGCGCCCCACATCTGTAACATGCGCACTAATTTCCAACGCATCATCCAGACAGGCCGGTTTCGCGTAATGACAGGCCAAGCGGTATACCACTAGCTGCGTGCCTTCGTCTAGCAGCGTTTGTTGGTCAAAGCCCAGCTGGCGTAGCCATTCGCTGCGCGCACGCTCCATAAACTTCAAATAGTTAACGTAGTAAACAATACCACCTGCGTCAGTATCTTCCATATAAACGCGCAGCGGCAGACGATAACCATTATTAATCGAATCACTCAAGGACGGCGCTCTCCTTCCATGTCGGTTGCCTGTTCGTGGGGTACACGTTCAAAGTGCAGCCACGCCTGGCGAGTGACGACGCGCCCACGTGGCGTGCGCATTATCAAGCCCTGCTGAATCAGATAGGGCTCAATGACATCCTCGATCGTGTCGCGCTCTTCACTGATGGCAGCTGATAGCGAATCAATCCCCACCGGCCCGCCATCGAATTTATCGATCATGGCCAGCAGTAACCGCCGATCCATGTGATCCAGGCCGTGGTGATCAACATTGAGCATATTGAGTGCGGCGTCGGCCATGGCGACATCCACAACGCCGTTACCTTTCATTTCCGCATAATCACGTACGCGCCGTAGCAGCCGGTTAGCGATTCGTGGCGTACCGCGTGAACGTCGGGCGACTTCAATCGCCCCTTCTTGGCTGGTTTCTACACCCAACAATCGCGCCGAGCGGGAAACAATTTCGGTCAGCTCTTCAAGGTTATAGAACTCGAGCCGCTGAACGATCCCAAACCGGTCTCGCAATGGCGAGGTCAATAAACCGGCCCGGGTGGTTGCCCCACCAGCGTAAAGCGGGGAAGATCCAGCTTAATAGAACGTGCCGCGGGCCCTTCGCCAATCATAATATCCAGTTGGAAATCTTCCATGGCGGGGTAAAGCACTTCCTCGACCACCGGTGACAGGCGATGAATCTCGTCGATAAAAGTACATCTCCCGGCTCGAGATTGGTCAGCATGGCGGCTAAGTCGCCCGCGCGCTCAAGCACCGGCCCAGAGGTAGATTTCATCCCTACCCCCATCCTCGGTGGCAATGATATGTGCAAGGGTCGTTTTACCCAGCCCCGGAGGGCCGAATACCAGGGTGTGATCCAGGCTCTCATCGCGCAGTCGTGCGGCGCCAATAAAGATTTCCAACTGTTCGCGGACACGCGGCTGGCCAATATAATCGTCCAGCCGCTTAGGGCGAATCGCGTAATCAAAGCGCCCCTCTCCTTGTTCAGGCTCAGCGGCGATCAGCCGATCGTGTTCTAACATAGGTGCTCTTCTTTATGGCGATTCAAATGGGCGATTTACAAAGGTCTGTTTACCAAGGTCTATCCGCTACCAGCAATTGCGTACTTATCCCGCTCGGCTTAGCCACTCATACGTTGGGTGAGCGCGGCTTTAATAAGCGCTTCGGTAGACTGATTGGGATCGATATCGGCAAGCATTTTCGACGCCTCAGTCAGTTTATACCCCAAACTAACTAGCGCGGCTTCCGCATCGGCAAGGCTATCGCGGGCAGGCACGCGGCCATTGGCGGCCTCAAGGGGCAGTAGCGCGTTGCTGCCATCTTCCCACTCGGGAAAACGATCACGCATTTCAATAATCAGCCGCTCGGCGGTTTTCTTACCCACCCCGGGTAGTTTAGTGAGTGCTTTACTGTCGTCGTCACGCACGCAGCGCATAAAGGCGTCTTCATCCATGCCGGACAGTATCGCAAGTGCAAGCTTAGGTCCGACGCCGTTTACTTTTATCAACGCACGAAAAGAGCACGCTCATGCTCTCTACCAAATCCATACAGTAGGTGCGCATCGTCACGAATGGTGAGGTGTGTGAATAACGAAACTTGTTCGCCGACATTGGGTAATGCCACCAGCGTATTCATCGAGGTTTCCAGCTCATAACCAACACCATGGACGTCGATCACAATCCAGGGAGGTTGCTTTGCCATTATCTGGCCACTTAGCCGTCCAATCATAAATACGCTCATGCTGAGGTGAAAAACAATAGGGTGTAAAACAGACGTTTACTATAAAGCTACTCTGTACATGTGACCAGTTGTGTAGCGGCCGGAACAGAGGGAATTAAAGACGCCAGCGTCCGGTGGAACGTCGCCGTGCCCGTGAAGGCGTAGCCAGCAGCCCATTGCCGCTATAGGCATGGCCGCTATAAGCATGAGTTAGCGCAATGGCTAACGCATCAGCGGCATCGGCTTGAGGGGCGGCAGAAAGCAGCAGAATAGCCGTCACCATATGCTGGACCTGTTCTTTATCCGCCCCACCTTGACCAGTCACCGCTTGTTTGATTTGCCGCGCGGCGTACTCGGCAAGGGTTAAACCATGGTTGGCCATGCACACCAGCGCCGCCCCACGAGCTTGTCCCAGTTTCAGTGCAGAGTCAGGGTTCTTGGCCATAAATACCCGCTCGATAGCCACCTGAGAAGGACGATGCAAACCGACAACTTCGCTAAGTCCTGCATAGATTTGTGCCAATCGCTGTTCTAACGCTCCTTCAGCCGTCCGAATACAGCCACTTGCCACATAGCAGGGTTTAACACCAACCATATCAATGACGCCATAGCCCGTTATCCGGGACCCTGGGTCAATGCCCAAAATACGAATGGGTGCGGCAGGCTTTTTTTTATCCATCTCGATGGGGCTCTTGTAGGCTTAGTCTTATAGGCTTAGAACGGAGTAACATACAAAACACCGACGCCGTGGCGTCGGTGTTGGCTAAACGATCAAGCGTCTTATTCGGCTGCTGTTTCCGGCTTGGCTTTCTGACGTAGACGGATATTCAAATCCTTCAACTGCTCGGGGCTTACTTCGCCCGGTGCATTGGTCATTAAGCAGGCGGCACTTTGGGTTTTCGGGAAGGCGATGACTTCACGAATGGTCTTAGCACCGACCATCAACATGACCAGACGATCCAAACCGAAGGCTAAACCGCCATGGGGCGGCGCGCCGTACTGAAGCGCATCCAGCAAGAAGCCGAATTTTTCCTGGGCTTCCTCTTCGCCAATACCCAATATCTCAAACACAGTGCTCTGCATGGTCTGATCGTGGATACGAATGGAGCCTCCGCCCAATTCGGTACCGTTGAGCACCATATCGTAAGCGCGTGACAATGCGTTCGCAGGGTCCGCTTTCAGCTCTTCCGGTGTGCAAGAAGGCGCAGTGAACGGGTGGTGAAGCGGGCTAAGGCGGCCGTTGTCGTCAGCTTCAAACATCGGGAAATCGACGACCCAAAGCGGCGCCCATTCCTGGTGTAAAGCTCCAGATCTGCGCCTAGCTTGACGCGTAGCGCACCAATGGCTTCGTTGACGATACGGGTTTTATCCGCACCGAAGAAAATAATGTCGCCATCTTTAGCGCCCACCCGATCGAGCAACTCTTCAACGATATTTTCCATGAACTTAACGATCGGCGACTGCAGGCCCTCAAGCCCTTTAGCACGCTCGTTGACCTTGATCCACGCCAAGCCCTTGGCACCATAAATGCCGACAAACTTGGTGTATTCGTCGATCTCTTTACGCGACAGCTTGGCGCCACCGGGTACTTTCAATGCCGCGACACGACCATCATCAGCACTGGCCGGGCCAGAGAAGACTTTGAAATCGACTTGCTGCATCAGGTCGTCGACATCGGTCAATTCGAGCGGAATGCGCAGATCCGGCTTATCAGAGCCGAAACGGTCCATCGCTTCCTGCCAAGTCATGCGTGGGAATTCAGGCAATTCAGCGTTAAGCACATCTTGGAACAACTGACGAATCATGGATTCCGTAATGCCCATGATGTCGCTCTCTTCCACGAAAGACGCTTCGATATCAATCTGAGTAAACTCAGGCTGGCGATCGGCGCGCAGGTCTTCATCGCGGAAACACTTGGCAATTTGGTAATAGCGGTCAAAACCGGCCACCATCAACAGTTGCTTAAACAGCTGCGGCGACTGGGGCAGTGCAAAGAAACTGCCCGCGTGAGTACGGCTAGGTACCAGGTAATCACGGGCGCCTTCTGGGGTGGCGCGCGTGAGTACCGGTGTTTCGATATCGAGGAAGCCCTGGCTTTCCAGGTAAGCACGCACGTTGTGAGAAATGCTCGAACGCAAGCGCAGCTTCTCGATCATATCGGGACGACGAAGGTCGATGTAACGGTGCTTTAAGCGTACCTCTTCACCTACCTTGCCATGTTCATCCAGCTGGAAAGGCGGTGTAATCGCCGTATTGAGGACTTCCACCTCTTTCGCCAGCACTTCAATCATACCCGTGGGCATGTTGGGATTTTGTGTACCTTCAGGACGCAGCCGTACGCGACCAGTGATACGCAGGACATACTCACTGCGGGCACGGTCGGCATTAGCGAACGCCTCGGCGGTATCAGGGTCGACCACGAATTGAGCGATGCCGTCGCGATCGCGCATGTCGAGGAAAATAACCCCACCGTGATCACGGCGACGGTGAACCCACCCGCATACCGTCACTGTTTGATCCACCAAAGTTTCGTTAAGCTGGCCGCAATAATGGCTGCGCATGTCAAATCCCTGTTCTGTTACGTGGCAATTAAAATGTCGCGGGCGTCCCGACCCTGACTGCCGCAGTTATGCTGCGGCGCCTTTGTCACTGGGAGTAACGCTCTTGGGAGTAGCACTGGAATCACTTGATTTAGCAGTATCTGCAGAGGCAGTCTTACCGTCAGCGACCAAGTTCTTTTGCTACCCGTTTTGAAATCGGTTTCGTACCAACCGCCGCCAGCCAGGCGGAAACCCGCCGCCGAGACTAGCCTTTCCAAGCCTTCGCTCTGGCAGGCGGGACAATCCTTCAACGGATCGGCGCTAATTTTTTGCAATTTTTTCTAGGCGATGGCCACAGGCCTTGCACTCATATTCATAGATGGGCATGTTATTGGCTCCCTAAAAAGCTCAACCCTGACAGATTCAGTACTGACAGACACAGTCCTAGACACAATCCTGGAAAACCAAGTGCTGAAAGAAAAGAACAATGGCGAACACAAACGCTGCCAGGCAACCAATATGTGGCCAGTTGGAATAAATTCCAAGGCTGCGGTTGATAAAGCGCCGCCATTATACCCTTTGTGACCCCTGCCGAGCAAGGTTATGCAGCCTTCGGCAGTTAATGGAGAGAATAAAATGTCGCATGCCGTCATACTGGACGCCCAAAGCTTAGGCCCTGGGATAGATTTAAGCGCTATTAGGGCGTCGGTCACACACCTAGAGGTGTTTGAGCAAAGCACCACCAGCAGGCGCTTGAGCGCTTAACACAGGCAGACATTGCGATTGTTAACAAGGTAGTGCTAGACGCTGAAACGTTGCAGCAACTGCCTAATCTCAAACTGATATGCGTGCTCGCCACGGGGCTCAATAATATCGATCTCGAAACGGCTAAAGCACAAAACATCGAGGTTAAAAACGTGGCGGCTTACGGTACCGCCAGCGTGTCACAGCATACATTGATGCTGATACTCGCCTTAGCCAACCGCCTACCCCGCTATCAACGCGATGTCGCGGCTGGCGAATGGCAGCGCAGCGACTTTTTTTGTTTGCAGGATTACCCCACGCTGCAACTGTCCGACAAACATTTGGTTATGGTGGGGCAAGGCGAGCTGGGCACTGAAGTGGCACGGCTGGCGGAAGCGTTCGGCATGCGCGTGACGTTTGCGGCTAGGCCGGGCAATGAAGCCAACGACCAGCGCCCCGCACTGGACGACCTGCTAGCCGACGCTGACGTGATTAGTTTGCACTGCCCCCCTCAGTGATGCCACCAAACATTTGATTAATCGAGAGCGCTTGGCCAGGGCCAAGCCGTCCTTACTGTTGGTTAACTGCGCTCGCGGCGGGGTTATCGACGAGGTCGCTGCGCTTGAAGCGCTGCGCAGCGGCCAATTGGGCGGCTTGGGTGTTGATGTATTACCCTCAGAACCGCCTAAAGAAGGCCACCCGCTATTAGAAGCGCTCAGTGAGCCGCTCAATCTAATTGTCACGCCTCACAACGCCTGGATTACCCCCGAAGCACGTCAGAATATTGTCAGCCTAACGGCTACTAATATCCGCGAATGGAAAAGCGCTTAAGTAGGAGATTTACCCTATCTCATGCTACCACTAGGGCTTGACCAGGCCCTAGTGAGTAGCGAAATGGCTGGGGGACGGCAGTTATCCAGTACATCAAGTTCGACGTGGGTTACCTGCGCCCCTTCTGAGCCTTGCCATAGCCATTCGCTTAGTCGTTTGACGGCCTCAGGATGCCCGCACATTAAGACCTCAACGCGCCCATCGGGAAGGTTCTTAGCGTAGCCGGTAACACCCTGCTGAAGTGCCTTTTCATGGGTAGCGCGGCGATAACAAACACCCTGTACTTTACCGGTAACCAGGGCACGCACACAGCAATCGGTCATCTCTTTCTCCTCGCACCAGAATGTTAAACAAACTCGCGCTTTACTATCACTGCACTGTTGCGCGGTATCAGCGGGCGACCACGACGCAACAACAACGATCGTGTAAACGCTGCACCAAACAGCAGGATCAATGAACTGTAGTAAACCCACAGCAAGATCATCACGACCGACCCAGCAGCACCATAGGTAGACGCCGTAGCCGTATAAGCCAGATAAATCGCGATCACACTGCGGCCAATGGTAAACAGCACGGCAGTTACAACGGCACCAATCAGCACATCTTGCCAGCGAAGCATGACGTCGGGAAGCACCTTAAAAATGGTCGCAAACAGTAAGGTGACGACACCCAGCGAGATCAGCGACTCAACCGACGTCGTTAACAAACTGGCATAAGGCACTAGGTTATCGGCAGCTTGCAGCATTCCCCGCAGCACCACCCCATCACTAATGAGACCAACAATATAAATCCAATGGAGAGCACGACCGTTAGCGACAACAGCCGGCTTTGAATAAAGCGTAATACGCTGTTAGAGGTTGGCTTCGCCGTTACCCCCCAAATGGTATTAAGTGAAAACTGCATTTGAGCGAACACAGTCGTCGCACCGATCACCAGCGCTCCGACACCTAACAGCGTGGGCAATAGGCCTGACTCTTCAATTCTCGACTGAGCAACGGCTTCTTGAATGGCGATAGCGGCATCCATGCCTAAGGTGCCCTGCAGTTGAGCGACGATTTGCCCTGAGCTGCTTCTTCACCCATAACAACACCGATCACCGTGACCGCAATAATAATCGTAGGAGCCAGTGAGAAAAGCGTATAAAACGCAAGTGAGCCTGCATAACTAAAGGCATTTCGCTCCAACCATAGTGACGTGGCGTCTTGCACGACATTCCACCAAAAGATAGCTGTGCGTTTAATCATATTCACGTCCTGTGCCGTAGGTATGGAGGCCTTTATAAACATTATCAATCTTCTATTTTTCTAGCATACCGAACCACAGCGTTGAGCGCAGTTTTCTGGTACGTTGCATCATTAACACGACCAAACAAAGGAAGCTTGGATGGTCATCGACGTTTCGCGCTCCGCTGCTGCCTGCGATTTCGACTGTTTGGTGTTTATTGGGCGCTTTCAGCCTCCTCACCTAGGTCACTTGGCGATCATTCGTGAGGCATTGAAGCGCGCTCGGCAAGTGATTGTATTGGTAGGTTCATCTTGGCAAGCGCGTTCATTGCGAAATCCTTGGCAATTTGATGAGCGTCAGGCAATGCTCCGTGCAGGGTTTGGCGACGCGGATAATCAGCGCTTAGAAATTACCCCGTTATTGGACGCTCTCTACAATGATGATGTTTGGGTACGCGACGTTCAGCGCAAAGTACGCGATTTGGCCGCCCCGGCCAATGCACGCCTACCCGCATTGGTTTGATTGGTGCCAGCCGAGGTCAGTCAAGCTACTATCTTTCGCTGTTTCCTCAGTGGGAGTCGGTCAGTGTGCCGCCGGTGGAAGGGATTTCAGCGAGCCAAATTCGAGAGCGCCTATTTCGCTCCCCAGTTCAACAGATGACTACCTGAGCACTGGCGCCTACCACGATTTACCGCCCGGCGTTGTCGAGAGGGTTAAAAAATTCTGCCACGCAGGCGCCTACCAGCGACTGCTCGAAGAACAACAGCTATTGGAACAATACCGCCAGGCGTGGGCTCAAGCCCCTACCCACCTATTTTTGTAACGGTTAATGCGGTAGTGGTTCAGTCGGGGCACGTCTTGCTAGTGCGGCGCACAGCGGCACCGGGTGAAGGGCTTTATGCCTTGCCGGGAGGATTCATTAACCCCACGAGCGGTTACTAGATGCTTGTTTGCGTGAGCTTCGTGAACGCATACGCCTAAAGGTTCCCGAGCCTGTGCTCAAAGGCTCTCTGCGTGGCCAGCGCTTATTCGATGAGCCTCACCGCAGTTGGCGCGGTCGCACATTGGCGGAAGCCTTCTATTTTGCACTACGCCCGGATCAACAATTACCCCGTTTAAAGCCTATCAAAGGCGGCGACCATGCACGCTGGGTGGCGTTGGCTGATCTAGAGCCTGACAGCCTGTTTGAAGATCATTTTTTATTATCCAAAACTTTTGGGTTTGCCCGCCGATTTTGGCAGTAGCTAAACGGAGTAAGCGGTCGACAATATTTATCTTTGTGACCGATAGACCTGTGAATATTAGGCTTGAAGAAAGTCACGTGGCAGCTTCATCATTTGCCGCCACAAACGCTCTACTCCGGGTTTATGCACCATCGCGCAACGATATAAGCGAATTTCCAAGGGTATATCCCAACTCTGGTCACCCGCTCTCACCAGTCGCCCACTCTTCAACTCTTCACGAATGCAAAATCAGGTATCCACGCCACTCCAACGCCTTGCAGTACCATTCCCTTCAGTCCTTCGGCCATGGCCGTTTCATACACGGTACGCAATTTCATACGCAACGGATCATTCTTTAGCAACATACGCACACTGCGCCCTAAGAAAGCCCCTGCGTATAGGAAAGATACGGTATGGAAGTGTCATGCTGGAGTGAAAACTTTGCTTTTCCCTGCGCATCTGGCAACGAGACGGGCAGCATATTGACCTTACCAATGGAAAAGAGGGAAACACCTCGGCATCCAGTTGCATAGTGGCAAACGGGTCGTAATAGGCGAGCATAAGATCACAGTTGCCCTCGCGGAGCATGTATCGCTTCGCCCACGTTCATGGCCACTAAGCGAGTTGGCAGTTCCCCAAACCTTGCTGCAGGCGTGAAATCCATGGCGGGTAAAACTCAACGCCAGGGGAGTGAGCTGCAACGATGTCCAATGCCTCATTGGCAATAGAAAGACCGCGTAAATGGCTAAGCGATTCATTTAATTGTTCGACCAAATTGCGCGCAGTCACCAAAAATAACTGCCCTTCCGGCGTTAACCCAATGGGGGTGGTTGAACGGTCTACCAAGGTAACATCAACAGCTTGCTCTAATGCCCGGATACGTCGACTAAACGCCGGCTGTGTGACATGTCGCTGGCGTGCAGAGGCAGAAAAGCTACGCGTATTGGCGAGCGCGACAAAATCTTCCAGCCATTTTGTTTCAAGATTCACCCCAAGGCTCCTTGTTTTACCCATCGTGCACGCATATTGGTTCCCTTATTACGCTTTCTTTACTATTGAACTGGAGCCAGTAAATAGGCAGCCCGTGAGATCACTTTCTTCCACATTGGACGCTGGTTAATTTCATCAATATTCAAACGACGGCACTGTGCAAAATCATTTTCCAGCATAACCTGCACGCTGGCTGCAAAATCTCGACTAGGAATAAACGCGGTAATTTCAAAATTTAATCGAAACGAGCGATTATCTAAGTTTACTGTGCCAACAGTGGCTGTTTCGTTGTCTACAAGAATTACTTTTGATGTAAGAAACCTGGAAGATAACGGTATATTTTAACACCAGCTCTTAACATATCGGGTAAGAATGAGAATGCTGACAGAAAAACCAGCAAATGATCTGGACGTTCAGGGATCATCACTCGAACATCTACCCCACGCATTGCCGCAAGGCGCAGTGCATCTTGAACCCCTGGTCGGGGACAAAATAAGGGCTGGTTACCCATAATCGATGCTTGGCACTATGGATAACCTGTTGAACTAACAGGCTAGCGGTGTCCTGCCGATCAGCAGGCCCCGAGGGCACAATAACAACATGATGGTTTTTTGAGGAAGAAGCCTTTGCCATCCAATTCAGGCTAATCACCTCATCGGTAGCCCAGTGCCAATCTTCCCAAAACGCTTCCTGCAAGCCCAATACACTGGGGCCTTCAAGCTTCAGATGAGTATCTCGCCAAGGTCCATGTCGAGCGTCCTCCCCAAGTATTCGACGCCAACATTAAAACCGCCTATCCAGCCCTCTTTGCCATCAATTACCGTTACTTTGCGGTGGTTGCGAAAATTAAGCTGAAAGCGATGTTTTAGGCCACGCGAGGAGCGAAAGGCGCTGACGGCCACACCATCATTGGTTAAATCATTAAGGTAACTATCGGGTAATTTACGACTCCCCACTTCATCGTAGAGAAAATAAACGCGGACGCCGCGCTGGGCAGCGCGCTGTAAGTGATCCTTTAATTGTTGTCCAAGCGCATCATCGCGAACAATAAAAACTGCAGCAGAACATAATCTTCAGCGCGAGCAATACCCTCAAACAGACTTTCAAACGTCTCGGGGCCATCAATTAACAGCTTCGCATGGTTGCCAAGGGTTAAGGGCATCATGGCAAGTTGCTCAACCGCCTGTACATCTGCATTACCAGAGGGCGCAACATGCGGTTCTACATTGGCACGGTAACGAACCAGCACCCGGCGCAGTACGTTGTCACGTTGTCCTCGGGCAGATACATAACCATAAAATCGCGGGCGACCAAAGAACCAGTAAGCGGGTACCGCAGCATAGGGGAACGTAAGCAGGGATATAATCCACGCCACGGCCCCCCTGTGAGGTGCGACTAGACATCAATGCCATAATGGCTGAAACAACACCCAACAGGTGTATCAATAAGATACTGGTCCCCAGCAACCAGGAGGTCATAGCTACACCCTCATAAAGCCCTCACAAAGAACAAGGCCTCGCCGTTAGCGAGGCCCTTATGCGCTTAAAAACCTATGCGCTTAAAGCCTAATCAATCTTACCATTCCCGCTATGCCGACTGAGCAATAATCTCTTTCCATTTGGCAGGCCCAGTTTGATGGACTGAAGTCCCCTGGCTATCAACGGCAACGGTCACCGGCATATCTTCCACTTCAAACTCGTAGATCGCCTCCATGCCCAGGTCTTCAAAACCCACTACTCGCGATTTCTTAATTGCTTGGGCGACCAGATAGGCTGACCCACCTACAGCCATTAAGTAAACTGCTTCATTGTCACGGATAGCATCAATGGCGGCTTGACCACGTTCTGCCTTGCCTACCATGCCTAGCAGGCCGGTCTCTTCTAACATCGTGCGGGTAAACTTATCCATCCGTGTGGCGGTGGTCGGGCCAGCAGGGCCAACAACTTCATCTCTGATAGGATCAACCGGGCCGACGTAGTAAATAAATCGACCTCTCATGTCGACTGGCAACGGCTCACCCTTAGCCAGCATATCGACCATACGCTTGTGCGCAGCATCGCGGCCGGTTAGTAACTTACCGTTCAATAGCAGCGTATCACCGGGCTGCCAGGTTTTAACTTCAGCAGGCGTCACGGTGTCGAGATTGACACGTTTAACGTTGTCACCTGCTTCGCGGGTGATTTCCGGCCAGTCTTCAAGCTTCGGCGCTTTTAATGACGCAGGCCCTGACCCATCAAGGGTAAAGTGGGCGTGACGCGTCGCCGCACAGTTGGGAATAATTGCGACGGGCTTGTTGGCCGCATGGGTAGGATAATCTTTAACTTTAATATCCAGCACGGTGGTTAAACCGCCTAACCCTTGCGCGCCAATACCGCTCTTATTGACTTTATCAAACAGTTCCAAGCGTATCTCTTCGGCGCGATTACTGGGGCCTCGCGCCTGTAAATCCTGGATATCGATAGGATCAAGCAGCGCCTCTTTGGCAATCATCATGGCTTTTTCAGCAGTGCCACCGATACCAATACCCAGCATCCCAGGCGGACACCAGCCTGCGCCCATCTTCGGCAGTTGTTCCATTACCCAATCGACGACACTGTCGGAAGGGTTAAGCATGGCAAATTTAGACTTGGCTTCACTCCCCCCGCCTTTTGCGGCTACGTGAATATCCACGCTGTCGCCAGGCACAATCTGGTGATGAATAATCGCGGGGTGTTGTCTTTGGTGTTAGCCCGTTTACCGTCAGGATCTGCCAGTACTGAGGCACGAAGGACATTGTCAGGCAATAGATAAGCGCGACGAACACCTTCGTTGATCATGTCGTCCAGGCTCATGTCCGCTTCCCAGGTAACGTTCATACCCACGTGAACAAACACGGTGACGATACCGGTGTCCTGGCAAATCGGGCGGTGCCCTGTGGCACACATGCGCGAATTAATCAGAATTTGCGCAATAGCGTCTTTAGCAGCGGGGTTCTCTTCACGCTCGTAGGCGGCCGCCATGGCGTCAATAAAATCTTTAGGATGATAGTAAGAGATGTACTGCAGAGCATCGGCAACGCTTTGAATAACGTCGTCCTGGCGAATCACGGTCATGGACTAACAGCTCCTAGGTTATCGTCTAGTCAGCGACATTTTTGCGCATCGGCGCAAGTGCCGTCTTAGCGTGTGGCCAAGTATACCGTATTGCCCTGCCGCCGGCAGCATTCCTCGCTGGCTAACTATTTTATAAGTTTAGTGTTTTAGTGGTTGTTTTATAATAATCAAGATAACGGTATAAAATCTAAAAAAACATGATCGACTGCTCGTCAGAAATCTAACCATTGGCTTGGCAGTGGGGCAATAATAGAGCCTTCGTGATCCGACCATTTTGCGCTCGATCACCGAATTACAGCGGTGGCACCCAAGCACTGCCCCAGCGATTGTTGCTGATTAGGAGTGAGATCTAACGATCGAGCGCTAGAGGACAACTGAGTACAAAAAGAATTTCAGAGCCAAGATAATTGCCCAGCCCTGCCACCAACGCTTGTTCAATTACCCGCCCGTCTATCTGCTCCTGAATAAGGTCTGCTGCGCGATGTTTTTCTGGCCCTTCTGGCATCCGTTAGCCCAGCGCCAGCTGTTTTTCTTTCATTTGATGGAGTTGATCGCGAAGTCGGGCCGCTTCCTCAAACTCCAGGTTTTGCGCTGCTTCAAACATGGCATCTTCAAGCTTGCTGATCGCGCCCAGCAGGTCCTGTTTGTTCATGGTCGACACATCATACTCGGCGCCACTTTCCGCCACTTTACGTTCACTACCACGCCGACGACTGCTTTTCTTACCCGGCGCCTGGGCAGCTTCAAGGATATCAGCCACCGAGCGGGTAACCGTTGTTGGCGTAATACCATGTTCTTCATTATGAGCGGTCTGCTTGGCCCGTCGACGTTCGGTTTCATCGATGGCTTTACGCATCGAGTCGGTAATCCGGTCGCCGTACAGAATCGCCTTACCATGCGCGTTACGAGCAGCGCGGCCAATGGTCTGTATTAACGACGCTCCGCGCGCAGAAAGCCCTCTTTATCGGCATCCAAAATGGCCACCAGCGAGACTTCGGGAATATCCAACCCTTCACGCAGCAAGTTAATGCCTACCAGCACATCAAACTTGCCCAGTCGTAAATCACGAATGATCTCGACACGCTCGACGGTATCGATATCCGAGTGTAGGTAGCGAACCCGTATGCCGTGCTCGTCAAAATACTCGGTCAAGTCTTCCGCCATACGCTTGGTGAGCGTGGTCACCAGCACCCGCTCACCTACCGCGGTGCGTAGGCCAATCTCCGAAAGCAGATCATCGACCTGAGTACTGGCCGGACGCACCTCAATTTCAGGATCCAGTAGACCTGTGGGACGCACCACCTGCTCGACGGTTTGGCTAGCGTGCTCGCCTTCATAACGGCCTGGGGTGGCAGAGACAAAGATGGTTTGCGGGGAAATCGCCTCCCACTCTTCAAATTTCATTGGCCGGTTATCCAGTGCTGAGGGCAACCGGAAACCGTACTCGACCAGCGTCTCTTTACGCGACCGGTCGCCTTTATACATACCGCCTACCTGGGGCACACTAACGTGAGACTCATCGATAAATAGCAGTGCGTCATCGGGTAAGTAGTCGAAAAACGTGGGCGGCGGCTCGCCGGGTGTCCGCCCGAGAGATAGCGTGAATAGTTTTCAATACCGTTGCAGTAACCCAGCTCCAGCATCATCTCGATATCATAAAGCGTACGCTGCTCCAGACGCTGCGCTTCTACCAGCCGTTCGTGCTTGCGCATCCACTCAAGGCGACCTTTTAGCTCTTCTTTGATCGCATCAATGGCCCCTAGGATGGTTTCCCGCGGCGTAACGTAATGCGATTTGGGGTAGATGGTCATACGCGGGACTTCCCCACGAACGGCACCGGTCAACGGATCAAATAGGCGGATCGTATCGATTTCGCTGTCAAATAGCTCGACGCGTACCGCTTCCTCGTCGGAGTCAGCGGGGAAGATGTCGATCACATCACCGCGCACTCGATAGGTACCGCGCCGAAAATCCATATCATTGCGGGTATACTGTAGCTCGGCCAAGCGTCGTAGAAAGGCGCGCTGATCAATTAGCTCACCGCGGGTGAAGTGAAGACGCATTTTAAGATATTGATCGGGATCACCCAGGCCATAAATGGCCGAGACTGATACGACGATCAGCGCATCGCGCCGTTCTAATAATGCTTTTGTGGCCGAAAGGCGCATCTGCTCTATATGATCATTTATCGAGGCATCTTTCTCGATGAAGGTATCTGACGAAGGCACATAGGCTTCCGGCTGATAGTAATCGTAGTAGGAGACAAAATACTCAACTGCGTTATCAGGGAAAAACGACTTGAACTCCCCGTAAAGCTGAGCAGCAAGAGTCTTGTTCGGCGCCATGACAATAGTCGGGCGCTGCTGCTGCTCAACCACATTAGCCATGGTGAAGGTTTTGCCCGACCCGGTTACGCCCAACAACGTTTGATGGGCAAGCCCTGATTCCAGCCCACTAATCAGTCCTTTAATGGCGGCAGGCTGATCGCCTGCAGGCTGAAATTTTGACTGTAAGCGAAAGGCTTTGCTCATCGGTGCTCCAAAAGAGAAACTAGATAAGGGATAACTAAACAAATAATAACTAAACAAGAAGTGTGGCGATCTCGACCGTGGATACCGTCATCAAACGTTGGATGGGGCAGCGATGACTAATCTCTTCAAGCCTAGCGCGCTGAGCAGGGTCATCAATACCATGCAATGCCAATACGACGGTTAGCTTGTATACCCCCTTTTTTCCTGACTATCATCGCGCTGCACCGTGACGGTCACACCCTCAAGCGGCCACGCCTTGCGCTTTGCGTACATCTGTACCGTAATGGCTTTGCAAGTACCTAAGGCAATATCGAAATAGTCATGCGGGTCAGGAGCACTGCCATCCCCACCGACGATCGGCGGCACATCGGCATACAGCGCCTCTAAGCCATCAACATCTACACGCTGCCTAAATACGCGGTTGCGTTCACTGATGACAGTAATAGGTATGTGCATTAAGAGATTTTCACACCTAATTTGAGTTTTTCGATGGCATTAATCAGCGTTTCGCGCTTTGCTCGACCGTCTATATCTGCACCATGGCGGCCCACTTCAGCACTATCGACGCCATCAAGCATCATGAGCGCTGTGGTAATTTTGTTGACTTGCTCGACCGTTTTACACCTTGAAATGTTAACGACTGCTGCGCCATGACGTTTCCCTGCTTATTGACCTGTGCAAGACTTCCTGCAAAGCAACGAGTCTAGCACGCTAATGGTGCCTTGCAATTAATGCCTGCTGCCCGCACTTAATGGCAATATTCGTCGATTATTTTCTAGCAGATTCTCTACTGCTACCTATACCAGGGAGTTTTTTATGGCGACCGTTCCCACTAGCAACCCCGACCTTGGCAGCGTCCGCCTTAGCCATTTAGCCGCGCTTGATGTAAAAGGTGCGGACGCTGAAAAGTTTCTTCAAGGGCAGACCAGCGCCCAAGTCAGCTTAGCCGATGGCAATTTCGCACCGCTAACCTGCTTTTGCACGCCCAAGGGCCGTATGTTAGCCAACGCCTATCTACTCCGCATGGGTGAAAACCATTTCCGGCTGCTACTGAGCAGTACCCTATTGGATAGCTTAGCCAACCATCTTAAAAAAATTCGCCGCTTTCTATAAGACCGAGTTGATCGCCCTGCCCAACCTCACCTTTATCGGCGCCAGCGATAAAGCCCAAGCGATTGCTGATCAGATGGCCCTGCGGCTCCCTGAGCAAATAGGCACCCACACCACTAATGGCCACACCTGTGCACTGCGCTACCCCAGTGAGACACCACGTTGGCTATTATGTTTCGACGACGGTTTCGACGACGGTTTCGACAACCATAGTGATAGCGATGCTGCCGAGATCAAGGACGACGAAGCGAGTCGCAACGCTTGGCAGCTTGAAGATATTCGCAGCGGCCTGGCATGGCTTACCGATGCGCAGCAGGATCACTTTTGCCTCAAATGCTTAACTGGGAAGCATTGGGCGGCATTAGTTTTAAAAGGGCTGCTATACCGGCCAAGAAGTGGTCGCACGGGCGCACTTCCGGGGCAAGTTAAAAGCGCTTGATGCGCGTCAGCGTAGACACAAAAGCGCTACCCGAAGTGGGCGCCAGCCTCGTCAGTAATGACGATAAAACGGTGGGCGAAGTGGTCGTCAGCGCTTTTGATGAACAAGGTCATGTCGAGTTATTGGCGGTGATGAATACCAAGGTAACAGAAGAAGCAATGCCCGTTTTCTCGCGGGAGAACCCGCTACCCTTCTATCGTTACCCTACGCTATTGAGCGCGTTGATCCAGAACAGCTAGCGGTTAGCCTTAACGCATAACGCATAACGGCTAATGGCTCCGAGGGTAATAATTCAGAGGCAAATGCCTTAGTCGCTATTATAGGCCAAATAGTTTTGCGGCGGCATTACTGCTCTGAGCCGCAACTTGCTCAGTTGTTTGACCACGCAGGGTAGCCACGACGTCACAAACCTCGGCTACCCTGCACGGTTCATTTCGCTTCCCTTGATAGCCGCTAAGCGGCATGTCAGAGCTGTCGGTTTCCAGCACAAAAGCATCGTTAGGTAACGCCTCAACGGTTCGCTGTAACCGCTTGGCACGCTCATAGGTGACTGCGCCGCCCAGGCCTAGCTTGAACCCCAGGTCAAGAAACTTCGTTGCTTGTTCAATGGAACCTGAAAAGCATGAATGAGTCCGGCTTGAGGAAGCTCAAGCTGACGAAGACGCTTTGCGACCTTATCGTTAGCGTGGACGCAGTGCACTACCACCGGCAGAGAGTGGCGCTTCGCGAGTTTCAGTTGAGCATCAAAATAGCGCCACTGCGCGTCAAGCGTGTCTGTAAACCGGGCATCAATGCCACACTCACCCAACGCCACGAGCTCAGGGTGTTCGCTGAGTTGCTGATCAAGTGCCTCAACATCCGATTCCTGATGCTGATCAATAAAGTAAGGATGAAGGCCCAGGCATACTGACGTATCCTCCCGCCCACCTAACGTCAGTACATGCTGCCATCGGTCACGGGTCGTGCCAGGCACAATAAAATGCCCGACGCCCACTGCCTTAGCGGCCTCAAAGACCTCAGGCCGATCATCATCGAACTGCGTAAAATCGAGATGGCAATGTGCGTCAATTAACATGGGAATACTTAGTGCTCGCGGGTGGGTTGGAAGCGTATTTCCGGCCAGCGCTCCTGGGTCATCTGTAAGTTAACCCGGGTAGGTGCAATATAGGTGAGATAGCCACCGCCATCAATCGCCAGGTTAGCGCTGGCCTTGCGCTTAAACTCTTCCAGCTTTTGGCATCTTCACAGTAAACCCAGCGGGCGGTCTGGACATTGACACCTTCGTACAGGCAGTCGACCTTGTACTCTTCTTTGAGACGGTGGGCGACAACGTCAAACTGCAGAGTACCCACGGCGCCGAGAATCAGGTCGTTATTATCCATGGGCATAAAGACCTGGGTTGCGCCTTCTTCAGAAAGTTGCTGCAGCCCCTTTGTAGCGCCTTCATTTTTAACGGGTCTTTTAAGCGTACGCGTTTAAATAACTCGGGCGCAAAGTGCGGTATGCCGGTAAAGCGCATATCCTCACCCACGGTAAAGGTATCGCCGATCTGAATCGTACCGTGGTTGTGCAAACCGATAATATCGCCGGGCCAAGCCTCTTCGACTTGTGAGCGGTCGGAGGCCATAAAGGTCAATGCATCGGCAATTTTAACGTCCTTGCCAATACGCACATGGCGCATCTTCATGTTCTTTCGTACTTGCCTGAACAGACCCGCAAAAGGCGATACGGTCGCGGTGATTGGGATCCATATTGGCCTGGATTTTAAACACAAAGCCGGTGAAGCGATCATCATCGGAAGTGACTACCCGAGTATCAGTTTCGTGGGCCTGGGGCGGCGGCGCATATTCGACAAAGCCGTCCATCATCTCGCGCACACCAAAGTTGCCCATGGCGGTACCGAAATAGACCGGCGAAAGCTCACCCCGGCGGTAAGCCTCCAGATCGAATTCATGCGATGCACCACGCACCAGCTCTACTTCCATACGCAGCTCTTCAGCCTGATCTTCCCCAAGCACGGCATCCACTTCGGGGCTATCTAACCCCTCAATACGCTTATCCTCGGGAATGCGGCTACCCTGCCCTGGGTGTAAAGATGAATCACGTCATTATAGAGGTGATAAACGCCCTTAAAGTGACGACCCATACCAATCGGCCAGGTCATCGGCGCGCACTGGATATTCAGCACCGTCTCAACTTCATCCATGACTTCAATCGGGTCGCGGATATCGCGGTCCATTTTATTGATGAAGGTGAGAATCGGCGTGGTGCGCAGACGACACACTTCCATCAACTTAATGGTGCGATCCTCAACACCTTTGGCGCCGTCGATCACCATCAAGGCAGAGTCAACCGCCGTGAGCGTGCGGTAGGTATCTTCAGAAAAGTCTTCGTGACCGGGTGTATCCAGCAGGTTGACGATACGGCCACCGTAGGGGAACTGCATGACCGAAGTGGTGACAGAGATACCCCGCTCCTGCTCCATCTTCATCCAATCCGACGTGGCATGACGGTCATTACGCTTACTTTTAACCGACCCCGCCAACTGAATAGCGTTACCAAACAGCAGCATCTTTTCGGTAATAGTGGTTTTACCGGCGTCGGGGTGCGAAATAATAGCAAAGGTGCGTCTAAGCCCTGCTTCATGGGCCAGCTGTGTCTCTTTCATTGTGCCTCTTCAAATATAGGGTCTCAGCGCAGCACCCAATCAGCAGCTCTCGCTAACTAGCCTCTACGCAATGAGCAATGTTCATTGCGGCAATTGTAACGCTTGGAGACGGCTGTTGTCGCGGGTGTCGTCAAACGTGACGCCCTTGAAAAGACCAAAAAAAACGCTGAGCAAGTCAGCGTTTTATCGTACTAACGGTTATGACCGTTGCCAGTCAGCCGCTATTGGTACTGGACTCTAGGCGTAGGTATTAACCTGCGTACCTACATTGCCCTCTTTGGCCAAATCCGGCTGAGCGCCAGTGTCTGCAGAGGCCATGATTTCGGTCACTTGCTGCGCCTGTGTATCTAGCGCTTGTTTAAACACCTGCATTTGTGCTTGCTCAGGCGTTTGCGCTTGGTTCATGTAAAGCGACGCGCTAACTGAACTGCTGATGCCTACATCCATATATCCACCTCATGGTGTGCAAATGTGCTTTTAAACTAGCAAAGCATTAGATTACGCGCAAAGATATCGTTCCCTATTACTAGTACCAGCATCTACCACTATCGGCTTATTTTACCTGATCATTAATGGATATAGCGCTAGCTAGAACCTGTCAGCGCGAAATGGTGCCATATCAATGCTCGTAGGTTGCCCTTCCATCATCTCCGCCATCAGATGACCGGTGGCCGGACCTAGAGTAAAGCCTTGATGGCCATGGCCAAAGGCAAGCCATAGCCCGGGATGCCTCGGCGCAGGCCCAATCACAGGCTTCATATCGGGCAAACAGGGCCGTGCGCCTTTCCAAGGGACTTCATCACGGCGCTCCCCTAATGGAAAGACACTGCGTGCGACCTTCTCTGCAGCGCCCAACTGGTTAACGTCAGCGGGAGCATCCAAGCGATCCAACTCTGCCCCAGTGGTCAATCGGATGCCGGCATTCATCGGCGCCAGCAAATAGCCAACTTCTGCATCCATCACCCAAAAATTGAGTTTTGCTGAGGCCTGAGAAGCGTAGTGCATGTGGTAGCCACGCTTTACAAAAGTCGGAAAGTGATAGCCAAGCTCTTTCAGCCAGCTACCCGCCCAGGGCCCCAGAGCCACCACCACCTCGTCCGCCTCAACCGTTTCAGAGGCTGTATTTACCTGCCATCGGTCACGCACCTGCTGAACCGACTTAATGTCGGCCTGCAAAATGCGTCCACCACTCTCACTAAATGATTGTGCGTAAGCCGCGACCAGTGCGCCTGGGTCAGCTACAGTCCAGGGATCTAGCCAGTGAATTGCACCTATAATGGCGTCACTCAGAAGGCTCTTTCTCTGCAAGTGCCGCTCGGTCCAATTGCTCAAACTGAACGCCATAAAGGCGCCGGGCCTCTTCGGCATCTTTTAACCGCGCCGCAAGTTTTTCAGATGTTCTGTAGAGTTCAAGCCATCCCTGCCGGCGCACAAGGTGTTCTGCACCGGCGGCCTCAATCATGGGCCCATGGGTCTTCAGTGAAAGTTGGATCAACGACGCGTATTCCGGCACGATTTTCTGGTAAGCCTTGGGTGCCGAATTCATCCAATAGCGCAGTAGCGGAGAGGCGGCATTAACCATACCCGCTGGGCGATAGCGAATATCGACGCGGCGGTTAGGCAAAACGCTTAACAGCGTTTTGACATCACGTGGAAAAGGGTAAGGTCTAACTGCCTCACGCTGAATAATGCCCGCATTGCCAAACGACGTTTCGCGACCAGGTTGTTGGCGGTCCACGATTGTGACGTCATGACCGCGCTGGCGTAGATGCCAAGCAATGCTGACACCCACCATGCCTGCTCCCAAAACTACCGTTTGACGTGCCATTTTGATGCACTCCCTTTGATCGATTCGCAAACACAATGGATGATAATAACTATTTGAAAAATATCACCAAATATACTGCATTTATAGAGTGGAAAGCGCTATTTTAGAGCATTAAAACAGTAATTTATGTCGCTGAAAACGAAGAATGTTAAGAACATTACTACAAATGATAGAGCCATTACTTACTAGTAATTTATTACAAATAGCCGGGAACGCTAGCTGCATGCCTTTAGCTACATATCTACCATGCAACGTTAGCGCTAACGCATCAGAAATTGAAAACGAAAAAACCCAATTAAGGGCATAAATTACTGATCAATAAATAGTAGAGATTAAAGCAAAGAAAAGAAATATAAAGAAGGGGTAGGTAATGGGGTGGATGATGGGACTTGAACCCACGACCACCGGAGTCACAATCCGGGGCTCTACCACTGAGCTACACCCACCACAACCTAAAAACTGGAAACGCAAATATTGTCACTGGGGTGGATGATGGGATTTGAACCCACGACCACCGGAGTCACAATCCGGGGCTCTACCCTGAGCTACACCCACCATAGACAATCTTACGAAAAACAAGCAGTACGTGCTTGAAGATAGGATTCTGACAGGTTGTTACCACTGAATTAGATGGCACGCCCAGCAGGAATCGAACCCGCAACCTACGGCTTAGAAGGCCGTTGCTCTATCCGGTTGAGCTATGGGCGCACAAAAGCATTCAGAAGATACGAATACTGATGAGCACTAGACCACAACCAAAGCTTGGAAAAGCAAACTACTACCTTTCGCGTTAGGTGTGGTCGGGATGGAGGGATTCGAACCCCCGACATCCTGCTCCCAAAGCAGGCGCGCTACCAGGCTGCGCTACATCCCGATTTTATCACCCTAGACGCTACCGCATGGCCCGTCTCAAGCGAGGCATATATTACTATTTTTAATTTTAAAGTCAACCATTAAAGTGATTGTTAGTGAAGGCACTTTGCCTGGATGCCCTAGCGTGCGAAAATTACTGCTATTAAAGTGCTTTAGATGAACGTCTGGCACTGCCCTTTCAACGTCCACAGGGATTCCAGTAAATGACCGCCCAACTAATCGATGGCAAAGCCATCGCTGCTACTGTCCGCCAACAGGTTGCCGAAAAGATCGTCGCACGCCGTCAAGCAGGCGGACGGGCACCGGGACTAGCCGTGGTTGTGGTCGGGGACGATCCCGCCTCTCAAGTCTATGTCAATAATAAGCACCGTGCCTGCGAGCAGGCAGGCATTCTTTCCTTTCAGCATGCCCTGCCGACAACAACCTCACAGCATGATCTGGAGGCACTTGTTGACCAGCTCAATAGCGATCCTGCCGTCGATGGCATATTGGTTCAACTGCCATTGCCTAAACACCTGGATGCAGAGCCCATTTTAGAACGCATCCGCCCCGACAAGGATGTGGATGGCTTTCACCCTTATAACATCGGGCGCTTAGCGCAACGCATGCCCGCCCTGCGGCCCTGTACCCCTAAAGGGATTATGACGCTACTAGAACAGAGCGATATAGCGCTACGGGGCTTGGACGCCACCGTGGTGGGCGCTTCTAACATTGTCGGCCGCCCTATGGCGCTTGAACTGATGCTGGCCGGGTGCACAACCACCGTATGCCACCGCTTCACCCATAACCTCAAAGACCACGTTAGCCGCGCCGACATTCTGGTCGTGGCTGTCGGCAAGCCGGGCATCGTCCAAGGGGAATGGATTAAGCCAGGGGCTATCGTGATTGATGTCGGCATCAACCGCCAAGAGGATGGCACATTAAAGGTGACCTTGATTTTGCCATCGCTGCCGAACGCGCCAGCTTTATCACTCCGTCCCAGGAGGCGTTGGCCCGATGACCGTTGCCACTCTGTTGGAAAACACCCTGGAAGCCGCTGAGCAGCACGATTTAGCGCCTATGGATCACGCCTGATTCATATATTTTTATTCTTTTATGCAGGAGCATGGCGCAGTGAAGCGTATTGGTATTATTGGCGCAATGGCGCAGGAAGTAAGCACCTTAGTGGAACAGCTAGACACTCCCCAGCGCTATGAGCATGCGGGGTTTGTATTCCATACCGGCACACGCTATGGCCTTGAGGTCATTGTGCTGCAGTCAGGAATCGGTAAAGTCAACGCAGCGGTGGGCACTGCTATTTTATTAGAGCGCCATCAGCCAGACGCCATTATCAACACCGGATCAGCCGGTGGGTTTGCCACCGATTTAACCATTGGCGATGTGATCATCTCTGATGAAGTGCGCCATCACGATGTTGACGCCGTGGTGTTTGGTTATGAGTTAGGCCAGGTGCCAGGAATGCCTGCCGCCTATCTGGCCGACCCAGCACTGCGAGACATCGCGCGTAAGGCAATTGCTACATTAGGGAAGTCCAGGTGCGCGAAGGGCTGATCGCCACGGGAGACGCCTTTATGGCTGACCCAGCGCGAGTAGAAGCAACTCGGGCGCAATTTCCCACCATGCTTGCCGTGGAAATGGAAGGCGCCGCGATTGCTCAGGCCTGCTATCTCTACCAGTGCCCGTTCGTGGTTATCCGCGCACTCTCGGATATCCCAGGCAGCGGCGACAATCACCTTTCCTTTGATGAGTTTTTGGAAGTGGCTGCCGATCACTCGTCGCGAATGGTCGATCAAATGCTTAAACAGCTTAGCCATGGTTAGCAGTTGAACGTTTGTTTTCCGTATTAACAATACCCGCTGACAACGTATGTCAGCGGGTTCGATCAACTATCAACCCATACGCGAGCTATGCCTTAATGGCCCAGCCTAGCGACTCCCCGCCAATAGCGGAACAATTTTCTCTCCTGAGCATAGGGATAGCTTTCCGGTAGCCGCCATTCACGTCGTTCCAACGTTATGCTTTCTGTATTAGGCGGGAGCCCATAAAAACGCGGCCCGTTAAGACTGGCAAACGCTTCCAGTTTGTCCAGGGCATTCATTTCATCGAAAGCAGTCGCGTAAAGCTCAATGGCCGCAGGCGCTGTATAAGCACCGGCACAGCCACAGCTTGACTCTTTCGCACCTTGCGAGTGAGGGGCGCTGTCGGTACCTAAAAGAACTTGTGACTACCGCTAGTAGCCGCTTTTAGTAACGCCTGACGATGCTGCTCGCGCTTAAGAACAGGCAGGCAGTAATAGTGCGGGCGAATGCCCCGACCAGCATTTTATTGCGATTAAACAGCAAATGATGGGCGGTAATGGTGGCTGCCACATTGTCCGGTGCTTGCGCGACAAACTCCGCCGCTTGCTGGGTAGTGATATGTTCAAATACCACTTTCAGGCCGGGTGGCGCGCCAGCAACGGCTTCATCACTTTTTCGATAAACACCGCTTCGCGGTCGAAAATATCGATCTCGGCATGGGTAACCTCCCATGGACCAACAGGGCATACCCACCTTCACCATCATGGCAATGGTGGCATCGCAATGGGCCAAGTCAGTGACACCTGAGTCAGAATTCGTTGTGGCCCCGGCTGGGTAAAGCTTCACCGCTTTCACAATGCCACTCTGTGCTGCGCGCTCAATTTCTTCCGGCGGAGTGGTATCGGTAAGGTATAAAACCATCAAAGGCTCAAAAGCACTTCCCGCTGGTAAGGCATCAAGAATACGCTGACGATATTCAAGCGCCTGGGCCGTTGTGGTAATCGGCGGGGTGAGATTGGGCATAATAATGGCGCGCCCCATTTGAGCGGCGGTATGGCCTACCACCGCTTTTAGCGCTTCATCGTCGCGTAAGTGAAGATGCCAATCATCGGGGCGTATCAGTGTCACAGTGTCCACGGCAATTCCTGTACTGAAGTTAAGTCGGATCCAAAACAGTGTGCACAGTATACGCAATTGCGTGATTGGATAAATCCGCTACGTGAGCCACCACAGCATTGTCCAATTGTCGTATCATGGCGGCACTTTTACATTGTTATTCTTTTGCGGTAAGGGTCCGGTCATTTATGCAGAACGTGCGACGCTATGCGGATATTATTGCCAGCTTGGAAGGGCTGATGTGGCTAAGCCTCGCTTGGTCGATTTCACTTTCCGTCCACATCGGTAGCACGGAACCCTCTCTCGCCAGCCTATTGGCCATTGGCGCCTTGGTGGTTTTCTGTTGGGCACATCGGCCACTGCGTTATTTACTGGCGCGCTACCATATCCGCAAACGGCGAACCGATATGTGGATTCATATTCTCGCCCTGCCGTTGCTCCTGGCGATGTTCTTTCACATCATGCTTGAAGCCCTACTGGGCAGCGCGTGGCTTCCACCCAAGATGCTGCTGTTCAATATTCTGGCTACCGCGGGTTGGACGACTTACGTTATGACCCTGTTTATCAAGTTTGTCATTCACGGCTTTAAAGCCAAAACGAAGTAAGCTCATTATGGCAACCGCTTTGCCCCTTCCCTCTCCACGCCCAACCGCAACTTAGTGCGGCTCACTATCGTGCGCGGCATCACTTGGACAGGTTTTTTACTGGCCATTATTGTTGGTATTGAGCTGCTTGCCTTCGATTTGCCGGTCATTGCCGTGGTAAGCGTTGTGATAGCGATGGGCGTGCTTAATATTGCTACCTGGTGGCGGCTGGGGCGGCCACGCGCCGTTACCCACCTTGAGTACTTGCTGCATTTACTCGCCGACATTACCGGTTTAACGCTGCTATTTTATTTTTCGGGCGGCTCTACCAACCCGTTTATTACTTACTACTTGGTGCCGGTGACTATCGCTGCCGCCACCCTGCCCTGGCGCCACGCCTGGATCATTGCCGCGTGCTCTATGGCGGGATATACCTTTTAATGTTTGCCTATTACCCCATCCCACAGCTGGGCCATATCAATAGCGATAGCCCCTTAAGCCTACACATATTAGGGATGTGGCTAAACTTCGGTCTTTCAGCAGGCCTGGTAACGTTTTTATCTACAAAATGGCCCACGCGCTACGTAGCCGTGACCAGGCGCTATCTCGAACAAGGGAAGCCGCGTTACGCAATGAACAGGTGTTGGCGGTGGCTACCCAAGCTGCGGGCACTGCTCACGAATTGGGCACTCCCTTTCGACCATGGCGGTGCTACTCAAGGAAATGCAGGCCGACGCACCTGCTGACTCACCGCTTGACCAGGACATTAATTTACTGCGCCAGCAGGTAGATGTATGCAAATCTCGCCTGCAAAATTTAGTTTCTAACGCTGATCGAAGGCGAATGGCCGAGCCTGAAGTGCTTGATGCAGAAGTATGGCTAGCAGGGTTGTCCAGCGCTGGCTAGTGCTACGACCTGATGTGAGCCATCGTTTTGACGTGGCGGAAAACGTGGAAAACCATGGCTGGCAGTAGACGCCACACTTGACCAAGCATTGACCAATCTGCTCAACAACGCAGCCGACGCTAATCCTGAACAGATTGCCATTCGCTTAGACTGGCAAGATGAAAGCGTAGTCATTGATATTCGAGATCACGGCCCAGGTGTCGCCATGTCAATTGCTGATCAGCTTGGTGAAACCTTTATCTCCACTAAAAGCAAAGGTATGGGGATCGGCCTGTTTTTAACGCATGCCACCATCAATCGCTTAGGAGGCGGTGTAAGCCTGTATAATCACCCCGAAGGAGGTACGCTAACAGAAGTTAAGCTACCTCGCTGCGCGGCGCCTATTTAAACGCGGCCGTCCTAAGCACCTCCAGCAATAGATTGAGGACATCATGCAAACGCGAGAAGAACGCCTGCTGATCATTGATGACGACGAAGTTTTTGCCATGTGCTGAGTCGTGCCCTAACGCGTCGCGGGTATGAAGTGATCGTCGCCCATGATGCAGAGCAAGCCCTGACGATGGCCGCGCAGTATTCACCTTCCATGGCGACCCTTGACCTGAAACTGGAGAACAGCTCAGGTTTAAAGCTGCTTCCTGAGTTGCTGACCACCTCGCCGCACTGTCGCATCGTGGTGTTAACAGGCTACTCCAGCATTGCCACAGCGGTTGAGGCGATTAAACTCGGCGCCGTCAATTACCTGTGTAAACCGGTGGATGCAGACGATGTATTAATCGCGTTTGAGCGCCAGAGTGGCGATCCGGATATCGAGCTGGCTGATAACCCGCCTTCGATTAACCGCATTACCTGGGAACATATTCAGAAAGTCCTTCAGGAACACGATGGCAATATATCGGCGACTGCTCGGGCATTGGGCATGCATCGCCGGACCCTGCAGCGCAAATTACAAAACGCCCCGTACGCCGCTAGGCCGTTTGTTAAGGTCTCGAGTTAGTCACCCCCACCAAACTAATAAATGTTCATGGTGGGGATAGAGGCTGGCTTAATGCGCTGTCCAGCCTAGATCAATATTAAAGCTTGACCCGGTCACGGCACCGGCGGCATCGGAGGCTAGATAAACGACTAATTGTGCGACCTCATCAGGCTCGATTAAGCGCTTGATTGCTGCCTGCTTGAGCATGACTTTTCGATTACTTCCTGCTCATCCATGCCGTGCAATTTAGCCTGATCGGCAATTTGGTTATCCACCAGCGGGGTTTTCACATAAGCAGGGCAGACCGCATTAGCCGTAATGCCTTGTTCCCCACCCCTCTAACGCCGCCGTTTTGGTCAATCCAATCATGCCATGCTTGGCACTGATGTAAGCCGCTTTACCCGGTGAAGCCACCAGGCATGTATCGAAGCCACATTAACAATCCGACCCCAGCCCTTTTACGCATATGGGGCCATGCCGCTTGAGAAAGCAAAATGGGGCCGTGAGCATCAGGTCCATAATTTGACGCCATTTCTCTTCAGGAAACGTCTCAATCGAAGCAACATGTTGAATGCCAGCATTATTTACCAATATATCGACGCCGCCAAAGCGCTTAACCGCATCGGCCACCGCCGCGCGACAGGCGTCAGGGTCAGTCAAGTCAGCTTCAAAAGGCGGCGCCAGCCTGCTCAGCAATGGCTTTGCCGGCCGGATTGAAATCGACAGCAAGCACTTGGTAGCCTAATGCGCAAAAGTGCTTAACGACAGCAGCACCGATGCCACTGCTAGTTCCGGTAACCAGCGCGACTCGCGGGGTTGTAACGGCTTGGGTGGTCATAAGCAGTTCCTTTTACTGTTGTAGGGAAGATAGTGTCTTAAAAATAATGTCAGCTAAAAATAATGTTAGCTAAAAACAATGTTAGCTAAAAACAATGTCAGCCTGATTCATAATGCCTAGATATTGGACTCTTCGGCAGGCTGCATTAAACGCCCCATCATTTGCTGCGCGAGCCTAGCGGCCTCCTGCAAACTTCCAAGATCACTTAAATCGCGCAAAATTGCGCGTTTATAAAACTCATATCCGCCAGGCAGCCGCTCAAGGGATAGCCGATAGGCGCCTGAAGGGAGTGATAGCGTAAGCGAATCTGCCAACGGTTCAGTCACACGGTGCTGCTCAGGCACCAGGACTAACCAAAGCTCGCAAGGCGTAATCAACGCACCCACCATGCATTTAGCGCTGTGGTGTTGAAAGCATAGCGCATCGACCCCTAAACGCGGGTTCCAATTCCCGCTCTGTTTCAAAGAAGGCAGATGAACATCACGGTATGCCTTCGCCAGTTCAGCGAGAAAATTATATTCGTCAGCAGTGAGCGTTTGCATAGGCTTATAGATTTACCCTAGGTCATAACAGGCTTTAATGGGCCAAGTAGTGAGCTGCTATTGGCGAAACGTGCACTGCTCAGCCACAATAATTTGTAAGCTATCGTCTAGCTAACTACTATTTAGCTCTCAGTTACTCGCCACTCTGTAACTTATTTTGCTTATCGTAAAGGAGTGCCACCTATGTTCGTGGTTATTTTTGGCCGGATGTCATGCCCATTCTGCGTGCGTGCGAAACACCTTGCCGACCAGTTGGAAAAAGCCGGAAAAATTGAAGGTTATCGCTATATTGATATGCCTTCTGAGGGCGTTACTAAAGAAGATATCGCCAAAACAGCAGGCAAACCCATTCATACCGTACCGCAGGTGTTTGTTGACCAAACCCATGTAGGCGGCTTTACCGAGTTTGATCAATTTGTCCGCAGTAAGCAGCTACTCGGCGCTTAATCTCCAGGCCATTAAATAGGCGCGCCGTTAAAACGCTCGTGCCGTTAAAAGGTCGTTAATCGCCGTTGAACCCTTGTCGTCCTCGCTTGCCTATACTGAGCACTTACTCAACGGCTCACGCCAGGTGTGCCAGTTTTTAGGCAAGGAGTTCACCATGCAGCGCCAGGAGTTTGTTCAGCAGCTGTGGCTTGATTATGTACACACACATCCCGATATCGGCGCACTGAGGTTGTGGCCGCTTTCGACCGCGGCCGAGTATTTAACGCTAGTGACGCTGAATTACGGCCCCTTTTCGGCTACCGCTCTTAACGGTAATTTAGCCCACATGGGCTATCGTTCAATGGGCCATTACGCCATGGCAGACAAGGGCCTACTTGTGCACCTACTAGCACCCAGCGACGGCAGTAGCTGGCTGGTGTTAGCAGAATTGCAAATAGGTACGTTATCCAAGGCACCCCGAGAAGCCATTGAAGGGCTTGTGCAGCAATCACATCCCCAAGACTGTAAAGGCCATAACCTACTCTGCCGCGGTCGGCCTTGGCCGATGCCGTCATGGGCGCTTTACCAACAGCTGCAGCATGCCCACCCTCTGGCGGCTTGGCTGGCGGTGATGGGACCCCGCTTGCACCATGTTGGCTATGATTGTGGCCAGCTAGGCGATTGCTTGGCTGACCTGGATCATCGCTTAGAGGGAAGTGGGAATGCCCTGCCTTCAGGGGCATCAAAACGGTGTCTTTACCGTCTCATCGTTGCTGGATCATCGTTTCTATCCCTTCAACGCCACAGAAAACAGTTTTCGCTGATGGTGACGAACATCGTCTCTGCTTCGGCGGCTTGGCACTCGTCCAAAAGCAGTTTGAGGATAACCATGAGCGCATTGCCGAAGTCCTACTACCCCAACATACACGCTGCGAAATGGCGTGAGACGCTAGCAGCAAATTAGCTAGCGTCTCACTGCAGGGTTTGTCTACTCGTTTGTTAGGAGCAGTCAGGGCTTATACGGCATCAAACGTCATCTCTGGAACATGATCGGGCACTATCAGTTTACCCGCTGTTTTTCGATGATTTCTTCTACGCTAACGCCTGGGGCGCACTCCTTGAGGATAAAGGCACCGTCTTTGATTTCAAGGTACGCCAAATCCGTCAATACACGGTTGATGCAGCCAGCACCGGTCAACGGCAACTCGCACTTCTCCAATAGTTTGGATTCACCATGCTTAGAAGCGTGGGTCATAGTGCAGATAATATTTTCAGCGCCAGCGACTAGATCCATCGCCCCGCCCATACCCCTTAATTAACTTGCCAGGGATCATCCACGAAGCAATGTTGCCCTCTTGATCTACTTCAAAAGCACCCAATACAGTCAGGTCGACATGGCCGCCTCGGATCATCGCAAAGGATTCTGCTGAAGAGAAAATAGCCGCACCTGGGCGAGCCGTGACGGTTTGTTTACCCGCATTAATCATATCGGGATCAAGCTCATCTTCCGTAGGAAAGCGCCCCATCCCGAGCAATCCATTTTCAGATTGCAACATGACATCAATGCCATCAGGAATGTAGTTGGCCACCAGCGTGGGGATGCCAATGCCCAAGTTGACGTAAAATCCATCTTCGAGTTCGCGGGCGACTCGTTGAGCCATTTGTTCGCGTGTTAAAGCCATGGTGACTACCTCTTGTTGAATCGTTGAGTAAGCAAGTAAGACGTTTGAAATAGGTGCCTGTTAGCTGTGCACCGTGCGTTTTTCAATACGTTTTTCAAACGTGCCTTGAATCACCCGATCCACATAAATACCCGGCGTATGGATCTGGCTAGGCTCAAGCTCACCCGGCTCAACGATCTCCTCAACTTCCACCACCGTGATTTTCCCAGCGGTGGCGGCCATGGGATTAAAATTTTGTGCCGTATGGCGATACATCACATTGCCATAGCGATCTGCTTTCCAGCCCTTCACAATAGCGAAGTCACCAATGATCGCTTCTTCTAGAATATAGTGCCGGTCATTAAACACGCGCACTTCTTTGCCCTCGCCAATCGGCGTGCCGTAACCCGTAGCGGTGTAAAGGCGGGAATACCCGCGCCACCAGCGCGCATTTTTCGGCCAGGGTACCCTGTGGGGTCAATACGACATCAATTTCGTTATTAAGCATTTGCTGCTCAAACAGCGCATTCTCACCGACATACGAAGCGAGAATTTTACTAATTTGACGGTCTTCAAGAAGCAACCCGAGGCCGAAGCCATCAACACCGCAGTTATTGGACACCACGGTCAAGTCCTTAACACCTCGTCGTTTGATTTCAGCAATCAGGTTCTCGGGAATACCGCATAGGCCGAAGCCGCCGGCAATTACGGTCATACCGCTCTCGATACCTTCCATTGCTTCTTCATAGGAAGCTACACGCTTATCGAATCCTGCCATTGTTATGCCTCGCATTGTTGTCGGTGATAAGTGCTATTCGTAATAAGTGCTGTCGGTAAAGATGAACCGCATGTTGCGATAGTGCCAGTGTTGTGCGAGAAGATATATTTGTTAAGTTTGTTTTTCTTATCAATTTATTTTTAAAACTTATAAAAGGCTTTCCATGACCGTCAAACAGCTACGCGCCTTTCTGGCAGTCGCTCAAACGCTTAGTTTTACACAGGCCTGTGAGCGGCTACACCTATCGCAACCGGCGCTGAGTCTGGCGATAAAAGGCCTGGAAGAGTCTCTGGGTGGCAAATTATTGATTCGCAGCACCCGCAGCGTCAGATTAACCCCAGAAGGCGAGTCGCTGCTACCGTTAGCCAAACATCTACTCGCCCAGTGGGACAATACCGAAGAGCGTTTGCGCCAGCGCTTTACACTTCAGTTGGGGCGGCTCAGTGTCGCGGCAATGCCCGCTTTGCATGCAACCTGTTGCCTGCAGCATTGGTTAAATTTCGCCAGCAGTATCCTAAAATCAACATTACCGTGCACGATGTTATCAATGAGGAAGTCACCGAAATGGTGCGCTCCCGCCAAGTGGAAATGGGCATTGCTTTTTCCCCAGAAGGTACCGGCAGCCTACTGTTTACGCCACTGTTTGAAGATCATTTCGTCGCAGTCGTCCCGCCGACATCCAAATTAATTCAGTCCACGCAACTCGCTTGGTCGACACTGCTCAGTCACGATTTTATTACATTGCAACGTCCTTCCATGGTCCGCCGCCTACTTGAGCAAGAACTGCGTAAACAGCATATGGAACTGCCTGTCGCTTTTGAAAGCCACCAGCTTTCCACCGTAGGGAGGGATGGTGGCGGACGGCCTAGGCGTGAGCGCGGTACCTTCCATGTGCATTCGCCAGATGCATGAGCTAGGGGCACGCTGCATACCACTGACAGCGCCCGCCATTTCTTGCCGAGTGGGCATTTTGACTCATCAAGAGCTTTCCGTAGCCGCCCACGCACTACGCACCGTTCTACTTAAGACCGTGCAAGCGCCCTCATTGACTTAGGACTAACGCCATAAAACATCCTCACGCTTGTTAGGTTTATACTGGGCAGCGTGGCTATGATCCTTTAGCATTCACTCCTAAGCTATTGGCCTGACAGTAAGGAAAAGCGGTATGCCTATTTTAAAGGGGCTGGTTAGCGCGCTACTGCTGACGCTCAATACGCTATTCTGGGGCGTCCCCCTTATTATGCTGACCCTACTTAAAATTATTGCCCCAGGGCAACGTTTAAAGCAGGTCGTATTACGCGGGCTTAACGGCGTCGCGCTCAACTGGATAGGCGTCAATCTGTGGTGGATGCGTCACTGGCTTAAGCCAGAACTGCATGCCAGTGTGCCTGATAATTTAAGCCCGCAGCAGTGGTGGCTGGTGATATCTAATCACCGTAGTTGGACTGATATTTTTATGCTGTTAATGGCTTTGCATCGTCGAATTCCCATGCCGCGGTTTTTCCTAAAGCGGCAATTAATCTGGATTCCCATTGTAGGGTTGGCTTTCTGGGCACTTGAGTTCCCGTTTATGCGCCGCTTTAGCCGTGAACAAATTGCCAAAAATCCTCGCTTAGTCACCATTGATCGCACCGCTACCCAGCGGATGTGTCGACAGGCACAACATTCGCCGATTGCGATTTTTAACTTTGTCGAGGGCACCCGCTTTACGATTGATAAGCGCAATGCGCAGCAGAGCCCTTACCGTCACTTATTACGCCCTAAAGCGGGGGTGTTGCCCAAGTACTTAGCCTGCTTGGAAGCCAACTAAATGGTATCCTGGATGTGACAATCAGCTATGCCAACCCGTCCCCGACATTTTGGGGCTTTTTTGTGCGGCAAGGAAGCGCCCGTTACGTTGCAGGTACGGCAACTCAGCATTCCTGAGTGGATGTATGCACCAGATAACCACGAAGAAAAGCAGCATAAGGAACGCTTCCACACATGGATCAATTCGCTCTGGCTGGAAAAGATGGTTTGTTGGACAATCGAACCGATCACGACTAATCGGCTGGTTAACCAACTGCTTGCTAGTAGGCGTTGTGGCCATAATGACCGGCTGTTCCAGCGCCCCCACTCACCCTCTCAACGTGCGGTGGTACCTAGTGCCAACCAGATTAGCGGTAGTTGGGTGCAGGTTCAGCGTGGCGATACACTAGGCAAGCTGGCGACCCGGGCTAACGTCCCGTTAGAACGTTTGCAACGTTTTAACCCAGGAGTGGATGCACGCAAGCTTAAAGTGGGACAACGCTTGTTGATTCCCAGCCAACAAGAGCGCGCGCCTTCCGGGGGCCCTTATCGCTACCAAATTCGCCCTGGCGATACATTTTCAAGCGTCGCGCGCCATTTCGGTACAACGAGCGGCCGCATTCAGAGCGCCAACCCCAGTGCCTCACCCACCCATTTGAGAATAGGCCAAGTGATTAGTCTTCCGCTGGGGAGTTCGGGGGCGCGCAGTTCAGCGACGCGAACCGCTGCTAGCACTAGTGGCTCATCGAGTGCTAATCGCCCTGCCGCTGCTCCCACGAGTAGCGCACCTAGCCAGCCACTGCCTTCGTCAGCTCGGCGCTGGCAATGGCCGTTGGATGATTACCGCGTGGTACGTCGTTTTGGACCAGACAGTCGTGGCACACTGCAGCCCATGCTGCTTGCAACGCAGGCTGGTGCACAGGCTAAGTCCGTCGCCCCGGCGAGGTACGCTTTGCCGATGGCATGCGCCAGCTAGGCGAAGTTGTGATCGTGCACCATGCCGATAACCTGCAAACCGTGTACGCCCTTTGCGAGCGCATTTTAGTCGCGGTAGGAAAGCAGGTAAGCGCGGGAGATCCACTTTGTGAGGGTAGGAAAAAGCAGTGCCACCCAGCGTTATGATCTGCTTTTGATCTGCGCCAAGGCGGCAAACCCATCGATCCCAAGCAGGTTCTGCGCTAGAACGCTTCGCTTATTAACCTCGCGGCCCCTATAAGTGCAGGGGGCCGCTGTGGTTCTGACAGTACGCATTAAGAACGCTGCTTAAGCGCCCTTTTAACCACGGAAATAGCCAGGTTTCACGAAGGGCATGGGGTGACTACCATGGGTAACTGTTTACCGCGAACGACGGCGAACACATTGGTTTGCGGTGCTTCCAGTTCGCGACTCACGTAACCCATGGCCACCGGCTTACCCACACTTGGGCCAAAGCTCCCGGAAGTAACCACCCCAACATCATTGCCCGCTTCATCCACTAATGGCGCGCCTTCGCGCACCGGCGCACGGCCTTCAGCCAACAGCCCAACGCGCTTACGGGTATGATCTTTGGCATCGACTTGATGAAGAATTACATCAGCGCCAGGAAAACCACCGGCGCGATCACCGCCATGGCGCCGAGGTTTGCCAATCGCCCATATAAGGCCAGCTTCTACAGGGGTAGTCTGCATATCCATATCGTGCCCGTAGAGGCATAAACCGGCTTCTAAACGTAGTGAGTCACGCGCGCCCAAACCGATCGCCTCTACCTCTGGCTCGGCTAACAACTGCTGGGCGAACGCTTCACAGGCATCAGCAGCAACTGAAATCTCAAACCCGTCTTCGCCCGTATAGCCACTGCGACTTACCCACACTTCCTGGCCTGCAATGGTGAAGCGGCCATGTTGCATAAACACAAGCTCACAGGCTTCTGGGCACAGCCGCTGCATCACATCCTTGGCCTGCGGTCCCTGCAGCGCCAACAAGCCACGATCCAACGGCTCAATGGTATGCGTTGCCGCCAAGTTAAGGCGCAAGTGAGCCAAGTCTTGGTCTTTGCAGGCCGCGTTTACCACTAAATAGAAATGATCACCCGCGTTAACCACCATTAGATCGTCAATAATGCCGCCTTCGGTGCTGGTGAATAGCCCGTATCGCTGCGCGCCTTTCTCCAGCCCTACCAAATCTGCAGGTATCAGCGTTTCCAGGGCTTCGGCAACGTTGTCACCAGAAACACAGATTTGCCCCATATGAGACACATCAAACAACCCGCACTGCTGGCGGGTGTGCTCATGCTCTTTTTGACCCCCAACGGATACTGCACCGGCATATCGTAGCCTGCAAAGGGACCATCTTGGCGCCCAGCTTGAGGTGCAGCGCGTGCAGCGGCGTTTGCTTTAATTCAGTCATGGGGCTTTCCTCACTTAAAAATTCGTCACTAAAGAGAACGGGAAGCCACCTGCGTGTCTTCCCGACTCTATTTGTCTTCAAATCAATTATTCACTTACAACGCACATAACAAGCGGAGAAGTTTTATTGATCATGTTCCAGTTCTTCACCCGGCAATACGTCTTTACCGTCGAAATAGTCCTTGGTTAGCTTAAAGACTACCGGCGAAAGCAGTGCCAGGGCAATCAGGTTTGGGATCGCCATCATAGCGTTGAAGGTATCCGCCATGAGCCAGATAAAGCCCAGTTGAGCGATAGCGCCCAGCGGGATAGCCAGTACGAACAGCACCCGATAGATCATAATAGAGCGAGTACCAAACAGGAACTGGCAGCACTTCTCACCGTAAAATGACCAACCTAGGATGGTGGTAAAAGCGAAAATCGCCAAGGCGACCGCTACGATTTGATTACCAAAGCCAGGCAGCGCGGCGTCAAAGAGAGCGCGGTCAGCGATGCCCCCGCTTCGCCCCTCTATCCAAACGGTGGAGGTCAAAATGACCAACGCAGTAATCGTGCAGACAATGATGGTATCGATAAAGGTGCCCAGCATCGCGATTAAGCCTTGGCGCACCGGATTTTTGGTTTTCGCCGCTGCGTGTGCGATCGGCGCGCTCCCCAAGCCCGCTTCGTTGGAGAAGATACCGCGTGCAACACCAAAACGAATCGCCGCCATCACCGCAGCGCCGGCGAATCCACCGGCAGCGGCCATGGGGTTAAAGGCGTAGTAGAAGATCAACCCAAAGGCTTCACCGATCTGTCCGGCATTTATAATCAATACCAGCAGGCCTGCCACTACATAAGCAATGCCCATGATGGGAACCAGCTTACCCGCCACCTTGGCAATACGCTTAATGCCGCCGAGTATCACCGCCCCGGCCAGCACCATAATGACGACGCCACTCAACCATGTGGGGATACCAAAAGTAGCGTCCATAGCATCAGCAACCGAGTTTGACTGTACGGTATTACCAATACCGAAGGCGGCTACCGCACCAAAGAAAGCAAACACACCCCCTAGCCAAAGCCACTTTTGCCCAAGCCGTTTTTGATATAAAACATCGGCCCACCGACGTGAAAGCCAGTACTATCTGTTTCGCGATAGCGCACGGCCAGCACCGCTTCGGCAAACTTAGTTGCCATCCCCACCAGCGCGGTAATCCACATCCAAAACACAGCGCCAGGCCCACCAAGGGCAATGGCCGTAGCGACACCGGCGATATTACCGGTACCGATGGTCGCAGAGAGTGCGGTCATCAAAGCGTCGAAGGGAGATATTTCCCCTTCATCTCCCTCTTTAGCAACGGCCGCTTTGCCCACCCCAGGCTTGGCTTCTCGCCCTGCCACATTAGCTTGAAACCCATGCCGAGCTTTCTAATCGGCATCAGTTTCAAGCCAAGCTGCAGGTAAATCCCCACACCGAGTAGCAGAATCAACATGACGGGGCCCCAGACCACGCCATTGATCGCCCCTAACAGGCTGGTTAATGTTTCCACGACTATCTCCTCGCTTTGTTGGTAACTAATGGTGTGTATTGTTGGTTTATTGCGATTACGGTTAGTTCTGACGTCGCTACTAGTGGCTAGCGTACGATTCGAATGTTTTACACCATAAACTTAGTAAGCATCTACGGTGATGTCGCTTGTGCATAGAGGATGCCGCTTTTCTCATAACCAAATTCTATGCGCTACATTACCAAAACAGTTTACGGCATTGGCGCACCAATGGAGTAATCAAGAAATTTGTTTCCGATCGGAAACACGTTAACATGCGCTATCATTTACTCGGCTCGGTACCCAGCTAAGCAACAGACATTGCATCAACTGCTAGTCGCCAAGCCAAGCGACAACCGCTAGTATGCTCGGGTCCAGAAAACTGTTTCATATAGGAAAACATCATGAGCAATCTTCCCGCCAATCTCCATTACGCTGAAAGCCACGAATGGGTGCTCGATAATAAAGATGGCACCGTTACTGTCGGTATCACTGATCATGCCCAGCAAGCGCTAGGCGATGTGGTGTTTGTTGAGTTACCTGAAGTGGGTACAGAACTGAGCAAAGGCCAAGAGTTTGGCGTTATAGAATCCGTTAAGGCCGCTTCGGACCTTTACTCGCCCGTTAATGGTGAAGTCATCGAAGTCAACGAATCGCTTGAAGATGCCCTGAAACAGTCAATGAAGCGCCTTATCAAGGCGGCTGGATCATGAAAGTACGCCTAGATGGCAATTCCCTTGACGGCTTGCTAGATGCAGATGCCTATCAAGCGACTCTTAGCGCTGACGAATAAAACGTATACAGGTGCCTGCCTTTTCAGGCAGGCGCTTCGCTATTACCCTGCACGGTTCTCTCTTAACGTTCGGAATCTTCTTCATGCCTCTTGAAACACGCCGCCTGGCCGAGCTGGCCGACCACGATGCTTTTATCAAACGTCATAACGGCCCTAGCCGCGATGATATAGCCACGATGTTAAAAGCGCTCAACATGCAGCACATGGAAGATCTGATCGAGCAGACCGTGCCGAGCGATATCCGCCTTGGCCGAGAACTGGCACTTGAAGAACCTCGGAGTGAGGGCAGAAGCGTTAGAATACCTAGCACAGCTGGCCCGACAAAACCGTATCGCTAAAAGCTATATCGGCCAGGGCTATTACGGCACCCATATGCCGGCGGTGATCCAGCGCAACGTATTAGAGAATCCCGGTTGGTATACGGCTTACACGCCCTACCAACCGGAGATTTCTCAAGGGCGCTTGGAAGGCTTGCTTAACTTCCAGCAAGTCATCATGGACCTGACCGGTATGGAGCTTGCGAACGCCTCACTGCTCGACGAAGCCACCGCCGCCGCCGAAGCGATGGCGTTGTGCAAGCGTGGCAATAAAAAAAGCAAATCCAACGCTTTCTTCGTTGCTGACGACGTTTTCCCGCAAACGCTGGATGTGGTCAAAACCCGCGCCGAATTTTTTGGTTTTGATTTGATCACAGGCCCTGCCGAAGAGTTGGCCAACCACGATGTTTTTGGTGCTCTTGTCCAGTACCCGTCTGCCAGCGGCGAAGTACGTGACTTAGCACCGCTATTAAGCGCTGCGTCTGAACGCAATATCATGACCTGCGTGGCTACCGACCTATTGAGCCTGGTGTTACTAAAGGAACCCGGCACACTGGGCGCTGACATTGTGGTCGGTAACTCCCAACGTTTTGGGGTGCCGATGGGTTTTGGTGGCCCGCATGCTGCATTCTTTGCGACATCCGATAAGCTCAAGCGCTCTATTCCTGGTCGCATTATCGGTGTATCTAAAGATAGCCGTGGCAATACCGCCCTGCGCATGGCGATGCAAACGCGTGAACAGCATATTCGCCGCGAGAAAGCGACGTCCAACATCTGCACGGCTCAGGCGCTACTGGCCAATATCGCAGGCTTTTATGCTACGTATCATGGGGCTGAAGGGTTACGTAAAATCGCTGGGCGCGTACACCGCTTGGCAACCCTGCTCGCTCAGGGCCTTAAACAGGCAGGCGTAACACTCGCGCATGATAGCTGGTTTGATACGCTTTGTTTAACGGGCGTGGATGCAGGTAAGATTCATGGCCGCGCCATGACGCATGATATTAACCTGCACTACTTCGCCAATGGTGATGTAAGCATCAGCCTGGATGAAACCACCACCGCCCACGACGTAGCAACGCTGTTTGACGTGCTGCTAGGCAATGAGCACGGCCTTTCCGTTGCGGTATTGGACGAACAGGTGGTTGCTGACGGCGTTTCTGGTATTCCTGCCGCCTGCCAGCGCGAAAGTGACTTTTGAGCCACCCCACCTTTAGCCGCTACCGCAGCGAAACCGAAATGCTGCGTTACTTGAAACGGCTGGAGAATAAGGATCTGTCGCTTGCTCATGCAATGATCCCGCTCGGCTCCTGCACCATGAAGCTCAACGCCACTAGCGAAATGATCCCTGTTTCCTGGCCCTCGTTTGCGCACCTGCATCCCTTCGCGCCTCGCGACCAAGTTGCCGGCTATCAACAGATGATCGACGAACTCTCGGCCTTTTGGTCGAAGTCACCGGCTATGATCACCTTTCTATGCAGCCCAACTCGGGCGCGCAGGGGGGAATATGCGGGATTAGTGGCGATTCGCCGTTACCAAGCTGCCCAAGGTGAGGGGCATCGTGATGTCTGCTTGATTCCCAGCTCCGCTCACGGCACCAATCCTGCCTCAGCGGCCATGGTGCAAATGAAGGTGGTCGTCGTTGAGTGCGATCATAACGGCAACATTGATATGGCGGATTTGCGTGCTAAAGCCGAGCAACACCGTGATCAGCTGTCGGCCATTATGCTGACCTACCCATCCACCCATGGTGTGTTTGAAACCAGCGTGCGTGAAGCGTGCAAAGTCGTGCATGACAATGGTGGTCAGGTCTACATCGATGGCGCCAACATGAATGCCCAGGTTGGATTAACCCGGCCCGGCGATTTTGGCGGTGATGTGTCTCACCTTAACCTGCACAAAACGTTCTGCATCCCCCATGGTGGCGGCGGCCCAGGCATGGGCCCTATCGGCGTTAAAGCGCACCTTGCGCCCTACGTTTCTAACCATGTGGTAACGCCGATCAACGGTGTGAATAGCGACAGCGGCGCGGTGTCCGCGGCAGCCTTTGGCAGTGCCTCTATTCTGCCCATTTCATGGGCCTATATTAAAATGATGGGCGCACGCGGGCTGCGGGAAGCCACAGAGCTTGCCATCCTCAACGCTAATTATATTGCCAAGCGTTTGGAAGCATCATTCCCGATCCTCTATCGAGGCCAGAACGGCACCGTCGCCCACGAATGCATTATCGATATTCGTCCGCTCAAAGCTGCTTCAGGGATCAGTGAAGAAGATATTGCCAAGCGTTTAATGGATTACGGCTTCCATGCGCCTACCATGTCGTTCCCCGTACCAGGCACACTGATGATCGAGCCGACAGAATCTGAGTCGCTGTATGAAATAGATCGGTTTTGCGATGCCATGATTGCGATTCGGAAGGAGATCGCACGAGTCGAAAGTGGTGAATGGCCGCTGGATAATAATCCGCTGGTGAATGCACCCCATACGCAAGCAGACCTGATGGATAGCGACTGGAAGCGACCTTATGATCGCCAATTAGCAGCGTTCCCCTCTGCTGCCGTGCAAGCTGCTAAATACTGGCCTGCCGTTAACCGCGTCGATAACGTGTTTGGCGACCGACAGCTGATTTGCTCGTGCCCAAGTATTGATGAGTATCGTGATTAATCTCGCTGAAAAATAGAGTAACGCCCCTGCTGCCTTAACCGTTCGATAGCATCAGGGGCGTTTTTTCTGCATACGCTGCGCGTGAAAACCGTCTAACAGCTTCTCGTAGCGCTTCGGTAATACAGAGTCACGACGGCGCAGTAGGTAAAGCACTTCGTTGACGGCGTTGGGTAAGTTCAGTTCTTTTACTTGTCGCTGCCAAGGGGATGTTTCCAGTACGAGCCTCGATACCACGGTAAACCCTAACCCCCTGGCTACCGCATCCAACACCATGCTGACCTCATTGGTAAAACCCCTGGTGACGGAAATGCGTCATGGAACGAAACTCGTCGGGATAATTTGCGCGCAATAACGCGTTGGCGTGGTTGATGCCGTCGTAATAGTTGAGAAAGCCGATGCCCATTAAATCTGACAGCGTACCGCCCGCAAAATCCGCAGGGACAACCAAGCAAAGCGGTTCCTGATGCCAAATACTGCAATGTAGCTCTGGATGGCTCATTGCCTCGGTCACTATGCCGATATCGTAGCGCCCTTCAAGCAGATCATTCACAATCTCGTGATTAAACGCAAAACTATAGTTGACCGTTAAATTAGGATGCATTTGCTGCTGTCCCAATATGAACGGATAGAACATCAAGCCGACGCTGCCCGGAGAAGCAATACGACAGTCGCCACTGTCTAACGAGTCATCATCTAGCCCGTGTCGAAACTGCTCATGCTCAGCAAATAGCTTTAAGGCGTAATCATAAGCACGTCGGCCCGATTCAGTTAAGGTAAAACTGCGTCCCTTTCGCTCCAGCAGCTCTTTGCTTAAATAATGCTCTAACTTGCGTACATGTTGGCTTACGCCGGGCTGGGTCATTTCTAAACGTTGCGCGGTACGTGTAAAACTCCCTGTTTCTACAAGCGTAATAAACGTACGAAAATAATGGGCATTGAACATAATTAAGCGCCGTAGTCTTGAGAAACTGATTTTAGAGGCAGTCTTTAGAAACAGTCTTTGGAAACAAATTCCCTCAACTGCCTTTGAGGACATTCTGTGAAGACAGCGCTTGAGAACAGCCTTTAGTAAACAATAGGTTGTTTAGTCGCCGTCATGTGAAATACAGCTAATCATAGCACAGCCAAGCTGGGCAGCCGTTGCGCTGTACCCACCGCGTCGGCGTGGTAGTATGCAAAAAACCATCTAACGATTAGGGACAGCCCCGCTAATGACCGAAAATGTTCAACCTCGCGCTACTCTTTCCAGCATTATTTCCCCGAGGGTAGCCTCGAAGTACTGTCTCAGCATGAAGTTAATCGGCTACACAAAACGTCTCAAAGCGGTCTGCATGATCTGCTGCGGCGATGTGCGTTGGCGGTACTCAATTGTGGTAACCCCAGCGACGATAGCCTGGCTATTTTAGAAGCTTATAAAGATTTTGATATTGAAGTACTACAGCAAGACCGCGGCATACGCTTAAAGCTAACTAACGCGCCAGCCGAAGCGTTTGTAGATGGCCGCATGATACGCGGTATCCGCGAACATTTATCGTCGATAATTCGTGACATTGTTTATGTCTACAATGAAATTCAACATCATAATCGCTTCGACCTTAGCACCGGCGAAGGCACCACCAATGCCGTCTTTCACATTTTGCGTAAAGCAGGTACGTTAAAACCCGGCCGCGACCCTAGCCTTGTGGTGTGTTGGGGCGGTCATTCCATTCCCGAGAAGAGTACGAATATACCAAAGATGTGGGTTACCACTTAGGACTTCGTGATTTAGATATCTGTACCGGTTGTGGGCCCGGCGCAATGAAAGGCCCCATGAAAGGCGCTAACGTTGCGCATGCCAAGCAACGGCGCAAGGAAAGTCGCTACTTAGGCATTTCCGAGCCAGGCATTATCGCCGCCGAAGCGCCTAATCCCATCGTTAATGAACTGGTCGTCATGCCGGACATCGAAAAGCGCCTCGAAGCTTTTGTCCGCCTAGGCCATGGCATTATTGTTTTCCCGGTGGCGTCGGCACCGCAGAAGAGATACTCTATCTGCTGGGCATTTTGCTACACCCAAGTAACCAAGATATTCCCTTTCCATTAATTTTCACCGGCCCAGCCGATTCTGCAGCCTACTTCCAGAAAATCGATGAATTCCTCGTTTATACCTTAGGTGAGGAGATTCGCCGCTATTACACCATCATCACCGGTGACCCCGTGGCCGTTGCTCGGACCATGCGCCAGGGTATTGATGAAATCGCTGAATTCAGGCGCACCCATCAGGACGCTTTTATTACAACTGGCGGATGACCATTGCGCGTGATTTCCAGGCCACGTTTGAGCCGAGCCATGAAGCGATGCGTTCACTAGCGCTTCACCGCCAACAACCCACCCATGAGCTTGCTGCCAATCTTCGCCGCGCGTTCTCTGGCATTGTAGCGGGCAACGTCAAAGAGGCCGGCATTCGCGCCATCGAAGCTCACGGCCCCTTCGTACTGACAGCCGAACCCGAACTGATGCAGCGTTTGGATGAGCTTTTGACTTCCTTTGTCGCACAAGGGCGGATGAAACTCGACGGCCAACATTATACGCCCTGCTACGTCCTCAAATAAGCGTGCTAAAACGAGCTAGAGCTGCCCCTATTAGGGGGCGGCTGTGGAGCTATCGACATGGGCATTCCCAAACAATGGGAACCATAAAAGAAAAGAATGGCCTGAATAGCTGCACTTAAAAGCTACTCTTGAAAACTATACTTAATAGCTACGCTTAAAAATTACGCATAGAGAATGCTACCTCACTATGCTCCATTGAAAGGAACTCAGCATGTCGATGATAAATCAGTTAAAAGATGGAAATATGAAAGATTTTGCCAAGCACTGCTATGAGTCCAGCAGTGTCGAGAAACTTCGCGATGCGGCTGAAGGCAGCGCCGATCAAGCAGAAATGGAGCACTGGGGGTTAACCGAAGGGCAGTGGGAAGAGGCAATTGCTGCCGCTTTAGCCGATCATGAAGCTAACGAATAAATAACCCAGACTATGCAAACCAGCAGCGCCCTATCAGAAAGCTGACAGGGCGCTTGCGTTTCGCCACTCTTATAGCTCAATCCACACGAGAGAAAGCAATACCGCCGTATTCTTCCCGAAGACGCTCAAGCCTGGCCTGTTCACGCTCAGTTAGCTCAGGGGAGTCCCATAATGGCTGCTTATCAATCCCCTTTAGCCCTTCCAACGTTAACGTCAATACTGCGTCATTGGGTATTTGAGCATTTCCCCACGGACCAAAGCGGTTGGGTGCAAGGCTCCATTGCAGTGTTTCTTCCGGCTCAATGCCACCTTCGATAACATGGTAGAAAGTCTCATCCACCCAGGGCACGGTACGATCTGGGCTGGTGACAACGCCCATAAAATCAGTTCGGAAATGGCCTGATCGGTACCGTTCGTTACTTTAAGATCAATTACCGGCTCAGGAGCACCGAAAGGACTCATCCCCATATAATAGCGTGCGCTATCAATGATAAACCGCGTTAATTGCTGCTGGTCGCTTTCAGCTTTGGTTTGTTTATCTTCTAAACGCTTTAACGTACGAATTGCGTGTTCTCGCTCGCGTGACCGACGCTCGCGCAAAATCTCATCAGCACGCTGAATAATTTGATTACCCGTCAATCCATGCATTTGAACATTCGCTGCTTCGGCGATCTCAGCTGCATTCATACGATGAGGATTTAGAAGATCGACCCCGCCAAAGGTTGACGTCGTCGCAATGATAATCAGCCCTTGATCGAAATCGTTGCGCTTATAACTAGGCAGCGAGTTGCGCACCTTCTCGATAGATACAATCGACGCTGGCATTGAGCTGGTATCCAATTTTGGGATCTGAACAACCCGCTATCATTAAAACTGATAGCGTTAACGCAAACAGCCGTAGAAGGCTCCCCATACAATCACCTTAGGTGGGTGGCCAGTAAATTTGCTGAGGAGCTTAATCGAAACAGTCATCAACCTCTACTGTTGGTGTTGCAAAAACCACTTTAGCCGTTGCAAGCTATGGGTTCAATACGGCATTACAGGCCGGTGGCAAGCTACGTCCTGGGCTTGGATAGACCTCTGGGCGCGGTGTGGGTGCGAAAGTATCGCAACCCTCCCCCTGGCGGCGGTTCGGGCTGGTCAACACACTCGGAGGCACCCGGTGGGCAGCGAAGGCGTACATGTAGGTGTTCGTCATGAGAGTGCCAGGGGCGGACCCGGCGCAGCCAGGAGCGATCATCCCATTCTCGCTCACACAAATCGCGCTTGACCGCGCTATCAACAAAGATACGCGCGACTCGTTGATCATCCGCAGCAAGACGAATCAGCATGGCATGATGTTTATTCCAACGCTCATCAACCCGATGAGTGACAGGGTCGACTAGAATTGGCTGTTCAAGCCCTTCGCGCTCGCTGCGCTCCAGTGGTGGCAGATCGAGCCGGAACCAGATATCGACATCCAGCCCACTCTGATGGCTCACATGCCCATACGGCATTGGGCCACCACGTGGCTGGGCCATATCACCACCAGCATGGGACCGAAGCCGGATGCATCGACGCGCTGGCCGAGCCTTTGGATATAATCGATCAAGGTAGGGATGACCGTAGTGGCGATTGCGGCCCAGATCCACCGCTTGGTAGCCGTCTCCTTCGGGAGGAAGTTGCTCGGCCCCACCAAGCAAGCTCCGCCATGATGGCCGATGATACGTGGCTCACCGGGCAGCGGCTCGGTGATATCGGCCCAATCGTCAGCAGCGATGGCGCTTACACTCCAAAAGCCGCAGACGGCGGTCAAGGCAAGCAGCATGACGGTTATGCGTAATAGATATCTCGTGGAGCAAAAACGGGGCATAACGAAAGCATCCTTGTTAATGACGTTGTTTCACTCAGCGCTGTTGGCGAGCAAGCCACTCAAGCCCAGGGCGATAAAGCATTTCATGCTCGCCCTCGAAGAGCACTAGCTCGGCAGGACCCGACTGAAGATAGAGCTGCACCGAGGGCATCGGCTTCATCGAAATACTTGAAATTGCGCTCTTCATGCGTCGAGCGCTCGGCCAGTGCTTCAGGCACTTCACGGTGCTCCATAAGCTGATCGATTTGTTCCTGAGGAATTTGATCCTCTTCGGCGGCCAAATCATTAAAAGCATGAAGTGCTTGCTCGGGCGGCACGGTATTATCGTTGATACCGTGTGCCAGGAGCACTCGAAGCTCTCCCGCCACCTCAGGCAGGTGGGCGCTAACACTCGCTGGGCACACTCTTCCCTGGCTTCGCTGTCTTCGGTAGGGACCCCACCACAAGCACCGGTGATCTCGTCAGCGTACGGCTCACCGCGTTCAGCATTCCATTGGTACCACGTCACCAGATCATAGACCGGCACCCATGCGGCAACCCCGCAAATGTCTCTGGGTGACGGCTGGCAAAGATGCAGCGCATTCATGGCGCCACCCGAATAGCCGAGTAGATAAATGCGTGACTCGTCGATGTTGGCGTTTTCACGCGCGTACTCAAGCGCATCTTCCATGTCGGATATCACCAGCTCCGAGGCCGTCGACTCGGGGCGACCATCATTCTGACCACGGAAATCAGGGTGTATGAACACCCAATCATTGGCGACGGCGAACTCACCCAAAGGAATATCAATATTTTGCAGGTAACCGATACTCCAGCTGTGTAGCACCATCAGCAGCGGCTTCTCTTCATCAGAGCCGGAGTTATGGTAGAGGGCTGGCTGACTCGACTCATCAGCCGAAGACGTAATTTCGATATCCTGAATATCGGGTATATATTCCTGCCAGGTAGATAGATCGGCATCGATGAGGGAGCCTGGGAAATCGCTGACGAGAAGATACTCGCTGGGATGTTCGAACGTTACCTCTACGGGATCCACGGCACCTGCCAAAGTGCCTGACTCTGGCTGTTCAGCCTGAGCGGCACTGGGGTACGGAATACCATGGCCGCAACGCCGAGCAAAAGCGCCATTAGCGCTTGCCAATCAGTGCGCCTGGGCAGCTGTTCAGTGTTAGGGAATGGGTAACAAGGTGAAATGGCTTCCGTTTTCGTTGTCTTTTCCATGACAGCTTCTCCTGAGTATGTCTTTGTTCTTTGCCCCGTATTCTATGCCCCGTGACGACCATTGCTCATGGCGCCGAGGTCATGATTTATTGCCTCTCGAAAAATATATTCAACACCTTGCTAACAAGGTGGTAGAAAGCGCAGGGGTTGGCCTATCTTGTAATGATCACCATATTGATTACCTGCAAGACATCCTTAAAAGATAGGAGCCACGAATGAGTCACTGGGAGCTAGCGGACTTTTCCGTCAATGTTATGAGTCATGGCGGTTTTGTAGAGGGCAGATACATCAATGAAGAGAAGCAAGCGAGCCTATCGGTATCTTTTGAAAGGCCTCGCGACCTTGAGGACATTACCGTGGCAGAACTGTTTAGGCGTTTAGACGAGGCACGCGATAACGCCCTTTTAAAAAGCTAGCGCGCCTACATCGGCACAGCAGGAAACGTCTTTTAAGCAGCGAACTGGCTGATGGGGTAATAAGGATAGATGCCCCCTTCTTTGACATCGGTTGCTGTCATAATAATGTATTTATAGATGTCGGCAATGATTTATAGGTCGTGGGTAGCCATCATCAAGGTATCTGCATCATTTGTTCAATAAAGAGGCTTTAAAAATCCACAAAACCTTGTGTTGGGGTCTAGGCTGTAGAGTGAAGATTGTTTGTAGACTCAGCATCTTCCCCTGTCTTTCTATCAAGGAGCGCATTATGTGGAAAAACCTGCTTACCAGGATATTCGTCTCGGGTTTGAAGTAACCCTGTACATCTCAAACCGTTAAGATCGTCTTAATGCCTGCCTTATATGGCGGGCATTTGTTTTCTCGCTGAATATTTTTTTGATGTAAAGGCTGCGTCATGGATATACGTGAGCCGCAAGACATGGAGCGTTACGCTTATGCAGGTATTAGTGCTTGGTTCGGCAGCCGGCGGCGGTTTTCCTCAGTGGAACTGCAACTGCACCAACTGCGAAAGCGTTCGCCAGAATCGTGAAGGGTATACGGCCCGCACCCAATCATCGATTGCCATCAGCAGCGACGGCAAACGCTGGCTACTTTGCAACGCTTCCCCGGATATTCGCAGCCAGCTAAACGCCACACCTGAACTGTGGCCCAATACGCTTCGCGGCAGCGGTATCGCCGAAGTGCTGCTGGTAGATGCCCAGGTAGACCACGTGACAGGGCTTTTATCGCTACGTGAAGGCTGCCCGCTGGATATCTGGTGCACCCCAACGCCCATAGCGATTTAACCAGCGGGTTTCCGCTTTTCAATATGCTAAGTCACTGGAACGGTGGTCTTCAATGGCGCGCCCTCGGGCTCGATGAAACCGCTTCGACCATCGATTTTGATGTACCCAGCTGCGAGGGCCTTCACTTTACCGCCTTTGCCCTGGCGAGTAATGCCCCCCTATTCGCCCCGTCGCGGCCAGCCCTCTAACGGCGACAACCTGGGGCTTTTCATTACCGATGAAACCACCGGCAAGTCGCTTTGCTACGCGCCGGGGCTGGGCCAACCCACCGAAGAGGTCATGGGCTATTTAAAAAAGGCCGATGTTGTCATGGTGGACGGCACCGTTTGGGAAGATGACGAGCTAATACGCACCGGGGTGGGTACCTCAACCGGCCAGCAAATGGGGCACTTGGCGTTGAACGGCCTGGGCGGGATGCGCGAATATTTAGCCACGCTGCCCGCTGCTACACGAAAGATTCTTATCCATATCAACAACACCAACCCCATTCTTGATGAGGGCAAGCGAGGAGCGCGCGCTCTTGACCAAGAGCATATCGAAGTGGCGTTCGATGGAATGCGTCTGACGCTTTGATGCTTACGCCCTGTTTTGAAATCCTGTGAACAAGCTCGCGCTGCCAAGGCACGTTTGCCGCAGGTGAACACCATCACGAAGCCGCTTTTCAAGAGGCCTACCATGTTATCGAACACTTCCACCCTTGAGCCCGCAGCGCCGCTTACTCAGCAGGCGTTTAAAGAGGCGCTGATGGCTAAAGGGCAGTTTTATCATCTTCACCACCCTTTTCAGCAAGCCATGGCCAAGGGTGAGCTTTCCAAAACGCAGCTTCAAGGCTGGGTCGCCAACCGCTTTACTACCAGCTCATGATTCCGCAAAAGACGCGGCGCTGCTGGCCAACTGTCCCGACGCGGCAGTGCGCAGGCAGTGGGTGCAGCGTTTACTCGACCACGATGGCGACCAGGATGATGAAGGCGGCATTGAAGCCTGGATAGCGCTTGGCCAGGCAGTGGGCCTTACGCGTGAAGAGCTTGTGGCCCAGGAGCATGTGCTCCCCGGCGTGCGTTTTGCCGTTGATGCCTACCTCAATTTTGTACGTCAGGCGAGCTGGGAAGAGGCGGCGATCTCATCGTTGACCGAGCTTTTGCCCCGAGGCGCACCAGAGCCGGCTCGATACATGGCCTACCCACTACCCTGGATTGACGAGCAGGGGTACCGCTATTTTCGCAAGCGCTTGGGCGAAGCCCGGCGGGATGTGGACCACGGCCTGGAGATCGCCTTGGAGGTATGCACAACCGCCGCGCGTCAGGCGCGCGCCCTCGAGATCCTCCAGTTCAAGCTGGATGTGCTGTGGAGTATGCTCGATGCCATGACATTGGCCTACCAGCTCGACCGCCCGCCCTACCATACCGTCACGAACGAGCGGGTCTACCATCGCGGCCTTGGCACCCGCTCGCTGAAGGGAGCGTTAAATGAAGCTTGAGACGATTCCCCAATGGCGGCGAGGCTGGCGGTTCCAGTGGGAGCCCACCAGGACTGTTTCGTACTGCTCTACCCTGAAGGCATGGTCAAGCTCAACGAAACCGCCGGGGCGATCCTGAATCAAATCGACGGTGAACGCAGCGTGTCATCGATCATCAAAAACCTTGAAGCGCTCTACCCCGAGGCAGGTGCGCTTGAAGGCGATGTGCTCGAATTTCTTAGCGAGGCGCAGCAAAATGGCTGGCTAACCAAGGAGGCGTAACGTATGCCGACGGCGAAATTTCTCCACGGGCCGCTCTGGCTACTCGCAGAGCTTACCTACCTGTGCCCGCTGCAGTGCGCTTACTGCTCCAATCCGCTGGATTTTAGCAAGTACCGCAACGAGCTGAATACCGATGAGTGGTTGAGTGTGCTGCGCCAGGCCCGCGAAATGGGGGCCGCCCAACTTGGCTTCTCCGGGGGCGAACCGCTGGTCAGGCGTGACCTGGAGACCCTGGTCAGCCACGCCCGTGAGCTGGGTTTTATACCAACCTTCTGACCTCCGGAGTGGGCTTGACCGAAAAGCGCGTCAACACCCTGGCAGAAGCAGGGCTGGATCATATCCAGATCAGCCTGCAAGCCGCCGACCCTGAGCTTTCGGCGATTCTGGCGGGCTCGCAAAGGCCCACGCCAACAAGCTTGCCATGGCGCGTGCGGTCAAGGCGGCCGGCTACCCCATGGTGCTCAACGTGGTATTGCACCGCCACAACATCGACCAGATCGATGAACTTATCGCCCTGTGTGACGAGCTTGGCGCAGACGCGGTGGAACTGGCCAACTGCCAGTACTACGGCTGGGCGTTTCTCAATCGCCATGCGCTGCTGCCCACCCAGGAGCAGCTCATTCATGCCGAAGCCGTTACCGAACGCTGGCGCGATAAGCTCGCCGGCAGGGCCGCCAGATGTCGTTGCTGTTTGTGGTGCCCGATTATTTCGAAAATAAACCCAAGCCGTGCATGGGCGGTTGGGGCAGCATCTTCATGGCCGTGGCGCCGGACGGCTGGCACTGCCCTGTCATAGCGCCCGCGAGCTGCCGCTCAATTTCCCCAATACACGAGATACGCCGCTTGCCGACATCTGGCGATCAAGCGATGCGTTCAACGCGTTTCGCGGCGAAGACTGGATGTCGCCGCTCTGCCAATCCTGCGACGAGCGCCATACCGACCACGGCGGCTGCCGCTGCCAGGCGTACCTTCTCACCGGCGACCCGGCCGCCACCGATCCGGTGTGCCAATACTCGGCGCAACACGAGGCGCTGGTCGCCAGCCTGAAGAGTACCCAGACCGACGAGCAGGCGCTCATACCGCGCCAGCATCGCCAGTCGCAAATCATTTGTCGTCAAACCTGAGCATAAGGAGCGCCCATGCTGACTCCCTCGCTTGAAGAGGCGGCAACACCGCCAGAGCGGATGGCCGAACTACACTGCACTGAATCGGCACTTTTCTGGCTGGAACGCCATGCCGAAAGCGGTACCACTCACCTGTGGCGCTGCCCGGCGGGCGATATGGCGAAGAGCCCACTGCTTGAGCAGTGAAGAGCGTGGGTAGCCGGGTCAACCAATACGGTGGCGGCAGCCACGTACCTCTTGATGAGGGCGCGGCCTGGGTACGCCAGGGCGATCAGTCGCTTCGCTATTGGCAGGGCCTGGATTCAAATGGCGCTGCCCTAGAAACCCACACCTGGTACACCCCGCACAGGGCAGCCTGGGCGGGCTGTGCGCTCGACCCGCTGCGTCAGCGCATCATCGCCGTGGAGGATCGACGCGTAGCGGTCACCCAGCAGCGCCTGGTCGCCATCGACCAAACCCGCCAGCAGGTGCTTGCCGAAGGCGCCGACTTTTACGGCGCCCCGGCTATTTCGCCTAACGGCGCCTTGATGGCCTGGGTCGAATGGTCTCTGCCTGACATGCCCTGGCAACTCAGTCGGCTAACGCTTGCCGCTATCACCGGTGACGGCTCGCTTGACATCATCGATACCTTCGATTTCGGGGCCGCCGTCAGCCAACCTACCTTCACCGCGGATAACGCGCTTATCGTGATGAGCGACCACGCGGGCTGGTGGCAACCCTGGCGTGTTGCTCAAGACAGCCTGCACTGTCTGAGCGACGCGCCCTTTGACCACATCACCACCCCCTGGCAGCTAGGCGAGCGGCAGCACGTGGGGCAACCAGGCAGGGCTTTGCCTGCACGTTGAGCAAGGTGCCGCCCGGCTTTACCGCATCACTCCCACCCAAAGCGACCCCGTTGCGCTGAATACCGGCCGCGTGGTGAGCCTTGCCCAGGCTTCGCACGGGCAGTACGTGTTGGCCCAAAGTCAGGCGACCACGACGCAGCTGATCAAACTGGGAAAGCACGGCAAGCCCAATGAAGTATTAAGGGGTGCCGCCCCATCGACAATCCACCCCAACCCGAAACCCTCAGCATTGCGCTGGGTGATGGCGAGCAACGCGTGCAGGGGTTTTTATATTCTGCAAGCCAAACGGCGCAAGATGCCCCTACCCCGATGATCATGCGCGTACACGGTGGCCCTACCTCGGCCTGCTACCCGGTGTATGACCCGCTGATTCACTACTGGGTGGCGCAAGGCTTCAACGTGGTGGATATCAACCCGCGTGGCAGCGGCAATTTTGGGCGGGCCTATCGTCAGGCGCTGCACCAGCAGTGGGGCGTGCTGGATACCGAGGATGTCGAGACGCTTGCCGACGCGCTGATTGCCCAGGGGCGTATCTGCCCGCGGTGCTGCTTTATTCGCGGCCAAAGCGCCGGTGGTTTTACGGTGCTCAATGCACTCGCCAGCTCCAGGCGGTTTTGGCAGGCACCAGCCTTTACGGCGTTACCGATGCGGTCAGCCTGGCACAGCAGACCCACCGCTTTGAATCCGGCTACCTGGACTGGCTCCTCGGCGATGAAACGCAAAAGCAGCAGCGCAGCCCCATGCATGCGCTTGCCCAGAGCGCTCATCAAGTCAATGTGCTGCTGATTCAGGGCGAGCTTGATAAAGTCGTGGTGCCTGAGCAAGCCCATCGGCTGGCTCGCCAGCTCGAAAAGAGCGGCGGACGCGCCGAGGTGCTGATTTTTGATAACGAGAGTCACGGTATGCAAAATCCTCAGAACCGCATGACGATGATTAAGCAAGAACTCGCCTTCTACCAAACGCTTTCACCCTAGGCCATGGCCCTCTCACGCTCACTTCCCCTACGCTGGCCGCCTTGAAAGGCGGTGCCCAGGGCCTTTTCATACCCGCCAGTCAACGCCGCTTGTCCATATCATCATCGTGGTTGGCGCGGGGTATCTTGATGAGCCTGAATCGATCCCTGGCCTTGCCCATCTGCTGGAGCACGTACTGCTCACCCAGCCCGTTGAGCAAGGCAGCTCGCTGCTCACGTTGACCGAGCAGTTGGGGGCAAACTAAATGCGCGCACCGATGACCTGATGACCGATATTCACGCTAGCTTGCCTGCCGGGTCGCTTTCACAGTTTCTGACCTACCTACACCAAGCGCTTTTGCGCCAAGATTCGATGAAGACACCATTGCCAGCGAAAGCGCCGCGATTGACGCCGAGTACCAGGCCCGCCTGGGCACACCCGCCATGCGCCGCCTGGCTGGCCTTCAAACGCTCTCCGAGGCTACCCACCCCGGTGCGTTCTGCCACCACGGATCATGCCGTAGCCTGGGGCGCCCGCCTGAAACACTCAAAGACGAACTCAAGCACTTCCACAGTCGTTGCTATACGCCTTCACGCATCAGCGTGGGCCTTTCGGCACCGCTACCCCGGGTGCAACAGCAGGCACTGATCGACGCCTTTCTGCCCAGTGATGACCCTTCAACGTCGCCTGACACCAAGCCCCTGAGCAGGCGCTGGCGCCCTATCGCGCAACCGGTGAGATCGAGGGTCCGGCGTCTTCAGTAGAGCTGCTCTGGCCGCTTGCTGCTGCAGGCCTTGCCCACAACATGGAGGTGTTGAAAGCAAGCGAGCAAGCTCTCAATGCAGGCGCCCTGACAGAGCTGTTGGTCGACGTAGCCGACGACTACGAAGTAACGCTTTGCCCAAGCGGCGCCACCGATACGCTTGCCGTGACGGTTCACCTACCGGCAGATAAACAGCGTGAGCTTTTAACGCGCAGCGCGGGCATTACCAAGTGATTAACCGCGTGCTAGAAGCGCATACCGACCGCGCCCTGGTCACCGTTGACCGGCCCTCGCTTGCCGAGTGGCTATTTACCCAGACGCGCCAGCGAACACCCTAGCCAACGATTTGGCGCTACCGGATCAGAAATAAGCGGCCCGGGGCTGCTGGCCAACCAGTTCCCTTACGCACTTTTAACCATGCCCCTGGATGCCAAGGCCCATAAGGTGGCAACTCAAAACCCACCACGCCTTCAGCCAGTGTCATCGGTAAAAGTGGGCGATAGCGGCGGCACTGGCCTGCCCGCGCACTGGCTTGCCTGTTTTTATCCTGAAAGAAAAATAGCGCTACCAGCACTTGCCCAAAAGCACTTGGCCGCTCAGGGTATCGGGCTTTTACAGCACACCACCGCGCATGGAAGCTGGCTGTGTGCCCATGGGGAACAGCCGCTTGCCAATGCGCTAAGCCAGATAATGCTGAAAGCCTGGCTGACGCCACTACCTGCGCCAACGGGCTTGCAAGCGCACCGCCTGCTTGCCGAGCTTACGCCCAGCCCGCCATGCCACTTCTCTGGACAGACAGCACCGAAGCAGCACGCGCCCTTTCACCGCTACTGGCAGCGCTTCCCGAAGTACCCACTCCCTGTACAGCTGAAGGCCCGGCCACGCCGTCACAACGTGTAACGTTGATGCGCACGCTAACGCTACCGGGCAGCACTACCCATCGCCAGGTAATGGCATTCGCGGCCAAACGCCATAGCGCGCCTTTCTTTCACACCATGCGGCAAACCCACCAACTGGGCTATATCGCCGCTGTCCGCTTTATCGATGGCGACCCGGCAAGCGTGGCATACATTGTGCAGTGCTCGCAGGCCGACATCGCACAAGCCAAATTGCTGATTCAGGAAGAGATCGACCGTTTATGGGCGCAACTGCTGACAGACCTGGCCGCCGAGTGGCCGCTATCCCGTCGGGAGTTTACGGGGCTCGATATCCCCGAGACACCTACCGCGGTGCTGGTCGCCCACTGGCACGCCCACCTTAACGCAAGCCATACACCGCTTTACCAGCTCTCACGCCCTGCTCCTTCAAGCTTTTGGTTGACGATTGGCGAAGATGGCTTGCCGACCCCGACCTATGGACGTGGTGGCAGCGAGCTGGGTAAAGGCTTGAATCAGTAATAGAGATTGCGGAGTATTACTGATGGGGCTGATTAGTGGGCTGGGTATTGGGGAGATTTAGGCCTAGAACATGGAATTGTGGCTTGAGGGGGTAAAAAGAAGTGAAATGGGCCTGACAGGATCATAAAAATCTTTAGCTATTCATTTTAGTAATTAAAATATACCAGCTAGTATGCCATTACCCATATTTGCAATTAATTCGCAGTTTCCGGCTAGAAGTCATTCAACCTTGGTTATCTTGTGCGACACACACATGGAATACTTAAGGCCAAAAGCAGTGACCAGTCGACTGCGGATTTAAAGCCAGCAATAAGTATTTTCCGCCTAAGCCTCAAGATGCTCAAAGGTAAGGGAAGATCAAGTGGGCTAGGTTCTCTAAGCCCGAGCCATACCTCAAGAGAAGTATGCAATGTCCTCAGGATTTCTTCGTGCTCAGGATATTCGGCTGGGTTAATCGCATCACATCTAGTTTTCGCCACATCAATACCGATGAAGTCAGCTATCGTTTCTCTGTTGAACTTGTTAAGGGGTGTGGCGACCCGATCACCTGCTGAGTGACTAGTGCCCCGGCTTACCATACGTGCAACCATGCTGACAAAATCTTCGTCGTTCTTGATCGCTTGCGACACCCAAGCCCTCGGTTCCTCCAGTGAACCTGAATATTTCCTCCATCCATAGAGTAGGGACACGATATCTGGCTTAACCTTTAGTGAGTCATCGTTTTCAGCAAGGCCTCTGATTAATCGCAACCATTCGCTCTTAATCTTCTCAATATCTTCAACACTCAATGACGGATTAAATGTGCCGGTCCTGTTCTCTGGTTGATCTGATGGATCGTTAAGATGGATCAAAATTACAGCAACGGTTAGCGCTCTAGTTTCAAGAAGAGCCTTTAAAAAAGATCTCTATTTTGCTCCCGGGGAATTTTTGCCAAGAACCAACTAGTAGAGCGCCATGCAGATAGCCAAGGCGAACTAAATGGATCTGCTTCTCCTAAACCTGCTAGTTTCTCAGCAATTCGGAACATTCCCGGAAGTAACACGGCGGCGTTATCAACAGGGAGGCGATCAACAGACTCATCGAGTCTTGCGGCGAGCGAGGGCAGCAAGCAGTCTGCCTCTATACCATTAATAGATTCTGAAAGTGAGCGCTCATCCGCAGTAGCACCGAGGAATTCGACGAACCGACGTTCTGACATTTCGCCTACGGCTGTTTGGAGTTCGAAATACCTTGGAAAGTATCTTGAAGTGCAAATCCGCTTTTGGGCTAACCATATGGAACGAAAACCGCTATCGTAAGTTACTCTCCATAGGCTTGCTCGAAAGACGGGAAAAGATCCTTGAGAATGTCCTGAATGATGGTACGACGGCTCTCAGATACGATTTCAAGAAGCTGACCGGCCGCGATCTTATCTGCATCGTGTTTACCGTCACCTTGGAACCGTCGCTCCTGTAAAAGCAGCTCTCTCTCTTGAAACAATATCTCATGCAGCCTTGGCTCCAAAAACTCGAAGTGTTTCCAATACAAGGAAGTCGACAATGTTCACTTCAAAACGTCGTCAGCTAAATGCATCGGCAGGTGCGCAGCAATTGAAGAAATTAGTCGCCGAGAGTCGCGCAAGTTACGAACTAGAGGCTGGATACATCCGGCGAAAGCGTTTCCCCATCGCTGGTGCGAGAACCCGTTAGCCTCTGTTGCATAAGCTCCCGCTACCTTGCTGAGCTCCATCCCCAAGATATTATGTACAGTCGCCACAGGAACTGCAGGTAAGTCGAAGCTAATTTGTACAATTTTCTCAAGAAAGGCGCGACCATCTCCATTTGCGATCGGTTCGAGTGCTTGCTCAACAATGCTCGGTTGGAACAACAACACAAATATGATGTTCGGTAAGTTAGCATTTGCCTTCACTTGTCGAAGAAGCATTCGAATCTGGTCAGGCTCAAGCCGATCTATATCATCTACAAAGACGATAAGCGGCCGTTCGAGTTCTTGAAGTCGAGACTCTAATGCTTCGCGAATTTTATCGAGCGAATCACCACTACGATCACGCCCGAGATATGACAGCATGCTACCCAGCAAATATACGCTTACTGAAAGTAAAGCAAGAAATGCTGCTACTTTAGCTACGGTAGGGATATCTAAACTAATGGCTGATGCGATTGCAATCACCGAGCCATTAGTCAGTATTGCAGAGATAGCGCCGGACTTGTTCCCGGCTTTCTTGAGAGGTGCACTGCTTCCCGTTAGAGCCGCGCCGTAACGTCGTAATGCTCTGGCTCGGGCGAGAGCTGCTTTCGAATGTTCGCTCCCAAGACGATCTGCGATCTGACTAAAGAGCGCGCGGGCAATGGCATCGCTGTCACCCCATTGCCAAGGATTGAAATCAAGCCAGTCCGCTCCATCACTTTCAGCGTCAAGTTTTTCGGTGATTAGATTTTTAAGAGAGGACTTTCCAAATCCCCATCCCCCGCGGATTGCGAACACTCTGCCCTCACTTAGATTGGTTTCCGAGAGCACGTTCGCTATTCGCTCAGCGAAGTTTACCCTTCTTAAGCAATCTTGAGACGCAGCACGAATAGGCGCTTCTGCTCCAATTCCGCTATCATTCAGTTCGATCTTTATATCCTTCACGCAGTACTTTTTTAGCGCGATGGGCTAACCACTCCGATATACACTTTAACAAACTGACCACCGTAAAATTACTGACGACTATACTGGCATCACTGGACCGTTAGATACTATCTTTGCAGCTGAATACCCTGCCTCATTAAAAACTAAATGCGGGAACTTCAGCAACTTAACCAGATAAATTATATTTTTCTATTTTTCATAAAATACAGCCCAAAGTTATTAAATATTCATTTTTATTAACTATATCTTTGATAATTTACTGCCTAATATTTTAAATCTTTAGATCAATTGATACCTACTCATTGTGGAACACTTTAGCACTACAAGGTTTTATCAGGAATGCCTTTCTTGGCTGTCAGGAGATTAAAATTTTCGCTTTGTGGCTTAGCCTTTCTATCGCACATGAAAAACACATAAATCTGCATGATTTAGCATTACTCCCATTCAGCAAAAACCCACCTAAAAGCCCAGTAATGGCGGGCTTTGGCAAATTTTCAGCGTGTATGAAGAACTGCCCGACAAGCGAACATCGCAGGCGAGGGGGGCAACGCGCGCTGGGCGAGGGTCTTGTGGATTGCCAATGGAAGACTCTCAGAATACCTTTGAATGCCGCCATAAGCACTGCCCCTACTCCATGACAACAAAGCCTCATAAAGAGACATTCCCCACACTTAATTACTAGCATTTCCTATGAAATGTGCGGTAAGGCTTTGCGAGGACTGCTCAAGAACGCTCTTTTCGCTATCAGTAAGGTAAGAGCGAGCTTCCAAGCCTGATTAGTCACACGTACCGTACTACAGTGCGTAAACCCGCATGATTGTCATGCACCTATTTTTCACCAGCCAGCCCAGCAATAGCGTAGCTTGGCGGCGTGTGCAGGGATGCATAAAAACCAACACATTTAGCGCGTTGGTGAGCTGTCGAGTGCGTGCCGTGAGTCGCTGCGGGTATGAGGTTGGCAACATCGTTCTTTGGTCGCGTTCAGCAGCTGCCCTTCTCTCGCTAAGCCCTAACCTATGAACGCCCCACAGCGCTGGAGTGGATGTCATAAACCGCAAGCCAAGCAAGCTGGTGCGAGCGATCATCTTCGTTGTGGAGCTTTCTGCCTTTAGATCGTACATCGCATGTTCCAGCACGCTTACAAATGCAATGCCAAAGCCCATTGGTCCCAAGTATCTGTTAATGCACTATCTAGATGGGCATGACGCCAGGTGGCAGCAGACAAATCTATATACGATGGGGTGTTGCTTAGGTAGTAATTGAGTGACGTGTTTATCTAACATCTTCTTACGTCATCGCTAAGTGCAGAATCGTAATAGTTTTACCCTTAACACCTAAGGACTGTTGACGTTTCACATCGCTAACCATAGCTAATTACAGGCTAAAGCGTCCCTGCTCTCGTCATTTCGCTTGCGTTTACCGAAGTTCGTCATGATAGCTCGGTCAGCGTTGATAGCTGCGTTTCACGCTTTTCGTACCGATTCCAGCCCCATGCCCGTTGCGTCAACGCATGTTGCAATCCTTGCAGAGCGTCTATTCTGAGAGAACGGTTCGAACTGACAAGCTGAGTTCAACAGTTCTTAACCGAAAACCGCAGACACAAGCAAGGAGCGCGAAATGGCACTGCATTTGAAAACTTGGAAAACCAGAGGGTGATCATCACAGGCGCAACCTCGGGCATTGGCCTGGCAACGGCGCGCATGGCCGCCGAGCATGGGGCACGCCTAGTTCTGGTGGCACGTGACGAGAAGTCGTTGCGTGAGCTTTGTGACGAGATCAACAACGCCGGAGGTTCGGCCGTCCACGTTGCGGTGGATGTCGGCGATAACGCGCAAGTTCACAGGATAACGCAAACCGCCATCAATACGTTCGGCGGCTTCGATACCTGGATCAACAATGCCGGCGTATCCCTTTATGGCAACATGCTCGATATCGACGAGGAGGATTACCACCGCTTGTTCGATACGACTTACTGGGGCGTCGTGTATGGTTCGCTGGAAGCGGCACGCTACCTGAGCAAACGCCGCGATGGTTACGCCGGTGCAATCATCAATATCGGTTCGGTCGCCTCGGACCAAGCCATTCCCCTATCAGGGCATGTATTCGGCCGCCAAGCATGCCGTCAAGGGCTTCACCGATGCCCTGCGCATGGAACTTGAACATGCTGGCGCGCCCATTTCGGTCACGTTAATCAAGCCAGCCAGCATCGCTACACCCTACCCCGAACATGCTGGCAACGTGATGGACACGGAACCGACACTCCCGCCACCCTCTATGAACCCCGCATCGTGGCGCGCAGCATCCTTTACTGCGCCGAACACCCGCGACGTGACATGTATGTCGGTGGCGGCGGAAGGCTCATGGCCGCGATGGGACACTGCGCACCACGGTTGATGGACAAGATCATGTCAGCGAAGGTCATAGGACAGCAGCAGACCGACAACCCCGAGCATCGCCGCCACTTCGCGCTGCAAGAGCCATCCACCGATATGCGCGAACGCACCCGCTACTCCCGCCACGTTTCCAAGACCAGCTTATACACCAATGCCTCGATGCACCCGGTACTGACCACGACCGTATTGGCTGGAGCATTGATCGGCGCCGTTGCCCTGGCCGGGCGGGGTTCGAAGAACTGACGCACGATAGCGCATCGTTCATTACGCAGGCAGCCGCCACGGTTTTATCAGTGGGCAGTTAAAACAGCACAGCAAGACTAGGCGGCTGCATTTTCCGTGCACCGATCTGCCTGCGGGTGAATAAAAAACCCCGCCAATGAACTGACTCCATGAGTTTGAACACTGTAATTCCTCACCTAAGTGCGATACGTTCCCTGCTGGCGTGACTTAAAGGGGAATTTGTTGTGACTGACTACTGCCGAGAATATTCAATCCACTGCTTGGGCCCTGAAAAGGCCAAGTACGCAGGGGGGTTGAAGTGGAGCGCAATGATGAAGAAAAAGTTAATAATGGGCTTGTGTCTCGTTTTATTGCCCTCTATAGCTTTCGGCCAAACAATTAGCGAATGCAGGGATCGCCAGAAACTTACCGAAATGGCAATTGAGGTTAGAGATAGAGTTAGTGAAGGCGAATCAGAGGATAGTCTATTAATGTGGGCTGGCAATGTTGCAGCGCCAGGATTACAGGCAGCTGCGTATAAAGCCGTTGAAGCCTTTACCTTTAGGCCACCCTCCAAAAGCGTTCCCCGAGTCGTGACGATTATGGGCTTTCTGTGCAGTAAAACGTACAGACCATGATCCGATTTTTAGTAAATGATGAAGTGACTTCATCAAAAAACTCCCGCCCGAGGAGTGTCACCTATATCTCAGCTAGAACTTTTTCCAAACAAAAACGGCCACTGTAGCAATTAGCTAAGTGGCCGTTTTATATGTATTTTGGTCGGAGCGACAGGATTCGAACCTGCGACCTTTGCAACCCCATTGCAACGCGCTACCAAGCTGCGCCACGCTCCGCTGTCTTTCTTGGCCGCTCTTCTCACCACAAAACAATGGTAATCAATAGTTTACGTGATTTAACTAAATAAGTTGTCAAAGCGCCCTACACTCATATTACCGGATTCACGATGGATTCACAGCCCTGAAACAGGGGTTTTCAGTGATTTTGGATTCAGGAGGGATTCACGACTTTGACCGTAAGCTATTGATTTAAATGTTCAAAAACGTAAATACTGGATTCATCCAACCCCCCCTTTATTTGGCCCTTGCAACGATGAATTTCTGGGTAATTAGCCGCGACTTCTTCCTCAGATTTCGCGTATAGCCGTCAAAGCGATACACTATTTAGAATAGCGTCCATAAAGAAAGGCGGCTCAAGGGCCGCCTTTTATATATACGTCGACTTATTCGGTGACTGATTGATCTGCCATTGTCTGGACGAAGCCAGCACGTAAGCCGCGAATTTTATGTTCAGGGATTGAGGGGTCTTCGTGGTTAGTAGCATCACGCCATATTTCCAGAAGAGCCAATTCGTTTTTAGTTACGGTAGCGCCTAAGCAACGCTCGATGACTTTCAAGGTGTCGGGCATGTATTCATTCAATGCCATTCGCATCAGCTTACTTTCATCTACTGAAAGCACGCGGGCCAACTTCTCTACTTTGTCGATCGGGAGCTTGGTGCGTCCCTTCTTGATCATGCTGATAACATTCTGGTTAGCGTAACCGATACCTGTCGCTATATCTTGATTGGTGAGTCCAAGGTCTAGCTGTCGCTCGGTGATGAACTCTTCGATCTTCTTGCGAGCTGCCATAGCTCTTCTCCCCGTAGGTTTGATAGGCCGGGTTCTCGTGACACCCTGCTTGTTATCTATTCTTATAGTAACGACTTACTGAGTCAAGAAGCCGTTACTTATTTTTCATATATTTATTAAAATTAATTATGATGATTAGAAATCTAGTCTCGGGAGCTGCGTTTCAAGTGGAATTTGTTTGTGCGCTAACAAAGGGGTCTAAGTTTTTGAGCCCGAAAGCCATTTATACATACAGCTAATCGCCTCAATTGAATGTATTTTCTTGCTAAGAAAATCGTTGCAAGCGTTGCCTAAAACGTCTTACTATAAGTGACATGAGTAAGTCATTGCTTACTCTGTTTTCCATAGGTCTACTGGAGTTGGCCGCAAGAATGGCGAAAGATACAACAAGCATCAACCATGAGCAGTTCATTGACTTTCTGGAAGAAGCCGAGCAGATGGTATTCTTGTCAGACGGTGGTCAGATCGCCATTCTGAGCGAGGGTCGCGTGGCTCATTTCAGTGCTATATCAGGTGAGGGATGCCTTATCTACTCCTCCTAAGAGGCGCAGGATAGGATAGACAAAAGGACTGAGCGTATTCCGCCAGTCCTTTTCTATATAATCGATAGTAAGTAACAAATTACTTAATTATCTAAAACGGGAAAAGACATGGCCAAGAAGCACACAAATATCGGTGAGCTACGTAGTTCACTTGCGCTGGTCGTTAAGATGCTCGCTAACAAGGGCATCAAAGTGACTCAGGTTGGCATCCAGGCATTTGTTGAATACGACGAACGCACCCTCGAAGCCAAGCGCGTCAATATCCCCTCTATCAGCGATCAGTCTCCCCCTGAATTGGTGACAGCGATCAAGGGTTTTGTCGATCACGAGGTCGCTCACCTACTCTTCACTGACGCCAAAATTATCGAACGTGCCCACAAAGAGCGCATCGCCAATCTCCACAATATCGTAGAAGACACCTTCATTGAACGGAAGATGAAGAACGCCTTTGCTGGCTCCACTCGTAACATCGACAAGACCCTGGAATTCGCCATTAAGCATTTCTTTCAGCGGTCTTTCGACAAGCACATTAAGGGCTACGACACGGAGGCTGATGATAGCTCACAGGCTCGGTTCTTCGTTCGTGCGCTTGCTACACCGGGCATTCGCGCATTGTCTGGACAGGAAGCCGCTCAAGAGTTTATGGCTGACAAATGGGAGCTGATTCCAGAGGTGTATGAGGGTCTTGCTCCGCTCGCTGAAAGCCTGGAGAGCATCAATTCATCACTGCAATCCCTCAAGTTGGCCAACACGATCCGCGAGATTCTGGCAGACGTTGAAACCAACGAGCGTAAGGCTAAGAAAGAGAAAGCCAAGAAAGCTGATCCGATGGAGAAGCCATCCAAGCCTAGCGAGTCTGATGATGGCGAAGAAGGCGACGAGGGTGATGACGCCCTGGTGCTACTACTGGTGAATCGAAGTCTGAAGAATCAGAAGGCTACTCCGGCGACAGTATTTTTGATGAGCCTGAGAAAGAGAGCGAGGAAAAGCCTGAGAAGTCCGACGGTAGTGATTGTGAAGAATCCACCGAGAAGTCCGACCATTCTGGCGGCAGTGGGTCTTCAAGTGATTCTGACGATGAGCCTGAAGAAAGTGAAGACGATGGTGACTCGGACGGCGAATCTGATTCCGAAGAGGAAGGCGACGAGGAAGCTGATGCGTCAGGCTCAAGTTCAAGCGGCGACAGTGATGAAGAAGGCGAAGCAGAAGACTCCGAGTCTGATGGCGATGATGACGCTGAGGGTGAGCCTGACGATGACGATAGCGATTGGGGCTCATTCGATGATGAAGATGGCGATGATGACGACGACTTCGAAGGTGATGATGACGAAGACGAAAGCCGCGACAAGAAATCCACCACGGATAAACACGAGCGCGCCGACAGCTCTCCCCACCCACGCCCGACTTTGTTACCAATGATGGAACCGAAGGCGAGCATGAAAAAGCTTGTTAGAGGAAATCGAGAAGGTTGAGACCTACGACTCGGCACTAGAAAGCGTAATCAGCGACGGGGCCGCATCCTCACTGGAACAAGCTGGCTATATGCCCTTTTCGAGTGAGAAGGATGTAATCGAAACCTTCAAAATCCCTACCGCTCGCACAGAATACGCCAAGAACCGCCAGCGGAGACTACGCGAGGAAAACAGCGACCGTATCGGGGTAATGTCGAAGTCCCTGGAGCGACTGCTGGTCGCCCGTAACCGCTCGATGTTTGTGCCTGGTTTCCGCAGTGGACGCCTGCACAGCGCGGGGCTTTACAAGCTCCAGACAGGAGACACCCGGGTTTTTCGCCGCAAGGAAGAGATTCGCACCAAGAACACCGCTGTCATGCTGTTGGTGGACTGCTCAGGCTCGATGAACTCGCGTGACCGAATCGTCAAAGCGGGAGACGCCGCCTACGCCCTATGCCACGCCCTGGAACGCATTAATATCAAGACACAGGTAATGGGCTTCACCACCGGCACAGACGGCGATATGCACCGTGACGCTTACAATCAACTGGAAGCCGTGCTGAAGAAGAACCCCAAGTTTGCTGGTGGCTTTGATCGTGTCGAACCGCTATTCATGCCCATCTTCAAATCTTTTGATGAACGCCTAACGCCCACAGCGGAAATGCGTGTAGCCGCCATCCCCTACGTCTCGATGCGTAACAACGCCGACGGTGAGAGCGTGGAGATTGCCGGTAATATCCTTCGTGGACGCCAGGAAGAACGCAAGATCATGATTGTGCTTTCAGATGGTCAGCCCGCAATGGCTTCCGCTTACACTTCCTATGGCCATGACGGACGCGCAGATGAACACCTGAAGAACGTGGTAACTGAGCTTGAAAGCGTGGGTATTGAGACACTGGGTATCGGCATCGAGACCCACGATGTTAAGCAGTATTACCCAAAACATATCGTGATCGATAACGTGTCCGAGCTGCCCACGAAGATCATCACCGAACTCTCGGCAATGCTGCTGAATTGAGTAACCGTGACACGTAGCGTTTTACACCAGCGCTGCGTGTCGTATCATTCACTTGTAACGCGACATAAGTCACCCATTACTTATTTGAGACCCGCACAATGACCACTACTGCTACTGCTGCTACTTCTGAAGCCTTTCCTTACCCTCTGACTTCTGAGGATGGCCGGCCGATCTGTCAGTTGGACGGCACTGCTGTTCACATCATCCAGACTTACCTGAAGAAGAATCACCCTTCAGTGAGCCTGTCGGAATACCAAGAGCGCTTCCCAGGCGCCCCTATGCTCTGAGCAAGCTAAGAAGGCACTGGAGAAGAAGAAGGCTGAAGAAGCGGCCAGCGGTGAGGGTATCAAAGCCCACATGGCAGGCGTTTCACCAGCTTCTCCCGTGTTGTGCCGCTCAAGAAGCGCGGTGCTGACTACGGTATCCGCACAGCGGACGTTGTGAAGCTGATCCCCAATATCCAGGGCTTGCCCTCTTCTGTTTCGATCCCAGTTGCGGTGTTCGAGACTCACGATGCCCAGGATATGGTGCCGGAGGTTGATGAAGAGTTTATCTGGATGCCGGAACTACTACGTGACTGTATCGCCGCGCTAGATCACAACATTCCTGCGATGTTCTGGGGTCACGCTGGCACGGGTAAGTCGACTGCTTGGGAACAGTATGCAGCCTACACCAACCGCCCCTTCATCCGTATTCAGCACACCGCGAACACGGAAGAGGCACACATCATTGGCCAGATGCTTGCTAACGAATCGGGCACCTACTTCGAGCCGGGTCCACTGGCAATGGCCATGCGCTTTGGTTGGGTTTACTTGGCTGACGAATACGACTTCGCTTTCCCACAAGTATTGGGCGTTTATCAGCCCGTTCTCGAAGGTAAGCCGTTAATCATCAAAGAAGCGCCCCATGACTGGCGTCGTGTTGATCCGCACCCGCAGTTCCGCTTTGTTGCCACTGGAAACACGAACGGCGCTGGCGATGAGACGGGTCTGTATCAAGGCACCAACCTCCAGAACGCCGCTAACTACTCGCGTTTCGGCATCGTCACTAAGACCAGCTACATGGACAAGGGACGACGAGGCTCAAATGCTGGAGCGTAAAGCCAAGATTCCAGAGGCGAAAGCTAAAGAGCTGGTGACGTTCGCCGACCGTGTGCGTCAGTCCTATGACCGCGGAGAGATCACCAACACCATCGGCCCCCGCGAACTGCTCTACGCAGCCAAGTTGGGTGCCCTGTTCGGTGGTGATTTTAAAGCAGGCATCATGCGGGCGTTCATCAACAAGATGCCTTCCACGTCATCAGTGGCCGTAAGTGAAATTGCTGATCGTATCTTCGGTTCTTAACAGTAAGTAATAGGTGACTTATTATGCTCGGTTGTCACACAAGCGCTGTCGTTTATTCGCCTGAATCGAGCACCTGTCGCAACTGCCCCCGTCAAGGGGGCTGTCATACCGCCGCTCAGACCAGGACAAAGTTATTACGTCCAAAGGCTCGAGCGGCGTTTTTATCAGTCAGTTTTGCGACGGTCAATCCCGATCAGGATGACCAGATTCACATTGCATTGGCCGATGTCAGTGATCGCATCAAAGACCAAGCCCTACTTCTCAATCGGAAGGGGTTCACCTTCGCCAATGCTCGCGAGCAACTACGCGCTGGCAAAAATCCTTTCGAAGAGTTCCGCACCCAAGCCGCCTATGCCGACGTATTCCGAGACCTGTTACAGCAAGGCTCCGCTCGTAAGCGAGACCTCGTGGAAAACGTCATGCAGAAGCACCGTTGCAGCCGTTCCACCGCATCAGGGCTCGTCTCCGATGCCCTCGGAATTGGCGTGCTTCTAGGCGTCGTAACCCTTACCCGCTTTATCGCCACACTAACCATCAAGGAAAGCCATGATTCTGTTCGGTAGAAGCCATTTCAGTGTCGGTGAGTCGACATTGAAGCCCAAAGACATCGTCGACCGGGCCGTAGCACTCGGCTATGACGCCGCCTGCTTAATCGACACCATGAATATCAGCGGCATGATTGCCTTTTCCAAGGCCGCCAAAGACGCTGGAATCAAGCCGATGATCGGTATTCGAGTGCGCATTGTGCCTGATCCACGGCATCGTAAGCCCAAGAAGGGTGATACCCACGAAGACAAGCCGAATCCAGAGCTACCACGACCTGATCATCAAGAATGACAAGGGGCTTGGTTGACGTTTTCGATATGCTGTCGCAAGCCTACAGCCAGGAGTTCTTCTACTACAAAGCACGCACCGGATTTGCAGAGCTGAACGCAGTGATTGGTCGGGGCAACGTGGTATCGCTCAATAGCGACTCTTACAGCGTGTTTCACGCTCCGAACTATGCGGAAGTAGTCTCACAAATTCCCAACGCTCAGAACGCAGATTTGAGCGTTTTAGCACTGCACCCAATCCATACTCCGTATTACGATAGCGTCAATCGGCGTGTGATGGAGTTAGCAGCGACAACGGGGCAGCGCGTTATCGCGTATTTGCCCAGCTACTACAAGGATGGCGAGGCGGACGCACGCGATGTTTACCGCGTTGTCACTGAAAACACGCAAGTTGACCACTGGGCGGCCAAGAAGCCCTACGTGCGTGATCATCACCCTAAAACCCTTCGTGACCTAGCAGGCGCTCTCAAGAGCTTTTCAGAGCGCACCGACTGCACGATCAACAGCGCCCTGTTACGTGATCATGAGTGGCTGAAGGAACAAGTCACCTATGAGTGGCACAAGCTGCCGATTTCGCTACCCACACTGGCTGAAGATGAGAACGCCGAGCTGGTTCGTCTCAGCAAAGAAGGCTGGAAAGAGCGCTTCTCGATGCCCGTCATGGGCCATCGCCCTACTGGAGCTGAAGTCGCGGTCTATCGTGATCGCCTCAAGTTCGAACTGAACGTTCTCAGTAGCATGGGCTTTGCCGGTTACTTCCCTACTGGTGCGACAGATCGTGGCTTGGTCAAAAAGATAATGGCATCGCTGTTGGGCCAGGACGGGGTTCTGTGGGCGGTTCGCTGGTCGCTTATCTCGTGGGCATCACCGACGTCGACCCGATCCGCTTTGGCCTGATCTTCGAACGATTCATTAACCCCGACCGTCTGGACTTGCCCGACGCTGACCTCGACTTTATGAGTTCTCGCCGTGATGAAGTGATCCGCTACTTGCGTGAGACGTTCGGCATGGATCGTGTCGCTGGTATCAGTAACTACTCCCAGCTTGGTGCGGCGTCTGCATTGCGTGACGTTGGCCGTGTCCATGGGCTTTCGTCGATGGAGATTGCGGTTTCAAAGCATATCCCCGCTGACGCCACGCTCGAATCCGCTTACGAAGCAGTTGCCGAAGTTCAAGCGTATGCCAAAGCTCATCCTGCTCTGTTCGACCATAGCGTCAAGTTACAAGGAGCAATGCGCTCTTACGGCAAACACGCTGCGGGTGTCATTGTCGGTGGCCGGCCCCTACGTGAAATGGCAGTGGTTGAATCCCGCGACGGTGAGCCAGTCATTAACTGGGACAAGCGCGTCTGTGAGGACATGGGCATGGTGAAGCTGGATATTCTGGGTCTCTCGAACCTGGACATCATTCAGCAGACCGTCGAGCGGGTGAAAACACGGCACGGGGTTGAGATTAACCTACTGCGTGAACCGCTGGATCAGCCGGACGTGCTGGATGCGTTCTCCGCTGGCCAGACAACCGCCATCTTCCAGTTCGAATCGGCAGGTATGAAGGGGTTGCTGACCAGCCTTGCTTACGCTGGGCGCCTCACGTTCGACAATCTGGTCGCAGCGACCGCTCTGTATCGCCCTGGCCCAATGGAATCAGGCATGTTGGAGCAATATGTCTCGGTCACAAGGGGTTCGAAGCGCCCTCTTACCCTCACCCCAGCCTGATCCCAGTGCTTTGAAAGCACAAAGGGGGTATTTGTTTACCAGGGAGCAGGTCATGAAGGCCGCTCAGGAGCTTGCCGGGTTCACGATGGCTCAAGCCGACGGGTTGCGGAAAGCGATGGGTAAGAAAAGACGCCGATATGATGGCCAAAGTGCGTCAACAGTGGGTCGATGGCTGCCGTGACCACTCAGGAATGATCGCGGTGGACTCTGAGGCGCTGTTCGACAAGATCGAGAAGTTCGCTGGCTACGGCTTTAACGCCAGTCACTCCGTTGCCTACACCCTGCTTTCCTACTGGACGATGCTGCTCAAGGTGCGCTACCCAGCGGAGTTCTTCGCTTCCTGTATGTCGGTGCTGGATAGCGACCGTATGCCTGCTCTGGTAGGTGACGCGGCTAAATACAATCTGCGCATTGGCCCACCTGACGTCAACACATCGACCCACCGCTACGAAGTCCGCCGTGATGCTGTTTCCGGTAAGGGATATGTTGGTTGCCCCGTTCAACTCCGTGGCCAACATTAGCGAGAAGGGAGCGGCAGCGATTGTCGAGGGTCGTGACAAAGCTGGCGGCCACTTCACTGATATGACGCAGTTCAGCCTCTCGGTTAATCGTCGCATCGTAAACAAGCGCGTTATCGACCATTTGGAGCGCGTAGGAGCCTTTGCAACGATCACCCCTGGCTCACCCCCTGCTACTGATAAATCACGCCTTAAAGACCAACTAACGCTAATGCCAGGTGTAATCCAGAAGGTGGCCACGATCGACCGCGATATGATCGTGGATAAAGGGACTCATGCGCGGCTGCTGAGCATCGTGAACGAATATGCCGACCTGTTCGACGACCGCTGGACCTGCGTTCCCCGCATCGGCAAGAAGTCAAAGATCATGGTGGTTTTCGATGCGCCCTCTTGGTCGGACGAGAACGATGGCAAGCTGGTGTCGGGCAAGCCCTACACTTCATGGAACGAGGCAATCAAGGCTGCCGGGCTGACGCACGAGAATTTCTACTACACCACGTTGATGAAGTTCGTGAAGCCGAAAGCGCAAGAAGAAGGTGACGTCGATGGCTTTAGTAATGACGAAATCAGCGCGTGTGCCGAGTTTCTTGACCGCGAAGTCGCCGAACTCGATCCGCCAGTGATCCTGTCGATGGGTTCGCTTGCGACTCGCCACTTCAATGACGACCAGAAGAAGAAAGCAGGTGATTTGATTGGCAAGAGTCGCTATGACGCCGGAGCTGACCGCACGATTGTCTACGGCTTCAGCCAGGGGCGCATCTACTTTAACCCAGAAATGGCCGCCGATCTGAAAGCCTGTCTCAGCAAGGTGATCGAGGCGGCAGGCATCTAAAGTTCCAATGGCAGGCGATCCAGTGGCTTTGGTAAGCCTGCCCTCTTCGTTTATTGGCTAACCGGCTACACTGTGGCAGTCTCAAGGCAATTAAACTTTCCGGTCGGCCGATATGTCTAAAGACCCAATGAAGACTCACAGGAGAAACGAACGCCTATGGCTATTGGCGAGAGTCTTTTGGATGGTCTCGACAGAGTTGGCGCCACGATTGTTGCAGTAAGCGTGATAGGTGGCCTACTAGCCCCTGTAACCAACGCCATGACGTCAACAGCGGCTTGGACAGGCGTAAGCATAGGTCTGTTTGCAATATTGGTAGGCGGTTATCTAAAAGATAGAGTCGACGCTATACTGAAAAATGTCCGAGAGGTGTTAAGCGGAAAGGCTGAAGAGACTGAGACCGAAGCCAGCAAGGCCAAACCCAAAGAGGACGGATCATGACTGCTCAAAATTGGCTGATGATTTCACCCATGCTACTACTGCTATTGGTCGCAGTGGCTCTAATTCCGGTTGTCACTAAGGCCAATAAAAATACGCGAAACTTGTCGCCGTTCAAAGGCGCAAGAGGAACGAGGCCGCTCATGGCATAAATGCCGAAAGCATCGGTGAATCAGTATCACCTTATTTCTACACGGCGGCGACTTACAAACCCGCCCAAACCACAAGCGATGAGGAAGCCATTAATCCCGGCCTCCCACCCGTTGGTATATTTACTGGTGCATTTGAGCTTTTAGAGACCGAAACCGAAAGAATGAGATCGACCGTCGGTCATCGACCATCGACGAAGGAAAACACATAGCTTATCTATAAGCCCCAGAAGCCCGCTACCATGCGGGCTTTTTCATGCCTGCTCGAAAAACCTTACCGTCTCTGCAACTTTTCAATATGCAGCCCATTAAGTAACAGCTTACTATAAGCACTGTGTGATTTTTAAGAGCTAGAAGGAAGGCTTTATGGCAACACAAATCTCATATCTTGGCTTTTGCTCACTAGGGGCGCTAACCAATCCACGCCTCTTTACTCGCAACGTGTATCTGGGATAACACTACATGCACACCACCTATTGGATGCTCGACTAATGGACGAATACACCGAACGCGACATCATGGGTCTGGATCGCCAGGGTAACTACTACAGCCGCCACTTGAGCGCGATGACCGGCGAGCAGCTCCATGATAAATCCGACATAGCTGCTGAATTGGCATGGCGTGACGCCCGAATTGATGAACTTAGTGGCGCGATAGACCAGTTGCTATCGAAGCCCTACGTCACTGAAGCGGACATTCAAAGAGCGCGGGCTGCTCAGAATGGCAACAGTAAAAGTAAAGCAAAGGCTAAAGATAAATGAGCGAAACCACTCTCAATGTGAGCATCAGCCGGTCAAATCATGGCGATATTAGCATTCGTATTGCCGATGAAGCCTCGCGTCTTCAAATCGTGGAAGTGTCGATGACGCCGGAAATGTTCGGTGACTGCGTGACCGGCCTTTCCTTTGCAAGGGCAATCTGCGTCAAGTCATAGATGGCGAAAATGTCGAATATATCGGCAGAGCGCGCCGTGTAGAGCATGTGAGCTGTGAGTGCGTGAAGTCCCTCAACAAAGAAGATCAGCGCAAGGCGGTTCACGACCACTTCAATGAAAAGTTCGGTGACACCCACTGGAAACTCCATAGCGACGGCATTGGCACCAAACAGTCAGGTGATTGGCATCGCTACTCGATCTACTGCTATGAGGCTTGATAGAGAGGCTGCGGATATTTTTTCATCAATTATATAAGTAAGTGATGACTTACCCAATAGCGTAAGTATAAGATTGCAGCGCTGGAACAAGACAGCATCCAGCCTGCTCTTTAACAAGGAGACCTATATGAGTGAGGGTGAAAAACCTACTCGACGCGGTGCAGCTCAAGGCTGACGTGGCATTTAACGCTACCGACCTTGACGGCATGTGGTCGACCCAGGCCGGACTTTACGTCCGTTATGGGGTGATCGCTGCACGCGCCGAGCACCAAGCGAACGCTTTCAAGAACCGACTCAGCATCATCGAGGGCGGAACTGGGCAAGTTAGCTCGCGAAGAACTGCCTAAGACTGGTGTCAAAGTCACCGAAGGCACAGTAAAAGAGTTCGTCGCCAGTCACCCCGTATGTTGGAAGCGTTCGAGAACCACAACAAGGCTGTGCTGATACTGAACCTCGCCAAGACGTCGCTGGAAGCGTTACGTCAACGCCGAGATATGATCGTGCAGGCTTCGAAGCACCACCTTGAACAAATGGTGATGCGGGATAGTTTCAAAGGCGGTGCTGCTACCGGCGCTGCCCGTGACGAGCAACGCTCTCAACTGGCCGATGCAATGCGTCAACAGAAGCGAGAAGACGCCGTCGCAACGGAATAAATTTGCGCTTTTATACCAGTAAGCGCTGACTTATTATTGTCACTCCGCTGAAGCGGAAATAAAAAAAACGAAATACCACACTGAAATAGAGGTAAATGCAATGTCACTGGCTGATCTTAAAAACCGCCTGAACAACCGTAAAGCTGAGCAGGCTGCTAAGAAAGCGCAATACATCAAACCCGTCCGTTTCCAGGCTGGTAAGAACCGCATCCGTGTTCTGCCGGGTTGGAAGGAGCCTGACGTGTTCTACCACGACTTTGGCATGCACTACGTCAAAGACAAGGAAAGCAAACTGGCTGCGGTCTACGTTTGCACCGATAAGACTTACGGTAAGGAATGCCCTGTCTGCTCGGCGATTTACGAAGGCATCAAGGTTGCCAAAGACACCGGCAACTTGGGCATGGAGAAGCTGCTGGGTCAGGCGAAAGCCTCCGGTCGTGTTCTGGTTAACGCGCTGATGCGTGATAGCGCTGAACCCAACAAGCCTGTGGTCGTTGAGTTGCCCGCTGGCGTGTTTGACTCCATGGTCGATCAGATGATGGTCTATCTGGACGAAGGCGAAGAAATCACCAACCCTGCGTCTGGCTACGACTTCATCGTCACCAAGACTGGCTCTGGTATCGATACCGAATACTCGGTTGCTGTCTCCCCCGAAATCTACGGCTGTCGAATACGATAAGTCAGCGGTGACTGATCTTGCTGCTTACTGCTCTCAGGAATCCGAGCAAGGCTTGCTGAAGGCAGTTCGTGCAACAACTGCGGTCACTGGTCTGCCCGCCCCTGCAATGGCACGTCTTAGCGCACCTGCTGTAGCGGCGACCGGAACTGATGGCCCTGCTGGGTTCTTCACTCCGCCAGAAGGTGCCGCTGCTTCTGCCCTGCTGCTGTGGGTGTTGCTGCGACCGTTACTACCGCCGCTGCTACTGGCGGCGCTGCCCTTCTGAATACTGCTGCCACTGCTGCTGATACCGCAGAAGCAGAACTGGAAGCACTGGAAGGCGAGCTGATGGAAGAGGCGCCCTGGGAAGAAGACCCGGCTCCTGTAGCTGCTGCGACTCCTGCCCTGCCGCTACCCCAGCTCCGGCTGTTGATCTTGCTGCTGAGATTGCCGCCTCCGACGATGACCTAGACGACATCCTGAACGGTTTGGACGACCTCTAAGCGCGACACGAAAGGGGGCCAATCGGCCCCCTTCTCGTTGGGAGATACCCTATGAGATACGTTTTGTTCGATAGCCACGCTATCGGATACGCCGCCCAGGATGGAACCAAGCTGACAGTCGGTGATCGCGAGATTCAATCGATCTTTGGCTCGATCCGCAGTGTCCGCCGCCACATCGTTGAGCTAAAAGGCTCGCCCCCTGATGCTGTGGGATGGCAAGGCCAAGTGGCGTTACGACCTGTTCCCTGACTACAAAGCCAAGCGCGGTAAAGAGCCTGATCCCCGCGTTCAGCACATGCGCAAATGCTTCCGTGAATGCCGCGAAGACATTAAGCGCGGGCTGGGTCTGCTTGGCGTGCCATCGATCTACGCCGAAGACTTTGAAGCGGACGATTTGGCCGGCCATTTAGTGAAGGTTTACACCAATCAAGGTCACGAAGTTTTCATGATCACAGGCGACCACGACTGGAAGCAATTGATCAAGGAAAACGCGACCTGGGTAAATCACAAAGATGGCCGGATGGTGCATAGCGTCACCTTCGCGGAAAACACCGGCTACCTATCACCAGTGGCGTTTGTTCAAGGCAAAGCGCTTCACGGCGACAATTCTGACGAAATACCTGGCGTTGGTCGTATCGGTGAAAAGTCAGCACCGGAAATCCTCGCCCAGTATGGCGACGTAAAGAACTTCATCACCCGTATTCGTGCGGACGTAGAAGCCAAGCGGAAAGTGCCGAAAGCCTACCGCGACTTTGCGATGGGCGAACCTTCGCCTAAAGAGCCTGATTTGACACGCATCGAGGTCTTCAAGCGCAACGTCAAGCTGATGAACCTACTCAGCGGGCCAACCCCTGAAAACGTTCAGGTGCTTTATCGCAACAGCCTTGACCTTGATGGGTTCCGAGAGTTTTGCCGCGAGTTCGCCTTTAACTCAATCCTGGCGGACTTCGACGCTTTCGTTGAGCCGTTCCTTGACCACAACCCCCGTTCACACATGAGAAAAGCATCATGAGCAAAACACCCGACTTAGCCAAAGAAATCATGGCCGCTATTGGCGCAAACGACGCAGTGTCCACCGTCTCCGTATGGCTCGACACTGGCTTCCCTCCCCCTCAACCGCAACGTGAGCGGACGTTACGACGGCGGAATGCCTTGCGGCCGTGTTGTCGAGCTGTCAGGCCCAGAGTCTTCGGGTAAGACTGCGATCGCCAATGAGTGCATGAAGTCTGCTCAGAAGACTGGCGGTATCGCTGCGTTCTTCGACCATGAGCGTAGCTTCGACACCGAACAGGCCGAGAAGAGTGGTCTTGATCTAACACCCGGGCGCTTCGTCTACAAAAGGGTGTGACCTACGAGCAGACGGTGGTCGAAACGATCAACCTGCTGCGCGTGGTTCGTGAGAAGAAATTGATCGATGCGAAGGCACCCATCGTCGTGGTTTGGGACTCGCTAGCGTCCATGGTGCCCAAGCAGATCGCCGATAAGTCTGCCGACGCCATGAACATGAACGACAACACGGCGCTTGCTCGGGCAACGTCGGCGTCATTCAAGCTGATCGCTCAGGCGTGTGACGACTACAACTGCCTTTTGATCGTGTTGAACCAGACCCGCACCAAAATTGGCGTGATGTTCGGTGATCCGACTACCACCCCCTGGCGGTGACGCGGTGAAGTTCTACGCCTCAGTGCGTATTCGCCTGGGTCGCACCATGATCAAGAAGTCGGCCAGCGATAGCACGAAAGTCGGCCAGCAGATTGGCGCCGAGTGCATCAAGAACAAGGTCTCTGCGCCCTTCCGTAAGTGCAAGTGGAACTTCATGTTCAACGACGACGGCACCGGCAACTTCGATGTTGAAGGCTCCCTGGTCGAGTATATGTGCGAGCATGAAATCCTACAGGGTGGCGGCAAGAAGTCGGCGTATTGCTACTGGGAAGGCGAGAAGATCACCAAGAAGAAACTCGCTGGCATGATCAAGAGTGATCCCGCCGTAGCGGCTGCGATAAAAGCGTTGTTAGACGGCGCATCGGTCGATGACATCAACATCGATTTGACCGCTGACGAAGACGATACAGCCGCCTGAAATAACTGGATGCCTTATCAGTAGGGCGTTTATAGTCATGCCAGGATCAATCAAAACGGGATTTTGGCATGGCAATCAACTTGAAGCGTTCTCGCTGGGTGAAGCGCACCGAATCAGGTCGCTTTACCATTGAAACCGCCCTCAGAGAAGAAGCGTGAGGTTCTTCTTTGCGACACCTGCGGTATCAACGATCAGTGTCCCGTGAGGCAAATGATGGATAAGGCTGATCACTTCGTCACCCTGTCAGTCCGCCACTGTGAGAAATACATTCCTTCCGTTGGTTTTATGCCCCCTATCGTTGGTCTTGAGCGTCAGTTCAACACTCTCCGAGTAGGCAAAGGGGTGGTATGAGCGACTGAAGGTAGGTGACAAAGTGGCAATGGTGAATACCAAGACGGCGGAAATCGAAGGCTATGCCGAAGTCACTCGTCTGCATCACGGTGTCTACGGTGAAATGCTCGAACGGCACGCAGCGTTCAATCACTGCGCTCCCTTCCGCGACACCAATCAGTCTGCGGTCGACTACGTCGGGCATATCATGCAGAAGGCACACGGCCACTTTCTCAGCGAGAACTCCACTCTAACCGCTATCTACTTGCGGAGACTGGAACATGGCTTACGTGTTATGCCCAGAGAAGCATCTGGAGCTGGTCAAGAAGGATAAGCGTCTCTATGGCGCAATAGTAACGCTCGATACCGGCCAGAAGGTCTATATGGCGTATCGCAAGCGAAGCGAGATATACCGGGCTGGTGAGGTAAGAGTCGGGGAAGCCATTAAGAAGGGAGTGGCAGCCTGGGCAATGGACGATGACACCCTCAGCATGATGCGCGCTCACGGCATTACTGTCGTGGGCGTTTTTGTGCGTGATACGGGTGATCGTTACGTCACTAAAATTGATAACTACTTTGATAAAACCAAGATTAGAATTCTCAACTACAGCGCTCGCGGGGGTCGCTTCAGCGATTTTTGCCCCTTCAACATTTCAAATATCGTAGAGCTGTAGTCAAAAATTCTAACGGGGATCACTTCATGAAGATCAAGACCATCGTGCTGATTGCGGGACTTACTTTGTCCACTGCTGCCGCTGGCTTCGCAATACATAACGACCGCTATAAGGCGTATATCGATCCACACGGCGCGCAGTGCTGGAATGCAGCCAAGTAAGTGATGCGGGAAGGTAAGGTGGGAATGGTCCAGAAGGTCGGCACCAACTACTTCGGCGACCTGAGTATCGAGTTTGGCTATACAGACAAAGATGGCGTCAAAACCAGCACCTACGCTGATTGCGACTTCGGCGAAGAGGAACAATGGGTGGGCGACAGACCCATGCTGGAATTTTTGGAGGTATACGGAAAAACCTGGGCAGGCGATGACCTGAACGTCATTAACGAGATGGCTCAACAGTAGCGATAAGCGGCGCGTAGAGCCCTGTATCGCTCGCGTTAGCATGACTACATCAAGCAACAAGATCGATTCCACACAGGGGCTTTCCGATGAAACTAAAGACACCACTGATCGTTACCGCTGCTGCCGTAGGACTCGCGTTCGGTAGCTACTTTGCCAATGGCGATCGTTACCTTGCCTACTTCGATAGTCAGATTAAAACGTGCTGGCATACAGCACATCGAACCGTGAACGAAAGTGACTCACTTCGATTGATCCGGGCAGGAAAGCGGTTCACAGACAGCGGCATGCGCGTAGACCTGACCTATAACATCAAGGACTCACGCGGACTCACCCGCCCTTCTTATATTCATTGCACCTTCTCCAGACGCGCCCCTTCCCACGTTTTTTGAGTGACCTGCGGGTCAACGCTAATCAATACGCTGCCGATGAGGTGCGTTTGATTCGAGACTATGGGCTTACAATTTTGCCTGTAGTAGTAAGTAACAACTGACTTAGGTATTAACATGAAATTTGGAATAATTTCCGACACGCACTACCACCCTTTCACTGCCTTTGCGAAACAGGACGGGTTGATCAACTCCCGTCTTCAGATCGCCATGGATGAAACGCGCAAAGCAGCGGTTCACATGAAGGACGCCGGATGCACCGCACTCTATCACTGCGGCGACATCTTCCATGTCCGCGGTCGTGTGGCTCCGTCAGTGCTTAATCCGGTTGCTGACCTCTTCAAAGAAATCGCTGAAGAGTTAGGCATGCCGATCTTTGCCCTGGCCGGAAACCACGACCTTGAATTCGAAAACTCCAATCGTATCGGCAACTCGGGCACTGCCCTGACTGGCGATGGCATCACTGTTGTTTCGGATGAGCCCTTCTTTCAGCCAGTCCACAACGTTTTGATGATCCCCTGGCACGCGAAGCAGAAAGACCTGCTGGCGACCATCGAAGCGTGGCTAAAGGAGGCACCTGCTCGCTTTGGGGTTAAGGCGGAGGAAGTGACGCTGATGATCCACGCCCCGTCAACGAGATCATCCCTGGCTTACCGGATCACGGTATCGATCCAGACGTGCTGGCTTGCTTTGGCTTCAAGAACGTCTTCGTTGGTCACTACCACAACTTCAAGCGCGTTCGTCCTGGCGTGTTCTCTGTAGGCGCGCTGACGCATCAAAACTGGGGCGACGTTAATAGCAAGGCGGGCTACCTGATCGTCCAAGACAAGGGCACCGTCAGCGACGTTCAGCATTTCGAGACCGACGCACCGAAGTTCATTGATATGGAAGACATAGAGGTCGATGACGCCGACCGTGTCGCGGGCAACTACGTTCGGGCTCGGATTGAAATCGACGAAGACAAAGAGGTCGTGGCTTACCGCGAGCTGTTAGTCGACGAGCTTGGTGCTGCCGCTGCGTTGATCCTGCCAGTTCGTAAGGAAAAGGCAGTCACCCGCAAGGGCGCAGCGAAGACCAGCCTGGATCGCCTCGAAGACAGCGTTACCCATTTCATTTCCGCAAGCAGCTCCATTGATGCCGACCTCAAGGCCGATGTGAACGCCGCCGTGCTTACAACTTTAGCGGAGGTCGACCATGCAGTTTGATCACCTACAGATCGAAAACTTCCTTTCCATTGGTGAAGCGGAAGTCTCCCTGGCCAATCGCGGCTTGATGCTGATTCAGGGAAAGAATTTAGAGAATGGCGGGGCCAGTTCCAACGGTGCCGGTAAGTCTTCCCTGGTGGACGCCGTGTTCTGGTGCCTCTACGGCAAAACAGCGCGTGGCGTGGGCACCGACGATGTGATCAATGACGCTGCTGGCAAAGAGTGCCGTGTCATATTGACCATCAAGGATGACGCAGACGTTTACCTCGTCACCCGGCACCGTAAGCACAGCAAGGGCAAGAATCGCCTGACCGTTGAGCATAACGGCACGGACATTACGCTTGGCACCGATAAGCAGACCCAAGAGCTGGTCAATAAGATCGTCGGATCGTCTGAGTCGGTGTTCGCCAACTCGGTTTACGCGGGACAGGAGGCCATGCCCGACCTTCCGATGCGCACTGACAAGGAACTGAAAGCGCTGGTTGAGGAAGCGGCGGGCATCGATCGACTCAATGAGGCGTATAAACTTCAGCGCGAAAAAAGCCAACTTGGTAAAACGCGAAGCGGAATTGCAGCAAACCGCCATCGAGAAGCTAGATATTCGCCTTCAGGGACAGCGTGAACAGCTCACCCGCTACGAAGAGGCCAATAAGCAGTGGCATGTTGACCAGAAAGCCAAAGCTGAGACGGTGAAAAAGACGCCGTTGATCTAAAGGGTCAGTTTGATGCCCTCGATGTGAAGTCTATTCAGGATCGCAAGAAGGAACTGGATAAGCGCCTTGCTGAAGTGCGTAAGCGCATCGATGCCACTGGCAAAGAGCGCGACGTTCAGAAAGACCTACAAGCCAAAGTCGCCACGATAGATCGCCAAATCGCCAGTCTCGATACGGATATTCGTTATTCCGGTGAGCGAGTCAAGGCTGGTAAGAAAGCCTATCAGGAAGTGGGTGAATTGGCTGGCAAGCCGTGTGGCGAATGTGGCAAGCCTTATCACGAGAACGACCTGGAAGACGCTCGCGCTCTCCGCAAAAAAGTCGCTCACGGAAGCCGTCGCTGAATACAAGTCTTTGCAGACGAAGATGGAAGATACGCGGGAACGCTTAAAAATCGCTCAGGAGACGCTTACCAACTTCGAAGATGCGATGACTAGCATTGCAGACGAAACGAGCTTAGAACGCGAAATTCGAAGTCTGATGGCTGCTGTTGATAGCGATTTAGCACGCGCATCGGGGCTCAAGCGACAAGTCGAGTCAGCAATCGCAGAGTTTAAGCGTATCCAGGCTGAAACCAGCCCCTACGCCAAGATGCTGGCTGAGACGCAAGAGGCAATCGAGAAGCTGGTGGCTGATCGCACTGGCGAAGTGGCCAAAATGAGCGAAGTCGAGCGTCGCCTTAGTGTCGCTAACCTGGCTGTCGAGGTGCTGGGAACGTCCGGGGTGCGAGCGCATATCCTCGACCACGTCACCCCCATTCTCAATGACCGCACCGGTCACTACCTGGGGCAGTTATCCGAAGGCGAGATCACCGCTACGTGGCAAACGATCAGTGCGACTAAAGCCGGTGAGCTGCGCGATAAGTTTGCGATCCACGTCACCAACACCAAAGGAGCCAAGTCGTTCGGCGGTCTGTCTGGCGGCGAGAAGCGCAAAGTGCGAATCGCGACAGCAATGGCTTTGCAAGACCTTGTGGCTACCCGTTCGGCCAAGTCTCTGCCGCTATTCATCTTCGACGAGATTGACCACGCCCTGGATTCAAATGGTCTTGAGCGTCTGATGTCGATCATGAAGGAAAAGGCAACGAAGTCCGGCACCGTGTTGGTCATCAGCCATAACGATCTTAATCATTACATTTCCGACGCCATCACCGTCGTCAAAGAACACGGCCTGAGCCGTATTGAGGATTAATACCATGAGCAAAACAAAACAGCTCACCGCATCGCAGCTCGCCGGGCTTCAGAGAATGAAAGACGGCCCATGTGACTACTTTGACCTGATTAAGGTGGGAGCCAACGGATCAACCATTAAGTCGCTGTGCAATAACGGGCTGGCCAACGTGTGTTACCCGGAGACGGGCAAAGCATGGCAGATCACTCATCTAGGCAAGAAGGCGCTGGAGGCGGGACATTTCGACCTTGATGGGGAAGCCACGCAGGGAACCGAATCTTGTGTTGCGGCGATCAAGTTCGCCCTCGAAACCGACGACGGTCTGGCCTTCTTGCGCTGCTGGTATGAGGCTGACTTTGACGACATTCGCAGAGATTGGCCGGAGGCACCCGAAGAAGTGTTCATTGGCGCCGACCCTCTGTATCGGTCGGCCTAGCAAAGATGCGTGCGTAGCCTCTACGTGCGCGTCATAATGTAAGTAACAGCTTACTTCTGGTAAAGATATGCCCTATACACCAACCCGTGAATCACAGCGTCGACATGTGGATGCAAACGGCTTTCTCAAATGGATGCTGATGCTAGGCGTTAAGCTCGACGAATACCCGTTCTTCAACGACCAGTTCCGAAACCTTCTCTTAGATCGGCACATGATCTATCGCTTGCCTGGAGTCGACGCCTCGACATACAGCCCCTCGATGGAAGGGTCGACTCCTTGGCTGGAGTCAGTTACCGAAAAGACCATTATGGTTTCCGACATCGAGCGGTTTGAGTTCATTACTGCCAACTTGCGCGTAGGGGGATTCACCGCAATTGGCTTTTGGAGTCAGAACAAGAGGTAACGAGTTGATCTACCTGACCGAGTATGACGCAGAGCGCATCTACTCGGGTCGCATGGGTGACGGTCGGAATTTGGAAGACTTTCTGACCTATATCAGCCGGGTCCAGCAGGATAAGTATCGGAAATCTGGCTTCATCTGGCCGCAGGCGATAAGTCGTGACCTCTCGGACTCTCTGCACCCAATGAATGTCAACTTCAACAACCATAGCCCTTCGATTATCGCCGAAAGTATTCTCACTGAACTGAAGCTACCGTTCTTGGTGGACGGTTGCGTGGTCAACGTAAACACGAGCCAAGAGGACGTTAGCATTCCCGAACTCGACGACTCAATTGCTGCTGAGGTTGCCGAGTTTCGCAACATCAACCCCAACTACGGCGTTCTGAAATTTTAGGAGAAGCCATGAGTATCATCCGAGTGGTGGGCCAAGACCCATCGTTGCGCAATTGGGGATTGGCCGTTGGGCTACTGAACCTCAACACGGGCGCACTGACGATCGACCACCTCGACGTCATTCAGCCCAACAAGTTGGAAGGTAAACAGGTGCGTCAGAACTCTACTGATGTTGACGTGGCACGCCAGCTTTATGAAGGCGCTATAACGGCTGGATTAGGCGCTAAGGCGTGTTTTGTCGAAGTCCCTGTCGGTAGCAAGAGCGCACGAGCAATGGCGTCCTACGGCGTCTGTGTGGGCGTTCTGGGCGGACTTCGAGCATCAGGCACTCCGTTCTTCGAAGTGACCCCGACGGAAGTCAAAGTGACCTCTGTAGGCAAGAAGACGGCCACCAAAGAGGAAATGATCGCCTGGGCAATGGCCAAGCACCCCGAAGCCCCTGGCCCATGCAGAAGAAAAAGGCGTCTCCACGGTGATCGAGGGCAAGGCTGAGCACATGGCTGACGCAATCGCAGCCATCTATGCTGGTATGGCCACCGCAGAGTTCCAGCGCATTGCCTCCTTCCTAAAGGCTGCTGCATGAGGTAGCCGCACCACCCTTCTTACACAAGATATTGGGCTTGATGGCATATTTCTATGCTGTCAAGCCTAGCTAGTAAGTAACAACTTACTTATCATTGACGCACCACCCATCATCAGGAAGTATTTTCATGCACGTTATTAAACGCGACGGCGCCCGTCTGCCATTCAATCGAGAAAAGATCGAGCGTGTCGTTTTTTGGGCAGTTGGTGAGCTGAAAATGCCAGCGTCCAGGCGATCGTTAATATCGCCGAAGCCAATCTCTTTGACGGTATCACTACCGCTCAACTGCACACCGTTGTTACACAGGCCGCTGCCCAACTTATCGGGGTAGAAGCTGGCCAATCGCCAAGCTACTCGCTCGTGGCTGGTCGGTTAGAAATGTTCCGGGCGCGCAAAGAAGCCTACGGTCAATACGACTACCCGCACCTCGCCCATCACACGCGAAAGCTGATTGAAGCGGGCATCTACGACAAGCAATTGCTTGAGCCCTTCACCGACGACCAGCTCGAAGAACTCAACGCCTACGTGCGCTCTGACCGCGATATGAACTTCCATTACGCGGGTTCAATGCAGATGACCACCAAATACCTGATCAAGAATCGGGTAACTGGTCGCATCTACGACGCCCCTCAGCACGCCGCTATGTTGATTGGCATGGCTGTTTTGCCGACGCGCTACCAGGGCGACGATTTAATCCAACAGGTGAAAGACTTCTACGACGTGGTGTCGACGTTCGAAGGCTCTTTGCCAACGCCTATCTGGGGTGGTGTTCGCACGCCGCTTCGTCAGTTCTCAAGCTGTGTGGTCGTCGAGGCCGGTGATTCCTTGGCTGAAATCAATGCCGCTTGTGACGTGGCCAGTTTGTATGGCGCCGCCCGTGCTGGCTTAGGTGGCAACCTGGGAATGATCCGCGCTGAAGGCTCAGAAGTGCGCGGTGGTTTGGCGTATCACACTGGCGTAGTGCCCTTTGCCAAGAAGTTCGAAGCATCGGTGAAAGCGTGTTCACAGGGCGGCATCCGCGGTGCATCTGCGACCATGTTCTGGCCAATCTGGCACCTGGAGTTTGAGAACCTAGTGGTTCTGAAGAACAACAAGGGGCTTGAGCTGAACCGAGTCCGCCGCATGGATCACTGTTTCCAGATCAACGGCTACCTGTGGCAGCGTCTTCAGAACGGCGAGCAAATCACCCTGTTCAGTCCGCATGAAGTGCCAGGGCTTTACGACGCCTTCTTTGCTGACACCGCACAGTGGATCAAGCTCTACGAAAACGCCGAGAAGAGCACCACGATCCGCAAGAAGACCATGAGCGCGGTTGAGGTCTTCACACAGTTGCTCTTAGAGCGCACCGAGACGTCTCGGCTTTACCTGATGAACGTCGACCACTGCAACACGCACAGTTCATTCTTGCCAGAGATCGCCCCGATCCGTCAGTCGAACCTTTGCGTGGAGATAACCCTTCCCACCAAGCCGCTGCTGACTGTTGACGATCCCAATGGTGAAGTGTCGCTCTGCACCTTGGCGGGCGTAAACATGGGCAAAATCACATCCCTGGCGCAGCTTCGCCGTGTCGTTCGTGTGCTGGTCAACTTCCTCGACGCCCTGCTCGACTATCAAGATTACGTGGTGCCTGCGGCTCGCAACGCTACCAAGAAATATCGTCCGCTTGGAATTGGCATCACCAACTTCGCCAACTGGCTGGCCAAGAACAACGCTCGCTACAGCGATGGCTCCGGCAACAACATCACTCACGCGTTTATGGAGGCATTCCAGTATTACTTGATCGAGGCTTCCGTCGACTTAGCACGGCGTTTCGGTGTCGCCCCTGGATTCCACGCGACCAAGTATTCACGCGGTCTGATGCCCATCGATCATTACAAGAAAGCCGTTGACGAGCTGCACGACGAACCCCCTGCACATGGACTGGGAAACCCTTCGTCACAACGTCCTGCGCTTTGGTATGCGTAACTGCACCCTATCCGCATTGATGCCTTGTGAGTCATCCAGCCAGGTGTCCAACAGCACCAACGGTATCGAGCCGCCTCGTGAGCTGGTGTCCGTTAAAGGCAATGCCGAGATCACCATCAGTCAGATCGTGCCGGATTACGAAGAGCTGGCGGGTGTCTACGAAACGTTGTGGGAGTTACCCAACAATCGTGGCTACTTGGGTCTGGTGGGAATCATGCAGAAGTTCGTCGACCAATCGATTTCTGCCAATACCAATTACAACCCCGATTCCTACGCTGACGGTCAGATTCCGCTTCAGGTCATCACTGAAGAGCTTCTGCTTGCCTATCGCTGGGGTGTGAAAACGGCCTACTACTCAAACCTTCGCGATGGCCAGGGTGATGAGGAAAAACTGAGAAAGGGGCTCAATCCCATTCTGTAGAGAACACCGAGGCATCCGCCAGGGAAGAGCTGGAAAGCCTCAAACAACAGCAGTGGGAAGCAATCGCCAATGACGAAGTTGGCTGTGATAGCGGCGCCTGTGCCCTTTAATTTTCTCCCAAGGAGTAAGTAAGCGATGAGTTATACCACCTTTAACGCCAAACAAGTCGATGCAACCACTGAGCCGATGTTCCTCGGTTCAGGTCTCAACGTGGCCCGGTATGACCGGGTCAAGTATCGCTTCTTGGATAAGGCAACTGACCAGCAGTTCGCCCAGTTCTGGCGTCCTGAAGAGGTCGATCTGAGCCGGGACAAGCTGGAGTTTTGGAACACCCTTACAGAAGACCAGCGCTATATCTTCTTGGCCAACCTGAAGTATCAGTCGCTACTCGACTCGGTCCAGGCTCGCGCTCCGATGCTTGCGTTTGGACACCTGATCTCAATCCCTGAGCTTGAGACGTTTACCGTCGTCTGGCCGGCATTCGAGGCGATTCACGATAAGTCTTACACCCACATTATCCGCAACGTCTTCCCTGACCCTGCGGCAGTGTTTGACTCCATCGTGGTCGACGAGAACATCATCAATCGCGCTCAAGCATTAACCCAAGCCTACGACGAGCTGATCGAGATCGGCATGATCTACTCGGTTTATGGCTACGGCTACCATGTGGTTCCTTCGCGCAATGAGCGGGTCATGATCGACCCCAGCTTGATGCGTCGACTGATCATCAAGGCGCTGGCAGCGGTCAATGCACTGGAAGGCGTGCGGTTCTATGTGTCTTTCCTGTGTTCTTTCGCCTTTACGGAAAAGCTGAACGTGATGGCGGGCAACTCAAAGATCATCCGCTTTATTGCCCGTGACGAAGCGCTCCACCGTAAGGCGATCGGAGACGTTCTGAAGACCATTGCCACCGGCAAGGAAGGCGCTGAGTGGAAGGCGGACTTTGATGCGGTGCTGCCGGAAGTGACGCAGATTTACCAAGAGTGCTTCGATCAGGAGGTGGCTTGGGCGGAACATTTGTTTGCCAATGGACGCACGTTACCGGGCTTGAACGTCTCTCACATCAAAGGCTTCCTGGCTAACGTCACCAACCAAACGATGTTGGGCGGCGGCATCCCTGCCCTGTTCCCGACTGCTGAGCCTCATCAAGTTCAGTGGGTGAATAAATACCTCTACAGCGGCAACGTTCAGGCAGCCCCGCAGAGGCCGAGATTAGCTCGTATCTGCTTGGTCGAGTGAACCCCACCCTTGACTTGGAAAAACTTCGCAAAGTGGCTCTCGACATACAGGTATAAGTAACGGCATACTTACTAAAGGGCGTAGCCTCAGAGCTTCGCCCTTTTATGCGCTGTTATGCCTACACAGCGCAGCGGAAAATGACAGTGTCAGCAATACGACTGACAGCACACTGAAATGAGGTCACTGGTTTACATGATCACCAAACAATCCATCGTTGATACCATCGTTCGTTCTGCTGAGATGGTGCGCGAGTTCCACGAAGTCTATGGCCATCCGGTGGGCGTAGAACCTTCTATGACGCTGCCTGAGCGTCGTGGCGTTGAACGCTACACTTACCTACTCGAAGAGCTTTTGGAAGGCACGAAAGCAAGTCTGGCGACCGACAAGGTAGAGGTCGTCGATGCGCTGGGCGATTCAATTTACTTCTCCCTGGGAAACATCGTGGAATGCGGCGTGACCAGCGAAAGTTTAGGTGAGGTCGTTAGTGAGATTATCGCCTCTATGGCCATCGAAGAAGACATCGCTTACACATTGAGCGAGGTTGAAAGTGCTGGTGGCTGGGCGCGCTGGATGCGCAACGTCTTCATCCAGGCGAACTTTGAAATCACAAGCGTAATTGCCAAAGACGCCACTCACGAGCTGCCAGAAAGTGAAGTTAGTTTTACAACCGTCGAGCCAAGCGTCGGTTTGATTTTGTCGTTCATTTTCTCGATGAAAGTGGTTACTGGCGCCGATCCTTTGGCGGTCATGTCTGAGATTCACCGCTCCAACATGAGCAAGCTGCTTCCCGATACTCTTCCAAACGAAGACGCCTGCCATGAATACATGAAGAGTGCAGGTTTCACCGGCTCGCTGGATGGCTTGATGTTCCGCCGCATGGACGATATGCGCTGGGTGGTGAAGAACATCGACAACGGCAAGGTGGTGAAGAACCCCAACTACAGCAAAGCCGACCTCACCTCTCTGGTTCCCGCCCACTAACCCTTTAAAGAACGTGGAGTGCCTTAGTGCGCTCCACGATAATAGTCACACGTTACTTATATTTTTAACGAGGATAAGGAATTGGTGACTTTACTCAAAGGCGTTGTGTTCTTGGTGATGTTGACGCTTACCGCTGCTGATATTTCTCCGATCATCAACCTAATAGTAGGAATTTAACATGCAACTGCCAGACGATATTTACCTCAACACGGCTGAGCAAATACTGGAATTCGGCGCTTCCAAGGGCGACCGCACCGGAACGGGCACTGTTTCCCTGTTTGGCCAGCAAATGGTCTTCGATATTACCGCTGACAAGCTGCCATTGCTGACCACCAAAGAGCTGAAGCTGCGGTCGATCATCCATGAGCTGATCTGGTTCCTTCGTGGTGAAGGCAATATCGCTTACCTGAAAGAGAACAAGGTCGGTATTTGGGACTCATGGGCGGATGAGAATGGTGATCTAGGGCCGGTATACGGCGTGCAATGGCGTAAGTGGGACGACACCCGGGTAATGAACGTTGACCAGTGGACGCTGAGCGACTTTGCCGCCAAAACCCTGGCTTTGAGGTAGTCGCCTTCGATCCAGCAAAGGTTTAGTGACGATACAGCGGAAGATCGACCAGATCGCCGACCTGCTTCATCAACTTCGCACCAATCCCGACTCGCGTCGACTGATCCTGACTGCCTGGAATCCGTCGGTGGTCGAAGAGCAAGCGCTACCGCCCTGCCACTCTTTTGTCCAGTTCTACAGCCGTGAGCTGACCTACGCCGAGCGTTGTGAGATTGCCCGTGAGCGTGCCTTCCAGATAGACCGCGACGACTCTCGCGAGCTGACAGAAGCCGAAGTCGAGCTGTTTATCTCTGGGCACCTGACCAACAAAGACTCGATACCGCCTGAACTGCTGGATCGCTTGGTTCCAGCGACTCGCGGCTTGTCCTGTCACCTGTATCAGCGCAGCGGAGACTTCTTCCTGGGTGTGCCGTTCAACATCGCCAGCTACTCGCTGCTGACTCACATGATTGCCAAGTGCGTTGGCATGGAGTCGCTGGAGTTTATTCACACCATCGGCGATGCGCACCTCTACCCAACCACATTGACCAGATCGCTGAGCAGTTGCCACGCGAGGTTGTCGAGTGTTCGCCCTACGTGGTGCTTCATCGTCAGGTAAATGACCCAAGCGAATACACCTTCCACGACATCAGCGTTTTCGACTACAGCTTTCAACCCGCTATTAAGGCACCCATCGCCGTTTAGTGATCAGCAGCGCGGCCGCAACGTCGCGCTGTCTCCCCTGCTATTTGATCGAAAATATCTTTGCAGCAAAAGCGCTGCTAATTCAGGAGTTTACCAATGGATAACCCTTCATGGGGTGCGCTCGCCGGATTTACTAAGCAACCGGTGATTCCCACTACTGCCGCACCGTCTTTCGCGTCGATCGATAAAAGGCTGCCAGGAGTTCCGACGCGGAACGCCGCTTGGAGCTTGCCAAGCAGTTAAAGCACGACAGCGCTGGCTACATCAAGGCCGTCGAACTCCGCTGCTGGCTATCCAAGTCGAAGAGTGGCGGTGCAATGCTGGTCGAGGAAATGGACAGCGTATACATCCTTAACGTGATGAAGATGATCGCCGACGGTCGCCATTCTTTCGTTAAACCCAATATCCAATTGGGTGTAATGTGGGCATCCGTTTTACAAGTGAGATTGCTATTCGTAAGGAGGCTGAGAACAACAATGACAATTAATGAACTTGAAGCCTGCGGTATTGACTGGTTCGGCAGGCCGCTGTGTCGGCATAAGACGACCGGCATCTACTACTGCGTTCTTGAAGAGGGCATCACGTTCCACGACGTTCTGAAAGGTGACGCTGAGCTGTATTACAAAGGTCGTGACCGCGAAGACGAGCCCAGCCATCCTGTGGAGCTTATGAAATGACCATGTATCAGAATCTTGCTGAGCGCCGGGCCAAGTTCGTGACAGTGTTCTGCGATGCCTCTCATTGCCCCAATACGCTCGCTACAGGCTGGGCAGTTTGGATGAAACTTGGAAGTCCACCTGAAACCAAACGCCTCTCTGGAGCGCTCCCTGGGGTCAAGGATTCGCAAAACGCCGAGATCATCGCATTGGAGGAAGCGCTGGCTCACTTAGAGACTCGTTTAGACCTCAAAGATCAAATCGTGGTGATCGAGTCGGACTGTCTTGGGGCAATTGACGCTATCCGCGACCGCGCATTGCGACTGACTGCCCTGGGTGCCAAGTATGTGAAGCTGAAGTGGGTCAAGGGTCATCAGGGCGTGAAGTGTGCCCGATCTGCTGTGAATACCTGGTGTGACTCTGAGGCTAAGCGAAATATGCGAGCGCTTCGCGACGCCATCATTAAGCGTTCGGGGAATGCCAATCGGAATACGCACCCAAGGAAACTGCGTGATGACCACCGTTGTTATCCGTGAGCGATTCCCACCGTCACTCGCTTCAACTCAATAAGCGGCCACTCGTGGAGTGAGCGTGGGTAACAAGCACTCGTATAACAGCCAAAGCCATATACCGAGTGCAAAATGAAACAAAGCTACAGCAAGCGAAAAGACGTAAATACCGCCTTTATGAGCAAGCTGTAGCTGGTTCATTGGTTTATTTCCGCCTGCATTAAAGTGTTTCCACTACCCGCGGTATCTAATTTCTTTGTAAGAAAGTAACCTATCTGGGCATCGCTGAAATTCATCGTCTATGTAGTAAATATTCCCTGAAGGTATTTTAAATGGAGCGAAAGAACCTCCGCAAACTTCTCCCATTGTTTCAGCCCCTACGCCAGTTACCCAACCCCATAATTTGTCAGGCTCCATTTCTCAGCAAAAGGACGTAATTTCGACCAGCTTGACTAATGCTCTCATGAGAAGTATCTAAAGAATATTTCTTTTCTTTCTCCCTCTTCTGAAGAAGTTGGTATATCTTTCAATAATTCTTTAATTCGCTCTTCTAAAGAAGTTGGTATATCTTTCAATATTTCTTGAATTCGCTCTTCTTCCTCGATAAAGCCTTCAGGACAATCTCTTCCTGTGTCTGACCACGCCCCTATGCACCTCATAACACGACCTTGCTGGCAAATTTCTGTCCCTTCGGAGTAACGGTTGTCACCATAAAACAAGTATTCATAACCCCCGCTTAAATGACAAACATCATTCATTATAGCAACAACACCTTCACTTAAAGGTAAATTATCCCTATTTACTATACTTTTAATACGAAATGTATTATTTCAACATATAAATTAAATATTAATAAAACTAATGATTTCTAACCGTATTAACTAGAAATAAACTTCACCTCGTTACCATAATTACTGGGACGAGCTATTTGCCTACACTAAAAACGGCATAGGTGCTTGGATCAACCACGTCACTCCGGCGGAAGAGGATTCGCGTAGCCAGGAAGAGTCGATTACACTTAGCTAAGTTACTTAGCTAGTTTGGAGGTTATGGTGGACGTCAACATTCACGACGCCAAGTCACAACTCTCAAAGCTGATCGAGAAGGCAATGGCAGGTGATGAAGTGATAATTGCGAAACGCGGCAAGCCAATGGTGCGTCTGGTGCCTATCGAGCAGGAGTCGAATGCTCTGAAGCTACTGGGGTGCATGAAAGATGAAATCGAATACGCCGAAGGCTGGGACGCTCCCTGGAAGGCGACGAATTGGCCAGCTTTCACGAGGATAACCTGGGATGAGACTACTGCTCGACACCAACATTATCATTTGGCTATTGGCCGGTGATGAACGTATTAACTCCAAGGTTAGCATGACACTCGATGACGCCGAAGAGGTTCGGTATAGCGCAGTCTCGCTGTGGGAAATCGCTATCAAATCTGGCAACGGCAAGCTAAGAATTAATGCCAGTGGCGTGATGAAGAATCTGGAAGGCACGTTCATCAAAACAATGCCCATACTGCCTCAGCACACGCTGCCTGTTCAGAACATGCCAAAGCATCATGCAGACCCCTTCGACCGTTTGCTGATAGCGCAGGCGACCGTTGAGGGAATGACGCTGCTGACCGGCGACAGAGCGCTCAAGCGGTATGACTCTACTGGCCGGGTCGTGAGGCTTATTTCGGACTTGTGAAGGCAGTAACCAATTACTTATACTTGTAACGTTAAGGGGCTTTGAGCCCCTTTTCATGCGCTGATAATGACAATTCAACACACACACTAAGAAGCAAACATGCCATCTACCATTCATAAGTTCTCAATGACTGCTGAACAGTCGGAGTTCCAAATACCAGCAGACGCCACTGTGCTGCATGTGGGCCATCAACATGGCGTCACCTGTCTCTGGATTCAGCTCGACCTGGAAGCTCCGGCTGTGACTCGTCGGTTTCGTATCTATGCCACTGGGCAACTCATCACAGAGCCGAACGATAAATTGACCTACTTGGGCAGCGTGCAGACGCCCGCTGGCTTTGTCTGGCATCTTTTGTAGTGCTGTCATGAACCAATATATCCCTAAGAGGATTTAAAATGAGCAGCTTAATCGAAGAAGCGCGGTTCTTTCCTACATGCCGGAGTCTTTCATGCAGTGCTGCCCTCACTGCGGCGGTGACTGGCTGGTGGATACTTTCAATTGCGAGCAAAGTCGCGGTAAGCAGCGAGCAAAGTGCCCACCCTGTTGGAGTCGAGGCTTCGCAAGTGGCGGCTGGTGGGCGTCAACCAGCATTTATCGCAGTCCGCGTGATATGGCCGAGCGTCAATGGCCGATGTTGTGGCGTAACTACGTTCAACTCGATGGCCTGGGTTACGCCCTTGAGCGAACCAATCGGGCTGACAAACGACTACAGCTTTCGAGGTGCGTAATTCTTCACGTAGGATTGCTCATTTTGCAGCGGTAGATGATAGGAAGCCACACTGCTGGCTGCCTACGATGGCCATCTTCGCAGCAGCAAGACAAAAGGCATTCGTATTCGGCACCTGAACGCAATCGAGGGCGTGGCGCCTGGTATTATTCAACTGGAAACCGCAGAGGAAGTGGCATGAACATCGTCTCCCGCGCAGCGATATTTGCTAAGGCGGCTCACCTGGCTATCAACCAGCGTCGGAAATATACCGACGAGCCCTATCACACCCACCCTTTCCGTGTAGCCGAGATTGTCCAAGAGGCAGGTGGCACGCCGGAAATGATAGCCGCCGCCTATCTGCATGACGTCGTGGAAGACACGCACGTTACTATCGAGGCGATTAGTGAAGAGTTCGGCTTTGAAGTTGCAGCGCTGGTCGAATGGGTGTCGGATTTTCAAACCTCAGCCGATGGCAACCGGGCAGCTCGCAAGAGCGTGGAGCGTGAGAAGCTGGCCAGCGCCTCCCCTTCTGCTCAAACGATCAAGCTGGCTGACCTGATCGACAACACCAAGTCTATCGTCGAACACGACCTGGACTTCGCCACGATCTACCTCCAAGAGAAACAGCAGTTGCTTCGGGTGATGGATAAAGGTGACGCGGTTCTTTATGCCGAAGCCATGCAGATTTGCATGGACAGCATCGACAAGGTCAAAGAGGAAAAAGAGCGCCGTCGCCCCATGACTCACCGGGTTTACATTAACGGTCGGCGGAAGGTAACGGTATATTCAGCAAAGAAGCGTGGGACTTTATCGGCAAACAGCCAATGGGTGTCTGTTACGAGGTTCGAAATGCCGATGATGAGATACTTCGCGATTTCATTCCCTACTGAAAGGCGCGATTATTTACCTTCGTGCGTCTTGCTATGGCAGTAACCAATTACTTATACTTGATTCAAGAAGGGGCTATCGTGCCCCTTTGAGTATCCGCAATAATGCTTGAACACAAAGCAGCGCAGGATAATCGGGGATGAGTAGACGAAAGTGTGGCTGCGTTATAGCAACGTCCAAGAACACACCCTCCGTCCGTCATGGGTTCGAAATGGCTGGCTACGTTAAGGCTTACTGCGAGCTTCATGGCCGTCGCGATCCCAAGCTAACTATCAGAAGGAACGTGGCAAAGATGACTAACGAACAGATTCGCGATCTGGCCCTGGCCAACGGATTTAAGCTCAAGGCACAGCCGGACGGCAGCGAAGACCTCAACCCCTATGTATTCGACTTCGCACGCGCTTTGATAGCCGCTACCGATCGCACCGATGAAGTCGACGCGCTTTGGGAGACCTTGATTAAAGTGAGCGACGCGCTGGACATTGACCCAGAAGAGGCGCGCACCGAAGAGGGTAAACCTTCAGACATATTTATCCGTCAAATTAAGAGCATGGAACAAACCATTGCCAGTTTAGAAAAGCAGGTTGAAAGCCTTGGAGACATCATCCGTGATGACCGACATGAATAGCGTATTAACTCGGGATATTCAGAAATTTGGGCACCCTTCCCCGATGGTTCACTTATCAATACCCGGCTTTTCGATGCACATTGGTTCGCACGGAAGGTTTTTTGAGCAGAATGGGCAGTTGTGTTTTGAGGGCAATGCTTCGGAGGCGGCTGAAGAGTTTGTCACCTACCTCAAGCACCACTGTCAATGCGAACTCTCTCGCCTTCGGTTGGAGTTGGACCGGGCGTTGAGTAATGAACGCGAAGCCTTACGCCAGCTAGGCATTGATCGCGGCTTTTAGTTGGTCTAATACAGTAAGTAACAACTTACTGACTGCCATATTTTAATGCTCAATAATGAGCAAACACACTGAAACGAGGAAACACAACATGACCACAATGATCATCTCCCATCGCGCCTGCGGTCTTCAAGAGAGCCGCTTACGCCTCCAGTTACTCAAAGCCAACAACGAGCTGGCCAAAAGAATGCGGAATTCAACGAGCTGGCCAAGTGTCATGACGAGCTGGTTCAGTCCTTCATTGATGAAGCCGGTGTGCAGCGTCAGCTCACCAATGAGAAAGCTGAGCTGGCCAGCAAGGTTGAGCGCTTGGAAGGTATGGAGAAGGTGCTAGCTGAGAAAATTGCTCCGCAACTAGGCGCCGCATTCATGCTGCTAAACAAACTCAACGGCCACATCGAGAAGTGGAGCGAAGGTAGCAAAGGCGGCGTTCCCTACATGCCCATCGAGCCGGGGATGGCAGAGGCCGTTAAGAGCCTGGTTGAAGACCTCAGCAACCACATTGTTGTGGTCGACCGTGAGTCGATCGCTAAAGCGATGGCTGAAATTTTGGGGCACGCCTGATGGATATTCGCACATTAGGCAAGCCCTATACACCAGCGACTTTATGCCAATTGGCGCGGCAAAATATCCGCCATCGCTCGTGAAAATAGGGGAGGCAATGGAAGCCTCTGAAAATGAAATTAAGCTGTCTATCCTTGCTCGGAAGCATCTGCATAAACTTTCGGCCGCAAGTGGCATGGTGGCACGGGATGCGGTTGTTGCTCGCGAACGCGCCCTGGACCAGCGCTTAGCGGATCGTGGATTGCTGAACTAGACCGCAGCTTTTAATGCGCGGGGCTATTACGCCCCGCTTAGTAAGTCACCGATTACTTAGGTAACAATATGAAAATCACCGCTATTGCCGCTGTAGGTCGTAACTGGGAACTGGGTCGTAACAACGACCTGATCTGGAAAATGCCGGAGGACATGCGTCACTTCAAGCAAACCACTGAGCACCACGCTGTTTTGATGGGCCGCAAGACCTACGAGTCAATCGGCAAACCGTTACCAAACCGTCGCAACTACATCTTAGCTAGCGGCGGATCGATCTTCACAACTGAGTGGAACCGTGTCGGCAGCATCGAGGTGGCGTTGGAGAACGCTGAGCGTTCGATGGTTGATCATCTTTTCGTGATTGGCGGCGCTCAGGTCTATAAGCAGGTGATCGAAAGCGCTCTGTGCCACGAAATCATCCTGACCTATATCCACGACACGGCGGCCGATGCCGACACGTTCTTCCCAACATGGACAGCCAGTCCAATTACGTCAATGTCGACTGCAAACCGCTGAATCACATGGCCGACATTCGCACCTTCATTCGCACCGACCTTCTCTGAGGAAACTATATGAATCGCTTCGGCATTTCTGGTGCCCACAAGTCCGGCAAAACCACCCTGGCCAAAGCCGTTGCGACGAAGTGGAACATGACCTATATCGACGTCAAGCTCTCTGATGTTAATCGGGCTTTCGGCGTCTCCCCAATGAGATCATTCCCTTTGCTCGCCGTTTAGAAGTGCAACAGAACATGGTGTCTCACTGCATCAACCTGTTTAGCGAGCATGAGGATAACTTCATCGCTGACCGCACCTTCCTCGACGTGGCCGCCTATACCCTCTCCTACATGCCCCATGTGGTATCTAACATCGAGAGCGAAACGGTAAAAACTATCGTGGATCAGTGCTATCGCGCCCAGGCAGCCTTCTTCGACAAGACGATCATCGTAGGCAACAGTTTCGAGACCTCTGCCGACCCTGATAATCCAGGCAAAGGGGCTTTTCGTGGTCGTGGAATTTCCAACTGCAAACCCTCATTCGCGGACTGGTTCTGAGTTCCGGTATGAAGTGCCCGGTTAATTTCATGCCCGACACGCATAGCACCTTGGCGCAACGCATCGACAAGATCGAACTGATCATTGGTGAAGCGCAGCGTCAGAAGTGCCTCGAATCCACCCTTCACTGAGCGCCCATCATGAAAATCTTCCAAATGCACAGTGGCAAGGGCAAAAGCCGCATCATCATCGATGGCCGTGACTTTGTTGGTAGCAGTGTCAGCATTGATGCGCGGGGCAAGGTCGTCGTCGATGGCGTATCGCAGTCAGACACTTTGATTGGTGACATACAAATCACGGTCAATGGTGACGTTGAACGTCTCGATACTGCCAGCGGCGATGTCGAGGTGACTGGCAATGTAGGTCAAGTGACGACGGTCAGCGGTGATGTCGAGGTGTCTGAGAACGTGCTAGGCAATGTGAAGACAGTCAGCGGTGATGTCGATTGCAACGCGATAGGCGGCTCAGTTTCAACCGTATCAGGCGACGTTAGTGGTCGCTAAACACGTCCGATTTGAACGCAGCGGGGACACTGATCCCCGCTTCTTTCGTCTGAAAATAGCTCTCACAGAGACACGCAGGAGAGCACCAATGCTTCCCGAATTACCTACTGTCGAAGACGAACTGGAGCGCAAGGCCATGGATGAAATGACCCGCATACTCCACCACTACGACACCGGCCGCATCACGCACCGCGAAATGAACCTGATGCTCGACACCCTTTGGGCCTGTGTATCAGGGCTGGCGGGTGAGGATTGGCGTGAAATGCTGGAAGAGGCTCGGCGCATCGAAGATGACCGTGTGCCGTTCGAGTATCACGCTATTCGCAAACACCCTTACACGCTGGTTTCGATACACCGCAACGACGACAGCCTCAGCGTGATCATGCGCACCGCCACTGGTGACATTAAGCGCGAAAGGCGTATCGATCTGACTGACAAAGTGCTGCCGGCCAAAATTGCGCGTGACCGAATGAAAGCCACGATTAAAGAAATCACCGACGGGGCTTTGAGCCCCTATGAGAAAAGGAGTTTGTCATGCCGACAGTGCTCGGATTTGACCTTGAAACCACTGGCCTGTCTGCGGAAAAGGGCCACCGCATCATTGAGTTTGGCTGCATCGTTCATGATTTCCATACGGGCAAGGCGCTAGGCAAGTTTGAACAGCGCATTGACCCCAAGCGCAGCATCGATGCGAAGGCTCAAGAGGTGCATGGCATCAGCCTGGATGAACTGAAAGGCATGCCCACCTGGGAAGAAGTAGCTCCGAAGATCGCCAAGCTGTTTGGTCGTGTGGATATGGTCATTGCCCACAACGGTATCGGGTTCGATCTGCCCTTTTGCTGACGGAAATGGATCGCGTTGGTATTGACCTGCCGGACGTCGAGATTTACGACACGATGATTGGTTGTAACTGGGCAACGCCTGACGGCAAACCACCCAGTCTTAAAGAGTTGGCCCAGTCACTCGGCTTCACTTACGACCTCAGCAAAGCTCACGCGGCAATCTACGATGTAGCCTTGATGATGCAGTGCTTCTTTACGGCTCGTAACAAGTATCCGGGCTTTATTGTTACCCCACTTGATAAGTAATTGGTGACTTATGAAAAGAAAGACATGCCAAACCAGCTCACCTTCCGGGCCTTCCCGGTTGAAATGGGTAGCAACTACCGCGTCTCTGCTGTGAATGCCATCAAGCTGCTATTTAGCATTCCTCTCGGCATTATCCGTGCCGTCCAGGTCTCGTGGCTAATGTTACGAGAACACTTGGCTGACTCCGATCTAGTTACCGCTCTGCTGGCGTTATACGGCATGTTTATCGTTGGCCCAGTCGCGGTATTGGTGCTGGTCTTTGACGGGCTGCTCTGTGCTGCGAAAGGTCGATTGAGTTCTGTGACGTTCGAACAAAGTGCCGCTAAATAACTAGAAAATAGCGTATTACGCCACGATCATGCGCGTAAAATTCAACTTGTAAGAAATATTTAATTAGCACACAAAACCACTAGGAGAACGATCATGGCTAACGTAGCAACTCAGATGGACGACCTGGATGCTCTCTTCGCTGACGTTGAAGGTCTTGGTTCACTCGAAGACCTGGAATTCGAAGCTGTTGAGGTAGAGGCTGAAGCGGAACACGATGCCGACGCCATTTTGGAAGCTGCTCAGGAAGAGCTGATTGCCGAGCTGGATGAGGTTGAGGCTGAAGAAGCTGACGAGGTTGAGGCGGCACCTGCTGAAGTAGCTCAGGAAGAGGTGTCCATGGATGACCTCGAAGCTGAACTCAAGACAGTTGAGCGGGAAAAGCGCTTGGAAGAGGCCACTATTCCCGAGGATGAAGTGGAGAAAGCCAAGCAAACGATGGCCTCAGAAGCCAAGAAACAGGCGAAGGCAAAGAAGGAATCCAGCGACGAACCCTCTGCGCCTCGCGAAGCGATCGATGTCGCAGCGGTAGTCAGCGGCAAGATCAGCCCACCATCGAACATTGGAAGCTAACCAGCGGCATGAGCGAGGCGGATGCTGAATCACTGCGCGACGAGATACTGGCGGACTGCGCGGAATTACCCAAGAAGACTCGCGAGAAAGTCGTGAACCTCATGGACTGGTGGGTTCGCGGCACCTCACTGAGCGTCTACACCCGCCTAGCATTCGACTTCCTGGTCGAGAACGAGCGAATCAGTTCTGTCGATCTACGCAACGCCTATATGTCCAACCCTGGCAAGGCATACACGCAGGGCACGGCCAACGCGCAGACGGGTCAGGTGATGGCGATCCTGAAAGCCTTCCGCTTGATCGATTCGATGGGCGATCTGTCTACCGGCGATCACGCCATGATCAAACGCTACAAGGAAATTACCAGCAAGTGAGAGACGCACTAATGACGGGGTTCTGCCCCGTCTGCTGAGTTCATCTTTATGCTAGGGTGAAGCCAGGAGGCAGGCTACTGGCCGTCAGAATACAGCGTAAAGTGGCTGTGTGCGAGGGCACCTTCGGGTGCCCATTTTACGGCAAAATGTTAAGAGAATGCAATGGAAGCAACCGATGATTTTCTCTTCCCAGAGGGCGAGCAAGATGACTTCACCCGGGTCATGCGGAACGAGCATGAATACGTAGGTGCAAGACGGCTGCCGGACGGCACCTACATTGGATTACAGCGCCTCATGTTTACGCTGGCTATCTGTGTCGGCGTGACAGAAACCTCGCCATTCAAGCGGCGTTACTGCTTTGAAGACGCCCCTTCTTGCATCACCCAATTCTTATTGCTGTCCAGCCCCAGTGACGAAATCACTGGATGGATCGCGACACGCCCCAAGCATGAAGTTGACGAATAATAACAACGCTGATGAATCGACTGGGAAGCGCTCAGAAATCACGCAGGAGACGTTTCCCAGTTCGAAGTAAGTCGTCGTATACGTCAGACTTCCAAGCGCTTACACGCGAAAATAGAGCATGATGATTTATGCACCTGGAAGCGAGATCAGCTTCACTGGCTCAACGCCATAAGGTAGTAGCGTTTGCGGCTCATGCTCTTCGGTGACAAGGCGGCGAATGTAGTGATCAGTGCGGGGACGAGTTCGCTCGCGCATCATCCGACCCAGGGTTTGGTCTCTCCGCGTGACGTAACCAGATCGACCCTGGCGTCGAGCATCCGAGTAATCTCGCTGGTCGAGATACCCACGTTGTTGCGATCAGGCACACCGAAGGCCATCACCATTGCAGCGTAGGGTCGCGACTGGTAAATCTTGTTCTTAAACTCCAGCTTCAACGCCTGTGCTCGTCGATATGACATGCCGTCACTCTTGCGGCTCCACAGCATCCGGTTCTCGAACGTGTAACCGAGCCGCTTCATGTCCTCCAACTCCATCTTGCTCTTGGGCGCGTCACGGTCGATGCGTAAGGCATTGAACTCGGCGTAGTGGAACGGGCAGTCGGGATCGGTGAGCCATTCCAGGGTGCGATACATCGAGTCCTCATCCTCTTCCGGCAAGCCGAGGATGAAGTTGGCCCGCATCACGACCTTATTGCCCCACACCTCACGCACCTGCGCAGCGGTTTCCTTGACGCGCTCTTCACCCATGCCCTTGCCGATCAGTCGTCCGGCCTTCTTGTTCAGCGTCTCGATGCCCAGATTGCCGCCACGTATGCCCATCTCCAGCAGCAGCTTGGCCATGTCCGGGTTGCGCATGAACAGGTCGAGGCGAATGTAGGTGCCAAACTCGATCTGGAAGGGTAGCGAGGTGAAGACCTTGTGCAGCATCCGCACCTTCTCGATCGAGTCGTTGAAGGTGTCGTCTGGGATCATGTAGTGGGTGGTGCCCCACATTTCATAGTTGCGCATCAGCTCCCGACGCAGCACGCCAGGGTCTTTGACCATGTCACCCCAGGACTTGCCGATCAGGTCGTAGGTGCAGTAGGAACACTTGAACACACAGCCGCGTGCCACCTCGACGACAGCACCCTCGCCATACTCCATCAGGTCTTCAGGCAGCCACACGATGTCTGAGGTTTTAAAGTTATGGTTAGGGTAGGACTCCTGCGTCACGAACGGCACATCATGAGCCCGGGTGATCTTGAGGTCGGTGCCGTCGTAGAGATGCCGGATGATCGCCTTGATCGGCCCCTCGCCCTGCCCGCTGATGAACAGGTCGAAGATGCCGATGTAGTCCGTCAGCGTGGCAGCAGTCTCTATCCCAACCTGACTGCCGCCAACGACAATCAGCGCATTCGGAGCACGACGGCGGATCATGGCAATGCGTTCACGAAATATTTCATAAGGCATTCCCCAGAAGTAAACCTCACGCTCCAGGTCGTCACCTGTGAAGTAGGTCGACAGCAGCGTGGTGGAGATACCAATCAAGCGGGTGTCTTTATCCACATATTTGTCGATTAGGATTTCCCACGCCTTGTCGTTCAGCTTGGTGAACAAGTCGATCACTTTGCAGGTGCGACCCATGCGCCTGATCTCGGTGGCCAGACGCATCGGGGCGCCATGCTTCAGGTATCCGTTGCTAGCGTTGGCATCGTTACAGCTACTCAATAGAACAGTGTCCATGTCGGCCCTCGGTGTGACACAGAAGCTCTTGGGGTTTCGCGGTTGAGTGGGCGATCGCCAACCTTTGCAGTGACTCGCCCTTTAAGCGCCCTCCCTGGCGCTTTTTGGTAGGACTAAGCGAGCGCTAGAACGACGGCTCGGAAGATGAAGTCTTTGGCTTGTTGCTCACGCGGTAATGCACTGAAAGGCACCATGCACGGATGCTGTTTTAACACCGGGTCTTTAACGGGGCCGTATACCCACCCTTCTGCCAATTTCTGACGCATCCAGCTTTCATGACCAGCTTGAGGGCCGCCATTGGGGTTAGCTAGGTGCATGCAGACACCCATCCGAGCTGAGTCCTTTTGCCAATCGGGCGCCTCTTCCCAGGTAGGCTGACTGTCATCGCCCAGAGCTTGGCAATACGCTCGATTCACTTCATGGGTAACGCGGGCAATAGCGTCTAATTCAAACGCTGGCTTTGGTAGCTGTTTTTCCATTGCGACGCCTCTATGTGTAAGAGATAATCAGTAAGTTGTTACTTACTATACCACGAGACACCCATGACCGACATCGACAACCTTTTCATTCGGCGACCCGCGCTATTCGGATTACCCCTTTCACGCCCAAATTGGCCGACATTGTGGCGGGCAACGAACAGCAGCCGATCTACTACATCAAGACCCGCGAAGGAAAACGACACATCACCGCTGGCATGTTGATTGCTGAGAAGAGCGAGACCTACCGACACCCCATGGACCCAGATGTTTTCGCCCGCGAATACATCAATCTACTGGGTTACGAAAGTGCCTTCGCCGCTGAGCTGAAAGACCAGATCGCCCAGCAGTTACGTCGGGCACTGGATAGCGATGACCTGCACGCCGAGATCGATCGCATTGCCGGTTTTCTGTCCAGTAACGCAACGCAAGCCTCTACACCAAGAACATGAAGAGGCGTGAGGAAATAAAACCATGCCAAGACGTAAGAAACCAAAAGCACAACGAGAGCCAGGCGCTGCTGAATAACAGCGTTTATGCAGTCAAGGGCTCGAAGCGGCGCCGTGGAAGCAAGAAGGCTGAAATCCGTGGCAACGCTAAGCAGACCAAGCAGACGCGTGTGGCTATCGAGAACGGGCTCAAGATGGCTCAGATCGAGGCATACGCCAAAGAACACAACGTCACCATCGCTCAGGCGATGATCCACTTCATGTAACCGGAGAGCTGCTATGTTTATCACCATTTACGGCAGAGCGAACTGCCCTTTCTGCGATAAAGCGAAAGCCCTGGCCAACTCACTGCCATCGGTAGAGTGCTGCTACATCGATATAGTCGAGAAAGGGATCACAAAGGCTGATCTTCAGAAAGCAATTGGCAAACCGGTTGAGACGGTGCCCCAGGTGTTTATCGATGGCATTCATATTGGCGGCTTTTCTGAGTTTGAAGCTCATTTGAGCGCACAGCCATGAGTCAGAAGAGTGATATTGCCAAGCAATACGAGCAGGAAATGAAGAAATACCCCTGGATCGACACTGATACCACCGAAGCGCTGTTCAATCACGTCAATGAGCTTGAGGCTCAGAACGGCCGGCTACGCCATCAACTGCAATCCGCCGTCTATCGCATAGACGATATGCTGATGGGCGACGATGGTCAGGCGTGGAAGGAGGCGGAGAAGGCTCGCCCCGCCATGCAGCAGGTCTTGGATGAGACCACAGCCGCCAGTCTGGCCAATGTTAAAGCTCAGGCAATCCGCCAAGCGGTGATCGCTACCCGCGAATCCATGACCCCGGAGGGGAGTTAAGTGGTTTTGTCGCGTAGAAGACCTTGAGCGTTACGCCCATGTTTTGGAGACAAGCCCATGAGTGCCGACATTGACCAACTCGCTCTCGTGGCAGCTCGTGAAGTCATCAATCTACCCGCCGCCCGCAGCTTCAAAGGTGGTTGGCCACAGAAGCAGGCTCGAATCAGTTGTATCGTCGCTGAGGCGATCCAGAAGGCAGTCGAGGACACCGATCGGCGCAACGAAGTCACCCGGCAGGAACTCAAGGCGGTCGAGGAACAGCTCGCCGAGACCCGAGCCGATGAACGCCAGATAATGCGCTACCTCGAAGACATCCGCATGGTGCTCAGTCCCGATCGCGACTTCCCTACCATGATCAGCGAGGCGCGCAAGACGGTGAAGACCGCGGAACTCGCCGTCCGCTTTGCCAAAGCCAAAGGACGGTTTCATTCACAGCAGACTATGTGCGACCTCATGGAGCATCTAGGCTTACCCTGCGTTCGTCCCACGTCAGGAAAGTAGACAGCCAGCGTCGGGGCAGTTGTCCGCCCTGCTACGCTCGTTTATCATACGCAACATCAAGCGATCTTTCGTTTGATATTCCGATATTAGGCGGCTCTTTACGAGTCGCTATTTTTGCCTGCATGACTGGTAAGTAAGTGCTTACTTAGTATAAGATAGAGGTAAGAATTCACCATCGGAGTTACCCGCACCATGTCCCAAGACCGCGTCTATCGCGTTACATTGTCAGGCGCCGTTCAGGCCCGTAACCCCATCGAAGCCTCACACCTGTTCTGTCAGCAAGTTGGCAAGCAAGGCTTTGACCAGTTCCAAGTCACTGATGATCAGGGTCGCACCAATATCGTCGATTTAGGTCTGCTGTTTGAAACCGGTATTTTGCGCATGGAAGCTCCTGGTGTGCAGGGTGAAGACGCCATTGTCGGGCCAGATGTCGTTGATGTTCCAGAGGCCGATACCGGTTCTCCAGCATGATTCCTTTGTAGTTCCATGTTCGATCTCTACGCCCCTCTTTCGAGGGGGCATTTTTGTTTATAGAGTGCCTGTTAAGCGTGTCGCATCATGACGTTACGCACACAACAGCAAGAGACGCAGACAATGAACCTAGCACCCCACCGAGCCGAGGACGTCATGATTGGAGAGCCTGTTCAAACGCAGAAATGGCTGAAGCTGTTCTTCGAGGAAAAGGCGTTGCAGTCACGCCTCTATGAAGTCCAGGCCGCCGACGGTGTTCACTTGATCGGAACCGAGACGGTGATTGAGCTGATCCATCAAGCGCCTCCCAATGAGCAGCTTACCGTGATGAACGTTCTTACTCAGATCGACTTCCACAACGGGAACGTTCACCACTTTCTGAATCACTTGGCTGCCTGTTACGTCAGGACAATGGCCGCTTTTGATTGACTAAGAGCCCAGCACGAAGAGAGGCGTCTATGACGTCTCTTTTTTTGGCAAAAAAATAGCCCCACGGGGAGAGGGGCTTTTGTTACTTAGGAACAGCATGGCAAGAACAGGGGGTCATGGCAAACCCTCAAGATGATTTACGATACCACCCCTGCTAGTGTAAGTCAATGCTTACTTACCATTATTGGCCAAAATAAGCCCAGAGGTAGTGATCAGTCGCCGAGTCCGTGGCAGCCGATGCTATGCTCCAGGCAAAATACACACTGAAATAGAGGCTCTTACCTTCCGAAAGTGTTGATCTCCCTACTCGGTCTTCCCCCTCTAATGCCCCAAGTATAAGAGTCCTTCCCAAAAATAGCAACGATCACATCTTGTCTGCCTATATTGTCTTGATAGACAATAAGTCACCGCTTACTATCGCCCGAATCATAGAAAGCGGCATCGGCCAAGCGCTGGCCAGTCTTTCAGGACAGTTTCGGAGCGGCCCCTACCGCCGCGCACCACAGGGGGAAGGATTCGGAAAATCGTATGACCGCTGCAAGCATCAGGTTGGAAACGATCGGGTGCGACCCTTCCGAGGGGTGACGATGGGGCGGTGACACCTTGGCAACTGGAGTCTGTCATGGGGTCGATAAACGGGGTAATGCTGACGCTGATGCGTAGGGTGGTCTGGCCAGCCACAGGTAAGGATAAGCTCTTACTGAAATCGGTCCCGATAAACGGTCATGCGATATTACCGACTCCCTCCGTTCTTACTTACTAGAACAGTGTCATATGAAGACGACCATGATGGATAGGTCAGCAACCCCATCTTGACCTTCGTGTATCTAAATCACGGTGAATGGTCATCAAGCAGAGAAAAACCGCATTTTCGCCAACAACAGGAGATACCGATGTCGACAGGCATTCCTCATGAAGTAGTAAACCGGCTCCGCCGCCAGCTTCTCATCACCCGCCGTCACCAAGATCGTATGAACAGTGCTGATGAGGCGACCGATGCTGATGAGGGCAAAACGTGCGCTGCGCGCCCAGCAGTTAATCCTTAACCAGATCAAGGGCGAGCTGAAAGAGCGCTACATGACCGACGAGGCGATCGCTGAGCTTTTCGAGCGAGAAAACAGCCGCACCAGTTCCGAACTTCAGTGGCTCACCGCCGAACGCTAAGCCGGTAAATTCTAATCTGATCTAAAAGGCGGTTCGTATTGTTTATCGCCTCTGCATGACTTACGCAAAGCGCCTAAAGGTATGTAATTCTGACAAGTAGCCGCCCCTGGCGGCTTTTTCTTGATCTTTTATTGGGTAACTGAATAGTGTAGAAAATATAAATTGAGTGAGGTGGTTATGCCCAATGTCAGCATTAGCGCAACAATCGTTGAGGACGACACAGGTCGCGCAACTGAGGTTTCCGATGTCGATCTTAGGGAGTTTTCAAAGCAGATCGGTTTGGAGCAAGTGGCCCCTGGCCGTTACAGTATCTTGCTGGCTGTAAACCTATTAGGAGGCGCCCTTTCTGGTGTCCAAAACCCCGCTCAGGTAGTCCATGAAATTGCGCTGTTAGAAAACAACGAACTAGGTAAGTTCAAGGCTCCAATTAAGAACCGCCACCCACCGCTAAGAGGTCTCTGGCACAAGCACTATCAGCAAAGTGGATTGGCTTCTTTGGCAATGAACGTAAACAAAGGGGCTCAATCAGTGCGGCATCCCTCTTTTGAACAGAAAATGCAGGAAGCAAATGAAGCCGGTGAATTGCGATACCTGACACCTGAAGACATTCCTGCGCTTGTTGAGGATGCTATCAACGGAAACCGACAACGACTTGCCAAAAGACAGGCGCTAACTGGCGAGTGGATCATTTTGCCAAGCATGAGGGTAAGAACTACTACCTGACAGTCGCAACCCATGACAGCGCCGCTCATGGTAACGTCAGAAGGGGAGATTGACGAGGTCTGCTGCAAAGAATTCCCTTTCTTAGTGCAAATTCTCAATGAGGACTGAACACAACCAGTCAGAGGCGTATTTCGGCACCGTTTATTTGGGTGGCTACGGAGCCCCATCTCTGCGCATGCGGTCAACGTCAAAAACGAGTAGGCTTAATGCCAACTTAGGAATCTGACCTCAAGGGAAATTCTGCATGCTCAAGAAAACCGCCTGCCTGCTGTCACTCTGCCTGCTACCTGCCTTTGCACATGCCGAATTAACTAAGAACGACCTGATGGCACGAATGGCTTCTTCTCTATACACAACAGGCGTTAGGATCGAAAACCTGAAGCAAGAGTGCCGAGAGGTGTTTGAAATTATGCCCGTCGCCACTGACAACTTCGAAGTAAAGGCTCAGGACTTAATTCGAAATAACACCAACACTTTGGTTTACAGCATGTTCGAGCGTCACCGGGAGCTGCTAAGAGAACGCGCTAACCTAAATAGCTGGCTGAATTCTGATTATTTGCCCTATTTTCAAGGCACAACCGATAGGTGCGTTGGCATTATTTACACCCTCACCTACTCCTTTCATGTGACGCAAAATATTCTAAAGGAAGAAATGTAATGTGACGTTTCGGCATGCAAGTATAAGCACTCAGGTGATCAAACTATAAGGAGCGTCACATACCCCACCAAGCAGCGTCACCTGGGGCTTTTCCCACCGTCACACCCCGATCAAACGCTGATTTCCGACAGTCACGGAAACGTCACGCAATCTGTGCTTTTGGGAAACGCTCTATATGCGCTTCTGAGACGCTTCCCGATCAAATCCTCGTCATCGTATAACTCGACAACGAAAACAGCGCAGAGAAAATCTGACGCGATCCCGATGATATTGACGCGCTGACTCCAACCCCGGATTCCGAGAACAGCACGATAAAGGGTGAAACTTTTCCAGAGAAGCAAAGCTGGATAGCAGCTCGGACCACACCCAGAGAGACGGTCTCCCCACTCCAGGCAGCCGCCGACTCCGCATTTCCGATAGCAGCTCATTCAAGGCGTTTCTGTGCAGTAATGTTATTTATGTTTATTCTCGGATGAGTATTTATATAGAGGGAATGAGGCATTCAATACAACAACTTCGCCTCAGCTTCCACTGATCCTCGGATGAAGGGTTTAACCCCTCGCAGGCCCGGTAACAGACCAGACAAGGCTTCCCGCAGATAACGGTCTCCCCGCTCCCAGGCTACCTGATCTGGCCACGACCTCTGCCATCCAGGCTTCCCAGAAATCCGGTAACGCCACGAAACAAAGAAAGACTTTTCACAAGGCTCAGCCGCAAACCTGCCAAATCCCGAAACACCATGAAAGAGGAAAACTTTTCCAAGCCACTCGAACTCGGTAAGGGAGAAACCAGAGAGAAGAAATCCCCGGATCAGGAGAGAAACAACCCGGATCGGTGAGAGAACGAAATCCCTAAGAGACAAACCAGAGACCATTACCTGACCTGAGAGAGATCAGCCTGTAGAGGATAAGGAATCACCGGAGTAGTAATCACAGAGAGAAATAAACCAGTGAGAGACCATTAGCCTGTAGATCAGTCGGAGAGGTAGAGAAACCGGAGAGCAGTGGGTAGAAGGGGAGAGGGAAAGTGGGGCCGAGTGCCGCCATTGCCATCGCCTCTAACCGTCTGACCTTGGGTCTTCTGCCCACTGCCACTGAGCCTCGGTGTGATACGGCCCTAGATCGATTTATCAAGACGCCGCGGTATCGAGGTCTCGGCAATTGAGAAAGGCTCTGCCTAGATTTATACAGCAGCCACGGGATTACTAGCCACGGCTGAGACCACGGGTTAGAAATCAAACCGCGGCTCCGCTATGTCAGCGCCTAACAGTTGCAGCCACGCATCGATCGCCTCGGTCAGCTCTTGTTCTCTGCCCCGGAATTCCGCCTCGGTCATGACGTCTTCGAACGTGGCTGGGTATTCCCGCGGCTCCATATTGCCGTGGCTTCGGCCAGAGTGACCGACCGCGATTGCTTACCGTGTTTTGTCTTGCGAGTAATCAATAGCCGTGGCGGTTGCTCGGCCTTTCGGCTGAGCTTTGTGCTGAGTTCGTCCGGCACTTTTACCTCTCTCTACTGAGCAGAAAATTTTCTTCTCTCTTACAACCATGGTTTGAGACTACCACGGCTCTCGGCTTGTCGTGACCTTAAACGCTGGTTGTATCAACTACCACTTACTGATAAAAGCCATTCTTTTGGCATTACAAACTTGAACACCACGAGGCTTTTGCCACTGTAGTTTTTATCAGTGTGTGCCTGAGTGCGTTCCAGCACTATGTCGTCATTGTTATCCACTAATGCACACACATGAGGGAGTTGCCTTGTGAACATGATCAATCGATTTATGACCGACTTCGACCCGGCTCAACTCGATATGGAAACGGTCGAGCAGATGGCCTGGATGATGGGTGTTGACCTGGACAAGATACGCGCGGACATCGAGCGTCGCCAGGAGCTACACCGGATCGCCTGGACGCAGAGAAGACAAAAACTGGGAAAGAGCAAGGCGTTCCACCGTTACGAAGAGGTGTTCTCTCATGCAGGCAAGCAAGTGTTTTATAACGACTGGCACGATGTTTACGCTGTATTCGGCTTAAAAAAGGCACGAAAGACGTCAAAACACTCGATGAGGCGGTCATGTTGGTTTATAACGATTAAGCGCTATAAAACTAATGAAAAGTAGGGACAGCCAGGTGAACGATAAAATTGAAAAGATACTGACCTCAACCGGCTGGACACGGCTTTGGGTGGCAATAAGCATCGTGTGGGCTGGATTTTGGGCGTTTATTGCCATTGGTGGAGTTTTGCAGGGATACGGCAACTTATTCGAGCTTGTGCAGGTGGTTTTGCTGGCTGTGCTTGTTCCCGTCGCCGTTCTGTTCGCCGGACGTGTTGTTCGCTGGATCATCCGAGGCTTTATTAGCTAACCGAGTAACGGCCATTCTGTCTAACGTGGTCCCAGCTCATGAGCGCTCTCCCAGAGCGCTTTTTTTGTTCTCTTTCGTGCCATGGCGAATCAAGAAAGGCTCTATTTAGGTTTATATCGCGAAGCCGTTTTATACAGCGCTCTGTGAGTCCACCACGGCGTTTTCTCAGCCGAGGCAATACATCGCCATGGGTCTTTCTTACCGAGGCTCATAGCGCGTTATAGGCAGCCGCGGTCTAACGGTCTCCAGGCTGCCAGGCTTTCTGGTAAGAGCAGTCTTTCTAGTCCAGGCTGCCCGCATGCCTTTGTCAGTCACGACATACTGACAAAACGCACACAGTGAGAGAGCCACCCATGACCGCCTTCGTTGTTGTTCCGCCCGAATATCACACCAGCTTCCGGCCCGTGTCGTTTCCGGTCGTCCGGGTTAATACACCCGACGGGGAAGCCTATTCGGTGTGCTGCTATCACAATCATAGGTTATACAAAGTGATCATTATCGGCGACTCCATGATTGACGCTGCGTTTGTGGCTGATCTTATCCGTAACCGTGAGTCGATGAATACGCCGGAAGCGTTCGCCATGTGGATCGATAGGCAGTTCCGCGGCCAATTAACCGCCCTGACCCGTCAGCGATCCAGCGGCTTACGCATTGATCACCGGAACGTTCTTCGGTGCGCATTGACGTTGGTTAACGGACTGCCACGGAAAAACTGAGAAAGGCTCTACCTACATTTAGCGCTTAATAGCCGTGGCAAATTGAGAAAGGCTCTATCTACATTTCGGTATACCGAGCCATGGCACGCGTGAACGCGGGTGCGCCGCGCCCACGGTTGCGGGTAAACCTCAGCCGCATGTGTGGTTGAGGCTTAACCACGGTTGCGGGCTTACCTCACCCTCATTTGCGGTTGAGCCTTAACCTTGTTTGCGGGCTTACCTCATTTGCGGTTGCGGGACTCCCTCATCAAAATGCCTCACGCTGCCTTGCGGTCGTCAACACAAATCCCGCTATCAATTTCCGCTCTCCCATATAAATTTCCTAAACATGAAAATAGCGCTTGTCGGCCCTTCTGCGGTCTGCTATTCGCGCACGCTCACGCGCTCTTATGTAAGTAACAGCTTACTGATAGTGAGGGTTTATCGCGTGACGCGTCACGTATTGAAAATTACAATTATGCAGCGTGACGCGTCACGTTTAATATTCACTACATGGAAAGCAAGACAGCGCACGGAAGCGCAAACGCTCTTTAACAATCAAGTCAATAAGCGCAATAAGCGCATAAAAACCAAATACACTATCGGGTATTAAAAATGAAAGATTTAGTAAACATCGCCAAATCAGTTGTTGCCATTATCAATCCTAAAAAGAAGCGCTGCAAACTAACGCTAAACAATTAAGCGAAAAGCTAGCAAGCGTTAAAATCGAATCGAAAAATGAAACTATTAAAGCAACAAAGATAATATCTTGTTAGCTGCAAATAGTCGTTTAGCAAACTTTGAGCATAAACGCGAAAAGCAAGAAATTGACTATAAAGATTTAAGCGTAGAAGTAACCCACGCTAAATATAACGCTAGTCTTTTGGGTTAGACACCAAAGCGATGCAATACGTTATTAAGCGCGAGATTAATTTTCGGATGCGGTAAATCAGTCACGCGAATATAAAAACGTATTAAAATGACATTGACCGCAATCGCCCATAAAGATGCTAGCAAGTTAGATAAAGCGCTCGCTTCACTACAAACCGCTTTAAAGACTTACGACAAGGATGAAATAACCGTCGATCAAGTAGCGCGCATTATGCAACATAGCACGACTACCCAAGCGAACTACTTCAAAAGTTTGGGGCTGAATTGGGCATGGTAAGCGCATCACGTTCTAACCAAGTGCCCATGACGCTAAACAAGGAAAGCGCCATTTATAAAGACTTCATTGCTTTATAATAAGCCTTAAACAAATAAGCGAGCTTAACAGCTCGCTTTTTGAGTGTTTAAAGTGACCCGCTGCCAAATTAAATCAGGAATATGGTGTTTATTTAACAACGTATCTTTTGTAGAAATAGATGGCGACAACGTTATCAAGTTTGGCTATTTAATGTTTGATAATGATATAAGCCACAAGTCAAAAGAATATATCTGCAATAGCTTTAAATGCCAGTCACGTTTAGATGCTTTAAAGTTTGCCCTTATTTATAATTATAAATGCGCAAATTTAAGCGCTAACTTTGCCGACGTGGAAAGCTATATTTATGACACTGCGCGCACGCTGGAGAACGTGCAAAGCATAACAGCATAACAAGCACTCAAAACAGCGCTACACGCTGCGCAAGCGTTCAAGCTAGCACAATGTAGCGCTGTTACTCTTCCGCGTCCTACGCGAGCAAATAGAGCGATATAAGACGCGACGCTAAAACGCTGCGCAGTGCTTGCGAGTGATTAAGACAGCGGATGCGAATCGACCGCAGATAAGGGAACCCCTAGAAATAATTGCCGGACGCCTGGGCATAGCCGCCACTGTGCCGACCCTCCCATCGTTCCCCCCTTATACAGGTGGCCCAGACGTCCAGAGCAGCCCCTTATACAGGTGATCCCGAAGCCATGAAGGGTTGTGTTACGTCACCCTAAAGCGTAAGCGATAAGCTGCACCAAGCTTCGATTCCCATACCTACGGTGATCCTTGGTAAGCCTATAGCGTGCGGAGACCCAGCAAAGGGTAACGCTCTGATTTATATAGGAATGGAAGAAAAGAATAAAAAAAACAGCCTCATATACAGGGAGGGCAGGTTATACTTCATGAGCAAGACGAGCATTATGCTCATTCAATCGGCAAAAGGAGATAAACATTCAGCAGCCTAAAACTAAAAACGTGAACCTCGATGATACCTAGACTTTGCTCGCGAACGTAGATCATGTTGAGAACGGATTTAATATCGTGATTGAGATTGGTAAGACGATTTGGCTCAATATTTTATCGTGACTGTTTTGGTAGGTTGGGATACTGCTGGGTAATAGCTGTCAATATCCTGTGGATGAAAAATACCACATATGCTTGAATTGATTTTCTTATGGTCCATATATAGTATGCGTTATGTCTGAGAGTTACTCTGAGCGTATCGGGCGCATTAAAAAGCGCTGCTCTGAAAGAACAGCGCTCTTAGATAGCTTCAGGCAGTGAGATGCCGTCAGACTGGGTTGGTATCAGGCGGTGAGATGCCTTCAACCCTTCACTTCTTCAACTAATAAGGAATTAGCTCATGGCTAAATTACCCCCTTGATTTATTTCTTCAATAGTAATAGCGAAGAAATCAACATTTTGCCGCATGTTTGGTTCAAAGTCATCACTCCATATTGGGAGGCTGCGCTATGAACAGAGCCGAAATAGTCTTCCAATACATAGACTTGGTGTTTAGACTTGCAGAGTTTGCCCTCCTCATTTGGAGACAATGGCCACTGTCCATGTAACACCGAAGCCCGCTCTGGCGGGCTTTTTTCATACCTCGAACTCGTATGACGCCGAATTATTACCTTCTCAAATAGCACATTTGAAGACCGAACAGCTATCGACACCTCTTGCCTCCCTCTCCCATATACTGGCAATGAAAATCGTATATATGAAAGATACATCGGCCCTTACTCACCCTGTCTACCGTGAGCGACGCAAAGTAGCTCTTTTGCATCATTGCAAGCCGCCTCACCTGATCCTTTCAGCCATACTTCTTGACTAGGGCTACAAAGAAGAAATCGGTTAAGATTAATAGTATATAAATTAAACGTAGGGGAAGGTTGTGCCGCTAAGTTGGAACGAAATCCGCAACAGAGCCATTGAGTTTTCTTCGGAATGGGCTGACGAGACCTCGGAGAGCGCTGAAGCGAAGACGTTTTGGGATCAATTTTTAAAGTTTTGGTGTCAGTCGTAAGCGAATAGCCACCTTCGAAGCGAGTTGAAAAGCTCGATGGAGCAAACGGCTATATCGATCTATTTTGGCCAGGAATACTGGTCGCAGAGCACAAATCACGAGGCAAAGACCTTGATCGCGCCTACACTCAGGCGATTGACTACTTTCATGGCCTGAAAGATGAGGAGCTGCCTCGCTACGTGATCGTCTCGGATTTTGAAATTCAGGGTCCATGATTTAGAAAGCACTGAAACGGAATTTTCTCTCTCTGAGCTACCCGATAGGATCAACGACTTTGGTTTCATAGCAGGATACGAAAAGCGCAAATTCCGCGAACAAGACCCCGTAAACATCAAGGCTGCTGACAAACTTGCAAAGCTGCACGACGGTCTTTTAGAGATAGGGTATGGCGGTCACGACTTGGAAGTATATCTAGTTCGTATCCTCTTCTGCTTGTTCGCTGAAGATACAGGCATCTTCAGTCCTCGTGGAGCTTTCTATGACTTCATCGATCAACGCACAAGCGAGGATGGCTCTGACCTAGCGGCTAGACTCAATGAGCTTTTGATGTCTTAAATACGCCGGAAGAACAGCGTCTCAAGACCCGAGACGACCAGGTCAACTCGTTCCCGTATATTAACGGGGCTTATTTAAAGAACGGCTGCGCACAGCCGCTTTTGACACTAATCTTCGACGTCTATTAATTGAATGCTGTGAGATAGATTGGGGCGAGTCAGCCCAGCGATCTTCGGTAGTCTTTTCAAGGCATTATGGATAAGGATGCAAGACGCAACCTTGGAGCGCACTACACCTCTGAGCAGAACATCATGAAGGTTATTAGCCCACTGTTCCTTGATGACCTTAAAGAAGAGCTGGAGAAGTGCGGAAGAATAAGACCAAATTGAATGCGTTACATGAAAAGCTAGCTAGCCTGAATTTTTCGATCCAGCTTGTGGCTGCGGCAACTTCCTAGTTATCACCTACAGAGAAATTCGGCTACTTGAGCTGGAAGTGATTCGTCGACTCTACGGAAAGGAGATCAAGACGCTTCACCTTCTCGACGTCATCGACAACTATGTCAAAGTCAATGTCGATCAATTCCATGGCATTGAGATAGAAGAGTGGCCCTCGCAGATCGCACGGGTGGCGATGTGGCTGATTGACCACCAAATGAACGAAATGGTTAGTGTCGAGTTTGGCAACGTTTTGTGAGAATACCGCTGATAAAGTCTGCGAACATCGTTCATGACAACGCATTGAAGATCGACTGGGCGGAAATAATTCACCCGAACAACTGCCACTATGTTTTCGGCAACCCCGTTCCTGGGGCATCACTATCAGTCTGCGGAACAGAAGCAGGACCATGCTCGTAACATGGAAGAGGCATGCATCAAGGGCGCAGGAGTGATTGACTTTGTTGCCAACTGGCATGTTCGGGCAACCGCCTACATGAAGCAAAATCCAACTATAAAGACGGCCCTGGTATCGACAAACTCCATCACACAGGGCGAGCAGGCTGGCATTCTTTGGTCTCGGCTTATCGAAGAAGGTGTCAAGATCAACTTCGCCCACCGCACGTTCCAGTGGTCTAGTGAGGCCAAGGGCATTGCGGCAGTGCATTGCGTTATCGTAGGGTTTGCACTTTCAAGTTCAAGCTCAGCTAAGAAAGTTATATTTGAATACGAAACGCCCAAGAGCGACCCATTCCCGGTTCCTGCAAGCAATATCAATCCTTACTTAGCCAATGGGCCTGATATTGTTGTTCGAAATCTCAGCAAGCCCATAAGTGATGTCCCTGCAATGAAATGGGAAATAAGCCAACCGACGGAGGCAACTTCATTTTTCTCCCTTGAAAAGAAGAACTGCTTCAAAAGGAACCTCAGTCAGAGAAATTTGTAAAACGATATACCGGCGGGGGCGACTTTATAAATGGAAGGGAGAGGTATTGCCTTTTGGCTGAAAGACGCTAGCCCTAGCGATCTCCGGTCAATGCCAACAGTCAAAAGCGCGTCGAAAAGTTAGAGACTTCCGCCTTCAAAGCAAAGCCAAGTCTACTCGCGACTTTGCCGATTACCCAATGCTTTTCCGTCAGACCGCGCAGCCGGATTCTAGCTATCTTGCAATCCCAGAGGTTTCCTCTGAAAGAAGACCATATATACCCGTGGCATTCTTTGATAAAGATGTAATTTGCAGCAATACAGTCCAATTTGTCCCTAACGCCACGACTTTTCATTTTGGCGTCTTATGCTCACACATGCACATGGCTTGGGTTCGCACAGTGTGCGGAAGACTGAAAAGTGATTATCGGTATTCAAGCTCTATCGTTTACAACAACTTCGTCTGGCCAGAGCCTACAGAGGCTCAACGTTCCAAGGTAGAACAAACGGCACAGCAAATACTCGACGCTAGACTGAATCATCCAGAAGCCACGCTGGCTGATCTTTATGATCCGTTAGCAATGCCCTCTGATCTCCGCAAAGCACACCAAGCCAATGACAAAGCTGTTGATGCGGCTTACGGCAAGCGGAAGTTCAAAACGGAAGCTGAGCGAGTCGGCTATTTATTTGAGCTTTACAAGGATAAAATTTCTAACAAAAAACGGGGCGTTTGCCCCGTTTCCCTACCTCAGATTTTTATAATTACAATCAACTTTGGATCATTAATACCTTATAAAACTATGTTGCATATTAAGCAACTGCCAAAGCGTGCAGTTATATACCAAGTCTGACAAGTCGTTGTTTTTAAATTATACCTACCGTCCCTCCTTTGTGGCCGCTAATTCCCTCACTCAAATACCCTGCTTCAATAATTGTTTCTGAAGCTCATTGAACGTTGAGTGAATCCCTCTCCTGCGCTTGTCATCTTTTGTTAACATCTCATAGTCCTCAAGCAGGTCTTTAAGAATCATGATTTTATTACTCACCTCTCTCATTTTGTATCGTTGATGCCTTTTATTCCCAGGAATAACCAACTTTTATTATTTGCAATCTCATTGATATTCATAGTCTTAGTTATGAACGCATCATAAGCGCTACCCATTTTACGGCGAAATGAAACCGCCTCGTAGCCTTCTAGTTCGGTCTCCTTAAGCGCCTGTAGGATTTCGACCTCTATCCTTTCGATATGAGCAATCAGCCAAACGATTGAGTTGGCATTTTTGGCTTCGTGTATCTGTTGGTTCTGCGTTTTTAACGTCCAGGCCAAAACGCAAAGCGATAAAAGGCCAACAAAGGTGTCAGCATGTTAGTCATGAAATCTGCCATATTCAGCCAGTCCTTCTCCCCATCTCATCTACGCTCAGGCCCGTCACATGTTTCATCCAGAACCTAGCCGTAAATGCGATAGCCAAAATAGCGACAACGACCAGCCAACCCAGAGCCTTATTCATACTCTCTTCCCTTTGATTAATTGATTCAGCGCTTTAACCCAATAATGTGGATGGTCGCACAAAAATTAAGACCGGTCTCTGTTGCCCGTCTCCCTTATAACGGGTAACATAATAAGTAATTGCTTACTTATGATGGATTCACGATGCCTATATTCACCACAAAACGCCAATCTTGTGAACTTCTGGCCGACAAAGCCTTCCGTGATGCCGACGCCACCCTACAGCAACTCAACAATGCCCGTGACCAAGCCGACGATACCGTCGACTTACTCACTGCTGAAATTGAGAAGTTAATGGCACGCAAGCAGATCGTAGTTGCCCGTCGCGATAAACTAAGCGATACCGCTGATAAGATTGCCGCAGCGCTTTACCATATCGAAGAGAGCCACGACTATGTCCTCTAAAACTCTGACAGTGCTTCGCGCTTTAAACTTGATCGCAATGGTGGTGGTCATATTTTTTTTGCTTGTAGTCATGTTAGCCGCCCCGCCTTTGTGTTGAGCAACGTGTTCGGTATTCCGGTGGTGAATTGGACATATTGGTTCGTCGGTTTGATTGTTATGGCGATCGTAACGTTTGGCTTGCGCTGGCTCTTTAAAACGCTGGCGATAATTAACTTAACGCTGCGTTTAATGCAGCGAAGGCGATTCGGATAACAGTTATTAGACAGCACGAAAAGGGCGCTATTATGCGCCCCTTTTCTATGTTCTATGGTTTAACTAGCGATTGTCTTCTTTTGAGCAACGAAAGAATGCGTTTAACATCTTCTGGGTCGAGTGCTTCGACTTGTTTTTTGAGCTTCCGGCGTTCTAATTTAGCGGCTTTCTTTTCTCTACTGTCGAATTCAACATTTCTTGGGCGGTTTGAAATTCTAATTGTTCTACCAATGCATTTACCACCTCGCTGTTAGTTAGACCACTCTTGCTTACCAGCAGTCTAAGTTTCCGGTGTGTATCTGCGTCAAAGTTGACATTTACAGAAATGGTTTTGCGATTCACGATTGAAGCCTCTATGCAGCAAGAATGCCCATGCCCACTAAATCAAAGTCGCTGGGTCCGTAAATTATATTTTCAGCAAATCCTGGTGTGTTTTGAACGATAGCAAGCCTCTCTAAAGAGTGAGTTCTTAAATGGAAGTTGGCGTTGTCGATAAAATCGATAACTAGCGCAACATTCGGTCCATTCTTTTAGCCCGAAGTCCACGTCCAATTCTTTGGCGAAGCGCAACTTCAGCTTTCCCACCTCCGGCCAGTATCACACACCCAACTGCCGGGACGTCCACACCGACGTCCATGATGGTCGATCCAATTAGCACTTGAATTACACCATCACGTAATTCATCAAGTGCCTTCTGACGCTCATCTTTGTTAGAGTCGCCAAATACAAATTTGGCTCTAACTCCAACACTCTCCAGCCGTTTCTGCAACAGTCGGCCGTGATTCTTCTGCAACACCAGCAACATAACCGGCAGACCAAGACTCACTGAGCGAACAACTTCCTGCACGATCAGGTTATTTCGCTGCTGGTTATAAATGATTCCTAGTTTATACGCACGCTGCCACCCTGTAGAGCGACCAAGGCGGGTATTACTAATTGCCGCGTCCTTCATTTCCGTCAGGCCAGCCCGATCAGGAGCGTAGTTGACTGCGTGGTATCGGAAATATGGCCTTGCTAATACTCCGCGGTCAATTAACATCTTTTCAGTGACGCGAATTAACACTGGGCCGGTGCAGGCCAGCAAGCGCATATTCGCTTCCTGATCATCCCGCATAAACGGCGTAGCGGTTAATGCCATCCGGTAATGCGCATTCTTGCAGTGATCCATGATCCGGTAATAGCTGTCGCCTCCTGCCTCATGCGCCTCTTCAGCAATCACGAACTCTACCAGAGACAAATACTTCAACGTCTGCTCGCGAATCCTGGCTTGTTTGACCTGCTCTTCCTTCGACTTCGAACGATCCGGCTCCTTTAACCGCGCAGCCAATGTTTGAACCATGCCGACGGTGATCGCTCGACGTGGATTCCACTCGCCATCACCAATCACCCCAACGCTCTTACCTTCCCAAAACTTGTCGCCATTTGCGATTTGGTAATTCAACGCACCTTCGAACGCTCGCTTCATTTGATACATCAACACTGAGCGAGTGGTGAGAAAAAGAGTCGGGCGGCGAATGCGTGACACCGCGATATTACACACCCGGGATTTACCGCCCCTGTGGCAATCTGCATGATCCCCTGCCCTTCACGAACCAGCGTATCAACAGCCCGAGGCTGGTAATCGTATTCTGGGGTATAGCCGAAGGGGTCGATCTCGGGCAACTCAGGGCCAAGCGGTGCAGGCAAGGGCTTCTGAATAAGCTGGGCGTTATAACCGCGCTTGTTTAGCTCAGTGACCACGGGTTTTGTAAAGCCAGCGGAAAGCGACCGGTGCCCCACTCGAAGAACGTGCTGGTTCCATCCCATGCACCGCTCTTTCCAGCTTCGGTGTATTGAGACCCCGCCACCGCATACGACAACATCGATTGCAAAATGGTCTTCACGTCCTGGTCGGCATCAACGAGCTGAGCAACCCTGGCGTTCCTAGCGATTCGAATTACTGAGCCCATTAAGCTGGCCTCCAAGCAGAAATTGCCTTATATTTCGTAAGTAAGCGGTTACTTACCTAGTTAGCGATAAAACGTGACTCGGCACGATTTATTACAAGAGAGTTTATCACAATGAGCGCAGTAACAGAAATTGATCCTAAGCTGCTTCGGAAAATCCCTGGAACACCAACAAGGTGTCTTCGGAGAACGAAGCAAAGCTGCGTAACAGCATACGCCGTAACGGTTTGCTAGGGGCAATTGTTGCTCGCGAGCTGAACGACGGCAGCCTGGAGATCATCGGTGGCGAACACCGCGTAGAGATCGCCATTGAGGAAGGTATCGAGAAGGTGGCCGTCCATAACCTGGGCTTCCTCCCTGACGACAAGGCCAAAGAGCTGATGCTGCTCGATAACGGTCGCTACGGTCAGGATGACGCCTTTGAGCTGGCTGCCCTGCTCGATGAGTTGTCGGTGGACGTCGATCTGGCGTCATTCATGCCCCACTCCAGTGAGGACATGGACAAGCTGCTGACCACCACCAATATCGACCTCGATGCTCTCGACGATGAGCTGAACAGCGACCTCGAAGATGTAGCGGTGACCAGTGAGAAGCGCGAAACACCGACTCAGACTCATCAAGTGCTGCGGTTCAAAGTCGGTATGGATGACGTCGACCGGGTTCAGCGCGTGATGAATCGAATTATGGCCGAGCAAGGTTTCAGCGAGTCCGACTCGATGACCAATGCCGGTGACGCTTTGGTTCACCTTGTGGGGGAATACGACGATGAGTGAGCGTGGCGATGGCGGTCAGGAGATTGTTTACCTGCCACCGAAAGACCTTATTCCCTACGAAAAGAACGTTAAGAAGCACCCGCAAAAGCACATCGACACCCCTCAAGGCGTTGATCCGCAAATACGGCTTCTCCAACGGCAACGCCATTCAGGTTGACCGCAACATGGTGATCATCGCCGGTCACGGTCGTCGTGAAGCTGCGATGCAACTGGGTCTTGAGCGCGTGCCAGTCGTCGTCCGTGGTGATCTCGATGATGACCAAGTGCGCCGCTGGCGTATTGAGGAAAACAAGAGCGTTGGCCTCGACTACGACGTGGTCATGATGAAGGAAGAGCTGGCGGAGCTGATGAATTTCAGCGACGACCCGCTGGTGGGCTTCGACGACAAAGAGTGGTCGGTGCTGACGGAAGACCTGACCGCTGGCTTCGACGCCGACACGGTGATCGCCGATCTCGAAGAGGAAATGGCCGAGTCACACCGTAAGCACGAAGAGGCTGTTGAGACCGCCAAGACCAACGAAGTGCTTGTCACTGAGCTGCTGGGCTTCAAGAAAGTGCCGGCGGATAAGCAGCGCTTGTTCGCTGAATTTATGGCCGAGGTGGAATACCGCACTAAGCGTTCTGGTCTCGATGCTTTCGTGGCCTTCATTGAGCGCTGTGACATCGACTTGGCATGCCCGGAGGCGTAAGTAAGCGATGATGGATAAGTCTGAAACCATTGTGGTGGATAAGCGGTTCAGTTCACGCGTTATGCAGACCGAGCGAGTGCTTGAAGTGGCGGAAGCCTTTGGCCTGGGCCTGGAAGAGCGCGATTTTGTGATTTACGACAACCTGGCCATCGACGTTACGCCAGGTGATGTCGTTTACATCAATGGTCAATCCGGTTCGGGCAAATCGCTGGTTCTGCGTGAGTTGGCATCGGCGCTTAAAGAGCGTGGCTACAAAGTCGTCAGCATCGATGACGTGGAGCTGCTGGATAAACCCCTGGTGGATCAGATCGGCACCGACACCAACGACGCTGTTCGTCTGCTGTCGCTGGCGGGCCTCAACGACGCCTATCTTCTGGTGCGTAACCCAAGCCAGCTATCTGACGGCCAGAAATACCGGTTCAAGCTCGCCAAGATCATCGAATCCAACGCTGATGTATGGGTAGCCGATGAGTTCTGCGCGGTGCTGGATCGGGAGACCGCCAGTGTCGTGTCGTTCAACGTCCAGCGCACCGCCCGCAAGCTGGGTGCCACTGTCATTGTCGCTACGACCCACACCGATCTTGTGAATGATCTCAAGCCTAGCTTGGTGATCGAGAAATACTACAAGGCGAAAGTGGCCATGCGGAGAGACGAAGAATGAAAACGACGCTCACCCCCGCTCACTTGCGGCGCATTAAAAGGTTAAGGGCGTGGTTATCCGCGTAGAGCCCTATGGTCGAGACGTCGTGATTTTCACCAACATGAAGACATTGGTGGAGGATTCCGCCTTTGTTTTCGGTGTCGACGTGCTTGAACCCCATAGCGTTGATGAAAACACCTTGGGTCTAGCCTTTGTCGCGTCAGTCGAAGAAGACGCGACTTACTGCATCGGCTTTAACGGCGACAAATACCGTGAAGAGACGATTTGGCACGAGGCGCTGCACACGACCGTGGATGTCCTCAATTATCACGGTGTGCAGTTTACCTCTGATAACCATGAGCCGTTCGCTTACACGCAAGGGTATTTGGTCAGTCAGATTCGTAACAAGGTCTACGGTCTGCCGGAGTTTGGCTATGACGACTGAGACGCGAATCCGCCGACCTGAAGCCGGGGAATACCCGGCCCACTTCTCTGCACTTGAACGGATGGTGGTAGAGCCAGGTGATCGCGAGGATTGGCTGTCGCTGCATGATCTTCACTACAAAACCGAATCGGATTCGTTCGGGCAAAGTATTACCGCTGCACGCTCGATGGAAAGCTGATTGGCGTGGTGGTGATGGCTTATCCAAAGCTGCTGTTGGAGCCTCGTCACCGCATGTTCCCGAAGATCAAACCTACCGGGGCACGAAACTGACGAATACCGCACGCGGCAAGTTCGTAAACGACCTGTTTGCCATCGTTAATCGCTCAGTGGTGGATACGCTGTATCGCGGTGTGGGCGTGAGTTACCGGATGATCAATCTGGCAGCCCGCATGCACCCTCGCCAGATCATTGAGATTCAATCGGCCATGTCGAAATTCTCGCCTTTGCCATGAAAGCGGGCTTCCAGTTCGCCGGCCGGTGCAAAAACAAGAATTACGGCAAAGGCGTCCAGATGATCGGTCGCTACCTCGACAGCCACCCCTACGATACCGAAGGGTTGATCGCCGAGATCGAGGCTATGAAGCCGGCCATTCGTAACAAAGCCATGCGCGAGCTGACGGCGTTTTATTACGCCTGTTCATCGCTGGAAAAACCGGGCGCAACCTGGGTCGAACGCTGGAAGACCTGGATTACACACCGCGGGAACTGATCGCCAAGATTCAAGGCTTAATTTTTACCAGCCCTCTCTACGGCGCTTACAAAAACCCCGATTTCGGGCGGGTGCTACCGACACGCATCCCGCTGATCGCCTTCGACCTACAGAAGACCGATGAACCTTTGAATCTGGCCCGACTCGCTGAAGTCACCGGAGAGAGCTACCTGCCATGAGCATTTATCGCCTTACCGCTAAGCAAACGCAGATCATCACCACCATTCATGCTCATCAGCAGGCCAAGGAAGAAGACATCGACTTCGACCAACTGCTTGCCGAGCTGCCCTACGAGACCAGCAAGGAGTCGATGCAATTCAGCATCCGCGCCTTGATCAAGAAGGGCATGGTCTCGAAGGGGAATTCCGTTACTCGCCGCGGGCGTAGTCGGCGGACATTCTCAATCACGGTATTCGGAAAAACCATGCTGGGGTTAGAGGCATAGTTTTTGTATTGAATGCCTCACTCCCCTCTAAATAAAACACTCATCCGAGAGATATACATAAACAGTAATACAGAGATATAGGGAAACCGCGTCAACAAGTCCAAGGATAGGACTTCGGAAAATCCCGCGACGCGGCCCGCCCACCAACTACTCCCATCACTGCGCCTTGTTGCTCATCAGAAACGCTGCCTGAGGCGCTTTTCGCGTGCGACGCATTCAAAGGCTACGTCTGCACTCGGGAACGCGCTTAGAACGCAAACCAGAGCGATATGGAGCGCGTTATATACATGAGTGAAGTAAAGAAACGGATGACCCCTGCGCAATGGGCGGAAGCGCGTGCAATGTGGGCCACCGGAGAGTTCACCCTGGACGAGATCGCCGAGAAATACGGCGTGGCCAGGGAAACGTTGTCACGTCGGTTCGCAAAAGACGGCGTGAAGAGGGCCAGAGTGCCATCGACAAGAAGGTCGAGGCTGAGATTATCGAGAAGGCGACCAAGAACGTCGACAAGTGGGCTGAACGCTCAGAGCAGGCGCGTGAATCTTATTTCAAAAGCCTGGAAATGCTGCACAAGCTGACCGTTGCGACGATCGGTAAGGCGCATCAGGACAAGAAGCTGTTCAGCGCTCAGGCAGACCTGAAGGCGATACAGATGGCAGCCATTGCCATCGACAAGATTCGCTCTAATCAATGGTCGGTATTGGGTCTCGATAAGCAAGGCATCGAAGACGAAGAGATTCCTGAGCTTTTGGTTCGCAGCTTAACGCCCGATGAGGTCGCTAAAATCCGCGAATCGCAGCTAAAAAGCAACAACCTAGACGATGAGATCGAGATCGGTGACGCCGCTCAGTATTTGGAAGACCCCGAATTAGACCTGGAAGAAGACCTGGATGACCTCGTGGTCGAAGGGGAGGAAGACTGATGGCTGCTGTGGTCGACATCTCTCTGCACGAAAAGCAGATGGATGTGTATGCCTCGCCTCACCGCTTCAAGGTTGTCGTGGCAGGTCGTCGTTGGGGAAAGACTCAGCTATCGCGCTCAATGATCTTGCGTGCAGCCAAGCGCAATAGGTCACGCGTCTGGTATATCGCGCCGACCTTTCGCATGGCCAAGCAGATCATGTGGGACGAAATACTCGAATCGATTCCCAAGAAGTGGATCAAGAAGATCAACCACTCTTCGCTGACGATCACCCTTCGGAACAAGACCGAGATCGCCCTGAAAGGCGCTGATCGCCCCGATACGTTGCGTGGTGTTGCCCTGGACTTCGTGGTGCTGGACGAATTTCAGGATATGAAGGCGGACGTCTGGTGAAGGTTATCCGCCCTACTCTGTCGTCTACGGGCGGTGGGGCCATGATCATCGGCACCCCAAAGGCGTTCAACTATCTCTACGAGCTGTGGAAGATCGGTCAGCGCCCCGAAATGCAGTTGGCTGGCCAGTGGAAGTCATGGCAGTTCAAGACGTCCACTTCGCCGTTCATCCCAGAGGAAGAGATCGAAGCGGCGAGGGCCGATATGGACCCGAAGTCTTTCGAGCAGGAATACGAAGCCTCGTTCAATACCATGAGCGGCCGAGTTTATTACCCGTTCGATCGAAACAAGCACGTCGGGCGTTACGAGTTCAATCCCCCACTGCCGATTTGGGTAGGTCAGGACTTCAACATCGACCCGATGTCTTCGGTGATCATGCAGCCGCAGCCTAACGGTGATATTTGGGTAGTCGACGAGATCATTCTGCCGTCTTCAAACACCGCTGAAGTCTGTGACGCGTTGGAGAAGAAACTGTGGCGATGGCAGCACGCTATCACCATTTACCCCGACCCTGCGGGCGGCCAACGTCAGCATGCCAGGGGTGAAACGGATATTGATATTTTCCGTGACCGTGGTTTCAAGCGCATCAAGTTCAAGCGTAAGCACCCACCAATCGCGGATCGCGTGAACGCAGTCAACTCAATGCTGATGTCGGCATCGGGTCAGATTCGTTTATTCGTCAACGAGACGTGTCGCGAAACCATCGCCGGTTTCGAGCAGACCCTCTACAAGCCAGGCGGCCGTGACATCGACAAAGCAGCAGGCGTCGAACACCCCACTGACGCAGCGGGATATTGCATCGAAATTGAGCGTCCGGTTCGCAAGCGTCAGATAATAGGAGTTTCCATTTGACCATTCTAGTAAGTAAGTGTTTACTTATTTCTGTGCCTATGCTTGAATACGGCACTAAGGCCATTGGGTGGATAGCATGAAATACCACGAAGCGATTAAGCGTCGTCACCCTGAATACGACGACCTTATCAAACACTGGAAATTCCTTGAGGCAACCTACAACGGTGGCCGGAAGTGGTTTGGCGATAATATTTTTCGCTACCACAAAGAAGGCAACAAGGAATTTAAGGATCGCCTCGAACGTGCCTACCGCTTTAACCATACTCGCGAGATCGTCAACCTCGTCAACAAGTATGTCTTCCGTGGCGAAGTGAAACGCCAGGAAGAGCCGCCCCAGGCGCTCGGTGAGTTCTGGAAGCGGACTACTCGCGACGGGCAGACGATCCAGCAGTTTATGCGGCAGGCAGACATCAAAGCCTCCACCTTTGGCCGTATTTGGTTAATCGTTGATAGCACCTTGAAGGAAGGCGATGCGGTATCGATCGCTGACCAGAAGAAACAGGGTGGCCAGGTTTACGCTTATATCGTCCCACCTACTCACATGCTCGATATGGGCTATGGAGAAGACGGTGAGTTGTTATGGGTGTTGATCTACGAGCCGGTGCGTGACGATGACGACCCGTTTAACTCAAGCGGCTGCATTCGCAAACGCTGGAGAGTCTGGACTAAGACCGAGTGGTTCTTGATCGAGGAAAAGGCGTCGGGCACCAAAATCGAACACGCCCTGCACTCCACAGGCGTAAACCGTCTGGGCATCGTTCCGGCCATTCCGCTCGACGCACTGGGAAACCACGAGTCACAGTATTCTTCTCCGGCGCTGATTAACGACGTGGCGTATCTGGATCGAGCGGTAGCTAACTACCTGTCGAACCTGGACGCCATTATCCAAGACCAGACTTTCTCGCAGCTCGCGATCCCGGCGCAGAATCTTATGCCCGGTGATGACGACTACAAGAAAGTGGTCGCAATGGGCACTAAGCGCGTGTTCGTGTTTGACGGTGAAAATGGCGGCCAGCCCCTTCTTCCCTGTCACCGGATGTCAAGCAGGCCAACCTGATCATTCAGGTGATCTCGAAGATTATTAACGAGATTTACCATTCGGTCGGTGTGGCGGGCGAACGCACCAAAGAGGACAACAGCCAGGGTATCGACAACAGCTCAGGTGTGGCGAAAGCCTACGACTTTGAGCGGGTCAACTCCCTGCTGGCGGCGAAGTCTCGCTCTCTGGAGCAGGCTGAGAATGAACTGGCACGCCTTGCCCTGCTTTACGCAGGTCTTGACGCGGAAGTAAGCGATGACTTCCAGCCAGTGAAATACCCCGAGTCCTATGACGTGCGTGGCCTGATGGATGAATTCTCTATCTGCGAACGCCTAGTCCTGATGAGCGCACCTAAAACCGTTCTGCGTGAGCAGATGCGGACACTGGTAGACAAGCTCTTCCCTCAACTCAAAGCCGATCTTCGTGAAGAGATTGAGAAGGAACTTGAAACCTTTGGTGCTGATGACGCTTTACCGACGACTCCCCCGCTGGGCAAGTCAGAAGGTAAAGAAAATTCCACCAACCCTCAGTGGGTCGCCAAGTGATAGGCGATTCGCAAAAACCGATTGGCCAAGAGATAGGCCATTAAGGAGTAAGCAATGCCCTGGTATCTGAAGTTGTTAGCCGATGCACGAATCCATCAAGCCGCTGGTAACGAAGGCGAAGGTGGTGGCGGTGGTGCCGCTACTGGTGGTGAAGGCGCAGGTAGTAATTCCGGCGAAGGCGATAAGCCCGCAGGTGGCGAAGGTGAGAAACCAGCCGCAGGTGGCGAAGGCGAGAAGCCCGCTGAAGGCGACAAACCGAAGGAAGGTGGTGAAAAACCCACTGACCGAGAAGCCGAGTTACTGAAAGAGACCATGAAGCGCAAAGAGCGCATCAAGGAACTCGAAACCCAGCTACAGGCGTTCGGTGAAGTCACACCCGACCAGATTAAGACCCTTCTCGAAGCCGAGAACGCTCGCAAAGCGGAAGCCGCTCAGCGCGAGAAAGACGATCTGGAGAAACGCGGCGAGTGGGATCGCCTGAAAGACATGATGGCGACTGAGCACCAAACCGTGCTGAGCGCTAAAGACACCGAAATTGCAGAGCTGCGTGAAGCCAACGCCGCGATGGTCAAGAGCCTGGAAGACATGACCGTCGGTGCTGACTTCGGCAACTCAAAGTTCATCAGCGAAGAGCTGCTACTGACTTCGAGCAAGGCTCGCGTCATTTACGGCAGTCACTTCGAGGTGAAAGACGGGAAGGTTGTCGGCTACGACAAGCCTGCCGGTGCCAAGGAGCGAACCATGCTGGTTGACGGCAATGGTAGTCCGATGAGCTTCGACACGGCGCTTCGCAAGCTGGTTGATGCCGACCCTGAGCGTGATTCGCTGATCCGTTCCAAAGCCAAGCCTGGAACTGGTTCTGCAAAGCCCGAGGCAGGGGCGCCCGAGAAAACCGTCTCCCCAGGAGTCGGACGTATTTCGGCTGGTCTTGCCTCATTCAATTTAGATTCTGAATGAGTAAGAGGTAACTGATATGCCTTTGCTAGTCGAAGAAGCCGCCAAGCTGTCTGAAGCCGATCTTCAGCGCGGTATTATCGAAGAAATCATCGACAAGGAAGACCTGCTTGCAGTTCTCCCCTTCGTGGGAACCAGCGGCAAGTCTTACGACTACAACCGCGAAAAAGGTCTGAGCGAAGCTGAATTCCTCAGCCCCTATGATCCGGTGCCAGAAGGTGCAGCAACCTTCGAAGAAGTGTCAACCAAGCTGCGCATTCTTGCTGGCGACGTGGACATCGACAAGTTCCTGGCGGAAACCCAGTCTGATCTGCAAGATCAGGTGGCTATTCAGCTCCAGGGCAAGGCGAAGGCTATCACCCGCAAGTTCCGCCGTTCTCTGGCTCAAGGCGACTCCGCCTTAAACGCCAAAGAGTTCGACGGTGTGCTGAAGCTGGCTCACGCTGACCAGAAGATCGACACAGGCGAAAACGCCCTGTCCTTCTCTATGCTGGATGAGCTGTTGGACGCGGTGCCGAATGGTGCTGATGCGATCTTCATGACCTCCGCACATTCGCGCTCTTCGTGCGTTGCTGCGTGCCACTGGCGGTCTTGAGCCCGCGCACATCATGATGAGCAACTTCGGTCGCCCGATGCTGACTCATAACGGCGTGCCGATCCTGACCAACGACTTCTTCCCGATTCTGGATAATGCCGGTGTGAAGTCTTCTTCTATCGTCGCCGCTCGTCTGAACGAGACTGATGGTCTGCACGGTATCTTCGGTGGCGCCTCTGCGGGTGTTCGCATGGAGAAGATCGGCACCATCCAGAACAAAGACGCCATCCGCTACCGCGTGAAGTGGTATACCGGTTTGGCTCTGAAGTCTACTAAGTCCCTGGCTACCCTGGACAAAGTTCGCGTAGGTTAATTGCGTCCAAAGTAGTAAGTAACAAGTGACTTACAGGGGCAGCGGGGAAACTCGTTGCCCCTTTCCAATGGAGAATGCTATGAAAGTTCGTATCGTTGAGCCGTCGCTTACCACCTATACCGGCCTGCTCTATCAAATCAACTTTACCAATGGCGTGAGTGATCGCGAATTGACCAGTCAGGAAGTCTCTATGATTGGTGCCGCAATGCGTGTTGTGAGCTTAGAAGGCAATCAAGTCGGCGCCGCTGTCGACCATATCAACGCCAAGAACATGACCGTTGCTCGGGCCACAGTTCAAAACGACGCGTTTGCTGAAAGCGTCAGCAAAGGCACTGAGTCGGTTGTCGCTAAGACGGCGACCAAGCCAATCCCCACTGAGCGTTATACCCACGATCAACTTGCCGACATTGCCGACAAGGAAGGGAATCGCGGGTCTGCGACTGGTAGGTGATTCGTTTGGCATCAAGGGTCGCTCAATCAATGAGCTGATCCGCGAGATCATGGCTGCTCAAGGGGAGTAAGGCATGCAAACCTATGACGCCGGACAATCATTTTCGCTAACTCTCGACCTTTCGCTGGTGACATCACCCACCAGTGCAACCTATGGGATTACTGATCAGGCTGGCGTCATCCTCGTAACGGATACGACCCTGCCTGTCACCCCGACAGACACCAGCGTCAGTATCCCTATCGACGCAACACTTACGAACCTAGAAGCGGGCGCTCGCCGCAAGATGCTGGTTATCACCCTGGTCGTTACCAATGATGAGGTTCTACGGGAGAAGATCGTCGAGCGGGTTGTTGTCCAAGACCTGTCGACCCTGACTATCCCCGGTGAGTCTTTTCAGTCGGTCAATGAAGCGGCGCTTCGCTCCATGGACATTCCCCAGGTAAGTAACTGGGAATCAGCAAGCTATGAAGAGCGTCACAAGGCATTAATCGAGGCGGCTTACCGCATCAAGAAAATACGCTTCGACCTGGATCGTGACGTGGAGGCTTCTTTCCCCGAATTCGACCTCGAAGAAGGCGAGCATCTGTTTGACGATATGACCCAGGCTGATTTTGCCCTGTTGCCAGCCAAGTTTATCGACGACCTAACCGCAGCTCAGATTCTCGAAGCCGACGACATTCTCGGTTACGGCAGCTCAGCAGCGAGCAAACGTCAGGAAGGCATCTTGTCGGATTCCGTTGGCGAAACATCGCAAATGTTCCGCACAGGCAAACCCGTCACTACCGAAGTCTGCTCACGCGCCTACCGGCAGTTAAATCGCTGGATGAGCGCTCGATGGAGTATTTGCCGTGGATGAGCGCTTTGATTTTCTGGATGAGTGGTCCAACTACTCGGTCAGTTTTGAGCGCATGTTCGCCGATGCACTGCTTGGCTCCAGGGATGAAGCCTTCAGTCAGGCCAAAGCGAGACATACAGCGCTGAAGACAATGGTCGAAGAGGCAGATAGTCACTTCGATAACGCCCTGACCGTTCGCCAAAACGCCATGTTGATGGTGTGTCGTAGCATTGCCGCCCTTTCCGTTGGCTTGGCAGAAGAAATTCTCAAGGCGCCCATCAGTGAAGAGGCTCGACAGCTTGTTGATCGACATATCGCCTTCACCGCAGATCGCCTTCACCGCGACGCTGAGTCCCGTGTAGAGCAGTTCCGACTCGATATGAAGCGAATCGCGTTAGTTGCTCGATCAATGCGCGATGAAAACGCTTGGGATGCGTCAGCAGCACTCCTGAGAGCGCGTGAGAGCGTCGAAATCACATCGTCTATATCTCGCGATGCACTCGGAAGAAGACAGCACACAGAGCGTTTTACGAAGCTCTTAGTGCGTGGACTGGGAATCGCGATACTGACAGACACAGTCTTGGTTAGCTCAGATGCAGAAGCTTTTGCGGTCATCGATTTTGATGGCAATGCGGTTCGGGTAATTGAGCGAGCTGATTACGAAATTGGACGCGTTAGTCTGTTTCACCCGCAGGCGACAAGGTATTTGCTTCCTCAAGGTAAGTAAGTGCTTACTTTATTACGTGATATAGGTAGAATGAGTCATGTTTCGACCAAACACCTTTTGTTTCGTCAGTAAGCGGGTTGGGTTTGATGACTGGGGAAGAGAAAAACATACCCAGCGAAAACGCCACCCTTGCAGTGTCGTCCGGCTCAAGGTGATCAGTGAGCAAACCTCGGTTCGCGCTGACAGCTCAGCCTCCCGAGGACGCGGCCAAGAAGTTGAGGCAAATAGCATTGTGCTACTTCCCCCAACGCTGCCTATCGCCATGGGCGATTTGGTCGAGGTGATGGGTTACAGCTTCGAAGTCGAGAGCATTCAGCCCAGGTTGAACATTATGGGTCGTCATGACCACAACGAGGTGGGACTGAAAATATGGGTCTCGAAATCAGAGGCATAAATGCCACCAAAATTCGCCTGGATAACATCGTTAACCGGACGAATCGCAGCGTTTACGCCCTTATGGAACAAGCGGCGAAGGAAATGAAGCGTCGTGTTGAGCTGCAAACGCACCTCCAAACCGGCGCTTTGGAGCGATCCATTCGCATTCGTCGCCTGTCTCGGGCCGGTATCAATGGCAGAACCTCGTATGAAGTCTATGTCGACCCCAATGCGCGTCGCAATGTAAGGACACGCACCGGCATTAAGCGTCAGCGAGTTCAAACCTACGCCAAGCGCCTCGAAACAGGTGAATTTTCTGGCCTGGGCAAGCGATCTCAGGAGAAGAACAGTTCGGTTCGCTCAATGGGTGCTTCCTTGTCGGTTGGACCTGGGTTCTTTAGCCGGTCTGCCGCCTTCGTTAAGGCGATCTACAGGCGAAAGATTGAGCTTGCAGCGCGGGAAGCCGCTAGGCGTGGATGATGGAGATCAGGCGTGATTGAGAAGGCGATTATCGATTGCATTAAAGCGAGCCCCATCGCTGTCAATGGGATACCTACCTTTTTCAACTTCATACCCGACACCGCGCATATAGCAATCATGATCGATACGCCAATCCCTGGCTTTGAGATCGATCATGAGCTGCCGGGTTACTACAAAGACGTGATTGAAGTCGTCGTCCGCCACAGCGACCCAAAAGCAGGGTTCGACTTGTGTCGCGAGGCGATGCAGGTATTGAACGTGGTCAATCGCGTGCTTGGCGATTACCACTTCAATTACGTTCGGCCAACCATCGAGCCTACCGCGTATCCCGTTTCGAAGGGTGGATTGCGGGAGTTCGCGGTGAGGTTCGAGTTTAGCTGTTACCGAGTAGACCAAACGATCTAAGGAGATCAAGAATGTCTCGTGAAAACATCAAACTGGGTGCCTGTGACGTCACCTTCAAGTCCGTCGCTCTTGGTCTAACCAAAGGCGGTGTCGAGGTGTCTGTGGAAACCAGCACCTACCCCATCACTGTCGACCAACACGGCGAAACTGCTGTCGATGAGTTTATTACCAAGCGTCAGTTCAAAGTGACGGTGCCTTTGGCCGAAACCAAGCTCGACTTGCTGGGTCTGGCCCTGCCGGGCTCTACCGTAGAAAACGGACAGCTTATCGTCAAAGACGGTATCGGCTTGTCGCTGATCGATAGCGCAGGTGCCCTGCAATTGATCCCGACGACTGGTGGAAGCGCTGAAGAGCCGATCACCTTCTTGAAGGCGAACACGGCGGGTAACTTTAGCTTTGCATACCGCCATAACGAAGAGCGGGTCTACAACGTCGAATTCACCGTCTACCCGGATGAATTGGGTGTATTGGGCACCTTCGGAAGTCCTGCACCGACTCCGACTCCTACGCCTGATCCTGATCCCGTCACTACACCTTAATTTTTCGCTGGTAAGTAAGTCATCACTTACTTATTATAGGGGCTACTAAGCCCCCTTTTTCATTCTCACAACGGAAGACAACGTGATGGCTGAAATTCTCAATCTCGACGACCTAAATAATGTCCTGAAGCAGTTCAAGTTTCAGGGGTCAGTTTACGACATCTGCGAGATCAGTTTGGGTGACTTCATTGCCCTGACCGCTGAGCAAAAGACGATGGAAGCCAAGAGCAAAGCTGGCGGCATCACTGAAGCTGAGCTGGTCGAATCCTATCGCCGGAACGTTATGCGGATGATCCCCACGATCACTGCCGATGTCCTCGACAAAATGACCATGCGTCAGGTCAAGACACTGCTCGACTTCATCAATGCCGCTGCGTTGGAAGAACAGCTCGACGAAGATCAGGCAAAAAAGTAAAGCGGGCAGGTCAGGAAGACGATGGAGAGCCGGGGATCGAGGCCATTGACCTCGGCTTTTTCATATCCCGCGTGATGCGCTTCTACTCAATGAGCCATCCGGGCGTCTTGGGCCTGCCCCCTTAAAACGTTCTGGATGCTCGATCGAAATATCTCCCGAGTCCACGCCGAAGAAGACCGGCGACAACTGCGCCTCCTACTCGTCGCCCAGTCCTCTGATGCGGACGCAGTGAAGGGGCTTATTGCTGACCTCGAAAGCGAGATCGGCCAGCCACTTCGCCACGCCGCTGAGATGGATAAGGGCGCCATTGATCGCCTGAAGGCGCTTGGGAGTTTCAGATGAGAAGCGGTGACGATATTACGTTAGTCCTGTCGCTGGACGGGCAAGAGTTCGAGCTAGGCATGAAGGGTGCCGGTCGAATTCTTGATCGTTTCGAGCGTCAGGCAAAATCTGCTAAGGGCGGTGTTGGGGAACTCGACACATCAATCGAGGGAATTCTCGGCACTACCCGCGACTTCACTATTATTCTGGCCACTGCCGAGCAAGCTATTGGCACGCTCGTAAGAGCTACTTTCGGCTGGCAAAAGACCATCATGGATGCCGCAGGCGAAATTGAGCGCCTGGAAGTCATGATGCGTGGTATGTCGACCGCGACAACACAAGCTGGCGTGACCTGGATGCGCTAAACGCCTCCAAGTTCATCACCGACTTTGCTCAAAACGCCCCCTTCAGAATGGAAGCGCTGACCGACACCTTCGTTAAGTTCCGCACCGTCGGTATGGACCCGATGAACGGCAGCATGAAGGCGTTGACGGATGCAGTCGCCCACTTCGGCGGCAACTCTGACATTCTCCACCGGGCTTCAGTAGCCATCCAGCAGATGACGGGTAAAGGCGTTATCTCAATGGAAGAGCTACGCCAACAGCTCGGTGAGGCCGTCCCGTCAGCCATGCAGATCATGGCGCGTTCAATGGGAATGACTGTCGCTGAACTGGTCGGCAAAATTGAAACCGGCACCGTCCAGTCCCAGACCGCCATTCGTAAGATGCTGGCTGAAATGGCACAGACCTTCGACGGCTCGGGCGTCCGTATGATGACGACCTGGAACGGTATCGTTCAGTCGATGGAAACCCGCTGGAAGCTGTTCCTGAAAGACATCGCGGGTGATACCGGCGATGGAACCAGCTACTTCAACACCATGAAGCAAATGATGGACGAGCTATCCCAATGGATGGTTGGTTCAGAGGCCAAGCAATTCGCTTCGAAATCAGCAACGCCTTGTCTGAGCTGTCTCAAGGCTTAAAGACAATGGCGATATTCCTATATGAAAATCGATCGCTGATTCTGCAAGTCGGCAAGTTGATGGTTTTCTACTTCGTGACCAGCCGTGTCGCGATGGGTATTGCTGCCATTACCACCGCCATGAGTCGCATGGGCACATCGACTGGCATCCTGGTATGGCCCTGGGTGACTACCGCAGTCACATGGATAAGGTCGGCCAGCGCAACGAGCAATTCCGTAACCAGCTCAGCAGCCTGGATGGCTCTTTCACGCGGACAACGGCACGCGCAGGCAACCTGATCTCCAATCTGCCGCGGCTAGGCATGGCGTTCATGAGCCTTGCTGGCCCCATCGGCATGGGTATCTCAATCATTGCATCGGCTGGCTATGCCCTACTCGGCCTGGCTGGTGATCTCGATGGCTTGGCTGACAGCATCATCCGCACGCGGGGCATGATCGCCTCCAATGCTGACCTCGATAAGCTGCGCGATTCATCCGAAGAGCTACAGGCAGAATACGCCTCTAACCATGATGCAATGACCAGGGCAATCCACACCGCCAGAAGAACCACCTCTGACGCCATTCGCCAAGAGGCACAGTCTACCGTCGAAGCCATGATGGCTCGAAATGGCGTGATCAAGAATCAGTTGAACGAATACGGCGTTGCCATCGAGGAAGGTCAGCGAGGTATTCAGTTCCGTTTGGTGGAAGGCTCGAAGGCCACCACTGACCGTATGATTCAAGGGTTCTTCGACCCCATCAGCGCTCAATACAACGCTACACGCATTCAGCTTGAGCAGATGCGCGTGGAAGCCAATGGCGACGCCTCCAAGCTGCAAGATATTCACAATCAGGTCGTTCAGGCGATTGAGACCGCCTACAACCAGAAGCGTGAAATTATCGACCGTGAAGAGCGGCTGCTAGAAGAGCGTCGCAGAAGTTTAGGCAATGTCTCTACCGAGATCGGCCAACAAAAACTCGCTGAAATTGAAGCCGCCCTCTTAGCGCTTGAGTCAAAACGCACCGAGATCGAGAGCATCAAGGCGGAGTCGATCGTCACCACGAACATGGCCAACGAATTCATCGTTAAGCCCCTCGTGGCGTGCCTCAAGCGGTCAAGGAGTCAAAGCGCGCCCTTGAGGCCATGCAGAGCTTGGTCAATGGCTTTGCGATTCGTATGGAGCAGGTTCAGGCCAAAGCAGACGAAGCAAACCCGCACCTTGAGGGCTTGGAAGAGCGCATCAGCCAGCTTCGCGAATCCATTAAGCCCAGTGAAGCCAGTATGTTCGACCAACTGGCAAACCAAGCGCGTGAGACTGCTACTGAACTTGGCAACCTGGAGCGTCTGAAAAGAGCTGAGCGTAGTGGCGAGCAGGCTTACATGCAGATGCTTAGTCAGACAGCCAGCGCACTTGGCCAGACTGAAGAAGGTCGTCTTGCTCGTATGCGCGTTCAGAAGTTGGAACTGGCCGAGCAGGTTCGGGAATACGAAGAGCTGCTGGAAAAATGAAGGTGGCTGGCGTTGACCCCGCACAGGTTCAGCAATACGCCGCTGCTTTGCAGGAATACCATGCCGAGTCGATGAACCAGATCGTGATCGATGCCGAATCTAGCTGGGCGTCGATGATGCGTGAAATGCGCGAGTTCAAAGCTGATTGGGCCTCCATGTGGAAAGGCGCCTCGGACACGGCGATCGATGAGATCGTGCGGTTTGCCAAAGAAGGCAAGTTCGAGTTTGGCAATCTGGTTGATTATGTGCTTGAGCAGATGCTTCGGATAGAGCTGCAAAAGTCACTGGTTCAGCCTATGAGCGAGGTGATGAACATGGGTAAGTTTGCGCTTTCCGGCATGTTTGGCTCCACGTCGGGCTATACCCAGGGTTTGCCTCGCAAATTTCCACCACCCCACCCACTACTGCCAGTGCCAACGGCAACATCATGACTCAGTGGGGCCGGCTGCTCTCAACCGCTACGAAAAGGGCGGCATTGCCAACTCTCCGCAGATTTCCATCTTCGGTGAAGGTCGCACGCCAGAAGCCTACGTCCCACTGCCAGACGGTCGGTCAATCCCGGTCACTATGCAGGGTGGTGGCGGTGGTGCGCCCAACATCCAATTCAACCTGATTAACCAATCCGGCCAGCCCGTTGAGGCTGAACAGGCCGGTGGTCGCTTTGATGGCGAATCCTACGTTCTTGATGTGGTGCTAAAGGCGGTTAATCGCCCCGGCAGCTTCCGTGACTCAATGAAGGGAGCGTTCAAATAATGAGTCAGTATCCAACCATGCCGAACTTCGGCGTCAACGCGATTCTTACCAAGGAAGACTCTGCTCACTTCAAAGAGTCGAAGGAAGACAACACGGTAGGCAATAAAAGCGAGGCGGGTTACACGATCTCTCGGCCTCGCAATAAGCAAAAGCGGCGTCGGCTGTTTGATACCGCGTTTACCAACCTCAAAGACAGCCAGAAACAGCAACTTCAGGAGTTCGAGGAAGACGTCGGCGGAACACTATTGCCCTTCTTCTACGTTCATCCCCAGACGCACGAGTTGATCCTAGTGCAGTTCAAGGAACCGCTGTCCTTTGTCTACAAAGGCAACGGCCTGAACAAGCGGTGGGACGTCCACGGCATCAAGTTGAGAGAGGTGTAAGTGAAGCACTTATCCATCGCCACCGTTATCGATAAAACCGAATCGCCTCCCTGGAGGCGTTCGTTCCTATGCTTGCGATTGACGTCATTGATCACCGCACCGGGAATCATATCGAAACAATCCACCTTTGCCGTAATGGCAACGAAGACATCAACTACAAAGGTCAAATCTACGTCACTACTGACTTCAACATCGATACCAAGAGTGAAATTGACCGCCCTTCCGAGGCGTCGCTGTCATTCTTTGATCGCACTGGGGTCATTATCCGCTACATGCAGATGTATCGAGGTGGCGTGGGCTTCAAGGTGAAGCTGTTCTTCCTCAACACCGGCAATATGAACCAGCCGCCTGAGTTCGCAGAGACCTTTTCTGTGCGCACCGCCAGCGCTGACACGGGTGGCTATACCGTTTCATTCACGCTCGGCATGGAAAACCCGCTTGCTCAGCGAATACCGCGGCGGACTCAGCGTAAAGATCGCTGTCAGTGGCGCTACAAGGGACCGGAGTGTAAATACACCGGGAGCCTTGCTGGCTGTGATTACACCCTCCAAGGGGAATAACGGCTGCTCTGTTCATCGCAACGAACAGAACTTTGGCGGATTCCCAGGGATTAACTCTCGGTGATATAGTAAGTAATTGGTGACTTATACTGATTTACTAACCTCTCGCTTCGAATATGACGCTCGTGGTGAAGACGGCGCTTTCGACTGCTACGGGCTTTGCATGGAAGTTTCCAGGCGGCTCGGTAAAGAGCTGCCGGATGTCACTACGCCCGAGGGCTTCATCAACATGGAAGCCCTGTTATCACGCGAAGCTGAGAGTGGCGAAAGCTGGCTCCCCGTTCCCCCCTGAAGACGCTATGTGGGGAACGATGGAGGGTGTCAGTCGAAACGGCACTGTGACCACCTACGGCATTAAGGAAGGGGCTATCGCCTACTTCCGCGTCAAGTCTTACATGGCGCACGTCGGCATCATCATCGGCCCGGACAGGTTCATTCATGCCTGGGAAATGGCCGGTGGTGTAGCCGTAGAGCGTCTTTCACTTTGGAGAAATCGTCTGGTGGGCATCTATGAGCACAAATCTGATTCCCGTTAAGCAGTTGGAAATTGGTCAGCACCTCAACCTGCTGATCATTTACAACGCGCTTGATATGTCGGATCGCGAAGCCGCGAAGTTGAATTACGACCGCAATAAGACGCTGGCTGACTACATGGTCGGCTTGCCAGACCCGCACCTGTGGTCAGTAAGTGTTAATGCGGAACCTTACGCCCTGAAGAATGGGCGGATATTTACCCGCAGCCCAATGACTTCATTGTCGTCATACCGATCCCCTACGGCGGCAAGGGCTCTAAGAACGTGCTTCGTATGGTGGCTATGATCGCCGTAGCGGTCGCTGCGCCCTATGCCGCTGGAATGATGTTCGCTACTGGCACGGCGGCCTTCGCTGCCACCACAGCGGCTTTCACGATGGCTGGTGGATTATTGGTCAACGCCCTGCTGCCACCACCGAAACCCTCGTCGAACAATATCGGTGATGCCAGCGAGTCGCCCACCTACGGTCTCGACGGTGCCAAAAACACTCAGGCAGAAGACACAATTATCCCGCTGATCTATGGCGAATATCGCTATGCGGGTAACTACGTCAACGTGCGCACCGAAAATCGTGGCCGGGATCAGCTTGTCTATGCCCAGGCGGTCGTTTCTGAAGGTGAAATCGAGAGCATTACCGACTTCGAAATCGAAGATCAACCGATTGAAAACTACGAAGACGTGTCGACGGCAGTTCGCCGCGGAACCGACAACCAGACAATCGTTGGCTGGTTCGCCGCGTCGATGGCGATGAAGAACAAAAGTGTCACCCTCGATACCGGATGGACGACTCACACAACAGTCGGTGAAGTTGACGGCTTCCGTATCGATCTTGTGTGGCCAAATGGCCTAAGCGTGATCAACAACAAAGGTAAGCGAGAAAGTCGCTCTGTCTCGTTTGAAATCCAATACCGCAAGGTCAATACAACCGCCTGGACCAACCTGTTCGTCAATCAGTTTCGCGAACTGACCACGACTGCGATTCCCCAGCACTCAGACCATCTGAAAGTCGAGTATCGTCAGAGCTTCACTGGCACCGGTCAGCGTAACGTCACTGGGCGTCTCTACGTGCGTAACGTCGGCAAAAGCTGGAAATTGATGCAGACTGTAAAAGCCAGTGTTGCGCTGCACTCTGGAAAGGGGGTTCCTGTCGGGCTCATTCTCGGTCGGTCTCAGTTCCGAGTTTTCCAGCGGCAGTATGGAATACAAAATCGATTGGGAAGGCGCAAGCCCGACGATATTGGCTTCTGCTCGCTATCCACTGTCGCCAAAGGTCACGGATAAAACAGCGCAGCCGCTACGTAAGTCCTACCAGTCCGGCCTCTTATCAGAGGGCGTCTACGAGATTCGGATTCGTCGAACCAGCGCAGAGTCGACCGCTGACAATATCCTCGACCGCGTCACCCTGACGGATGTCGGCGAAATCATCAGTGAGCGAGTTCGCTACAACTTCACGGCTTACTATGGCGTGATGGTTCGTTTGTCCGATCAGCTCAGCGGACTTCCGAAGATCACCGCGAAAATCAAAGGCATTAAGGTTCCGCATTTCGACTGGTCAGGCAAGCTGGTGAAGCGTGCATGGTCAGCAAACCCCGCCTGGATCACGCTGGATATGCTGACGAACACTCGCTACGGTGCTGGTAAGTCTGTTTCGAGCATCGACATTCGCATGTTCGTTGATTGGGCTGAGTTCTGCGATAAGAACAAGTTCTATTTCAATGGCGTCATCGACTCCATGACGAACATTTGGGATGCCTGCCAACTGGTGCTGCGTGTGGGTCATGCACGCTTTGTCACAATCGGCAACATGACCAGTGTATCGATCTATCGCAAATCCGATCCGGTCATGATGTTTGGCTCGGGCAATATTCTCGAAGGCTCTCTCAAGCTCGAATGGCAAAACCTGGAAGACCGAGCGAACGAATTTGAGATAGAGTTCTACGACCGAGAAAATCGCAATAAGCAAAATACCGTTCGAGTAGTCAACGAAGCGGCTATCGCTCGCGGTGAAATGCAGCGTATCTCCACTACGCGCATGGTGGGTATCGATAACCAGCGTCAAGCGTTGTTCGAAGCGCACTTCCAGAAGGCACTCAACGAAGCGTTGGTAATGTCCGGCTCTTTCGAGACAACTATCGAGGCGCTGGCGTGTGGTGTTGGCGACGTTGTTCTGCTGCAACACGATATGCCGGAATGGGGAGAGTCTGGCCGTATTCAGCCAGGTTCAACGCGCACAAAGATCAAGATTGATCGGCCGCTTTCGATCCCTACCAACCCTAGTAACTTCTCGCTACTGATTATGCACCCTGCCGTTAAACGCGGTCAGGCAACGATCAGTAGTGTGGTGGCCAGTTCCAAAACAGTCTACCTCACCGGCATCGCCACTAGCATCCGCGCCAAACGCTTCAAATCGGGCGATAAAGACCTGCTAATTTTGGGCATGAATGCGTCAGGGGGTATCTTGAAGTCGCCGTAGAAGACGCCGCTGGCCTTGTGGTGGGCGCGTCTGTCGAGCTATGGGACGTTGATGTCATCGAAGCCCGTAAGATTCACGCTTACAATGACGAAACCGATGAGCTAACCCTAGCTGGCCCCTTCTCCACCGATCCGCAGGACTTCGCCAATTACATGGTCGGCGAGTCTAATCGTGAAGCTAAGCCGGTATCCGTCACTTCTGTTGCTGGAAGTGGTGACTACAAGCGCACCCTCAGTTTCATCGAATACAACGAGACTATCTTCGACCCGGTCAACGTGCAGGAAACGCCGCTCTACACTGATCCAGTGCGCAGAATTGGCCACGTTCAAGACCTACGGGTTTACGAAGAGCTGTCGATGCGGTCTGGCTCGCTGACCAGCAACATCATTGCCGCCTGGAACGCTCCAACGGAAGGTGATTATGCGGGCGCCCGGTGTTTATCGCTCGCAATGGCGGTGCTATGGAATTCCACGGCACAACCACTGCCGGAGCGGTGTTCTACAACATTAACGCCAACATGGGAGAAACGCTTGAATTCAAGGTGGTGGCGTATGACGGTGCGGGCCGCACGGCCTCCTATAACACTGCGCCCTACTGGGAATATCTCGTCGAAGGTGCCAGCGCCCTGCCCGCCCAGGTGAAAGGGTTCAAGGTCGAAAAGGGGATGAACGGTATCGAGTTCTCGTGGGATAAGTCACCTGAGCTTGACGTGACTGGCTACGAGATTCGAGAGGGCTCTTTCTGGGAAGGTGCCACCACGGTCGTTGAGAACTATGCAGGAACGCGTTTCTTCACCACGAAGAAGAACAGCGGCTTGTATATGTATCACATCAAGGCCATCGATATGCTCGGCAACGTGTCTGAGCAGGCGGCTACCGCGACCTTGATGCTGATCGCTCCCAGTATCGTTATGGGCTTCTCGTCGGTGCAGAACGGAGATCATGCGGTTCTTGAATGGCGTAAGAACCCTGAAGTCGACGTCATCGGTTATGAAATCCGCTCTGGCATTAGCTGGGCGAACTCTCAGCATGTGGTGTATGTCTCGGGCACGTCGTATTCGATCCCAGTGGGTGCAACCGCGATCGACTCCTACTTGATCAAGGCTTACGACACCGCAGGCGTGGAATCACTGGTCGCAGCACGGGTTAACCAACAGGTAACGCGCAGCCAATCCCACAACGCGGTGCATGTGGTCGACGCGACAGCGCTGGGCTATCCAGGGGCCATGATGGGCTTCTCTCGGGTGAGCAGTCGTCTGGAAGGTGAAGATGCCACTGAGACCGAGTATGCCGAGTATGTCCAAGAAATGGATATGCAAAAGCGCTACAACGCCATGGTTACGACGCAGGAAATCGTTACCGCCAAGTCCGACGAAGTGCGCACCTGGAAAGATATGCGCTTCGGCTGGAACTCAAGCAAGGCGTCAGCCCCTGGTTCCCAACGGTGGATGCCGATGACATCAGCTTGCTCAAGGAAATCTCGCTCTATGTGGGTAAACGGGACGAGGACATCGTCGCTTGGCCGCTGAAAGACACGTCAGGGGCTAAGGAATACGGCACCGGAACTATCAAGATCGAAAACGCATCCGATACGCCCAATGGTCGCTTCGGTCATGGACTCTTGGTTAGCCCGTCTTCGACGTTACAGGCCCACTTTAGCGGTGCCAACTTTGTTAGCTGGTGGATGCGGCCAACAACGATCGTTACCGACATTTGTGAAGTCATCGGATCAACCGACAGGGTATTAGTGCGAGTAGAGGGTAACGATCTGGTAATGAGTGCTGCTAGTAAAACCGAACGGGCTTCAACCCTCATGACTCTCCAAGACGGTAACAACTACAACGTGTCGGTGTTTTATGCCAGCGGCAACACGAAGGTTTACATTCGATGCCTAGAATCGAAAGATGAAGCCTTCGTTGAGCTGTCGGCAGACATTGGCTCCTTGAGTGGTATTAAGTATGTCTGATAGAATAAGTAACCACTTACTTATGGGTATTTGTCATGCGTGTTAACGCCGTCATCTCGGACATTGCCGTTAAGAATTTGGCAGATAGCCCTAGTTTGGCAGAACTGCGCACGATGGCCGAGCGAAACGCCCCTCCTGGTTTCGAGGGGTTCCGCCCTTTCACGCCGGGTTACTACAACTTCCAGCGTGCGCTAATCAAGCACATCGTCCGGTCAAAATAAGCACCCCGATTCTGTCGGGGCTTGTCTATACCGCCGATATGCCTGACGTCCTCGATAAGGGACGCGCATCGGTTGCCGCTGGGGAGTCAAAGAAGTTCTCTTCAACAAGCGATATGTGGTGACGCCAGAAGTTGGGCATACCGTCGTCGCAATGTCGGAATACGCCGTGGTGAATATCACGAGTCTGACCGAAGAGGGCTTTGTGTTCTGTTTTCTGAACGCGGCCAACCAAAAGTGGCCGGCACGATCTCTTGGACTTCGACAGGCTACTAACCACATGCAGAAATACACCCCGATTACCGAGAACCACAACATTGACGCCAGCCGTCAGTTGCTTCTCGACAATGATATGTCGGCGCTCACCCTGAATTCTGGGCTCGATTTTCCGTCGTATGCCGATGTTGGAACGCCGTGCTACCGCATCGACCAAGAGCGCCTATTTGTTCTTCGGTCGAATGGCTCTTGGCGGATGATCGCTGACGCCAGTAAAACCGCAATATCGCTCGAAGAGGCTCAGCAGAAGTTCGCCTCTATCAGTCATACCCATACCAGCGACTTCGCTCCACGGCAGAGTAACGCTCGCCCTGGAGTCACCAAGCTATACCGGCGTGACTCTGACAACGGCTATAACGTTCAAACCAACTGGACGGGCACCTACTGGCGTCTGTTTGGCTACAACGGTGATGTCGAGCATGCCGGTGTTCAGGTAGAGCACGCTTCAACGGCGGACAATGCGACTAATGCCACCAAGTTGAACGGCCTTGCTGCGAGTAACTATCTGCGCTCTAACGTCAGCTCAACCTTCAATGGCGCCCTCACCATCACTAGCAACCTTGTGGTGCAGGGTAACGCTACCGTCTCAGGTGACGTCACCTCATCTTCAGATGCTCGTCTGAAGGAAAACGTCGCTCCCCTAGAAAACGCGCTGGAGACGGTGAATAAGCTCCAGGGCGTTTCCTATCACCACAAAATAACCAATCGACCCGGTATCGGATTCATCGCGCAGGATTTGATGAAAGTGGTGCCTGTTCTGGTCTCCAAAGGGCCGGATAAGAAACTCTCGGTTGCCTACGGAAACGTGACCGCCCCTTCTCGTGGAAGCAGTTAAAGAACTCACCAATCGGGTTCAAAAATTGGAGGCTGTCAATGGCATTTAAGATAGGTTCTACGACTGTAATCAATAACAGCTCGCAAGTAGATTGGGAAGGTTAATCAATGTCCCGAGCTATGTCGCCTCTGCCGTAAATACCGTATCCGTAACGAACTGCGGCTCTGGTAGCGCTCTTCAGGTAACTCGATCTGGACGAAGCGTTACGCTGAAATTGGCTAACACGAACTGCAACTGCAACTGTAACTGCGATTGCGGTAACAGCTAATTGGTGATCGAACACATAGCGCCGGGAAAATTGAACATGAAGAATCCGCTTCATACCATCTGCGATATACCTTTTACTTTGACAGAGGTCTTAGTCTCTCCTGACTCTATCAAATTCAGCATCGATGGCGTCGCACACGTCATTGATCAGAAAATTCTTAATGACTTCGTCCCTGATAGCGCCGCTTCAGAGAAAACAATCTCTATATGTTCGCTACAGAATGGGGATTGTTGTTGAAAAACAAGACGATGGACACTGGCCTATCAAAATACGGCGGCAAGCTATATCTTCGAGAAATGGGGTGGCTGTATACCAGTGGAGCCATGAAAAATGTTGGTCAGATACAAATCCCATTTTCTGACAGAAAAATAGAAAATGCCGTAGTTCGCTTCAATGTCAGAGAAGAAGACTTTCATAACAGTGGTCTTCTAGGCACCGAACGCATAGAGAATACCTCGGAGGCATACGATGATGTGGCTGGCCGCTTCCTCCCGTCACTAAAAGTCATCGAGTCTCTGCACCAATCGGATCATGTTGTTGTGCGGGTCCAGGCGATGCTCGGCGGAGTGCCAATCCAAAGAGAAGGTATGCGCATCGAGGTGAAATCCGACGCTGGATACCTCAATAGGCGCTATGGATTTACCAATCATGATGGTATCGCAGAATTCAAATTTACCGGCATGTTGATGGATAAAGGAGAGGTGGCGACGCTTAAATTCGGCTATCGCCACTACTCCAATATCGATTCTGTGAGTGTCACCGTATGATCACGTATGCCGAAGTGCCTGACGATAGAATAACCAGTGATTATCTTGGTGAGCGATACAATATCGCCGAAGCTAAGGCTCGTGTAGGAATCCATGATCGTTTTATTCAGTTTACCAAGCACAATGCGATAGACGCACCTGCACTTTTCGATGAGGTTTGGGAATTTTATCGCAACGTAGGGGTTACGAGCTGGCAGTCCCGTGGAGGCTGTCGCTCTATGGCGCCTCGCTCTACTACAATCCAGCGCATGACCCCAGCATGTGGCATCTGGGATCATTCGGCACGCCGCGCTTTTCCAATCTGCCAGAGAGCGAGTATTACAATGCCCCGGTGCAAGTAGAGAAATATGGCGGTGGCAAGGCAGACTACATAGACCCCTATGCTTTTCGAAAGCAACACCCTTTTATTGCCGAACGGCTGCCAAATTTAAGAGCATTCTTTGAGTCGTTTAACTTCCCTGTCACCAGAGTGACGGCAAGGACTCTCAACGGACTCTTTAATATCGGCGGTGGTTATCACATTGACTCAAAAGATACCTTCAGCATCCGGTTAAATTTCTGTCTTTCAACCAATGGCAAATTTGGACTCTCATATCAGAACGGGCCGGTCGTCATGTTCGAGCCGGGGGACGCGCATATGGTTTGCACGGCGCGTCACCACTCCGCGTATGCCAGCGAGCGATGTAATTTTCAACGCACAAACCTAATAGTCGATGTTATTCCTTGGTATGACTACGATCCGATTCTCGATGGATGGAAGCCAAACCAATACTTCGGAAAGATTCACCCTTACGACATGGTGGAGCAAGGCATCGTTACCTTTGGGTAGGTTGGCGATGTAAGTAAGAGCTGCGATATTTTTATGATATTGCGAACGCTTAATGTCAACTCTGACCGCTCCCAACACGACCACTAAGAGACTTGCGATGTTTGAGATTCGCTTTAGGCACCCTGATAACGAAGAGTTCAGTTTGTTCTATGACCAGACTGCCAGCTCTCTCGTCACCGAAGACGGAATTCCGGCTCTACCGCACTATTCTGGCAAGTCGGGATGGAAGGTCTTCGAGAGCTTCAACCCAATGAATCCTGTTGGAAAAAGCCGCGAAGTCAAGAAACTGAAAATTCAGCTTGGGTTAAGTTGCAACTATTCCTGCTCTTACTGTAATCAGGCCATCCACGTCGGGAGTGAAACGCACACGCGCCTTGATGACGTTCAGGGGATTTTTGGATGGTCTGAATGACTGGTTGGTCGGCCAACCGCAGCGTATCGAGTTCTGGGGTGGGGAGCCGCTGGTCTACTGGAAGAAGCTGAAGCTACTGGTCCCGGCATTGCGTGAGCGCTTTCCCGACTCCCCTGTTTATGATGATCACCAATGGTTCACTTCTGGATGACGAGAAGTTCGCCTTTATCGAGCAGCACAACATTATTATCGGCATGTCGCACGACGGCCCAGGTCAGCATCTACGTGGCCCAGACCCTTTTGAAGAGCCAGGTATTCTCGACGTGGTTCGCCGATTCATCGAAGAGCGCCCGCATGCCTTCTCGATCAACTCGGTTATAACTGCGGATAACGCCGACATCAATGCAATTATCGACTGGTTCCATGAGCGAGTGCATCCCAACGCTCCGGTAATTTCGAAGGCGTAGTGAATCACTACGAAGAGGGCGATCTAGGCGTCTCCAGGCGCTTCACAGAGAGCGATTACAATCTTCTGGTGACATCGGTTAAGAGCAATCTTAACGACGCTCAGAAGCGCTCTCCGGGGCTTGAAAGTCGGGTATACAGTTTTCTACAGTCTATGGTCGACGAGCGCCCTGCGACGGTGTTGGGCCAGAAATGCGGAATGGATAAGCCCAGTCATTTGGCAGTCGATCTTCAAGGTAACGCGATGACATGCCAAAACACCGGCGTAAAAGGCAAACATGGTATCGGCACCGTGTTTGATATGGAGAACGTTAAGCTGGATACCGCATGGCACTGGAAAGAGCGTCCTGACTGCGGCGGCTGCCCTTACCTGCAAATTTGCGGCGGCGGCTGCATGTATTTGACCGATAAAAACTGGGTGGATACCTGCAACAATGAGTATTACTACGCAAAGGGAATCTTCGAAGGTGCTCTGGAAATGCTCACAGGTGCCAAAGTGATCGGCTTCTATGGCGAACACACCCGCCCTTCCGCACCCTCATCAATACAACGAATAGCCGCCATTGAAATTGCTTGACTAGGCAAAAATAGTAAGTAAGCGCTTACCTACTGTGATACCATCGCCCTCGTAGACAACTCACCCTATGAGGGCGCTTTCGTGAGAAACGAAATCAACGAGATCGCCGAAGCCTCAGCGACAATCAATTGGGAAGACCGTGTTCTTTGGATTCTCGTCGGCTTCGTGATGCTTGGGCACCTGGCTCGAAACCTGGTGAAAGATGAACCCTTCAACCTAAAGAAATTCCTGGGTGAAATGATCCTCTCTGGCCTCGGCGCGGTTGCCATTTACACGATGGGCCTGCTCCAAGGCTTATCGGAAGTGGAGATCATGCTGGTCGGTGTATTCGCCAGTCTTGGCGGTATCCGAGCCTTGGAGTGGGTCGCGAAAATCTACAAAGCCGTCAAGAACCTCAACTGATAGGAGACTGTCATGACGCAGTTCGCACCTAACTTCCCACGCCATGAATTCGAAGCCTCACAAACGGCTACCCGTCGTGGCATCGACAATACTATTCCTGATGATCTGCTTGGCGACGCCGCCAAGTTATCGTGGTTTCTTCAGGAGCTTCGCAACAAGATCAACCGCATTCATCGCTCTGAAACTCGCGCCCGCGAGCTGCCGGTGATTATCAGCTCTGGCTATCGCTGTTTGGAGCTGAACAAAGCCATCGGCGGTGCCACCAAGTCTCAGCATAGTGCCGCACAAGCTGCCGACATCAGTGTGCCCGGAATGACCTCGCAAGAGCTGGTCGAATTTATCGCCAAACACATGCCCAATTACGATCAACTTATTGAAGAGTTTGGTCGCTGGGTGCATGTAAGCATTGCTGATAAACCGCGTGGTTCGGTGCTAGCTGCCCGTAAGGTAAACGGCAAGACGGTTTACTCCCCCTCTCGCGGTCGTCTGATCGCATAACGGCCTTCCACTGAAGTAGTTTCGCCTATAGAATAAGTAAGCACTTACTTTTATAGAGACAGTGGATGGCCGAGCGAATTCTACCAACTGAGCTGTAACAAAGGAAAGGCATATTCGTTCGTCATTTACATGGCTAACGACGCCTTTTAAACATCGATTTAGGCAGGTTTGAGGTGAGCATGAAGGTCAGGATGACCCGCGCTACCACCTCGCGTTTGATTGCCACGTTCAACGAGAGCAACGGCAGATTAAATGTAGATCGAGCTGCCAGAACAATCACTGTAACGCTGACGTCCGCCTACACCCTCACTTTGCCTGAGAGCAAAAACTACTACGCGATCGAGCTGGCGGAGATATACGACCTGCATACCGGCGCTACCAAAGAGGCGTTCCGCGTTATCGAGGGTCGTTTCGACATTCTGCCGCAGATCATCGTGTGAATTGGAGTAAGCCATGACCGAAGCGGGAGCAAATTGCATACGCCAATAGGGCCATCATCAGTATTTCTCTGGCTCTGACGTTGATCATCAAGAGGACGCGGTAAATGACCATCGAAACGACTTTGGTTGCTCTTGAGGCGACCAACAGACAACTGGTCGAAGAGGTTGTTCTGGTCAAGACTACTTCGACGGAAGCCCAAAATGTCGCGGTCGCTGCGAGAGATCGAGCTGAAACGGCAGCAGTCACCACAGAAGAAACCCGTGATCTGATGTTGGCGAGGTTCAGGGACTTCTCGGAGATCGAAGCGGCTGTCGCTACCTCCGATGATAACGCCCAAACTACCACAGCCAATCGAACGCATATTGAAGAGCTGGTTATTCACGTTGATGATCAGCGTGCGCACTTAGACCAGCAGCGGGCTCACCTCGATGCTCAACGTGCGCATGAGGATAGCCAACGTGCGCATGTCGATTCTCAACGCAGTGTCGTGGACGCCCAGACGACCCAGGTGCGGGAAGACGCCACGCAGGTTGCCGCTGATCTCTTGACTGTGACTGCCGATCGAGAGCGTGCAGAGATAGCGAGACAAGAAGCTGAGGCGCTATACGAAGACCTGTCTGCCGTTAATCAGGCGGCGTTGAGCGCGCAGGCATCTTCGGCTTCAGCTTCGGCATCAGAGTCGGTCACGTCTAACAACAGAATTTACATCGATGAGCAGAAAGCGCACGTCGATGAGCAGAAAGCGCACGTCGATTCGCAGGTCGTCCATGTTGGCGAGCAAGTGACTCACGTCGACGCCCAGGCTGAACACATCAATGCGCAGCGAGCGCACATCGACCAGAGAGCTTCTGAAGTCAACACCAGTGCCGACAATGTCGCCACCAATGTCGTCACGGTAAACGAACATAAAAACATCACGCTTACGGCCAAAGCTGCGTCTGAAGCAGCTCGCGATGAGTCACGCGAATGGGCAACTGGCGATGGTGTGGTGGGTGTGGTCAACGCTGAGAACCGCTACAGCGCTCGTAAAGAGGCTGATCGTTCACTCGCTGAGCGTCAAACCGCTGAGGCTGCGGCAACTGCGTCTAAAAATAGCGCTGATAATTCTGCCGCTAGCGCTGCCAACGCATCCGCGTCAGAAGCCAACACCAACATTGCCCGTATTGAGGCAATGATGTGGGCAGCCCAAGACGAAGATATTGAGATCGCACCGGGCCTTTTCAGCGCCAAGCACTATATGCTGAAGACGCGCACGATTGCTACCGGCACACTGATTTATGTTGGCTCCTGGGATGCCTCTACAGGGGTCTATCCCAGTGCAATTGCTCCCTCTATCGGGCACTTCTACAAGGTATCAGTCGCTGGCACCATCAACGGCGAAGAGTTTCTGACCGGCGATCAGATCATCTTTAACGGCACGGATTGGGACCACGTCGACAACACTGAGCGCGTGACGTCCGTTGGTGGCTTTATTGGTGATGTATCTGACTCCCAATTGATGGCATCGATTAAGCGCGTTCACGGTGAAAGTTCCGGCCTTAATGCCGATCTGCTTGATGGTAAACACGCCTCTGATTTTCACTTAAAGACCGACTTTGCATTTGAGGGCAACCGGCAGCGCCCCGATGATTCGCGACGCGAGTGGCGATACTTGGTGTCGTTTGTTCCGCTCTACATACGCCTCCACAAACGCAGATATTGCTGGCATCTACACCACCAAGACTATTGGTGGCGATTATATGCGCCCTTCTACCCCCGATCAGGTGAAAACTGCGCTGGGTATTGTTTGGGCCGACGTCGGCTCGAAACCCGCATCGTTCACCCCTGCGGCTCATACGCATGATCAACATGAAGTAAAGACGCTGGGAAATCGGCTGACCGTAGAAAGTGACGGCAAGCTAGTGGTCAACAATACAGACTTCCGTCAGGCGGGCTTGTATGGCACCTACGACGCTACTCGCACCGGTCATATATGGTCGATGGGGTCTGGCTACGCTATTCCTGCCACTGGGGAGGATTTCGGCAACTTATATGGCCTCGCCTATAAGCATACCAATAACGCCACGGGCGGCACGATGGGCGGTGGCCATCAAATGGTGTGGTGTGCCAACGGCGTTCCGCGATGCTCACTTGGCGATAGTATTTGGACGTCGGGAAATATTACGGCTTACTCCGACGCTCGCGTAAAGACCAATATCGAACCGATTCGCAACGCGCTAGATAAAGTCTCTCGACTTGGCGGTTACACTTTGAGCGAACCGATATTACCTACGACGAACAGGGAAATCGCTCCACCCCATTTAGACAGACCGGTGTTATTGCTCAGGAGGTTATCAAGGTTTTGCCGGAAGCGGTTACTGGTGGGCCTACCAAAACCAGCCCTAATGGTCATTACTCCGTCGCATACGGCAACCTTGTCGGTCTACTCATCGAAGCCATCAAAGAAGAGAAAGCTATGCGAGAGGTGCTGGAATCTCGTATTGCCACTCTTGAGCATGGGGTGTTCGTTAATGGCGACTCGCACGACGTCCAGGTCGACTACCAAGACGAAGACGACGTCCAGGTCGACAGCCAAGTCGCATACGACATCCAGGTCGACCACCACGACGAAGGCGACAAGCAAGTCGACATCAACCAAGATCGGCGGCACGCTCCCTCAACGGGAGCCATGGAAATGAGTGCCATAAGGACGGCATTCATCATGTCGGGAACGGTGTCGCTGAGTGACTTCCGCGGGAAAGGCAGCCCTGTCCTTCCCTCTGCTGGTGAAATCAGCTTCAGTCAATTCCGGGGTGTTTCGGTCTTCCGCAACACCACCACCAGCTATTCGACCAGCTTGACTACCACCACCAGCTATTCGACCAGCTACAGTGCCTCAACCAGCTTTTCGACCAGCTACAGTGCCACAACGTCGTGGTCGACCTACTACGTCTCTAACTGTAACTGTGACTGCACCTGCTTCCATGCCGATACTCTGGTCTGGATGGCGGATGGCACTAAGAAGCGCATCGCTGACGTTAAGATCGGCGATAAGTTGATGGACGGCTACGGCGGCATCTCCGAGGTGCTGTTCTACGACCGGCCAACGCTCAGCGGTCGCCCGATGTATCGCATCAACGGCGACTACATGAATACCGCCGATCACCTTACCTGGACGGAGAACGGCTGGGCGGTCATCGACAAGCAGGCGTATTGCCAGCACGAATACGGCGCGATGGTCGAGTGCATCGACGCAGACGGTAACGTCCTCAAGAAGAAATACGTTGGCGTCAGGCCCGAGAAGGTCGGCGAGTATTGGGTCGGAACACGTCTCGGCTATCGCGGCGGCTACAAGAAAATCACTTCCATCGAGAAGATCGACACCTTCAGCTACGACCACTTGGTCTATGCACTCGTTACCAACGGCAACCGCACCTTTATGGTCGGCGACGGCTATGTCGTGTCCGGCTGGGCCAATGACGAAGAGGTTGACTACTCAAAGTTCGGCAGACCCATAACTCTCATGGGCCGCATCACCCACCGCATCAGAAAAGCGCTGCGCTTATCAGGAGACAACACATGACCGAGAAAGACGTCAAGAACGCCGCAGAACGCGTTGCTGTCCTTAGCGACATTCTGCTGGAGCATATCACCAACTTCGATGACAAGGTGTCAGAGGTAATCGCTCTGATCGAGAAGCGGATCGATGTTTTGGTCGAGCAGCGCGTGATCGAGTGTCTGAAGGAGCGTGGCCATGTTGAATCCGACTGACGATCGGATTGACGACTCGTTCACCTTGCTTAGCAAGACCGGGGATGTGGTGCGCGGCCATCGATTGGCCGCCCTTTCCCCACTCGCTGATCATCTCTACGAGGCGTTCGAAGACGAGGTGCTGTTCGACATCTACTACAGCGGCGACACGCTGAAGAGCCTGTCTTACACGGAAATATTCAGCCAGGGTCTCATGATCTCGCCGTGCCACGACAAGCTCAGATATAGGCTTGCCGAGATGGCTCTGGAAGATGACGACGCGCCCGTGACCGCCGACATGATCCTTAGCGGCGAACGGCTCGACAAGTATCGGCTGCTGCCTGGCTTCGAAACCCACGAGCTTGATGTAGTGGTCTTCCTGCCCGGCACCAACATCATCGATATGTATGTCGACTTCGAAAGGCTCAGGGAGCTGGTCTACAACGAAAATGCGATCGTCAAGCCACACCCGATCTCAAGTGCCGGCCTGATGCACCGACTTGAAAGCATGTTCCCTGGTCGCGTGGCCAGTCGCCGTGAAAGCGGCTACGACATGCTGTGCCGAGCGAAGCGCGTCTGTGTGACCACCAACAGTGAAATGGGCCTCATGGCGATCCTCATGAACAAAGACGTCGAGGTGATCGATCGCTCCAACGCTCAACGTCCCATCTACAAGCAGATTTACGATGCCGTGATGCACCAGTCTGATCGCAAGATTGCCCTGGAGAAAGTCCTTGGCAGCCGTCACGCCGGTTTCTACTGGACATGGCAGGACAAGGGCCGTGCCGAGCAAATCGTGACTGCCATAAGGAATGCCGCGAATGCTTAATGTTATGTTCTGCGCGAAAAGCTACAACCTGCCGCAACTGACCGTTGCTATGTCCAGTTTCCTGCACCACAACCCGAACTGCCGCGTCCATTTGTTCTGCGACGACCTAGTAGACCCAAAGGCCGTAGAGCGACTGGTGGAAAAACTGAACATTGATGCCTCGATCCGCGTGATGCGTCACAAACATATAGAGCTGGCTGCCCTCGACTACATGATCTGCGAGACGGAACTTGAGCGGGTGCTGTTTATGGGTGAAGACACCCTGACGCAAGGCTCGGTGGCAGACCTTGGGGACATCGAGCTGGGTGCAGACTCGGCGATGGCCCTGGTGTCGAGCATCTGGCCGTTCTGGAATAACGATGTTCGTGCGCTCATCTACCGCGAAGCTAACTTCCACCTGGATGAGATGCGCGAAAAGGTAAGCACCAACTACTTCTCTACCTCGATGTTCATGCTCTCCCTGGATGGCATGCGCAAGCGGGACAAGTCTTCGTTCTGCATCTGGGCCGCGGTCATGTCTGATCGAGGCTACGACGACGTGATCAACCATGTCATCGGTCCCAATAGTTTGATGTATATGCCGACCTGGATGACCGCGGCGGTGGAGGTTGAGATTCAGGATCACCTCGGTATCGAGAAGATCGTCAAATACGCCAGCGCCGTGAAGGGGCTCGAGAGTGGTTCAGTTTCCAAACTGGTCAAGACCTTGGGGCGTGGTGGAGAGCATGGATCGCGTGTGCCTTCAAATCCCGATGCCAGCGTATCTAGAGGCTGCCGAGCGCGTCAAAGATTTGCTGCCTGACGATTTTTTCTCGACGGTTAAAGGCAACTCTGCCCTGCACAAGCAGTATTTCGGCAGTGTCGTCGACGCCATCGTCGAACTTCATTCCATTTCTGAAACAATGGGGCAGTGATATGTTCGTCATCGATATGCAGAGAGACAGCGGTGAGGTGTTCTCACTCCACTATGACCACCACACCAATCGGCTGACTGACGCCGACGGCAATAACATGATCAACGGCGTCTACAACAGGGATCACACCCTGCGACCGTGTTCAGCCCCGAAAATCCGGTCGGCAAGTCAGGCGACTTGGAGACCCTGAAGATTCAGCTTGGCCTAAAGTGCAACTACTCCTGCTCCTACTGCTCTCAGGCGTCTTTCACCGAGAGCGATGTGAAGACCGGAGTGGGTGACGTGCAGCAATTCATCAGCGACCTCGACAAGTGGGTCACGACCGCGCCAAAACGGATCGAGTTCTGGGGTGGTGAACCCCTGCTCTACTGGCGTCGCATTGAGGCGCTAATCCCTCTGCTGGTCAACAAATGGCCTGCGGCCGAACTCTCGATCGTCACTAACGGCTCGCTGCTGACCGAGGATAAAGTTGACGTCATCATAAGCAACGGCATCAACATCGCCATCTCACGACGGCCCGGCACAGTCCATGCGTGGCGAAGACCCCTTCGACAAGCCGGGCGTTCTTGATCAGATAAGACGGCTACTGATCGAACGGATTGAAAACGGCTCCAAGGCTCACATCTGCATCAGCTCGGTGATCACCCCCAGAAACACCGATATTGATGAACTGGTGAAGTGGTTCCAGTCCCGCGTGCATCCAGCGGTCTTCGTCAACATCGAAGGCGTGGTCAGTCACTACGAATTCGACGGTTCGGGTGAGATCAGACACTTCACCGCCGAGGACTACCAGCGACTTGAGCACTCGATCAAAAGAATCTAACCTCCACCCGTCACCGCTCGTTCAGTCTGTCGGCGCGGGTGTATGAGTTTATGAGAACGCTGGCTGCCCGCAAGCCAAGCGTGGCACTCGGCCAGAAGTGCGGCATGGACCGTCCTGGGGACATCGCGGTTGACCTGAAAGGCAACGTCGTGACCTGCCAGAACACCGGCCCGAAGTCGGGGCACGGCATCGGCACCATCCATGACATCGCCAACGTGAAGCTAAACACCAGTTGGCACTGGAGCCAGCGCGAGCATTGCAGTCAGTGTCCCTACCTCCAGATTTGTAAGGGCGCCTGTATGTATCTGGAAGGCGATAACTGGGTCGAAACCTGCCACAACCACTATCACTTCTCGAAGGCCATCTTCGAGGGCGCACTTGAGTCGATCACCGGAGCCAAAGTCGTCGGCTTCCACGGTGACCATCCGCGTCCCAAACGGAAGGAAACCAGCATCATCCCTGCGTTCAACATCGGGTAACGAAGCGTAGCAGCAATAATGTCATGTGCTTATATGGTCTATTTAATTACCGCCTGATATAGTAAGTAATCGCTTACTTACTAGCGGAGAGAGATCGATGAACATCATCCCTGTTCTTTTGGTTGGCATGCTGAAGACCCTTCTGACCCAGAAGCTAGTGACCGTCGTCACGATTGCTCTGGTGGAAGAAATCTCAACCCACACGACCAATAAGGTCGATGACAAACTTGTCGCTGCTATGAAAGAAGCGGCTGGCGTTAAGTGATCTAGGGCGGCCTCGGCCGCCTTTTTCATAGGACTTTCAAATGTCTCGATCAAACCGCAAGCAACAGAAGAACCACCAGCGCCAAGCTGACCGTCGCGACAAGCACAATTGCCGCAATAGTCAGCCGACTGAGCAATACGCCAGCCATCACCGCACCCAAGCCGGAGCTGTAGTTACCGAAGACGTCGCCCGCTATCTGGCTCAAGCGCAGACCCGTCGTGTGCGCGAGCCCATTGAAGCCCGCACCGAAGCACAAGGTCACTACGCTTGCTCCATCAGCGGCAATGACATCACGTTCGGTATTGGCCCAGCCGGAACCGGAAAGACGTTTGTGTCCACGGCAATGGCTTGTGACGCTCTTCTCGCTAAAGAGGTCGATAAGATCGTCATCACTCGCCCGGTGGTAGAGGCCGACGAAAACATGGGCTTCCTGCCCGGTGACGTTGGAGAAATTTGCGCCCTTCTTCGTGCCGGTTCGTGAGGTGCTTGAAGAGCGTCTGGGTAAGTCGTTCGTTCAATACCTGATTGGCACCGGAAAGATCGAGATTGCGCCTTTCGCTTACATGCGGGGCCGCACCTTCAAGAACGCTTTCGTGATTCTGGACGAAGCGCAGAACACCACCACCAAGCAGATGAAGCTGTTCCTCACCCGCTTAGGTGAAAACGTGCGAGTCGTGATTAACGGCGACAGCACGCAGCAGGACATTCGCGCCGCTCGTAACGGTCTCGATGATGCTTATCAACGGTTCAGCCGCTCCCCAGGCTTTGGGGCAGTCGTCTTTGAGGCAAGCGACTCGGTTCGCTCTGACCTAACACGACGCATTGTGGAGAACTACGAGACGTATCCCGAGCTGTTAAGCGTCGCAGTGTAAAAGCGCTATCTAAATAGCGCTAGATCGAGCAGATAAGCGTCCCTGAGCGCGTTCGTATCCGACATAGTGCGATGACTTAGGGGTATACGGAACGGAGCTTATACGCGATTTCTCAAACGATCACCCAACAGACCCCGGCAAAGCGTCCGGGGTCTTCTATTTGGGCGCCGACTCTTCGTTTATCGCAATAAGCCGCTTGAGGTAATTAATGCTTTTCATGTAATCGGGGATGTTCCCGGTCTCCAGATGATCGCGACCATCCGAAGCAGCCCAGCCTTCGAAGACACTCACAAGCTCAGTCGGATTCAAATCGCTTTTGTCGAAGGGCGGCGCTGAATTTGCATTACTACTCAGTTTCATATAGATCGATGCAATCAAGGCGTTGGTATGCAGGTATATATCTGGCGACAGGTCAGCAAAAGCCCCTCCTGGCGAATTACCTCAACAGCATCCAGAAACCCCTCGGCACGATCATCCAAATACAAACGACCGAGTCCACCACTAAATCGCATCTTTAAACCAAGGATGGTGCGGTAAAGATTGATTCGCCCGCGCTCAAGATTTTTGATCGCATCCTCCGCACTGTTGGTTAAGTCTCTCAGCTTCACCCGACTGCCAAGTAGACTCAACTCGGATAGCCGATTCCACAGAAGGATGACGGTGCAAACGATCAGTGTAAGACCCACGAAACTGACAAAAGCGCCGTCTCCGAGTAGCCCTAAGCCAAAAGCACGGATGCCGAACGTGATCATGAAAGACGTAACCGCTGCCGCCGCTCCGATCCGCGCAATTTCTGCTAAATGTTCCTTAAACATAATTACTCTATTCTTCGGATAAGGGGTTTATATACAGGGAATAAGGCATTCAATACAACAACTTTGCCTCAGCTCTACTAATCCTCGGATGAGGGTCAGCCTCGCCTTCGGCTCGACGTCAAAAACAAGATTTTCAGCTTCCGCTACCTAACGATTGAATGCTAGTGTAAGATCATTCCAGTAAGTAACAACTTACTTTCATAAGGTGAGAATCATGGCAGCCACAAAACCTCGTAGAGATCATGCCGTTCATGACATGAATAGCCGTCCGGTAAAGCATATTCCGCTTGCTGAGCTGCCTGAGAATCTACGTGACAGGTATCGGGGACGCAAAGGCGTTGAACTCTACGAAGACCTCTCCACTTCGGATATGGATGAGGTTGTCATGAGTGAAATTAAGCGTGACCTGCTGTTGCGGGAAGCGGACTTAATGGCATCCAAGTGGTTCGACTATCGCATCCTGCACCCCTGGCAGGCGACAGCCCTGTTTCTAGAAGCCTACCGCTCGGAACACGCCTGGGTGATGCGAAAACGTGAAGATGTGAACTCTCACTGGTTCCACAAGGGAATTAAGGCCACCTCATTAGTGTCGCTCTACTCCTACACAAATGACGTCGCTCTGGAAAGCGCGACAGGCCGCAGACAGCATCGGTGTCACTTACGACTACTACTGCCGCACGATCATGGACTGGGCAGAAGCACGTAACTGGACGCAGCTACCCCGCGTTAGCCAGCTCTATCACGAAGACCACATTCAGGTTGCCCTGACTGCCTGGAACGACAGCCTCCGCACTCGGATTCGCACTGCTTACGAGCCTTGTTACCACCGGGACGCGGGAGACGAATGGCATCAGGTCGAATACCGCAATTATCTACTCGATCAGGTTGAGACGAAGGCTCACAAAGAGTTCGCCCTGGCCACGCTCATTCACCGTTACGAACACCTCTCTGAAGAACTGGCTGCACAGCGCTTCGGCAAGGCAGTCGTGGAGAAGGCTCTCCGCGTCGCAAAGAACTGTATGGGGCTGATTAACCCCTGTCAGTCGTTACTTATTATTGAGTTGCAGCACTCAACACACTGAAATCAAGGAAGCACCAATGAAAAGCACCGCCAGTCGCCCAATCCTTTCCACTAGCGTCGCTCGCCGTGTGGACGCTCACAGCCAGAGCAAGCCTAGCTTCAAAGATGCGAAGAAGGCCAAGCCGCCCGCTCGTCGCCAGCTTGAGCAACACGAATCCGCCCTTGTGGGGATGATCCGCAATCAGACCCCGATTGCCATCGTATTGCTAGATGGCACCGTGCTGAGCGCAGTCAAACCGATCGGCTTCGATCGATACTCCGTCGCCATCGAGCACTGCGGGGATCGCGAGATTATCTTCAAGTCAGCCATCGCTCGAATCGTGATGCCGGTTGAGGGTTAAACCGTAATGAGCAGCGCTGCTTCCGTAATCGCTTCCATTGGAACCGCCGGCACGTCCGGCAGTTCTACCCTCACCCTTTCGCCTGAATTCGAGGGTAAAAGTGGTGAGTCACACGCTGCGAGACACCTCGTTTCTTCAGCAGTGTGAGGATTTGGTCGACAAGGACTTCTTCACCGATGCGGCCTCCCGCTTCCTTGTTGCCGTTGCCAAAAATCACTTCAAAAAGTATGAAAGCGCACCCAGCACACGGACGTTGGCGTCATATATTCAAGGGGCTATCAAGACTGGCCGCCTGAAGAAAGAACTGATCCCCGACATCAAGCGCGTCATGAAAGAAGTCTATGACGAGCCGCTGGGGGATTTGAAATACCTCGTCGAGCAGGTCACGACGTTTGCACGCCATCGGGCTCTGCAAGCGGCGTTGTTCAAGGTCGTCGAGGATATGGAGCGTGCAGAGAAAGCAGGTGTCGATTTAGACTATGGTCAAGTCGAACAAGTGTTTCAAAAGCCATAATGGTAGGTGCTAACGACGCCAATCAAGGTTACGATTATTTCGAGCGCTTGGCTTCTCGGACGGAAGTTCGTGAAGATCGTAAGAGTGGCAAGATAAGCGCCTCTGATGTGAGCATTACCACCGGCTACCCTGGGATCGATTCGCTTTTATATCACGGTGGATGGGCCAGGAAAGAAATGGTGCTGCTCATGGGTGGCCCGAAAGCGGGCAAATCCACCGGCTTAGCTCAGTTTGGCACGAACGCCTGTGTGGCGGGATACGATGTGCTTTACGTATCGCTGGAAGTCAGTGATTTGGTATTGGCGGATCGTATCGATGCCTCGCTCTCCAGCGTGGCAATGGCTGAGTTGACCGATAAGTCTGATGAAGTCAGGGATGAGATTGAGAAATTAGCTGGCAAGGCTGGCAAGTTTATCCTTCATCAGTTCCCTACTGGCTCTTTCACACCTAAGCAGCTCGCTCGCCTTATTGAGCATTACAAGGCGCGCGGGATCGTTTTGATATGGTTATTGTGGACTACGGTGACATAATGGCGCCCGATTTCCGCACTCAAGACCCCATCGAAAACAGCAAGAGTATCTATGTCGGTCTGCGGGCGATTGCCATGCAGTATGACGTAGCTTTGCTCACCGCCACCCAGACCAATCGCGAGGGTGCTCGTTCTTCAGTGGCCACGATGACCGACGTCGCTGAGGACTTTAACAAAATACGTATTGCCGACTTAGTTATCTCGATCAACAAGACCGAGGAAGAGAAGGCTAATCAAGAAGCGAGGTTGTATTTTGCCGCGTCTCGTAACCAGCGCAGCGACATTACCATTCGCATCAAGCAAGACTTAGAGCGCATGCAGTTCTTAACCAAGATACTTGACGTAACGTAAAAGTCAGGGAGACCTTATGACTGAGGATAAATTAACCCGTCAACGCGAGCAGGCGAGGCTCCGAAGGGCAAGGTATCGCGAGGGCAAGGTCAATGTTGCTTTTGCTACCAGTGTTGAAAATCGCGACGCTTTATTGGAAATCGCCGAAGATTACGGCTACCCCAGTATTAAGGAGTTACTAGAAGCGCTGGCAAAGGTTATATAGAACTCAAAGATAAGCTGTAAATCTTGGGGGCATTTGCCCCCTATTTTTTCATAGCATAGTGACTCATCGCTTACTTACTAATAGGATAGTCATGGCAAAGATCACCCTTTTAGGCTAAAGAAACCGTGTGCAAACTGCCCGTTCCGCAACGACGACCAGGCTATCGATCTGATGCCGGGACGTATCGAGCAGATCGCCAACGATCTGATACAGGACGACGGTAAAGCCTTCTACTGCCACAAGACGTTAAGCGGCAGTAGAGACCACGATGAAGATGGGGAGGAAGGTGAACATTATCAGCCAGGGTCGAAAGATTCTGTCTGTGCCGGTTCTCTGATCTTCCAGCTCAAAGTGGGCCGCGTGCCTATCATTGCTCGACTCGCTTTCTCGGCAGGCTTGATTGATTACAAAGGACTCCAAGCCCAGTTCAGCGACGTCATCGACCCCGACGACGTCCTGTAAGCCAACGTAGTTTGTGATCAGAGCGAATCATGACGAACGATCTTGCCGCTATTGAGCGTGAGAAGTATGAAAGGGTGTGGGGTTTGATGTTTACCGCGACTACTCGCCTGCCGAGAAGTTCGTAAAACGAAACCCTCGTTTGTCCGAGGCTTATTCACTGGCACCACCGTCGCAGAGTATGGCTCGGGAACGGGTCGAGGATCGCTTCTGCTGCACGATATGGGCTATGTGGTGACGATGGTTGATCACTGCGATAACGCGCTTGATGAGGCTGTTAGAGGACGTCTGAGCGAGCAGCTTACGTTCTCCATCAGAATCTTTGGCTAATGGAAGGGATCGAGACAGACCACTTCATTTGCATCGATGTGATGGAGCATATACCGCCTGAAAAGTTGAAGCTGTCTTGGCTGCCATTGCTAGCCAAACACGCGATAACGGCGTGTTCGAAATCTGCGTGGTGCCCGATAACCTGGGCAGAGTCACGATTGGTCAACCGCTACACCTATCGGTGCTGTCGCCAGACGTGTGGATCGCGCTGGTTGAGGCTCACTTTGTCGTCGAGAAATACAGTCAGCCTAGCCCTACCAGTCTAACCATTGTTGTCAAAAACGTCTGCATTGAGCAGATGAACCCCAATGATCGTTAGCGAATAATTAGCAAATAGAACAAACACTCAATGGCGGACAAAGGTCGTGGCGAACCCCAAGATAAAGCGTGAGGCGGGAAAATACTGGGTTAAGGATCAAGGACGATGGATTACATCGAAATGGGACGGTCACTGTTGGGAGGATGACGACCACTTCGGCTTCAACGACAGCGACTATGAAGAAATTGGTGAACAACTGATAAACCCGGACGGAAAGCCAGGTTAATTAGCGATACTCCCAACGATTCTTCGTGCATCCTTGCATCCAGTTATATCAGTAACGAGTTACTATCATGGCAAATTTGAGCAGATGCTCGAAGACCTTGATCTTCGAGACTACCTGGACACCCAGGGCATCACCTACAAAACGTCGCGCTCACGGAAAGGCACCCAACTCATCCTTAAAGAGTGCCCTGTTTGTGGTAGCGATAGCTGGAAGGTTTATCTTAACGAACAATCAGGGCTTGGGAACTGCTTTGCAGGTGACCATCCGCCTGGAGAGAACTTCAACAAGTGGTCGTTTGTAAAGCGACCATTGACGCCCCCAGCGGTAAGCAGGTCATCGATCACCTTGAGGGCTACTTCGATGCAATGGGGTATGTCGTTGAGCGCGAACATCGGGAGACCACGTTTAAAGCGCTTAGCGGCCTGCCCGACCCCATCATCACCCTGCCCGCTGAAGGCGGCTCCATTCCCACGTATCTATGGGAGCGTGGAGTCACAGCGAAAACCTGCGCCAAGTTCAAGCTCCACTTCTCGGATACCGGCGTGTTCCGTTACGAGCTGAACGGCTACGAGAGTCAGCAGGACTTTTATCAGCGCGTGATCATTCCGGTCTTTGACATAACCGGCGACCTGAAGACGTTTCAGGGCCGTGACATAACCGGCACTCAGGAGGACAAATATCGCTTCGCGTTGGGCATGCCAGCGTCCGGGGCTTATCTCTACAACGGTCATAACGCACTGGGCAAGCAGCACGTTATCGTCGGTGAAGGCGCATTCGACGTCTGGTCACTCAGCCAATATCTGTGGGATCAGGGTATGGATGATGTCGAGGCAGTCGGCACCTTCGGCAAGCACTTGTCGCAAACAAGTGACGATGGCGAGGATCAGCTATCCGCTTTTCTGATGCTCAAAGAAGCGGGCCTCAAAACCGTTACCTTCATGTGGGACTCCGAACCGGCAGCGATCCGCGACGCTCTCAAAGCCTGCGATCTGCTGACTCAGCACGGTTTCAGTTGTCGTATGGCTCTTCTGCCAACCGGACTCGACCCCAATGAAGCCACGCCAGCCGAAGTCGGACGGGCAATTTCACAGGCGCAGCCTTACTCAAAGGCATTGCAGATGAAAATGCGCTTGCAAATGCTATGACACCAGTGTTCTTATAGTTAGAATATAGTAAGTAATTCGTTACTTCCCAAATACACACGAGGAACAACATGGAAGCTGCACAGATAAAACCTGAATACACCAACGAGGATAGCTACGTCGTGCCGTTCGTGACTGCACGCCTGCTAGGTGAATTTCCAGATTCAACGGGCAAGTCGCCCATCATGGATGGCATCTTTCTTGGCGCACTTGCCATTCATAACGAGCTGGGTTCTAACAAGTCCGCCCTACTGCCGCTTTATCAGGATCAGGACAGTTCGAACACGCTGAAAGCCGTCTATCACGCAAACATACCGACCTTCTTGCCAGAATGGTTCCGTATTTTCAGTGCCAACTTCAGTCGACCCGAGTCGCCGAAGAAAGTGCGTGAATATACCGAAGAGATTGCCACGTCTTTTGGTGATCGACTGGCCATCAATCGCAGCTTGCAGGTCAATATTTTGGTGCCGCGAGACGCAACCAATTTCATTTCGTTGCCGCTGAGCGACAAGTTGAAGCAGATGCGCTACGAAATACTCATTGGCAATCCACAAGATGACGTTGCTGAGACCCGCCAAGTGGTCGATGCCAAAGGCTTTACCAAAACGGCCACGTTATCGAGGCAATGCTTAAAAACTCGCTGATGACCGTGTGGAATTCTGACGATCTGGATATTCCCACTGGCTACCACCGGGATATGCGCTGGCTGTCGGCTCAGTATCTCCAAGAACACCCGCGGAAATCTGTTCCCGCAGCTAGTGCCCACCATCCAAGACTTGGTGATGCGTCATGAGAGCGCTCTGATGGCTGAAACCAATAACACTTGGGGCGCTCTGGCAGGGCTCACCGCTGTCATTCGGAGATAGTCATGACGCGAGCCAAGATTCCGCTCTCGATGACCGGAGATAACCTTTACGGCTTCTCTTGCGAATGCACTAACCGTCACCCGACTTATGCGGTATGCCAGCGCACTGTCTACGCCTATAAGGAAGACAGACTAAGAGGTTTCGATGATTGCCGAGCGGCCATTGATGCTCGCACCTGCCCTGCCATCAAGATGATGCTCGCAGAGAAAAAGGCCGGCAAGGCGCTGTTCTTTGAATCGTATACGGCACTGGTCGAGGGCCCGTGAGAAACGGGATCAAGATCGTATAGAGAGCGAGCGGCTAAGTCGTCGTCGTCGCACTGCGATCATCGCCACCAGCCGCACCGCGATGAACGAGGAACAGATAGCCAACGCAACGCAAGCGGCGGCTAGCAAGACGTCGATTGAGAAGCCCAAAAGGGTCGAGTCTGAGACGTTTGAACCCACCGGCAATATGTTCGCCGATGTGATCAACGAAATGATGAAGGACGGGGCGGCATAGCGCTTTAATGCCAGTCATTGAGACGCTTTCAACCCTCAACGACTCAAGCGATACTTACTTTAGACACTAACTGGAGTAGGCAGCGATGATTGAGTTAATGGTGGGATTTGATCGCTTGATGAAAGGTATTTTTGGACAGCCGTTAAGTTGCTGCTGATGGCCCCGGTCATCGTGATCGGCTACGTAGCATTCCATTTGTTATATGGGTGAGAAATGAACGACATAACCTGGAAGAGTATCTGGCGCAGCGTGAGGTTGATCCTCCTTCGCCGTAAAGCCAAGCGCTTGGTTTCAGCGGTATATGCGGAGTTCGACTCCTGCGGTGGTGATGGCGGCAATCGCATGAAGTTAGTGATGCGTCCGCATATCGCGAAGATGGCCAAAGACGCCGACAAAGTGTTGGATGAGCTGTCTCGGTTAGACCCGGAACGCGCACCGAAAGACCGCGTGTATCCACGTATCCAGGCGATCATGCAATGACCGACTTCGAACGTAAAATCGACAGCATGATGCGTGGTCGCAAGGAGCAGGCGCGAATGGCTTTTTTGGATTATCGGGGCCATTTTAGCGGTGGTAACCCTCGTCGGGTTTTCATCGCTGGCTTAGCAATTATCGCGCTTCTTCAACTTATTGGAATGCTGTAACACCAGTGCTTAACGCGCTATTTTTGTAACTGTAGTAGTAAGTAACAACTGACTTAATACCCAAACGCAAGGAACGAAATCATGAGCACACGCCTAAACAAAGCCGCTAAGGGCGCAATTCTGTCATCGGTAATCAAAAGACCCTATGGCCGCGTCGTAAGGAATTACTTGAAGAGTCAGCGCGATTGGCAGAGGCAGCCCGCCTGGAGTCACTGAATGGTCGTGAAGCGGAAGCCCGAGCGGCGATCGATTCCGTCAAAGCAGCCAGTAAGGTGTTGAGCAGCATTCTCGGCCCCAATGCAACAGCAAAGACAAACTACTGCACCGATACCAGCGCTAATCTGAATTGCAACGGCATGGCTATCTGCCTCAGCTTCACCACCTCTCACAGCTTTTCCTGCATGGATTACGACAACTTGTTTCTCCATGTGAAGACCGAGACCGAGTATCGCATTGTTCGCTACAACCATCGCAGCGACCAAATCATCGTGAAGAACCCGGTGTTGGCTGAAGCCATCCTGAACAACCACACCGCATTGGAAGAGCTTACCAAAGAAGCCGAGGAAATCGGCGGGACTATCCGCGGCATCCTCAACAACTGCACCTCGATCAAGAAGCTGCGCGAATTGTGGCCGGAATGTGACGCCTATCTGCCAGAAGGCATCGAGAACGCCAATATTCAGGCATCGATCAACCTGCCGGTCTCTATCGACACGTTGAACGCAAAACTCACCAAGTATTCCGCAGCAGCATAACCAAACGATGCCGCGTGCTTCCGAGTGCGCGGTAGTTGGAGCCACCATGAAACGAAGTTTGAAGAAGGTTGGGCTTTTCTCACTGCTCGCACTCTTTGCGCTGGTCTTTTCAGCGTGATGTTTGCGGCAGTCATTAAGAAGACCGTTATGGCGTTGATAGCAATCGGTTTGCTGATCGTCATAGCTCACTACCTGGTCAAGTTGGCCAAAACCTGGATGAAAGGAAAGTATCGTGAAAAAACCGTTATCGCTCTCACAGTCTCACTCGCTCTGGCTGCTTCTTTAAGCGCTCACGCTGAGCCATTAGTGATCAGTTCCGGTGTGGCCGGTGGCACCTACCACAACGTGTTCGGGGCAAACCTCAGCAAAATTCTTCATGAGCAGCGCGTCGAGAACAATCTGGTCGCTTCACGCGGGTCGGTCGAGAACCTGGATCGTCTGGGCGCCGGAGAAGTAGACGTGGGTTTTACTCAAGCCGACGCCCTCGCCGCTTGGTTGAATCACAACCCCGGTGCGGCCGTAGAGACTATCGGTGCGCTGGGCCAGGAGTGCGTTTACATCGCAACAGCGGTCGATGGCCCGATTGACGATGAAGATGACCTGGGTAAAGAAGGCGTGAAGATCGCGGTGGGTGAGCAAGGCACCGGATCGGCGGAAACGTGGGATTACCTACGCACGCTGGAAAGCGACTACATGAAAGCCAGCACTTTCTACCAGGGCGGCATTCGCACGCTTGCCCAAGTAAAAACTGGCCAAATGGACGCCTTTTGTGGGTAACGTCACCGCTCAACCTAAACCACAAGTTCCTAGAGGCGGTTAATGCCAAAGACAGCGGTTTGCGCATTATCAACGTCAACGATTGGAGCCTTAACGACAAGCTGCCCAACGGCGATTCGGTCTACACCTTCCAAGACGTGGTGATCGAGGACAAGTTTATCGACACCACCGTGGAAGTGCCCTGCACCGACGTCCTGGTTCAAGCTCGCAGTGATGCAGATGCAGCCAGTCTGGAAGCGGTGGCCACCGCCGTCATGATGAACAGCAACCGCATCGCCGGTCGCTAATCCCAGATACGAGAGCCGTCTACGGGCGGCTCTCTTCTCCCAGAGGTAAAGACAATGACTTCAGTTGGTCAGCGGGTAGGCGCATTGATAAGCGCGAATGGCGGTGTCGTGAAGTTCTTAGGATTCGGCACCCGGATCGAAGACAAAGTCCCACCCGCCAACGCAGGCGGTTTCGGGCAAATGCTGAATGAAATGGGTCACACGAACATCTGCCTGAAGATGGACGATGGCACTGAGGTCTTCGGCTGCGAGTGCTGGTGGGGGCCGGAAGAGAGTATCAAGACCAAGTTTGAGGGGTGGGAATTCGAGAAGATCAGCATCAACGATCACCGTTCAGGCAAAGACGCTTAGCGAGGGCGAGACGCCATGGACCTTATCGAAAATCATCCGATGTTAGGCACCGAAGTTGAATACGAAACTGTCGTTAAAGCCAAGCACCGTCGGATTGTAGGAAAGTGACCGGTGTTCTTCGCGGTAGACCCCTGACGAATATCCATACCCGCGAAGTGAACAGCGACACCTATCAGCTCCGCATTAAGCCGAATGACGGTAGTCGAGCAATCTGGACGGACAGCCTAAGCGAGACAGCCAAACCATGACCATGATCATGCTTCAGCCTCGCAGAATGGGTAAGTCCTACCTGGCTAGAAATTCGGACAAGCTGGACTCGATGATGAAAGACCTCGACCTGATCATTCGCATACTCGACACCATGCAAGATCGGCCCTATCTGACCAACCCTGTGAAGATTGCCGACAGAGAAGACGAACTGCGCCGGGAACGGGGTGAATATGCGTTAGAGGTCATTCGCCAATGGGTCACCAACATCGATGCAAATCTATATCCAGAAGCCGCGATTCGCTTGGCCATGATGGTCAGGGTTCCGGTTGATCGCATTGAGTTTGTCGTGGATGAGCTGGCTCATGTGTATGAACGCCGTTATCAAGAGTTGGCCGTGCGAGCTATCGCCAAACAACAGCAGATACAGGCGCATGCCCGTAACGCGCTGAATGCCCAATTTACTAAAAGACATTCTCGCCAGGAGGATGAACCGATGTTCCCGCTGTTTGCACTCAGCTTTGTCTATGGGCTTTTCGCCTTCAACCATATCAACGTCGATAACCCAAATGACGTCAGTCTGGCGGTGATTTACTACACGTTTATCACACTGAGCCTCCCCTACTTCATTTGGTCGGTCTTCCGCAAGCACCCAGGGGGGAATGCCCCTACGCTATCGGATGAATACTGTTTGTTTACTGGGGCGATGCTCGCCATTAGCTTTCCAGTCATCATAAAGACGACATCAGCGATGCTGTCGGTAATGCTCTCTTCTATTATCTAAAACAGTAAGTAATAGGTGACTTATATGAACGCACCCGTCCAAATTGCAATGACCCCGCTCAGCGCGTTTACCGCCTTATTGTGGCAGCGAAGCCTGCAAACCTAGCGACACGTAAAGACTTAATCCGGCGCAACCTCTGTGACGATGCTGGAACCGTTTGTGAAGCTGCCAAGGAGATCATGCACTGCCTCTATTCGCCGCTGCGCGTGTTCAATGTAAAGCCGAAGAAAGGCTGGGTTGTCGGCACTGATGAGCCTACCCAAAGCTGGGACGAAGCCTTCGAACTACTGCTCAAGCTGGAGTCTCGGGAGATCACTGGTAATGCCGCCAAACAGGCCGCAGAAGACATGGCAGCGTCATTGCCTACTTGGGCCGCTGATCTGTTCCTGCGTTGCCTGAACAAGCGCCCTGACGCTGGAATGGGGCCACCATCATCAACAAGGAACTCAAACACTACATACCCAAGTTTGACTGTTCCCTGGCTGAGCCAGTGGACTTCGCTCGCTGTGAGTGGCCGATGATCATTCAGCCGAAACTTGATGGCGTGCGAACCCTTGCACGTTGAGTTGGCAACCAACAAGGTGACGTATTACAGCCGAGCGGGGCTTCTTTTACGTCCAATGGTCACTTGGACGAGAGCATATTGGCATTTGCCAAAACGCTATGTCACGACCTGCTTGAACACAGCGGTATCTTCTTAGATGGCGAAGTTTTCGGTAAAGACTTTAAAGAGACCATTAGTGCAGCTCGCAAAAGGACGCCGCAACAAGTAATACCGACTTCCATATTTACGATTACATTCCCGCGAAAGCGTTCTTTGATGGCGACTTCCCGGTTAATCAAGCTATTCGAACACGAACGCTATTACATACCCACACTGCTCATATTAAACAGCACCCAGATAGTCGCATTAAGTTGGTGCCGACGGTTGTGGTGTATGATGAAAACTCGGCTAAAAATGAATTCGCCTCTTATCAAGAAGAAGGCTTCGAGGGCGCAGTATTAAAGAACCCTAAAGCCTCTTATTCATTCCGCCGCAGTTATAACTGGATGAAAATGAAGTCAGAGGAAAGTGCTGACCTGAAGATCGTCGGTTATGAGGAAGGGACAGGCAAATACGAGGGGCAAATGGGCGCACTGATCGTCGACTTCAATGGGGTTGAGGTCAACGTAGGGTCTGGTCTTACCGACGCTCTACGACGCTCCATGTGGGAGGACAAGGAGACTAGCTTGATCGGCCGACTGGTCGAGGTGGAGTATATGGAAGTAACCCCGGACGGCTCGCTGCGTCATCCTCGGTTCGTTTGCTTCCGTGACTTGCCGGAAAGCCCAGGGATAAAGATTTAACAGCTATAACGAAAGGAGCCGCATAAGCGGCTCTTTTATTCTATAGGGTTGAAAACATCGCCTGCCGGAAGGGGTCAATATTGGTATAAATGAGAAGTGCGATTGACCAATACAGCGTGACATTCAAAATGGAGGTTACGTTTCTTTTATTTTTTGAATGCCAGCATCACGCATAGATGAATGACGACAACAAAAGGCGGAATTCGTCAAACTGCTGATCAGGACGGTATCAAAGTCACCCATTTCCCAGATGCGCTCAACATGCTCCCACTTAAACTCCCTAAGATCACCTCTACAGTATTTCTAATAGATGATGCGCATAAAACAAACAAAGCAACTAACGCAGCAACAGCCCTTGACCGCACGCCGTTACTAGCAATTGAGCGATAGAGTGCAAAAGGGTGAAGCCTAAATACACGACCAACATGCCCAAAAGCTCAGTGTCGATAAAAGCATAGGCAGCCCTGAAGACGCGGATGCTTGCAATAAAAAACCCATCACACACAAAACAGCTAAAATCGCGGGCAGTTTATAAGCCAGTTGCTTGAAACCCCATCGGCCACTTTCTCTTCATGATCTACCGTTTCATTCCCACTGACTGAATTTTCCACCACGCTTCCCTTATTAATTTTTAGACACCACTATTATTGAGCGTAAGGTGCTCATGATTGCCAACATGCAATTGATCAAAGAGCGCTTTGCCCCTCACCGCCAGGAGAGTTTCTATTAAAGCCAAGTGTAAGACAAGGAAAATAAAAGGCCACAATGTAAGTAAGCACTTGCTTACTAATAAAGCGCCGACTATTATAGGCAAAGCAACAGTAGGCGCAGTCGCGTGTTGTGATTTGGGAGACAGAGGCACTAGGACAGTGCCTCTATTTTTGCCTGCGTTATTGAGGGGTTAAACAGACGCTCTGCTCTCTTCAGGGTCTCCGCAAGGTGGCTTTGTGTCAAATGGCTGTAATGGGACATGGTGGTCTGAATGTCCGAGTGGCCCATTAATTTACTGACCATTTGCACGTCCGATCCTGCCATAAGGTGCTGAGACGCGAAATTGTGCCTAAGCGTATAAAGATCAAGCGACTCGTCTAAGCCCCCGAACTCTTTAACCTTTTTCCACGCCTTACGCATAGCGCTTTCCGATAACCGACGTCGTTGGTCGCGGTGCCTCGGGGAGCAAAATACCCACCCTTCAGTCGGCTTGCCCTCTTGCTCCCACCACACTCTGATCATTTCCTGGCAGGGCGTTACTAATGGGAAATACATTTTGCCCTTACCGTGATGTGCGATCTTTTCGATCACTTTGCCCACCTGACTGAAGTCGGCGTTTAAATGTTCCCATCGCAAACCCAACACGTCGCCATTTCGAAACCCGGTGTAATAAATAAACAGGATAATGGGAACGACATGGTCGACATAAGTAACTTCATCCCAATTGGGCAAATGTCTATTTGACTTTTAAGCCGTGAACGCCGACGCATATCTTTCATGCTTTCGGTATAGCCGTCTAAGCCACGGAAAAGACCCACAACCTCCTGTTCGCTTAACGCCCTTCTTTCGCCGAGTTCAAAATCATTGCGCATTAAATCGTCGGCAACTGACTTAGGCCGCTTTAACGAAACACCGCTGATTGGATTGGTTTTGATCACTTCCATTTCTACGGCGTAATTTAAAGTGCCCTGTAGCACTGCGTAATCACGTTTGAAGGTGTGGAAGCTGACACTTTTCTCGGCTTTATCCTGAGCCTCATATACATGCACCTTGGTCAGCTCGTTCATATCCATCGACAGGAAATTTGCGAACCGTCGCTTAAGCCGACTCACGTCCTGATCGCCCCGCTTGTTGCGGCTCATGTGAGCTTCATAGTGGGTATCGATAAACGTGCCAAGGATGCTGGCTTTTTTAAGCGCCTTTTGTTTACGCTTGGCGGTCTCTTCCTGCCGCTGGCGTTCTATCTCGAACTTGGGCTCAATGCCATTGGACAGACGCTCTACCCACTTTACCGCTGTCTTCCGGGCCATATCCGCGCTGAGCGTTGGCCACACGCCTATTTTGATCACCGGCCTGCGATTGGCGATGACCTTTGAGCGGTAGCGAAAATTAAGGGTGGCGGTGCCATCGACATTAAAGCGCGCAAAGAAGCCCTTAATCTCGGTATCGTAGAGACGATCGATCTGGCTGCGTTTAGCGTTGGTTAGCGAGGTGGTGGTAATTTTTTTGGTAAGCGACGTAAGACTACCCATTGCACTCTTCCCCGGACAGAGCAGTTATATTGGCCATGGGTAAATAATGCTACGTTTTTCACGCGCACACAAAAAACCAGCCCGTTTGAGGCTGGTTTAGTGTCTGAATTTCAAAATCAGGGCACCCCGTGGAGGTGTTGATTTTGGATTCAATAGGGATTCACGAGTGGATCATCAGAGCTTTTTTCGAACTTCCAATTCCCGTAAGTCCTTGAATTCCTTGGTCGGAGCGACAGGATTCGAACCTGCGACCTTTGCAACCCCATTGCAACGCGCTACCAAGCTGCGCCACGCTCCGCTGTCTTTCTTGGCCGCTACATCTTTGCCTCAAGACGGTGCGTATACTAGCGGTTTCTTGCTTAAATGAAAAGCCCTATAGCGCTTTCTTATCAAGTATTTGTCGCCCTTCCTTTTAAATGGAAAATGCTTGTTGCTAGTGTTGATCAGCGTCGAGCAACAGATAAGCCATGGCGTCATAGACGCTAGGGGCTGCGACTAACAAATGCTCTGGGTAGAGATCTTCTGGCACCGATTGGGGGCTTCATACAAGTGTCCAACGCGCGCACCGGCTTCTCGGGCAATGACCCAACCCGCGACAAAATCCCAGGGTGAGACGCTTTCGTAGTACGCATCCAAACGGCCACAGGCAACATCGCACAGATCAAGCGCCGCAGCACCGTTACGGCGAATATCCTGACACTCAATAAGCACAGCCTCTAAACGCTTTAAAGATGCTTCCGCCCTTCTTTTCGATAGGGAAAACCGGTGCCTACCAGGGTGTGCGCCAACGAATCCGCGTTGCTGGGATGGATAGGCTGACCATTGCAAAAGCGCCAGTGCCTTCAGCAGCGCTGAAGGTTTCGCCTAAAAATGGCGCATGGACAACCCCACTTTTGCCACGCCTGCTTCCATCCAGCCAATGGAGACCGCGACATGGCGTAAACCTTGGGCGAAATTAACCGTTCCATCAATAGGGTCTACTACCCATAGCCTTGGGGCTTCCACCTGCAAGGCACTTTCAGGAGCCAGTTCCTCGCTTAGCCGCGCCTCACCAGGGAAGTGTTCTTCCAAACGTTGACGAATAAGCTCATCCACGGCCACATCGACATCGGTAACCAATTCATTATCTTTTTAAGCGCTTGGCAAAGTCTTGCTGTTCCCGCGCTTTGATAATCATCTGCCCCGCTTCTTCGGCGATGGAAATAGCCCGTTCAAGACGTGCGGCTAATGTGTAATCGCTCATTGAATCTCCCTTTAGAACGCGATGATGCCAAGAGCTTCTACCATAAGCCGCCGAGCGGTAATTTTCGAGTCATGTCGACTTCCAGTCACGGCCGTTAGCGCAATACGTCTACCAGTACATCCACCACAATGCGCGTAGCAGCTTCGATTAACACTACATCAGCACCGACACGCTCCCACTCGTAGCCTGGGTAGCGGGGCAATTGTGATGCTAACTGGGCGTCAAACCGCTTGGCGATGCCCGGAGGCAAAGGCTTACCACGCTCTAAATTGCGCTGAATACCCGGCGGCAATGCTTCAGCTCGCGGTGCGTCATGCTGGCGCAATAGTTGGCGAAGCTCACGCTCATTGATGCGTGGTAAATCGACCCGCTCATCGCGAGAATGACCAGCTTGGTTAGATTCGTGTTGCTGGCCTTTGTCACGGGCGCCATGGGCCTGGGCATGGTCAGGCTGAGCGAAGGCAGCATTATTAAGTAGCAGTACGCCAAATGCACTCAGAGCAACTAGCTTGATAGGATTCACTGTAAGCTCCTCACTTTGGTTCAGAACTCACAGTGTAAAGAGCAAATGCGTAGGGATTAAGGAAGGAAGAAGGAGTTTACGAGCGACAGCTGCCAGGCAAGTATTTTGGGTCAATAGGCTGCTGTTGAGCAGGCATACATTCCCATGTAATGGAACCTTCGTTTGCTCTTACTTCAATGCGAAAACGGTTGTTACGAATTGCTTGAGAGACCGGCGCAGCGTTTTCATTCGAATACCAATATCGACACCACGCCCACCATCAGTAGTGTAATAGTCAATAGAATCGATGTATTGGGTTTGGCTGACTAGCTCAGACTGGTTGAGGAGATTGCCAGAGCCAAAGCTACCTTCCATGGCGTAGCGCTCGCCGAGTTCGCTTTTAACACCGCTAAGCACGTTCAAAGCCTCAGAAACCTGAGCCCGAGCAGTGTAGTTTTGGTATTGGGGTACCGCAATGGCAGCCAGAACACCGATAATTGCAACGACAATCATTAGCTCTATCAGAGTAAAACCCTTCTGAAACTTCGGCATTTCATTTACTCCGCACAGAACATATAAAAAGGGCTAATAAAGCCCTCAACTATTAATTTTCAGTTTTTAATCATCATCTCGGCAACCGGCGGGCAACCAATTTGCTTGAGCATCATCGCTATCATTACCCCAAGAACACGTCCAGCCATTACCCGGGTTGCGGGAAGGCTCACCCTCTCCCTCGGCAGCATCGCTGTTAGGAGCAATAATCATGATGGCTCCGTTAAGAGCGCTATCATTGTTGAAAGTTACTTGCAATTCTTCACTTTCATAACTAACACCCGACACATAGCGACCTGTAATATCATCATCATCGATTGTAGAAGGCATTCCACCTGTAAGAGAGTATTGCTCAGCTATATCAGCCCGCAGACCGCCAGTAATTGTCAGTCCTTCACTCGCCTGAGCTCGGGCGGTGTAATTCTGATACTGGGGCACGGCTAGAGAAGCTAGCACACCAATAATCGCGACGACGATCATCAGTTCAATCAGCGTAAAACCGCTTTGCTTCGTATTACGAGTGATAGGCTGGGCAGAGTCCTGCATGAAGGCATCTCCTGGGAAAAGGCAAGCCTTTGTAAGGGAATGAATCCCTTAAAAGAATTAGAATTAATAGACGCTACATTAGCTTGCACGATCTATTTTTACAACACGCGTTCTTAATCCTATCGGCCCAGCTTCGCACTACTTTAGCTGCTTTTAATAACCAGTCATTTAGTGCCTGTAAACGCTAATGTGTGGTACAAGTAGTTCGCCTATGCTGATGTAAAACAGGTTTTTTTGATGAGCCAGCCCCCTTTTGAGTCAACCTTAAGCCACGCAGCTTCTCGCGGTGGACTGCGCGGCATTGCGCAGCGCTTGGTTAAGCACGGGTTATTGACTGATGCCCAGGCCTCAACAGCGGGCACAACGGCGTCGGATTTGGAAATATCGTTACTTCAGCATGTGATTGAAAGCGGCTTGGTCGACCCTATTCAAGCCACCTTGGCGGCAGGCTGGGAGTACGGGCTTCCGGTCGTTGATTTAGAAGCGTTACGCCTGAACACTCTGCCGCCCGCCTCTGACTACCCCATTAAAGTGTTGCAGAACCTTAACGTATTGCCATTAGCACGCCACGGCCATCGCCTCACGGTAGCAGTGCCCTACCCCGCGACACTGACTCAACTGGATGAGCTACAGTTTGCCACTGGGCTTAGTGTTGAAGGCGTCCTCGCGCCCGTGGACCAAATTACCGTTGCACTGAATAACTACCTTGCTCAAAACGAACGCGGCATGCTGGATGAGCTAGACGATATTGATGATGCTGTCAGCTCGCTCAATATCGTTAACAACAATGATAACGAAGTACCGCTAGAAGAGTCCTCTCAAAACAGTGAGGACGCGCCTATCGTTAAATTTGTGAATAAAATCCTGCTAGATGCCATCCGTCGTGGCGCGTCCGATATTCATTTTGAGCCTTACGAAACACTCTACCGGGTGCGTTTTCGTGTTGATGGCATGCTAATTGAAGTCGCACGTCCCCCCTTTGCCATGCGCAGCCGCATCGCGGCGCGCCTAAAAATCATGGCGCGCCTCGATATTTCTGAACGTCGTTTACCTCAGGACGGGGCGATCAAACTTAAACTTTCACGCATACGCTCACTCGATTTTCGTGTTAACTCACTTCCCACGGTGTATGGCGAAAAATAGTGCTACGTATTTTAGACCCTACCGCTGCGCAGTTAGGGATTGAACAATTGGGTTTTACCGATGAGCAGCGTGGCCACTATGAGCAAGCATTAAAACAGCCCCAGGGTATGATTCTGGTAACCGGGCCGACCGGTAGCGGTAAAACCGTTTCGCTGTATACCGGCATTAACATCCTGAATAAAGTTGAACGAAATATTTGTACAGCCGAAGACCCGGTTGAAATCAAAGTAGCCGGCATCAACCAGGTAAACGTATTGCCCAAAATAGGGCTAGATTTTGCCAGTGCCTTGCGTGCGTTTCTTCGCCAAGACCCTGACGTCGTGATGGTGGGCGAGATTCGCGACCTTGAAACGGCAGAAATTGCAGTTAAGGCTGCGCAAACGGGTCACTTGGTGCTCTCTACCGTGCACACCAACTCAGCGGCTGAAACGCTCACTCGCTTGGCTAACATGGGCGTGTCCTCATTCAACATTGCTAGCGCCGTTAGTTTGATTATCGCCCAACGTCTCGCTCGTAAACTTTGCATGCATTGTAAAGAGCCTATTGATATTCCTCACGAAGCACTGCGCAAAGAGGGTTTCAGCAGTGAGGAAATTCACCAAGCCACTATTTACAAGCCAGTTGGCTGTAAACACTGTACCCATGGCTACAAAGGCCGTATTGGCATTTATGAAGTCGTACCTATTACGGAAGCAATGCGTCAATTGATCATGCGTGATGCTAATGCGTTAGATATCGACCATCAGACGCGTAAAGAGGGTTATCCCAGCCTTCACCGCAGCGGCTTGTTAAAAGTCATGCAAGGTATTACCAGCCTAGAAGAGATTAACCGAGTGAGTAAGGAGTAAGGCATGGCGAAAACAGCACGTAGACGCCAATCGCCTCCCATCAAGTTAGCCCGCTGGAAATGGAGTGGTAAAGGCCCGCAGGATAGGCCGCTAAGCGGTGAGATGATTGGTCGGAGCAAAACTGAAGTAGCCGCTGAGCTTACGAAACAAAATATCGTTATCCGCCGTATAAACAAAAAAGGCAACCTGGGCGGTAACGGTCGTATTAATCCCAACGACGTTATGGTTTTGCGCGCCAAATGGCCACCATGATTCGAGCGGGCATCCCCTTGCTGCAGGCGTTGCAGGTAGTTGCCGAGAGTCTTAAAAACCAGCGATGGTCGCGCTTGTCCAGCATATGATGAGCGATGTGTCATCTGGCGCTAGCTTTTCCGATGCATTACGCCGCCACCCTAAGCATTTTGATCGTCTGTTCGTTAATTTAGTCGACGCTGGCGAACAATCAGGTGCGTTGGATCAGATGCTGGACCGGATTGCGACTTACAAAGAGAAGGTAGAGTCGCTTAAAGCGCGGGTAAAGAAAGCGCTTTGGTATCCGTGTGCCGTTATGACGATTGGCATCGCCGTTACCATGCTGCTGTTAATTAAAGTGGTGCCTGAATTTGAAAATATGTTTCAAAGTTTTGGTGCGGAGCTTCCTGCATTAACCCAAATGACCGTGAGTTTGTCCGAGTTTGCCCAGCGTTATTGGCTAATCGCGCTTGGTACCGTGATTGCCGCCGTACTCCTGCTCAAAATAAGTATGCAGCGTTCACCCAACATCGCCTATCGTATGCACGCCTTATTGCTGCGCTTACCGGTGATTGGCGATATTATGCACAAATCTGCTATTGCTCGGTTCTCACGTACATTAGCAACTACCTTTGCCTCCGGCGTGCCGCTAGTCGAAGGCTTAGACACTGCCGCCGGCGCCACGGGCAATAAAGTGTACGAACGTGCGGTGGTGCAAACACGCCAGGATGTTGCGACTGGGCAGCAATTACACTTCGCTATGCGGATGACCAACCGCTTCCCTCCATTGGCGATCCAGATGGTCAGCATTGGTGAAGAGGCGGGCTCGTTGGATGCTATGCTGAACCGTGTCGCTGATTACTATGAAGAAGAAGTGGATAATAAAGTCGATGCGCTCACGTCGCTGATGGAACCCATCATCATTGTGGTACTGGGCGTATTAGTCGGCGGTGTTGTCGTCTCCATGTATTTACCTATCTTTGACTTGGGCGCTGCCCTCTAAGTTTTCTAACGCATTAAATTCCCAAGGAGCTACATGCATCACCCTCCGCTCATCGCGTGGCTAATCATTTTTTTAATCGGGTTGTGCCTAGGCAGTTTTCTCAACGTGGTAATTACACGCTTGCCTGTGATGCTAATGCGTCGCTGGCGCCACGAGGCACGCGCAGCGCTTGAGCTAGGTGACGAACACGCTCCACGCTTTAACTTGGCAACCCCTGGCTCCATGTGCCCGCGCTGTGAAACGCCTATCGCATGGCACGACAACCTACCGCTTATTGGCTGGATAAAGCGCCGCGGTCACTGTGCTGCCTGCCAAAAAACCATTAGCATTCAATATCCATTAGTAGAGATGGCGGCTGGACTACTTGCCTTGGTTGTTCTGGCGCTCCATGGACTTTACCCCTGAGTCATTGTTCATTTACGGTGCTTGCTTGACGCTGTTAGCGCTCGCCGTTATCGATTTTCGTACCCAGCTATTGCCTGATGTTCTTACCCTTCCGCTGTTGTGGGCAGGCTTACTTTTTCAGCTTTTCTTCCAGCCATTCATGCTGTCCGATGCGGTGATTGGCGTCATGGTGGGTTATCTTTCGTTATGGAGTTTTTATTGGTTATTCAAACTGATCACTGGCAAAGAGGGCATGGGCTTTGGGGACTTTAAACTGCTGGCAGCGCTGGGAGCTTGGCTAGGGTGGAGCTTTTACCGTTAGTGTTGGTACTTTCCGCTGGGCTTGGAACAATTGTTGGCCTGATGGCCCAAGCCTGCTCACCCGCTTACGCGGCGCACCGTTTCCCTTTGGCCCTTTTCTCGCTCTCGCTGGTTGGATAGCGTTATTAGTCGGTGACGAGCTAATGGCGTTGTACCTCAGCCTACTTATTTAAAATTTAACCATTGATAACCTAGCTATTATTAAGCTAACGGCAGATAACTTAGCTATGTGGGGCAGCAGATGATTATCGGATTAACCGGCGGCATAGGCTCGGGTAAATCGACGGTGGCTCGCGCCTTTGAAACACTCGGTGTCGCCTGGGTTGATGCCGACGATGTCTCCAGAGAGATTGTCTTACCTGGGGAACCCGCGCTAATAGCCATCAAAAGCGCTTCGGTGACCAGATCATTCATCTGGATGGTACGCTTAATCGCGCGGCCTTACGCGACATTGTATTTAAGCATCCCGAACACCGGCAGTGGTTAGAATCACTAACACATCCCAAAATAAGAGAGCGGCTATTGCAGCATTTGGAGCGACTTAAAACTCAAGGGGCGCCCTATGTATTGCTAGTGTCACCCCTATTATTTGAGTCGGGGCAAGATGCACTGGTTAGCCGCAGCCTAGTGGTGGATGTGCCGCAAGCGGTACAATTATCGAGAACCTTACAGCGTGATGGAGTGAGTGAAAGCCAAGTGCATGCTATTCTCGCCGCCCAACTTTCTCGTGAACAACGGCTGGCAAAGGCAGATGACGTGATAGATAACAGCGGTGACCATGCCAGCATGCTGAAACAAGTGGTTCGGCTTGATGAACGTTATCGCCAGCTGCTTAACGACTAAGATATCGCGCTTGACAACCTATTGGAGTTTTTATGACTCGCCCTGCAAACGATTCCCCACTTGAAGTTAATTGCCCGCAGTGTGCTAAGCAAGTGCCTTGGTTGCCCGAAAGTACTTACCGCCCTTTCTGCAGTAAGCGCTGCCAACTGTTAGATTTGGGCGCGTGGGCCGATGAGTCACACCGTATCTCAGGCGAATCCGCGATGGATGAAGCCGATATAGACACGCTTCTGGCGCAAGCTGACAAGGATGCGCCTCTCTTAGTGCGCAGCTCTCTTAGTAAGCCATATAGCTGACTTCCCAAACCCGTAACCGATCAGGGCGGAGACAATGTCTGACCAACCATCGCCTTCGGCCTATCGTCTGCTGCTTCAGTTGGAGCAGCAATTTGACTATTTACTTGAAACAATTGAGGCCGCCGTCTCGCTATACGAACAGCAGCAACCGCCTACGTGGGTTTTTCATCAAACGACACCCACTACCCATTGGCTGCGGGAAGCACTGTTCGATATGTGGCATGAGCAAGATCAAGATGGGCGTGAAACGCGCAATTACATCGCGATAGTGGCTGCCAACGAGGAACTGCTGACGGCGATAGACGCTATCAACCAAGCTAAAGCCAACTTTAGCGAACTATTGCAGGATATTAAAAGAGCTTCCCAGGGGCACTCAGCGATGCAAAAGCCGTCTGCCCAAGCGCCACCCCCATGTCGATGAGGTGCTACGTCGTAATGGGCTAGCGCGCCTGCACCTTAAACAGAGCTGGCGGCAATTACCTATCGCGCAGGCGCCAGTCTCACGTGTTCGCTTCGCCTGGTATAGCAGTGGTCGTTCAATTAAGCGGTTAACCGTGCAAGAAGCCGAACGTAAGCTTATTCAACTTGATACTGATGCGCCGCATATCCGGATTCAACTGCGTAAATTAGCCAGTATTCCCAGCGGTGAAATCCTGGCCCAAGTGCAAACCCAGGCTCCGCTTATGCGGGCAAATCTATTTTTACCGAGCCGCTCGCCGATGGACATACGAGACGGGCGCTGAATGCTGCCATGCCAATTTTCGTGCCCGCCAATGGTCAACGGCTACCTCATATTAACCTGCCTGCTTTGCAGCCACCGACCACTCGCACAAGAGCGCGACGGCGCGATGAAAAGTTAGAACATGAAGTGTTCCTGCCGAGCCTCCGTGTTTACCGTTACCGCTAGCACGTATAGCCATCAGTAAATTCAAAGGCGCTAACTACCAGGCACTATATCCTGCTGCCATAGACCATAACCAAGTAACGTTTCAACCAATTCGGCCAGATCGTAATGGCCCACATCATATTCACTCAACAAAGCTTCAAAGCGCTGTTTGAAAATACGCTCCTGCTCTTGTTGCTGTTCCTTATGTTGAGTTTCTACGTCTTCTTTTCCAATGCCGCAAGCGAGCGTACCGGCGGACCTGTCGGTATATCAAAATCGCTATTCGGATCATCTAATTGACGTAAAGCCTGCGCAAAGGCGTCATCCAACTCACGAAACTTCCGCAGCTTCTCACGCTCATCTACTGGCTTTTGAACCTTTTGATATTTCATCGATGTTTCATTTACACCTTGCTTTAAATGGTCGAAATGACTGCTAACGTAGCGTTTTTACCCACAAAAATTGCGCACAAACGCGTATAAAATCAGAAAATTTACTTTACCACTCAGTTGCCTGCATAAAGTCCGAACGCTTCTCTCTATTCAGGCAAGCTACTCAGGCAAGTCACCAACAATAAAGCGCTTAGCAGAGTCACGACAGGTGGGATAATGACGACCTGTACGAATCACTCACGAAGGCCAGATAAAGTTTAAAGCGATGACTCAAGCTAAGTTCTGGCTGAGAAAAACAATTAATAAGCCGCTAGGAATCGAAAGCCTTGCTATCCACGAAGACTTTGCTGCCCATGAAAACCCTGCTACCCACATAGGATATTGACTTCTCAACTTCGACGCTAGTCTGCCAAAGCTTTCCTATCTCACCAAATGCCTATCTTAAAGGGCTCCGTGAAGGGCTTAGTGAAGAAAGCGATTTAGAACGCGCGGCGAAGGCGACTAGCGTCCTCCCTCAATATAGCTCAAATTGCGATACCTTGCGGAAAGCCCCTAACAGCTCTTCTTTTTAAGGCGTTTCGGCGTTACTATCACTTAAAGCCCCGCAATTTTCGGCGAACGAGGAGACCGCCTTCTATCACTTGTTGGCTCTTTGTGGTTTTAACAATAGTACGACATGCGTATTGGAAAACCCAGCATCCGACAAACAGGCCTAAAAGGCTTCAATAAAGCGTCAGAACGTATCAAAACGTTAGGGTATGTCAGGATATCACAACAAGCAATAACCGTGTTATAGGCGCTACTACGCCTATCTAAGACCATCATCGCACTGCCTGACATATTTTCAGCAAGCAAATGTGCTTGTTAACTATTCCTGGGATTCTTGTCGTACCGCCAATGTCCTTTCACCCGAACATACAGACAAATACAAAAGCATTACTTTGCCAGCTCCTCATCGACATGGCTACATGCCAACCTATGACGATGCAAGCATGCGGTTGGCGATTTAGCTGATCTTTATGGGGATCTGAAGCCTACCAACTAAACTACTATGCAATTTAAATCACTATGCAGATAGGGTAGCTGTCATGTTAGCGGCCATCTCAATCGCCGTTATGGCGAACAAACCGATTAGAGCTTCGTAACCCACACCAGCAGGCATTTATCAGTGGTAATGTCTTTGATAATTAGCTGAGCATAGGGTGAACAATAAAAACGGCATTTCTGAATAGAAATGCCGGTCATTAATTACTTAGTCTTCCATGCGCACCAGCCATGATTCAACGGCCTCATCGCCATGCTCGTCTTTCCAGCTGCGTAGACCTTTATGGTTGCCGCCGCGGGTTTCGATTACTTCCCCCTGTTTTAGGGTTTTTGTAAATCTTAAGACGACGCTTACGGCGAGCATTACCACTTGCTGTCGTTTTAGCACTGCGCTGGTCAGCTGCAGGGTCTAATAAAGCAATGACGTCGCTAGGACGCTTGCCGAACTCAGTCATAAGCGCTTCAAGCTTGGCCTTAAATTCTAACTCGCTTTTTAGGCGCTGGTCGCCTTCTAAACGCTGAAGGTCTTCTTGAAGCTGCTTTAGCTGCTGCTCTTTTGAATATATTCGTTAAGTAATGACATTGGGGTTCCTTTAGTAACGTATCCAACTGAACGGGGTCCAACTGGTTTAGGTGCATACTTGGCACCCACTAGTTCAGAATGCTGTGACATTATTCCTGTAAAAGGCTAACTGACAATAGTCTAGTTGATATTTACTCAATTACTAATCGTTTTAAAAACACAATTGTTATTTAAAGTGTTTCGAACCGAATAAAATATGCACTCTATGGGAACTATCTATACGGCTATTACAGGCACTCTACTATACAAACAAAGCGCCGCCCATAAGGGCGGCGCTTTTACAAACCAATAACTAATAAGGTATTAGTCTTGGCCCATCTGCTGCTTGATCAGATCACCGATGGTGGTCGGACCACCTGCTGTTTCCGGCTCTTGCTCACGCATCTTCTTCAGGTTCTGACGCGTATCATCTTGATCTTTCGCTTTTACCGACAGGTTAATCTGACGGCTCTTGCGATCAACACTGACAATACGAGCTTCTACACTGTCGCCTTCATTCAGTACGTTGCGCGCGTCTTCTACGCGGTCAGCACTGATTTCGGAAGCTTTCAGCACAGCAACAACGTCAGTCGCCAATTCAACTTGCGCTTCTTTAGCATCAACTTCAATGACGCGACCCGTTACGATGCTGCCCTTATCGTTAACTGACAGGTACTCAGCAACGGGGTCAGAATCCATCTGTTTGATACCCAGCGAGATGCGCTCGCGCTCTGGATCAATAGACAGGATAACGGCTTCAGCTTCGTCACCTTTCTTAAAGTTGCGTACGGCTTCTTCGCCAGTATCAGACCAAGAAATGTCAGACAGGTGAACCAGACCGTCAATACCACCTTCAAGGCCGATAAAGATACCGAAGTCAGTAATCGACTTGATGGTGCCTGAAACGCGGTCGCCCTTGTTGTAATCAGTGTTGAAGGTTTCCCATGGGTTAGCAGTGCACTGCTTGATACCCAGAGAAATACGACGACGTTCTTCGTCGATATCCAACACCATGACGTCAACATCATCGCCCACTTGAACGACTTTAGACGGATGGATGTTCTTGTTAGTCCAGTCCATTTCAGACACGTGAACCAAACCTTCAACACCCTCTTCCAGCTCGGCAAAGCAACCGTAGTCAGTCAGATTTGTGACGACAGCGTGTACTTTCATGCCTTCCGGATAACGCTCTTTAATGTTGACCCACGGATCTTCGCCCAATTGCTTCAGACCCAGTGAAACGCGATTACGCTCACGGTCAAACTTCAGAACCTTGACGTTGATCTCGTCGCCAACAGCAACGATTTCAGACGGATGCTTAATACGCTTCCACGCCATGTCTGTGATGTGCAGCAGGCCGTCAACACCACCCAGGTCTACGAAAGCGCCGTAGTCTGTCAGGTTCTTAACAATACCCTTGATTTGCTGACCTTCTTGCAGAGTGGCCAACAGCGCTTCGCGCTCTGCACTGTTTTCTGCTTCCAGAACCGCACGACGTGATACCACAACGTTGTTGCGCTTCGGATCGAGCTTGATGACTTTAAAGTCCAGCTCTTTGTTTTCCAGGTGTGCAGTATCGCGAACGGGACGAACGTCAACCAAGGAGCCTGGCAGGAAGGCGCGGATAGAGTCAACTTCAACCGTGAAGCCACCTTTAACCTTACCGTTAATAACGCCCTTGATGATTTCGTCTTTCTCGAAGGCTGCTTCCAGAATCTTCCAAGCTTCTGCGCGCTTGGCTTTTCACGGGACAGACGCGTCTCACCAAAGCCATCTTCAACGGCTTCAAGTGCAACGTGCACATCGTCACCGATAGCGATGTTCAGATTACCGTGCTCATCGCGGAATTGTGACGCAGGGATCTGACCTTCAGATTTCAGACCAGCGTTGACAGTAACCCAGTCACCGTCAATGTCGACAACCTGGGCCGCGACGATAGCGCCTGGCTCCATGTTGATGTCGTTAAGAGACTGTTCAAACAGCTCAGCAAAGCTTTCGCTCATGGTGTTCCTACGTAATTACGTTGTTGAGGCATAAATGCCTTCTCCGCACCACCAGCAAGTGCGGGCCTAATGTCACTCAGCCTTTGGGGTGTTAACGCTGGTTAGACCTGACCGGGCTCACCGATGTGAGTTTAGTGCCCTGCCACGTCGTGACACCTATCCAAAAGCGCCGCAAGGGAGAATCACACGCCGCTTACCAGCCCTCTTTGGGCGAGCAGTTCGGTCAATCGATCTACCACTTCCGGTATGCTCAGGCGCGTGGTATCAAGCGTAATGGCATCATCTGCCGGCGAGAGGAGCCACACTGCGCTGCGTGTCGCGTGCATCGCGTGCCTGAATCTCCTTTAAAAGACTCGAAAGACTAGCATCCACCCCGGCTTCCTGCAACTGCAGATAACGTCGACGTGCCCGTTCGTCGGCACTCGCCGTTAAAAAAAATCTTGAGCGATGCATCAGGAAAGACCACCGTTCCCATGTCACGACCGTCAGCCACCAACCCGGGAGATTGGCAAAATCGCGTTGACGCTGCAGCAGTGCTTGGCGCACGGCGGGTAACGCCGCCACTTGGGAAGCCCGCTCTCCGGCCTGTTCGGTGCGAATGATCTGGCCGACATCTTCACCTTCTAGCAGCGTACGTGGCTGGCCATCTTCAACCGGAAACGACACATCAAGCTGTTCGGCCAAGCGTGCCAACTCCAATTCATCATCAACGGCAACATTGTGCTTAACCGCCGCCTGAGCCGTCAGCCGATAAAGTGCACCGCTATCGAGAAGATGCCAGCCCAGGCGCTCCGCGACCAAACCACTGATGGTACCTTTACCTGCGCCACCGGGGCCATCAATAGTAAGAACAGGAACGACAAGCGTGGCAGCGTGATCATTCATGCGCACCCTCCACACTCACGGCCATACCAATGCGTGTCGCTAGCGCAACGAAATCAGGGGAAAGAAGTGGCCACATTGGCACAGTCTTCAATGACAACTTCTTCGCTAGCACGGAGCGATGCAATCGCAAACGCCATGGCAATACGGTGATCGCCCAGGCTGTCGATACGCCCGCCACCATAGCTTGGTACGCTGTCGTCACCGTTACCGACAATATCGATACCGTCTTCAACGACCGTATGCTTGACGCCTAGAATGGCCAGGCCGTCAGCCATCGCCTGAATACGATCAGACTCCTTCACTCGCAGCTCTTCGGCGCCGCGCAGACGCGTCGTACCCTGGGCGTTAGCGGCCGCGATGAACAGTGCAGGAAACTCATCAATCGCTAGCGGCACTTGATCGACGGGAATATCAATGCCCTTCAGCGGCGCGTAACGAATACGAATATCGGCCACTGGCTCGCCACCTACTTCGTGCTCGTTCTCTAATGCTAAATCAGCCCCCATCAGGGTAAGGATATTGATCACGCCAATCCGGGTAGGGTTAATACCCACGTGCTCAAGGGTAATATCAGCGCCTGGGGTAATCGCGGCGGCAACTAAAAGAACGTCGCCGAAGAGATATCCGAAGGCACATCAATGGGGCCTGCGGTAAGTTTGCCGCCACCCTGTAGCCAGCAGGTATCACCTTCACGAGCAACCGCGTAGCCAAAACCATTGAGCATACGCTCGGTGTGGTCACGCGTAGGCGCGGGTTCACGTACCCGAGTTTCGCCTTCAGCGTACAGCCCGGCTAGTAACAAACAGGATTTAACCTGGGCACTGGCCATAGGCATATCGTAATGAATGCCTTTAAGGTTAGCGCCGCCGTGAATTTTGAGCGGTGGGCGCCCACCATCAGCGGTATCGATCGTGGCCCCCATCAAGCGTAGCGGGTCAGCCACACGCCCCATTGGCCGCTTGGTCAATGACTCGTCGCCGGTTAATTCACTATCAAATGCCTGACCAGCCAGCAATCCAGAGAAAAGCCGCATGGCGGTACCCGAGTTACCCACATAAAGTGGACCGGCGGGGCTTTCAAGCCATGCATACCGACACCATGGATCGTCACTCGCCCTTGGTGCGGCCCTTCAATCGCCACGCCCATTTCGCGGAATGCCTGCAGCGTCGCCAGGCTATCTTCGCCTTCAAGAAAACCTTTTACTTCGGTGACACCTTCCGCCAGTGCACCCAACATAATGGAACGATGCGACATGGATTTATCGCCGGGAACGCGCAAACGCCCCTTGGCTTGACCGCCCGGCTGCACACGGTAGGTGACCTCACCTTGTGGTTGCATATGATATTCCGCCTGATAACTGGTTTTGTTCAATAAAGAGTCGAAATAGTGCCGGGCATGGCTCGCCCGATCAAAGGTAGCAATCAGCGCATCACTGTCATCTGTCTCTACCGCATAGCGCAAGCGCTTAAGCCCTGCCTCAAAATCATCCAGCGATGCCAGCACCGCTTGTTTATTGGCGATAAAATATCCCGCCACATGACAGGATCGCTGCCTGCAATGCGGGTAAAGTCACGAAAACCGCCTGCCGCGTAACGAAAATTTCTAACCGCTCATCCTGACGCGCCAGCGTATCCACTAATGAAAAGGCTAGCAGATGCGGCAAATGGCTGGTACGCGCCAATACTTGGTCATGTCGCTCTACGTCCATTTCCAACACATCGGCGCCACAGGCTTGCCATAAAAGGCGGACACGCTCTAATGCGTTGCGGTCCACGTTGGGCTCAGGCGTCAGGATGACCTTGTGATCTACATAAAGACGAGGATTAGCCGCCGCCACGCCGCTTTTTCAGAACCAGCAATGGGATGCCCCAGCACCATATTAGTGGGTACTTGGCCAAATACTTTCTCAGCGTAGGCACGGATGGTCGCTTTAGTACTACCGACATCGGTCAATACGACGTTCCGGGCGGCATAAGGCAGTGCCTCAGCTAGCGTAGCCATGACGCTTTCCATAGCGAGCACCGGCACCGCCAGCACTACCATGGATGCGTCACGCAACTGTTCGTACAGATGCGTACCTCCAGTATCGATTAAGCCCATCTCGATACCGAGAGCGATCTCATTACCATCAGGGTCGCAGGCTGCAATTTGCCCCTTAAACCCTGACTCGCGCAGTGCTGCGGCTAGCGAACCACCAATTAATCCCAGACCAACAATTAGAAGACGTGATTCATGGCAGATAGGGGTTTTTAGGTTTTCGTCGGCCATTAATGTCACAGCACGCCTATCGGATAGGAACCCAGCACACGTAAATCCGCCGCTCTCAGCTGTACTTCTTCAAGCACAGCGGCGACTCGCGGATCATCGCGATGGCCCTTAAAAATCAATAAAAAAGACATAGTTCCATACACCGGTGCGCGAAGGGCGCGTTTCCAGGCGCGTTAAATCAACCTGGTGGCGATGAAACGGCTCAAGCAACGCATGCAGCGTACCCGGTTGATTACGCATGGCGACCACAATCGAGGTCTTATCCTCGCCTGCCATGGGCACATCCTGATTACCAATAATCAAAACCGCGTGGAGTTATCTGGCCGATCTTCAATTTTATCGGCGATATAGTCCAAACCATAAAGCTTAGCCGCCATATCGCCAGCAATCGCTGCGCTATGCCACTCGGTTTTGACTAGTTTAGCCGCTTCGGCATTGGAAGAGACCGGCACTCGCTCGGCATGGGGATAATGCGCATCCAGCCATTTGCGGCACTGGCCGAATGACTGAGGATGAGAATAGATTCGCGAAACCTTATCGCGACGGGTCGTTTCACTGACCAATAGATGGTGGTGAATACGCAGCACTACTTCGCCACATATTTTGATCGAGGAGTCCATAAAGGTATCAAGGGTGTGATTGACGACACCTTCGGTGGAGTTTTCCACTGGCACAACGCCGTAGTGCACGGCGCCTGCCTCCACTTCACGAAACACCTCATCGATAGCTGCCATGGGCATACTAATAGCACTTTCGCCAAAATGCTTAAGTGCCGCCTGTTGAGTAAAGGTGCCTTCAGGGCCCAGATAAGCAACTTTGACAGGCTGTTCAAGTGCCAAACACGCCGACATGATTTCACGAAACAAGCGCGCCATTTCTTCTGAATCGAGCGGCCCTTTGTTCAACGCCATAATGCGACGCAGAACCTGTGCTTCTCGCTCAGGACGGTAAAACACCGCATCCTTATCTTCATTCAGCTTAACGTGGGCCACCTGCTGGGCACAGCTGGCGCGCTCACTAATCAGGTTAAGGATATCACTATCGAGCTGATCGATACGCTGGCGCAGCTCATCCAGTTTGATCGACGTGTCGGACATGGTGGTTTAGCCCTTGTTTGTTCAAAATCGGCCATAAATGCTATCAACGCATCGACTGCCGACTCAGGCACCGCGTTATATAGGCTGGCCCGCATACCGCCCACGCTGCGGTGGCCTTTCAAATTAAGCAGCCCCGCCGCATCGGCCTGCTGTAAAACAACTTATCCAGCGCCGCATCGGCTAACACAAAAGGCACATTCATCCGAGAGCGATTGTGCTTAGCGATGGGGTTGCTATAAAAATCGCTGGCATCAATCGCCGCGTAAAGTTTATCGGCTTTACGCTGATTAATGGCATCCATGGCAGCTACACCACCGACATCTTCTTTTAGCCACTGAAACACCAAGCCGGCCAAATACCAGGCGTAAGTGGGCGGCGTATTCACCATCGAGCCGGCGTCAGCCAGCATTTGATAATCAAACAGTGAAGGAATGCCCGGCTGCGCTTTACCTAATAGGTCATCACGCACAACCACCAACGTCAGACCGGCGGGGCCTATATTTTTGTGCACCGGCATAAATCACACCAAACTCATTGACATCGATCGGCCCGGAAAGGATGTTCGACGACATGTCGCAAACAAGTGGCACGTTAGCGCCATCAGCACGCTGCACATGGGGCGTATAATCAAACTCCAATCCGCCAATCGTCTCGTTAGAGGTGTAGTGCAAATAGGCAGCATCATCACTTATCTCAATGCTATCCAGTGCGGGCACTTCCCTATGGCCGTTAGGCTCACTACTGGCCGCCACATGGCAACCAAAACCAAGACGCTTGGCTTCACTAAGCGCTTTTGCCCCAAATACCGGTCTGGATAAAGTTACCACTGCCACCCTGCCCCAACAGGTTCATGGGCAGCATGGCGAACTGCATGCTGGCCCCGCCCCGCAAAAAACAGCACTCGATAATTATCAGGCACGCCTAACAGATGGCGAAAATCCGCTTCGGCACGCTCAGCAATGGCGACAAATTCATCGCTGCGGTGGCTCATTTCCATCACGGAAAGGCCACGACCCTGGAAGTCCAACAGCTCTGCCTGGGCACGTTCTAGCATCGGCGACTGGCAGGGCCGCCGGCCCTGCGCAGAAATTATAGTGACGTGTCATCGGACCCTGTTTCCTGTGCGTCATCGGATGATTCACTGGGCTGGGTGCCGTCAGGGCTGACTTCCTCAAGAACGCTTATTTCATCGCTCTCTTCCGGCTCATCAACACGCACCGTCTTGACCAGCTTCTCCTCTTTACCAAGTCGAATCAGCATCACACCCTGAGTATTACGCGACGTTGTCGAGACCTCTTCAACACGCGTACGCACAAGCGTGCCACGGTCAGTGATCAGCATCATTTCATCGCTGTCATAAACCTGCATCGCCGCCACTAGGGAACCATTACGCTCACTGGTCTGCATGGCAATAACACCCTGGCCACCCCGGCCACGCAGCGGAAACTCTTCCAGACGGGTGCGCTTGCCGTAACCGTTCTCACTGGCTGTCATAATGTAGATTTGACCTTCAGCGGTTTCAGAGACAGCGCCTTCTGGCATTTCACTGTCAATATCCGCTTCGGCGTCAATCTGCTGGCTCTTCGGAATAATCAAGCTGATGACTTCCGCGTCACCGGCCAAACGCATACCGCGCACGCCGCGAGCAGTCCGGCCCATGGCGCGGGCGTTGCCCTCTTCAAAGCGAATCGCCTTGCCGTTTGAGGACAACAGCATGGCATGGTCGTTACCGGTGGTAATGGCAGCGCCAACTAAGCGGTCACCCTCTTCCAGATCAATCGCAATCAGGCCAACACTGCGTGGGCGCGAGAACTGTTCAAGACTGGTCCGCTTCACGGTGCCCTTGGCCGTCGCGAAGAAAATATAGTGCTCAGGGTCGTAGTCGCGTACCGGCAAGATAGCGTTAACGGCCTCACCCTCTTCAAGCGGCAACATATTAACCAGAGGCTTACCCCGCGAACCGCGGCTGGCGTTGGGCATTTCGTACACTTTCAGCCAGTACACCTTGCCGCGATTAGAGAACAGCAACACGGTATCGTGAGTAGACGCGACCAGCAGGTGCTCAATGACGTCTTCATCTTTCATTGCGGTGGCAGACTTACCACGGCCGCCACGACGCTGAGCCTGATAATCGGACAGCGGCTGAGTTTTGGCATAGCCTGAGCGCGACACGGTCACGACCATGTCTTCTTCGGCGATCAAGTCTTCAATGGAAAGATCTAAATGGCTGGCCTGAATTTCAGTGCGGCGATCATCACCAAACTGATCACGTACGGCGTGCAGCTCTTCACGAATCACTTCCATCAAGCGGTCCGCAGACGCCAAAATCTCGGTGAGCTCGGCAATTTTTCAAGAATATTTAAGTATTCGTCGAGCAGCTTCTCGGTCTCAAGCCCCGTCAAGCGGTGCAGACGTAGCTCAAGAATCGCCTGCGCCTGAGCAGGCGAAAGCCGATAAGAAGTAGCTGCGGTGTTTAAACCAAACCCTTCATCCAACTCTTCCGGCTTGCAAGAGGTAGCCCTGCCCGCTCCAACATGGCGGTTACTTGGCCCGGCTGCCACGTCTTGGCGAGCAGTTTTTCACGCGCTTCTGCCGCGTTGGGCGAGGCTTTAATCAACTCAATGACTTCGTCGATATTAGAGATCGCGACAGCCAAACCTTCCAACAAATGCCCACGCTCACGGGCTTTTTCAGCTCATACAGTGTACGCCGGGTCACCACTTCGCGCCGGTGGCGAATAAAGGCTTCCAGCATTTCTTTCAGATTGAGGCGTGCGCGGCTGACCATTTTCCAGCGCCACCATGTTAATGCCGAACACATTCTGCAGCTGTGTTTGAGCAAACAGGTTATTGACCACGACTTCACCGGACTCGCCGCGCTTGATTTCAATTACTACGCGCAGGCCATCTTTATCCGACTCATCGCGCAATTCGGCGATGCCTTCGATCTTCTTCTCTTTCACCAGCTCGGCGATCTTCTCGATCAACCGCGCCTTGTTCACCTGGTAAGGTAGCTCGGTAATGATGATGTGATCACGACCGGTTTTATCGTGGTGCTCGATGGTATGACAAGCACGCACATAAATGCGCCCACGGCCTGTTCTGTAGGCGGACAAAATGCCCGCACGGCCATTGATGATCGCGCCGGTAGGAAAGTCAGGACCGGGGATGTATTCCATTAAATCATCCACCGACAGCGTATAGTCATCGATTAACGCCAAACAGCCGTCAATCACTTCACGCATATTATGCGGCGGTATATTGGTCGCCATGCCGACGGCGATACCCGACGAGCCGTTGATCAGCAGGTTGGGTACTTTAGTAGGTAATACGGCGGGGATACGCTCGGTGCCGTCGTAGTTATCCACCCAATCGACGGTATCTTTTCCAGGTCAGCGAGCAGCTCATGGGCAAGGCGCGACATACGCACCTCGGTGTAACGCATGGCGGCTGCGTTATCCCCATCAATTGAACCGAAGTTACCCTGGCCGTCGACCAGCACATGGCGCATCGAAAAGTGCTGCGCCATCCGTACGATGGTGTCGTATACCGCGCTATCGCCGTGCGGATGGTATTTACCGATGACATCGCCGACGACACGCGCCGACTTCTTGTACGGTTTATTCCAATCATTACCCAGTTCATGCATGGCAAACAGCACACGCCGGTGAACCGGTTTAAGGCCATCCCGCACATCAGGAAGCGCGCGACCGATAATGACGCTCATCGCATAGTCGAGATACGACTGTTTGAGCTCGTCTTCAATATTGACGGGCAAGATTTCTCTGGCGATGTCACCCATGAAAGTTAGATCCTTTGCACTGCATTGGCACTGCGAGAGTTGAAAGCGCTTAAAAACACCGCCCTATTAAAACAATAGAACAGCGCGCAAATACGACGCCATCATACCACCGCAAAAGCGGCAAGGGCAGCCAGGGAGCTCACCAAAGCCATTTAGGGGTAAATGCCTCTTTCGCCAACGTTAATGCAGCTAATGCCTCACGCACCTCTCCCTCAATGGCAGCGGCCTTATTAGCCCGCATATCCAACAGAACGAAGGTTAAATCCGCCTGGGCTATTACGGTGCCATCCTTGCGCACAATACGGTGATGACAGAGCCCGCTGCGCTCACCGACCTCAACAATCCCCGTCATTATCTCTAAATCATCCCCGTGACGTGCAGCGGCCAAATAATCAATATTCAAATTGACGACGACGAACGCTCGCCCGGCTTGATGAAGCTCTTTGATCATCTCAGGGTGATGATCAAAAGTCCCAACGCCCTTCTTCCATAAACTCCAGGTAACGAGCGTTATTAACATGGCCATAGCCATCCAGGTGATAGCCTCGGACGCGCAATTGCACTCTAGAGAGTGATGCAGTCATAACAGCTCCTTTGTTTAGATTGGAGAGAAAATAAAGGTTAGAAAAAGCAGTGATTACCAAAACCATAATCAAACATAAGTTTTAAACACACGCAACAAAACCGATTGGCGCCAGCCGCTGGTAGGAATGCCTCGCTTTCGCCATAATGTGCCACCTTTTGAACAGGATTGGCTCCATGTGGTTTAAGCACTTGCATTTATACCGGCTACACGACGCGCCCGAGATAACCAGCGATGCGCTCGCTAGCGCCTTACAAGAGCATGCCGCCAAACCACTTGGCAACGCCGATGCGCGCCGCCTAGGTTGGACGGCGCCAGCAGGACGTTTAGGCGGTGGTCAGCTCGTTCACGAAATTCAAGCACATCGCCTGCTTTCCGCGCTGCGCCAAGAGCGTCTATTGCCTGCTTCCGTGGTAAAAGAAGAAGTTGACGAGCTAGTCGCCGATATTGAAGCCAGCGAAAGCCGCAAAGTGACCCGCAAAGAGAAGACCGCATTAAAAGAGCAGGTCACCGAAAACTTACTGCCGCGTGCCTTTGTCCGCAGTCAGAAAATCGACCTATGGTGGGATACCCGCAGCCAGCTGATTGGCATTAACGCCAGCTCGCGCACCCGCGCTGAAGATATTTTGGATCTATTAAGAGAAACACTGGGTAGTTTAAAAGTCACGCCGCTCAGCTCGCAAACACTGCCTATTCGCGCAATGACCACCTGGTCGGCGACACTGCAAGCCGCCCTGCGGACTTGCAGCTTGGCGACCAGGTCGAGCTAAAAGCCAAAGGTGACGACGGCGTATTGCGCGCGCGCCAAGTTGATTTAGACAGCGATGAGATCCAGCAATTGCTGGAGAGCGGTCGTCAAGCCAGCAAGCTCGCGATTAGCCTGGAAGGACGTTTAAGCTTTATTCTGCATGATGATCTTGCGTTGAAATCATTACGCTTTGGCGATGCCCTCATCGAAGAAGCCGACCATGCTGACGATGGCGATGATGCCCTTGCTCGTTTGGAAACGGACTTTATTTTAATGGCACAGGCGCTATCCGATGACATTCCTCGCTTGATAGAGTGGCTCGGCGGTGAAACGCAGCGGGAACCCGCGGCGCAGTAATGCCTTTATAGTCTTTTCGCCTTTATGGTATTAATCGGCACCTATTCCTAATCACCAACGGTTTATCATCCAACGGTTCGCATGACTCATCATAACAACGCTCCCAACGCCTCTATCGAGACAGACCCGTGGGCCGATATTCGGCCGTTCATGGATCACGAAGTAGCCGATGTTCTTGCTAGGCTCTCACGGGACAATGAGCTGCTAGATGCGCTCACCCGCTTTCGACTGCCACGCTTAGCACGCTGGGCACCATCGTTGGCACGTGGTTTTGCCAGCCGCGCGGTACGCCGCGAAGTCAAAGATGTTTCGACGGTTTACGAATTTCAAATGCGCATTGCTCACTATATGGAGCGCATGATTCGCACCACCACCGATGCATTTGAAGTGACTGGCCTTGATAAGCTTGATCCTAATGGTGCTTACCTATTTATTGGTAATCATCGCGACATCTCGCTGGACCCAGCCTTCGTTAACTACGCGCTGTATCAGGCAAAGCGGGACACCGTGCGTATCGCTATTGGCGATAATTTGCTCAAAAAACCTTATGTCACCGACCTGATGCGGCTTAATAAAGCTTTATTGTACCGCGTAGCGCGCGGCAAACGGGCTATGCTGGCGGCATATCAGCAGCTTTCCGCCTATATTCGCCACACCATTACCGAAGATCAACACTCGATATGGATGGCGCAGCGCGAAGGGCGGGCCAAAACGGCATTGATCACACCGAGCCCGCCATCATCAAAATGCTGATCATGGCGAGGCGTGCTTCAGAGCGCGATATGGTATTCGGCGATGCGATTGCCGAGCTGAAGCTTGTGCCCGTATCGATTAGCTATGAGTACGATCCCTGCGATGTACAAAAGGCCCAAGAGCTGCACGACATTGATACCCAGGGTAGTTACGCCAAAGAGGAGTTTGAAGACATTCGCTCCATTGTCGCAGGCATTACCGGCTCCAAAGGACGCGTACGACTACACTTTGGCACCCCCTGTTGGGTCTGACATGGCAACGCCTGATGAAGTAGCGGCTGAAATAGATCGCCAGGTAATTGGTGGTTATCGTCTATTCCCCAGCCACTATTTAGCGCTGGAAGCACAGGGTGAAGCGCCTGAACTGGTAGCGCGAAAAGCCATTACGCGCCAAGACAGGGAGCGCTTTAATGCGCGGCTTGCTGAGGTACCTGAGCCACTGCGCCCTTACTGGCTCGCCCAGTACGCAAACCCTGTTAAGCATAAAGCAGGTAGACTGACGCTTTAACCTGACGTTTTGAGCTGGTGCCTTTAAGTTGGCGTTTTAATACCAGGCAACTCATGCCCGTTGGCAGAAAAATGCTATGGTCAAAGCAGTGATTGGTCCCGCTTGGCGCTGCCGTCAACCGCGATCCTAAGGAGACTTCCATGTCCGGTTCAGAAATTCAGAAAACACGTGTCATCAATGAGCTACGTGGTTTTATTCGCAAGTTATTACAAGACCCCAAAATTCTTGAGCAATCTCTGACGATTGCTCGTCAACAATTGACCGAAGGCAGTAGTGCTGCGGCGATGGCACGCATTGCTAACGAAATATCCGACACCACCAGCGTGCATATCCCGGAAGACCCGGCTGAGCACTCTGAAGCTGATAAACTCTTTTAGAATTACTGCGCGAAGTGGTTCAAGAAGAGCAAGCACTCTATTAAGCGTTGTTAAGCGCCCGGTTATCGGCGAAGCGCCTTTTAGCGACTTCGCCGTCTTTATTTGTTAACGCTCGAACGATCCTTATATCCACTCGGAATTAACCTTCACCATGCCTACTACCGCCACGCGCAACATTTTGGTGACAAGCGCGCTCCCTTATGCCAACGGAGCCATTCACCTCGGTCACTTACTTGAGTATATCCAGACTGATATCTGGGTACGTTTCCAGAAAAGCCGTGGCCAGCAGTGCTACTACGTATGTGCCGATGATGCCCATGGCACCGCTATCATGTTGCGTGCTGAGCAGGAAAACATTACGGCGGAAGCACTGATTGAACGGGTTTCTCAGGATCATCAAACAGACTTTGCTCGTTTTGGCGTTGGTTTCGACAACTACCACTCAACCCACTCCGCTGAAAACCGTTATTTCAGTGAAATGATTTATAAGCGCTTGCGGGATAAAGGCCATATTGCCACGCGCGATATAGAGCAAATGTTTGACCCGCAAAAGGCTTGTTCTTAGCTGATCGCTTTATTAAAGGCACCTGCCCAAAATGCGGGGCAGACGACCAGTACGGCGATAACTGTGAAAAGTGTGGTGCTACCTATACGCCCGCTGACTTGATCAATCCTGTCTCGGCGATCTCAGGCGCCACGCCCGAAGTGCGCACCTCGACCCATTACTTCTTTAAGCTGCCCGACTTTGCCGACTTCTTGCAGCGCTGGATTGACGACGGCCACGTTCAGCCGCAAATCCGTAACAAGCTGATGGAGTGGTTTGAGTCCGGCTTTAATGAATGGGACATTTCCCGCGACGCGCCTTACTTTGGCTTTGAAATACCTGACGCGCCGGGCAAATACTTTTATGTATGGCTAGATGCGCCAATTGGCTATTTGGCCAGTTTTAAAAACCTATGCGATCGCCAAGGTATCGACTTCGACAGCTTCTGGAAAAAGGGCTCCGACGCCGAGGTATATCACTTTATCGGTAAAGATATCGTCTACTTCCACGCGCTGTTCTGGCCCGCTATGCTGCATGGCGCCGACCTTCGTACGCCAACGGCCGTCAACTGCCATGGCTTCCTAACGGTAGACGGCGCCAAGATGTCGAAATCTCGCGGAACGTTCATTAAAGCTGCGACCTACGCCGATCATCTTAACCCGGAATACTTGCGCTATTATTTTGCGGCCAAGCTCACCTCAAAGTTGATGATTTAGATTTAAACTTGGAAGACTTTGCTGCACGGGTAAACTCCGATCTGGTTGGCAAAGTGATCAACATTGCCAGCCGGTGCGCTGGCTTTGTTAAAAAGCTGGGCGGTGGCACACTCTCGACACATTGCGCTGAGCCGCAAATGGTCGCCCGCTTTATTGCCGCCGGTGACGATATTGCCGACGACTTTGAATTGCGTGAATTTAGTCGGGCAATGCGCAAAATTATGGAACTGGCGGATGAGGCCAACACCTACATAGCAGATAAAGAACCCTGGGCACTTGCAAAACAGGATGGGCGCGATGCAGAAGTCTTGGAGATATGTTCGGTAGGTATTAATTTATTCCGCCAGTTAATGGTGTATCTTGCCCCGTGGTCCCCGCCATGGCTGAGGATGCCCGTGAGTTTTTGAATATCGAATCACTCGACTGGCACACTCGACAAAGCGTCCTGACAGATCATTCAATCAACAAATTCAAGCCGCTCATGACGCGCGTTGAGCGCGATAAAATCGATGCGATGATTGAAGCATCCAAGGAAGATCTTGTGGAAGAGCAGAAACTGAAAGAGGCACCAAAAGCCCGTTGGCAGATGAACCCATCGCCGCTGAAATCGATTTTGCAGCGTTTGCGAAGGTCGACCTCAGGATTGCACGCATCACTCAGGCCCAGTACGTAGAAGGCGCCGACAAGCTATTACAGCTGACCCTCGATCTGGGCGGCGAAACGCGCAATGTCTTCTCCGGCATTCGCTCCGCTTACGCCCCGAAGCATTAGAAGGACGATTGACCGTGATGGTCGCTAACCTGGCACCGCGCAAAATGCGTTTTGGGATGTCTGAAGGCATGGTATTAGCCTCTGCCAATGAAGAAGGCATTTATCTGCTTTCCCCAGACACTGGTGCCGAACCGGGCCAGCGGGTAACGTAATCAAGAGAGTAGGTTATTAAGGGGCAGAGGCTAACCGCCTTTGCCCCTTTTTGTTTTTAAGTACTGTTTTAGTCGCACATTTTTAGTCGCACATCATCACCGCTTTGCTCAGGCACTTTTATGGTTCGAATCTTCTCGCGATCTTTACGCTTTCGTTTTTTAGCTGCCTTAGGAGGCGTCTTGCTCCTTGCTCTCATTTCTTTAGGGGCATTGAGTCAATGGGTGATATTCCCAGCGCTTCACAAGGAAGAGCGTGCGGTAGTGATGCAAGAGCTTGAGCAAATTGAGCGCAGCCTTCAGATCAGTCAGAAAGAACTATTAGCCCAAGTTCGAGATTGGGCTATTTGGGACGATACTTACGAATTTATCCAAGGCTATTATCCCGGCTATACCGATACAAATTTTAGCCAGCAAATGTTTGAAGAAATGCGCTACCAGCTGATGGTGTTTTTAACGCAGAGGGCCAAGTCCATTTTATAGCAGGCATTAACCCTGCTACTGACCTTTACACTACCTGCCATACCATGGAGCGGGAGTGCGGTTGGGCGGAAGGGTTAATCCGAACTATGAAGGCCTCTATTGAGGAAGACCCGCAGCAAGGAAAAAGCAACCTCTATGCTGGCTCACCTCCCTTGATGGTGGCTTCTAATCCCATTTTGCGTACTGACGAAAGTGGCCCACCACAAGGCTGGTTATTTAAAGTGAGGCCAATGGATGGTGCATGGCGTGACATCATAGAAGACTATACGGGGTTACCAACCACACTTTCGATGGTTGATGCGCCTATAGACAAAGAGGTTGCCGTTACTATTACGGGTAATACTATCCAGGCGCAGCGCTATATACCTACCTATCCACACAACGAGCAAATCGAGCTAGGAACCCACCTTAATCGCACCAGCTATTTAGCCAGTTTAGAGACCTTTCGATACGTACTTTTGTGGACAGCATGCTTAATGCTTTTGGTCATTGCCCTTGTCCTGTTTCTACTCGAGCGTATTATCCTGAAGCCACTGAGAACCCTTACCCAATTTACCCAGCAAGTCAGTGTCGACTCGGCCGAATCGGCCAACCTGATAAAGCGCACCGATGAAATCGGTGTGTTAGCGCGTACCTTTCAGCAGCAGTTTAAACATCAAAAGCAGCTTAATGCCGAGCTAATCGAGCTTTCTACCCATGACGCATTGACTGGCTTACCCAATCGCCGTTTATTCGACCAGCGGCTACAAGAAGTGATTAATATCGCCTTGGTCACCGGCCAACCCCTGTCGGTGATGATGCTCGATATTGACCATTTTAAATTATTTAATGACCATTACGGCCATCCTGAGGGCGATACATGCTTGCAACGAGTAGCGCAGACAATGCATGACGTCGCCACTAACCAGGGGTTTTTTATCGCACGCACGGGCGGTGAAGAGTTTAGTGCCATGCTGCCTGCCACTTCAGCTACCCAAGCGATTGAAAAAAGCGAGGCTTTGAGTCATGCCATTGATCAATTAAAGTACCCGCACCAGTTGTCGCCTGTGGCGCCGCATGTCACCGTCAGCATTGGGATTTGTCAGTTTGACAGCACGGCACTTATGACCCCCACCGCTTTAATGACAGCTGCAGACCAAGCATTGTACGCTGCCAAAGCCGCTGGACGACATTGCTCCGTGGTTTATACACCTTCGCTAGCCAATACCCCATTTTCTTCTCATAATACGCCGCCATGAGTGAGCTATTTATTATTTTGATCAGCACAGCACTGGTCAACAATTTCGTGCTGGTTCAGTTTTTGGGCTTGTGTCCCTTTATGGGGGTCTCTAATAAATTAGAGTCGGCTATGGGTATGTCCCTGGCCACCACCTTTGTACTGACCCTGGCGTCAGCGGCCAGCTTCGTGGTCTACCACGGACTGCTTGTGCCGCTGGATGTCGCTTATCTTCGCACCATCAGTTTTATTGTGGTCATCGCCGCCGTGGTGCAGTTCACTGAAATCATGGTGCGCCAGCTAAGCCCTCTGTTGCATCAAGTACTGGGCATTTTCCTACCGCTCATCACGACTAACTGCGCAGTGCTGGGGGTCGCTTTGCTGTCGCTAAATCGCGAGTTAAGTTTTTTCATACCCTCCTTTATGGGTTGGGCGCCGCACTGGGGTTCTCGCTTATTTTGGTTTTGTTTGCAGCCATGCGCGAACGCATAGCCGGGGCAGATATCCCCAAACCGTTCCAAGGTGCCGCTATTGCCATGGTGACCGCTAGCCTGATGTCGCTGGCATTTCTCGGCTTTTCTGGGTTAGTACAAGGGTGAAGGCAGCGCGTAATGAGTAATACATTCGATGCTATCAGCATTCTAAGCGCCATCGCGGTACTCACCGGCTTGGGCATCAGTTTCGGTGCTCTTCTGGGGTCGTTAATGAACGCTTCAAGCGTGAAGATAACCCACTGGTAGAGCAAATTGATGCGTTATTGCCGCAAACCCAATGTGGCCAGTGCGGCTACCCTGGCTGCCGACCGTATGCAGAAGCCATTAACCAAGGTGACTCACTTAATAAATGCCCACCAGGGGTGAAGCGACTATCCAGGGCTTGCCGATTTATTAGGTCGCGCACCCGAGCCTCTCGACGGTGAAGCCCAAAGCGAAGCGAAGGTGGCTTTATTCGCGAAGCAGAGTGCATTGGCTGTACAAAATGCATTCAAGCCTGCCCGGTCGACGCGATAATTGGCGCTGCCAAATTAATGCATACCGTGATTGAAGATGAATGCACCGGCTGCGATTTGTGTCTGGACCCCTGCCCCGTCGACTGTATTGATATGCTGCCGCGAACGGCGCCACTCAGCCGCTGGCAGCCGGTTATCAAACCGCCATCCAATGTTATTGCCAGTGACCGACAAGCTACGCCAGGAGGTGTTCATGTCGAGCGCCTTTGATTTTCCGGGTGGCATTTACCCTCCCGAGCGCAAGCTGCGCTCAAATCAGGCTGCACTGATTGAGGCGCCACTGCCGAACCGAGTGGTTCTCCCACTGCAACAACATAGCGGTCAGCCCGCCACCCCCTGTGTCGCGCCAGGTGACTTGGTGAAGGTGGGCAGCGTGATTGCTAAGCGCGAAGGGATGATTTCCAGCCACTTGCATGCCAGCATCAGCGGCACGATAGCCGACGTTAGCACCATCCAAATCATTATAGAGGGTGATGGGCGAGATGAATGGCAGCGCCTGCCTGGCCTCGACTGGCGCTATTCCGCTCCCGTTGAGCTGCTTGAGCGCTTAAACGAGAGCGGCCTTGTCGGCCTAGGCGGGGCCGGCTTTCCTACCCACATTAAAGCGCTTGCGGTGGAACAGCATCCGATTCACACCCTCGTGATCAATGCTGCTGAGTGCGAGCCTTATATTACTGCCGACGATATCACCTTGCGCCATTACGCTAGTGAAGTACTCGAAGGCGCGCAGATAATGGCCAAACTGTGTAACGCACGGCAGATCATAATTGGCATCGAGGATAATAAGCCCGCGGCCATTGAAGCCCTGAGAAGTGCACTACCGTTTAGCCAGCCGGCTCTGGTTGAGCTAAAGTGATTCCCACTCGCTACCCCAGCGGTGGCGAGCGTCAACCGATAAAAAAATTACTTGATCTGACAGTACCCAGTGGCGGTTTGCCAGTCGATGTGGGGTGCTTTGCCATAACCCCGGCACGCTTCTCGCGGTACTCCAGGCCATTCGCGACGGACAACCGCTGGTATCCAGAGTGGTGACCTTGACGGGAGAAGCGGTTGCCAGCCCCGGCAACCGCTGGGTTCGCATAGGCACCTCCATAAACGAACTGCTGACGCACGCGGGTCTAAACCAGGCAACATTAAGTCAAGTGATTCAGGGCGGTCCCATGATGGGAACGCCGCTGCTGACACTGGATGCGCCGGTCACCAAACTCACCAACTGCCTGATCGCCGCAACCACTGATGAACTTCCACAGGCACCAGAGGAGTCGCCCTGCATTCGTTGTGGCGAATGTGAAAGCGTTTGCCCGGTAGCACTGTTGCCTCAGCAGCTTCACTGGTACGCACGCGCTAAAGACGACACCAAGATGGAGCACTACCACCTGTTCGATTGTATTGAATGCGGTGCCTGTAGTTACGTTTGTCCAAGCCATATTCCGCTGGTTGATGATTATCGCGAGGCGAAAAGCCGTCTACGCCTGCAGCGTATTGAGGCGGAAAAAGCAGAGCACGCCAAGCACCGCTTTGAATTTCGGCAAGCGCGGCTTGCTCGCGAAGAGGCCGAAAAACAGGCGCGCAAGGCAGCTCGCCAAGCACAGCAACAGCGTCCTGCCAGCAACACCACGGCAAGCAGTGAGAAAGTGGATTTACGCGGACTGCGAATTGCCCATGCAGCTGCCAAAGCGTCGGTTAAAAAAGCCGAAAAAAACCTTTCACGTGTGGCCCAGGAAGACCCTAAACAGCCCCTTGATGATCTGGAAACGCAGCTTGCAACCGCGCAGGAGAACTTACGAGCAGCCGAGTTGCAGCTTGCTAAAGCACGCGAGCAGCAGCCCAGCAAGGAATCGCCATGAGTATGATGCACGCTTCACAGGTAAACGGTGGTAACGCCGCTTCTACCGTGCCCCCACGGCGAGCTTAATGCGTTGGGTATTTGCAGCAACCCTGCCGGGCATCGCCACGATGAGCTATTTCTTTGGCCTTGGCGTTCTCAGCAACGTGCTGTTAGCAGCAACGCTGGGGTTGCGCTTGAAGCAGCCGTGTTACGAGTGCGCAAACGACCAATACGAATAACGATCAATGACTCAAGCGCCCTACTCACAGGTGTTCTGCTTGGCGTTTCGCTACCACCAGCCAGCCCCTGGTGGCTGATTTGCGTGGGCATGGTTGCTGCGATTGTAGTCGCCAAACAGTTGTATGGAGGTTTAGGTCATAATCCCTTCAATCCTGCCATGGTGGGTTATGCGCTGCTATTGGTGTCTTTTCCTACCTATATGACGCTATGGACACCACCCCAAAACATTGTGCCCACCGAGTTATGGTCTCAAATCACTGGCACGCTGCCAGCCGCTCAGTTGGATAGCCTGAGCGGTGCCACACCGCTCGATGCTTTTAAGCACAAAGGTGAAGCGGTGCTTGCCAGCGAGTTCTGGGCAGCCAAACCATTGCCTGAAGGTACGCTCGGTGCATGGCAAATCATCAGCTTAGCCTGGCTGCTGGGCGGTACGTTCTTATTGTACAAACGGATTATCAGTTGGCACATTCCTGCCGCCATGCTGGTAGTGTCGTGGTACTTGCGACGCTGTTTTATCTCAGCGACCCAAGCCACTTTGCTTCTCCGTTGTTTCACCTGCTCACCGGGGCAACCTTGTTTGGGGCGTTCTTTATCGCCACCGACCCTGTTTCTGCAGCCACTAGCCGACGCGGTAAACTTATTTATGGCGCTGGCATTGGCGTGTTAGTCATCATCATTCGTACCTTTGGTGGCTACCCCGATGCAGTGGCGTTTGCGGTATTACTGATGAATCTGTGCGTACCGCTGTTAGACCTTTATAGCGTGCCGCGCCCCACCGGCATACCAAAAACCTCGCCAGGAAAGCAGCTATGACGCTACGCCAGGCCATGCTACGAGGGGCACTCGCGCTGGGGGCCTTTGCACTGGTAACGGCGGGCAGCATCGCATTAACGCGCGCCTTAACCGCCGAGCGAATAGCGACGCACCAGTTGGCTTATCAGCACCGCCAACTTCAAGAAGTATTGCCCGAAACGTTAGCCAATATTCCCATTACCGACGTTTTGGAAAGCACCTTTACCCCTTCCCAACGCAGAGGTGCTGGGGCTAGAAAAAGATACCCAGGGCTGGTCGGTAAGCGACCAGGATAGCGGTGCGGTGATTTTTCCAGTGGTGACACGGCAGGGATACAACGGCGAAATTCAGCTACTAATAGGCATTGATGAGCAGCAGCGTATTAGCGGAGTACGCGTCACCCAACATCAGGAAACACCTGGACTGGGTGATGATATAGAACGCAGACGCAGCGACTGGATTACCGGTTTTGATGGCCTGGGATTAGATAGCTTGTCACCGTCAGGCTGGACAGTGGCTAAAGACGGCGGCCATTTTGACGCTTTTACCGGTGCGACGATTACGCCTAGGGCCGTGGTAAACGCCGTATATAAAGCCTTACAGTACGCCGCCGAAACACCGCTACCGATTTCTTCTCAGGAGCCTACATCATGAGCCAGTGGCGCGAACTCGCCCGAAGCGGTCTTTGGTCGAATAACCCAGCTCTGGTGCAATTGCTAGGGCTCTGCCCCTGTTGGCTGTCAGCGGCAGCATCGTCAATGCGCTAGGGCTAGCGCTTGCCACGCTGATGGTAATGGTGGGTGCCAGTACGGCTATTTCATTGATCCGTCATCAGGTGCCCACCGCCGTACGCCTGCCCGCTTTCGTGATGGTCATTGCTGCCTTTGTTACTTGCGCTGAATTGCTAATGGCCGCCTACGCCTACCCGCTCTACCAGGTACTGGGCATTTTTATTCCGCTAATTGTCACCAACTGCGCCATCCTCGGCCGCGCGGATGCCTTTGCCTCTCGTCAACCAGTGCTGCCTGCCGCCATCGATGGCTTGATGATGGGATTAGGGTTTGGCGCAGTTCTGGTATTGCTGGGCGCCCTGCGAGAGTTGCTCGGCCAAGGCACGCTGTTTAGCGATATGGCACTGCTGTTTGGGCCGCAGGCCGCTAATTGGCAGCTCACCATTGCTGACGATTATCAGTTTCTATTTTTCATACTGCCGCCAGGGGCTTTCTTTGTGGCTGGCATGCTAATCGCCCCTAAAAAATGTCATTGATCAACACAGCGTTGCTCGCGCTCGCCCTGTTACAGCTGCACCTCGCATTGAACGCCGCGTGCGAGTTACCGGCACGATTAAATAACGGCTTTTAAATAACGGTTTTTAAATTACTGCATTTAAATAACTGCATCTAAAAAAGAGACAAACCATGAATGCCCAAAAGCGTCATGAAATTTTTGCTCGCCTTCAGGCAGAGACTCCCCAACCCACTACCGAGCTCAACTGGAACACCCCTTTGAGTTGCTGGCTGCCGTGCTGCTTTCGGCTCAAGCCACCGATGTAGGGGTCAATAAAGCCACAGCACGCCTTTATCCTGTCGCGAATACGCCTCAAGCGATCATTGATTTGGGTATCGACCAGCTTAAAGCGCATATCAAAACCATCGGCCTTTACAATACCAAGGCCGAAAATTTGATGAAAACCTGTCACATTCTAGTCGACCAGCACGGTGGCGAGGTGCCCGATACCCGGCAAGCGTTAGAAGCCTTGCCGGGTGTAGGCCGCAAAACCGCCAACGTCATTCTCAATACGGCCTTTGGTCACCCCACTATGGCAGTGGATACGCATATTTTCCGAGTTTCTAACCGCACCGGCATCGCTAAAGGCAAGAATGTGGTCGAGGTGGAGCAAAAACTGCTACGTCATGTGCCCAAAGGGTTTCTCCAGGATGCTCACCACTGGCTGATACTCCACGGGCGTTATACGTGTATAGCGCGCAAGCCACGCTGCGGCAGCTGTATCATTGAAGATCTTTGCGAATATAAAGAAAAACAGAGATCGCTTAGCGGGCAAGTAGCAATTTTCTATATTCTTCGCGCCAAGCTGGCCACTCCCATGGCTTGGTATCTAGCGGTTCAGGACGCGCTGCAGGATCGGTTAGCCACCGATGCAGCCGCTCATACAGCCCTGCTTGAGTGCCGTCATAGCGATAAGTAGGCGGGTAAAGCGCCGGGAAGCAGAGCCGATTGGGCACCAGCGGCAGTGCGCCACGCTGGGCCGCTTCCATAATCGCCAAGCCCTGAAATTCATGCCATGTGGTTGAGACCACGATACCCGCGCTATCCAACAATTCTCGATACGCGTCTTCAGGCTGCGGCCCCCACGCAACGATATGCCTAGATAAACGTTGTTTAGCCTCAGCAAAAATAGCAGGGACTTGGCGAAAGCGCTGCCCGAGCACCGCAAGTTCAAACGCTACACCGGCTTCGCTTAACGCAAACAGTACCGCGAAGAAATCGTCAGGGTTTTTGTCGTACTCCCAACGATGATTCCAAACAATACGCTGAGGCACTGTTTTTGAATAGCCGTTTGCTGGCGAGATGTTGAGCTCTCAGAAATGGGTACTGGTAAAACCTGAGACCGCTCGCGCAGCGCTTCAAGTGGCTTCGCCGCAGGCAGGTTCTCAGGCATCTTTTCGAAGCCACGCGCGCCATCAATAAAGGAGTCACGGTTGTAAGCGCTGTTAAACACCACATTATCCGCCGCTAGCGCCGTATAGAGATTGACCATTTTGGCTTCCACTTGCGACATCTGGTCGCTCGACTCAGGATAGGCGAACTGGTTTTCATGAAAATAAACGACCTTCTTCGCTCGACCAAGATGTGGAAAAAGCCCAATCAGTGTCGCTAGGTCGACCATTGAGGTAGCTAGCACGACATCATACGACTGGTTGAGGATGGCATGCTCTTTTAACATCCAGCTCAACGGATTGCCGCGAATACGCCAAGAAAAATGCCGTGGTGGCAGGGCCAATAGTGTCCATGACACCTCATCCAATTGCTCCATTAAACTTTGCGCCCAATAGCGATGGCTTACCGCTTCATAGGCTGATAATAGTAATACGCGCACTAAGAGCCCTACCTTGCTAATCAGTGAACCGCCATAACACCGTCAGCCATGGCAAAGTGGCGAGTAGTGTAACAAAGCAAGTCGGTTTGCTCGCTGATGGCTGTCTCACTGCCGAGCATTCGGCCAAGGTCGTCTTGGCTGACTGTCTCGATCTATCTAGACTGCAGGCATGTATCGCTAAAACAAATAAAAGCAGGAGAGTGTCATGGCTAAAGTGCTCGTCGTCGATGACGAACCTAATATTGTTTTATCGTTAGAGTTTTTGATGGAACAAGCAGGGTTTGAGGTCGTCACTGCCGAAGATGGTGAACAGGCACTGGCACGAGTGAAGGATGCCCAGCCGGATCTACTCCTACTCGACATCAGCCTACCGGGCATTAGCGGTTTTGATGTGTTAGAGCGACTACGCAGCGAAGAAGCCACTGCACAACTACCCATTATTATGTTGACCGCACACGGACGTGACGTAGAGCGCGAAAAGGTATGGCACTAGGCGCAGATGACTACATCACCAAACCCTTTTCTACGCAATCGCTGGTGGAGAAAGTCAAAACACTGCTCATTAAGGAGCAGCCATGACACGAGGCGGGTTGCCCAAGCGCCAGCGCCTGATCGGCCTTTGGCTGTTGCTTAGCGGCGTCAGCCTACTGGGCGGTGCTGTTTTTGCCGCCTGGCTGGATACTCAGCTTACCCCGACAGGCGCCACCCGAATAGCGCTGTGGATAGGCAGCTTCTCTGGCGGTGCAACGATATTTCTGGTGGGTTTGTTGCTTGAGCGCATGTTGTTTACACCGCTGCGCCATTTACAGGTGCAATTAGCGCGTTTAGTCGCCAATCCCGATGCCCGTGATGAACACCCACCCGAAGGTTGGCTAAAGGTCTGGGACCCGACTTACGTCGAGTGCGTGAAAGCTGGCGCGAGGATCGCAGCCGCCTAGCCACTGCCCACGCTGACGGTGCTCGTAGCGCGGCACGCATACGCCAGGAGCTCGAAACGCTGCTGCAAGTGCTCGAAACCCCGCTGCTACTCTGTGATCATCACCGCCGTGTGATGCTATTTAACCAGGCCGCAGAAGACTTTTTGTCGGCAATACCGGGCTTGGCTTAGGGAAACGCCTGGAAGCCCTACTGCCCGTAGCCAGCTTGCAGCAAGCACTCAGCCAGCTGCCTAACGACGGCTCGCCTAGAGAACTTCTCGCTCCTTGTGATAACCGTTGGCTAAAAGTCATCCTGCGTCGAGTGCCAGGTAGCGACCGCGAAACGTTGTTGACCTTTAGCGACGCAACGGCGTCGTGGTCGAGCGAAATGGGCGTCAGAGCAGAGCTTGCCGATATGCTGACCCCGCTTCGCCAGCATACCGCCAGTTTGACCAGCGCCGCCGATGCGCTCATCCAGCTACGCGATCAAAACGACGCCAGCACGTCTTCGCTGCGCCAACGCTTTGAGCGCGTCATCCATGAAGAAGGCGTCACATTAGGCGACAACGTAGCCAAAATTGGCCAACTGCTCGATGATATGCAGCACCAGGGCGAGCGCCTAACGCCCATGTGGTCCAACGACTTCTGGCAAGCACTGGATGAGCGCCTTGATCCCGAACACCGGTTAATCACACCGGTGGGCATGCCTGCTTGGTTTAAAGGCGACGCCCCGGCCTTGATTGCGCTATTTGATTCGTTGGTTAAGCATCTCAATGCCTATCTTCCTGACAATGGGTTTGAAGGAGAGTTATGCCTGGGTAATAAACGCGTTTATCTCGACCTTATTTGGCGCGGTAAAGCGATACCCGAGCATGAACTCGCCGAGTGGCGCCAGCAGCCACTAACCTCGCTGCCGTTAACACCCAGCGTTGCCGATGTACTACGCCAACACGCCAGCGACATCTGGAGCCTAGCCGACGATGATGGCGTGCATGCCCGACTGCGCCTTCCGCTTCCCGCAGTGGAGCGCGTCGGTGCCCGCGGGAAACCGCACCACCACGGCCTGAATTTCATGACTTCGGCATTGCCGATCTCCCGCCGCCGGACGAAGCGCTCGCCAGCCGTTCCCTGCGCAGCTTGGAGGTTGTGGCGTTTGATACCGAAACTACCGGCCTTGAGCTACGCCGCGGTGACACGGTCATTAGCCTTGGCGCCTGCCGCGTGGTCAACGGGCGACTCCTGGCAAGCGAAGCCTTCGATCAAAAGGTAGACCCTCAACGGCCGATCCCGCCTGCCAGCACTGCGATTCATGGTCTTACCGATGCCGATGTGATCGGTGCACCACCGCTGGATATCGTGCTGACCCGCTTTCGCGACTATATAGGAGAAGCCGTATTACTCGCTCATAATGCCGCCTTTGACCTACTCGCCATCAGCCATAAAGGAGTCGCCTTTGACATTCCCGTCATCGATACTCTCCTGATTTCTCGTGCGTTGGACGAAGCCCTTGATGGCCATGATCTGGATAGCCTAGCCCAACGCTACGATCTGGCATTCCCGCCTGGCACCCGTCACACTGCACTGGGTGATGCCCGAGTGACCGCCGAGCTCTGGCTTGCTCTGCTGCCACGTTTAGAGGCCCGCGGCGTAGATACCCTGGAACAGCTGCTGACGCTGCAGGCCAATGCCTTTGACCGCCAGGATGCCAGTGCCTTATGAAAGCTCAGGTCAAAAATCGCGACAAACCGAACGCTTAATGGCCTTGGTAGCGATTGCCTTACTGCTTTTCTGTCCACCACTAATTATCGTGGTAGACCGTCTTCCCTCATTTAACATGAGCTGGCTACCCCTTTATCTATTTTGCGCTTGGGCCGTTGTCATCGGCCTAACGGCTTGGTTAATGGAACACCGGGCGGGCCGCTAAGCATGCGTACTGACGCTATTATCCTGGGCACCGCCTTTGGCTATTTAGCGCTACTGTTTGTAGTGGCCGCCTGGGGTGATCGGCGGGCGGAGCAAGGTCGATCACTGATTGGCTCGCCCACGGTGTATGCGCTTTCCATTGCCGTTTACTGCACCGCCTGGACGTTCTACGGCAGCGTCGGACGAGCTGCCGAGTATGGCCCCAGTTTTTGTTAATCTACCTGGGGCCCACCCTGGCGATGCTGTTGGCTCCCTTTGTGGTTCGCAAGATGGTCCGCATCGCCGCACGCCAGAGAATCACCTCTATTGCTGACTTTATCAGTGCCCGCTACGGTAAAAGCACCGGCCTTGGGGCGCTCGTCGCCTTAATGGCTCTAATTAGCATTACCCCTTATATTGCCCTGCAATTAAAAGCCATCACCGTTAGCCACGCAGTGCTGATTAACTATCCGCGTGCTGCCGACACCACCTTGGTCGACGAACACTTCTGGATGGATAAGTCTCTTTGGGTCGCCCTGGTACTAGCAGTCTTTATTATCCTGTTCGGCACCCGCCATCTAGATGCCAGTGAACGTCACGAAGGGATGGTGGCGGCTATAGCGGTGGAATCCATCGTTAAGTTAGTGGCTTTTTATGGCCGTTGGCCTATTTGTGGTCTTTGTGATGTTTGAAGGCCCCACCGCGCTGTTTGCTCAAGTAGCGGCTACCCCCGCGCTAGTCGACAGCATGCGGTTGGAAAGTGTCCCTGGTGGCGTCACCGGCTGGGTGGGCATGCTGGTGCTGGCCTTTTAGCGTTTTTAACTCTGCCCCGCCAATTCCAGGTATTGGTGGTCGAGAATGTCGATGAACAGCACTTAGCCCGAGCGAGCTGGCTCTTCCCTCTCTACATGCTATTAATCAATCTGTTCGTTATTCCCATTGCGCTGGCCGGCTTGCTGCTAGGGGCAAGCGCGGGCGATCCGGACAGTTTTGTCCTGACGCTGCCACTCTCAGCAGGCCTGGAAGGATTACCCCTTTTAGTATTTATTGGCGGCCTCTCAGCGGCAACAGGAATGGTAATTGTCGAAACGATCGCACTCTCTACCATGGTGAGCAACCAACTGATAATGCCGCTGCTGCTACGCTCCAAGCGGCTGCACCTGAGCACCAAAGGGGAACTAGCAGGCTGGCTATTGGGCATCAGACGCATCGCTATCGTGCTGATTTTACTCCTTGGCTATCTTTACCATGCATTAATCGGCGACTCCTACAGCCTAGTGACCATTGGGCTGGTTTCCCTTTGCCGGGGCGGCACAGTTTGCCCCAGCGCTACTGATTGGCCTTTACTGGCGTGGTGCCACGCGCCAGGGCGCCACTACCGGCTTAATCGCTGGCTTCTTAATCTGGTGTTATACCTTGCTGTTACCCGGGTTTGCCCAATCGGGTTGGCTGGATGCGTCACTGTTGACAGAGGGCCCATGGGGAATTACCTGGCTGATACCCTATGGCTTATTCGGGCTTGCAGAGTGGGATATTTATACTCATTCACTGTTATGGAGCATGTTAGCCAACGTAGGACTCCTAGTAGGCGTCTCGCTGTTTACGCGCCCCACACGGCTTGAGCAGACCCAGGCGGCGCTGTTCACCGAAGCGATGCACCCCAACCTGCAAACCACGTCGCTATCGACATCACTATGGCGCGGGCAAACGACTCAGGGGGCGCTAAAAGAACTACTTATTCGTTATTTAGGCAGTCAAACTACCCGCCGAGTGTTTAGCCATAGCAACAAAAGTACTTATTCTGCTGATGAGCCCGCTACCGCCGAGCTGATTACACGTGCCGAGCAGGCACTCGCGGGTTCGCTGGGCAGTGCGTCAGCACGTGTATTGATTAACTCGGTTGTCCGCGGTGAGGCGCTGGATATCGAGTCGATTCTTAGCATCCTGGATACCACCTCGCAAACGTTGGAATACAATCGTCGTTTGGAGCAGAAGTCCCAAGAATTGGTGCAAATCGGGGAGGAGTTACGCAGTGCTAATGAGCGCCTGCGCGAGCTAGACCGTCTCAAGGATGAGTTTGTGGCCATGGTGAGCCATGAGCTGCGCACCCCGCTCACGTCCATCCGTGCTTTTGCTGAAATTTTACGCGATAGCGGGCAACTACCAGAGGATAAACGCCAGCATTTTCTTGGCGTCATTGTTCATGAAAGCCAGCGGCTATCCCGTTTAATAGAAGAAATCCTGGATCTTGCCCGCTTGGAAAGCGGTCGTTTAACGCTAAACCCACTCCCCCTCGATCTTGCTGCACTCACCCGTCACAGCATTGATGCCATTGCGCATCTCCATGAAGAGCAAGGAATCGAGTTAATCGTCAGCTTAGAAGCGGACCCAGCAATGGTGATTGGCGACCAAGACCGCTTGGAGCAAGTAATCATCAACCTGCTTGATAACGCCGGCAAGTTTGCCGATCGCCATCAGCCAAAAGTGTACGTCACCCTTTATCGCCATCGTCACCACTTCCGTTTAAGCGTAGAGGATAACGGCGCTGGCATTAGCCAGGAAGAGCGTGAACGCGTGTTTGAGAAATTCCATCAAATACAACAAGACGACGATATTCCAAGGGGGGCGGCCAAGAGGCAGTGGTTTAGGGCTGCCGATTAGCCGGTATCATCGCCCACTTGGGCGGAAGGCTATGGGTGGAAGATGCCAAAACGCTGGGGGCGCCTGCCTGACACTGGAGTTGCCCGATGCGCCGACTGAGGCAATTTCTGCTTAATCAGCCATGGCTTTCACAGCCACCTCTAGGCTTTTATTACTTGCTGAACAAACGCTCTAATCTGCTGAAGATCAAATTTAAGCAACAGGCGCTGGTCTTCGCGCAAGCGGCGCAGATCAACCCAGCCATCGGCTGCTTGGCCACAAGCTTTGTTATATCGTTGCTGATCCAGAATGTGCTGTTGCAGGCGTTCAAATGCCACGATGAGTAGCTCTGCTTGAGCAACCGGGAGCACCTTCTCCTCCCGGCTAAGCATCACCAAACGCTCTCGAGTCGCTATAGTGCGCAGACCTTGTCGAACGCAGAGCAAACGCGCGGCGCTAATCAACGGCATCAAGCCTTGATGCTTTAGGTTAATAGCGTGGCCATGGGGTGCATCGAACTGTGGGCTCGAAGCGACTCGTCCAAAGCGATCCAGCGCTACCGGCAACTCCTCTAATAGCGCCGCCATTTCAGCCATAAACAGTGATGCTTTCGGGAGGATGGAAGCGATGTGCTCGCCCAGTTGCACCGCAAGCGCTGAACTACCAGCGACCGGCGAAAAATCGAGCAGTATATTGGTCTGCTGAACGCGTTTCACCCGACGATCACCACTCCATATTTCTAGTTGTGCTTGCCACTCACTTAACCGTTTTCGCCACATAGGCCAGCGCGCCATGACATGCCCATGGCAGAGCGGAATACCGGCCTTATCCAGCCGCTGGGTAAATCGCTCGCCTAGTGACTGAAAAAGCCATCGATCTCGACGTGACGATGGTCAGGGTAGTCATCAATGATCAGTGCATTATCCTGGTCGGGGCCAAGCAGGCTTTCAAAGCGCGCCGCCGAGCCTAATAGCAGCACACAATAATCCACGGGAGGTTTCCCCCACCCCTGCGCCTCCATCTCGCTTAACGATAGCGCAATTGCCAGGCGATAAAGCAACGCGTTGTGGTCACTGATAATTTGCGCAATACGCCAAGCAGGCAGATCGTAATGCGCCAGTGTTTCAACCAACGGCAGTTGCCACGCATAAGCGTCGGTTAATGAGATCTGAGAAGAAGACAGCTTTGAGAAAAGATGCTGTAACGGCGCGTTGAGTGCCTGAGTATCTAGGTAGCCATGCTCGTTAAAGAGAGCACGCCAGGGTGAGGCTTGGTGTACAACACGCATGCGCCTCTCCTTCATTCAATATTGCATTGTTCAATATTGTATTGGCTTTACTGCCCTTTTTTCGCTATCGCTTTCGCTGGCGCGACGCGGGTCAGGCGCAAACATTGCCTCACCCACTTCATCAATATAGCGCTGGGATTTAGTGACCATCATGGTATCGCAAGCTTCGCGTGCGGGCAGCATGTCGGAACGCTCAAAGCGATGTTCGAGCATTTCACCAGAAGCGTCAGGCTTGCGGATCCAGCCGCTTACACGGTACTGGCCGCTCTTATCGTCCGGCTGAGAGACAATCTCGTAGCCCTTATATTCCACAGGTTCAGCAGCCTTAGTGGTCGCGCCTGAAGGGGCTTGTCGCTCGCTACCAAAGAGACCGGAAAATAGTTTTTTTAACATAGTGGCTCCTCTGCTTGTAGGGCGGCGATTCGTACTCGCCGCCCTAGCAAGATGTGCGCTTTTATCAGCTAATGTTACTAGCTTTGTTTACGCCCTTTACCTGCAGCAATACGCAAACGCAGCGCGTTCAGCTTGATAAAGCCTTCGGCATCTTTCTGATTGTAAGCGCCGGCATCATCCTCAAACGTAGCGATTGATTCATCAAACAGCGATTCATCAGACTTGCGGCCGACCACGGTAGCGTTACCTTTATAGAGCTTCATGCGTACGACACCCGCGACATTCTTTTGGGTTTCGTCAATCGCTGCCTGCAGCATACGACGCTCAGGGCTCCACCAATAGCCGTTGTAGATCACTTCTGCGTATTTCGGCATTAGCTGATCTTTCAAATGGGCCTCTTCGCGGTCCAGGGTCAGTGACTCAATGGCGCGGTGAGCACGCAACATAATGGTGCCCCCTGGCGTTTCGTAGCAGCCACGGGACTTCATACCCACATAGCGGTTTTCAACAATATCCAACCGACCAATGCCGTTGTCGCCACCTAGCTTATTGAGTTTTTCGAGCACTTCATGGGCTTTCAGCGGTTCGCCGTCGATGGCGACGATATCACCCTTTTCAAACGTCAGCTCGACATAAGTCGGCTGGTCGGGCGCGGCTTCAGGCGAAACGCTCCAACGCCACATATCGTCTTCTGCTTCGGCCCACGGATCTTCCAAAATACCGCCCTCGTAAGAGATATGCAGTAAGTTGGCATCCATGGAGTATGGCGATTTTTTTCTTTTTATTAGAAAAATCGACCGGAATCTTATGCTCTTCGCAGTACGCCATCAGCTTTTCACGCGAGGTTAAGTCCCACTCACGCCAAGGGGCGATCACTTTTACGCCCGGCTTAAGCGCATAGCCGCCAAGCTCAAAGCGTACTTGGTCGTTACCTTTACCCGTCGCACCGTGAGAAATAGCATCGGCACCGGTTTCATTGGCGATTTCGATCAAGCGCTTGGCGATCAATGGCCGGGCGATAGACGTACCCAGCAGGTACTCACCTTCATAAATAGTGTTAGCGCGGAACATCGGATAAACGTAGTCACGTACGAACTCTTCGCGCAGATCTTCGATATAGATCTCTTTTACGCCAAGGGCTTGTGCCTTGGTACGCGCTGGTTCGACTTCTTCGCCCTGACCGATGTCGGCGGTAAAAGTCACTACCTCGCAGTTGTAGGTTTCTTGCAACCACTTAACGATAACGGATGTGTCCAGGCCGCCTGAATATGCCAGCACAACCTTTTGACATCGGACATTCTTTGCTCCTCTTTGATCATAAAACGTTCATTTGTAAAAAACACACTCACCACTTGCGCTAGGCTGGTGCGATAGCGCTTTGAAATCGCTCTTTGATACAGAGCTTGAGTATAGCGTTCTCATTGCTCAGCGAACACCGTCAACGACGCCTGGGGGCTAAAGCTGCTAGAATCACACCATTCAAAGCGGTGGCTTACCGCTTCTGTCGATTGATTACCCGCGTTACTATTACTCGCTTTAAACAAGGAGAGCTGCATGAGCGAGGCAATTGCCCGCGAATTAATGGCCCAACGTTTTCGCAGTTACCTGCCGGTGGTCGTTGATTTAGAAACAGGGGGATTTAATGCCCAAGGTGATGCCGTACTCGAGATTGCCGCCGTTACGCTGACCATGGACCCGGAAGGCAACCTGCTTCCAGATGCCACCTATGCTTACCATATTGTCCCCTTTGAGGGGAGCAAACGTTGAGCAGTCGGCACTCGATTTTACGGGTATTAATCTAGACGATCCGCTGCGCAGCCAGGTAGCGCTAAGCGAAGCTGAAGCACTGGGTGAAATTTTTCGGCCCATACGGAAATCCATCAAAGCCCACGACTGCACGCGCGCCATTTTAGTCGGCCATAATGCAGCATTCGATCAAGGCTTCTTAAACGCAGCCGTCAATCGGTGCGGCATTAAGCGAAACCCTTTTCACCCTTTTTCAAGTTTTGATACGGCCTCGCTTGCAGGCCTGGTATATGGTCAAACGGTACTTGCGCGCGCCTGTCGTGCCGCTGGCATTGAATTTGATAACAAAGCGGCCCACTCCGCCCGTTACGACACCGAGCGCACCGCTGAGCTGTTTTGTGCCATGGTCAATCGTTATAAAGATTTAGGTGGCTGGCAGCTTGCCCAGCGCGAACAAGAAATGGACGGCACCGAATGAGTCAATAAGGCAACGAGTGTGCTACAGGTGCAGCCCTCTTGGCTTTACGCTACACTTCGTTACCTTGCGCTAACACACGTCGGAGCATCCTGCCAAGCAATTTGCACTTATGCTTGGCTAACACTTATTGCGACCCTTTACTCTACCCATTTTCAGGAGATGAGACGTTTCCATGGCCCAGCATAATGCCTTTTACGCCCAATCCGGTGGCGTCACCGCCGTGATCAACGCCAGCGCCTGCGGCGTTATCGAAGCCTGCCGTCAAGCACCCGATCAAATTGGCAAGGTTTACGCCGGTCACAACGGCATTATCGGCGCTTTAACGGAAGACCTGATTGATGTTACCCAGGAGAGCGATGAGTCAATTGCAGCACTGCGACACACGCCGGGCGGTGCTTTCGGTTCCTGCCGCTATAAGCTGAAAGACATTGACACCCACCGCGCGCAGTACGAGCGTTTAATTGAAGTATTCAAAGCGCACGATATTCGCTACTTTTTTTTATAACGGTGGCGGCGACAGTGCCGATACCTGCTTAAAGGTTTCTCAACTCTCCGAAAAACTTGGCTACCCACTCACCGCGATTCACGTGCCAAAAACCGTGGATAACGATCTGCCCATTACGGACAACAGTCCTGGCTTTGGCAGCGTTGCCAAGTACATTGCTACTTCTACATTGGAAGCGTCGTTAGATATTGCATCCATGTGTGCCACCTCTACCAAGGTGTTTGTGCTTGAGGTAATGGGCCGACACGCGGGTTGGATTGCTGCTGCCGGTGGCTTAGCGGGCCAAGGGCGAGCCCCGCATATGATTATCTTCCCAGAAATTCCGTTTAACCGTAAAGCGGCCATGGCGCGGGTTGAAGAGAGCGTTAAACAATTTGGCTACTGCGTCATTGTGGTGTCTGAAGGTGCACGCTACGAAGATGGCACTTTTTTGGCCGATGCAGGTAATACCGACGCCTTTGGTCACCGACAGTTGGGGGCGTCGCGCCAACGTTAGCGGGGATGATCAAGCAGGATTTAGGTTACAAGTACCACTGGGCGGTCGCTGATTATCTCCAGCGCTGCGCCACCTTGCCTCAAGACTGACGTTGAACAAGCTTATGCTGTTGGCCGTGAAGCGGTAACGTTAGCACTGGCGGGCAAAAAACGCCATGATGCCAGCCATTCGTCGTATTTCTCAGTCGCCCTACCAGTGGGACGTTATTTCCGCCCCGCTTTCTCAGGTAGCCAACCAAGAGAAGTTTATGCCTCGCGACTTTATCAGTGAAAATGGGTTTGGCATTACCCAGCCTTGCCGGGACTACCTCTCCCCGCTCATTCAGGGCGAAGATTTCCCGCCGTTTGAAAACGGGCTACCTAAAGTGGCTAAGCTAAAATTAGCCAAGGTCGAACGCAAGCTGCCTACGTTTACGCTATAAGCCGCTAACGCAGCAAGGTCATTGCGAGAGATTGCTTCGTCGCTGCGCTCCTCGCAATGACCCATTCTCTGTCATTGCGAACGAAGTGAAGCAATCTCGGGGTTGTCTGCCACAGAGCATGCTCAGATTGCCTTACTTTATGTGCCTTTACTGCTTGGGCTCACCGAAGCAGCCAGGAAAGCACGAGCAGCAGCAACAAAATCCCCGCCACCCCCTGCCAAAAACGCCGCGGTTCCTGACGACTTTCTTCCCCTCGGTTTGTCGCTCGCCCAAGCGGCACCCTAAGTGCATGCAAGAATTCGGACATACGCCTAAACCGCAGTGCCCGCTGAGGGTCCAGGGCGCGACGTAAAGCATCATCTAATGCCGGTGAAATTTCTGGATTAGTGGTACGCGCACTTCGATAGGTCAACTCTTCGAGATCGGTATGACTACGCAGCCGATTAGGGGTCAGCGTATAGGGCAAAGCGCCCGTTAGTAGCCAGTAGGTAGTAGAAGCAAGCGAGTATTGATCACTGCGCCGGCTAACGCTATCGGCCAACGCATACTCAGGAGCGGTGTGCTCATTAAAACCAATCTGCCGGAGCAACTCGCCTGAGTGCCGATGCCCTTCGCCATCACGCATATGGCAGGCACTAAAATCGGTAAGCACCAGCTTGCCGTGTGGGTCGATTAAAATGTTATCGGGATTGATCTGTTGATGAATGATTTCCCGGTGATGCAGCGCCTGCACCGCCTTGCCGAGTTGATTCGCGATATCCAGGCGCTGAGTTAAGCTCGCTTGGGGATGCCGTTCCGCCCACTGGCGCAACGTCTCGCCTTCAATATGTTGCATTAGATAATAGAGGTAACGGCGCGGCCTTGACGGCTCCATCACCTTGACGACAAACGGTGAATTGACCCGCTCTACCACCCACTGCTGAAGTAGGAAGTGCTCCAGGTAGGCGTTGCGCAACGAAAGCTCTGGGCTGGGCGCCTTCATCACCATTTCACGTTCGCTATGCACATCGCGAACACGATATACGCGACTGCGCCGTTCGCGATAGAACAGCGAGAACTTCCAGACCATCTAAACGCTCACCCGGCGAGAGCTCAGGCGGAATAGGCAAGTCACCATAGAGCTGCCCTGGATGCTCGGTAACCTCTTCAGGTAACTCATCGATTCTTACCAATTGAAAGCAGAACTGATCACCGCCGTAGCCCCGCTCTTGAGCACGCTGCTTCGCCTCATTAGCTAAGCGCTCACAGGCGGCGTCCAGATCACTGGCGTCTTGGCGAATCAAACGTACATAATCGGAGGGAAGCAGCGTGCCGCGCACGCCCTGTGGTGAACAGAAATAGGTCGCCCTGCTTAAGGGGGGATATGGGTGTAATCGATATCAACACTGCCGTCCATACCCAGGGCCCGCGACGGGTAACGGTAGCCACCCAGATCGGTGACATGGTCGCGACTTAATTGCTCAAACTCAGCGCCGCGCAAACGAAACACTAGCGTATCGCCCATATGAAACAGATGCGCTTCGCGGCCACGAAATACCATCGCCGACATAGATGAAACGAAACTACCCTCTTTCACATGCTGGCTTTGGCTGTAGCACCAGCTATTAAGCGCACGCAGTACACGTGTGGCTGACGTTTTAACATCCCAATGATCAGGGGTTGAGAAGTAATCGGCCAGGAAACCCCGTACGCTTAAATCACCGGCTTGCTTGGCCATTGTATTCCGTGAAATGGAGTCGCTGATAATTGCACAACCCCTTTGGCGCTTAGTAGCGGTGCTTCTGGAAAGCGAACCGACATAGAACTTCGGTGCAGACGCCTGTCGGGTGCGACAAACGCTTGACCATAACTGATGAGCAACTGGGCGTGCGACAAGTCATCCTCCTAGGCTGCCGACTCGATCGAAAGACATCTCTTTCCTCCACTACTTTCCTCCAACAGCGCTTATGATACACGCAGCCGGGTAGATAGGATGCTCACCAAACGTCTCTATCGTTTTCTTAGTCTTTTAAAGCGGCCCGGTTTACCACTGTCGGCCAACCTATGTCGCATTGGTAATCGGGCAGTCATGTTCGTATAATTCTTCGCCATCAATGACTCTAAATCGATTGCCTAATCACTGCACGACTCTAGCCACAGCACTATCAAGGAATCAACAATGAACTTCGATAATATCCCCGCTGGAAAGGATCTCCCCTAACGACGTTTACGTGGTGATCGAAATTCCAGCCAACCACGATCCAATCAAATACGAAATTGATAAAGACATGGGCGCATTACTGGTTGACCGCTTTATGGCCACCCCATGTTCTACCCTGCCAACTATGGCTTTATCCCGCACACCCTGGCAGATGATGGCGACGCTCTAGACGCGCTGGTCGTTACCCGCACCCGGTTCAAGCTGGCAGCATTATTCGCGCTCGTCCGGTAGGTATTTTGAACATGACCGACGAAGCCGGTGAAGATGCAAAACTGATCTGCGTGCCCCACGCGAAACTTAGCTCGCTCTACGACGACATCCAGGAGGTCACTGACCTGCCTGAACTGCTGCGCCAGCAGATCGCCCACTTCTTTGAGAACTACAAAGATCTTGAAAAGGCAAATGGGTGAAAGTCGAGTCTTGGGAAGGTGCCGACGCGGCGCGCAAGGGCAATCGAAAAGTCCGTTATCGCCTACGAAAAAGCGTAACAGTTCTGGATTTGCCGTTTTGCAGCTAATGAGGCCGCCTATATAGGCGGCTTTTTTTTGTCACCAGGTTTTGTTACCAGGATTAACACACCATTAGCGACCGCGTCACCTCACCGCAGCTTATACGCGTAGGGTCTAAGGTTGCGGTATGCTACTTGCCTTTGCTTGCGATGCCATTGATTAAGGACGCACCGTGTTACTTCTTAAACGTCTGAGCCTGTTTCCTTTACTTGTTTTTATTCTTGGCTGGCTACCGCTGAATGCGCACGCTCAGTGGTTTGGTTCCTCCAGTAGTCAAGACGAATTTTTACCGGTCATGGAAGCCTTCCAGCCTACCGCTTGGCACGATGGGGAGAGGCTCTTTATTGGCATCGATATTGCTGATCAATACTACCTTTATCGTCATCAGCTTGCGGTTACCAGCCAAACTGAACGCGCCTCGCTGGGCGAGCCCAGCCTCCCAAAGGCACCTTCACTAATGACGAGTTCATGGGCGATGTCTACATCTTCCGGGATCAGGTGGTGTTCGAAGTTCCGCTGAAAGCGCCTTATTCCGGCCCTCTTAACATTACGCTAACCTTTCAAGGCTGTGCGGATGCCGGACTCTGCTACCCGCCGGAACAAACGAACCTACAGGCCAGCGAAACACAGCCCCCAGCCAATTTGCCAATTGGGACACCGCAAACAGCACAGCCACCGACGAGGATGCTAACGCGACACAAAGTGCTTTCACCGCGCCCCAAAGTGAAGACAGCCGTTTTAGCGCGTTAATCAGCGATACCAGCCTGCCACTGGCGTTAGGGCTGTTTTTTATCGCGGGTTTAGGATTAACCTTCACCCCTGCGTATTACCGATGATACCCATTCTCTCATCGATGGTGGTAGGCCAGAACCCCACGCCCGCGCGCCTTTGCACTCTCTAAGTTATGTACTGGGCATGGCGCTAACCTACGCATTGGTCGGTGTATTGATGGGGCTGTTTGGCGCCGGCCTTAACCTTCAGGCCCGCTTGCAGTCGGCGCCGGTCTTATTCACCTTTGCTGTGCTATTCACGCTCTTTGCACTGGCGATGTTCGGGGTCTTTAACCTTAACCTTTCGCCTCGCTTGGCCAACCGCATCGATGCTTGGCAAGCTCGGGCGCAGCGCAGTGGCCCGGCGGGATTAGCCGTAGCGGGTGCCCTTTCAGTGTTGGTCGTATCGCCCTGCGTGACTGCGCCTCTAGCGGGGGCGCTGGTGTTTATCTCCTCGACCGGCGATGCGGTCATAGGCGGTACGGCGCTGTTGGCACTGGCGCTTGGTATGGGCGTTCCCCTGCTCTTAGTCGGCACCTTTGGTGCTACGTTATTACCACGTTCAGGCGCTTGGATGAATGGCGTAAAAATCGCCTTTGGATTGCTGCTCTTGGGCGTGGCGATTTGGATGATAGAGCGCTTGGTGGCCGCCCCGTCGCACTTTTATTATGGGCAGCGCTGGCGATTGGCACGGCCCTTGTCTTGGGAGCGTTGAATTTCAATCAGCCCCAAGGGTGGCCACGGGCACGCCAAACGCTTGGCATCATGCTGTTAGCGTGGGGGTAGTGCTGGTGATTGGGGCCGCGCAAGGGAATAACAATCCTTTGCGCCCCCTGGCTGCCACGGCCAGTTTTTCTGGCCAATCCCAGCCGGAAGCACTCGATTTCATTGAAATAGATAACCTAATCGCACTCGAAAAGGCAATTGCTGAAGCCGATAGCGTTAACCAGCCGGTATTTGTTCACTTTACTGCCGACTGGTGTATTTCATGCAAGCTTCTGGAGCGAGACGTCTATCCCGACCCGCGTGTCACTGCTACGCTAAATGATTACACGCTGATTGCCGCCGATGTCACCCATACGGATTCGCAAAGCCGTCAGCTGCTTGAAAAATTCAACCTGTTTGGCCCTCCCAGCCTCCTCTTTTTTAGCCAGGGAGAAGAAATTCGCAATGCGCGTATACAGGGCGAAGTAACAGCCGATCAGTTACTTGAACACCTCGAATCGGTTAGCCAGTGGCTAGCAAGCAGCTAAGCTCTCACAGACTATCTTAAAGGCAATCTTAAAAAAAATCTTAAAGACTATTTTAAAGACTATCTCAAAAGCACTTTGCAGCACAGGAGTAGCCTAATGCCGCGAATATCGTCAAACAGTTGTTTAATTTTCATCTACACACTGTTTTTGCGCTGGTTCAGGCTGTTGCTGGACATCCTCGCACTTTTCGGCAAACTTCGCTCCCATATTAGCTAAAAACTTCCTTTTTTGGGGGTGAGAACAGGGTAACGTTCGCTAACATGCAGCGTTCTCTTCGTTTTTAATTCAGGTTTACTGCGCTTTTTATAATTACTGCGCAGCGTCGCATAAGCCCGCCGTTAGGCTGGGTTCGCTCTGTGACTATTTCTCACAACCTACTTTTACGACATTGATAGGGCCACGCCATGGATATCCGCAAAGTTAAGAAACTGATTGAGCTGCTCGAAGAATCTAATATTAGCGAGATTGAAATTCAGGAAGGCGAAGAGTCAGTCCGTATCAGCCGCCACCCTAACGGCGCGACTTGGCAGCCACAACCGATGCCACACTATGCGCAGCAGCCCAGCTATGCACCTTCAGCAGGCGCTCCAGTAGTGTCCTCTTCTACTGAAGCAGAGCCTCAAGGCGCCAGCTACCGTGGCGAAGCGGTCAATTCTCCGATGGTAGGCACCTTTACCGCAGCCCAGCGCCAGGTGCCAAGTCGTTTGTGGAAGTCGGTGATAGCGTCAAGCAAGGCGACACTATATGTATCATTGAAGCCATGAAAATGATGAACCAAATCGAAGCTGACCGTGACGGTGTGGTGGAAGCCATCCTAGTGGAAGATGGCGAACCAGTAGAGTTCGATCAACCCATGATCGTTATCGCTTAATCTTTCATTTTCAACACGGGTGGATTCTCCCATGCTGGACAAGGTACTTATCGCGAACCGCGGCGAGATTGCCCTTCGTATTCTACGGGCCTGCAAAGAACTGGGCATTAAAACCGTAGCGGTACATTCCAAAGCTGATCGCGAACTCATGCATGTTCGCCTGGCGGATGAAGCCGTGTGTATTGGACCGGCATCGTCAGCGCAGTCTTACTTAAATATCCCGGCATTGATCAGTGCAGCCGAAGTCACTGACTCTTCCGCTATTCACCCGGGCTATGGCTTTCTGTCTGAAAACGCCAACTTTGCTGAACAGGTAGAGCGCTCTGGATTTACCTTTATTGGCCCACGCGCCGAGACGATCCGCCTAATGGGCGATAAAGTCAGTGCGATTCAATCAATGAAGGAAGCCGGTGTTCCCACGGTGCCCGGCTCTGATGGCCCTTTGGGCGATGATGACGCCACTAATTTAGACACCGCACGTCGCATTGGTTATCCAGTGATCATTAAAGCAGCCTCTGGTGGCGGTGGCCGCGGGATGCGCGTAGTGCACTCTGAAGGCCATCTGCTATCGGCAATTACAGTTACCCGTACCGAAGCGCACGCCGCCTTTGGTGATGGCACGGTTTATATGGAGAAATTCCTTGAAAAGCCGCGCCACGTAGAAGTGCAAGTGCTTGCTGATGGACAGGGCAACGCTATTCATCTCTATGACCGTGACTGCTCGCTGCAACGCCGTCACCAAAAGTGCTTGAAGAAGCCCCGGCTCCTGGACTTGATCCTGACGCCCGCGCCCAAGTCCTTGAGGCTTGCCGCCAAGCGTGCATTAAGATCAATTATCGTGGTGCTGGCACCTTTGAGTTTCTGTACGAAGACGGCGAGTATTTCTTCATTGAAATGAATACCCGCGTTCAAGTTGAGCACCCTGTGACGGAAATGGTGACCGGCGTAGATATCGTCAAAGAGCAGCTACGCATTGCCTCTGGTCTGCCGCTGTCGATTCGCCAGGAAGATGTGCAACTTAATGGCCACGCCTTTGAGTGCCGGATTAACGCCGAAGACTCACGTACTTTTATGCCTTCCCCCTGGCAAAGTAACGTTGTTTCACGCACCGGGTGGCCTAGGTGTTCGTATGGATTCACATCTCTATACCGGCTACACCGTACCGCCTCACTACGACTCTCTGATTGGTAAGCTAATCACTTGGGGCGCCGATCGTGAAATAGCCTTGACCCGGATGCGCAATGCGCTTGACGAGTTACTGGTGGAAGGCATTAAAACCAATATTGACCTACAAAAGATTTGGTTCGTGACAGCTACTTCCGTCAAGGCGGCGTCAATATTCACTACTTGGAAAAGAAACTCAGCGCTTAATACCGCTCTGACGCCTTTTTCAGCCCCTCATTCAAGTGTAATGCCCAGCGGGGTGGCCATGCCCACCCCGCGCTTGTCTTTACTGTTCTTATATCTACTGTACTTGCCTCTACTGTACTGTCTTTAATTCGTCTTGCGGAGAACCTTCATGCCCTGGCTTCAACTCAAAGCTCATGTCGCCCCCGAGCAGGCAGGGAGTTCCTCGAAGAGCTGTTGCTTGACGAAGGTGCAACAGCAATCGGCCTTCAGGATGCCCACGATGATCCGGTATTTGAGCCCGAGCGCGGCACGACACCGCTGTGGGAAGATACTATCCTTACCGGCCTCTACGACGACCTAGAGGGCATCGCAAGCATGCTGGAGCGTATTGAGGCAGCGTGGTCTGAGCAGATGCCAGGCGAACCCTGCCCGGCCATCGAGTATGAGCTGCTAGCAGACCGCGACTGGGAGCGCGAGTGGATGGATGATTTTACGCCACTACGCATGGGGCAACGCCTTTGGATCGTCCCCAGCTGGCATGAGCCCCCTGAAGCCGATGCGGTGAACTTGATTCTCGACCCTGGCCTTGCCTTTGGTACCGGCACGCACCCGACCACAGCGCTGTGCCTGGAATGGTTGGATGAAGTGGCAGTTGCAGGCCACCTAGCACAGCAAACTATTTTAGACGTCGGCTGCGGCTCAGGCATTCTTGCCATTGCTGCGCTTAAGTTGGGCGCGGACCATGCCGACGCGACAGATATTGACCCTCAAGCACTGCAGGCCAGCCGCGACAATGCGGAGCGTAACGGCATTGCCGAAGAAGATTTAAATCTATATTACCCTGAACAGTTAAGCGATGGTGGCGGCTATCCCATCGTGACTGCCAACATTTTGGCTGGCCCATTGGTCGAATTAGCACCGATGATTGCAGGGCACGTGGCCCCAGGCGGTCGTATCGCACTATCGGGTATTTTAGCCAACCAAGCCGAGGATGTTCATCAGGCCTATGCGGCGCAGGGAATCATGATGGATGAACCGTTGATCCGTGAAGGCTGGGTGCGGCTAAGTGGCCAACGTCCGCGTTAAAGCGGCAATCCGCCTTCACCCTGTCGCCGAGTAGGCGTATCATACGCCTCCTTGAACGCGCCTACTCGCCGCCAGCACAGCATACAAAGCCCGACACCATGACTTTAACCGCACTACCGGCCACCCCAGGCCCAGCCACTATTGGTCCGTTTACATTACCTAATCGGGTAATTCTCGCGCCCATGGCCGGCGTTACCGACCGCCCTTTTCGTCAGCTATGTCGACGGCTGGGTGCTGGCTGGGTGGTGGGCGAAATGGTGACGGCGGATCCTAGCCTCTGGCATACACGTAAATCTCAGCTGCGCATGGATCACCGCGGTGAGCCTGACCCGCGTGTGGTGCAAATTGCCGGAGGCGACGCTGAGATGCTCGCTCAGGCAGCACGCTTGAATGCCGAGCTAGGCGCACAGATTATTGATATAAATATGGGCTGCCCCGCCAAGAAAGTGTGCAATAAAGCCGCTGGGTCTGCGCTGCTTCGCGATGAAGCCCTGGTCGCCGACATTCTCGACGCAGTGGTGTCAGCGGTCGATATTCCAGTAACGTTGAAAATTCGCACGGGCTGGTGCGCTGAATCGAACAATGCACTACGCATTGCAAGGCTTGCCGAGTCAGCAGGCATTCAAGCGTTAGCCATACATGGCCGTCATCGCCAGCAGCGCTATACTGGACAGGCAGAGTACGACACGATTGCCGAGATCAAATCTCGCCTCTCGATACCCGTAATTGCCAATGGCGACATAACAAGCCCCGAAAAAGCCGCCGAGGTACTCGCGTATACAGGTGCTGATGCAGTAATGGTTGGCCGTGGCGCTCAAGGCAACCCATGGATCTTTCAACAGATTAGCCATTATCTTCACTATGGAGAAAAGATGGCTTTGCCCACGCTGACGGAGCGTCAGCAGGTACTTCTCGGGCACGTGGAAGCGTTACATGAGTTTTACGGTACGACCATGGGAGTGCGCATCGCGCGTAAGCATGTTGGCTGGTACATCAATGATGACCTCCGCTTTACGCAGCCTCAGCAGCGCACGCTTAAGCAGCAGTTCAATGCGTTAGCGTCACCTGAAACGCAATTTGATTGGATCAACGACGTGATGGCCCCTGGCGCCGCCATGCGTCTGCTAGCCAAAGGAAGCTATGCTGCATGACTGAACGCGATCTTCTCTCTAGCGACGACTACCCCAGCGACGCCTATCCCAGCGAGAGCTATACCCCTCTAGCGGGCACGCTAGCTGACCCTACTATTGCTAGCTCGCCGCCACAGCCGCTTCGCGAGGCAGTAGAAATGGCTATGCGCCGCTATTTTGAGCATCTAGACGGCAGTCAGGCTACCGATCTTTATGCCATGGTGATGGCCGAAGTCGAGGCACCTCTACTCGCCTGCGTTCTAGAGCACACCGACGGCAACCAGACCCGGGCTGCTGATGTCCTTGGCCTGAACCGCGGTACCCTGCGTAAAAAAACTCAAGCTGTACGGACTTATCGAAGGTGACGCCCCGTAACCCTGGGGCGTCGTTGTTTTTAATTCTCGACTCTGCACAAGAGCACTCTAATGGCTGATAACCCTCTAATGTCTGATAATCCTTCTCAGACTGATAGCAATACCGCTCCCGTTCGCCGTGCGCTTTTGAGCGTTTCTGATAAAACCGGCATTGTGGAGTTCGCCCGTGGACTCACTGAGCACGGTGTTGAACTTCTCTCCACTGGAGGCACCTTTCGTCTATTGCAGGAAAACGCCATTGCGGTGAAAGAAGTCTCTGAGCACACCGGCTTTCCAGAAATTATGGATGGTCGTGTTAAAACGTTACATCCGAAAATACACGGCGGCATTCTGGCCCGTCGTGGCCAAGACGACGCGGTCATGGCCGAAAACGACATCACCCCGATTGATATGGTAGTCGTCAATCTCTATCCCTTTGCTGCCACCGTTGCCAAGCCAGATTGCACGCTTGAAGAAGCCATCGAGAATATCGATATTGGTGGCCCTACCATGGTACGCGCCTGCGCCAAAAATCACGCCTACACCACTATTGTGGTCAATAGCAGTGATTACGCCCGGGTACTTGGCGAGCTGGCCGCCCAGGATGGCCACGTTAGTCGCGCCACACGTTTTGACTTGGCGGTTAAAGCATTTGAGCACACCGCGGGCTACGATGGTGCGATTGCTGACTACCTAGGAAGCAAGGTAAACACTGCCGATGAGGCATTCCCACGCACCTTCAATCTGCAACTAGATAAGAAGCAGGACATGCGTTATGGCGAAAATCCGCATCAGCAGGCAGCCTTCTACGTCGACCCCCAGGCAAACGAACCCAGCGTTGCCACGGCAAAAATGCTTCAGGGCAAACCACTCTCATATAACAATGTGGCCGATACTGACGCCGCCTTTGAATGTGTGAAAGCCTTTAGTGAGACGGCCTGCGTTATTGTTAAGCACGCCAATCCCTGCGGCGTGGCCATAGGCGCGACCGCCTTAGCCGCTTACGACAAAGCCTTTGCCACCGACCCTACTAGCGCGTTTGGTGGCATTATCGCTTTCAATACGCCACTGGACGCCGAAACCGCCCAGGCGATTATTGACCGCCAGTTCGTCGAGGTGATTATTGCCCCAGGCGTCAGCGACGAAGCCACCGCCATCGTGGCAAATAAGCAAAACGTTCGCTTGCTGGATGTCAGCGCTCACTGGCCCGGCGAACAGCAGCCTGCGTTGGACTTTAAGCGCGTCAATGGCGGCTTGCTGGTACAAGAGCGCGACGACGGCATGGTGACCCGCGATGACCTGACCGTGGTCAGCCAGCGCGCCCCAGCGAACAAGAACTACGCGACCTTGCTTTTGCTTGGCGGGTGGCCAAATTTGTTAAATCCAACGCCATTGTGTATGCCAAAGAGGGCCAAACCGTGGGTGTGGGCGCAGGGCAAATGAGCCGAGTTTATTCCGCTAAAATAGCCGGTATTAAAGCCGCTGACGAAGGACTTTCTGTTCCCGGCTCAGTGATGGCGTCTGATGCGTTCTTCCCCCTTCCGCGATGGCATCGATGCTGCCGCAGCGGCAGGTATTACTGCGGTTATACAGCCAGGCGGCTCCATGCGTGATCAGGAAGTCATCGACGCCGCCAATGAAGCTGGCATTGCCATGGTATTTACCGGCATGCGCCACTTCCGCCACTAAACGTAAAATTTCAACATATTACTAAACGGTAGTAAAAAGCCCCACCGACACTCTTTGGGTAAGAGCAGTCGATGGGGCTTTTTAATATTATTTCAATAAAAGAGAGGGAAAGGCTTAGCCAAGATCAATACACAGATACTTGGTTTCCAGATATTCTTCCAAGCCCTGGTGGCCACCCTCGCGACCCAAACCTGAAGCTTTTACGCCCCCAAACGGCGCAGTGGCATTGGAAATAGCCCCTGTATTGATACCCACCATACCGTACTCCAGCGCCTCGGCTACGCGCCATACCCGGGCAAGATCGCGGGAATAGAAATAGGATGCCAATCCATACTGGGTGTCATTGGCCATTTCAATCGCGGTTTCCTCATCGTCAAACGGGAAGACAGCGGCTAACGGGCCAAACGTCTCTTCGTGAGCCACTTTCATCTTATCGGTTGCAAAACTGATCAGTGTTGGTGTGAAAAATTACCGCCCAACGGATGCGGATGGCCGCCTAATAGTAGTTCAGCACCATGATCAATGGCATCCTGTACATGCTCACTGACTTTTTAACGCCATTTTCATCGATCAGCGGGCCGATATTAATATTCGGCTTGGTGCCATCGCCTACATGCAGCTCGCTATTCATGGCGACTGCCAGCTTTGTCACAAAAAGCGTTAATCACGCTGGACTGCACTAAAAGCGGTTAGTACAAATACACGTTTGCCCGGCATTACGGAATTTGGCGGCCATAGCCCCTTCTACCGCAGCATCTAAATCGGCATCTTCAAAGACGATAAAGGGGGCGTTGCCACCCAACTCCAACGAAATCTTCTGCACGTGCTCAGCCGCTTGCGCCATCAGTTTCCGGCCCACTTCGGTAGACCCGGTAAAAGTGATTTTGCGCACTTTCGGTGATTGAGTCATGGCTTGTGCAATATCGCTCGCGCTGCCTGGCACCACGTTAAATACGCCGCGCGGAATGCCGGCACGCTCGGCCAACAACGCCAGGGCGGTGGCTGAAAAGGGTGTTTGGCTAGCGGGCTTAACCACGAAGGTACATCCTGCCGCTAGCGCAGCCCCGGCTTTACGCGTAATCATAGCAGCGGGGAAATTCCAAGGGGTAATTGCGCCAACAACACCGACAGGCTGTTTAGTCACGACGATACGTTGATTGGCTTTACCCGCAGGAATCGTTTCACCATAAACGCGCCGCGCCTCTTCGGCAAACCAGCGTATAAAGCTGGCCGCATAGGCAATTTCGCCCGCCGCTTCTTTGAGTGGTTTGCCCTGTTCGTAGGTCATCAGCATCGCAAGATCCTGCTGATGCTCTAGCATTAGGTCGTGCCACTTCAGCAGTAAATCGGCGCGCTCTTGGGCGGTAAGGGCCCGCCATGCGGGTAGCGCAGCATCCGCCGCATCAATCGCCCGCTCGGTCTCGGCTTTCCCCAACCGCGGAATATCGCCAATCGGCTCACCGGTTGCCGGGTTCAATACCGTAATCTGCTCGCCGCTATCCGCTGCAACCCAGCTGCCGTCTATGTAGGCAAACGGGCAATACAGCTGTGTTTCTTTAAGCGCTTCCATGTCAGACTCCTGACCACAGTGATGGTCTTATAGGCTCATTAACATCTTCATGCTAAGACGAAACACCCCGTTAGACCAAATATGCAGCGTACTTTACTAGCCAATTACCCAGTGTAGATTCAGCTGATGAGCATTAAAAATTCATGTCGGGTCGCTTGGTTGCTACGAAACCCACCCAGCATTACCGATGATGTCATGCTGGAATTTTGTTTTTCTACTCCGCGCATCATCATGCATAAATGACGTGCCTCAATAACCACAGCAACCCCTTTAGCCTGGGTGACTTCCTGGACTGCTTCAGCGATTTCACGCGTTAGGTTCTCTTGAATTTGCATGCGGCGAGCATACATATCGACGATGCGAGCAAACTTGGATAGCCCTAGCACTTTGCCGTTTGGCAGATAAGCAATATGGCATTTACCAATGAAGGGCAAAGATGATGCTCGCACATTGAGTAGAGCTCGATATCTTTTACCAGCACCATTTCATCCGTTTCGGATTCAAACACCGCACCGTTAATAATGGTTTCTAGCGACTGTGAATAGCCGGCATTTAAAAACTGCATGGCCTTGGCCGCACGTTTTGGTGTATCTCGCAGCCCTTCACGATTAGGGTCTTCGCCAAGTGCTGAAATTATCTGGCGATAGTGCTCGGCGATATCATCGGACATATTTAGCCTCATCAATAGCTATCTCAAAAACGATGCGCAATCGCACTCAAGCGGCCACTTCAGTCTATAGCCCTTTGCGCATAAAAATCATTATTAGGGCGACGTTAAGCAACGTCTCCTCTACTCATGTTATACAAAAGGTATATCTTACAAAATTACCGCACAAGAGTTTATAAATAATGAGCGTATTTTACCGCAAATAGCCCGCCAATGGGTCACTACCTGCGGCAGAGCGACGCGTAGCTCACTTTGCAACACTGGAGCCTGTGCTATGATAAATTGTTTTAGTTTACCGCCTTTATTGCAGGCGCCAACATTGAGAGTTCACCATGTCATTTAAGCCAACAACATTTTGGTTAACCGCTATCGTGGCCCCTTTTCTTGCTACGCCCCTATATGCTGAGGAAGCGGAAGCCACGTTTTCTCTGCCTAATGAAGCGACCGTAGGTGTTGAGGGTTGTTGAGGAGCTTGCCTTTGAGTCAAGCCAGGCACGCCTTAATGAGATTTTGCTACATCCCACTCAAGCAGCAGGAGCTTCGCACTCACTACCTGAATATTGCGTCATTGTCGGTAATGCGCAATTAGTGGATGAACGAATTCGCGTTACCACCCAAGAAGCCACATGCATTGAAACCCATGACGATGACAGCGATATATTCACTGGCGAGTTTAGTGCCAACGCGTATGCAGAGGATGGCCAGTACGGCATCGCTTGCGAAGATACCCCATGTAAGCTCTCGCCTGGGCAAACGTTCCTCCTAACCCTGGATGAACCCGTTGAAATTAAAGAGTTAGACAATCCTTCCGCAGAGCTCAATGAGCAACGCCGCCAGGTTAACGGAGAAGGCATCGACAACCCAGTGCCTCGCGAAGAAGCCGTGCCTGATCCAGGTTTAGAAGAATGAACCAGGGCCAACTAACGCTGCAATAAAGCTGGCTTATGCCAGCCAGCGTGGTTGTTCTAATTGAAGGCATTGCTGTTCTAATTGGCGGATATGCTGATCCCAATAGCCACTATCCGCCAACCAGGGAAATGCACGTGGAAAAGCGGGATCATCCCAACGCGATACCAGCCACGCTGAGTGACTAATCAAGCGATAACTTCGTAGCGGCTCGATCAACGACATCTGCTCAGTAGGAAATGGGCATGCTTCTTCATACCCTTCGGTAATTTCACTCAGGTAAGATCGCCATCCCTGAGGATCGTCAGTGGGAAGTAGCATCCAGATATCCTGTATGGCAGGCGCTGTGAGGCAGTCGTCAAAATCGACAAGAGTGAATTGCTCGTCACGACCCAGCACATTGCCCAAATGACAATCTCCGTGGCAACGAATCATCTTGCTGGCGGGCACGTTATGTTGGGTAAGGTGCTGATGCACTTTATCAATCACTCTGTCATAGGCTCTGCGCTGATGAGGAGTCATCCAGTTGCTAGCTAGCACGCGTTGCTGTGCATCCAGGATGCCATCCACCATTTCTAAACGAGGACGATGCTGAAAGGCTTTTTTAGCCGACACTTTATGTAGCCGCCCTAGCACCTCCCCATTGCAAATAAGTGTGATGGATTATCTAACTCAGGCGCCTGACCGGGGCAATGAGGAAACAGCGCAAATCGATAAGTCTTATAATAGTGTAATGAATCACCAGCCTGATCACGCCAAGGCGCCACTACCGGCACTTGATGATCAGCAAGCTCCTGTAGAAAATCGTGCTCCTCCTGTATCGCCATATCCGACCAGCGATCAGGGCGATAAAACTCTAACGATCCAATTCTTGCCCTCGTCATCGCGAAACATCAGCACACGATTTTCGTAACTATTCAGTGCAAAGGGCTCGCCTGCTGGCCAAACATTGAGCGACTCTACTGCAGACATTACTAAATCGGGCGAAAGAGAGCTAAACGGGTGTGACATAGGTCACTCCTGGATTGGCAAAAGGCTTTTGAATATGCTAAAGGGCTATTCTAGCAACCCTAACCTAAAGGTGTTCGTGCAGCCGCCCAAATATCAACACGCTGCGCACCTGCCTCTAGAGCAGCATTTGCTAATGCATGCCCTGTGGCGCCCGTGGTGACTACATCATCGACTATCACTAAATGCGCCGGCGGCGGCGATTCAAATACAAAAGCACCCGCCAGGTTGGCAGCCCGTTGTTGGCGATTCAGCGTTCGCTGAGAGTGAGAATCTTTATTCGTCTCCCATTAACGACAGGCATACCAAGCTGTTGGCTGAGCTGCTCGGCTAACCAGTGCGATTGATTAAATCCTCGCGTGCGGGCATGCGAAGGGTGCATAGGCACCGACACTAGAGCGTCACCCATGGCTGTCGGCGGGGTTAATAACATTAAATTGCATAACAGTGTGCCCGCCCGCGGAGATGCATGGAACTTAAAATCATGCACCAGCGCTTTAATCCCCCCTTGGTACAACAGCCCAGCCCGCGTGGCCGAAAACGCTGGCAATTCTATTAAGCAGTGCCCGCATAACGGGGTTTCATTCGCCACTGGTTCGCCGCATTGGCGGCAGGCATGAATGTTCCACGGCAGCTCATCCAAACAGGTCGCGCACCACCCTCGCCCTGCTAGCGCCGGCGCTAAACAAAAGGCGCAATAACCTGGCATGGCTTGCTTGATCCAATGACTTCCCCGCTGCAGCCATTGTTTTAAAACCATGCTTCCTCCCTCGCGGTTATGGGTGTAATTAACGATGCATAAAAATGGAAAACTATGATTGACTTCTACCACAAAATTGATAGTATACGCATCGTCTTAGCGGATGTGGTGGAATTGGTAGACACGCTAGATTTAGGTTCTAGTGCCGTAAGGTGTGGGAGTTCGAGTCTCCCCATCCGCACCAATTTGAATGCTTTAGATTGCTCTATAAAGTCTAAAGCCAAGCAGATCAAGCGTTTCATATCCCCTTCTTTGGTCTGCTTTCCCCAGAACTACCCCCCTTTAAGTCATCGTTTTTATGTATGCCCTCTTGCAAGCTTAAGTCTTTGTATAATGACAGCAATCATGCATGAAAAGCATTCACCTCAAGCTTATTAATCTCAGAATTTATTGCATTACCATATTACTGCTCGTTGAAATATCGCCTCGTTCGTACTGTACTGGTATAAGCTGCGCCGTCAGGAGATGGTTTGTTGCTGAAGAAGCAAACCAGCAGGAACTGAGGGTAGCATGGCGCGTCTAATAACGTCACCAGTACTAGCCAACCCTGAAGGGTTAGGCTATAGGCTTAGGGGTAAGACGCAATACACCTCTCAACAAGGAATCAGGAGGTTCGCATGAGAAAGTGGATTATGATGGCAGCTGCAAATTGGTTGCGTAAGCCTGAAAACCGACAGAAAGCCAAATCCGCCTGGAGCAAGTTTCGTAATCGCGATTCTGGAAAGCGTCCACCGCAACAGCCGCAAGCTACGCCGCGCCATACGACAGAGCGACGGCCTAGCGACAATGGCGACAATCGTCCTTAATCCCTAAAGCACTTGATCGTTTGGGCCATTAACATAGAAATGTGCTGCATACTCAATCGTTGTTGCCAAGAAGCCCCGCTGGAAGACGAACCAGCGGGGCTTTCATGTTTGGCGGTTACTTATCAACACAGCGCCACATAATGATAATAGCTAGATCTAACTGACTTGCCCCCGCTTTTCCGTTAGGCTCTGTCTGAAATACTCGCTATATTTTCCGGCAATGACTAGCTCCAAAGACTGTCTCAAAGGACTTTCGCAAAGAGCTATCCCAAAAGACTATGAGAAGGATCTCGCCTAATGGAATGGCTTAACGATAACGCTCAAGCAATTTCCGCTGTGGCCAGCATTTGCACCCTCTTTGTCTGGGTGTTTTATGCCCAATTGCTTTATAACGGCTATGTACGCCAGCGTCGCCCGCGTGTAATTATTAATCGCGGCAAAGGCATTGGTGTGGAGGCGATCTGCCTAATCAGCAATATGAGCAGTGAAGCCATCTATATACAACACTTGATAACGGTGCTGCATACTCAAAAACGCAGTTATTCCCTAGACGTTGTCGAGTACCAACAGCGCGGCAGCGAGCAGGAAGAAAATAGCTATCACACCTTTCAAGGCCCGCTTGCTTCTGGTGGCTATTTGAACATTCAATCCTTTGGCGACATTGTGAGCCAGATCAAAGCCTACTGGGAAATTGAAGATAATTTGCTGCATGAGCAAAATATCCAACTTGAAATTCGTGTCATCGCTATTTATGGTTCTGAAGATATGCCCACTGGCGCTACGCGCACCTTTAACCTTGATTTAGATGCATCGCCTAACCACCAGTTGATTCCGGTAAACGTCGATACAGATCGACTTAATAGCCGCAGTCAGCGAAAGCGTGTATTAGAATGGGCGAAAGAGATTGAAACCCATAAAGCACGCTGATCCAACACCTTCGTCACGCTGTTTTTGGACAACAAGAACCCTAGATTGAGACGCCTCGATGCATAAATTCCTAACCTTCTGCTGGCTCGGCATAATGACCACGGTAGCGGCTAACGCTTATGCTGAAGAGGAAGATAGTGACCTACCTGATTGGGCGGAAGAACGCATTGAGCCATTTCGCGAAAGCGTAGGCAACTGGGTAGATAACACCTCGCGCCGTATTGATGGTTTCTTTGGCACAGACGACCATATGCAGGCGAAGAATGAGTCTTACCTAAGGTTTGGTCAGGAAATTGACTGGATGGAGGAGATGGTACCCGCGGTGATACAACGCTTCGTTATCGTATTGATCTGCCCACCTCCGAAGAGCGCTTACGTTTGGTCCTAGAGAGCGATCCGGAAGAGTCGCAAGGCACCCTAGAAGAGCAAGGCTCAGGACGACTTGCTAATGACCAACGTGATCGACGCAGCTCTACGTTAGGCTTGGATTGGTTAGAAACCCGCGACAAGCGTGAAAACTGGAGCAACCGTGTAGGGCGGGGATTCGCCTACGCCTCCCCCTCGATCCTTACGTACGTTTTACCAGCGAGCGTCTGTGGCAGCTTGGCGAAGGGCCTTGGCAGCTTGAGTCGAACAATCGCGTTTCTTGGTTTAATAATGAAGGGTACTCTGCCCGAACGCGCTGGGATGTTGGCCGTCCTTTAAGTGAGCGCCGCCATTTACGGTTTATTACCAACGTTCAGTGGCGCGAAGAAGAAGACAAGCTGGAATACAGTGAGATTGCCGAAATCAATCACCGTATTAACCGACGCAGCGCCTTACGTTATTCCGCTATTGCTATCGGTGAAAGCGCATCAAATCCCGCATGACCAATTACTACTTACAAACGCGCTATCGCCGCGACATTCACAAAGGTATTTTATTTGCCGATGTCATTCCGGAGTTACATTTTCAACGCGACGTTAGCTACGACCCACGCTGGGCCATGACGCTGCGCCTGGAAATGTATTTTCAACGCGAGATTAGCCGCGATTATTTTTAAACCAATATAAATATATGCTATGGACGGTCTTATAGGGTCGCCCATTTTATCGAGCAAATCTCTGGGTTGTCACAGCGGAAAATTACAGCCGCAATCCACCATCGCACTCAATGATGCGCCCAGTGAAGTAATCATTTTCAAAGACAAACGCAACGCTTTGGGCAATGTTATCCGGCTCACCCAACTGTTTTAGCGGCACGCTCGACGAGATGCGCTCCAACATATCGGGCCGCATCGCCGCAGTCATTTCGGTAGCAATAAACCCAGGTGCAACGGTACCGGTACGAATACCATAGCGCGCCAGCTCTTGACTCCAGGTCACCGTCAGCGCATGCACGCCCGCTTTAGCGGCTGCGTAGTTACTTTGCCCCTATTACCCGCACGGGAAATGCTGGAAATATTAACGATCACGCCTTCGTGCCCCGCTTCAATCATCTGTGTGGCGGCCTCGCGTCCACATAGAAAAACGCCGGTTAAATTGACATTAATAACGTTTTGCCAAGCTTCTAAGGACATGCGTTTTTCTACTTGGCCTTCTTTGGCCTTTACCAGCAGCGCATCTTGGGTAATACCGGCATTATTGACGCAGCCGCTGACCGGCCCCATGCGCTGCGCGATATCGGCAAACGCCTGAGTCACGGAGGCCTCTTCGGCGACATTCACTACAAACGCCTGGGCATCGACACCTTCAGCAGAAAGTTGTGACACTGCCTGATCAAGCGCTTCAGCGCTCATATCCAATAGCGCCATGCGCGCGCCTTGTTTGCCCAAACGCAGCGCCATGGCATAACCCAACCCACGCGCACCACCCGTGACTGCAATTACTTTATCGTTAAGTACCATTCGTGACTCCCAACAATAGATTGAACCAGCCGCATTGTGCATTGCAGCATAGAAGAATTATTGACATAAATCGAGCGACATCACCGCTGGAACACGCCATGTTAGCTGCTTGCTATTTATATTTATGTCACCATATTACGCAATTAAGACTGTCATCGAGTCGTTTTTCCTGGAGTTAGCCATGCCTATTCTTGTTTTTATATCGCTCTTTACTCTACTTGATTTTGTGGTTCTGTTTTCGATTGGCAGCCAGATCGGCCTACTCACCACCCTACTCTTAGTGCTCGGCACAGGCTTTGTCGGGCTACACTTGATTCGCAAAGAAGGTGTGTCCACCTTTGCGCGGGCGCGCCAACGCATGCAAGCGGGTGAATTGCCCTCTAGTGAGCTCCTAACCGGGGCGGCGCTGATTTTTGGCGGTGCCTTGTTAATGGCCCCAGGCTTTTGTCGGATGCATTAGGTTTGGCATGCTTGATCCCCAGCGCGCGGCAGCTAATGTTCAAAGCACTTACCTGGCTAGGGGCTTAAAAAAAGTTACTGGGCAACAACAAGACCCCAGCGCATCATCAGCTCGGCCCAAGGAACACCAAAACAGCCAGTCTTCACAACAAGATGGCCCGATTGAGGGGGGATTTTATTAGTCGGGATGAGCCCCGCGCCGTCGTTGAGGTTTGCTTCGGAAGAAAATCAGCGAAAAAGCAATTTTTTATTACCCGCCCCCTTGAAAGGCTATCCGCAGCCCCATTTTTCAACCAGCATACAAATTCGGCAGCAATCTAAGTGGTAGCTGCCATTAACAATGAAGACCGTCAGGCCTTCACTTCTCGCGGGGCACTCCCTCGAGAACACTTTTAGCTAACCGCCCTCATCGGGGCTTCAACCCTACTCAGGAGAACGTGAATGAATATCCGTCCTTTGCACGATCGTGTCATCGTCCGTCGCGTTGAAGAAGAGCAGAAAACCGCAGGCGGCATCGTGCTTCCGGGCAATGCACAAGAAAAACCGACGCGTGGTGAAATTCTTGCTGTCGGTAATGGCCGCATTCTGGAAAATGGCGATGTCCGTCCGCTAGACGTCAAAGTTGGCGACAACGTGATCTTTAAAGATGGCTACGGCGTTGAGAAGCAGAAAATCGACGGCGAAGAAGTCTTGATCATGAGTGAAGCCGATATTCTTGCGGTTGTTGAAGGCTAACCATCGTCGCAGCTCATCCCTTCTTTCATGAGCGCCTCGATCAATTACTTTCACGTTTTGCATTCAATTTAGGAAGTAGCAGATATGTCAGCTAAACAAGTTAAATTTTCAGATGATGCACGTAAGCGCATGGCGCGCGGTGTTGACGTTCTCGCCAACGCTGTAAAAGTTACCCTCGGCCCGAAAGGCCGTAACGTGGTGCTGGAAAAATCTTTCGGCTCACCGACCGTCACTAAAGACGGTGTTTCTGTTGCTAAAGAGATCGAACTGAAAGACAAGTTTGAGAACATGGGCGCCCAGATGGTTAAAGAAGTCGCTTCACAGACTTCTGACGCTGCTGGTGACGGCACCACGACTGCTACTGTACTGGCTCAGGCAATTATTGCTGAAGGCCTGAAGGGCGTGACTGCGGGTATGAACCCGATGGACCTTAAGCGCGGCATCGACCAAGCCGTTGCAGCTGCGGTTAAAGAAATCCAAGCAATGTCTGTCCCCTGCACCGACACCAAGTCGATTGCTCAGGTAGGCACCATCTCTGCTAATGGTGACAAGCGCATCGGTGAAATCATTGCCGAAGCGATGGAAAAGTCGGCAAAGAAGGCGTCATCACTGTTGATGAAGGCCGTGGCTTTGAAGACGAATTGGAAGTTGTCGAAGGTATGCAGTTCGATCGCGGCTACCTCTCCCTACTTCGTCACCAACCAGGACACCATGACGGTTGAACTGGAAGATCCTTACATCCTGTTAGTGGATAAAAGATCTCCAACATCCGTGAATTGTTACCGGTGCTGGAAGCCGTTGCCAAGCAAGGCAAGCCGCTAGCTATTATCGCTGAAGATATCGAAGGCGAAGCACTGGCAACATTGGTCGTCAACAACATGCGGGGTATCGTTAAAGTAGCCGCTGCTAAAGCGCCTGGCTTTGGCGATCGTCGTAAGTCCATGCTGCAGGATATCGCTATCCTGACTAACGGCACGGTCATCTCTGAAGAAGTCGGCCTGACGCTTGAGCAAGCGAACCTGGATCACCTGGGTACAGCTAAGCGCATGACGATGTCGAAAGAGAACACCACTATCATTGATGGTGCCGGTGCAGAAGGCGATATCGAAGCACGCGTTAACCAGATCCGCACGCAAATCGAAGACACCTCCTCTGACTACGACAAAGAGAAGCTGCAAGAGCGCGTTGCCAAATTGGCAGGCGGTGTTGCCGTTATCCGCGTCGGTGCTGCCACCGAAGTGGAAATGAAAGAGAAGAAAGCCCGCGTTGAAGACGCGTTGCACTCTACTCGTGCCGCTGTTGAAGAAGGCGTCGTACCTGGTGGTGGTACTGCCCTGGTTCGCGTCATGGCCAAAGTACAAGGCTTGACCGGCGAAAACGAAGACCAGAACCACGGTATTAATATGGCGCTTCGCGCTATGCAGTCACCGCTGCGTCAAATCGTTTCCAACGCTGGTGAAGAGCCTGCAGTCGTTATCAACCGCGTAAAAGACGGTGAAGGTAACTTCGGCTACAACGCTCAGACTGGCGAGTACGGCGACCTGTTCGAAATGGGTGTTCTGGACCCGGCTAAAGTAACCCGTACTGCACTGCAGTCCGCTGGTTCTGTTGCTGGTCTGATGATCACCACCGAGTGCATGATCGCTGAAGACCCTGAAGAGAAAGACGCTGCCCCGATATGGGTGGCATGGGCGGAATGGGCGGCATGGGCGGCATGATGTAGTGCGACGAGAGTCGCGCAGGTAGCTAGCCTGGCTGGGTTACGTCCTTTGGGAGCACTTACTTTAAATAAGTAAGTGCCCCTTTCCAGCAGAAAATAGCCTCTATAAACCCGATATCCGGGCTGAACACCAGCTCGGGTATCGGCACTCCTAATGGAGTATCCGGTCGCGAGTATTGGCTTAAGCCTGTACCCCTCCTATGAAGGATACACGTTGAAGCAGCTTTAAATTCCAAGCTGTGATGCAACGGGGATATCTACGTTTAAAGAAAGCTAAGCACCTGCCGGTGTGAAGCTGTGTCTGATGATTGTTCCACGTTGTCTAGTCCAAAAGTAACTTGGTCGAGATAGCGAGAGGAACCCGTTGTGCAACCAACGGTAGTCTAGGGATAGTGCGTCGCTGGCAACAGCGGGGTTCGAAGCTTCCTGACAATGTACTCCCCATTCGGGCTTGAATTTCATCGTGAGGGTGGATCAAGGATACCGCCAGTAGCAGGCGGTTGAGAGGCTAGACTGAGTCATATGGTTAACTTATGTGAACTGCTAAAAGCACCGTCAGCCGCAATGAGCGCAAGCTACTGATGCGCTTTGACCAAAAGGTATAAGGCTAGCTATCCCTCTTACATCTGGGGATACGTTGCTATTCAGCCTTCGGTGTATTGGCAGAACCTAAGTGACTCATGTCATCGACACGGAACTCGGAAACCCTGTATCTCCGCCCTTCTTGGGCAGGCAAAGAGCAATCGATGCTGTAGGAGGTGCAGGCTTAGGATGTTGGAAAAAGCGAATGCCATCCTGTAATGGGATGGATAAGAGGTTAAACGTTCCTCTACCGGAAACGGGGCCCACGTCCAACTGGTCTTTAATCGTGTGATAGTGCTGTAAAGCGCTCTTCATGCAGACATGACGATAAAAGTATAGGCTCTTCCAGAGCCTTACCAATACCCTGCGGGAGCAAATACACTCCGCAAGGGACTAATGTATTTGTTCTCCGAGGGTCGTCCTATCGGCATTCGGAGGATAGCAAGATGAGTACTGACTTTAACCAAGTACCTGCGTTCTCCCACCCGCCCGAAAGCTGGCATACCATTGATTGGTCTGTCATTAATAGGCAGGTGAGAGGGCTACAAGTGCGGATCGCGAAGGCGACTAGGGAAAAACGTTGGCGCAAGGTGAAAGCCCTGCAACGACTACTTACCCACTCGTTTGCGGCCAGAACATTGGCCGTTAGACGTGTCACTGAAAACCGGGGCAAGAAAACGCCCGGTGTTGATGGTGAATTGTGGAGCACTCCACAAGCCAAGTGGTTGGCGTTAGGCAGGCTAAAAGGAAGGGCTATCGCCCTGCCCCAATACGCCGTGTCTATATTCCCAAAACGGACGGCTCACGCCGCCCACTAGGGATACCTACGATGCGGGATCGAGCCATGCAAGCACTATATTTGCTGGCGCTCGAACCAGTTTCAGAAACGGTAGCTGATCGTAATAGCTATGGATTTCGTCCCTGGCGTTCAACGGCCGATGCGATAGAGCAATGCTTTGTCAATTTGAGCCGTAAGCACTCTGCTGAATGGGTGCTGGAAGGCGATATCAAGGGGTGCTTTGACAATATCAGTCACGATTGGCTGCTGGCTAACGTCCCTATGGACAAGCAAGTGCTCAAAATGTGGTTGAAAGCGGGATTCATGGAGTCCAGAAAACTGTATCCGTCAGAGGCAGGAACACCTCAGGGAGGGATTATCTCTCCGGTATTAGCCAACTTGGCGCTTGATGGGCTGGAAAAGTGTTGGAATCCCATTTTGGGAGGAAAAATACCAAAGCCAGCTACAAGACCAAAGTTAACTATGTGCGATACGCCGATGATTTCATTATTACTGCCATCTCAAAAGAGCTGTTAGAAAATGATGTTCTACCTGTCGTTACTGCCTTCATGGGAGAGCGCGGGCTAACATTGTCGACCAGTAAAACCTTGGTCACGCACATTACAGAAGGGTTTGATTTTCTTGGGCAGAACCTGCGGAAGTACAACGGCAAGCTGTTGATTAAGCCCAGCCGTAAGAACCTGCAAACACACCTGAGAAAAATCAAGGACATCGTCAATGTGAACCGTACGTCACGACAAGACATTTTGATAAAGCAGCTTAATCCAGTACTACTCGGATGGGCCAACTATCATCGTCACGTGGTGGCTAAGGAAACGTTTGGCTATGTTGACTACCGTGTTTGGAAACTTTTGTGGCGCTGGAGCTGTCGGCGTCACGGTAATCGTCAAAAACGTTGGGTGAAAAGAAATATTTTCACTCAGTCAAAAGCGAGAACTGGGTTTTCCAAAGTACCTTATTGCCCGGCAAGCCAGTGAGGTTGTTGAGCAGTAAGGACATCCCGATTGTGCGACATACTAAGATCAGGGCGGAGGCGAACCCTTATGACCCTAGAGACGAGCAGTATTTTGAGGACAGGTTGGAGCGTTCTTGGAAGGCGTCGACGAAAGGTCGTAAGAAACTGCAAAAGCTCTGGACTCGGCAAAACAAACGCTGTCCGATGTGCCGTGGTTTTATCACCTGGGAAACTGGGTGGAATGTCCATCATGTGGTGGAACGGCATAAAGGCGGTAGTAACAAGTCGAGTAACTTGGTAATGCTGCATCCGAATTGCCATCGACAATTGCACAGTGAATTAGACATAATACACAATATGTAGCATCACTACTGACAATAGTAAGCACATGCTGTATTCGAGCATTCTTTCTGCTAAGTTAAGGTTGGTTATTAAATAACCAAATCATTTCACCGCGAAAGAGGTATCGAATATGTCTAAGCCATCACCACTGTACTACTACAAGGAAACTGGTAGCGATACATACCATTGGGAGAAAAGTTGTTCTTTGAACAATTACCCTGCCTCTGGTTGGGTTGCGAAGCAGAGTAAGCCGCCTGGTAGAGAACAGTGCAACCAGTGCCAATCAAAATAGTCGTCGGCCTTATCATCTTTGGGCTTATAAAGGCTTGAGCCGTATGCGGGGAAACTCGCACGTACGGTTCTTAGGGGCGGCGGTGCAGTAACGCACTGCTGCTACCCGACATGCACCCTGAGCTCTCTGCTCTCTCGATTGCTTAACGTATAGCAATTACCAACAACCCCGCCTTGTGCGGGGTTGTTGCGTTTGGATGTTTGATTAATCGTAGACACTGCCAACCACGTTTCAACCACCTTGCTACCCATTACGCGGAGCTAACGTGCTACTATCGGCGCGATTTTTATTAGGCTATAGGGCGAAATCAGCGCATGTTGCAGCATATCCGTATCGTACTCGTTCAGACGTTTCATCCAGGCAATATCGGTGCTGCGGCACGCGCAATGAAAACCATGGGCTTAACCGAGCTGGTACTGGTTAATCCACGCATGTTTCCTGACGAAGAAGCGACTCGTTTAGCGGCAGGCGCCACTGATGTACTGGAGAGTGCACGGGTGGTTAGCTCGCTGGAAGAAGCCGTTAACGATTGCGTTCAGGTCGTCGGGGCCAGTGCGCGCTTACGTAGCCTGCCGTTGCCGCACTTCGACGAACCCGATGATATGGCGGAAGATGTCATTCAAAACGCTCAAACGGCACCGGTTGCGCTGGTGTTTGGCCGTGAGCGTTCGGGACTCACTAACGGTGAAATACGCTGCTGCACGCACCAAGTCAGCATTCCCGCCAATCCTGATTACGGCATTCTGAATTTATCCCAAGCGGTGCAAATTCTTGCGTATGAAGTACATCGCGCTTGGCGTAAGGGGTGACGATAGCGGCTTTAGTTACCAGCGCCCACTGGAGGCAACGCCACCCAGCCGCGAGCAGTTTCTACATTTCCAAGCGCATCTAGGCCGCTTAATGCAAGAGAGCGGTTTTTTAACTCAGCCTCACGCCCGCACTGAAGAACAACTACAGGCGCTTTTGCCCGCGCCCAACCTAGTCGTAAAGAGCTTTCGTTACTGCGCGGTCTGTTGAGTGCTTTTGAAAGCCATCTACCTGAAAAGTAATGGGCTAACTGACAGAAAAAAGAGCAACCAAGGGTTGCTCTTTTTTTCTGTCCACTGAATGCTTACAGCATCATTGCCGCTAGCCACCCAAAGCCTACTAACGGGATGTTGTGGTGCAGAAACGTCGGCACTACGCTATCCCACATGTGGTCATGCTGACGGTCCACATTAAGGCCTGAGGTCGGGCCCAACGTAGAATCAGACGCGGGAGAGCCGGCATCTCCCAACGCCGCCGCGGTGCCAACAAGCACGACAGTTGCCATTGGCGAGAACCCAAACTGGACGGCTAACGGAACAAAAATAGCAGCAATAATGGGGATAGTAGAAAACGACGAGCCGATACCCAGGGTAATAAACAGTCCTACCAACAGCATTACCAGGGCAGCCAGCCCGCGATTATCGCCGAATAATGCAAACGCACCTGATACTAACGCATCAATTTCACCGGTGGTTTTCATCACTTCAGCGAAGCCCGCAGCGGAAATCATGATAAAGCCGATCAGCGCCATCATCCGCATACCGCTGGTAAACAGGTCATCTGCTTCACGCCATTTGAATATTCCACCCATGGATAACAGACCAATACCGACCAACCCGCCCAATATCATTGAGCCACTATAAAGCTGGAGGCCCAATGCCGCGACAATGGCCACCCTGACATCACAAGACCCAGCATATGCGGCTTTGCCGGCGCACTCGCTTCGGCCACGTTGGCAGCAATGTCTTGCGCCTGGTACTCACGAGCTCCCCGGTAACTCCATAACAGCGCCACGATAAGCCCTAACGCCATGCCACCGACAGGAATAGCCATTGCCATCGGCACCATGCCGCGGGTGATCTCCAGCCCCAGCGGCTCACCTGCACTGTTGAGATTAGCCAACAGTATGTCATTCAAGAAGATTGCCCCAAACCCTACCGGCAACAGCATATAGGGAGCCGTTAAACCAAAGGTGAGCGCACACGCCACCGCACGACGATCTAACTTCAGGCGGTTCATCACTGTTAACAGCGGCGGTATCAGTACCGGTATAAACGCAATATGCACGGGGATGGCATTTTGCGAAGAGATCGCCACCAGTAGGACCGCTGTTAGCAACAACATTTTGACACGTGCCTGATGCGTGGCAGTGGTCTCTTTACCTAGCAGGGTTATCAGGCGATTCGCCAGCATATCCGGCAGGCCAGAGCGGGAAATGGCGACCGCAAACGCCCCTAGCGTCGCATACGCCAACGCAACCTGTGCACCACCCCCACCCCTTCATTGAAGGCCTCCAACGTTTGATCAAGAGATAAACCACCGACTAGACCACCGACTAAAGCGCCCACGACCAGCGCAAATACCACAGAGACACGCGCCAGTGACAGTGCCACCATCACCAGCACCGCAAGAATTACTGCATTCATGAAAATCCCTAGAGCTATTGAGAGGTTATTAACGGCAAAGGGGAGCGAATGTTAGCAGATTAAAAGTACAAACCTAAGCCTGGGATACTTATCTAAAGCCCTGCCACTTTAGTCGACAATCTATTGCTGCACCGCATCATGCTGCCTACCATCTTTTCTTTTACCTTAATTAAGCCACGCAAGATTTTCCTAGGAGCTCACATGAGCATACTTGCCATTGTCATTTCTCTGCTTTTATTGATGTTCCTGGCTTACCGAGGTATCTCGGTCTTGTTGCTGGCACCTCTTATGGCATGTTTAGCAGTACTTCTTTCAGGCGATATGGCTTTTTATTGCCTATCTATACCGATACCTTTATGCGTGCGCTGGGGAACTACGTTATTCAGTTTTTCCCGCTGTTTTTATTAGGCGCTCTTTTGGACAGTTAATGGCAGATTCGGGCGCAGCCCAATCGATTGCTAACGGGATTGTTAAAAACTGGGCACTCATCACGTGGTACTCACTGTGGTGATGGCCTGTGCGGTACTCACTTATGGTGGTGTATCACTGTTTGTGGTCGCCTTTGCGATTTATCCTATCAGCCGTGAACTGTTCCGCAGTGCTAATGTTCCCAAGCGTCTTATTCCCGCCTCGATTGCGCTTGGCTCTTTCACGTTTACGATGACTGCGCTGCCAGGCACCCCTGCGATTCAAAATGCGATTCCTATTCCTTACTTTGAAACCAACAGTTTTGCTGCCCCAGGTTTAGGCATCATTGCCGGGCTTATCATGCTCGGTTTGGGAACGTTTTATCTACAATCGCGCGTCAACAAAGCAGCGTCTAAAGGCGAAGGCTATGGGCATCATACCGAACGCGAAGTGACCACCGGTGAAGATGAAACGCCGACTGCGCAGATGCCTCTTTCGCTAGCGCTGATACCACTGGTCATGGTGATTGGATTAAATGCATTGTTTACCTACGGTGTATTTCCCGCGATGGATTTAAGCTTTATCAGCGACGCGTTTGAGAATGTTTCCCCCTCGGGCCAAACCGGACTGTGGGCTATCTTAATCGCGCTACTGAGTGCGTCGGCTTGGCTGATCATTACCCGCTGGAAGCAATGGCAGGACCTAAAAGCTACCGTTAACCAAGGCTGTTTGGGCTCACTTTTACCCATTTTTAATACCGCCTCTGAAGTCGGTTACGGCGCAGTCATTGCAAGCCTTGCGGGGTTTGCAATTATCCGCGATACAGTACTCTCCGCATCACCCGGAAATCCGTTAATTTCTGAAGCCATGGCGATGAGTGTACTCGCAGGGATTACCGGTTCTTCCTCCGGCGGGTTGTCTATTGCACTAGAAACCCTGGGCAGCGAATACCTGGCAATGGCACAGGAAGCAGGTATTGATCCGGAACTGATGCACCGAGTCGCAACGCTAGCGGCAGGTGGCATGGATACCCTCCCCACTCGGGTGCAGTGATTACATTGCTGGCTATTTGCGGTTTAACCCACCGTCAGTCTTATGCGAATGTCGCTATCGTGACCATCGCATTACCGGTTGTGGCATTGATCAGTGTCATTACCCTAGGCACCTTATTTGGCAGCTTCTAAAACCCTGCAACGCATGCGATAGTCAACTATCCGTAAGCCTGCCAATAAAGAGAACGCCATGGCTCTCATCCGTCGCCATTCATTGCTGTTGATCATCTTGGGAAGTTTGGTTATTTCCACTGCCATGGGGTTACGCCATGGGTTTGGGCTCTTTATGGAACCTCTCAGCAGTGAGCTAGGCTGGGGACGCGGCGTGTTTGCCTTTGCGCTGGCTTTACAGAATCTCGTTTGGGGCCTATCGCAACCTTTCACCGGCGCGCTGGCGGATCGTTTCGGGGCCGCGAGGATTATCGTGGTGGGCGGCTTGCTATATGCCTTGGGATTGCTATTTATGAGCCTCTCGACCTCGGCACTAGGCATGACGGTTAGCGCCGGGCTATTGATAGGTCTTGGTCTTTCCGGCACGACATTCTCAGTCATTTTGGGCGCAGTTGGCCGCGCGGTAGCGCCTGAAAAACGCAGTATGGCCATGGGCATTGTTAGCGCAGCGGGTTCGTTCGGGCAATTCGCCATGCTGCCCGGAACGCTTGGCTTGCTAGAGTGGCTTGGCTGGGCGGCGGCGCTGATGGCAATGGCGGCTATCGCGACCATTATCATTCCGCTGGGCGCCATGTTACGCGATAAACCTTCGGCCAAAACCACCGCTGATTTAAGCCTAAAGAGGCGCTCAACGAAGCAGCAGGCCAAAAGGCTTCTGGCTACTCTGTTTAGGCTTCTTTGTTTGCGGCTTTCAGGTGGTTTTCATCGCTGTCCACCTCCCTGGCTACTTATTCGATAACGGCTTAGCGGTGCAGGTAGGAACAACGGTATTGGCATTGGTGGGGCTGTTTAACATTGTCGGCACCTATACCGCAGGTTGGATGGGCGGCATCTGGTCCAAACCCAAGCTACTGACTTGGCTTTATTTAATTCGTGGTGTAGTGATTACGGCGTTTGTCTATTTACCGCTTAGCCCCATGAGTGCTTATGTTTTTGGGATTGCGATGGGATTGCTATGGCTCTCTAGTGTGCCACTGACGAATGGCATTGTGGCGTCAGTGTTTGGTGTACGCCATCTTTCCATGCTCGGAGGCATCGTGTTTCTGTTTCACCAGTTAGGGTCTTTTATGGGCGTTTGGCTGGGCGGTTACCTTTACGACCTGACGGGGCATTACAATACGGTATGGCAAATAGCCATCGTACTTTCTGTCGTGGCGGCTGCATTACATTGGTTTATCAATGAAAAGCCGCTTGAGCGCAGTGTACTAACCGAGATAACCCCATGAACATCACTCTCGTTTTCAGCTCCCTATTATTAGCAGCTGCCTTGATAGGCGGTTTGGCATTAGCATGGTGGGGCTGGCAAAACCTCGACGCCTCGTTATTGATGTTTGGTAGTCGCCTCTGCTAAAACCTACGGCTTAAGACAGCTATCAGTGGTTGATAAGGCTTATCTTGAGCAGCGTCATTTTTGTATGCCACGCCTCTGTACACTCATATCTCAAATAGATAACGCCTAAGCGTTACTTTTTATGCCCCCCTGACATGCGGAAGCTCCAATGGAACTTGTGGCATCGCTTGCCCGTCAATTCAAAGATAGCCTGCGCGATCTTGCGCCGGTGGTATTGGTAATAGCTTTTTTTCAATTAGTGGTTATACGCCAACCACTCCCTGACACCCTTTTGATTGATCTAGGACTCGGTCTGGTATTCGTTCTCGTGGGACTCACACTATTTATTAAAGGCCTTGAGCTGGGGCTTTTCCCGTCGGTGAGAACTTAGCGCGCGCTTTTTGTAAAAAAAGGCTCTGGCACTTGGTTATTGGTGTTTGCTTTCGCCCTGGGATTTGGTTCCACAGTAGCCGAGCCTGCGCTCATCGCCATTGCCTCGCGAGCAGCTGAAGTCGTTGCGCAAGGCGGCCTCATTGTTGACACCAGCAGTTCACAAAATGCCTTCGCGCTTGCGCTACGCTTGGTGGTCGCTGTTTCTGTTGGCACTGCAGTCGTAGTAGGTGTGGTACGTATTTTTAAAGGCTGGCCGCTGCACTTAATTATAATTGCTGGCTACGTAGTGGTGTTGCTGCTGACCCTCATTGCCCCGGCTGAAATGGTAGGCATTGCGTATGATTCTGGTGGCGTAACCACCTCGACCATTACCGTGCCCCTGGTAACGGCGCTGGGTGTTGGGTTGGCCTCCTCGATCAAAGGTCGCAGCCCTATGCTTGATGGCTTTGGATTAATAGCGCTTGCTTCTGTCATGCCGATTATTTTTGTACTGCTGTTTGGCATTATTGGCCTTCACTTCGTGCCCGGAGTCGCACCATGACGCTTATTGCTACTTTCTGGGGAACGCTACTCGATATCCTACCCATTGCCGCGATTATTTTCGGCTTTCAGTATCTGGTGATTCGCCGACCCGTAAAACGCCTGTCCCAAGTATTGACTGGCTTTTCATGGTATGGATTGGGCTCTCATTTTTCCTGGTTGGTTTGGAACAAGCGCTGTTTCCCATGGGTGAGTTAATGGCTACCCAACTTACCAGCCAAGCGTTTTTACCAGCCCTAGCAGCAGGAGCAGAGCGCCACTGGAGCGACTACTACTGGGTATATATCTTTGCATTTGCTATTGGGGCCAGTACTACTATTGCCGAACCCTCGCTGATTGCGGTGTCGTTAAAGGCAGGCGAAATTTCCGGCGGCACGATCGACCCCCTAATGTTACGCATTGCCGTTGCCCTGGGCATGGCTTTTGGTATTACGCTGGGAAGCTGGCGCATTGTAATGGGCTGGCCTTTACAGTGGTTCGTATTCGCCGCTTACGTACTGGTAATAATTCAAACCCTGCGTTCGCCCCGCGCCATCATACCGTTGGCGTTCGACTCGGGGGCGTCACAACGTCGACAATCACCGTTCCTATTATTGCTGCATTAGGCTTAGGGCTGGCATCAGAAATTCCCGGCCGAAGCCCCATAATGGATGGCTTCGGTATGATCGCTCTCGCCTGCCTATTCCCGATAATCACCGTAATGGGTTACGCCCAACTTGCTCAATGGCGAGCTACGCGGAAACGCTCCGCTAATAACTTAACGACTCAGAACAGCAACTAATTAGGAAAAGGAGATCACGATGCGCTTTAAACTAATTGTCGCGATGGTTGAAGACACACTAACGGACGCCATTCTTGAGGCGGCTCGCCAAGCTGGCTCTACCGGCGCCACGGTGATCAATAACGCTCGCGGCGAAGGGCTTAATAAAGCGCACGGCATTTTGGCATGGAGATTACCGCGCAGCGGGATATGCTGCTGTTCCTGGCCGAGGAGCACCGCAGCCGCCATATTCTCGAGGCGATTGCCCAGGTAGGCGAATTTGATGAAACTCCCGGTACAGGGATCGCCTTTCAGTTGGATGTCGAAGACGCTGTGGGTATTAAAAATCAGATCAGATCGCTTTCTGATTCAGCGGATTTATAGGTTCGCTACTCTGAGGCTTCAACCCATAGACCTGCGACGCCACTGACGCACCAGCACACCTTGCCGGGCGAGAACAGCAACGCCATAAAGAACCAACTTGTCGCCACCAATACAATGGAGCCACCAGAAGCAACATCTAACATCACAGAAAGCCACAGCCCTATGACTGCCGAGCTAACCCCCACCCCCACTGATATCAGCATCATGGTTTTAAAGCGATCCGTGAGTAGATGTGCCGTTGCACCTGGGGTTATCAGCATCGCCACCACTAAAATGATACCCACCGTTTCCAAACTCGCCACGATGGTAAGGGGTTAACAGTAGGATCAATCCGTAGTGAATGATACTGGTATTGAAGCCCAGTGCCTGAGCCTGCAGTGGGTCAAAGGCATAAAGCAGCAATGGCCGATAGGCGAGCCACACTACCAAGAGGGCAATCATGCTGGCCACCAATGTCAGCAGCAACGCCGAGGGTTGAACACCCAACACGTTGCCAAACAGGATATGCATTAGATGAGTACTGGAGGCTATTTTGCTGATAATCACAATACCCAGCGCAAAGGCGCTAGTGAACATCAAGCCCATGGCCGCGTCAGATTTAATGCGTGTATGACGCTCAATCGCACCAATGCCTACCGAGGTCAGCGCACCGGTAATAAATGCGCCGATAAAAACGGCCAGCCTAATAAGTAGGCAATCGCAACACCAGGCAATACCGCATGTGAGATAGCATCACCCAGAAGCGACCAGCGCTTGAGCACTACGTAGCAGGATAAAATGCCGCAAATGGCCCCTACCAGTACCGAGGTCAATAAGGCGCGCTGCATAAAAGCGTATTGAAATGAATCCGAAACACTATCGGGCAATAGATTGACCACCACCATCAGAGCCGAGGTGAGCCAAGCTATCAAGGCATCGCCGAACAGGCCAAATGCCATCATTAGTTCTGCCACGTTGTTTACCCCTGGGCTGCCTTATAAACTGATGCGTTATCGATAGGCATATCATCCGCTGACTGCTCGGTTGAACTCACTGCCAGCTCGGCCAATTTTCCATCGCTGAGCATCTCCTCCGGCGTTCCAACCCCGCGAATAAAGCGATTGATCAACACGACGTGATCAACGTGACGACGGGCGCCGGGCATATCATGAGTTACCATTATCACCGTACGCCCCGCCTCCCGCTCACGGGCAAGCACGTCTAAAATCAATTGTTCGCTGGGTGGGTCTACGCCCGCCAATGGTTCATCAAGGAGTAAAATATTGGCCTGCTGGGCAAGTGTACGCGCCAGTAGTACGCGTTTTTTCTGCCCCCCGGAAAGCGCGCCAATCGGGCGTTCAGCCAGTCCCAGCATATCCACGGACTGCAACGCGTTATAGACGGCCTCGCCATGTCGGCTATCGTACCAGCGCGAAGGAAGCAAACGGCGCCACAAGGGATCATGGCGCATATGCCCATAACGGCCGCCCATCACGGTTTCCCACACCGAAACAGGAAAATCCCATTCAATCGCTTCACGCTGAGCCATATAGGCGATGTGCCCCGCTTTACGGTGCGTCGAAATTGGCTCACCAAATGCCTGCACCTTGCCGCGCAGTGCTTTCATACTGCCGGTAAGCACATGAAACAATGTTGATTTCCCTGCCCCATTCGGGCCCACAATGGCCGTCCATTTATTGGCGGGAAACTGAAGATTAATATTTTCCAGCACGGGTTGGCGCTGGTAGGCCGCATATAGGCCCTTGATGTCAATCGCCACAGGGCATCGCCTAATGTCGTTGCCATGATCGTTTACTCGGTTGCCAAGGTTTGGCGTAACAGCTCAACGTTATGACGCATCATGGTGAAATAATCACCTGCTTCGCCACTGGGCTCACTGAGTGAATCCACATACAAGGGCCCTGCCACCTTTACGCCTGTATCGCGTGCCAAACTGGTCACGTGGCGGTCAGAAATAGTGCTTTCCCAGAACAGCGCCGCCGGTTGGCGTTCATTAATCATATCCACCACACGCATCAGCTGGCGGGGAGCCTTCAGTTTCGGCATTGGTGCCCCAGATACCATCGTGCTCAAAGTGGTAAGCATCTGAGAAATATAAAAAGCGGCTTCACTACTAAGCAGTACACGGTGTTCTTCGGGTATCACCTCTAAGCGCTCTTGTAGTTCCACATGAAGGGCATCAAGCTCATCAGCAAGAACGCTGCCACGCTCCTGAAAATCTTCGCTTTCATGAGGCAAGGCCCTGGCTAACTCATCAGCAATAACGCTGATGTACGCCGAGACTGCCCGTGGATCCATCCACAAATGCGGGTCGGTATCGCCAGCCAAGTCGCCAGTGACAATAGACTGAGTGGGGTAATCGGAAGCTTCCGCCACTGCCACGAGCGGCACACCTTCAAGCAACGTGGCTTCTACTTGCGGCATCCACTGTTCTAACTGGTAGCCGTTGTAAAACACTATATCTGCCGTTTCCAACGCTGCGAAGTTACTCGGGGTCAATTCCCATTCGTGCACTTCTGCACCGATTGGGGTTAATACAGAGACATTGGCATCATCCCCCTGCGACGCGTGAGACTAAGTCACCTAGTACCGAAAAGTCACGGCAACATTCAGAGGAGACGATGCACTCTCTTCCGTCTCAGCACTAGCCATTACGGCGCTCAGCAATAACGGTAAGCTTAACGCGATACCCAGATTGCGCTTATTCATTGTCGCTCCCTTATGCCTTACCTAGTCAGTAGACTGTAGCTCAACAATACAGCTTTAGGCAAATAATTTAGCCTTGGCTAACAATGTTGCACAAAAACACGTTACAATTCCATCGACTATCGTAAGAGCTATTCAAAGGGCCATTTCAAAAGCTATCTCAAGTACTATTCCAAGGGCTATTTCAAAGCTATCTCAAGAACTATCCAATGATTGTTACCACTGTCTCCGATATAATTTGCCAATGACTGATTCTAATCCGAACGATTCGTTGACCGCCTCAAGCATTCCAAGTGATGCCCTGCCTCCCGTGGAGCAGCATGCGCAGCAGTATGCAACGGTACGCAATGCGCATGAAACAGAGCTAATTGAAGACTACGTTGAACTCATTGGTGACCTATTAAAGCACCGCGGCGAAGCGCGAGCAGCAGACATTGCCAATCGTATGGCAGTCAGTCAGGCGACAGTATCGAAAATGATTCGTCGATTAAATGAGTTGGAATTAGTTACCAGCAAACCCTACCGCTCTTTATTTCTGACCGAAGCAGGCCAAAAATGGCGGAAACCTCACGCACTCGCCATGATATCGTGCTGCATTTTTACGGGCTCTTGGTTAAAGACGCCACGGCGCGTATTGATGCCGAAGGCATGGAGCACCATGTCAGTGATGAAACGCTGGCCATCATGCAGCGTTTTACTGAGCAGCAGAAATAGCAGCGTTGAAACCGATAGCATTAACGTCAGCGTCTCCTTTGACACTACCGATATATAGAATCCAAGAGACAGTAAAACTGTTGGTGTTAACGCTAGGCCGTACGAGATAAAGTTCGGTCATGTGATACTGATCGCTGACCAAGTCTGCTTGCTCAATGAGCGTAACAATGAGTTGAAAACCCTTTTAAATAGGCTAATCTCAGAAAATAAAACAATATTTTTACAGCCAATTCCCAAGAGGTTGTATGCTCAAAAACATTCATTTTCCTCATGCAGCGCTTGCCACGTCGATGCTTGCTCTGTCTGGCTGCACCGGCATGGGAGAGACCCGTTCGAGCGTTGATGTACCTGGTGAACCTGAGAGCGCAAAAGCCCAACTATTAGAAGCAGGCGCAAGCGTGATGCAGACAGACACGCCCCCATCACAACTCGATGTTTACCTGGTAGGTTTTCATCCGCTTAAAAGACCCACTACATCAATTTGAAGCCCACCATTTCTGTGATCAGGTAAATGAAGACTTCTTGCAATGCGCTCTTTATGACGGTAATACGGAGGATGCAAAGCTAAATGGTATTGAATATATCATTTCTGAAGAACTCTTCGAGCAGCTTCCAGAGGAAGAGAAACAGTTCTGGCATCCTCATAACGGAGAAATCCTTTCAGGCCAGTTAGTAGCTCCTAATTTACCTGTTGCTGCCGAACATGAACTGATGAAAAGTAAAATAAACAGCTACGGTAAAACATGGCATACGTGGGATACCGCACATGGCGCGCAGAGCGAAGGAGGCGAAGCGTCATTGCCCCTGAGCCATCTTTGGCATGGTCATTCAATCGTAATAGTGAAGCGAATCCAGACCTGATCGAGGAACGCGACCAGCGTATGGGAATCGACACAGAACAGCGCCGAAAAGCGCGGCAAGATTTAGTGCCACTAGCCAAACCGCAGTCTGGCATAGATACCTTGCAAGGCGAATTTCCAAGACCAACACAGCCCATACCAGGCGTCGAGGCTAAATCTTCTAATTAAGATTAAAAATCAACACCTGATTGCGGTTGGCCACGCCCTGCTTTCAGACTCGCAACTTACTCCCCCCAGCCTTTTAATTTATGAGTGTCAGGGAAGCACTTTCAATTCGATTACGGCCATTGCGCTTAGCATTCAATAACAACCGGTCGGCACGGTTAATCAAATCATCAATCATTTGGTCATTACGTTCCAGTGTAGTGAGGCCGACGCTGACGGATAGATTAGCGTCTTTTAGCTTGCTACTTAGCCGTTCAGCAATCGCGCGAGCACCTTGGATATCCGTTTCGGGAAACACGATGATAAATTCATCACCGCCATAACGACCGAGTAGATCACAATCACGAATCGTCTCTCGCATTGCGCGCGCAACCGTTTTCAGCGCTTGGTCGCCTGCGCTGTGTCCTTGTTCATCGTTAAGTGACTTGAAATGGTCAATATCGAGCATTAACAGGCCGAGCGATAGGCCATAGCGAGAAGCCCGCTTGAACTCAGTCGTCGCCAGTTCAAGGAGGTGACGGCGATTGTACGCGTCAGTCAACCAATCGTGTGTGGCTAGGTAAGTTAATTGTCGATTGATGGACGTTAATTCGTTGGTGCGCTCCATCACACGGCGTTCTAATTCCTGTTCAGAATGGTTACCGATTTCCGAACAGCCGCCTAGGCTAGAGGGATGGACAATGCAGAGCAAATGGGTCGCTATGCCTTGATAGTTATTAATAGGCATTAAAAGAACCTGACAAGCGCTTTGATAGCGCTCGCTATTAATGCACCCACCACCCACTTCATACCGAACGGGCACCTTTTCTTTCATACAGCGAGCACAATTTTCAATTAGTTCAGCACGAAACGATGTTGGAAACATATCAGCAAGGTGATTGCCCATAAACGTGTCGACCGCTCAACGCAGCCTGCTGAGAGGGATTGATGGACTCAACAACGAAATTATCCTGCCCTTCAAAGCGCACAACCATCATTGGGGTAGGAAAAAATCCCAGAGAATCTGCAGCATAGAACCTGCATCATCGCTAAAATAACTTAAAAATCTGGGCTGTGCTGCATAGGCATGATCATAGACACGCTCTCCTAGCAGGGAGTATTGACCAGTAAAAAGCTTTAATTTTTCTTAAGAAGCGAAACTTAGCTCGGAAAACCCACCTTCCACTGCTCACGGCACTCCTGAAGTACACGATATTCGCTGTTTTTCTGCGTTACAAAGGTGGTCAATAATTGATGTAACTCAGGCGTGGCATTCGTTTCCAGCAACCAACTAAAGAATATATACGTCGCTTCAGCGGCTTCCTCAGCATTTACAAGAAGCTGCCTCCCATATTTTCATCTACTACAAAAATGCTGACTGTTTTTGTTAAAAAACGGCGTTTCTTTAGCTGGCTAACGTTAGCAAACACATCAAGCCTCATCTGACTAGCGACTGCTTGCAAACTATGAAGCCTGTGATCGCACTCCATACCGATTGCATTCATCAAACGACTAATAGAGGGAATCAAAAGGCAGGAAGCTCAACGACAAGCCGCGATAGCGATTCAGCTCTTTGCCTCTTGTAAGCAGGCTAAGTTCAGCTGTTCCTGAGGCAAAAATTATATTCTTTTGAGGTGACCATACATAAACCCCTTTAGTGCTATAACCAAAACCCACTGATAAATGGGTTCATAAAGGGCAATCCTAGGGCGAAGCAAAGCTCACTTACTATAATATATGTTAGCTATTCAATAGCCATTACGAAGTTAATATATATTAAAGCTATTTTTACCATTTAAAATTAATTTTAATGCTAACTAGAGTCCTATTTGCAAATATTTAATTATCATAAACATTGGATACCTCATCTATTATTGTTAATAAAAGCACCAAACTAAAAATATGATATTAAAAAAATAATCTTAAATTACCCAAAGGAACTGAATGGTGGGGCAAAGCTGATAAATCAGGGTGAGTACCAGTGAGTCGTTGCTAGAGGAGCAAATGCTCAAGCGTATCGCGTCTACTTCGGCTACCCCATTACCTAGTCAGGCGCAGGGGGCTTTTTTGAAAAAATAGTTTTAAATAGACTAGATGTGTAAAGACTAGATTTGGAAAGGCATACGGAAATCAAGGGGTTAAGTCGGGGGCATCGTCAGTCAATCCGATACCGACACTCGTAACAATCGACGTGGTGTCCGACAGGCCATAGGTAGCACCAAAATTGACAGAGGCCGCATTGGCACTGCTACCGATGACAGTCTGTTCAGGCCCCCATCGGTGGTGACTTTTGTTTCGAAAGCGTGCTGATGCGTAAACGACATGGACAGACTGAAGCGCTCATTCAAGGCAAAAGCGGTACCGAAGCCCAGACGAATACTGTCGCCAAGATTCACTTCACCTGGTACATCCTCTTCGCTTGAGCCTATATCGTCAAAGCTTCGCTTGATGTTATGGGTATAACCAATATTGGCGAAAATAATGGCTGGGTCCACGGTTTTAAGAAACGACAAGCCAGAGCTCACGCCCCATACACCATTTCCCGTTGGAAGGCTGGTCGGTACTGTCAAATTCTCGAATCCACCCTCACCATCATCTACAATCCTGCTATTCGTTCTAATATCGTAAGGATGCTTGCCGGTCGGTGCCCGAACGGAGAAATTCAAACAACATCTGGCCTAACTTCGGCTTCGGGTAAAAGTCGATAATATATACCAGCACTGATGTCTCCAAGGTCGCCCTGGCTAACGCTTTCTTCGACTAACCCACCCGTTGACGCACCGGCACCAATGGTCTCGTACTGGCTGCTACGGTAGACGTAGGGAATCATCAGCTCTACTTCCAGCCGATTTGTTATCCCGTAGCGTGTGCTTAAATCGAAAGTGGTAGTGTGGCTCTCTACGGTATCGACATTTATATTGCCCAGAAAGATCGCATCCAGCGCTAGAAATCCACTTAGGGCTAGATTGCTGCGGTCGGAATATGAGTAGCTGATGCCAGGCTCGATCGTCAAGCGATCTGAGAACAGCGCATGCTCCTCACGTAAAACATTCTGGACACTTTGACTGGGCTGGGCTTCTCGAACCACCTCATCGTTTGCTCCTTGAGCCATAGCCTCTGGTGATACATACACCGCAGCGAGAAAAGTAGCGACATCGATAGTGGGTAGCCGACAGACTGCACCTGTTTTTCGTTTTGTTATACAGCATCATTGATTCCCTTAAATGTAAACTCGGTACGACCATTTCGCCTCCACTCCTTCGCCCAAGAAGGATGGCGTAACTTATTGATACCCTCCGTCAATCCATCAGGCAATAGCGTTGGCAATATAAGCATGAAAAGGCCGATAATTATCGGCCTGTTATACATGAAGCAGGTTAAAACTAGGTTTCACTGGAGATGTTCTAATGCGCGAACTGAGTTCAGTAAATGTTTGAAATCTTCGTTAATACTGGCGCTTGAACTCTTCCCCAACTGTACGTGTAAGCGAGTCATGTTGCTGATCTGCTGATGGTCACTGGTGAGCTGAATAGTCTGATGCAACCCTTGCCGTGAGCGTATTTCCTGGCTTACCACGCCTGCGCCGGGTACGGATAGCGACATACCCAGCCCCGCTGTGCTTGCCAATGGTTACCTGGGCACCGCCCGGTGTGGTCTCTGTTAATTTATTATTAGCTGGCTGAACGTTGCCCCTCCCCACTTCGTGCCCCACATCAACCCAGAAAGCGTTGTTGGCGCTATTGAAGTTACCACCCGCCTGTACCAGTTGCACGACCCCCTCGGCATTTAAACCGCCAGTGTTAATGACCGGCGCTGTATCGCTCATTGCCTGCTGATAGGCAGCATACTCCCGCATGCGTAGTAGCGGTAATATGCGTTGAGAACTGAGGAGATGGCTGACCTCCCCTCAAGTCGATACCTAGATTCGCCCGCGCATGAAGGTCTTCCCCTGTCGAGGTTTGCCAACGCGTTGACATTTCTACGCCGAAAAGAGTATTTCCCGGCTATTGACCGCCTTGCCACGCAGCTGCGCTAGCTCATGATCCGCCAACTGCCTCCCCTGCTGGAAAGCCGGATCGTTGAAGTCAGTAGCCAAAGTTGCCCCCTGCGCCCGCGGTGAAACTACTACTATTATGGAGACAACCATCAGCGATAAGGTAAACACGTTAAACCAATATTGCTTTTTGCATGCCCGTTCATGCTTTTATCCTTTTAATTATTGCGACAAACGGTTAGAACACTCTCTGCATGGCGGAACCCAAAATCCAGTAGTTGCTGCTTGGGTACCGGGAAAAGACATCCGTTAGCCGGTGTGCCGTCAACGGCTGAGACGGATCGAGCAGGACTGTATGCGTATCAAAATCCTCACCGATGACAGCAAAGATGATGTTGTTCCAGGCTTCCATAAAATCGGAACGCGGCATGATAGTGTTGCCCAGAGAGGATCACCGATATAGACGCGGTCTCCCACGACCTTCTTCATCACGACGAAGTGCTGGTAGCCGGCTAGGTCGAGTAACACAATGACGGGAATAGATACGGCATCCAGGGCGTCCTCCTCGATTTCGTACCCCTGGCCCGCATGCCAATGGATTCCACATAGTTACGTAAATCGAGTAGCGAAAACCCCATGCGCTGCGCTAGCTCAGGGTCACTAACGGCAAACATTCCCTCAAGAACATCTACCTCGGTCACATCTGACCAGCCGTAGGCATACTTGAGAATGGTTGCCAGGGATGCCGCGCCACAGGAGAAGTCTGTTTCCTGCGCTATGAGGTTCTCAAAGCGAAGCTCACGAATCGACTGCACTTCTTTGGTTACCAAGGTGCCAGGCACGATATTGCCGAGCCGAATCGGCGAGGCTTCCGCCCGTTTTGTGGGTAGAGTGGTACCGGCTATCAAGGTCAAGCTGAGCAGCGATATCGCCACGGTTTTCATAGACTCTCCTGCAAAGCATGCAGATTTGAAAAAACCCGGCCCGTTTCGCGGGCCGGGTTCAATCACCACGCGGCTTACTGCGCGCTAGCGATAGACAAGGTATTGCTTTGCATATTGCCGTTGCCAGAGGCGATGTTAACGCCCACATTGCCTTTGGCCCCGTTCAATGAACCGCTTAGCGACGCATTATTTGTGTTGTTACGTACATATACTGTGCGATATGGAGCATTGACTGTGTAAAGGTCATTATCTGACACATTATTGTAGGACACCTGAACACCACCGGTGGTAGCCTCAGCAGAGCTACCCTGACCTACCGCAAGCGTCATAGCATTGTTTTGAATATTACCTGCCCCAGCGGTAATGTTGGCGCCAATATTACCCGAAGACTCGTTCAGCGAACCGCTAAGCGACGCATTGTTTGTGGTGCCATCGTTATCGTATCTATTGTTGGAGGAGGACTGAATCGCGAAAGTCGCTGCCTTGGCAAAGACCATGTCTTCATCACTGCCGGGACGATCGCGGCGGTCGCTCCCTGTTAGGTCCTTAAAAGCATCCCCGTCGTTAGCGATGGCCGTATCGTTGGCCTGCTTGTTGAGGTCACCGGACGCTACGTTAATACCAATATTGCCGGTCGCACCGTTTCCAGAACCAGTGACAGTGGCATTGTTTACATTCTTGTCAGAATATACTGCATTATCGTCGGTGAACTGCTTGCGGTCGATGGTGGCCGCAGCGAAATGATCCGCGTCATCGGCAGTTATGTCCAAATCAATTTCCACATCGATGTTGTTATAAACTTCGTGCGTTAGACTTACTTTGATATCGTTTTCAACATCAACGTCTAGATAGGCGTCGGTGTCGAAATCATTGCTGCCATTGAACTCGGCCAGCGCATAGGGAGCCGCTAGAAGAGCAGCGATAGCCACTGCAAGAGGTGCTTTTGTGAATGTTTTCATTGTCTTTCTCCTGAATGGAACTACGAGCCTTGCTATTAGTTTACAAAGGCGCTGCTACCTAAAAGCCCCAGATGTCATGCGGATACCGACATGGTTCCCTGTAGCATTGCCCACTCCAGCCGACTGATTCACTTGAATGACACCACGTGCCCCAGCAAAGGCCGATTCCTCAATCTCGACCCGCCGCGACTGAGCATTACCCTCAGAATCTTCCATCGACTCCTGCTTGTTGGACAGGACTTGGCTCAGCGATTCGCTGGTCAGAGAGCTGCCCCTTATGCCCAAAGCGACACTCAGCGTGTTGCTCTGTACATTCGATTGCCCCGCCGCCTGATTGACGGATATCCAGCCCACCGCTTGGCTCAGTGCCTGATCTTTAATCACGGCATTGGCCAGTTCGGGCTCGAGGCGATTGTTTGAAGTGGCGATCTGCACCACGATGTTATTGGCCAAGGCGTTGTCTCCCATGGCAATAACACCAGAATTGCTCTGCAGATTGCCGTGGCCTGAGGCCATATTAATGTTGATGGCCCCTGCACATGGCTGAGGGAGTACCCATCAATGAAGGATGAGGCCCGGTAGGTAGTGGTGAAAACCCGATGAAAACTGTCATCCGAGGAGCTTTCTTGTCCCCAGACACTAGCAATGGAACTCGTCATAACCAGAGCCAACACTCCTTTGCTAGCGGAGACCCCGTCTTTAGCACCCCTTTGCGTTTGGTGCGTTTAGCCGGGCATGCATGGCTCTTAAATCCAAGACAACTACCAATCTCTTGATCACGCTTCAGCTTGGCAGTCACCTGTTTCGAAATCATCGCTATTTACCTGCAGCCCGAATATTTACCGTTACAAAATTGTTACTATAAATAACCTAAAAACACTATCCGACATGTGCTGAAACCTGTTTTAACAATACTAAGAAGATATCAGAAAGTTAGACACCTGATATTCACCGAAAAGCTAGGTGGTTTTGATCATGCAGGAAAGAAGGAAAACAGATGAAGCGGCGCTACTGCGCTAGCATTATTCATTTAATTTAGAAATTTAAAAACTAAACATATATTAAGAGGCTGAAATTAATATTAACTAAAACTAAACATAAGCTCGCTAACGATTAAGGTGAACGAACTGACGAGCATCATTGATGGACATCAGCATTCTTTATTAAATAGTAGCGGCCAGGCCACATATGCCCTACCAGCTTGATCGGCCATCGAAAAACACCCGTTTAGCACCTCACACCCATAAGGGTTATTTATCATCAATTGCGTAGACATTAATATATTTTTATTTCAGCTACAGTATCAGAGCACTTTTAAGCTAATGACTAATTAAGATTTAATACCAAAGCTGCTTACTTAAGAGGCTATTTAGTCAGCTCTATATAATTAAGTATTGTTAAAACAGCATTATCTTGTGTAGACCGGTAGCATGAGCGCTATCACAATGGTGAATTTACTTTAAATCTTAAAGCCAGTTATTTTGATAAGATTAGGTTCAGTGACTATAAAACAATTGTTAAACAGCTAACATTTTCTGCTCCCTCTTCCATTTGACCAGCCTCGCTTGTTGGGACATAACGCCCTACATGGCCTACAGATAACCTTTCAATAATATTGTGCTATCAGGATCGCGGCACGACATTCTCGGGGATAAACTTTTCATGTTGCAGCAACGCATTGCCTTTGGCCCGATGGCCAACTGATCAATACGTACGTTGGTGAGTTTTCCAGCGCAAACTTGCAACGGCGCCTGGAACGTTTGTACTGCCCCGTACGCTTATCATTTACCCTTTATGAGCTAATTGGCAAAGTTCCACTTAAACAGGATGTAGTAATGCGCTTGAATCGATACGCTTTTATTAGCAGTTCTCTCCTACTGACGGGGCTTGTGGGCATTTCTACTAGCTACGCCGATGACTTGCCCGCCCCGGTGCAAGCCCTCGCCAACCAAGGGTTAGAAATTCACGGACAGTTTGATGCCCCTGGCGGGCTACGCGGCTATGGCGCCAGCGCCCAGGGCCGTGACATGGCGATCTACCTAACGCCGGATAAAGAGCATGCCATTATCGGCACATTAATGGATAGCCAAGGCAATGATCTTACTGAAGCGCAGCTGGATGAGCATGTACGAGCGCCCTTGGAAGCTGAAACCTGGCAGACATTGGAGGCCAGCCACTGGATTCAAGATGGCGACGTGGATGCACCGCGGACTATTTACACCTTTACGGATCCAAACTGCCCCTACTGTCGTCAGCTCTGGCATGCCGTTCGTCCTTGGGTCGAAGCCGGTGAGGTACAGCTACGTCATATCATGGTGGGTATTTTAGCCCCTGACAGCCCCGGCAAAGCAGCCGCTCTCTTAGGTGCCGATGATCCTTCCGCAACGTTACATGCACATGAAAGCGGCGACCAAGAGATAGAGGCCAGCGCTCAATCTCGTGAGATCGAAGAGCAGGTATACGCCAATAATCAGCTATTTGAAGAGTTGGGGTTATACGCTACGCCGACAAGCGCCTTCCAACGTGAGACAGACAACGGCACTCTTCGAATCGACCGAATAGAAGGCATGCCCAGCGAGTCGCGCTTAATAGAAATGATGGGCAGTGAAGCGCCCTAACGCGTCAAATGAAAACTCCACCGCATACTATTTTAACTCTGCGGTGGAGTAGAGCCAGTATCAATCCTCGCTTAAAGCCTCAAACCCTGTCCCCCCACGTTCCATGGCTGTGCCTCGCCTTTAAGGCTATCGAGGTTGCAAGAAAGTCGAACAAAACTTCTTGCCGCATTAGCTCCCCTTTCCTCATTTGCCGTTCAACTGAGCGGTTAGTCCCATGCGGCGTCAGTCAGCGCATTGAGTGGGATTTTCAGATAACGCTGGCCGTTATCCTCCGGCTTAGGCAATGCACCACCATTGATATTGATCTGCAACGATGGGAGAAGCAGCTTAGGCATGGGTAATCCCGCATCTCGTTCGTTGCGCATAGAAACGTAGTCCTCGACTGTCTGGCCATTACTCAGATGGATATTGGTTTCACGCTGTTGACGTACGGTGCTTTCCCACACCGGTTCACGCCCATCGGGCCTGTAGTCGTGACCGGTAAAGAGCCGGGTCTCATCCGGTAGAGATAAAATTGCTTGAATAGAATCCCAAAGGCTATGGGCATTACCGCCGGGGAAGTCGGCGCGAGCAGTGCCGCCATCCGGTTGGAATAACGTGTCGTGGACGAAGGCCGCATCGCCGATGACATAAGTGATTGAAGCCTGCGTGTGTCCAGGCGAGAACATGACGCGGCCTTCTATCTCTCCAATCCGAAGCGGATCACCTTCGGCAAAAGATGATCCCACTGACGGCCGTCAGCCGGGAAGTCCGGCCAATTGTATATCTCCTTCCATAGCGCCTGCACTTTCGTAACGTACGCTCCTATGGCCGTTGGTGCCCCTGTCTTTTCCCTTAAGATACTGTGCTGCCGAAAATGATCGGCGTGTGGATGCGTATCGAGAATCCAGTCAACAAAGAGCCCCTCCCGTGCGACGTAATCTAATAACTCATCGACATGGTGGGTAGCAGTTGCCCCCGACTTCTCATCAAAGTCTAAGACAGGGTCAAGGATGGCACAGCGGCGTGTGGCAGGGTCGCTGATGACATATTGAACGCTTGAGGTTCTTGGATCATAAAAGCCGGCTACGTCCGGCCTGCCTGGTGAGTGTCGGAAATTAGACATAGCCTTCCTCGTTCTCCATTTTAGTCACAAACCTAGACCCTATTGGAATAACAAGAAAACAATGAAATACCTATCGATAAACAGCAAGTAAAAATCTGCCGAAGACGATCCGAGCGTGCTAACACCCAGGATGTTACGACCCGACGACAAGTTGATCGGATTTTAAGCCAAACAGAAGGGAAAACAGCCGAAATGGAGGCGGCCCCAAAAGCCACATCCCGGCACACGCAGCCACCACTACCGTTGCTCCCTTCCGGGCCTGGCGGGGTTCGCAGTTTAGCGTTGCGGGAGGACCTAAGGGGCCACCATAACGGCACACTCGGTTATTAAGTAAGTGTGCTAATGCTGATGTGGTGGCTACGCCCTGATTTGAACAGGGGACCCCATCATTATGAGTGATGTGCTCTAACCAGCTGAGCTACGTAGCCTTTGCCTCATCAACGGGTGCAGATTATGCCTATCTTAATGACGAAAGGCAAGCCGGAACCCGGCTTGCCTTTCGCGTCTAAATGGTTTTATTGAATAGCGGCACGTACAGCCTCTGCACCAGGCTCACCGTCGCGTGTGGTCACCCCTTCTAACCACTCGTCCAGCACATCATCATGGGCCTTCAGGTAGTCACGAGCCGCGTCACGGGGCGCTTCACCATCATCCATGATTGAACTCATGAGTTGGTTTTCCATTTCCAGTGTAAACGTCATATTGCGCAATAACGCCCCCACATTAGGGCACTCTTCCACAAATCCCGCACGGGTGTTGGTGTGCACCGTCGCACCGCCCAAATCGGGGCCAAAGTAGTCATCGGCATCAGAGAGATAAGCCATCTCGAAGTTGGAATTCATGGGGTGCGGCTCCCAGCCCAAAAATACCATCCACTGTTCGTTGGGCACCCGGGCGCGCAGTTCTGCCAGCATTCCGGCTTCACTTGAGTCAATCACCTGCCAATCGCCTAACCCATAGGCATCGTCATCGATCATTTGCTCAATTAGCTCATTACCGTCATTACCTGCCTCAATGCCATGCACGCTGCGCTCAAACTGGTCCGCATGCTCCGCCAGATCATTAACCGAGGTCACGCCCGCATCGTAAACGTATTGGGGCACTGCCAGGGTGTATTTTGCCCCCTCCAAATTGGCCACCAAGCGCTCGACTTCTCCACGCTCAATATAAGGGTCGCTAATAGAAGCCATTGAAGGCATCCAGTTACCCAGGAAGACATCAAAATCATTGTTCTTCATACCAGCATAGGCAATCGGCACGGAAACCGTGTCCACGCTAGGCTCGTAACCAAGCCCTTCGAGTACTTCACTGGCCAGTGCTGTCGTCGCGGTAATATCGGTCCAACCCACTTCGGCAAAGCGCACAGTGCTGCACTCATCGGCATAAACCGCCGTAGGTAAACCAGCCGCTAACAATAAAGCACCTGCGTAACGCGTAGAAAATCTGCTCATGATCATGCTCCCCTTAAAGCGTCCGCTGCGAACACTCCATTGCTGTAGTGGTCGCAAGCAGTGGAAATAATCGGCGCCTTTTATTGATTGAACGTTCAATAAAAAAAATGCCATCATGGATAGGTAACCATGCCTACGCCTGGGTTTCAAGCATCTACCCACGTATGGCATTCAACGGATTAGGAGAACGCTGTGCCAAAGGTGGGAATGGAACCGATACGCCGCCAGCAATTAATTAACGCAACGATGGTAGCGATTGATGAAGTCGGCCTAGCCGAAACCACGGTGATGCGCATTGCACGCCATGCGGGTGTTTCAGCAGGTATTATCAGTCACTATTTTGGCGGCAAAGATGGCCTACTTGAAGCCACTATGCGGCAAATCCTGACTGACCTTACGGATGCTGTTGCGGTTCGCCGCCAAGCGTTGGAAGACGACTCTCCCCGTGCGCATATCGGTGCCATTATCGAGGGCAACTTTGACCGCACGCAGGTCACCGGCCCTGCCGCCAAAACCTGGCTAGCATTTTGGGCCAGCAGTATGCATAAACCCATGCTGCAACGGCTGCAAAACGTCAATGACCGACGCCTCTATGCCAATTTATGCCACCAATTTCGGCGAGTAATGCCTCGCGCCGAGGCACGCAATGCCGCCCGAGGATTAGCCGCCATGATCGATGGCCTATGGCTGCGCGGCGCGTTAACGCCAGAAGGCCTTAACGCGGAAGAAGCGCGCCATCTTGCACACACCTATCTCGATCAACTTTTGCTCATTATGGATGCACCCAGACAGCATCCAACACGCACCCTTAAATTTACGTATTCATGGAGACTGACATGGCCGCTCAAGATGTACAGCCGCTTTATATTGATGGTCGCCAGGTGAACGCCACGTCAGGCGAGACCTTTACCGTTACCAACCCGTTTGATGGCAGCTTGCTGGCCACTATTGGCCAAGCCAGCCAAGCGGATATCGACACCGCCGTCGACGCCGCACAGCGGGGCCAGCGTGAATGGGCCGCCATGACAGGCATGGAGCGTTCGCGCATTCTATTGCGCGCCGTGGCGCTGTTAAGAGAGCGTAATGATGAGCTCGCTGAGCTTGAAACCCGCAACACCGGCAAGCCGATCAGTGAAACCGCCAGCGTCGATATTGTCACCGGCGCTGATGCGTTGGAGTACTACGCGGGTTTAGCACCTGCCATTGAGGGAAGCCAGATACCCCTGCGCGATAGCTCTTTTGTATATACCCGCCGCGAGCCATTAGGCGTGATTGGTGCGATTGGTGCGTGGAACTACCCGATTCAGATTGCCTGTTGGAAAGCCGCGCCCGCGCTAGCCGCAGGTAACGCAGTGGTGTTCAAGCCCAGCGAAGTGACCCCGCTCACCGTGATGAAACTGGCAGAGATCTTCACCGAGGCAGGCTTGCCTAACGGCGTCTTTAATGTTGTGCAGGGTGATGGCAGCGTGGGTGCCATGCTCACCGAGCATCCCGGTATCGCCAAGGTGTCGTTCACAGGGGGAAGCAGGCACGGGCAAAAAAGTCATGGCTGCGGCGGCCAGCTCTTCCTTAAAAGACGTCACCATGGAACTGGGCGGCAAATCACCCCTGCTGGTTTTCGCGGATGCCGATCTCGACCGTGCCGCCGACGCCGCCATGATGGCCAACTTCTACTCCAGCGGCCAAATCTGTACCAACGGCACACGGGTATTTGTTGAACGCAGCGTAAAGATGACTTTGAAGCCAAGCTGGTCGAGCGCGTCAAGCGCATCAAGGCGGGCGACCCGATGGATCCGAGCGTCAACTTTGGCCCGCTGGTTAGCTTTGAACACCAAGAAAAGTGCTTTCATATATTGCCCTGGGCAAAGAGCAAGGCGCTCGCTTGCTAGTGGGTGGCGACAATTGGGACAGCGGCAGCTTTGCAGAGGGTGCATGGGCCGCCCCACCGTGTTTACCGACTGCACCGACGATATGCGTATCGTGCGCGAAGAGATCTTCGGCCCAGTGATGTCAGTACTTGCTTTTGATGACGAGGCGGAAGTGATTCGTCGCGCAAACGATACAAACTATGGCCTGGCTGCCGGCGTCTTCAGCGAAAGCCTGAACCGTGCCCACCGCGTGATTCATCAGTTGGAAGCAGGTATCTGCTGGATCAACACCTGGGGTGAATCACCCTCCGAGATGCCGGTAGGTGGCTATAAAGAGTCGGGCATTGGGCGCGAGAACGGTATCGAGACACTCAATCACTACACCCAGACCAAGTCGGTACAGATCGAGATGGGGCCGTTTGAGTCGGTGTTTTAAGGAGTTTTTATGTCTCAACCACGCGAATTTGATTACATCATTATCGGTGCTGGCTCGGCAGGTAATGTGCTCGCTACCCGCCTCACCGAAGACAGTAGCGTCAGCGTACTGCTGTTAGAAGCGGGCGGGCCAGACTATCGCTTTGATTTCCGCACTCAAATGCCCGCTGCTTTGGCCTACCCGCTGCAGGGTAAGCGCTACAACTGGGCATTTGAAACCGATCCCGAACCCTACATGGATGGCCGCAGGATGGAGTGTGGCCGCGGCAAAGGGCTAGGCGGCTCCTCACTGATTAACGGCATGTGCTACATCCGCGGCAATGCTCTGGATTACGACAACTGGGCCAAACAGCCTGGCCTCGAAGATTGGGATTACCTGAGCTGTCTGCCCTACTTCAAAAAGCGAGAGCCGCGATATTGGTGCCAATAGTTACCATGGCGGTGACGGCCCGGTCAGCGTGACCACGCCGAAAAGCAGCAACAACCCGCTATATCGCACCTTTATCGAAGCCGGTAAACAGGCAGGCTACCCGGAAACCAAAGACGTCAACGGCTACCAGCAAGAGGGCTTCGGCCCGATGGACCGCTTCGTCACGCCCAAGGGACGCCGGTCTTCTACTGCCCGTGGTTATCTGGATATCGCTAAGAAGCGTCATAACCTGACCATCGAAACTCATGCCGTTACCGACATTATTGAGTTTGAAGGGAAGCGTGCCGTGGGTGTTCGTTATGAACAGAAAGGCGAAAAACAGCAGGCCTACGCACGTCGTGAAGTGCTTTTGTGCGGTGGTGCCATCGCCTCCCCGCAGATTCTTCAACGCTCAGGTATCGGCAACCCTGAACTGCTGAAAGAGCTGGATATCGAGATGGTACATGCCCTGCCAGGCGTGGGCGAAAACCTCCAGGATCACCTGGAAATGTATATTCAGTACGAGTGCAAAGAGCCCATCTCGCTCTACCCGGCGCTGAAGTGGTTCAATCAGCCGAAAATTGGTGCTGAATGGTTGTTCAATGGTACCGGCGTGGGCGCCAGCAACCAGTTTGAATCGTGTGGCTTTATTCGCAGCGGCGATGAGGAAGAGTGGCCTAACCTGCAGTACCACTTTCTGCCCATCGCGATTAGCTATAACGGTAAAAGCGCGGTGCAGGCCCATGGCTTCCAGGCCCACGTTGGGTCTATGCGTTCAGAAAGCCGTGGCCGTATTCGGCTAACCTCGAAGGACCCCAAAGCCGCGCCTAGCATCCTGTTTAACTACATGGCTAAAGAGAAAGACTGGCAAGAGTTTCGCGATGCCATTCGGCTCACTCGCAATATCATCGCCCAGCCAGCGTTTGATAAGTATCGCGGTCGTGAGATAGCCCCGGGGCCCGACGTACAGTCGGATGCTGAGCTTGATGCCTTCGTCAAACAACATGCCGAAACTGCCTACCACCCTGCGGTAGCTGCCGCATGGGAAATGATGAAATGGCGGTCACCGATGGCCAGGGCCGTGTTCATGGCATTGAGGGTCTACGCGTCGTCGATGCCTCGCTCTTCCCGGTGATTCCCACCGGCAACCTGAACGCACCCACCATTATGCTGGCGGAAAAATCGCCGATCGTATCAAAGGTCACGAGCCCCTTCCCCGCGCCAGCGTCGACTACTACGTTGCTAACGGAACACCGGCCAAATGCGCCTGAACATTTAGTCGCTTTGTCACTCAAACGCCATGGCTTATCGCCATGGCGTTTTTTTTGGTGGCGCTAACAACATCGAGCGGTCTCAAACACACCTAAAAACTTGCGTGAGGCGACCCCCATCTGCCAATATTCAAACAAGTGTTCGACTGTCTTTCCAACAGCGATTTTAGAAACGCGTTACCAACAACAGCTGGGCAGTTATAAAGGCCCGCAACAGAGAGAGATATTATGCTCACCCTACTCCTGATCGTGCTCGCCATTGCCGGCTTGCTCGTGGTTATGCGTCGCGAAGCAGGTGCACCTGCGGCGCTAGCAGTGCTTGGCGTACTGGGCCTTGTTGGCCTGCTGCTTGACGCCGAAGTGATTGGCGTACTACTGCTGATTGGCGCTGCCGCCGTTGCAGTGGCTGGCCTGCCCGCTCTACGCCGTAAATGGTTAACGCCGCGCCTGTTCGCCACCTTTAAAAAGTGGCGCCCAAAGTGTCGGCTACCGAGCGCACGGCACTGGAAGCCGGCAGTGTTTCCTGGGATGGCGAACTATTTTCAGGCAAACCTCAGTGGGAAAAGCTGCTGGCCTTTAAAGACGATGGCCTGCGCGACGATGAAAAGCCTTCTTGGCCAATCAGTGTGCTAAAGCAGCGGGTATGTGCAACGCCTGGGACATTGCCCAGGAACGCGCTGACCTCCCCAGCAGCTTTGGGACTATCTAAAAGAAGGCTTCTTCGGCATGATCATTCCGAAGGAGTACGGCGGCCTTGGCTTCTCAGCCAAAGCTCAGTCAATGGTGCTGCAAAGCTCTCCGCCAATGAAACTCTGATGGTCACCGTGGGCGTGCCTAACTCGCTCGGCCCTGGCGAGCTGCTGTTGAAATACGGTACCCAAGAGCAGAAAGATCACTACCTGCCGCGCTTGTCCGATGGTCGCGAGATCCCCTGCTTTGGCTTGACCGGCCCCGCGCTGGTTCTGATGCCACTTCACTGCCCGATACCGGCGTAGTGTGCAAGCAAACCATTAATGGCGAAGAAGTGCTTGGCCTGCGCCTTAACTTCGAAAAACGCTGGATCACCCTGGCGCCCATCGCCACTGTGGTGGGTCTTGCCTTCCGTCTGTTTGACCCTGAAAACTGCTGGGTGACGAAGAAGACCGTGGCATTACCCTGGCGCTGATTCCCCGTGACACCGACGGCATGGAAATCGGCCGCCGCCATCACCCGATCGGCAGCCCGTTTATGAACGGCCCGATTATCGGTAAAGATGTCTTTGTACCGCTGGATACCATCATTGGCGGTCCGGACATGATCGGTCAGGGCTGGCGGATGCTGGTGGAGTGCTTGTCGATTGGCCGCTGTATCACGCTGCCGTCTGGCGCTACCGGCACCGCGCGTTACGCCCTGGGCTGGAGCGGCGGCTTCACCCGCGTTCGTCGCCAGTTCAACGTGCCGGTCGCCGAAATGGAAGGCGTGCAAGAGCCCCTCGCCCGCATGGCGGCGCTGGCCTATATATCCCAGGCCACCGTGTATCAAACCGCCAATATGATCGACCACGGTGAAAAACCCGCCGTGCCCTCGGCCATCCTGAAAAGCCAGTTGACCGAGTTCCAGCGTGTGCTGCTCAGCGATGCCATGGATGTTCACGGCGGCAAGGCAGTTACTCTTGGCCCACGCAATTACCTGGGTATCGGCTATAGCGCCAACCCGGTGGCGATCACCGTGGAAGGCGCCAACATCATGACCCGCAACCTGATGATCTTTGGTCAGGGCGCTATTCGCTGCCATCCATACGTGCTTGAAGAGCTGGCTGCCAAAGACGCCAACGACATGAAGGCTTTCGATAAAGCCTTCTTCGGTCACGCGGGCTTAATCTTCGGTAACGCAGCCCGTGCCTTTACTCTCGGCTTTGGCATCGGTAAAGCCAGTGTGCCTTTGATGGCCCCGCCACCGCTTACGCCCAGGACATTACTCGCCTCTCGGCTGGCTTTGGCCTGTGCGCCGACGCCGCCATGGCAAGCCTAGGTTCTGCGCTTAAGAAGCGTGAAATGATCTCGGCGAGGTTGGGGATGTGCTCTCCAATCTCTACCCTTGCCTCCATGGTACTCAAGCAGTGGCAAGCAGGCAGCAAGGTAGAAGGTGAAGAAGCGCTGCTCCACTACAGCTGCCGTTTCCTACTCCAGCGTGCCGAGCAGGCGTTTGTGGAAATTTTCGACAATCTTCCCAACCGCGCCCTGGGCAAAACGCTTAATGCCGTCGTAATGCCCACCGGTCGTCGCTGGAACAAGCCCCACGACGACTTGGCACGCGACATCGCCAAGCGTATTTCCACCCATAGCGCCCTACGTTCGAAGCTACTGGAAAATACCTGGGATGCGGACGATGGCGAACAGCGCAACCCGCTGGCGCGCTATAACGCCCTGCTGGTGGATTATGACCGCGCTGAAGCGATCTACCGTACGCTGAATAAAGCCTATGCCAAAGGCGAGCTACCGCAAACGGCGCTACACCCCGAAGCACGCGTTGAGGCTGGCTTAGAAAAAGGCCTGATCAGCGAAGAGGATGCCGCATTCATGCGCACCTTTGAAGCCGAGGTTCTGGAAATGCTCACCGTGGATGATTTCGCTTACGATGCATTCGCCAAGAACAAATCCACACTAATCGACCATAACGGCAAAGCAACAGCGTCGCCGAAGCAGGAAGAAGCAAACATTAAATAACCATTGCTTTGTAGGTCATCAGCCGGCTCCTGTTTATCAGGGGCCGGTTTTTTATAGTTGCCAATTGATAGTTGGTAATTGATAGTTGGCAATTTTTCGACCTTCACTTTCTACGCCTAAATGTGTAGTCCAACGAACAACAAACGCGTTGCAAGTTCGCAAACGATCAACTAGCCTTTCGTAATCGAAAGCGATCAGTTTTAATTATTCATATTTCCAACAGCATTACCCAAACGCTATTTCCAATAACGCTATTTCCAATAACAATGACGCTAGCGAGATCGGCATGTCCTTACATCTGCAAAATATCGATCACATCGTTAACGGTGTGCCTCATATCAGTGGGATAGACCTTGCGCTTGAGCCGGGCTCTTTTAATGTACTGCTTGGGCGTACGCTGGCCGGGAAAACCACTCTCATGCGTCTGATGGCAGGGCTTGAGCCCCCCACCCGCGGCAAAATCATCATGGATGGTAAAGACGTCACCAACGTCTCCGTGCGTAAACGCAATGTCTCAATGGTGTATCAGCAGTTTATCAATTACCCCAGCCTCACCGTTTATGACAATATTGCGTCACCTTTGAAACTGGCCAAGCATCCCAAAAGTGACATTGATAGACGCGTTGGCGAAATTGCCGAAATGCTGCATATCGAGCATTTGCTGAAACGCTACCCTCAAGAATTATCGGGCGGTCAACAGCAGCGCACCGCTATGGGCCGTGCATTGATCAAAGATGCCGACTTAATCTTGTTTGATGAGCCGCTGGTCAACTTGGATTACAAACTCCGCGAAGAGCTACGCGATGAGCTGCGCGACCTGTTTAAAGCGCGCAACTGCATTGCCGTTTACGCCACGACGGAACCTAATGAGGCGTTAGCACTGGGCGGCAATACAGCGGTACTTCATGAGGGCAAGTTGCTTCAGTACGGCCCTACCGAACAGGTTTATCGGGAACCTAACGGTCGCTTCAGCGCTGAAATGTTTTCCGAACCGCCCATTAATATCGTTCCAGGCCAACTGACCGACACCGAGATCACCTTCGATCAAACGCTGCACTTCCCCCTGCGACGAAAAGCTGAAACGCCTGGAACCGGGAGACTATGACTTCGGCGTACGGGCATCGCATCTAACGCTGCAGCCGCAACAGGCCGATGATTTGGCGCTGGATGTCCATGTGGACGTGGCGGAAATTAGCGGCTCTGAAACCTTTCTGCATGTCCACCACGAGCGCTTTCCGCTAGTGCTACATTTAGCCGGCATTCACCAGTTTAATGTTAACGAACCTCTGAAAGTTTACTTCCCACCCATCAACTTTACGCCTTCGACAAGCAGGGACATACGGTACATATTCCTGCCCGTCAGGGAGGAGCTGCCCATGGCTGAGATCACTTTAAAGGGCCTGGCGCACTCCTATGAAAAGACACCCAAGGGTGCAGCAGATTACGCCATTCGCCAGATGGACCACGTGTGGCACCAGGGCGGCGCCTATGCGTTATTGGGCCCATCGGGATGTGGTAAATCGACCCTTCTGAATATTATTTCCGGCCTGCTTGAACCCTCGGAGGGTGACGTTCTTTGACGGCCACCGCGTTAACGAGCTACCGCCTGAAGAGCGCAATATTGCCCAGGTTTTTCAGTTTCCGGTGATCTACGACACCATGACGGTGTTCGACAACCTCGCCTTCCCGCTGCGCAATATGAACACCCCCGAGTACCGGGTAAAGCCCAAGGTACTCGAAGTTGCCGACATTCTTGAGCTAACCCCTCTATTAGACCGCAAAGCGAAAAACCTCACCGCCGATGAGAAGCAGAAAGTCTCCATGGGGCGTGGCCTGGTACGTGATGACGTAACGGCCATCCTATTTGATGAACCACTGACCGTTATCGATCCCCAGCTCAAGTGGAAATTACGCCGTAAGCTCAAAGAGATCCACGAGCGCTTCAACATCACCATGATCTACGTGACTCACGATCAGTTGGAGGCCTCTACCTTCGCGGATAAAATTGCCGTGATGTATGACGGTCAAGTGGTTCAATTCGGCACGCCTCGGGAGCTGTTCGAACGGCCTGCGCATACCTTTGTGGGTTACTTTATTGGCAGCCCCGGTATGAATTTTATGGCCGTGGAGCACCAGGCCGACCAGGTAATGTTTGGTGCACAACCCCTACCGATTAACGCTCAGCTAAGAAGAGCAGTTGCTTCAGCGACGTCCAGCAATATTAAGCTGGGCATCCGCCCGGAATTTATTGCGATCTCCACGAGCCCGACTGCCGAAAGCGTGCCGATCCAGGTCATCAGCGTGCAAGACCTAGGTACATACTCCCTGGTGACTTTCTCACTTAATGAACAAACCTTTAAGGCTCGACTCCCTGAGGGACATCCGCCCGTGGGCGAAGCGGCGTTTGCTGAGTTCGATAATGCAAAGTTAGCGCTCTATATCGATGAATATTTAGTGGAGACCAGCCATGAATAACAAAGTACCCAACAACAGAGCGTGGCTGCTGGTACTTCCCATGCTGGTATTGGTGGCTTTCTCTGCCGTTATCCCATTAATGACAGTAGTCAACTATTCAGTGCAGGACGTACTCGGTCCCAACGCGAGCTTTTTTACCGGTACCGAGTGGTTTAAAACCATGCTCAACGATGAGGCGCTGCAAGCAGCGTTTCTACGTCAAATTTCGTTCTCGCTGATTATTCTCGCTATCCAGATTCCGCTGGGAATCGGTATTGCCCTGATCATGCCCAAACGTGGCTGGCAGGCCTCGGCGGTGCTGATATTAATCACGCTGCCGCTGCTGATTCCGTGGAACGTCGTTGGCAGCATCTGGCAAATCTTTACCCGTGGCGATATAGGCTTAATGGGCTGGGGACTTCGCGAGTTAGGCATTGATTACAACATCACAGGCAATGCCAGCGACGCCTGGGTAACGATCGTACTCATGGATGTGTGGCACTGGACTCCGCTGGTCGCAATGCTTTGTTACAGTGGCCTGCGCTCGATTCCTGAAGCTTACTATCAGGCTGCGCTTATCGACCGTGCCTCAAAGTGGGCGGTGTTTCGCTATATCCAATTGCCCAAGCTTACCAACGTACTCGTTATCGCCGTACTGCTGCGCTTTATGCACTCCTTTATGATCTACGCCGAGCCCTTTGTACTGACGGGCGGCGGCCCCGGCAGCTCTACGACCTTTTTAAGTCAATCGCTGGCCACCATGGCAATCGGCCAGCAGGATTTAGGCCCTTCTGCAGCGTTTTCGCTTATCTACTTCCTCGTCATTTTGCTGGTGAGTTGGGTGTTCTATACCACCATCATGAACATGCAGAAAGACAAGCCCCCGCACGGAGGTGCCTAACATGAGCTATCAACTCGAAAACACCCAGCGTGGCGAGAAATACAATTCGATTTTTAGCAATATTTCTCCCGCTAAACGGCGCAACCGCACTGCCCGTGCCCACTGGCGCTCGCGCATCCTGCTTGGCCTTTATCTGGCGCTAATGATTCTGCCCATTTACTGGCTGATCAATATGTCGTTACAAACCAATAGCGAAATTCTAGGCTCCATGACGCTGTGGCCACAGAACCTTACTTTTGATAACTACATCGGCATTTTCACCAATTCAAGTTGGTACATGGGCTACGTCAATTCGATGCTTTACGTAGCCATGAATATGCTGATTACCATCTGCGTGGCGCTACCGGCCGCGTACGCCTTCAGCCGCTATACCTTTATCGGCGACAAGCACCTGTTCTTCTGGCTGCTGACTAACTTAATGGCGCCCCCGCGGTCTTTCTTCTGCCCTACTTTCAGCTCTACTACTCGGTAGGCCTTTTCGATACCCACATTGCCGTCGCACTGGCGCACTGCCTGTTTAATATTCCGCTGGCGATTTGGATTTTAGAAGGCTTCATGAGCAGCGTCCCCAAAGAAATTGATGAAACGGCCTATATCGACGGCTATAGCTTTCCGCGCTTTTTCGTCAAGATTTTCATCCCGATGATCCGCTCGGGGATCGGCGTCACGTTATTCTTCCTGTTCATGTTCTCGTGGGTGGAGCTGTTGCTGGCACGCACCTTGACAGCTACCGATGCCCAACCTATCGGCATGATCATGACCCGCACTTCGACGGCTTCTGGAATTGATTGGGGTACCTTGGCCGCCGCCGGTGTACTGACCATTATTCCCGGCATCCTGGTGGTTTATTTCGTCCGTAACCATATCGCCAAGGGTTTTGCCCTGGGCCGTACCTGAGGAGAGCACACTATGTCTTGGATGGTATGGACAATGCCCACCGCCATATTCTTTTCATCCATTGCCGCCATGCTGGCAGGTATGACGATATGGGAGATTTTGTCGCCCACTATTGAGCGCAAAGGGTTTTTACCCATTGCCACCACCCGCGGAGATCGGCTGTTTATCGGCCTACTCGGCGGCCTTTATCCACCTGGGAGTGATTGGTTTCACTTCATTATCCATTTGGATAGCACTAGCGGTATCAGCCGTATGGCTGCTGGTTTTAATGCGCTGGGGCTAGCTCGTAAGGGGCTTTAAAAAATCTCACCAGCGATTAATCGGTATCAAGGACGGCCAAGCCATCATGGAAGAACACAACAAAACGAGGTCACCATGCAAAAGCACGACAATAAATCCAAACTGATTAAATTCAAACTGACAACCCTCGCTGCTGGCTTGTTGCTGGCATCGGGTACGCTGTCAGCGCAGGAGCAGGACACCCGAGCCATCGCTGAACGGCTGGTGGACGAGCACTTCCAAAACTCCACCCTGAGCCGTGAAGAGCAGATCGAAGAGCTGATGTGGTTTGCCAAGGCCGCCGAGCCCTTTCGAGGTATGGATATCCAAACCGTCGCCGAAGGCTTAACGACTCACGTGTATGAAAGTGAAGTGCTGGCGGAAGCCTTCAGTGAGCTTACCGGTATCAACCTGACCCACAACATCATTGGTGAAGGCGATGTCGTGGACACCATGCAAAACCAGATGCAGTCGGGAAACAGTATCTACGACGGTTTCGTCAACGATACCGACTCGATCGGCACGCATATCCGTTATGGCACCACGATCAACCTTTCCGAGGCGATGGAGAACGAATGGGCCGACTACACACCGCCCACTCTCGATTTGGATGACTTTATCGGCCTGCAATACGGCACCGGGCCGGATGGCAGCATCTATCAATTGCCCACCCAGCAATTCGCTAACCTTTACTGGTTCCGCCATGACTGGTTCCAGCGCGAAGACCTCCAGGAACAGTTCCGTGAAATTTACGGCTACGACCTAGGGGTTCCCACTAACTGGACGGCATATGAAGATATCGCCGAGTTCTTCACCGAGCACGTAGGTGAAATCGACGGCACCAAAGTTTACGGCCATATGGATTATGGACGTCGTGACCCATCGTTGGGTTGGCGCTTCCATGACTCCTGGCTCTCTATGGCGGGCATGGGTAGCCAAGGCGTACCGTCCGGCAACCCGGTGGATGATTGGGGTATTCGCGTTAACGAAGACAGCCAGCCGGTAGGCGCTAGCGTTAGCCGTGGCGGTGCCACTAACTCGCCAGCCTCTGTGTTTGCGATGCAAAAGCAGTGGATTGGCTAAGCAACTACGCACCTGAAGAAGCTCAGGGCATGACCTTTGGTGAAGCAGGCCCCGTGCCCGCGCAAGGCCATATCGCTCAACAAATCTTCTGGTACACCGCCTTTACCGCTGACATGACCGACCCCGCCGTTGCAGTGACCGACGATGAAGGCAATCCGCTATGGCGCATGGCGCCTTCGCCCACCGGCCCTTACTGGGAAGAGGGCATGAAGGTTGGCTACCAGGACGTAGGGGCATGGACATTCTTTGACTCGACGCCGGAGGATCGTCGCACTGCGGCATGGCTGTTCGGTCAGTTCACCGTGTCTAAAACGGTATCGCTGGAAAAACTAATGCACGGTCTAACGCCGATTCGTGAGTCTGACATCTTCTCTGAACAGATGACCGAAATGGCGCCTAAGCTTGGCGGCTTAGTAGAGTTCTATCGTAGCCCCAACGAGTCTAACTGGACCCCCACCGGTACCAACGTACCTGATTACCCACGTATGGCCCCACTGTGGTGGCAGAACCTGGCACCGGTCATGAGTGGTGAAGTAACGCCACAAGAAGGTCTCGATAAGCTGGCGGCAGACTTAGACAGCACGATGAATCGTCTGGCCCGTGCCAATGTCTTCGATAGTTACGCTCCAGTACTTAACGAAGAGCGCGACCCTCAGTACTGGCTGGACCAGGAAGGCGCGCCAAAAGCCAAACTGGATAACGAAATGCCGCAAGGCACCACCGTTCCTTACGATGAAATGATGGAAGCCTGGATGGAAGCTGGTTCGCGCCAATAGTAACCATTAGACAAGCTTGCAGGGCGGGCAACCGCCTGCCCTGCCAAGGGTTTCATTGGCGGTATGCCAAAGCAAAAAGACAACACCCACTGCAGCCGGGCTATTTATTGGTTAATTGGATCCGCTATGAAACTGCGAAATCGAAACATTGAAAAACTACCTACCGATACCTTTGATGCGCTTATTATCGGGGCGGCATTAATGGCGCAGCCACAGCAGCGGCATTGGCAGGAAAAGGCGCAAAAGTCGCATTGATTGATCGTGGCGACTTCGCTGGCAGCACTAGCATGCACTCCTCCAACCTAGTGTGGGGAGGCATTAAATACATGGAAAGCAAGGATTTTTCACTGGTTCGCAAGCTCTGCAAAAGCCGCAACCACCTGATAAAGAGTTACCCTTCCACGGTACAGGAAATTCGCTTCCTGACCACTATTTCAAAAGGTTTCCGTCACTCGCCACGTTATCTATGGGCGGGCACCTGGCTTTACTGGCTGATGGGCAACGGCTTCACCAAACTGCCGCGTTTGCTCTCGCCGTTAAAAATTAAGCAAGAAGAACCGATTATTGATGTTGAGGGGGCTGTCGGCGGTTTCGAGTATTCCGACGCCTATCTCCACGATAATGACGCACGATTTGTATTTAACTTTGTGCGCCAAGCGCTTAACTATGGGGCGATTGCCGCTAACTACGTCGAATCGCTCGGCGCTGAGCGCAAGGGTGACCTATGGGTAACCAAGGCACGCAACGTGATGGACGGAAGTACTTTCGATATCAAAGCCAAGGTACTTATCAATGCTGCGGGGCCTTGGGTCGATCAACATAATGAGCTAACCGGCCAAAAAACCACCCATCATCATCTTTATTCCAAAGGCATTCACCTCATCGTCCCTCAACTAACTGACTCTCAGCGGGTGCTGGCATTTTTTGCCGACGATGGCCGTCTGTTTTTGTTATTCCCATGGGTAATCGAACCTGCATCGGCACCACTGATACCCATATGGAGAACCCCGAGGTCGACGTTACCGCCGATGATATCGCCTTTGTACTGGAGAACATCAATAAACGCCTGACATTGGATAAACCACTCACTCAGGGGGGACATTATTTCAACCCGTTGCGGCGTACGTCCGTTAGCGATCAAAGATGACCAGGGCAATGACCGCGACTTTCTTCAGCTCTCGCGCAAGCACGTGGTCGATACCAATACCGAAAGTGCCCATATCAGTATCTTTGGCGGCAAGCTAACCGACTGTTTGAATGTTGGCGATGAGATTGCTGAAGAAGTTAGCCGTTTGGGCGTTACCCTATCAGATCCCAATTTTCACTGGTACGGAGAACCTGCTAAGCCCGTGAAACAGCAGTTTATGGATCAGGCCAAGCGTATGAACCTGGATGCCATGACAGCCTCTACCTCATCGGAGCTGCTTTCCACTCGGCTATGGCGGCGCTACGCCGATCAAGCCTTACCGATGCTTGAGAAAATACGTCAGGACCCTGCGCAAGGCGAAATCTTAATTGAAGGCACCGAATATATTCGCTGCGAGCTTGAGCATGCCCGCGACCACGAGATGATCACCCAGCTTGAAGACTTTCTACGCCGCCGTGCCAAAGTCTCGTTGGTGGTTCATCATGAGCAGTTACGCCAATCAAAGGGTTTAAAAGAGGCTTGTCGAGTGTTATTTGGCGACGATGCGGATGAGCACTTTAACAATTACTTTAAACAAAACAGGGACACATCACAGCCTTTTACACCGGCGGCAAATGCTTAATCGTTTATAAAACGAAAAAGCCCCCTTAACTCAACGAGGGGGCTAATAGTGGCTTTATTCACTTAACCAGTTTCTAATTAAGTAGTTTCTTGCTTTATTCTTCGTCTTCAATGCGTAACTGAGAATCCCCAGCCAGCACTTCGTCCCACGCTTCTTCCAATGTGTAGCCTGAGCGGCTATCTACGGTATCGATAACTTCGACCGCATGTTGTAACGACTCACGATTGCCTTTCAGTGCCACAACCAGCCTGGCGAGATCTTGCTTGCTGAAAGAGCTGGCGATACTGTTGGCTTGTTGGCTCAGTTCGATGCAGTTCATTAGTAATACCTCATGGTATGGTCATCCGCTGCCTAACCGACCATCGGTTTTAAAGCAGCCATCTTAATTAACGACGAATGGTGACGTTGCTACTCATGCTGGGCCGGATAAGTGCCCAGTTCGGTAACTGCGAAACGGTCACAAGCGTTACAAGACCTTCGCCTTTAGCACTTGGGTAATACTGAAGTGCTAGGGTTCTGTAGCAGGGATCAGTTCAGTGGCTCGGGATAACGAAACACCCTCCTGATCCATGACTTCACTATGGGTCACAGCGGGAAAGCTCACAATGCGTCATTGGCAGCACGGGTGGTTGTAACTCGACTACATAAGCGCTTATTAAGCACTAAAGATGTTAAAGACTTTCATAAGGGGCGCTAAAAGCGCAAATATGGCGACCAATCGTTAAATTGGCCGCCATAGAGTAAGAAGAAGTTGCGTAACTTACTAGTGGGCTTAAGTCGAGTAACCTGGCTGTGTACGAAAAGCCTAGGGCTGGGAACGGACTCTGGAAACCGCATCCAACCAGCCCTGATAAAGCTGCTCACGAGTGGCTTCCTCCATTGCTGGTATAAAGCTTTTCTCACAGCGCCACAGTTGTTCGATCTCTTCCAGGGTTTGATACCAACCTAAACGCAGCCCCGCCAGATAGGCAGCGCCTAGCGCAGTGGTTTCCAAAATAGTGGGACGATCCACCTGCACACCCAACATGTCGGCAAGAAACTGCATCAACCAGCTGTTTTTCACCATACCCCCGTCGACCCTTAAATTACCCGGCGGCGCTTCCATATCATCGTTCATACAGTGCTGTAGATCGCGGGTTTGGTAGCACACCGCCTGCAGTCCAGCCGCGACTATTTCCGCAATCCCCGTATCGCGGGTTAAACCAAAAATAGCGCCACGTGCTTTCGGATCCCAGTGCGGCGCGCCTAAGCCAGTAAAGGCGGGTACGAGATAAACACTATGGCCGCTGCGCGTTTCCTGGGCTAACGCTTCGGTTTCTGACGCATCGGCAAACAGGTTTAACCCATCGCGCAACCACTGTACCGTCGCCCCCGCCACGAAAATGCTGCCTTCCATTGCGTAGGTTGGCTTGCCGTTTAGCCGGTAACCAATCGTGGTCAGTAATCGATTTCGCGAGAGCGACGGCGTTTCACCGGTATTCACGATCATAAAGCAGCCGGTGCCGTAGGTGCTCTTACCCATGCCCGGCTGAAAACACGCCTGTCCGACTAACGCGGCCTGCTGATCCCCGGCTACCCCAGCAATCGGCAACGCAGCGCCCAGCCAGTGTGCTTCGGTGGTACCAAAATCGTCGCTGGAGTCTTTCACCTCGGGCAGCAGGTTCGCGGGTATGTTAAAAAGCGTCAGTAGCTCTTCATCCCACTCTTGGGTATGGATATTGAACAGCGCCGTACGAGACGCATTGGTCGCATCGGTCACGTGCTGCTGGCTACCGGTTAACCGCCAGATTAAAAGCTATCTACCGTGCCGAAAGCGAGTTCGCCTTGTTCGGCTCGCTCACGTGCGCCCGGTACGTTCTCTAACATCCAGGCAAGCTTAGTCGCCGAGAAATAGGGGTCAATCAGTAGGCCTGTTTTTGCTTGAACAATATCGGTATGCCCTCGTCTCTCAGCGCTTGGCACAAATCCGACGTGCGACGATCCTGCCAGACGATGGCGTTATAAAGTGGCTTCCCCGTTTTTCTATCCCACAGAAGCGTGGTTTCACGCTGGTTGGTGATACCAATACCGGTAATTTGATCAGCGCTAATTTCAGCTTTATGCATGACGTCCCGACAGGTCGCCACCACCGTTTCCCAAATATCCTCTGGGTCGTGTTCAATCCAGCCATCGTGGGGAAGTGCTGGGTAAATTCTTGCTGGGCTACCGCAGTAACCTGGCCTTGGCGGTTAAAGAGAATGGCCCGCGAGCTGGTGGTACCTTGATCAATGGCGAGTATAAAAGAGGACATAACAAGTTCGCTTTGTTGTTTGAGCTTTCGGTTTTATATACTTGCTTTCGCTTTATTATGATCCAAGGCTACTCCAGCTGCCCACAATGCTCAAGGATGAAACTGCTACCCAACCTATTGAGGGCTTGGCTGAGTTATTGAACGACATTGAGACTAGGCGATATAGAGCGCCACATCGTGCTGATTGAGCAAGCGCTGAATCGCTTCTGGAGGTTTGCGATCGGTAAATAGCGCATCCAACTGTTCCAGATTGCCTTGTCGGACGACCGGATTACGGTGAAATTTAGAATAGTCGGCTGCCAAATAAATGCGCCGTGAATTAGCAATAATCGCTTGGGCGACGCGTACTTCCTGGTAATCAAACTCCAGCAGCGACCCATCCTCGTCAATACCGCTGATACCGATAATGCCATAGTCCACTTTGAACTGGTTGATAAAGTCGATAGTGGCCTCTCCTATGATCCCCCCGTCTCGAGAGCGCACCTGACCACCGGCGATGATCACCGTAAAGTCCTCTTTATGCTGCAAGATGGCCGCAACATTAAGGTTATTAGTAATGATCTCAAGGCCCTGATGTTCTAATAACGCCTGGGCAATCACTTCATTACTGGTACCGATGTTAATAAACAGCGAGGAGTGGTTAGGTATGTGCTGAGCCAAACAGCGGGCAATGCGTTCTTTCTCTTCCAAATGGAGCGACTTGCGCGTGCTGTAGGCAGTATTCACCGTACTCGACTCAATCCCCACACCGCCATGCACCCGGCGAACTCGCCCTTCATCGGCCAGGGTGTTCAAATCGCGACGAATGGTTTGGGGCGTTACCGCAAAATGATCAGTGAGCTGCTCGATGCTCATATAGCCATGCTGACGGACTAGCTCGACAATGGCATCCTGACGAAATTGTTGATTCATAAGCACGGCCTGTTCGATTTTTATTGATATCTCAACATAATCTAGCAAAATTTTCGAAACCTAATAGCACTTATCAACTAATACGTCAGATATCAAACGCACAGGCCAAGCCGTGTCATTCTGTTTTAAAGCGGCCATACCGTAAGAATGAGAGGGATAGCGACAGCTAGCACCACCAGTGAAAGCGGCAGTCCCAACTTCCAATAATCGCCGAACCGATAACCACCAGGCCCTAATACCAGCGTATTCGATTGGTGACCGATTGGGGTTAAAAACGCACAGGAAGCGCTAACAGCGACCACCATCAAGAACGGATCAAGCGAGACATCAAAACCATTGGCTAAGCTTGACGCAATCGGCGCCATTAGTAGCGCCGCCGCTGCGTTGTTGACCACGTTAGAAAGCAGCATGGAAAGTAGAAACAGCCCGACCATGGTGACCACCACTGGCCAGTCGCTGCCAAACCGTAGCAGCACATTGGCGATCAAATCCGCACCGCCGCTCGTTTCCAGCGCCTCACCGACGGGTATCATTGCAGCTAACAGCACAAGCACGGGGCCATCAATGGCTTGATAACCTTCGCGCAATGGCAACACGCCAATCAGTAGCGAAATCAATGCGGCGGTGCTCATAGCCACTGCGGCCGGGAGGAAATCAAACAGCATGGCCATGATCGCTAATGCAAAAATGGCGATAGACAACACCAGTTTACGCGGCTGTCCCAGATGCAACTCACGGTTAGCCAGCGGTAGGCACCCCAGTGAGGCCAAACTCTCTGAAATTTCTTTTCATTGCCCTGAAGCAACAAAACGTCACCGTTTTTAAAGCGGATATCGCGCAAGCGTTGTTTCAAACGCCCACCATCCCGGGCAACCGCTACCAAGTGCAGCCCAAACTGATGGTTTAAGCGTAACTGTCGCACGCTGCGGTTGATCATCATGGAATCATTACGGACCACGGCCTCTATCAGTTGCAGGCCCTCAGTATCCACCGGCTGGTGCTCTTGTGCGGCGACTTCCTTTTTCGCCTTATCGGCGTCGTCACTGACGGGATTTTCGGCATCTTCCGGCGCTTCTTCTAATTCTGCAACTGCGCTAAGCCCCACTTTGTCTTCCAGCATTTGGAGCTCGTCGGGTCCTGCTTCTAACAGCAGGATATCGCCCTCTTCCAAGGCCCCATGGAAGTTATAGCCAGCGCGACGGTTGTCATCGCGCACTACCGCTAATACGGGAATCGTTTCGTCCAGCTCATCGCGCAGTTGCTGAAGCGTCAAGCCTTTGGCTTTCGACTCTTCACCCACTTTCAATTCGACTAAATAGTTGGCGGTATCGAACATTTCGTCAGCCGATGCTTGGCCGCTTCGCTTTGGCGTGAAGCGCCAGCCCACCAGCACAATAAACGCTAATCCCGCCAGCGCTACCGCAATGCCGACCGGAGCAAAGCTAAACATGCTAAATGCTTCATCGGTCACATCACGGCGATAACTGGAAATAATGATATTGGGCGGGGTACCTATTAAGGTCGTCAAACCACCCAGCAAGGAACCAAATGCTAGTGGCATCAGCAGTAAAGAAGGCGAGGTGTTATGTTCACGGGCAAGCCGCATGGCCACCGGCAGCAGCAACGCCAAAGCCCCGACATTGTTCATAATACCCGAGAGCAATACGACGGTACCCACCAACACTAGTAACTGAAGCAGCAGGTTCTCACCCACTTTGAGTACTTGTTTGGCGATAATATCGACCACACCGGAACGCTCAAAGCCACGGCTGAGTACCAGTACTGCGGCAACGGTAATCACCGCCGGGTGGCCAAAACCGGTGAAGGCCTCTTCGGCTGGCACCAGCCCCAACATGACTGATCCCAGAAGCGCTGACAATGCGACTAAATCGTAGCGAAACCTGCCCCAGACAAAGGCGACGAGTGTTAATCCAAGCACAATAAACACTAATGTACTTGGTGTTAGCGCTAACCATCCGAGATCTATCGTTTCGATATTCAGTGTCTCAACACCTGTGCCATCGGCGCCTGAACTTTCAACACTTAAGCCCTCAGCAGACATCCTTTTCCTACTCCCTGGCCGCCGCTTTATAGGGGCAACATATTATTGGTGCACACCACACTCACAACATGATCATTGCCCTGCACATTAGACGATTACTATACACACGTATAGCCCCTGAATACCCTTAACCCCTGCATGCCCTTAAACTCGATATTTCTATAGCCTTTACCAACAAAAAGCCCGGCATTGCCGAGCTATTAAAGAGCCTAAGCGAGTGAGAAATTTCGGATACAACTCACTGACTATGGCAAGAGAATGGTGGAGCCGGTGGTTTTGCGGCTTTGCACCGCGTCTTGGGCTTTGCCTGCTTCTGCTAACGGGTAACGGTTGGCGATATCTATTTTGATTTTGCCGCTTTCAAGCATGGAGAAAAGTCATTGCTCATCATTTCCAAGCGCTCGCGGGTATCAGCGTAGCCGTTAAGGCTCGGGCGGGTTACAAAAGAGAGCCTTTCTGGTTGAGAATGCCGATATTGACGCCCTCGACCGGGCCAGAGGCGTTACCAAAACTGACCATAAGCCCGCGGGTCTTTAGGCAATCCAGCGACATTTCCCAGGTGTCTTTACCTACTGAGTCATACACGACATCGCACATTTCGCCGTTAGTTAGCTCACGCACACGCTCGACCACGCTCTCTTCACTATAGTTGATCGTTGCCCAAGCGCCGTTAGCCATCGCGAGGTCTGCTTTCTCCTGCGAACTAACGGTACCAATCAGCTTAACGCCCAACGACTTCGCCCACTGACAGGCAATCGACCCCACCCCACCCGCAGCCGCGTGGAACAGAATGGTTTCTCCGCCTTTCAGTTCACAAGTTTGGCGCAGCAAATACTGCACGGTCAGGCCCTTGAGCATACTGGCTGCCGCCGTCTCGAAATCGACGAAGTCAGGGAGCTTGACCACTTTAGCCGCAGGCAGCGTGTGAAGTGCTGCATAGGCGCCCAACGGTCCTTGGGCATAGGCCACTCGATCACCAACGTTTAAGTGCGTGACACCCGCACCAACGGCATCGACCACCCCGGCGCCTTCGGTGCCTAGCCCGGAAGGCATAGAGGGCGCAGGATAAAGTCCGGTACGGACATAAATATCAATAAAATTAAGGCCAACGGCCTTATTGGTAATACGCACCTCACCCTGGCCGGGTTCAGCGGGCGTAACATCGGCCAGTTCGAGAACATCAGAACCGCCGGTACGAGCAAACTGGATACGCTGAGACATTAAGGTTTCCTCTCTTTATTCGGCTTGTTAATGCTAGCCATGACAATAGGTGCTGCTATACAAGCGCGTCAGGGGCTATAAATCAAGCTAGCACGCTAGCGTCTGTTGTTGGACTTGAATATTGGACTTGGATATTGGTCTAAGATTCAGGAGTGGATGAAATCCCGCTGTCATGCACCCATGCTAGAATTATGTCTCTTTTATCGTCTAAGGCTTAGAGATTTGTCATGACGCATCCCGCTATTCAAGTTCCTGCGCTGATCGCCCACCGCGGCTACTCTGCCGCTGCCCCTGAAAACACCTTGGCAGCGGTGCGCGCCGCCCACCAGGCGGGAGCCACATGGGTAGAATTGGATGTTCAACTACTGGGGGACGGCACGCCGGTCATTTGGCACGACGCCGATGTGGCGCGTTGTTCAAACGGGCGAGGCAATCTCGCTTCCCTGAATTGGGCAACGGCAAAAACGCTGGATGCAGGCAGCTGGTTTGGCGATAGCTTTGCGGGTGAAAAATGCCCAGCTTAGAGGCCATGCTGGCGCTGCTTAACGAGTTGGAAATGGGCGTCAACATGGAGATCAAAGTCAATAAAGGTCGCGACCCTATTGCGCTGGTTGAGCGCGCCCTGCCAGAGATGTTGGATACGCTGCCTCCCGAGCGGCTGATTATCTCCTCCTTCAATGCCAGCGCTCTTGCCCACTGCCGTCAGTTTGCAGGCAAAGAGCGCTTGGCACTAGGGGTGCTGTTTGGCAGCGTACCCAAAAACTGGCGAGCGCAGTGTGAAGCCATTGAGGCTTTCAGCGTGCACCCCGACTGGCCACGCTTGAAGCGCGCTCAAGCCGATGCCATGCAGCGCGATGGCTACCAAATATTGTGCTACACCGCCAATGACCCCAGCGCATTCCATAGCCGCTGGGCGTGGGGCATTGCCGGTGTGATCACCGACGAGCCCGCCGCGTTCAAACGCTTTTTAGATAGCCATTGATCGATGCAAATGCTCAATATGTTCAAATAAATGACAAGGAATAATCTACCGTGAAGTACCTAGGAGCCCATGTGAGCGCTGCGGGTGGCGCAGACCAAGCCGTTCAAAGGGCGGTAGAAATCGGCGCCAATGCCTTTGCACTGTTCACTAAAAATCAGCGCCAGTGGCAGGGTAAACCACTCACCGATGAGGCTATTCAAGCGTTTCGCGACGCCTGCGCTGAGCATAACTTCGCGCCGGCGCAGATCCTGCCCCACGATAGTTATCTGATCAACCTTGGCCACCCTGAACAGGAAGGCCTGCACAAGTCTCGGGCGGCATTTCTGGATGAAATGCAGCGCTGCGAACAGCTCGGCCTGACGCTGCTCAACTTTCACCCTGGTAGCCACCTGAACAAAATCAGCGAAAGCGACTGCCTGAAGCGTATTGCCGAGTCCGTTAATGAAGCGCTTACGCATACCCAGGGTGTTACCGCAGTGATTGAGAATACCGCTGGGCAAGGCACTAACCTAGGCTGGCGCTTCGAGCATTTAGCCGAGATCATTGAGCACGTAGACGATAAAACCCGCGTGGGCGTATGCATTGATACCTGCCACGCCTTTGCAGCAGGCTATGATTTGCGCAGCGCCCACGTTACACAAGCAACGCTTGATGAGTTCGCTAGTGTGGTGGGGTTTGAGTACTTACGCGGCATGCACTTAAATGACGCCAAGAGCGACTTTGCCAGCCGGGTTGACCGCCATCATAGCCTTGGGAAAGGCAACATCGGCCTGCCTGCTTTTACTACTATCATGCAAGATGCGCGGATTAGCGGCATTCCCATGATTTTAGAAACCATCGAACCCGACATATGGGCTGAGGAAATTAGCTGGCTGCGCGCTCAAGCGCCCGAAGCAGATCCCAACCACCTAAGGAGTGTGCAATGAGCGATACCGATCTCGGTAGTTTGGATGCCCAGTCCTTAGCCCGCCTGTTTAAAAGTCGAGACGCCTCCCCGATTGAAGCAACCCGCGCAGCGCTATGAGCGAATTGCGCGCTTCAATCCAGCGGTTAATGCCTATGTCTATGTAGATACTGACGGCGCAGAGGCCGCGGCAAGCGCTTCAACCCGGCGCTGGAGCGAAGGAAAACCGCTAAGTCCCATTGATGGCATTCCGGTATCACTTAAAGATTTGACCCAAGTGGCGGGCATGCCCTGTCGCGAGGGGTCGCTTACTTCGTCTGACGCATTATGTGATACCGATTCGCCCCCAGCACGTATGCTACGCGAAGCAGGTGCAATGATACTGGGCAAAACCAACACGCCCGAATTCGGCTGGAAAGCGGTCACCGATAATCGTCTCTTTGGCGCTACGGCCAATCCCTGGGATACGCGCCTAACGCCGGGCGGTTCTTCCGGCGGTGCCGCTGTGGCTGCAGCGCTCAACATGGGAGTACTCCACCAGGGAGGCGACTCAGGTGGTTCCATTCGTATTCCTGCCGCTTTCACCGGTGTATTTGGCTTTAAGCCTACCTATGGCTGGACGCCCCAGTGGCCGCCCGCGAAAGAACCCAGCCTTTCACATCTAGGGCCATTAACCCGCACCGTGCGCGATGCCGTCAGTATGCTGAACGTGATAGGCCGCTACGACTACCGTGACCCCTACGCCACACGTGGGCAGCCCGATTGCTGGGGAGTGGACCTCGATAAAGGTCTAGCCGGGTTAAGGATTGGTTACTCCGCCGATCTTGGTTATGCCAAGGTAGATCCGCAGATCGCTGAACGCGTGCGCGTAGCGGCAGATAGGCTAGAGGCATTGGGCGCTGAAATAATCGAAGTGAGCCCAGGTTTTTGTCCCCATTGGAGACTTTCCGTAAGCTTTGGTTTACCGCCTCGTTAGAGCAGTGGTCACAAATGAATCAACATCAGCGCACGCTTCTGGACCCAGGCATGGTCACCAATGCCCGTGAAGCGGAACCCTGGAAAGCGGTTGAGCTGTTTCGTGCCTGGGCGGATCGCGCAGAACTAACGCAGCGCCTGGAGCATTTCAATCAAGAGTATCATTTGCTAATGACACCCTCGGTGGCTATCTCACCGTTTGAAATCAACCACGAAGTCCCCCCAGGCAGTGACATGCGGGATTGGGAAGAGTGGGCACCCTTTAGCTACCCCTTTAACCTTAGCCAGCAACCCGCCGCATCGGTGCCCTGTGGATTCACCGAAAACGGTTTGCCGGTAGGCTTTCAGCTCGCAGGTGGTAAGTACGATGATGTTCGTGTTCTGCGCGCCTGTCACGCCTATATGGAAGCACACCCACCGCGGTTTCCCAGCGCGCCTAATGCCGCCTAGCCTGCTTAATGCTTGCTCGGGATGAAAAAACCAGCCAAGCTTTACACTTGGCTGGTTTTTGTGATCAATACTGTTTTTGCGAGTACTGTTTTAAGAACGATGCTATTTTTGAAATTAATACCGACATTACATTGCTGAAAGCTTCTCTTCATCCCATATGCCTGACATACGCACCATGGCAAGCGCTTCATCGAGACTGTCCATTTCTTCGATCATGACCAATTCGCTTTCAAGGCTCACTGGCTGACCGGCCTTCTCAGATAACAGTTTTTCCAGGGAAGCTACATCCATAGCGTCGTCTAACTGGTGAACATCTACTGAGGCGCTATCCCGGCCGGGCAGATAGATGGTGCCATTAGAGAAATCCACGGCGTAGGCGATCACGCCAGGTACAATAAAAAACAGTAACCCCACCCCGTTGGCGATGGCGATAACCGGATCGATATCACCGCTCAATTGGCCTTTGCGCTCAGGGATGAAAAAGCGTACCGCAACCACTCAGTGACACAATGGAGACGCCCACTACGGCGCCTGTCAACCAGCGACGAACGGCATGGTGCATGAAGGTTCCCTCAAGATGAAAAAACGGTCGTCAGCCTATTTTTTTGTTCCGACCAATCCTGCTATTGGCTAACGCGCCTTAAAGCGCATTTAGTTTAACACAGTCATCCAAAAGCGCAGGTAGTTTACAGACCACTCTATTTTGCCGCTTTAGCCACGAGGCCGTACAATGGCATCATTCAACGCTACGGGGCATCGCCCTGATGGTAAGCATCGCTATTTAGCTATGATGTAAAAACGATGATTTAAAAACGATTCTTAAAAACTTATTAAACTAACACGCACCCAGGAATACTCGCCCCATGCGCGCCAGCCAATTATTGATTGCCACTCTGAAAGAAACCCCGGCCGACGCCGAAGTCATTAGCCATCAGCTAATGCTCCGCGCCGGGATGATCCGTCGTTTAACATCAGGGCTTTACACGTGGCTGCCGCTTGGCCTGCGCACATTGCGCAAAGTAGAAGCCATTGTACGCGAAGAGATGAACCGTGCCGGCGCGCAAGAGGTATTGATGCCCGCTGTGCAGCCGGCTGAACTTTGGCAGGAGTCTGGCCGTTGGGAGCAGTACGGCCCTGAGCTTTTGCGCTTAACAGATCGTCACGACCGTGATTACTGTGTCGGCCCGACCCACGAAGAAGTCATTACCGACCTGGTGCGCAAAGAGATCGCCAGTTACAAGCAATTACCGGTCAATTTCTATCAGATTCAGACGAAATTTCGCGACGAAATTCGCCCGCGTTTTGGGGTCATGCGTTCACGTGAGTTCATTATGAAGGACGCTTACTCCTTCCACCTTGATGAAGCCTCGCTGAAGCAGACTTACCAAGATATGTATGACGCCTACACGCGTATTTTCACGCGTTTAGGACTCGACTTCCGCCCGGTTATTGCCGACAACGGCTCCATCGGAGGCACCGGCTCGCATGAATTCCATGTACTTGCGGACTCGGGCGAAGACGATATTGTGTTCTCCACCTCTTCCGGCTACGCGGCCAATATGGAAAAAGCCGAGGCGTTGCCTGCCCCCCCTTGGCAGCCAGGCTACCCGCGCCGAACCCAGCGAAGAGCTGCGTTTGGTCGATACCCCCGATGCCAAAACCATCGCCACCTTGGTTGAGCAATTCAAGCTGCCGATTGAAAAAACCGTTAAAACATTGATGGTTCACGCAGCGGAGGGTGGCTTAATCGCATTACTGGTCCGCGGTGACCATGAGCTGAACGAAGTGAAAGCAGAAAACCTGCCCCAAGTTGCCAAGCCGCTAACCATGGCCAGCGAAGAAGAGATTCGCGCGGCGGTAGGCGCCGGTCCTGGATCGCTTGGCCCGGTAGGCCTGAAGATGCCTGTGATTATCGACCGCGGCGTGGCGCTGATGAGCGACTTCGGCGCTGGTGCCAATGTGGATGACAAGCACTACTTCGGCATTAACTGGGAGCGCGATGTTGCCCTGCCAGACGTAGCTGATCTACGCAATGTCGTTGAAGGTGATCCGTCCCCAGATGGCCAAGGCACGCTCTCTATCAAGCGTGGGATTGAGGTTGGCCACGTATTCCAGCTTGGCCAGAAATATTCCCAGGCCATGAACGCTAACGTACTAGGCGATAATGGCAAGACCAGCCACCCGTGGATGGGCTGCTATGGCATCGGTGTGACCCGTGTGGTTGCCGCCGCCATTGAGCAGAATCACGACGAATCGGGCATTATCTGGCCCAACGCTATTGCGCCATTCCAAGTGGCCCTGGTACCCATGAATGCGCATAAATCCCAGCGTGTTCGCGAAGAGTCTGAGCGACTTTACCAAGCATTAACCGCCGCTGGCCTAGACGTATTGCTGGATGACCGTGACACCCGCCCCGGTGTTAAATTTGCCGACTTGGAACTAATGGGCGTTCCGCATCGCTTGGTGATCGGCGACCGAGGTTTAGACAACGGTGAGCTGGAATATAAAGGTCGCCGGGATAGCGAAGCGACGATGGTGTCTGCAGATCAAATTATCGACTTCCTACTTGAGAAGGCCCGCTAAACTCGCCAAGGCAGCCGCTGCGTCTATTATCATGGCGCGGCGCTGGCTAAGCGTTGCAATGACGCTTAGCGTGCTCTTGCTGGGACACGCAGGACTGGCGGCAGCAGCACAACCGCTACCACCGGGCCTGCGCCCAACCCTAGGAGCCGTTAATCAGCATCATCAAACAGCTCAACAGCAATGGCTAGCGCGCCAATGGCGTTTACGCATGGACACAGCGCTAGCGCGTTTTATGGATGACGCAGCAGAGCGCCAGACGCTACTGACGCACCTCTACCAAGAAGCCAGGCTGGCAGGCTTACCTCCCCGAACTGATATTAGCCTTAATTCAAGTGGAAAGTGCCTTTAAAGCGGATGCGATTTCCTCGGCAGGCGCTGTCGGCTTAATGCAAATCATGCCCTTCTGGGTCAGCGAGTTAGGGCTTCCGATAGATGACTTAACCCATCCGCCACGCAATTTGCGCTATGGCTGTACGATTTTGGCGCACTACCTTGCGATCGAAAACGGCGACTTTACCCGTGCATTAGCGCGTTATAACGGCAGCTTGGGGGAAACGTGGTACCCGGAGCGAGTCATGCGGGCCTGGCGAGATACCTGGCGCCAACCATAGCGCCAAACAATACTGCGTTAAGCTTCCCTGTCTAACACAGCTCCTATCGTAGGCACTCTTTATACTGATGGTTTTACGGTAATGATTCCCGTGAGCAGATAAGTGTTGGCGCATCGTTAAAGTATCAGCATGACTTTTTTGATTAATCCCTACATTATCATTCCCATTATTTATCACGCTTCTCGTAGGGTATAAATGGTAATGCTAAAAAAACAATGTCGCCCTTATTTTGATTATCAAGCTAAGCGAGCTGCCCTGACATTTGCCCTGCTATTGACGCTGTTCAGCCCAATGATTCATGCCGCCCAAGTGATGGTTAGCAGCATCGAAGGACAGCCTCTTGAAAATGCGGTTGTTGAGATTTACTACGATACAGCGGTACCCGCTAATCAACCTCAAGAGCAAAACGTGTACCAACGCGATGCAGCCTTTTATCCTAAGGTATTAACAGTTCCCACCGGCAGCTATGTGGCTTTCCCCAACCAGGACACAACGCGCCACCATGTCTACTCCTTCTCGCCAGCCAAAACCTTCGATTTAAACCTTTACCTTAAGGAAACCCCACCGCCCGTTCATTTTGACCAGCCGGGCATTGTCGTTTTGGGGTGCAATATTCACGATCATATGCAGGCGTTTATTGTTGTCAGTGATGCTCACTATACGGCAACAACGAAGGCTGATGGCACGCTTAATCTTGCCAATTTACCGCCGGGCCAACATCGTATACGTGTATGGCATCCTCGCCTCGACGACAGCCAGCAAGTCTGGTGGGAAGGTAGCATTAGCGGCGCTGACCAACTGGACGTCCGTCTGGAGTTAAATGCGCTGCCCCCTTCAACGCAGCCGCTTTCCCCCCCTTCAGCAGCGTTTTAGAGATGCCACGTAAGTGCAGACAGGTGCGCAGGATTTTTCGATCCGCTACTCGGTGAGGTTGCTATGCGCTTTCGAACGCGCCTGATGCTAGTACTGCTTACGTTGGTGATTGTCTCGCAAATCGCCACGGGTGCGGCTTTTTACACGCCACCCAAAACGACGCTCTTGCCAAAGGCGCTCAGCGTTTAGATGTGGGCGCCAAAGTATTCAGCCAGTTACTAGATGCTCGTGGTGAACAATTAAGCGATAACGTCGCCATCCTCGCTGATGATTTCGGTTTTAAAAGCGCCGTCTCCACTCAAAATACCGACACGCTCAACTCCGTGCTGGCCAACCACGGTGATCGTGCCAAAGCCGATATCGTGTTACTTAATGACTTGGAGGGCCGTATTTTAGCCAGTAGCCATCACGCTCAAAATAGCCCTATGCCGTTCCCACAATTGTTCGAAAACGCTCGTAACAATGGCTCTGCGGCAAGCGTGGTGATTGTTGAAGGTCAGCCATACGAGTTTGCCCTACTGCCCGTACGAGCTCCTAACCTCATTGGCTGGGTGGGCATGGGATTTTTTAATCAATGAAACCGTGACCAGGGAGATTAATGCACTCACCGGGCTAAACATTAGCGTGATCAACTACCAAGATAATGGCGAAATAAGCTACCTCGCCAGTACCCATCACGAACAATTAGCCCAACAATTAATAAGCGGTAGTATCGACGAATTATTGAAAGGCGAATACGCATCGAATAGTCAAATGACACCTGATGCAGAGTATCTCTCTTATGCCAGTGCACTTTACGCCGATGACTCGAATCACACTTACGCGCTGCTGCAAATTTCCCGTGACGAACTGCTGGGTGCTTACCGCTCACTACAGTGGCAACTGCTAGGGATAATAGCCCTAATTTTACTATTTACCGTGCTACTTGCCACGTGGTTAGCGCGGAGCATAAGCAAACCCTTAATGGAACTAGCCACAGCGGCACAGCGGATTGGCCGGGGAGAGCGTTTCACCGAGCTACCGAAAGGTAATGAACGCAGCGAAACGGGGCTACTGGCGTCTACATTGCATGCAATGCAAGAAGCAATCGCTCAGCGCGAAGCCACCCTACATCACCAGTCACGCCACGACTTACTCACCGATTTACCCAACCGTATCAGCGCCCATGAGGATATTACTCTCCTGATTCAACGCGGCGAGCCGTTCACTCTGTTGCGCCTTGCGATTAATAACTTCCGCGATATTAACGACACCTTCGGCTACGCGCTGGGGGATCATATGTTGGTGACGCTAGCTAAACGTTTGCAGCATTTAGACGTCCCGGAAAGCACTGCCTACCGGTTAGATGGCGACGAACTCTTGCTACTCGTCAAGCAATCAAAAGCGACTTTGCTTGGCGCGCACGTCTTTCACCACCTTGCACCTTCTTATAGATCTTGATAAATCACCCATTACGCCATCATTGTCGGCAGGCGAGACTAATTATCCCGACCATGGTGATAGTCCGCAATTGCTGCTACGTCGCGCCGATATAGCGCTTGATATGGCGCGCCGCCACCGCTACACCCACCAACGTTATCTTGAAGGGCAAGATGAACACCACTTGCGACAGCTCACGCTGATTCGTGATTTACAGGATGCGGTTAGCAACGGTGAACTATGGATGGCGTATCAACCCAAAGTAAATGCAATGACGGGTCGTGTTAATCAGTGCGAGGCCTTAATGCGCTGGCGCCATCCTTCGCTGGGCTTTATACCGCCGGATGAGTTTATTGGTTTAGCCGAACGTTCAGGCAGTATCCGCATGCTTAGCCAGTGGATGCTGGCTAATGTCTGTGCCCAGCTGCACGCTTGGAAGCAGCAAGGTTATCACCTATCGATAGCGGTAAACCTCTCTGCCAGTGATGTAGTCGACCGCCAGTTATCCGTTCACCTGACGAGCTTATTTGAGCGCTATCAGCTCAATCCGGCGCAATTGAGCATAGAAGTCACCGAGAGCGCAGTCATGCAAGATGTTGATGCGGCCATGTCTACGCTACTTGAGCTTAATCAACTGGGACTGAGCATCGCGATTGATGATTACGGCACGGGCTACTCGTCATTGGCGCAAATCAAACGTCTGCCCGTCAGTGAACTCAAGATTGATAAATCCTTCGTGCTGGCCATCGACTCACAAAAGATGATTTAACAATTGTCCGCTCAACGATCGAGATGGGCCACAGCTTAGGACTGCGCCTTGTTGCTGAAGGCGTTGAGAATCGAGCCAGCGCCGAGCTTTTAAGCAAGCTTGGCTGTGATTTTTTACAAGGTTACTGGATTGCTAAACCCATGCCGGCTGATGAACTCCCCGGCTGGCTGGATAACTTTACGCCGCTTTTATTACCACACCCAACATCGTCTTTACTTGAGACGGCTCAGAGAAAGCTATGACGGTATTTCAACTTACGTTAACAACGATCAGCCCCCTCTTCCGACACTCCCTGGCTGTCTATCTTGCACTCTGTCTAGCGGTTTGCTCTGTACTTATTGCCACACCCACCTTAGCCGGTAGTCGCATCCTCGGCACGGGGGCAGTTAGTGCCATTGAAGGAGCCGCAGGTGGTGGTTTATCCCCCCTGGGCTGTACTTTCAAGCACGGCCAGCGAACAGGAAGTGGGCATCACCGCCGCGGCTTCCCGCGCCTGGGTTGATGATTACCAACTAACAGTGACCGGCGCCAGCGTGAACATTTACGACCGCTTAGAATTGTCGGTGGCACGCCAAACGCTAGACCTAGAAACCTTGGGTGGCGAATTAAGCCAAGACATTTATGGTGTGAAACTACGCTTACTCGGCGATGTGCTCTATCACCCTTGGGGGATTTGGAGTGTCGGCGTACAGCATAAACGTCTAGTCGATGGCGCTATTCCGACGGCTTTAGGCGCCGATAACACACGCGGCAACGATATGTATTTCAGTGCCAGTAAATTGTTGTTTGGCGCTTTGGCAGGTCGTAATGTGCTGCTCAACGCCACCCTACGTAATACCGATGCCAACCAGGGCGGCCTACTAGGCTTTGGCGGTGACCAAGGTAATCACTCCTGGGTAGCTGAGGGCAGCGTGGGCGTTTTGTAACCCCACAATGGATCATTGGCACTGAATATCGCCAGAAGCCCGATAACTTAAGCGCAGCCAGAGAAGACGATTGGCAAAGTCTCTACAGTGCCTATTTCTTCAATAAGCACCTATCGCTAACGGGCGCGTGGTTGGACTTAGGCAATATTGCCGGCCTGCCTTCCCAGCGCGGCGGTTACCTTTCACTTCAGGCAGCTTTTTAAGCGGGGCGCTATGATCTATCCACGCAAACACCGTCGTACACGCCGGTATTTAAGAGCGTTAACGTTTGTAGCGGCAGCGTTTTCGCTTGCAGGCTGCGCTCATCAATCAGCAACTCATTCAATAACGCTGTACGAGCGACTTGGCGGGGCGGTCAAGATTGATGCAGTCGTTGAGAACCTTTTATACCGAATTGCGGATGATCCCGAAGTGGTCGTGTTTTTGCTAACACGAATATCGATTTATTTGCAGATTCTCTGGCCAGCCAGCTATGCGATGTAAGCGACGGCCCCTGCCGCTATGAAGGCCCGCCGATGGATCGTGCTCATCAACATATGGGGCTGACAGATGTGCATTTTAATCGTTTAGTTGAACATCTCGACGCAGCTATGCAAGAGGAAGGCATTGCCCTTGGGGCCCGTAATGAACTGCTTGGCAGGCTAGCGCCTATGTATGCGGATGTTATGCGACGCCAATAGGCTGGCTCTGTTTATCAGCTATTAAAATGCATACCGCCTCTATAAAGCAGCCAAAAAAAGCCAGCCCAAAAGGGCTGGCAACAGGAGGTTTACTAAGCTCGCAAACCCCCTCCCCCTGACAAGGTTTACATGAACTGGGAAGCTACTTCTTGCGCCCACCTTTACGTAGATGATCGCGAATCACGAAGCCCACCCAACCCACCATAAATGCGATTACCAACGCGACGGTGGCTAAGCCAAAGATAATTGTGTCATCCCAATACATGGTCAATCCTCCCGCCGTGATGTATGCGTTCATACTAGTCACTCAATGGCGGAAGAATGCTGACCTGGGTCAAGTAACGGAAGGCGGGGAAAGCGGTTAAACAGGAAATTGATACCGATCAATTTTTAGGGGTTATTAGCGCTACAGCACCTTGCGGTCTTCGACCTTACTGTGTTCAGTCCCTGGCGGCAACGGGTGGCCTTTTGCCAATTCGGCGCGGGTGGCGTCACGCACGTCTAGAATCGTTACCTGGTAATTAAGTGTTCGCCCAGCAAGGGGTGATTGGTATCAACGGTGACACGGTCACCTTCCACTTCCAGTACCGTCACGATTTGTGGCCCGGCTTCGCCTTCGGTTTGAAAGCGACTGCCCGGCGCCAACTCAGCGTTGCCAAACGATCCGCGGCTCACTTCTTGGACCAGCGCCTCGTTGCGTACACCGTAGGCATCGGCGGGCATTAGTTGAACACTTAGCTCGGCCCCGGCCGTTTGGCCCTGCAAGTGCACGCTCTAGCCCCGGCACGATATTGTCGTGCCCATGAAGATACTCCAGTGGCTTATTACGTGCATGGGAATCATCGAGTACTTGCCTGCTGCCATCGTTGAGCACATCGCTGAGGACATAGTGCAAGGTAACTACCTGATGCGCCGTAATCGACATGGAAAACTCCTCTCCGGTAAGCTGTCGGTTTTGTGATAGAACTTTGTGATAGAACTTAGTAATAGAACTTTGTAATAGAACATCTCCTCAGTTTATCACTTGGTTATCGCTAACGTCTTTCCAGGAGTCTTGTTTAATGCCCAGCCCCACCCCCCAGCGCAGTTGGCTTGCTGCACTGGCGATTTATTGTCGTGCGCCCGTTATCACCATGCTTTTTTTTGGGGTTTTCTGCAGGCCTGCCATTTCTACTGGTATTTTCAACCCTCTCAGCCTGGCTGCGCAGCGATGGGGTGGAAGTCGCTGCGATTGGCTTTTTTTGCCTGGATTGGCATGCTCTATTCGATCAAGTTTTTCTGGGCGCCGGTGGTTGACCGATTAGCGCTACCACTGCTGACCCGTGCCTTTGGCCAGCGTCGTGGCTGGATGCTGTTAGCGCAAGGGATGATTGCCGCTGGGTTGGTAGGGCTGGCGGGCTTAAGCCCCGTCGGGAATCTTGGCTGGGTGGCCCTGTTTGCACTGCTCGTGGCCTTTGGCTCGGCGACGCAAGATATTGCTATCGACGCTTATCGCATCGAGTCCGCTGATGACAACGTCCAGGCCGCTATGGCCTCCACTTATATCATTGGCTATCGCGGTGGCTTGCTCGCCGCCGGGGCGGGGGCGCTGTATATCGCGGCATCCGCCTCTTGGGACGTGGCTTATCTTTGCATGGCGGCGTTAATGAGCGTTGGTGTACTTACCGTACTGCTGCGCCCAGAACCCAAACGTGCATCACTCTCCATTCAACTGATTCACGAACCCAAGGTGCGTGCCTTTATTCGTGCCAGCCGCGGTAAACCCAAAATTTTACGCCGTTTGGGTGCCTGGAGCATTGGTGCACTGGTATGCCCGTTTACCGATTTCTTTCGCCGTTTCGGGGTCAAGGCGCTGTGGATTTTGGTCTTTATTGCAGTGTTTAGAATTAGTGACCTGGCCATGGCGTCCATGGCCAATCCGCTGTATATCGACCTGGGATTTTCGCTGGCAGAAATAGCTAACGTGACCAATATATTTGGCATCGCGATGAGCATTGCGGGGGGAATCTTAGGTGGGCTGTTAGTGGCGCGTTACGGTATCGGCCCTTTACTCATCTTCGGTGCAGGGTTGGTGATGTTGACCAACCTGCTGTTTGCGGCCCTTGCCGTCATGGGCAATCAGCTTCCCATGCTGGTGGTCACAATTATTGGTGACAATCTCGCCAATGGCTTAGCCAGCGCGGTGTTTATCGCCTTTCTTTCCAGCCTAACATCCCGCGCTTATACCGCGACGCAGTACGCGCTGTTCTCATCATTGATGACGTTGCCGGGAAAATTCTTAAGCGGTTTTGGCGGGCTGGTCGTCACTGCTCAGGGCTACCCGAGCTTTTTTGTCATTGCGACGCTACTGGGCATCCCCGCCATTGTCTTAGCCATCTGGATCAGCCGAGACCAGCAGTTAGTGCCGACCCCCAAGCCTGCTTAAGCAGGCTTGAAGAGATAACTTAGCGATGAGCTTCTAACCAGTCCAAGGCCCCTGGTGTCGTACGCCACTGGTCGCGCATCAACGTACGATACTGCCACGCTTCAGCCCGGGAGCCGGGATCTACCTGACCATCGGGATGGGGCATGGAGGGCCTTGGGTTCTCGGCACAAATCAGCTCTAACGCATAGCGATTATGACCCACTGCATCGCCAAGCGCCGTTTCAGCAGCCTCATACTGTTCTAACCGATAGAGCGCTAGGGTTTTGCCCATTAACAACCCAAGCACCAGCGAACCGTCGTCGTCATTCTCTTCGGCCAAGGCGAGCGCTTCTTCATTACGGTCGTCCCGCAGCAGTTGGTCCAACACCAGCTCGCGAAGCCCCAAGCTGTCTTCCTGATCGATCAACAGCAACTCTTCGGCCAACTCGCGGGAGTGCTGGCGCGCACCTCGCTCCATACCGACCACCAGCGCCAAGCCAGTGCGTAGCAATATGGCATTGTCAGCATCGTCCCAGCAAAGATTGCCATCGCCTTCTGCGCGGGCCTGTTCCAACCAGCGTGAAAGGCGTAATGCCAGCGGCTCCAGCAGGCTGGGTGCCATCCACGGCAAGCTACCAAAGCGGCTAGTAAGCGCCAAAGTTAAATCCTGCACCACCTGCGGGGCATCCAGCCACTCGGGATGCGCGCAGAGCGCCGACATCCATTCAATCGCGTTGCCCCAAGGGTCATCGCGGAAGCCCAGCGCTACGTCTTCGTCAACCAGTACCTGAAACTGCTCATGCCAAGCGGCAAATAGCGTCGCTTCACGCGCACTGGTGTTATAAAGCAACCGGCCACTGTCAGGGTCGGCTTGAATATCGATTTTGGGGCGGTGGGCAACGCAGCCAGCAGCGCCTGAAGCGACACCAGGGGGTGTGGCAAGATCCTCTTCCGCACTGAGCAGCTGATCGGCAAGCGTTGCGCCGGGGTTTTCCGCCAGGGCAGCTAAGAAATCGAGTTGGTCTTCGTCCAGTTCTCCTTGACGAACCAAGCGGCGATACCAGAAGTTGGCACGCTCTTTAGCTTCCTGCTCATGGCCTTCATGAAGCAGCAACATGGCCTCGATATAAGCCAAGGTGGGCGAATCGGGCAGCGCCTGCTGAGCTTTTACAAAGGCACCGCGGGCGCTATCCAAGTCATCATTATCAAGATGCATCAAGCACAGGCGTTCAAGGGCGACGCCGCGCAAAACATCGGCCCGCGCTCCATCACCTCATCGAGCAGGTCGGCGCGCTTGCGGGTAAAGCCACGCTCTTGGTAAATATCCAGCAGAATTTCAAAGGCTGGCTCGGCCTGTTCGGGCAATCGTGACCAATCGCTGCCATCAAACAGCGATTCAAGGATTTGCATAGCACGCCCCGTCTGGCCACTTTCAGCCGCGATTAAGCCAGCTTCCAACAATGCTTGCGGCGGCGCTTGCTGACTATCCAGGGCCGCTTTTAGGGTGGCACCCTTCCACTCACGCAGCGAGAGCATCCACATCATCTGGTCGGGAATGTCGGTGGGAAACTCAACCTTATAGCAGCACTGCTTAAATTTACGCCCCGAGTCACACCAGCATGGTTCATTACGCCCCGGCGTCGCCAGCGGCTCACAGGCAAAACTTAGCCGTTCCAGCGGCGTTTGTGACCACAGCACCGGCGCCAGCGCTTGGGCCATTGCCACATCACCTTCGAATGCGTCTGCGCCTTTGGCACGCACCCAGGTCATGAAATCCGGATAATGTTCTTGCTGCCTGATTGCCGAGAGTGCCCCGGAGGCAAATCCCAGCAGCTGATCGACCCATACCGCCAGCATTGCCGTCTCCACTGTGTTTAAAGGCGACATAGTTTATCACGAAGGCCGACAACACCGCAGTGGCAATCAATTTATCGTTTATGCGCCCACTGAAGCAGTGGTAGCGTGCGCTTATGCATATCGAGTCGTGCCCCCAAACGCACCAGATTCCAATAATGGCCGTTCAACGCCCGCGAGAGTAGCAGCGTATCCGCCGGGGGCTGCAAACGGTCCATCGCTGCCCACACTTTGGGGGTTAGTTCGCGTAACCGGCGGTGCACCCGCACATCAATGAAATCCTGCTCACCTGGCGCAAACAGCGGCGCGATACACTCTGCCGATTCGCGATACAACGCCAACGGCGCGCCCTGGCCCTGGCGACCGCCCATTTGCATCAGTGCTTCATCCATCCCCATGGCGTCGTGTTTTAACGTCGCATCGAGCAGTTGCATCATGGCGTTAATACGTCCCTCCGGCACACTGATGACCGCCCCTAAATCGTAAATCACCAGCCGCCCTTCGGCATCGGCAGCAAAGTTGCCCGCATGGGGGTCGGCGTGCAGTTCGCCGTAAGTAAACAGCTCTTCTGTAATCCAGTCCGCCAATGCCTGAGCGATCCCCTGACGCGTCGTATCATCGGCTTCCGCTAACTCACGCAGCGGCGTACCAGCGACATAGCGCATGGCCAACACATGCTGGCCGGAAAGCGCGGGCAGCGGCTCGGGGATCACCAGCCGCGGGTCATCCTGATAGCGTTCACGATAGCGCGCAAGCGCAGCGGCCTCGGCGTGATAATCCAACTCCCCACGCAGGCTTTCGGCAAGCTCCTCAAATAGCGCATCCAGTCGTGCTTGCGGAACTTTAAACCAGCGACCCAGGCGCATGATGCGCCGCACCTGTATCAGGTCGCTTTCTAACACGTCGGCCAGACCTGGATATTGCACCTTAAGAACGATCGTTTCGCCTTCGTGGGTCGTCGCCCGGTGAACTTGGCCCATGGAGGCGCTGGCGAATGGTCGCTCTTCAAACTGACTAAAATAGTGGTCAATATCGCCATATTGTAATACCAATGCTTCACGTATACGCGGCCACGGCATGGGCTCAGCCTGGCGCTGCAGGCGGGCAAGCTCCTCAGCGAGATCAGGGGGCAGCAAGTCATCCCACTGCGACATGATCTGCGCCAGCTTCATGGCGGGCCCTTTCAATTCTGATAGCCCTTCGAATAACGCTTCGCCAAGCGCGCGCCAATCCGCCTGCCCGCCTAGACGTGTTTTTAGCATCGCCCCACCGGTGCGTGCGCCTAATCCCATTAAACGCCGTGTTCTGCCTCGATCGCGCATTGTAGACGCCCCTTAACTAGCAACGCGTTTATCAAGCACATCGCTATCAAACTGGTTGCTATCAATAAAAATATTTATACATAATCTATACAACTTAACAGCAATAGCCATCTACCGCATCACTCTATTGCTCTGCTCCCGCTGGCGCCAATGCTGGGCGCCGTCTGCTACCATAAGCGCCATCAACGGATACGATAAAGGCTTCGCTGCTATGCGCCTGATAATTGCCGAAAAACCCAGCCTCGCCCAAGCCATTGCCGAGGCATTACCGGGCTATAGCAAACGCCAGGATGGCGCCATGGTTTGTGGCGACACCACGGTTACCTGGTGCCTCGGCCACTTACTGGAGCAAGCACCGCCAGAGGCTTACGACCCCGCCGATAAACAGTGGCGGTTGGATCGGCTTCCCATCGTGCCGCAGCAGTGGAAACTGATGCCGCGCCCCAAGGCACGGGGCCAGCTAGCGGTGATTCGCAAGCTGATAAAACAAGCCACCGATGTGGTACACGCAGGTGACCCTGACCGCGAGGGTCAACTGTTGGTGCAAGAAGTCATCGAGTACATGAAGTATCGTGGCCCGGTGCAGCGGCTACTGATTAGCGATCTCAACAAACCTGCGGTCAGCCGGGCACTGGCAAAACTGAACCCCAACGCCGACTATCAACCGCTTTTTTCAGGCGGCCCAGGCGCGCTCGCGCGCTGACTGGTTGTACGGCATTAACTTAACTCGCGCCTGGACACTCACTGGCCGCCAGGCTGGTCATGACGGCGTGCTTTCTGTGGGCCGCGTGCAAACGCCAGTACTCGGGCTGATTGTGCGCCGCGATAACGCCATCCGAGATTTCAAGCCGCATCCCTTCTACCCGCTATGGGTGGACCTTAAGGTAGCCCAGGGCCAACTGCGCGCCTGGTGGGCGCCCAAAGAGCACCAACCACTTGATGACCAAGGCCGCTTGATTGATCGCACCCCTGCCGACGCGCTAGCGGCTCAGTTGCCCGGCGCTTCAGGTCACCTAACCAAGCTCGACCAGCAAGAAAAAAGCCAAGCGCCGCCGCTGCCCTACTCGCTTTCCGCACTTCAGGTAGATGCCGCCCGCCGCCATGGGCTTTCCGCACAGATGGTGTTGGATATTTGCCAGCGGCTCTACGAGCGCCACAAGTTGATCACCTACCCGCGCTCAGACTGCCGCTACCTGCCCGAAGAGCACCTTCAATTAGCCCAGCGCAGCTTAACCGGTGCCTGCGAAAACGATCCAGCGCTACAGCAGTGGCTAAATGGGGCGGACTTCACGCTGCGCTCAAAAGCCTGGAACGACAAGCAGGTAGGCGCACACCATGCGATCGCACCCACCGGCAAACCGGCGGATTTCAGTCAGCTTTCCGACACCGAAGGCCACGTGTTCCGCTTAATTGTGCGCAACGTCATGGCGCAGTTTTATCGCCCGCTGCGCACCTTCGAAGTCAAAGCCGAGTTTACGCTGCTAGACGAAGCCTTCCGCGCCCGTGGTCAAAGTATTCTCGACCCCGGCTGGAAGCCACTCTTTACCACCCGCGATGAAACTCCACCGCTGCCGCCGCTCACCCAAGGGGAGCCCTGCCAAGCAGTAGACGCAGGCGTTGAAGAGAAGGAAACCCGCCCGCCGGAACCCTTCACCGACGCCAGCCTGATTAAAGCCATGATGAACATTGGCCGTTATGTGGACGACCCGGAAGTGCGCCGCACCCTACGCGACACCGACGGCCTGGGCACCGAAGCCACCCGGGCGGGCATTATCGAAACCCTGGTACAGCGCGGTTACTTAGTGCGCCAGCAGAAAGCCCTACGCGCCACCAAACTCGGTAGCGCCCTGATTACCGCCCTGCCCAGCGCCGTCAGCACGCCAGAACGAACCGCCCTTTGGGAGCAGCGCCTGCGGGCGATTTCCGAACAACAAGACGACCCCGGCGCTTTTCAGCAAGCGCTGCTGGACGACTTACGCGGCCTGCTCACCCATAGCGATGCAGCTAAGCTTCGGCAGAGTTTGCAGACCGCCCAAGGCGAAGCCGGTGGCCATATAAAAAAAGGGGGTAAGACAAGAAAGCGGTACAGCAAGCCGAAAAGCAGCGGGGAAGAAGGAAGACAGCCAGTAAAGATTGAACCTCTTCACTTGACTACTTAAAGGATGTCGAAAAGACTGACCTATAACCTTGAGCTAAGCCTTCACTCCATTGCGCCATTTAATATTTTGCAAGTGGAAATCAACTATCGGTGATATCGTCATCATCCTCTAAGTGCGAAGCCTTTTTCTTACTGATAGGGCGTGAAAGAAAGGCACTAAATAAAGCACCATCCAGGCCAGCACCGTACACAGTACCGCTGTCTGTTCACGCCCTAGACCAACGGCTATTCCAATAGCAGCCGTTAACCAAACCCCCGCCGCCGTGGTCAGCCCTGACGTACCTTTTTCATCTTTACGGGTGATGATAGTGCCAGCACACAGAAAACCGATGCCCGCAATGACACCTTGAATAACCCGACTCATCTCTGAATCAGAAATGCCTGTTTGCTCGGGAATAAAGATAAATACAGCGGCGCCCATGCAGACCAGCATGTGGGTTCGTATTCCGGCCGCCTTGCCTCGCTGCTCTCGTTCGAGACCCAACAGCCCCTAGAACAGCCGCCAGCAGTAACCGGATTACTACAACGATGAACTCACTTAAGTCGTTAAAATCCGAAAACTCGGCGACGAGAACATCTTTGACCACTTCCATTGCATCGTTCCTGTAGGTGTATTGATGAAAAGCGCTCGCTGCCAAGGCTGGGCAGCTTTCCCTGCCTATGCTTACCTTTTGCCACCACAAGCTCGCTCTGAACGGGGCTGGTGGCATGAGGTTATCTGGTTATAGTGATAAATAAGATAACGGTATAAATACTGCTGCAAATTATCACTATGATAATGGGCCCAAGCCACCCGGCACCGCCAGCACCCACTCACGAATGGCCAAAATCGTTGGATCATGCCGGCGGCTTTCCGGATAGACCAAAAGAATGGTTTACCTTCCATTTCGGGGCCAAAAGGTTGTACCAAGCGCTCCTCCTCCAGCTCATCTTTGATCAACTGGCGGCTCATCAGGGCTACACCTTGCTCACCAATGGCGGCCGAAATGGCGTGGGTCTCGTCAGAAAACACCAATCCGGCACTCACATCGAGCCCAGGGACCTTTGCCCATTTCTGCCAAACAGCCCAATCCAAAGGCGATGAGACAGCTCCTTGATTGCGGAAGTGGATCAGCGGATGCGTAGGCAACTGGGTTGCATCGTGCAATCCAAGGCGAGGGGCTGCAGGTGGGGATAAACGTGTTATCAAACAGTTTCTCTGCTGCCAATCCGGGCCAGCGACCATCGCCATAACGGATGGCCACGTCTGCGGTTATCCCGTCCAATGCTACCGGCTCATGAGAGGCATGTATGCGTAGATCGATATCGGGATGAGAGTCCCGCAGCATACACACCATGGCAGCAACCAACGCACCGCGACAGCCGGTGTGGTGGAGAGCGTAACGGTTTGGCGAACTGGTATAGCACTTAGCCGTGCGACGACATTGTTGATGCTATTAAAGGCGGTTTCCAACACCTGCTGTAGCTCGCGCCCCTGAGAAGTCAGCTCTAACTGACGGGTTTTTCTCAGAAACAGAGAAAAACCAAGCGTCTCCTCAAGCCCACGAATTTGATGGCTAATCGCGGTGGGTGTCACCGAAAGCTCCAATGCCGCCTGTTTGGCACTTTCATGGCGAGCAGCCGCTTCAAAGGCACGGAGTGCAGAAAGTGAGGGTAATCGTCGCGTGCTCATGGATGAATTTCACTCATCTATAACAGCAAAAAAAGATCGTTTGTTCTGCCTATTAACAGAGCCCTACGCTAAGTCTGTTGTTAATCATAGATGAGTTCATTTCAGAACGGGAGTTCACCATGTCACATATACTGCAGATAGACACTAGCGCTCGCCCCGGTATTGCCGGAGTCGACAACCACGGTTCGCACAGCCGCCACCTAACTCATCAGTTTGCCAGCCAGTGGCGAGCACGCCGGCCCCAAGACACGCTCACCTATCGCGATATTGGCCAACACTCGCCTTCTATCATCAATCACGATTGGATTGCGTCATCGTTTACGCCAGACGCTCAACGAGAAGGTTGGATGAAGGAGGTTCTGAAGGAAAGCGATCAATTGATTGATGAGTTGATCGCCGCGGATATTGTGGTGATCGGCACGCCACTCTACAACTTCGGAATGCCAGCCGCCCTTAAAGCATGGATCGACCAAATAGTGCGCCCCGAACGAACAGTGGAGTTCGATGACAGCAACCCGATTGACCCATACGTTCCTATGCTTACGGACCGAGAAAGGCACGCCGTTGTGCTCACCGCTCGAGGCGGCGTGAATATGGCGCCAGGTGAAGAAATGGCCCATATGAACCACCTGGAACCACACCTGGCCACGGCACTGGCATTTATCGGCATCACTCGTATTCACTACATTGCCATCGAAGGTCAGGGAAGTGGGTGGCGAGGTATTGGCCAAGTCGGTGACTGAAGCGATACGGAAAGTCGACATTCTTATTGATGAATTGCAGATGGCGTTAGGTGCGGAGATTGCTAAATCAGGATCTCCGTCCCTTTGTAGCACGAGCAGCCATGAATTGACCTTTCCCCACCGGTACAGTGCAGTTTGTGAAATCAGGATCTGACGATACCCGCGTTATGAAAGGCGCCATTTCGCTGGCGTGCGAAATGACATTATCCACGACAAGAACCCCGCCCTTTCGAAGGACACGCTTAAGGGTGGGCCACCACTCGAAAATACTCAGAGCGTTTAGAATCGAGGAAAATAAGATCGAAATTGGCGTCTGGCATATCTTGAAGCAGGCCACCCGCCTCCCCACGAAGCTGCGTGATGAATTCAGAGAGACCCGAACGTTCGAAATTTTTGGCAGCTAACTCAAGCTTGAGTTCAGATTGCTCAATCGTCGTGACATGCCCATTAACCTGCTTTGCTGCCTGGGCAAGCCATAAAGTGGAATAACCGTTGGAGGTACCAATCTCCAGCACACGCTGGGCGTTGGTCGCCTGGATAAGCACTAAAAGAAACTCCCCGTATCGCGTGTGATATTTAACATGCGACGTGGACGGTCAGAAATGGCGGCATCATTTTCCTGGCCAAACGTCTCTAACTCGGTTAGCAATGCTTGTAACGATTCGCTCACCCTCTACTCCTCCCTAACCACAGAATAGCTTCGCCCTGGATCGCCCTTTTGATTGTTTTGCCGGCCCAATTACCAGGTTTCGTCGGCGCCTGGCGGTCCTATATCAATCTGCCTATCAGGCGAAATATCCACCACACCATTGACCTTTTTCAACCGCTCAGCCGTGGCATCATCTGCCGATCCGGTAATACAGCCAATCTCCTCAAGCACATCCCTGATGGTTAACCCTTCTGCACTAAGACGTGTGGCGATGTCATTGATCGATTGATCGCCAGAAATCGTAATGATCCATAGCGCAATATTCGGCATTGATGTTATCTCCTAGCATGCCCTAAGGCGCTTGTACCAGCCCCGCCCCAACGCGTGACTCAGGCGATGGAAGCCTTTGCGCTGACGCCACCAGTTGTTGCCACAATTTCATTCCACGCAAAGAGGCGTCAGATTCCGCCCAAAGAGCAGCGCAGCCTGCCACATGTGGTGCCGCCATACTGGTGCCGCTAATCGATTTGTAATGCGTTGGCCGAGGCCATGACGAAAGACATCGCGCCCGGGCGCTGCAATATCAACTTTACCAAAGTTCGAAAAACGAGAGGGTTTCAAGTTCGCATCAAGAGAAGCAACGGATATAATGGTTGGCGAGTTGGCGGGAGCCCCGTGTTCAACGATGCATTTCCTGCGGCGGCGATAATGAGGCACCCATTACGCAGGGCCGCAGCGCCAGCATGGTGTAAGCTGCTTGTGCAGGGCTCTGACTACCCAGCGACATCGAGATAACCTCGCATCGATTGGCGATAGCCTAGTTCAACCCGGCGAGCACGCCCGCCCCTGAACTGCTGCCTGAATTTGTCAGCACCTTCCCCGCGAATACGTGAGAGCCAAACGCAATGCCGTAGCGCGAAGTGCTGCCGATAGGCGCCTTTGGGCCACAGGCCGTGCCAATACAATGGGTACCGTGCCCGTTGAGGTCTTGAACCGGCTCGCCTACGAATGAGCGCGTCTCAAATTGCCGATCGGCGAAATCCGGGTGCCCAAGGTCCATCCCAGTATCCAGCACGGCCACCTTAATGCCAGCACCACTCCATCTGCTTTGCGGTACCTTGCATCGGGCTAATCCCCACGTCACCCCCTAGAACGTCAGCGTCAGTATCCTCTTCCTCCTCGCTAATGCCGCGGTCAGCGCCTAGATCGTGAGCTATCGTACTCGCAGCCCGCAAAAAGCCCCGCAGATACTCCGAGCTTTCTGCAAATGCAAAATACTCGGGCTCAATGATCTCTATCGGACTGTCCGCTGAGATGCTGTCTTTAACGTTCATTCCATGCTGCTGCAAAGCGTCGCCACCAACGAGGGCTACACCGAGCTCTGGGAACACCATCGCCTCAGCATCCCCGGCATCTTCCAGACTGACGGCCTGATCGGTAAAGTCACGTGCATCAGCGACCCGAAAGTTCTGGGCTTTTAACGACTTGATACCCTCTTCTACCCGTCCCTTCACGGTAGCTAATAAGAAAACGCCCTGTTTCCAGGCAACTGCCACCCCGCGCCAAGGCCGCAAGCAAAAGCTTTTCGATACCGCACGAAACGGTAGCAAGCGTTCCATTTCCACCAGAAGGTGTGCCGCCGCTTCCGCTACCTGTCGGTTTTTTAGCCATCGTTGGCCTCCTTTTCGACTGGCTTCAAGGGTTACTGCTCAAGCGCTTAACCATAGAAAGCCAGCGTCTTCAGGCAGAAACGTGTGGCTTCAGCTTAACGCACCTAATGATCTTCGCCAGACGAATTGAATTAAGCGGGAATATGCTCATCTTCCCGGAGCGTGAGAACGTCGAAACCGGAAGCTGTGACAGCCACCGTATGCTCCCACTGCGCCGACAATTTCTTATCACTCGTCACGACCGTCCAGCCATCCCGCTTGGTTTTAATTTTGGCCCGGCCCTGGTTAATCATGGGCTCAATGGTAAACACCATGCCCTCCTGTAAAACCAGTCCCATTCCTTTCTGGCCATAATGCAACACCTGGGGCTCTTCGTGCATTTCCCGGCCAATCCCGTGGCCGCAATACTCACGAACCATCGAGTAGCCATGCTGCTCAGCATGTTGCTGGATCGCGTAACCAACATCCCCTAGCGTTGCACCGGGCTTAACCGCCTGTATCCCTTGCCACATGGCTTCGTAGGTTTTATCGACCAGCCGTTTTGCATAAGGATTAACATCACCTATTAGGTACATCTTGCTAGAGTCAGCAATAAAACCGTTTTTCTCCAGGGTAATATCGACATTGACGATGTCGCCCGACTTGAGGGTTTGCGTATCGGAGGGAATACCGTGACACACCACATAGTTCACGGAGGCATTCAATACATACTGGTAATCGTACTGGCCCTTGCTCGCAGGGCGAGCCTGCAAATGATCGACGATGTAACGCTCGGCCCAATTATTAACCTCCATGGTGGACACGCCCGGCACTATTTGCTTATCGAGATGCTGGAAAACTAATGCGAGTAGCCGCCCGGCTTCACGCATTACGCTCAACTCCTCTACGCTTTTAAGTATTACCTTAGCCACCAATCACCTTCCTGACATCAACGTCGGCTTGCTTCATTTGCTCGCGCATAATGTCAGAGAAGGTCATGCTCGGATTGGCCTCAGCCAGCATACCTATCTTTATCCAATACTCCGCCTGGGCATTGATTGAGCGCACCATCACCGAGCTCGCCTTGCGGATATCTTCATGTAACTGATCATCGATTTTCACTATACCCATCACAGCACCTAATATATGAAACGAATATGATACATATACGAATCATATATCCGACATGTGCTGACAGCAAGGCTAGCCTATTACGTTAAGCTGCCACGTCGACGAGGCTTCACCACAAACCAGCTCGCCAGCACCAAACTACCAAAAGGGTATAAACCACCACAAACACCCACTCTGGCAAAGCGAAATAGAGCAGGCTATGTAGCCAGTATTGTATAAACGAGCCCGAATAGGTGTCTGCGCCCGCCTCAGCCCGCAACGCCATTTCCCAAGTAGTTAACGGGCAGACGACCCCCAACCATGCTTGCACCACCACATAACCAATGGCGCATAGATGAATAATCCGAAAGGCGCGGTTACGAACCCAACGCCAGTTTAAAAATAGCCCAAGTACACAGCGAATAGACCCAGCACCACGAAGGCCACAAACAGCACGTGGATGATCAGAATGGCGTCGGCGAACAGGCGTAGCAGCGTGGAGGACATCGGACATTATTTCCTGCCGATAAAGTAAGAATGGCCCTGCTTCGACAGCAAGTATGGGCGCGTACGTGATAGAAGAAAACGCCCCATCGAAGGCATTAAAAAAGCTATTCGAAGAAGCTGCCAACGTAAAGGGCATTAGGATAAAACCAGAAAAGCGTGAGTCCCGTTCGGTATGGGGCTCACGCGCTGGGTGCTGCCTATATGAACCGATTAGTGGCCAGAGTTGGGGTCGTGGGCCTCTTCAGTGTGGAACACGTCGGCATTCGCCTCGCCATTGACATGGAGGAAGCCAGCCAATCCCTTCTCCAAGCGCGATAGTGCATGGTCCACCACGATGAACTTGCCGGGATAATCGACCTCGAACTCAACCATGGTCGCACCGCCCGGGGTACCAAGGTGGTTTGCACATCGGTCAAGGGCGGGCTGGTCAACGAGGCCTGGTCATAGACCTTGTCGAAGATCTCGCCGATCACGTGGAAGCTGGAGGTGGCATTAGGGCCGCCCACACCGAAGAAGATACGGACATCGTCGCCTACATCGGCTTCCATCTTGTACGTCTGGGTCAGGGCATCCATATTACCGTTGAACATGAAGTGCTCGGCTTGCTCATCGAGCAGCTTGTCGAGCGAGAACTCCTGCAGCCCTTGACTACCGTGACGTTCGGCGGTGTAGAGCTCGCCCTGCATGATGTAGAACTCGCGCTCCACCGGCGAGAGCCCACCTTCGGGTTCGACCAGGATCATGCCATACATTCCGTTGGAGATGTGCTGTGCAACCATCGGCGTAGCGCAGTGATAGACGTAGAGCCCTGGTGCCAGCGCCTTGAACGAGAAGCTCTTGTTCTGGCCGGGCGCTACCTGGGTCACCGCGGCACCACCACCGGGGCCAGTCACGGCGTGAAAATCGACTGAGTGAATGTGTGCACTATCCTCGGCATTGCTCAGGTTGACGTTGACGGTATCACCTACGCGGACTCGTACGAGGGGCCAGGCACCGTGTTGTTGAAGGTCCAGTACTTGTAGCTGGAGCCGTCCGCCAGGTAGCCTTCCACTTCCGTGCTCTCGAGATCGACAGTGACTTCCTGCGGGCCGCGATCACCGACCGGCTCGCCCACGTCATGGGGGTCTTTAGCCAGATCCTGGGCGGCTTCAGCCTGCTCTTCCGGCTCAGGGTCGCCGACGATGAAATTACCCACCATGCCGGCCGCCTTGTGCCCGGGAAGGCTACATAGGTACTCGAAGTTACCTTCTTCATCGACCCGGAATGCCACGGCGGTGGCCGAGCCCTGGCCGCCGATATCGTCGGAGTCGACCTCGAACTCGGGCAGCGCGATATCATGCAGAGCGCCATCGCCGTTGATCAGGTTGATCTGTACCACGGCACCGACCGGCGCGTGCAGGTCGGGGTTGACGATGTCCTTGATCCTGCCCTTGTCGCCAATGAACACCAGCTTGCCATCCTGCACGGCGGTACGCAGTGTATAAGTCACATCCGGCGTGATCTCGGCAGGACTGAGTACTTCGCCGTGTGCTGCCATAACGGGAGTGGCGAGCGCTGCGCTGGAGATCAATGCCGCAGCGGTTTTGAGAAAAATGCTACCTTTAGCTTTCATCTTTGTATCCCCTCGTGAGGATTAATGTTTTCCCTTGCTTACAAGGGATAAAGTAGCATCAAAATGAATGTTTAATTTGACCCCTATCAAGAAACTGTTTAGCAGAGAAATTTACAAAAACTGTATCGTTACCGCCAAATTCCGACAGCCCGGCCCGTACGCATTATGTTTCGGACATCTGCTACGATAAAAAAGCGGGCACCGCTTTCATCGGCTGTACCGGTATCTGTATAGGGGGCAAACCGGCCATTCCAGTCGCCCCTAAACTGAGAGGGAAAAAGCGTCTCTAAATCGACCAGCGCTCCGCTGGCATCCTTTAAATCGCTGCGTTGCGAGGTGATATTCGTTAAGGCGTTTGTACTTCGTTGCGCATCACTCTAAGCGCAGTGATTTCAATAGAGAGCGCTTCACGCGTTTCTTCTAACGCCCTTACCTCTTCAACGACTGCGTCAAGTTGGCTATTGGCCTCATCACGTTGGTTATTGACTTCAGCAAGCTGGTTATTGACCTCGTCAAGGTCAGCGTTTAGCGCTTCAAGCTCTGATGCGGCCTGGTTCCGGGCCTCTTCTGCCTCTTGGCGCGACTGTTGAGCGGCATCGCGGGCGGCTTCAGCCTCTTCTTTCTTCTTTTACCTCAGCGTATGTCTCATTCAGTTCCTCAAGGCGGTTCTGTCTTTCGTCTATCTGCTCGTTGAGGGTCTCTATTTCTTCTTCGCGGGTTTCACGCTCACCCCGTAAAGCGGTCAACTCTTGCTCGGCATTGGCAATGTCGGCTCGCGTTGAAGCAAGCTCAGCTTCAGCTTCGCTTTGCTCAACCTCTAGGTCGCTCATTCGCTGTTGCAGGGTTGCTAAGTCAAGCTCTGCTGCCTCAACCTCAGACATCTGCGCCTGAATCAGTTGGTGCTCACGTTCAGTTTCAGCTAACCGAGCTTCAAGCGCTTCCATGGTGTCTTCTCGTGAATCGGCAATAATGTGTGCCACCACGGCCCAGACCACTGCAATAAGCGCGATGACCAAGAGTACCTTTACCCGGTTATCGCCCAAAAATGTCGTTGATGGTTTATTTGTCCCTGTCATTGGTGCAATCCTCTCGCTTAAGCGCTATCGCTAATGAAGTAGCTAACGTATGGTCATCAACGGGTCTTCGTCTGACCCATTGTTAATATGGAGGAAAGTTCTTGGTTCGGCTAGGTGCGCTTATTTACACTTGCCATATAGCGTTTGAATTAACCGGCCATGCGGTTTAGCGTCATCGTTCTCGGGATATTAGAAAGAGATAACTTCGCCGTCGGCGGGAATCAAGGCATGACCCTGGACCCCTTCTTCCTGCATGTATTCGGCAAGCGGGCGGCAGCTCATTGGATGGCAGAGCAAGGCTTCAGCCGTCGTTTTCCCGCTATTGATAACATAGCGCAATAGGACCGCCTGAACCGACGTTGTGTATCATTTATTAGTTGAATTCAGGAACAAAGCAAAGGAGTTGCAAATGAAGCACTATAAAAAAATTGGACACGTTGGACGCCATAGCTTTTCTCTGCTGGCTCGGCTCGGCCGCTACGAACTTACAATGCTGTTATGCGTCGCGGTACTTTCCGGCGGAATATGGGGTTCATCGCGCTGGCCGACGAAGTTATTGAGGGGGGACACCCACAGCATCGATGAGAGCCTGCTGCTGGCCCTTCGCAATCCAGCAGATCTTAGCGACCCGATCGGGCCGGGTTGGGTCGAAGAAATGGGCCGGGACTTTACCGCGCTTGGCGGTGTCGGCGTGTTGGTACTCATCACGCTGGGCGCCCTGGGCTATCTGTTACTTGCCAGACGCTATCGCGCGGCCCTCTTTGCCTCGATTGCGGTGCCTGGCGGCATACTCCTCAGCACTGTGATGAAGATAGGCTTTGATCGCCCTCGCCCGGATCTCGTGCCTCATGAAGCCATGGTCTACACCGCGAGCTTTCCCAGCGGGCACTCAATGATGTCTGCCGTGACCTACCTCACCCTGGCCGCTCTACTCATTCGCGTTCAGCCTGCGCTGAGGCTGAAGGCTTACCTTCTGATACTGGCGATATTGCTGACCTTGCTGGTAGGCATGAGCCGCGTCTATCTCGGGGTGCATTGGCCGACCGATGTGCTTGCCGGTTGGACGGCCGGGGCGAGTTGGGCAGCGCTTTGCTGGATCGTGATGCGCTGGATGCAGCGGCGCGGGCAGGTAGAGCCGGAAAAGAACTTGTCGGACACGAAATAATTAGCTCAAGCAGAGCTGGACAACACCAATGAGTATTGTCCAGCTACCCCAAAATTCGGCTGACTCCCCCTCTTGTCCTCGCGTCACCACTGCTGCATAGGAAATGGAGGATATTTTCTGATCCAGTTCAAAGGGTAAATTCTGCACCTGTCGATATCTAAGTCATTAATGCCCCTTTAATTCAAAAGCATAAAAAGTGTATTTTATTAATTAATTACATCCACATTTGACTAGTATAATCATTACCCAAGGATCAATATTCTCCACAGGGTAGTGCAACGCATAATGAACACCAAGAACAAGACCGTTTGTTCGCGCTCCGCCAGCTAAACTTGCTGGATACCTCTCCCAGTGAAAGTTTTGACCGGATCACACGGATGGCCAGCCAGCTTTTCGGTTTGCCGATCGCAGCCGTGTCGCTTACTGATGAGAACCGCCAATGGTTTAAATCTAGAGTAGGTGTTGATCAGTGGGAGATACCTCGTGGAACGGCGCCCTGCGCGGATGTCTGTGACTCATCTCAAATCCTTATTATCCCGGATCTTCTTGCCTCGAACTGCTACCGGAATAGCTATTTAGCGAACTCGGGCATTCGTTTCTACGCGGGCACCGCTAGTGACGCGAGAGGGTATACCTTGGGCGCGATGTGCGTCCTGGGCACTCAACCACGGGAGGTGTCCGAACAAGAGCAGGCGACGCTTTACGATCTGGCTGCCATGGTAATGGCACAGATTGAATTACAGCATGCTTTCGGCCGGATCGACCCGTTGACGGGCCTTTCCAACCGCCATCAGTTTGCCGAAGACTTGCAGGACATGGAGCGAGATACACCGAAAGGACAAAGAGTTGCCATCTTTACCGAGGTGGTCCATGCCAGTGAGTTAAGTACGCTTCACCGCACCATGGGACCCGCTTTTCTTGATGAGCTGGCACGGATTGCTGCTCATTGCCTGCAGCAGGCCATCGGTTCGAAATCGAAGCTCTATCACCTGGGCGGATGTCAATTTGTGCACCTGGTGAACCAAACGAGTGATGCCGATCTGCTGGAAGAAGCGACTCGTTTACGCCAAGCGCTGCTCATGCTTGAATCCACTCGAGCCGTCCCAGTATTGGTACGTCCCACCATGGGCATCGCTCCATTTTGCCTGAGCGACGTCACGGCAGAGGATGTCTTGCGAACCGCTCACGCCGCGTGCCTCGATGCTCGCCAGGCAGGAAAAGTTGCCGGGCTCTTTTCATTGGACCTTGATGCCCATTATCAACGGCGCTTTACCCTACTGGGCGACATCAGCCGGGCGACGAAAACGAGCACGAGCTTTATCTGGTCTTCCAGCCACGCGTCTCCCCTGACGAACGAGAGTGCTTGGGGGCGGAAGCACTGTTGCGCTGGCAACACCCAACCCTGGGTGACGTATCGCCTGGCGAATTTATTCCATTGATCGAAAATACGCCCATGGCAAAACCACTAACGCAGTGGGTGTTGCGTCATGCCGTTCGACAAGCGGCAGCTTGGCATCGGCAGGGAAAAACGCTTCAGATTTCGGTTAATGTATCAGCAACCAATCTTGAGGAGGAGGATTTTGCCATACGGCTTTTGGATGAAATGGCGTATGCGGCACTACCGAGCACCGCTATAGAAGTGGAACTTACCGAAAGCGCTCTGATTGGCCGGGGGGAGATGGCGGCTAACCAGCTTAAGGCGCTAATCGCGGCTGGCCTGCAGATCGCTATCGACGATTTTGGTACCGGTTATAGCAGCCTCTCCTATCTGCATGAGATTCCTGCCCACACCGTAAAATAGACCGCCGCTTTATTACCGAGCTTGGTCAGGACGCGCGCACCGAGACGCTGGTTAATTCGATGATCTCAATGGCCCATGACCTAGGCTACCGAGGTGGCCGAAGGAATAGAAAACGATATCTCCTACCGCCGCCTTATGGAACTAGGCTGCGACGAGGCCAGGGATACTTTATCGCTAAGCCACTATTGCCCCTGGTATTCGAAAATTGGCTGCATGACAGAACAGTCCAATAATGCTAATTGCCTGCGTCTCCAGTGGATTTGGGCTAGCTCATGTATCTTCGTTATTGCTGCGGCTCCCTTCTCAAGTGGCCGCTTTGAGATGAAAGCGCCTGCCCAACAGCGAAACCGCTGCCAGCCCCGGCACGATGACCAAAGTCGAACCCGTCATATAGTCGCGAAACTTGATGTTTGAGATGATGCTGGCCGAGCGCGAGGCGTATCGTCTTGCCATGGTGTTAGTTTTGGAGGAAGGTCACTTTTGCTGCCAAGGCCACCGCCCAGACAGCTCAACTTCCAGTGTAAAGCTAAGAAAGGTGCGTATAAGGACAACAATTGCCAATACACCAACCGTTTTAAATGTTAGTTCAACTGCAACAGTATGAACGATGTCTGCCGCAACGAAACTCTAAGCCGAGTAGAATACCACGCGAGACGGTGACGGATCTGGCGAAATATGGGTTCATTTTATTCTTCTTTAAAGAATAATCGGCTCAATAATTAAAGCATAAAATGCGAACCCGACAATAACGAAGATACCAAGCAACTCCAGAATTGCCACTACCAATTCCGCAACTGGCTTTATAATTTCGATCACTTTTCCTCCAGCATAGTTTGAACTTCCTACACACATTCATATTACCCTAGTAACCGTTCTTGGAGGGTAAAGCGTTATCACGTTTCTTTAATCTTTATTGTGCAAGGGTAACAGTTTCTTACGAAACATTAGCTAGCAGGGGCTGTTGACGTTTTGTAAGTACCTAGGCATAGAAGATACGCCAACATTCCTAGCAACATATTGTTTCCCTTGATTTAAAAAATATTTGCAGCAGCCCCAACACGCCTCCCCTTTTACAACTAGGGGGGTTAGCTTCTAACTTGCAGATAAGTAAAAGTGAGGAGAGTTGGCATGTTAATCAAACGTAATATTTATGTCACCACGCTAGCCATCGCCACTACTACTGTTGGGCTCCAAGCCCACGCGCAAGATAAAGAAATAACGCCTTTAAGCGACTGGAATTATGAAGATATTTATGAAGCTGGTGGCATAAGAGCTGATAAATTAATGGATGCCGAGGTCTTTGGGGATAATGAGGAAGAAATCGGTAGCGTCGAAAATGTGCTTCTTACCCAGGACAATAATATAGCTGCCATCATCGCCCAGGTAGGCGGGCTCTGGGATATTGGGGATACGCATGTCCTGGTTCCATGGGAAAACATTGAACTGCATGAAGGCGGTGTAAAGCTTCCAGTAACAGAAGATAATGTCGATGAATACGGCCTCTTTGCTTCTGATGAATACATTACCGAACAAAGTCTCAGCCAGACCCAGCAAGTTGACGATGACATCGGCACTGGCTCGGATATTTGGAAGCTCACTGATGTGCTCGACGACTATGCATCGGTTGGAGAAGGTGTCGGCTATGGTTATATCGACAATATATTGTTCTCGCGTAATGGCGAGATTCAAGGCGTAGTCGTCGATACTGATAGCCGTGGACCTTACGCTTTTCCTTTTACGGTTATGGGCATGGATGGGCCCCCAGCTACGCCACTTACTCTTTGCAATATGATGAAGATGAAATTGGCGAAATGCAGCCCTTCGACTACGAAAGATATGAGAGCCTTCTTGAGTAACAAGAGGCGTCAGTTGCTGGCCTAAGAGTTAAGAAAGATCTTAAGTAACAGTGCCAAAATGCTCATTTTGGCCATTGGATAAAAAACGTAAAGCTACGTATGGTAATAAAAGCCTCCCTCAAATCAGATTAAAATTTTTACCTGTATAGAGTAAAGGGATAAGAGTTAATGTGAAAATTATCATAGTGGCGCAATTAAACATCGATATGCCCGGCGTATTTATCGGCGAGACGACAGAGGCTAACCCTAATGGCCAAGAAGCCTTGGTTTATTTACATACTAACAAGCAACTCCAAGGCGCCTCAGCAACGAAAGGCGTATACGTAAGCTTCGGCGCCCCCCTTTCTGTACGACCGTGATTCGGCGGGAGGCAGCATTACCACCATTAACAGAAATCCGCTCACCATAACGGGTATTTGCCTTAATCAGACTGCCAGCACAGTGTTGACCAGCCAGCCGTTGTAGACGACTAACCCCAGCAGTAGCACGCTTGCCTCAATGCGATTGATGCGCCCCTCGCCGCGAACCCCGTAGCCCATGATAAATAGGCCCACTACCATGGCCATCATCACCGGCCAGTCTCGGAGCATGATCTCCGCTGAAAGCGCCTCCATCGGTGCGATAACGCCGGCAATACCTACCACCGCTAATAGGTTGAACATACAGGAGCCAACGACATTGCCAATGGCAATATCGTGCTCCCCCGTGCTACCGCGGCGATTGAAGACGCCAACTCTGGCAGCGAGGTACCAAGAGCCACGATCGTGAGTCCGATGATGAGATCGCTTACACCCAAGGCACTTGCCACGGACACAGCACCCCAGACCAGCATCCGCGAGCTTACCAACAGCAGCGTCAACCCAACCAAGAGCCAAAAGATAGCTCGGCCAAGCGTCATGGCAGGCGAGGAAAGCTCTTGTTCAGTTTCTTCGGCTGACGGGTCTCCCCTTACGCAGCGCTGCCCAGGTCGTCCAGCCCATCAGACCGAAGAACCCCAGCAGCAGCATCAGCGACTCCCACCGGCCAAGTTGGTCGTTCCAGAAAAATCCCCTGCCAAGACTCCAAACAGCAATAACAGCGGCAACTCACGGCGGATGATTTTCGAATGCACCGCGATCGGCACGATTAGAGCCGTCACTCCGATGATCAGGCCAATGTTGTAAATATTGGATCCCAGCGCATTGCCGAGGGCCAGCTCGGGATTTCCATCCAGGGCCGCCATGATGGACACGACGATCTCCGGGGCTGAGGTGCCGAACCCGACGATTACCATGCCAATCACCAGAGTGGGTAACCCGATGTGCCCGGCTACAGCCGAGGCACCATCGATGAAGCGGTCAGCACTCCACAGGAGCAGAACAAACCCCAGCATAATGGCCAGAATCGGTATGGGCACGATGTCTCCTCAATAGTTGCGAGCGGCACTTGATCAATCGATGTAACAGTAAGCGCAGACGCATGGATGGGATGGCATGGAGTCAGGAAGCCTGTAACAAGGTATAGGGTGCCTCGCAGGCGTGCCGTTCGTCGCGCTCGTCGACGCTCCCTAGTCCGAGGTGGCGATCGTTGTCGTAAACAACAAACAGTCGATCATGGTCCAGCACGGCAAGCCCTCTGCCTTATGCTCAAATTCCAGCGGCTGCCCGAGGGAGTGGTCACCAGCGTTGGACTGCTTCCAGCATGGAAATCACCCAGGCTGACTTCCCAGAGATAGCCACCGATGCGTTCCTCCCCGCTTCTTCAACCTCGAAGCTATTTAGCAAGTAAAGGCGCCCATGGTAAGGGTCATACTCCAGACTCGACAGGCCGCAGTCGTAACGAACCGCCGGATGGTTGCCCGGGTCGAAGGCATAGTGCACGCGCATTTTATCGATGAACACCAGGTTGCCACTTTCACTAATTTCGTAATGGGCACCCACGATACGGCTTACGTAGGTGAAGTCATCATGTGCCTGCCCTGTTCGCGAATACCGAACAGTAACAAGCCATCGCCGCGCTCTCCAGGTACCGCGGCAAGCCCCTCAACTTTGTAGTAAGGGTAGCCAACAGCTTCATCGAGCTTAGTGCGTAGCTCAAGGAACCCTCAACACCATCGCGTGGGTCGGGATCTACTACCTGCACTTTTCAGGTTCGCCCAACGGCCAAATCAGCAAATGGTTGTAGTCGTTCAGGGAATGGCTCTCGTTGTCGATTCGATCAAAGCCAGTGGTCGCCAGTACATAACGACCATCCGCCGTAAGGAAAGGTCCTCGTACTTGACGGCTTGTTTGATGAGCGGCGTTGTGAAGTACTCTAGCTGGCTGTCATCCGGCCCCTGCTCAGTCATCGGCATGGCAAACACCGCCGAGCGGCCCTCACCAGGGACCGGCTTATCACTGGCCAAGATAAGCCGCTTGCCGTCATAGAGCACCGCGGATACCTCGGCATTGACCAGCCTTCCTTGCTCATCGCGTAACCCAGCAGGAAAGCAGTGGATAGTTCCTTGCTGCAGAATTCTCGCGTGCGTCATGGTGATAGATCCTCACGACTGTCAAAAGTAAAACAAAGCTTACTAGACCTTAGCGTCAAGCGTCGAACAGAGGCTTGCTCTTTCGGGACTCGACCTCAAGCGAACAAACAGGCATGGTAGGTATTATTATTAACCATTAGCGAACCAACGGGAGATTACGCCAATGCCACACTGTCTTACGCGAAGCCTATGCATGATGGGGCTATTATCTATCTCAATGTTTTCACCCAACGCCTTCAGTCAACAACAACCGGGGGCAGCTTCCGGTGAGGGTGTCACCACCGAGTCGTTCCAGGACTGGGAGGTTCGTTGTCAGCGTAATGCCGAGGGTCCGACCCCTTGTGCGATGGTGCAAATGGTCACTCAACCTGACAGCGACCAGCCCTTGATGCAGGTAATTCTCGACTATCCGCCCCAGATCGATGACCCGGTGATGAGCTTCTTCGTGCCGCTGGGGGTACGTCTGGCCGCGGGCCTGCAATTGAGTGTGGATAACGGTGAACCAGTCCAGTTCCCCTATCAGGTCTGCCTGGAGCAAGGGTGCCGTGCTGACGTGCCCATTGAGCCGTCGATGTTGCAACAACTCCGCAGTGGCAGTACGGCAACCCTCAGCATGATTGGTCCACGCGGTGACCGCATAGACCTGGATATTTCACTGATCGGCTTTACCGACGCCAGTACCCGCATCGCTCCCCTAGTCTCAGGGACCTTCCCCGACTAAGCCGGCTCACAAGGGCCGGCAAGCCTACCCAGCCGCTGTCGCAGGCTTGCGTTTCCACCTACTGCCGCAGCGTCAATACACAAACGATACGTTAGCTTTAAAGCACTGTTAGATGCCTTGGGATGAAGTGGATGACAAATCACCCACTATACTACCCTTTGCTCACATGGCTTTTCAGAGGGCTTTCAGGAAAAACGACCCGGAAGTGACAACAAGGATTTTCATGGCCCATCACTTCACGAATCGAAGACGTAGCTATAAGACTGGAACGAAGAGTTTTTCTGGGAGGGTTAAATGCCTCCACCTACATCGCCGGCGCGCTTTGCTTCGTCGTGGGCAGCATCTTTTCTGCCCATGTTTGAGAAGTATTCCGCGGCAGCCGCTTGGCTGTTCATCATCGGTTCGCTGATATACCTAGGGTGACGCTGCAGGACCTGGCAGAGACAATCAATTATTACCGGCATAACAGGCAATCTAGCCGTAAGACTATATTTGAGTTCCTGACTTCGACAGGCTACGTGATTGCTAGCCTGCTGTTCTTGCTCGGTAGCATCTGTTTCCTGCCCGGCGTGCTCAAGGAAGCCTGGGGAGCTTGGTGTTTTATCATCGGCAGTACTCTGTTTGCCGCCTGCGCGACGATAAGTGTGACTCAGATTACCGAGGCCGGCACACTGGTTGGCCTGCAACTTTAAATGCCACTGCCATCTGTTTCGTTATAGGCTCAATCTTGTTTCTGGTCCCATCGATTCCCTACCTCTGGCCCGCCAAGCAATCAAGCCTCACGCAGACATTGTTTACCTACTCGGCTAGCCAGTTTATTTTCGCCAGCCTTTTGTTCCTTGCTGGCGGGGTCATAATTTCTATCGCGCCTATCGAATGCATCAACATCGAGGAGGACGTCTAGAAATAGGGCTAATCTTGCTCACTATTTTTGCAAGCTATGCTAACGGGCATGTTCTCAATACTACCCGAGCCATGTTCCTTGGCCTTTAGCAAGCCTCATCCTGTGAATGGGCATATTACTGGCGGTACGCAGGCTTGACCCATTACGGTGCCCAACAAGTGCTTGCGTGGCCGGCAAGACAAGGTGGTTTCATCGCGATCGTTGGCATCAGTTTTCTTGCGTCCATCGTGGCGTCCATCGTGGCGTCCGTGAACAATAATATGCCTTCAACGCTGGTCGCTTCCGGCAAAACCAGTAGCTGATCTCTATCGCGATACCTTTAATCTGGAGGAGACGCATCGTAGGATGTCTCCTCCAGATTTCTGACGGTGTCTTACTGAGAATTTCTTAAATCGCTTACCTGCTCGTACTCGGCGGGGAAACGTCGGCGTAGTCCTCTTCCTCGTAACCAGAATCCTCCATTTCATCCGTGGTTTTATTTGTTTGCCATACAAGTTGATCACCGGTGAGTTCCAGCTCGCTGAAGGGAATCAGGACCTGACTTTCAAAAAATCATAAGCCCCCATACTGATGACAACGCCAGCATTGCTACCGTCATAGGCCATTACTACATTTTCAATGGAGCCAAGCTCTTCATTTTCTGTGCTGTAAACAGTCTCCCTTCAAGTTGTGCAACACGCATCTTGTCCAAGGGGCTTTGTTCCGGCGGTTCAGGTTCTGATGGCTCCTGGGTAGCCATTACCTCAGGCTGCTCCTGCTCTGCTTGAGCATCGGATTGCTGCTCTGATTGAGCATCAGGCTGTTCTTCTGCTTGAGTATCGGCCTGCTGTTCTGCTTGGGCTTCGGACTTCTGCTCTTCCTGAGTATCATCCTGCGCATCTACGGTAGTTTGGGAAACTTCGCCATCTTCCGCAGATTCAGCCTCTATAACCTCTACTTCCGGCTCCGGCATGTTTACATTAACTTCAGGCTCGGGTTGTTCGACGACAACTTCGGCTTCTTCCTGCTCATCAGTGACTGTCACGTCAGGATCCGAGTCACCAACCGTCACCTCAGGCTCGGCTTCTTGGACCGTGACCTGTGGCTCAGAAGATTCAACCGTGACCTTGGCGTTATCCGTGTCCTCCGATTGCGCATTCGCCAATGGCGCTAGTAATAAAATGCTAGCAGCCCCCATTGTCGTCATTCTTAGCTTTCTTGCTAATTTATGATCCGTCATATCGACTTCCTTTTATTTACTCACAAACCTCGACTGTCGTGTCTTTTAAGCAAGGCCACGTTACTACTATGCAGCAATAGCGAGACTCCCCTTCAAAGGCTTCTGTTGCAGCACTTTTGAAGGGGAGCGCCTAGCCTATAGCAATGAATTATTGCTGAGCAGTTCTTAGCTGGCCTAAGGTGTCGACATCCTGTGAAGGGACTTCAGTATAATTCTGAGATTGATAATCTGACATTTGCTCCAGTGTATTGTTTGATGCCCAAACAAGCTGGTCGTCATCATTAACTCTCACTTCATTAAGCGGTATTACGACGCGCTTTTCATCAGATTCGACAACGAAGCCGGGGTTGTTTGTGCTACGTTCAATCACGATTAGTGCAACGGAACCAAGCTCATCACCCTCTTGGTTCAAGATCATCGAATCCAAGATTGTATCCACTTGCACATTATCCAAGGCTTGCTGCTGGGCTTGGAGTGATACGAACGCGTGCACCTTCAGCGGATTCCACTTCAACGTTAGGTTCGGCGTTGTCGGCTACTTCGACATCAGCCTGTACTCTCTACTTGTACCTGAGCTTGCCCTTCATCCTGTACTGATACTTGGGCCTCGCCTTCCTCATCAACCACAACACGCGGTTTTGCCGGTTGTACGGCCACGTCCGGTTCGGAGCGCTGGACGTCGACATCAGGCTGCCCTGGCTCACATTGACACGAGGCTCCTGTAGCTCAACTGAAACGTCAGGCCGGCCCGTTTCTACGTCCACGTCGGGATCACGCAAAATCACTTCGACTTCAGGCTGGGGTATGTTCACCGTAACTTCAGGTCGAGGCTGTCTAACGATAACGGTTGGTCGTTTCTGGTCGACTGTAACGTCTGGACCGGCTGGTTCCACTCTTACGTTTGGCGAGATCTGCTGCACAGAAACTTGTGGCTCGGCGGGGTCTACGTTTACTTCGGGCGGTTCACTTTCTACGGCTACCCGAGGCTGCTGAGCCTGAACAACGACTTCCCTTCCCATCACGCTCTTGCTCAGTAATGAAGACCAAAAGCCGATGATATTCCTCTTGATCCAAAGCCTGGTCATCATCCTGATCATATTCACCTAGAATCTCCTCGCGCCCACCCTGTACTTGGGATTCTTCGAGGCGCGGGCTGAGTTCATTCAATCCAGCACCTGATCAGAGTTCTGATCTAGTTCCTGAAACTCGGCTTCGGCCCGGTTGGCTATATCATCTGTCTGGGCCTGCGCTGCAGAAACGAGAATAAATGTGCTGGCTACGCCAAGACTTGTAAGGCTTATACTCAGCTTTTTAACAATTTATAATCCTTCATAAAATCTCCTTGTTTTACATGTGGCTTTATCCAATACCTAAGTTATTATTGTGTTTAATAACACAATAATTAACATATGATTCTGGACTTAAAGCCAATAGTAAGTAATTGACCAATAGCTATTACGTAGCAATTAAGCTCACAAAATCAGTGTAGTGTTCACAAATAGAGTCAGCAAATTATGGCTATCTTTTATTGGGTTTGCGCATGTTAATGTTAGCTACTAATCACAACTTTAATAAAGGTTTAAAAATATTTAATTGAGAGTAGGCAGAGATTGCCGGAAGACTCTCGGAGTGGATACCTTTCTAGGATTTGTGCGAAAAGCTGGCGAGCAAAGATTAGACAAGGAAAATTCAGCGAAAAACGGAGTTTACGGGGTGTAAATGAGCTTATGAAGCGATTATTAACGCCGAATTGTCTAGCTCAGGCAGTGTTCGTACGAAGCTAAGCTACTGAATTTCGACGGCATTCAACCATCAAGGCCCCAATGTTTATACTGCTTCGCTTTTTCGGGCAGTGTAACTGTGCGATAAGATCTTATTGCTTTGCATGATGGCCAAGGGCCAAATTTTCTGAATTAATATTTATTAAAATCACGCTATGTCTCCCTTTTGAGTTATAGATGGATGCAACCGAGTGTTAATTGGTGTGATATACATAGCCGATAGATAGCAATTTTCATTTTAAGTATTGAATTAATATTATTTAAATTACCTTCCAGTGACGATGCCCATGGAAATCGCACTCAAAGGCAACCTCCGAAGCCGAGTCTCGTAGGTTCATCCTGCGGGCGCACCAGAATATCGAGGGCTAACGTTAACGCGTAGGTCCCTATTTTTGCGTGTGCCATCCTCGCGCCAAAGCAAGCGTAAAAATATTCTGTAAGGCGTCATATTGAGCCCCTAGCTGCGCTTTGACAAAGTTGCAGCAATTAGACTTATGATCATGATTGGTGAGTAATTTCTATATCTGTTATCGATCAGAAGCGGTCTTTTTAGGCGAAAATAATATAATGCTGCCAGCATGCGCGGCTTTTAGTCGAGGCAAAACCGTCGTGGTGCCTGACCTTGTTATACACTCAGTCGGCTCTCTATATGCGCCACCCAGTTTCGATATCTATTGGGCATAACATCTATAGTCAATTAATCTAAAACATTAGCCAAATGGCGATGAAAATATTGAATTAAGTTTGTCCTCGTATAGCTTCATATTATGCCGAATAACTTTTTCTTGATTGGGGTCTTCTATACCTTCTAACTTACTTTTCTCCGCTTGCCACATAAACTGGAGTATTTCAGCACGAAGCTGATTACCTAAAGTTTGCAACTGCCTATATTGAACACCCTCTTGAAGCTCTAGAAAACGTGCTTGGGATACCAAGATCGCTGTTTGCTTGTGCAGCAGCTCTGCTGTTATTGATACCTCTTTGCGTGTCGCATCAATCTCTTTCATTTGAAGTAACAAAGTCGTCACAACCCCAGCAAATGCCAAGCCAGCAAAAGAGCGTTAACAGCCCCAAACAAACTCCCAAACTGTCCAAGCACAACCCAATCTTGGAAATAAAAGTAGGCCGCGTAGGATACGGCAGCCTAAAGCGCCAAGACGACAATGAATATCAAAAATGTATTTGCAATCGATAATTTCATCGCAATCTCCTAAAGCGCGATGGGAATTATTTTAAAACCTCATCCAGATCTAAGACCAATATACGCAACTTCGCGTTTTTCATAAAATCAATGTATTGTTATAATTAATATTTATCAAAACCTTAAAACCTAAGATCGGTAAATAGGCAAGAAACTTCCAGGAAGACCATAAGAAACATGAACTATAACTACCATTGATCAGCATAGACCTAACCTCCGTTTCCGGCCAGAAGCGGCTATTTAGTTAAAACTAATATAGTGTTTTGCGTGAGCTGTCAAAGGCGTTCGGCACGAAAGAGGGATGTCATTTACTTGCTTTTTGCAATTATTGGGTAAATAACTCAAATCGACTCTGACATACTATTTTCAATTCCTTGCGCGCGTCCTAATTCTGCCGTTCAACTTCGGACTATTGTCGCCGGACACGCAGCGAATGGTCGGTTGCAGTGAGAGCTGTACATCTCTCCTGATGAACTTACTTTTCGCGCTTTTCATCTAGGTCTAGCTTCGAAATCAACATGCCATGTCGCCACATCATTTTCATCACCGGTCATAGCCTTTTCTCCAAAGTGCCTTACCGTCTTGTCTGCTTCACCACCAATAGTCCTTAAAGCCACAGCCGCCGCATCGTCAATATTCTTTTGGCTTGGCGGGTGCAGATCCGCATTAGAAGATCTGACCCACTCTCGTAAAAATCGGCAATAAAATCAGACTGTGCAACGCTGCGAGCCTGATCTAACCCAGTGCCTAGTTTTTGACGACTGCGGCCATCTCGGCCATATCATGGTCAGTCAATGCAGCGACTAAGTCTGCTGTCTTATTCGCCCTGATGGATATGGTATTAAATAGTGCTTGACCGCCATCCTGCTTCAAAGTTAACAAGTTTATTAACCCGGCGAGGTCTGCCGTCAGCGTTTTAAAACCACGCTCTGAGTGTTTAGCCTGCCACGCATACAAAGAGAACCCGGTGGGACTATTTAGAACGCTATGAAGCGCTTCTCGTTCCTCTGCAAATAGATCGATGTCACCATTCACCGCTTCAGGTGGGGTATACAATATTCCTCTATTTCTAAGAGAATGCAAAGTCATCCAGAGTCGTGATATGTCGACCTTTAATTGCTCTATAGCTCTAGTTTCTGCTCGCTCAGCGATAATAACAGCAATAATTGCAACAGCGCCGACCATTAGAGCAAATATTCCTGATACGGCAGCAGATAGCGTTGCAACGTATCCTACGTGCTCCATAAAATCCTCTTCGGGTGGATCCATAGGCCCAAGGGGTTAGACCAAACAGCAAGAGCAGCGCAGAAGTAAGAACGGATACAATGGCAATAATCAATGCGAGCCGAAGGTACGTACCTAGTGGGTGCATAAACATGGCCTCTCTTAGTTTTCCGTAGACGCACTAGAAGTAGCCCTTTATCGCTCACCGTCAAATCCTCTCTAGTTTTTATCTACTTACATTTATAAATCACGCACTATTTCTTATAGTCTCGTATAAAGATAGCATCAAACCGTCGGAGTACTATTTTTAACTACCAGAAATTAGAATACTGCAAAATTACATTTAATGTAGATGGCTAATGATTTTTATATGATAGTTAGTTACCCAGCATGTTTTTTGATTTGAATTTGATTGCTTGTTAATTAGGCCGTACCATGTGCCGCCAAAAATAACTATAGTTATGCTTGGCAGTATAAATACCATCATTTGGCCTGATGCTTACACTGGCAGCTGCTTGTGCCAGCATGTCCTCTCAGGGTCGAGCCCCGACTGTAAATTAACCTTAGCACATGACGAGCATTTATTGAGCCATTCTTTGACCTCCACCTGATGGAGGATCATGCCATGAACGTTTCGACTGAAATGTCCTTTACACTTCGGAATAAAGGCAAGTTGGTTGGGCAGAAGACACCTCTACGTCTCAGAGATATCTGGGCCATCCGTGTTCGGCTACAACTTGCGAAAAGACGAGAGACCTTGCCCTCTTCAATTTAGCCATCGATAGCAAATTACGGGGCTACGAGCTTGTCAATTTACGAGTACGGGATATAGCCCATGGTGCGTGCATATCCCCACGAGCCATTGTGATGCAGCAAAGACTCATCGGCCTGTCCAGTTCGAAATTACCGAGCAAACTCGCATCGCTATTATCGACTGGATACAGCTTGCTCAGCTCAAAGCGAAGACTTCCTGTTTCCCAGCCAAATCAATAGCGCAAAGCATCTTTCAACGCGCCAATATGCCCGTATTGTAAAAAGCCTGGATCACCGAAATAGGTCTAGATGCGTCAACGTATGGCACGCACACGATGCGTCGTACAAAAGCTTCGCTGATATACCGCCGTACGAAAACTTGAGGGCAGTTCAACTGCTCTGGGTCACCTGAAGCTGGAAAGCACTGTCAGGTATCTAGGGATAGAGGTAGATGGCGCGTTAGAAATGGCAGAACAGACAGAAGTTTCATGGTTATAAACGACGGCCTATTTTGGGCCGTCGTTGTCCAACCAGGAGCGGATATGCAGAAAACCGTTATGTAATGCTAGAGTTTCGGGCTGGTTCGTAGTTCTAGTGGAAAATCGGCTTCGTTGACGCAATGGTTATTCCTCTTAAAACGGAATTTCATCATCGTCCTCTTCGCCCTCTTCGCCCTCTTCGCCCTCTTCTTTGGGAGCAAGGTACTGGTCTGCTATTAGCTTTTCCCGCAGTATATTATACGAGAATCCTCTTTCTGAAATTCTTTCCCAGAAATCTATCCAAAGCGCTCGATGATTTACTGGCGCCGCTTTAGTCTCAGTGTAAAGTCCAGAAAGAATTCATCAATCGCTCCAGCATTCAGCACTTGATTAATACCATGCGACCCAGTATTTTCTAGTGCACCATTAAAACATCTTTTAAGTCTCTGTCATTGAAAGTTGAGCTAATGGGTAGCAGCAGCTGATTTCCTCGAAGCTCTGCTGAATTAAAGCTGAGCGACTCAGCAAACAGATGGATAGACCTGTCTTTAAAAAGGCCGATGGATAAGCTGCTATAACTTTGGTCATCTCAACATGGCTTAATCCATCTATTTTTCAAAACTTGATTTCTTATTTCTGGGTTTAACTCAACAAGCCTAGCAACTTGATATCTTGAAATTTCCTCAGAATCCATTGCATTAATTAGGCCTTCGATACGTACCCTTTCTGCATGTTCAAGTTTAGCCCAGAGTTCACTTCTCAAATTCAGGAATGGGAATATTCTTTTAAGCCGTGTATCATTCGCTTCAGATAGCATTCCCACAAGTTTATTAGATACAACTTCTTCATAAACTACAGGATACATTCTTTGTATAGCGCTCAAAGAAGCCGACAAACGATTTAATAGTTCCTGCGAAATGCCCGTCTCGTCACGAAATATCCTCTTTAGAATGATAATAGCTAGGTTTCTTACACCACTATCCTTTACTCTTCCTAAATTATTCTCCGATGAAAGCAAGGTAAAAGCTTTTTCCTCACTTTCTGGAAAAGAGGGTTCGTTAATTAACTCGTACATTCTTTGAACAATTACTTTTCCCTTCACTGGCGGATGAACTAGAAGGTAATTTGCCGACTGAACGATGTACGCTAAAGCTAATTCCGCAGGTGGCGAGAATTGACTACCATCATCTGAAAATGTCGGATGTGCGCATATATTTCGGTCATCTCTTAAGCGTTCTAAATGAGACTTTTCGATCATGGAAATAAGCTGCAGTTCATCGCAAGCAATACTGAGTAAGTTTCTTTCAAAATCCAGCATTGCTCTTGGATCATCAGGTCGAATTTTATCAAGCTGCTGCTCCCATTTTTCGCTGCAGAGTCTTCACTAAGGCTCAGCTCTCGGATCTTTTCGATTATATCTACGCACACGGCAATCCATGTTGCGATCAGGGATGCTCGGTATGCGCCTGTCCGGTATGCAGCAATGGCTTCGTTTAGATAATTTTTCGCATGAACGTTACGAACATTCTGAATCAATTCGTCCAAGTTACTTAGATGTAATCTCAAGAATTTTCCTCTAGTACACAAGCGCCATTTCAGTCATAACAGATATTGGATGGAACCCTCAGATATTGAATGAACGCGTCTGCTGTCTTTGCGGAAAGTCCGCTCTGGGTCGAGGCTGTGTGAAAACGTAGTGGCAGCTATACTTTGCCAAGGTCCCCAGAGGAAATGGTGATGAAGCGATTCGTGGTAGGCGAGGCCCGAGACCAAAGCACGTTATTCCCTACGCTTTTGGACGACTTCATCGCCGAGGATAACCCGGTTCGTGCCATTGAGGCATTTGTTGAGGGGCTCGACCTTAAAGATATGGGCTTCAAAGTGTTGATCCGCACGCTACCGGAGACCGGCTTATCATCCGGCTGTTCTTCTGAAGCTCTACATCTATGGTTATCTCAATCGTATTCAATCAAGCCGCCGGTTAGAGCGCGAGACCCAGCGTAATGTCGAGCTAATGTGGCTGACTGAGCGTTTAACACCCGATTTCAAGACGATTGCCGATTTTCGAAAGGACAATGGCGATGCCATCCGCCGTGTATGTAGAGAGTTCATCGTGCTTTGCCGGCGACTGGAGCTGTTCTCCCAAGCCATCGTGGCCATCGATGGCAGCAAGTTCAAAGCCGTCAACAACCGTAATCGCAATTTCACAGCGACCAAGATGAAGCGTCGCCTTGAGCAGATCGAAGAAAGCTTCAACCGGTATCTCAGTCAGCTAGATACCGCCGATCACACGGAGCCCGCCCTGGCCGAGGCCAAGACGAAACACTTAAAGGAGAAAATTATAAAGCTGAGGGAAGAAACGGCACGATTACAATCTGTTGAGGAACAGCGGCTGCAATCTCCGGATCAGCAAGTATCTTTGACGGACCCAGATGCTAGGTCAATGGCCACCAGTGGCAGAGGCACCGGGACAGTAGGCTACAACGTGCAGACAGCAGTCGATAGTCAGCACCATTTAATTGTGGCTCATGAGGTGACCAAAGTCGGACATGACCGTGGGCAGCTCTTCAATATGGCGAAGCAAGCTCGGGAAGCCACTGGCATCAAGGAGCTGAAGGTCGTAGCTGACAGAGGCTACTTCAAAGGTGAAGAAATTCTCGCCTGCGCCATAAAGAAGGGATAACGACCTATCTCCCCAAAGCCGATGACATCTCCAAACCAGGCAAAGGGCTTTTTCCCAAGAGACGCATTCCGATACTTCCCTGAAAGCAATGAATATTCCTGTCCTGCTGGTCAGCGGCTGATATGGCGATATGAAACGATAGAAAAGGGAATGAAGCTAGATACTTACTGGAGCTCAGCATGTGCAAGCTGCGCTATGAAAGAAAAATGCACAACTGGCAAGCAACGACGGATCAGACGTTGGAAGCATGAAGATGTGCTTGAATCTGCACAGTCACGTCTCGATTGGAATCCAGAGGTGATGCGTCTAAGGCGACAAACCGTGGAGCATCCGTTCGGCACGCTAAAGGCGTGGATGGGTGCGACACACTTCGCGACAAAGCGTTTTAGAAATGTGAGCACGGAAATGAGTCTTCATGTGCTGGCGTACAACATGAAGCGCGTCATAAAGATTTTGGGAGTCAATGAGATAATGAGGGCTGCGAGGGCGTAACAGCCCTTTTTCTCTTTATTCTAGGGCCGTGATAGCGACTGTAGCTGGTTTGTGATGACTCCATGATTTTTAACATCAGTGGTCGGCAATTATAGAAGCCAAGGCTCATATGAGGCTAATGGGCAGCTGAAGGCAAAGGTTCTTGAGTCGGGCCAGGTTTTCTGTTTTCACACGGCCAGGGTCGAAAGCAGCCCGTCACCAACGCTTCCTAAAACACCACGCACAGCAAACTTTTATCCATTCAATAAACCTTTCACAAAATTTGTTTAGCCTCAACGCTAACAGATGGTGATTGATGCCACCATTAGAAATTAGCTACCCAGATTTAGCTGCCAGTAGCCCACGTCATGCCATTGATTGAATTTGAACCCCACCTTTTCAAAATGGGCCACTTTTTCATGCCCATTTTTCATGCAGCGCCACGCTGGCTGGGTTTGGTAATGTGATGCCACCAATCACTGTGTGAAGTCCGCTTTCATTGAGCTTGGAAAGAGCGTTTCATACAATTTTGCCCCTAAGCCTTTGCCTTGCACCTGGCTGGAAAAATAGACGCTGACTTCGACTGAAAACCGATAAGCGCTTCTTTCTTTCCATTGAGTCGCATAGGCGTAGCCCACGACTCCACCCCCTTCCACTGCCACCAACCAGGGTAAACCGGCTCCCTGAACGCTCTCGATCCTATGCTGAATATCCGAACCCGAGACTGGTTTTCTTCAAATGAAATAGCGGTATTTTCAATGTAATGATTATAAATCTGTGCGATGGCTTCCGAATCACCTTTACGGCATCTCTGATCATGGTTAATTCCGTTTATATATTGACGGTTGAAGAGCGCCGAACGCCAACTATGCAGGCCGCTTAGCAAGCAGCGCCCATATACCAGCAGAGGAAAGTAACGTTCCGCCAACAACGTTAAAACGTCGCTGCGCACGGCGCGATGCCAGCACCTTACGTACCGATGACGCGAACACGGCATACAGCGTGGCATTCAGTGTGGCCAACACCACGAACGTGGCCGCAAGAATCCAAAGCTGTTGGCCCGTGCCAGCATTCGGGTTAACGAATTGTGGCAAGAAGGCGACGAAGAAGATAATGCCCTTCGGATTGAGCGCAGTAACGAGATAGGTATTGGTGAAGAGCTTCCAGCGAGTACCAGATACGGCGGGTGTTACCGGCTTTACCGACGAGATACCGGCACGCAACAGCTTGATGCCCATATAGAGCAGGTATAAACCGCCGATCCATTTGATAACGGTGAACCAAAGGCCGACGTGGCTAACACCGCCCCAGGCCAAGTAGCGAAAAGAGCAGTGCCGTTGAATCACCCAATGCCACCGCGGCGACAAGCGGAATATTGGCACGTCGACCTTGGGCAATGGAGTAGCTGACCACGGTCAATATCGTTGGCCCAGGTATCGCGAGCAAGGCCACGGAGGCGAGGGCAAAGGCAAACCAGATTTCGATAGTCATGGGGCGCTACCCTAAGGGAGTTAAATGCTAAGTTAGCATAAGACGCAGAAAGATTAAGTATTTTGCTATTGGCTTGATAACGTTATCTGTCATCCTGAATTTCTGCTTTCACCACCGTAAAGTATTCACTATGTCTTCACACTGGATTCTAGGCCCTGGGGCCATTGGCCGCCTGTTGGCCCACTCGCTATCGCCTTTACTGCTACTGCATTAATCGGTCGCAGAGCACTGCCTGATCAGCAAATATTCACCTCTCCCGAAGGCGAGCAACAAACGCGGCTCCTTAATGTATTAACGGTTGATCAGCTAGTTGCTGAAACGCCTGAGCCGCCCGGCTTTGTGCATATCACCACCAAAGCGATGGCAGCTGAAGCAGCGCTTGCGAGCATTGCAGAAGTCATTCCTCCCACTACCCGCTGGTGCTGTGGCAAAACGGTTTTTGGCGCAGCCGCGCATTACCCAGTTGTGGCCGGGCCCCGTGCTTTGCGCCACCACAACAGAAGGTGCTTATTTGACGGACGATGATGGCGTCGTGCATGCCGGGCATGGGCATACCTATGTTGGCGATTTGAATAACCAGCACGCTGAATTAGCGGAAGCACTGGCGCAGACATTATCCCAGGCGGGGCTTACTGCCACGGCAGTGGATGATATACGCCAACGCTTGTGGCAGAAGCTGGCGGTGAATGCGACGATTAATCCGTTAGTGGCGTTGAACGGTGTGCGTAACGGTGAGTTACGCGGTGAAGCTTATGCGGGCCGTGTGGTGACGGTGGTAAAGGAAGTCGCGGCGATTATGCGGGCAGAAGGTATTGCCCCGCCAGAGGGTGAGCAAGGCGAAAAATCCTGGCTAGCATTAGTATGGAAAGTGGTGGAGAACACTGCGAGCAATAAAGCGTCGATGCTGCAAGATATTGAGGCCCTTCGCCCCACCGAGCGCGGAGCAATAATGGCGCCATTGGTTGAAAGCGCCCAGCGCCATGGGTTAACGAGTAAGGAGTTGCAAGCGCTGGATGCAGAGATAGCGGAACTGGAAGCGGCGTATGGGCACTAGGTAACGGGGATCATCACCACTTTTGAAAGCTGGGCAGTTCGGTGAGTTGTTGGTACCAGCGTTCAAGATTGGGGTGGGCTTTCCAGGTTAAGCCGCTGTTGAACAGGTTATATACGAAGGGTGCGATGGCGATGTCGCCCAGGCCAAAGGCTGCACCGGAAAACCAGCGCTGCTTTGCCAACGCGTTATCCATAATTTCAAATAGCGCTTCGCACTCTTGCACAGCCGTATCAATCGCGGCGTTATCGCGCTTTTCTGTTGGGGTTCTGACATAGCCCATCAGGATCGCCCGGTGCTTGGGCGATAGCGTACTGTTCGACCAGTCCATCCATTTTCCACCTGCGCCCGCTCGGCCGCGGCATCAACCCAGAGCTTGCTCTGCCCATACTGCGCAGCCAGATAACGAATAATGGTATTGGATTCCCAAAGTACGCTATTGGTAGCATCATCTTTTAATAGCGGCACCAGCCCGTTGGGGTTCATGGCCAGGTATTCCGGCGTGTTATTGACCCCATGCTGAAGGCCAGCCGGGATTTGTTCAAAAGGCAGTTCCAGCTCTTCAAACACCCACCGCACTTTTTAACGTTGGTGGAATTATTGCGGCCCCAAAGCGTGATCATGGCAATCCTTTTTTAGTGGTTTTTTGAGTTTGCCCGCAAGCCTTGGGTGTGACAAGTAGTGGGCAGCGCTGCCCCTACCATTCCTCTTTCACCGTTGGCTACTCGCCTTCTTTATCTTGATAAAACCGCATCAAACTTGAGAAATCGAGCCTGCCGTTGCCTTTAGCTTTATGAAGGGTAAACAGTGAACGAGCAGCGGACCCCATGGGCACCGCAGAAGCGCTTTGCTGGCTGACATCCATGGCGAGCCCCAGGTCTTTAATCATCAGGTCGACTTGGAAGCCGCCCTGGTAGTTTTTTGGAGGCGGGGGCGTTTTCCATGACACCTGGGTAGGGGTTGTAAAGGTTGAGCGCCCAGTTGCCGCCGGAGCTCTGCTTCATGATTTCTGAAAGCACCGCTGGGTCGAGGCCGTTTTTAACGCCCATATTGATCGCTTCGCAGGTGCCCGCCATCAGGATAGAGAGCAGCATGTTGTTACACACTTTAGCCACCTGCCCTGCACCATGGTCTCCGGCGTGGAAGATGTTTTTGCCCATTACGTCCAGCACCTGCTTGGCCTGTTCGAACTGGGCCTCGGAGCCGCCGACAATAAAGGTGAGCGTGCCCGCTTGGGCGCCACCTACCCGCCTGACACCGGCGCGTCCACAAAGCCAATGCCCTTTTCCGCGCCAGCGGCAGCGACACTGCGGGCGGTATCGGCATCAATAGTGGAACAATCGATGACCAGCGCGCTCTGCTTGATCACATCAAACAGCGGCGTCTCACCCTCTACATAGAGTCCGCGCACATGTTTTCCCGCTGGCAGCATAGAGATGACAAAATCCGCATCGGTGGCAGCTTCTTGGGCCGAAAAAGCCACTTCACAACCATTGGACTTGGCAACGTCTAACGCCTCTTGAGAAAGATCGAAGGCGCGAAGAGTAAAGCCTGCTTTTGCCAGATTGGCAGCCATCGGGCCACCCATATTGCCTAAACCAATAAACGCGACGGTAGTCATCTGTATTGTCCTTATTCGTTATATAGATTGCATCTAGGTCTGATATTTACTGTAGATCTGCAAGCGGGTTCTTCTCCACGGCGAAGCTAACAGCTCATCAATAAAGTGCTGCTCGACCGAAGCGACATCCGGGTACGTCCATGCCGGTTGGCCGTCTTTATCGACCAGCAGCGCGCACCCTTCGGGAAACTCACGGTGGCGACAGCACTGTACCGAAAGCGCCATCTCGGACTGAAACACCTCCGCTAGCGACATATGCTTGGCGCGCTTTAGCTGCTCATCGATCAGTTTGACCGAAACCGGGCTACCGTGGGCCAACGTTTTCTGTGCTTTGTTAAACCACTTATTGTCACTTTTCACCGCGGCAATAGCCGCGACGATTTGCTCGACACTATCGTGGTCCATCAATTCGCGAATCAGCGGTGAGTGCTGGTAAACGGGGGCTTCCAGCTCGCTGAAGACTGGCTGCGATGTTTGCTCAAGCTCACGCATGATGCGGTTGACCACACCGTTGGCATCGGTATTTTCCCCTTTCCCCCAGCGTGCGTCGGCCAACTGCTGCAACAAGGCCTCACGGTGGTGGCTGGCAATGCAGCGGTCGGCCAAACCAAAATGCACGGCATCAGGTGCGTTGATCTGGCTGCCGGTCATCGCCAAAAAGCGCCCTGTGCCATTGGTTAAGCGGTTCAAAAACCAACTGGCCCCCCACATCCGGGTAAAGGCCGATGGTGACTTCCGGCATGGCCAGGCGCGAGGTTTCGGTTACAACGCGGTGGCTGCTGGCACTTAACAACCCCATGCCGCCGCCCATCACTATGCCATTGCCCCAGCAAATGACGGGCTTGGGGTAAGTGTGGAGGAGAAAGTCGAGCCGGTACTCGGTCTCGAAAAAGCGTTCGGGGAAGCTGGGATCGCCGTCGCCGGTAATCGCCTTATACAAGTTCACGACATCGCCACCGGCACAAAAGGCTTTTTCGCCTTCGCTATCGAGTAGTACCGCCACGACTCGCTCATCGGTGGCCCAGGCGTGCAGGCGAGGCAACATCGCTTCGCACATCTCAAGCGTTAACGCATTGAGCGAGCGTTCGGCATTGAGCTTAATCTCAGCAATGAAGTGGCCATCGTGGGTAGGGTGTTCGTTAAACAGTACGCTGCTCATTGGTATTCCTTATTTTCTTACAGCTCGGTGGCACCGTCTGCCAGTACCCGGCGTGAGATGATCAGTCGCATGATTTCGTTTGTGCCTTCCAGTATTCGGTGTACCCGCGTATCGCGCACGTAGCGCTCCATCGGGTACTCCTTGATATAGCCGTTGCCGCCGTAGAGCTGAAGCGCCTCGTCGCATACCTTGAAACCCACATCGGTGGCGAAGCGCTTGGCCATGGCACAATAGGTCGGTGCATCGGCGTGGCCTGCATCCAGCTTGGTGGCGGCCATGCGCACCAACTGCCGTGCGGCGACCAGCTCGGTGACCATATCAGCCAGGCGGAACTGCAGCGCCTGAAACTCGGCCAAGCGCTTGCCGAACTGCTTGCGCTCAAGCATGTATTCCCGCGCTTTGTTTATTGCCTGCTGAGCAGTACCGATGGAGCAGGTGGCGATGTTGATTCGCCCCCATCCAGGCCCTTCATAGCGATCTTGAAGCCGTCACCTTCGTTGCCCAATAGGTGGTTGGCGGGCACCCGTACGTCTTCAAATGTGACCATTCGGGTGGGCTGACTGTTCCAGCCCATTTTCTCCTCTTTACGCCCGTAGCTGATGCCATCACTTTTGGCATCTACCGCAAACGCCGAGACGCCGCCTGCACCTTCCCCACCGGTACGCGCCATCACCACGAGAAAATCCGTGCTGCCGGCGCCAGAAATAAACATTTTACTGCCGGTTAATACGTAGTGGCCACCATCGCGCTTGGCGGTGGTTTTCAACGAGGCGGCGTCAGAGCCTGAATTGGGTTCGGTTAAACAATAGGAACCCAGTAGTTCACCCGTGGCGAGCCTTGCGCCCCACTGCTCTACCGCTTCAGGCGTACCGAAATCCGCCAACATCCAGGTCACCATATTGTGAATCGTCAGGTAAGCCGTGGTAGAGGTGCAGCCCATGGAAAGTTGTTCAAAAATGATGCTGGCGTCCAACCGAGAAAGCCCTAACCCGCCTACGCTTTCAGGTGCATAGAGTGAGCAAAACCCAGCTCGCCTGCTTTGCGGATCACATCGACAGGGAAAAAGAGGTTTGGTCCCATTCTGCGGCGTGAGGTTCTAGTTCATTTTGAGCAAAAGCCCGCGCCATATCGGCAAAGGCGACCTGGTCTTCATTGAGTTCAAAATTCATGGCGTATCTCCGCTAATGCGCTAGCGCACTGGCTGTTGTCGTTGTAATTGACGTTAACGTTAACTTATCTATTTACCCACCCACAAGCAACATGCCAGCGCTTGCTACCTTAGGTGTAGGTCTTCAATGAATAGGGTAAAAAAGGGCGCCAAGCGGCGCCCAACAGTAAGGATCAATAAGTCCGAGATAAAGAATCTTCTACTGACAGAGAAACAGCTACTTAAAGTTCTTGCGATACATCTTATCCAGCTCGCCGATAATCCCACTGCGAAAGCTAAGCACACAGAGCACAAAGATAATCCCGAGGATTACGCTCACCCAGTTCCCCAAGGGAGATTGCGCCAGGATATGTTGGAGGCTGACCACGATACTTGCGCCCATTAAGGGACCAAGCAGCGTGCCCACGCCACCCAGCAGGGTCATCAAAATAACCTCACCCGACATATGCCAGTGCGCATCGGTCAGCGAAGCCAGCTGAAAAACCACGGTTTTAGTCGAGCCCGCCAAGCCCGCTAGACCTGCGGAAATCACGAACGCCACTAGCTTGTAGGCATCGGTGTTGTAGCCCAGCGATATTGCCCTGGGTTCGTTTTCACGAATCGCTTTTAGCACTTGGCCGAACGGTGAATGCACCGTGCGCTGAATGAGCGCGAAGCCAGCTATGAATATCGCGAAAACAAAGTAGTACATCGCTAGATTGCTGCTCAGGCTGATGACCCCAAAGAGTTCGCCGCGCGGTACGCCGTGCAAACCGTCTTCCCCGCCAGTAAACGGTGCCTGAACAAACATAAAGAAAACCAGTTGCGCCAGCGCCAACGTTACCATCGCGAAATAGATACCCTGGCGACGAATGGAGATCACCCCAAATAGCGCGCCAAGCAGCGTCGCCAGCAAGGTACCGGCAATAATCCCCAATTCTGGCGTTAACCCTGGGTAGCTTGCCAATAGGTAGCCGGTCACATAGCCACCGGTCGCCAAGAAAGCCGCATGCCCGAAGGGACAACAACCCCGCATAGCCCAGCAACAGGTTAAACGCACAGGCAAACAGCGCAAAACAGAGCACTTTCATTAAAAACACAGGGTAGGCTAGAAATGGCGCCACCAGCCCCACCACGATTAACGCCAGATAGAACATATTGCGGCGAAATTTCGCACGCTTCTGACGTTCCAGCACGGCGGACGGGGCCGCCATCGTTTGAGATTCCGTCATGCTTATGCCTCCTTACCGAACAGCCCGACAGGGCGCAACATGAGTACGAGGATCATGACGAGGAAGATCACCGTATTGGAGGCTTCGGGGTAATACACCTTGGTCATTCCTTCGATAATACCCATCGCCAGGCCGGTAATAATCGCGCCTAGAATCGAGCCCATTCCGCCAATGACGACCACTGCAAACACCACGATTAACAAACTCGACCCCATGGTGGGCGATACCGGATAGAGCGGCGCAGCCAGCACCCCAGCAAACGCTGCCAAGCCAACACCGAAACCGTAGGTAAGCGTAATCAGCAGCGGCACATTAACGCCAAAGGCCTGCATTAACTGCGAGTTTTCCGTGCCCGCGCGCAGGTAAGCCCCCAACCGCGTGCGTTCGATCATAAACCAGGTGAATAGACACATGGCCAAAGCAGCGACCAGCACCCATGCGCGGTAAGTGGGTAAGAACATAAAACCAAGGTTCAAACCGCCTTGCAGTATTTCAGGCGTTGCGTAGCGTGAGCCGGAAACACCAAAAAAGTTGACCAGCGTGCCCTCGAAAATCAGCGCTAGGCCAAAAGTCAGAAGCAGTCCATAAAGGTGGTCCAGGTGAGCAATCCGGCGTAGTAAAAACGCTCTAAAAGCACCCCAAACGCACCGACCACCAAGGGCACCAAAAACAGCGCCAGCCAATAATTAATACCTAGATAACGAAAGCCTAACAGCGCGGCGAAGGCCCCCAGCATGTATTGCGCCCCGTGGGCAAAGTTGACGATCTTCAACAGGCCGAAGATGACCGCCAGGCCCAGGCTAAGCAGTGCGTAAAGGCACCATTCACAAGGCCCAGCGTTAGCTGCCCCATGAAGACGGCCATTGGCACGCCGAATATCATCGTCATAACGCGACTCTCCTCGCCGTCAAGCAGTTGGCGGCAATGTGCCGCCAACCGGTTCTACACGTCTCTTGCGATTGTTGTCTGATCCAAGCGCTGTCTGGAAATTAGTTTTGCACCAACTTGCACTGGCTTTCAGACAGCGGGCGGTAGGCTTCTTCGGCGGGAATCGTGCTGAGAATCTCGTAAAGGTCCCACTCACCAGTGGACTCTTCAGGTGTTTTCACCTGGGCCAGGTACATATCGTGGATCATGCGGCCATCTTCACGAATTTGACCATTACGTGCGAAGAAATCATCGATGGGCATTTCAGCCATTTGTGCACGAACAGCTTCAGGGTCATCGGTGCCAGCGGCTTCGACGGCTTTCAGGTAATGCATGGTGCTTGAGTAAATACCTGCTTGTACCATGGTCGGCATGCGGCCGACTTCATCGAAGTAGCGCTGCGCCCATTCACGCGACTGTTCATCCATATCCCAGTACCAGCCGGTGGTGAGCAGCAGATTCTGAGTGGCCTCCAGGCCAAGTGCGTGAACGTCGTTCAAGAAAATCAACAGACCCGCTAACTGCTGTCCGGATTGCGTCAAACCAAACTGACTGGCCGTGGTGATTGCATTCACGGTATCCGCACCGGCATTAGCCAAGCCAATGATTTTGGCACCCGAGCCTTGGGCCTGAAGGATATAAGAAGAGAAGTCGTTAGTCGGGAATGGATGGCGCACACCGCCAACAATTTCACCGCCGCTCTCTTCCACGACTTTTGTCACGTCGGCTTCAAGCGCATGACCGAAGGCATAGTCAGCCGTCAGCATGAACCAGGTATCACCGCCCTGTTCAACCACCGCTTTAGCGGTACCGTTAGCAAGCGGATAAGTATCGTATACCCAGTGAATGTGGTTGGGCGTGCAGTGTTCATTGGTAATACTAGAAGCCGCTGAACCGGACACAATGCCCAGGCCGTTATTCTCTTCCAGCACTTTGGTGACCGCGATCGATACCGAGGAAGCCACCAAGCCGCCGACCATATCGACGTTATCCTGGTCGATCCAGCCGCGCACCGTGTTTGCGCCAACGTCAGCGCTGTTGCGATCATCAGCGCTGGAAATCACGATCGGAGCGCCATTAACGCTGCCACCAAAATCGGCCACCGCCATCTCCATCGCGGTTAAGCCGCCAGGGCCAGCCAGGTCGCGATACGTACCGGACATATCGGCCAGGTAACCAATGCGCACTTCTCCATCGCTCATATCCGCCTGGGCGGTAGACACAGCGAGGCTAGACGCTGCAGCGACGGCGATGCTGGTAGCCAGCGTTTTTTCATAAAAGTCATATTCGTCTCCTGGCCCTTGGGGCCTTTGTTGTTGTCTAACGACGTGCAATTTATTGTTTTTTAATAACAGTCTTGTAATTTTTGAGCAGTTTGCGCTTGTGTTGTGAGCGTATAATCGTGCGTGCTTTATACCCCTAGCATTGAGTTGAGATGTTCCCGACGCGATGGCAACTGCGCGGCGCTAATTTCCTCGACAATCTGACCGTGATCCATCACGAAGTGGCGATCCGCAAGCGGTGCCGCAAAGCGGAAGTTCTGTTCTACAAGCACGATGGTCATACCGCGCTCTTTTAGTTGAACCAGCACTTCGGCTAACTTCTGAACAATGACCGGGGCCAACCCCTCGGTGATTTCATCCAGCAACAACATGCGTGCACCGGTGCGCAAAATGCGCGCCATGGCCAGCATCTGCTGTTCGCCACCGGAAAGCCGTGTACCCTGGCTTTGCGCCGCTCGTAAAGATTGGGGAACATGGCGTAGATTTCATCAAGACTCATCCCCCGAGCGAACCGTGGGCGGCAGTAAAAGATTTTCGTGTACATCAAGACTGGAAAAATACCGCGCTCTTCAGGGCAATAACCAATCCCCAGGCGAGGAATGTGATGCGGCTTCATCTGCAGGGTTTCATTACCATTAATCACGATAGAGCCCGTGCGACGCCCTACCATGTTCATGATTGATTTCAACGTGGTGCTACGCCCAGCGCCGTTGCGACCCAACAGGGTTACCAACTCGCCACGCTTAACATCAAAATTAACCCCGTGCAGAATATGTGACTCGCCGTAATAGGCGTGCAGATCCTGTACGCGCAACATTTCCAGGGTTTGGGTGTTCTCGATTGGCGCCTGCGCTTCAGCAGTATTCATACGGCAACACCCTCTTTTCCAGTCCCTTCCTCTTCATCGGCGTCGCTACCCATATAGGCTTCGCGTACTAGTGGATTACGCGACACACTTTGATAGTCGCCCTCGGCTAGTACAGCGCCACGTGCCAGCACGGTGATGCGGTCACACAGGCGGCTAACAACGCTTAAATTATGCTCGACCATCAAGACAGTGCGCCCTGCCGAGACGCGTTTAATCAACGCCACGATACGATCAACGTCTTCTGCCCCCATCCCCTGAGTGGGCTCATCCAACAGCATCATGCTCGGATCAAGCGCTAGGGTCGTGGCGAGCTCAAGCGCCCGCTTGCGACCGTAAGGCATTTCGACGGTCAATGTATCGGCGTATTCGCGCAGGCCCACTTCTTCCAGTAGTTCAAGGGCTCGCTCATTGAGATGGTCCAGAGATTTCTCGGACTTCCAGAAATGAAACGAGGTACCCAGCTTGCGCTGAAGTGCCACCCGCACATTCTCAAGTGCGGTCATGTGGGCAAAACCGCTGAAATCTGAAACGAACGCACCAGTCCTAACTGAGCTATTTCGTTAGATTTTTTACTGGTAATCGACTTTCCCCGGTACAAAATATCGCCGCGGGTAGGTGGTAGAAACTTGGTCAATAGATTAAATACGGTGGTTTTGCCTGCGCCGTTGGGGCCAATCAGTGCATGGATATGCCCTTCCTGCACCTGCAGATTGACGTCGTCCACAGCGGTAAACCCACGGAACTCTTTGGTTAGTCCTCGGGTTTCGAGGACAGGTCCCTGAAGGACATCGTTTGCACTCATAGAGTGGCAAGCCTCTTGTTGTTGTATTACTGACTGTTGCAGCGCTGATTATCTTAGTACTGATTATTTTAGCGCTGACTCTTTAACAGGTAATCAATGAAGTAGCATAAGCGCCTGCCACTGCCTTACCTGAACGTAAGGTGTACGTGCAAACTAGCAACTCTAGCTATGGCAATACAATTACAACTTTGGTCTATCGACGATAATTTGCTGAATTAACAGTCGCATCGAAAATAATAAAATCAGCTATTTATGGCATTTCAACGCTTTTCAACTGCTAGCAACTATCGCTTTACGTTAACGTAAACTTGTTTTAGCCTCAGTGGCAGTGTTCCATGGGTGTCATGTCTTGGGACTAATTCTAAGAAACTGTCCTTAAGAACAACGCCTTTTGAGAGAACGTCACCATGAGCAAAACTTACTCGATCAGTGAACTGGCCAACGAGTTTGATTTAACTACCCGCAGCATTCGTTTTTATGAGGATCAGGAGTTGCTTCACCCCACCCGCCGTGGACAAACGCGGGTTTACAGCAGCAAAGACCGAGTGCGGCTTAAGCTAACCATTCGTGGCAAGCGTCTGGGGTTTTCACTGGCAGAAATTCGTGAACTGTTCGAGCTTTGGGACGAAACCCGCAGCGGCAGTAAAAGCAGCTGCATTTAATGCTCAGCAAAATAGCCGAGCGACGGGCGGCTCTCGACCAGCAAATGAAAGACATCACAATGGTGCAACTAGAACTTGAAAGCGCGGAGATACGCTGCCGCCAAGCGCTGGAAGAATTGCATGAAAAACAGAACGAAGAAGAACGAGCGGGAGCAACCGATCAGTCCTCGTCCCCCTCTTCTGCCACGATGCACTGAGTCGATATTCCAAATACCGCCAGCTCGGCTAGCCGCCACAGCTAACCACTATAACTAGCCACTATAAATAATTAGCAATAGGTGATTGACCATGTTTTCACACTACTCAGAACTTAATTTTGGCCTCGATGACGAACTGAACATGCTGCGCGAGCAGGTCAACGCCTTTGCGGCCAGCGAAATAGCGCCCCGCGCTGCCGAAATCGACCACAACAATGAATTCCCCAACGATTTATGGAAGAAGTTTGGGGATATGGGCCTGTTGGGCATCACCGTCTCAGAAGAAGATGGCGGCAGCGGCATGGGCTACCTCGCCCACTGTATTGCCATGGAAGAGATCTCCCGTGCCAGCGCATCGGTCGCACTCTCCTACGGCGCCCATTCCAACCTTTGCGTTAACCAAATCAAGATCAATGCCTCCCCGAACAGAAAGCCAAGTACCTGCCTAAGCTGATTAGCGGCGACCATGTGGGTGCGCTGGCCATGTCCGAGCCCGGCGCGGGTTCTGATGTGGTCTCGATGCAACTGCGCGCTAAGAAGGATGGCGACCATTACATTCTTAATGGCAACAAGATGTGGATCACTAACGGTCCCGATGCCGATGTGCTGGTGGTCTACGCCAAGACAGATCCGGAAGCCGGCTCCAAAGGCATCACCGCGTTTATTATCGAAAAGGTATGCCCGGTTTCTCCACCGCCCAGAAGCTCGACAAGCTGGGGATGCGTGGCTCCAACACCTGCGAGCTGGTTTTCCAGGACTGCAAAGTGCCCGCTGAAAACATTCTGGGTGCGGAAGGTAAAGGCGTACGCGTACTGATGAGCGGCCTGGACTACGAGCGCACCGTATTGGCCGCAGGCCCGATAGGCATTATGCAGGCCGCCATGGACGTGGTGATGCCCTATATCCACGAGCGCAAGCAGTTCAACCAGTCGATTGGAGAGTTTCAACTGGTGCAGGGCAAAGTAGCGGATATGTACACCACCCTGAACGCCTGCCGCGCCTATTTATACGCGGTCGCCGGTGCCTGCGACCGCGGCCAAACCTCGCGTAAAGATGCCGCTGGGGTGATTCTCTACTGCGCTGAAAAAGCCACCCAGGTCGCGCTGGACTCCATTCAGCTACTCGGCGGCAATGGCTATATCAATGAATACCCCACCGGGCGTCTGCTGCGCGATGCCAAGCTGTATGAAATTGGTGCGGGCACCAGCGAGATTCGGCGGATGCTGATTGGTCGCGAACTGTTTACTGAAAGCCTTTAACAACAAATCAGCAAGGTTGCGCCATGAGCACTGTTAATAGCCAAGTCAATCCGCGTAGCGATGTGTTTCAAGCCAACGAAGCCTCAATGCTCGGTGAAGTGAACAACCTGCGTAAGCTAACCGCTGCCATCGCCCAAGGCGGCGGCACCAAGGCCCGCGAGCGCCACGTAAGCCGCGGCAAGCTGTTTGTACGCGACCGCATCGATCATTTGATTGATGAAGGCTCACCGTTTTTGGAGTTTTCCGCCCTGGCGGCACACAACATCTACGACAGCGAGATTCCTGCAGCGGGTGTCGTCACCGGCATTGGCCGGGTTTCCGGCGTTGAATGTGTGATTGTGGCCAACGACGCTACGGTGAAAGGCGGCACTTACTTTCCGCTCACAGTGAAAAAGCATATTCGCGCCCAGGAGATTGCCCGCAAGCATCGTCTGCCGTGCATTTACCTGGTCGATTCCGGCGGCGCCTTTCTGCCCCGTCAGGACGAAGTCTTCCCCGACCGCGACCACTTCGGCCGCATCTTCTATAACCAGGCAACCATGTCAGCCGAAGGCATTCCGCAAATCGCCGTGGTGATGGGCTCCTGCACTGCCGGCGGCGCTTACGTACCCGCCATGGCAGACGAATCGATCATTGTTAAAGAGCAAGGCACAATTTTCCTGGGTGGCCCACCGTTGGTAAAAGCCGCCACCGGTGAAAGCATCAGCGCCGAAGACCTGGGCGGTGCGGATGTTCATGCCAAGGTAAGCGGCGTGGCCGACCACTACGCTGAAAATGACGCCCACGCACTGCAACTTGCCCGCGCCTGTGTCTCTCGCCTGAATTGGCAGAAGCGCGGCAAACTGGCCATGAAAGCGCCCAAACCGCCGAAACTCGACCCTTCCGAGCTGTATGGCATTGTCGGTACCGACCTGAAAAAGCCCTATGACGTACGCGAAGTGATTGGTCGCATCGTCGATGACTCCGATTTCGACGAGTTCAAACGTTACTACGGCGAAACCCTGGTCACCGGCTTTGCGCATATTCATGGCTACCCGGTCGGCATCGTCGCCAACAACGGCGTGCTGTTTTCTGAAAGCGCGGTAAAAGGCGCGCACTTTATCGAGCTCTGCGCTCAGCGCAAGATACCGCTGATCTTCCTGCAGAACATCACCGGCTTTATGGTCGGCTCCAAGTACGAGCACGAAGGCATCGCCAAACACGGCGCCAAGCTGGTCACCGCTGTGGCCTGCGCCAAGGTACCCAAATACACCGTCCTGATTGGCGGTAGCTTCGGTGCGGGCAACTACGGCATGTGTGGCCGCGCCTACGACCCCCACCTGCTGTTCATGTGGCCCAATGCACGCATTTCCGTCATGGGCGGTGAGCAGGCAGCAGGCGTACTGGCTCAGGTGAAGCGTGAGCAGCACGAGCGCGACGGCCGCGAGTGGAGTAAAGAGGAAGAAGAAGCCTTCAAGCAGCCTACCCGTGAACAGTACGAGCACCAGGGACACCCCTATTACGCCAGTGCCCGTTTGTGGGATGACGGCGTGATTGATCCACTGCAGACCCGCGATGTACTTGGGCTTTCACTGGCCGCCGCAATGAATGCTGAAGTAGAAGAGACGCGCTTCGGCGTGTTCAGGATGTAGGGGCAATTACCATGGCTTATTCAACACTGAAAATCGAAGACGGCGTGGCGCGTCTTACCTTAAACCGCCCAGAGGTGCATAACGCTTTTGACGACAGCCTGATCGCCGAATTAAACGCTCAACTCAACGAACTTCATCGGCTTGCTGAAACAGGCGATGTACGCGTGGTGGTGCTCGGTTCCGAAGGTAAAAGCTTCTCGGCAGGAGCCGATCTCAACTGGATGAAGCGCATGGTCGATTACGACCTTGACGATAACCTCGCCGATTCCCGCAAGCTTGCCGCACTGATGCACGGCCTGGATACACTGCCCTGCCCGACGCTTTGCCGGGTTCAAGGCGCCGCCTTTGGTGGCGCGGTAGGCCTGCCGCCTGCTGCGATGTGGTGATTGCCTCGGATAAAGCTAAATTTTGCCTTTCAGAAGTCAAGATTGGCCTTTCGCCTGCGGTCATCAGCCCGTATGTGCAGCGCGCCCTTGGCGAGCGTCAGATGCGCCGCTATGCGCTAACGGCCGAAGTGATGGATGCCCCAACCGCGCTCGCGCTCGGCCTAGCCCATCAAGTGGTAGAACACGAGGCGTTAAATAGCGCGATCGACGCCATGCTGGTAACGCTATTAGCGGGCTCGCCTCAAGCGCAGCGTGCCACTAAAGCATTGATGGCAACCGTCGCCCAAGCGCCGGATTCTGATGCCACCCGCGAGCATACCTGCCAGATCATCGCCAAGCTGCGGGTAAGCCCAGAGGGCCAAGAGGGTTTATCCAGCTTTTTTGAAAAGCGCCGCCCGAATTGGGTCGAATCTAATAACACACATCACGCTTCGGAGCGTCGCTCATGAGTCATTCACCCCCTATTGAAAAAAGCCGAAAAAGCTGAAAACGCCGCTCGCACGACGCCTTTTGACACGCTGTTAGTCGCCAACCGCGGTGAAATCGCCTGCCGTGTGATGCGCACTGCCCGCCGGATGGGCCTGAAAACCGTCGCGGTCTACTCCGATGCCGACGCCAGCGCGCGCCACGTACGCGAAGCCGACGAGGCCGTGCGCCTAGGACCTGCCGCTGCGCGCGAAAGCTATCTCAATATCGATGCGGTCATCGACGCCGCCAAGCGCACCGGCACCGGTGCTATCCACCCGGGTACGGGTTTCTTTCCGAAAACGGCAGCTTCGTCAAAGCTCTTGAAGAAGCGGGCATTACCTTTGTTGGCCCGCCCGCTTCTGCCATTGCTGCCATGGGCGATAAATCCGCCGCCAAAGCGCGCATGGCCAATGCGGGCGTACCACTGGTGCCTGGCTATCACGGGGATAATCAGGACGACGCCCTGCTGCGCACTGAAGCCGACAAGATCGGTTATCCGGTCATGATTAAAGCCAGCGCGGGCGGCGGTGGTAAAGGCATGCGTGTGGTGGAATCTAGCGATGGTTTTCAGGCTGCGTTAGAGGGCTGCCGCCGTGAATCCAAAGCCGCCTTCGGCGATGACCGCATGCTGATCGAAAAGTACCTGGTGCAGCCGCGCCATGTGGAAGTGCAGGTGTTCTGCGACCGTCACGGCAATGGAGTCTACCTATTCGAGCGTGACTGCAGCGTTCAGCGCCGTCACCAGAAAGTGATCGAGGAAGCCCCCGCCCCCGGAATGACGCCGGAGCTGCGCAGCGCCATGGGTGATGCCGCGGTACGTGCCGCCCAGGAGATCGGCTATGTGGGCGCAGGTACCGTCGAATTCTTATTAGATGCGGACGGCTCGTTCTACTTTATGGAGATGAATACCCGTCTCCAGGTCGAGCATCCGGTGACCGAAATGATCACCGGTCAGGATCTTGTCGAGTGGCAGCTACGCGTGGCCATGGGCGAGCCGCTTCCCTGCAGCCAAGACGAACTGACCATCACCGGTCACAGCTTTGAAGCGCGCATTTACGCCGAAGACCCGGAACAGGACTTTCTGCCCGCCACCGGCCTGCTGAACCGGTTCGCGCTGGATTTAGTGGGTGCCGGTTTAAGTGCTGATCAAGTGCGCCTGGACAGCGGCGTAGAGAGCGGCGATGCGGTATCTATGCACTACGACCCAATGCTGGCCAAGCTGATTGTACATGGGCCTGACCGCGACGCAGCGCTGGCCACACTTAACCGCGCCCTGGCGGCACTGGATGTGCAAGGCGTGGTGACCAACCGTGCCTTCCTGATGCGTTTGGCGACTCACCCGGGCTTTAAGAATGTGGAACTGGACACACGCTTCATTGAACGCAACGAAGCGACGCTGTTTGCGCCACGCACCTACAACATGGACGCCTACGCCAGCGCGGCGCTGATCGGCCTACACCAGCTCGCCCAAGAGTGTGAAAGCGACTCCCCCTGGGATCGCCACGACGGCTTCCGGCTAAACGCGCCGCACACCATTCGTATTGCGCTGTGCGACCCAGCCAATGTGCAAGCTGATGATAGCGATGAAGCAGTCGTCATCGTTGAAGGTAAACGCAGCGCAGGCGAATCGCTTTGGACCCTTACCATAGGTGATGAAACCCTTACTGCAAGCCTGCAGCCGCTCACTGGCGATGCAGTCGCCGTTACTTTAAACGGCTATCGTCGCCGCCTCCAGGCGCGCCGTGACGGCCATGTCGTGGTAATGGCCGACCCAAGCGGTGAAACTCGCCTGTTCTGGCGTCGCATCGATGCGATTGACCACGGCCACCACGAAGCTGAATCGACACTCACTGCGCCGATGAACGGCACGGTGGTGGCACTGCTGGTGGCGCCCGGTAAGGCGGTTGAAAAGGCATGCCGCTGATGGTGATGGAAGCGATGAAAATGGAGCACACCATGACCGCACCCGCCGATGGCAGCGTGGAAACCTTCCACTTCCAGGCGGGCGATACGGTCAGCCAAGGTGCAGTACTTCTCGACTTTGTCCCCAGCGAATAGGAGCTCCCCATGGCACTGCCGACGTCCGTCAAACTATTTGAAATGGCCCCCGTGACGGCCTGCAAAACGAGCCGGGGGCGATGGTACCGACCGCGACTAAAATTGCCTTGATCGAGCGGCTTGCCAAGGCGGGGATCACGCATATCGAAGCCGCCAGCTTTGTCTCACCCAAGTGGGTGCCTCAGATGGGCGATGCCGCTGAGGTCATGGCCAACATTCAGCGCCAGCCAGGTGTGGTGTATTCCGCACTGACGCCTAACCTGAAAGGGCTGGAAAATGCCCTGTCAGTGGGAGTTGAAGAGGTCGCGGTGTTTGGTGCCGCCTCGGAGGCCTTCTCGCAGAAAAACATCAACTGCTCGATTGCCGAATCACTTGCGCGTTTTGAGCCTGTTTTAGAGCGCGCCCGAGAGGCTGGCGTTCGGGTTCGCGGCTATGTTTCTTGTGTACTGGGCTGCCCTTACGAAGGTGACATTGCCGCGAACAAAGTCGCCGATGTGGCTAACGCGCTTTATAAGATGGGCTGTTACGAGGTGTCACTGGGCGATACGATCGGCGTGGGCACGCCGCTGGCCGCCAAGCGTATGATCGAAGCCGTTCGACGGCAGGTGCCCATTGAGTATTTAGCGGCGCATTTCCACGATACTTACGGCATGGCGTTGGCTAATTTGTACGCCGTACTGGAAGAAGGCGTTAGCGTGATTGATGCCGCTACCGCCGGACTCGGGGGTGCCCCCTATGCGAAAGGCGCCTCCGGCAACGTCGCCACTGAAGACGTACTCTACCTGCTTGAAGGGTTGGGGGTTAAAACGGGCATCGACCTGCAGGCCGTGATTGATACCGGCTATTGGATCACCGGCGAGCTAGGCCGCAAACCCAGTTCCAAAGTTGCCCTCGCAAAGGCGCTAGCAGCTAACCAACCGCTGCCTATCCGTTCGGACAAAAAAAATATCGGAGAGTCTCAACATGACGTCACAAGCACTCACGTTACCCAGCTACTCCAGCAGCATGGCGGACAAGCCACTGCTGGGTATGACCATTGGCGACAAGTTTGACCAGATCGCCACGCAATATGCCGATAACGACGCGCTGATTGTGCTTCACCAGAATATTCACTGGAGCTATCGCCAGCTTCAGGAAGAGGTCAATCGCTGCGCCCGCGCCCTGCTCGCTATCGGTGTTCAAAAGGCGACCGCGTCGCCATTTGGGCGCCCAATTGCAGCGAATGGACACTCACCCAGTTTGCGACCGCTAAAATTGGCGCCATTCTGGTCAACATTAATCCCTTCCTACCGTACTCATGAACTGGAATATGCGCTGAATCAATCCGGTGCGCGTTTTTGGTCACCGCCAACAGCTTTAAAACCTCTGACTACAGCGGCATGCTCTACGAATTGGCTCCCGAGTTAAAAGCCTACAACGAAGGTGAGCTGAAATCCCAGAAACTGCCCGACCTTGAGTGCATCATTAATTTAAGCAGCGAAAAGCTCAGCGGTATGTGGCGCTGGGCAGACCTGATGAGCGAGGCCAACAAGGTTAGCCAAACCGACGTTGATGACCTGCAAGCGACCCTACAGTTCGATGACGCCATCAACATTCAGTACACCTCGGGCACCACTGGCTTCCCCAAGGGTGCTACGCTTTCTCACCACAATATTCTCAATAACGGTTTTTTGTGGCTGAAAGCATGGGCTTCACCCACGAAGATCGCCTGGTGATCCCCGTACCGCTTTACCACTGTTTCGGTATGGTGATGGGTAACTTAGGCTGTGTGACCCATGGCGCCACCATGATTTATCCGGACGAGGGCTTCGACCCCGGCAAAGTGCTGAAAGCCGTTCATGAACAGAAAGCTACCGCCCTTTACGGCGTGCCGACCATGTTTATTGCCGAGCTTGACCACCCTGATTTCCCCAGCACCGATCTCTCATCGCTACGCACCGGTATCATGGCGGGCTCGATCTGCCCCGCTGAGATCATGAAGCAGGTGATCAGCAAGATGAACATGAAAGGCGTACAGATCGCCTACGGCATGACCGAAACCAGCCCGGTGTCTACCCAGACAGGTGCCAACGACAGCATCGAGAAACGCGTTTCCACGGTGGGCCGCACTCAACCGCACCTGGAGAATAAGATTGTCGACCCCGGCAATGGCGGCATTCTGCCTCGCGGCGAAATCGGCGAGCTGTGTACCCGTGGTTACAGCGTGATGCTCAAATACTGGAACAACGACAAAGCCACCGCTGAAGCCATTGACGAAGCGGGCTGGATGCACACCGGTGACCTCGCCACCATGGATGAAGAGGGCTACATCCAGATCGTGGGGCGCATTAAAGACATGGTGATTCGCGGCGGAGAGAACGTTTACCCCAAAGAGATCGAGGAATTCCTGTACGCCCACCCGGCCATTTCAGAGGTACAGGTCACTGGTGTACCTGATAAAAAGTACGGTGAAGAGTTGATTGCCTGGGTAAAACTCAACAGCTCAGCGGGCGAAGTCACTGGCGAAGAGTTGCGCGAGTACTGCAAAGGCAAAATCACTCACTTCAAAATTCCGCGCTACTTTAAATTCGTTGACGAGTTCCCAATGACCGTTACCGGCAAAATTCAGAAGTTTAAAATGCGCGAAATTTCGATACAGGAGTTAGGCCTGGATCAAGAACCATAACTGACCATGTCTACCTCTCACCCTTTGGCAGACCATTATCAGCGCGCCCTGCGCGCTGATGAAGTCTGGCACAAATTGATGCTCACTACCCCGATGGCCCTACTCTGCATCAACTAGCCCCCTTGGATCAGCTACATATCGGTGGCTTGGCGGCCTCCGCTCGGTTACTCGATCGGCTCAACCCTGACACCCATGGCCAGGTATTGGATATTGGTGCTGGGTTGGGCGGATAATACGCCAGGGCGCGTCGCTGGGCTTTCACATGACTGGTCTGGATATTACCCATGGGTTTAGTGCGTTAAACAAAGCACTGAGCTCGCGGGTTAATCAAACTGCCGTGTCATCGCTTGCCTGGGTAACGGGTGACGCGCGCGCTGCCGTTTGCCGATCATAGCTTCGATGCGGTCTTGTTTCAGCACAGCCTACTCAACATGCCCGACCCCACCAAGGTGCTGGCTGACAGCTTCCGCGTGCTGCGCCCTGGCGGGCAGTTGGTGATGCACGAAGTCGTCAGCGGCCCCAACGTGTCACAACTTCACTACCCGGTGCCCTGGGCGGTTTCTCCTGAACATTCGCACCTCCTGCCCCTAACGACGCTAACCCGCTTGCTCGAAACAAGCGGCTTTGTACTGAGCACGTGGAGGATTGGAGCGAAATAGCCTTGGCGTGGCGTCAGCGCCAACGCCAGAAAGAGCAGTCAGCCGCCCGGCAATCGGTGCTCTCACCTCAGTGGGTGTTTGGAAAGCAATTTCTGACCATGGGGAGTAATTTGCTAAAAAATTTGGCCGAGGGCGCAATTAAAGTGGTAGAGATAGACGTCCGTTGCTAGTCTCAATAAGTACCGTTCTTTCTTCCTACCGATAGGCGTACGAGAAATGCCAATGGCACGCTTGGCAAGCACCCTGCTCTGTTGCTCAGTTCCCTGGTTTAGCAGCTACGCCGACGATAAACCGCCGGTGATGGCCTATACCGCCCCTGATAGTGAACTCATGCAACTTGATAACGGCGTTATCCTAGAAGGTAGTGACCTTCAGAGCCTTGATAACTATTCCAGTGGTTTCCGCGTAACCGCAGGTTTCAGCCCTGGCGGCTCCCTCAACTCGATATTGGCGCTGAAATCGCCTATCGGGAAAGCGAAGAAATCTCCACCACGTCCAGTGTTAATCCGCTCGTTATGGATACGTTAAGTTTGGGGGCGCCCTTGTAGCCGGTGTTCGCATGGGCGCCTTTAGTGTCTATGCGAAGTCCGGCATTACTGAATGGCGCGGTGACAGCGAGGTGGAAGGTGCCGATGAAAGTGGCACCGCGATGCTGCAAGGCTTCGGTGCTACCGTGACGATTAATCGGCTCGTCAGCCGTCTAGAGTATGAGCGCATTGATGCCCCAAGCCTTGAGCATCTCAATATACTCAGCGCCTCGCTGCACCTGCCGTTTTAAAGGGCATCGTTTTTCTGATCGGGTGGCGTCCAGATAGGCACATCTTCGCGCTGCGGCTCCTGCCAATCTTGCTTCATAGCACTGTTCAGCGACTCTTCCAGTTTCATAAACAGCTCGCCATAGCGCGGACTAAAGCTAATACCGCCCTCTATCTCTTTCCAGGCTTCGAACAACTCGTCTTCGTGGGCATCTTCATTCTGCACAAACGACCAGGTCATCTGCTTGGCACGCATGGGGTGAACGCCCATGGCGGTGAGCGCGTGGCCACCCAACTCAAGCGCTGAATGGTAGGTTTCGCTGACCGTATCATCGGCGCCCGCTTCTCGCAGTTGGTAGCCATGACCACGATCAAAGGCACGGGCCAGCACCCAAACGTGGGGATAGTACTGTTTTACGTGCCTGACCATCTGCACAGCACGGTCACGGTCGTCCAACGCAATCACCAGTAACCGGGCTTGCTCAATACCTGCGGTTTCGAGCAAATCGGAGCGGCTGGCATCGCCGAAGTAGCTTTTGATACTTATTTTGCGCAGGTTCTCGATCTGCTCAATCTCATGATCCAGGGCAACAATGGGAATATTATTGGCACGCAGCAAGCGGCAGATAATCTGCCCAAACCGCCCCACCCCGCAACGATAACCGGGGCCTGCTCCTCTATCGTATCGGCCTCACGATCATCATTTTTAGCACTACGGTAACGCGGTAGCACCAAGCGGTCGTAGGCGATGAACAGCAAGGGGGTTAAGAACATCGAAAGTGCCACAGCGAGCGAGAGAATTTGGGAAGTATCCGAAGGGATCACGCTGTTTTGTACGCTATAGGTCAACAGTACAAAGCCAAACTCACCCGCTTGGGCAAGGCTTAAGGTGAATAGCCAGCCGTTGCTGCCATGAAGCCGAAACAGCAGCGCCAGGCCAAACAGTATTATTCCTTTTACGACGATAACCGTCGCACCTAACAGCAGTATCGTCTCCCACTCCGCTGCCAGCACAGCGAAGTTGATACCCGCTCCCACGGTAATAAAGAACAGCCCCAGCAGCAGCCCCTTGAAGGGGTTCAATATTGGCTTCCAGCTCGTGCTTGAACTCACTATTGGCAAGCACCACCCCCGACAAAAAATGCGCCAAGGGCGGGGGATAAATTGACTAAACTCATCAGGGCGGCAATACCTATCACCAGCATTAGGGCGGTGGCGGTAAATATTTCGCGCAGGCCAGAGCCAATCACATAGCGAAACAACAACGGCACTAAATAGTAGCCCGCGGCTATAACGCTCACGATAGCCGCCACGACCACTAAAGCATGCGCCCAGCCGGGCAGATCCGATACCAAATTTAAACTGGCATGCCCCTCCCTCACTGACCGGGCCCATTAACTCAGGCAGCGCCAGCAGAGGTATTAACGCCAGCATCGGAATAACGGCTATATCCTGAAACAGCAGGACCGAGAAGGCGCTGCGACCGCCTTCGGTTTTGGCCAGCCCTTTTTCATTCAGTGTTTGCAGCACAATGGCTGTGGATGAAAGCGCAAAAATCAGCCCCACCGCTAGAGCGGTTTGCAACACTAGCCCCAGCCATAAGGCGATGGCAGTGCCAGCAACCGTCGTTAACACGACTTGGAGCCCGCCCAGACCAAGCAGCCGCACACGCATGGCCCAAAGCCCTCTGGGATCAAGCTCCAGGCCCACCAAAAACAGCATCATCACGACGCCAAATTCTGCAAAATGCTGAATGGTGGTGGTCTCCTGGCCCACCAATCCTAGGATCGGGCCAATGACTACGCCGGCAACCAGATAGCCCAGTACCGATCCCAGTCCAAACCGCTTGGCGAGGGGAACCGCAATGACGGCAGCGAGAAGGTAGATAAACGCCTGAACAAAATAGGCTGTCATTTTTCACCCGTCGTAAGGGTAGAGAGTTAGAGCAAGCAAACATGCCAGATTTGTCCCCGCCGTCAGCCAGAAAATGACTTGAAAGGCAGTTTTCTGGGTTTTATGCCGCAGCCGCTGCTGAGCAAAGAGCCCGCCCGGCCAGCCACCCAACAACCCAAGCAGGTGTAACGACTTCTCGCTCACTCGCCGTCGCTGTTTGATAGCGGCCTGTTTATCAATAGCGTAGGTAACGTAAGCGAGAACGCTAACCACAACGTAAAAAGTGGCGATTAAAATCACAGTAAAGACTCTTAAACGATGAGGGAGCTACTTGCGCCGCGGGGAAGGCTTACCTCCACCCGCTGGCTTACCGCGCCCAACACGCCCTTTACCAACGGGCTTAACACCTGCTTTTCCTTTAGCGCCCTTGCCTGGCGTATTGCCTTTCGGGCCGGCAATTTTTTTTGCGCTGACTTTTCCACTGGCGGCCTTTTTACCCTTGGGAAGCGGTTTAGCCCCAGCGGCTTTAGTTCCAGCAGCCTTTGCGCCAGCTTTTGCAGGTTTCTGGCGCTCTTTGGCGGCGGGTTGGTTGGTCTTTCCTGCGTTTGAACGCCCGCTATAGTTGGGCCTTGCCGGTTTGCTTTTCTTTTCCGGCACGGCTTCTGATTTTTCGGTCAACGCGATAATGGTGTCGATCTCTTTAGGGCTAAGATCGCGCCAGTCGCCTAGTGCTAAGCCCTTTAATGGCACATTCATAATGCGCGTACGAATAAGCTGGGTGACCTCATAACCGAAGTATTCGCACATGCGCCGAATTTGCCGGTTGAGCCCCTGCACCAAGGTAATCGTGAACACAAAGGTGGACTCTTTGTGCACCTTGCAGCGTTTGGTCACCTTGCCCAGAATCGGCACGCCACGCTGCATGCCGTCGATAAATTCGTCGGTAATCGGCTTGTTCACCGTTACCTGATACTCTTTCTCGTGGTTGTTATTGGCGCGCAGAATCTTGTTAACCAGATCGCCATTATTGGTTAAAAAGATTAACCCTTGGGAGTCTTTATCGAGCCGACCAATGGGAAAAATACGCGTGCCATGTTTGACGAATTCGACAATATTGTCCTTTTCGCTGGATTCGGTGGTACTCACAATTCCCACCGGCTTATTCAGCGCAATAAGGACAAGATCCTCCTCTTCCTGTGGCTCGATCTCCTGGCCATTAACCTTGACCAGATCTCCCGCAACCACTTGGTCGCCGGTCGTGGCACGGCGTCCGTTAATCCACACATTGCCCTGCTCAACAAAGCGGTCGGCCTCGCGGCGAGAACACATGCCACTTTCACTAATGTACTTATTAATGCGGGTAGATTTTCGTAACGACATAAAACGCCATGTGGCTATAGAGAGGTAAAAAACGATTAAGAGGTAATTAACGATTAAAAGGGAGGAGCCAGGCTGCTTCAGGAAAGCCAGCTCCTCGTCAGTAGAAGCCCGCCCCAACAGTGCATTTCGATGTGGATAGCGCCCGAAGCGATCAATAATCGCCTTGTGACGGACTTCAAAATCGAAATTTTCCTCTAACCCTGGCTGATCAAAGAGCTGCATCGCAGCCTCATGAATGACCACCGACTCACTGTGCATAAAGGGCATATATAAAAATACCCGTTGCTGACTGGTCAGCTCTGCGTCTGCCCCCGCAGCCACCGCCTCCTGGGCTAGCGCCAGCGCTAAGGCATCATTGCCAAAGGCGCGGGCATCGTCTCGGTAGATGTTGCGCGAGAACTGATCCAGCACAATGATTTCCGCCAGTCGCCCATGAGCCGTTTGCCGCCAAGCGAAGCACTCGCACCGTGCAGCCTGGGCATGCACGGTGCCAAAACGTGCCAGGATCTTACGGTCCATCTCAAGGTCTTTTTTAAACCACTGAGCGGGCGTCAACGCCTCAAACCAAAAGTCGAGTACCGCTTGAGCATCTGAGGACATTGTCGCCATCCTGTTCGGTGGAAGTTGCGCTAGCGCGCGGTGAATTTAAAAATTTAGCCCGTGTTACGTAAGCCAGCGGCAATCCCTGCCATGGTAACCATCAAGGCCCGGGAAAGATCGGCGCTAATCGCCCCATCGGCGTCGCGATTACGCTGCAGCAGCTCCGCCTGCAAGCCATGTAGCGGATCAATGTAGGGGTTACGAACATCGATAGCCTGGCGAATCAGCGGCGTGTTCTCCAACAGCTTTTCCTGCTGCAATATATCCAGTACGGCCTCTTCCAAGCGCTCAAAGCGTTCACGCAGTTTTACCCAATGCTTTAAGCGAGGGCTCGTCGACAAGACGGTGCTCGTAGTAAGCGGCAATCGCCACATCGGCTTTGGCCAGCAACATTTCAAGCATGTCTAAATAGGTGCCGAAGAAAGGCCACTCATTGCGCATTTCTTGCAGCACATCGCGCCCACCGGGTTGTTCTAAGCGTGTTGAGAATGCTTCACCGCTGCCCAGCCACGCGGGCAGCATTAAGCGAATCTGCGTCCACGCAAAGATCCATGGGATCGCCCGCAGGGTTTCAACACCGCCATCCTGGCGCCGCTTGGTGGGGCGCGAGCCTAACGGCAACCTGCCTAAAGCACCTTCCGGCGTTACTGCCCTAAAGTAGGGAACAAAATCAGGATCTTCCCGTACCACGCCCACATAAGCGCCATGTGCGACCTTGGCCAGCTGGTCCATCTCATCACGCCAGTGGGGTTCAGGCGTGCGAGGCGGCAATAACGTGGCCTCCAATACCGCACAGGCGTAGATTTCCATAGAACGCAGCGCAATATCCGGCTGGCCGAACTTGAAGCGGATCATCTCGCCTTGCTCAGTCACCCGCAGGCTACCGTTTACCGAACCGGGGGCTGGGAGAGAATCGCTGCGTGAGCCGGACCGCCACCCCGGCCAACGGTACCACCACGACCGTGGAATAAGGTTAAATCGACACCATGATGCTCACATACGTTGACTAGCGATTCTTGAGCCCGGTACTGCGCCCAAGCAGCAGCTAACTGACCGGCATCTTTGGCTGAATCGGAGTAGCCAATCATGACTTCTTGGCGATCATCGATAAGCGAACGATAGCCAGGGATTGAGAGCAGTTTATCTACCACTTCGCCTGCGTGGTCCAGGTCGTTGAGGGTTTCGAACAGCGGTGCGATAGGCAGCGTGACCTGTCCGCCTACCTCTTTCATTAGCAGTGCCACGGTGAGCACGTCCGAGGGCTCAGCAGCCATGGAAATAATGTAGGTTCCCAGGGCTTCGGAGTGCTCCTGAGCGATCACCTTAAAGGTATCCAATACTTCGCGAGACTCAGCCGAGCATTCCCAGCGACGCGGAATGAGTGGCCGGCGCGAGGCTAACTCGGCAAGCAGAAACTCCTGACGTTTGGTTTCATCCCACTCCTGGTAATGGCCCAGGCCAAGGGCGCTGGTCAGCTCTTCAATCACCTGTGCGTGGCGGCTGGCCTCCTGGCGGAGATCCAGTTTGGTCAGCGTTACGCCGAATACAGCCACCCGGCGTAGCGTATCGAGCAGCGCGCCGTTAGCGATGGTATCGAGGCCGACATCACACAGTGAACGGTAGCAGGCGAGCAGCGGTGAGTAGAGCTGATCGCGGGTTTCGATAATCGGCCCACCATCATAGTTATACCCTTCAAGCTCTGCTTTGGCCCAATCGCGGGTCGCTTCCATTTTTGCCAACAGGCGCTTCAGCACTTCACGATACGGCTCGGTGACATCGCCCGCCTCGGCTTTTAGCGCGCTGTTGGCTTTCCACATGGAGAGTTCGGTTTTCAGCTGCTCAAGGTCGCGCAGGTAAAGATCGGCGGCCATCCAGCGGCCCAGCAGCAATACTTCGCGTGTTACCCGGGCGGTCACGTTGGGGTTGCCGTCCCGGTCGCCGCCCATCCACGAGGCGTAGCGAATCGGTGCGGCATCCAGAGGCAAGCGCTCGCCAGCCGTATCCAACAACAGGTTATCCAAATCCCGATGGAAGTCCGGCACTGCTTGCCAGAGTGAATTTTCAATGACGGCAAAGCCCCACTTGGCTTCATCGACCGGGGTGGGCCGCTCATGGCGAATTTCATCGGTGTGCCATGCCTGGCTAATCAGCTCTTCCAAACGTCCTTGGGCGCGAGTACCACGTTCGGGGTAATCGTCCGAACTCTCAATAGCGGTTAGGCACTCGTCAATAGCGTCATATTTTTGAATCAGCGTTCGGCGGATAACTTCCGTAGGGTGCGCAGTCAGCACCAGCTCGACGCGCATATTGGCGAGAGTTTCGACCAGCTTACGCGGTGAGTTACCCGCTTGCTGGGCACGCTTTAGCAGTTCGCCCAGCACCGGCTGAGAGCCGGGCTTGTAATCCTCGACTCGACGAAAGCGTGCCCGATAGTGCTGCTCGGCAATGTTGGCGAGGTTTAAGAATTGGTTAAACGCCCGGGTGACCGGCAGTAGGTCATGCTCAGGTAACTGGCGAAGATATTCGATCAATTCTCGTTGCTGTAGAGAATCACCCTGGCGACCGCGCTTGGCATGCGCACGGATCGTTTCAATCTTATCGACAAATGCTTGGCCCAAATCGTCGGCAATGGTTCGCCCCAGGCTATCGCCCAGAATACGCACGTTATCGCGCAGAGATTCGTGTAGGTCGTGACTCATTAGCATGGCCTCCCTTGCAGGGGTCGCGTCATTATTAGATCAGGATTGGGTAGGTTGTTTTTCTTGTGGCTGGGTTTCTAGTGCTTTGGCTGCCTGCCAGTGGGCTTCCATCTCGTCTAAAGAGGCCTCCACTAGCGGCCGACCAGCAGCGCTCAGCTCGCCCTCGACATAACGAAAGCGACGCTCAAACTTGGCATTCGTCTTGCGCAGGCACTGTTCCGGGTCAGCGTTCAGGGTGCGTGCAAGGTTGGTCACCGCAAACAATAAATCGCCGACTTCTTCTTGAGCATGCTGTTGGTCACCGGCGGCGAGCGCTTCCTCTACCTCCGCCAGCTCTTCACGAATTTTTTGCCACTACGCCGCGAGCATCAGGCCAATCAAACCCCTACCCGTGCGGCACGTTTGGATAGTTTGGCGGCGCGGCTGAGAGCAGGCAGTGTGCGCGGTACGTCGTCGAGAACTGAGGGCGTATTGGCCGTGCGTTCCGCACGCTCTTCAGCCTTCAACGACTCCCAGCGACTGTTGACCTGCTGAGTTTGCACCTCTTCGGCGCTTACACCTGGCGGGCGGCGGGAAGCCAGGGTGCCCTCAGGAAAGACGTGCGGATGGCGACGCAGCATCTTGGCGGTAAGCGTATCGACAATATCGTCAAAGTCGAAGCGCTGCTCTTCTGCCCCAAACTGAGCGTAATAGACCACCTGAAAAAGCAGATCGCCCAGTTCACCGGGTAGCTCGTCAAAGGCGCGCCGCTCAATGGCATCGGCGACCTCGTAGGCCTCCTCTAGCGTGTGCGGCACAATGCTATCCCAGTTCTGCTGCAAGTCCCACGGGCAGCCCTGCTCAGTGTCGCGTAGTACTTGCATGAGCGTCAGCAGGTCCTCCATACGATGGCGCATCATGCCCCTCCCTTACGTACTTGCTGTTCCGGGTCGGCATTGCGCAAGCGGCGGACTTCGGTGACGTTGGGCAATTGCTGGATGCGTGAAAACAGTCGTCCTAGAGATTCCAGCCCGTCGACTTCCAGCGTTATGCGCAGTCGGGCAATGCCCTCATCGGTATCGGTTAAGGTATTCACGGCAAGTACATTCACTTTTTCATTTCCGAGCAGACCCGTCACATCACGAAGCAGCCCCGAGCGGTCCCAGGCCTGAATTTCGATGGTCACCGGATAGCGGGTCTGGGCGCGTTCGCCCCACTCTACTTCGATAATGCGCTGAGGCTCGTCCAGGCGCAATTGCAGAATATTGCTGCAATCCTGGCGGTGTACGGTGACACCGCGGCCCTGGGTAATAAAACCGATGATTGGCTCGCCGGGCACCGGTCGGCAGCAGTTCGCCATACTGGTTTTCAGGTTGCCGACGCCCAGTACCGTAATGTCACTTTTGGTGGCTTTGCTGGATTGCCGCTTAGGCTTGGCAAGTAGGCGATTAAGCTGATCCTGGTCGTCGGTTTCACCAAACAACTGCTGGGCCTGATGCAGCACTTGGCCGATACGCAGGTCACCGGCACCAATCGCGGCGTACATATCCTCAGCATTAAGGTAGTTAACGGCCTTGGCCAGCTTGGGCAGGTCGAGCCCCTCGACATCCAGGCGACGCATTTCGCGTTCAAACAATGCGCGCCCTTCGTCAAGATTCTGATCCCTCGCTTGGTGCTTGAACCACGCCTGGATTTTGGCCCGCGCCCGGGAGGTGCGCACATACCCTAAGCTGGGGTTTAACCAGTCGCGGCTTGGGCCACCTTTGGTAGCAGTAAGAATCTCCACCTGCTGGCCAGTTTTCAACTTGTAGGTAAGCGGTACGATGCGTCCATTAATCTTGGCGCCACGGCAACGGTGACCGATTTCGGTATGCACGCGGTAGGCAAAATCGATAGGCGTGGCAATGCGCGGTAAATCAATGACGTGGCCGTCGGGGGTAAAGACATAGATACGGTCAGGGGCCACATCGCTGGAGAGACCTTCGCGCAGGTCACCAAAACCGCCCACTTCGTCCTGCCACTCCAATACCTGGCGCAACCAAGCGATTTTCTCTTCGTAGCTACGGCTTTTGGCGTTGGTATCGTGCCCCTGTATCGCCAGTGGGCACAGACGCCCAGCTCCGCTTCGTCGTGCATGGCGAAGGTACGAATTTGAATTTCGAGCACCTTGTTTTCAGGGCCCATCACGGCGGTATGCAATGACTGATAGCCATTCTTTTTGGGGTTGGCGATATAGTCGTCAAATTCGTTCGGCACGTGGTGCCAGCGCGAGTGAATGATGCCTAGCACGGTGTAGCAGTCGGCTACCTCCGGTACTAGAATACGCACCGCGCGTACGTCGTGAACCTGTGAAAAATCGATCCGTTTACGCTTCATTTTGCGCCAGATCGAGTAAATATGTTTGGCCCGACCATCCACGTCGTAACGGTGAATGTGCTGGGCCTCCATTAAGCCTTTAATAGTTTCCACCACATCGTGAATATAGCGGTCACGGTCGAGGCGCTTTTCCGCCAGCAGCTTGGCAATCGCTTTGTATTCATCTTCGTGCAAGTAACGAAACGATAGATCTTCCAGCTCCCACTTAAGCTGGCCGATGCCAAGGCGGTGAGCCAGAGGTGCGTAAATATCAGCAACTTCTCTGGCAACCTGTAAACATTTTTCCCGTGGAGCGTCTTTTACCTGGCGCAGCGCACAGGTACGTTCGGCAATTTTGATCAGCGCGACGCGTACATCTCCCACCATATTGACCAACATCTTACGCAGGTTTTCCTGCTGGTTGTGTTGGCCCATGCCATGATCAGGCGCCAGCGGATAGCTGATAGCGGCCATTTGCAGCACGCCGTCAATCAGGCTGGCCACTTCAGCACCGAAGCGTTTTGTGACTGCGTCAAGACTCAGCAACCCCTCCCGCACTGCGCGGTAGAGCACGGCGGCTTCCAGGGTGGCTTGGTCCAGTTTCAAATCACCCAGTATATCGGCCATTTCCAGGCCCATACGGAAGCTAGAGCCAGGTGTCAGCCATACGCGATGATGGCGTGGGGCCTCAAGTTCTAACTTCTCGGCAAGCTCGCAGGCATCGGCTAAGCGCTCAGGATCACGTAGACGCACATCCTCTTGAAGACGTGTTAACCATTGCTGTATATCCACCTTTCCGCTAGCGGTTAGCGGCTGGTCTTCACGCACTTTCACCATGACAATTACTCATCCTTTCAGGGAGACGGCCTCCACACGGCCTGCACCGTGGTTTGAAGCAATAGTCCAACGGCTGGCCCCGGCTTTAATCCACATCAGCTTCAAAAAGCACCAGTGTTTCCATATGCGCAGTGTGAAGGAACATATCCGCCACTGCTACTTGCTTAACCCGGTAACCCGCATGCACAAGATGTGCCGCATCCCGGGCAAGCGTTGCGGGGTCACAGGAAATATAGACCACCTTGGCGACCGGGTGACGTGCCAACGCCTGACAAATCGCTTCACCACCGCTGCGCGGGGGATCAAGCACGAGCGCATCGGAATCAGCATGTTCATCCAGTAGCTGCTTAACGCTGCCGGGGTCGCTCAAGTCGGCCTGCTGACCACTAACCATCAGCTCGTTATGCTTCGCATTGATAGCAATCCGCGCCACCATGGCAGGGTTTCCTTCCACTGCGTGAACCTTAGCGCCAGCGGCGGCGATGGGCAGGCTGAAGTTACCAATACCCGCAAACAGGTCGAGAATCTTTTGCTCTGGCTGCGGCGCTAACCACTCTATGACCCGGGCGACAATTTGCTGATTAACCTGGGCGTTGACCTGTAAAAAATCGCCCGGTGCAAAACTTAAGCTAAGTGGTGTTTGGCCATCGAGCACTAGCGACTCTTCCAGCACAGGCGCTGCGCTATTCCAGTGCAATGTGGGGTATCACGCCCCAACCAAGTGCCTAGGGCCACCTGGTGTTGGGCAAAGGCTTGCCAGCGCTCGGCATCTTGCGAATGCTCTTTTAACTGACGCACTAACACCACCTGAGTGGTCGCTGTTGCCAGCAATTCGATATGCCCCACTTGGCGCGGAGCATCTAAGCTTTCCAGCAATTCACGCAGTGGCGTTAATAACTGCTGTAAGGAATCCACCAACACCGGGCAGCGCTCGATATCCACCAACCGGTGACTATGCGCGGCGCGAAAACCGAGGCGCGTATTGCCTTGGCTATCGACTTTGACGCCCAGCCGCGCACGGCGGCGATAGCCTTGGTCATCGCCTTGAATCGAGCCGATGTCCTTGAGCGTAATACCTTGGCGAGCAAAGAGGTCGCGCACGACGTCTCGCTTATGGGCGCGCTGGGCATCGACGTTTAAGTGTTGTAAATCGCAGCCGCCGCAGTGGCCAAAATGTGGGCAAGGCGGCGTGACCCGCTGCTCCGACGTTGTCAGCAGAGATTTAATATGCGCTTCGTCAAAGCGTTTGCGGGTCAGATGAACTGCCACGTCGACATGCTCACCGGGCAATGCCTGATCAACAAATACGGTTTTACCGTTGGCAGAATGGGCAACGCCACGACCATCATGCGCTAAGCGTTCAATGACAAGCGGTGAAGCATCTTCAGTTGCCGTGTGCGGTGCTTTGCCGCCCGGCGTGCGTGCTAACCCCCGAATGACCTGACGCGGGCCTGGGCGGTCGCCGTTTTCCCAACATGGCCATCGTTATACTCCTGGGGCAAAAGGCCAGTCGATAGGTAGCGATCACCGCGGTCACAGACGATAAATACGATCACTGCGTTTTCCGTTTGCTCAGCAATGCGCAACGCACCGGCCAAGCTACCACCCGATGAAACCCCGGCCAAGATGCCCTCTTCACGGGCCAAACGCCGCATGTGCTCTTCGGCCTCTTGCTGGCCGATATCCAGGGTGACATCCACCCGCGGCGCTTCAAAAATGGCCGGCAGGTACGCCTGGGGCCAACGGCGAATACCGGGAATACTGGCACCATCGGCAGGCTGCAAACCGACAATTTGAATCGACGGATTCTGCTCTTTTAAATAGCGGGACACACCCATAATAGTGCCCGTGGTGCCCATTGAACTCACAAAGTGAGTCACCTCACCGGTTTGTTGCCATACTTCAGGACCGGTGGTGCGGTAGTGCGCTAGCGGGTTGTCCGGGTTAGCGAACTGATTTAGCGGTTTACCTTCACCTTTGGCGATCATGTCATCCGCTATATCGCGCGCTTCTTCCATGCCCCCGCTTTGCTGGCAGAAATTAACTTAGCGCCATAGGCTGCCATTGCCTGTTTACGTTCTTCCGAGGCATTTTCAGGCATTACCAATACCATCTTGTAGCCTTTAATCGCCGCTGCCATCGCTAGCGCAATGCCGGTATTGCCTGAGGTCGCCTCAATTAGCGTATCGCCGGGGTAATATCGCCACGGGCTTCTGCCTCGCTAATCATGGAGAGTGCGGGGCGGTCCTTGACCGACCCAGCAGGATTATTGCCCTCAAGCTTGGCTAACAACGTATTGTTGCGACCGGCGCTAATACGCTTCAGGCGCACTAAAGGCGTGTTGCCTACCACCTCTTCTAACGTGGGATAGCTCTTGAGATAGCCCTTAAGATCATTCATGAATATTCCTTATCGTCACCATTATGCTGCATTATATCGGTGCTGCCTTGAGCTTGACAGGCAACCTTATTGAATCAGCGAGCTTCTTTTCATGTCCTTGAACACCCGTCTTCTGTTTGCCTTGCTCGGTTTCCCGCTTCTGGTATACGCCACGATGGCGGTATTACTAGTTATACAGAGTGATACGGAAGCTCGAACCGCACTGCAAGAGCGCTTGGAAGCTGCAAGCGAGTTACTTGCTCCAAGCTTAGCTGAGGCGCTTGCAGAAGGTGATTCACAGCGCCTGGAAACGATGACGCAACAACTACTCAATCAAAAAGGGGTGCGTACGGTTGGGCTGTTTAACGAGCAAGGCAATCGTGTGTTATTAGCCGGCCAAACCACGCCACCACCCCCTTCACGCACCTGCCGAAAAACAATTACTGTTGGAGGAAGACGCTTGGCGACTGCGTTTACCCCTGGGTGTTCCCAGCAACCATGCCAATCAATTCAATGCGGATCAGGTTAGTGCAAGCGCTGGCTACATTGGCTGGCTGGACATAGAGGTCGATACGCGGGCGCTTACCCTGGGGCGTTATAAACTGATTGCAAGCCTTAGCTTGGGCGGCATGCTACTGGGCCTGCTGATGTTTTTAATCGCTTTCTCCATTAGCCGCTATGCCACTCGCCCTATAGAGGAAGCCAACCAGGCTCTTTACCGCTTATCTCGTGGTGACTATCGGCTACATCTGGCGCCCTCTAATACCCCAGAGCTTCATCACCTGACCAGCCATATTAATGCGCTTGCTGAGCATTTTCAGCAGGCTCAGCGGGATATGCAAACCCAAATCGAGCAAGCAACCAGCGAGCTGCAAGAGTCAATGGAAACCATTGAAGAGCAGAATATCAAGCTTGATTTGGCACACCGCAGTGCACTGCGCGCTAATGCGGTGAAATCCGAGTTTTTAGCTAATATGAGTCACGAGATACGCACCCCACTCAACGGCATTATCGGCTTTTGCCGATTACTGGGTCGCTCTTCTCTGGACAAACGTCAGCAGGAGTGGTTACAGCACGTACACCGGGCTTGCGACAACCTGCTCATGCTAGTGAACGATGTACTCGACTTTTCCAAACTGGAAGCTAATCGCCTTACCCTTGAAGAGGCGGATATCGACATCGTGGCACTGGTGGATGAAGTGGTGGGGCTGCATGCTCCAGAAGCTCAGCGCAAACAATTACACCTAGTGGCGATGGTCTATGACGATGTTCCCACGCCGCTATGCGGTGACCCGCTGCGTATTCATCAAGTGTTAAATAATTTGATTAGTAACGCGCTCAAGTTCACTCAGGAAGGTGAAGTGATTGTCCGTGTTATGCTGGATAACCAGGAAGGCCAGCATGTGGTGCTTAATCTCAGCGTTAGCGACACGGGGATTGGCCTTAGCGACGATCACCAAAAGGCGTTATTCAGAGCTTTTTCCCAAGCTGAACCCAGTCATTCACGCCACTTTGGCGGCAGTGGCCTCGGCCTTACTATCTGCCGCCAACTTATTGAGCGCATGGGGGCGAAATAGAGATGGAAAGTGAGTTGGGTAAAGGCACTACCCTCTCCTTCACACTGCCTATGCTAGCTCACAAAGCTATCGAACGCCCCCCGGAAATTAGCCTGCCTTACCCGACTATTCGCTTATATGAAACCCATGCGCCTACCCGACATGTACTCGAACATCTGCTACAACGCTGGGAAGCGAAGCCGATCGCATTCAATGATCCTGAGCAAGCGCAACTGCTCATATTAGGATTGGAGATCGGCGATTTTAGCCCCGAACGCCACAGCCACTGGCAAACAATCATTGACCAAACATCTTGCCCGGTATTAATTTTAGCCAGCGGCAATAGGTTTCGATCTGCCGTCGCTACACTTACCTCATGGCGGCGAGATTCTTTACAAACCCTTTTCTCGCGCCCAGTTAGTCACCTCGCTGAAGCAGCTTCTATTACCTGGCGCAGCGAAAAACAAAACTGCCGAGACGTTATTAGCGCTGCCCAATGCTTCTCAGTCTCTCACGCTATTGATTGTCGACGATAATGCGTCGAATCGTGAGCTGCTCAAAACGATGCTTGAAGACCCGACCTTGCACGTGACCACGGTGGAAAGCGGCTACCAAGCGCTGGAATTTGCACGAACTCAAAATGTTGACATGGTGTTGATGGATATCCGCATGCCGGGGATGGATGGCGTGCAAACAACTCAGGCGCTGCGCCGACTTAGCAGTACCTGGGCCCGCTGTCCGATTATTGCGGTCACTGCGCATGTGCTTACTAGCGAGCGACAGAAATGGCTTGCGGAGGGGCTGGATGACGTACTGACGAAACCCATTGATGAAGAACAGCTACATCTATTACTTCAGCGCTTTTTGGGGGTTACCCACCGGCTAACCGCTAGTCACTCAACACCTACACTAAAAACCAACAGCAAAGCCGCCCATAAGCCGGGATTTAGCCACACGGCTCCCGCCACGCTACCTGTCGTTGATCTTGAGATGGGCGCGCGCCTGGCAGGGGGCAAAGAATACCTGGCGCGCGAGCAACTAAAACGGCTCATCGATAGCTTAGATGAAAGTGAACAGCATATGCGCTCTGCTTTTGCGCAACAAAATTTGCCGACATTGCTCGATTGGGTACACGGCTTAAATGGCGCCAGCCGCTACTGCGGAGCGCCGGAGCTGGCCTTGTTGGTCGAGACATTGGAAACCCGGCTACGCACCACTGGCCTGGAACACGTCGAGCAACTACTGGAGGATCTATACCAGGCAATGGCAAGGCTACGCACGCACCGCCCGCTTCTTCTCAGGCACTAATCCACGAGAGCTAACAACGAACAGAAGTTAATAACGAATAGAAGTTAATTACGGAAGTTCAATCACGAGACTGTTAACGTTCCAGCACAACAAAGGCGATTGCATACTCCGCCTCATCACTCAAAGTGATATGGCTGGTTGTGACGCCTGCCACCGTCAGTAGTCGCTCGGCTTCACCACTAAGCAGAAAATACGGTTTACCCAGAGCATCGTTAATAACCTGAATTTCGCCCCACTGCATTCCTTGGCGTAAGCCTAGTCCCAGGGCTTTAACGAATGCCTCCTTGGCAGCAAAGCGTTTAGCCAAAAATGCTGTAGGTTGAGATTTTTGCAGCCAAAGCGCATGTTCATCGGGCCCTAAAATGCGCTGAGCAAAGCGCGGGCCGTGCCGTTGCACGGCTCGTTTAAAACGCCTCAACACGCGCGATATCAGAGCCAATCCCAACGATCATCGGTTAATGCCCGCAGCAGCCATTATGTACGTGCTCAGCATGATCGGCATGCTCGTGATCGTGTTCAAGGTCATGCGCATCCAGTGCCGCCATCAAACCTGCTTCCTGGCCTGCGATGATTAAGCGCTTCATTTCCTGCACGGCTTCTTTCAAACCAACAAACAGTGCACGGGCGATGATGGCATGGCCAATGTTAAGTTCATTAACGCCAGGTAGGGCCGCAATCGCTTCCACGTTATGGTAATGCAAACCGTGCCCCGCATTAACCACCAAGCCCAACGTGACGGCATGGGTGGCCGCTGTCGTTAGCCGATGATACTCCGCATTCGCTTCATGGCTGCCTGGCCGGGCTTCTGCGTAGGCCCCTGTGTGCAGCTCAATGGTGGGTGCCCCGGCCCGCTGGGCAGCATCAATTTGCTCAATGTCAGGGTCGATAAACAGAGATACATCGCAGCCAGCTGCACTCAGCCGCTGGCAAGCGCTGGCAATAGCATCGAAGCCGCCAACCACATCCAAACCGCCCTCAGTGGTCAGTTCCTCGCGCTTTTCGGGCACTAAACAGACATGCGCGGGGCGTATCTCCTCGGCCAGAGACAGCATCTCTTCGGTGACAGCCATTTCCAGGTTCATGCGCGTATTAAGCACTTCGGCCAGAATGCGCACATCACGAAGCTGGATATGCCGACGATCTTCACGCAGATGCACCGTAATGCCGTCAGCCCCCGCTTCTTCAGCCACTAAGGCGGCTTGAACGGGATCAGGGTAGCGGGTGCCTCGGGCTTGGCGAAGTGTCGCAATGTGATCAATGTTGACGCCTAACAGGATCCGAGGGGGGTGCATGGTGCCTCCAATGCAATAAAGAAAAAAGGTTAGGGATATGAGTATCCGAGTATCCGTTTATGGGCGATGACGACGCCGAGCTAAGTCGAGCATTAGCTCCCGCGAGCGTAAAACAGTGGAACCCAGATGTGGCGCCAGCGCGGCGCGCATTACCGCTTTTAACGCATTGGCAAGCCCTTCATGCTGCCAATCACCCTGCTCAATGTAGCGTAGCGTTCTTCCATCGAGCCCGCGCTCGGCGGCTATAAATGCCCGGCTGGCGGCGTCAAAGCGGTAGCGGAGCTGAGGATCCAAAACGCTACCCTCTGGTGTCGTAAACTGCGGCGTGGCCTCAAGCGCCTCTAGCAGCGCCCACTCATAGCGACGCAATGCCAACGCCCCTTTCCGCAGGGGCTGGTAAGGCTTCCAGTAACGCCGTATAAAACGCGAACACATCGGCTGCAGGCAGTTCGAGCGGCAATAGCCGTGTGGCAATTTCGTTAGCGTAAAGCCCGCATAATAAACCTTCACCCGCCAGCAATGCCGTCTGACCGCGTGACTCCATCAGCGTGAGCCGCTTTAGCTCACGGCTGCCCTGCCACGTCACGAAAAGCGGAGTAAAAGGCTGCAAACGTTGGCGCGATTTTGAACCGGGCCGCTGACCACCGTGGGCGACAGCGCGCACTCTGCCGTTATTAAGGGTTAACAAATCTACCAGTGCACTGGTTTCACGGTATGGCCGACGGTGGAGTAAAAAAGCCGGCTCTGGCGACATTGCTACACTCAATCGAGATCGTAACCCAAAGCTTTTCAGTGCGCGCTCGTCATCCGACCAGCCACGCTTCACTTTCACCCACAAATTGAGCATCACTTTGGTACCCAGCGCACGCTCCATATCCAGACGCGCTTCACGACCAATGCTCTTGAGTCGATCGCCGTTTTCACCAATCAAAATAACTTTCTGCCCCTGTCGCTCGACAAGGGATGAGCGCGCTGATATGCGTCACCCGCTCTGTCTCGCGGAATTCTTCAATCTCAACGGTCATCTGGTAAGGCAGTTCATCGCCCAACTGGCGCATCACCTTTTCACGCACTAGTTCCGCGGCCATAAAGCGCAAGCTTTTATCAGTGATCTGATCTTCAGGGAAGAAGTGAACGCTTTCGGGAAGATGTTTGGCCACCTCCTCTTCAAGCGTATCTACCTGAGTACCATGCTTGGCAGAAATAGGCACGATGGCGGCAAAATCGCGACGGGCACCTACCTCGGCCAGCCACGGCAACAAATCACCTTTTTCGCCCAGGCGGTCGACTTTATTAACCGCCAGAATGACCGGCGCTTTGACGTGTTCCAGGCGTTTCAATACTGCCTGGTCTTCTTCGGTCCAGCGAGTGCGGTCAATGATAAACACCACGCAATCTACGTCGCGCAGTGCCTGAGTAGCCGCTTGGTTCATAAAGCGGTTAATGGCTTTATTACGATCCTTGGACATGATGTGCATGCCCGGCGTATCGACATAGATGAACTGGGTCTCATCCTCCGTTTTAATCCCCATTACCTGGTGGCGCGTGGTTTGGGGACGCCGTGAGGTGATGGAGATCTTCTGCCCCAAAATACGGTTCATGAGGGTCGATTTGCCCACGTTGGGACGGCCGACAATGGCAACGAAGCCGCAAGTTTGGCTCATGATTTTTCTCCGGGGCTTTTTTCGAGATACGACAATGCTTCTTCTGCCGCTTGCTGTTCAGCATGGCGTCGGCTAGGCCCTTACCAGTGGTATGCTCAACCAAGAGGTCAATGTAGCACTCCACGGTAAAGGTCTGGGCATGCGCCTCGCCCTTCACGCAGACAACTTCATACCGCGGCAATGCGGCTTGGCGCGATTGCAAAAACTCTTGTAACCGCGTTTTTGGATCCTTTTGGGTATCTTGTGAGAGATATTCCCCAGCCGCTCGAAGTACCAATCCAATACCCGGTCGCGCACGACATCCATACCAGCATCTAGATAGATAGCACCGATGATGGCTTCAACCGCATCCGCCAAGATCGATTCACGGCGATGCCCACCGCTTTTCATCTCGCCAGAACCAAGCCGTAAGCACTCACCGAATTCCATTTCCCGGGCCAGTTCTGCCAAGGTTTGGCCTTTCACCAACCTCGCGCGCAGGCGAGAGCTGTCCTTCTCGCGCCTGGGGAAAACGCTGGAACAAGGCTTCGGCGATCACAAAGTTGACAATGGAGTCACCCAGGAATTCCAGGCGCTCATTGTTACGACCACCGAAGCTGCGGTGGGTCAAGGCCAATTCCAATAGCGTAGCGTCGCCAAAGGTATGGCCGATTCGTCGGCAAAAAGCGTTCAAGGAATTACTCACAGCTCTCCTACGTCATTGACGTTAACTAAAGTGACATAACTGACTAAACACAACGTAAGCAGGCACTTCATTCAATGCGTCGCACGCTGGTGAAACTTGGTAACCCGCCATCCCAATGCATCCACACACCAAAGGCACGTCCGACAATATTCTCTTCCGGGACAAAGCCCCAGTAACGGCTGTCATTGGAGTGATCGCGATTATCGCCCATCATAAAGTAGTGCCCTTCTGGGACTTGCACTTCACGCATTTGCGGTCCAGGGTCTCGTGGATTGTTGTAAATAAAATGTTCGGCATCACCCAACTGCTCTTCTAATAATAACTGCTCGGGCGAAGCGTCAGGCCCTTCTTCGATCAGTTGTTTGGCGACCGGTTCACCATTGAGGTAAAGCTGCTTGCCTTCATAACGGATACGGTCTCCCGGCACACCAACCACTCGCTTGATGAAATTCACCGAGGGTTCATCAGGAAAACGAAACACCATTACGTCGCCACGCTCGGGGTCATCTATTTCGATAAAGCGGGTGTTTACCACCGGCAACCGCAGCCCATAGGCAAACTTGTTGACCAGGATAAAATCACCTACTTCAAGCGTCGGTCGCATTGAGCCCGAGGGAATCTGAAAAGGCTCAATGATAAAGCTACGTACTATAAGTACTATCAGTAGCACCGGAAAAACGAACGGGCGTAATCAACTGGCCAAGGCTCTTTAAGCAGCTTTTCGCTCGTTGCTGGATCCAGCCCTTCCTGGGTATTGGCCTCCGCTGTAGCAAAACGCTGGCGGCGCTTGGGCTTTAATAACAACACGTCCAACAGGTAAACAACGCCCGAGAGCGCAACGGCAAGTACCAGCAGTAATGAAAAATCCATGAGTGGCGTTCTTTCCTAGTCGTTAACCTTGAGCACAGCAAGGAAGGCATCCTGGGGAATTTCCACACGCCCTACTTGTTTCATGCGTTTCTTACCCGCTTTCTGTTTCTCGAGCAGTTTCTTTTTACGGCTAACATCGCCGCCATAACACTTAGCCGTGACGTTTTTACGCAGTGCCTTCACCGTTGAGCGCGCCACTACTTGACCACCGATGGCGGCCTGTATCGCGACGTCAAACATTTGCCGTGGAATCAGCTCTTTCATTTTTCCACTAGCAAACGGCCACGCTGGTGGGCGTGATCACGGTGAATAATCACCGCTAACGCATCGACTTTATCGCCATTAATAAGCACATCAAGACGCACCAACTTGGCTTCTTCAAAGCGTTCGAAGTTGTATTCAAGCGACGCATACCCCTTCGAGATCGATTTCAGACGATCAAAGAAATCCATGACCACTTCTGACATAGGCAGTTCGTAAGCCAGCTGAATTTGGTTACCTAAGAACTGCATATCCAGCTGTGTACCACGACGTTGCTCGCACTCGGTAATCACGTTACCCACGTACTCTTGGGGAACCAGGATGCTGGCACGCACCACAGGCTCACGCATTTCGTCCACGTCGGCCATGTCGGGCAGTTTGGAAGGATTGGAGACGTATTGTACGTCGCCATTTTTCATCGCGAGTTCATAGACAACCGTCGGCGCAGTGGTGAGCAGGTCAATATCATACTCACGCTCCAGGCGCTCCTGAACAATCTCCATGTGCAGCGTGCCCAGAAAGCCCACGCGGAAACCGAAGCCTAGTGCATCGGAGTTCTCGGGCTCATACGCAAGCGAGGGCATCATTGAGCGCAAGCTTCTCAAGCGCATCACGAAAATCTTCATAATCGTCGGCACTGACCGGAAACATCCCGGCATAGACCTGCGGCTTCACTTTTGGAAACCCGGCAAACGTTCTACATCAGGTGTTTTGGTGTGGGTAATCGTATCGCCCACCGGCGCACCGTGAATTTCTTTGATACCGGCGACTATGAAGCCGACTTCGCCAGCGCGCAGAATATCAGTTTGCTTACGTAGCGGCGTAAAGATACCGACTTCCGTCGCACCCCAGTCGCGCCCCGTCGATTTAATGCGAATTTTATCGCCTTTGCGCAGCGTGCCATCAAATAAACGTACCAATGAGACCACGCCAAGATAGTTATCAAACCAGGAGTCGATAATTAGCGCTTGCAAGGGTGCATCCGGGTTGCCTTTCGGCGGCGGAATATCACGTACTAAGCGTTCAAGCAACGCATCAATACCGATCCCGCTTTTAGCCGAGACTTGGCAGGCATCGGTAGCATCCAAACCAATGATCTCTTCGATTTCTTGGGCCACTCGGTCGGGGTCGGCTTGAGGCAAATCGATTTTGTTCAGTACAGGTAGTACCTCAAGCCCCTGTTCAATCGCGGTATAGCAGTTGGCAACCGACTGCGCCTCGACTCCTTGCGCTGCATCGACGACCAACAGCGCCCCTTCACAGGCGTAGAGCGAGCGTGAAACTTCGTAAGAGAAGTCAACATGGCCCGGTGTATCGATAAAGTTCAGCTGATAAACCTGACCGTCGGCAGCGGTATAGTCCAACGTAACCGACTGCGCTTTGATAGTGATGCCGCGTTCGCGTTCGATGTCCATTGAATCGAGCACTTGCTCTTTAAGCTCACGCGCAGTCAACCCATCACAGGTCTGGATCAGACGATCAGAGAGCGTCGATTTACCGTGATCAATATGGGCGATGATAGAGAAATTTCTGATGTGCTTGATCTTGCTATCGTTTTCTTGGGTCATTTGCCGTTTTAATCCGGGTGTGTCCGCAACGTTGTACAATTAAAAATAAGATGATGAGTTGCGCAGTCGAAATTTGATGACATTGTACCGTTAGCGGGGTGCCGGTGCTATGTTCATCAAAAAATGTAAAAAATAACTACTCTCCACTCACTTGCTAACCGCCTGCACCCCGCTTTCTTCCAGGTCTATGTACGCATAAAGCAAGCCAGTTTCGTCTATTTCATTGCATAGGTTTGTATCTATGCTAAGTATGCTAACGGATAAGATCAGAACAGGATAAAAACAAGTAAGGAAAGGAGCGACATGGAGACTGAAATTCCCATACTAGATATGCTCACCCGCCTATTGGTTGCCACCGGCCTGGCACTGTGCCTTGGCTTGGAGCGAGCTTCGCGGCAAACCGGCGGGTCTCCGCTCTCATATGTTGGTATCACTGGGCTCATCCGCTTTCATCATTGTTGGCTTGAGTGTTTTGTTTGGCAGCGATGAAGGGGGACGCGCGGCAAGTATTGATCCAAATCGCGTTGTTGAGGGTGTGGTTGGAGGTATTGGGTTTCTGGGCGCTGGCAGTATTATTCGCAGCGGCGCTCACATTCAAGGGATTACGACAGGCGCTTCGATCTGGCTGGCGGGCGCCATCGGCGTTGCCGCAGGTACCAACAATTTCCATTGGCTGGCATGGTCACCATCATAGGATTGATCATCATGGTGGTTTTAGGTCGGTTCGAGCAAGAAATTTTAGAGAGCCATGCTGAGAAAAAGGTTCGTAGAGATGAAAGTAAGAAGAAGCCTGAGGACTGATTAAAAGAGGCAGGAAAGCGAGGGTGGGGGAACAAGGCGCGGTTAGTTGAGCCGCCAATACGATGAGCGCTGGCTAACAACCGTGGTCCGGCGACAACCGCCGGACCAGGAGCGTAAATAGCAATGTTATTTAAAACGTGTCATTCCAGACGTAGCGCTACAAACAGTGAATGTCCATCGCGGAATAACCGGACAGGAATGGCACGGTCAGTTGGCAACTCGTCGACGATATCTACCAATTCCTCAGAAGAGGAGACGCTGCGATGATCGATGCTAACCACCACATCGCCTGAACGAATCCCCGCATTGGCAGCCACGCTGTCAGACTCAACCTGGCGAACGACCACACCGCCCTGAACATTCAGTTGCTCACGCATTGCGTCATCAATTTCAGCGACTACCATGCCAAGCGGTGATTGCGCTTGGTTATTGCCGCCGGATTGTTCAACCTGCTGCTCGGCATCGGGCCAACTGCCCAACTCGACTGATTCTGTCAGCTCTTCACCGTCTCGCATTACGGTAAGTTCCACCTCGCTACCGGGCGCGCCCTTGCCAATCAGACGCGGCAGCGAACTTGAGCGCTCAACCTCTTCACCATTAACCTCAAGGATAACATCACCCGCCTGGAGACCGCCCTGAGCCGCTGGGCCTTCGGGATCAAGATCTGCAATCAATGCACCAACGGCACTTTCCATGCCGAAAGATTCTGCCAAGTCCTGAGACACGGGCTGAATCATGACACCAAGCCAGCCACGGTTAACTCGGCCATCTTCACGTAATTGCTCAGCAACATCCATGGCAACGTTGATAGGGATAGCAAATGAAACGCCCATAAAGCCACCGCTACGAGTGAAGATTTGCGAGTTAATACCCACCACTTCACCGTCTAAGTTAAACAGCGGACCACCGGAGTTGCCGGGATTGATCGCTACATCTGTTTGAATAAACGGCACATAGGCATCGCGCGGCAACGTACGGTTAATCGCACTGACAATCCCCGCAGTGACAGAGTGATCAAAACCAAAAGGTGAGCCAATCGCAGCGACCCATTCACCTACTTTGAGCTCATCAGAGTCTCCCAGGGTAAGCGTGGGCAGGTCACTTGCATCGATTTTTAGTAGCGCCACGTCGGTTTGTGGATCGCTGCCAATCACCTCAGCATTCAGTTCGCGACGATCGTTGAGACGTACCAGTATTTCATCGGCATCCTGCACGACGTGCGCGTTCGTCATTACGTAGCCGTCTTCACTGATGACGAAACCCGAGCCTAACGACTGACGTTCTTCAGAACGTCCTTGCCCGTTGCCGGGCGGTGCGGGAAAACGGTCCCCGAAGTTATCTCCAAAAAAATCACGGAAAATTTCGGGAATTTCCTGACCACCAAACCCAGGTGTACTGGTTCTTTGCACGGTCCTGCTGGTAGAAATATTAACCACCCCAGGGGCGGCTTCTTCAACCAACTCGGTAAAATCAGGTAAACCCTGTGCATTGGCTGCTTGACCGAAGGTTAGCAACGCCATCACACAGACCCATAGCGTGGAAGGGAGAATCAAGCGCTTCATCCAGGAGCTCCTACTTAAGGTAATATTAATCAAAGGCAGATCAACAACTCACACTGTGATTCCGGAGATCTAAATTGACGAACTAACTGACCAAGCGCGGGCGAAAGCGTTCCCTTCGCCCGTGCAAAAGACATTTCACACCGAGAGCACCGCCACCCAAGGCAATGAAAAAACCAGCGGCGCTAGCCAAATCATGGAACTAACGAATGAAGCTATGCCGGATAGCAGCAATGCGAGCATTAACGGCAGCGCATAGACAAAAAAAAGCCAGCAGCGTGACGGAAGCACGAGGCAGGCTTATGGTGACTTGGTTTCCGAGGGGATAACACTCTTCAATACCGTGGGCTTTAACGGGTAACGCTACGGCAATGCGCTGGCTTCGACGACGCGCCAGCAATCCGACCCCGCACCCTCGACCCTGAGCGCACTGCTCACAATTTTCTTGAGATGAAATCTCTACAATAAGATGCCGAGGGGCATAGTCGACAATAATGCCTTCGCGAAGCAAAGAAGCACAGTAAGCAGACGCCATCATTTTTCTCTTACCTTGCATGAATGACTACTGGCATGAATGACTACTACTAATGCTCAGGCTTAAGTGCTTCATAGTCGTCGGTACTTTCCTGCGTTTGTGTCTCATCACCCACGTCAAAGGTAATTGAGCGGACAATTCGCTGCAGGGTGGCTATCGGCAGCTCACCAATAGCCACTAATTGCCAACGGCCTTCAGGGTAACCAAGTGCTGAACAGCCACTGCAGACACGCCCAACTGATGTACGCCTTCTTGCAGCAGGGTGGTTTCAGCAGACTCAAGGGATTCAACAAAGAGGCTGACAGTGGTTAAGCCATCGCTATAAACACGCTTATGGACGTCATTGCCCGCGAAGGTCACCGGCTGAGCGACAAACCCATCGGGTAGCCATGTGGTATGCCAAGGGGTGTTAAGAATAACCTGGGGCGAGTCAACCCAAACACGGCCCTTATACTTTTGAGGCGACTGAAGCTGGGTAATTTGAAAGTTTCAATGATTTGCGCCTGCTGATCAATAAGCACATGCTTAAGTAGCAGACCCGTATCACGGTCTAGCCACCACTCATGAGAAAAACGCCATTGATCAAGGGGCTCAAAATCAGCTTGACGGCGTCGCGACCTGCAACCCGGGCATCCTCTTCAAGCGAAACAGTATAAAATTGTTCTAAATGTGCCGCCCACCTCGCGGGAGAGGGCAACTCACCATTATGGCTTTGGGTCCACGCCAACTGCCCCACTGGCGAGCGGCGCTCGATACTGACGGAGGGACCGTCTAAATATTGCACTACTTGCTGTCGAATACCGTCTCGAATGCGGTGAGAGAGCGCTAATGTACGTACGTTAATAGCATCGATCGCAACCGCTCTCGCCTGAAAGGCGTAACAATGGCTAGCCCACAAGCCTCGCTCAAGCCACTGCGTTGCATTACTGGGCGTCGCCTGGGGAGCTTCTGTACACTCATAACCCGTCGTGCGGCTGTCATTCTGCCTGTCCTCTGGGTCATCTGTGCTCACTGCATGCGCTTGCGATGAGAGAATCCCCATCATTACCGCCAGTAGCCATGCACACTTAGCGTGCTTGGGTACTATCTTTTGCACAGACCCTTTTGAACAGACCCTTTTGAACAGACCCTTTTGCGCACACCCATCCCGCGCACTCCCCTACCTCACCTGACCAGATCGTTAATAAGGGTTTGACTTAGCGTTGGCCTAATGGCTCAGTTACCGCTGATGAACGCATTAACGGCATCCAGCTATCGCCACTACCATAAGCGGCACTTTGGGTATGCTGTTCTAAGTAGGATTGCAGCAAGCCAATCTGGTCAACATCAATGTTCGTACCCTGAGAGGCGGTAACCCCTTGGGGGCTGCGCTGAGAAGCTGGCTTCGCTAATATTCATCAAGCCACTTTGCCCCGTCTGGCCACTAAGCCTAAACGGTGTAGGCTCAAACATGGGCATATCAGCACGCGACGCCACGGCGGGTTGAGACGCCAAACTAACGGGTTGCACTTGGTTAGCCCCGTTTACGCTAGCTCCATTAACCCCCTGCGCTGCTGTTGCCATCTCACCGCCACTTTGGCTAACCGATGAGTTATTGCCAAAGAACTGTACGCCTGTGATCACCATCAATGAGACAGCGGCAGCAACGCCTGCGCCACGAGCAAACGAAATACCTCCCGCGCGGTGAGCCACATGGTCGACATCCTGCATTACCGGAGCAGGTTCTTCACGCAATCGGGCCATAATACCAGCTGAAAGATCAACACTGACATCGACACCCTGCTCACGCTGCATCATGCTGCGCGCAAGGTGATAACGGCGCCAAGTATCTGCGGCATCGTCATCATTAGGCAGTGCCTTTAACACTCGGCGAAGCTCAAGCTCATCACTTTCGCCATCCATTAACACCGAAAGTGATTCCCGTGTGTTTTGACTCATACTTCACACCCTCACACTGTTTAAAAGAAGTACTGGCGTGATGAATAATCTTAATAGACACCTTCACACCGACGACTTCCAAGGCCAAGACTCCGCTGCAAACTAATGCGTTTTAAAACCAATTAGGCAACAACGCTAAGCTCATGACGCTTCACACATAGATCAAACATGCGCATCAAGATAATCAAGTTGTATGACGCCTTACAAGCCAGACAGTTCACAAAAAGTAAAATCTTCATTCCTTGTGATGGTCATTTACGAACGTCATTCAACACTGCAACTACTGACCGTTATTCATCACGACTGTTCCGTGCCGTTGATACTAACGGTCGAATATGTTCATCAACCGCCTCACGGGCACGAAAAATACGAGAGCGAACGGTTCCCACCGGACACTGCATCACCTGCGCGATATCTTCATAAGCCAGCCCATCCAGCTCACGAAGCGTTATCGCCGTACGTAGGTCATCAGGCAAATTTTCGATCGCCTGATAAACCGCTGCCTCTAGCTGATCCCTGGCAATTGCCGCTTCCGGTGACTCTGAATCTGCTAGCCGTCCGCTTTGGTCGATAATTTCAGCATCGACGATATCCAAATCGCTTCCCGGTGGGCGTCGTCCTCGCGAGACCAGATAATTTTTCGCGGTATTGATGGCAATACGGTACATCCAGGTATAAAAGGCACTTTCTGCACGAGAACTTGCCTAAGGCGCGATACGCCTTAATAAAAGCCTCCTGGGCTACATCCTGAACTTCTGAATGATCATGAACGTAACGACCGATTAGACCGATAATTTTGTGCTGGTACTTTTTACCAGCAAATCGAAAGCGCGCGTATCGCCTTTTGAGCACGTTCCACAAGTTGTTGATCTGTTTCCCGAGTGCCCATTCACACGCCCCTCCAGCTCGTACGGCGCGCGCCGAGCTCCATTCCTATTAGCCCTAACACGTGGGCGTTCACAGCAAGCAGCATAGCGTCCCTTGGGCATTGATTAATAATCGAGTGAAATAAAGGGCAAATACGTCGCCCGAGAATGTTGCCACCTATTATGACTAGGCTATGTTTTACGACGATTATAACGACATTAATAGCAGTGTTACGCGTTCTGAGCGGCGCATCAAGCGCTGCATACCCCTATCTCAAAAATCCTGCGGCTGACACTTTTAATCTCGCTATAGTTCCACAGCAATTGATTTTTACCTCCACGGCAAGCGATAGTAGATGCCACTTTTATCGCCCCCCTCTCTTTTTCAGCCATTATGCAAGCACAGGTAGCAAGATGTCAGAACAGCAGGTTAATAACCTTAACGTCCTCGCTCAAGACGTTCTTACCACGCCAGAAGCGCTCAAAAACGCAGTACCGTTGACTGATGCGGCAGAGCGCACGGTTATCGAAGGACGCCAAACCATTCAGAATATTCTAGATGGCAACGATCCGCGACTGCTCGTGGTCGTCGGCCCTGCTCAATTCACGACGTGGAAGCTGCACTTGATTATGCCCGCCGCCTCCGCGCGCTGGCTGACCAAGTCAGCGACAGCCTGTATATTGTGATGCGCGTTTATTTTGAAAACCGCGCACAACGGTCGGCTGGAAAGGCTTAATCAACGACCCCCACCTCAACGACTCCTTTGAGATCGATGAAGGCTTGCATATCGCACGAAAACTGTTGGTCGATCTCGCTGAAATGGGCTTACCGCTCGCCACCGAAGCACTCGACCCCATCTCGCCCCAGTATATGCAAGACTGCATTAGCTGGTCAGCGATTGGTGCTCGTACTACCGAGTCGCAGACACACCGCGAAATGGCTTCTGGCCTCTCCTGTCCGGTCGGTTTCAAAATGGCACCGATGGCAGCCTGGACGTGGCCATCAACGCCCTTCAGTCCGTCGCTAGCCCTCACAATTTCCTGGGCATTAACCAGGCAGGCCAAGTGGCGATCATCCGTACCCGTGGCAATGCCTACGGCCATGTTGTGCTGCGTGGTGGCAATGGTAAGCCCAACTACGACAGCGTCAGCGTTGCCCTGGCAGAGAGAGCTTGAGAAAGCCAAGTTATCACCCAACATCATGATTGACTGCTCCCATGCCAACTCCAACAAAGATGCTGCACTGCAGCCGCTGGTGCTGGAAAACGTCACCAACCAGATTCTGGAAGGCAATACGTCCATTATTGGCCTAATGGTCGAATCCAATATTGGCTGGGGTAATCAAAGCTACCCCAGGATCTCAGCCAACTGCAGTATGGCGTCTCCATTACCGATGCCTGCATTGACTGGGATACTACGGTGGAAACATTCAACCGTATGAACACTAAACTGGCCGACACGCTAGCCAAACGTATCTCCGTGGTCCTGAACCCCGCTATGGCGGGGTTTTTAATGACCTTCTAACGGCTAATTTCACGTCGAAATGGCGGCAACGCATCCAGCAAGGCTTGCCCATAGCGACGGGTAATGACCCGCTTATCCAGCAATGTGATAGTTCCTCGGTCGCTCTCCTTGCGAATCAAGCGCCCACAGGCCTGCACCAGCTTAATAGACGCATCGGGTACGCTGATGCGCATAAACGCATTGCCACCTTGGCTCTCTATCCACTCCGCTAACGTCGCCCCTATCGGATCGTCCGGCACCGCAAAAGGCAGGCGCGTAATCACCACATGCGTCAAATAGTCGCCGGGGAGATCGATCCCCTCGGCGAAGCTCGCCAAGCCAAAGATAATACTCCCTCGCCTTTATCGACTGCCGAACGATGACGCTCGATCAACTCACGCTTAGGAAGAGCGTCCTGAGCCAATACGCGAGCTTTAATCTCGACCGGCAGCGCCTTGTCCACCGCTCGAAGCTGGGCGCGAGAAGAAAACAGCACCAACGCTGCCTCTTTGTCAGCTAACTGCGATACGAAAGCAACAATAGCCCTTTCATGAGCGTCGCGGTCACCAGGATCGGTGGCTTCCTTAGGTACTCGCAGCACTGCATTAGCATAATCAAACGGGCTGGGTAATGCCTGGTAGCGATAACGGTTGGCTAAGCCTGCACGCTCCTGAAGACGTTCAAAGCGCCCCAAGGCCGTTAAGGTCGCCGAGGTGACCACCGCACCGTGGCAGCGCCCCATAAATGTTTAGCTAGCGTATGCGCAGCTGAAACGGGACTAGCCGAAAACTCAACTTCCGGCTCGCCCGCTACACGGCTTAGGGTGATCCAACGGGCGCTGGGCGCTTCGTTAGCCATATCCTGTTCGCTAAACGCCTGCCAAAGCGCGTGCGCTTCTAAGGCACGCCCATGGAGCAGCGCCACCAGCGGCAGCCAAGCTTCCGCCTGCTCACGATCAAGGCCGGTCTGCTTATCAGGGTCGAGGCTTTCGCGCAGAATATCGCTGATACTTTCCAAACAGCGTGAAAGCGACGCAAACATCACCAGCAACTGCTGTGCCTGCTCACGTAAAGCGTCGGGTACCTGACCATTTTCAAACCGCGATTGGTGAGTAGTCTCTTCATCGGCTAGGCCGTTGGGCCTGTCCGCCAGTTGATGCCCCATGCTGAACACATCGCCTAGCGCGGGTTCCAGGTTATGTATCAGCTCCGGCAAACTCACTAATAGGCGGGACACAGTTGGTTGAATTGCTAACGCTTGATGAAGATCGGTCAAACTGCTTTTAGCGTTTTCAGCCAGCGCAAATAGCCGTGTACCGCAAAGCGGTGGGCAAAGTGGGAGAGCGCTTTTTCAGGCAAGTGATGGCCTTCATCAAACACAAAGATGCAGTCCGCCGGATCGGGGAGAATAGCGCCGCCGCCCAAGGCCAAGTCAGCCAGCACTAGGTCGTGGTTGGCGACGATAACGTCAGCATTCTCAAGCTCACGACGGGAGCGAAAACGCGCAGGCACCAAAGTGCCCGCAGCGCCTGCCCGTGCACTGGCGATGATCCACCGTTAGCCGCCGCCAGTGGGCATCCTCAATCGCTTCCGGCCAGTTATCGCGGTCCCCTTCCCACTCGCCCTGCCCGTAAGCCTGCGCCATATCGCTGGCAATCACAGTGAAGTCGCTACTTTGCGTTTGCAGCGACTGCTCAAACAGCGACAGCGTTGGGTTGGGTTCAGTCCCTTCGAGCGCCTGATCCAGTCGCGCGACGCACACATAGCGACCGCGCCCTTTGGCTAGTGCGTAGCGAAAGGCGATACCGCTGTGGCTGGCGAGTGAAGGTAAGTCCTGGTTAAGCACCTGCTCTTGAAGTGCGACCGTGGCCGTGGAGATGATCAGCCGCTTGCCTCGCGCTTTAGCGATCGGCAAAGCGGCGATCAAATAAGCCAGCGTTTTACCCGTACCGGTGCCAGCTTCAAGCACACAGACGTGGGTATCACTTGTGCGCTTACCCTCACTGTCGCTCTCGATATTTCCCAGCGTACGTGCAATTTCAGCGATCATCATACGCTGGCCATAGCGTGGCGTTAGTTCAAGGTTTTCCACCACGCGACGGTAAGCGTCTTGAATCTCGCTTTTGAGGGTTGTATCAAGCATGCGGCTTAGAGCATACCTTCCGGCGGATGCACGCAGGGTAGCTTGTCGTTGATATAGCGCTCGATTTCCGGCAGCGAGAAGGCATCTTCTTCGCCAACGAAGCTAATCGAAACGCCTTTGGCCCCGGCACGACCGGTACGGCCAATACGGTGCACGTAGTCTTCAGGGTCTTCGGGCAGGGTGTAGTTGATGACGTGGCTGACGTCTTCAATATGAATACCACGGCCAGCAACATCTGTGGCGACCAATACCTGGATTTCGCCTTCGCGGAAGCTTTCGAGTGTCTTGATGCGCTGGTTCTGAGGCACATCGCCCGACAGCATCGCCACACTAACACCGGCTTTCTTGAGCACGTCGTCTAGCTTGCGCACCAAATCACGGCGGTTACCGAATACCATCACGCGCTCAAAGCTCTCTTGCTGGAGTAAATTAACCAACAAGCGCTGTTTATCGTCATCGGACACCATGTAGACACGCTGATCGATATCGGCCTGATTCTCGACGGTCACTTCGATCTCAACGTGGGCAGGATCCTGCGTCCACTGACTGGCAAGATTCAAGATATCGTCAGTAAAGGTGGCCGAGAAAGGAAGGTTTGACGCTCCTCTTTCTTCGGCGTGTAGCGAATGATCCGTTTCACATCGGGGATAAAGCCCATCGACAACATGCGGTCGGCTTCATCTAACACCAATACTTCGACTTCATTGAGGTCGATATCGCGCTTCTGATGGAAATCCAACAGGCGCCCAGGTGTTGCCACCAGGATATCGATCTTGCTACCCAGGCTTTCACGCTGCTTCTGGTAGTCCATACCGCCGACTACGCTTGCCACATTAAGCTGGGTAAAGCGTGCTAGTGCTTTAGCATCTTTTTCGATCTGCAGCGCCAGCTCACGGGTGGGCGCAATGATCAAGGCGCGCGGCGCACCCGGTTTTTGACCGTTAGGTGTTGGCTCCTCCAGGAAGTAGGCCATCACGGAAATCAAAAGGCTGCGGTTTTACCGGTTCCCGTTTGCGCTTTGCCGACAATGTCGCCACCTAACAGCGTTTGGCGCAAGGCCTCGGCTTGAATAGGCGTGCAGTACTCAAACCCTTGGGCATGAATAGCTCGCATTAAGGGCAGCGGCAGATCAAAGTCATGAAAGCGCCACTTGCCGGCCACGGCGGGCACCTGAAACTGACGAAGATCCCAGTTCGACTGGCGACGACGCGGTTTACGACGGCGGCGTTTTGGCTTGCGGTTCTGGGCCGGGGCTGTGGTCTGTTCCGACTCGCTCATAGGCTGTCTATCTGTCCATTGCTGTGGAAGTTGGCTTCTTGACGTGCGCATTGTAACAGGGCTTGGCGATAAGAGCGCGTCCTGCTGTCGAAGGAGTCCCAAGGCCTGTTAGAATAGCCGTTAAATCGACGTAAGGAGCGCGACATGACGCGTAAGAAAAAAACCCGTTCACTGGCCGACAAGGTGACTATACGTACCGGTCGGCGCAAGGATTACAAAAATGGCGTCACGACAATCCTGACCAAGTTGCCCCTTCACGCCGCTTTGTGGCCAAAAAACAACAGCAGCGCAAGCTTCAGGCGGTGAGAAAACTCGCTCGCCAGCAGAGCGGACAGGATATTGCTATACACCCTGACAAATCGAGCAGCGATGCTAGCAAACCTAAGGGGGACGACTCGTAATGCGTTTGGTTTCTTTCAATATCAATGGCATCCGAGCCCGCCTTCACCAGCTACAGGCGTTGATCGATACCCAGCAACCTGACGTGATTGGCTTGCAGGAAACCAAGGTGCAGGATAGCGAGTTTCCCATTGCCGATGTTGAAGCCATGGGTTATCACGTTTTTTATCACGGACAAAAGGCCATTATGGCGTTGCTTTACTTTGCCGTCAGGCTCCTCAAGAAGTGTTTTATGGCTTCGCCGACGATGAAGAAGATGCTCAACGCCGCATGATTGGCGTACGCCTACTGGCGGAAGATGGCGAAGCCGTTACCGTTTGAATGGCTATTTTCCGCAAGGGGAAAACGTTACCCACCCCACTAAATTTCCCAATAAAGAGCGCTTTTACGGCCAGCTAGCGCGACTGCTTAACGAACAGCACCGCCCTGATGAGAGACTAGCCGTCATGGGTGATTTTAATATCTCGCCGGAAGATCAGGACATTGGCATCGGCGAAGCCAACCGCAAGCGCTGGCTGCGCGAGGGCAAAACTAGCTTTCAACCCATCGAGCGGGAATGGCTCAATGGGATTAAAGCGTGGGGCTAACCGATAGCTACCGACTCTGCTATCCGCACGACAATGATCGTTTTAGCTGGTTTGATTACCGCTCCAAAGGGTTTAATCAAAAGCCCAAGCGCGGCCTACGCATTGACTATATTTTAGTCACCCAGGCACTTGCCAAACACATCAGCGGTGCTGGCATCGATTACGAACTGCGCGGCATGGAACGACCTTCTGATCATGCGCCCACCTGGAGCGACTTTGCGCTAACGCTTAAATCTTAGTCTGCAGCACCAGAGATGCTTAACGCTTAGTCAAAGTGGGCTAACCACTGCTCCGCCTCATCGTCTCCCAGCGCCGAGGCGCGAGCAAAGCTTGTTTCGCCTGCCCTTCGTCACCCCAGGCGTACGCAAGCTGGCCATAAGCTCGCCAGTCGGCGGCTGCCTGCGTGCAACGCTAAGGCTTGCCAAGCACTTAAGGCCTTCTCAACATCCTTAGCCTGCCGCCAAGCGCTGGCAAGCAAACGCAGGTTGGTCTCATCGCGGACAATATCACCTTCACTCAATGCCTGCTCTAGATGCTCTGCCGCCCGTGCGGGCGTTCCGCCTGCCAAATGAAGTTGAATCAACAACCAGAAATCTTCCTGCTCGGATAATTTGCCTAATTGCCACGCTGTTTCCCACAAGCCGGCAGCCACGCCCGACTGACCTGCCTGCTGGGCAAGCCCGGCGGCTTGGCGCCAATCGGCGGCACTGCTTTGCGCATTTAAACCATCCAGCAGCCAGCTCAATGCCTGTTCGCTTTGCCCAGCATTGCGGTAAATCGCCAGCGTTAACGCCTGTTGCGCGTCGCTTGGTTCTGGTGTCTGGCTAAGCGCCTGTTCAAGCCATTCGGCGGCTTCCTCCCAGCGCTCTTGTTGCGCCAGCAGGCGGGTTAGTTGCCAGGTAGTATCAATATCTTGCTGACTGGTTAACCACTCAGTGAGGAGCTCAATGGCTTGGTCACGCTGATCAGCCGCGCGGCGCAGCGAAGCCTCTTCCCGTAGCCAACGGGCTGCCTGGTCGTCATCAACACCATTTAAACCACGCGCAATCGCCAGCCGATCTGCTGCTGCCGCAGGCTGATCCTGGCGCCTGCCGCCAGCTGTTGATAGAGCGCACTCGCCCATTGATCCGATTGGTTGCCGGATGCCAACCGCTCAGCCTGGGCGGTGGCCCGTTCAATAACTTGAGCCAGCGCGCCCTCTTGTAACTGGCTCTGCAGTGCGTTGAGGTCGGCAATCACGTCGCCTTGCAGTGCTGGGCTGGCTGACGCCGAAAACGACCAGATACTGAGTAACAAACACATTAAAGAACGCTTCATACGGCTACCTCAACTGAAACTCGATCCGCTGGGTGGCATTGCGTAACCGATCGCTGGGTTCGAACTGCCACTGAGCAATCGCATCCCTCGCAGCATCGTCAAATACACGGCGCGGCTGGGCATTGGTAATGCGTATCGAAGAGGCATCGACACTACCATCACGGCGAATCATAAAGGCGACCTCTACAAAGCCTTTCCATACCCCGCCGCTGCGCGCGGCGGATAGCTTGGGTTGACCCGGCTAGTCGGGGTAGCTTGGCCAACGCTCACCGGCTCGTTAGAGGGAGCGGGCTCCGCAGCTGGAGCTGCCTCGCGCTCAGCAGGTTCACTCTGCTCAGCAGTTGTAGCGGCGGGCGCTGGCTCAGCAGGCGCTTCTTGCGGAGCTGGCTCCGGCGTGGGTTCTGGAGCAGGCTCAGGCTCAGGCTCGGGTTCCGGCTCAGGTTCTACTTCGGTGAGCTCAGGGAGCTCACTGTCCATTTCAACCGGTTCAACGGGCTCATCCGGAAGCTCTACCTCGGGCAGACTAATCGTGATTTCCACTACCGGGGGCGGCTCAGGAGCAGGCATAGGCGGCGGTGCTTGTTGCGGCGCCGTTTCAACAGGCTGAGGCGTAGGCGCCTCCTGTTCCGGGAGCCACCTCCGGCGCATCGACCATTGTCATCGCCATGCTCATGGTCAGCTCTTCGGGCTCCCGTTCAGGGTGCTACAAGTTGCGCAAGCAACCAGAACAAGCCTACTGCCAGCACGACGCCGCCCAATAACGACAGCAGGTGACGCATCATGACCCACTCCGACTCGCTGCCACCGCCACTTGATCAACGCCCGCCTCACGTAGGCGATCCATCACCTCAATCAGTAGCCCTGTCGTGGACTCGCGATCAGCCTGGATCACCACTGAACCATCTTCACTCAGCATATTGGCAACCTGTTGTCCGACCCGATGGACATCCACCGGGCTGCCATCTACCCACACCGCGCCATCAGGAGACACTGCCACCAGTACCTGGGCGTCTGGGCGAGGCGTGGCGGCATTAGACTCAGGTCGATCGATTTCGACGCCACTTTCTTTGACAAAGCTAGTGGTTACGATAAAGAAAATCAGCATGATAAACACTACGTCGAGCATGGGAGTCAAATTGACCTCATTGCCCTCAGCAGCCGCTTCTATGGAACGACGTCTACGCATCATTGTCCTCCAGTGCCCGCGCCAAGCGATCATGCAGCCGCTGGTCTTCACGACGAATGACATGTTCTAAACGACTAATAAATAAAAGCCCAACCACAGCAATGGCCATACCGGTTAGCGTCGGCAGCGTCGCCCGCGCGACACCGTCTGCCATGGCGCGTGCTTGATGAGTCTCACTGAGCGAAAGACTATCGAATACGCTGATCATGCCCGTCACCGTGCCTAATAAGCCTAGCAAGGGGCAAAGCGCGACCAACAGCTTCAGCCATGGCAGCGGTTTGCGTAGCCTGGCCACTAACGCGTCCGCCCATACATGACGTAGTGTACGGGCGCTCCAGCTCGTATGATCGCTGCGCGCCGCCCAGCGGCGTAACAGCTGTCGTCGCGCCAGTCGCCAGGTAATCCGGTAATACCACCAGCGCTCCATGGCCATGGCAAACACGAGCACCGCCACGACTGCCAACACGACCAACACGGCACCGCCTGCCTCAACCAAGCGCTCAACGGGCTCGAGCCAAAGTGGAAAAGCGAACATTTCAGTTCACCGCCGACGTATAAGCGGGCGAGTGAGACTCTAGATGGTCCGCCAATGTCGCACTCGCCTGCCCTTCGATGACATGGGTTAAATAGCGACTACGACCCGACAGCGCTGTTTGCACAAACAGCAAGGGGACTGCAGTAATCAGGCCCAGCACGGTGGTCACCAACGCTTGGCTGATACCGCCGGCCATGGTTTGCGGATCCCCCGTACCGAAGACAGTAATTGCCTGAAAAGTCACGATCATGCCGGTCACCGTCCCCAGCAAGCCGAGCAGCGGCGCAATCGCCGCCAGTAGCTTGACCATGGGTTGGCTGCGTTCGAGCTTAGGCAGCTCAGCCAGCACCGCTCTCATCCAGGCGCGCTTCTAGCGCTTCCGGGGTCTGATGCTTGTCCATGCCCTCAAAACGCAGCAATACACGTCCCAGGGGGGTTGTTAGCTTTTAATTGGTTGAGCGACTGACGCTGCCGGTTAACACGCAGACTGACGACGACTAAATAGAGGTACTGCCCTAACCCTATGAGCAAACCTAAAATGCCTAATGCAACGACCACGTAGCCGACGTAACCACCCTGCTGGAAACGCTCCCACAGACTAGGCTGCTGGGCCAAGGCCTCCAAAACGCTGCCCTGGGTAGGGTCCACCGCAAACACGTTGCTTTCGCCGTGGTAATAATCCGCTAGTAACGCGCCTATATCATTGGGTGTGCGGGGTAACACGACCAGATTACCGTCGTTTTCACCGCGCTCTAAAAGCTCGTTCTCGGTAAAGGCCGCGAAATCGCCCAACCGTACTAGCTCGCGAGTGGCCACCTCCCCATTAGCGTCAGCGACCGGCATTGAAAGCCGCTCAGCACGACCGGTGCGCGCAGTCAGCGTCGCTAAGCCGTCAACTACATTTTCCAACTGATGGCGCTCAAGCACCTCGACTTCATCCAAGCGCGGCGGCAGTGAGCCCTCTTCGAGGGTAAGCAAGCTCTCTTCACCCAGCGCATTGCGTATTTCAGAACTATGCCGGGCAAGATTAGATAGTAGACCTGCCAGCGCCTCGCCCTGCTCCGCTTGGCGCTCACTTAATTGGCTAGCTTGATCTGTTTGCTCTGCCTGCTGGGCCTCAAGGGCGTCATGCTGTTGTTGGGCACTCGTAGTCGTTTCGAGCCTGCTCCAAGGCAGTCTCTAGTGCTTGCTGGTCATCTAGAAAACTCATTAAACGCTGCTGGTCGCGCGCTTGTGCAGCTTCGCGTGCTTCACGTAAAGAAGTCGTACTATCATTTTGCGCGGTGGCTAACCCACTGAACACCATCAGCGCCATCAGCATGCCGACCGTAACCAGGCGATGCAGCGCTAAACGAATACGCCTCATGGCTGCTCTCCCTGCTGATCATTCGCGCTAACCGAGAGCGGTAACGTTAATAGCTCTGGCGCACGTTGATCTTCTGCCATGCGCAACCCACTGCGCACTTCACGCAGATACTCGTCATTGAGCGGTTGCCACTCACCACTCTCGGCATTCCATACACCACCCTCGCGGCCATCGGGAGTAAGGTAATAAAAACCGACACGCCCGATGCGTAAAAAATCCACCTCCCGTTCACGGTTCTCTTGGCGTAAACGGCCTCGCCAGCTATCCATCTCTCGGCCATAGTCGAGCTCTACGCGCCACGCTTCGAGCAGACCATTAATACGCTCAATGGTGTTTTCACCCTGTTCGCCTGGCTGACGTTCGACACGCGCCAACCGCTCATCGCGAAGGAAGGGCAAGTCACCCTCAATCCAGTTGCTAAGCTGCTCGGCCATATTTTGTTCAATCACGGGCAATGCTGCACGGGTCTCTTCCAGCGTATCCAGCGCCGTCGCCAGCCGCTGCTGGCGCTCGGCCTCTTCCGCTAAACTTCCAGCCAATGAAGCATTGTCAGCCTCTAACCGGCGAGTCTCACGTTCCAGACGACGCAGCTCTTCCAACTGCTCGCGGGTCTGTTCATCGGCGGCATCAATCTGCTCCTGGAGCGCTGCCTGGGTTTGCTGGGCTTCTACACTTTCGGCCGCTTGAGCCACTGCTTGTTCACTTGCCAACAGCGTGCCACTGGCCAGCACTCCCGCTAGCCACCATCCACGCAAGGCAAAGAAAGGCCTGTTCAGCACGTCGACTCTCCGTCACTGAGTAGCGGGCGGCGGGCACCGCCCCACTAGAAACTAATTGGGTATTAGAACGATTTGCGTTTATCTTTTACGCTGACTAGCCTACCACTAATATAATAAATGACAATATTTATCATTAACCAAACACAGCTGTTACTGACCTCTGAAGCATAAAAAAAGGCGCCTATAGGCGCCTCTTATCACAATGAGCAATTTAATGATTTACTGCTATGTACTCTTTGGTCAGCGGCTAGCGGCAGTTGCCAAGCCTCTTCGCGGGTGACCCATATTGCTTCGGCGATCTCCGCTGCTGCCTTAACAGACACGTCAATAACAAGGCCAAACAGATCCGCCTCTAGCGTCACGCCGGGCTCGTTAGCAGCGGGAGCAGAATGCATGCCCAACGGGATCAGTTGATCTTCGCTAACATGCAAACCAAGCTCTTCTTGCAGCTCACGACACACTGCCTCTAACGCGGTTTCACCTTCATCGATCTTGCCGCCCGGCTGCATATAAAAGACGTGTTGTGCTTGCGCACTAATAGCAAACGACCGTCAGGGTCGCTCACTACCGCTGCGGCAATTTTCAATACGTTAGCTGCATTTCCTGGCATACCTCCTCCTTTTTACACTCTGCGCCACAGCTCATGGCAATATTAAAACGCCCAGTCGTCATCTTCTGTGGCGACGGCTTTGCCGATCACGTAGGAGGAACCGGAGCCCGAGAAGAAGTCGTGATTCTCGTCGGCATTGGGTGAAAGCGCCGCCATGATAGTCGGATCCACATCGGTAACGCTGCTGGGAAATAGTGGCTCGTAGCCAAGGTTCATCAGTGCTTTATTGGCGTTGTAGTGAAGGAATTTCTTCACGTCTTCACTTAGGCCAACTTCGTCATACAGCGACTCGGTGTAGCGCACTTCGTTGTCGTAAAGCTCCAGCAGCAGCTCGTAGGCGTAATCTTTGACTTCCTGCTGCCGCTCTGGCGTCGCTTCCGCCAGTGCCTGTTGGAACTTGTAGCCAATATAGTAGCCGTGCACAGCTTCGTCACGAATGATCAAGCGGATCAGGTCGGCGGTGTTAGTCAACTTGGCATGGCTTGACCAGTACATCGGCAGGTAGAAGCCGGAATAGAACAGAAACGACTCAAGAAAAACGCTGGCCACTTTGCGCATCAGCGGATCATCAGAGCGGTAGCGCTCTAAGATCAGCTGCGATTTTGCCTGCAGCGTAGGGTTCTCTTCGCTCCAGCGAAATGCGTCGTCTACATCACGCGTGGTGCAGAGCGTCGAGAAAATCGAGCTATAGGAGCGCGCATGCACCGACTCCATAAAAGCGATATTGGTGTAAACCGCCTCTTCGTGAGGAGTGCGGGCATCTTCCATTAACACCGGCGCGCCCACGCTGCTTTGAATGGTGTCCAGCAGTGTCAGGCCAGTAAACACGCGGATCGTCAGCTGTTTTCCTGCTGCGTCAGGGTGTTCCATGACTGAATATCATTCGATAGCGGCACCTTTTCAGGCAGCCAGAAATTACTGGTTAAGCGGTTCCACACTTCCAGGTCTTTATCATCCTGAAGCCGGTTCCAGTTAATCGCGTCAACCCGCGATAAACGTTGCATGGTGTTCATGGCATTGCTCTCAAAACGTAGCGTTCAATGCCCGGCTCTTAACGCCGGGCTTTCAATAACAGACACAAGGTGCTAGCTGACTACAGCGTGCACGACACACAGCCTTCCACTTCGGTGCCTTCCAAGGCACTTTGGCGAAGGCGAATGTAGTAAAGCGTTTTAATACCTTTACGCCAGGCGTAAATCTGCGCTTTGTTGATGTCCCGCGTACTGGCCGTGTCAGGGAAGAACAGCGTTAGCGACAGCCCCTGGTCAACGTGCTGCGACGCTTCGGCGTAGGTATCGATGATCTTTTCCGGACCAATTTCATAAGCGTCCTGGAAATAGTCGAAATTGGCTTCATTAAGAAAAGGCGCCGGGTAATAAACACGCCCCAACTTGCCCTCTTTACGAATCTCGATTCTCGCCGCCACCGGGTGAATACTGGAGGTGGAGTTATTGATGTAGGAGATTGACCCCGTGGGCGGTACGGCCTGAAGGTTACGGTTGTATAAACCATGGGCCATGACCGACGCTTTCAACTCCTGCCAATCTTCCTGAGTCGGCAACGCAATACCGCTACGCTCGAACAGTTCACGCACTTTATCGGTGCGCGGCAGCCACGCTTGATCCGTGTATTTATCGAAGAACGTTCCCGAGGCGTAGGTAGAGTCCGCAAAGCCTGAAAAGGTATCGTTGTTTTCGATTGCCAGGCGATTAGAGGCACGCAGTGCATAAAACGCCACACAGTAGAAGTAGAGATTGGTGAAATCCAACCCCTCATCAGAGCCATAGTAGATATGCTCCCGTGCCAAATAGCCGTGCAGGTTCATCTGGCCCAAGCCAATGGCCCGCGACTTTGCATTACCTTCTGCGATCGAGGGTACGCTGCGCAGGTTGCTCATTTCAGACACGGCGGTGAGGCCGCGAATGGCAATATCCACGCTGGTGCCGATATCGCCTGAGTCCATCACCTTGGCGATATTCATGGAACCCAGGTTGTAGGATATATCCTGACCCACCTGACGGTAGCCCAGATCATCGTCATATTCTGTGGGCGTATTCACCTGCAGGATTTCCGAACACAGGTTACTCATATTGATGCGGCCAGCAATCGGGTTGGCACGATTTACCGTATCTTCGAACATGATGTAAGGATAGCCCGACTCAAACTGCAGCTCAGCCAGCGTTTGGAAGAAAGCCCGGGCGTTGATCTTATGCTTGCGAATACGCGCATCCGCGACCATTTCCTGGTATTTCTCGGTAACGCTGATATCGCCAAATGGGACGCCGTAAACACGCTCCACATCGTAGGGCGAGAACAGGTACATATCGTCGTTACGCTTGGCGAGTTCAAAGGTGATATCCGGAATCGTCACGCCCAGCGACAGCGTTTTGATGCGGATTTTCTCGTCGGCGTTTTCTCGCTTGGTGTCCAAAAGCGCAGAATATCCGGGTGGTGAGCGTTCAGATATACCGCTCCCGCCCCTGACGAGCCCCTAATTGATTCGCATAGGAAAACGCGTCTTCCAGCAGCTTCATGATCGGGATAATGCCCGATGACTGGTTCTCAATTCGCTTGATGGGCGCGCCGGACTCACGAATATTAGTGAGCAGGAAGGCGACACCGCCGCCCCGTTTGGAGAGCTGAAGCGCCGAATTAATGGAGCGACCAATCGACTCCATGTTGTCTTCGATACGCAGCAAAAGCATGACACCAGTTCACCGCGCTGCTGCTTACCGCAATTCAGGAACGTGGGAGTCGCGGGCTGAAAACGGCCGCTAATGATTTCGTCCACCAGCGATTTGGCCAAGGCTTCGTCACCCCGTGCCAGGGTCAGCGCCACCATGCAAACTCGGTCTTCATAACGCTCTAGATAGCGTTTGCCGTCGAACGTCTTCAGCGTATAGCTGGTGTAGTACTTAAAGGCACCCAAAAAACTGGGGAAGCGAAATTTATACGCATACGCCTGCTCAAATAACGCCTTCACAAATTCAAAGCTGTATTGAGCAAGCATTTCCGCTTCGTAGTACTGCTCTTCCACCAAGTAATCGAGTTTTTCCTTCAACGAGTGGAAGAACACCGTATTTTGGTTCACGTGTTGCAAAAGTACTGACGTGCCGCTTCGCGATCTTTATCCAGCTGCAGTTCGCCGTTGGCACCATACAGGTTAAGCATGGCATTGAGGGCGTGGTAATCCAGTGTACGCGTCTCGCCTGCTGCTGGTCTTTTGATCCTACCACGCTGTTGGCGGCGTCATTTTTCGTGGCTACGTTAGTCGTTTCCAAAACTCTTCTACTCCTTTACGGACGTTGGCCACATCATCGTCGGTGCCAAACAGTTCGAATCGATACAGCAGCGGCACGTGGCACTTTTTCGCAATAATATCGCCAGCAAGACCGTATGCGTCGCCAAAATTAGTGTTTCCAGCAGCAATCACCCCCGCAGGAGGCCCCGATTCTGCGGGTCATTAAGAAAATGAATAACCTGTTTGGGTACCGCACCCTGTGTCTCGCCCCCGCCATAAGTGGGGTAATTAAAATATATGGCTGCGTTATCTGTGGTGCCGACTCGCCTTGCTTGAGGGGTAACCGCGTTGCTGCAAAACCAAGCTTTTCTACAAAACGATGGGTGTTGCCTGACTTCGTGGAGAAGTACACCAAACTGCCGGCGACAGGTGTTGAACAACTTGCCAGCATGGTAATCGCTTACGCGAGGGCTTGAATGCGATCGGGGCGGAAACCCGACCAGTGATCTTCACCCACGACCACGACAGGAAGCTGGCGATAGCCTAGCGCTTCGACTTCTTCTTGAGCACCGGACTCAGCGGTAATATCAATCACGGTGTACTCAAGGCCCTGCTTGTCCAGCGCGCGGTAAGTCGCAGTGCATTGAACACAGGCTGGCTTGCTATAAATTTGAATTTCCATGGTGATTTCCCTTTTCAAAGCGGCGTTTTTCGGGTAGAGCACATCTAGTGCCCGCACCCTTTAGAAGACACAACGCATACTATATATAGCCCATAAGAAAATCAATTCAAGCATATGTGGTATTTTTCATCCACAGGATATTGACAGCTATTACCCAGCAATATCCCAACCAATAAAACCGCCCACTAAAAGTGGGCGGTTTTTGACAGTGCCGTGAACGGGCACTGCTAGCGGATCATCGCTATATTAGCTAATGGCAGCTTGGTAACGACGCTCTACGTCTTCCCAATTAACCACATTAAAGAACGCTGCAATATAGTCAGGACGCTTGTTTTGATACTTCAGGTAGTAGGCATGTTCCCAAACATCCAGACCGAGAAGCGGCTGGTTGCCGTGCATCAGCGGGCTGTCTTGGTTAAGCGTATTTTCGACGACCAGCTTCTTCTCAGGGGGTGACGGAGAGCCACGCCCAGCCGCTGCCGAAACGACCCACAGCTGCTTTTTTAAATTCTTCTTGGAAAGCTTCAAAGCCACCCAGTTCTGAATCGATAGCTTTTGCAACATCACCTTGGGGCTTGCCACCACCATTGGGTGACATCATCTGCCAGAACATAGAATGGTTAGCATGCCCACCACCGTTATTGATAACGGCTTGACGCTTGGCTTCTGGAACACGATCCAGATTAGAGACCAACTCTTCAACCGGTACATCTTCAAGGCCTGTACCTTCCAGCGCGGCGTTCAGGTTGTTGATGTAGGTTTGGTGGTGACGAGAGTGGTGAATCTCCATCGTCATTGCATCGATATTTGGTTCGAGAGCGTCGTATGCGTACGGCAGTTCGGGTAGTGTATGTGCCATATCATCATCTCCTTGAGTGGCTTTCGTTGCTTTCACTTACTTATGTGCGGTCAATCCGCAGCTTTTCAACCTCTGGGGCAGTTTTTCTTACCCTTTGCCCCAGTACTTTAGTCAACTATTGGCAGTTTACCTAATACACCTGACACAAAAAAGCCGACTTCAGGCGAAGTCGGCTTAATGCTATCGATTGCTCAAACACTTACAGCTTGCTTTCAAGCTCCGGCAAGATCTCGAACAAATCCCCCACCAGGCCGTAATCGGCCACCTGGAAGATCGGCGCTTCGTCGTCTTTGTTGATCGCGACGATCACCTTGGAGTCTTTCATCCCCGCCAGGTGCTGAATCGCCCCGCTGATGCCTACCGCAATGTACAGGTCGGGTGCAACGATCTTACCGGTCTGGCCGACCTGCATGTCGTTGGGCACAAAGCCTGCGTCGACCGCCGCGCGGGAAGCACCGATGGCGGCGCCCAGCTTGTCGGCAATGCCGTCGAGTAGTTTGAAGTTGTCGCCGTTGCCCATGCCGCGGCCACCGGAGATCACCACCTTGGCACCGCCAAGTTCCGGACGGTCGCTCTGGGCCAGCTCTTCTTTCACAAAGCGGGACTGGCTATTGTCAGCGACGAAATCCACCGCTTCAATCGTAGCGCTACCACTGGTACCCACCGCATCGAAGCCGGTGGTCCGCACGGTGATCACTTTCAGCGTGTCGTCGCTTTTCACCGTGGCAATGGCGTTGCCGGCGTAGATCGGGCGCAGGAAGGTATCGGCACTTTCGACGCCCAGCACGTCCGACAGTTGGCTGACGTCTTTCAACGCGGCGAGGCGCGGCAGGACGTTTTTGCCGGTGGTGGAGGCGCTGGCCAGCACGTGGGTATAGCCATCGGCCAGTTCGACCAGCAGCGCGCCCATGGGCTCAGCCAGTTGATGAGCGTAAACGGCGTTATCGGCAACGCGTACTTTGTTGACGCCGTCGAGTTTTGCGGCGGCGTCTGCCGCTGCCTGGACGCCTTCGCCGGCGACCAGAATATCAATTTCACCACCGATGGCCTGAGCGGCGGCGACCACGTGGGCGGTGGCGCCGGCCAGTTGGCCTCATAGAGGTCGGCAAGTACCAGAATGCTCATGAGATCAGCTCCTATTAAAGCACCTTGGCTTCGTTTTTCAGTTTGTCGATCAGCTCGTCTACCGAGGCCACTTTGATACCGCCTTTACGCTCGGCGGGCGATTCCACCTTGAGCAACGTGACCTTGGACGCTACCTCGACGCCGTAATCGGCGGGGGTTTTAACATCCAGCGGCTTTTTCTTGGCCTTCATAATGTCCGGCAGCTTGGCGTAGCGCGGCTCGTTCAGGCGTAGGTCGGTGGTGACAATCGCGGGCAGCGTGAGTGCCACGGTTTGCAGGCCGCCGTCGATTTCACGGGTGACGTTAAGCTTTTTATCACTTCCGTCACCGCTAATTTCCACTTCCGAGGCGAAGGTGCCCTGGGGCAGGTTGGTCAACGCGGCGAGCATCTGGCCCGTTTGGTTGTTGTCGGTGTCGATCGCCTGTTTACCCAGGATCACCAGGCCGGGCTGCTCTTCTTCGACAACCTTGGCCAACAGCTTGGCGACCGCCAGCGATTCGGCGCGCTCGTCGGTTTCGATATGGATCGCGCGGTCGGCGCCCAGCGCCAGCGCGGTACGCAGCTGCTCTTGGGCGGCTTTGGGCCCGACCGTGACGGCGACCACTTCCGTGGCGGTGCCCTTCTCTTTGAGGCGCACCGCTTCTTCCACGGCAATTTCGCAGAAGGGGTTCATGGCCATTTTGACATTGGTCAGATCGACGTCCGAGTGGTCCGCTTTAACACGGATTTTGACGTTGTAGTCGATGACGCGTTTTACCGCGACGAGTACTTTCATAGGTTCCTCGCTTGGCTTGTAGTAAAAGCCGTTAACCTGAGACGGCACCCGCCCAGCGGATACCTCTTATTGGACAGTTGCCATTAAAGAGCGACTGAATACTTTGTTAGCGAAAACGTTTTTAACACATGCGGTGCCAACAATGGCGGCACATTCAAATTCATTCAAGCGTTTGATAGGTACGCAATTGAAAAACCCTATTAATTTGCCATAGCCTGTCTGCTAGCAACAATAGTTGATAACTACAGCCTTGGTCGTAGCACTGAACAGCGATGGGCGAAATTTACCGCCGAGAAATGCTGCTTTCACCATCGTAGGCGTGACCTGACACAGGTATTATGCCTATTATGGGGTATAACCAGAAGCAAACGACCGTTTTAAATTAAGGCCATCTGTTTATAAGCTAGTACTTACAACAGTTAGTGCTTACAACAAAGCCATAGGCTAGCGTTTGCACACAATGGCACTTAGAGTAAGGAGAAACCGGGTGGAAACTGTTGAACGCGATGTAATGGACTTTGATGTTGTCATTGTCGGTGCGGGCCCATCCGGGCTTTCCGCCGCATGCCGCCTGATGCAGCAAGCCAACGAGGCGGAGCAAGAATTAACCGTTTGCGTCGTTGAGAAAGGCTCAGAAGTCGGCGCGCACATTTTATCAGGTGCGGTATTCGAACCCCGCGCTCTGGCAGAGCTATTCCCTGACTGGGAAGATCGCGGCGCACCGCTTAATACGCCCGCCATTCGCGACGATGTTTACCTGCTAAAAGACGCCCAGAAGGCGCAAAAGCTGCCCAACGCGTTGGTACCCAAAAGCATGCACAACACCGGCGGCGACATGACCCGCTACGTGATCAGCGCAGGCAATCTATGCCGCTGGCTGGCCGAGCAGGCAGAAGAGCTGGGCGTTGAAATCTTCCCCGGCTTTGCCGCTCAGGAAGTGATTATAGAAGATAACGTGGTACGCGGCATCCAGATCGGCGATATGGGCGTTGCCGCTGATGGCACCCCAAAGATGGCTATATGCCGGGTATGGAGCTGCGCGCCAAGTATACCCTGTTTGCCGAAGGCGCCCGGGGGCACTTGGGTAAGCGCCTGATAGAGCACTTTTCCCTTGATGCCGGACGCGACCCGCAGCACTACGGCATTGGCCTGAAAGAGCTTTGGGATGTGCCGGCCGACAGGCACGAACCGGGGCTGGTGGTTCATGGTTCAGGATGGCCGCTGGATAAAAAACACCGCTGGCGGGTGGTTTTTATATCACGCTGAGAATCAGCAGGTGGTGGTTGGCTTGATCATGGATCTCTCCTACCAGAACCCGTGGCTCTCACCCTTTGATGAATTCCAGCGCATGAAACATCATCCGGCGCTCAGCCAATATCTGGAGGGCGGTAAGCGGGTGGCTTACGGCGCACGTGCGCTGACCAAAGGCGGCTTTAATTGCCTACCCAAAATGACCTTTGACGGCGGCCTGCTGATCGGCTGCGATGCCGGCACGCTCAACTTTTCCAAGATTAAAGGCCTGCACACTGCCATGAAGTCTGGCTTGGTGGCGGCGGAAAGCGTATTTGAAGCGCTCAAGGCGGGCGACGAGGGTGGCCAGGAACTCACAAGCTTTACCCAGAAGTGGGAAGCCAGCTGGGCCTATCAAGAACTTAAAGAGAGCGCAAGCTTCGGCCCCGCCATGCATAAGTACGGCACGATGGGCGGCGCCTACAACTTTGTCAATCAGTTGCTGGGCAACAAGCTACCCAATGTGCACGACACCAACACTGATCATGGTGTGCTGAAACCGGCGTCTGAGTTTGAAAAGATTACTTACCCCAAGCCCGACGGCAAGCTCTCTTTCGACAAACCCTCTTCGGTATTTCTCTCCAATACCAACCACGAAGAGGATCAGCCGTGTCACCTACGCTTGGACGATCCGGAAATACCTATCCAGCACAATTTGCCCGAGTACGCCGAGCCGGCCCAGCGCTACTGCCCAGCCGGTGTCTACGAAGTAGTCGAAGATAGCGAAGGGCAGCCTCGCTTCCAGATCAACTTCCAGAACTGCGTACACTGCAAAACCTGCGATATCAAAGATCCGGCGCAAAATATTACCTGGGTAGCACCAGAAGGCGGCGGCGGGCCTAATTACCCCAATATGTAAGAAGCAGCATTAACGTTACGGCTAAAAGAGAGCAACCGTTCTGACTAGCCGTAACGTTCTCCCCTTTAACGCCCATCTCATACGCTAAGAATGTAGCGCGCTTTGTGAGCCTTCTAACAATTCAATAGGGGCACGACGGGCAATAAGCCGCCTGCGACCAGCCTGGTCAAAGCGCACATCAATCACCGGATCGCTTGCATTTCCCTCTACCGCAGCCACTTCACCCTCACCAAACACTGCATGATGTAGCCGCTGACCAGGGTAAAAAGTTGTGTTGGCTGAATAAACCACTTTGGCCTCTTCAACTTGCGCCGCTGCAAGCACAATATCATCACGTCCAAGCCGATCTAAATAGCGTTTTACCAGCTCAACCGAGGTAACCTTTAACGAAGCCGTTGGCACGCTGGAACTCGCTAAACAAGCGGCGACACGCATGCTGTCTTGCCAGGCGCTCTCAGCAATAAAGCGACTAGGACGGTGCACGCCCCATCATGGAGCACTAATAGCTGCTCTTGAGCACGCGTTATGGCTACGTAAAAAAGCCGCCGCTCCTCTTCCAAGCGCTCATCGCTAAGCGGATTATCGCGGCTATAGTGAGGGAAATCCTCTTCATTGACGCCTGCAACGGCTACCAATGGCCACTCAAGCCCTTTGGCACCGTGCACCGTACTAATGAGTATGCCACCGGCCTGATTCTCTACCGGACGCTCAAGTAATTCGATAAAGGCGTCGGGGTCGTGCACGCTTTGCGCTTGTTCAATTAGCACGTCAAGTAAACGAACGTCCTCTTCGCCTTTGTCGCGGCGCGCGGCTGCGCGTTTGAGCGTTTTCTCCGCCTCGATGCTTTCCACCACATGCCTTAATAGCTTGGCAGGTGGCCATGCACTCAATTGGGGCAACTCGCATAGCAATACCCAACGTTTTTTTTAGCGTACGTCGCTGGATTGGCTTTAATTCCGTCAAGACTGGATCATGCCGCTCAGGCCATTGCTGGGTAGCCGCTAGTTGGTGGGCTAAACGCTGTAGCCGTTCACGAGCAACGAAGGGGGTCGGCTGAGAAAGCAGCAATAAGAGTTGCTGCGGATCGCGAAGCAGGCCAGGACGGCGCGACATTTTCAAATACCCTGCCAGAGCCTGTACTAACGGCAGCCGAAATACAAAACGATCCTCTCGCTGAAGCCGAAAAGGGATGCCCGCCTGCAATAACGCCAGTTGAAAAGGCACCGACAGCGCCCAGCTACGCACTAGCAAACTGGCCTCGTTAAAAGCCCGTCCTTGGGCCTGCCAATCGATCAATGCATCGAGTAACAAGCGGCTACCCTGCCCCACTGAGACGCGTGTCTCTGGATTATTGGCTGCCGCGAGACATAGCTGGTTGGGGCGACGCTGATTGGCGGCAATGGCATGATTAGCAGCAAGCGCCAAAGCGTGACCATGACGAAAAGTCGTTGATAGCGGATAGTCGGTAGCGTCACCAAAAGTGGCGATAAAGTTTTCCAGCATGGTATCGGGCTTAGCGCCACGCCACTCATAAATACACTGGTTGGCATCGCCGACAGCCATTACCTCGGCACGATTACCTACCAACACGGATAAAAGGCGCTGCTGAGCGGCGTTAATATCCTGGTATTCATCAATAATGACATGATCCAGAAAGCCTTCAACGCGAGCCCGTAGGGCGCTATCAGCTCTAGTACCTGAAGAGGACGATAGAGTAAGTCAGCATAAGTCATCATCCCTTCCGCCTCTAATAGCCGTTCCGCCTCGGCAAAGGCCGCCGGGAAATAGTCGGTATCCGGGTCGAAATTGAGTCGCTCGTAAAGTGCTTCCGGAGTGATCATCTCCGCCTTCACCAAGCCGCAGAAGTGCGCTAAGGCTTCAAGCCTTTCCCCCTCCACGGCAGCGTCACGACGCTCAACAGCATCACGCAGCACATTGAGACTCGCCTGGCGAAGCAGTCGCTCCAACTGCCAATCTGCGGATAATAATCGGCGCGGCGCGAGCGCCCCAGCGGCAAAAGCTCTGGGTTAAGCGATGTCCCAGCGAGTGAAAAGTGCGTACATCGGGCAGCGCCTGTCCGGTAGACGCCATAGACGCCAAGCGACGTTGAAAGTCATCTTTGGCCGAGCGGTTAAACATCAGCACCAAAATACGCTTTGGCGGCACATCGCAGGCCAACAGGTGCAGCACCCGAGCGGCCATAGTGGTGGTTTTACCTGCTCCCGCTACCGCCGCCACACGCGCATGGCCGTCTGCGTGATTCACAACGGCTTGCTGTTCAGCAGTCAGCTTCACGGCGCCTCGCCTAAAGATTCATCATCAAGTTGGCCTAGCGCAAACCACTGCCCGGCACTCATCAGCCCAACTTCAGTCACACCGTTGTCTACCTCACGGGTTTCTGCAGCCTCGACCAGCTGATAATAAACATTACGATGCAGACGTGCAGCCAGCCCGAAACGCAACGGCAATTGCGGCACCGCTTCACCTTGTGGCGTTAAGGTGATAGAAAGTGGATGCTCGCCATCCAGGCGAATGACATCATCAAACTGCGTGGTGAACCACCAGGCCCCATCACGAAAGTCAGCCTCTACTGCGACTAGCGGCAGATCTTCAACCTCTATCCGCCAGCGCTCTACTGGCGTCACTAAGCAGTAACCATCTTCGTCATGACGCAGCAGAGACGCCAATAAGCGCGCCACCTTAGGACGGGCAAATGGCCGGCCTTCGTGCCACCAGCTACCATCGGCGTGAATTCGTAGGTTCATATCGCCAGAAAGAGGAGGTTGCCACTGATCAAGTGGAGGGATAGCGCCTGCAAGTCCTTTCTCTTCGTCGCGTTGCTGCAGCAATCTATCAATATTCATCTCGCCCACCTCGCTTGAGCGTATTCAACGCACATCAGGCTATAAAAGCCCTGACTGTACCAATGCCTCTTTAACATGTTCCGGAGCATCAGGAGCGGCGGCACGAAAGAGCTGATAAAAGTTGACGGTCGTTTGCATGGCAACTTCGTCAACACTGATCCCCCGCTCTTGAGCGATGCACTCTGCCACTTCCACTACCCAAGCAGGCTCGTTTGGCTTGCCGCGATAAGGAACAGGGGCAAGATAAGGACTATCGGTCTCAATCAGCAGGCGATCCAGCGGCAGTTGGCGGGCTAGCTCTCGCAACGGAGCGGCGTTGCGAAAAGTGATAATACCCGATAGCGAAATATAAAAGCCCAGCCGCACTGCTTCCCGGGCCATCGCCAAGTCTTCAGTAAAGCAGTGTAATACACCGCCCACTCGAGGGTCGCTATATTCACGCAACAGGGCCAGCGTTTCTTCTTTAGCCTCCCGGGTATGAACAATCACCGGCAGTTCCAATTCACGTGCAGCGATCAGATGGCGCTTGAAACGCTCATGCTGCAATTCTACCGGCACGCTGTCCCGGTAGTGGTAGTCCAGACCAGTTTCGCCGATGGCTACCGCGCCATACTGTTCGGCAGCCTCTTTTATATCCGCAACGCTGGGCTCGCTCCCGCTGCCATGTTTCTCAGTACTATTTTTCCAGCGCTATGTAAGGGATGTAAGCCAGCAGAGATCACCACATCGTGATGCGCACGAGCGATGGCCGCCAGTTGCGGCATATCATCCAAGGTGACGGCTACAGCAAGAAACTGACTAACGTGGGCAGCGCGCGCAGCGTCTAGGGTGGCGGCGATATCCCCGCCGTGAGTCTGCTCGGATAAACGATCTAAATGACAGTGTGAATCGACAAACATGCAGGTCTCGACAACAGATAGGTCACCAACGCAATGGGCATTGACTGCAAAGCGTAAGCGACGGTTTTATTCAAAGCGTGAACGACGGGGCTGCTTTATCTAATTGTCCGGCAAGCAGCGTTTCGATACGATCACGTACAGGATAATCTTGTTGGCTAAAATGTAGGCCAATGCCTGGCATACGGCGACCACTAACACCCTCGGGTGAGACCCATACCACCTGCCCGGTGATCGAGAGGCGTTCACTTTCACCCGGTAGTGTCAGCAATAAGAATACTTGCTGGCCAAGCGCGTAAGGGGTCTGCGTGGGAACAAAAATCCCCCGCGATCCAGAAATGGCATATACGCTGAGAGCAGTGTCGGCACATCGGGAACGGTAAGAGAGCGCTTTTGAGCTGCCATGACGACCTCGCTGCATTGCCGTAAGTAAGCGCGTTAAGATAAGAACGCAATGGAAAATACTGTCGCAGCTATGAACGCAACAGCGCCGCCCAGCGAACCAACCATGCTTCAAGCACTAACTGGGGATTGGGGTTAGCCCCCACCGCCAGCAGACGCCGCTGTTCACGAGCATAGTCGAGCAGGCGAAACCAATCTTGCACCCGGCCATTTTTAACCGCCTGACGATAGAGCGGTTCTAGATCAGGATTATGCAACACCGCTGCTTCACCGGATAAACCCAGGCGGATAAGGTCTTCCAGCCAAGCGATACCGTACCACAAGATGGCATCAATCGCTTGGCGGTCCAGGCGCGCTGCTTCAGAGACAGGCTCGGCACCGCGCACCAGTTGCTCGAAACTGTCATGAATTTGATGGCGTAATGCGCGCTCTTCAGGCGCAGCCAACTCTACCGCGAGCAATGGCAAACCGCCCGCCACCTGCCACCAGAAATAGGCTTCATCGGCGCTGTTAAGCTGTTCAATTAACCAACCTCGGCAAGCCTCAAAGGGAACACTAGGCAAGGACCACTGCTGACAGCGGGAGCGGATCGTCGGCAACATCCGCGAAGGTACGTCCGAGAGCAGGATAAAGAGTGTTTTATCACCGGGCTCTTCAAGGCTTTTAAGTAGCGCATTGGCGGCGGCGATGTTCATTGCCTCGGCAGGTGAGATTACAATCACCCGATAACCACCCTGTTGAGCGGTTTGCGAGACAAATCGGTTAACCTCGCGAATGGGGTCAATGCGAATCTGGCGCTTGCCTTCTTCCGGAGAGACACGCAGCAAATCCGGATGATAACCCGACCCTAGCATAGTGCAGCTATGGCAGTGACCACAGGCTTTATCAGCGGGTTTGGCACATAGCATTCGCGCAATTAACGCCTCTGCCAACTGCTGTTTACCAACGCCGTGCGCACCGTGAATCAATAGCGCATGGGGCATGCGTCCCCCATCGGCCAAGCGGGTTAACTGATGCCAAGTGGCGAGATGCCACGGCATTACATCGGTTAACGCCATGCTGTTACTCGTGCCGTTAGTGCTTGGCTAATTTGCTCCTGGACCTTTTCAAGCGCGCACTGGGCGTCAATCACCGCAAAACGCTCGGGCGCTTCTGTAGCACGCGCCAAGTAGGCTTCACGCACAGCCTGGAAAAAATCGGCCTGCTCCTGTTCAAAGCGATCACGCTGCTCATGGCGATCACGAAGGCGCGACTCTAAGCGCTGCTTGGCGGCCTCTTGGGGCATATCAAGCAATAAGGTGAGATCAGGCGAAAGCCCCTGCTGAACGAATTTTTCCAACACAGCAATCCGTTCACTGGCAATACCTCGCCCGCCGCCCTGATAGGCGAAGGTAGCGTCGGTAAAGCGATCACACACCACCCATGCCCCTCTTGCCAGGGCGGGCAGGATTTTTTCGGCTAAATGCTGTGCGCGGGCGGCAAACATGAGTAGAAGCTCTGCGTCCACATGCAGCGGCTCTTGGGGAGCGGGATCCAGCAGCAACGCACGAATAGCTTCGCCACGCTCAGTCCCACCCGGTTCTCGTGTGAGCACGACGTCCAGCCCCTGGGCTTCCAACCATTCGGCGACAAAGCTCACATTAGTGGATTTTCCCACTCCCTCGCCGCCTTCCAGCGTAATGAAGCGACCACGCTGATTCATCATGCTTCCTTACTATGGTGATAACTGGGCTGATAACTAAGGTGATGACTGTGATGATGGGTCATGGCTATTACCGGTTGCGAATATAGCGATTGACGGCATTATTATGCTCCCGCAACGTGCGCGAGAAGTGATGCGTGCCATCGCCACGGGAGACAAAATAAAGCGTTTCGCCGGGGAGCGGGTTTACCGCCGCTTCTAGCGAAGCGCGCCCCGGCAGAGCAATCGGCGTGGGCGGAATCCCATCAATCACGTAGGTATTGTAAGGTGTGGCTTCGCGCAGATCGGCACGGGTAATGCGCCCTTCATAGCGCTCGCCCATACCATAAATAATCGTCGGGTCTGTTTGTAAGCGCATCCCTTGCTCCATGCGGCGCTTAAACACCCCGGCAATCTCGCGCCGCTCCTCCGGCGCACCGGTTTCGCGTTCAATCAAAGAAGCCATGATCAACGCCTCATAGGGCGAATCAATGGTTAGGTCGTCGGCGCGCTGTTCCCACACTTCATCGACCATCCGCTCCATTCGCTCAAGCGACTGACGCAGAATATCGACATCGCTCATCCCCAGGTGGTAACGATAGGTATCCGGGAAAACCAGCCTTCCGGAAAAGTGCCTTCTCGGTCGAGTAGCGCCATCACCTCTTCGTCGCTCAAATCAGCCGTGCGGTGCTCAAGTTTCGGCGCCGCATTAAGCAAGTCGCGCATCTGGCGAAAAGTCCACCCTCCGGAATCGTCAGTGGGTAAGTGACCACGTTATTACTGCCCAACAGCGCCATCATTTCCAGTCCGCTCATATCCGGCGGTAGTTGATATTCGCCAGTACGCAGACGCGGCACCCGCTCAGGCTCAACCCGCGCTAATAGGCGAAACGCCCAGGCATCTTCCAGTATGCCCTGAGCTTCTAACTCCGCCACCACTTGATTGAACCCTGCGCCAGAAGGCACTTGGTAAAGCGTTGGCTCTTCAAGTGTAAGCGGCGATTCTAATCGGTTCTGCCAATAGAAGTAACCGCCCGCAGCACCTACAGCACCCACTATTACTAAAACCAATAAAGCGGTTAATAACCGTTTCACCATGACACCTCTAGAAAATTGCGCGGCGATAACTCAAAGAACAACGACGTTTAGGCATAGCCTAACAGCTGATGCGCCAAGCGCTGGATTGGGTCAGGCTCGTTCACCGGCCAGCGCTTTAGCAACGAGCCATCCGCTGCAAGCAGCGTAGTGACTGGCCATACGCCCTGGACAGAGTTTGCTACCCATAGCCGTTCGACATCTGGGAATTGATCAAGCGGCAGTGAAGCCTGGGCGACGGCACCTTTATCAATCAATCCAGCGCGCAGCGTGCCAGCCACGCCGCACTGGTCAAGCCTAGGCGTAAACACCTCTCGCTTGCTGCCAAAAATATTCATACTGGTGGCTTCCACAACCAAGCCTTCGCTATCGGTGAGCACGCCTTCGGCAATAGTGGCATCGCTCCACTCTTGACGGGCCAGTACGTTTTCTAACCGATTAAGGTGCTTGACCCCCGCCAACCGTGGTTGGCGGCTAAGACGTAAGTTACAAAGCCGCACCGTTACACCCTGTTGCCAGCGCTGCACCGATGGTTGAAACGGCGCCCGACGACTGAGTAAACGCGGCGTTACCGGCTCTGGCTGAGCGTAGCCACGCCCGCCGCTGCCCCGAGTCAGTATCAACTTGAGTACTTCCAACTCTGCGCTGGGTTTACCCTGCCATGTCGCGTTCAGTGCCGACTGGCAAGGTAACGGTATACCGAGGCATTGACAGCCTTTCGCCAAACGCTCTACGTGATAGCGCCACAGTACTGGCACGCCTGCGCGCAACAGTACTGTTTCAAAGAGACCATCCCCGTAGGCTAGCCCGCGATCATCAAACGGTACTTGGTGATCGCTCGATAAAGGGGTGGCAACATCGCCAACTACACTTTCTTAAACAGCAGCGAGCCGTTGGTACCACCAAAGCCAAAGGGAGTTGGAAAGCGCTATATCAATACGCATATCCCGCGCGGTATGCGGTACATAGTCCAGGTTACAGCCTGCCTGTGGGTTATCCAGGTTGATAGTCGGCGGTGCAATCTGATCACGAATAGCCAGGATACTAAACACCGCTTCTACCGCGCCAGCAGCGCCTAGTAAGTGGCCGATCATCGATTTCGTTGAGCTCACTGCCACTTTATTGGCTGCATCACCCAGTACGTTCTCGATAGCACGACTTTCTGCCAGATCGCCTGCCGCGGTTGAAGTGCCGTGGGCATTGATGTAGTGAACCTCTGACACATCAACTTGGGCATCTTTTATCGCGTTGCGCATGGAGAGCGCTGCCCCACGCCCATCTTCTGGCGGCGATGTCATGTGATAAGCATCATCGCTCATGCCAAACCCAACCAGCTCAGCGTAGATGTTAGCCCCGCGCGCCTTGGCATGCTCGTACTCTTCAAGCACCAATACGCCAGCGCCATCGGACAACACAAAACCATCGCGGTCTGTGTCCCAAGGACGGCTTGCCGCTTCTGGGTTATCGTTACGCGTAGAGAGTGCGCGAGCAGCAGAAAAACCGCCTAGGCCTAACGGTGTAGTGGCCATCTCAGCACCACCACAAACCATGACGTCCGCATCACCGTAGGCAATGGTGCGTGCGCTATAACCAATATTGTGAGTACCTGTCGTACAGGCGGTGGTGATAGCGATATTGGGGCCCCTAAAGCCGTGCTGAATCGCCATATTCCCTGAGATCATATTAATAATTGAGCCGGGCACAAAGAATGGCGACACCTTTCGCGCACCGCCTTTATTGAGCGCGTTATGGTTATGCTCAATCATGGGAAGGCCACCAATGCCTGAGCCGATAGCCACACCGATGCGATCTGCATTCTCTTCAGTACATTCGATACCGGAATCTTCAACCGCTTGGGCGCCCGCCGCCATTCCGTACTGAATAAACAGATCCATCTTGCGAGCATCTTTAGGATTCAGATATGGGCTGATATCAAAGTTCTTAATCGCCCCACCAAAGCGGGTGTTAAAGCCGCTGGTGTCAAAGTGATCAATAGGTGTAATACCGCTTTTGCCAGCAACAATATTTGCCCACGACTCATCTACATTATTGCCCACTGGGGTCACCAGGCCTAACCCAGTTACCACTACCCTTTTCCGTGCCATCAGCTTTCCTCCAGGCATCCATGGTGACGCGACCCACTTGGGTCATTTGCTGCTTAAATTTGGTCAACAGTATAACGGAGATTGAACGTTATAAGCATTGTGGCAGCAAAGCAAAAAGCCGCCCTGCGAAAGGACGGCTCTTAAGGCGGGTGACTAGACTAGCACCCCACCCTGGTTCGATGCATCGACGCAGCCCTTACTGGTGGGCGTTCACGTAATCGATAGCTTCTTGAACCGTGGTGATCTTCTCAGCTTCTTCATCAGGAATTTCAGTATCAAATTCCTCTTCCAAAGCCATTACCAGCTCAACGGTGTCGAGCGAATCAGCACCCAAATCTTCTGTAAAAGAAGAGCTGTTCTGGATGTCTTCTTCTTTAACGTTCAGGCGCTCTGCTACAACTTTCTTCACGCGCTCTTCAATAGTACTCATTAACGTACTCCAGTCGTTCACATTAGCCGTTTTAGATAACCAGCTATTTGGAAACCGCAAGCCAAAAGCTGCGGGGTAGTTTATAGACGCCCTTGGGTCGACGCAACCGCCAAGCCTAAGGCCATCATCGCATATTCATACCGCCATTAACGTGTAGCGTCTCACCAGTGATATAACCTGCTGCATCACTGGTCAAGAAACCCACCGCTGCGGCGATCTCTTCCGGCGCCCCTAAACGGGCCAACGGAATTTGCTTTAGCAGCATTTCATGCTGCGCTTCAGGCAGTGCTTCGGTCATATCGGTAGCAATGAAGCCAGGGGCCACCGCATTCACCGTAATGGCACGCGAGGATACCTCACGAGCAAGCGCACGGCTAAAACCTTCCATACCGGCCTTAGCTGCAGCATAGTTAGTTTGGCCCAGGTTGCCCATGGTTGCCACTACGGAGCTAATTGACACAATACGCCCAAAACGCGCCTTGGTCATACCCCGCAAACACGCCTTACTGACACGATAGACAGATTTTAAGTTGGTATCCATAACAGAATCCCACTCATCTTCCCTTCATACGCATCAGCAAATTGTCTCGCGTGATACCGGCATTGTTAACCAAAATAGTCGGCGCACCAAAGCGCTCAGTAATGGTTTTCAATACGCTATCAATACTGGCCTGGTCGGTCACGTTCAGACATAGACCGGCTCCCTCAATGCCGTTTTCCTGCAAATCAGCATCAATCTTCTCAGCACCGGCTTCGCTGGTCGCCGTGCCAATCACGATACGGCCTTGACGGCCGAGTTCACGTGCAATTGCCTGGCCAATACCACGACTAGCCCCTGTTACCAGGGCAACTCTACGTTCTTGTGTCATAACGTTCTGCCTTTAACCGGGTAATCAAGCAAGGATAGCGAAATAAAACAATCCTTGGTCACGCCTTATCAACCAACGTCTCACGCGCTAGTTCGAGCGCAGCATCCAGGCTATCAGGATCATTCACAGCCAACCCCTTACTACCCTTCACAATACGCTTATTGAGGCCAGTCAACACCTTTCCTGGCCCGCACTCAATAAATACTTCCACACCTTGGTCTGCCATTGCCTCAACGCAAGCACTCCAACGCACTGGTTGGTAAAGCTGCTCGACTAGGCGTGTGCGCAGTGTAGCCGTATCGGCATGAGCCTGAGCGTCAACATTTTGGATGACTGTATAGCGTGGCGCCCGTAGCTCAATGGCCTGCATGGCATCTGCCAAGCGCTCGGCAGCAGGTCGCATCAGGGCACAGTGCGAAGGCACTGAAACGGGTAAAGCCATGGCGCGCTTGGCTCCCGCCTCCTGACAAGCAGTTATCGCTCGTTCAACGGCCGCTTTGGCACCCGCTATAACCACTTGCCCCGGGGAATTGTAGTTGACTGCAGAAACAACATCACCTTGGGCAGCCTTTTCACAGGCGGCTTCAACCGAGTCATCTGAAAGTCCCAGGATAGCCGCCATGCCACCTTCTCCCGCGGGCACCGCTTCCTGCATCGCTTCACCCCGCTGGCGTACCAAATTAACACCTTCGGCAAAACTCAAGACACCTGCGCATACCATAGCGCTGTATTCGCCGAGACTATGGCCCGCCATGACGGTAGGTCGTGGTCCTTCCAGCTCTTGCCAAACACGCCAAATGGCAATGCTTGCAGAGAGTAACGCGGGCTGGGTGCACGCAGTTGCATTCAGCGTTGCTTCAGGACCCTCTTGGACGACTTTCCATAAGTCGTAACCCAAAGCATCCGACGCTTCCTCAAATGTCGTTCCCACCACACTATAGCGCTCGGCTAGCTCTCGCAGCATTCCAAGCTGCTGAGAGCCTTGCCCGGGAAAAATGAGGGCAAGGGGTTGAGACATGTCGTTCACCTTTGCTCTAGTAGGCATTTGCTCATATGAGCGATAGGCGAGGTTATTGGCACATCCTGATGCCACCTATAACCCGCAAAAAAAATAGCTTATTTATTATCTGATCATGGCTGGCGCGCACCATCGCCATCACTTGACGGCGCTTGCCAGCGGCCTGCAATCCGCGCAGGTAAGTTATGCTCTACTTCCTGCAGGGCACGCTGGATAGCGTAGTAGAAGCCATCGGCGTGAGTACTACCGTGACTTTTCACCACGATACCGCGCAACCCCAACAAACTGGCCCCGTTATAACGAACAGGATCGAGCTCTTGCTTTAATCGTCTTAACACAGGCCTGGCCAGCAGGCTTGCCAAACGTCCGCTTAAGCGCGACTCAAAGGCCATTTGCACGCGTTCAACCAACATGCTTGTCAAGCCTTCGCTTGCTTTGAGGACGGCGTTACCGACAAAACCATCGCACACCACCACATCAAGCTGACCTTTGAATAGATCCCCACCCTCTGCGTAGCCTTGGTAGTCGAAGGCACTATTACTGGCATATTGGCCACTTGCGTATTGGCGCAACAAACGATCGGCTTCACGCACACTGGCATTACCCTTGGTGGCTTCCGCGCCAACATTAAGCAGCGCCACACGTGGCAAAGCAGTACCATCGATACACTGCGCCATCGCCGCCCCATCAATGCAAAATCGACCAACCGATGGGCGGGGGGAATCCACGTTGGCGCCTAAATCCAGCAGATAACAGCGGCGCCCTTGGCGTGCTGGAATCGCCGTACTAATCGCCGGCCGGGAAATCCCCTCGATCATCCCCAGCTCGCGCCTTGACAAGGCAACAAGCGCTGCCGTATTACCGGCACTAACCCCAGCCAGTGCCTCTCCCTCAGCAACGCTTCGAAGCATTTGCGTCATGCTCGTTGCATGGCCTCGGCGTAACGCCCAGGCAGCCGTTGTCGCTGGCATAATGCTGGCGGATGCATCACGCGCCGCCAAACGTGACGCTGCCGCAGCCAGAGGCTGCGGCAAGCGTGAAATCTCAGCAAGTATTTGCTGACGCGGGCCAAACAGAATCACCTCAAGGCCTGGATGCTCCACCACTGCCTTTGCGGAGCCTGCAATAATCGCATGAGGACCTTGGTCGCCCCCATCACATCAATCGCTAGGCGCATACCGCACTGAGTCCGTTTAGCCGCTTAGTAATTCAGCTGAGGCTTATACCTCGACCACTTTACGTCCACGGTAGAAACCGTCTGGAGAAACGTGGTGACGCAGGTGAGTCGTACCCGTTTCTTTATCCTGAGACAGCGTCGGAGCGGTCAGCGCATCGTGGCTACGACGCATGCCGCGCTTGGAACGAGTTTTACGGTTCTGTTGAACTGCCATGGGTATTTACTCCAAGGTATTTAAGGTAAAGGGTGCTTATTTTTTGCCTTTCAAGACATTGAGCACCGCGAAAGGGTTCGTCGCTGGCGTTGTTTCTGACGCCGCGCCTTCTGTTTTGCTGACCAGCTGCTCCGCCGAGACATGACATTCGGCTTCTTCGTGATAGACCACCTGTGGCAGGCTAAGGATTAATTCATCCTCAACCACTGTCAGTAGGTCCAGCTGTTCCTTTCCACCAGCACCGGTTCATGACTAGCAGGCAACTCGGCCGCTAAGGCTTCATCAGTGACCATTCCAAGCAAAAAGTCACTGCTTACCTCTTGAGGCAGCGGCACCAGGCAGCGACGACATGCAAGCGCCAATGTCGCTTGCAAGTGGCCACGAATTTCACGACGACCTTGAGCATCGACGCCAAACTCGAGCACGACATGGCAGTCGCCGGTTTGGAGACCCGCTTCTTCGGCAAGACGCGGTAGCTTATCAAGCGCTACCAAGCCTTCGATTCGTTCGTGGCGGGCTGCAAGCTTATAAGGCTCGACCCGACTGGGGAGTTGTGAGGTCAACATAGGCGCGCAATGATAGGCACTCCCCCTGCTGGTGTCAAAGCTGTCGTTATAATTATTCACACCTTCTTCAATAAACAACCGACGTAGACCTCAACAATCCGTCAATGTAGGCACCTCTGCCTGCTTTCGCTACACTCTCATGCCTTGAAATCGCATTTGTGTAATGTTGCACAAGCACAACGTTGCCTTAGAAAAACCATGCAGCCAGGAGTTAATTGTGACCTCATCCTCAATGGCCGAGCCACCGAGCGCCCAGACATCACCGACCGAACTGGTACTTTGCTTCCAGCTCGCGCTGGCGGCGCGAGCTGTTGGATCGCCTGCAACTTCCCTTATCAGTGCCATTCGCCTGATATTGATGAAACGCCTCACAATGACGAAACGCCCCACGCACTGGTGCACCGACTTGCGCTTAGCAAGGCCAACGCCGTTGCACCGCACTTTCCTCATCACTGCATCATAGGCTCCGATCAGGTTGCAGTTTTCGAAGGCGAGATTCTTGGCAAACCACATACGGAAGCCAAGGCCCGCGCCAACCTGACCCGCTTTTCTGGCCAACGCGTCACCTTTCTAACCGGCCTAGCGCTGCTAGATACACGTCACCAGCGTCACCATGTCCATGTAGAGCCTTTTGAGGTGGTATTTCGCAACTTGAGCACACAAGAAATCGAAAACTATGTCGCCAAAGAGCAGCCGCTAGACAGCTCAGGCAGTTTTCGAATGGAGGGGTTAGGCATTGCGCTGTTTGAAAAGCTTGAAGGCCGCGACCCTAATGCCCTGATTGGGCTTCCGCTGATTGCGCTCTGCGACATGCTACGCCAAGCGGGCTTTGACCCGCTTGGCGCGCGCTAACTCAATCGAGCCTAATAGCGAAGCGGGGTATTGGGTGTACTCACGCCCAACACCTCAGCGACGACCTGGGAGAAACGACGTGTCAGGCGATCAAACGGATCAAGGCTGGGCGTATAATCCTGCCAATCGGTGTTACCCACTTGATTGCGAGACACTTGCTCAAGGCTGCCCAACTGATCAACCAAGCCTAGCTCAATACTCTGCTCACCATTCCAGACCAGACCCGAAAAATATCCGGACTGTCGCTGAGCCTTTCTCCCCGCCCTGCGCGCACGTCTTCAATAAATTGGCGATGGGTTTGGCTGAGCACGCTCTGCCAAAACTGCTCCGCCTCTTCATCCAGCGGCTGGAATGGGTCAAGAAAAGCCTTATTCTCCCCTGCCGTAAGCACGCGGCGCTCAACACCAATGCGCTCAATAGCCTCCTCAAAGCCGAAACCAGCGTAAATCACACCAATCGAGCCCACCAGACTCACCGGTGACGCTACAATCTCGTCTGCCGCTGCGGCAATATAATAAGCACCGCTGGCACCGATATCCTCGATCACGGCAATAACCGGTTTATCGCCCTGTTCGCGCAGACGCATAATTTCTGCATAGATACGCTGAGACTGCACTGGACTACCGCCGGGGCTATTAATGTGCAGCACCACAGCGGCCGCACTCTCCGCTTCCCAGGCGCGGTTTAGCCCTTTGATAATGCGCTCAGCGTTGGCCGGTGAATCACTGGCAATCACTCCATTAACTTCAACAATTCCCAAGTGACGCTGAGCGGGCGGGGTAACACTCGGAGAGTCCCAAAACAGACTATACAGAGTGGCAAACAGCGTCACCAACACAATGGCGAGCACTGTTAGCCGGAAAACAATTTCCAACGTCGACTGCGGCGCTGCTCGGTTAATACGCCTCCTATCCAGTGATCCATCATCTCCAACTGCGCTAGCCGCTGTCGTTCGCGCAGGGTTTCAGCATCATCGTCAGGCGCGCCTGACACCTGGCTGGCGCGTTTACCAGGGGGGACTTCTGGCCCTTGGGTCCAGCGATCCTCTTCCTTGCTACGACTATTACGGGTTGGTTCTGCACGCCCGTCGCCTGTGTCATCGGGGCGGGTTAGGTCGTCACTCATAAAATGTCCTTAAGTAAACACTGGCTACTCACCGTACAACCGATCGAAAAGCTCATTTATGCTAGTGGCAATCCATTTGGGCTGGCTGCGCGCCAAACGCTCCGTCGTATGTACGCCATAGGTGACGCCAACACGATCCATACCAATGGCGCGGGCCATTTCCAGGTCATACTCCGTATCGCCGACCATAACGGCTCGTTCGACGGGCACCTCTAGCTCGGCCAGCAGTTCCGAAAGCATTTGTGGATGGGGCTTCGAGCGGGTTTCATCGGCGGTACGGCTGGCGTGAAACCAGGCACCGCTGTCGGTCTCAGCAAAATGCGGTCAAGACCACGGCGACTTTTGCCGGTCGCCACCGCCAACCGCTGCTGTTCACGGCCACGCAAACGGGCAATCTGCGCCTCAACCCCAGCAAAAAAAAAGCATCGGCGTAGCATCCGCGGTAACAAAGTGGTGCGAGTAACGCTCACGAAGGCGCTCGGCCTGAGCAGGCAAAATACCTGGGCAAAGCTGGGCAATGGCTTCAGGTAGCCCCAGGCCAATAATATCTTCCACCTCAGCCGCTGAAAGCTCTCCCCACTCGGCTTCCAGAGCCGCGGCTTGCATACACGATACAATACGCGGCACGGAGTCCATCAGGGTTCCGTCCCAATCAAATATAATCAGTTCGTACTGCATGGCAGCTCCTTGCTGAAGGGCGCGTCAGCTTATTGACGAGCACGCTTAAGGGTTTCTTCAAGCGCTTCTGGCAGTGGCGCCTTGACGGTTACCGGACGCCCATTACCGGGCTCTGGAAACGTTAATGCACGCGCATGCAGAAACAGCCGCCCCAGCCCCAACTGCTTGGTGAGCAACCCGCTTTCTCGTGTGGCGTATTTATCATCACCCAACAACGCATGGCCCGCGTGGGCCGCATGCACACGAATTTGGTGGGTGCGTCCCGTCACTGGCTCGGCTTCGATCAAGGTGACTTTCTCAAACGTCTCAACCACCGAAAAATGAGTGCGCGACACTTTGCCGTTGGGGTCGACCCTTACCCGCCGCTCACCATTTCCCGCATCAAAACGGTCCAAGCGAGCGCTTTCGTAGGTTTTACGCGCCGGCCAGCGCCCGCTCACCAAGGCCAGATAACGTTTATCCATACCGTGCTTTTTCAGCGACTCATTGAGCGTCACCAACGCATCGCGGGATTTGGCCAGTAACAAGCAACCCGAAGTATCACGGTCAAGACGGTGAACCAGTTCCAGGAAACTCAAATCATCACGCACCTGACGCAGCGCTTCGATCAAACCAATTTTAACCCCGCTTCCACCGTGCACCGCCAGGCCAGAAGGCTTGTTAAGCACCATCCAATCAGGGCCCTCCATGATCACGCTACCCACCAACAGGTCGCGCAAATTATCGCTGACATCTTTAACCGCTTCCCGGGGCGCCAAGCGCAACGGTGGCACACGCACGAGGTCCCCCGCCTGTAAACGATAATCGACCTTTACGCGCTTTTTTATTAACGCGCACCTCCCCCTTTACGTACAATGCGGTAGATAAGCGCACGTGGCGCACCTTTAAGGCGCGTCATGAGAAAATTATCAATTCGCTGTCCAGCCTGCTCCGGGGCGATATCCACCCACTGCACTTCACGCCCTTCGGACATTACCGCTTACTCCTGCTGTAGCTCGATGACACCAGCCTAAAACGGCATTCTAACGTAGACCCAAGGGCATTGCGTCAATTGCTGGTCGTTGTCTTTACTGTTATATTCCAAAACGTCCACCAGCCAAGTGCAGAATGCTTTCTCGTCTAGCGTTAGCGACTAGCTGATAACTAGCTACTCGGTTAAATTCGGTAGCAGAAAGCGTCATCACTGAGCTCGGTTAATGCGCCTGCCCGACTAACACGCAGGCCTGGACACGAAAAACGGCACCAGTGTACGCATTGCCCGTTTTTTTTAGCACCAAATATGATCTTAAAAATGCGGTAACTCTGCCGGCCGTTTTATGCCGACAGATGTAACTAAGCCTCGCCCTCAACGGCAGGCAGTAACGAAACAACGCCACGCCCTGAGCAGCCCCTCCTTTCTCGTCACAAGGCGCTGGCTGACTCTGGGCGACAAGTTCAACGCTGTGCCGGTGGCCGGCGTTGGTGAATCGATGAATGCCAGGTGTCGGCGGTGTCAGCAGGGCCGGATGGATGTGACAATCACCGGAACACGTCCTGCCTCCGCCACGTACTCAACGCCCTACTGGCCGGGTTGGCGATGACGCCTTCCCGGCTTGACGCGTCAGCATTGCAATGCGCCGAGCACAAGCACGCAGCACCCAGCGGTTCGCCTACGTCACCCCATAGGCAGTTCGCCGGCACGCAACGCTATGCGAGACAACATGAAACGGATGCTTATTAATGCGACACAGCCTGAAGAGCTGCGCGTCGCCTTAGTTGATGGACAACGCCTGTACGATCTAGATATCGAATCCGGCGCTCGAGAGCAGAAAAAAGCCAATATTTATCGCGGCAAAATCACCCGTGTAGAGCCCTCTTGAAGCTGCGTTTGTCGATTACGGCGCTGACCGCCACGGTTTTTTGCCGCTCAAAGAGATTTCTAAAGAGTACTTTGTCAAAGACGTTTCCGGACGTCCGAGCATTAGAGAAGTACTTAAGGAAGGCCAAGAAGTCATCGTTCAGGTTGACAAAGAAGAGCGTGGCAATAAGGGCGCTGCGCTAACCACCTTTGTCAGTCTGGCGGGCCGCTTCTTGGTGCTGATGCCCAACAACCCGCGGGCAGGTGGTATTTCGCGTCGTATCGAAGGCGACGAGCGCAGTCAGCTCAAAGATGCCATGGGCCAATTAACTGTACCCGATAAAATGGGCCTGATCGTACGCACCGCAGGTATTGGTCGCAATCCAGAGGAACTGCAGTGGGACTTGGATTACCTGGTCCAAGTGTGGGAATCTATTACCACTGAAGCCGCCAAACGCCCTGCTCCGTTCCTGATCTATCGTGAATCCAATGTCATCATTCGCGCCATGCGCGACTACCTGCGCCAGGACATCGGCGAGGTATTGATTGATAGCCCTGAGATTCATGCTGAGGCACTGGGCTTTATTCGCCAGGTCATGCCCTCCTACCAGCAAAGATCAAACTTTACGCGGACGAAGTCCCGCTATTCTCGCGTTTCCAGATCGAATCGCAAATTGAAACCGCCTATCAGCGCGAAGTGAAGTTGCCTTCTGGCGGCTCGATCGTGATTGACCATACGGAAGCACTGGTCTCTATCGATATCAACTCCGCGCGTGCCACCCGCGGCAGTGATATCGAAGAAACGGCACTGCAAACCAACTCTGAAGCCGCCGATGAGATCGCACGCCAGCTGCGCCTGCGCGATATCGGCGGCTTAGTCGTGATCGACTTCATCGACATGGGGCCAGCGCGCAACCAGCGTGAAGTTGAAAACCGCATGCGCGATGCGCTTAAATTGGATCGCGCTAGGGTACAAATTGGCCGTATCTCACGCTTTGGCTTGATGGAAATGTCTCGCCAGCGTCTGCGCCCCTCTCTGGGTGAAACCAGCGGCGTGGTCTGCCCCCGCTGTAATGGCCAGGGCACCATTCGCGATGTGCGTTCTCTCTCTCTCTCCATCATGCGCCTGATTGAAGAAGAGGCCATGAAGAGAATAGCGCGCAGATCCGCGCCATCCTGCCGGTACCGGTAGCGACTTACCTGCTTAACGAAAACGTAGCGTGCTGGCAGATCTAGAATCTCGCCAGGGTGTGCGCGTCGTACTGCTGCCCAACCCTGATATGGACACGCCGCACTACGATGTTCAGCGTCTGCGCGACGATCATCTGGACGAAGATGACACCCAAAGCCTTTCAAGCTTTGAACTCTCCACCGATACCGAAGTAGGCAAAGAGCCAACGCCTAGTTTTTGTGCCTCCTGCTCAGCGTGCCGAAGCCGCCGTTAAAAGCGTTACGCACAACGCGCCTGCACCAGCATCGCTGCAAACCGAAGAGAAAGCACCTGCCGCGACCTCAGCGCCTGCGGCGAAAGCAACACCGGCGACCAGTGAACAACCCAGCGTCATCGGCCGCTTTATTCGAGGTTTCGCCAAGCTATTAGGCAGCGACGAAAGCAGTGCCGAGCCTGCGCCTGCCCCGAAGGCAGAAACGCCCGCGCCCCGTAAGCCAAGCGAGCGCAAAACCAATCAGCGCAGCAATGAGTCGCGGCAGAAACCATCACGCAGCGAACGCGGCGAAACCACCAGCCGTAACGCTCGCAGTGACAATAGTCCTCAATCGGAGCAAAAAACCGAACAGAAGAGCGATCAGCGCAACACCACTCAGCGTGCTGCCAATGAGGACAGTAACGACAAACGCAGTGGCCCTAGCCGCACCCGTAACCGTCGCCGTCATCCTCAGCAAGACGATGCCAACGGGCAAGAGCCGGCCAATAAAGTGCCTCGCAAAGAGACGCAGACGGATAGCTCTGCTAAAGATAACGCTAGCAAAGACAGTTCGGCGAAAGAAAAAGAGGGCAAAAACGCAGCGCAAAAGAACCGCGCCGCGATAGCAGCCGTGACAATCAGCGTAATGAAGCGGTCAATAATACTGAGGCCAAAGACGACGGCAAGCCAAAGCGTACGCGTAACAACCCCCGTAACCGCACACGTACCCAGGCTATCAATCCTCAGGCAGAAGCTGAGCAGTTAAAACTGCAAGCCGAAGCACCGAGTGAGGCACCAGAAGCCGTAACACAGCCGAGTGAAGTGTCTGCTGATGAAGCTCCGAATGCCAACGTACCTAACAGTGCTGACATAACGAGCCCTTCAGAAACGTCTGAAAAAGCGGACAACGCCACAACGGCAGACCGGCCTGTGGCAGACAACGCAAAGGCAAGTAAGTCGACGCATCAGCGCCGTCAGCCTAAAGTAGCGCCCGAGACAGCGGTTGCCACCGACGTGGAAAAGAGGCCGTTTCAAAGCCCAGCGAACCGGAATCAACAGCTAACGATGAGCCAATGGAAACGCCAACCACTGGGTCAACTGAGGCTGATTCCGAAGAGAACGAGCCTAAGACTCTGCTATCTGAAGCGAAGACAGAGCCAGCAGCAACTGATCAGGTTTCCGATAGCCAACCACCAGTCAGTGATAGCGAGTCGGTAACACCTGAAGCCATCGAGCCGCCTGCGGGCAACATTGTGGATCCTGCGGCGAGGTATCGATGAGGCCGCTTCCCCGGCTGCTTTGGATGCTGAGGATACTTATCAAAGTAACGAAGAGCGTCAGCCCGAAACACCCGCAAACGCTCAGGAAGCTCACCAGGAATCAGCAACCCCAAGCGATTCTAAGAGCGTCGCCGCGGCTCCTTCGGTTGAAGAACTCTCCAACAGCGAGCCGAAGCAAGAAGCAGCGGAAAAGGCGATGAGCCAAAGAATGTCAAAGAGAGTAACGACGAAGAAAGCAGCGCTAAAGAAGGCAGCGGTGAACTGAATAGCACTGAAGAAAATAGTACTGATGAGAGTAGTACTAAAGAGAATAGTGCTGAAGAAAACAGCACTGAAAAGAGTAGCGACGAACGGATAATGACTGAAGCCCCTGCTACCGAAGCAGCGCCTCAGCTCGCTCAGCCGATCGCCAGTGAAGCGCCTGCTGAAGACGCAGTAACTGAAGACGCGCCTAAACCGCGGCGGCGTCGCACCCGGGCCCACAATGACCCGCGTGAGAAACGTAAGCAGGCACAGCAAGACACCTACTCAGAGTAATTCGGGCACGTGTGTTGCATGTGTTGAATAGCAAAATCCCCGCTTATGCGGGGATTTTGTCTTTAGCAGGCGCATTTTAAACAACAGCAGAAGCGGCCAATATAGCTACGGATTAACTAACCGCGGCTCGGGCTCCAGCCGAACGCCAAAGCGTGATGCAACCTGGTCAACGATATAGTTCGCTGTTTTCAGCAAGCCATGGCGATCACCACCGCCAAAATGTACCAGCACCAGCGCTTGATGCTGGTGCACACCAAAGACGCCATCCTGCATTCCTTTCAAGCCACACTGGTCAATTAACCAACCCGCCGCCAGCTTTGTTTGCCCTTTTCCCTGGGGAAAGTGAGGCATCGTGGGATACCGACGCAGCAGTCGCGTCACCTGCTGATCCTCCACCAGCGGGTTCTTGAAAAAACTCCCTGCGTTGGCAAGCAACTCAGGATCAGGCAGCTTCTCGCGCCGAATGGCACATACCGCGTTGGCGACTGCTAGCGGTGTAGGTGAATTGGATAGTCGCTCAGCAAGATCACCGTAACCGAGCTGCGGAGCTGGCGTGCGCGACAAACGCAACACCAATTGGGTGATCACCACCCTATCAGCCAGCTCGCGTTTAAAGATACTGTCGCGGTACCCCAGCTTGCATTGCTGGGCGTCAAGCCAATCGACACGTCCTGTTGCAAGCTCCATTACCTGCACCGCTTGCAGCGTATCGGCAAGCTCAGCGCCATAGGCGCCTATATTTTGCACCGGCGCTGCCCCGCAGCTACCAGGAATCAACGCTAGATTTTCAATTCCCCATAGCCCTCGTTCAGCAGTTGCCATTACCAAAGTGTGCCAATTAACCCCAGCACCCACGTGGACAAACACATGGTCCTTTGAATATCTTTGTTGAGCGGTCAGCCACCATTGATCCAACGCTGGCCGCACTACCAAGCCCGGCAACTGATCAGGCAGCAGTACATTGCTGCCACCGCCGAGTATCGTGGTAGGCCATCCCTGCTGGCGTGCCTGAGCGAGTAAAGCGCGCAGCGCTGATAAGGTAGCTGGCGCCGCAAAATGCTCGGCCTTGCAGGGTAGCCGCAGTGTGTTGGCAAGCGTTAGATCAACATCGGTTTGCAGATTCAAAGCCGCCACCTCAGCGCTCACGCTTAAGGTGTTGAACGAGCCCTGCTGATGCAGCTTCGATTAAATTCAAAACGTTTTCAAAACCTTCTTCACCGCCATAGTAGGGATCCGGCACCTCAGCACCCGGCGTACCGGCAAAATCCAAAAACAGACCAACGTAGGCTTGGCTGTTAGCGGGTTTTAGGCCGCGAATGGCACGTACATTATCCTGATCCATGCCCAGCACGTAATCATACTCAGCAAAATCCTGCTCGCTTAGCTGACGAGCACATAGGCTGCTTAAATCGATACCACGACATAGTGCAGCCTGTTGAGCCCGTGCGTCCGGTGCTTTGCCCACATGCCAGCTGCCAACGCCACAGGAGTCTATCTCAATATCATCGGCCATCCCCGCTTGCTCGACAGCGCGACGGAAAACACCTTCGGCGGTGGGTGAGCGGCAAATATTTCCCAAACATACAAATAACACTTTCACAGCGGCGCTCCTTGAGTCCTTTAACGACTGGGCTGAGCCAGTAGCGCCCGCACACGCGCTAAATCTTCGGCGGTATCGACGCCAGCGGGATTTACTTCGCAGGCCAACGCCACTTGAATAGTGTGGCCATTCTGTAATGCACGCAATTGCTCAAGTTGCTCAAGTTGCTCAAGGCTTGAGGCTGGCCAATCGCGGTAGGCTGCCAGAAAACCGGCCCTGTAAGCATATAAACCAATATGTCTCAGCCAGGCATCGGTCGCCAGTAACGTGGGTGGCTCTTTGAACTGTTCGCGATCCCAAGGAATCGGTGCACGGGAGAAATACAACGCTCGACCTTGCAAGGAGCGCACCACCTTGACCACGTTGGGGTTAAACAATGTTTCAACATTATTAATAGGTTCCGCTAGCGTCGCTATCGAAGCCTCGGGATCATCGGCTAGGCGCAGGGCTACTTGATCAATCAAGGCGGGCGGGATCAGTGGTTCGTCGCCCTGGACATTGACCAACAGCGCATCATTCGCCAACGTCAGAATGTCGGCTACTTCAGCTAAACGGTCAGTGCCCGATGGGTGATCATCTCGGGTCATGATCACTTCGGCGCCGTAAGGCAACATAGCATCACGAATGCGGCTATCGTCTGTCGCCACTACGACTCGGCTAGCGTGGCTTTGACAAGCGCGTCGCCATACGTGAGCGACCATCGGTTCCCCAGCAATCTCAAGCAGTGGCTTGCCGGGCAACCGGGTGGAGCCGTAGCGAGCGGGCACGACTACCGTAAAGTCAGGCACCGTGGGAACAGACGCCATGGAGTCTGGGAAATCCATCAAGCGTCTCCGATGTGACCTGGAGAACGTCCTGGTGAGCGCCCCGAGAGCTAGGCAGCTTTTCATCGGCATCCATCGCGCGGGCCTCTTCCGGTAACATGACAGGAATGCCCTCTTGAATGGGGTAGGCTAAGCCATCGTAGTGACAACGCAGTTCTTGAGCCTCGCGGTCGTATTTCAGCTTACCGTTACACAACGGGCAAACCAGCATTGCCAGTAGTTCCTTATCCATGCGGTATCTCCTTTAGGAAATTGCTGACAGCCGCGCTGCCAGCCAATACTCAAACTCAGGTGGAAGGGCCGCTTCTACCTCTAGTACCCAGCTATCGGGCGGCGCCAGGGCGTTACACTTAACGGCGTCTTTGGCGGTCATAATCACTGGGCGAGGCTCTGCAAAGTTTAGCGCGTCAGCACCGTACTGCTGGTGATCCGCTAGTGGATGCCAGTCGCCCTTGATACCCAATGTAGAAAGCGTGCGAAAAAAGCGCTCAGGGTTTCCAATACCCGCTACTGCATGCACCGGCAGCGTAAACGGCAGAGGCACAAGGGGAAAACGCACGCCATCTTTCAAGCGGCGCCAGCACTGCGGTGCTAACTGCATAAATGTTGCAGAAGTGACAGGCAACGCGTGCTGTAAATCGCCATTGACGACTACGGCATCGACTCGATGGAGCCGATTAGGCGACTCTCTTAGCGGTCCTGCAGGTAAGCAGTGTCCGTTACCAAGACCTCGGGCACCATCCACGACTAACAATTCTATATCACGGGACAACGCCAAGTGCTGCAAGCCGTCATCGCTGAGAATAATATCGCACCCCGCCTCTACTAACGCCTGAACACCGCGCACACGCTTGGGGTCCGCCACCACGGGTAACCCCGTTTGCTGTGCCAGCATTAGCGGCTCATCGCCACTTTCGGACACGTTGGTGCTGGCGGTAACAAATAATGGGTAACTGGACGCTTTACCGCCATAACCGCGAGTCACGATACCCGGCGACCAGCCTTGCGCCACCAACCAACGAGCCAACCACGCTACCAGCGGCGATTTACCTGTGCCACCGAGGGTAATATTACCCACCACGATAACCGGCACCGGCGCCTTCCAGATTGCCTTATTGCCGCTTCGGTATGCCTGCTCTCTTCGCGCCATGATGCATTGGTAAAGTGCGCCCAAGGGTTTCAGCGGCAACAGCCAGCGGCTGCCCTGATAAGCGCCTTTAAGCCAGCGTGCTGACAAAGTTCTCTCTGCCCCCGCTCTTTTTGACAGGTTTCGCGTTATCCCGGTCATAGCGCTTCTTGAAACTGGAGCTGGTATAGCGCCGCATAGGCGCCGTCCGCATCCAACAACGCCTGGTGTGTGCCCTCTTCGATAATTCGCCCTTGGTCCATCACGATGATGCGGTCAGCGCGTTCGATAGTTGACAGGCGGTGAGCAATAACCAGCGTGGTCCGTCCTTCACAGACGCGCTCTAGGGCTTTTTGAATATACCGCTCTGATTCGGTGTCCAGCGCCGAAGTGGCTTCATCTAGCACCAACAACGGTGCGTCTTTAAAGATGGCCCGAGCAATCGCCAGTCGCTGGCGCTGCCCACCCGAGAGCATCACGCCGTTTTCGCCCACAGTAGTGGCATAGCCATTGGGAAGCTTGTCGATAAATTCATGCGCATAGGCGGCTTTAGCCGCCGCTTTAACAGCCTCGAGATCAGGATTGGCGATCCCGTAGGCAATGTTATCGGCAATTGAGGCGTTAAATAGCGTCACTTGCTGTGACACTAATGCAATCTGTTGGCGCAGCGGACCCAGGGCATACTCATCGATATTGATACCATCAATGGTGATACGACCTTGGCTAGGCCGGTAGAAACGCGGCAACAGACTGACCAGGGTGGATTTTCCACTTCCCGAGCGGCCAACTATCGCCACCAGCTCCCCCGGCGCCAAGCGCAAGTTAATATCATGCAGCACGTTGGGCTGTTCGTCGGCATAGCGGAAGCTTACTTGGTCAATGACCACTTCGCCGCTTAAGCGGCTTGCGATGCGCTTGCCATTGTCCTGCTCAGGCGTTGTATCAAGCAGCCCGAAAAGCTCTGTTGCTGCCGCCAATCCTTTCTGGATTTCACCATTAATTTCGGTTAATTGACGCACCGGCTTAATCATTAGTGCTGCAGCGGTAATAAAGGCGACAAACTCCCCGGGCGTCATACTCGCCATTAACGAAGGCGCCATTGCCAGCCATACCAATAACGCCATGGAAATGGCTACGAGCATCAGAATCACTGGAGAGCTGACTGCTCGTGTCATCGCCTCTTTCATACTTTGGCGACGGTTTTCTTCACTCACCTTCTCAAAGCGCTGTTTTCATAGTCTTCAGCACCATGAGTGCGTACCACTCTATAGCCAGACAACGCTTCCGACGCAATATGGGTGACATCGCCCATAGAGTGCTGAATGCGCTTGGAGATCCGCCTAAAGCGTTTACTAACATAGCTCACTACCACGGCAATAATCGGAGTCACGCCCAAAAAAAGCAGCGTTAACAACCAGTTGGTCCAGAGTAGATAAAGCACTAACCCGACCACAAACAGACCTTCACGAAGAATAATCGTTACCGCCTTGGTGGCAGCCCCGGCTACTTGCTCAACATGATAGGTCACTCGTGATACCAGCTGACCGCTAGAGTGGTGGTCAAAAAACCGGCCGGGCAGATGGAGAAGATGGGCAAACACATCGCAGCGCAGAGTATGAATGACATAACGGCCCACATAGGCCATAAAATAAGTGCTTAGAAAAGTACCCAACCCTCGGGCAGAGAACATAATAATCACAAATAATGGCAGCAATAACCGAAAGGCTGCGTCTGGGTTTTGAATGCCGTCAATAAGACGCTTCATCATTTCCGCCAGAGCGGTACTCGACGCGGCATAGACCACAAACCCCACCACCGCCAGCCCAAAGGCACGCCAATGCGGCTTTACATAACCCAACAACCGTTTGTAGATAACCCAACCTGAATCAGTCACACGCGCTCCTGGCAATAGTGTGCAGTGCGCTGAATTCTACCTTATGGCGCCACGCTTCAACACCGGTTACGTTGTCCTGGCAGTTGTCGCGTCGTTTTGATTTCAATGGAATCGGCTGCGCCTAGACTAAAACGCAGCGCTCCATCCTGTGCCGTGCTCCATAAACAGCTCCCTTGCTGACGAAAACGGCGCACGACGGCGTCCACTGGGTGCTGAAAAGAATTACTTTGCCCAGCGCTAAATATGACATGCTTAGGCATAGCATGACGCACAAACTGAATACCTGAACTGGTGTCGCTGCCATGGTGACCTGCCACCAACGCACTAATGGGTAAACCTACTTCGCGCAGAAAGCGCCGCTCTATCTCGGCACTCACATCCCCCGTAATCAGCAATCGCTGTTCGCCGACACTCACTTCCAACACGCAGGAACGATCATTCGCAGATAGCGTATTCTCGCCAGCAGGTGGCCATAAGAATCGATAGCTAACCCCATCACGCTGCCATGCCTGACCACGCTGACAGGCAACACTTGGAACTGGCAGCGCTTCACCCGCAGGAGCTGTCCACTGACTAACCAAATGGTTGTCAAGCAACGCCTCCACACCCCCGCATGGTCATTATCGCCGTGACTAACGATCACCTGATCAAACTGCTGTCCCGGCGACCAAAGCGTCTCTAGCGGCATAAAGCCACTGCGAAATTGCGGCCCGGTATCGTAAAGAAGGCGATAATGCTCACTGCGCAGTTCTATCAACTGCCCCTGCCCCACGTCATATACGTTAACGCTCACCGTGCTACGAAAGCTAGGCGGCGAAAGCGACCAAAAGGAAGGGCTAGAACCAGCAAGGTAGAGGCCAGCCTCAATCCTGGTAATACACTAGGCAGCCCCCAGCTCAAGGACATCATCAGCAAAGCGAGGGCTAGCGGCATCGTCAGCAGCCGGTCGGGCTCCCACAATGGCCAACGCTGTACAGAGACCGTCAGCAGCAGGTGGAAAACGCTAAGCGACGCCTCAAATAGCCACCAAAAAGCCCCACCTAAAAGGGGGAACGGTGCTAGCAACCACCCCAACAGGGCGGTGGGTACCATCACCGAACTCACCCAGGGCACTGCGACTAAATTGATCAATGGCGCGGCGGGCGCTACTCGCCCAAACGCAACCAACACCGCGGCAGCCATTAACGGTGCTAGTAGCAATTGCGACCTAACCAGCGCCCAGCACCAGCCTTTTATTCCCTGAGGGCGCCGTCGCCCCTGCCAAATTATAATCAGCCATGCCACAGCTAAAAATGACAACCACATTCCCGGCCGCCATAGCGCCATTGGATCAACTATGAGTACCAATGCAATGGCTAGCCACCAAGCCTGCCATGGCCCCGGTGCATGTCGACCACTCAACACCCATAAACCAATCAGCGTCATTACCATAGCCCGCATAGCCGGTGGCGCCATCCCGGCAAGAGTGGCATAACTGACACACGCGATGGCCGCCAACCACCATGGCCAGGTGCGCATTCGCCAGTTGGTGGGTGTCGTTAAACGAGCTCCCAGCTTGGCTAGCATCAGTACAAACGATGCCACCAAACCAACGTGCAAGCCTGAAATTACGACCAGGTGTGTAGTGCCGGTAGCATTCAATAATGACCAATCATCCTGGGTGAGCTGCTCGCTATCCCCTAACGTTAGCGCTGCCAGCCAGCGTTTCGTGCGTTCGTCAAACGCCTGTTGATCTAAGAAGTCCAGCCCAAGCTGGCGAAGCGAAGGGCCGGAGGAAGAGAGCCGAACCGGCGGAGGATCCTGGCGTAAGTAGCCAGTCGCATGGATTCCCTCGCGCCAAAGCCATTGCTCATAATCGAATGTACCCGGATTGGCAAAGCCACTCGGAGGACGCAAACGCAGCGTCATACGCCACTGTTCACCGGGCTGGAATCGATTATCGCCATAAGCGGTTATGCGCACGTGAGCGAGTGCAGAGCAACTCGGCCGTTGGGCCGGGGCTTGGCAATGATCAACAGCTAATAGCAGACGCGTTGCGCCCCCTGCTGGCTGGGCGGTCAACACGCTTGCCTCAACAACAACATCTTCACCGCTTAACCCCGCCGGTAAACGGCTCGTCCATTCACGCTGCACGCCAGCAAACACCCATAGACCAATCAACAGCCATACGCCTAGGCGTGGCCGCCAGCCGACGACAAATAAAGCAGCCACCAACACCCACCCAAACGCATTAGATGTCATGCCTGCAGTGTGGCTATACCACGCGAAGCCCCCTCCAGTGAGAGCCGCTAAAGCAGCCGGCATGGCGACACCTAACCGCATAGGACCCTCCCTGGCGAACGTTCATTGGTGGCCTAGCATAGCCGAAGGGCAACGCTATATGGATAATGGGCAACATTGATAGGCAAGAGTATCCGCCATGCCGCGCCGGTTCCTGCAGCGCTACATGCCCAAACCCGACACCATCAGGAAACAGCGCTCGCTACGGTTTATGGCGCCGCTGATTGCCGACCCGGGTTTGTGGCTTTTAACTCGCCGAAGCGTTGCGAATGCGTTTAGCGTGGGCGTGTTTTGTGCCATGCTCCCCATCCCTTTTCAGATGGTGGTGGCTGCGCTGGGTGCTCGCCTAACGCGCTGCAATTTAGCCCTATCGGTAGGTTTGGTATGGATTACCAACCCCTAACGATGCCACTGATTTTTTACAGCAATTACCGAATTGGCACGTTCATACTCGGCGCCCCAGTGCGGGAAGCACCCTCGCGCATTTCGACACGCTGGCTGGCCGAACAGATGCACGACATTATGCCGCCACTCATCATTGGCTCACTTGTAACGGGCATTATCGTCGCCATCGTCGCCAATATTGGCGTTCGCCTGATTTGGCGCTGGCATGTCTCACACCATTGGAAACGCCGCCGCCAGAAACGTCGGCAGCGGCGTGCTCAAATCGAAGCAGAACTCGACAATTAAGCTTGTTGGCGAGGCTTAAAGGCCAGCCTAATGATCAAAGCGCTGGCATTTGCTCCACCAATTTACCTGCATCCAGCTTAAGAACGCGATCTTGATGAGCAGCAAGGCCTACATCGTGGGTTACAATCACAAACGCACAAGCACTCTCTTTGGCCAGTTCGTCCATTAGCGCCAAAATAGTCGCTGCGGTGGTCTGATCAAGGTTGCCCGTAGGCTCATCCATTAATACCAAGCTGGGATCGGTGACCAATGCCCGGGCTATCGCCACTCGCTGGCGCTCCCCCTCCGATAATTCACCAGGCTTATGATCCGCCCGAGGCTGCATACCTACCCGCTCAAGTATTTGCATCGCGCGCTGCTCTGCCACCTTTTCGATTGGCCACGAATAATTAACGGTAATGCGGCATTTTCCAGTGCGGTAAATTCTGCCAACAAATGGTGAAATTGGTATACGAAGCCGATATAGCGGTTCCGAAAACGGCCCAACGCTGCTTCATTCAAACCTGACAGTCGCTGACCGGCGATAACCACACTACCTTCACTGGGGCGGTCAAGACCGCCCAGCAGGTTGAGTAGTGTCGTTTTACCAGAACCCGAGCTGCCTACGATAGCGACCCGCTCCCCGGCGCGCACCTGCAAATTGAGCTTGTCGAGCACTGTCAGATCCTGGGGGCCTTCGCTGTAGGTTCGTGTCAACGACTGGCAATCGAGCATGATGGCCGCTTCTACTGTATTTTTAGACACCGTATTCGTAGACATCATGTCATCCTTATTCCTAAAGCCATTATTCATAGCGCAATACATCCGCTGGCTGAACCTTTGCCGCCCGCCAAGCGGGATAGAGCGTGGACAGGAACGTCAAACCAAAGGCAGCCAAGACGATACGGCTGACATCATTCCACTGCAGTCGAGAAGGCAGATCGCTAATGAAATACACCCCGGCATCTAAGAACTGAATGCCCAGTGTTCCTTCGACCCAACCGATCAAATCAGCCACGGTCAGTGCTAGCAGCACCCCTACCGCCACACCAATGGCAATACCGATCAGTCCGATAGCCATCCCTTGAACAATAAAAATACCCATAATCGAGCGCGGTGTAGCGCCGATGGTGCGCAGAATGGCGATATCGGCGCGCTTATCAGTGACCACCATGACCAATGTCGAAACGATGTTAAAGGCCGCCACGGCGATAATCACGGTGAGCAACAGCGCAATCATGCGCTTTTCCATTTGAATCGCCTGGAATAGATTGCCTTGCGTGTATGTCCAGTCGCTCCCACGGTACCCAGGACCAAGCTCATTGAGAATCGACTGAGTTTCGCTACTAGCGGCAAACAAATCATCCATCTGCAGGCGAAGCCCACCCACCGCATCGCCTAACCGGGCGAGGGTCTGCATATCTTCAATATTGGCATAAGCTAAATTAGCGTCCAGCTCAGCACCGACGCTGAAAATACCGCTGACGGTAAAACGCTTTAAGCGCGGGAAAACACCGGCGGGAGTTATCGATGCTTCGGGAACCAATAGCGTTACTCGGTCTCCCACACCAACGCCCAAGTTTCGCGCTAGCATCGAACCAAGCACTACGTGCCACTCACCGGGAACCAGATCCTCGAGCTCGCCTTGGATCATATGCTCGCCTATAATCGAGACCCGGTCTTCCCAATCAGGGTTAATGCCGTTCACCATGGCACCCTGATTACGCCCACCTACAGAGAACATGCCTTGCTGCTCTACAAAGGGCGCTGCACCGATAACATGCTCGCGTTGCATTAACTCTTCAGCCAATGCCTGCCATTCGACCATCCCCTTCCCGGGACTCGATTTTTGGCGTGTGGGACCATGCCTAAAATGCGTGTACGCAACTCATGATCGAAGCCATTCATCACCGATAACACCAGAATAAGTACGGCGACTCCCAACATTAACCCCAGCATCGAGGTAAGCGAAATAAACGAAATAAAGTGGTTCCGGCGTTTAGCGCGCACGTAGCGCAGCCCACCAGAAAAGGCAAACGATCAAGCATGGCGTCATTCCTTATTAATAAGCGCTCATGGTACGGTTTTTTAGTGTCTCTGCATGTTCAAACGGCCATTAGAGCAGCCAGGCACTGCGAGCGTTCAGATTAAAACGTTACGCTTGCAACTTGCCCAGCCACCGCCTACATTGCGCCGATTTACAATTTCCTCTGGGAAAGTCCTCTTTACTAAGCGTTGTTTAGTTTTTAATTCAACAAAGGCGTTCATGACGTTGGCAACTATGACTTATCGTCTGCTACCCGAATGGTATCCGCAAGACGGCATACAATTGACTTGGCCATGACGGCGATTGGGCCCCATTACTCGCACGTATTGAGGCTACACTCGAGCGTATCGTGATGGCCACCACACGTTTTCAGCGGGCGTTGATCTGCGTGCCCGATGAGCTAACACGACAGCGCTTGGCAGCTACGTTTGGGGCCTACGGCGTACCCGCTTCACGGCTGCAGCTTATTGTCGCACCCACCGATGACACCTGGGCGAGACCATGGACCGATCAGTGTCATCGACGAAAAAGGCCAGATGGTGATACTTGATTACACCTTTACCGGTTGGGGCGGTAAATTTCCCGCAGAGCGCGATAATCAACTTACCCAAAGGCTTGCCGATGCAGGGGCTTGGGCATGTCCAGTGGCCCCACGAGACCTGATATTAGAAGGCGGCGGTATCGAAACCGACGGTGAAGGCACCCTGCTCACCACCGAAGCATGCCTGCTTAACTCCAACCGTAATCCCACTCTATCCAGAGCACAGATAGAAGCTCAGCTTGGTGAGGGATTTCGGGGTTGACCACGTACTGTGGCTGTCCAACGGCCATTTAGAAGGCGATGACACCGATAGTCATATTGATACTCTGGCACGCTTTTGTGATCCGAGTACTATTGCCTACGTTCGCTGTGATGATCCTAACGATCCCCACTATTCGGCACTGGCGGCCATGGAGCAAGAGTTACAGGCGTTTCGTCAGCGCAACGGTGAGCCTTACCGGCTTATCGCGTTGCCTTGGCCTCAAGCCTGTTTTGATCCGGATGATGGTCATCGCCTGCCAGCGACTTACGCCAACTTCCTTATTATCAACCAGGCCGTATTGGTCCCTACTTACGGCGACCCGGCGGATGTCACTGCACTGCATGCGCTAGCAAATGCGTTTCCCGAGCATATGCTGATCCCGATTGAGTGCACGAGCGTTATTCGCCAACACGGCAGCCTGCACTGTTTAACCATGCAACTTCCACAAGGCACGCTTGCTCAAGGCGCACCTGCCCAGCGCTCAGGCGATACTGACTGAATAAAGGAGCCATTATGTCGATTAAACCTAGTTCGAGGCTAACCGTCGGTGTGGTGCAGCAACCCGCTTGGCCGGACAAAGCTCAAAGCCTGTCAGCAAGCGAAGAAGGTATCCGCAGTGCTGCTGAGCAAGGCGCCCAACTGATACTGCTTCAGGAACTGCACGCCACCCACTATTTCTGCCAATACGAAGATCCCGCGTTATTTGATTTAGCAGAGCCACTCGATGGCCCTACCGGTCAACGCCTCGCGGCACTCGCCAAAGAGTTGGATATTGTCCTGGTAGGATCGCTATTTGAGCGTCGCGCGCCGGGTCTCTACCACAATACCGCCGTGGTTTATGACGGCGCCGAAGGGCGTGTTGGGCAATACCGTAAAATGCACATCCCCGATGATCCGGGTTTTTATGAGAAGTTTTACTTTACGCCAGGCGATCACGACAGCGCCCGCGGCGAAGGCTTCACCCCGATAGAGACGTCTTTAGGCCGACTTGGAGTTTTTGGTCTGCTGGGATCAGTGGTATCCCGAAGCTGCCCGTTTGATGGCACTGGCCGGTGCCGATTTACTGCTCTACCCCACCGCGATCGGCTGGGACCCTAACGACGATGCCGCAGAAAAACACGCCAGAAAGATGCCTGGACGATTGTTCAGCGCGCCCACGGCGTCGCCAACGGTTTACCCGTGCTCGCGGCCAACCGGGTGGGCTTTGAAGCGGATCACTCCGGCGTTGGTGATGGCATTCAGTTCTGGGGTGGCAGCTTTATTTGCGGACCTCAAGGGAGTTATTGGCCCATGCGGGCGAAGAAACAGAGCAGTTAGTGGTACAGATTGATATGGCGCGCAGTGAAAATACCCGCCGCATCTGGCCCTATCTCCGTGATCGCCGAGTCGACGCCTACGGAGACTTAACTCGCCGTTACCGTGACTAAGCTTGCCTAAAAAAGTGACTCCAGAAAATAAACGCCTGCCTAGGAAATACCCAGGCAGGCGTTTTTCATTGCATGCCGTTCTTTTATACGATCTGGCTTGGCGTGTTACTTCCAGAAATCGCGAATAGAAGCGATACCTTGGGCACCCACGGCACGCGCATGATTGGCATCAAAGCGCGTCATGCCACCGAGTGCGAATACCGGCATGCCGGCACGCTCAACCAACTGTTGAAAATCATGCCAACCGAGCGGCGAGACTTCGGGATGCGACGGGGTGGTTCGCAGCGGCGACAAGCTGACAAAATCGCAGCCTAACACTGCTGCCTGAGTCAGTTGCGTTTGGTTATGCGTCGATGCAGAAAGCCACTTGTTTTCAGCTATTGGGCGACGTTCAAGCTGCATTAAACGCTCACTGGTCAAATGAATGCCATCGGCGTCAATGCGATCAAGCAGCGTAGGCTCGCCATTAAGCAGCAGTCGTGCACCGTGTTCACGGCACAGACTCAGGGCACGCTGGGCACGGGCTAGGTAAGCAGCCTCATCCAACTGCTTGGCACGCAGTTGCACCAAGCGAATCTTGTCTTCGCGTAACGCACGCTCAAGAAACGCATCAAAACGCGCCTCATCGGCCTCTTCACCGGTAATCAAATACTCGGTGGGTAACCTTACCGCCCGTAGGATAGGTAAGTTAGCCGCCGGGAAGGGATAGTTTGAGAGCTCACTCATCGGTACCCAGCGCACCGCCTGTCCTTCACGCCCAAACGGCTCACCGGCAAACTCGTGCACTTGCCATACATCGAGCAGAATATGCTTGTCTGGATATTCATGATGGACGCGAATCAGTGGCTGGGCGCAAACGATTTCAATGCCCAATTCTTCGTGCAACTCGCGCTTCAAGCCCTCAAGACCGGTTTCATAAGGAGCCAGCTTGCCACCGGGAAATTCCCACAACCCGCCGTGATCAACGTTTGACGGCCGACGAGCAATCAGTACTTGCTGTTGATCGGCGCTGATAATCGCAGCTGCTGCGACGTGAACCCGTCGTTTTACCTTTACACTCATTACGTCTTTATCCACTGTGTGCGCACCTACATCGCTTGCGTCGGTGCTATCTCGCTGCGTATGCCCTTTACCACGGCCAGTAGACGCCCTCGATAGGGCGATGACTAGCTGCGGTAATCCGCGTTGATGGACACATAGTCATGGGGAGAGGTCCGACGTCCATACCGTGGCACTTTCTTCGCCCCGCCCCAAGTTAATGCGTATGGTAATTTCTGACTGCGCCATGACAGCACTTCCCGCCGCTTCGGTATAGCCGGCAGCGCGCCCACCGTGCTCGACCAAGCGCACATCGCCTAGATCTATCACTACCCGGTTGACGTCGAAATCACTCACCGGCGCCCGTCCGACAGCCGCCAAAATACGCCCCCAATTAGCATCGGACGCATAAAGCGCTGTTTTGACCAACGGTGAATGAGCGACCGTGAACGCTACATCCAACGCCTCTTGACGGCTTTTCGCTTCGCCCACCTGAAGGGTGACGAACTTGGTCGCCCCTTCCGCGTCGCGAATAATCGCTTGCGCCAGCTCGGTCATTACCTGCTGCAAGGCGTTACTGAACACGGCAATCTGCTCATCATCCACGATCTTCGGGCCGGTGCCGGTCGCCGCCAGCATGCATGCGTCGTTGGTCGAGGTGTCACTGTCTACCGTAATGCAGTTAAATGAGCGATCTACGGTTTGTCGTAACAGTCGGTCAAGCAGTGGCGTTTCTATCATCGCATCGGTCACCACAAACCCCAACATGGTCGCCATATTGGGCTTAATCATGCCCGACCCTTTGCAATGCCGCTAATAGTCACCGATTGGTCACCAATTTCCAGCGTCACGGTGGCGCCTTTAGCGCGAGTATCGGTGGTTAAAATGCCCTGGCCTGCCTCTTGCCAAGCAACCGCGTCGCTGGCCAAGTTTCCAAGCGCTGGCGCTAAACCCGCCAACAGACGATCCATCGGCAGCGGTTCACCAATCACGCCGGTTGAAAACGGCAACACGTCTTCGACTGATACCCCAGCCTGTTTGGCCAGCTCAGCGCAGCTTGCTCGTGCATCACGCAAGCCAGCTTTGCCAGTGCCCGCGTTAGCATTGCCAGTATTGATCAGCCAAAAGCGTGGCGAACGATTTTCTGCACGACACTGCTCTAGGTGCTGTTTCGCCACTATGACGGGCGCTGCGCAAAATGCATTACGGGTAAAAACCCCCGACACTGTCGCTGTATCGGGCAACTCGATTACCACCACATCACGGCGATCCGGCTTTTGATACCCGCCATTGCAACCCCAAGGCGCACCCCCTTAAGGGGTGGCAACTCTGGAAAGGGAATGTTTCCCACCGCCATGATTCTCTCCTGTAGGCAGACGCTTAGTCAGATGCCATCTCAGACATGATCGTCGTTAGCTTAATTTTCCACAGCACTGCTTATATTTTTTACCCGAGCCACAAGAACAGGGGTCGTTACGACCAACCTTAGGGCCTTCGCGGCGCATCGGGCGCCCATCAATACCCGGTGCTGCTTGATCATTCTCGGATGGCTCCTGGGCTGGGGCGTCGTGGCGGCTGGCCGCTGTAGCGGTTTCACGTTCCAGCGCTTCACGACGTTGACGCTCAAGCGCATCGACTTCCTCGGGCTGACGAACCTGAACATGGCTCAGAATCCGTGTTACATCTTCTTTAATATGCTCAAGCAAATGCTGGAAGAGCTCAAACGACTCACGCTTGTACTCCTGCTTGGGATTTTTCTGAGCATAACCACGTAAGTGGATACCTCGGCGGAGATGATCCATCGACTGGAGATGCTCTTTCCAGCGCGTGTCCAGCACTTGCAGCATTACTTGCTTCTCAAAGCGACGAATCAGTTTCTCGCCTGCAGCCGCCACTTTCGCTGCATAGGCCTCACGATGCATTGTCTGCAGCCGCTCACGTAACTGCTCCTCGCTAAAGCGTTCATCCTCAGCGGCCCACTTAACCACAGGCACATCAAGGTTGAACTCCGTTTTCAAGTGCGCTTCCAAACCAGGCAGATCCCACTGTTCGGGCAGGCTTTGGGAGGCACATAATCACTTATTGCCGTCTCCATCACCTCCTCGCGGATACCGATGACGGCATCTGCGACATCATCTGCTGCAAGAATCTCGTTGCGCTGGTCATAGATCACTCGGCGCTGGTCATTGGCAACATCATCATATTCAAGCAGTTGCTTACGAATATCGAAGTTACGACCCTCGACCTTCTTCTGGGCACGCTCAACGGCATTGGAAACCATTTTATGCTCAATGGCTTCACCGTGTTCAAGACCCAACGCCTGCATCAAGCGTTTCACACGATCAGAGCCAAACAGGCGCATCAGGCTATCTTCGAGCGACAGGAAGAACCGGGTAGAGCCCGGATCGCCCTGCCGGCCGGCACGGCCACGCAACTGATTATCGATACGCCGGGATTCGTGGCGTTCAGACCCCACCACATGCAAGCCGCCAGCAGCCAATACTGCATCATGTCGCGCTTGCCATTCAGCTTTAGCGCATCAATCTGCTCTTGGCTTGGGTTTTGCAATTTGGCCGACTCGGCCTCCCAGTTGCCCCCAGTACAATGTCAGTACCCCGACCAGCCATATTAGTGGCGATAGTAATCGCCCCTGGACGGCCGGCCTGGGCAATAATTTCGGCTTCGCTCTGGTGCTGCTTAGCGTTAAGCACGTTGAATACTAAGCCTGCCTCACGCATCAGTTTGGCGAGGTACTCCGATGTTTCGATAGAGGCAGTACCTACCAGAACCGGACGCCCGGCTTCAGTCCTCGGTTTTGACATCTTTAATGATCGCTTCGTACTTTTCTTCAGCGCTTAAATAAACCAAATCATTCAGGTCTTTACGGGCCAAGGGCCGGTTGGTGGGAATAACCACCACATCGAGGCCGTAAATCTGACGAAACTCAAAGGCTTCAGTGTCCGCTGTACCGGTCATCCCAGCTAATTTTTCATACAGACGGAAATAGTTCTGGAAGGTGGTCGAGGCGAGCGTTTGGCTTTCTCGCTGTACCGTGACGCCTTCTTTGGCTTCGACAGCTTGGTGTAAACCTTCCGACCAGCGGCGCCCTGGCATGGAACGGCCAGTATGTTCATCGACGATCACCACCTGACCGTCAGACACGATGTAGTCGACATCACGGTTATAGAGATAGCGGGCGCGCAGTGCCGAGTGCATGTGCTGAAGCAAATTGAGGTTTTGCGCAGCATAGAGCGATTCATCATTGCCCAACAACCCTTCAGCGCGCATCAACTCTTCTACTTTATTGTGCCCCTGCTCCGTCAGCTCTACTTGTTTTTGCTTCTCGTCGACTAAAAAGTCACCCACAACCGTGGCTTCTTCATCTTCAACTTCTTCGCCTTTCTCAAGCTGCTGGGCCAGTTGATTGACCACTTTATAGAGGTCGGTATTTTCGTCTACCGCGCCGGAAATAATCAGCGGCGTACGCGCCTCATCAATAAGAATCGAGTCAACTTCATCAACAATCGCAAAATGTAGGCCACGCTGCACTTTATCCTCTAACGAGAATGCCATGTTATCGCGCAGATAATCGAAGCCGAACTCGTTATTGGTGCCGTAGGTAATATCGCACTTATACGCATGACGCTTCTCTTCACCCGTCTGACCAGAGAAAATGACGCCAACAGTAAGACCCAGAAATTCATACAGCGGACGCATCCACTCAGCGTCGCGCCGAGCCAGGTAGTCGTTCACTGTAACCACGTGCACGCCTTTACCCGGTAGCGCATTCAGGTACACCGCCAGCGTTGCGACCAGTGTTTTACCCTCACCTGTTTTCATTTCAGCGATACGACCACGGTGCAAGGTCATGCCACCCACCATCTGCACATCAAAGTGACGCATGCCCATGACGCGCTTACTGGCCTCACGAACGATTGCAAAGGCGGGAGCTAATAGCGCATCAAGGGACTCACCAGCTTCTAAACGCTCGCGCAGCTCAGCCGTTTTCCCTTGTAATTCAGCATCACTAATTGCCTCAAATTCTGCCTCTAGCGCGTTAATTTGCGGCACATTTTTGTGCATGCGCTTGACGTCGCGATCATTTTTAGAACCGACAACCTTACGTAATAAATTATTAAGCATGACATATCCAAGTATTCACGAGCGTCCTATCGGACGTTGCCCTTTACGCTGGCCCTTTTCTGCGAGCCTTTTCCTACCATAGTAGGGACAATATTAATGGCCGAATTGATAGGAGGGCGGGCCGCGTTGGGTCAAAACATCTCGCGCAGCAACTAGCAGTGGCAACGGCGGTAGCCAGCTACTTAGGCGCCGTATAGGGGCAAACCGTCGGGGTATTTGTATCCAGCGACGTAGCGCTCGGCGTCTTTTGGCAATCCAGTGCGATTGCGCACGTAAAACCGCGGGCACCCATAAGCAAATAGTGATGCTGCGTTCACCGTTGCGAAAAGCATCGGCGGGGCCTAAATTGGCGGGTAAAAGGCAGCTCACTAGCAGACCCGCCAGCCACCAACGCGCTATACCGTAGCGGCGCTGACGCCGTGGCAAAGCTGATTGGCAATCAAGCGTAGATGGCATGCTGTAGACCGGCTCCTGAGCGTGGTAAAGTTGACTAATCAGCCATCGGCAAAGGTAGCCGACATCATTAGTAGTGGTGCCTAAAACAGCAGCACCCTAGGAATTAAGCGTATGAGTATAAAGGTTAAGCGTTCTCGCGCCCAGCCCATCGCCCGCTTGCTCACCAACTCGGGTGATATTAATCAGTTAATGCGCCTTTCTCGTTTAATCGATCAGGCCCAACGGCACCTGCGTGCTCATCTACCCGAAGAGATGCGTGAACATATTTTTGTCGGTGGTTTTCGCGAAGGTCGATTAACATTGATTAGCGGCCAAGCCAGTTGGTTAACGTGGTTGCGCTTTGAGCAGCGCCTCCTCTTAGACCTGCTACATCAACTGCCCGGCTTTGAGGGAGTAAACGGATTTACCTTCAAGGTACGTCCAGTGCGCCCTATTGTGACACCACCACGCAACACACGTAGCCTATCGGTAGATGCTGGCAAAACACTGGCGGAGTGTGCGGATGACACTACCAACCCGGCGCTAAAACGCGCTCTGGAACGGCTTGCGTCCCATGCCCGGCCATCTAATAAGTAATACTTTTCCGCCAATAACTTTCTATTAAATATCAATAGCTTATAAAAATAAAGCACCGCCTAAGCGATGCTTTATTTATATTGACACACTGCTGAGAGTACTAGCAAGTTAGCAAATTGCTTACTTAACAAGCGCGCCAATCACCAATGAAAACCTAGACTATGCCATTGCAGGCGCAGCATAAGAAATTGGCGCTACCGCTTTTTCTTCTTCAAAGGTGACTATTTCGTAGGCATCTGGCTGCGCCATCAATTCACGGCAAAGCTGGTTGTTCAGGGCGTGTCCTGACTTCACGCCACGAAACTCACCGATCAAGCTATAGCCCAATTGATACAAATCACCTATTGCATCCAAAACTTTATGCTTAACAAACTCGTCTTCATAGCGAAGACCACCTTCGTTAACGATTCGGTAATCATCAACCACAATGGCGTTGTCTAAACTTCCGCCTAACGCTAGGTTATTAGAGCGCAAAAATTCTAAGTCACGCATAAACCCAAAGGTACGTGCCCGTGACACTTCTTTAACAAAAGATGTGGTCGAAAAATCGATCAGTGCAGTCTGTTTTTGCTGGTCAAAACAGGGTGATCAAAATCAATCGCAAAGGAAACCTTGAATCCTTGGTGAGGCAGGAACACAGCCTCTTTATCGCCATCACTAACCGCTACGCGATGCTTAATACGAATGAATTTCTTCGCCGCATCCTGCTCTAAAATACCCGCCGATTGAATCAAAAACACGAACGGACTCGCACTCCCATCCATAATGGGTACTTCAGGTTCGCTAATGTCTACATAAGCATTATCAATACCCAGCCCGGCAAATGCTGACATTAGGTGCTCAACCGTGGCTACTTTTACCCCACTGAATGACAGTGCCGTGCACAGCTTGGTATCTTCAACCAATTCAGCACGCGCTGGCACATGTACAACAGGATCCAGATCGGTTCTAACAAATACAATCCCCGTATTGACGGGCGCCGGACGCAAAGCCAAGTGGACTTTTTTGCCAGAATGCAGACCCACGCCGGTGGCGCGAATGACGTTTTGTAGGGTGCGTTGTCTGATCATGGGTAGTAGTCGTACTCTTGTGGCGGCGATGACCGTAGGAAAAAGTTATCAAACAGTGTTCACTTTAACAGCAAACGAGCGTTTTAGCCAATAAACGCTCGCTCGCTGAAGCCATGAACCGGATGCAGAGGATCAATCCGCCTGACGACGAAGAAAGGCAGGGATATCCAAATAGTCATCGGCTTCTGTAGCGCGACGCTTTTCAGGGCGAGGGCTCGCGGCAGCTTCGGGCGCTTCAGCTCGGGCTGTCGCCTGCTGACGCATAACAGTCGGTTGCTGCAACTTGCGATAATCAGATGATGTTTCCGCCGCCGAACGACGCGCTGGCTCACGTGCGGCCGTTTTGGCTTTGTTACCGTCTAAGCCTGCAGCAACAACCGTGACGCGTAACTCGTCGGACATTTCCATATCAATGGAAGTGCCCACTACGATGGTAGCATCTGGCGACGCAAACTCTTGTACGGTGGCACCGACATCATTGAACTCGCCGATCGACAAATCAGGACCAGCAGTGATGTTGACCAGAATGCCGCGTGCGCCATGAAGATCGATATCTTCCAGTAGCGGGCTGCGAATGGCTTTTTCGGCAGCTTCACGCGCGCGGTTTTCACCCGTCGCCCGCCGGTGCCCATCATCGCCATGCCCATTTCTGACATAACGGTGCGCACGTCAGCGAAGTCGACGTTGATTATACCGGGGCTGGTAATCAGCTCGGCAATCCCTTGAACCGCTCCCAATAGCACATCGTTAGCAGCGCTAAACGCCGTTAGCAGCGTGGCATTTTGCCCAGCACCGACAGCAGTTTTTCGTTGGGAATAGTGATCAACGAATCGACGTGCTCAGAGAGCTCTTTCATGCCCTCTTCAGCCGCACGCATACGCTTCGGCCCTTCGAAGGGGAAGGGACGCGTGACGACTGCGACAGTTAGAATACCTAATTCTTTGGCGACCTGAGCAACAACGGGCGCGCCTCCAGTGCCTGTACCACCGCCCATACCGGCAGTGATAAACACCATATCGGCGCCGACCAGTAACTCCGCAATGCGCTCGCGGTCTTCCATTGCCGCTTGGCGACCTACCTCAGGATTGGCACCTGCACCCAACCCTTTGGTAATTTCACTGCCTAGCTGTAACACGGTTTTCGCCGACACACGCTTAAGCGCCTGTGCATCCGTGTTAGCGCAGATAAACTCTACGCCTTCAATATTACTTTCGACCATGTGGTTAACAGCATTGCCGCCACCGCCGCCAACACCAACCACTTTGATGACCGCACTGCTCGAGGGTGCGTTATCTACCAATTCGAACATAAGCCCCGTCTCCTGAACCGCGCTTGCGGCCCTGTCAGAAATTTCCTTTGAACCAGCCTTTCATTCTTGCTAGCGCCGAATAGTCTTCCTTGATATCACGCCGGGCAAGCTCATTGCGGCCCTTATGAGCTGCAACCACCCCCCTTGGCTTTTAAGACCTTGCCCATGACGCGTTTCCTGCAAGGCATAATGCAGCAGACCAACGCCCGTCGCATAAATTGGGTTACGAACGACATCCGCCAAACCTCTTACATTCTGCGGACATGCGATACGAACAGGCATATGAAAATCTCTTCCGCCAATTCGCTAACACCTTCCATGCGCGAGGTGCCACCAGTAAGCACTATCCCGGCAGCCACCATGTCTTCATAGCCACTACGGCGCAATTCATCACGTACTAGCGTAAACAGCTCTTCATAGCGTGGCTCTACCACTTCGGCAAGTGCTTGCCGTGATAGGTCACGCGCAGGACGATCGCCTACACTAGGCACTTTGATCATTTCATCACTTGCCGCTAAATGGGTTAGCGCGCAAGCATATTTAACCTTTATCTCTTCAGCGTGCTGCGTTGGTGTACGCAATGCCATCGCAATATCGTTAGTGACCTGGTCACCGGCGATAGGGATAACTGCCGTGTGGCGAATCGCGCCTTCGCTGAAAATGGCCATATCCGTGGTGCCACCACCAATATCTACCATACAGACACCCAGCTCACGCTCATCTTCAGTTAGAACAGCCATACTTGAAGCAAGCTGCTCCAAAATAATAGCATCAACCTCCAATCCACAGCGGCGCACGCACTTTTCAATATTTTGCACTGCGTTTGAGGCAGCTGTCACCAAATGCACCTGGGCTTCCAAACGCACACCGGACATACCTAGCGGCTCGCGAATGCCGCCTTGAGCATCGATTGAGAACTCCTGAGGCAGCACATGTAACACACGCTGCCCTTCAGAAATAGCACGCGCACGTGCCGAATCAATAACTCGTTCAATATCGGAGGGAGTGACTTCGCGTTCTTTGATGGCCACTACGCCATCCGAGTTCATTGAACTAATATGGCTACCGGCCACACCCACATATACCGAGTGAATATCACAGCCAGCCATCAACTCGGCTTCTTCAACAGCTCGCTGGATTGACTGCACTGTTGATTCAATATTGATCACGACGCCGCGCTTCATACCCCGCGAAGGGATGCGAGCCAATACCGGCAATTTCAATTCCGCCGTCATCGGTAGGTTGACCGACTATCGCGACGACCTTGGACGTTCCAATGTCCAGCCCGACCACCATATTGGATGCGTTAGGTGAGCCTGCCATGAGTCGGGAAATCTCCTTGCGTCATTGTTAAAAGTAACTATAAATAGGGTGACGTTTAATCCAACGCTTAACATTGAAAACGTGCTACCCAAAATAATCAGTGCTATTACCGAGACATTCGCCAAGTACAAATAGCCAAAATTAAAAACCATTTAACCCGCGACTAACCCATAGTATAGAAACAACAGCTTCAATACGACTACTACAAACCCACAATAATGGGCCGGGAAAGCAATTTAAAGCCCATTATTAGCTTTTTCAACGATGGCAACCACTTACTTTTACACCTTATTTGCTTCAAGTAATAGAAGAGTTACTCATCTTGCACTGCAAATTCACTTTCTCCATGCCAAGCAACAGCGACCCCATTAGGGTAACGCAGGTCAATATAGCGGATTTGCTCGCTAAGGGTATACAGCTCGCGTTGCCATGAGGCCGATAAACGTGCCAAGCGAACCTCATGCTGCCGTCGCCCTAACATCACCCAAGCACCTTCATTTAATTGCAGCCGCCACGCTCCGCGTGGTTCTAAACGAAGTTGAGTAAGATCAAGCGATAACTGTTCAAAGTGAAGTTTTAGTCGATGATAATAGTTTAACACTTCTTCACTGCTACCGTTGGGACCTGCCAAGTCAGGCAAACCAGAGGGGGATGCTAATGGCGCAAATGCGAAAGGCTCGCCTTCAGGATTAAGCAAGAAATCATCATTCCAGCGCGCGACGGGCTGCTGCTCTACTAGTTCAAACACAAGTGCATTAGGCCATTCACGGGAAATACGTACTTCATTCAACCAGCCCACCTGTAGCGCTCGGTCGCGCAACTCACCAAGGTCTGCCGAAAGCCAAGTGGCGTTGACCACTAATGGCGCTAACTGAGTACGTAGGTAATCGGCACTTACGTATTCCCATTCACCACGAATCGACACCCGCTCAATCGGGCGGTCTAACCACAGCCAAAGGGCACGACTGCCTGCCCCCATTAGCAAAGCAAGCAAGAGAATACCCAGCCAAGCATTACGCCTTTTCATAAGGCACCCTTCATAACAAACGCGCCATAGCGATTACTGCCCGCCTGCGGTTTGCAGTATTTTTAACACTAGATCGTCGAAGGATATGCCCGCATGTGCCGCCGACTGGGGCACTAGGCTATGATCGGTCATACCAGGGACTGTATTGACTTCTAGCAGCCAAAAGCGTCCATCGTTATCGCGCATGACATCAACTCTACCCCACCCTGCCCCACCAATAGCCGCAAATGCCTGCTGACAGAGTACGGCCAGCTCTGCTTCATGCTCGGAAGACAAGCCACACGGCAAGTGGTACTGAGTGGTGTTAGCAATATATTTGGCTTCGTAGTCATAAAAACCGCCAGGCACTTCAACACGGATCGCAGGCAACACCTGATCACCAAGCAGCGCGACCGTATACTCCTCGCCTACTATAAATCGCTCCGCCATCACACGCGCATCAAACTGCGCCGCCTCACGATACGCCGCCTCAAGCGCCGCCTGACTTTTTACAATGCTAATACCCAGCGTAGAGCCTTCATGCACGGGTTTCACGATCAGCGGCAAGCCAAGCTGCGCCACCACGGCTGACCAGTCCGCCGCTTCATCCAACATAATACTTTCAGGTGTCGGCAAGCCAACGGCGCTCCATACCTGTTTGGTGCGCTGCTTATCCATCCCTAGCGCCGAAGCAAGCACGCCACTGCCGGTATAAGCAATATCGAGCAGCTCCAGCGCTCCCTGCAGCGTACCGTCTTCGCCGCCTCGTCCATGCAGTGCCACAAAGACCACAGAAGGAGCCAACTGTTCTAAACCGACCAAACCATTGTCTCTAGGGTCATAGCCAGAGGCATTGACGCCTTTACGCTGAAGCGCCTCAAGCACTGCAGCACCGCTTTTAAGCGATACCTCGCGCTCAGCAGACGTCCCGCCGTAAACCACCACGACGTTTTCAAAGGATACGTTTGTTGCTACTTCAGCGCTCACAGTACCACCTCGTTCATCGCTAGCTGTGCCTGTGCCAAGCTCAGAGAAATACCACCTACATCGCCAGCGCCCTGGGTAATTAAAATATCATCGGGACGTAACACATTGGCTAACAGCACAGGTAACTCACTTTTATGTTCGACAAAGAGTGGGTCGACTTCACCGCGCTGACGAATAGATCCCGCCAGGGTTCTACCCTCAGCGCCAGGAATAACCGTTTCACCGGCACTGTAAACATCAAGCAGTATTAACGTATCGACTTGAGAAAGCACCCGTACAAAGTCCTCGTATAGATCGCGAGTACGGCTGTAGCGATGAGGCTGATAAAGCATGACTAGACGACGGTCGGGCCATCCCGCACGAATCGCCTGGATAACCATGTCAACTTCACGCGGGTGATGACCGTAGTCATCCACCAGCATAATGTCGCCCCCCCTTTTGGTGCAGGGAAATGACCATGCACCTGGAAGCGGCGACCTACGCCTGCAAAACCCACCAGCCCGCTTAAAATAGCCCTATCGCTAACGCCTGCATCCGTCGCTACGACAATCGCTGCCATCGCATTCAAGGCATTATGGCGACCTGGCATAGCTAAGCGCACCGCGAGAGGTTCAGCGCCACCTGGGCGTAACGCAGTAAACGACACCTCACCCCCGCGCTGGGTAAAATCAACAATGCGATAATCAGCATCGCTATCAAACCCATAGGTAACAAACTGTCGCTTTACCTGCTCACACAGCACGCGTACGTGGGGATCATCAATACACAGCACCGCGAGACCATAAAACGGTAAATTGTGCAGAAATTCGATAAAGGTACTTTTTAGCCGCTCGAAGTCACCGCCATAGGTCGCCATATGGTCAGCATCAATATTAGTAACAATCGACACCATGGGCTGTAGGTGCAAAAACGAAGCATCGGACTCATCAGCTTCGGCAACAAGATAGTCCCCCTCCCCCAAACGGGCATTAGCGCCGGCACTGGTTAACTTGCCGCCGATAACAAAGGTTGGGTCTAATCCCCCTTCTGCCAGGAGAGTCGCGGTCAAGCTAGTCGTCGTGGTTTTTCCATGAGTGCCCGCCACGGCAATGCCATGTCGAAATCGCATCAACTCAGCAAGCATTTCAGCCCGACGCACAACCGGTACACGATGCTCATGCGCCCAACGTATTTCCGGGTTTTTCTCATCAATGGCGCTAGACACTACCACTACATCAGCGCTTTCAACGTTAGCTTCGGCATGGCCGATCGCCACGCATACACCGCACCGACGCAACCGCTCTACGACGGAAGAGTTTTTCATGTCACTACCGCTGACGGCGTATCCCTGGTTTGCCAATACTTCTGCGATTCCACACATCCCTGCGCCACCGACACCGACAAAATGAATACGTCGAATTCGACGCATACCAGGGCCAATGGCAGTAACACTTGGGGTTGTCATGGTTTTATCTGTATCGGTCACACAGGGTCTCCTAACGGCATCATCGCCAAACATCCCTCAGCCAAGCGCTCAGTTGCATCTAAATGCGCGGCCTGACGTGCATTTGCCGCCATCGCAGCCAGGGTGTTGGGGACGAGCAATTCATTTAAAAATTCGCTTAAACGCTCTTCGGTTAGCTCAGACTGAATAACACACTTCGCAGCACCCGCCTTCACTAACACTTGCGCATTGATACGTTGATGATCATCGACTGCAAAGGGAATGGCACCAGCAGTGCTGGCTTAGCAGCCGCCGCTAACTCCGCGACAGTGAGCGCGCCGGAGCGACATACTACTAAATCGGCCCATTCGTATGCAGCGGCCATATCGTCAATAAAGGGATAACCTCCGCACTCACGCCATGCTGCTGATAATTTTCAGCTGTAATCCCGTCTCGATCCTTACCCGCCTGATGGCGCACCTGTGGGCGCTGTTCAACAGGCAGTGTCGCAAGTGCAGGCGCTAAACGCTCGTTCAATGCAACCGCGCCGAGCGAGCCACCCACCACTAATAGGCGAAGAGGCCGAATAGAGAGCGTTTCGGCATCTCGCGGCGTACTCCCCTAAGGCAGCAATATCGTCACGTACTGGATTGCCAATCACCTCGGCCCGCGCCCCAAATGCTTCTGGGAAGGCAGCATAGGTACGCTTGGCCAGCCGGGATAAAACGCGATTAGTGAGCCCTGCAACGGCATTCTGCTCATGAATAACCAGAGGAACGCCTGACAGCCATGCAGCCAACCCGCCGGGGCCACTAGCGAAGCCGCCCGGCCGACCACCACTTGAGGCCTGAATTCGCGAATGACAGCGCGCGCCTGCAAGATAGCACGGCTAAGATTTAACGGTGCCTTTAGCCAGCCCGCCATTCCATTACCACGCAAACCGCTAATTGCAATGGTATGCAATGGTATGCCCGCTTCAGGCACCAAGCGGTTTTCAATTCCTCTAGGGCTGCCTAGCCACTCGACGTTAACCCGCTGTGCCTGCAATGCTTTGGCGAGCGAAAGCGCTGGGAAAACATGGCCGCCGGTGCCACCTGCCATGATTAGCACTCGCCGCCTAACGTTAGTCGTCACATCAAACTCCTGATAACACCCAGCGGCATAACATTAGGATAAACGCGGTTCATAGCGCGATTTATACGGGGTAGATGCACGCCGGGGCCGATGACGGGTTTCAGCATCTGTACGCAGCAGCAATCCCACCATGACTCCAGTGACTAGCAAGCTAGAGCCACCGTAGCTCATTAATGGCAAAGTTAACCCTTTCGTGGGTAACAGGCCGGAGCTAACCGCCATATTAATAAACGCTTGTGCGGCCACAACAAAACCAATGCCATAGCTTACGTAAGCGCCAAAAGGTGTCCTGCCAGTTCAGCTTTGCGCCCTACCCACATGGCGCGTGCAATAAACAGGGTAAATAGCAGCACGACCATTATCGCGCCAATCATACCCAGCTCCTCAGCGATTACCGCAAAGATAAAGTCGGTATGCGCCTCAGGCAGGTAATGCAATTTCTGTACACTGTTGCCCAGGCCGGTGCCCGTCACATGCCCCCGCCCAAAGGCAATTAACGCCTGGGTTAACTGGTAGCCTGTCGCGAACTGGTCAGCCCAGGGATCAAGAAAACTGGTCCACCGTGCTAATCGATAGGGCTCAATCACCACCATCATTACCGCCCCAGAACCAAGTAACGCTCCGCTGCCTACCAGTAAAAAAAGCGATGCGCCGCTCATCATCAGCATACCGATGACGCAAACGGTAAAGACCACCATGCCACCGAAATCAGGTGCTAAAAACAGCAGCCCTGCTGGAACAGCCAGCACTGCCAATGGACGCCACATACTGAACGCACGGCGACGCAGGTCATAGGTGAATCGCGACATAAATGCCGCCATATAAAAAATCAGCCCTATTTTGGCAAATTCAGAGACTTGTAAACTAGGCAGGGCCCCGGCAGCGCTATCCAGCGCTTACTGCCATTAATTTCCTGACCAATAATAAGCACCAATACCAACAGAAAAATAGTGGCTAGCAGTATCAGCGCTGCATTCTGTCGCCAAACTTCAAGCGGCACGCAGAGCATAAAAACACAGGCCAAAATAGCGAGCACAAGAAAGATGCCATGTTGGCGTGAGTAGTGGTAGGTATCTTCCAGCAAGCCGATCGATGCTGAACTTACCATTACCCATCCCAAGCCCGCCAGGGCAATCGCTGCCATTATTAACCATACATCACAAGGGGAGATCACGTGTTGTAAGCTTATTACGCAAACGCTGCAGTCGACTCATAACGCTCCCCCCGGCAACAGACTGGGCCTTATCTTGCACCCAGCGACGAAACACCTCGCCGCGCTCTTGGTAATTGGCAAACTGGTCCAGACTCGCACAGGCGGGTGACAGCAGCACACAGTCTCCCGGCTGGGCTAGCTCAGAAGCTACCTGCATGGCCTGGGTTAGATCGTCCACTTGCTGAGTTACTACTTGCCCATGCAGCGCCGCGGCTATTCGCGAAGCATCAAGCCCGAACAGCAGCACATGACGCGCGCACGCTGTTAAAGGCTTTGCCAACGGCGCAAAGTCTGCCCCCTTGCCAACCCCGCCTGCCAATAAAATTAAGCGTCCTTTCAACGTTGCGCCAATGCCATTAATGGCCGCCAGCGTAGCCCCTACATTGGTGCCCTTGGTGTCGTTGACCCAGGTGACTCCATTGATACATGCAATCACTTCGCTGCGGTGTGCCAGCCCTTTGAAGTCACGCAGCGCTACGCACATGGATGCTGCCGCAAACCCCAATGCCTCCCCCATCGCCAAGGCGGCCAAGGCATTGACGTAGTTATGTTGCCCGGTGATTTTTAGCGCATCAATAGCAAGCCAAGGCTGGGCACCTTGCATCAAAGTCAGCTTATCCTGGTGAAGCGCTAACCCCCACTCACCCGCTTCCGGCGCACGATGCGAAAAGTAATCCACCTGCTCCACGGGGTAATCAGGCCAAGTGGAAGAGTCATCTGCATTCACAACGGCGTGACGAGCACCGATAAATATACGCTGTTTTGCAGCGCGATAGCCGTGCATATCGCCATGGCGATCAAGGTGATCTTCCGACAAGTTCAGAAAGGCAGCACAACGGGCATTCAGGTGGGGCGTCATTTCAAGCTGAAAGCTCGATAGCTCAAGAATATACAGTGCGGCATCCGGGTGGCTGGCCAGCAGGTCCAGCGCAGGGGTGCCCAGATTACCGCCAACGGCTGCATTCACGCCTGCGGCCGCCGCCATTTCACCGAGCAGCGTGGTCACAGTCGACTTTGCATTAGAACCGGTGATAGCGGCTATCGGCGTGTTTGTGGCACGAACAAACAACGCTATTTCGCCCACTACCCTGGGCTCGCCTGTGCGAGGATTAAGCTGATCCGCCAACGCCGCTAATCCCGGCATTCGCGGGTCAAGTCCAGGGCTAATCACCACCTCTTCTACATCGCTCAGATCAAGCGATGTAAGCGAACCGCAGTGGATCGCAATACCAGGATGAGCCGATCGGAAGTCGTCTAATCCCGGTGGTTCAGTACGCGTGTCCGCCACCATGTAAGGGACATTCAATCGACTTAAATGCCGACAAATAGCACGGCCAGACACGCCCAACCCAACGACCAGCGTCAATCTTTTAGCTACTCGAACCATCACAGGCTCCCTCTCGCATCATGCCAATGATCACTAGGCGAAGTCTTGGCCATATGATTAACGAACTTTGAGCGTTGCGAGACCGAGCAGTACCAGCACCACGGTAATAATCCAAAAACGCACGATCACCCGTGGTTCTGGCCAGCCTTTTAATTCATAGTGGTGGTGCAAAGGCGCCATACGAAAAATGCGTCGCCCGGTGAGCTTATAGGAACCCACCTGAAGGGATGACCGACACGGTCTCCATGACAAAAATACCGCCCATGATAAACAGCACGATTTCCTGACGTACGATCACCGCCACTACGCCCAGCGCAGCGCCTAGCGCCAAGGCACCCACATCGCCCATAAAGACCTGAGCGGGATAGGTGTTAAACCATAAAAAACCAAGCCCCGCACCGGCAATTGTGGCGCAGAACACTGCCAATTCACCGGTTCCGGCAATAAACGGAATATGCAGATACGCGGCGAAAACGGTATTACCACTCGCGTAAGCAAAGACCGACAGGCCCATGGCCACGAGTACTGTGGGCATAATGGCCAAACCATCTAACCCATCGGTTAGATTAACCGCATTGGAGCTACCTACAATGACAAAGTAAGTAAGCACGATATAGAAAACGCCCAGTGGTAGAGCCACCTCTTTAAACAGCGGCACCAGCAAGCTGGTTTCAACCGGCGTGGAGGCCGTTAGATAGAGCAATACAGCTGCCCCCAGGCCAACGACTGATTGCCAAAAATACTTCCATCGAGCGGGTAGACCGCGGGGATTTTTCTCCACCACCTTTCGATAGTCATCGACCCAACCGATGGCACCAAAACCTAGTGTGACACCCAACACCACCCAGATATAAAGGTTGGTTAAGTCCCCCCATAACAAAGTGCTTATGGCGATGGCCAACAAAATCATCGCCCCGCCCATGGTCGGAGTGCCCGCCTTGGAAAGATGAGACTGAGGTCCATCGTCACGCACGGATTGGCCGATTTGGCCCTCGACCAGACGTCGAATCATCCATGGCCCTAACCACAAACAAAGCATTAACGAGGTAAGGGCACCTAAAATCACGCGCAGCGTTAAATAGTTAACTACCTGAAAATCAGACTGGTACTGCGACAGAAAATTCGCCAAGTGGAGTAACATGAACGGCGTTTACCTTATTTCATCCGAACGCAGTGCATTAACGACATGTTCCATGCCGGCACTGCGCGATCCTTTCACCAGCAAGGTGGTGTCCGGCGGCAAAGTATTAGTGACATGACGCGTTAGCGCCTCGTGATCGTTAAAATGCAGCCCACGACCAAAGGCCTCGCTAGCAGCGCGTGCAGCATCGCCCAGCGTCAGTAGCTCATCGATACCCAGCTCAGCAGCATAACGACCGATATCAGCGTGTAGCGCAATCGATGCTTCCCCAGCTCGCCCATCGCGCCTAGCGCGCACCAGCGTGGTGGAGGAAAACTGGCCAAGGTATCCAGCGCCGCCTTAACCGCCCCTGGATTGGCATTGTAAGTGTCATCCAATACGATGGCGTTACGCAAACCAGGCACCACAGCCAACCTTCCTGCCAGCGTTTGCAACGACTGCAAGCGTGTAATGATTTCTTCTGCTGGCACGCCCAGTGTTAACGCCGCCGCAGCGGCTGCCAGCGCATTACTGACATTGTGCTTACCTAGTAGCGGCAAACGCAACTGGCCCAAGGCACGGCCATGCTGTAATAGCGTGAAAGCATACCGCCCTTGCGGATCACAGGAAAGCGCTGAGGCACTCACATCCGCCTGGGGGTGAAAACCAAAGCTCACGACCCGCCGTGGAGCTGCGCGAGCAGCCCAAAACGAGTAATAGTGGTCATCTCTATTCAGAACGGCCGTACCCTGCTCACCCAGCCCGGCCAGCAGTTCACTTTTCGCCTGGGCGATCTGGCCCATGCCACCAAACTCGCCCACATGAGCACCGGTTACGTTGGTGATAATGGCGATATCAGGCTGGGCCAACGGCGCCGTCCAGGCAATCTCACCTAAATGGTTAGCGCCCAGTTCGATGACAGCGGCTTGATGATGTGGTCGCAATCGCAATAAGGTCAGCGGCGCGCCAAAGTCGTTATTCAGGTTACCTTGAGTGGCCAATACATTGCCCAAAGGCGCTAGCAATGCGGCACACATCTCTTTAACCGTCGTCTTGCCGCTATTGCCGGTGACCGCTACCAGCGGGCCTTGCCATGTGCGGCGGTGCGCGCCAGCAAGCAGTCCTAAGGCCAAGCGTGTATCGGGGCATACCAACTGGGGCAGGTCATTAGCAACGGGGGCGTCAACCAAGGCCGCCACTGCGCCGAGCTCATTTGCGCGCGCAACAAAGTTATGACCATCAAAATTGGGGCCTTTAAGGGCAACAAACAGGCAGCCAGGCTCAATCTTGCGGCTATCGGTCACGACTGAACTGACTACCAGTTGCCCCTTCTCAGCAGGCGCATCAATGCCCAGCACTGAGGCGAGCTGACCGAGTGTCCAATGCATTACTGGGCACTCCGCAGGGCAAAGGCACGCTGGATCTCTTCGCTATCGGCATAGGGGTGGCGTACCCCCTGTATTTCCTGATAGTTTTCATGGCCTTTCCCAGCGATCAAAACCACATCTTGCGCAGACGCCTTTTGAATAACCGTTGCTAAGGCCTCGCGACGATCACCGATTTCCATAGGCTCCACCTTCGTTGAGAAACCTGCCAAAATCTGCTGGCGAATTTGCTCAGCGGACTCGTGTCGAGGGTTGTCGTCAGTGACCACGATATAATCCGCCAACTGTTCAGCAGCATTGGCCATTTCGGCTCGTTTGCCCGTATCGCGTTCACCACCACAACCAAATATACACCACAGCTTACCTGCATCACCTAAGTGGGCGCGCAGCGCTTGGAGTGCGCTATGAAGAGCATTCGGCGTATGCGCATAGTCCACAACAACGCTGGGCGTGTTGGCATCACCATGGCGCTCCATCCGGCCCGGCACTGGCGCAGGGAGGAGGCTGCGGCAAAGAGCGCATCAAGCGGCTTGCCTAACCCATACAGCACGGCCAACGCCAGCAGTACGTTATCTAAATTAAAGCGTCCCATTAGATTTAGACTGAGCATTTTCTCGCCTTCAGGGGTCGCAATCATTGCCTGTTGTCCCTGCTCAAAGGCTTGCCAATCGAGCACCCGCAACGTCACGGCTTCGTCTTGGCCAGTGGCCAGCACGCGAACATTGCTCGTGCACCCTGCGAGCATTAAGCGCGCGAGGGGATCATCGCCATTCACTACGGCCAGGGTTAGCTCAGTGCGGCGAAACAGTTTTGCTTTCGATGCAGCATACGCAGCCATACTGCCGTGGTAATCCAAATGATCACGGGTCAGGTTGGTAAATACACCCACATTTATGTTGACCGCGTCCAAACGGTGCTGGTCCAGGGCATGGGAAGAGGCCTCAAGGGCAACACATCGTACGCCCTGCTGTGCCAACTCCCCCAATGCCGCTTGAAGCGCCAGGGGGCCCTGGCGTAGTCAAGCCACTGTCACTCAACGCGCCAGGGCGACCTACTCCAAGCGTGCCAATAAGGCCTGTCGGCACTCCCAGCGCTTCACTCAAAGCCGCAATGTAGTGAGTGACCGAGCTTTTGCCATTGGTACCGGTCACCGCAATGACTGACAGATCAGTCGGCACTTTAAACAGTGCACGTCCTAACTCCCCTAAGCGCACTGACAGGTGCGGCAGTTGCAGCACACGCCCTTCAAGCCGCACATCACTATCGGCCCCCTGCGCTAAAACAAGCGAAGCGCCAGCATCAAGCGCTTGCTCAATGAAATCGCGCCCGTCACGCTGGCTACCTGGCACTGCTACAAAAATGTCTCCCTTCATGAGCTTACGGGAATTCATTTCAATGCGTACCTGGTCCGGCAGCTTAGGCAGCTCCTCGGGTAGCGGTGAATGGGGCCAGACTTGGGCGAGCGCCATTAACACATCGCCAGGACTCAGCGTCATGCAATCTCCTTTGATAGTTACTCTGCCTCGTGATCCGGCGGAACGTCCAACAAGCGTAAAGCATTCCCCGTCACACTAGAGAAAACCGGTGCCGCGACAGCGCCGCCATAAAACTCACCCGCTTTAGGGTGATCTATCATTACCACCGTGACGATACGCGGATCAGAAATGGGCGCGATGCCCGCAAAAACACTGCGGTAGGCATCGGTGGTATAGCCTTGCTGGCCTGTTTTACGCACCGTGCCCGTCTTTCCACCCACGCGATAGCCTTCTACTCGGGCCCGACGTCCGCCGGTATAGGCCGCTACCGAGGTTTCTAAAATATTGAGCAGATCATTAGCCACAGTAGGCGATATCGCAGGAATGCCTTGAGGAGGCTCAGAAAGGCGAAGTAGAGAAGGGGTAAACGCACACCCTCATTGGCTAACGCCGTGTAAGCACTCGCCAGTTGAACCGCTGACACTGACAATCCGTAGCCATAAGAAAGCGCAGCCCGCTCGCTGCGTGACCAGCGCACCGGTGCCGGTAAGCTACCCGTTGATTCGCCAGGGAAGCCGGTACCCGGCGCCTGCCCTAATCCTAACTGGTTATACTTTTCCCAAATCGCCGTCTCGCTTAGCTGCAGTGCCAAACGCGACATACCGATATTCGACGACTTCTCTAAAATACCCGCTAAATCCAGTTCGCCGTAATTTCGAAAATCGCGGATCGTGAACTGATCTAGTCGCATCCAACCGGGCGATGTATCGACAATTACGTCCCGGTCAACAACGCCGCTCTCCAAAATAGCTGCCATGGCTAACGGCTTCATTACCGACCCCGGCTCAAACACATCTACCAGCGCTTGATTGCGTAGCCCGCGTGGATCCAACCCGGCTCGGTTATTGGGGTTATAGGAAGGCAAGTTAGCCATTGCCAACACCTCTCCCGTGCGAGCATCCATCATCACCAGCACACCGCCGTCAGCTTCATTTTCTGCAACCGCCGCGCGCAGTTCGCGGTACGCCATATACTGAATGCGCTGATCAATTGCCAGTGTTAGCTCGCCCCCTGGTTGGGCTTCGTTAATGACGCCAAGCTCACGTACCAAGCGACCACGGCGATCTTTAATAACGCGTCGCTGTCCTGGGTGACCTGCTAAATAGGGCTGGTAGGAGAGCTCCAAACCTTCTTGACCGATATCGTCAACGTTGGTGACCCCTAATAATTGCGCGGCCACTTCACCGGCGGGATAGTAGCGCTTATATTCGCGCTGCGGATAAACGCCGGGCGTGCGCAAATCGAGAATCTGTTGGGCAGCTGCTGGGGTCATCTGACGGCGCAGGTACATAAACTCATGCTCGCTAAAGCGTGCTACCCGCGCCTCAAAATCGTTTAGCGTCATCCCTAGCGCTTGAGCTAACATAACGCGCTGGATAGCATCCTGAGGTAGCTCTTGCGGATTGGCCCAGAGCGTGACCACCGGGGTAGAAATGGCTAGCGGCTCACCATTGCGGTCCGTGATCATGCCGCGGTGAGCCGGGATTGCTTCATGGCGAAGGGTACGTGCATCCCCCCTGACTTTGTAGAAAGGGGCGATCAATGACTTGTAGAAGCGTAATGCGGCCAATCAAGATAATGGAGGCCAAACCGATCGCGAATAAAATAAACATGAAACGCCCGCCGCCAAGAGGGAGGCGCAATTGGCGCCTGACGCGAGGTACCTCCTCGACGCTCGCTTCTCATGGCTGAATTACCTCAACATCGTGCACATCGGGGATACGCATGCCCAGGCGCTCAGTGGCAATTTTCTCGACACGGGCAGGCGTTGACCATGCGCCCTCTTCAAGCAGCAGTTGCCCCCATTCCGTTTGCAGCTGATTCTCCTCTTGCTCTAGCTGTTGTAACTGAGCAAATTGAACCCTCGTCATATGCGTCGTGACGACCACACCTAGACCAGAAACCATGCAAAGTAAAAAAAAGCAGCGTAATAACCAAAGGCCAGGCTCGCAGACGCAACTTGAAAGGCCATTCGGCGCGTAACGTGGTTGCCCACTGCTCAATCCGATCCATGCTCATGATTTCATTTACATCCGTTTGCGTGCAGCCCGCATGACGGCGCTTCGTGCACGAGGATTCGCATCCACTTCATCGTCGCTTGGCCGCATCCCCTTGCCTAGCGCCTCAAGACGTCGATTCAATTGATCGTCACGAATGGGCACGCCGCGGGGAAGATCAGTATCACCACGGACATGATGACGAATAAAGCGCTTCACCCGGCGATCTTCCAATGAATGAAAACTGATCACCACCAGGTGACCACCGGGAGCCAACGCCTCAAGTGCGGCTTCAAGTGCGCTATCTAACTGCTCAAGTTCGCTATTGACGAAGATGCGCAGCCCCTGGAACGCTTTGGTTGCTGGGTGACGGCCCTTTTCCCACGCCGGGTGGGCCACTTTCAGCACCTCGGCTAAATCCACCGTATGGGTGAATGGCTTCTCAACTCGGCGAGTCACTACCGCCCGAGCTAAACGCTTGGCATAGCGCTCTTCGCCGTAGGTTTTAAACACATAGGCGATATCCGCTTCACTGGCCCGGGCCAGGAAATCAGCCACACTTTGCCCCTGCGTAGGATCCATGCGCATATCCAGCGGGCCATCGCGCATAAAGCTGAAGCCACGCTCGGGATCATCAAGCTGAGGGAGGAAACGCCGACATCCAGCAGCACGCCGGAGAGCTTTCCGAATACGCCTTGCTCACGGGCAAACTCGCCAAGCTGGGCAAATTCACGCTGGGTGATTTGAAAACGTGGATCGTTAATTTCAGCGGCGGCGGCAATGGCTTGCGGATCGCGATCCATGGCGAGTAGCTGACCCTGCTCACTAAGACGGTCAAGAATTACCCGAGAGTGCCCCCTCCCAAAAGTACCGTCTAAATAGATGCCCTGACCATCGTGAACCAGGGCATCAACAGCACCCTCCAGTAGTACGCTGGTATGGTGAAAGCGGGAAGCAACCTGTTCAGCGTCAGGGAGAAGGCATTTTTTTCTCACACAAGATGTTAGAGATAAGGTAATGAAGGGCGTGCAGGCACGCCCTAATATGGATATGGGGAGTCGGCCGATAAGCCGGGTTCTGTCGTGGACAGCCATTCCTCTAGGCGCTGCGTTACCACAGCGCTCAAGCAACCTACCCGGACCCAGCGCGGGCCACGCCATTGGGTCCCTATTTGGTCTTGCTCCGAGTGGGTTTACCATGCCACGCACTGTTACCAGGCGCGCGGTGCGCTCTTACCGCACCCTTTCACCCTTACCGGCCTCTGAGGTTTATTTCAGGGGCTTAGGCGGTCTACTCTCTGCTGCACTTTCCGTCGGCTCACACCGCCCAGGCGTTACCTGGCACTCTGCCCTATGGAGCCCGGACTTTCCTCCCCAATGCCTTTTGAGGGGCATTAGCGGCGACTGTCTGGCCAACTCCGGCGGCAAGCATACCAGCGCCCTCGACTTGCCTCAATGCTCGCCTTTAATTGCTTGCAAACGAGCATACCAAGCTTGCTTGCGTCCACCGAGTATTCGCGCTGCAATCGCAGCACTCTGCTTAACGCCCACGCCCTCTGCCAGCAGCGCCTCTAACAAAGCCTCCGCTGATATATCCTGGTGTTCACCCTGCTCAACCGGTGGGGCTCCGGCAACAATCACCACGAATTCACCACGCGCTTGGTTAGGGTCAGCGGTTAACTGTTCAAGTAACGATGCAGGCGTGCCATGCAGAAATGTTTCAAACGTTTTGGTTAGCTCTCGTGCCAACACCACATCGCGATCGGCCATTTGCTCCTGCAACGCCTCGAGAGTGTGCACGATACGGTGAGGCGATTCGTAAAAAACCAGCGTCTCTTCACGGGTTTTCCAACCATCTAGCGCTTGACGTCGAGCGCCAGGCTTTGCGGGCAAAAAGCCAGCAAAGACAAACCGGTCGGTGGGCAACCCTGCGCCCGACAGCGCAGTGATCAGCGCACAAGGACCAGGAATAGGCACGATATGGCGATTGCGCGCCCTCAATTCGCGTACCAGCACAAATCCAGGATCGCTAATCAACGGTGTTCCTGCGTCGCTAATCAAGGTAATATCTTCACCTGCGGTGAGATAGCTGTCCAAGGTATCCACACGGCGCGCTTCATTGTGCTCGTGTAAAGAGAGCATGGGCTTATTTAGCCCTAAGTGCGCCAACAGACGGCCGCTATGACGGGTATCTTCAGCGGCAACCCGTGTTACTTGCCCTAAGACCCGAGCAGCACGTGCGGTTAAGTCATCCAAATTCCCAATTGGCGTGGCAACCACGTACAATGTGCCCGGATTATGGTCTGTCATTGTTGACTCTCGATTCGTTGATGACTTTTGGTTCGTTGATGACCTGCTCTGCCGGTGCGCTATGCTTTCACAGAAGCCTCGGCAATCATTGATAAGCAGCTACAACGCAAATGGAAACTTTAAGGAAGGATACATGAAACAGTCATTACGTGGCTTACTCGCCACTACCCTCATGGCATTTCTCGTTGTTGGCTGTGCAATGCAACCGCCCAGCGTAGTGGATCGCGTGCCTGCTGAAGACCCCGGGCAACTGCTTAGCCAAGCAGAACAGCAAGCACCAGAGCAAGCCGCTAAAACGCGTCTGGAAGCGGCCAATATTCTAGCCCGGCAAGGTGAGCGTGATAGAGCCTTCGAAACCGCCGATGGAATTGAGGAGAGCTTGCTATCTGAAGCGGATCGTGTGCGCTGGGCCTTACTGCTCTCTGAACTTGCCCGCGCCTTAAATGAACCGCGTGCAGTGCTACGTGCTACTCAGGTGCTTGACGACGAGCTACCGATGCAGGCTAATCAGCAAAAACGTTGGCAGAACGCCAGCGCTGGGCCCGCGAAGCGCTTGATCAGCCTAGCGCGGTTAGCATTGCGCTACCCGAACTTGAAGGTCAGACAGTACGTCGTATCGTCGTTGCCTTACCAGAATCTGGCCCGCTAAGCAGTGTAGCCAACACCATCGCTACCGCCATGCGTCAGCACCACGAAGTCAAAGGTGGCAATGTCGAGTTAAGCTTCCTGGACGCTTCACGCTACACATTAGATGAGCTCTATGATCGCGCTCAGCAGATGAACTCTCAATTAATTATTGGCCCACTCGATAAGGACCAAGTCACCCAACTCGAGCAGCGCGACAGCGTGCCCTCCGACACTGGCGTTAAACTACGGTAGCAGCGACAGCAACCAAGCACAGCGCCTCTTCCAGTACGGCCTTTCAGCTGAAGACGAGGCGCGTCAAGCTGCTCGCCGCGCCTGGCAGGACGGTCATCGCCAAATGTCCATGATGGTCCCGGATAACGATTGGGGCCGACGTGTAGGCGAAGCCTTCTGGAATGAGTGGCAGAGCCAGGGCGGTGAAATCACCAACGCCGTACGCTACAACCCGGATAGCTCTGTTTCTAACGCCGTCCAGACCGCCCTCAACGTTAGTGGTGAGCGCGCACGCCTAAGCAATATTGATGCTCTTTTCCTGCTAGCCTTGCCGGAATATGCGCGTCAAGTACCGCCGACTATGGACTATTACTACGCCCCCAACCTGCCTATCTACGCCACGTCACATTTGCATGAAGGGCGCCTGCAAACTCGCCTTGACCAAGATTTAAACGACGTCGTGTTTATGGATATTCCTTGGCAGATTCCCGATGCTGCTGTTGGTGGCGAAGAAGCCCTTCCCTTTGCATCAACTTACCAGACCTTACGCGACGAGTCCGACGCCTCCATGTTTCGACTAATGGCAATGGGCGTAGATGCCTATGAACTGGCCACTCGCTTTTCCAACCTGGGCGCAATGAACGGCCTTAAGGGCAGCACCGGAACGCTTTACTTAAGCGATGATGGGCGCATTCACCGCGAGCTACCCTGGGCAAAATTCCAGAACGGCGTTCCGTCACCTATTTTAATCCCTAATCTGAATGACAGTGACGAATAATGCCCACACCGCCCGGGCACGTGGCGCTGCCATTGAGCAAATTGCCGCTCAATGGTTAGCCCAACAAGGGCTCATCCTTATTACACAAAACCATTACGTGAAAGGGGGTGAGCTTGACTTGGTAATGCGAGATGGCGATATTCTCGTCTTTATCGAGGTCAAATATCGCACCACAACGCGCTATGGCCATCCACTGGAAACCGTCACTTACCAGAAGCAGCAACGCTTGGTGCGCGCAGCAAGACTCTATATCGCCCGCAATGGACTTTCATCGCCTTGCCGCTTTGATATCCTGGCGATTACTGGCAAGCTGCCCAATCTCGAATTTAACTGGGCGAAAGCTGCTTTTGATGCCTTTTGATTCTATAACCGGGAAGCCCTGATGGACTTTCAAGCTCGTATACTCGGCCACTTTAACGCCAGCATCGATACCAAAACTTATGCCAGCGAAGTACTTCCGCCTTTTATTGAAGTAGCAAGCCAAATGATGGTGCAGTGCCTTGTTAGCGAAGGAAAATTCTTACCTGCGGTAACGGTGGTAGTGCTGGAGATAGCCAACACTTTTCTTCTGAGCTACTCAATCGCTTCGAACGTGAACGGCCAAGCCTGCCTGCGTTGGCGCTCACCACCGATACCTCTACGCTAACCTCAATTGCTAACGACTATAGCTATAATGAGGTATTCTCAAAACAAATCCGCGCCTTGGGGCAGCCGGGAGATGTATTACTGGCTATTTCCACCAGCGGCAATTCGGGCAATATTGTGCAAGCTATTCAAGCTGCGCATGACCGCGACATGACCGTGGTCGCCCTAACCGGCCGCGACGGTGGAGATATGGCATCTCTCCTAGGCCAGGATGACTGTGAGATCCGCGTCCCTGCCACCTCAACAGCGCGCATTCAGGAAGTTCACTTGCTGGTGATTCACTGCTTATGCGATCTTATTGACGAACAACTGTTTGGCAGCGCTTAAAAGTCCTACAACGCTTCTTTGCGCTGCCATGAACACTATCTTTACCTGAACGCTTTTCACTCAATGATTTAACTGCCAGCACCAAGGAGTCATACCGATGACCCAACGTCTTCCCTCTCGCGGCTTCATGGCCGTTGCGCTTTGCGCGGTACTCTTTATCAGTGGCTGCGCCAACAACTCAGCCTCCAATCAGTCAAACTATGCCCAACGTAGCGACGACGTTGAAGCCATTGACGCCACCATTGAGCGTGAAGTTGATGACGCACTTGAGCGTGCCGATGCGCGACTGGGCGACGCCCGTATTCGTGCTCATGCATTTGACGGTGTTGTACTACTGGTAGGTCAAGTACCCAGTGAAGAGCTACGCACCATGGCAGAAGAAGTCACCGAAAGCTTGCGTGGGGTCAATGAAGTTCATAACGAACTCACCATTGCCGCCCGCCTACCGGCCAGTCAGCGCTTAACTGACACCTGGCTAACCACTAACGTCATTAGCCACTTGGCCACCAATGACCGCATCGACTCCTCCAAAATCAAAGTCACCACCGAAAACGCCAGCGTATATTTGATGGGTCGCGTTACCCGTGAAGAGGCTGACAGAATCGTCAACGCAGCCTCCGGCGTGGGCGGCGTACAACGGATCGTCAAAGTATTTGACTACCTTGATTAAGCAACCCCGCCCCACCACGTTCCAGCCGCTATAAAAAAAGCCTCGCTTAATAAGCGAGGCTTTTACTGAACACTCTGGCTCGTTACTTTACAACTCGCAGGGTTGGCTTCTTCTTCGCCTTGCCCTTCGACTGAGCCTCTTTTTCAGACCCTGCCGTTGGCGTTTCAGATTGATCATTGCTCTTTTCGGTAACAGGCTCAGTAAGCGATAACTCTGGCTTGCTAGAGGGACTCTCCTCGTCTTCCACATCCCCAAAAGTCTCGGCCCCGTCACTCAGCTCGGGCTCCTGGCCAAAGACCATTCCAGCGCCATTTTCCCGGGCATAGATAGCAATCAAGGCCGGCGTCGGAATCATCACCTGCATCGGCTGCCCGCCAAAGCGCGCATTAAAGCCTATTGCCTGATTCTCCATGAATAGATCGCGAACGGCTGTCGGCGCCACGTTCAAGACAATCTGGCCATTCTGAACGAACTGGCGAGGCACCTCTACACCTGGCAAGGTAGCATCAACGACTAGGTAAGGCGTTAACTCATTATCCAACAACCACTCATAGAGTGCTCGGGCGAGATAGGGTCGACTCGATTTCATCTAGACTCCCTCCTCCTTACAAGTAAGGCTCCCAGCCTTTATCAAGCACAAAGGAGCCGAATGAATTCAAGCGCGCATCTCTTTTCACGCTCGCTTAAAGATGCCTTAAACGCTTCACGCTCGAATACTCGTGACATGTATGCCAACAACGGCTTCACCTGTTTTTCAGGTAGCTCAATGTTGAGTTCTGGCAAACGCCAAAGAACAGGCGCTAAACAGCAATCCACCAGCGTAAACTCTTCGCTCATGAAGTAAGGCATGTCTTCAAAAATAGGCGATATACCAATCAGGCTTTCGCGCAGCTCTTTACGCGCCTTGTCCGCCTCTTTCTTTCCACCGCTACGGATCTGATCGACCATTGGACACCACTCACGCTCAATGCGATGCATCCATAAGCGACTTTGTGCACGCGCTACTGGATAAACAGGCAATAGCGGAGGATGAGGGAAACGCTCATCCAAGTACTCCATCATGACCTTAGACTCGTACAGCACTAAGTCACGATCTAACAGCGTAGGCACACTGTTGTACGGGTTGAGGTCTGCCAGCTCTTCCGGTGGTTTTTCGTCGAGAACATCGACAATATCGACGGCAACCCCTTCTCGGCCAACACAATGCGCACACGATGACTGAAATGATCATCACTACCTGAGTAAAAGATCATCGACGACCGCTTGGCCACAACACCCATGAAAGCATCCTCACATCAAAACAATCTTGGATAATAACACGCCAGCACTCCCTTAGGGGAAGCTAGCTTGCTTTGCTTTATTGCCATGCTAACAAGCAAAGGCGCACGGCTTACGCCGTGCGCCTTACCGACCATCAGCAGCTGCTAATTAGTGGATATCTCGCCAGTACTCACGCTTGAGCAGGTAAGCAATCACACCAAAAATAAATATAAAGATCAGCACTTTAGGCGCCAACGCTTGAGCCTGAAGCTTGGAAGGCTCGCCTACGTAAGCCAGGAAGTTGGTAAGATCATACATCGCCTCCTCAAACTCAGCAGGCTCGAGCCGACCCGGCTCGGTCACTTGCAGCACGTTACAAGACTGGTACTTACCTGATAACGCATCCGGCTCTTGTCCTTCTACTGGATGGTCAGTTTCAGCGCACACCAACTCTTGTACACCTTGCAGAGGCTCCAACACGTTAGGCATCGCTACCAAATCAAACACCGTGTTGTTAACGCCCGTTGGACGGCTCGGATCCTTATAGAAACCGAGCAAATAGGAATAAATCCAGTCAGTTCCACGCAGACGCGCTTCTAGCGTTAAGTCTGGTGGTGGCGCGCCAAACCAGCTTTCTGCATTGCCGCTATCCATGGCATTATGCATCTGGTCGTTATAGGCCAAATCTGGCGAAAAATGAGATTTTCTTCAACCAAATCCTGAGGAATTCCCAAGTCCTCCGCCGCTCGCGAAAAGCGCTGATGCTCTAGCGAGTGGCAACCCATGCAATAGTTAACATAGAGTTTCATACCATTTTGTAGCGAGGCCTGATCTTGCAGATCAGGATCCATCGAGTGAGGCACACTTGCGCCTCCTGCAGCCATCGCTGTTACTGGCGCTAACGCGAAAAGGAGTCCAAATAGATACTTTTTCATTAGCCAGTCACCCTTTCCGGAACGGGTTTAGTCTTCTCCAGCTTGGTGTAGACAGGCATCAAGACAAAGAAGGCGAAATAAATGACGGTGCATACTTGCGCCAGAATGGTTCGCCCTGCAGTGGATGGCAATACACCTAAAATACCGAGAATAACGAAGCTGATAGCAAATAGCAGCAGCATGATTTTCGAGATCCAGCCTTTATAACGCATTGATCGCACAGGGCTACGATCCAGCCAAGGCAGCACGAATAACACCGCAATAGCGCCACCCATAAACACAACACCCAGGAACTTGGCGTCCAGACCAAACACCGAGAAGGTGATCGCTCGGAGGATCGCGTAGAACGGTGTGAAGTACCACACGGGCGCAATATGATCAGGTGTTTGCAGCGGGTTCGCTGGTTCGAAGTTGGGCTTCTCAATAAAGTAGCCACCACCTTCAGGGAAATAGAACACCACCACGCAGAAGACAAACAGAAACACCGCTACACCGACAATGTCTTTAACCGTGTAGTAAGGGTGGAAAGGAATACCGTCTAATGGCTTACCGGTTTCATCCTTTTTCTGTTTGATATCGATACCGTCGGGGTTGTTGGAACCCACTTCATGCAACGCAATAATATGCAGCACCACGAGCGCTAGAATAACGATCGGCAGCGCAACGACATGCAGCGCAAAGAAACGGTTCAGGGTAATGCCTGAAATCAGGAAGTCACCGCGCACCCACTGTGCCAGGTCGGGGCCGATTGCAGGAATAGCGGAAAACAGCGAGATAATGACCTGGGCACCCCAATAGGACATTTGTCCCCATGGCAGAAGGTAGCCCATAAAGGCTTCTGCCATCAGCGCCAGGTAGATGGCCATGCCGAAGATCCACACCAGTTCGCGCGGGGCTTTGTAAGAACCGTACAAAAGACCACGGAACATATGCAGATAAATAACGACAAAGAAAGCAGAGGCGCCTGTCGTATGCATATAGCGAATCAGCCACCCCCACTCCACATCACGCATGATGTATTCGACTGAGTCGAAAGCACCTTCTGCTGAGGGATTAAAACTCATCGTTAGCCAAACCCCAGTCAGGATCTGGTTAACCAACGCTAGCATCGCTAATGAGCCAAAGAAGTACCAAAAATTGAAATTTTTCGGCGCGTAGTACTTGGATATGTGGTCTTCCCACATCTGTGTCGCAGGAAAGCGGTCATCCACCCACCGCATGAAGCCGCCTTTTTCCGCCTTGGCTTTAATCGGATTACCCATTAGGCAGTCTCCTCATCTTCGCCAACGATAATGATGTCATCATTTTCGAAGCGATAGGGTGGCACCTCAAGGTTAGTCGGCGCAGGAACATTAGTGAACACGCGACCAGCCAAGTCAAAGCGAGAACCGTGGCAAGGGCAAAGAAGCCCCCGGCCAGTTTTCAACGCCAACACCCTCAGCGTCAGGCTCTGGCCGGAATAGCGGCGAACAGCCTAGATGCGTACAAATACCGATCAGCACCCCAATTTCGGGTCTAATGGAGCGTAGCTCACCCTCGATATAAGCGGGTTGCTGTGGCACCTCCGAATTAGGATCAGCCAATTGCTCATCGCTTAGCGACTCAGTGCGCTCGATCATCTCAGGTGTACGATGGATAATCCAAATTGGACGTCCCCGCCATTCGACGGTCATCCGCTGCCCAGGCTCAAGCTTGGATATATCCGCTTGAACGGGAGCACCCGCCGCTCTTGCCCTGGCACTAGGCTGCCAAGAAGCCACAAAGGGGACCGCAACCCCGACAGCACCTACCGCACCCACAACGGAGGTGGCGCCTACGAGGAAACGGCGTCGGCCTTTGTTTACGCCGTTATCTGCCATTTAAGGTTTCTCCCATCAGCTTACCCGTTCCGCCGCAAAGGCGTCTTGCGGCGACGAATATTAAATACGCTCTATGGTAAAAAAACAAAGCGTCATGCACAAGAACTACCGCCCGTGACCATGGTGGTACAAGCGATATAATTTTTGATATTCCAATAAAAAAACGCCCAGGTCGGTGACCTGGGCGTTTTGCCGCATAGCGTAAAAAATTAACGCTTAGAGAACTGCGGACGACGGCGTGCTTTACGCAGACCGACTTTCTTACGCTCAACTTGACGTGCGTCACGTGTTACGTAGCCAGCGGCACGTAGCGAAGGACGTAGATCTTCGTTGTAGTTCATCAGGGCACGGGTAATACCGTGGCGAATAGCGCCTGCTTGAGAAGAGCCGCCGCCGCCAGCGACAGTCACGAAGATATCGAACTGGCTTAGCGTTTCAGTCAACTCAAGCGGCTGGCGAACAACCATGCGACCGGTAACGCGACCAAAGTAGAGGTCGAGGTCTTGGTTGTTGACAGTAATTTTGCCAGAGCCCGGCTTCATAAACACGCGAGCGGTGGAAGTCTTGCGGCGCCCGGTACCGTAATACTGCTGTGTCATGGCGAAGATTTCCTCAGATGTTCAGTTCAAGCGGCTGTTGGGCAGCATGCGGATGCTCGGCGCCAGCGTACACTTTCAATTTAGTGTACATGGCACGGCCCAAAGGACCTTTCGGCAACATGCCTTTAACGGCAGACTCAATGATACGCTCGGGCGCATGATCAAGCATCTTGTCGAATGTCATTGAGCGCAGACCGCCCGGGTAACCTGTGTGGCGGTAGTAGGTTTTAGCCTTCGCCTTGTTACCAGTTACATGGACTTTTCTCTGCGTTGATCACGACGATGTAATCGCCAGTATCAACGTGAGGGGTAAATTCGGGCTTATGCTTACCACGCAAGCGGCGAGCAATCTCGGTTGCCAGACGACCGAGCGTTTTGTCCGTAGCGTCGACTACATACCAGTCGCGCTGGACGGACTGCGGCTTAGCACTGAACGTCTTCATGGATGAAATCACCAGATTAAATGTATTGGGTGACTTACACCGTTGTACGGCGAAGCACCATCCCTATTCTTTTTGGTTGCAAGCTTACGCTAGCAACATGCAGCGAGGCGGCATTCTACAGTAAAGATACTGACAAGTTAAGCCGTATCGAGATTTTTCTTAGCCATCCCGCTGGTCAATTTTTAAAGACACAAATCCTAAGGCTTATGCGCCAACGCAAGGTACTCCTGCGATTGCATTTCTTGCAGACGCGAGAGGGTACGCTGGAACTCAAACGTCAGCCTTCCACCGCTATAGAGTTGCTCAATTGGCACTTCCGCTGACATTAGCAGCTTGACGCCGCGGTCATAAAACTCGTCCACCATATTGATGAACCGACGCGCCTGATCATCTTTTTGGCATCCATACGACTGACGTTAGAAACCAGCACAGTATGAAATTCCCTGGCTAGCTCAATATAGTCATTCTGACTACGCGGTCCATCGCAGAGCTCCAGAAATTCAAACCAAGCAACATCGTCATGCAGGCGGTGTGTTTTAAGCACTCGGTGATTCACTTCTAGCGACGCCTCCGCCTCGCCTTCATTCCCCGCTATGGCTCGAAAGCTCCTTGACAACTCCTGCTCTGCCGCCTCATCCAGTGGCGAGTAGAAGATCGCAGCACGCTCTAATGCGCGTAGTCGGTAATCAACACCCGAGTCAACGTTAACCACTTCACAGTGGCGGTTTACAAGCTCAATGGCGGGCAAAAGCGGGTACGCTGAAGCCCCTCTTTGTATAAATCATCAGGCACGATATTTGAAGTGGCTACCAGCACCACCCCACGCTCAAACAACGCTTCCAACAAGTTGGCAAGGATCATTGCATCGGTAATATCCTTGACAAAAAACTCATCAAAGCAGATTACCCGTGCCTCAGTAGCGAACTTGCTGGCTATTAGCGTTAATGGATTCTTTTCACCTTTATAGTGGGTCAATTCATTATGGACGCGCTGCATAAAACGATGAAAATGCGTGCGCATTTTATCGGGGAAGGGCAATGCTTCATAAAACGTATCAACTAAGTAGGTCTTTCCACGCCCCACCCCACCCCAAAAATAGAGCCCTTTAACCCGAGGCACGACAGGCTCATCAGTTGATGACGCCTTTTGCCGATTAACCCCGCCATTTTGGCCTTTAGACCTTTATTAGCGACCAATGCCTTGGGCATTGGCGTCGGCGCGGAAACAAGCTCATCGTAAAGTCGCTGTAGATGCTTTACCGCCAACTCCTGCGCCGGGTCATATTGAAAATCATCGCGCTCCAAGTCCGCTTGATAGCGCTCCATAGGCGATGCAGGGCGCGATTTTGACGCTGCCCTACCCGCAGATATTGATGACATGCACTCGCCTCCTACAGCCTGTAAGGCAGCAGCCAGCATAACCACTGACAGCTAAGATTAGCCTGTGATTATACCCGGAGAGACTTCTAAGCGCATGAGCGGATTGACCCAACCGGCTGACTGACGCCTATAATGGCAACCTGATTCGATTCTTAAGCTGCTAGTTAATGCAGCCTAACTGTTTATTAAGGCGCCAGGGGGGAACACTGTGGACGCAAGCTCACCAATATTTTTGCCGTGATCGGCTTCATCGTCGGTTTGATCGTTGGAATGGTCGCTTATCGCTTACTCAGCAAGAGCCAGCGTGAGGCTGCTTCCATGCGCCAAAAGCTACTCGAGCGCGAACACCAAATTGCCGAAATGAAGAGTAGCGTGGGCAGTCATTTAAATGGTATTTACCAGCGACTTAACAACATACGCGAGGAAGCGAGCCAACTGGAACTTCAGCTCAAGGAAGATGCAGCAGAATGGAATATTCGCGATGCAGCCATTCAGCCCAGCCTTGATCTTTCCGGCATCAATTCCACGCCAGAACAGCAGGCAACAGAAAGTACCAGCCCCCCGCCATGCCCCGCGACTACGCTGATGGCAAGGGCGGCACATTATCCGAAGACTTTGGCCGAAAAGCCACGAGGCGGCAACACCCCAGCCCCACGCTACTAGCACTGATTGAAATTGACCGATTGAAACTGACAAACCCAGCCCCGAATAGCTGCCCATAAATCCTCAACGGCAACTCGGGGCCCCTTCTTTAGACTTAGGCTGGGTTATCAATGTCTACGAAGCGGTGCTCAACATCGTACTCATCGCTTAACCACTCTCCCAATGCCTGAACTCCATAACGCTCAGTAGCATGGTGCCCTGCGGCAATATAGTGAATACCCATTTCGCGCGCTAAATGTGTGGTTCGCTCCGATATTTCGCCCGATACGAACGCCTGCGCACCCGCTTCAAAGGCAGCAGTAATCATGTCTTGCGCGCCGCCGGTACACCACGCGATGCGCTCGATATCCCCCTACCTGCGGCGCCTCAATGATCAACGGCTGGCGTTGTAACGTGTGCGCAATTTGTTCGCCCAATGCTTTGACTGAGAGCGGCTGGGCTAATCGCCCCGACCACAACAACCCTTCACCCAGCTCACCATCCAGGCAACCCTCTACTTTCCACCCCAGCCGCCTGGCCAGCTCAGCGTTATTACCCATTTCAGCGTGGGCGTCCAAAGGCAAATGATACGCCAATAGACTGATGTTGTTATCCAGCAATGTTTTGATCCGCTTCTGCTTCATGCCAGTAATCGCAACAGGCTCGTTTTTCCAAAAATAGCCGTGATGCACCAGCACCATGTCCGCCTGCCAGGCGACCGCTTCATCCAGTAGCGCCTGACAGGCAGTAACGCCCGTCATCACACGTTTCACCTGCTCACTACCCGACACCTGTAAACCGTTAACGGTAAAATCTTTAAACTGTGCAGCACGCAGTTGATGGTCACAGGCCGCTACTAGCTGGTCACGACAGATCATATTGACTCCTTTATTGATTTAACTGCACCCGTGAGGAACATGCTAAGAAAGTGTTACCATAAAACCATTGTAAAACTCGCTGCTTTTTATCGCGAACACGTGATCGACCTGCCAAGGAACTTATTGCATGCGACGCTATGTGTTGCCTTACCTCTGGCCCGTTATTGCTGGCGTGCTGCTTGCTGTATTAATCTTGCTTGCACTCCCAGAGGAATTGCCCAATCCATTTAGCAGTTCACCAACTCAGGCACCTGCTCCCCTTGTTTCTTCGGTGCCGACAGCAGTAGAGCCAGTCCCTAACCGCCCTGAACCTGAAATACATCAGGCAGCGCCACTATCTCGTCACCAGGGGCCAGTGAGTTACTCACGGGCAGTGGAGCAAGCCGCCCTGCAGTGGTTAATATTTATTCTTCACGTATTGTTGAGCGCGACCAACACCCGTTGATGTCAGATCCCTTTTTCCAGCAATTTTTCAATAGCCAGGGGGGATGATGCCACCACCCATCAACGCATGCTCTCCAGCCTGGGCTCTGGTGTTATTGTCAGCGAGGACGGGTACGTACTGACCAACCACCATGTCATCAATGGCGCCGATGAAATCCAGGTCGCTTTGCGTGATGGGCGGGAAACGCTTGCCGAAGTGATCGGCACTGACCCTGAAAGTGATTTGGCTGTACTGAGGGATTGCACTGGACGACTTGCCTGTCATTGAACTGACGGACTCAGCCGATGTAGCAGTGGGTGACGTAGCGCTTGCCATTGGCAATCCTTTCGGTGTCGGCCAGACAGTCACCATGGGGATTATTAGTGCCACAGGGCGCAATCATCTCGGGCTTAACGCCTACGAAGATTTTATTCAAACGGATGCCGCTATCAACCCAGGTAACTCCGGGGGCGCGCTGGTCAACCCAGAGGGCGCTTTGGTCGGCATTAATACCGCGATCTTCTCGCGCTCGGGAGGCTCTCAGGGCATTGGGTTTGCGATCCCCGCCAACCTTGCTCACAGCATACTCGATGAACTGGTCACACAGGGGCGGGTCATTCGCGGCTGGTTAGGCATTGAAGCACAGGCGCTGTCACGAGAACTGGCGGCGTCCTTTGGCTTGCAAACACCCCAAGGCGTCATCGTTGCAGGTGTCGTGAGCGGCGGCCCAGCGGCACAAGCAGGGCTGGAACCGGGGGATGTACTCCTTGCCGTCGACGGACAGCCAATTTTAGATGCTCGCTCCACAATGAGTGAAATTGCCTCCATACCGCCGGGCACATCACTCCCGCTAACCATTGTACGTAGCGGTGAGCGCATGGAAATGACGCTAGAAGTTGGCGAACGCCCGCTTCCCGCTATTCCGATTAATGAAAATATATCCGGCCAACGCGATTCATAGTACGACTAACAATATATTACGACGAACACATCGCTAGCATCCTGAATGCGTCACGACCTGAATGCGTCACGGCGCGTTGGCACGGTGTAAACCACACGGGCTTCTTTAGTCTCGAATACGGTACTCGGCTGAGCGGGCGTGAGCGGTTAACGACTCTCCCCGCGCCAATATCGAAGCGATCTTACCCAACTCAGAAGCACCGTCCGCAGAGCAGTGAATAATGGAAGAGCGCTTTTGGAAATCGTAAACGCCCAGCGGTGAAGAGAAGCGCGCCGTGCCAGAGGTAGGCAAAACGTGATTGGGACCCGCACAGTAATCACCAAGCGCTTCGGCAGTGTAACGTCCCATAAAGATCGCACCTGCGTGTCGGATATCGTCTACCCATGTTTCTGGGGCAGCGACCGAAAGCTCCAGGTGCTCGGGGGCGATATGATTAATCAGCGTAATGGCTTCTTGAATATCCTGGCAATGGATCAAGGCACCCCGCGCTTGCAGCGACTCACGCACGATTTCTTCGCGCTCTAACGTTGGAAGCAGCCGCTCAATCGCCGCCTCAATGGCATCCAGGTGTTCAGCATCCCAGCTAACCAGAATCGCTTGGGCATCTTCGTCGTGTTCGGCTTGCGAGAACAAATCCATTGCCAGCCAGTCTGGATCGGTCTGCCCATCAGAAACCACCATAATTTCTGAAGGCCCGGCAATCATATCGATCCCCACTTGGCCAAACACCGCACGCTTTGCGGTGGCCACATAAATATTACCCGGCCCCACTATCTTATCGACACGAGGAACACTCTCAGTGCCATAAGCAAGCGCAGCGACCGCCTGGGCGCCACCGATAGTGAAAACGTAATCGACGCCGGCTAAATGTGCCGCAGCCAGCACCAATTCATTTAATATGCCATCAGGGGTAGGCACGACCATCACGATTTCACGAACACCGGCCACGTGCGCAGGAATCGCATTCATCAATACCGATGAAGGGTAAGCCGCTTTACCACCCGGGACATAAATACCCGCGCGATCCAGTGGCGTAACTTTCTGCCCCAGCACCGTGCCGTCAGCCTCTTCGTATTGCCAGGAGCTAGGCTTTTGACGTTCGTGGTAGCGCTTAATGCGCTCAGCGGCGCTGGAGAGCGCTTCACGCTGTTCGGAAGGCAAGTTCTCAAACGCTTGCTTTAACTGCTCAGGTGTTAGCTGCAGTTCTTTCATGGAGGTCGCTGAGAGCCGATCAAAGCGGTTGGTAGCCTCAATGACTGCTGCATCACCGCGCTGCTTAACGCTGGCAAGAATCTCTTCTACACGCGCCTGAACCGCCTTATCCGAAACACCTTCCCAATCTAACAGCGCATCGAGCTGATGATGGAAAGTGGCATCGCTTGTCGACAAGCGCGAAACCGTGGCAGCACGTTGTTCGCTTTGGGATCGCTCATAGGTCACCTCCTATCATTCGGCAAGCTGTCTCTGACGCTGCTTAACGGCGCTATCCAAGCGGGCCAGTAGTGGTTTGATACGCTCATGCTTCATGGTCATGGCCGCTTTATTTACCACCAACCGGGTGCTGATATGGGCAATAAGCTCACGCGGCTCCATGCCATTCGCCCGTAAGGTATTGCCGGTATCAACAATATCGACAATCTCGTCGGCTAAATTCATTAACGGCGCCAACTCCATAGCACCATAGAGTTTAATCACCTCGGCCTGGATGCCCTGTTCGGCGTAATAACGACGCGCCACATTCACAAACTTGGTAGCTACCCGGCGTCGCGCACGCGCAGGCAGTTGGCCGGTGACGCCCGCCGTCATCAGCTTGCAGCGAGCAATCTCAAGATCTAGCGGTTCATAAAGCCCTTCGGCCCCGTGTTCAAGCAGTACATCTTTACCAGCAATACCTACATCGGCAGCGCCTAGCTGCACATAGGTGGGCACGTCAGTTGCACGAATAACCACCAGCTTTACGTCTGGCAAGTTAGTATCAAATAGCAGCTTACGGCTTTTGCTTAGATCCTCTGCGGGGGTAATCCCCGCATCGGCTAATAGAGGCAGCGTTTCTTCCAGAATACGACCCTTCGAGAGGGCTAAAATCAGTTGCTTACTCATCGTTTAGGCCAATGGTTAATAGCATGCAAGCGCCAGTAGCATGCAGAAATAATAGTAAGCGAGCGTTATAGCAGGGCTTAGCCGGGAATACGGCGAATACGCGCACCCAGCAACTGTAGTTTTTCTTCGATACATTCATAGCCACGATCAATGTGGTAGATGCGATCCACCAACGTTTCGCCCTCGGCCATCATCGCTGCAATGACCAACGAGGCAGAGGCCCGTAGGTCGGTCGCCATCACCGGCGCGCCGGAAAGCTTTTCAACCCCGTCAATCAAGGCAGTGTTCCCTTCCAGAACAATATTGGCGCCCATACGGTTAAGCTCTTGAACGTGCATAAAACGGTTCTCAAAGATGGTTTCAACCACCCGTGAGTGCCCCACAGCCACTGCATTCATCGCCACGAACTGGGCCTGCATATCGGTAGGGAAAGCAGGATATGGCGCGGTGCGAATATTCACCGCTTTTGGTCGCTTACCGTGCATATCCAAAGCAATCCAGTCATCGCCGCTGGTGACATCGGCCCCCGCTTCTTCCAGTTTGGCAATCACTGCGTCCAAGATGTCCGCGCGGGTACGCTTGACCTTCACTCGCCCCCCGGTCATGGCAGCTGCCACTAAGAACGTACCCGTCTCGATACGATCAGGCATTACATCATGTTCGCAGCCGTGCAGTTTTTCGACACCCTCAATCGTGATGGTATCTGTTCCATGCCCGCTGATGTTGGCACCCATTTTGATCAAGCACTCTGCCAAGTCGACGATTTCCGGCTCGCGGGCAGCATTTTCCAAAACAGTTTTGCCATCGGCCAACGTCGCGGCCATCAGCAGATTTTCGGTACCCGTCACCGTCACGGTATCGAAGTAGATGGTCGCCCCTTTTAGGCGGCCATCCACGCGGGCCCGTATATAGCCAGCCTCAACTCGGATTTCCGCGCCCATGGCTTCTAGGCCACGAATATGCAAATCCACAGGGCGTGAGCCAATGGCGCAGCCGCCGGGTAGCGATACATCGGCCTTACCAAAATGGGCAAGCAAAGGCCCCAGCACCAGGATGGAAGCCCGCATCTTTTGACCAGTTCGTAAGGCGCATGGCACTGGGTAACCTGGGAGCCATCTAGCTGTATACTCAGCTTTTCTCCCATTACCGGCTCAACACCCATGCGACCCAACAATTCCAGGGTGGTGGTAATATCCTGCAAGTGAGGCAAATTACCAATCACTACAGGGCCATCGGCCAGCAGGCTGGCACATAGAATAGGCAGCGCTGCATTTTTGGCCCCACTCACCCACACTTCACCGTCTACCGATCCGTTGCCGGTAATGATTAATTTATCCATGGAGCAACCGTTGTTGGACGTTTTCCGGCGCAGTTTGCCACTGCGCCGGAGTAAACGTTTTGATGCTAATAGCGTGGAGTGCACCGGAGGCGATCTCGTCACTCAGGGCAGCGTAGACAAGCTGCTGACGCTTGACTGGAGAGAGACCTTCAAAGGCATCGCCAACCGCAATCACCTGAAAGTTACAGCCTTCACCCTGGATATAGAACTGGCATCCGTCGATACGGGATTCAAGCAGTGCTTTTACCTCGTTGGGTTGCATGGCACAAAACTCCTTTGGTGGTCATCTTTATTAATGAGCGTAATTGGGTCGACATAATAAAGAAAAGCAGCGCGCTTGGCGATGCCACTCCGTCAAACAACCATGGTAGCCGCGGGTTGCTCAATCAAATCATCCAACTCAGCCAATGAGGCAAGTCGGCGAAGCGGTGCTGAAAAGTGGATAGTTTGAACCTGAATAGCGCGTTGTTGACAGATGCGCAACCATTCAAACAGTACGCTGATGGCAACGCTACTAGCTCTTTCGACGCGACTAAAGTCGAAACTAATTGCGGTTAGTTCGGTATGCTTGAGCCATTTAACGCCACTGGCGGCCAAATCGGCCGCCAGCGTTACATCAACATCGCCCACTACCATTAATGTTGCGTCTTCTACATTAACGGTAACGCTAGGGTCTGAAAACAGCGCTATCACGCATCGCCTCCCTGCTCTAGCTCTTCAACACCTACCTCGGGCGACCAACCATTGATAACAGCGTCATAGTCGCGATTATTATCGCGCATAGCTTGGTCAAACTGATTGCGGAACGTCAGGCCAAGGTTAATGCCATTGACGATCACATTAACAACCCGCCATTCGCCGTCTGAAAGCCGTAGACTATAGCTCACGGGGTATACTTGCCCATTATTAGCGACCACTTCCATGGCGACGCTCGCTTGATCGTCGTAGCGCTGAGTCTGCTGGGCATCCAATACCCGCAACTCGTCATAATCAAATGTCACCAGCCCACGGGTATAAGTGTCAATTAAGGTTTGACGAAACACATCGGCAAAACGGCTGCGCTGTTCGGGCGTAGCATTGCGGAAATAGTTACCCATCACGCTGGCGCCGATGTAACGAAAATCCGCCACCTGGTCGAGATTGCGGTCCACTAATGCTTCAAGCTCACCTAGGTTATTGGCGTAATAATCTTTGCGACCTTCAAGATCAGCCATCAGCGATTCAACATTATCGCGAACCAACGCCTCTGGCGATTGAGACTGCGCATGTAATTGCAATGGCGCTAGCATTACCATTGTTGCTGCCACAACCACTAACCAGCGACCCAGCATTGATTTAATTCCATTCATAACCGTATCTCCCTACCCGTACACGTTAATGCACTGGATGAATGCTTCGTTATTTGCAACATTAATTACTTGCCATATTGGACACAAATTGCTGAATAAGTTCTTCCAACACCAGCGCCGACTGGGTATCACGAATCGTATCGCCATCTTCCAGCATATCGGGGTCCCCACCCACACTTAAACCGATGTACTGCTCGCCTAACAGCCCCGCCGTTAGAATAGAGGCAATTGAGTCTCTTGAAAGCTGGCCTTCCAGCTCACTATCGAGACTCAGTACCACCCGCGCATCGTACCATTCAGTGTCTAGCTCAATCGCTTCTACCCGCCCCACCGTCACGCCAGCCATGGTGACTCGGGCACGTGGCTTCAAACCGCCGATATTGGCAAAGTTGGCCTCTAGCTCAAATGACTGTGCGGGCGCAGAGAGCGTGAGTCCGCTAACACGCAAGCCGAGAAATACCAGCCCCAAGATGCCAGCGATCATAAACAGACCAACACCGAACTCCATGGTTTTACTGCGTTTCATGAAACTGCTCCACCCATTAAAGGCCGCCAAACATGACGGCAGTCAACATAAAATCAAGCCCCAGAACTGCAAGCGACGAATACACCACCGTCCGCGTCGTAGCACGCGATATTCCTTCCGACGTCGGCACCAGATCATAGCCTTGGAAGACGGCGATCCAGGTCACCACCAGCGCAAACACCGCGCTTTTGATCATGCCGTTACCAACATCGTTGATAAACGCCACATTGGCCTGCATGTTGCTCCAGTAGGATCCCTCAAACACACCCAGCCACTCGACGCCCACCAAATAGCCTCCCCAGATACCTACCACACTGAACCCCACCGTTAGTATGGGAAGGGACACGAACCCTGCCCACAGCCTTGGGGCCACCACGCGGCGCAACGGATCAACACCGATCATTTCCATGCTAGTGAGCTGTTCAGTGGCTTTCATCAGGCCGATTTCAGCGGTCAATGCCGAGCCCGCACGGCCAGCAAACAGCAGCGCGGCCACGACCGGCGCCAGTTCGCGCAACAGCGACAGCGCCACCATTTGCCCAAGCGCCTGCTCAGCGCCGAAATCGACCAGAATGGTATAACCCTGAAGCGCCAGCACCATACCGATAAACAGCCCAGACACCAGCACTATGGCGAGGGAAAGCACACCGACAAAGTGCATTTGATGTAACCATAACCGCCAACCTTCGCGAGATGGCACGCCGATAGCAGATTGGAAGAGAAACACCCCTGCGCGGCCTAACGCTTCCAGTAAATCGCACCCTCGACGCCCCAGTCGGGTAATGCGCGCGGTGCCGTTAGAAAATTTTGACTGCATTTGTCCCTGCCCTGTATTTACCCCTGCATTGGAAGCAATTAGCCTGTCTTTGTCATCGGTGGCCCGCCCAAAATATCGCGGTAAAACGCCTCGGCGGGATAGTGAAATGGCACCGGCCCATCGGGCTCACCGTGAATAAACTGGGAAACTCGAGGGTCTTGATTGGTGTCTAATGTCTGCGGCGTACCATGGGCGACGACTTGACCGTCAGCAATCAAGTAGAGGTAATCCGCAATACTCAAGGTCTCTTTTATGTCATGAGACACCACCACAGAGGTCAGCTGCAGCGCCTGATTAAGGCGTTTTATTAGCTGCACCAGCACGCCCATTGAAATGGGATCCTGGCCGACAAACGGCTCGTCATACAAAATCAACTCTGGGTCCAGCGCGACGGCACGGGCCAAAGCGACCCGCCGCGCCATGCCTCCAGATAGCTCTGCGGGCGTTAAGTGCCGCGCCCCGCGCAGCCCAACCGCCTGCAATTTTAGCAGCACTAGGTCGCGCACCATCGTATCGGGCAAATCAGTGTGCACACGTAGTGGAAAAGCAACATTTTCAAATACGTCTAAATCGGAAAACAGTGCGCCACTTTGAAATAGCATCCCCATGCGTTTGCGTAGCGTAAACAGCGCTTTTCGGGATAGCCGGTGCACATCCTGGCCATCGATCAATATACGCCCACGCTCTGGCGTCAGTTGTCCGCCGATCAGTTTAAGCAGCGTTGTCTTACCGGTACCGCTTGGACCCATGATGGCGGTTACTTTTCCGCGCGGAATGGTCATATTTACGCCACGGAAAATTTCGTGATCGCCACGAGAGAAGTGAAGATCTATAACTTCTATAAAAGGAGCATCTATCATGGATCAGTTGACTCTTAACGCGGCGAAACAAGGGTAGCTATCATACCCTAGTTGCCACTATCACAGTTAAAAAACAGCGTTTCTATAACATTATCGAACATTGTACTATAACGCTACTTATCAATATTGAGCGATTAAGCCCTCTTAATGATGAGTCCATTATTAACTCAGCCGCGTCATCGTTCTGTGGATTCATCACTTTATATCTTGAGTGGCTATGTCTTGAGTACCTGTGGCTTGAATATCTATGCCCTAAACGCCCTACGCACTCAGGGCTAACGAACTCAACTACCGCCTATAAGGGGTATCGAGGTGTTATTATTGGCGGTGACGACTGTGTATATTTTCAATTGTTAAGAGAAAACGCTATGCGCCAGCCTATCGCTCCGCCCAGCCTACTTCGCGAAAGCGCACTGCGTACGCTGCAAATTGAGCAGGCAGCTATTGGCGGCCTGCAGGCTAAGCTAGATGAGAGCTTTGACCGTGCCTGCGAGTTAATCCTCGCCTGCCAAGGACGCGTGGTAGTGACCGGCATGGGTAAGTCGGGACATATTGCTGGCAAGCTAGCGGCGACGCTAGCCAGTACTGGCACGCCAGCTTTTTTTGTTCACCCCGGCGAAGCCAGCCATGGCGATTTGGGCATGATCACCCGCGCAGATGTCGTACTGGCGTTATCTAACTCCGGTGAAACCGCCGAGGTCACTGCACTCTTACCGCTGCTTAAGCGTCTGGGCACACCGCTTGTCAGCATGACGGGGCGCCCCCATTCCACACTTGCTAAGCACGCCGATGCGCATCTGAACAGTGGTGTTGAGCGTGAGGCATGCCCACTCGATCTGGCACCCACCAGCTCCACTACAGCGGCGCTCGCCCTGGGCGACGCTTTAGCTGTCGCGCTTTTGGAAGCGCGTGGTTTTACCGCTGAAGATTTTGCCCTTTCTCATCCAGGCGGCAGTTTGGGAAAGCGCTTATTGCTGCGTGTCAGAGACCTGATGCACGATGGGGCGCGCCTACCTCAGGTTCCACTGGGAAGCCCGCTGCGCGACGCGTTATTAGAAATCACCCGGCAAGGGTTAGGCTTCACCTGCGTGGTCGATAGCGAGGGACGCCTAGCCGGAGTCTATACAGACGGTGATCTTAGACGCACGCTGGATCAGTTTCATAACCTGCATGATGTCCTCGTTGATGATGTCATGACTCGACCGGGCAAACGCATTGGCCCCGACATTTTAGCAGCCGAAGCAGTACGTATAATGGAAGAAAGCCGGATTACAGCGCTAGCCGTCGTTGATGACCAACAGCGCCCTATCGGGGCTTTACATATGCATGACCTGCTCGCCAGCGGCGTTATTTAACGCATTAGCATTACTTGAATAGCGTTACCGACCCGCTTTACGAATTTAATGAAATGGAGGCTCTATGACCCTACCTGCTGCGCTAATTGATCGGCTCCGCCGTGTGCGCTTACTAGCACTGGATGTTGACGGCGTACTCACCGATGGCCGCCTGTATTTTCAGGCCGACGGCATCGAAATCAAAGCGTTCCATACCCAGGATGGCCATGGGCTGAAACTGCTCAAACGTGTAGGCATTCACGTTGCGCTGATTACGGGACGCGATTCATCTATGGTTAGCCAACGCGCCGCAGCACTTGGCATCGACCATGTCCATCAAGGCAGCGAAGACAAGCTCTCTACCTTGCGCGAGCTTTGCCAGCGACTTGATATAGAGCTGGAACAGGTGGCCTATTGTGGTGACGACCTCCCTGACCTAGCGGCTATTAAACGTTGTGGCGTCGGCATTACCGTTCCTAACGCGCCGGATTATATGCACACTCATGCCGATTGGATTACTGAGCGGCTAGGGGCCACGGCGCTGCACGCGAAATTTGCGATACATTGCTTGAAGCTCAGGGCACTGGGGCGCGGTGCTCGACACCTATCTGCACGGTCTTAAGTAAATGTTTAAACGGCTTAAAATGCGCGTCTGGCTAACCGGATTAGTGCTCTCTTTGGGCGTACTGCTGGTTTGGCTTGACCCACGTGGACCTCAAGACATTACCATCGATCCTGAAGCGCAGGCGCAGGAGCCGGGCCACGTACTCGAAAACGCTGAAATTACGTTATTTGGTGATAGTGGCAGCATTATGCAGTCGTTAGAAACACCACGCCTCATTCATACTCCCCAGCGAAGCGAGACCTGGACAGAAGCGCCCAAAGCAATATTGTATGACAGTGAGAATCGCCAGTGGTTAGCCAGCGCCGATGTCGGCATGCTCAACTCCTCTACCCAAGCCTTGTTACTGTCAGGCTCGGCTAACCTGATCGCTCCAGACGAAGGTTGGCAGTTAGATACCGAGCTATTGCATTATGATGGATTAAACCAGCACGCGTGGAGTGAAACACCGGTAGTGTTGCAGCAACCGCCCCAGCAGATGACGGCTTCACGTATGGACGCGTGGCTTAACGATAGCCAGGTTCGCTTAACTGATAATGTGCGCGGTATACATCCTCCGGCCACGCAACGCTAATAGGAATCACCATGAAAGCTATCATTTATACAGCCGTTTTCTACACTAGCTTTTTTGCGCTTTCGCTACCGCTATCGGCACTGGCCCAAACGGGCACTTCTTCACAACAGGCCCCGGTAGAAGTGGAAGCAGACCGCTTAGACCTTGATCAGCGGGCAGGCACCGCCGTTTACACGGGAGATGTAGAAATTCGTCAAGGCGAAATGCAATTACGTGGCGAGCGGGTAGAAATTGAACGCAATGAGGCAGGCGAGCTTGCCCTGGCGACGGCCACCGGTGAGCGCGCCTATTTACGCCATCAAGCTGAAGGGCAAGATGGCCCTACCGAAGGCTGGGCGAGGCGTATTATCTATCACGTCGCCGAGCGCCGTGTAGAGTTGATCGACCAAGCCGAGCTCATTCAGCAAGAGGATACTTTTAGAGGCGGTCGCCTTGGAGTATTTTATTGACCGTGAGGGTGATTCAAGCGCGCTCTGACGTTGATGGCAGCGAGTCCCAGCGCATACGCATGACTCTTCAGCCGGAACAGTAGGAGCCAAGCCGTGGCAACAGCAGATACCGCACCGATTAAAACCCTTTATGCTCACCATTTGGCAAAAGCTACAAGCGGCGCCGAGTGGTTAAAGACATCAATATAGAAATTTCCCAAGGTAGCGTTGTGGGCTTGCTCGGCCCCAACGGGGCGGGCAAAACCACCTCGTTTTATATGATTGTGGGGCTGGTGAAATCCGATGCTGGCGAGGTAGGCATCGACGATGTGGACTTAACGCGCGCTCCCATGCATGAGCGCGCAGCGGCGGGAATTGGTTACCTTCCCAAGAGGCATCTATTTTCCGTAAATTATCGGTTGCCGATAATATTATGGCGATACTCGAAACCCGCAAAGAGCTTAACCGCAGCGATCGGGAACAGCGCTTAGAGGCTTTGCTGGAAGACTTTCATATCACGCATATTCGCGACAATTTAGGCATGAGCCTATCGGGCGGGGAAAGAAGGCGCGTGGAAATCGCACGCTCACTAGCGACAGAGCCTGCCTTTATTTTGCTTGATGAACCTTTGCTGGCGTAGACCCCATTTCGGTAGGCGAGATAAAAACCATCATCCGTGCGCTAAAGCAGCGCCATATTGGTGTGCTAATTACTGATCACAATGTGCGTGAAACGCTCGATATTTGTGATATCGCCTATATCGTGGGTGATGGTCAAATCATCGCTAGCGGCTCTCCAGATGCCATTCTCACAAACCAGAAGGTGAGAGACGTTTATTTGGGTGCTGACTTTCGTCTGTAAGGCTTTTCTTAATTCTGACGCTTATTTTTGGCCTATAAATAGTGCTCTACAATGACTTTACCACCAATGGCATGCTTATTGCACTTGCACCTGGTCCTCACTCGCACTAGGGTGGAGGATTCTGAATAACGAGTGGTTCTCAGATGGTCATGAAAGCTTCTCTACAACTGCGTATCGGCACACAGCTGACCATGACACCTCAGCTGCAGCAGGCCATCGCCCTGTTACAGCTATCAACGCTGGACCTTCGTCAAGAAATTCAGCAGGCCTTAGACGCCAACCCCCTGTTGGAACAGGAAGATGAATTTAGCGAACAGGCCGTCAGCGAGCCTAAAGAAGAAGAGTGGTCCGAGAGTATTCCCACCGAATTATCAGTAGATAGCGATTGGTCAGATACCTACCAGGATATCGGAAGTCACGGCGCCAGCAGTAGTGAAGGGCCCGACTTTGAGCGTCAGGCTGCCGGCCAGAGCCTTCATGGGCACTTGCTATGGCAACTGGCGATGACCGATTTTGGCGAGCGTGAACAGCAGGTTGCGGAGAGCTTAATCGATGCGCTAGACGCTAACGGCTATTTAACCCAACCGCTCAATGACATCCGTGAAGGGCTTCGCGCTCAAGGCATTGACGGACTTAGCCAGCGCGAGGTAGAAACCATCTTGCTCAAGCTCCAGCAGTTTGAGCCAACGGGTATCTTTGCCCGCGACCTGCGTGAATGCCTAATGCTGCAGCTAGCGGCCCTTCCTGATGATACCCCGCTACTGGTCCCCGCCCGCCGCTTAGTGCGACAGTTTCTTGAAGCGTTGGGCAAAGATGACATGCGCTTGCTAAAACGCCGACTGGGGCTTGATGATGATCAGTTGGCGGATGTCATTTTGCTAATACGCAGTCTTGATCCACGCCCAGGCAGCGCCTATGGCGATACCGACGACAGCTACGTAACGCCGGATCTCGTCGTACGCCATGACCATGAAGGCTGGCATTTAGAACTCAACCCCGAGGCGCTGCCACGGCTGCGGATACAACCTGACTATGCCAGCTTGATAAAGCGTGCAGACAAAAGTCAGGACAACCAGTTTCTTAAAGAGCATCTTCAGGAAGCTCGCTGGCTGATTAAGAGTCTTTCAAGCCGCAACGATACGCTGCTACGTGTTGGCCGTGAAATTATCACCCGACAAATTGGCTTTTTTAGAGCATGGCGAAGAAGCGATGAAACCTTTAATACTCGCCGATATCGCCGAAGCCGTGGAAATGCACGAGTCGACTATTTCACGGGTAACTACTCAGAAATATATCCATACACCGCGGGGCGTTTTTGAGCTCAAATATTTTTCTCGAGCCAGGTAAGTGGGCAGGATGGCGATAGCCACTCCAGTACGGCTATCCGCGCACGGCTCAAGAAACTGATCCAAGAAGAGCCGCCTGGCAAGCCGCTTTCGGATAGCCGCTTAGTCACGCTCTTAGATGAGGGGGGCATCCAGGTGGCACGTCGCACGGTGGCCAAATACCGCGAAGCGATGGGCATTCCCTCCTCCAGTGAACGGCGCCGTTTGCGCTAGCACTCGTCACCCTCTCAGGGAAACTCTCGACAAGGGCTTTGCAACGCGGCAAAAGGGTTACAATCGAAGTACAGTCCGATGGATAAGGAGTACGTCAATGCAAGTTAATATCACTGGTCATCACGTAGAACTGACCGACGCCTTGCGTGACTATGTCAACGAAAAGCTTGAACGTGTAGAGCGCCATTACGACAATATAACCACGGTGCAAGTCACCCTATCGGTAGAGAAGGAGCGCCAGCATGCCGCCTGTACACTGCATGCTGCAGGCGCTGACTTACATGCCGAAGCCATAGACAGTGATATGTACGCCGCTATTGACGCACTAGCGGACAAAATTGACCGTCAACTCGTTAAACATAAGGGAAAAGCACAAGCCCGCGCCCAAGGCGCAGGTGTGCGTTAATTCAATGACGTTGGAAACCATACTCCCCCCGGAACGTGTCCTCTTCGACGTACCCGGGGGCAGCAAAAAAGGGTGCTGGAGTTTTTCAGCACCTTTATTGCCCAAAATATTCCCAGCCTGGACAGTCAAGAAGTGTTTAGCCGTTTAATCGGTCGAGAGCGCTTAGGCAGTACAGGTATTGGTAACGGTGTGGCTATTCCCCACGCGCGCAGCCCACACTGCTCTGCCCCTATCGCAGGGTTTTTAAAACTGGCAGAAGCGATTGATTTTGATGCTATCGACGGCGACCCGGTAGATCTGGTGTTTGTACTGCTAGTGCCGGAAGAAGCCGATGATACGCACCTTTCTCTGCTAGGCCAGGTGGCGACCATTATGAATGATGCGGACACACGTCAGCAGTTGCGTAAAGCAGGCAGCCAGCGTGAGCTACTTGAGCTGATTACTGGCAAGATTCGTGAGCAATCAGCAACCTGAGGGCCGTACAAACCTGTTTTTGAGCAGTTCAAACAACTGTTTCCGCTTACCACCCTCAACGCAGCTTGATCAAAGCAAAGAGAGACTCTATGCAACTGGTGATTATTAGCGGCCGCTCAGGGTCAGGTAAATCTATTGCCTTACAAGCGCTCGAGGATCTTGGCTATTACGCCATTGATAATCTTCCCGCCATGCTGCTGGGGTCGTTGGTTGACGAACTACGCCACCAGGGAGGCCGCACCCACTTGGCGGTCAGCATCGATGCTCGCAACCTACCCGGTGCACTGGAGCGTCTGCCCTCGCTGTTAGAGGAGCTATGCCAGCGTAAGATTGATTTTCAAGTCATCTACCTGACGACCGATGCGCGTATACTGCTTGAACGTTACTCCGCTACGCGACGGCGCCATCCGCTGACGCGCGATAGTGAAATGACGTTGGAAGAGGCGATTAATAAAGAAGAAGAAACACTGCACGATATTCGTGATCTAGCCGACTTACTCATCGATACATCACGCTTATCGGTACACGATTTACGTCGACGCATTACCGACCAAGTAGCGCACCAACGGCGCGATAAGTTGACACTGACACTTGAATCTTTCGGTTACAAACGGGGTGTACCGTTAGACGCCGATCTGGTATTCGACGTGCGCTGTTTGCCTAATCCTTACTGGGATCCCACGCTACGTCAATTCACTGGACGCGACGCTAATATTGCGGCTTTTTTAAGCAGCTACCCGATTGTTGATGCCATGAGAGACGATATTCAGGCATGGCTTGAACGTTGGCTACCTGCTTATAAGAATAGCCAACGCAGCTACATGACTATCGCTATTGGCTGCACGGGTGGCCAACACCGTTCGGTCTATATGGTCGAACAATTAGCTGAGAGACTGGCACACAGCATAGGCGAGATTCAATTACGTCATCGCGAACTAGGGCTGCAATATACGTTGGGAGGTCAGCCAACCGTACCTTTAGCCAGCAATGATTACAGCGACGAGCGACAAGAAACCTCTTAAGTGCCTCTACCCATAATGACACCACTCGGCGAAAAGGAACCAGGGTGCCAGAAAGAATACTCACACTCACAAACCAACGCGGTTTACATGCACGCGCAGCCACTAAACTGGTTAAATGCGGCCAACATTTCACGGCAAAAATACGGGTCTACAAGCAACATCAGGTGGCCGACGCCGCTAATATTATGTCATTGCTAATGCTAGCTGCCCCTTGCGGAACTGAGCTAAAGGTCAATGCAGAAGGGGACGACGCCGAACAGGCGCTTGATGCTATTCAAGCGCTGTTCGAAGCCCGTTTTGAAGAAGATCAGTAACCGCCCGCTTTTACTTGTTAGTCACCAGCCACCGTCATTGCATCTATTAACCAGCTTCCCGTGTGTACGCTGCCACGGGTATCGGTATCATCACCAATACCCACTAACCCAGCAAACATCCGCTCCAGTTTTCCGGCAATCGTAAACTCTTCGACCGGGTACTGTACTTTGCCGTTTTCGACCCAAAAACCTGCTGCCCCACGGGAATAATCACCGGTAACACCGTTAACGCCCTGCCCCATCAACTCGGTTACCCAAATACCCCGCCCCATTTCTTGCAATAGACTTTCACGGGATTGCAGCGGTGTCGCTAAACGCACGTTACGCGCCCCACCAGCATTGCCCGTGGTTTGCATACCTAACCTTCGAGCGCTGTACGAAGAGAGCATATAACTGGCTATGCGGCCCTGATCGATAAAGCGATTATTTCGAGTTTGCACGCCCTCACCATCAAACGGCGAACTCGCTGTAGCGCCTACTTCCATTGGTCTTTCTTCAAGGCTAAACCAATCGGGAAACAGCGGCGTGCCGAGCCGGTCGCACAAAAACGAGGCCTGACGGTAAAGCGCGCCACCGGCTAACCCACCGAGCAGATGGCCAATCAGACCGCTGGCCAACGACGGGTCAAACAGCACTGGAAAGGTGCCTGTTGGTGGGCGTTTAGCGCCGAGTCTTCGCAGCGTACGCACCGCAGCTTCGCGACCGACCTCGGCCGGGTCACGTAGCGCCTTCGGATCGCGCGCAGACGTATAATCGTAGTCGCGCTGCATACCGCTCGCATCCTGGGCAATCAGCATACATGAAAGTGAATGACTGCTGCCTTTTGGGTGCCTAAAAAACCGTGACTATTGGCGTAAACGCGTACCCCTTCGCCGCTGGAGAGTGACGCACCATCCGACTGAGAGATGCCTTCTACATCGCGCCCCGCCTGCTCGCAGGAAAGTGCCAGCTCGATTGCCTCATCCGTTGTGAGTGACCATGGGTAGTGCACTTTTAGATCGGGCAGCTCAGACGCCATGAGCGATGCATCGGCCAGCCCAGCGGCCGGGTCTTCACCGGTATAGCGGGCGATCGCCAACGCTTTCTCTACCGCTGCCTGAATCGAGGCACTGCTGGCATCAGTCGATGAAGCGCTGCCTTTACGCTGACCAACGTAAAGCGTAACGGCAATACCCTGGTCGCGCGATAACTCTACCGTTTCAACTTCACCCAGGCGCACACTGACACCTATACCCTGGTCAACGCTTGCGCCTACTTCAGCAGCATCTGCGCCCATGCGCTTTGCCAGCGCTAGCGCCTCTTCGGCCCGCGCGGTCAATAACGCCTGCTGCGCGGATGCATCAAATGCCTGTGCCATATAACCTCCTTTTCCACCGACTGTCTTTCAACAGAATGTCTTCGGCGAATCAATGTTGTTCTCGCAGCTGGTATAATGCCGCAACGAATCTTGTCTATGAGTCACACTATGCGTAAGCAACGTCCCGATACCGTCCCAAGTACTAATGAACCAGAAGAGCAGGAAGAACGCCCAAGCAAGTCGCAACTCAAACGCGAAATGCATGCCTTACAGGCACTTGGGGAAACCTTAATCGCCATGCGACCGGCAGAGCGCGCCCGTTTCCCCCCTTTCTGATGATATGCTGCGTGCTATCGAAGAAACCTCTCGTATTCGCTCTCACGAAGGCCGCCGTCGGCATATGCAGTACGTCGGCAAATTAATCCGTAAAGAGGATCTCACCGCTATTCAAGGCGTGTTCGACGCAATTGACCAAGAGCAGGAGCAGCGCGACCACGCGTTTCACCGCCTCGAAAAATGGCGTGATCGCTTAATTGACGAAGGCGATGCGGCGGTCGACCAGTTTATGGCCGAGTACCCGAATGCGGACCGCCAGACGCTGCGTCAATTGATTCGCAATGCACAGCGTGAGCGCGAGCAGGGCAAACCACCCACAAGCTCGCGCAAGCTCTTCAAACACCTGCGAGAAACCTTAGCTCTTTAAAGGCAGCTCTTTAAAGGCGGCTCGTTAAAAACAGCCTCCTTAAGAACGAACTTAAGACTGGGTTCCACCGACGGTCAGCTCATCCAATTTCAACGTGGGCTGGCCGACACCTACTGGTACCCCTGCCCCTCTTTGCCACATACGCCGATACCGGTATCCAACGCCATATCATGACCAATCATAGAGACCCGCTGCATCGCTTCCGGGCCATTACCAATTAACGTTGCCCCTTTTACCGGCGCTGTCACTTTGCCGTCTTCAATCAGGTAGGCTTCACTGGCGGAGAACACGAATTTACCTGAGGTGATATCCACCTGACCGCCACCGAAACTCACCGCATAGATGCCTCGTTTAACGCTTTTGATAATATCACTGGGCTCATCTTGGCCGGCGAGCATCACGGTATTGGTCATACGCGGCATCGGTAGATGGGCAAAGGACTCACGTCTCGCATTCCCAGTGGGTGCCATCCCCATTAGCCGCGCGTTGAGCTTGTCCTGCATATACCCGGTTAAAATACCGTCTTCAATGAGCGGTGTGTATTGACCCGGTGTACCCTCGTCATCCACGCTCATTGCTCCACGACTATCCGCTATGGTGGCATCGTCCACAATCGTGACACCCTTGGCCGCGACGCGTTTACCCATCTTCCCGGCAAAGCGGAACTACCCTTGCGATTGAAATCACCCTCAAGGCCGTGCCCCACCGCTTCATGGAGTAAAATTCCCGGCCAACCTGATGCCAGTACCACAGGCATTTGCCCAGCGGGGGCATCAATGGCTTCAAGATTGACCAGCGCCTGACGAACCGCCTCTTTAGCGTACAGTTCCGCCACTTGGTCATCGCGCAGCTTCGCCATGGAGTATCGACCGCCGCCTCCCGCACTGCCGCGCTCACGGCGACCGTTTTTAACCGCAATGACACTGACATTGAAGCGCACCAGTGGGCGAATATCGGCAGCCAACGTGCCATCACTGGCCCGGACCAATACCACCTCATAGGTACCCGAGAGCGAGGCGCTCACCTGGCTGATACTCGGATCAGCGGCACGCGCCACTCGATCAGCCTGTTTCAACATGGCAACTTTATCTTCAGCACTTAGCCCCGCTAACGGATCTATACCGGCATAGCGCGACATGGCTGTCACAGGCTGAACCAACTGCCCAGGCAGACGTTTGCCACTGCGCACGATGCCCGCCGCCGTACGACCGGTATCCATTAATGCATCGGCGGTAATTTGGTTTGAGTAGGCAAAGCCGGTTTTTTCGCCCGCCAATGAGCGCACGCCGACACCACCATCAATATTGTAACTCGCTTCTTTCACCTCGCTATCTTCCAGTACCCACCCCTCTTGCCAGGTGCGCTGAAAATAGAGATCGGCGTAGTCAATGCCCGCGCCCATGGCGTAGTCCAACCCTGTTTCCAGGGCATCCAAATCCAGCCCTCCAGGCGTCAAGAGGATGGCTGCAGCCGTATCTACATCACTTTTATATGCGGTCATTGGGGGCCTTCTAAAGTAACCTGCGGCGAAGTCCAAGGACCTCGCACGCGATAATGGAGTGTCGTGGCGCGATCTAAGGCGTCGCCAAACAACTGATCAGCGAGGAACAGCGCGCCGCCCACGATGGGCGCACCAACGGCAATGGCCGCGATCGGTAAACTTTGCGTCACTGGCAGTGTGACGCCAAGTCGCTGGTCAAGTTCACGTGTCGCCAGATTGGCATTGCCAGTAAGCGTTAGAGTGGTGGCCGGGGCATCAATTTGCAATGGGCCACGTAGCGTGAGCAGCCCACCGGTGACATCAGCCGTACCTTTGACACGATCAAACGCTGTACCTCGGCCGGTAACGTCAGAAAAATCCAAGCGCAAACGGCGCAAAATATTATCAAAATTGAGTAAGCCGATGAGACGCGCCGGTGCGGACTCCAGTGTAACAAAGCTGCCGTCGCGGATATCCGTACTGATATAGCCATCGGCATGTCTTAGCGCCAGTTGCCAGGGTGCCCCGGCCAATCCAGAGAGGCAACCACATCAGTGCTGCGGCTGCGCATGGCCACAGGCTGATCAAGGCGCTCAAGGGCTGTCCCTATATCACCGCCTTGGATAGAAATGTCCGCCCAGGTATGGCTGGAGGCAGCATCTCCCTCCCAGTGTAGCTCGCCGCGAGCGGAAAGCTGACCCAGAGTTAAGCCAACGGGCGTGAGCGAAAACCGCTCATCATCAGTTTTCCAGTAGGCCGTTAAAGGGCCAAAGCGACGTGGCCCCATAGCAATTTCGGCTAACCGCAAGCGCCCATTGGGCACATCAGCCAGCCAATCTGGAATTGCGGCAGGCGCCTCGCGCTGGGTTTCAACCGCTTTTAGCCAGGGAGTCTGGGGTAGGTGCATCACTAGCATGTTGTACGTTCGCTAACGCCAATAAGCGATCAAGTGACAATGCTTCAATGGCCATGTCTAAGGGCTGCGGTGATTGTGCATTATACTGTAAACGCCCAGTGACAAGATTACCGCTCAACCCCATATCAACAAAGCCACCGTTAACGCCACCATTCGCGCTAAAACTCCCTAAACACTCCTCCTGGTAAACCACGCATGGTGTTGTTAATGAAAACGTTAACGGCGTTTGAGTACCCTCGCTAGATGATGTAGGCGCCTCGTCTACCATTAACGGTGTGATCGCCTGCTGCCACGCTAGCGGGTCAAGCTGCGGTATATTGGCATTGATGGTAATTCCAGGCTGATTAGGCCAGGCATGTGCGCTCTCTGCTTTACTGCCTAAGTATAGCGACCCGGCCATTGAGCCATTGCGCTGCTGAATGCGTGCAGAAGCAATATCTGCCAAACGACTTTCGATGCGTCCACTATCAATATCAGCAGTAACGGTCAAAGGCCATGGCTGCTGGGCAGTCTTGGTAAAGGGTCAGGCAAGCGACTGGTGATGCCCATTAGGCGACTATCCATTCGCAGGGTGGGCGTCGGCAATAGGCTGATGTTGCCCTGCCACTGCAGCTGCCCTTCAAGCGGTAGCCGCCCCTGGCGGCCACTCACTCCCGCCAGTTCAAAAAGCTCGGAGGTAGCAAGATTACCCTGCAACGCTATTGCGTCGCGCTGGGTATTGAAATCTGCCGCTATTTCCCCACCTAGCAATTGGCCACTGGCTTCGCCGACGAGCCCGCGGCTCTCGCCGTTCTGGAGCCATGCAAGATCTCCCTCAACCGCTTGAAGGGGTAAATCCAACGGTTGGTAAACGACTTCGGAAAATCTTGGAAGCGCATTAATTTCCAATTGCAGTGCTTCGGGGATGTCCAATGGTAGCGACAGCGCAATATCGCCGTTAACGTCACCGGTCACGCTCAAATCGCTTAATTGAGAAAGGTCTATATCAGGCATCGTCTGCAGAAATGCCGTTAATGCTGTCCCATCAGCTTGTAATTGGCCTGAAAGATTAAGCGTGTCATTTTCCATCACCAACTCACCCTCTGAAGCAGTGACGCCATGGCTCTGGGCATGCTCTATTTCAGCTTCTAATACTCTGTCTTGCCATATGAGGCGGCCTTTAACATCATCAAGGCTCGGCCAGCCAGGTGCAATCGGTAAATGCCCTTGAGTAATCGCCAACTCAAGTGTGGCGGTAAAATCTTCAGTGGTGACATCATTTCCTAGCGGCTGGCTTAACTGCAGCGATCCCTCGGTGACGTAGCCACCAATATCATCGAGCAACCAGTCCCGAAGGTCATCATCCATTACGCTAAGCGGCAACCACTGGGCCAGCGGGCGCTCTAACGCATCCACTTCACTAAAATCCAGGTCTAAACCAAAATGGCCGCGCTGATTGCCTGTTATTAAACCGAAGCCTCCCACCACCTGGGCACCATCCCAGTCAACGCTGAGCCGCTTACCGCTTACCATCGTGTTGGGCCCGTCATACACCCACTCCACTTCCCCTTCGGCACGTCGGAGTTGCATAGGGTCAGCAAAAAATTCGGGGAAGTAGAGCGTACTGTCGCCGTGACTGCTAAACAGTACACGGCCGCGAAAGTCACGCGCTTGCACCCAGGCGTCCAATGGGCCACCACCCGGTGCATGCTGCCACGGCGAGACTTCTACATTCGTTAGCGCCGCGTCCACACCCCAGCGACCCTCCTGCTGCCCCACATGCAACCCCTCGACTTGCCCCCCGAGGAGCGAGGGTTTGCAATACTCGCGTGACGGACTCGGGGAGCAATACATAGTCACGCCAAGCGGTCAGTGAGGCGAGCTCAAAGGCACTGGTACGTACTTCCCACTCCCCAGGCTGATGCGTGGCGTGCCAGTGGCGTGGTAGGGCCGGTCCCACGCTGCCGCCGGGGGCTGGGCCCACTCGACGCTTTCCGCATCGCCGCTTAGCCATGCCTCACCTCCTTCACCGTCGCGTTGCCACAGGCCATTGGCTTCAATGTCTCTTAATACTGCGTACTGTACATTATGGCGAAGCGTTAACTGTGGTACGTCGACGGCGACGCGGGCCTCTTCAAGCCGCCCGGCACGCCAACGACCCCACAGCCGCGCACTGCCCCCGGCCTGTTCTAAATAGGCTGCATGATCGGGCCGAAACATATCCCCCAAGACGACTAGCTGATCAAGCTGAATATCCAATTGAAACGCTGCCGAAAAATCGCTAAAGCCCCGTTGGCCAGGCTGCATTTCAACCTTCATTTCAGCGGCGGGAAGGGCCACCTTGCGGGCTTGCTGGAGAGATTCAGCAATATTGATGGCGCCTTCCAGCCGGGTGCGTCGCTCATCGCCAGTCAAGAGCAGGGTTTGCGCATGCAGCATCACTGTGTCGTGTCGGCCATGCAGAACCACGCGTGTATCATCCACCCATAGACGTTGACGCAGAACGAGACCTGCCCAGTCATCGATAGTAGCCAGATCGACATCCGGCTCAGCCTCCATCAATAGTGGCAACTCGGCAGGCTTAGGCCACTGCCAAGCGGCACCCTCACCTTGATAAAGGTGGAATTCGGTACCGCTTATCCGGGCATCGCTGAAAATGGGGGCCCAATTGGCAAGCGACGCCCAGGTATCCAAACGCAGCCCCGCATGCTGCAAAGAAAACAGCGCTTGGCCATCGGGCGTTTCTGCATGCAGGCCATCGAGCCGTAATAACAGATCATTACGGGCGAGCGAGAGCGATAAATGCTCAATAGTCACCGGCACGCCAATACGTGCTTCAAGCAGCGCTTCAATGCGCGGGGTTAGCGCGTCGGATTGACTAATGGCCAAGCGGGTAGAAGCAGCAGCACAGCGGTGCTGCCCAGTAGCCAGGCTGCAATCAATAAACTCCAACGCACCAGCGAACGAGTCTGCATGATTACATCAGTACGATATCGTATTGCTCTTGGGAGTAGTGCTGCTCAACCTGGAAACGAATGGTTTTATTGATAAAGGTTTCCAGGTCTGCCACCGCCGCTGACTCCTCATCCAATAAACGATCAACGACCGGTTGCGAGGCTAGCACCATGTAGGTTTCAGCACTGTAAGCACGCTCTTCGCGCAGAATCTCGCGAAAGATTTCATAGCAGACAGTTTCTGGGGTTTTAAGCGTTCCGCGACCGCTGCAGGTAGGACAGGCTTCGCAGAGTGTCTGCTCCAAACTCTCCCGGGTGCGTTTACGCGTAAGCTGAACAAGACCAAGCTCGGTGACGCCCGTACACTTGGTTTTAGCATGATCGCGCTCTAAGGCTTTTTCAAGGACACGCAATACTTGGCGCTGATGCTCAACATCAACCATATCGATAAAGTCGATAATGATAATGCCACCCAGATTACGCAACCGGAGCTGGCGGGCAATGGCGGTGGCCGCTTCAAGATTGGTCTTGAAAATGGTCTCTTCAAGATTACGGTGGCCGACATAACCACCGGTATTAACATCAATAGTTGTCATCGCCTCGGTGGGATCAATCACCAAGTAGCCACCCGATTTCAGCTGTACTTTACGCCCCAGCGCTTTTTGGATCTCGTCTTCGACACTGTAAAGATCGAAGATAGGGCGCTCACCGGGATAGTACTCAATACGCTCAACCGCATCGGGCATAAACTCTTCAGCAAACTCCACCAACTTGACGAAATTCTCTCGCGAATCAATGCGTATTTTTTCGATATCATCGCGCATGACATCGCGTAGGGTACGCATAAATAGCGGTAAATCATCATAAATGACAGTTTGTGGCGTTGCGGTTACTTTACGCTCGCTCACTTTGCGCCATAGCCGTAGCAAAAGTGCATATCGCCTTTGAGCTCTTCATCGCCCACCCCTTCGGCAGCGGTACGGACAATAAAGCCACCCGTCACTTCCAGCGTTTGCTCTGCCACACTGCTATCCAGAAGTGCTTTTAAACGCTCCCGCTCACGCTCATCCTCGATACGTTGCGATACGCCATGGTGCGGGGAGTCCGGCATATAGACCAAATAACGAGAAGGAATCGACAGATGGGTAGTTAAGCGCGCCCCTTTACTACCAATCGGGTCTTTGGTGGCTTGCACCACTAGCGCCTGCCCTTCGTGAAGCAACTGCCCAATGGTTTGCTGCTCATCTGGGGGCGTGCCGGGAGGCATTACTTCATGGGCATGAATAAACGCCGCCCGCTCTAAGCCAATATCAACAAAGGCAGCCTGCATTCCAGGCAGTACACGGACTACTTTGCCTTTGTAGATATTGCCCACGATACCACGCCGACGGGAACGTTCGATCAGTGCCTCTTGCAAAACGCCATTTTCAACCAGCGCTACGCGGGTTTCCATTGGCGTTAAATTGATGAGAACTTCACCGCTCATGCAAAATTCCTTGTTGGTTGACGTATTCCTTGCCAGCGACGCAGGCGGCACTCTCATCTAGGCAGTTAAACGCGCTGCCAGATAGGCACACCCTGTCGACGTAGCAAGTGCGTCGTCTCAAACAGCGGTAGTCCTACCACCGCCGAATGACTGCCTTGGATCTGTTTTACAAACACGGCTGCCAGACCCTGTATCGCATAGCCTCCCGCCTTATCGGCAGGCTCGCCGGTACGCCAGTAAGCCGCTATTTCATGTGTTTCAATTTCACGCATCGTCACCTGGGTAGCGACACAACAGGGAGAGCATGCCTTCCGGCCCACTTACCGCGACGGCAGTAAGCACCTCATGGCTGCGTCCAGACAGCAGCTGTAACATTTCGGCACCGTGCTGGGCGTCTACCGGCTTACCTAGAATACGTCCATCCACCACCACTGCGGTATCGGAACCGAGCGTTGGCAAGTCAGTTAGGGGGACGGCAGCTTCAGCTTTGGCCATTGCCAGACGGCTTACATACGCCGTGGGCACCTCATCGGCAAAGAGGGACTCATCGATGTCGCACGGGTGCACCGTTACGGGCACGCCAATAGATGCCAATAAAGCCCTGCGGCGCGGCGAGGCAGAGGCTAAGCACAAGACAGGGACCGTCATGAAGTGGCCAATCGACGTTCTAATGCTAAAAACATCGTGGCCAGCCATGGCCACAGCAGCGCACCAATCAGTGAGGGTATTAAAAAGGCTAAATGAATCGAAAAATCGCCCAAAATGGTTCGCAACCATTGCGCAACGAGTTGCACCAAGCCAAGTAGCACTAATACCAAGGCCGACTGCTGTACTAATGAATAAGCCCGAAAGCGTGGATACACCAGTGCACAAAGAAAAGCTAACAGTGCGTAAATGAGCGCATGCTGACCGAGCGCGGTGCCTTCAATTAAATCCATCAAAATGCCCAGCACGAAACCATGAAAAACACCGACCCTGTCGGGCGTTCGCATACTCCAGTAGATCAGCATTAGACCCAGCCACTCCGGGCGGTACACCTGCCAGCCATCCGCTAGCGGCATAACTTGCAGGCATAACGCCAATAGCAGACTTAGCCAAATCGCTAAAATGGGTACTACCGGTGCGCGCGCCATCAGGGCACCTCTTGTTCGGGAGTGGCAAGCTGCAGCAAAGAGCGTAACGCCTCTGCCGAAATATCCAATGTCTCGTCCCAAGCTTGCTCATCAACTTCCTGCCGTGGCGGCGGAAATAACAGCAAGAAATGACGAGAACGTTGTAGCTGTGCCATGGGTTCGGCCGTTACCCGAGCAAAGGGCTTACCGGGATCGTGAAAGACTTCGGTTACACGCGCCACGGGGTAACCGGGCGGAAAACGACCAGCCAACCCTGACGTGGTCAGCAAATCGCCCTCACGAATATCCGCCGTATCAGGCACATGCATCACATTCACGCTGTTGTAGCGCCCGGCCCCCTGTACGATAAAACGTAGGCCGTTACGATTGAGTTGAACCGGCAAGGCGTGACTGGCATCTGCCAGTAGCAGAACGCGGCTGGAGTAGGCAGAAACAGCCGTAATTTGACCCACCAGGCCAGACGCATCGATGACAGGTTGACCTACGTAGGCACCGTTTCGATGCCCACGGTTAATGACCATTTGATGGCTAAAAGGATCGTTGTCGAGCGACAGCAGCTCCGCTGTGATATAGGGGATATCACGGCGTTTAGCAGCGTTCAGCAAATCGCGCAGCTCGCTATTTTCAGCGGTCAAATTGGCCATTCGCTGACCACGATGGGAGAGGGTAAGAATCTGTTCACGCAGACGGCGGTTTTCATCAACCAATGCCTGTTGATCAGAGAGCGCAAGCGACCCCCAATTCAACAGGTCGCTAGGCACACTAACCACCCATTGAATAGGAGCAACGACCATCGACATTTGTGCACGCACATGTTCCATGCGCGTAAAACGCTGGTCGACAAACATTAAAGCACTGGCAGCCAGCACGCAGAAAAACAGCCGATATCCCGGCAGCGGCCCGTGCGAAAACAGCGGTTTAATAGGCAATCCCCCCGCAATTAACCGCTGCGATTAGTCGCTCGACAGCAACTCAAAGGTGTGCTGATCAATCATTTCCAGTGCTTTACCACCGCCGCGAGCAACACAGGTCAATGGGTCTTCGGCAACAATTACCGGTAGCCCCGTCTCTTCAGCAATGAGCTTATCCAAGTCGCGCAATAAGGCACCGCCCCCTGTTAACACCAAGCCACGCTCGGCGATGTCAGACGCCAGCTCGGGCGGAGACTGTTCAAGAGCGCTTTTGATCGCAGCCACGATGGAACCCAGCGTTTCTTGCAAAGCTTCCAGGATTTCGTGGGAGTTTAGCGTAAAGCTTCTTGGAATGCCTTCGGCCAGGTTGCGCCCGCGTACGTCAATTTCACGTAGTTCGCCACCGGGATAGGCACAACCAATTTCTTCTTTAATGCGCTCGGCGGTGGCTTCACCAATCAGGCTGCCGTAATGGCGACGAACATAAGCGGTGATCGCTTCATCAAAACGGTCCCCACCCACGCGTATAGATTCGGAATAGACCACGCCATTGGAGTGAAATAATCGCGATTTCGGTAGTACCACCACCGATATCCACCACCATCGACCCTTGGGCTTCATCTACCGGAAGGCCGGCGCCAATTGCCGCAGCCATGGGTTCTTCGATCAAGAACACCTCGCGAGCGCCAGCACCTTCAGCAGACTCACGAATCGCCCGACGCTCTACTTGCGTTGACATGCAAGGAACGCACACCAGCACACGCGGGCTGGGGGTTAAAAAAGTGCTTTGGTGAACCTTGCGGATAAAGTGCTGGAGCATCTGCTCGGTGACGGTGAAATCAGCAATAACGCCATCTTTCATCGGCCGAATCGCAGTAATATTGCCAGGCGTACGACCCAACATTCGCTTGGCATCGGTACCGACTGCCGCGACGCTGCGCATATTGCCAGATTGTCGAATTGCCACCACGGAAGGTTCATCGAGCACGATGCCGCGACCGCGTACATAAATCAGTGTGTTGGCTGTACCTAAGTCGATCGACAGATCGCTGGAAAACAGCCCCCTCAAACGTTTAAACATGGATGTTGTTACCTAGTGCAGACCGGGAACCCTATGCGGATGCAAACGGTATCACCGCAACCCCTTTGCAGCAAGCACGAGTCGTGCCTAATACTGCCCGTTAAGGCCAATATGTGGTACCTTTTACGCTATTTTCCACGTCTGCTACACAAGACGTTTTTTTTGATATCGGTATGTATACCGCTCAAAGCGGGTATTGTTCCATTAAGTTTACGAGGAAACTTCGATCATGGCGCTTGAAGAATCTCATGTGCGCCGGGCCGCGCATTTGGCCCGACTCGCTGTCAGCGATGACCAAGCCAGCGGTTTTGTAGACGACCTAAGCCGGATTTTTGGACATGGTCGATCAACTCCAAGGGCTTGATACAGAAGGCGTTAAGCCACTTGCCCATCCATTAGATGCGACCCAGCGACTGCGCGCCGATGAAGTAACCGAAACGAATCAGCGCGACACGTTTCAGCGCTGTGCTCCGGCGGTGGAAAACGGCTTATATCTGGTACCCCGCGTCGTCGAATAACCGCGTATTCGAGGTTACCCAAGCCACCACTTATGCCTTTTTTTTTCGCCCCTGAACGGAGCTTCTGGGTCATGTATGAGAAAACATTAACGCAACTCGCTGCCGCTTTAAAAAGTGGTGAGTTTTCAAGCCGCGAGCTTACTACTCACTATTTACAGCGCATTGACAAGGCCGACGGCAAGCTGAACAGTTTTATCAGCGTGACTGCTGAGCAGGCACTCAAACAAGCTGAAAAAGCGGATAGCGAACGAGCAGCGGGCAGTGCCGGCCCACTGGCTGGCATTCCCCCTGGCTTTGAAAGATATTTTTGTACCCGTGATGTAAAAACCAGCTGTGGCTCGAAAATGCTGGACAATTTTATCGCCCCTTACAATGCCACCGTGGTTGAAAAACTGAACGCGGCAGGCACTATCAGCCTGGGTAAAACCAATATGGATGAGTTCGCCATGGGCTCCTCCAACGAGAACAGTTTCTACGGTCCGGTCAAAAACCCCTGGGATTTGACGGCTGTACCTGGCGGCAGCTCCGGCGGCAGTGCGGCGGCAGTAGCAGCAGGTTTAGTGCCAGCGGCCATGGGCACCGATACCGGCGGTTCTATTCGCCAACCAGCGGCGTTTTGTGGCATCACCGGCTTAAAGCCCACCTATGGCCGCGTGTCACGCTTTGGCATCATTGCTTACGCTTCAAGCCTTGACCAGGCAGGTCCCATGGCACGCAGCGCCGAAGACTGCGCCCATCTATTGGGTGTCATTGCTGGCCACGACGGCCGCGATTCCACCAGCGTTGCCCGTGGCGTACCCGACTATGTGGAAGGCCTTAATGCACCGCTTTCGGGCCTTAAAATCGGCCTACCTAAAGAGTATTTTGGCGATGGCTTAGACCCCGACGTCGAAAAGGCCGTCCGCGAAGCAGTGAAGGTCTACGAATCGCTGGGCGCGACGGTACGCGATGTCAGCTTGCCACATACAGCCTATGCAATTCCGGCTTACTACGTGATTGCCCCCGCTGAAGCCTCTTCGAACCTGTCCCGCTACGACGGCGTGCGCTTTGGCCACCGCTGCGAAAACCCCAGCGACTTGATTGACCTGTATACACGCTCACGGGCTGAGGGCTTCGGCGAAGAAGTGAAGCGTCGCATTTTGATCGGCACTCATACGCTGTCAGAAGGTTTCTTTGATGCCTACTACACCAAAGCACAAAAAGTACGTCGCCTGATCCGCCAGGATTTCCTCGATGCCTTCCAAGATGTGGATGTACTGATGGGCCCCGCCTCGCCCACACCAGCCTTTGATCTGGGTGCCAAAAAAGACCCCGTATCGATGTACCTGCAGGATATCTACACCATAGCGGTTAACCTAGCCGGCATCCCTGGCATTAGCGTCCCGGCAGGCTTTTTCCAATGGCCGCCCTGTGGGGCTGCAAATCCTCGGTACCCACTTTGCCGAAGCGCAGTTGCTTAATGTCGCTCACCAGTTTCAGCAGGCGACCGACTGGCACTTACAACGTCCTGCCTTTGCTGAGGAGTACGCCTAATGCAATGGGAAACCGTGATTGGGCTTGAAGTCCACGTTCAGCTCGCAACGCGTTCAAAGATTTTTTCCGGGGCCTCAACGGCGTTTGGCGCTGAGCCAAACACTCAGGCGTGCGCCGTCGATTTAGGCTTACCGGGTGTATTGCCGGTGCTCAATGAACAGGCCGTGTCGATGGCCGTTCAGTTTGGCTTGGCAGTGCATGCGGATATCGCTGAAGTGTCAGTGTTTGACCGCAAAAACTACTTCTACCCCGACCTGCCCAAGGGGCTATCAGACGAGCCAGATGTACCACCCTATCGTGGGTCCGGGTGAGGTTGAAATCACCTTGGAGGATGGCAGCACTAAGCGTATCCGCATCCACCATGCACACCTTGAGGAAGATGCGGGCAAGTCACTGCATGAAGATTTTCATGGCATGACCGGCATCGACCTTAACCGGGCAGGCACACCGCTACTGGAAATTGTATCTGAACCTGATATGCGCAGCTCCAAAGAGGCTGCCGCCTACCTCAAAGCAATTCACTCGATCGTCACCTATCTGGGTATTTCCGATGGCAATATGGCGGAGGGCTCAATGCGCTGCGACGTCAATGTTTCGGTACGCCGTAAAGATCAGGAAGCATTGGGTACGCGCGCTGAAATTAAAAACGTCAACTCTTTCCGCTTCGTCGAGCGTGCCATTGCGTTTGAAGTTGAGCGACAAATCGAGTTAATCGAAGAGGGTGGCAAGGTCGTTCAGGAGACACGTCTTTTTGATCCCGAGCGCGATGAAACCCGCAGCATGCGGACCAAGGAAGAGGCCAACGATTACCGCTATTTTCCCTGCCCCGACCTGCTGCCGGTAGTGCTTGACCAGGCCTACCTGGACCACTTACGCAGCCAACTTCCCGAACTGCCTGCTGATAAGCGAGAACGCTTCCAAAACGAGCTGGGGCTGTCTGCTTATGACGCCAATGTTATCTCCGCCAGTCGTGACATGGCCGAGTTCTTTGAGTCAGTCCATCGCGTGTGCGGGGATGCCAAGCAGGCGGCCAACTGGGTTCAAGGCGAGCTTTCCGGGGCGCTTAACCGTGAAAATCTAAGCATTGCCAACAGCCCGATTTCAGCGCGCCAGCTAGGCGAGCTGATCAGCCGCGTGCTGGATGACACCATTAACGGTAAAGCCGCCAAGGAAGTCTTCCAGGCTTTGTGGAATGGTCAGGGTGACTCCGCCGACAAGATCATTGAGGCGAAAGGTCTCAAGCAGATGACCGACACTGGCGCCATTGAAGCGATCATTGATCAAGTCATTGCCGACAGTCCCGCCCAAGTCGCTCAGTACCGCGACTCCGAGCCAGAAAAACGCGGCAAGATGATCGGCTACTTTGTCGGTCAAGTAATGAAGGCATCACGTGGCACCGCCAACCCGCAACAGGTCAATAGCTTACTTAAAGAGAAGCTCGATGCACTGCTGTAACAGTGGTGTTGGGCGATAGAAGACATCAGCGGCTGCTTCGGCAGCCGCTTTTTTTGGCCTTTATGTTTTGGTCTTTATGGAAGCCAAAGCTGGCTGGGCTGAGTAAAGCGCTTCAGCTGTGCGCAGCCTGCTGCCCATACGTCGGCTTCAAACTCGGCGATGGCGGCGGTAGGAAAACCAACGCCTTGGGCAGGGCTACCCTCGACCAGCAACCCCGCCAAATCGCCCATCAGCGGCATATGACTCACCAGCATAATCGGTGCACTCTCGGGCTGTTCAAGCAACCAGTCGCTCACAGCACTGGGTGAGTCATCAGGGGTGATAAAATCTAGCGTCTCAAGGGGGAGCACCCAGCGCTTTACTCAGCGCTTGCGCGGTTTGCTGCGCTCGTACGTAGGGGCTTGAATAGAGCGTTGGCATTGGCAGCTCACCCGCAGCCACACGCTCGGCCAGCCAGCGCGCCATTTTTCACTCTCCCGCTCGCCTTGAGGTGTTAGTCGGCGCGCATGGTCGGGATACCCCCGTGCGGCCTCGCCATGGCGCATTAACAGCACGTTAGGCATTCCTGCCTCCGTTGTCCTTAGCAACTTTTTCCTTAGAAGCTTGGTCCTTAGAAGCCTGGTTGTGAGGAGCTTGGTTGTGAGGCGCTTGTTCGCGATGAGCCTGCTGTACGGCTTCACGGGGCAAAATAAATTCTACATCGCTACTCTGCTCACCCATCATCAATGTGCGTGCCATATCTTGAGCGGGTACGCCGTCAAATAACACATGACTGAGCCCTTCAGCCAGCGGCATATAAACGCCCATTTCACTCGCCTTGGCGCATACCAGTTTAACGGTATTCACCCCTTCCGCCACTTGGCCGAGTGATTCGACGGCTTCTTCTAGCGTACGTCCCTCCCCCATGGCATAACCGACTCGATAATTACGCGACAGATTGGACGAGCAGGTAACAATCAAGTCCCCCACGCCTGCCAAGCCTAAAAATGTCATGGGGTTGGCACCCTGGGCGACAGCAAAGCGGCTCATTTCAGCCAAAGCGCGGGTCATCAACATACTACGGGTATTTTCTCCCATGCCTAGCGCAGCCGCCATGCCTGCGGCAATGGCGTATATATTTTTAGCGCGCCACCCAGCTCGACGCCGTGGCGGTCATCGCTGGCATAAACACGAAAATAACGACAACCAAGCGCCTGCTGGACCCGTGTGCGCGTTAATGGATCCGCGCTGGCGATCACAGTAGCGGTTAGCTGCTTATCGGCAATTTCAGACGCCAAGTTGGGGCCAGCGATGACGCCAATATGACTAAACCCGGTTTCTTGCTCAAGCACTTGGCTCATCAGCAAGAAGCCTTCCTGCTCAATTCCCTTGGTGGTGCTCACCAGTATTTGATTAGGTGTCAGCCACGCTTTCGCTGCTTGCACCACGCTGCGAAACGCTTTTGAAGGAATCGCGATCAGCACCAGCTCTGCGTCAGCCAGCACGGCTTGGATATCCGATGAAGCATGCACGGCCGGGTTCATTAAATAATGAGGCAAATAGCGCCCATTAAGGTGTTCATTATTTATTTGCGAGACCAGCGTTTCGTCACGCATCCACTGGCGTACGCGTGCGCCATTATCGGCGGCAATACTCGCCAATGCCGTACCGAAACTCCCGCCTCCGAGTACCGCAACGTTAATTTGCTGCTCAGCCATGATGAAGTCCTAGTCAGTCTTGCAGAACGTATATGCTTACTGTATCAAAACAAACGGCCCGCTTGAGTAACCAAGCGGGCCGTCTCAGGCATCAATAGCGACAATACCTTAGCATTGCACAGTTAACTAGGCAGTCAACACACTATTAAGGCGCTTCACGTAGGCTGCAGGATCATCCAAATGGCCACCTTCAGCAATAATGGCTTGATCCAGCAGAATGTAGGAGAGCTGGGTGAACAGATCGCCTTCAGCCCCTTCCAGGCGCGCTACTAATGCATGGCTAGGGTTCAGCTCAAGAATCGGCTTCACCTCAGGCAGCGGCTGACCAGCGGCTTCCATAATACGGCGCATCTGGTAGCCCATTTCATGTTCGGGCAATACCACACAGGCCGGAGAGTCGGTCAGACGGTGGGTGATTTTCACTTCCTGCACCCCTTCACCTAACGCTTCTTTAACGCGCTTGACCAGGTCCTCTTTGGCCTTAGCGGTCTCCTCCTGAGCTTTCTTCTCTTCTTCGTCTTCTACGTCGCCTAGATCCAACTCGCCCTTGGCGACATCGGCAAAGGTTTTTCCGTCGAACTCGGTCAGATGGCTCATCAGCCAATCATCAATGCGGTCAGACAACAGCAGTACTTCGATGCCTTTTTTGCGGAATATCTCTAGGTGCGGGCTGTTTTTGGCCGCGTTGAAGCTATCGGCTACAACGTAGTAAATCTTCTTCTGGCCTTCTTTCATACGCTCGACATAGTCAGCTAGCGCATGTTCCTGAGTAGCCGTATCGGTGTGGGTTGAAGCAAAGCGCAACAAGCCAGCGATTTTCTCACGGTTGGACGGATCTTCGCCGGGGCCTTCTTTCAATACGCTACCAAAGGTATTCCAGAAGGTTTGATACTGTTCTTTATCCTTGGCCAGCTTTTTCAGCATATCCAAACCGCGCTTGGTGAGCGCTGCTTTGATTTTATCGACATTGGGGTCTTGCTGGAGCAATTCGCGTGAGACGTTTAATGACAGTTCACGGGTGTCCAGCACGCCTTTGATAAAGCGCAGATAAAGCGGCAGGAATTGCTCAGCGTCATCCATGATAAAGACACGCTGAACGTAGAGCTTCACACCTCTGGCGCCGTCTCGGTCAAACATATCAAACGGTGCGCGCTCGGGCACATAGAGCAAGCTGGTATACTCAAGCTTGCCTTCGACCTTGTTATGGCTCCAGGTCAGCGGATCAGAAAAATCGTGCGCAACGTGCTTATAGAACGCCTTGTACTCATCGTCGGTAACTTCGCTCTTGGGACGCGACCATAGCGCCGTCGCTTCGTTAACGGTTTCCCAGGTCGTTACTTCACTACCTTCGATGCTGTTGCCTTCATCGTCCTTAGCCGTTTCGGTTTTCGGCATGCGCACCGGTACTTCGATATGATCTGAATACTTGCGCACTAAACCCTGCAGACGATAGTCATCGGCGAACTCTTTGGCATCCTCTTTCAGGTGCAAGATAATTTCAGTACCGTGCTGGGCACGCTCGATATCGGCAACGGTAAACTCGCCTTCCCCCTTTCGAGCGCCACTCAACGCCCTCAGCAGCGTCAGTGCCCGCTTTACGCGTGCGCACCGCGATCTCATCAGCCACAATAAAGCCCGAGTAGAAACCGACGCCGAACTGGCCGATCAACTTGGCATCTTTCTGCTGCTCACCGGAAAGCTGCTTGAGAAACTCGGCGGTACCAGAGCGCGCGATGGTGCCTAAGTTGGCAATAACATCTTCGCGGTTCATACCGACACCGTTATCCCGCAAGGTAATGGTGTTGGCATCCCGGTCGTGTTCGATTTCGATACGCAGCTCGCTATCGCCCTCATAGAGCGCATCGTTATCGAGTGCCGCGTAGCGCAACTTATCGCAGGCATCCGCAGCGTTTGAGATAAGTTCGCGAAGGAAGATCTCTGTTGGAGTACAGAGAGTGAATCATTAAATTCAACAGCTGCTTAACTTCCGTTTGAAAGCCAAGCGTTTCTTCATGGGTCGCTGTTTTATCAGTCGCTTGCTCATGGGTAGCAGTAGTCATGCGCTTATCCCTTATTATGGTTCACGTTGGTCATGTGCCCCTGCCAAAAGCAGCAGAGGCATTAAAGTAGTCTCGTGAGCCTGATATGGGGATAAGCAGCGCTTTTCAAGCAGCTGGAGTTAAGAAACAGCAGAGGTTAAGAAGGCGTTATGTCGGGGTCATTATACTTCCAGGCACGGTAACCCTCCAGGCGCTGATCGATACGGTTTAGCAACCAGCCGACAATCAACACATCATCTACCACGCCGATTAGCATTAGAAAATCAGGTATAAGATCAAACGGGAGTACCAAATAGCCTAGCGCTAATGCCATCATGGCGAATGCCGACCAGGGCACTGGCCGAAAGTCGCCACGAATCACATCACGTGTCATTGGTATAAACAGTTTTAACGCACGCACAATACGTTTTGTCGCCCAAACACGGGATTTGAGTCGACGCAGAAACCACCAAGTGGATAATGGGGCCATCGTAAGTAAGTCCTCCAAGTATATTCTCTGCAAGATGTTCGTGGTCAGATCATGCTGACTATTATTGGTTCAGTATAGCGATTGCTCAGCAAACTACGTGGAAGTCCACGGTTGTCCAGATAACCTTACACCGATAGAGAGAGAGCACCATGTTGGCTTTGCCATTTCGCCATACCGCTCGTGTGCTATGTACGGCATTACTGGCGGGGTTACCCGCACTTTCGTGGGGTGCTACCGATAGTGAGTTACGCGATGCACTCGCGGCAGCAAGAGAGCAGCAGTGGGCGCGTGTTGACGCAGCCGCGATAGAAGACCATCCGCTGCGTGGCTACGTGGAATACCACCGTTTGAAGGCGCAGTTGCCGAATCTCTCCCCCTGACAGTGTGCATCGCTTTATCAATCAGTATGAGGATTCCCCCCTCGCCGGTTGGATGCGCGGCCAGGCCATTGCCCACTATGGCCATGCCGGTCGCTTTAGCGACTTGCTTTCGGTTGCCGATGGCGAGCCTGCAGGTACGGCCCGTCAGTGCTACTACTACACCGCGCTGTTCGCTTCTCAACCCCAGCAGGCAAGCGAGGCAGGGTTGGACTTATGGCGGGTTGGCAGCTCACAGCCTAACGCCTGTGACCCACTATTTGATCGCCTGCGAGCTAACGGCACTATTGATGCCACGGCTATCTGGGAGCGTAAAATGTTAGCTTGGCAGGCGGGAGAAACACGCCTTTCAAGCTATCTTGGCGGGCTGTTAAACGGCCAGTGGCAAACCGCTCTGGACACTGCAGAAGACGTCAGCAAACGCAGCAGCGCAATTACCCAGGCACCCACCTGCTTAGGCCCAGAATGTGCTGCCACAGCAAGCTTCTACCGGGCCGCTATGCAGCGCTACATCCGTGAAGACACGCCAGCAGCCTTTGCCGCCTGGCAGACACTCTCGTCGCGTTTAAACCTGCTGCCCAGTGACCGCCAGGCCATTGAGGAAGAGCTGGCTTTTATGCCCTGGTGCGCGATGTACCCGGCACGCTAAGCTGGGTTGACGGCGTGCTACCGAGCCTTGAGAGCGAGCGTGTCTTAGAGCTTCGTGTCCGCCATGCGCTGGCTAACCGGGATTGGAACGGGGTGATCCACTGGATTGCTGAGCTGCCAACCATCCAGCAAGAAAATAGCCGCTGGCAGTATTGGTTGGGCCGCGCCAATGCACAGCTTGGCAACCAAGCGGCCGCCGAAGCACGCTACCAGCAGGCTGCGCAAGATCGCAGTTTTTACGGCTTCGCGGCCGCAGAAAAGCTCGGCCAACCCTATCAGTTGAATCATGAACGCCATCATTTTGACGACGCGTCGCGACAACGCATTGCCCAGCTCCCCGCGGTACAGCGCACTGAGGCATTGCTACGCATTGGTGAAGATGGGCTCGCCAACAGCGAGTGGTTAAACGCTGTGCAAAGTGGTTCACCCCAACAGGCGAGAGCGTTAGCTGACTATGCTGCCCAACAGCAGTGGCATGCGCGCTTAGTGCAGACCACCATTGCTGGCGAGCTGTGGGATTCGTTGGATTGGCGCTTCCCCCAGGCCTATCACGATAGCTTTCAGCATTGGGGTCGCCTTACCGGCGTTGACCCATACCTGCTGATGGCCATTACCCGCCGCGAAAGCGCTTACAACCCTAACGCCCTTTCACCCGCAGGCGCACGGGGCTTAATGCAGCTAATGCCCGGCACCGCCAGCCAAGTCAGCCGCGAACTGGGCATTAGCGATCCTGGCCCCTACGGTGTACTAGACCCAGAGCTAAATATCCGCTTGGGCAGCACCTATTTGCGTGACAAGCTGAAACGTTATCAGGGCAATCGCCTAGCCGCTGCCGCGGCTTATAACGCTGGGCCTGGCCGCGTCGACCAGTGGCTAGGGGATGGCGTGGAGGCATTTGATCTATTCGTGGAAAGCATTCCTTATCGCGAAACGCGCGACTACGTACAGGCCGTACTTAGCTATCGAGTGATTTTTGAGAGTCTAGCCAACGGCGGCAATAGCGAAGGTGTTTCGCTGCTGAGCGATAACGAGCAGCAGGTACGCTACGACCGGGCCCTGCTTGCCCGCCGCTAAGCCCTTCACTAATCGCGACAATACCAGCGCCCGTTTATACCGGGCGCTGTGTTAATGCTAGCCGAATACCAAAAACGATCAGTACGGTTCCCGTGGCAGCGTTTAAGGTTTGCGCAAAACGTGCGTTGGCGAGCCACTTCCCTGCACTACCCACCATCAACACCACGCTGACTTGCCAGATGTTGGCGATGATAAAATGCACGCTCGCCAGCCAAAGAGATTTCAGCAAAGCAGGGTCGCCGGGAGCGATGAACTGAGGCAAAAAGCCATGTAGAACACCACCGTTTTCGGATTCAATACATTGGATAAAAAGCCTTCTTTGACCGGCTGCCAGCGCGAAACGGCAGGCGCGTCTTTTAGTGCCCCATTAATGGGTAGCGAATGTCCCCGTCGCGCTGCCAATAAGCTCGTGATACCCAGCCAAATTAGATAGCCCGCCCCTACCAGCTTAAACATATGAAACGCCCAGGCCGATTGCAGCAGGATAAGCGAGATACCTAATGCAGAAATGGTGGCATGAATAAATAGTCCGCAGCAGATAGCCACGCTGGTGGTAATACCATCTCGAACGCCCCCACGGGCGGTATTCCTAATAACTAGCAAGGTATCGACACCGGGACTAATCGTTAGCAGCGTGATCGCTACCAGAAAGGAAACAAACTGCGCATCTATAAAACCGAACTGCATCATTTATGCTTGCTCGCAACGAAATAGAAAATCTTAGGAATGTCGCTGGACGACAGCCGAGTTTACATCTAGAGTGATTGTAGCGGGTGGACAATTGAGTTGCCCGTTTGATTATTAAGCTCGTTAAGGAAATGGAAAATGGCAACTGGCACAGTTAAGTGGTTCAACGATACTAAAGGCTTCGGCTTCATCTCTCCGGATGACGGCGGAGACGATCTGTTCGCCCACTTCTCCGAAATTCAAGCTGAAGGCTTCAAGACCCTGCAAGATGGTCAAAAGTCAGCTTCGAAGTGACTCCAGGGTAAAAAAGGCCTTCAGGCTTCCAACATTCGTCCTGCTTAATTGCTAACGGATGGACAAAGGCCCGCTAATGCGGGCCTTTTTTATGGTCAATAAATGAGAATACTCCGCCTAGGGATCACCTATCATCACTGGAACCAGTCTCCTGGCTATCTTCACGGGCATTTTCATCACCACGCTCAATTTCGTCAGGCTCTATCGCCGGTCCGCTCTCGGCTTCTCTATTTTCTAACTCCTTAAACTGCTCTTCGAGGCGCTGCTGCGCTTCTTCAAAGCGGCGCTCGGTGTCTTCTATCAATGCATCAACATTGGTCGCCTCACGATCATCTTGCAAAGGTGTCCGCTCCGGGATACTGCTTTCTGTGTCCCAGCTAGGCGAGAAATCCTCATCCTCCATCGGCTCTATGGTGGGCGCCTGTTGCTCTACCTCTTGGAACTGTTCATCCAAGCGTTGCTCTGCCTCTTCAAAACGCCGCTCCGTTTCAGCAATGATTTCATCCACATCGGAGCGTGTCGCTTCACCCGGCATAGCGCTTTCTTCATCGAGCACATCGTCCGGACTGGCTGCCAGCGTATCTTCTCCGGCTTCCACTTCCTCACCGTTAGCCGCCGCATTATCACTAGCTGGTAGATCGTTATCTTCATCCAGCGCGTCCGCTTGCTCAAGCTCTTCAGCAGCCTGGCGTGCTTCAATGTCGTCCTCTACTTCTTCAGGACTGGACATATCAGCCGAATCTTCAGAGGTAGCCGCGGCCTCCTCCTCATTTGCATCCTCACCACGAGCCATTTCTTCGTCCGCTACCGTCGAATTATCATCTGGAGTCACGGTCGGCTCTTCCTGGGAATCACCGCAGGCACTTAGCAGTAATGCCACAACGGCGAGTGCGGGCATCCACACGCGATTTGCCATTTAATTCTTCTCCTTTATAACGTAAAAAATCTGAGCAAAGTCGGTTAAACCCGACTGTTCGAAGAAAGCAACGGGCAATCATCTGGAAGTAGCACACGCAACGCGAGGGGCACCACTTCCGCGCAGAAGTGGTCATAACAGCACGCTTCGCCATCTAGCGTAAGCGGCCAAGGTGAATTATCCACCTCCGTGGTCAACGTCAGTTGTGTCGTGGTGAAGTAGCGTACGAAACGCCCATCAGACGGGAAGCTTTGCAATTCTCTAATGAGACTGGTCAGCTCCATTACCGACCTAAAGTCTTTAACCAGCAGAACATCGAGACAACCATCGTCAAGTTTAGCGCGTGGCCCTAGCACCTGCCCTCCGCCTGACTGGCGACCATTGCCCAGGGCAAGCAGTAATAGCGATACATTTTCCTCTTTATCATCCCAATGCAGCGTGCCGCGATAACTCCGATGACGCCATGCCTTTAGCGCACCCATCAAAGAATAGGCGCCGCCACCCAATAACCGCTTTAGTGTTTTCGGTGTGGTCGATGTCACCTCCGCGCCAAACCCACCCGTCGTCATATTGATATAGTAGCTGGTGTCAGACTCACTTCCCGCGCCTGCCGTCACGCGCACAACATCGATAGGATAAGCGCTCAATGTTTTCACGGCAGCTAAGGCAGGTCCTGGTTCCAGCGGCAAACCAACCGAGGTAGCAAAGTCGTTAGCACTGCCTAGCGGCACAATCCCCAATACTGGACGGCGATCATGGGGCAAACGCATCAACCCATTCATCACTTCGCTGACAGTGCCATCTCCCCACAGGCAATCACGTGGGTAATGCCCATTGCGCCTGATAACTCAGCAATATCAGCAGCATCACCCCCTTCCCAGGTAGCGCGGACAGTAATTTTCATCCCAGCTTGGCGCTGTTCACTGACGGCTTCACGCAATGCCGGCATACCGGCAGACTTTCCATTGATAATAAGTAAATAGTGTTGCTGAAGGTCTGTCACCGTTGTTATTCCTTTCCTTGGTTAACTGCGTTTGACCATTATGCCAGTGCCTTTTCGACCACCTCGTACACATTTGAAGATAGAGGCTCTTGTTTAATACGCTCGAGCTGTGACCGCATCAATGCTTGACGGGTTTCATCAAAGCGCTGCCAGCGCGTGAGCGGAGTGATAAGTCGTGCGGCAATTTCAGGGTTAAGTCGGTTGAGCTCAATCACCACATCGGCCAGCAGCTGATAGCCCTGACCGTCCAATCGGTGGAAATTCACCCTGTTCTGGGCAAACGCTCCAATAAGGGCACGTACCTTGTTGGGGTTTTTGAGCGAAAACGCGGGATGCTGCATCAGGTATTTTACACGATCAAGCACATCTGCCTGCGGACGTGAGACCTGAATGGTAAACCACTGATCCATCACCAAGGGGTCATGCGCCCACTTTTCACCGAAGGCTTTCAATGCTGGCGAGGCCAAATCATCGCGATCACTATGTACCAACAACGTTAGCGCTTGGCGCACATCGGTCATATTGTGATCGGCGGCAAATTGCGTTTCACATAGGGCTAGGCCTTGCTCATCTTCAATCGACATCAGATAGGAGAGCGCTACGTTTTTCAGGCTACGCTGGGCAATTTGCTCGGGTGTCGGCGCGTATGGCTCCTCGGTCACATTGGCCTCATAGATAACCAGGAACTCATCGCGCAGGGCAACCGCCAACGACTGGCGGACAAACTCACGCGCTGCATGAATGGCATCAACATCCACAATAGGCTGCTGTTCCGCTATATAGGCTTCTGAAGGTAGCGTTAGCATTTCAGCCAACACCGCCTTATCGTTCATCGGGCCACTCAGAAGTACTCTAAAGGCATCAATAACGCGACTGTCCATTACTTTTTCGACGCCATTACGGTGGGCCGCAATCAGGTCATCCAACGCCAAGAGAGCCAAGCGCTGACCGGCATCCCAGCGGTTGAAACCATCACTATCATGCGTCAATAGAAAAGCAAGATCTTCCCGTGAGTAAGGGTAATGCAGCTTCACGGGCGCTGAAAACTCGCGTAGCAAAGACGGCACGGGGGCCTCGGCGACATCGGTAAAGACAAATGTCTGCTCTTCATCACGCAGATGGATAACAGCGTCCTTACCTATTTTTTCACCATTGAGCGTCATCGCAAGGTCTTGGCCCGACTTTGTACCCACCAACCCCATGCGCACCGGAATATGCAACGGAAGCTTATCCGGCTGGCCTGGCGTCGCTGGTGTGCGCTGCCGAAGCGTTAGGTGGTATTTTGCATGCACATAGTCATATTCGCCGTGGGCATCAATCTCTGGCGTACCTGCCTGAGAGTACCAGCGCATAAACTGGCTAAAATCTTCGCCAGAGGCTTCAGCCATGCAACTTACGAAATCTTCGATGGTCACCGCCTGACCATCGAAGCGCTCGAAGTAGAGGTCTGAACCGCGACGGAAACTCTCCTCCCCACTAAATTACGCAGCATGCGGACGACTTCCGCGCCTTTCTCATAAATCGTCAGGGTGTAGAAGTTGGTAATTTCAATAAAGTGGTCAGGGCGAATAGGGTGCGCCGTGGGGCCAGCATCCTCAGCAAACTGTGCCGTACGGAAAAAGAGACATCTTGGATGCGTTTAACCGGCGCCGAATTAGTGTCCGCCGAAAAGCATTGATCACGAAAGACCGTAAAACCCTCTTTCAGTGAAAGTTGGAACCAGTCCCTACAGGTCACGCGGTTGCCGGACCAGTTGTGAAAGTATTCGTGGGCAACAATGCCCTCAACGTTCTGAAAAGCGGCATCAGTAGCTGTTTGGGGGTGGGTTAATACCGCTGCAGAGTTAAAAATATTGAGACCTTTATTTTCCATCGCCCCCATATTGAAATCATTGACGGCCACGATCATAAATAGATCTAAATCATACTCACGGCCGTAGGCCTGTTCATCCCACACCATGGCTCGTTTCAATGAAGCCATCGCATGCTCGGTCTTATCCAGGTTGTCTTTTTCCACCCAAATTTGCAGCGTGATATTTCGCCCGCTCATGGTAGTGAAATGGTCTTCCACACTGTGTAAATTGCCCGCCACTAGAGCAAAGAGGTAGCTGGGCTTAGGGTGCGGGTCTTCCCAGGTCGCGAAATGGCGCCCGCCATCCAGCTCACCACGCTCGACAGGGGTTACCATTAGCCAGTAAGACCGGTTCGCGTTGCTGATCGCCAATCACGGTCACCTTAAAAGTCGCCATGACGTCGGGGCGGTCAGGGTAAAACGTGATACGCCGAAAGCCCTCAGCTTCGCACTGAGTGCAATACATGCCGTTCGATTGGTACAACCCCTCTAAAGCGGTGTTTTCCTGCGGGGCAATTTCAATCTCGCTCTCCAACATAAAACGCTCAGGCACCTGATCAATACGCAGCCCCTCAGCATCCACTTGGTAAGCGGCTTCCTCCAGCGGCGTTGCGTCAATCGACAGAGCGATCAACTTTAGGTGCTCGCCGTTTAATATCAGCGGCGTATTTGCGTCAGCCTCTGGATGACGCTCCATCAATAGTCGCGCTTTCACACGGGTCGCGGCGGGGTCAAGATCAAACGTCAGCTCGGTATGGGTTACCCGGTAGGCGGGTGGCTGGTAGTCGCTTAGGTAAACCGGCTGCGGATCAGACATAGTGCGTGACTCCTGTATAAAACGAATATTATTTAATAAAAATGTTCAACGTCGCCGCCTAGTCGCGGAAATTATCAAACTGAAGAGGCAAATCCGGTCCCTCTTCCCCGCGCAGTAGCGTCATGACGGCCTGTAAATCATCACGCTTTTTCCCCGTCACACGCACCTTCTCACCCTGGATTTGCGCCTGTACTTTCAGCTTGCTGGCTTTAATGCGCTTGACCACATCTTTAGCCTCTGCTGGATCGAGCCCCTGTTTTAAGGCAACTTCCTGGCGCGCTTTTACACCGGAGAGCACTGGCTCTTGAATATCCATACAGCGGGCGTCGATACCTCGCGCGATTAATCGAGCACGCAGCACATCCAGCATTTGCTTAAGCTGGAAATCAACTTCCGCCTCTAGCTGCACTTTGTCACCTTCAAGCGTGAAGCTGGCATCAACGCCTTTAAAATCAAAACGTGACTGCACTTCTCGGTTTGCTTGATCAACGGCGTTAGCACCTTCGTGCTTATCGAACTCTGACACAATATCAAATGAGGGCATGGTGTAATTCCTGACGATACATGACCATCTATTCTAGAGCAGCCAGCCCCCTAGGGGCCAATTCTCTTCTTTTTTGTTGGATTTCAATGTGAATTATTAAGACAAATATTCACAACAGCTGGGAAATATTTATACAAAACTGTCTTTAAGTAAATCCGTAGTGATGTTCAACCTACTGCGGATAGCTTAGGCTAGCGGTTTATAAAATTGACTATTGTTCAGCCAAACCTTTTTTTACCCAGGAGATACCATGAGTGACCGCGACACCCGCCACAAAGCCTCCATGGAGAAACTTAAAGCGCGCGTAGAGGAGAAAGTCGCCAGTGCCAACGAACAGCGCGGCCTAATCATCGTCAACACCGGCAACGGTAAAGGTAAAACCACCGCTGCGTGGGGAACGGTCACCCGCGCCCTGGGCTACGGCTACAAAGTCGGCGTGGTGCAGTTCATCAAAGGGCTATGGGAGTGTGGTGAACGCAATCGATTAGAAGAGGATGCCAATCTGGAAGTGGCGATAATGGCTACTGGCTTTACCTGGGACACACAGAACCGTCAAGCCGATACTGATGCCTGCCAAGAAGTATGGAAAGAGGCCGAGCGTATGCTAGCGGACCCCGAGACCTATTTGGTGGTGCTTGATGAAATCACGTATATGATCAAGTTTGGCTACTTGGACATTGAAACCGTTAAGCAAGCGCTAGAGAATCGCCCATTAGAGCAGACGGTAATTATTACCGGTCGCAATGCTCACCGCGAGTTGGTCGCCATGGCCGACACAGTGACCGAGATGCAGGAAGTTCGCCACGCTTTTAATAACGGCTTACAGGCGCGCCGGGGCATCGACTTTTAAAAACGAACCATCAAAATAAAAGGGGCAACTAAGTTGCCCCTTTGCTCATCTACTCATCTATGACCAGCTTGCACCGTTATTAGCTATCGAGTATTAACTATCGAACGGATTACGCAGTACGATGGTTTCCATACGATCCGGGCCGGTGGAGATGATATCGATACTGGTACCCACCTGCTCTTCAAGGAAGCTGATGTAAGCACGTGCGTTGGCAGGCAAATCCTCTACTCGCTTGGCGCCCAGAGTCGACTCTTTCCAGCCTGGCAAGTCCTGATAAAGCGGCTCAACTGCTTCGTAGCCTTCAGAATCCACAGGATTATCCAGCACGTCGCCATCCCTTGCTGCGATAACCAACACAAACGCGGATATTTTCCAAACCGTCCAGTACGTCAAGCTTGGTCAAGCAAATGCCAGATACCGAGTTGATTTGTACGGCGTGACGCAACGCCACGGCATCAAACCAGCCGCAGCGACGCGCACGCCCAGTCGTGGCACCAAACTCATGGCCCCGTTCAGCAAGGTGGCGGCCATCGACGTCGAATAGCTCAGTGGGGAACGGGCCTGACCCTACACGCGTGGTGTACGCCTTCGTGATACCCAGTACGTAGTCCAAATAGAGCGGACCAACGCCCGAGCCGGTAGCGGTGCCGCCCGCGGTGGTATTTGAGCTAGTCACATACGGGTAGGTACCATGATCGATATCCAGAAGCGAGCCTTGAGCACCTTCAAACAGGATGTTCTCACCTGCCTTACGCAGGTCGTGCACCATGCTGACAGTATCGCAGACCATAGGACGCAGTTCTTCCGCCATCTGCATCGCCGTATCGAGCACTTCCTGGAAATCGACAGCCGGTTCGCCGTGATAATTCACCAATACGAAGTTGTGGTAGTCGAGGACTTCACCCAGCTTAGAGGCGAAGCGCTCGCGGTGCAGCATGTCGCCCAAACGCAGGCCGCGGCGAGCCACTTTGTCTTCATAGGCAGGTCCGATGCCCCGCCCGGTGGTGCCAATTTTAGCGACACCACGGGCTTTCTCACGGGCCTGATCCAAGCGCACGTGATAAGGCAAAATCAGCGGGCAAGCCGGTGACAGGCGTAGGCGTTCACGTACCGGAACACCTTTGGCTTCAAGCTCACGAATTTCTTTGATCAGCGCTTCGGGTGACAGCACCACGCCGTTGCCAATCACGCAGGTTTTGCCTGGGCGCAATACGCCGGATGGAATGAGGTGAAGAACCGTCTTTTCACCGTCGATAACCAGCGTATGACCTGCATTGTGACCACCCTGAAAGCGCACCACAGCGGATGCGGATTCAGTCAGCAAATCAACGATCTTACCTTTGCCCTCGTCACCCCATTGGGTGCCCAGCACTACGACATTCTTACCCATTATGATGCACTCGTCTCGTGTGTCAGGGCCGTTGGCTGCCAACGGCCATCGATAGCCTCAAGACGGCGGTCACAGTCGTGCTCCGCCGGCCCAGTACGCTGCCCAGGCAGCGCTTGAATCACGCGTTCCCCTTGCTCACGCAGTGCAACAATGGCAGCGTTGAGCGACTCATCCTGCTGGGCGGGTGCCCAAATACTGCCGCGACTTTCAGCAGCCAGCGCCAACGACGCCAGCTGTTTCAAATCCATCGAGAACCCGGTTGCAGGGCGCGCACGGCCAAAGGCCCGCCCTGTATCGTCATAACGCCCGCCTTTAGCGAGTGCATGCCCGTAGCCTGGCACATAGGCGGCAAACATCATCCCCGTATGGTACTGATAGCCGCGTAGCTCAGCGAGATCAAAATAAAGCGATACGTCAAAGCGAGCCAGCACACCTTCATAGAGCGCGTCTAACTGATCCAGTGCCGCTGTGACCGAGGCTGGCGCACCAGCGAATCGCTCGCGCGCCTGGCTTAAAATATCAGCACCACCATGCAACTCCCCCAGCGCCAATAACATGTCCGCCAAGGCCGGATCGCTGACGTTAGCTTCGACAAGTTGCGCCAGTTGCGTAGGGGATTTTAGCGCTAACGCCTCAAATAGCGCACCCTCCTGTTCGTCACTGAGTGCTGCTGCTTCTACTAAGCTACGGGAGATACCGATATGCCCAAGCGCCAGGTGGATCTCACCAGCGCCCGAGGCTTTCAAACTGGCCAGCGCCAAATGAATAATTTCACTGTCTGCTTCAAGCCCGGCATGACCAAACAACTCAGCACCTACTTGTACCGGGCTACGGCCACCCTGATGCTGGTCCGCTTTAGCCCGTAGCACGTTGGTGCAATAACACAGACGTACAGGCCCCTGACGCTTTAACGAGTGGGCATCCATACGCGCCACCTGCGGCGTAACATCCGCCGAGGCGCCCATCATGCGGCCCGTTAATTGGTCAGTCAGTTTGAAGGTCTGGAGATCAAGATCCGTACCGGTACCTGTTAACAGGGAATCCAGGAACTCCACCGGCGGCGGCATAACCTGGTCATAGCCCCAACAATGGTAAAGATCGAGAAGCGCACGGCGCAGCTCTTCCATGCGGCTTGCCTGAGGCGGAAGCACCTCATCCATGCCGTCGGGCAGTAGCCAGCGGTCAGCGATGGTCATGTAAACAATCCTGCAAGACAATGAAGGCCCAACAAATTCAAGCAACTACAAGCTTATCAGTAACAACCTAAGGTCATTGACAATGATCGTCTTGAATTTGCGCTTGAAGAATAAGCTTGAAGAAAAAGGACCACCAAAAAACCGGGCGACGCCCGGTTAACAAATTCTATCACGTTTAATGGCCGGGTGAACCCCGCTTGGTGGACGGCAAACCAAGACGAGGCACCCAAGCTCAAAACAACTTAATCACTCTCGCTTTCACTACCTTCCGGCGAAGGATTACGCAAATAGCGGAAGAAATCGCTATTCGGCTCCAACACCATTAGATTGCCATCGTCAGCAAAGCTATCACGATAGGCTTCTAGGCTGCGCCAGAAAGAGAAGAACTCCTGATCCTGACCATACGCTTCAGAAAAGATTGCAGCGGCCTGGGCATCACCTTCACCACGCAGTGTTTCAGAGCGTTCATTGGCCTGAGCAAGCAGTACCTGACGGCGGCGATCCGCATTAGCGCGAATACGCTCAGCCTCTTCCTGACCCTGAGCACGCCATTCACGCGCTTCACGCTCACGTTCGGAACGCATCCGCTCGAAAACGGCCGCCGAGACATCTTCCGGCAAGTCGATTCGCTTAATACGAATATCCCGAATGGCCACCCCTAGCTCTTCACGCATGAGCTCGTCGAGCTCTTCGGTGGGGCCCGTCATTAGATCATCACGTCGTTCAGCGATAATCTCCTGAAGGTTCAAGCGGCCAAATTCATTACGCAGGCTTTCATCAACCCGAGGCTGGATCAACCGAATGGCCATCAGCTCATCGCCCGCCGTCGCCTCGTAGTAGCGCGTAGGATTAACTACCTGCCACTTAACGTAGGAGTCGACAATAACCGCTTTCTGCTCAAGGGTCAGATAACGGCTGGTATCGGTGTCCAGGGTCAGCAAGCGCGTATCAAACTTACGAATCGTCTGCGCGATAGGAACTTTCGCGTGCAAACCAGGCTGAATATTTTCTTCGATGACTTCACCAAAACGCAGTTTAACGGCGCGTTCAGTTTCGTCTACCACATACAGAGTGTTGCTCGCTAGCCACGCAACGGCAGCCAGACCACCAACAATCAGCAGGGATCGATTATTAATCATTTACCGGCCCTCCCTGCGGATGGAGTTACTCGTCGTATTCGTTGAGGAGCTAGTACTGCCCTGGGTGTTGCGCAAACGCTCAAGCACTTGGGTCTAACTGCTCATCACCGTTATTAGCGCTACCGTTCGCTGATGAACCGCTTTGATTACCGCTTCTGCCACTCATCTGATCCAGCGGCAAGTACATCAACGGGGCATTTTCACTTACATCCAGCAATACCTTCGGCGAATTACCAAACACTTCTTCCATCGTGTCTAGGTACATGCGCTCGCGCATAATCTCCGGGGCGTTGCCGTACTCGCTCAATAGCGAATTAAAACGGTTCGCCTGACCTTGCGCTTCAGCCACTACAGACTCACGGTAACCTTGACCCTGCTCAACGATCCGCTGCGCCTGACCTTGGGCTTCAGGAATGATCGCATTGGCGTAAGCGATACCTTGGTTGATGGTACGCTGACGATCTTCACGAGCACGAATGACGTCATCAAAGGCGTCAATGACCGGCGCAGGTGCTGAGGTAGACTCAATGTTGATAGTTTGTAGACGAATACCGGCACCATAGTTGTCGAGATAGGGATTGCAGGCGACTAGCAACCGAGCTGCCCAGAATCTCACGACCCGAGGTAAGGATATCGATCATATCTGTACCGCCGACCACGTGGCGCAGTGCCGAATCCAGTGCGTTTTCAATAGAAACGGCAGGATCGCGAACGTTAAGAACAAAGTTACGCGGATTAGCCACCTGATATTGTGCCGAAATTTCCACTTCCACGATATTTTCATCGCGGGTCAACATTGATTGCGTTTGAGACAATGAACGCACACGCGTCACATTGACCATACGAACGTCATCAATCAGCGGTGGGTTCCACTGCAAACCTGGTTCGACAATACCTTGAAACTCACCAAAGCGTAGAACAACGCCACGCTCAGATTGATCCACTAGGTAGAAGCCCATAGCGGCCCAAATTGCCAATGCAACGATAATCAGCAGGCCCGGCAGCGCAAAGGGGTTGCGATTTTTGTCACCGCCTCCCCGCTTTTCTTGCCGCCGCCTTTTTTACCGCCACCCAGCATATTGTTGAGCTTGTCCTGGAACTTCTTTAACGCTTCATCCAGGTCGGGAGGGCCTTGGTTGTTACCCCCTTTATTGCCATTGTTGCCACCATTGTTACCTCCACGGTTTCCATCACCATCCTTTCCACCGCGTCGGCCACCACTACTCCAAGGGGTCGTGCTGGTTGCCACCACCAGGCTCATTCCAGGCCATACTTCGTCTCCACTAAGGTATTCGCTAACGCCCATGACATCTGTTTTAAACGACACCACCGCGTTTGATATTATTGCTCTATAAAACTTGTACCATTTTTATACGGCTCAGAATACTAGCAGTGCACTATCGTCGTAACGGTTAGCCTACCATTCCTCACTTACCTGCAGCCTTTCTGGCAAATAGGTATTGGCACGTTCGCCTAACTGAGCCATTAACTGATTAAAATCGCGTCGCGGCAAACGCACATCCAAAACCGAATGTCCGTGCTCATCAAAGGCTTCTTCACGAACAGCATTCAACTCATGCAGGCCAGCACGCAGCTTACCTTGCTCAGGAGTGAGTGTCAGCGAAAAGCCGATGACATCATTGGCTAAGCGCTCAGTAAGCGCTTCATGCAGTAGCTCAAGCCCCTGGCCTTGCTGGGCGGATAGCCAAACCACTTCTGGCACACCATGGCCGTCACGCTCTATGCGTGGTGCGCTATCGAGCTTATCAATTTTATTCATGACCTTGAGCATCGGCACATCATCAGCACCGATCTCTTTGAGCACTAGCTCTACCTGCTCCACATTCAACTCGCGGTCAGGGTCTGCTGCGTCAATGACGTGTATCAACAGCGACGCTTCCGATGCTTCTTGAAGCGTGGCTTGAAATGCTTCGACCAGCTTGTGTGGCAAGTGGCGAATAAAACCCACCGTATCAGCCATTACCACGGGGCCAACATCTTCAATTTCAAGCCGCCGCAGCGTGGGGTCGAGTGTCGCAAACAGCTGGTCAGCTGCATATACCTCGGAGTTGGTTAAGGCATTAAACAGCGTCGATTTACCAGCATTGGTATACCCCACCAGCGACACACTATGTATTTCAGCACGCGCACGGGCGCGGCGGTTCTGATCACGCTGGCTACGCACCTTATCAAGCCGCTTATGGATCGACTTAATTCGTCCACGTAAAAGACGGCGGTCAGTTTCAAGCTGCGTCTCACCTGGCCCGCGCAGCCCAATCCCGCCTTTTTGACGTTCAAGGTGAGTCCAGCCACGCACCAGGCGTGTTGACATATATTCAAGTTGAGCAAGCTCTACTTGCAGCTTACCTTCGTGGGTTCGTGCCCGTTGCGCAAAGATGTCAAGAATAAGGCCGGTACGATCGAGTACCCGGCATTTAAGTTCTTGCTCAACATTACGCTCTTGAGAGGGGCTTAAGCTGTGGTTGAAGATCACCAGTTCTGCTTTATGAACCGCGAGCAAAGCCCGCAATTCTTCCACCTTACCTGACCCAATAAAAGTGCGCGAGTCAGGGCGGTGTCGGCTAGCAGTGAGAAGAGTCGCAGGCTCTGCACCAGCAGAGCGTACGAGCTCTAAAAACTCACCCGGGTCTTCACGTTTTTGTTCATCATGAAAATCAACGTGAACAAGAACTGCCGTTTCACCGGCGTCAGGGCGTTCGAAAAACAATCAATACCTCGTGGAATCTCTTGCTTATCCAGCGGTGTTAAATCTCCGCATCCTGCTCTGCCGGGTCTTGCGCAGGTAGGCGTACATTGCGAGATGGCACAACCGTGGAAATAGCGTGCTTATAAACCATCTGACTGACGGTATTGCGCAGTAAGATAACAAACTGGTCGAATGATTCTATTTGGCCCTGCAGCTTAATGCCGTTGACCAAAAGATTGAGACCGGAATGCGCTCCTTGCGCAGAATGTTCAAGTATGGGTCTTGAAGGGACTGCCCTTTGGACATTTTGCTCTCCCTAAAACTGTCGTTGGGGTTAATTATCAAATGGCGTGCCCTACTAGTGCTACGCCGCAATCTTATTGCCCGAAAGGCCTAGTGTTACCAAAAGAGCCAACCGGCCATTCGAAAACACATGCTTACTAAATCACTATCTTAAGGGACTATCTTACGCTAAGCACCGCTTTCACGCACGATTTTCAACACCTTATCCAGCGCATGAGGGCACTGTGAATCAACCCACTCAAGCTCAGGCCAACTTCTTAACCACGTTAGCTGACGCTTGGCGAGTTGGCGAGTTGCTATTACACCACGCTCAACCAGCGTGGCGTAATCATACTCACCTTCCAAGTACTCCCACGCTTGGCGATAACCAACACTTTTCATCGCCGGCAGGCCTAAATGTAAGTCATTACGCTTTTTGAGGGCGGCGACTTCATTTATCAAGCCCTGGTCGAGCATTACTTGAAATCGCTGCGCAATGCGTTGGTGTAAAAGACGGCGATCACTGGGTGCTAAGGCTATCGACAACACACGAAAGGGAAAGGTTTCAGATTGCTGCTCCGCCCATAGCTCGCTCATCGGTCGGCCGCTGGCATAGTACACCTCCAGCGCCCGCATTAACCGCTGAGGGTCATTGGGATGAATACGCTGGGCGGATACCGCATCCACCTCTGCCAGGCGTTGATGTAGCGACAATAGACCTTCGTTTTGCCACTGTGCTTCAAGCCGTTGGCGAATAGCCGGATCGGCAGAGGGCAGGTTTGCTACCCCTCAACCAACCGCTTGTAGTAAAGCATGGTACCGCCGACCAGCAGTGGGACTTTGCCCGCCGCGCTGATTTGTCGCATAAGCGAAAGCGCATCTACACGAAAATCAGCCGCTGAGTAGGGGCTCTGCTGGATCGCGAATATCGATCAGAGTGATGGGGCGCGCGAGCAAGCTCCGCCGCGCTGGGCTTGGCACTGCCAATATCCATACTGCGGTACACCATGGCCGAGTCAACGCTAATCAGCTCGTGCCCCAGGCGCTCGTGTAGCGCTATCGCGGCATCAGTTTTCCCGGCGGCCGTTGGGCCCATCAAAAAAATTGCCCAAGGGCGGGTATCAGCCATGCGCAGGTAAAACTCCATCAAGAATAAAAATTAGATGACTGGTCACGCAGCTGTTGTTCACGTAACGATTGTACAAGCAGCTACTGTCCTCGCAAGAACAACCGGTCCAACGCTTTTAGCCCCATTTGTGTCCAGGTGGGGCGGCCGTGATTACATTGATCGCTGCGCTCGGTGCGCTCCATGTCGCGCAATAGCGCGTTCATCTCGTCGATAGTAAGCCGACGGTTGGCACGCACGCTGCCATGACAGGCCATAGTAGAGAGTAGTTCATGTACCCTAGCCTCGACTTGATGTGTACGCCCATAGCGCGCCAGCTCTTCTAGCATCTGACGCACCAGCGCCTCAGGATCAGCCTGGGCAAGCAAAGCGGGCAGTTGGCGTACCAGCAGCGTCTCTGGCCCAGCTATATCCAACTCAATACCTAGCTTGGCGATCGCCTCTTGCTCGCTCTCTGCTGTTGCCACTTCTGCCCGGCTGGCGGCAATAGAGACAGGCACCAGTAGCGGCTGAGCGTCTAGTCCTTGGCAGCGGCTAGCTGTGTTTTCATTCGCTCATAGACGATCCGTTCATGAGCGGCGTGCATATCCACCAACACGAGCCCCTGGGCATTTTGGGCCAGAATATAAATACCGTGCAGCTGCCCAAGCGCAAAGCCAAGGGGCGGTGGCGCGGTGGGGTCGGCGTCCGGCATAGTCGTCAGCGGCGCTTCACGCACTTCATAACTTTCTGCCCGTGGCGCGCTAGGCTGTGGCGTCAACAGCGTCTCTTCGTGATCGGGATGAAGCGCTTGATAGCCCTGCATAAAACGGCGTACAAGCTCGCCACCAGGGATGGCGAGCAGGCGAATGCGTTAGCGCAATCCCTTGCTGTTGCCAGCGCGGCTGCTCGGCATTCGTTTCTGAATGTTCACCTGCACCCTCCACGGCCTGCGGTGATGCGCCTGTCATATCGGTTAAATCGGCATTGCTCTCCTCTGCACTCTCGGCGGGCTTAGCAGACGCCAGGCAGTGGTGCAGACTCGAATAGAGGAAATCGTGCACCATGCGGCCATCACGAAAGCGCACTTCGTGCTTGGTAGGGTGAACGTTAACGTCCACCACATCTGGATCAAGCTCCAAATAGAGCACAAACACCGGATGCCGGCCGTTAAACAACACATCGCGGTAGGCCTGACGCACCGCATGGGCGACCAGACGATCACGCACGACGCGTCCATTAACAAAGAAATACTGCTGATCGGCCTGAGAACGCGGAGTGAGTAGGCAGGCCGACCAACCGCTCAACCGCAAACCACCCGCTTCGCGCTCTATATAGCGAGCGTGCTCAATAAAATTCTTGCCCAGCAGCGAGGGCTATTCGACGCTCCCGTGCCGCTGCAGAGTGACCGGCAGGAAGTTGGTGAATCACTTTTTGGTTATGACGCAATACCCAGGCGATGTCGTAGCGGGATAGCGCCTGACGGCGAAATGCTTCTTCTACATGGGCAAATTCGGTCTTTTCAGTGCGTAAAAACTTGCGCCGTGCAGGGGTGTTAAAAAACAGATCGCGCACACCGACGCTAGTACCACGGGGGTGTGGCGCAGGCGTTACGCGGGCTTCCATCCCCCGCCCTTCTGCCACTACCCGCCAGCCATGGCGTGGGTCTTCTTCAGCGTTAGAAATAAGCTCCAGCCGCGAGACAGAACTGATCGAGGCCAGCGCCTCGCCCCGAAAACCTAACGAACTAACGCCTTCCAAGTCTTCCAGGCTGCCGATTTTACTGGTCGCATGGCGCGCCAAAGCCAGCGGCAAATCCTCTTCGCCAATGCCGATACCATCATCGCGCACCTTAATAAGCCGTGCGCCACCCTGTTCAATATCTACCTCAATACGCTGACTTCCCGCATCGATCGCGTTTTCGATCAGCTCTTTGGTTACCGATGAGGGGCGCTCAACCACCTCGCCCGCTGCAATTTGGTTGGCCAGCCTTGGGTCGAGCACATGAATACGCGATGTGGTAACGGTCATATCAGTCAACACGACACCTCATGAAGAAATCTCAAGAACGGGGAATCTGCAACACTTGGCCAACGCGGATCACGTCACCATTGATATCATTGGCCTGCTTTAACTGATTAACCGGTACGCCATGGCGGACGGCAATTGCCGATAACGTATCGCCTGACTGAATACGATACTCATTCCCTGAGGGGCTACGCTGATTATCACGCTGCCAAGCAAGCAGGCTGGCCGGCGGTGGGAAGCGCTCGAAATGCTCGCGTAAACCGCTGAAGATAGCCTGAGAAAGCCCTGATTGGTGGACTGGGTCACGTAGCCGACGCTCTTCGTCAGGGGTTGGAGATAAAGCCAACCTCAATCAATAGCGAAGGAATGTCAGGCGACTTCAACACCATAAACCCAGCCTGCTCGACCCGGGACTTATGCAGCCGGTTAATGCGGCCTAACTGCTCCAACACCTGACCACCAATCGAGAGCGAGTCATTAAGCGTGGCAGTCATGGTCAAATCCAACAACACACCACGCAATACCTGGTCTTTATCACGCAACGAGAGATTGCCATCGACTCCGCCGATAAGGTCGGAGCGGTTTTCACTATCGGCTAACCACTGTGCGGTCTCCGAGGTGGCGCCCCGCTGAGAGCGCATACACCGAACTGCCTTGAGGTCGTGGACTGGTAAAGGCATCGGCGTGTATCGAGACAAAAAGTCGGCTTTTTGCTCACGTGCCAGTGCGGTACGCTGACGCAACCCTATATAATAGTCGCCATCCCGCACCAGCACGGCTTTAAAGCCTTCGGTTCCGTTCACTTCAGCAGCTAGGCGACGGGCAATTTCCAGCACAACATCTTTTCCCGGGCTCCTGAAGGGCCAATCGCCCCCGGGTCTTCCCCGCCGTGGCCGGCATCGACAGCAATAATGATATCTCTACGCGGGTGCGGTTTGGCTTCCTGCACGGCAGCAGGCACTTCGTTACTAGGCGGCGCTACGCTGCCCGGTAGCTGGGCTTGAGCTGACGCGCGCTGGACCTGAATTTCCTGTTCGCGAATCATCGCCTCAATAGGATCAATAGGATTCTCAACAGCGCTTTCCCCCGGGTACTCAAGATCGACAACCAGACGGTGGCCGTATTGATCATTTGGCCTTAGGGTGAAATGTCGCGGCTCAATTGCTCGATTTAGTTCAAGCACCACCCGCAAGCCACCACCCTCCCGCGCGCCAGTGCGCACCGAGGCAATGGCACTATCATGTAATGGCAGTGTGCTCGGATCGGTATCCATTTGCGTGTCATCTAAATCAATAACCAACCGTGCTGGATTTTCCAGTGAGAACACGTTGGCATTAGTAGCAGCGGACAGATCAAATACCAGCCGCGCATGATCCGGTGCCGCCCACAAACGCATACTTTCTACACTGGACGCTTGAACACTAACCGCCGTCAGGGCAAAAAAACTGGCAACTAACAAGCGATAAACGCATACCGCTGTGCCCTTTATTTCCATTGAATCACACCATTCTCCAACTGATCGGAACCTACCTCACTTACTTCACTGACCTTGCTCTGCAAGCGTGCCAGCATATGTCTGCCCTGATCACTATCTGCCACCAAAGAGACCAAACGACCTTGAGTAGCAACCGTTAAAAACAGACGAAGGTCAGGCGCTGGCAACCACCCCTTCCCCACGGCTTGGCCACTCAACAATACTTAGGGCATCGTCGGCTAGCACGTCGCGTCCACCGATAAATTCGAGTTCTTCTGGATCCGCTAGGCGGTACAAATCTAGATGATAGAGTCGCTGACAGCCCAGCTCGTAAGGCTCTATGAGTGTATAAGTGGGGCTTTTTACCGCCCCTTGATGGCCGTAAGCCCGCAGGATACCGCGTGTTAAGGTGGTTTTACCGGCACCTAACTCACCTTCCAGGTAAACCAACCCGCGACCTTGCAGCACGTGCCCTAACACTTCGCCAAACGCGACTTGGGCCTCTTCATTATCTAATTGCACCTGCATGTAAGCCGCCTTCACGGATTAATCAATTTTCGCGCATAGGATGCCAGATCGCTAGCCAGCAGGCCACGCTCTCCTTCTTGTTCTGCCGCACGATCTGCGGCTAATGCATGCACCATGGTTGCCAGCCAAGTGCTGAACTCCACATCACCGCGCTGAGCAACCAAAGCCCCAGCATACCGCTGAGCACATCCCCCATACCACCGCTAGCCATGCCAGGGTTGCCGTAAGGGCAAACGACCAACCCGCTAGGCCCAGCAATCAAGCTGCCTGCGCCTTTTAGAATCACCACGCCACCGCGTGCACGTTGCAGGGCCTGGGCAGCGGCAGGCCGATCAGCCTGTATATCCTTCACCGAGCAACCCAACAGCCGTGCAGCTTCGCCAGGGTGCGGGGTCAATATCCAGTTTTCACGCCGCGCATCAGGCCACTGACGCGCTAAAAGATTCAAGCCATCAGCATCTACTACCAACGGCGCCTCTGACTGCATCGCACTTTGTAGTACCGCCTGTCCCCAAGCAGCCTGACCAAGGCCTGGCCCTACGACTACAACGTCAGCGTTATTGGGTAACTCAGCTGCCTCGGCACCACCGCGAACAGCATGGGCCATCACTTCAGGACAGCGCACCAGACTAGCGGTGATATGCTCAGGCGCCGTTGCTAAGCTTACTTTTCCCGCCCCAAGCCGTGCGGCTGCCTGGCAGGCCAGAAGCGCTGCACCACCAAATCCGGGCGCGCCGCCCATGACCAGCACATGCCCCATATTACCTTTATGGCTAGTGCGCTGGCGCGGGGCAAAGGCATCGGCCAGAAGTGAATCGTCCAGCCGCCACGCCGTAGGTAGGGATGTCGAAATATGCCTGCGCTTTGACGCCCAGCGGGCGAAAATCAATCTCGCCGGTGTAAGCGGGCGCGTCCCCAGTGTGCAGACCAACTTTATCGCCAATAAAAGTCACCGTGCAGGCGGCCTCAACGGCAATACTAAGCACGGCCCCGGTATCCGCCACCAACCCTGAGGGAATATCAATCGCTAATACCGGTCGATGCGCGGCATTAATCATTTCGATAGCTCGCCGAAAGCGTCCTTCTACCTCACCCTTCAAACCAGTACCTAACAACGCATCGATAATGACCTCGCCAGTTAACTCAATCCCAGCGTGCCATTCTTCACAGTTAACTCCCGCCGATGTCGCTAAATCGGCTGCACGTGCCGCGTCTCCGCTTAGCTCGCCCAATGGTTTAAGCGTTACTCGCTGTACTTTGAGACCCGATTGCATAGCCAATGCAGCCAACACATGCCCATCGCCACCGTTATTACCACTCCCGCACATTACGGTTAAACTTCTTACTTGCGGCCAGCGTGAGCGAAAGCTATGCCAGGCACTTGAGGCGGCGCGCTGCATCAATGCAAAACCATCGATTCCACCGGCAATGGTGCGTCGGTCAAGCTCGCGCACCTGGGCGGCTTTGTATAGAGGGCGTAGCATGGAAGTGTTCGGGATCGTCACGATCTCTCCTTTCACATGTTTTGATGCACATGTTTTGATGGCTGACAATGCGTTAGCATAGCGCGCTTAACGCCTTGCTGTTGACCGACTCTTTGGCTAACTATCCATTTGCCTGACTTGTTTGAAAAACCATGCCGGATTCCACTGCCTTTGCACGTTCCAACGATGCATTGACGAATGAAAAGCTTGCTCATCTTGCCGACCTGGTAAAAAACCTGGGGGCGAGAGCTGGGCTTTCAGCAGGTAGGTATCACCGATACTGAACTATCGACCCATGAAGCCCATCTCGACGCATGGCTGGAAAACGGCTACCACGGTGAGATGGGCTTTATGGCTAAGCATGGCACCAAGCGCACCCGACCTGCAGAGCTAGAGCCCGGCACGCAACGCATTATCAGCGTGCGCATGGATTACCTGCCCGCCGAGGTGGAAAGCACCAAGGTGCTCGGCCAGCCCAGCCGCGCTTATGTGTCGCGCTACGCCCTGGGACGCGATTATCACAAGCTAATGCGCAAACGGTTAGCTCTGCTGGCAAAAAAAATCGAACAGGCAGTCGGCCGTTTTGGTTATCGCGCTTTTGTTGACTCAGCGCCGGTGATGGAGCGCGCCCTGGCCCAAAAAAGCCGGGCTCGGCTGGTTCGGTAAAAACGCCATGCTGCTTAACCCCAAAGCGGGCTCGCTGTTTTTCTGGGTGAACTGTATACCGACCTTCCCTTGCCTATCGACGCGCCGTTTGAGCAAGAGCACTGTGGCAGTTGCAGTGCTTGCCGCACCGCCTGCCCCACCGGCGCCATCGTTGACGACAAAGTGGTCGACTCGCGCAAATGTATTTCGTATCTCACCATCGAACTGCATGACGCGATTCCGGTTGAGCTCCGTCGCGCCATGGGTAACCGTATTTATGGCTGCGACGATTGCCAACTGGTCTGCCCTTTCACTCGCTTTACCCGCATCACCCAGGAAGATGATTTTGCACCGCGCCATGATCTGGACCGCACCACACTCATAAGCCTGTTTGCCTGGGGCGAGGCAGAGTTTCTCGATAAAACCGCAGGCAGCCCTATCCGGCGCATAGGCTATGAGCGTTGGCTACGCAACATCGCTATTGGCCTCGGGAACGCACCCTGGAGCCAGGCCGTGGAAGCCGCACTATGGGCGCGCAGAGCCTACCAAGCACATTGGTGCGTGAACACGTCTCCTGGGCGCTTGAAGAACAACAGCTCAAGCGCGGTGATCGCATTGCCACTGATATGACTTAATCGCTTTACTCTTCTTCGTCGCTGCGCTGATCAACGCGCAAAAACGTATTGCGGTAATGAGCCAACTCGGCAATCGACTCTTTAATATCCTCCATCGCCAAGTGCACATTTCGCTTATTAAAGCCCGCCAAAGCGCCTGGGTTCCAGCGTTTGGCTACCTCTTCAAGGTGGAAACATCGAGATTGCGGTAGTGGAAAAATTGAGCAGTGCAGGCATCTCGCGCTCTAGAAAGCGCCGATCCTGGTGAATGCTGTTACCACACATCGGCGACGAACCCGCCACCGCGTACTGCTGCAGAAACGCCAGAGTCTGCTGCTCGGCCTCGGCAGTTTCCACTTGGCTTGCTTTCACCCGCGCCACTAAGCCTGATTCGCCGTGCGTTTTCTGGTTCCAATCGTCCATCTGTGCCAGCAGGCTATCGGGTTGTTTCACCGCAATGACAGGCCCTTCCGCCACGACATTCAAATCTGCATCGGTAATGAGCGTGGCCACCTCAATGATGCGCTCTTTATTGGGATCCAGCCCCGTCATTTCCAGATCGATCCAGACTAGCAGATCACTGCGTGGCGTTGCTGACCCCGTTATATTGTTGCTCATTACCATCATCCTTTCGCCTTAGTGGCTATTAATGTCATGTAAGTGTGCCTTAAATGCCACCGCCAAGCAGCCCTAAAGGCCTGCTTGAATAACCGATGGCATCTTTGATAAGTACAATGATAAGTACAAGGATAAGTACAATGGCATCTTTGATAGGTACAATAGCGCCTATTGTACCGAGCATCAGGTGGCCATGAGCAAACGTAAATTAAGTCGCCAGCAGCAGTGGCGAGTCGAGAAAGTCCAGGCAGAACGTGCCCAGCGCGCTGAAAAGCGCGATGTACAGGATGCTGAGAAACTCGCCGCGGGCGAATACGGTGCCGAACAGCCGGGCCGCGTCGTTGCTCACTTTGGGCGTACTTTAGAGGTACGCAACAGCGAAAATGAACCGGTACGCTGTCACTTACGCGCCAATCTGGACGGCCTAGTCACCGGCGACAGAGTGATATGGCGCGCAGGGCAAGAAGGCTCTGGCGTAGTGGTGGCCCGTGAAGAGCGCGATAGCGTGCTTAAACGCCCCGACGCTCGCGGCCTACTCAAACCGGTAGCGGCCAATATTGACCAGCTACTGATCGTGTTTGCAGTGGAACCCGCTCCCCACGCCAATCTAATTGATCGCTACTTGGTCGCCGCCGAAGCCACCGGCATTGCGCCGGTGTTGGTGCTCAACAAAACCGATCTACTCCCGGAAGATGGCGGCGAGCTGGGTAAACTACTCGAGCGCTACAGTGCCTTGGGCTATCCCGTGATACGCACCACCATTGCGACAACGTCAGGGCTGGATGAGTTGCGCGGCCAACTTGAAGGGCGAACCTCAGTGTTTGTCGGGCAAAGCGGTGTTGGCAAATCATCGCTGATTGATTTGCTGTTACCGGATGAAAACCTGCGCATTGGTGCGCTGTCGGAAGACTCTCGCAAAGGCACCCACACCACCACCACGGCACGTCTCTATACCATGAGCCGTGCTGAGGTTGCCGATGGCGACTTAATTGATTCGCCGGGTATACGTGAATTTGGCCTGGTTCATCTCAATGAGCAGGAAGTGACGGACGGCTTTATTGAGTTTCATGACTATATTGGTCATTGCCGTTTTCGCGACTGCCGTCACCGTAATGAACCAGGCTGTGCTTTACTCGCAGCGGTCGAGGCAGGCAAGATTCATCCAGCGCGCTTTGCCAGCTATCGACGCATTCTTGATAGCTTGGATGGCTAACGTACACAGGAGTTACCCATGAGCACCGAAAGCCAATCGTCCGAATCTAATCTTTTACCGCTAATAATTGAACCAGAACAGCTGCAGGAGCATTTAGATAATCCACAGCTACTCATTATTGATGTACCTGCCAACGGTGACAGTTATCGCCAGGGGCATGTGCCCGGCGCTATTTTTCTCGACTTTCGCTATTTGATGCGCGGCGAAGGGCCAGTACCTAGCGATGTTCCCAGCGTTGAGGCATTGTCGCGGCTGTTTAGTGCTCTGGGTCTAACCCGAGACACCCATGTAGTGGCTTACGATGATGAAGGTGGCGGCTGGGCGGCACGCCTGCTGTGGACCTTAGACCTGATCGGCCATACGCGCTACTCGTACTTAAACGGTGGCATTCACGCGTGGCGGGATGCGGGTTTTGAAGAAAGCAGCGAACCCACCGCCCTGCCCCAAGCGACTATCACGCTGAGATTCTCAATCCCAAAGCGCTAATTACCTGCGACGAAATCAAAGAGAAACTCGACGATAGGCAGTTTGCGGTATGGGATGCGCGCTCCAAAGATGAGTACGATGGTGTACGCGGAAATAACAAGCATTTGGGCCATATTCCTGGTGCGGTCAATATGGATTGGCTCCACGCCATGGATCGCAACCGAGCGCTGCGCATTCGCGATTATGCCGAACTCATCACCGAATTGAGTGCCTTAGGCCTAACGCCGGATATGGAAATTGCTACACACTGCCAAAGCCATCACCGCAGCAGCTTTACCTGGCTGGTTGGCAAAGCACTTGGCTTTAATATACGTGGCTATGCGGGCTCCTGGGGCGAATGGGGCAACCGCGAAGACACTCCGATTGAGAAATGAAGACATTACTGTGAATTTTTCCCAAAAAGCTTTTTCGCTACTTCAGCATCCTCTGCCGCAACATGCCATTTCACGCCTAACCGGCAAATTTGGCCGGTGCGAAAACCCGTGGGTGAAAAACACCCTGATTAAAGCGTTTATCAAACATTTTAATGTGGATATGAGCCAAGCACTGGAGCCCGATCCTACTGCCTATGCAACGTTCAATCACTTTTTCACTCGCGCTTTAAAAGCCGATGCACGGCCCCTGGGCGAGGGCATATTAAGCCCGCCGATGGCACGCTCTCTCAATATGGACGCTTACAGGCCGGCCAACTGGTGCAGGCCAAAGGGCACACTTACTCCGCACAAACATTACTTGGCGGCGATACAGCCCTTGCTGAAGAGTTTCTAGGTGGCAGTTTCGCCACCGTTTACCTCTCTCCGCGGGATTATCATCGCGTACATATGCCAGTGACCGGCACGCTCAGGGAAATGATCTATGTGCCGGGCCGGCTCTTCTCGGTAAACCAAGCAACGGCTAACTATGTGCCGGGTTTATTTGCCCGCAATGAGCGCTTGGTGTGTATCTTTGATACCGAATACGGACCAATGGCTATGGTGTTAGTCGGCGCAATGATTGTAGCGGCCATTGAAACCGTCTGGTCAGGACAGGTAACGCCGCTTGCGGGCAACCCGCAGCGCATGCGGTTCGGCCAACCCATCACGCTAGAAAAAGGCGCTGAAATGGGCCGTTTTATGCTGGGGTCAACCGTGGTCACCTGTTTTACCAAACCGGTTAATTTCAACGAGATCCCCCCCTGGAAAGATGGTTAGCATGGGAGAGTCGCTAGGCGCTATTTAGCAGTTCGAGTTAGCAGTTCGAGCTAACAATTCGGCGTCGCAAACGCGAGCACGTCTTGCAGGCGTGCTTTCCCCAACGTCAGTTGAATAAGGCGGTCTATTCCCAGCGCAACCCCAGCGCCTTCAGGCATGCCATGCTCAAGTGCCGCCAGCAGGCGCTCATCAATATCGACTTCGGGCAAGCCTAGGCGACGACGTTCTGCATTATCTTCTGCAAACCGAGCTCGCTGTTCAGATGCATCGGTTAATTCTTGGTAGCCATTGGCCAGTTCAAGACCCTTCAGGTATATCTCGAAGCGAGAAGCGACCCACTCACCATCACCATCTTGGTGGCGTTGTGCCAGGGCCGCTTGGCTCGCGGGATAATCGATCACGACGCTTAACTCATACTGGCCAAGCAAAGGTTCAATGACCATGCCCATCAGCAGGTCAAGACAGGTATTACGTCCTTCACCGGCTAAGGCGTGAGCAGGCATTTGTGTCCGCTCGGCAGCTAACGCCCGTAACGTTTCCAATGAAGAGGTAAAGGATCAATCTCTAGGTGAGTATGAAATAGCTCCCGATAGCGATGCTGCACGACAGGGCCAGGATAACTGGGGAGCAGCGACATAATCAGGGTAGTGCTCTCTTCAATCAGTTTATTCAACGTAAATTGCGGCCGGTACCACTCCAGCATGGTGAACTCGATATTATGGCGCCCCTATTTCACCATCGCGAAAACTTCGAGCGAGCTGAAAAATGGGGCCGCTACCGGCAGCCAGCAACCGTTTCATATGATATTCGGGAGATGTTTGCAGCCATAGCCTGCGCTGGCCTTTATCGGTGCGCGCCAGCGTGTGGAGCGACACCAAGTGGATATCCGTACTGCCCCCCTGTCCCAGCACCGGCGTTTCCACTTCCAGCACGTCACGCTGGGCAAAAATGCCCGTACTTTTGCCATTAATCGCGCCCGTTCGCGCAGCGTTTCAATAGAAGCTGAAGGTTGCCAATCAATGGCCATCACTACTCCTTAGACAAAATAAAAGCCACGCACAATGCGTGGCTATTAAATATACAATAGCTTATAAAGCTATTAAGCGCGGGAGACGTACTCGCCGCTGCGCGTATCAATTTTCAATACTTCGCCCTGATTGATAAACAACGGTACGCGCACAACAGCACCGGATGAGAGCGTTGCTGGCTTAGAGCCGCCTTGTGCCGTATCGCCTTTCAAACCTGGGTCAGTTTCAACGACTTCCAGCTCAATGAAATTAGGCGGAGTGACGGAAATCGCCTTGTCGTTCCATAACGTAATGGTATAAGGCACCTGCTCCTTTAGCCATTTCTCGGTATCACCCAAGGCTTTCTTTTCCACTGCGTATTGCTCGAAGGAGCCATCCGTCTTCATGAAATGCCACATATCACCATCGTTATAGAGGTATTCCATTTCCAAATCCATGACATCGGCGCCTTCCAACGAGTCACCGGATTTGAAGGTACGCTCACCCACACGGCCAGTCATCAAGTTACGCAGCTTAACGCGGTTAAATGCCTGTCCCTTGCCAGGCTTGACCAGCTCGTTCTCAACGATCGAGCAGGGATCGCCGTCGAGCATTACTTTCAAACCGCCTTTGAATTCGTTGGTAGAATAGTTCGCCATACTGCCTCTCAATAGTCTGTTTAAATCTATAGTCTGTATAAATCTATGATGGCGAATCTGCGCTTCGCCATCGATAGCGTCATTGCTAAGTGCGCGCATGATAACCCGAAGGAGGGCTTTTTTGCAGGAGAACATTATTATCACTGGTAAGCACGTTTCTGCCCAGGTACCTACCTCATGGCAGCAGCAGCTTTCCCAGGCGATCCGCGACCCCGTCACCCTGTGCAAGCGTCTAGGTTTAAGCAGCCAATGGCTGCCTGGTGCTCACGCTGGACATCGGCTATTTGATATTTGCGTGCCCGACGCTTATTTAGCGCGCATTGTACCAAATGACCCGCAGGATCCTCTGCTTCTCCAGGTGCTGCCCACCGGCGATGAAACACAAACATCGCCTGGGTATGTAACGGATCCGTTGGAAGAGGCCGACCATCGTCCCGCTAAAGGGCTCATTCATAAATACGCCAATCGCGTGCTATTGATTGCAAGCCCCGCCTGCGCGATCAACTGCCGCTACTGTTTTCGTCGTCATTTTCCGTATAGCGATAACTCACCTTCCCGGTCGCAGTGGCAGGAAGCGCTCGATTACTTACGCAACGACACAACTATTCACGAGGCGATTCTCTCCGGCGGGGACCCGCTGGCGGCTAGCGATCGGCAGCTTGCCTGGCTGGTCGATCAGCTGGAAAGCATCCCCACCTCAAACGGCTACGCATTCATACTCGCTTACCCGTGGTGATTCCTGACCGGGTGGATGACGCGCTGCTCGGCTGGCTAAACAAAACCCGCTTACAAAAAGTCGTTGTACTGCATATCAATCACGCCAATGAAATTGACCAGGCGGTGATAGATGCTTGCCAACGCCTAAAGCAAGCAGGCGCGACGCTACTCAACCAGAGTGTGTTGCTGCGCAATGTGAACGACAGTGCCGGGATCCTAGCCGCGCTTTCTGAACGGCTATTTGAAGCGGGTATTCTGCCCTACTACCTGCATGTGCTAGACCCCGTTCAGGCGCTGCCCATTTTGATGTGCCCGACAGTGAAGCTCGCGCGTTGGTAGCCCAGCTGCGCGATCATTTACCGGGGTTCTTAATGCCCCGCTTGGTGCGGGAAATTCCTGGCAAAGAGAGCAAAACCCCGCTTTAAAACTGCTTACTCAGCGCCCAAAAATTCAATCGCCTGACGGGTGGCGGGCCACATGACGCTACCGTGGGTTTCGCCAGGAAGAGGGTAAAACCAACCTCCAGGTTACGTTGCTGAGTGCTGAGCCACTCGGCAACGCTCTGGGCATTATCCACCATGGCTCTGGCCTGCATCCGCCGATCGCGGGGCGTCACAACATCGCCGCTGGCGGGTTGCTCAAGCTCGCCCACCCTATCAGTAGGCGAGTGCCACTGGGTATGGCAGCTAGCGATGAGGGTTTGCTGGGCTAACGACGCTAGCGGCCTTTCACCGTACCACCAAAGCGATGGGCTGATGGCTATATAGCGATCAAAACTTGATGGCTGGGTGAGTAACGCGTGCAGTACGAACAAACCACCTAACGAGTGTCCGAAGATCGCTTCTTGCTCAGTATTGATAGCAAAGCGTCGATTAATTTCCGGCTTTAGGTGGCCTTCTATAAAGCTAAGAAAGCGATCAGCGCCACCATGGGGACGCTGTTGAAAGTCGTTTTCCGCCACATTGCCAGTAGGCAGCAAGGGGTAAAGTCTTCAACACGACGCTCCTTGTTGAAGCGTTCGGTGTCCGGGTAGCCAACCGCCACGATCATCAGCGCATCACTTTCGCCGTCCGGCCCTTGGCGGGTCAGCGTATCGCGGGCTGCCTGAACAAGGGCAAACCGGGCATTGCCATCCAATAGATACATGACCGAGTAGCCAGTTTCGGGCGGTGGCGAATCGGGAATAGATACCTGTATTAAATAGTCCTGACCGGTTGTCGGCGATACCAGCGAAAATTCCAGGGTCCCAGGCAAGCTGACCTCCCCGGGTATCGAACTATAAGCCATGGATGGCACCCAGCACACGAGGAGAAGCAGCCAGTACTGCAGCTGTCGACACGCCGTTTGCAAACGCAAAACGCGCCACGGTTGCCCGTGGCGCTTTATCAAACTCCCTCAGAAGTCATAGCGTAGCGATGCCACCACATTGGCCGGGGCCCCCGGCATGTTGAAGGTATTCACGCCGCCTACCCGGTTATAGTAATCGTGATCCAGCAGGTTATTGATGTTGAGCTGACCACTGAGCTGCGACGTAAAGTCATAGCCGATCATGGCATCGACCACCGCATAGCCTGGCGCCTCGACCCCGCTGCTGGACTCGAAATCGCTCATGGCGGTAACGCCGCCGCCTATGCGTAAGCCGCCCAAGGTATCGCCAGCGAAGTCGTACTGCGTCCATAGATTAACAACGTTATGGGGCATCAGTAGAAAGATACCGTCTTCGCGATCCGATGAGCTGCGCTCCACGTTAGTATCCAGATAGGTGTAGCCGGCAATAATATCCCACTGATCGGTGATGCTTCCGTTAATCTCGAATTCAGCACCTTGAATGCGCATTTTACCGACTGCTTCGACGTAGCTGGCACCTGTATCTGCAGGAGCGGCCGCGCGGTTTTTATCGTAGAGCCTGAAGGCGCTAATACGCGCGTTCAAATCACCGCCCATATAACTACCCTTAACGCCCGCTTCGTACTGATCCCCTTCCCGAGGATCAAGTAAATCACCGTCAGCGTCGTAAGCAGTCTGAGGCTTGAATACCTGCGAGTAGCTAGCATAGAGCGAGTGGTGATCGTCCAGATCGAAGACCAAACCGGCGTATGGCGTCACTTTGGTGTCGCTACGGTTTTGTTGGGTCTCTGTCGCTAGATCGCTGTAATCCACGTCGTAATGGCTAACCCGGCCACCAGCGATCAGCGCCAGTGGCTGAAGAGGACGCAGGGTCAGCTTGCCGTAAATACCCGTCTCTTCAAGAGTGGTATCGTCATAAGAGTAGCCACGGCCGCTGCTACGCGCGGTATCCAAAATATCGACATAGGCGAGCGAGTTGAGCTCATCAAGCGTCACGCGCCCGCCAGCAACGTTACGCGAGCGCCCCGCTTCCATTTCGGTATCAAAGCGCTTGTAGTCACTGCCCACGACGAACTCGCTGACATTACCAAAGGCCGAAAACGGCTGACTATAGCTTGCATCCACCGCGAGGGATTGCTGATCGATCACGCTGCCCGTGCCCGCCACGGCAAGCGTATCGTTGGCATTCAGCGCACTGCCACCAAACGCGTAGTTATAATCGGCGTTACGGTTCGAGTAACGCGCGGCCACACGTCCAAATCCGGCGGTATCAAAGCGATGGGTTAGCTCCGCAATCCAGTCGTTAGAGTGGCTGTTGAAGTCGTTCCAGTCAGCGCCGTAGAAATCCGAGCGCGCCCCATAAAGCAGTTCGCCCCGGCTGCCGACCGGGTGGCCGTTATTTACCGTGATATCCTTGGTATTGTGAATATAACCAAGCCCTAGCATGGTGGCATCATCCAGGTCTATATCCACGGCAGCATAGAGGTCGTTCTGGTCATTATCGTTATTATCCACAAACTGCCCATGCTCTGTATGGTCAATCACCAGTCGCCCACGTACACGCCCGTTTGCATCTAGAGGCCCAGACAGATCCACTTGGCCTGCGCGCTGGTGATCGCTGCCCAGGCTGCCAGTCACATGGCCTTGAAAATCACGAGTGGGACGTTTACGCACCAGGTTTACGATGCCACCCATCTCGCTGGTGCTATCAAACAGGCCCGACGGTCCGCGCATGATCTCAACACGGTCGAAGGCAAATAACGTCGGCACCGAGCCCGTAATACTGGTCATGGGCGCGGGAAGACCGTCGATACTGACCTGGTCATATTCATAGCCGCGTGCGTATATGGAAGACCGGCCATTATCATTGGAAAGCACACGCATGCCCGGCGTTCGACGGCCCAGTTGATCAAGTGTGGTAAAGTTTTGATCTTCAATGGCTTCACGCGTCACCACGCTCACTGATTGAGGAATATCACGCAGTGACGCAGGCGTTTTAGTGCCCACGGTGGCGGCATCGGCGCTGTACCCGCCCGTTACTTCAGAAGGCAGCATTTCATAAAGACGATTGCCTTGGACCGTAACGGTGTCCAGTCGCGTTGCTTCTTCGACGGCCTGAGCCAATACGTTAGGAGCGAAACTGAGTATGACGGCCGTGCTGCCAATGGCTGCGGCTGAACGATAATGACGCTTCTCTCTTGATGCCATGCTGCTTCCCCTTAATGTCTCTGTAACCACCTCGGTTTGCGAATGAGAATCCATTGCAATAAAATCAGTGGCAGCGCATTATGGCATCCGGTTTCACGACATGCCTTTGCAAACACCGCAATTTGCTTTGCAAATACGGCAAAACGCGATAACAGCCAGCATGCCAAGATGTTTAATAAACCTTGATAATAGAAGGGTTAGATGGGAGGACCTTCACACCAGCCGGAAATCAGCGCTACCGACTTACAGCAACTTTCGGCTTCGCTCGTCAAGCGACAACGCTTGGACGCGCCCTCTTGGGACCATCGCTCAGCGCTGCTGACAGGCCGCATGTGGGTAAGTGAACTTGAGCCGGGGATGCAGCTACGATTGGCGGATATTCAGGATCGATTTGGACTAACAAGTCAGGCGGTGCTTCCTGAAGGAATTAAGATCGCCCTCGTGATCGCAGGCAATGCTCACGTGCGCTATGGCGATTTTGAGGCCTCCTTAGGACCACAGGCCACCCACACTGGCTTATTGGTTACGCTCCCCTCGGCAACTAATTTTGAGCGCCGTGGACAAGCAGGCGATTATGAACGCACGCTAACGCTAAGCCTGTCACCAGCGTGGGCTGCTCGTCATGGCTATCAAGCAGTCATGACAGCCTCGCATGATGCCCCGCAGGCAGCCTACTGGTTGCCCTCAGCGGGTTTATTAGCATTGGCCTCACGGCTGTTCACGCTGCAACCTACCGATATTGGCCACCCTGCTTACCGGCTGCAGCTGGTGGGATTTGCCATGGCGCTGGCCGGTGAAGCGCTGGCTGGCGCGTATCCTTCTCCGCCATGCTCACTTCTCCCCTAGCCCCGACCGCCGTCTGGCTCGATTAATGAGTATGGTAGATAGCGGCCAAGCAAGAGGAGTGAAACAGGCAGAGCTGGCTCACCAATTAGGCATGAGTTTGAGCAACCTTCAGCGTCGCTTTCACCACCAACATGGCGAGGCCTTAGGCAGTTTTACGCCGCCATCATCTTTCGCTGGCCCGAGACGCCATGGCACGCGAGGCGATGAGTATCGAAACGGCGGCGGCACTGGCTGGCTATACCAGCGCCACCAACTTTGCTACCGCTTTCAAACGCGAGTTTGGCACCCGGCCCAGCGATCACCAAAAGCATCTACCTTTATTCCTTGCCAAAAATAGTGATCAATAAAGCACTGGATGCCTCGTTATAAACATCGTTATAAAAGCCTGCTATAAAAGCCCGTTATAAAAGATCGTAGTCAAGGTGAGCAGTTCTTAGAAAGATTAAATCCGCATGACGAAATCAATAAATATCATAAACTTAAATAAAATTGCACTAAAGTCGAAAAGTATCAATTTCTGCTAACGTTATAGAGTTAACTATTCTGACGTTGCATCAGCCTCAATGTCAGATATTTCATTCACCTGGAGGCCGTCACGTTATGTTTGCATCTCTTTCGTCAAGATTAGGGGCTATGTTGCTTTTAATAGCATCACTGGTGGGATTAGCCATCGCTCTCTATGCGTATTTAACCCCTCTTACCGGCGTTACGGGGACGCTCGGCGCGCTGGTGGCCGTGTTGGCCTGTATCGCGCTTGCTATTCTGGCGCTCCTTCTTGCCGTAGTAACGGGGCGCGGCACGTCCATTGCACTGCGTGTGCTCATTCTAGTAGGGCTCGCGGGCACTTTTTCGCTGCCATGTTGCTGCACCAGTGGTGGCTCTGCGCTGCCATGGTGGTCGGTCTGATCGGCCTGATTATCGATATGGCTCGTCCGTCTCACCGAGCCCGTGTTACCCATTCCTGAGGAGCCGTCCATGCCAATATTGACCACCCCTAAACAGCGCTTGGGCACGGCCACCGCCCTGGCAATCTGCCTTACTCCATTACCATTACTGGCTCAAGAACAACCAGCGGAACAGGAGAATCCGGCTGCTGAGCAAGAGCAGCAAGAGCAGCAAGAGCAGCAAGAGCAGCAAGAGCAGCAAGAGCAGCAAGAGCAGCAAGAAGAGGTTAGCGCTGCTCCGCCCATACCGTTAGTGCCTGAAGAGCCCACCTGGGATAGCTTTCACGGTCAGCTTAATGCTCAGAAATATAGCCAACTGGATCAGATCAATGCCGACAATGTAGGCGAACTAGAGAAAGTCTGGGAGATTCATACTGGTGACGTCTCCGATGGCTCGGGCGAACTACCAGCCACCGTTTGGTCTGCCACACCGGTATTTGCCAATGACACACTCTATATCGGCACTCCTTTTTATCGAGTGCTGGCGCTCAATCCGGCCACGGGTGAAGAGAAGTGGAGTTTTGATACACAATCCGCTCTAGAAGCGTTGACCCAGCCTGTTTTGAAGAATCGCGGGGTCGCCTACTGGCAGGCTGATGAGCCAGTGGAGGGCGAGTCCTGCCAAAAATTATTTATATGGGCACCATGGACGCCCAACTTTTCGCACTGGATGCTGATAGCGGCGAACTGTGTGAAAATTTTGCCAATAATGGCGTGCTCGACGTCAACCAGTGGAACGACACCAACGACAAGTGGCCGTTGTCGCTATTGCAGCCCCTACGGTGGTCGGTGACCGTTTGATTCTTGGTTGGGCAGGTATGGATTGGGCCTATGAACAAACCCCTCCCGGTACCGTTTTCTCGATTAATGCCCGCACCGGCGAACGTGAATGGACCTTCCAGGCGCTTAGCGATGAGGTGCGCGAGCAAAGCGGTACCGCCAATGTCTGGACACATATGTCCGCCGACGAGGAACTCGGCTTGGTCTACCTACCGGTTTCCTCTCCATCACCGAACTTCTGGGGCGGCAACCGTACTGAAGAAGTGCCGTTAGCCACCTCGACTACCGCCTTGGATATCGAGACGGGCGAAGTGGTGTGGTCACGTCAATGGGTTCATCACGACATCTGGGATTACGATATTAACGCCGCGCCAACGTTAATGGACATTACCGTTGATGGCGAAGAAATACCGGCACTAATCCAGGCGACTAAGATGGGCTTTTGTTTGTCGTTAACCGTGAAACCGGCGAAGACGTGTGGCCGATTGAGGAGCGTCCGGTACCGCAAGGGGATGGTAATATTGAAGGTGAGGTTTATGCCGCTACCCAGCCTTTCCCAACCAAGCCGGCACCACTGCTTGATCAGTCAGAAAAACCTGAGGTTTGGGCGTTAGCCGATGCTGTCAGTTTCGGTGAGTGTTCCGCTCTTTGGGAAAATCTCGACTATAGAGGCCTATACACCCCACCCACCACCGAAGGTGCAGGGACCATGGGCTACCCCATCACTGCCGGCGGCGTACAGTGGGGTGGTGTGGCTTTTGATCCTGAAAGCCAAACCGCCATCGTCAATACCTCGCATATTGTCCAAAGCCTGAAACTCTATAGTCGTGAGGTTTATGACTCAGCCAGTAGAGCTTCGGGTAACGAGAGTGGCTTTGCCTCCCAGGAAGGCGCTCCCTACGGTATTCTTCTTGAAGTTGCCCTGAACAGGTTCGGCATGCCCTGCTGGGAGCCGCCTTTTGGCGAGCTTGTAGCGCTTGATATGACCACTGGCGATGTAAAATGGCGCCGTCCGGTGGGTGCATCACAGCAGTATGGGTTCTTTATGCCCGATAGCTGGGGTTCACCCACCATTGGTGGTCCGGCGGTAACGGCGGGCAATATCATCTTTATCGGCGCATCCATGGATGCCAAGGTCCGTGCCTACTCGCTTGAAACCGGTGAGGAACTCTGGTCGGATCAGGTCGAAGCGCCGTCTGTCTCGAATCCGGCGGTTTATAAGTATGAGGGTCGCCAGTACGTCGCCTTTATTGGCGGCGGCAATACCATCCTGAAGGGAAGAGGGTGGGTGACCATATCGCGGTTTACGCTCTACCTGAATAAAGTAAGGTGAGGCAATAGACAACAATCAGGGGCGGCCTTAGGGCCGCCCTGATTGTTTGAACTCGCATATCACCCAGGTGCTTAACTTAGTTCGCTGGCCTGCCTCTTGGCACGTTTCGCAAGCATGTCGTTAGTGCGCTTAACGCCAAACCGAATTAACGGTGCTAACAGCCATAGCAGGGGTACTAAAAACCAGCGGTAGACAAACCGCACCAGAATCAATGCTGGCAATAGCACAATCAACCACACAAGGAATTGACTGAGCCACACTGGCCAACCAAGCCAGCTTGAAAGATTAGCGCCAAGCGCGCTTACCAAGCTGGGATGACGAATAACCACATAGGCAGTGCCTGCCACCGCAGCGACTTTGGCCATTCGGGGCAACGCCGCAAAACGGCCTCCGTTATCAGTACCCCTTGGCGTAAACTCGTGCGAGCACCCTGGGCTTCAATGCTGCTTAACCTTGCGGCGCGAGCAGCCCTACCCGCACGCAGCACTTTGACGGTGCTGGCCATGACCAGTATATCCACACCAGCCCAACCTATATCCCCGCGCCAATCTCTTCGCCCTGACGCCATTGGCTTTCCAAATCGCGTAGCCCGCTGGTAAAAAAATCACCGACACCCGCTACCACGCGCTCGCCTTGTAACCACGCCACCTCATTTTGGTCATTTACCACAAACTGGTTAAGCAGTGCGTGACCATTGGCGTCAAGCAGGGCAATACCCATCTGCCCGCGGCGGTGCGGGGTGAACTCACCGTCAGCGTCTCCCTCCGCATCGCTCCACCAGCGGCTAAGCTGCTGATAGTGCTCGCCAATCCAGTGCTGCGCTCGCAGCGTGGCTACATCGTGGGTACGAAAATAGCTGATGGGTAGCACGGTATCTGCACCAAAACGCGTTAACACCTTCTGAAACTGAGGTGATAAGCCATACTCAACCAACACCTCACGGGCCACATCGCCATAACGCAAAATAGCCAGTGATGCACTCATCCATAGCGCCTCATTTTCAGCGTAGCTGAGAAAGAGCGCGTTGAGCTCAGGCGACTCTTGTTTGAGTGATGACGCCAATACAGGAAGCGCCCGCTGCGCTTCAAGGCGAACCAACTTAGTTTCAAACGGCTCGTGGGAGGCCACGGCTGACGCTAGCCCTGCGATGACTACCGCGCTCACCACTATAATCAGCCAGGGCCGCATCGCTATACACCTCGATAAATCGTACTTGGTCTGTTTAACCCAGCGTTTCCGCTGTTACGTTCGCTGCGACAGGCTGGATGGAGTGATGACGATTAATAGCGCTGAGCACCCCTTCATCGAGGCGCTGGTGATGCTTTCATCAGTCCCCACACCGAAGACCGCTTTACCATCAATACGTACCTCCACGTAAGCGATTGCTTCGGCGTCAGCCCCCTGCCCACGGGAATGCTCGTGGTAATCGATAATTTCTACATCGTGCCCGGCGGCAGCGAGTGATTTAATAAAAGCGGCTAGCGGGCCATTGCCCTCGCCTTTTAGCGTTTGTCGGCTGCCATCGGTTTCGACTATCGCCTCTAATGTCACCTTGGGGCTCTCAGGCTCCGAGGAAAGGCGATGACTCACCAAGCCAAAGGGCATGCGCTTCTCCAGATACTCATCCGAGAATGCCTGATAAATCATCTGCGAGGTGATCTCTTTACCGGTGCGTTCAGCTACTTCCTGTACGACCTGACTGAATTCAATGGAAAGCCGACGCGGCAGTTCGATGCCGTGCTCCTGTTCAAGCAGGTACGAAACACCGCCTTTACCCGATTGGCTATTAACGCGGATCACCGCTTCATAGCTACGGCCTACATCCAGCGGATCGATTGGCAAATAGGGCACATCCCAAACGGCATCAGGATTAGCGCGACGATCTGCGATGCCTTTTTGATAGCGTCCTGATGAGAGCCGGAGAAAGCGGTAAACACCAAGTCGCCCACATAGGGGTGACGCGGATGTACAGGCAACTGATTGCAGTACTCCACTTCACGCATGATCGGCGTAATATTGGAAAAATCGAGCTGCGGATAAACGCCCTGGGTATACATGTTCATCGCCAGGGTGACGATATCGACATTACCGGTGCGCTCGCCATTGCCAAACAGGGTGCCCTCGACGCGGTCAGCACCAGCCATTAGGGTCAGCTCTGCTGCCGCCACACCTGTACCGCGATCGTTATGGGGATGCACGCTGACAATCAAGTGGTTGCGATTTTTAATATGCCGACAGAACCACTCGATTTGATCGGCATAATTATTCGGCGTGGCGACTTCTACCGTGGCAGGCAAGTTAACGATCATACGCTTATCGGCACTGGCCCCGTAGGTATCCATTACCGCTTCGACGATTTCAACGGCAAAATCCATTTCGGTCGTGGTGAAAAGCTCCGGCGAGTATTGAAACGTCCAGTTGGTTTCCGGTGCAGCGTCCATGTGCGTGCTAATCTGCTGGGTAGCCTCCACAGCGATTTGTACGCACTCAGCTTCTGTCCACGTTAAATACTACACGGCGGAACATGGGGTCAGTGGCGTTATAGACGTGAACGATGGCATTCTTGGCGCCCTGTAGCGCCTCAAAGGTGCGGTCAATCAAGTGCGGGCGGGCCTGAGTCAGCACTTGAATAGTCACATCCTCAGGAATTTTATTCTGCTCAATCAGCGAGCGTACAAAATCGAAGTCGGTTTGTGAGGGCGGAGGGGAACCCCACTTCTATTTGTTTAAAACCAATGCTGAGCAGCATATCGAATAAGCGCTGCTTGCGTTCCTGATCCATTGGATCGATCAGCGATTGATTGCCATCGCGAAGATCAACGCTGCACCAAATAGGGGCCTTTTCAATGCGCTGGTTGGGCCACTGGCGATCGGGTAAATCAACGGCCACAAAGGGGCGGTACTTTTGGCAGGATCGGTCAACATCATGGCGGCTCTCCTAAAATCAGTCAGTGGTGGGCTTATCGGTATGCTTACCGCCGGCGTCGTTGTGTGCTGAGCCATGGGGCGAATGAGATTGGGCAAGTGAGCTTTCCATGCGATCAAGCTGAGCGCGCAAATCACGGACATCTCTTCGTAGTCCCTGCATCTGGGCGGCATCCCCCCTCTTCGTTATCCAAATCGAGTAAGGCACTCTCTTTCTGCATCACATCCAACACGATACCAATCATCATATTGAGAAAAATAAACGCGGTAAGAAATATAAACGTTAAGTAATAGACCCAGCTCCAAGCATAGACCTCTTGGGTGGCGTACATGACGTCAGTCCAATCTTCGAAAGTGGCAATCCGAAACAGCGTCAGCATCGCGACGGAAATATTGCCCCACAAAAATCATCGACATTATGAAATAAGAAGCTACCAAGGGCGGCATAGATATAAAATATGATAAACATCAGCAGTACCACGTAGCCCATACGAGGCACTGACTTCACCAACGCTCCCAGTAACATCTGTAGTTCGGGAATCATCGACACTAAGCGCAGCACACGGAAAATGCGCAACAGCCGCGCCAGCAGCACCATTTCCGAATCATCCATAGGAATTAGGCTGGCGGTTACGATCAAGAAGTCAAATACGTTCCAGCCCTTTTGAAGAAATCACGAAGGGGTGCGCTCGGCGGCCATTCTGATTAAAATTTCAATCAGGAAAATATCGTTACCGCAATATCCAGATAAAGCAGCCACTGCTCAATTTGGCTGGTTTCGTCGTACGTCTTTGCCCCTATTACCAGGGCGGATACAACGATAATGGCGATTACCATCGCTTCAAAAACTTATTGGATCTCAGCTTTTCAAAGCGGGCTTGCCAAGTATTAAAGGGTTCACTCATGGAACAAAAATCTCTCAACAGTTGACCGCCACACTTTATACTAAAATTACACGTCTACTACACAAGTGATATCCTCTTGTTTCACCTGATGTATCCTGCGCTAACAGAATGCCCGTTTAGGGACCTGTTGGTGCCCTTTTGACTTTTTTACTTTTAGCCGCTGGATGATCCCCATGACACTGCTTTGGATAGCCTTATTGCCTCTGCTAGGCGTACTGGTGCCGGCACTTACCGCACGACGCGGCCGCAATTTCTGTTCACTTGCGACGGCTGTGCTGCCGGCTATCGCCTTAGTAATGACGCTACTCAACGTACCGGCTCTGCAAGATGGCGAGCAATTACGCTTTTCGGTCACCTGGTTACCCGAGCTGGCACTGAATTTAGCGTTTCGCCTGGATGGGCTATCGCTGCTGTTCAACCTGCTGATACTGGGCATCGGCCTGTTAATTATTCTTTATGCCCACTACTACTTAGCAAATGACGAACCCTTTGGCAGATTCTACGCCTTCCTGATGCTTTTATGGCGTCAATGGTGGGCATTTCAATGTCAGACAACCTGATTCTGCTCTGGCTTTTCTGGGAGTTAACCAGCATTTCCTCCTTCTTGCTGATCGGTTATTGGTCACATCAATCGGACGCTCGTAAAGGCGCACGTATGGCGCTAACGGTGACGGGTGCAGGCGGTCTTGCATTATTGGCAGGCTTACTACTGCTCGGTGACATGGCCGGTAGCTTCAATATGAGTGAAGTACTGGGCAGCAGCGAGGCCATTCTTGCCGACTCCCGCTACCCGCTTATGCTTGGCTTGGTTTTACTGGGGGCCTTTACTAAATCAGCGCAGTTTCCGTTCCATTTTGGCTACCCCATGCCATGGCGGCGCCCACCCCTGTTTCAGCCTACTTGCACTCTGCCACCATGGTGAAAGCAGGTATTTTCCTAATGGCGCGGCTGCACCCGGCTATCGCCGGTAGCGAGCTGTGGAGTGTGGTCGTATCCCTAGTAGGCATCGTTACCATGCTATACGGCGCTTGGTTTGCGCTGATGAAGACTGACCTTAAGGGTATTCTGGCGTTCTCCACCGTTAGCCACTTAGGGTTAATCACGGTACTGCTAGGCATTGGAAGCCCGATGGCTATTTTGGCCGCGCTGTTTCATATTCTCAATCACGCTACCTTTAAAGCAGCGCTGTTTATGAGCGCGGGCATTATCGATCATGAAGCCGGAACGCGGGAGCTGAAGCAGCTTGGTGGCCTTAAAAGGCCATGCCTGTTACGGCGCTATTAACTACGCTAGCAGCGGCCGCTATGGCAGGTGTCCCATTTTTAATGGTTTCTTGTCTAAAGAAATGTTCTTCACCGAAACGCTGGCAACGCCGGTATTGGGAGGAATAAGTTGGCTACTGCCCGCCTTAGCGGCGCTAGGGGGCATACTGTCGGTCGCCTACTCACTACGTTTGGTACACGCCGTATTCTTCAAACCGGCTCGCGAAGAGCCGCCTAAATCACCCCATGAGCCGCCACACCTGATGCGCCTACCGGTTGAAATACTGGTAGTGCTCTGCGTGGTGGTAGGCTTATTTCCTGGGTTACTGGCGACGGGCTTGTTAGAACTCGCGAGCGAAACAGTGATCGGTAGCCCGCTCGATTTCTATCTGGCTATCTGGCATGGCGTTAACCTGCCACTGATGATGAGCCTGCTTGCCTTCGTAATCGGCATTGCGATTTATTGGCGTCATGGCGATGTACGCCGATTTACTCAGCAATTTAAGGGCGTTGACGCCCGGCGTGTGTTTGAGCGTATTCTTATTTCTGTTGGCTATCGCGCCGAGCAGCTTATCGCTGCGCTGGATGGGAATTCACTTCAACGCTATGTGGGCTGGCTATGGCTGGCTGCGCTACTAATGGGCGGTATTGGCCTGGTTCAAATCACCGACTTAACCGGTGCAGCGGGAAACCAGCCGCTGGATGGGATTGTTATCTTAGGGGCCGGTATGCTGATATTTGGGGTATCGCCACCGCCGCCACCCACCGCTACCGGTTGATTTCTCTTTGATGCTGTCAGTAGTAGGTCTATTCGTCGCCCTGACCTTTGCCCGCTTCTCTGCGCCCGACCTCGCCCTGACACAGCTCTCTGTGGAAGTGGTGACCATGATCCTACTGATGCTGGCGCTGTTCTTCCTACCGCAAAAGACGCCGCGTGAATCGAGCCCTTTGCGCAATGTCCGCGATATGCTGCTAGCAGGTTCGCTGGGCCTAATTATTGCCAGCCTTAACTACGCGGTGATGACCCGCGACACCCTGGCGATTTCCAGCTTCTTTGTGGAAAACAGCAAACCTGGCGGTGGCGGCTACAATGTCGTCAACGTAATTTTGGTCGACTTTCGTGGTTTCGACACCCTGGGTGAAATTACCGTGCTGGCTATCGCAGGGTTGGCGATCTTTAAGTTGCTAAACCGCTTACGTCTGTTTATGCCGCACAGTGACGGTGAGGGACGGGTATGGTCACCTGACCGCTACCCAGCGGTGCTAACGTCAATTTCAATGACCCTGCTTCCGCTGGCGTTGTTAGTCTCTGCATTTATCTTCTTGCGTGGCCATAATCAGCCGGGCGGGGGCTTTATTGCCGGGCTGATTACCGCGGTAGCCCTGATCCTGTTGTATATGGCCCGCGGCGTGGCGTGGGCACAAGAGCGACTGGACTTTCCTTTCCAACCGGTGGCCGTCATCGGGGTGGCAGTTGCCACACTAACGGGGCTGGGTAGCTGGCTGTTTGGCCATCCGTTCTTAACCTCTGCTTTTGGTTACTTTAGCCTGCCGCTCATCGGAACATTTGAACTGGCGACGGCGCTGCTCTTCGACCTGGGTGTTTACTTAGCAGTGGTGGGCGCCACGCTAATGATTCTGGCCAACCTGGGTAAAGTTACCACGGCACACCGCCCGGTGACCGAAGCGACGGAAAAGACGCTGACCACAGCGATACCACGCCACCTGCCAAGGAGCCTCGCTAATGGAACTACTGTATGCGATGACCACTGGTGTTTTAACCGCCTGTGGCCTCTACCTGACATTACGAGGCCGCACCTTTCCAGTGGTGGTAGGCCTTACGCTGCTCTCTTACGCAGTGAACCTGTTTTTATTTTCGATGGGCGGTTTAACCACTGACGGTGCTGCCATTGTGTCAGAGGGCGCTGACTATGCCGACCCGCTCCCTCAAGCGCTGGTGCTGACTGCGATTGTGATCGGCTTTGCGATGACCGCGTTTGTCGTAATTCTGGCGATGCGAGCGCGTAGTGAAGTGGGGAACGACCACGTCGACGGTAAAAGGAAGACCGAGAATGATGCAGCACCTAATTGTTTTACCTGTTGTTCTACCGTTAGTTGCGGGCATCTTACTGCTCTATCAACGGCAAGGATTAGTGCGCTATAAGCGTGCAGTCAGCGTTGTCGCGACGGTGCTACTGCTTTTAGTAACGGTAGGCCTGTTACGCCAAGCTACTAATGGTGAAATCTCCTATTACGCATTGGGTGATTGGCAAGCCCCGTTTGGCATCGTACTGGTGCTTGATCGCCTCTCGGCGTTAATGCTACTGCTTACCGCGGTATTGGCTGTTGGTGCAGTCGTGTTTGCCTGCGCGGGTGATGATGAAAAAGGCAGCAACTTCCATGGTCTTTTCAGTGGCAGTTACTGGGCATTAACGGCGCCTTTTAACCGGCGATTTGTTTAACCTGTTCGTCTTTTTTGAAGTGCTGCTGCTGGCCTCTTACGCCCTGCTGTTACACGGAGGCGGCAAAGCGCGCATCCAAGCCAGTGTCCATTATGTGGTACTCAATCTAGCGGGCTCTTCGTTGTTCCTGATTGCGGTGGGGATACTCTATGGTGCTACGGGCACGCTCAACATGGCCGACATGGCGATCCGAGTGGCTGAACTACCGGCCGAGCGCGAAGGATTAGTCACCGCAGGCGCACTGATGCTGCTCGTGGTTTTCGGTCTAAAAGCCGCCATTCTGCCACTTTATTTTTGGTTACCCAAAGCCTACGCCTCGGCCCCCGCGCCAGTAGCGGCACTGTTTGCCATTATGACCAAAGTAGGCATCTACGCTATTCTGCGTGTCTACACGCTTATTTTTAGCGATAGCGCTGGTAGTAGTTTTGAAGCACTCGAGCAACCCTGGGTGTGGTGGCTGTCACTTGGCACACTGGCCGCCGCAAGCGTTGGCGTAATGGCCGCGCGGGATTTGCGCCTGTTGGTCGCCTATCTGGTGCTGGTGTCGGTGGGCACGCTACTGGCAGGTATCGGTATACGCTCGCCCCAGGCGGTTTCTGCACTACTTTACTACCTAATCCACACGACGCTAATCACCGGGGGCTGTTCCTGCTTGCGGAGATGATCGGTTTGCAGCGCGGTAAAGCGGGTACCCGCTTGGTAAAAGGCCGTCCAATGGTTCAAGGCGCCGCGCTGGCGATGGTGTTTTTTATCGGAGCGATCGCCGTCGCCGGTATCCCGCCGCTTTCCGGTGCTATCGGCAAGGCATTGATGCTCAATGCCGCCGAAGGCACGCAGCGGCTATGGCTCTGGCCGCTACTGCTGCTTACCAGTTTGGCCTCGCTAATTGCCCTGTCTAGAGCAGGTTCCACGCTGTTTTGGCGCAGCCAACGCGGTAACATTAGCGGTAGTCCGTTATCCCATTACCAGTGGTTTGGGGTTATCTGGCTACTTAGTGCAGCACCGCTGTTAGTCGCACTGGCCGGGCCGGTGAGCAGTTACACCAAGCCACAGCTGACCAATTAGCCAACCCACAGGTGCTGATTCGCACGCTACTTCCCAATACTGCTGGAGATGCCCCATGATCGCTCCGCGCTCCTGGCTACCAACGCCTGTTTTATCCATCTTACTGCTATTGGTTTGGCTGTTATTGGTGCGTAGTTATGCTTTTGGTCAGTTTGTACTTGGCGGGTCATTAGCTATTTTGATCCCCCTTCTGACCCACCGCTTTTGGGATGCCCGCCCACGTATCGCCAAGCCTTTTGCCTTGCTGCGATTTATCTTCCGGGTACTTGGCGACATCATCACCGCCAACTTTGAAGTGGCATACCTGATCATCAATCCATGGCGCAAACTTAAGCCCCATTTTATTGAATACCCGTTAATGCTCGAAGAGCGATTCACCATTACGCTGTTAGCCAGCACGATCAGTCTCACGCCGGGAACCGTGTCGGCCAATTTGCGCATGGATGGTAAGTCACTGCTCATTCACGCCTTGAACGTGGACGATGAGGAGGCGCTAATTAACCAGATTCGCGAGCGCTACGAACGTCCGCTTAAGGAGATCTACGAATGTTAAGCATTGCACTCTTTATCACCTTAGCCCTGGTCGTGATGGCCTTGATGATGAATCTCTATCGGCTCACCATCGGCCCCAGCCTGCCCGACCGCGTGCTTGCTCTGGATACCATGTACGTAAACTCGATTGCTCTGATCGTGCTGTTAGGGCTGTGGCTGAACAGCAAAACCTATTTTGAGTCGGCACTACTCATTGCGATGCTAGGTTTCATCAGCACGGTAGCGGTATGCAAATATATTCTGCGCGGAGACATCATCGAATGATAAACATGCGCTATCGAGTGACGAACATGCGTCAGGAGGACTTATGTCCGTAATTGTTGAAGCGATTATTTCACTGTTATTGATTGCTGGCGGTATTTTTGTATTTATCGGCTCGCTGGGGATGGCCCACCTGCGTGATTTCTATATGCGCCTACACGGTCCTACCAAGGCGACCACGTTGGGTATCGGCTGTATGCTGGTCGCCTCAATGCTCTATTTTTGGAGCGTGGACAGTAAACCGGATATTCAGGAAATGTTGATTACGCTATTCCTGTTTATTACCGCGCCGGTAAGCGCCCACCTGCTGGCCAAGTCTGGCTTGCACCTTCGGTTAAAGCATATCGATATAACCCAGGGTGAACCTGTTGAACTGAGACCTGAAGAAGTAGGCGACAAGCCGGTACTGCACCCGGATAAAGGCCATGGCTGAAAGCGAAGCAATCTCGCTTTTGTCATTGCGAAGCGCGGCAATCTCGGATTGAACTGCACCGCCGCAGGTTGAGATTGCCGCGTCGCAAGCTCCTCGCAATGACATTTCGCCCGACAGTGCCACAGCAAGTTTACGGAGTTAAGTCCTGCTGGCTGTGGCCCAGCAGATAGAGCACACCGTCAAGGCCTGCGGTAGAAATTGCCTGGCGCGCTTGCGCACGCACCATCGGCTTTGCCCGAAACGCAATCCCCATGCCCGCCTTGGCAAGCATCTTGAGATCGTTCGCCCCATCGCCTACTGCAATGGTTTGCGCCAGCGTAAAGCCTTCCCGCAGCGCAATCGTCTCAAGTAGTTCGGCTTTGCGCTCAGCATCCACAATCGGTTCACGCACGTCGCCGGTGACCTTGCCATTTTCGATCACCAGTTCGTTTGCATGGACCTCATCAAAGCCAAGCTTGTCCTGTAAGTAATACGCAAAGTAGGTAAAGCCGCCGGAAAGAATCACTGTGCGATACCCTAAACGCTTAAGGTTAGCCATCAGGCGTTCGACGCCATCCATCAACGGCAACTCGTCAGCGATCTCAGCCAGCACGGACTCATCCAAACCGGCCAACTTACTCATCCGTTCGCGAAAACTCGCCTTGAAATCCAGTTCACCGCGCATCGCGCGCTCAGTGACTTCAGCGACTTCGTCACCGACCCCATGACGGCGCGCCAATTCATCGATGACTTCGGCTTTAATGAGCGTTGAGTCCATATCGAAACAGATCAAACGATGACGAACCTGATCACGGACATCATCCTGGATAACGATATCCACACCCAGGGTTTCGCTTAGCACCAGAGCGGCATGGCGTACTTCTTCGATGTCTATATCGTCACCGACCAAGCGCTGCTCAATACAGTCAACGTGTTTGCCATCCGGCAACGAGCTTTCAGCAAGCCGCTTTGTGCTCTTTTCCTGAAGGCTGAATTGCACCAACAGAGCGTCTAGTTGGGACTGGATATCCGCTGTTAACCGCGGCGCTAATACGGTTAGGATTAAATCACCGCGTGCCATCAATTAGCTCCTGCCATTAGTTACTCCCCCTGCCTCTAATCGGTCCACTTTTTTGGAAACCGCGTGGCAACTTGCTGCCACGACGACCGCGCTCACCGCGATAATAAGCGAGATCATCGGCTTTTAACGTTAGCTTGCGCTTACCGGCATGAATTATTAGCGCATCGTTCGCATTGAGTATCGTTATATCGCTGACAAACTCTTCCCGGCGCGCTGCTCGTGGGCCGGGTATATCAAGCATTTTATTGCCTTTACCTTTGGCCATTTCGGGGAGTTGGTCTAACGGGAACAGCAGCAGTCGACCTTCGTTAGAGACTGATGCAACCCATAACTCGTCGCCTGCTGGCACTTCAACCGGCGCCATGACGTTGCAGCCCTTGGGCAGGCTAAGCACTGCTTTACCGGCTTTGTTTTTACCGGTCAATGTGTCAAGCCGCGCGACAAAGCCATAGCCGCCGTCAGTGGCGAGCACGAAGCGGTGCTCGGGCGGCGCCAACATCAGCCCTGCCATTTTCGCTCCGGCGGCAACGTTAGCACGCCCGGTCACCGGCTCACCCTGGCCCCGCGCACTGGGTAAGTTGTGCGCCGAGAGCGTATAGGCGCGCCCGGTGTCATCGAGCAGCACCAGCGGCTGATTGGTTTTACCCTTCGCTGCTAGTTGGAAGCTATCGCCCGCTTTATAGGAGAGCCCCTCGGGGTCGATATCGTGCCCTGGCCGCGCGAATCCAGCCTTTATCAGAGAGCACCACGGTAATCGGGTCGGCTCCGAGCAGCTCGACTTCAGAAAGCGCCTTGGACTCTTCGCGCTCGACCAGCGGGGAACGGCGTTCGTCGCCGTGCTCTTTGCCCGCGGCACGAATCTCTTTTCGATCAGCGTGGTGAGCTTGGCTTCGCTACCCAGCAAACCTTGTAGATACTTGCGCTCTTTTCCAGCTCGTCCTGCTCGCCACGAATTTTCATCTCTTCGAGCTTGGCAAGATGACGTAGGCGTAGTTCTAGAATGGCCTCAGCTTGACGCTCAGAGAGGCTAAACGTCGCAATCAGCGAGGCTTTAGGGTCATCCTCTTCACGGATAATGCGGATCACTTCGTCAAGATCGAGGTAGGCGATCAACAGGCCTTCCAGAATATGCAGGCGATCTTCGACTTTACCTAAGCGATGCTCTAGACGGCGGCGTACCGTGCTGCGCCGGAACTGCAACCACTCGCCCAGCATTTCGGGCAGCGGCATCACCCGTGGGCGGCCGTCCAGGCCGATCACGTTCATGTTCACCCGCACGTTCTTTTCCAAGTCGGTGGTGGCGAACAGGTGCGCCATCAATGACTCAACGTCGATACGGCTAGAACGCGGTTCAATCACCAGCCGCGTTGGCTCCTCGTGGGTCGACTCATCGCGCAGGTCGGCCACCATGGGCAGCTTTTTAGCCTGCATTTGGGCGGCAATCTGCTCCAGCACCTTGGCACCGCTAACTTGGTAAGGCACCGAGGTAATCACGATATTGGCTTCTTCGCGGATGTAGCGGGCGCGTAGTCTGACCGAACCTCGGCCAGATTCGTAGAGCTTTCGCAAGTCCGCCGGCGGAGTAATAATTTCCGCATCGGTGGGGAAATCCGGCGCAGGTACGAATTCCATCAAATCCGCGGTGGTGGCCTTCGGGTTACGCAGCAGATGGCAGGTGGCTTCGACCACTTCCGTCACATTATGCGGCGGAATATCGGTCGCCATGCCCACCGCGATCCCGGTACCGCCGTTGAGCAGCACATGGGGCAACTTGGCGGGCAGTACCAGCGGCTCCTGCATGGTGCCGTCAAAGTTAGGCGCCCAATCGACGGTGCCTTGGCCCAGCTCGCCAAGCAGCACTTCGGCAAACTTGGAAAGCTTGGCCTCGGTGTAGCGCATGGCAGCGAAGGATTTAGGATCGTCGGGACTTCCCCAGTTGCCCTGACCGTCTACCAGCGGATAACGATAGCTAAACGGCTGTGCCATCAGCACCATGGCTTCATAACAGGCGCTGTCGCCATGAGGATGGAACTTACCCAGTACGTCACCGACGGTACGCGCCGACTTTTTGTACTTGGCGTTGGCATGCAGCGCCAGCTCGCGCATGGCGTAAATAATGCGGCGCTGAACGGGCTTCATGCCATCGCCGATATTGGGCAGCGCACGGTCGAGAATGACGTACATCGAGTAGTCGAGGTACGCTTTTTCGGTGTAGTCGCGCAGGGAGAGACGTTCGACGTCGCCCTCGGCTACTTGAATATCCATGGTCATCGGGGTTATACCTCAATGTCTGCGAGGTTGCCGTAATCTTCCAGCCACTTTTTGCGGTCACTGGCGCGCTTTTTGGCCAGCAGCATATCCATCATTTCCATGGTGCCGTCGCCATCGGTTAACGTCAGTTGCACCAACCGTCGGGTTTCCGTAGACATGGTGGTTTCACGCAGCTGCAGCGGGCTCATCTCACCCAAGCCTTTAAAACGCTGAACATTGGGCGTGCCACGCTTGTTAGCGAGTTGCTTGAGAATGGCGGCCTTTTCGCTCTCATCCAGGGCGTAGTGCACTTCTTTACCGAGATCGATACGGTAAAGCGGCGGCATCGCGACATAAACATGGCCTGCATCCACCAAGCTTGGGAAGTGGCGCACAAATAGTGCACACAGCAGCGTCGCGATATGCAGGCCGTCGGAGTCGGCGTCGGCGAGAATGCAGATCTTGTGGTAGCGCAGCTTTTCCAGATCGGCACTGCCGGGGTCGGCGCCAATGGCCACGGCGATATCGTGGACTTCCTGGGAACCATAGATATCGTGGGTTTCGACTTCCCAAGTATTCAAAATTTTACCGCGCAGCGGCAGAATCGCCTGGGTTTCCCTATTGCGCGCCTGTTTGGCACTGCCGCCTGCCGAGTCCCCTTCCACTAGAAACAACTCACTCTGGGCAGGGTCTTGGCCGGAGCAGTCCGCCAGTTTGCCAGGCAGTGCCGGGCCGGAAGTCACCTTTTACGGGCGACTTTTTTAGCTTTTTTCTGGCGGTTTTGTGCCGCGCTGATGACCAATTCGGCAATCGCTTCGGCTTGATCCACGTGATGGTTGAGCCACAGCGAGAAAGCGTCCTTGACGACCCCAGACACAAAGCCAGCAATCGTTCGCGACGAAAGCCGCTCTTTGGTTTGCCCGGCAAACTGGGGATCAAGCATCTTCACCGAGGAGCACAAATGAGGCGCGTTCCCAAAGGTCATCGGCGGTCAATTTGATCCCACGTGGCAGCAGGCTGCGGTATTCACAGAACTCGCGCAGCGCGTCCAGCAGCCCCGAACGAAAGCCGTTTACGTGGGTGCCGCCCTGGGGGTAGGAATCAAGTTAACATAGCTCTCCAGCAGCGCTTCGCCGCCTTCCGGTAGCCATTGAACCGCCCAATCGACGCCGTGCTCGTCGTCATTGAAGTGGCCGACGAAAGGTTCGCGGGGGAGCACTTCGTAGCCGTCGGTGGCCTCGACCAAGTAGTCGCGCAGGCCATCGGCAAATTCCCACTCGGTGGAGGTACCGTCAGGTTCTACCAGCGTGACTTTTAGCCCTGGGCAGAGCACCGCTTTGGCACGCAATAAGTGTTTTAGTCGCGTGAGCGCTAACTTGGGACTATCGAAGTAGCTCTCATCCGGCCAGAAGCGCACCAGGGTGCCACTCGCCCGCTTGGGTGCTTTGCCAATTTCATGCAGCTCTTCGACTTTTTCGCCGAACTCGAAGGCCATGGCATGACGCGCGCCGTCGCGGGTGACTTCGACATCCAACCTACGCGAGAGTGCGTTAACCACCGACACCCCTACGCCATGCAGGCCGCCTGAGAAGCGATAACTGGTGGAAGAGAATTTCCCGCCGGAGTGAAGCTTGGTAAAGATAAGCTCAACACCCGACACACCATGCTCGGGATGCAGGTCGATCGGCATACCGCGACCGTTATCCTGCACTTCGATCCCGCCGTCGCTATGCAGCACGACGTTGATCATGGTGGCGTGGCCTGCCAGCGCTTCATCGACGCTGTTATCGATCACTTCCTGAGCAAGGTGGTTGGGGCGTGTGGTGTCGGTATACATACCGGGACGCTTACGTACCGGCTCGAGCCCGGACAGGACTTCGATGGAACTCGCGCCGTACTGAGAGGCATCAAACTGGGTCATGTAACGTCGATTCCTGAAGGGTAATACGTGTCGTCGCACTGGCAGTCACCGGCGCAGAACACATCCCTGACTAAACAAATAGTCACTAGCAAAGTGGGCACAGGATAGCGGAAAAGCAAAAGCTGTATATCTAGCCATATTAGTTACAGGTAGGCCGGGGCGTCCCCGACCTAAAGCGGGTAAGTTATGACTCTTGCTCAGCGGCCCAAAACGCCTCAATCAATCCACGGCTGGAGGCATCCATACGCGATAGATCCCCCCTGGTGGTCGATGATTTTCTGAGTGTCCGTGGCTATCTGTTTACCCAGCTCAACGCCCCACTGATCAAACGGGTTGATATCCCAAATCACCGCCTGCACAAACACTTTATGTTCGTAAAGGGCAATAAGCGACCCCAGGGTAGCGGGCGTCAATTGATCGAGCAGCACCGTGGTTGAAGGCTGGTTGCCACGGTAGCGCTTATGTTCGGGGCGAGGGCCATCATCGTCTATCGCATCGTCGCCCAGCATCAATACGCGCGACTGGGCAAAGCAGTTGGCCAACGCTAAGCGGTGCTGGGTTTTAAGGTGGCGTCGGGTATCCGGGTCTTCCACCTCATCGTAACGCTTGAGCGGCGCAATAAAATCACACACTACTGGCTGGGTGCCCTGGTGCAGCAACTGATAAAAAGCGTGCTGGGCATTGGGGCCAAGCTGCCCCCAGAGCACCGGGCAGGTCGAGTAGTTGACCGGCTGGCCCTGGCGGGTGACCGATTTACCATTGGACTCCATTTCCAACTGTTCAAGGTAGGCGGCGAAATACTCCAAACGACCGTCATAGGGCAAAATAGAGTGCGCCCGGATATCCAGAAAATTGACGTTCCAGATGCCTGCCAACCCTAGCAGTACCGGCAAATTGTCTTCCATGGGTGCTTCGGAGAAATGCCGGTCCATGGCGTGAGCGCCAGCAAGGAATTCCCGAAAATTGTCCATCCCTACCACAAGGGCAATGGGCAAGCCGATGGTTCCCCACAACGAGTAACGACCGCCTACCCACTCCCAGAAGGTTAACTGATGCTCAGGCGTGATTCCCCATTCGCTCATTTTGTCAGGGCTCGCCGAAACGCCAATGAAGTGTTGGCGTATCACCAACTCAGCGCTAATCGGTGTCGCGCCGTGCTGGGCTAAACGGCCCAGCAGCCATTCACGGGCCGTATTGGCGTTAGAGAGTGTATCAATGGTGGTAAACGACTTGGACGACAGTACAAAAATAGTGGTTTCAGGATTTAAACGGCTTAGGTAATCGGCTAACTGAGAGCCATCCATGGTGGAAGCAAAGTGTACCTCAACAGGATGAATACCCTTGGGACGAAAGTCTGCCAAGGCATGAGTCACCATCAGCGGGCCAAGATCAGAACCGCCGACGCCCAGATTGACCACATGACGAATGGGCTTGCCGGTGGCTCCGCGCCACTGACCAGCATGTAGCCGACGAACCAAGCGCTCCATCTGGCCAAGGCTTTCGTGTACCGCCGCAACGATATCTTCACCCTCAACCTCAAGAGTCGCATCGGCAGGTAGGCGCAGCGCGGTGTGTAACGCTGGGCGATTTTCGCTTACGTTTACGCGTTTACCGCTTAAAAGAGACTCAATGGCAGAGGGCACGCCCGCTTCGCTGGCAAGCGTAAATAGATGCTCAAGCGTATCGTCATCCCAGCGCTGTTTGGAAAGGTCCAGCGTCAAGCCTGCCACTTGGCGAGTAAAGCTTTCCCAGCGCGAAGGTTCGGTACCAAACAGCGTTTTCAAGTGAACATGCTGCAGCGTTTCAGCGTGATGCTTTAACGTCTGCCATGCGGGTAGCGTATCGGGGGTAGCGCTTGATGCTGAAGCCATATGCCCTCTCCTGTGGCGTCGATCCTTGTAGCCTGGTGTTTGATAGACAGGTCTGTTCTGCGTTAACTCTGTTCTGCGTAAACAAGGGCGCGTAAACTACTCAGCCTCATTTACCATCCCGGCTTGCCCATGAGTGATGCATCTTACCGTGACGCTATCTTTTCAACACCCCTTGATCGCGTAGCGCTTCTCTTTCGATGAAAAGTAGTCGCCTGCTTTCCTGATATGATCCGCCGCTCGGTGCCAGGCTACGGACAAATTCTGGGCATGCTGAGCCTAATTGCCCAGCGCCACCTTCGCCATGGCGCCCATGTTTATGACCTGGGCTGCTCACTGGGCGCCTCTGGACTGGCACTCGCAGGTGCACTATCACCTGACGCCTTTCGCTATACAGGCGTTGACCTATCTCCCGCCATGGTGGCTCAGGCGCGGCAGACCTTCCAGCAGGAGTGCCCTGAGCATGCCATGCAGGTGGAAGAGGCCGATATTCGCAAATTGGAGTATGCGCCTTCGGGCATGATCATACTCAACTTTACCCTGCAGTTTCTGCCCGCTGCTGATCGCGATGCGCTATTGGCACGGCTTTTTGCGGCGCTGGAGCCGGGTAGCGTATTGATTCTTTCAGAGAAAACCGTGGATGCCGACGAGCGCGACAACGCCTGGCGGGTTGAGCGCTACCATGATTTCAAGCGTGCTAACGGCTACAGCGACCTGGAAATCAGTCAGAAGCGCACTGCCCTTGAAAATGTACTTGTACCGGATACCCTCGACGCCCTCCATGGTCGCTTGAAGCAGGCTGGCTTTCCACGTTCGATGACCTGGTTCCAGTACCTTAACTTTGCCTCGCTGATTGCGTTTAAGGAGGGTTAAAGGTGGCGCCGTTATCCGATGATCATCGCGCAATTTATCAAGCGTTTTTAGATCAAGCAGCGCTTGACTCCTCGCTCACCGCTTGGCTCGCCAAGCTGCCTGAGCAGCTAGCCCAAGGGCTTGACCGACAACGCCACGGCGACCTCTCCGCCTGGGAAAAGCCGTCGCCAAACTGCCCACACTACCCACTGAGCGGCGCGTCGACTTAAGCAGCGACACAGTTACTGTTGATCTCGAACTTAGCGATAGCCAACAGCGCCAGTGCTTTAACCTGCTGAGAAAGCTCGCCCCCTGGCGTAAAGGGCCTTTCCAACTGGGCGGTATTCATATCGACACCGAATGGCGCTCGGACTGGAAATGGCAACGAGTGGCTCCGCACCTTGCTCCTTTAAAGTACCGCAAGGTGCTTGATGTCGGCGGTGGCAGCGGTTACCACGCCTGGCGGATGGCCGGGGCAGGCGCTGCTTTCGTGCTGGTGATTGACCCATCACCGCGCTTTTACTGGCAGTTTCAGGCGGTGCGCCACTTTGTCGGCGGTGCTGATGGAGGAAGAACACAGTTTTTACCAGTGGGCATTGAAGATGTGCCGGAGAACCTGGGCTTTTTCGATACCGTCTTTTCCATGGGCGTGCTCTATCATCGCCCTGCCCCACTGGAACACCTTCAGCAGCTAAAAGCCGCGCTGGCACCGGGCGGCGAACTGGTCTTGGAAACGCTGGTAGTGGAAGGCGACGAACAGACGGTGTTTGTGCCCGGCGAGCGCTATGCGGCGATGCCCAATGTCTACTTCCTGCCCTCTTCCAAAGCGCTGTGCCACTGGCTAGAGCGCTGCGGCTTTATCAACATTCGCGTGGTCGATGAAGCGCTTACTACACTTGAAGAACAGCGCTCGACCGAATGGATGACCTACCAATCGCTGGCCGATTTTCTTGATCCGGAAGATCGCAGCCGCACCATTGAAGGCTACCCCGCACCGCGTCGCGCGGTGATATTGGCGAATAAACCGGGTTTATCTCGTTTATATTAATCAGTCGCGAAACAAACCAGGCCTCCATGGAAGCGGGGTCTGTCATCACCTCAGGAGAGAACACATGACCATACCCGATAGCATCGTACCGAAGCGAAGCGAACTAGACGCCAGCCAGGGGCCGGTAGTGGTGGAGTTTGGCACGCCCTGGTGCGGCTTTTGCCGTGCGGCGCAGCCAATGATCCGTGAGGTGATTGATCGGAACCTCGGCGTGCGCCATATCAGTGTCGAGGACGGCAAGGGCAAGCGCTTGGGGCGGACATATCAGGTCAAGCTCTGGCCGACGTTGATCTTTTGAAGAACGGTCAGGAACAGGCGCGCTGCGTGCGTCCCGCGACGCGCCAGGCGTTGGAAGCTGCACTTGAGCGGATTCTTTAAGGCATGAACCGTAAACGGGGAAGGACGCCATGTCGGATAGCATGTTGAATAACCCAGTCTCGCTCTGGGAGCACAGCCTGGGCGATTTTCGTGACACCGTGGCACGCGAGCCAATGCCCGGCTGCGGCGCCGTGGCTGTGGTTAGTGCCGATCTGGGTCTGGCGCTCGTGCTAAAGGGGCTGCATCTGAGCCAGGATCATGCTGCCACAGCGCCGCGCCAGGTGCTGATCGATAAGGGCGCATCGCTTAAACAGCGGCTGGCGCCGCTGGCGCAGGAGGACGTGGCTGCCTTTGAGGCGTTCATGGCAGCCGTCGGCCGCGATAAAGAGGATGAAGGGCGTAACAGCGCCATTCATGCAGCGGCCGAAACTGCTGTCGAGGTACCGCTGCAAACAGCGCAGCTGTGTGAGGCGGCCCTGGCAATGACGCAGCAGGCGGGGGAGCACATCGAACACCAGTTTGTTAGCGACGCACTCGCCGGGGCGCGGCTGATTCACGCCGCGCTGCATAGCGCGCTGCTCAACATTGATGCCAATGCCGGACAGCTTGGCAGTGTGACCGCCCGTGACCGGGCCAGGCTTTCCGCGATGGCCTCGCACAGCGCGCAGATGCGCTGCTGACGGCCATCACTGACAGCGCCGGCGGGCCCGGTCGCGTGTCAGGGTCTGAATCAGCGTCACGGGGGTAATGAAAGGTATCGCTACCTACCTTCTCAAAATCACCAGCCAGCGGCCCAGGTTCATCACGCTGGCCAGCGAGGCCGCTACGTAGGTAAACGCACAGGCGGTGAGCACATGCCGGGCTCCCGCCATATCGGAGGGCGGTACATACTCTTTCAGCAGTGGCAGCGCCCGATTAAAGCTGGCATCAAACTCTACCGGCAGCGTTACCAGGTGCACCACTGCCGCTGTGCCAAAGCTAATCACCGCCATGGCAATGACTATCGCTAAACCACCCGGCAGGCGCGTCAATAGAAACAAAAAAGGTGCCGCCATCATCAATACTGCACCGAGCTTTTCAGCTTTTTGAGCAACCCCCACCATGCGGCTGCGCGCTATTAATGGCGCATAGCCCTGGTAATGCTGAATGGCGTGCCCAACCTCATGGGCAGCCACTGTGACGGCGGTTAGCGAACGGCCATCGTAATTATCCGGAGAAAGCCGCACACAGCGCGTTTCAGGATCGTAGTGATCCCCGTATTCGGTGCGCTCTACGCTAGCACCGTCAATGCCTAGACGACGCAACAAATGATCGGCAAGCTCGGCCCCCGTGCCGGGATAATCATCACGGCCACGGGTATGGCGCTTGAGTACCCACTTGGCCCAGATATTGGGGGAGCACAAAAATGGCCAACGCAAGAATGATCAGCACAACAACCATGGCAGCCCCCAGTCGCTAAACACGTTTCTTCAAAGAGTAGCGTTTTACCATGTGGCCCGGATTGGCAACAGCTTAGGCGGGCATTATTAGACGGGATTGTTACGGTGCTCTTCAACGTCACGGCGCACTGCCTGTAAGCCATGGCTAGAGATATCACCATGGGCGTAGGCATGCTCGGCAATCAGCACGCTATCGACGGCCAGCACCAAATTGCAGTGAGTGTCGGTTAATTCTTCACGCAGCCGTTGGATCGCCTCTTCCCGCTTAGGGTCTTTGTCTACTCGCCGTATGTAGATAGCTTTGATGCGATTCGGATAGGCTTTGACGATCTCGATATACACTTCAGGATCGTGCTGACCGCTGTCGCCAATTAATATGCATGGCATGTCGTTATAGAGAGTAAGCATGCGGTCGATCAAGTCGCGCTTATGTTCTTCCGCACGACGCGGCCAAGGCCGGCGCCAAGAGATTCCCCACTCGCGTAGAAACAGGATAGGACCGACGGGGATGCGATTGATCTGGAAAAACGTTTCGAGCATTTCATATATCGCCCAGGGCCCCCGCGAGACGTACAAAATTGGCCGCTCAGCACGTTCACTAACGCCCCTATGCAACGCTTGGTAGAGCGATGCGACACCGGGAAAAGCGGTGCGGCGGTGGGGTTTTTTAACGAATAATCGATAAAGCATTTTAAGCTTTTCTGCCACGCCAGTGAACATGACGGTGTCATCGATATCACTGATGACCAGCAAATCAGCCTCTGGCGGCGGCACGTAAACTTCTACGTGGGTACGCACCGGCGACTGGTCTGGGCAGTGGACTAAGATGTCGGCTCGATGCCAGGAGACATCAATAGGCAGAGAGTGAGTAATGGGCAAATGTACATCAAAATAACCATCTCGATCTGTGCCGACGCAGAGCTTATTGTTGCCAATCCGTACTTCTACCTGCGCATTGGCTAAACCTCGGCGCAAAATACGTCGCGCCACATCAGCCGTATCGCGCAGCATTCCGCGCCGAGGGATTGCCCTGCCAAGTGCGGCTTGGCGAAAAACCCTGCCCATAATAAATACTTCACGCTGAGAACCGTAGCCACGGTAGGGGTGAACCACCATTCCACCACGACCACTGTCCCCTTTGATGGGCTTGGCAATAATGTGGACAAGCCTTTTGACAAAGCTTGCCCACTGACGCAGTACGCTCATCAAGCGTGTTGACCAGAATGACGCCCTTCTTGAATCTCTTCGATTAACTTGGCGTTAAAGGCATCCAAGTCTTTCGGCGTACGGCTGGTCACCAGACCACTGTCTACGACGACCTGCTCATCCACCCATTCAGCGCCTGCATTACGTAGATCTTGTGCAATGCTGGGCACGGACGTCATACGGCGACCGTCCACTACACCGGCGTTAATAAGGATCCAAGGTCCGTGACAAATGGCCGCCACCGGCTTTCCAGACTCGAAGAACGCTTTAACAAAGCTTAAGGCGTCCTCATTGGTTCGCAGCTCATCGGGATTGAACACACCGCCGGGCACCACCAGTGCGTGATAATCGGCCTCGTTGACATCGGCCAAGGCTTTATCTGACTTGTAGGTATCGCCCCAATCGGTTTTTGCCCAAGCACGAATATCATCACCCTTAGGCGTGACAACATGAACCTCTGCGCCTGCCTGTTTAAGGGCATCGCGCGGCGAACTCAGCTCGGATTCTTCAAAACCATCGGTGGCTAGAATAGCGACACGTTTATCATTTAGTGCTTGATTCATCATGCTCTCCTTTTCGTGATGATGTGTGTTTACAACACCACACTAGTGTGGCGCATTTAGTAACAGCGTCAAGCCAGCCTCTACCGTGGGAATAATGATCTCCAGAGGCGCCTAGGCATTGTAACTGATCTTGCCTAGCTCGCTGATATCGTAACCACCAGCTGTGTGGCGCGCTCAGCAAAGCGTGCGTTATGTGTGAATGCCAGCAGCCGCTGAAAGGGGGATTCGAAATAACTGCGCCGCTGCATTACCAAATCAAACGGTTCATTATGTAGCGGGATAAATGCCAACTGCTGGCGGTGAGCAGCGGCTTCTACGCCAAGCCCTACATCCGCCTCCCCTGGCTTATGCTAAGGGCCAAATCATCTTCACTTAATGAAGCATGCGGTGCCCAGTTAAGCGCTGAGCTATCAATCCCCGCTTGTTGCAACAAACAGCTAAGTAATCTTGCCGCCCCAGCATCGGGCTGACGATGTGCAACGCGGATATGGGGGCGCTGCAAGTCACTCAGGCCCATGATATTCAAAGGATTATTGCCGGGCAATAGCAATCCCTGACGTCGCTTAGCCCAATGCACCATTAGTAGATCACGCATGCCGCTTAAACCAATCGCGCTGGGTTCGTTATAGCGCTGGGTGTCAGGGTCCAACAGGTGAATACCGGCCAGCATGGCCTTGCCATCAAGCAAGCGGCGCACACCATCCCCGCTACCCTGGCAAAGCATCGCTAAATCAGAGCCGCTTTCCCGAATCGCCCACTCGAGTAACGGGTCCTGGCTGCCAGCAACCACGAGTGGCACGGATAACCGCTGCGCCTGTTCCCCATCCAAGTGACTCAGCACCCATAAGTCGATCTGCTGGCGGGGAAAAGCAACTTTCCCGTTGCCCGGCTACAGGGGATCAGTCCCTGGCTGACCAGATCATATACCTTACGCTCTTTTAAGCGCAGGTAGTCGGCGACTTCGGCGGTCGTTAAATAAGTATGTCGTTCTGTCATCGAGATAACACCTCGCGGCCATGTGTACAGAAAATATTCAACTGCATAAAACTGCATTAATTTCAGCCGTAGGTGCAGTCAATCATGATTCGGTAGATGATGCCAAACCGAACCTAATAATGACGCCACATTCAATGCTGACCAGTGACAACGCCTTTAGCACCGCCCTCGCGCTTATCCTGAGCATGGATAGTGCGTTAATCTCAATTGTGGTGCTCTCACTACAGGTATCGCTAATGGCGGTATTTGTGGCTAGCCTGCTGGCACTGCCCTTAGGCGCCGCCCTTGCGCTATGGCGCTTTCCAGGGCGTAACGTGGTGATTATCGCCCTGAATGCACTCATGGGGTTACCACCTGTGGTGGCTGGGCTCTGCGTTTACCTACTGCTGTCACGTGCGGGCCCATTGGGTGAATGGGGGCTGCTATTTACGCCCACAGCGATGGTCATCGCTCAAGTGATTCTGGTATTACCAATTATCGCTGCCCTCACCCGCCAACAAGTTGAAGCACTCCACGGCGAGTACGCCGAGCAGTTGAACTCCCTGGGGTTAACTCGCAGCCGTATGATTCCAACCTTACTCTGGGATGCCCGCTTTGCGCTGCTGACGGTAATACTTGCGGGTTTTGGCCGTGCCAGTGCGGAAGTGGGTGCGGTGATGATTGTCGGCGGCAATATTGATGGCGTCACCCGCGTGATGACTACCAGTATTGTGTTGGAAACCAGCAAGGGCAACCTGCCCATGGCGTTAGGCTTGGGGATAATCCTGCTGTCCCTGGTCACCATGATTAATGCGATCGCTCACACCATTGGCGAGACAGCAAAAGGCGGATGGGATGAACGTACATCACTCTCTCCCGGTCCCCACCCCTTGAATTAGATAGCGTGGCTTTTAACCATCGCGGTCAAACGCTGCTTAAACCTATCTCACTACGCCTTACCGGTTGCCAGAAAACGCTGATCATGGGGCCGAATGGTGCTGGCAAAAGCCTGTTAATGCGTCTGGCCCATGGGTTGTTAACGCCCACTAGCGGCCAGGTGCGCTGGCAAGGCGCGCCACCTGCACAAGCCATGGTCTTCCAGCGGCCGGTGCTGTTACGTCGTTCTGCGCTCGAAAACCTAACCTATGTACTCGCGATTAACAAAACGCCACGCCCCGAACTTAAGGGGGTAGTACGAAAAACACAGGCAATGAGCGCACTTGAAAGTTTGGCTTAACGCACTTGGCCAAACGGCCAGCGCGGGTACTTTCCGGCGGTGAGCAGCAGCGCTTAGCACTGGCACGGGCTTGGCTGCTAAATCCACAAGTATTGTTTCTCGATGAGCCGACCTCTGCGTTAGACCCCGCCGCTATCAAAGCTGTTGAGGATGCGGTGCTTGAATTTCACCGAAGCGGTACACGTATCGTTATGACCACTCATGACTTACATCAAGCGCGCCGCTTAGCCGACGATGTGCTTTTTTTGCATAACGGCGAATTAATAGAACATACCTCTGCCGATGACTTTTTACTGCTCCCACCTCCTCCGAGGCGGGAGCGTTTATTCGGGGCGAGCTGGTTTGGTAACCCTGAAGCGCTTGAACTCTGTGACTAATCAATAATGATGAAGGAGCAATAAAATGAAGAAAGCCACCGCATTTATTACCGCCGGCGCCCTGGGAGTAAGCTTTAGCGGCGCGCTGATGGCGGCCGATGATTACATCACGCTGGCCTCCACCACCTCGACTGAAAATTCAGGTTTGTTCGACGCTATCATCCCCACCTTCACCGAAGAGACGGGCATTGAGGTTCGTGTGGTGGCTGTAGGTACCGGCCAGGCGTTTGAAATCGGTCGCCGGGGTGATGCCGATAGCCTGTTGGTACATGACACCGCCGGTGAAGAAAAATTCGTGGCCGACGGCTATGCCACTGAACGCCTCAATGTGATGTACAACGATTTCGTCATCGTTGGACCGAGTGATGACCCTGCAGGCATTCGTGACAGCAAAACCGTTACTGATGCCATGCAGCGTATCGCGGAGAGCGGTTCCCCGTTCGCTTCACGAGGTGACGACAGTGGCACCAACCGCGCTGAACTACGTTTATGGGAAGATGCCGGGGTGACACCACAGGGTGAGTGGTACCGTGAGCTGGGTAGCGGCATGGGGCCGACATTGAACACCGCAGCAGGTATGGATGCCTACACCTTTACCGACCGCGCCACTTGGGTTGCGTTTGAAAATCCACAGGATTTAACGCTGCTGTTTGAAGGCGATGAAGCGCTGTTCAATCAGTACGGTAGCCTGCTGCTCTCTGAAGAGCGACACCCAGACCTGAAGCATGATCTCGCTGCCCAGTGGCACGAGTGGCTCGTTTCAGAAGAAGGTCAGCAAGCTATTGCGGATTTTGAGGTAGATGGCCAGCAGCTATTTTTCCTAACGCTGAGTAACCCCTAATTACTCATAGTCATTGCGAGGAGCTTGCGACGAAGCAATCTCATACCGGCTATGGCACTAACTCTGAGATTGCCGCGCTGCGCTCAATGAAAGGGACTCCTCCCTCTCGAAGCTTCAGAGAGCTACATTGATAGCTGAACCACTTCAATGCGGAGGGGGAAGAGTCATGAACAAGCATAAGACAATAGGTATTGATCTGGCAAAGCGCGTTTTTCAAGTGTGTGTTGTCGACACACGCTCCTCGCGTGTTCAGGTCAACAAAGAGCTTAAACGGCATCAGGTGTTGGATTTTTATGCGCCGTCAGCCGGCCTGTCGGGTGTTCATGGAAGCGTGTGGCGGATCGCATTATTGGGCGCGACAGCTGCAGGCCCTCGGCCATACCGTTGCCCTCATTTCGCCCCAGTTTGTGACGCCCTTCCGCAAGGGGCACAAGACCGATGCCAATGACGCGCTCGCGATCGTCGAGGCTGGATTGCGCCCTGATATGCGCTTTGTCCCACTCAAAAGCGTCGAGCAACAGGATATTCAGAGCCTGCACCGCATTCGGGAAAGGTATATTCATCAACGCACCCAGTTGATCAACCAGGTTCATGGACTATTGCAGGAATATGGAGTGATCAGCGGTCGGGGCAGAAAGCGTTAAAGCAACGTGTCTGGCTCGCCCTGGAAGATGCCGACAACGAGCTTTCGATGTTGATGCGTGACTTGATTGCCGAGCAAATGGCGGAGCTGGATCGACTCAACGAGCGTATTCAGTCACTGGATAAACGCGTGGAGCAGATGAGCCGTGCGGTGATGCCTTGTCGCCAACTGTTGGCGATTGAGGGAGTGGGGCCGGTGGTCGCCACCAGCTCTATAGCGCCCTCGGTAACGGCAACGCGTTCAAGAAAGGTCGCCAAGCATCAGCGTATCTGGGATTAACCCCGACACAACACAGCAGCGGTGGCATCGCGAAGATCAAGGGCATTGGCCGAACGGGTCAAGTCTCGCTGAAAGCCGCTCTGATACGCGGCGCACACTCGGCCATCAACACCGTGGGTGACAAGCAGGATGCTAAAAGCCGTTGGCTACGCGCGCTGGTCGCACGCGTTGGCAAGAACAAGGCGGCAGTCGCGCTAGCGAACAAGACGGTGCGAACCGCCTGGGCTGTCCTACACCGTGGTCAGGCCTACCGCCAGGAGTTTCATGAGAGTTCAGCGCTGATGGCGAGCTAAACGTTAATACCATCAGCGTTTAAGCGCCGAGAGGCGACTACCTTGTTGCCGAGCAACGATGGATGAAAAACAGGTCAGACCGACCTTCTCAAAACCTGGTCATTGCGATGGCTGAAGAAGCCTACCGCTCGTTGAGGAGAGAAGGTGCGCGACATTCATCAGGGTCCGGGGATAGCGTCCCCCTTGAGAGGCCGACTATACGCACGCATCGGCTTACGTTTTCCATCATCGTCGCTTGCAACCGGGGAGGAGTCCCTATACGCAATGACAAAAGCGAGATTGCCGCGTCGCTTCGCTCCCCGCAATGACGTAGGGTACATTCGTCGCGCTGGTATGTTTTGGCGCACGACCAAAGCTTTCGCCAATTAGCGGTTGAACAAACCGCTGATATCTTTGGCTTCCCAGTGTGGAAAGTGCTTACGCACCAGCGCATTCAGGTCACGCTCAAAGGCAGCCCAATCGGTGGATGGCGTGGCAGAGGCTGATTCACTCGCCGTCCCGCGAATCATCCCTGCGCCTACGGTGACATTGGTCAGCCGGTCAACGATGATAAAGCTGCCGGTACCCGGGCTAGTGCGGTAATCATCCACCGGAATAGCCGCGGTTAATTCCACGTCACAGCGAGCAATCGCGTTTAAGCCCAGTGAATGAGTGGCATGCTTTTCCAGGGTATTCACATCGATTTGGTAATCAACCGCGCTGACTTGGCCGGACAGATCACGCGTTGCCAGTTTAAAATCATAAAGCTTGCCTGGGGTTAATACCTCTTCGTGCATCCACACAATATCTGCTTTAAAGGTATTCGAGAGCGGCAGTTCACTATCCGCCGCCACTAACCAATCGCCACGGGAGATATCGATCTCATCGACCAGAGTGACGGTGATCGCCTGGCCCGGATAAGCCGCGTCAAGATCGCCATCAAAGGTAACAACCCGCGCCACGGTAGACGTTTTGCCCGAGGGCAACACTTTGACCGCCTGCCCTGGGCGCAGCACCCTGCAGCCAAGGTACCGCAGTAGCCCCGAAAATCGAGATTTGGCCGGTTGACGTACTGCACCGGTAAACGCAGATCGCTAAGATTCTGATCGCGACTGATTTCAACGCTTTCCAACAACTCAATCAGCGTTTTCGCTTGATAACCGGCGGTAAAATACCAGGGGGTTTGTTCACTGCGATTCACTACGTTGTCGCCATTCAGTGCCGACATGGGCACAAAGCGAATGTCCGGTGCCTGAAGGTTCTCAGCAAAGGCACGATACTCATCGACTATCTCGTTAAAGCGCTGCTCTGAGAAACCCACCAAATCCATCTTATTGACCGCAATCACCAAGTGTTGGATACCTAGCAGGTCCGCAATAAAGCTGTGGCGCCGGGTTTGGGTCTGCACCCCATAGCGAGCATCAATAAGAATAATTGCCAGGCTCGCCGTGGAAGCACCTGTCGCCATATTGCGCGTGTACTGCTCGTGCCCTGGTGTATCGGCGATAATAAATTTGCGCTTATCCGTGGAGAAAAAGCGGTAAGCCACATCAATGGTAATGCCCTGCTCGCGCTCAGACTGCAAGCCATCCACTAACAGGGCGAGGTCAACGGTATCACCGGTGGTGCCGCTGGTTTTAGAGGCCTGGGTGATCGCCGCCAACTGATCTTCAAAGATCATTTTAGAGTCGTGCAACAACCGGCCAATCAGCGTCGATTTACCATCGTCCACACTGCCGCAAGTGATAAAGCGCAGCAGGTCTTTGTTTTCGTGCTCGTGCAGGTACTGCTCGATATTGTCGGCAATTAAATTAGATTGGTGAGACATTAGAAGTAGCCCTCGCGCTTTTTCTTCTCCATCGAACCCACTTGATCACGGTCAATAGCACGACCACTGCGCTCACTGGTGCGGGTTAGCAGCATTTCCTGAATAATTTCCGGAAGCGTCGCGGCCTCGGACTCCACGGCGCCGGTCAGCGGATAGCAGCCCAGTGTTCTGAATCGCACCGATTTCTGTTCGGGCACTTCACCGGGCGCTAACGGCAGGCGATCGTCATCCACCATAATTTGCATGCCGTCGCGTTCAACAACAGGACGCTTGGCTGAATAATAGAGAGGCACGATGGGGATCGACTCTAAGTAAATATATTGCCAGATATCTAGCTCGGTCCAATTGGAGAGCGGAAACACACGGATTGATTCGCCTTTATTAACCTTGGCGTTATACACATTCCACAGCTCAGGGCGCTGGTTCTTAGGGTCCCAGCGATGATATTTATCACGGAACGAGTAAACACGCTCTTTCGCACGCGATGCCTCTTCGTCTCGGCGCGCGCCGCGGCATCGAATCCGTATTTGTCCAGCGCCTGCTTAAGCGCCTGGGTTTTCATGATATCGGTGTATTTGGCACTGCCATGATCGAAGGGGTTGATATTGGCCGCACGACCTTCTTCATTGGTATGCACGATCAGTTCCATACCCGCTTCTGCCGCCATGCGATTGCGAAACTCAATCATCTCGCGAAACTTCCACGTGGTGTCTACATGCATCAACGGGAATGGCGGTGTACCGGGGTAAAAGGCTTTTACGCGCCAAGTGCAACATGACTGACGAATCTTTGCCGATGGAGTACATCATCACTGGGTTGGCGAACTCGGCGGCGACTTCACGAATGATGTGGATAGATTCGGCTTCTAACTGCTTGAGGTGGGTCAAGCGCGCGGCATTAGGGGCGTTAAAAGCCTCCCCCTTGCGTCTCTGAAGACCGCTCTTTTAAAGACAACGTAGACAATTGGGTCATGGCCCCTTACCTCATAAGAACAAGCTCATTACACAAGCTAAAAGCAGTGTAAGTTATAAAAATGTACGTTCGAATGAAGGTAGGGTAACGCCGAGCCGATAATAACCCAAAAGAATTAATAACTATCTTTTATTCCTAAATCACCTATCTAAGATTGATAGTGCGATGAGCCTACTAATCAATGCGCTCAATCCAGCTCTGCCACTCGCTTCCCTGGGCATCGCTATACGCCAAATCGATAACCCGATAGCCAGGCCGTGATGCTTCATCAATCGCGAAGTGCTCTGCACCAGGCAGGAACTGGTCCGCCATGGCTGGGCAACCATAAACGTCAATGGTGGCGTCACCGCTGCGATGGTGTTCGGCATAGGCTTGGTGCGCATGACCAAACAGGATGATCTTGACGTGAGAATGGTTACTTAACAGTTCCCAAAACGCTTCGCGATCTTGTAGGCCAATAGCATCCATCCACACTGCGCCCACATCAACCGGCGGGTGATGCATGGCTATCAGCGTGGGCCGATCGTCGTTCTCTAATTGTTCAGCGAGCTTAGCTAGCCGCTCGCTTCCCAGTTCGCCGTGGGGTTTGCCCTCCACTTGGGTATTGATCAGCAGCATGCGCCAAGCGCCTAAATCCACTTCATCCACCAGCGGGCGCTCCGCGGCCATCAAAGCGAGTTGGTCGTGATTACCTGGCAGCCAATACCAGGGACAAGGCAATGCTGCCATTGCTTGCGCCGCCAATGCGTAGGAATCAGCAGATTCATCCTGGCTGATATCCCCGGTAAAAATCACGATGTCGGGGTGTTCGGCGGTCACTGCTCTTAACACCTGCTGAAACTGCCGCCAAGGAATACCCGCACGGGAACGCGCCTCGGTATCCGCATGGAGATGCGCATCGGTAACCTGTACCAATCGCATCAGGGCAACTCCGGCACATCAACAGTATGGCCGTGGGCGAGTCCATGCGCTAACCACTCGCCTAAGAATCGATTGAGTTGCAGCTTTTCGTCCGGTTGGTGCATACGCGCATTTGGATAACGGTAGCGGCCGCTGAAGTGTCGCTCACGCTGAAAGTCGGTCACTTCCGCCATGCGTACATCGTGATAAAGGTGCACGCGCATACGCGGTCCTTCCATAACATTATCTAGCGGGCCAGTCTGGGAAACATCCACCATGGTGGTGTAAGGCGCCTGCTCTTGAATAAAAAGGTGGAGATCACCGAAATACTGTTTATTGCCGCGCAGGGCAATATCACGACGCTGGCCGGCCTCCATATCGCCCACCAGGCGCACCAAACGTAAATAATTGGCGCTGCACTCCCCTTGGAGCGATTTTAAATCGGTGACATAGGCCGTTCTCGCCATGTTCACTCCTCGTTTGTTTCACTTTGTGACAATGCTCGCTGAGAGGCGGCGCGTAAAGAGGCTCGCTGGCTATTCAACCACTGTAGCCCAATCAAGCACATGGCGTTATCGAGCCGCCCTAGCGTTAAGAGTTCCCAAGCATTGGCAAAAGGCATGACATGAACCCGAATGTCCTCGTGCTCTTCGTCTAAGCCATGAATGCCGCCTAGCCCCTGGCAATCCACCAAACCACAAAATAGTGTCACTTGCTCGTTACAGGCGCCAGGGCTGGGATAATACGTATGAAGTTTGGTCAGTTCGGCCACTTTACAACCGGCCTCCTCCCACGCTTCACGGCGAGCCACATCTTCCAGCGACTCGCCATCCTCTACCAAGCCTGCCACAAGTTCGAGTTTCCAGGGCGAAACCGAATCATCAACGGCACCTGCGCGAAACTGCTCGATCAAAACCACTAAATCGCGCGCAGGGTCGTAAAGCAGCACGCCTACCGCATCAAAGCGGCTGTGAACTTCTCGACGCATGGGCTCGCTCCAGCCACCTTCAAATAGTTGATGGCGAAGCTCTAAGGCTTCGAGGCGAAAAAACCCTTGATGCAAAGTTTCACGCTTGAGCAGGTCAACATCGTCGCGCTTAAAATGCGGCACGCTAAGCGACGTGTTCCGAAAAGGGGCATCTCGCAATGGAGAGTTTGGAGAAGAAGTGTTCTTGGAGCTGGACGCCATGGGGCACTCCCGGTATTGATAATCGCTCTATTATCAGTGCTAGCTACCGGGAATGCCAATTCAGTGACGGATCACAGTTGGTTGAGCAGTGCCTCGGCATCGCGACGTAGCGCTTCATCTGAAACTTGGCGGTTGTCGCGAGCGGTACCGTTTACCGCCCGCTGAGCGTGCTCGCGTGCAGCCTGCTCATTGCCCTCTTCTTTTAAAAAAAGCTGCATAGTAGTAGTTAACATCAATACCGTCAGGGCGGATTTCCAGGGCACGCTGGAACATGCGTTCAGCGGTATCGCTATTTCAAAACCAAGTGGGCGCCCCGGTGCGCGGTCGTAAAGCGCGCCTAGCGTCACGTACGCTGAACCATTCAGCCCTTGCGGATCTATGTCTACCGCTTTCTCCAATGCATCACGTGCATCACCTGCGGTTCCCAACGCCCCTAGACCACCGCGCTCACGGGCATATGACGCCAAAATAATGCCTTGCCATACCAGTACGTCAGCCTCGTCGCTGTGCTGCTCAGCTAATTGCTCCGCTTCGCCAGCCAAAGACTTGAGGGTGCTTTCCCGCTCATTGGCAGGCATTTCCGTCACGGTGTGTTCCCAACGGTTCTTCAGCGAGAATAGCTCGCCCTCAAAGGCTGTTGCACTTAATGGCATAAGCGCCAACGCGCTGCCCATGGCGGCGGCAATTAATGAACGTGATAAAGACATCCGTGGAAGAGAGAGTTCGCATGCATGCTCCTGAATTATTGTTTTCCAGTGTAGGCCTACGAATGGTGGGCCTGTTGCCTAATATAGCAAAAAAATATAACGAACGTTTGAATGACTCATCAATGCATGTTGCTTGGTAAGCTTCCTGTAATTGACGTAAGGTAGGTAGCTCGAAACACGATAGGGAAAAGGTAATGAAAGGCCGCAACATGACCCGCTGGCGCGACCCAGCAAAAGATCCGCGTCAAGCCCCTAAGAGTAACCTGATTACCGCAGAGGGGGCGGCCGCTTGCGCGCGATTCTGGATCATCTATCACGCGTTAAACGCCCGGCTATTTCAGAGAAGGTAGGCGAAGCGGCTGCCCAGGGCGACCGCAGTGAAAACGCCGATTATACTTATAACAAGAAAGAACTTAACCGCGTCATTGCACGCATTACCCACCTGACAAAGCGTTTAGACGAATTACAAATTGTTGATCGGCTGCCTGCCGACACCAGCAAAGTTTTTTTCGGCGCCTATGTAAGCCTGGAAGACGAAAACGGCGACCAGGTACATCTACGGATTGTTGGTCACGATGAAATCGATACCAAAAGCGTTGGATCAGTATCGATGCTCCCATGGCTAAAGCCCTATTAGGCAAACAGATTGGGGATGAGGCAAAGTGCTCACACCTAATGGCGATACGTTTTATACGATTACCGCCCTTGATTACTCTTCGTGACATGCGCACCAATGCATGATGTGTGCAGCGATTATTTATCCGCTGCATACACCTTGAAACGGCGATTGTCCGCCAGTGTTTCAAAATCCTGAAACGCGCGCTGCAAGTGGTCTGGGTAAGGCAGAAAACCATTCGCTACAATGATGAGGCGGCCACCTGCACTTAGATGCTCGGGCGCCTCGCTAATCAAGCGCTGGCTTGGGCCATAGCTGATATCGCGCTCTTTATGGAAAGGTGGATTGCTAATAATCCAATCAAATCGCTCGTTTTCCAACGCGCGGAACACATCACTGCTCAACACACGGCCTTTTAGCCCATTCGCGGCTAATGTGCGTTTGCAGGCTTCGACGGCAAAGGCGCTAACATCCACAGCAGTAATATGATGACCACGTTGGGCCAACCAGGCGCTAATAATGCCGTCGCCACAGCCCATATCCAGCACCTTAAGCGGCTTTTTTAGGCAAGCTGCTTTCGATGCTTTCCAACATTAATAATGTACCTTCATCAACTTTGCCGTGGCCAAATACACCGGGGTGACTAACAAGGGTTAACCCTAGCGCCTCAAAGTTTTGCCAAGCACTCTCGCTTGCTGACTCCGGTGCAATGGTATGGGTGGCAAACAGCGAACAGCGCCGGGCATTATCGCGCTTGTCGCAAGGCATACCCAGCTCTTCAAGCATCTTAGGCACCCGTTTAATGCCTCCTTGATGTTCACCGACAACTTCAAATGGCGTCCCGCTGGGTAACTGTTCACATAACCACTTTAACCACCAAATGCCCAATTGGTGTGCTTTAGGCCAAAACAATACTATTTCTTTGCCCATTAATTCGCCCTCAGCCAAGTCAAAAGGCGTTCGGGCTTGTTTGTTTTTAGCACTCCATTCATTCAGTGCCTCAAAATCACCGCTCACAACACCCGCTGACTGGTCCACAAGCCAGCTATCTAATGGCGGGCCAACAACCCAGAGGGCCGTATAATCATCCCGTTGGCGGGCCAACAGTTGGCAAGCAGGATCTTGAGCACTCATTCAGGGGGTCTCCCGGTTTGATCAGGGTATAGAGCAAGTAACGGCCCAACCGCCAATGGGGGTCTTGGCGACAGTACTGTTTTTCTAGCGCTAATAGGGTTTCATTTTCGGCTGGCGTGGCAGGCGGTTGGCGTAGATAGTCTTGAAAGACGCGAATACCCGCGACGGAGACTATCTGCAGACCACTCTCCACGCTCCACTGAGTAATTTCTTCGTGCGACACAGGCGAAATAGGCGTTAAACGCTGACGTTTACCCTTTCCGGCTAGGCGGTCGCTCAAGGCTTTTTCGAGATTACCTTTCACCACATTAGAAAAGCGCAGCGCATCTCGGTTGAACACCATCAAGCTAAGCTGCCCGCCCGGGGCTAATAAACGGCTTAAAATAGCCAGTGCTGCCTGGGGATCGCCCAGCCACTCCAATACCGCATGACAGGTAATTAATGACCACGGCCCTGGCACTTGCAGGGGGAGCTCTTGCAAAGGCGCCTGTAGGTAAGTGATCACTTCTTGGGGCAGTGTTTTCTCGTCACAATGCCACTGTTGAGCATACGTCAACATATCGCTTGATGGCTCCGTCATGGTCACGGCATGACCACGACCGGCAAACCACGCCGCTTGTTGGCCCAAACCACCCCCCACATCGAGTACTTTTTGTTTACTTAACTGCAGCATTTGCGGCGGTAAATAATCAAGCATGGTCAAACGCAGCTCTCCACGGGGCGCCTGGTAGAGCGAGCGGGAAAACTTTATCGGCCAGGCCATCAAAATAACGATCGCCCGCCTGGGTTAATTCGTAGTGTGTTAATTTATCGTTGGGGTGCATGCATAAGGCCAAGCGTTGCATCAGAGCCGCGTAGTTTACCCTGCTTAAGCGCAGAACGCCTGCCGGGGTAAAGGGCGTTGCCAAACATCGTGTTGCTCCAAAGCAGCCGCTAATTGAAATAGCCGTTGGTCCTCGCCCATGCGGCCCAGTACTTGAACGCCCACCGGCAGGCCATTGTTAGCAATATGCAGCGGAACTGACATGGCAGGTTGCCCTGTGAGGTTCGCCAACTGAGTAAAGGGCGTACGCCTTAGGGCATCCACCGCCAAGCGCTGCAACAGTCCTGCTTTCAGCGCCAGGCTCGAAGCACCGGGTAGCGCGAGTAGAGACATTAACCGCTCTCTTGTTGCTGACGGGTAAAGCTCACCAATTTTCGGGGCAGTATCGGCTGCTACCGGCATCACCACCGCGTCGTAACGCTGGTGAAAACGACTCATCTGCTCGGCAGCCGTATGCCAGTAGCGCTTGGCTAGCTCGTAGTCGCGCGCTGAAAGCACCGCTCCCAGCCGGCCAATGGCACGTGTTGAGGGTTCAATTGCCAATCGACGAACGGCCACCCCGGTCTGCTGGCTAATCCATACCAGATCTGCCGCAAGTTGGCCCAAATAGAGAGTGAGATAGCTATTGGCCAGGGCCTCACCATCTACAGGTGGCTCGCACCACTCTACCTGATGGCCTATGTCTGTCAGCGCCGTTGCAGCTTTGTTCATAGAGGCAATGATATCGGGACTCAAACGCGTGCCCAGACCTCGGCTTAGCGACTCTCCCATCGATACGGCAATACGCAACGGCTTTCGCGGTGACGACAGCGCCGCCACATAGCCTCGTTCATGCGGCACCGGGTAGGGGCCGGAAGGCGCCATACCGTTGATATGCTCTAATAGAGCGGCACTATCACGAACGCTGCGGGTTAAGGCATGTTCGATAACCGCACCCTGCCACACCTCTCCATGCGCAGGCGCCAATGGCACCCGACCACGCGACGGTTTAAAACCAAACAGACCACAATAGCTAGCCGGAATACGTATTGATCCCCCTCCATCACCGCCCAAGGCCATAGGCACCATACCACTAGCTACCGCGACAGCAGCGCCACCGCTGGAACCGCCGGGTGAGTATCCTTCCCGCCACGGATTATGCGGATGGGGAAAAGCTTTCGGCTCAGTAATCCCCATCAGGCCCAGTTCCGGTGTTGCAGTCTGTCCCACCATCACCAAGCCCGCTGACCGAGAGCGCTGAATCAACGTCGCATCCTCCTTTGGACACCAGTGAGCTAAAGAAGCACTTCCGAATGACAAAGGCTCTCCCGCCAGCCCCATTAAAAGATCCTTGCTTAACGTAGGCACACCGCCAAACAGCGTATCGTCCGTTACCTTCCGGCTCTCTTGCCGTGCGCGCTCGAAGCGCGTTCTTACCACAGCGTTTAGTTTGGGGTTATAAGTCTCAATTGCCGTTATAGCGGCTTCCAAAACCTCTTCTCGGCTTACTTCGCGGTTGCGGATCAGCCCAGCCAAACCGGTGGCATCATACTGCCGGTATTCATCAAGATGCATCGCAGTCATCCTTGTTTTTCACCAGCCTATCAGAGAGCAGGCCTACAGCTCTGCTCTCTTTACTGTGCGGGTATTGTCTTAAAAAGCAAAAACACCTAAGGTTGGGAACGTTCCCATTTTAGTGTCAGAGTGTTTGAGTACAATGCCAATCTCGCCACGTCGGGCCACCTTGATTGAAGTCGCCAAGATGGCAGGCGCTTCTAAAACCAGCGTTTCACGCTTTTTCGGCACTGAGCGCGACAAGCTCTCTGCTGAGCTACAGCAACGTATCGGCGAGTCAGCAAAGTCATTAGGTTATCGCCCTAACCAGATGGCGCGAGGGCTCAAAGGAGGCGGTTCACGCCTGCTTGGGATGTTGGTTGCCGATATACGCAACCCATTTTCGATTGCCGTCATGCACGGAGTAGAGCTGGCATGCCGCGATTATGGCTACGCGTTGATCGTCTGTAATACGGATAATGATCCGGCATTGGAACAACAACACCTGGCAACATTGGCTACTTATCAGGTCGAAGGCCTGATCATCAATGCTGCAGGGCAGCCTGGGCAGGCGCTGCAGGCATTAATGGAAAGCGGCGTGCCGTTGGTGCTGCTCGATCGTGACATCAGCCGACTCAATGCTGAAGTGATCGGTCTAGACAATGCCCTTGCTATCGATATGGCACTAGCGCACCTGAGCCGACAGGGTTATCGCTCAATACTCTATGTGAGTGAAACCCCGGAGCAGGCTAGCGCCCGACAGGAGCGGCTGCAACGCTTTGGTGAGCAGGCAGAAGCCATGGGTCTGGGAAATCAGACGCTAATACTCAGTCATAGTGAACTTCACCCCTGTGAAACGGCATTAGCAACGTATGTCGAACAGCAGGCGGACTCACCATGCGCCGTGTTATGCAGCAACGGCACCACCCTGCTTACTATGGCGAAGTGCTTTAAACGACTTAACCTATCGATGGGACCAGTAGGTTTAATGGGTATCGATGAACTGGAGTGGTGCGAGCTATTAACACCTGGCATCACCACGCTGGCCCAGCCCACCGATGGCATCGGTCGTGACTCGGTTGCTTGCCTGATCAGCCAGCTTGCTCGGAACAAGCCCACCCCGCCTTATCAAAACCGCCACGCTCCCCGGCTAATCATCCGAGGCAGTACGGCTCCCTGACCTTTATTTATCGAATTTGCTAGCGAGAATTACAATGCATAACAGGTGTTCTTTAGCCCCCAAAATACTCACCTTTGGAGAAGCGATGGCCATGTTCGTCGCTGATAACCCAGGGGGATTTATCGGCTATTGAGAGTTTTCATCGCCGACTTGCCGGAGCTGATAACAATGTCGCGATTGGACTTTCCCGACTAGGCTTTCATGTGGGCTGGTTAAGCCGAGTGGGAAACGATAGTTTAGGTCGCTTTATCCACCAGGCGCTGAAAGCTGAAGGCATCGACGATCGCTATATCAGTACCGATAAACAACATCCAACGGGGCTGATGTTTAAGGAGCGCGCGCAGGGAGGAGCCGACCCGCGAGTTGAATACTTCAGACGAGGTAGTGCGGCCAGTTTTCTCTCTTTAGACGACGCCTCAGCTATCGATTTTTCATCGCTAACCCATTTGCACGCGACAGGCATTACGCCTGCTCTTTCCGAAAGCGCCTGCCAGCTTAGCCATCATTTGATGGAACAGGCCCGCGCCCATGGCGCTACTATTTCCTTTGATCCCAATTTGCGGCCGTCACTTTGGCCCAGCGAAAGCGTTATGCGGTCTACCCTCAATGAACTCGTCGGCCGCGCCGATTGGGTATTGCCTGGGCTTTCAGAGGGTCAGCTTCTCACCGGACAGAAGACGCCTCACGACATAGCAGGCTACTATCTGGATCAAGGTGCCTCGGCGGTGATCATCAAGCTGGGTCCGGAAGGCAGCTATTACCGTGGCAACCTGGATGGTCAAGAAGAGAGCTTCACGGTGGCCGGTTGCCACGTCGTCGAGGTAGTGGATACCGTCGGTGCAGGTGATGGCTTCGCCGTAGGCGTGATTAGTGCCCTGCTTGACGGAAGAACGGCACGCCAAGCAGCCCAACGCGGCAACCTTATTGGCGCCCAAGCCATCCAGGTAGTGGGTGATATGGAAGGCCTACCTAATCGCGAACGTCTACAAGCGCTTGAAACCGAGCTTTACTCAGCCTGACGCATCTCGCCTTGCTTTTATTAGCAGGCGTTTAATGACAGGCTTCCAGTAACAGGATTTTCAGCAAGGAGATAACAATGAAAAAACGTTTAGTAGTTCAAGGAAGACTCAGCGATGCCCATCTGGCTGAGCTTAGCGATCTGTTTGAGGTGGATGAGCTGCCGAAAACCACCAAGCTTGATGCCCCTGAAAATCTCGCTCTATTAGCGCAGACGCACGGTATTATCGGTTCGGGCTTGGCGATCACCCCCAGTTGCTGGACGCAGCGCCCAACTTGGAAGTCATCGCGACCGTCTCTGTTGGCTATGACAACATCCCCGTTGATGAACTGACCAAGCGCGGCATTATGCTGTGCAATACGCCTGATGTGCTTACCGAAACCACCGCCGACACCGGCTTTGCGTTAATCATGACAGCGGCGCGCCGGGTGGTTGAACTAGCCGAGTGGGTCAAAGCAGGCCATTGGCAAGCAAGCCTTGGACCCGCACTGTTTGGCAGCGATGTGCACGGAAAAACACTTGGCATGGTGGGGTTTGGGCGCATTGGTCAAGCCGTTGCCAGACGCGGTGCTCTAGGGTTTGGCATGCAGGTGCTCTACTCCAACGCTTCACCCAAGCCCGATTTAGAGAGTGAACTTGGCGCGCAGCGCCGCGAACTCAACGAGCTGCTGGCTGAGGCTGATTTCGTCTGCGTCACTGTGCCGCTTACCGCAGAGACCGAGCACTTGATCGGCGCCCAGCAGTTTGCGCTGATGAAACCTTCGGGCATTTTCATCAATATCGCCCGCGGTAAAGTGGTCGATGAAAGCGCATTGATCCAGGCGCTGGAAAATGGCGTTATTCAAGCGGCGGGGTTAGATGTATTTGCGCAGGAGCCGCTAGCCGCTTCATCACCGCTACCGAAAATGAGCAATGTGGTCGCCCTGCCCCATATCGGCTCTGCTACCCATGAAACCCGCGACGCCATGGCCCAGCGAGCGGTGGATAATATTCGTCTAGCACTCCAGGGTGAGCGGCCAATTAGCTTAGTCAATGAGGAAACCTATCGATGAAGCTCACCGCCACGCCCCCTTCCATGCCTCTGTGCTTACTGTTCGATTGCGATGGCACCTTGGTGGATAGCGAAATAATGCTTGCCGAGGTGATGGGGATATTCTTCCCGAGTTCGGCTTACCCTTTTCAGCGCGTCAGTATATGGATGAATTTCGCGGGGTGCGTTTCCAGACCATCGTGCAAACCCTGGAAAAGTGTTTTCAGGCGTTGGCAGAAGACGAATATTCCCAACTTGAGGCAGGTATGCGGGCGCGTATGGAAGCCCGTATGCGTGCCGAGCTGGTGGCGATTCCTGGTATGGTCGCCGCGCTGGAGCAGTTAAGCAGTCACCCCAAGGCCGTGGTCTCAAATGGCCCCGAGCGCAAAATTCGCTGTGCGCTGGAAAGCACCGAACTAGGCCATCACTTTGCCGACAAGCTCTTTAGCGCCTATACCCTCAACGTCTGGAAACCCGACCCCGAGCTGTATCGTAAAGCCGCCGCCGCTATGGGCCATGCTCCTCAGCAGTGCGTCGTAATCGATGACGCGGCAGTAGGTGTCGAAGCAGGCTTGGCGGCGGGCATGCACGTGATTCACCTCAACCATTTCCCTAATGAAGAACTCACCCCCGAAGGAGCGATTGGTATCCACCACGCCAGCGAGCTTCCCGCCGCCATTGCGCGCCTAAACTTCTGATCGCAGTTGCTTGATTAACTGATCAACTGCCGCTAAGTAACTCTCCAACGTCTGCCCTCGACAGGCATGTTTTCCGTGCCTGCCGACGCTACTGCCTGTGCGCTTATAACCCCCCTCTCTGTACCGAAAATACGCATCGCGACCAATGTCGCATAGCCCAAGCATTGACCTACACAGTAATGACGTTAAGCGGCTTTATATCAAATATAAAAACAGATTTTATATTTGAGAAAACAACCATCGCATCACAAACATCGCATCGCAACAAGAACATCACAATAAAACGGAGAGCCTTCCATGCGCCTAACCCACTTAATGATGGCCAGCCTCGCTATTGGCTTCACCACGTCGCTCCAAGCTGCCGATTTCACTTTCAAGTACGCTCATTCGCAAACCGATGAGGCGCCGCGCTCTGAGTCCATGCGCTACTTCAAAGAAGCGCTCGAAGAGCGCAGTGATGGTCGTATCGCCGTCGAACTCTATTTCAATGGCACCCTGGGGAAGGAAGAGGACGTACTCCAGCAAGTCCAAATGGGGCTTATTCAGGGCTATCGCGGTGGCTTGTTTGCCCAAGCTAACCCCGCCTATCTGATCTATACCATGCCGTTTCTGTTCACTACGCCAGAACAGGCCATTGATGTTATGGAAGGCGAGCTTGGCCAAGCCATTAATGACGGCGCACGTGAAAGCCAGCTGCATATACCGGTGACCGGCGTTGCAGGCGGTATGCGCCAGTTAACCAATAACGTTCGCGCCGTCAATCAAGTGGATGACCTCCGTGGCTTGAAGATTCGCACCCCGCCACTGGCTCCCACGCTGCGGGCATTTGAAGCGTTGGGAGCCTCCCCCCAGCAAGTGCCTTACACCGAGACTTATATGGCGCTACGCACAGGCGTGGTCGATGGGCAAGAAAACCCGCCCTCCAATATCGCCGATATGAAATTCCATGAAGCTCAGGAGTACATGTCATTACTGAACTGGCAAATCCATCCTGACCCTTTCTTTATCAGCGCCCAATGGTATGACCAGCTACCTGAAGAGTTGCAGATGATCGTCGACGACGTGGCTCAGGAAACGATGACGCGCTCCAACGAAATTTGGCTAGCTTCCGAAGCCAACTACCTCGACACACTGGGCGAGCACATGAGCATTAATGACATCGCTGACGAACACCGCCAAGGTTTTGTAGATGCCGTCGTTCCTGTTTGGGAGCACTTTGTTGAACGTGGTGACTTTAGCCAGGAGCAGTTAGAGCAAATCCTCGCACTGACCGATCAAACCGAGGTATTGGAGTAATGAACCCTCCTCTAATGGCGCAGCGGATGGCAGAAGATACCGCCTTGATGCGAGCAATGCGCCGCTTCGCTAGCCTGCTGGAAAATCTGATCGCCGCATTAATTGCGGCGGTTTTCCTGCTCTGCTTGGCACTGGTGATATTACGCTATGCCTTCAGCATTGGCTTTGCCGGTGCTGAAGAGTTGATGCGCTTTTATTTGTGTATTCCACCGCCCTGGGGGCGTCGGTCGCCATTTTGCGCGGCGAGCATATCCGTATCAGCGTGCTTGTGGATGCACTGCCTAAGTCAATAGCCGTCTGGCTGAATCGCTTACGCCATTGCCTCGTGATGTTATTCAATGGCTATTTGGCATGGCTCAGTCTCAGCTGGATTGGGCAAGTAGGTCGTTTCCGCTCCGCCGTGCTGGATGTGCCTAATTGGGTAGTACAAATCAGCGTCCCTATTGGCGCGCTACTGGTCATTCTATTTTCCTTGGCGGTGCTGGTGGGTGGCGAGCGGCCTTCCGCTCAACGAGACGACGCGCAGGAGGGTCAGGCATGATCTTACTGCTAGTTAGCCTAATGGTGCTGCTGCTGATAGGAGTACCCATCGCCTATTCGCTAGGGCTTTCGGGGTTGGTCTATTTTTGATTATGCAGCCAGGCTTAATTGGCGTGTTGCCTCAGCGGGTACTGTCCGGTATGGATCTGTACACCATGATTGCCTTGCCGCTGTTCATTTTGATGGGGCTGGTAATGAACGCCTCAGGCATTACCGCTCGTTTGATCGACTTCTGCTTGATGTTGGTAGGCCGTTTCCCTGGTGGGTTGGGGCACGTCAATATTTCCACCTCGATGATCTTTGGCGGCATATCAGGCTCATCTGTGTCTGATACGGCCTCGGTGGGTTCCGCCATGATTCCGGAGATGGCACGCAAGGGATACAGCGTCGAGACCGCCAGCGGCATTACCGTGGCCTCTTCCACCATGGGCATGATCATTCCTCCCAGTGTGCCCATGGTGATCTACGCCGTTACTGCGCAGCAGTCTATCGGCACCATGTTTATGGCGAGCCTTGTGCCCGGTCTACTCATTGGCCTGCTGATGATGGGCATCATTGCGCTCATGGCCGGTCGTCAAGGCTATCCCCGTGCCCATGCAGGATTAACCCCTCAACAGCGACGTCAGGTGATACAACGTGCGGTCCTCGCGCTATTAATTCCCGTGTTTGTCGTAGGTGCGGTGGTCGGCGGTGTCGCTACGGCCACTGAGTCTGCCGCGTTAGGCGTAGGCTATGCGCTGTTTCTAGCGTTAGTGGTGTTTAAAAGCCTCAAACTGCGTGAATTGCCCGCGTTGTTTCGCTCTGCCGTCATGACCAGTGCAACGGTGATGATCATTATCGCCATGAGTCAGCTGTACGTGTGGATCCTCTCGATAGAGCAGATACCCCAATTATTGGCAGGCTTTTTTAGGCGGGCTGGATCTTACCCCGATATTGCTCCTGCTGGTGGTTGCTGCTGCCGTGTTACTGATCGGCACCTTTATTGATGTGACCCCGCGATTTTGCTGATTACCCCAGTGGTGCTGCCAGTGCTTGCCTTGGCCGATATCTCACCCGTGCAGTTTGGTGTCCTGTTGATCAGTGGCTTGGCTATTGGCTTGGTCACGCCGCCGGTGGGTATGTGTCTGAACGTCTGTTCATCCATCACCGGCCTTTCGATTGGGCGCATTTTCCGCGGCGCCCTGCCGTTTTTACTCGCAAACCTCCTGGTGATGCTGCTGGTCATTGCCTTTCCGGCTATCACCCTGTGGCCGCTCACGTTGTTCTCGTGAGCTCATTTACTTTACGCTTAAAGGAAATTCGTATGGATATTCGTCAAGCGCTTCATAGCGATCATTTTAAAACCCTCGATACCCAGGGCCTGCGTGACAAAATGCTGGTCACCAAGATTATGGTGCCAGGCCAACTGTCGCTAACCTACAGCCACGTTGACCGCATTATTGTTGGTGGCGCGGTACCCACTGATTCACCACTTACCCTGAGCGGTGGCAAAGAACTTGGCGTTGATTATTTTCTAGAGCGGCGTGAAATGGGCGTTATTAACATTGGTGCGCCCGGACGCATTACTGTCGACGGTGAAACGGTCGAACTCGGCACCACCACGGCCTGTATATTCCCAAAGAGAGCCGTGATGTCAGCTTTGAGAGCCTCGATGCGACCAAGCCTGCGCGCTTTTATATCAACTCAACGCCAGCCCATGTACGTTACCAGCTTCGCCATATCCGTCCGCAAGATGCCTCGCCCACTACCCTTGGCGACCCTGAAACCGGTAATGTGCGTACCATCAATAAGTACCTGCACACCGATGTCCTGGATACCTGCCAGCTCTCCATGGGACTTACCCAGTTAGAGCCCGGCAGTATGTGGAACACCATGCCCTGCCATACCCACGAACGGCGCATGGAAGTTTATTTCTACTTTGACTTGAGTGAAGACGATGTGGTGTTCCACCTGTGTGGCGAACCCCAAGAGACCCGGCATATCGTGGTTGCCAACGAACAAGCCGTGATTCACCCCAGTTGGTCGATTCACTGCGGCTTTGGCACTCGCCGCTACACCTTTATTTGGGGTATGTGCGGTGAAAACCTGACCTACGATGATATGGACTTTATCGCTTCCAAAGAGTTGCGCTAAACCACTACCCAGGGAGAGTGACCAATGACACTATTTTCGCTGAACGGCCAAGTTGCCATGGTGACTGGTTGCAACAAAGGGCTGGGCCAGGGGATTGCCATTGCACTGGCTCAGGCGGGTGCCGATATTGTGGGGGTCAACCGCAGCCCCGCTGATGACACACGCCAGCAGGTGGAGGCCCTAGGGCGCCAGTTTTACGACATTACGGCTGAGCTAGGCAGCCAAGCACCTAGCGAGATTGTCTCACAGGCGATTGCGCAAGCGGGCAAGGTGGATATCCTGGTCAACAATGCGGGGATTATTCGTCGGGCAGCAGCCGTTGAATTTTCAGAGCAAGATTGGGATGACGTCATTGACGTTAACTTGAAAGCCGCTTTCTTTCTCGCACAGCAGGTTGCCAAACACCTTATCGAGCGCAAAGCGCCGGGCAAGATCGTCAATATCGCTTCATTACTGTCGTTTCAGGGCGGCATTCGTGTGCCCTCCTACACTGCCAGCAAAAGCGGCATTCTCGGTCTAACGCGCCTGCTCGCCAATGAGTGGGCGGGCCATGACATCAACGTTAATGGCATCGCCCCTGGCTATATGGCCACCGACAACACCCAAGCGTTGCGCGACGACCCCCAGCGCCATGCTGAAATTCTTGGCCGCATCCCCGCCGGACGTTGGGGCACGCCGGAAGACTTAGCCGGCGCTGTGATATTCTTATGCTCCGATGCCGCCCGCTACGTGCATGGGCATACCCTGGCGGTAGACGGCGGCTGGCTGGCACGCTAACCAAGCATTTTGGTTAACGCCACGATCAACGAGCGATAGGCAATCAAGTAAGGGAGCTTGAATGAAGGAGAAGGCTGAAACGCAGTACCACGCCCCTGCCTTAGAGAAAGGGTTGGATATTTTGGAGCTGCTTGCCCAATCTCCCCAGCCGCTAAGCACCCCAGCGATTGCCGAGCAGATCGGCCGTAAAACCAATGAGATGTACCGCATGCTGATGGTGCTGCGGGATCGTGGCTACGTCAGCATGGATGATAGCGGTAGCCGCTATCAGCTAACGCTAAAGATGTTTGAGATGGCCCACCGCTTCCCGCCCACCAAGCGGTTGGTACAGGCTGCGCTACCGCGCATGGAAGAGCTGTGCCATGAAATCTCCCAGTCGTGTCATCTTAGCGTTGCTCGTCCTGGCCATCTATTAGTAGTGGCCCAGTACGAAAAACCCCGACAAGATGGGCTTTGGGCTGCGTCTGGGAGCCAAGATCGATATATGCGGCTCTGGCTCGGGAGCAGTCATGCTAGCGTTCTTGGATGAGCAACGCCGCGAGCGGATACTCGGCGCCAGCGATGCGACGCAACAAGAAGTTGACCGAACGCGGGCGCTATTTGATCCGATTCGCCAGCGTGGCTACCACGTGGGGCCAAGCCCTCAAGTCCAGGGGTTAACGAATATCAGCTTCCCCGTCTTCGGGGTTCATGACGTTATCGAAGCCGTTATCACCATCCCTTACCTCACGCTTATTCCAGAAGCGATGCACCGGGAAGTTCCCAGCATCGATCGCTGCCGTGAGCAGCTAGGGGGAGCTGGCAGACGCCCTGACACTGGCTATTGGCGGGCGCCTACCAACAGATACAACGAGCTAAATGTGCTCTGTATAACGGCGCTCTCTATAACGGTTTTCTCAATAACAGGGCGCTAAAAGTAAGTCGCCATACGCTCTTTAACGTTAAGTTGATCATCCACTAACAGCATCTGACGCCATTTATCGAAGGTTAAACAGGGGTGAGAAGCGCCAAACGCGACGATATCGCCGACCTCGACATCCTGGGCCTCGTCGGGAAGTCGCAGGAACGTGTGCTGATCCATAATTTTCATCACTTCCCAACCAGTCACCGATAATGGCTGCGAGGAGTCGCCTCCTTCCCGGAAACGACGCAGGGCAATAGGTAGCTGATCATGTCCGATATCACGCTTACCTAGCGCCACAATGGCAAGCCCAGGTTCGGGAAGCGACTGCACCTGGGCAAAGACTTCCAGGGCAGGCTCGAGCCCCTGCTGCAAATCCGGCCGGCGGTCTAACACCGCTGATTGCGCTTCACGATAAAGTCCATGATCGTGGACAATGTAGCAACCTGGGCGTAGCACGGGGTAAATCTTCCCCTGCAGCGGTGCGCCCTGAAAGGCCTCCGCAATCACGTCATACCAGGCGGAACCTGACGCGGTGACAATTGGGTTCTTTTCAGCAAAGCGTTCAGCAGCCTCGAGCTCAACGGCAATATCCACCAGGTATTTAGCATAGGCACGTATGCCGGTTTCGGGATTATCCCCGTGAACCACACCCTCATAGCCCTCTAGTCCCACCAGAGAAAGTGCTGGCTCATTAGCAATTACCTCCGCCAGCGAAAGAATTTGCTGCTGATTGCGGCAGCCACAGCGGCCACCCTTCACGCCTACCTCAATAAGTACCGATAGCGTCAATCCTCGTTCCGCAAAAAACGCCCGAGCTGGCGCACGTTCTCATGGCTATCGACCACACAGTAAAACGCAGCGCCCTGCTCAATCAGGCTAGCAATAATGGCCATATTGGCCTGGCCGACCAGTTGGTTGGCCATCAATATGCGAGTAATGCCATTAGCGAAAGCCGCACGACACTGGGGCGCGGTGGCAAGAGTGATTCCCCACGCCCCTGCCTGGAGCTGTCGATGGAAAAGCGCGGGCGTCATGGTGGTTTTGCCATGAGGCGCCAAGTGGGCACCGTGAGCTTCCGCAAATCGCTGCATCCACGCAACGTTATGTGTCAGCGGGCCTTCAAACACGACCGCCGCAGGTAGGCTAACACCGGACAGCACATTGGGCTCCAGTTCGACACTCCCCTTATCCACCGCTAACGACGTCGTTTGCATTCGCCCATTTCTCTCTCGTTCTCTGTTTAAATAAACGCATCAATGTTAGTTATTTTCACAACTATTGACTTCAAGTTAGAAACTAACATATTTTTTAGGTAAGGCAACCAATAGGGAGTCCTCGGTGAGCCAAGAAATCGATATCTTGTCACGTATTACCACTGACTTTGCTGCTCTGCGCGACGCTGAAAAGAAAGTCGCCGAGCTGATATTTGCTGACATCGAGTTTGTTACCGAAGCGAGTATCGGTGAGATCGCCCAGCGCGCGGGGGTGAGTGATGCCAGTGTCACCCGGTTTGCACGCGCTATCGGCTGTACTAACGTGCGCGACTTAAAAACGCGCTTAACACGCGCTTTAGCGGCAGGCCGCCGTTTTATACAAGAAGCAACACCCGAAGACAGCTCAAGCGTGGTGTACGACATTGCCACGCAAACCCTCGCGCTTAACCGTGAACTACTCGCCCAGGCCGATGTGGCAGGCGCAGTCGAACAGTTGGATAAAGCGCGTCAGATATTGGTATTTGGCGCGGGGGCGGTTCCAGCATTCTCTGCCAAGAGTTTCAGTTCCGTTTAGTGCGCCTTGGCTATGCGATCTGCGCTTACCCGCAAGCACTCTTGCCCCGTATGGTAGCGTCAACCCTTGAGCCGAATGACGTCGTCGTCGTGCTATCAGTCACAGGCTATACGCCAGAGATGGTGGAGTCTGCACAAATTGCCAGGCAGTACGGCGCAAAAGTAATTGCCATCACCGCCATGAACTCTCCTTTAGCCGACACATCCGACATTGTGCTCCCGATTACCTCGCGGGAAACCGACTTCATCTATCACCCTTCAAGCTTCCCGCTACGCCATGCTGGCGGTCATCGATGTGTTAGCGCTTGAACTTGCCATGCGCCACCGCGAGCGATCACGGACTAAATTGCGTCGTCTCAAGCTTAGCCTCGATGACCATCGCGGTGGCGACAACCGCCAGCCACTAGGAGATTAAGATGGTTTACGACCTGCTGATTCGTAACGCCAACGTACTGGATGGCTCCGGCGCAGCCCATTTTCGTGCCGATGTAGCTATTCAAGGTGAGCGTATCTGTGCCATCGGCGATATGCCCTACGCCACCGCCGCCAACATTATTGACGCCCAAGAGCGCTATCTAGCCCCTGGCTTTATCGATGTCCACACCCACGACGACACCAACGTCATTCGCACACCCGAGATGCTGCCAAAGCTGACCCAGGGGGTTACTACCGTTGTGGTGGGTAACTGTGGCATCAGTGCAAGCCCCGTGACGCTTGCCGACGACGTACCCGACCCCATGAATTTATTGGGCAAGCTAGATGACTTTCGCTACTCAAGCTTCAGCGCTTATGCCAATGCCGTGGACGCTGCCGCACCCAGTATTAACGTCGCCGCCTTGGTAGGGCATACCAGTTTACGCAGCCAAGTGATGGATAGCTTTGCCCGGCCTGCCACTGCTGAAGAAATTACACAAATGGAGATGCTGCTAAGCCAAGCGCTGGATGAGGGCGCATTAGGGCTTAGTTCAGGGCTTGCCTATCGCAACGCGATACACGCGCCGACCACCGAAATGGCTCCTCTGGTGGCCGCCGTTGGGAAATCAGGCGGCGTATATACCACCCATCTTCGGGATGAGTTCGCGGGCCTGCTGGATGCCATGGACGAAGCATTTGCCACCGCTCGCAATGGCCAGGTACCTCTGGTGATCTCGCACCTTAAATGCGCAGGCGCAGGCAATTGGGGAGGCGCGGGCAAGGCGCTGAGTAAGCTAGAGGCTGCCGCTCAGCATCAGCACGCCCACTGCGACTGCTACCCCTACACCGCAGGCTCTTCCACCTTGGATTTAGGCCAGGTCACGGATGAAATTGAGATCACTATTACCTGGTCGACACCGCACCCTGAGCAGGCGCGTCGCCCGTTAAAAGAGATCGCCGCAGAATGGGGGTATCACTGTTAGATGCGGCCAAGCAACTACAGCCGGCGGGGGCGGTTTATCACAACATGAGTGAAGCGGATATGCAGCAAGTGTTAACGCATCCGCTCTCCATGGTCGGTTCCGATGGATTACCGAACGACCCACACCCCACCCGCGCCTTTGGGGAGCCTTTCCGCGCGTGCTGGCCCACTACAGCCGCGATTTAAAGCTAATGCCACTAGCAGAAGCAGTGCGCAAGATGACCAGCCTTTCAGCCGCCAATTTCGGCTTAACGGATCGCGGCGTCATTCGTATAGGCGCCTACGCAGATCTCACCCTTTTGATCTCGCGGTACTCGAAGATACGGCGAACTATGAGGCCCCTATCGCAGCCGCTAAAGGTATCGAAATGGTCATAGTGAACGGCAAAATCGCCTATCACAAAGGTGCAATTTCAGACCAACGCGCTGGCAGGATGCTGCGCAGAACAGAGCGCATTGCTCAATCGATCCCCACCTTTCAACCCAACCAGGAGCAAACACCATGAGCATTACTCGATACGGCACGGAAGGCGGCGTAGGCACCGGCGGTCAGAAGCTGCCCTTTGCCCGTGCCGTAGAGGCAGGTGGCTGGCTATACGTCTCCGGCCAAACACCCATGACCGACGGCGAAGTCGTTGAAGGCGGCATTGTTGAGCAGACCCGCCTCGCCTTCGATAACTGCCTGGCCATTATGCAAGAAGCAGGCTTCGGCGTTGAAGACGTCGTACATGTCACCACCGTTCTGACCGATGCGCGCTATTTCACCTCGTTCAACAAGGTGTTTAAGGAAGTCTTCGGCGAAAACCCACCGGCACGTATCTGCAGCGTTCAAGACTTGGTGGTGGATTGCAAAGTAGAGGTTGACGTGAAGTGCTTCCGCGCTGATCGCGTGTAGACACTCAACGTTGGTACAAAAAAGCGCCGCACCCCGGCAAGGGTGCAGCGCCAGATTACCGCGTGATTAGGGATAAAAAGCCCCGCGGTAATCGCTTCCATTACCTACCTTCGGCCGCGGCAACGGCCGGATAAACAACGACAAGAGGTTACCATGAACAGTCAAATATTCCTTATCACCTTTGTGCTCTACATCATCGCGATGATCGCGTTTGGTTGGTGGGTTTCAAGGCATAAGCGCGACAGCGGCGATGACTTCCTACTCGGCGGACGAAGCGTTCCACTATTCCTTACCGTGGGTACCACAGTAGCGACGATGGTGGGAACCGGCTCCAGCATGGGCGCCGTCGGGTTCGGCTACGCCAACGGTTGGGCAGGCGCCTTATACGGGCTTGGGGGCGCCGTAGGTATTTTGCTACTCGCGGTCTGTTTTGCCCCCGTACGTAAGCTGCGTTTTATGACCATGAGTGAAGAGCTGGCCTACTACGTTGGCGCAAACCGACTGGTACGCAACGTCGTTGCCCTTCTCATCTATATCGCCTGCATCGGCTGGCTCGGCGCCCATATCCTCGGCGGCGGTCTATACCTCTCCTGGATGGCGGGGATCGACCTAACTACTGCGCGTATTCTAGTGGCGTTAGGCTTCGGCATTTACTGCGTGGTGGGGGTATTTTGCGGTTATCTGGACTGACACCATTCAAGCAGTTGTGCTGTTCGCGGGTTTTATCTTAATGGCAATATTGGCACTGATCGAGGTTGGCGGCTTTTCAGGCCTTACGACAGGTATGGAAGCGGGTGCCACTAGCTTTCTTGGTATTGATCAAATTGGTGCGCTGCCTGCGCTGTCACTAGCTGCCGTCATTGCCATTGGCGTGCTTGCTACGCCCTCCTTTCGTCAGCGCATCTACTCAGGCAAATCAGTTAAGTCGGTACGCCGCTCGTTCTTAATCACCGGCGTTCTTTACCTGGGCTTTTCGATCATTCCCGCGATTATTGGTATGGCCACCCACGCCCTTAACCCTGGGCTCGAAAATAGCAACTTCGCCTTCCCTTTCCTGGCCACTGAAATTATGCCCCTAGGATTAGGACTACTGCTACTGGTAGCGGGTCTTTCCGCCACCATGTCTAGCGCGAGCTCCGATGCGATTGCCGGTGTTTCCACGCTGATTCGCGATCTGTATGTGCTGGCAACGGGCCGCACGCCCTCAGCGCGAAATGTAGTGCGCTTCTCGCGTATTGCATTGGTGGCCACCATTGGTCTGGCGCTGCTATTCGCGCTGGCCTCAGACAATGTCATCACCTATATCACCCGTATGATCTCAACGATTCTTTCAGGGCTATTTGTGAGCGCCATGCTGGGCCGTTTCTGGTCACGCTATAACTGGCAGGGCGCCATCGCGACGCTGATTTTGCCTCAGCGACCTCTTTAACCATTATCGCCAATAGCGATTGGACAGCGTTCTGGGGCAACCCAAGCATTCCCGCCGTGCTAGTAGCGCTGGTAGCCGGGGTGGTTGTGAGCCTAGTGACACCCGCTTCTCGCGTCACCTCAGCCCAGGCACTGGCAATTCTTGACCAAGAACGCCAGCGTATGGAACAAGTGCCCGAACCAACGCTGACCAGTGCTGAAGCGCCCGCTGCAACTCGCTAATCGCTAGTCATTAGAGCGCAATAAAAAAACCCCACTGATTGAATCAATCAGTGGGGTTTTATTTTAACGGGACTATTTAACCGGACTATAGCACCGCTAGTGCTTCATTCAATCCGCCATGGGTTAGTGCTTGATATGCCACCAGCACTGCCTGTGCAAACGCATCATCTTGTGCCAATGCATTAGGCATTACATCGTCCATAGCTAAATAGGCCGCTACCAGCGCGCTGGGATCGCTACCATGCTTCTGGTGCAGCTCTGCAAAGCGCTTGGCTAGCGGATCATCCACGGGGTAACTATTGCCGTGTAGGTCTTGACCCGCGGTGTAGCGAATCCAGGTCGCCACTCCCAGCGCCACGCAGGGCGAAGCTTGACCAGCGGTACTACGTTCCAGCGCTCCGGAAAGCCAGCGCTGTGGAAGCTTTGGCTGCCATCCATCGCGATCTGCTGCAGACGATGACGTAGGCTGTCATTGGCAAAGCGTGCCATTAGCGAGTCAGCGTAAGCGTCTAAATCGATTCCCTCCGGCATCACAAGCGTGGGTGCCGCCTCTTCAAGCATATATCGGCGCAACAGCGACCGAAGTTCGGCATTATTGACGCCTTCATAAACCGTTTCGATACCTGCCAAGGCCCCCAGGTAAGCCAGCAAGGAGTGGCTGCCATTGAGCATACGCAGCTTCATGGTTTCAAATGGCGCCACGTCGGCCACCATCTCAACGCCCTCGGCTTCCCAGCTCGGTCGCCCCGTGGGGAAATGGTCTTCGACCACCCACTGAGTGAACGCTTCGCACACCACGGCATTAGGGTCGTTCACGCCCAAAACCGCCAAACGTTCAAAGTCGGCGTCGGTCATGGCGGGGACGATGCGATCCACCATACTGCAGGGAAAAGCCACTTCATTGGCGATCCAGCTAGCCAAGTCTGCGTCACGCTGCTCGGCCAGTTGCACCACCGCTTGGCGGGTTCGCTTACCGTTATCAGGCATATTGTCGCAAGAAAGCACGGTGAGAGGGAGCAATGCCCGCTTCTCGCCGCCGCGCTAACGCTTCCACTAGCAGCCCTGGAGCAGTTCGGGGTTGCTGAGGAGAAGCAATATCGCCGACGATCATCGGGTCGTCGTTTCTTAAATCACCACTGGCGGGGTTTAGAAAATAGCCCTTCTCAGTGACTGTTAACGTAACAACACGGGTATCCGCAGACGCCATTCGCGCCAGTAGCGCCTCTCGGTCTCGGCCCCAGCTATCCATACCTTCGTCCGCGCCATCACGACCCGAGAATAGTGTTTCTTCAATAACGCCAATTTCACGTAGCGTGATGCTTTCGCTATCGGCGTACTCCGCTACATGGTAGCGATGCCCTGCCGCACTTAAGCCGTCGACTAAACCAAAGCTAGAACGTAGGTTAGCGCTGCATACGCCCCACGTATCATCACCGCTGCGTTGGCGGTAACGTTCTAAATAGACCGCTTGGTGGGCGCGGTGAAAGCGCCTAAGCCCAAGTGGACGATCGCTATCTGGCTATTTTGCTTGCTTGAGGATGAGATCAGCTTAACGTTTGGCATCAGTCTCTCCTACCAGTGCCACAAGGTGCCATCTTCCAACCGGTTGACCGGTAGGCTGGCCCGCTTATAAGGGTATTGCTTGGCTAAGCCTTCATCGATGTCGACACCATGCCCAGGGTTTCACCCACAATGAAGTGCCCATCCTCAAACCGATAATCGTGAGGAAAGACCTCATCCGTCGCGTTGGTATGGGGCATATACTCCTGAATACCGAAGTTGGGTACCCAAGTATCAAAATGAATCGCTGCTCCCAGGCAAACGGGCGAAAGATCCGTCGGCCCGTGAAAACCGGTACGCACATGATAAAGACCTGCTAAATCGGCAATTCGGCGCACATGAGTAATACCACCGGCGTGGGTCAAGGTAGCGCGGATATAGTCGATCCACTGATTCTCGATCAAGGTTTTGGCGTCAAACAGGCTGTTAAAGACTTCACCAACGGCCAGGGGCGTGGTGGTGTGTTGACGGATAAGCCCAAACGCCTCCTGGTTTTCAGCAGGCACGCAGTCCTCGAGCCAAAATAGATGATAGGGCTCAACTTCTTTGCCTAAACGGGCGGCTTCAATGGGGGTAAGGCGGTGATGAACATCGTGCAGCACGTGCAGGTCGTCGCCAAAGCGTTCCCGTACCGCGGCAAACAGCTTAGGTACATGGTTTAAGTACTTACTGGTGCACCAAACATGCTCAGCAGGCAACTCGGCATCAGCAGGCTCATAAGGCTCACCATCTATTTTGGCGACACCATAGATGCTGGCAATACCAGGCACGCCGGCTTGAACGCGCACCGCTTTATAACCTTCCTTCACATGGCGGGCGACCTCTTCCAGGCACGCTTCGATATCACGCCCCGTTGCATGGCCATACACCATGACCCGGTCCCGGCTTTTACCGCCCAGTAGTTGATAAAGTGGCATACCTGCCACCTTGGCCTTGATGTCCCATAGAGCTACATCTACTGCTGCGATCGCCGTCATCGTTACTGGCCCCCGCCGCCAGTAAGCACCGCGATAAAGAAAGTGCCAAATATCTTCAATACGGCTTGCATCACGTCCAATCAATGACGGTAATACATGCTCTTCCAAGTAAGCGACGACCGCCAGCTCGCGGCCGTTTAAAGTAGCATCGCCAATCCCATACACTCCTGATTCGGTAACAATTTTTAGCGTGACAAAATTTCGGCCTGGGGACGTTACGATTAAATAAGCATCGCTAATGATCATGGTAAATCCATCACAAGAAGTAAGAAGAAATTAACGCTCGAAAGGTAGCGCTGTACGTTGTCGTAACACACCGCGCGAACCAGCTCCCCAACACGATCCAGATCTCGGGGCAATTCACCACGCTCAATTTGTGCGCCTAGCATTTGGCAGAAAATACGTCGGAAATATTCATGACGGGAAAACGAGAGAAGACTGCGAGAGTCCGTCAGCATGCCTACAAAATGTCGCAACAGTCCGAATTGCATCTGAGTTGTTAGCTGCCGTTCCATACCATCACGCTGGTCGTTAAACCACCAAGCGGCTCCAAACTGCACTTTCCCTGGAATTCCATCGCCTTGAAAGGAACCTGCAAGCCCGGCCAACATTTCGTTATCACGAGCGTTGAGGTTGTAAAGCACCGTTCGTGGTAGTTGGTGCTGACTATCAAGCGCGTCCAGCAACGCCGCTAAGGGTTCTGCGTAAGTGACATCACCAATGGCATCGAAACCACTGTTAGGGCCTATTTCCCGTCGACCACGCTGGCTTAAATCGCGCAAAGCGCCAATATGAAGCTGCATCACCCAACCCCGACGGGCATACTCTTTGCCGAGCCATAGCAGTACCGCGGTGGTAAAACCATGCGCCTCTTCGCTGGACAGTTCTTTTCCGCACCTTCTGCGGTCGAGTATCCGGTCCAACTCATGAACAGCAGGAGGCTCAACAAAAACAGGCTTTTCGAGGCTATGATCAGAAAGGCAGCAGCCTAAACTCTCGAAATGTTCGAGACGCTGGAACAGTGCCGCTAGCAAATCATCGTAGCGCTGTATCGTCACACCACTAGCCACTTCAAGCGTAGCAAGGTAGTCGACAAAGCCAGGTGGCTCTATTTTCAAGACTGAATCGGCACGAAACGTCGGTAACATGGTAGGTCCAGCCCCAGCTTTCGAATGCCGTTGATGTATTTCCAAGCTGTCGACGGGATCATCCGTGGTACAAATAGTACGTACGTTAAAGCTCTCCAACATGCCATGAGCACTAAGCTGAGGCGTTGCCAACCGATGCTGAGACTCCCGCCAGACTTCCTCGGCGGTATCTGACGAAAGCAGGATATTGTCTATTCCCAACGGTTTTTTAAGCTCGAGATGCGTCCAGTGATAAAGCGGATTACCTAGGCAATCGGGTACGGTTTCTGCCCATGCTTGAAAGCGCTCCCGATCACTGACATCTCCTGTTATACGCTGTTCAGCGATGCCTGCGCAGCGCATTGCACGCCATTTATAGTGATCCCCTTTAGCCATAGCTGAGTTAAATTATCGAACTGGGTATTATTCGCTATTTCGCCTGGATCTAGATGCGAGTGGTAATCGCAAATCGGCATAATAGACGCGTGCTCATGATAAAGCCGACGGGCTGCTTCGTTTTCCAGAAGGAAGTCTTTACCCATAAACTCAATCTTATCGTTAAATTTCATCTTCGCTCCTCTATCATTTGAGTGTTACAGGTAATTTAACCAAGCAGTAAGTTGGGCAAAAACAGCACTATGTTGGGGAAGAAAAGAATGCCTAGAACAACAATAAACACAGCAACAGAAAAAGGCAGTAATTCACGGCTATAATCGTAAAAGAGCAGCGCAAAATGCCGCAGACGGTATACATAGATATGCCCACGGGTGGTGTCATTCCGCCAAAAGTCACAAGTGTCATCATTAGCAGCCCAAAATGAACAGGATCAACACCGGCAGCTTTAATAACGGGAACAAGGATGGGCGTTAATAGCATTACGACAACAGTGGCTTCTAACAGCATACCTAGTAAAACAAGTATTACAGCCACTGCAAGTAGCAGTGTTATGTGGCTAGAAAATACGCCTAGCGTTAGTTCAGCAATTGTTTGTGGCACCCTTTCAAAGAGACAACATAACCAATAATGCCTGAGAACATAATAATGAGCATGATCATGCCAATATCCCTTACGCTGGCACGCATGGCATTAAGTATCTCTTTAATACCCATTACTCGGTGTATTACGCAGCCAACCAACAAGGCATAAGCAACGGCAAAGCTCCCGCTTCAGAGGGGGTAAAAGCCCATAGCGAATGCCCACCAAGAGCCATACGGGAAATAGAATTGCCCAGATACTGCTTCGTAAGGCCTTAAGCACTTCACCACCAGTAGGAAGATGCTGTCTGACTGGCTGGTAGCCACGGCGCTTAGCCACAATGTACGTGGTCACCATTAACGCGACCATTAATAGAAAACCCGGTACCAACCCCGCAATAAATAAACGGCCAATAGACACTTCACCCAAGTAGCCATAGAGGATCAAACCTATGCTGGGTGGAATAGTCGCGGTAATCAGCCCCCGATAGAAAGCACTGCGCCTGTAAATCCAGGCGAGTAACCTCCCTCAACCATGCTTTTACCCAGCACGCGGGATTGCATCGCGGCATCCGCTACTGCTGAGCCTGATACCCCACCCATTAGAGTACTTAAAACAATACTTGCTTGGGCTAAGCCACCGCTCATCCATCCCGCTAATAGTGTAGAAAGGTGGACCAGACGTGGAGTAATACCACTAGCATTCATCAGATGGCCGATAAATATGAACAACGGAACAGCCAATAGCGGAAATGATTGCGTTGAGGACACAATGCGCTGGACAGCAATACCTGTCGGTAAAAACGTTTCGGGCAATAAAAGTAAGAGAACCCCGCAATGCCAATGGCAAAGGCAACAGGCATACCAATCGCCATCAGAAGCAAACCGAACCCGAGCAGTAAAGCAGCAGTCATAACGCCTCCTCCACAATGTCATCATCGTCAGCAACCAAACTTCCGATAATGCCGTTAGTGAATACACGGCGAATCATTGAGAGCATCATCAATAGGGCACCAACAGGAAGAGCTAAAGTGATATACCCATAGCTAAGCCCTGCCACTCCCATAGGACGCTGCCAGTTTGATGCGGCTAAAGCAAAGCCATACCAGGTTAAAAGAGCTAGAAAGAGCATCATCATTCCAATACACAGGCTAGTAATAAGGCGCTGCCATTTAATTGGCAAACGAATCACGAGCGCATCAATTCGCACCTGGCCACCGTGGCGCAGGGTAATGTCAGCCCCTAATACAGCGGTCCATATGAATAAAAACTGCGCAAGCTCAGCACCACCTGCAAATGGATTTCCTATCGCTCTAGCCGTTGAGCTAACTAACATGGTGAGAGAGGTACCACCGAGTAGCATAATAGCCAGCCACTCCTCACCTTTATCGTACCAATGCCACATACATATTCCTCGCCCTATAAGAGCATCTGGATAGTTACCTAATAGCAAAGAGAAAAGGTAGAAGCCCCCACCCTAATGGGCAGGGGCTGAGGCTCACTCTCCAGAAAGCAATTCATCACGGTACTGGTCGTAACCTAGCTCTTCGTAGACGCTGCCTACTTGATCGCGGAACACTTGCATATCTACCTCAGAAAACGTAACGCCTGCCGCTTCCATCCGCTCGCGCACCGAATCTTGGGCATCTGCCGTTGCTTGGCTCGCAGCATCACCGGCATTGAGTAGTTCTTCATCAAGAATTGAGCGTAACTCATCGGGTAACGCCTGGTACCACTGTTCAGAAGTCGCAATACCGGTCATCAAATGAATATGATTGGTTAGTGCCACGTGAGTAATAACTTCATGCAAATTTTGACCTTCGGCAGCGGTTAGCTGCGCTTCAGCGCCATCGATCGAACCTAGCTGTAGCGCCGAGTAAACTTCTGACCAAGGTAGTGGCGTTGGAGTGGCGCCCATCGCTTCAATGGTTTTCACCCAGACAGGGAGTTGATAGTGCGCACTCGTACACTATTTAAATCCTCTGGCGTGTTTACTTCATTTTGGGTCAGCATCTGCCGTGACCCCTGAAACCAGTTATAGTTGAGCAGTCGCAAACCACTGGCTTCTGCCAGCCCCTCGACCCAATCCAGGTAAAGTGGAGAGGTGGTGATTTGGTCATAGTCACTATGGTCTTCAACTAAATAAGGAGCACTCAAGATACCCAACTCGGGTTGATACTCCGACAAGCGACCAGCATCGACTAAGATAGCGATATTGGCACCACTGCGGATTTGTTCGATCACGTCTTCGTCAGAACCAAGCTGGCTATTAGGGAAAATCTGAATGGTCAATTCCCCCTCTGAACGCTCCTCAATCGCCTGTTTAGCATTCTCCATTGCCTGAGCAATAGGATCTTGAGGGCTTAGCGCTATTGAGACATTAAGCTGGTAAGCGGCGTGAGCCGAATGGCTTGCGGCTACCAGGGCAAGAGCAGGAAGTAATTTTGTGAGTTTCATTTTAAGCTCCTAAAGACATCCATTTATTGTTGGTAATTCACCAGCCAGCTCTGACTGGACTTACGTCACGCGACCTATGTTGCGTTGTTGCTCTAACTTGCAGGTTTTATAGATAACCAGGAGAGCCCACACCTGCATTTTCAAACAACTCCGGAAAGCGGCGCTCTAATTCAGGCAGCGAGTGAAGTATTTCACGCTGATGATGGATCATTGCTTGCTCTGCCGCCTCAGTATCTGAAGCAGAAATCGCATCCACGATGGCCTGATGCTGATCGGCCAATTTAGGGATGGGTGTAGAATCAGGAATGCTCAAATACCGCACCCTATCCAGTTGTGCTTTAACGTCTTCAATCACTTTCCATGCCATGGCTTGCCCCGTGGATAAGGCCAAGGTTCGATGAAACATCTCATCAAGAAAGAAAAAGCGATCATGATCTTGACGCTCAATACAACTACGTTGGCGCTCAATCAGTTCGTTCAATTCCATCAACACACTAGAAGGAATTGAGTTTTTGGCAGCTTCCAGGGTAATAGCCACTTCCAGCGACTCACGAATAAATCGCGCCTCTAGCACTGCTTGGCGCGAAATGCGCACAACATAGGTGCCCCGTTGAGGACGCACTTCCACCAAGCCTGACTCAGAAAGGCGTATAAATGCCTCTCTCACTGGTTGGCGACTAACAGCAAATAAGTCTGCAATCTCTTTTCAGAAAGCGCCTGTCCTGGTGCCAGCTCCATACGAATAATGGCTTGCCGCAATACGTCATTAAGACGTTGGCGCACCGACACGTCGCTGTTTGTCCTCTGCCACATTGCTTGCAAGTTCATCTTCATGGTACTTCGACGATTCCTTTGGCTATCTATCTGCTATGACTAGTATGGTAGTTATATGAAAATAAAAAGACCCGATACATTAGCCTTTAGCTGCATAGCTTATAACTACCTAGCCAATAGCTACCTACATAGCCATCTTCCTGTATTTTTGTAAGAAATATCTTACAAAGCAAAACCGATTAGAGTATTTTTAAGTCTTTCTTTAGCAAAATAGTTTGAACCAGATACAAGTATTTTGTCAGTAAGTCGCCTATGATCACTTAATACGAACGTTTGAACACCTTCACGCCCAAACAACAAATGCCAGGGAATGGCTTAAGGCTGTTGCTGCAAGCCCATAAGATTTAGGAGAAAGCAATGCAGGTCATCAAGGCAAAGGATAATTCAAAAGACTTAATCTTAACGGCTGAATTACCTACCTTTTGGTAGCTGACCTACTCCAATGCCCGACCTTGCCTACGTTACCTTCCGTCGCTATCAACGTATTAAAAATAGCGCGCACTGAGCAACCTTCGGTTACCGACTTTGCCAATGCCATTGAGCGTGACCCTGCCTTGACCATGCGGATAATTACGCTTGCCAACAGCGCCTTCTTCTCGCATACACATACCAAAGTACATTCGTGTCAGGAAGCCACTGCTCGCTTGGGGTTAGATGCCACACTGGCAGCAGTGATGAGTTTCAGCCTTCTTCAAAACAAAGGCATAGACGCTCATTATCAACGTATTTGGATGCGCTCCATCATCGCCTCTTTAGCGGCACGATACCTTGCCATCCATCTTTGCCCGGATATGGCGGGCCCTGTGTTTACGGCAGCGTTACTCCAAGACATTGGGATTATGGCTTTACGTGCCACCTACCCGAAAGAAAGCACTGATTTATATCTTGAAGCCGCATTGTCTCATCGACAGCTATCAGAATCTGAGCAACGACTCTTTGGCTGCGATCATTCTCAAGTCGGCGCTTGGCTTGCGGCTAAGTGGGGAGTGCCAACACCGCTCGCTCAACGTATCTGTGATAGCCATGGCGAATACAACATGGCCGCCACAGACATACTGTGTATCCAGTTATCGGGGCCCATCGCCGATGCCTGGCTCTCTTCGCACCCGGCCCAATCATTAGTCGCTGTGATAAGGGAATTTCAAACCTATGAGGGCGCTCATTCATTCTCTTTAGGGCAATTATTAGAGAATATTCAGCAACAATTACCAGCGCTAGCCGACATGCTGCAAATGGCTGCGCCACCTCTGCAGGATAACGAATCACTGCTTGCCGAGGCGCAGCAGCTATTGTTTCGGCAAACATTACAGCTCAATGCACGCCTTGATGCGCAACACGCTGAACTCGTCTCGTTACGCCAACGGCAGGATGAGTTAGAAGAGCGCTCACGTACAGACGCGCTAACCGGCCTCGCAAACCGAGCTTGGCTTGAAGAAAAGCTACACAAACGTTTTGTTCTTTGCCAGGAGCAGTCTCGCATTATGTCCGTGGTATTTATTGATCTTGACCACTTTAAAAGCTGAACGATCAATACGGGCATCAGGTGGGTGATCTCGTTCTCGAAAATTTTGGCAAAACGCTGCAAGCGTTAATTCGTGAAGGTGACTTGGCTGGGCGCTGGGGTGGCGAGGAGTTTTGATTATTCTACCCGATGAAAGCGCCACTGCAGCCCTTGTGTTCGCTAGACGCATCGCCCAACGACTGGAAAAAACCCCGATGGCCCACAATGACCAAGAGACGATTCATGTCTCAGTCTCCATCGGCATTGCCTGTTTGGAGGACGGCGGGTTTGGAAATGCCGATGAGCTCATTGATGCAGCCGATAAAAGCATGTATTTCATTAAGCGTACAGGGCGCGGCGGGATAGCGGTATATGGCGAACGCGGCGCATCTATTATGCCTATTAACGATTAGCCTGCTGCGTGTGCGGTTAGCACCGAACAGCACCAGAGCACCAAGAGCAGCCTATGCTGGAACTTCATCAAGTACATAAAACCTATGCGACCCCCAAGGTCCGCTGCGGGTACTCGATAATGTCTCCCTGCGCTTGGCCGCAGGTCAAAGTCTAGCGCTGATGGGCGAATCGGGAAGTGGCAAATCCACCCTACTGCACCTTGCGGCTGGATTAGATCTTCCCGACCAAGGTGCCATTACCCTCGAAGGCCAGAACGTCGCGTCACTCCCCGAGCCCACCCGCGCCAAGCTACGCCGCGAGCAATTGGGTTTAGTCTTCCAGCAGTTTCATTTAGTCCCCAGCCTAACGGTGATCGACAATCTTCGCTTACAGGCGCGCTTAGCCAAGCGTGACGATGACGAATGGGCAGGCTACCTCATTGAGCGGCTTGGGCTAAGTGGCATGGAAAAACGCTATCCGGAGCAGCTCTCTGGCGGCCAGCAGCAGCGCTTAGCCATTGGCCGCGCCCTAGCGCCGCGCCCGCCTCTGCTGCTGGCCGATGAACCAACTGGCAATTTGGATGAAACCACCGCAGGCGAAGTGCTTGAACTACTATTAAGCCTGGTTCACGAAACGCAATGCGCCCTGCTTATCGTCACCCATAGCCCTCAAGTGGCGGCTCCGCTTGATCGCTGCCTACGCCTGAGCCATGGTCATCTACTCGAAGCGGCACTATGACCCGGGTGCTATCCACGCTACTTAGCCACTACCGGCGCCACCCCGGCCAAATGATGATGCTGCTACTCGGTCTCTGGGTAGCTAGCGCCCTATGGAGCGGCATCCAAGCGATCAACGCTACCGCGCGGGACAGCTATGCTCGCGCCGATGCGCTGTTTGACACCCAGCTGGATCAGCTTGAACGGCGCGATGGCACACCGCTTAACCGCGCCGAGTATTACGCCCTGCGCCAAGCAGGCTTGCCCGTGTCGCCCATGCTAGAGGGTGAAATCGTTACCCAAGATGGCACCCGGCTAACCCTGATCGGCATTGATCCGCTGACCCTGCCCAGCGATAACGCGCTGGCCCAAGCCAACACCTCCGCGTCGTTAAGCGATTTTCTAACGCCCCCGTGGCAAGCACGCGTAGCGCCTGACTCCCTGGCAGCCCTTGGGATACCGCGCGAAAATGCATCGGCTGCCACCCCGCCCTTGGCAGATGACAAAACACTCCCACCGCTCGTTTTAGCGCCAGCGCTACCGCCGGGCACGCTGATCATGGATATTGCCGCCGCAGCGCGGTTGCTTGAAAGCGGCGATGAGTTAACGCGCATCGTTACCGCCCCGGGGGCACTCACTGAAGCGCCTGCCGGATTAACGCTTACCCGCGCCGCCACGCTTGCCTCCCTGGCCAACTGACTGAAAGCTTTCACCTGAACCTTACCGCGCTGGGGCTACTTGCCTGGGTCGTGGGGCTATTCATCGTTCAAGCAGCGCTAGGCCTAACGTTGGAGCAACGCCTGGGCATGCTGCGTACCCTGCGAGTGCTGGGTGTATCGGGGCGCAATTTAGTGCTAGCGCTCAGCTTAGAGCTGCTCCTGCTCGGCCTAGTCGGAGCGCTTGCTGGTATAACCAGCGGCGTATGGCTGGCACGCTTGTTACTGCCCGATGTCGCGGCCACCCTGGGCTCACTTTATGGCGCAGGTGTCGGGCAAGAGCTTAACCTACCCTGGCATTACTGGGTCGGTGGGCTGGGGTTAGCCTTGGAGGGCTGCTGCTGGCGGGCAGCGGCGTGCTATGGCGCGCGGCCCGCTTAAACATGTTGGAGCTAGGCCAGATGCAGGCCTGGCGTAGCGGTTACCGCCGCCAATTATCGCTAATGAGCATCGGCGGCGCTTTCGCGATGGGCGTTGCGCTAGCATTGTATGTTTGGCTTCGATTTCAGCCCCGGGCGATGGATTAGTGACAGGCTTTACGCTTGTAGCGGCGTTACTTCTGGCTAGCGCACTGTGGCTGCCACCCTTTTAGCACTACTACTAAAAGGGCTGACGCACCTCACCCGGCGACGCCCGCTTATTCACTGGGCGCTGGCGGATATGCAGCTTCAGCTCCCCAGATTGTCACTGGCCATGAAGGCACTCCTTATCGCCTTAGCGACCAATCTGGGGGTCGGTAGCATGGTAGGTGGCTTTCGCCTGACGTTTTTAGACTGGCTCGATCAGCGCCTAGTCGCCTCGCTCTATTTAAATGCCCCTACCGAGCAATATGCGGATATTGATGCTTGGCTGGCTGATCGCCCGGAGGTCTTCGAGCGCCTACTCACTCGGCGCAGCGATGCAACCCTGCAGACTGCCACTACGCAGGAAGGCAGCCGCTCTTTAGGCACGCCTATCGAACTTTACGGCATTACCCCTGGTGAATCACTCACTCCACACTGGCCGCTGCTGGCAACCCAACAAGACCGCTCATCCGCCTGGGCAGCTTTTAGTGATGGCGCAATTTTTATCAATGAACAGCTTGCCACTGCAGAGCACCTTTCCCCGGTGATCGCCTGACGCTTAACGCGCTGGGCGCCAATGAAACGCTGACTATCGCCGCTATTTACCCCGACTACGGCAACCCCAGCGGTCAGGTACTGATGGCATCTCCCCAACTTGCCGCGCGGTTTGATGCGCCACCTAGCTCTATGGGATTAGTGCTGAGTGATGACGCTGATGTTGATACCCTGCGTGCTGCCCTGCGTGAACGCTTTGACCTCGGCAGCGACGCTCTGAGCGATCAAACCGAAATCAAACGCATCGCCACCGAGATTTTTGAGCGTACTTTCACCATCACCCGCGCCCTCAATGGTTTGACCCTGGCGGTAGCGGCCCTCGCCCTGTTCACCAGCCTGTTGGCTCAGGCACGCAGCCGGCGCCAACAGTTAGCACCGCTATGGGCGCTGGGTATTTCTCGGTCCCAGCTTGCCCAACTCAGCATGGCACAGCTGGGGGCGCGGCCTTGGTGACCGGCTTACTGGCGCTTCCGCTGGGCATTGCCATTACATGGGGATTGGTCGCCATCATTAACGTAGCCGCCTTCGGCTGGCGACTGCCACTCTACCTATTCCCCAGTGAAATGGCTGTTACGCTGACGACCGCGGTCACTGTGGCGCTACTGTCTGCAGCACTACCAGCGCTACGCTTCTGGCGCACCTCGCCGCGCACGCTACTGGCGGAAGAGGCCAACCAATGAGCCTAATCAGACTGCTAATACTCATCACTGCCCTCAATTTAAGCGGCTGTAGCCCTGAGGATCAGTCAACAACGAGTAACGCTGGCTTTGCCGGTTTGGGCCAGGATGCCGATGGCTTCCAACACGCTGAGCCCCACCAACTGCTGACGTTCCCAACGGATCATGTCGCCCATCCAGATTACCGTATCGAATGGTGGTATTTAACCGCCAATTTAGAAGACAACGACGGTGATCCACTTGGCCTACAGTGGACGTTATTTCGCCAGGCGCTGATGCCACCTAGCGAACGCCCTGCACCGACTCCCTGGGCCGCCGACCAGCTCTGGATGGCCCATATGGCGATCTCCCAAGGAGAGCAGCATCAAGTGGCCGAACGTTTCGGACGCAGCCACTCCCAGGCTCCCCTTGAACACGCTACAGGACAGCCAAGCAGGCGTAATCTCTAGCCCCTTTCATGCCTGGTTGGATGATTGGCAGCTTAAAGCAAGTGAAGAAGCCGATGGTAACGATTTTAATCACCTCACACTCACCGCTTACAGCGGCGAAGGTGCGTCGCGTTTTGGCTATACGTTGAAACTGGCTGCCGAAGGCCCACTAGTGCTGCACGGCGAAGCTGGCTTTAGCCAGAAAGCCGCCAATGGCCAGGGGGTCCATGTACTACAGCCAGCCCTTCTGGCAGATAACCGGCGACGTCACCCTTCACGGTGAAACCAAAACGGTCAGCGGGCGCGGCTGGCTGGATCGCGAATGGAGCAGCCAGCTATTGGACGCCCGCCAATCAGGCTGGGATTGGTTCTCGATTCACCTTGATGCCGGTCACAAGCTGATGGCGTTTCAACTACGCGGCGGCGGTGACGGCGAGGAAGGAAGTAACTATCGCTCCGGCACATGGATAACGCCCCAAGGCCAAACCACATCACTGACCAACGCGGATATAACCATGACACCGCTAGCCACCTCCGTCGTGGCCGGGCGGTATATTCCTACCCGCTGGCGTTTGGAAGTGCCGTCAGTCGATGTAGATGTTAACGTCGAAGCGCCCTACGCCAACCGCTGGATGACCACCAGCGTGCCCTACTGGGAGGGCGAAGTAGAGGTCGGTGATCGCGCCAGCGGCGAACCGCGTGGCGAGGGCTACCTGGAAATGACCGGATATTAACAAGCCGGGGCTTAACAACAGCATGGATAGCTGAATGGAGGCAGGCAACGCCTGCCAAAAGCTCTTATTTTATTACTCGGCTTCATCGGCGATATAAGCAGCCAGATTGGCAATGTCGTCATCCGATAAATCGGCAGCATTAGGAATCATCAGCGCGGAGTTCGAACCGACCCGCTCGCCGGCGCGATAGGTTTCAAGCCGAGAGGTGATGTAGTCCACACTCCGGCCCGTTAAGGATGGAAAGCTGGCCATCCCCTTTCTGGAGGGGGCCGTGGCATTGGGCGCAGGCATCGGCGTACATCGATTCTCCAGCGGCCTTATCGGCAGCTGGCACACTGGCCGACGCCACCGTCAGTGCCGTCGCAACAACGAAAAAGCATAATCTCTTCATAATGGCCTTGTTCCCTCTCAATGGCGCTTGAACCAATAGGGGCGGTGAGAGCAGCCGCACTGTGATCGTTCAGCGCGGCTGCCAATGGCTCATTCCGGCGTGATGCGGTAAATGCTGCCTTCATCAACGGCTGTATACAGGTCGCCATCCGGCCCTAGCACTATCGAGCGGAAACGTGCAGCCCCATGGGTGGTGACATTTCGGCAACGTCATTGACCGAAAGGCCATCCTCCGCAATATCCATGACGTTGATGCGTTGCCCGACGGGTGTTCCGCCAAAGCCAATCCCCAAAAGCCCACTAACAGGCGACCATCCCACTCTCCCCACTGCTCACCGGTTAGAAACTCGGCCGAGGAGATGCCTTGGGAAAGCCCATCGTTGCCCCAGGCCGGTTGCATGGCATCGGGGTAGGTTTCGGTATCGGTGACCGGCATATAGGCCGCCCGCTCCTTAGGATCCATCCCTTCGCCCTGATTGGGTTCATAACCGCAGTAATCATCGGGGCAATCGCCACGACCCGCCATATTGGGTCGCGGATCCCAGCCGCTATTGCCGCCATTGACCAGCGCATTGACCTCATCGGAATGCCAGGGGCCATGTTCGGTCACGATTGGCTGGCCGGTGTCGGGGTGGAAGGTAATGCCCTGAACGTTGCGGTGGCCATAGGTATAGATGCGTGGATCGAACCCTTCGGGTGGCTCGTTACCTTCGGCAGCATTGCCGTCACGATCAATACGTAGCACCTTGCCCCTAAGCGGTCCGGCGACTGAGGAATCTCGCTGTTATGGTTATCGCCAGTGGTCACGTAGAGATAGCCATCTTCCGGGCTGAAACGGATTCGTCCACCATTATGGGCGCCAGCATCACCGAAGGGGTGGTCGGTAGCTTCAGGCTTGTAGGGAATGTCCTCGACGATATCGGTGCGATCTGCAACCTCATCAAAATCGCTGTTGACCGTCATGCGGAGCACGCGATTGGTGCGCGGCTCAGAGATGTTGGACGCCGAGTACACATAGATCGTGCGATTTTCGTCAAAATCTGGATCGACCGCTACACCGTTCATCCCCGCCTGTCCCTGGCAGACAAGATCATCAGCAGTGGTGGCATACTCATCGGTGCCTTCCATGCCTAGCAGGTGTTGAACATCGCCATCGGGGAGCCGCACTGATAAGCCACGGCAGCGTTCGGTGAAAAACATTGTCCCATCAGGCAAAAAAGCCATATCCCAGGGGGTTTTCAAGGCCAGACAACACCTCGGTTTGGCTAAGTTCGGGGCCAGTATCGGCAGTCGTGACCGCTGGCAAACCGGCGAAGACCGCCGCGGCGATGGCTGCACCTAGCGGTCGCAGTGTGGGTTTCGGGTACATGGCAAGCACTCCTTCCATACGTTGTTTGTCATTATTATTAACCTTGCACGCGCATATTGAGTTTAGATCGGCAATCAAAGCGGTCAATACGTCTTCTCAGTGAGTGCTTGATCAAAATACCCCCAGGCAAGCTGCCCGAGGGCTTAAAACTGGATTGGGAGCGCCCCATACGCCAAAAACAACCATTTATGTATAGCGAATGACGCATTACGACAACTATTCTCTGCTCACCGCGACACACTAGTAAGCGAATCAATCGTTACTAGAGAGCGCGCCATGAATCGCAATGTCATTCTCACCTGTGCCGTCACTGGCGCGGGTGACACCACCGCCAAAAACCCCAACGTTCCCGTCACCCCCAAGGCCATCGCGGCGTCCTGTATCGAAGCGGCTCACGCCGGGGCCAGCATCGCGCATATTCACGTGCGTGACCCAGAAACCGGCGGCATCAGCCACTCTACCGCGCAGTTCCGTGAGGTAATGGAGCGGGTTCGCGAAGCGGATGTGGATATCGTCATGAACATCACCGCGGGTGGCGGTGGCGACTGGATACCCGACGCACAAGACCCCACCCGCGGCGGCCCCGGCACCGATATTCAAACGCCCGCGGAACGCCATGCCCCGGTGGGCGAACTGCTTCCCGAACTGTGTACGCTGGATTGTGGCAGCCTAAACTTTGGCGACATGGTTTACGTCAACCCGGCTGACTGGCTGCGCGAGCACGCCCGCCTCGTTCAAGCCGCTGGCGTTAAGCCGGAGCTGGAGTGCTTTGACCTGGGCCACGTCTGGTTTGCCCGCCAGCTCCAGCAAGAGGGCCTGATCGACGGCGCCCCGCTCTACCAGCTCTGCCTGGGTATCCCCTGGGGAGCCGAAGCAGACACCGAAACGATGCTGGCCATGCGCAACAAATTACCTGCCAACGCCAACTGGGCCGCCTTCGGCATTGGCCGCCATCAAATGCCCATGGTGGCGCAAGCGGTGCTACTAGGCGGCCACGCCCGGGTCGGCCTGGAAGACAACCTGTTTCTGGAAAAGGCGTGCTGGCCAATAACGGCCAACTGGTCGAAAAAAGCCGCCACCATTATCGAGAATCTAGGTGCAAAGGTGATGACACCCGCAGAAACCCGCGCGCATCTCAAGCTACGCGACCCAGTAACCGGACGTATCATGGGTAGCACAACAGGAGGTGATGCATGAGCCGCTTAGCCGTTATTGGTACCGGCGTGATTGGCAACGGTTGGATCGCCCGCGCCCTCGCCCAAGGTTGGAACGTCGTCGCTTTCGACCCAGATCCCAACGCACCGGCGCGTACCCGTGCGTTTATCGACAACGCCTGGCCCTCGTTAAGAAAGCTCGGCCTTGCTCCCCACGCTAACCCTGATCGACTGACTTTCGTCACCACGATTGAAGAGGCGGTGAACGACGCAGACTTGATTCAGGAAAACGTGCCTGAGCGCCTTGAACTGAAGCAAGAGATTCTGGCGGCCATTGATGCCGTTGCCGAATCGGACGTTATCATTGGTTCGTCTACCTCCGGGTTTAAGCCCACCGATCTGCAACGGCTTTTGCCAAAAAGCGCCCGGCCGCGTGATCGTCGCTCACCCCTTCAACCCGGTGTATTTACTGCCTCTGGTGGAGCTTGTGGGCGGTGAGGCTACCCAGCCAGCGCAGATTGCCACCGCCCAAGGGCTGTATCAGGCGCTCGCCATGCGCCCGCTGGTAGTGCGCCGTGAAATTGAAGGGCATATCGCCGACCGCTTGATGGAAGCGCTGTGGCGGGAAGCCCTGCACTTGGTCAACGATGGCGTGGCCACCACCGAAGAGATCGATGCCGCCGTTGTTTACGGCTGCGGGCTGCGCTGGTCACTGATGGGCACCTTCCTCACCTTCCACCTGGCCGGTGGCGAACCCGGCATGCGCCATATGCTGGAGCAGTTTGGCCCCGCATTAAAACTGCCCTGGACCAAGCTGGAAGCCCCCGAGCTTACCGATGAGTTGATCGATAAAGTGGTCGAAGGCTGCGAACATCAGGCGGCTGGCCGCTCGGTCGCGACACTTGATCGTCGCAGGGATGACTTTTTAGTTGAGCTGCTAGAGGTAGTGCAAAAATACTGGCCGGAGGCCGAAGGCTTAAAGGGGCGTATTTAATGATCATCCTGGAAACCCAGGTCGCTGCTGACTGGGTCGACTACAACGGGCACATGAATGATGCGGAGTATGCCCGCGTCTTTTCCCAGGCCTGCGAAGCATTGATTGACCAGATAGGCTTGGATGCAACGGGCCGTGAGCACTATGGCTACACGATCTATACCCTGGAAACGCATCTTTGCTATCGGCGTGAAGCACATCAAGACCAGCCACTCACTATTGATCTAACGCTGCTCGATAGCGATGCCAAACGGCTGCACGTGTTTTTCGCCATGTTCGATGACGAGGCCAACCTGCTGGCCACCAGCGAACAGATGCTAATGGGCATGAAGCAAGCGTCAGGCCGACCAAGCCCCTTCCCCGAAGCGGTCACACATCGCATCGCAGCACTCCCTAGGGCAAACCGTGATGCCTGGCCGGAGCTAGCTGGCCGCACCATCGGCATTCGTCGTTAACAGGGAGCACATGCGATGAACGTAGACGCGTTTATTCAGCGCTTTGGCGCGGGGCTCGAGGTGATGGCAGAAATGCCATTGCCCCAAGCGCGGCGAGCCTACGATAAGCTTTGCCGCACCTTCACCCCACCCGACCCAGACGGCATGCGGGTTGAAGATAGCGAGATAGAAAGCGTCAGCGTGCGCCGCTTTATTCCCCAGCCATCAACGCCTGGCGCAATACTGTTTATCCATGGGGAGGCTTTATGATCGGCTCCGTTGATAGCCACCATGGTACCGCCGCCAGCTTGGCCCAGGCGCTCAATCGCGAAGTGGTCAGCGTGAACTACCGGCTTGCGCCCGAGGTAGATTACCCCGCCATGCTGGCAGAGTGCCGTACGGTATTAGAAGCCATTCAGCCAAGCGCCCTGGTAGGCGATAGTGCGGGCGGGCGGCTAGCGATTGGCCTTGCTCACTCGTTGAGCGATGCGCCGCCGCTGGGGTTGATCTATCCACCGGTCGGTGAGCTTTCCTTCGCGAGCCTGGGGAAGGATGCACCGCTACTGTCACGTAGCGATGTATTGAGCATTCGGGCGCAATGCCCGGCAATCATCGCCACTGAGCGGGATCGCTATCCACCGGCTTCACGTATCGAAATACTCACCGTAGAGCACGACCCTTTGACGCGGCCAATCGAAGCCGCGGTGACAGACTGGCGACATAAAGGTGCCTCGATAGGCTATCGCTGCGCACCGCAGATGGTGCATGGCGCCCTTCACGCTCAATCTCAATTAGCCGAGATGGGGAGCACATGGCAGGCATTTTGTCAGGCACTAAAAAGCGCCTTAAACCATAAGACGCTTTGTCGTGGGGGCTACGTCAACGGGCGATTAAGCGCCGAACTGAGCCCGTACCTGCTCAATAGCGGATTCGCCATCACGGGTTTCAACGCCTTCCAGCCACTCAGCCACGGTATCCAAGTTGTCCTCAATCCACTCTTGGGCCACTTCATCAGCAGGGCGCTCTTCATAGCTATATTCGTGCACCCACTCGTTCTGGTCTTCGATGGTCACGACGTACTGGGACAGAAAGCGGTGCGCTTGGGGGGCTTCCTTAGCCAGGCTAGCAGGGGTAATAGTCCACACCGTGCTTTCAATAGAGGCCACACCCGCGTCATCGCTATCCGCCAAGTAGGCTAAATCGAAGCTTACGTTCATCCAGTGCGGTTCCCAACCGACAAACGTTACCCACTCCTCGTCAGCCATTTTTGCTCCGCCTGGGCAAGCATGGCCGAGGTCGAGCTTTCGCGCAGTTGCCAATCGCCCAGGCCCGCCAGGTCATTGTCGATCGCGTTTAGAATCGCCTCATTGATCCCAGTGCCCGCTTCGATTCCCTGTATTTCACCGTCGAACTGATCGTAATGGGCTGCCAATTCAGCCACCGTGGTGACCCCGGCATCGTAAACGTACTGAGGCACCACCAAACCGGAATTGGCGCCACTAATATTGGAAACCACTTTTTCTACTTTCCCATCGGCGACCAACGGCTCAACCATATCCGTCTGTACCGGGTACCAGCCGCCCAAATAGATTTCCAAATCGTTGCGCGATAAACCCTCCAGAATCACGCTCACGGCCAAATCCTGTTGACGCGTTTCGTACCCCATCGTCTCCAACAGTTGCGCTGCCACTTCGGACTTAACGGTGACACCAGGCCAGGCGGGACGCCAAAGCGCAGCTCATCGAGCTCCGCCATGGCAGGCGTGGCAACAAACGCAGAAAGTAAAAAGCCCGCTTTTAGCGACAGCGACTTGTTAGCAAAGGACTTGGAAGGGAAAGACTTGGCCGGTAAAGACATAACACTGAACCTCTTATTAGTTGGGTTTAGTCAGTATGCGCGGCTGCCTCCCTACTACTAGTCACCATGCGACACTTATCAAACATTAGGCGACTCAATTGCCGCCTTCTTCGCTTTTTCCCGCACTTGCCGGGGTGAATACCCATAATGCGTACGAAAGGAGCGTGCAAAGCTCGATGACGAGCTAAAGCCACAGGCTAAGCCAACCGCAAGTACCGCCAAATCTGTTTCGGCCAGCAGCCGCCGGGCGCGCTTAATGCGCAGTTGCAGGTACCATTGGCGCGGTGTGACCTCCAACTCTTGTTCGAATAAGCGCTGCAACTGGCGAACCGACACCTCTACCCGGCTGGCAACGTCCTCGAGCGCAAGCGGCTCTTCCAAGTTCTGCTCCATTAGCGCCACCGCCTCCACGACTCTCCTGTTATGCGTCCCCAGGCGTTTTACCAATGCCATGCGCTGCTGGTCGCTACGGGTGCGGATACGGTCATGGATAAGTTGCTCGGAAACATCGATGGCCAATTTTGCGCCATGGCGCCTGGCAATCACTTCCAGCGACATATCCATTGCCGCTGCCCCGCCCGCACATGAGAAACGCCGCTCGCCTAGTGCATACAGTTCATCGGTGGTTTCAATACCTGGAAAGCGCTCACGAAAGGCCGGCAGACTCTCCCAGTGCAGCGCCACTCGCTCGTGTTTTAACAGGCCGGTTGCCGCGAGCAAAAACGCGCCCGTGTCGATACCGCCCAGGCAACAGCCCGCCTGATCCAACTGATGAAGCCAGGCCATTAGCGGCCGGCTAAGATGTGCTTCCGGCGTAAAGCCACTGCATACCGCTAGCGAAGGTAAATGATGCACATCTGACGTTGCCTGGTCAGCTATCAGCGTCATGCCGTTAGATGCCGTCACCGGCCCGCCATCCGCACTGATCAGCGTCCAATCGAACAACGGGCGGTTTGCAATGCGATTCGCTATACGCAAAGGCTCCACGGCGGCAAAAAAAAGCCATCATCGAATACTGCGGCAACAATAAAAAAGCCCACCATTTCCGGGAGTGGGCCTTGGTAATTAAGACGCATCGCAATACTCAAAGTCGGTCATATAGGATACCCAAAACGCGCTAGTCATTATCGAGACGATCAGAGCGGTAAAGCTGCCACTGATTTTCGACCCGGCGATCAGGCAAATGGCAATAGCGGTCTATAGAACTGTTGAGCATTAGCGGCTTCATCCCTGACCATACAATAAATCGTTAATCTGATTCTGGCGAGTCACCTGGAAGACCTCAAGCAGGATATCACTTGGCGAAAGGCGTGATTGTTCAATGAGCATTTGCCGATGTCGAAAATGGTAGCTAGGCTTTATCTAGTCATCTTTAGCGTACAAGCATTGTCGATGACCATTTAAACATCCAACTCATAAGGAGAGTGAAATTATGTCCAGCCCTGAGCATAAGCAGAAGATATGGGGAATGATCAAGGATATCAAAGTTGGCATGCTCGTCACCTTGGACAACGACACACCCGCGCACGGCCAATGCACTTGGTTCAGGATGAGTATGACGGCACCCTTTGGTTCTACACTCGTCGGAGTGCTGAAAAGTGTTTGAAACAGAAAGCGACCATGACGTATGCCTAAGCTTCTCCGATCAGGAAGATGGTGTCTACGTTTCGCTATCGGGTAAAGCCAACCTTACCGACAACCGTGAGTTGATCGAGAAATACTGGAACCCCTTCATCGCGGCATGGTTCCCAGAAGGTAAGGACGACCCGGACGTCGCCCTGCTGGAAATTAAGGTGCAGATGGGCGAGCACTGGAAAGCCAAGGAGAGCAAAACGTTCCAACTCTACGAGATCGCCAAAGCCAACATCAAAAAAGATGCCACCCCGAACATGGGCGAAAATGAAAAGTTTGGCGGTTAATCGAATGCTGATGTGCCCTTCCATCAAGGCGCTTTTCAGTCTGAGTGTATTAATGCTCATGGGCCCAAGTGGCTCATGGGCTTCTGACGAACCGCAAAGTAGCGAAGCCTCTCGGCAGAGCGAATGCGAACTCACCGATCAGAAGCGGGAAATGCTATCACTGGTGAACGAAGCACGTAGCCAGGCGCGGCAATGCGGCGACCAACGATACGAAGCCGTGGAATCGTTAACTTGGAGCTGCAAGCTTGAAGCCGCTGCCGAGGACCACTCAAAAGATATGGCAGAGAATGACTACTTTAGCCATACCGGCCCGGATGGTATCGGGATTCAGCAGCGTATCGAAAACCAAGGCTACGTATGGCAAGCAGTGGAGAAAATATTGCCGCTGGCCAAGCATCAGCCTCTGCCGTGGTAGAAGGCTGGCTAGAAAGTCCCGGTCACTGCCGTAATATTATGAGCGACGCCTTTACCGAGATGGGCATGGCAAACGCCGAGGATTCGGAGTCGCGCTACTCAACCTACTGGACACAAACGCTAGGCAATCCACGCTAAGCGCCCACGAGCTAATTATTGCCCGCCACCTAACTCACCGTAGTGAACAGCCGTGATCGCATTTTTAGGCGAGCCATCGACCAGCTTGGTGCTGTAGGTCAGGTATACAAAGGTCTGCGTTTCGGTATCGTGCATGCGGACGACGCGCATATTTTTAAAAAGCGCCGAGCGGCGTTGAGTAAAAACCACCTCTTGGTCCTCAACGTCAGTAGGGTCGAAGATAACTTCTCCCGTCTGTCGGCACGCCACACTGGCCTCACTGGCTTCTTCGGCAAGCCCCACTGCACCGGAGATGCCACCTATTTGCGAGTAGGAAAGATAGCAGGAGATGCCCTGTACTTTCGGATCATCGAAGCGCTCCACTTCAATGGTGTTGTTCGGGCCAAGTAATTTGAACTCGGTTCGCACACTACCGATGCTGGCATCCTGAGCAAGTAGCGTTGTTGGAAGCAATGCAAATACAACGATGAACGGTGTGAGAGCAATGTGTTTTGGGAAAAGCATGAGGAACGTCCTTGGCAAAAAAATCAGCCGGGGGTTGGCAAGCAGAGAGGATACCTGATGCGCGCAGCTCTTGGAGAGCTATTGGAAAAATGTAGGAGTGGAGAGGGAGTAAAAATAAAGCGATTGAGGCGATTGGCGTCCCTGGCAGGAGTCGAACCTGCGACCTGCCGCTTAGGAGCAGGATTTTTCAATGTTTCATACATACTCACACTGTCTCTTAATAGACTATGATATTTATCAAAATCAATAGATTATGAGAAATATGCGTCTTATTGTGTCTCATGCTTCCTCATTCTATACTGCGTTACCTGTGGGGTCGCCTGTGGGGTCGGAAAAGCATCGATTGGGTACATTATGATCAGCACAGAAAAGCAAGTAATAGCTTTTAAGCCTTGTGAGAATAAAACCAAAGTACGAGAAGGCGTTACAAATCGTGGTGTCGGAGGTCTAGCACTAGAAGCCCGCTCCGATCGAGATGCTAAGCGTTGGCTATATCGCTATCGTATTAATGGGAAGCAACACGAGCTACAGCTTGGTAGTTACCCAGCTATGAAGCTGCGCGAGGCTCGTCAAGCCCATCGGGAGGCTGTAAAATTAGTAGAGCTAGGCCTTGACCCGCGAAAACAAAGAGCCTATGAAAAGGCAAATAACTTAGCCGCCTGGACTATGCAGGAGGCGTTTGACCGATGGGTAGAACACTACCAACAGACACCAGGGCGTAATAAGCAGCCCCCTACTCCAAAAACAGTGACTCAACAACATGGAGGTGGCGTCGTCACCTAGCTCCTCGGCTGGCTGATTATTATGTTCGTGACGTGTCTCGCCGTCTGATAATCGACATTTTAGAGAAAGCTTCAAGTAAAGCTAAGGTGGAGGCGCGCCATAGTTTGAACCTACTGCGTCAGATGCTGCGTTATTGCCAGAAGCGAGAGCAAATTGAAGTTAACCCCACCGATGGGCTTACACCAGCCGATATTGCCGCGTCGGCGTCCCCGCCCGGAAGCGACACTTACCCTTAACTGAATTGCGCCAGTTATGGCGGGCTATAGATGAAATACGTGCTGATACTCAAGGCAAGGCTGCGACAGCCGTGTTAAGCATTCCCGTTGCTAATGCTTTGAAACTACTAATCCTAACTGGTTGCCGTCGTAGTGAAGTGGCGTTTATGCGCTGGGAGGAGATAAAGAAAGATACGTGGACAATTCCTGCTGAACGCACCAAATCACGACGACAACATCAAGTACACCTCAACTCGCTAGTACTTGAATTGCTTGCCGAGCAACGCCAGCTGGCTAACGGAGATTTTGTTTTTACATCCACGCAAGGTACAAGGAAAGCGCTTCATCCTGATAGTTTGAGTACTGCAATTTCACGCTTACAAGGACGCGCTACCAAATCCCATAACGAATTTGCACCACTTTTCCACCTTAATCACTTCACCGTTCACGATTTGAGACGCTCTTTTGCAACTCAAGCGACAGAAACGCTTATGGCAGACCCGCTTTTAGTCGAAATGATGTTGGCACACGCCCCACCCAAACTACTGGGCACCTATAACCGCGCTGTTCGTTGGAAATCACAAGTGGACATTTGGGAGCGCTGGGGAGAAGTAGTAGCTGCGCAAGTTGTTGAAAAACCGAGTTCAAACGTTGTAAGTATCACCAAATTAGTAAGATAAATTTTTTTGCGAAATGCTTGGCCTCTTACTAAACCTCTTATGCAGCTAGCTTTGTCTCAGATTCAAATCCTGCCTGGGCGCGCCATATTACAAAATGGATCTTGCGATAAATCGCAGGCTTTTTTTTGGCTGGTATCGGCCAGAAACTGTCATTCAGAGAAATACTGGAACGCAGTTTTGAGGCGCCGGGTAACCCACACGATCGGTTGCCCGGCCGCTTCGTGGGTCTTGTTAGGCACTTGTATTTCCGTCACGACTTCCGAGAAGAACACTCATAAGAAATGTGTCTATTTTCAAAGGCAGAGCACCCTGCTTTACTCTTCTCGGAAGGCCCTACTGAACTGGTCAGTGATAGGCTTAATAAAATACGTCAGTGCGGTGCGCTCTTCCGTTGTGATAAAGGCTTCGACTGGCATACCAGGCAGCAGCGTAGTAACGCCAAGCTTCTTAAGCTCTTCTGCAGAAACATCAACATCGCCCAGGTAGTAGATCTCGCCAGTTACGTCGTCGCGTGTTGTCGCTGGGGAAACATAGATGATCTCGCCTTTGAGCTCAGGTGTCGTTCTCTGGTTGAAGGCAGTAAAACGGAGCCTGACCGGCTGACCGACCCAGACTTGGTCGATGGTTATCGGAGCAAGTTTTACCTCGACCTTCAATTTGGCGTCTTCTGGAACGATGGTGACAAGCTCTTCGGCCGGCGTGATCACGCCTCCTATCGTGTGGATGTTCAGCTCATTAACGGTTCCAGAAATCGGAGCGCGAATGTCCGTTCGCGCCAGCCGATCCTCAATGGCGATGCGACGGTCACGCAATTCTGAAAATTCCGCCTCCACGGCACTTAATTCCCGCTGCGCCTCGGTACGAGCGTCCTCATCGATCGCAATAATCTGGAGGCGAATTTCACTCATGCGGGTTCTCGCTCTGGCGATGGATGCATGGATCTCACCGCGTTCACCTGAAATTCTTGCTTTGTCACGCGCCATCGGAACGAGAAGAGTCCGTGCAATCAGCCCTCTGTCAGCGAGTCCTCTATTCCCCTCGTATTCAGTCTGAACTAGATGGAATTCCTCGTCTTTCGATTGCCGCTGCGCTTCCAGCCCCTTTATCTCCTCTTCGATTTGCTCGACACTGAGCTCGAGCTGTTGCTTCTTACTTTGGCGACTTGTGTGATTGCCGTCAAAGAGGCGTGTTTCGCCGAGAAAAACATCCGGAGAGTCGTCTGCGTTCAAGTCGGACGGGAACTCGATTGCCGCAAGCCCGTCCCGCTCTGCCAGCAGGCGCGCTCTCCTGATGGCCAATTCCACGAGTTTAGAACGCACGATCGAAAGCTCCGCTTTCGTCTGTGTCTTCGAGCCGCATCAGTACTTCTCCCGCTCGAACGAAGTCCCCTTCCCTGATGGCAATCTCGCCGACGATGCCGCCGTCACGATGCTGTATCGACTTAAGGTTCTGATCCACCGTCACGGATCCTTGCGCGATGACGGCCCCACTTAGTTGAGCGCTCGCGGCCCAGCCGCCGGCTCCAAGCAGCAGAAACAGCGCGAGAGCCGCACCCACAAATACACGCGGGCCGAGTCGAAAAGAGTTTTCTGGATTCGGCGAGAGCTTGGTTGTACCGCCGGAAAGATCATATGTGCTCATTTTGTGCTCCTATGATAGCCACTCGAGACTATCGTCACGCTCTGTAGACCACGACAGCTTGTGCGCTCCCTGCAGCGTGACCGCCGTCGCCCACATCTCGTCGTCGAAGTTGGTCTCGATCACGGTCCACTCGCTTCCATCGTCCCGGTCGTGGCGATAGCGTATCGGCAAATCGTCATCGTCGTCATCGCGGTAGATTTGGTCAAAACGGTCTTCCGACTCGTCGGCTTTCCAGAAAATATCGTATTCAGATATACGAATACGGTCTCCGACCCCAAAGTCCATAATCACTTGCGAAACGGCGTTCGGTCGTTCCCCACCGGCGCTGGCGAACGCAAAGACGTCATCACCAGCGCCGCCAGTGAGCGCGACCGATTCACTGCCGAAAATGAACTGATCGGCTCCTCGGCCACCAAGCATTTTTTCGAAACCGGTGATGAAGTCATGGCCGATTTCCACTCCGCTGGCAACGCCGTTGACGAGATCAACCATGAGTCTTTCCGTCGCGTGGCTGTAGTCGAGGGTGTCCGTGCCTCCGCCGCCGTCATTCACGTCATCGTCCGCATCGAGCGCCGCCACGATCCGATCGTTTCCCATGCCGCCGAAAACTCGGTCGCGACCCGCACCATCCATAATCACGTCGTTACCATCGCCCCCGAGCAGAAGATCGTCGCCATATCCTCCGCTCAGAAGATCTTCACCGGCGTTGCCGAAGATCACGTCATCGCCCTCACCGCCGAATAGCCTGTCGTCGCCGGATCCACCGAACAGATGGTCGTTTCCCGCGCCGCCGAAAATAATGTCATTCCCATCGCCGCCGAACACCACGTCGTCACCGTCCCCAGCGACGATGTGGTCGTCTCCCGCTCCTCCATTTATGACGTCGTTGCCGGCCCGTCCATCAATGTTGTCATCGCCACCTGCGCCGTCGATCTCATCGGCACACAGGCTGCCGAGAAGCATGTCGTTTGCCGCGCTTCCTTCGATAACGGGCTGCTCGACAACGGAAAAGTGGGCGACGGCATCGATCGTAAGTTCGCCGTCAGTGATCTCATAGTGGAGGGTCACCGGCCCCGGTTGCCCGGTGTCGCTCTGGAACACCCACCCCCTTCCACTTCAGTAAGCTCGCCGGTGGAAACGGACAGGTTTTGAACCGAGAGGACGTCACCATCGGGGTCCTCTGCCTTGCGCAGCAGATCGTCGAAGGCGATTAAGAGTGCCATGCAAGGCGCCACGTCCAGCAGATAGACGGGACCTGACACTCGAGGAGCACGGTTGCCGTCGGGCCTAATCTCGACATCGTCATCTTCTTCGTTATTTTTATCTCCGTGTTCGAGCGGGTCGTCTTCCGGTGGTGATTCCGTACCGGAGGGCCGTCGCCATCAGGTGAGGAATGCTCACCTTCCGGATTAGCAGTGTCGGCAGGCGGTGTGCCAGCGGCGCTAGCACTTCGGCCTATCCTTGCACCGTCCACGTTTTCGCTTGCCGGTCCAGCTATGAACGGCATGTTTCCGCTGTCGCCCGAATTACGAAGCGGCATCGATCGCGGAGCATCGTCGACTGGAGACATTCCGGCGCTGAAGCTTTTGGAACCCGACAGGTCGTCCTGAGCCCTGCGCGGAGGGAGGCTCTTTGGTCCACCTCCGCCGGCGTTTCGATCTCCGCTGCCGTGGCGGCCGGCTTCGCTGCCTGTAACAACTCCGCGGCTGTGTCCCCGCTCTTCGTCTGTGGTGGTGGCTGGGGCTCCCGGCCCCAGGAAAAGATCGAGCCAAGGTAAGCAGCGACCCCCGCCAGTAGACCGCCGATAACCAGAGGCGCCCGCGAGACTTCATCCCCACTCTTCTGAACGTAGCGCTGCGAGGCATCAGATTCCGGTAAGGCGTTCTTCGTGCCTTTGACGTTAATCATGTTCATGTTCGAGCGACGGCCTCTTTCTTCGGCGATCCGGCAGTATGCACTTCGCGTATGTTGGACTTGCCGATGACTTCCTCCTTCGGTCCGAAAGCGCTCAGCCGGCCGTTCTGAATAACCCCACGAGATCGACGGCCGCCAGAGCGCTTGGGCGGTGGGCAGCCACGACGGCGATGCCGCCTCGCTGCCTCACACCTTCAATGGCCGCCGTCAGCGCTGCTTCGCCTTCGGCGTCGAGGTTGGAATTGGGCTCGTCCAAGACGACGATAAAGGGATTGCCAAATAGTGCACGGGCGAGTCCGATCCGCTGTCGCTGGCCGCCTGACAGGGAGGTGCCGAGCGAGCCGAGCTGCGTTCGATAGCCGTTTGGCAAACGCACGATCATCTCATGGACGCTTGCGGCCATCGCCGCCGCTACGATTGCTTGGGAATCCGGTGTTTCCTGAAACCGCGAAATGTTCTCTTCGATCGTGCCATTAAGTAGCGCGACCTCCTGCGGCAGATAGCCAATGAACTGACCGAGAGCTTCGTCGTGCCATTGTGAGAGCTCCGCGTCGTCGAGCCGCACGCTTCCCCGCAGCACGGGCCAGATACCTGTCAACGCGCGCAGCAATGTGGTTTTGCCGCCACCACTAGGACCGATGATCCCAATCGCCTGGCCAGCCTTGAGTTCGAAGCTCAGTTCGCTGAGCAGGACTTGTCCGGAATCGGGGGCTGCGACAGTGATGTTCTCGATCTTGAGGGGATGAAGTCGGGTTGGGCAGTTCCATCGGTTCTTCAGTCTCCGCCAGTGCCATGACGGTTTCCTTCAGCCGTGCGAACGCTGTTCGCGCAGCGACGACGCTCTTCCAGTTGCCGATCGCAAGATCGATGGGGGCGAGCGCCCGCGCAGATGCAATAGAAGCGGCGATGATTGCGCCAGCGCTAAGCTCTCCCTGAATAGTGAGCAGTGCTCCGAGGCCAAGGACGGCCGACTGCAGGACCATACGCAAAACTCGTGAGACCGCTCCGAAGGTGCCGCTGACATCGTTCGTTCGCGTCTGCAACTCCAGATGATCGTCGTTCGCCCGATTGAAGCGCGCCACCGCACGACCTGCAAAGCCCATCGCCTTGAGAATCTCCGCATTGCGAGCATTGGAATCGGCGATAGTGTTGCGAGTAACGGCAGCCTGCTGCATGGCACTGCTCAGCTTGGACGTCTTCATTTCCGTAGCGATCGCGAGCATGGCCAGGATGAATCCGCCGAGAAAAACCAGCGCACCAAGGTAGGGGTGCAGTATGTAGACAAACAAGAGAAAAAGCGGCATCCAGGGAAGGGTCCAGCAGAGCCACGGGGCCCTGGCTTCCCAGGAAGCCGCGCACCGTATCCACGTCGCGGCCACGCTCCAGTGATTCAGCGGTCGAAAACCCGAAACGCGGCATGTCGATCGCAACCCGATGGGCCAACGGCGCGATCCTTCTATCGAGGCGTGCGCCGACGCGAACAAGAATTTGGGAGCGGATGGTGTCGAACATCCCCCTGAAAGCAATACAGGCCGAGCGCCAGAACGGAGATGGCGACCAGCGTCGAAACGCTCCCGCTGGTCAGCGCCCGGTCGTAGATCTGCAGCATGTAGAAGGCACCGGTCAGTGCGAGGATGTTGATGATCCCCGACATGCCGAATAGAAAGAAAAAGATTCCTCGGAAACCTTTGGTCAGCTTTTCTGCGCTCTTGCGCTTCGCCGACGTACTAGCGTCTCTTTTGCGCATGTGAACTACCCCTGCACCCCTAAATTGAACGGGCGTTCCCTGCGGTCGGGCACGCCCGACCGCAGGGAACGTTATTGTTATCGTTGTCGTTCGTTAGAGGTTGAAGTCGTTCACTGTCAGTTCATGCCGACCCTTGATGTTGATTGAGAAATCGGCATCATCGTCTCCGGTCGTGTTCCCCTGCACGACGGTATAGTCCTCACCGTCGCTCGTTTGATGGCTGAACATGAGCTGGCCTGCGCCGGTGAAGGCCTCCGTCACCAGGGTGAAGCTTTGGTTCCCCGTTGCGCAGCCATTCGTGTCCAAACCACTGAGATCGATACGATCGCCCGGCTGAAAGCCCATGATGGTATCGCCGTCCGCATCCGCCGCAGAGGGAAGCGGAAAGTATCGTTGCCCGCACCGCCGTCCATGACGTTGACCGCGCGGCTCGCCGTGATCGTGTCGTCTCCAGATCCCGTGACGATGTTCTCGACGCCCCACAGCCCATCATTGCCGGTCTCTGAGCTCGAGACGCTGCCCCGTCCCATGAAGCCGGTGCCAAGATCTGCCGTGATCGCTGCCGTGATCGACGACATGTCCAGTGTGTCGTTGCCGCTACCGCCCACCATGTCGTCGCCGTAGTAGGTATCGTCGCCGTCCCCGGCTTCGGCCACGAACATATCATCCCCGTCGCCGCCGAAGGCCGTGTCGTCGCCTGCACCGGCATTGATGAAATCGTTACCGTCCTCACCAAGAATACGGTCGTCACCGTCATCGCCGTAGAGCATGTCATCGCCATCACCACCGAGGATGTCATCGTCGCCGTCATGGCCGAAGACGACGTCTCGACCGCCAAGCCCAAGATGGTCTCGCTGTCCGCCGTACCAACCAACGCGTCTGTGCCTTCGCTGCCGACAATGGCTGCAGCCGGGATCACTTGCATTCCGTCTTCACCCTCCTCCCCATTGCCAACGGGCGATTCATCAGCGTCGTGATCAGGCTCATCATCACCTTCACCTTCGTCGTCCTGTTCCTCACCCTCGTCCTGACCGGATGGAGGCGTCACAGCAAGATCATCATCGTCGTCTTGGTTACCAGCACCAAACGCCGGCAGTTGACCGTCGCTGTAGAAGGTTACCGAATGCGTGTCGCTGGCGATGGTGGTCGAGCCGTCCTCATTCTGGGAAAGCACATAGTCTTCGATGGTTTTGCCATCCTCGAGCTCAATGACGTCCTGTGGCCGTACGGTGCCGATGATGATGTCGTTGCCACCCTTGGTCTTGAACACTGATGCGATGGGCCGACGTCAGTGAACTGATATCGACGGTGTCGTCGCCTTCCGAGCCCAGGATCGTGATCGTGTTGGGCCTGAGGCTCGTCGCGACATCGAAGCTGCCGTACATCTCGACGGCGTCGCCGCCGAACTGACCGCTTTCGCTGACTCCGCCGCCGTTTACGACGATCTCTTCAATTTCCGTGAGCTCGGCGATGATGGTCTCGTCTGCGTTCGCGACCTGCCGGGTGACGATGATCTCGTTCTCATCGCTGCCTGCATAGGCGATCCGGACCACCGCTTCGTCGTACGTATAGATGCGGTAGGTCTCGGCTTCACCGTTGCCAACGATCTGGAAGAGGTCACCATCGACGCCTTCGCCACCGCCGTTGATGGTGTCGGTGCCGTCGCCAGGGCTCCAGAGAATGTATCGTCGTCGAGCTGTGGCTCGACCACGTCATCGTCCCCATCGCCCAAGTCATGCCCCCTGCAGCGTATCGTTTCCGGCGCCGCCAATGATGACATCGTCGCCATCGCTGCCGACGATCGTATCGTCACCGGCGCCGCCAAAGATGATGCCCGGATCTTCAGAGGTGATGTCGCCGTCGCCGTTGATGATGTTCAGAACCTCGCCGTCACCGAACTGCAATCGTTCGATATCGACCAGCGTGTCGACGTCACCACTATCAAGGTGGGTGACGGTAGATAGGCCGAGGCGCCGTTCATCCCGAAGGCATAGTCGCCAGCCGAGCCCGCGAAGCGCGGTATCGGTGCCGTTGCCGCCGTTCAGAATATCGCTGCCCTCGCCGCCATCGAGCACGTCGTCACCGGAATGTCCGAGCAGACGGTCGTTGCCGGCATTACCGACCAGCGTGTCGTTGCCGGCGCCGCCTCCGAGCGTGTTCTGGCCGGCGTTACCGGTGATCACGTTATCACCGTTATGACCGGTGCCGTCGATGTCGGCGGTCCCAACCAAGGTGAGGTTCTCCACCGCGCCGTCGACATGATCGCCGCGAGTCGGATGCAGATCGAGCGTGATAGTCGAGAGGATGGTATCGACTCCGTCGCCACCGACCTCGTTGACGCGGTCACCCTCATCGGTAACGAAGTAGGTGTCATTGCCGGCACCACCGTTCATCACGTCGTTGCCGTTGCCACCGACGAGGATGTCGTCGCCGTCACCGCCATTCAACGTGTCATTGCCATTGAAGCCCAGCACCAAGTCGTTCTCGGCACCGCCATTTACGGTGTTCGAGCCGTTGGTGCCACGAGCGAAGGTATAGCCCTCGCCGTCGAACTCGACGCGCTCGATCCGGGTTAACGTATCCGTCCCGCCCGCATCACTTGTGACCTCGAAGCTGCCCGCATTCATGGCGAACTCGTGGCCGGTGACACCACCTTCCAGCACCAGGGTGTCGATGCCTGCCCGGCCCTCGAAGTCGTTGTTGCCCGAGTTGCCGGTAAAGCGGTTGTCGAGCCCGTTGCCTTCGCCGTCAATGTTCGCTGTCCCGTCGAGCACTAGGTTCTCGACATTGCTGCCGAGGATGTAGCTGGCGAGACGAATGGACGGTGTCAGAGCCGGCGTCAGTTGCTTCGCTCACCTGGTCGCCGACATTGTCGACCATGTAGGTGTCGTCGCCCTGACCACCAGCCATGGCGTCGGCTCCCGCGCCGCCGTCGATGACGTTGTCGTCCGCATCGCCGGTCAGGGGTGTCGTTGAAGGCGCTGCCCTCAAGGTTCTCGATATCGACCAGACGGTCGATACCCGCGCCGATCGTATCTTGCTCCTCGAAGCTCGCGCGCCCCGCCTGCCCGAGCAGTGAGACCGTAACCGCCGCAGCCGCCGCGGCATACGAGGCGGTGTCCCGCCCTGCCCGCCGTCCACGCGATCATCACCTGCACCGCCCTCAAGATGGTCGTCGCCGGCCTCGCCGCGAAGGTCGTCGCCGCCTTCACCACCAGCAGGGTGTCGTTGCCGAAGCCACCGTTCAGGGTGTCATCGCCCTCCGGCCCTCGAACATGTTGTCGAGGCTGTTGCTTAAGAGCGTGTCGTTGCCAGTGCCGCCGGTGACATTTTCCAAGCCGCGGGTGAGCGAGAAGCCCGTTGCCGCGCCGGTGAGCAGGTTCACCGAGACATCCTCGTCGGTGTCGTGGGACAGCGTGTCGTTGCCGCCGGCGAGATCAAGCTCGGTCGCCTCCACGTTCACCACGATGGTGGTTTCGTTCACACGATCGATGGTCCCGCCGTTCAGCCGCACCTCGACATCGTCGTCGGCACCGAAGTTGCTTTCGAGAATTCGAAGGCGGTCATGGTCCGGACCGAGGTTAATCGTGTCGCTGCCATGGCCGTTGCGGTAGATAGCGGTGTCGTTGCCGGCGTGGCCGGTGACGATATCGTCTCCGAGGCCGCCGTCGAGCGTGTCGTCGCCGTTAGCGCCAAACAGCGTGTCGTCGCCGGCACCGCCGGTGATGACGTCGTTGCCGCCCATGCCGTTGATGAAGTTGTCGCCATCGCCACCGATGACGATGTCATCGCCCTGGTTGGTGCCGCCTTCATCGTCGCCGCCGGTGGCACCGTTAACGGTGGCATCGTTGGTCTCGATGTAGTTGCCGACGACCGCCGTCACCTCGGAATAGACGGTGTGCTCGTTGAGCAGGTCATCGAAGTAGACGACCTCCACCCGCAGCCGGTTGCCGACAAGCTCCGGCCCCGGAGGAAGCTGCGGTCGTTACCGCCTGCCTCTGCCGGCACGTTCTGCCAGTTGTTCAGCCCGTTCGGCGAGTACTGCCACTGGTAGGTGAGCAGGAACTCCTCGAAGGCATCCGTCATCCCGTCGGGGTCGGTGAAGGCGACCGTCGCCGTCAGTTCCTGCCCTCCGTCGGAGACATGTCGCTGATCAGCAGCGGCCCAGTCGGCTCGTCATTGACGCCAATCACCGGGTCGGTTGGCTGTGACGAAACAATCTCGAGCACGCCGCCGGCATCGGTGTAGAACCCAAGCACCCGGACACGAAGTCCATCGTGCTCGTCGCCCGGGACAAAGGTCAGCCCATTGACGTTGGGGATGTCGATGTAGTCACCGGTGCCGTCGTTGCGCTCAATCTGCCAGCGGAAGGTCATTTGCGTCGGGTCGACCGCGCCGTCCGGGTTGTTGAGGTCGCGGATATCGTCCGCATTCACAGTGAGCGGCTCGTCCTCGCGGGCTGGAAGACCCTCGATGACCAGACGGCCGGTCGGATCAACGTTGCCGGTCTCGCGAATGGTGTAGATGCCATCGGCGAACTGGATGCGTTCGATCCCGATCAGCGTGTCGGTGCCCTCATCGATCTGCGGATCAATATTCTCCGACTCACGGCGGGCGACGTACGTCCGATCACCGACATGGGTGATCTCATACCAGTCGCGGTTGCCCGCAAAAATCGCCGTGTCGGTGTCGTCGCTGGCATCCTCCGCGTACTTGATCTCGCGTACGATATGCAACTGCTTAGGCTTGATGACGCCGTCCAGCAGGAAGTTCGACAGCTGCTTCGTCTCGCCGCCAATCGTCACCATGTCCGTGAGGGCTGTCGACGGTGAAGGCTTCGGTTCCTTCCAATACATTGCCATCGTTGTCGAGCTCACGGATGCTGAGGCGCACGTTCAGCCAGGCATCGCCGTGGATGAAGTCGTCGGCGCCGCGCCCTTCGAAGGTATCGTTGCCATCGCCGCCTAGCAGAATGTTGCCCTCGGCCCAGGCCACCACTTCCTCCAGATCAATGTTTGGATCGGTTGGCGCATCCTCGATGCTGATGCCGAAGCTCGCGTAGCCCGTCGATCCGATTGACGCCGGCTTGGGTGAGCCCGTGGTTGTCGAGGTTGAACTCGACCTCGATCTCCTCACTGCTACCGCGGTCGTCACCGCGCAGGACGTCGTTGTGGATCCAGCCCGACAGGCCCTCCACCTGGTCGAAGCGGTCACGCAGGATGTCGTCCTCGATCGTTGTGAAGATCGGGATCGCCATGTCGGAATCCGCCGCGACGGCGCTGCCTTTGTGAATCGCCCAGTCGAAGCCGAACATGCCCTCGTTGCGCATGACGCTTTCGCCCTGGACCATGATGTCGTCGCCGGACTCGGCATCGAAATCGTTCTCGTTGGCGCCGGCGAACATCACGTCATGGCCGAGGATGGTGGAGTTGAAGAACAGCTCCGAGTTATCGCCACTAATCACGTCGAAGCCGTCGCCGCCCTCGATCCAGTCGTCACCCTCGTTGCCCATGAGGAAGTCATGGTCGAGACCGCCGAGGATGAAGTCATTACCCTCCCCACCAAAGACCTCGGTTGCATCGACGCCAACCAGGATCGCGTCATTACCATCGCCGCCCATGACCACGTCAAGGCCGTTCGAGTTAGCAATGACGTCGTCACCACCCTCACCCTTGATGAAGTCGCCAGTGTCGCCCATGTCGGTGATGATGTCGTCACCGCCACCGCCGATGATCAGGTCGACACCGTGACCACCCTCGATCCGGTCGTTACCAGCGTCACCCCAGATGGCGTCGTCACCGTCACCTCCGATGATGGTATCGTCGTTCTCGGTACCGCCCATTACAACGTGCTCACCGCCGGTAAAGCGCAGGTAGTTCTCGTCAGCGTCCGGCGTTGACGGATCATCGCGCTGCACCTTTTCGCGGATCGCATTGAGCACCGGGTCATCGCCTTCAGGGTCCATGGCGATCTGCTTGGTCTCGTCCACTTCGAGCACGATGTCGTGCTTGGCGAATGAGTCGACGCCGACATGGAAGTTGACCTCGTCGTCCTCGGTGCCGAGGATTCCATCCGCACCCGGCATCGCCATGTCCGTGTTGGCCATGACCAGCTTGGAAAAGGCGTTGTTCTCGAGCTCGTTGAGCAGGTTCAGGCCCTGGGTCCGCGACAGGTGGTAGAAGCGATCGCCTTCCTGCAGATTCTCAAGCTGCAGCTCGAAGATCGCGTTGAAGGTTGCGCCCAGCATACCGCCGAACGGCATGATCTTCTCAGCGAGGCCGCCGATCCACAGGTCCACGAGATTGAGCCCAGTTTCCTCAGAGGCCCACGCGCCCGTGCTGTTCAAAAATTCGAGCCTGTCGTCGATCTCGGCCGACTGCTCGACATCGAGGCGTACGTTGTCGATCAGGATCTGGTTGGACGTGCCGTCGGTCTGCGCTATCTCGATCGACAGCCCGAGCCCGGCTTGCGCCCCGTCGATCGGTCCGGTCTCCAATATCACGGTAGACCAGCCGCCATCGACGGGCGCTTCGAGATCCACGAAAGCCAGCACGTTGCCGTTCGCATCCACAAGCCGGGCCTGCCCACCGGGCCAATCCATGTTCGTACGGTCGCCGATGTCTAGCGTCAGGCGATAGCTGACACCTTCTTCCAGAACCTGCCCGGTGTCCTGAGATAGCATGCCACCCTCGCGCAGCCAGGCAACATTATCCCCGGTGATGCCCTCCGGATCGACGACACTCGCCGCCGGCGCAATCAGGCCGCCCTGCCCCGTCAGCGTCCAGCCGCTCGGGGCCTCAGTGGTATAGTTCCCCAGCGCGTTGGTGGTGACCCCGACTCCCCGTCCGCGAGGGGAGTTGGCCTCGAAGCTGGCGTTCTCGACCGAAACCGCCGAGGTCTCGGTCGCTTCGGCGAGGCCCAGCAGTTGCATCGCGGCCTCGCGTTTCTCCGCGAGCGTATCAGCCGCCAGGATCAGCGGATGCGTGCCGTAGGCGGCGATGAAGTTGACCACCGACGCTGGCGTCTTAAGGTTCGCGCCGAAGTCGGCCCAGCTCTCGTATGGCTTGAGCCAGGTCGAGTTACTGGCAGCGTAGAGCTGCTCGCGGGCCTCGTTGAGCGAAGGCACGCCGGCATCCCGGGCGCGAGCGATATTGATCGCTGGCAGATCGAGCGGCAGGCCAAGCAGGTTGTTGCGCAGCGAGTCCACGACGAACTCATCGATCTCGTTGCCCTGTACATAGGTCATGCCACGGAAGATCGCGCCAGCAGCCTGGTCAGCAGTAATAGACCCGTCCTGGTCATAGCTAACGGGGTTCAGAAACGCCTCAATCAAACCGACATCTACACCCCAGTCCTCAATCGGGATGGTGTTGCCGTCCGCATCGACCGGCTGTCCCTCATCGTTCAGCGGCAGGAGTTTGAGGTGATCGGTCAGCATCGAGTGACCGAACCTGTAGACGGTATGCGCGAATTCGGCATAGATCGCCGGGTCGACGTCAGTCACGGTGTTGAAGACGAAGACGTCAATCAGCGGCGACACCTTGCGACCGAACTCTTCGAAGACCAAGTGCTGGTACTGCATCTCGGTGGCGAATCGCGCCGTCTGGAACAGCCGCTCGCCGTCCCAGCTGAGCGCATTCGGATCGAACCCGGCCTCGACCGGCTCGAGCAGCCATTCGTTAAGGAAGTCGATATCACCTGCTTCGCCGAGTTCGAGAACCTGCTTCTTGACGTCCTCTATCTGGCGATTGTGCTCGGAGTGGAAAACGTGGTGCACGTCAGTGAGGCCGATGTTCTCATTGCCGCGGCCATCGCCGACGATGAAGTGGCGGTCGAGCAGCTCGTTGTCGTAGAAGGTCTCACCGGTATCCGGATCCACCGGAACCGGGTCGCCAACAGGGTCGGTGCCGGAGTTCGGATCCGGCATCAGGATCGCTGGCTGCCCTTCGGCTCCCGCTACCAGGATCGGCACCGCATTGTGGGCGATGTCGTCGAGGAAAGCATGCGACGTACGGACCGGACCGCGGCCGTCATTTAGTTCCGCGAGCACGAGCGGATCGTCCGGCGTACCGCTGGCAACCACATCGTCGGCGGTGTTCGGGATCAAATCCGGCCCGATATTGGTGACCACTTGAGGAAAGCCATTCTCATCGCGAATGAACTCGCCGTAGGCATCTGTCCGAAGCAACGGAACGCCAAAGACATCGCGGTCATCGAGATTGATGCCGAGCATCGCCTCGGCCTGGTCCTTGACGTCCTTCCAGGTGGCCAGGCCACCGTTTTCCCCGTTGAGAAGTCGCCCAGTAGCCATCGGCTTGCCATCGACCATCTCGTACTGGCGCAGGAACACCTGGTGCGAAGGATGCGACGTGTAGGTCTGGTTCTGGTCGACAAACGGCGTCGTTTTGTTCCTCGCCTCGGGCGTGTCATCAGCGGTTCCCAGCACCCCGTCGGCGCCCGGTGCCATGGTCGGGGTCAGACGCGTCAGTACCAGCGGCATGTTGACGTCCACCTCGTCACCACTATCGGGTATGCCGTCAGGCCCGTGTGTCACAAGCGGATCATCGGCCGTCAACGGCATATAGATCGTGCCGTTGTCGCCCCTTATGGATCAGGTCGAGGCCGTGGTCGAAGAACTGACCAAAGAAGGTCATCCAGCCATTGAACGGCGCTGAGAGCCCCTCATCTGGTGCGACGTTCGGCAGCAGGATGCTATTGCCATCCATCTCGATGCCGTATTCGTCGAGCAGGGTCTGGTCGAGCGCAGCCTTGGCTGCCGCCAGAACCTCCCTCGTTACCGGGAGCGCCAAGACCGCCGTCCGCAACGATCTGCAGGTAGTTAGCATACTCGGTGCGCACGCCAGCAACGCCTACCGAAAGATCGCCATACTCGGCGTGTTGCAACGCAGCCGTAATCGCGGCGGGGTTATTCAGCGTTTGATCAGAAATGAGGTTCGAGATAATCCGGGGATCAGCGTCGACGACGTTGCCCGTATGGCCGCCATTCTGCGCCATACCGTCGGTTTCTTCGCCAACGACCCCATAGTCATTATTGTTGATCATACCGTGATAGCTGTCGTCGCCTTCATTCAGGTAGTGCGGCTGCATCGCGCGTGGCATGATCTGGTCAGCAGCGCCCCAAAGCTCGCGCCCCGGAGTAATGTTGTTGAGGCTGCCGTCAACGGTTCGCAGGCCGTAAGGCAGGTGCGGCTGCGCGAGCAGCTGATCAAGTGGCGTGCCAGCGACATGCGCCTCGGCGATCTTGATTTGCTTGAGTATGAACTCCAGGTCGTGCTGATTCAGTTTGACAGCCATGTTCCCCTCCCCAGGCCCCACCGGGCTTTATTACTTATTTTTGTTAAATGCAACGTTATTTGGCGGCCCTCACAAACTTCACCAGCGAGCTGCTGTTTTCTGTCTTGAAAAGCCGACATACATGTCGCCGCACCTCGACAGATGCACTATTTTTAAGAAACATTTTTACACCTATCGATTACACAAGCTTACGATATGAAAGTTTTATTACCTCCTCAAAATCATCATTACTCGTTATCGAATGATCTAATCCATAAAGACCCGAACTCTCATCCTTTAAAGGGAGGCTTCTGTGGTGAGAAAAGCATTGTTGCCATCAGCAGTTAAGGCATTAGTCGCTTAAGTTCACGGGACTTTGCGCGTGAACTCGACACGCGCGCGAAGGTATCGACGAGGGATGTTGTGGGAGGAAGACGGCTACTAGCCGCTTAGAATCAAAGAGCCTTACTGCGACGGTAGCGAGTTCAGAGACCCGATAGGTAAGTATCTCTTGCGGCAAGCGCCTTAAATGGCAGCTATGAACGCAACGTAAGGATGCCAGCTTCAATGCGTCGCACCAAAGCTTCGCTGATATACCGACGCACGAAAAATTTGAGAGCGGTACAACTGCTCCTGGGTCACACGAAGCTGGAAAGCACTGTTAGATATCTTGGGAAAGAAGTAGATGATGCTTTGGAAATGGCAGAACAGACAGAAGTTTGAAGTGCTCAGACGAGAGGCTAGGCTAGTCCGTCGTCGCCATGAGCAGACGTACCTTCACGCGTCACTTTCAAAAAAGCGACCGGCATGACGGTCGTGGAGTGGTTAGTGAACGAGCGGTTACGACGTGGACGCGAACTGCTGGAAACCACTTCCTTGTCGGTGGAAGCGATTTCAGAGAGTTGGTTTCCACACAGCGCCCTCTTTCCGGAAACACTTTAGGCATCATCATCAAGTCAACCCACGCGACTGGCGCAAAACCTTTGGCCATTACGCCTGAATTTCGTCGAGCCAGTGTTGCCCTACCCTGCCATTGACTGCGTTCATGGTTTCGACGGCTCATTCGATAGGAGCTACCACTAAGCCTCATCGCGTTTTTGACGCAAGCGTATGGCTAGGGAAAAGGTGAATGCGCGCACTGAGGACATTCAGGTAGTCATTTTCTGGAAATGACACATGAGAGCCTTGGAAGGCTGGTTTCGGCCAAGAGCGGAAATTTAGTAAATTTTGATATAATGGATAACTTGAGCGGTTAGGCTACTCCGCGCCTGCTGTAATGTTTAGTTAGGCATCTATCAAATAAGCCAAGAAATAACTCGATACCTTTCTCTGTTCACCCTTCGCAAGTCGTCAATACCTACAGATAGCAGTAATCACAGCGGTGGATCCTGGATCAGAACGCTAACCAGCTAGTGGTTCTATCCGGAAGGTGGCCGTCCAGAGCGTGAAAAGACGCTCAGCGCAGTCACTGTGACTAATATCAATCCCATACCCAGAATTTGCGGTCCTACCAGGGTTTCGCTTAACACCACGACGCCGAACAGCGTCGCGGTGACCAGTTCAACCATTGCCACAACGGAGGCCACGGCCGGGGCCGTATGATTCAAGCCGATGATATAAAGAACAAAAGACAAACCTGCACCGAGCACACCGAGTACTGCGAATAGCGGCCAATCCGGCGTGCTCAGGACAGCAACCGTCTGGCCAACATCACTCGGCCAGATAAGAATAATGACAAGTACCGTAAGCGCTATAGAGAGAATAGCCTGCGGGCTACCGTGTGGCGCCGCATACTTGAAGCCGAAAATGAATATTGCGTAGGACAGTCCGGCAAGCAGACCAGCCCCTACACCCACCGCCGTAACGCCACTCGCACCGACGTCATAAATCTGTGTAAGCAACACGACACCAAGAATCACTACTGCGATCGCGGCCCACTTCAGCGGCGTGGGACTTTCGAGCCTTAGAGCAAAGGATACGAGATATACGAAGACTGGGGCGCTGTACATCAACGTAGCCGCAACAGCAACGCTACCGTGCGCAATGCTTAAGAAATAGAACGAGAAGTTACCCGCTACGCCGACACCGGCGATGACAGACCAGAACCATAACCGGCGTTTTGTCAGGCCACTCCTGTGTGGACGCAGTATTAGCCAGATGAGGACACACAGCAGTCCAATCGCACCCCGGTAGAAGGAAACCACGAACGCGTCCCAACCGTCGGCCATAAGGATCCCGCCGATCCCGCCAGATAACCCCAGAAAAGCGCCGCCAGCACCACAAAAATAGTACTCGCACCCATCCTGTAACCTCGCTTTTTCGTGTTGAACTAACATAGTTGACGGCGGATAGAGGCTTCATGGGATCCTGCTCCGGGCCGCTGAAAGCAGGACATCGGTCACTGCCCGAGTGTCAGATAGGGCCGTCTGTACGCCAAACAGAGCCACTGTCGTATTGCTGCCTTCCAGTACCACAAAGAGGCGTCGCGCCAGGTCGGCGTGGTGATCCAGCCCGTCGCGTGCCACGCCAGCCTCAAGGCGTGCCAGAAAATCGGTCTTGGCGGACGTCGCTAGGGTATGGATCCCGGTGTTGTGCTCGGCGAACTCGCCCATCGCCTTGACCATGATGCAGCCTTGCTGGCTGTAGCGTTCCAGCCAGCGGCCATGCGCCTCGACCATGGCCTGTGTCACCTGCCCTGGCAAAGCCGAGGCCGCCGCCGCATCGAGGCTGGCAATGAAGCGCGCATGGCGGGCTTTCAGTACGGCCGTGATTAGAGCTTCCTTGGAAGAGAAGTGATTGTAGAGCGTCATGCGCACTACGCCAGCGGCAGCCACGATGCGGTCAATGCCGGTGGCGTGGAATCCCTGCTCATAGAAAAGTCGCTCGGCGGTGGCGAGCAGCTGGTCGCGCTTGAGGCTGGCATTGGCGGCAGCTCCTATATAGACCGATCTATCTAAATACAAGTCACTTTGCGATGTCAACGACGTCGCGGACAATTCTTCTGTCAGTGCGCATTATGGGAGCTGATGCGTGCGAGACAATAGATAAATTTTGCTACCCCTTTTGACATTTCGTAAGCATGCGTTTGATATATATTCGAATAATTACTATCGTTGAATCATTCTGGTCTAACGGAGCAACCCACCATGCAAACCTATGCTGAATCGACAGGAAACCCAGTGGTCGCCGGTTTCTTCGATCCACGGACATCCAGTATTCAGTATGTCGTGAGCGACCTCGCGACTAAACGCTGTGCCATCATCGATCCAGTGCTCGACTTTGATGAGAAATCGGGGCTACCGCCACCCAAAATGCTGATGAGCTACTGGCGTATGTTGAACGGCAGGGGCTGGAGGTGCAGTGGATACTCGACACGCACCCCACGCCGACCACTTCTCCTCGGCCCGCTATTTGAAAGAAAAACCGGGGCACCAACGGCTATAGGAGCTTACGTTACACAAGTGCAAGCGATATGGAAGGATATATACAACTGGCCCGACTTTCCGGATGACGGCCGCCAGTGGGACCACCTTTTGTAGAGGGCGATACTTTCCACGTGGGCGAGATAGAAGGCCGGATTATGTTCTCGCCCGGCCATACCAAGGCGTCGATCACCTACGTCATCGGCGATGCGGCGTTCGTGCACGACACGCTGTTTCAGCCGGATGGTGGTACGGCCCGTGCCGATTTCCCCGGGGGGCAATGCTCACAAACTGTGGGATTCCATTCAGGCCATCCTGGCACTGCCGGACGACACTCGGCTCTTTACTGGTCACGACTACATGCCCGGCGATCGCGAGCCAGAGTGGGAAAGCACGGTGAGTGTCCAGCGCGAAACCAATATTCATCTACAAGACAGCCCGACAGCGGAAAGCTTCATCGCCTTTGCGTAACGAGCGTGACGCTAAGCTGCCCATGCCGAAACTGATCCTGCACGCTTTGCAAGTCAATATTCGGGGCGGCGACCTGCCAGAGCCAGAGGATAATGGTCGTCGTTACCTGAAGATTCCCCTCGATGCTCTACCGGGGAGCCGCCTGGGATGAGGCGCGCTCCTAAAACGACCAAGGAGGTAACCTATGGATATCAAACCGCTCGATGATCGTCTTTATGTGACAGCACAACCTCGCCTCGACGAACTTGAACAGCTCGCCGAACAAGGGTTCCGCACCATTATCTCCAATCGCCCGCGCGGGGGAAAGTGATGACCAGCCGGATCCCGATGCTCTAAAGGCAAGGCAGAATCACTGGGCATGGTCTGGCATGAAGTTCCCGTAAAGCCTGGGGAATACGCAAAGGCGGACATCGACGCCTACGCCGATGTGCTGCATTCTGCAAAGGCCCCGTGCTCGGCTTCTGCCGAACGGGAAAACGCGTTGCCCATCTGTGGGCATTATCACTCGCCCGCAGCGTCCGGTATCCGAGCTGATCGCCTCAGCCAATGCGGCTGGTTATGACTTGGAGCCCTTGCGCGGCAGGCTTGAACAACAAGCCCATCAGGCAAAGGGTGATTCTGGGTCGTGAGCGTGCAATGGCCAGCCTGAAGCATTATCTGCCCATCCTCCAGTGGCTGCCCGGCTATGGACGCGATACGCTGGCCAGTGACCTGTTGGCAGCGGTAATCGTGACCGTCATGCTGATCCCACAGTCGCTGGCATACGCCATGCTGGCGGGCCTTCCCCCCGAGGTGGGGCTTTATGCAAGCATCGCTCCGCTGTTCGTTTATGCGATTTTCGGGACCAGCCGCACCCTTGCCGTAGGGCCAGTGGCAGTAGTCTCACTGATGACAGCGGTGGCCATCGGTCGTGTCGCCCGCAAGGGTCGCCGGAATACTTGGGTGCTGCACTGGTACTGGCACTGATGTCTGGTTTGCTTCTCATCCTCATGGGGGTGGCGCGACTGGGCTTCTTGGCCAATTTCCTCAGTCATCCCGTGATCTCCGGATTCATCACCGCCTCGGCGCTGCTCATCGCGATCGGTCAGGCCCGGCACTTGCTGGGGGTGGAAGCCTCGGGTCACAACGTGATCGAATTGCTGGGCGACCTGTGGGGAAACGTAGGAAGCATCAATGGCATTACTCTTGCCATCGGTTTAGGTGTGCTGGCCTTTCTTTATGCTGCCCGGCGTTGGTTGAAGCCAGGGCTCCTGTCGCTAGGCCTGCCGTCACGCTCAGCGGATATGCTGTCCAAGGCAGCACCGATTGTTGCCGTGGCGCTGACTACCCTAGCGAGCTGGGCCTGGCAGCTCGATCAGCACGGCGTAGCCGTCGTGGGGGAAGTACCGGCCAGCCTACCTCCGCTTACCTTATCAGGCTTGGACCTTGGGCTATGGCGTGAACTGTTAGTAGCTGCCTTGCTGATAAGCGTGGTCGGTTTCGTAGAGTCAGTATCGGTAGGTCAGACCTTGGCCGCCAAGCGTCGGCAACGCATCGAGCCAAACCAGGAACTGATCGGTCTTGGCACTTCGAATATCGCGGCTTCCTTCTCTGGCGGCATGCCGGTGACGGGTGGCTTTGCCCGCTCGGTGGTCAATTTCGATGCCGGCGCTCAGACGCCGGCGGCAGGTGCGTTCACGGCCATAGGCATCACACTGGCCGCGTTGCTGCTGACACCGTTGATCGCCTACCTCCCCATCGTCACGCTCGCCGCAACCATTATCGTCGCCGTCCTGTCATTGGTGGATTTGGGCGCGGTGCAAAAACTGGGTCTATTCCCGCAGTGATGGCCTAGCCATGTTGGTAACCATCATCGCCACCCTGGGCCATGGGGTGGAAAGCGGCATCCTGGCCGGCGTAGGGCTGTCGCTCGCCTTGCATCTCTACCGTACCAGCCGTCCCCATAGCGCCGTGGTCGGCCGAGTTCCAGGCAGCGAGCATTTCCGAAATGTCCTGCGCCACGATGTTGAGACCGATAAGCGTCTGGTCATACTCCGCATCGACGAAAGCCTTTATTTCGCCAACGCCCGTTACCTTGAGGATACCGTGATGGCCTTGATTTCCCGGGACTTCGAATTGCAGCATATCGTGCTGGCGTGTCAGGCAGTTAATACCATCGACGCCTCGGCCTTGGAAAGCCTGGAGGAGATCAACGCTAGGTTGAAGGATGCCGGCGTGGCGCTGCATCTGGCCGAGGTCAAGGGGCCGGTTATGGACAAGCTTCGTGGCTCCGATTTCATGAAAGCGCTCGGCGGCGAGGTCTTTCTCAGCACCTACGATGCTTGGCGCAGCCTGCATCAAGAGGAAACGTCGTTGGCTCAGGCAACCAACACCCAACAGGTTCAGCAAACTAAGGAGTAAACGAAGTGGATTGGACTTCAAATCTGCAAGGATTGGCCGGCGGTATACTCATCGGTATTTCCGCCACCTGGTTGATGGCCACGCTAGGACGTATCACCGGTATCAGCGGCATCGCCGGCACGCTGGTGACGACGCGTCCAAAGGTCGACAGCGCTTGGCGGGCCGCGTTCTTGGTTGGCCTGGTCACCGGGCCTGTTGTGCTCGTTCTGGCGGGAGGCGGTCTTGGAAACGTGGTGGGACAGCCCAATGAGGTTATTGGTGATCCCGCCGGTGGCGTGATGCTGATGTTGATTGCGGGGCTGTTGGTGGGTGTCGGGACAGGGCTCGGCAGCGGCTGTACCAGTGGTCATGGGGTATGTGGCCTGTCACGTCTATCGCCGCGTTCGATGGCGGCTACCGTCACGTTTTGCTGAGTGCCATGGCAACCGTCTATATCACCCGACACGTGATGGGAGGTGGAGCATGAGAACCTTAATGGCTTATGCCGCAGGGCTTTTGTTCGGACTCGGCCTCGCCATTTCGGGCATGACCGATCCGGCGCGTGTTCTCGGCTTTCTGGATATCGCCGGCGAATGGGATCCTACCTTGGCCTTCGTACTGGGCGGGGCCGTCATCACTACCTTCATCGGCTACCGGTTGGTATTGCGTCGGAGCAGCCCTTTTTGCTGATGAATTCCACCTACCAACCAAGCGTGAACTCGATAGCCGCTTGCTCGGTGGGGCGGCGCTCTTTGGTATTGGCTGGGGCTGTCGGGCTACTGTCCAGGTCCTGCCATCGCCTCGGTCGTCGGACTGACCACGCCTCTCGTCGCGATGCTTGTGGCAATGATTGGCGGTTGGTGGTTAGCAAAGCGGTTCTCAGGCAGCCGCTGATCGGCGCTTGAGCTTCAACCATTGTTTGCTACGATTGAAGTACAGGTTTCGAAGTGTAGTTTTAGGTTAACGAAAGATAACTAGTGTCTGAAGAAAGGATGACGTTGGACAAATTAAATTAGGAAAAGGAGGTCATATGCTCCCTTCAACGACTTCACGCGTTGAGCAGAATACTGCTGACAGCATCAACCAGCATATCCGGCGGCGCACCGAAGACAACATTGCGTACTTCGCCGAACACCCCATGAAATTGAACAACGTCTGCACGAACTTGACCATGAGTGGGACATTGAACGCACTCTGGAAGCGAATGCGGCTACCCTAAGCCTGGCTGGTGTGGCCCTTGGGGCGTTAGTCGATAAGCGTTGGCTTCTGTTGCCTGCGGCGGTAACCGGTTTTCTTCTGCAACACGCATTGCAGGGCTGGTGTCCACCATCATTATCTTTCGAAAACGTGGTGTACGCACTTCAAAAGAAATCGATCAAGAACGCTATGCGCTTAAAGCATTACGTGGAGACTTTTCCCACCTAGTAAGTACTCCGCCAGCAAGCCCACGTGATCGTATGTACGAAGTGCTGGACAGAGTAGAACGTTAAGAACGCATTCGCTTATCTAAGCGAATGCTCATCAAACCAAGCAAGTCCTACCCTCAGTGGGCAGGGCCGAAATGTACATGCCAAATCAACTCTCTGCTCTCCTTTGTTAAGAGAGCGGAGTTTATTCTGCGCGCTACACCTCCCCCAGCGACTTTCAGTCCGCTGAGTAATGTACTTACCCTGCTCAAGGTTTACGTTTACGTGCTAAGACAGCTGTTCCTGGCAATTAGGAACTAAAAAAGAGGGTGCTTTTGGGACTTGATGCCGCCTCCTTAACGCAGAGTTAATGCCCGTTAGTCATGCTGACGGGTAATAAAAAGAAACTGCTATGCACGTTTTGCTAATTGAAGATGATCCGCTTGTCGCCTTAGGCATTCGCTCCGGATTAATGACATTCGATTTTGTGGTGGATCACGTATCGACCCTTAAAGCTGCCCGTCAGGCGCTGCAAACGGTTTCCAGCGATGTGGTCATCCTAGACCGCGGCTTACCCGATGGAGATGGCCTACAATTATTATCAGAGTGGCGTGAGCAAGGGATCGATGTGTGCCCGTATTAGTGCTTACTGCAAGAGATGCCGTGCGTGACCGAGTGGATGGATTACAAGGTGGTGCCGATGACTATTTGGTTAAACCATTTGATTTAAATGAATTAGTGGCGAGATTGCAGGCTCTATTACGCCGGGCTGCTGGGCGCAGCCGTGTTTTGATTAACCATGGAGAGCTTGCGCTAGACCCTACGGCACGGGAAGTTTACGTGGCAGGCCAACTGATAATGCTTTCACGCCGTGAGCTGGTACTGCTCGAAACGTTCCTTCAGTCGCCGCGTAGCGTACTTTCCGCAGACCAGCTTAAAGATAGCATTTATGGCATGAATGATGATGTCGAGAGTAATGCACTCAATGTGCATATTCATCATTTGCGCCGCAAGTTGGGCAGTGGCGTCATCGAAACAGTGCGAGGGTTCGGCTACCGATTAGGTAAGGCAGAGGCGGTGCATTTAGCGGGTACGCCCTATAAGGGTCAGCTATGAGTTTACGTGCCCGTTTGTTGCTCACGCTGGGTTTCACCCTGGCCCTACTATGGGGTATCGCCGCTGCTTGGTTAATGCGAGACCTAGAAGAAAAGTTTGTCGACACCCTGGACCAGCGTTTGGCCCAATCGGCACGTATGGTGGCTGGTTTAGTTCTCCAACTGCCGATTGAAGTATGGCAGAACGCCGAGCAACCGGTCCTGTCCATCCCCCTCCATAGAAGGACTCGCCTGCCAAGTACACTCCCCGCAGGTGAAATTATGGCGCGTACTCATGCCGATATGGACAATATTCTCGCGCCGGGCGAAAGGGACATGCTTACCGACAAGCAGGGGGCGTGACGTGGCGGGTCTTTACCTATGAACGCGATGGTATTGTCATTACCACGGCTGATCGTATGGATGAGCGCAACATGTTGCTCAACGATGTCGTGCGATTAGCCGTCGTCCCCTTCATCGTTGCACTTGTGGGCAGCATGATAGCGTTGTGGTTAGAATTTGGCGAGGTTTAGCGCCACTGACACGGTTACGCGAGTCTCTCGCGAATCGTCATCCTGATGCGTTGGCCCCATTGCTACCTATGGCCTACCCAAAGAGATTCGACCGCTGATTGACACCCTTAATGGTCTGTTGGCCCGAATCCAACAAACCATTATCCGCGAGCAACGCTTTACTAACGACGCCGCTCATGAGTTACGTACGCCCCTCACTGCGATCAAAACTCACCTTCAAGTGGCTCGTCGCTTAGAGGGAAGCGCAGCAATGGAATCACTCAGCCATGCTGAAGAAGGTGTGGGCCGGTTGAACTCAACGCTAGATCAATTACTCACCTTGGCTCGCGTGGAAGGACGTATACGCTTTGATGATGGAGAAGCGAGTCATGTGGCGGAAGTAGCTGAGAACGCGATAGCCGATACTCACGAACCTCACCTAGAGCGTTTTGTTTTACCGCCGCGATGGCCGGAAGCCACACTCGCCATGCCACGGGAGCTGGCGGTTACCGCCTTACGAAATTTGCTAGATAACGCTCTGCAGCATGGATCATCAGATATGCCCATTACGCTGGAAGTGCAGTGGGAGCCTGGTGAGAGTTTCCTTACGTTTATTGTTAGTGACCAGGGGCCAGGCGTGGATGAAGCGACGCTTAAGCAAATAACGCAACGCTTTTGGCGCGCCAGTAAGCAGCAAGGGAGCGGGCTTGGGCTAGCTATAGTGACGGCAATCGCCGAGCGTTTTGGCGGTGAAGTTACCTTTATTAGCCCCGCTGAAGGAGGGTTTACCGCGCGCTTGGTAATGCCTGTGACGATGCCAAAAACGACCAAGCCATAGGCGTCTGGGTAGTGTTTCTATTCAATAAGGTGTTAACAAAAAGACAACGATAACGTCAGAAGGAAAATCACGATGAATAATAACTACCTGAGAAGGTTTGGTCTGTTATTGGGGGCTGGCCTGGTGGCCGGAAGCGCGCTCGCAGAGCAGGGTGATGCAGGCCGAGGCCTATTGGCAGCTGCCACTTGCACCGCCTGTCACCAAGCCGATGGCAGTGGGCTGCATGTAGAAAATGGCGAATCGTGGCCCCGCTTAGCGGGTTTAGATGCAGCATATATCGTTAAGCAACTGCATGATTTTTAAAGAGGGTCGACGCCAAAGTGCTACGATGATGCCATTTGCCAATATGCTTGATGACCAGCAGGTACTAGACGTAGCGGCGTACTACAGTCAGCTAGAAGTTACCCCGGGGCAAGGCGGTGATAAGGCGGACGAAGCACTTCTGGCGCGCGGCGAGCAGTTAGCTAATCGTGGTGACTGGGATGCCTATATTGTGTCGTGTAAAAGCTGCCATGGACCAGGGGGTATGGGCGTTGGTAGTGACTTTCCGGGCATCGCCAGTCAACACGCTGGCTACATTCAAGCTCAACTACAGGCTTGGAAAGATGAAGAGCGCTCTAATGATCCACAAAATTTAATGGGATCGATAGCTAAGCGTTTAAGTGATGATGATATTCAGGCCGTTTCGGCGTGGTATGCCCGCCAAAACGCTAGCCAGGCAGCGGGAGAATAATGATGACAATGCATAAACGCACTCTTGTCCTGGCAATCGCGACCACCTCACTGGTTGCCGGATTGGCTATGACGGCATATGCCGCTAATGGGGAGTCTGAAAGCGAGGCGATGCCTTATCAGAACCTTACCGAACTCGGATATCCTGCACCCCAGGAGGGCGAGCTGGTCCATGTGCCGCCGACTATGGAAGACCTGGAAGCGGCGGATATTCATCCTGAGTTAAAAAAGGTCATTCGCTACGGCTACGAGCTATTTACGGATACTCAGCAGCTGCGCAATAAGTATGTTTATAACGATATGAATTGTTCTAGCTGCCATCTAGGCGAAGGTCGTCAACCATTTAGTGCGCCTGTTTGGACGGCAGCAGTAACACTACCTGATTTTCGCGGTAAAAATCAGCATGTGAATAGCCTTGAAGAGCGTATCGCAGGTTGCTTTGCCTACTCTATGAATGGTGTGCCTCCTGAGTATGGCAGTGATGAAATGTTGGCACTCAGCGCCTACCATCAGTGGTTGGCCACCGGTGCGCCGATGTATCCAGACAAACCGATTTATGGACGTGGTTTTCCTGCGCCGGATGAACCTGAGCAAGCTCCTGACTATGCACGTGGTGAAGCTGCCTACCAAGAAAACTGTGCAATATGCCACCAAGAAGATGGTTCAGGGCATTACGAGAACGGCGAGTATGTTTTCCTGCTCCCTGGGGTGATGGGTCGAACAATTGGGGAGCCGGTATTGCTCGTTTAGACACTGCGGCCGGTTTCATTCAAAATAATATGCCCTTAGGCCAACCTCACTCGCTCTCAGATCAGCAGGCCTGGGATATTGCCTATTATGTAAGCAGCCAAGAACGCCCTCAAGACCCCCGCTACACGGGTGATGTCGCTGAGACAGCCGAACGCTTCCATGGTCGCTCACTTTATGGCAAAGCCCGCGAGCATGATGATCATGTGCTCGGCAATCACGATAACTTTGGTGACAAAGGCGACGCACAGCCATGGAACGTAGGGATGCCTAGATTTGAGAACCTAAGCGAGGATTGATACTGGCTCTACTCCACCGCAGAGTTAAATTAGCATGCGGTGGAGTTTTCAATTGACGTGTTAGGGCGTTTCACTGCCCATCATTTCTATTAACCGTGATTCGCTGGGCATGCCTTCTATTCGGTCGATTCGAAGAGTGCCGTTGTCTGTCTCACGTTGGAAGGCGCTTGTCGGCGTAGCGTATAACCTAACTCTTCAAATAATTGGTTATTGGCATACACCTGTTCTTCGATCTCACGAGATTGAGCGCTGGCCTCTATCTCTTGGTCGCCGCTTTCATGTGCATGTAACGTTGCGGAAGGATCATCGGCACCTAAGATAGCAGCTGCTTTGCCGGGGCTGTCAGGGGCTAAAATACCTACCATGATATGACGTAGCTGTACCTCACCGGCTTCGACCCAAGGACGAACGGCATGCCAGAGTTGACGACAGTAGGGGCAGTTTGGATCCGTAAAGGTATAAATGGTGCGCGGTGCATCCACGTCGCCATCTTGAATCCAGTGGCTGGCCTCGAATGCCTGCCAGGTTTCAGCTTCCAAGGGCGCTCTTACGTGCTCATCCAACTGCGCTTCAGTAAGATCATTGCCTCGGCTATCCATTAATGTGCCGATAATGGCATGTTCTTTATCGGGCGTCAGGTAGATCGCCATGTCACGGCCCTGGACACTAGCGCCATAGCCGCGTAACCCGCCAGGGGCATCAAACTGTCCGTGAATTTCTATCCCTTGGTCGGCGAGGGCCTGAACGGGGGCGGGTAAGTCATCGGCGTGGCTAGCTGAAAGGCCACTAAGCCCTGCCAGTAGGAGAAAACTGCTAATAGAAGCGTGTTGATTTAAGCGCATTACTACATCCTGTTTAAGTGGGGCATTTTCAATTAGACAGCAGAGGTTGAACGATATGGATGCGGGTCAGCGCAAACGTTCCAGGCTACGTTGCAAGGTAGCGCTGGAAAGCTCGCCAAAGTGCGTATTGACCAGTTGCCCATCGGCATCATAAAAAGTGTGGTTGGCATGGCGTGGGCACCGGTGGCTTGGCCAATGGCATTGCGGGGGTCTAGCCAAACATTATCTAGCGTGAAATCATGTTTGTTCATAAAAGCATCAATGTGTGTCGGCGATTCTCCTTGGTTGATAAACACAAAGGTAATCTCCGCTTCATTCCTTTGAACTTCTTCAAATACAGGCATTTCACGAATACAAGGCGGGCACCAGCTCGCCCATAGGTTAACCACTAATGGTTGTTGGCTAGTTTGTGATATTTGCGGCAAGTTGATGGGATCTCCATCAAGGGTGATAAGTGGAGCCTTAGGCAGTGGGCGTGATTGTTGCTCCATCAATAGCATGCTGCCAGCAGCTAAGCTCCATACAAAGCCACCTGCCAAGAGTGCTCCACTTAGCGGGATGCGCTGGCGAGGAAAATGCCATAAAGACCAGCTGGCATACGCAAGGCCAATTAAAATCCCCCAATAATATCAAAGCCTCCATCACGAATATCTAAGCGGTCTAATAAGCCATCATATTCACCCCAGTAGCGCACTACGAAAACTAAGCGCGCGCCGAGAATTGCAACAAAAGTAGCGTAAATAGCGTATCACTCACGGGAACATGGCGGCGGCGGCCCGGTAGTGCACCGACAAGGAGGGCTAACATAAAAGAAAAACCAATCAATAGCTGGTGAAGGCTGAAACCCATCGGCCCAATGGCAATACTTTGTTGCAACATAAAATAATCTGTCCCTACGATAATGTTGTACTGCTATGGTGGCAGCACAACATTATTTGAAGATTATCTGTTGCCCGCATAGGGCGTTATGTCGCAACTCGCTCGGCAGGTTAATCTCAATGAGTAAGTAGAGGTGGCCACGTCGCACAGGGCTATGGCATTACCCTATATAGTGCTCCGTTGTAGTTACCGTGCCGTAAGCAAATGCCAAGGCTGCCATTATCGTTGCATGAACCTGAGACGCTGGCACCGTAGCGCCTTCGAATTCAAGATCCATCGTGGCGCAGGCATCATGGATAATGGTTGTCTTGTAGCCGAAGTCCGACGCCGCCCGACTGGTTGCATCGATGCACATATGGCTCATGGCGCCAATAATGACGACCTCCTCAATACTTTGCTCATCCAGTAGCGCCTTCAAACCCGTCTCACGAAACGAGTTAGGGAAATGCTTCACTCGTACTGTCTCCTGCTCCAACGGTGCAACCATGGAGTGGATGGCGACCTCTGGTGTACCGGGGGGTGAAGAAAGGGATCGCTGGATCAGCAGACTCATGCTGGACATAGATAACGAGATCTTTTGCCGACCGCGCATGCTCAATGACCCTGGCGGCATTCGCCGCGGCCTTTTCAATACCCTCCAGTTGCAGCTTGCCACCGGGAAAATACTCATTCTGGATATCGACGACGATAATAGCGCGATTACTCATGGGGTTAATCCTTTTCAGTAGTGGTTGCCTGGGCGTTTACGCCTGGGCAATGAAAACCAACAAAGCCAGTTTTAGAGACATTGATATGAAGAAATGGGCCGCCGTGAAAGGCGGCCCATGGCAATAAAAGGAGATGACTTCACCATCGGCAGGGATAGAGACGTGATCCTGGATCCCTACTTCTTGCACGTAATCAGACAGCTCGTCACGGCTTAGCGTCATATGGTTCACGGCTTCCATATGCACTGCTATGATGGTGGCATCAGGGGCCGCTCGATGGGCCCGCAGTGTGTCTTCCTTACCCATAATAATCGGGTCACCTTCAAAACCGGTCATCTCTGCGGCACCGGCATTCAATACGATTACCTCTGGGTTATATTGCGCCAGTGCCTGTTCAACCTCATCACGCCAAATGGAGTCGCCCACCAGATACGTGGTTTTTTTGGTCAGGGGCTTCGAAGACGACGCCCATAAAGTCACCGAGGGCTTTTGCCAGTTCGGGGACAGCATAGAGTATCCGAGCCATGCTGACCGCCCGTTTTATGCATTGTTACTCCACCAAATTCCGCCTCACCGTCCAACAAACGCACATCGCTAAAACCCTGTGAGCGAATCAGCTTGGCATCGGCAGTGTTCTGTGCAAACAGGGGAATGTCCTTCGGCAGCAGCTCCTGGGCGGCATCGTCCCAGTGGTCGAGGTGTGTGTGAGTAACGATGACAGCGTCGACGTCATCGATCATCACCTCAAAGGGCATGGGCAGCCCACCAGAGGATTACGCAACTCGCTACGATAGGTATTCTCGAAGCCAGGATAAGCGCCCTGCACGGCCAGCATCGGATCAACCAAAAGGTGGTGTCCCCATAGGTGATTTTCACCGTTGCATTGCGAATCTGCTGCACTTGATGCGTTGACGCCTGGGGGTTGAATCCGCCAATGCGTTACCGGCAATGAGTCCTGTGGCTGGGACGAGAGAACTGGCTAAGGTTTTAAATAACATCTAGATACTTCCTATCAAAATATGGATGGTTGATGACAGGCAGTGTAGAGGCGTTCAAACAACAGAAACATTGGCCTGAAAGCCAATGATCGAAACTTTGGGCCAGCATAGTAGTATTAAGTGAATACACCCTTAGGAGCCAAGCCTTGTCTCTGCCTCGCGTTGGACTGATCCTTCATCCACGTATTAGCCCTTTCCACTTCTCAGTGCCTTACACGCTGTTCGGCATGGCTTTGATCGATCGCCCGCTGTTCGATCTAACCCTTAATGGCACCGGGAGGGGGGAATCATTGGAGGCCGAGCATGCAATGACGATCCGTCCCGATGGCGGTTTAGAGCTTTTGGACAACGTGGATATCGCGGTGGTGCCCGGCTGGCATGACCTGGATGCAGCCCGCCGTCAGCGCTGTCCGAAGCGCTCATCCGTTGTCATGAAAGGGGTGCTCATGTGGTCGGGCTTTGTTACGGCACCTATGCCCTGGCTTACGCGGGGCTGCTCGACAATAAGCGGGCGTCGACTCACTGGCTGGCCGAGCAGGATTTCAGTCGCCGCTTCCCCAAGGTCAAACTGGACACCAATGCGCTCTATGTGGAGGAGGATCGGCTGGTGACCTCTGCGGGTACTGCTGCTGGCCTGGATTGTTGCTTATTCCTAGTGCGTGAATATTACGGCGCGCAAATTGCGAACAAGGTAGCCCGGGTCATGGTAGTTGCGCCGCATCGTGAGGGTGGCCAGGCGCAGTTCATTGAACAACCGGTGGCTACCTCCACCCAGGATGCCCACATCAACCGCTTATTGGACTATTTGAGGAGAAAACCTAACCGCTTCGCATAGCATTGATGAGCTAGCGGCGCGTACCGCCATGAGCAGACGTACCTTCACGCGTCATTTTCAAAAGCGACCGGCATGACGGTCGTGGAGTGGTTAGTGAACGAGCGGTTACGACGTGGGCGCGAACTGCTGGAAACCACTTCCTTGTCGGTGGAAGCGATATCAGAAAGTTGGTTTCCACACAGCGACCTCTTTCCGGCAACACTTTAGGCATCATCATCAAGTCAACCCACGCGACTGGCGCAAAACCTTTGGCCATAACGCCTGAATTTCGTCGAGCCAGTGTTGCCCTACCCTGCCATTGGCTGCGTTCATGGTTTGACGGCTCATCGATAGGAGCCACCACTAAGCCCTCATCGCGTTTTTGACGCAAGCGTATGGCTAGGGTAAAGGTGAATGCGCCCACTGAGGACATTCAGGTAGTCACTTTCTGGAAATGACACATAAGGGCCTTGGAAGGCTGGTTTCGGCCAGGAGCGGTCATTTAGTCGACACTGATATAACGCCCAGCTCACGCGCTGGTTTGGAGCCGCGAAGTGGCAGAAAATCGGTCGCTGTGCAGCAGATTGTTAAATTAACTTTGTTTTGGCACCAGGTGCTCCACCACCTGATGAACCAGGAGCGTATACAAATCTAAGTGAGATCCTTACAACCTTACGCTTAGGCTTTTTTTTAATATTCGTTCTTGCAACGTAACCTCTGCCTCTTCTGTCAAAGAAAAATCTTCTTCGGTGGTTTCACTATCCTTGACCTTGAAAAACTTAAGAAGCCCTTTCTGCGTCAGAGATTGTCCAGCAGCATATATTTGATGAGACATCATATTTTTGATTCGGTAGTGCCATAAGGAATCTCATCCGCCCAGAGAATATCAAGGAACTCACTCTGAGAATTAGTTAAGTTGAATATCGGGCTGAACACCTGCAGGTTGTATTAATTGGGTACTTTAGTTTTACACTGCGTGGAATTTTATGTGTAACAATGTAAGCGTTAAGGTAGTTCTTGCCAACACGGTTTACTGATCAAGCCTTAGCTTATGCGCTATGGTGCTCTGGTCTGGTCGGTAGATGTGGTCGGCTTCGATCGCTCTTACGTTACCCACTATGCTGCGTCAACCCTGAAATAACCTCAACAGTTACCATTATGTAGTTGTGATACTTGTTGATCGCCCCTCGACGATGCGTTTGCATCAATTTAGCCATATCATCGAACGGATGACCGAACATGACCACTTCCACTCAGGCGTACACCACCCTATCAGATCACTACCAAACGATGGTGCCCAAATCGGTGTGTCAGGCACTAAAGCTGAAACCACATGATCGAATTCACTATACGATTCGAGCCAATGGGAAGTGATACTCTCACGCGCTAACGATGAGTCTAGCCAAGAGTTCGTTAAAAACAGCTTTTGGCGTTCCTAGAGCACGATTTGCTCGAACATCCGGAAAACATTCGTCTTGTTACCAATGGCGCTTTTGCCGCTGCCGAACGTCTTACGTCAGGTATTGATGTAGACCTAGATGAAGTACTACCTGTAAAGGATGATGACGCATGAATCCACTGAGAATCACTATCAGAAGCCTTCCGAACGAAGCGCCTGAAAAATGCGGTTCATATGAACGAGGATCACTCCAGCGGCATCAGCCAGCTCAACCAGAATAGCGAGCGGCCATAATAAAGGCATTACCACTGGCTAGCCCCACCGCTCTCAGAAGCACCATAAGCTGTCGGATGACAATGCGAGCATCTGTTTCACGTAATGCTTTGTATTTTAAGTGTTGTTTTCAGCGTAAAGGCAGGCATGCCGTCCCAGGCATTCAGATTCCCTTCGCTATCAAACATCACTTCCATGGTGTAACGCATCCGCCATGCTTGAGCGGCGATCCTGGCGTCACATCTACAGCATAATGGTCTTAAAGGATTAGTTATGCAGGAAACCAGTGATAGTTTTGTAAACCAACTCCTACAACAGACAAAAACGCCCCAATCATGGGGCGTTTCTAACATCTACCTTCCTGGCTTGTGGCCGCTCGTCCTGAGCGAGACATCCATTTCTAAAGCGGCTTCCTGCCGCCGACATCTTTAGACTAACGTACATAAAAAGACGATCAACCCATGCTTAGATGGATTCGCTATAAGCTAATCCCTCGGCCTTAATATGGGGCATAAAAATTATATTTGATGGCTGAGTGCTGTAAAGTTTGACTATTACCGGTAGTCGAAGTGTGTATTAACAGCGCGTTTACTCACTCCCTCCTTACCTCTAACATAGCCTAGACACCGACTACATGGGTCTCTAGGCAATGAAGCTACTATAGCTGCTGACATGGTCACTAGCATATGCTTAGTATTTGCGAATTAGATGTTAAGTCTTTTTATCCATTCGACAAACCCTAAGTAATCATGTCTTGCTAGACTTGAACTGGACTATTAAGCAATGTACAACAACATGTTTTCAATGATTACTAGCAACTCGCTCTTCAGCGTTATATAGATAGGCAAACATACTAAGTGCCGCTGTCTGTAAGAGCTGCCAAAGAGTGAGAAAAGAAAAAAAGATGTTAACACCTAGAATCAAATAACAAAACTGCAAACTGTTTGTGTATTTATCGGGCTAGTGTTTAGCTCAATCATTATTGCCGAAAAAGGAGTCAGTGGCCACCAACCTAATTTTTCGCCCTCACCGTTACAATTGGCCTTGTCGTCGTCGCTGAACAAGTTTTGTATGCTTCGTTCTTGTTTTAAGTATGACACTGTGTTAAAAAAACAACTTTCACATAGATGCAACTCGTATCGCTCGCCATCATGCTCAGAGCCATAGCCCCAATGAGCTTTTAGCGTCGCAAACTCAAGTGTATCAGATGCAATTCGAGTAGAACAAAGACATACATCACATATCACGTCTGTAACGGTATTGATTTCCAACTTCCCAATAATTTTCATTTTATTCTTCCTCAGTAGCAAACAAACCATAATCTAGAAAATACAAAAAATCTTAGCAATTCATCTAAATCTGACTGGTTTAAACAGATGAAATTATATAATAGAAAATAGCAGCGCAATAGCGCGATGACACAAATAGCAAGAATAAAAATATGCAGATTCGACTTGCCCTGCGCAAAAGTGCGGTATCCTTTTAGAAGCTGGTAAAAATTTTAAATATAAATTAAATAGGTGACTCGAGATGCAAGAAAAATTTTACGCTCTCTTTTTTAGAGGCGAATAATGCTTGTCAACGATTAGGGGTTTTAATTACATCTCTAAGCATCGTCTTAACCTTATTCTTGGATGAGGTTGGTTTGAAGACTGGAATACTTGCGATAGTCGTAGGGATATTAACAACTTTCACATGCCTTTATAATAAAATAAAATTAGACATGGGGGAGAAGACAAAATGATTCATGAAATTTTAAGTATCAAATTTTTATTGCTTTGTACACCATTATTTATTGCGGTATTGCTCACTATTGGTGTACACCGTCTTAATCGAAAAAATAAGCATTGGTAAAACTCACTGTTAAGAACCGCCAACATGGCGTTTTTTTTGGGGGAAACATCACGTATCGTACTCGTTATTTATTAAATTTATTTAGCATTTTTCCCTCGTTATTTTTACTTTTTGTATGTTGCAGCTCACGGGGGTCACGCTAGAGGCCGCAGGGGCGTACAGAATTCTACTAACGCTAATTGGATTGTACAGTTCGACTGACGCAGGCTTGTTGCTGACATTTCGATTATCTTTGCAATTATTTCTAATACTTTCAACTATGCAATACAGAGCTAACAATAAGCATAGCAACTTAATTTGCGTCGTCATAAATAAATATCACATAAAAATAAACAATATTTTCCGGTATCAGTGCATTTCTAGTTAACTTAATTTTCAGAATCAGGAACCAATCAACAAAGTCTAGGCAAGCCTCTCGCTACTGCATTTAATTTCGGCCGCCAAAATTCCAAATTACTCATTTTAATAAATTTTATTTAGCAATCTTATCAATGCAAAGCAGATTTAAAAATACGAATTAAGGATTTACATTGACTCTTCCATTAATGGATATTGCCTCCAAACACATAATATCTGTTCAAATATTACGCCTATTTAGCCTACCTCTTAACGATAACAAAACAAATCACAGAGCATGTTAATCATAAAACATTAATATACGTATTCCAACGAGACGCCTGCAGGCGTCTTTTGAAACTATTGATCATTTCGAGTAGCCTTTTTGCAGAAGAAAGCTTTATGCTTGATTTAAACGCATTCCCCAGACTGACTAAAAAGCTTATGGATCTATTTAAGATAAAGCCCTAGCTTGTTAAATTAGGAAAACCAAGTCAGTCTGGGGAACACATCGTATTTCCCCGCCCCAGTTCGTTTTACATTCGGTGGCCACTCGTCGCATCTCACACGCAAAAGCGGTCGAAAACATGTTGCTTCCCCAGACAGATATTAACGTGGGGAATGGGCAGGATGTTCCCCATCAAAATATACGACTCCCCAACACATATTCAGCAGTTGATAGACTCACCAGAAGTCCGCGCAGGTTGAATGGTCGAGCTTTGCTCATCGATGGCTGACGAAGTGGACGAGAGGATTGCAGAACTCAAATTTGAGCTGAAGAAGGTTTAGCTACTTGCAGTTTCATTTCAGACGAATTCTGGGAAGAGATAGATGAATACCGTGCTGATGGGCGGTATGGTAATTCTCTTGGCGTGAGAAACCGGCACCGCGAGGACTCATTAGAAATATCGTACTACAAAGCTTTTAAATTAAACATGAGGGCGCTAGTAAGATCAAAGCTCAACACTTACGCAAAACAGGTCTAAATACATGTCTTGAAAAGATATAGCTGGTCTTTTGGATTGGGGAAAGAGATCGTTAGAGTTATGGAGAAAATTTAAGGTTTGTCGTGAGATGACAAAACTGCTCGCGAAACAGCGATCACAGCTGAAAGCTTACAAAATGCTTTAGGCACCCTCCGTTAGCCTTAATCGCAGTCTGACCTGCGAGGCAGCACCTTCTCCCTCCCTCACAGAAGACCTACATAGGCCCTGTGGCAGCTTTCCGCTGACCAACCTAGGGGGGAGCCATAGGGTGCTACCCTGAACGCACTCAGAGACGACCTTCTACGAGCTGTTTTGCAGCCGAAATCAAACTAACTGCGATTTTATGCGTTAATTTGGAATTTTTAGCGGGAGCTATATGTACAAATTTAGCAAACAATTAAAGAAGCGATGCGTGTGATTAAAGTATAAATAATCATTTATGCTTTTAGCCAGAGACGCCTGTGGGCGTCATGATGGGTATGCATAAAACGCCTGTGGGCGTCGTGCTGGTTTACGAGTAGAGCTTGCAGGCGTTCATTAATCTTATCCAAGCATCTCTTTACGGTTATCTGAATAAGGTCTATTAAATGATAGCCATCAAGTATGACTCTCTAAATGAACAAACATTTATTACTCAAAAGACGCTTAAACTTGTCGCTCTGTGAATTTTTTGCTGAAAAACACTATAATGCAACCTTGACCTCTCTGTCCTTCAATTAATTTACGAGCTCTGCTCTGATGTGGTGGTTGATCATTCGATGGAATGTCTTGAGGCAAGCTCCCTGGTATCTTACCAGTTAGAGAAAGCAGAAATACCTCATCGTCTATTGCGCGGTTCTTTGAGCTTTTCCGCCTTGGGGCAGTCTGCAACGTTCTGAAAACCACACTATTTTATTGAGATTAGAAAAGTTGACATCATTATTGATACCTTCCTGGCTTTTGTTTCGCGGAAGAAGTTGGAAGGCCCACCTTTAGTATGTATCCGTAATGCTGAAAATTCACCTCTACGGTACACGACCGATGAAGACGCTTATGACGATCGTATGGTTTGCTCAATGCTTCGCAATTATGCAAAAAATGGTAGTGCCACGTTCAATTTTGATATCTAGTAAAAGCCATTAACCCCCTCAAAATTGCACCCTAATCTACAATTCCCGGATTTTGAAGACGCTAAAATACATTTTTCTTAACCGGAACGACAGACGATGTATTTAGACGATCTATTGTATGGGCGTAGTAGACAAACGCAGATATACGCTGCGCGCCTATATCAGATAGATCAGAACTTGCCCCTATTAGCAACTCGAAGCACCCATCGTTGATTCTGCGTTATGGTGGTTGATGATGTTGAATGGCGTGCGGCCCAAACTGCTGTATTAATTTAACGTAAAACCGATGGGCTTTCTTCGAAATGTCCCGTGTTGGTATTAGCCAATCAGGCAATAGATGTAAGTGCACAAAGGTTGCAATCATGGGGCCAGCTTGAAATTCGCCCAATGATAATTGAAGAGTGGATGGGTATGATCCTGTAATTAGCAGATGAACAGCTTCTGTTGGAAATCATTAGAATGTTGCCTGCTTCTTGGTCTGTTGTACTTGAGAGGTCGATGCAGGCGACAGTAACGCTTGTCGATCGCGGCTTGGTCAGTAAAGTGGATGAGCTAACAACATAACCAGGTAGGAGAAAGTTATATTCACAAAATCCATTTTACGTTCCTTAAAGAGTCGCTACCGACCACAGCATCCGTCGGGCAAGTTCGAGGATACATTGGCGGTTATTTGCAGACCTGTTTATTGCCGGTTATTTGGGCAACGGTTTTACTGACAGTGTTAGCAGTAGTCACCTGATGTTCTTTATCCCCGGCATTATAGTCATGGCGCTGTCAGTTAAAGATCACCTGAAGTCCGTAGACGTTTTCAGTCACCTGGTAGCTTCTATCATTAATGCCGGACTTGGCTATGTCGTAGCCATTGCTGCCAAAGCAGTCTGGTTGGCGTACTTAAACTTGTGAGAAACCCTTGATGAACAGAAAGGCAGTAGCAGCAAAGAAAAGTAGCATCGCTAATCCCCTACTACTCGGTGGTTTGGGTTCGTTTATCGGCGCAGCAGCTGGATCAGTCTTAACACTTTATGCCACTGGCATGGTCAGCGTGAACGATCAGATTGACAACAACATCGCGATCTTGACGTAGATTCAACACTCACAGCTCGCACCGGCGACCAGTAACGATAACCTTTCCACTGCTATTGCCGAAGGCATCAAGGCGCATTACGAAAATCAGCAGCAAGCCATGCGTGCTGAAATTCGCATCCTATGACTTGCTTCATGACAGCGTAGAAGGCGACAACTGGATATACGGTAGCCCGACGCAAGGTTCACCCTCATACCTTTGCTGATACGCAGTGTTCCTTTTTCAGCGCTTCCACGGCACGCCCAATCAATTGGTCGAGGCCAGTGATGGACTAGTCAATACGCAGTACCTCCCGATGACGATCATCTATAGCCTGTGTCGGAACCGAAAGCCGTGGCCTCTGAGTGTGCGGGTCGTCTTGTTGGGAATAAAGCATTTTGGGTTTACTTGGACGATCATTACGACAACATCAGCAGTGCTACCAATGCGCGCAGCATGACCGACATGGCGACATCGATTGGCCTGGACAAAGAAGCGTTTGCCTCCTGATTGAACGACCAGGACGTGATCGCCCAAATCCGTGAAGATAATCGCAGTGCTCAGAACCAGGACATGAACCCAACGACCTCCTCAATGATCATTAATCATAAAACCGGACGCACCGAGATTGTCTTTGGCGCGAAGCCCATGGGAGCATACATCCGATGATTCGCGGAATGATTGTGGATGATGAAGCCGAGGCCTTAGCGGAAGATACCGCTCAAGCCCAGGGTAAATACCTAGCCGAAAAGGACATCTGATTATACTTCCTATACCACCAACCGCCCTACTCTTTGGCACCCTGTTTGTTCTGATGAGATCCAATCTTGGCGGCGTGGTGCTGAGGGACATTCTCACCCTGGCAGCGCTACATTTATGGCCCGACATGATGGCCACCTACGAATGGGTCGGTGTTGTTATTGATAGCACAGGGTTAAGTGGGCTTATTAACGATGAATGATAAACGGACATTATCTGAACAATGCCGATAAGGCTGCCAAAACGATCGCCTCATCGGTCACCCGGAATAAAGCACCTTGCTAGCATCGACGCTATATCAATGACTGACGGGTGCTTTATGCGTTCACTCCTTCCACACTGGCCCTATCCGCAACGGTAATGCTGAGAGCTACTCAATCAAACGCGCTGCAGCAAAACCGTACAACGGGGCAGCGTTACCATGCGCGGATCGTTGACCCAGGTAGCCTCAGGCGATACCGTCAGAATATCGGTACGCAATACTTGCCGTCGCCAATGGTGTTCACAGGTCGGTGAACAGCTCACCATTAAACTGTCCTCTGTACTAGCACCCACTCCTCCCCGCCCTTTGCTTTTGATTCGATATCTACCCTTACCCGCATGGTTGGAGGTCAGCTACTCATGATTGCTCCTGATTCACTAGATGCTGATGGCAGTGTCACCGGCAACTCCTATCAGGGTGATCGGTGGATCAATCGAGACGTGATTGCTTAAGGGTATGCACTACTACCACCAGGCACGTCGGTGGGTGACAGACTTTACGCCTGGCGAGAGAAAGCGCAAAACGAAGGTAAAGGCATATGGAAAGATGCATCGTCACTGCTAGACCTCTTACAACTACCGGGTTCTTTGGATGATCCCAAGCTCGACGACATCGGAGATAACGCCGGTAGTGTCATAGGGAAAAAGCAATCGATATGCCAAAGGTCTCTGGTCTCGCTATGCCCAACCCGCCATTTGACCTTATTAGAGACAACATTCCATTAATCGATAACGCGGCTGATGAGCTGCGACAATAAATGCACCCTATGTCACGGTTATCATTACAGACTGATCCATCATCGCCCCACCCTGGTCTGAAAGTACAACTGACCTCGGTACCCAATGCATATGCCGATAGCGTCAAAGCCCAACATGGCGTTCCTGTGAGCTGGCACTGCTTAGGCGCTTAACAATAGCTATGTCAGTTGGCCATGCAGACAGAGAATAAAAGTCACTGGGTCAGTAACTGTGAAAGTCCGGTCGGGCATCTCTTCTACCTATTTGCGTCACCGAAAGGCTTATCGACTACCCTCGTGGTCGCGCCGGCATTTAATCAACCTCTCACTGACTAGACCATAATGAACTCACTGCTTCTATCAACCCTGTTTACCGCCCTACTGAGTACCGAGCCACGCATCTATATTGATCAGCACTCGGAATGGCATGCTCAAGCACAGCAACGAATCAATTCGGCTCTTCAGGTCATGCGACTGAATTATCTTAACGGTCTCACTGAGATCGGCCTGACGATTAAACGCATAGAACGTGAAATCACTCTTTCGGAGATTGTCTTTACTGGATGACCATGGATAACCCATAGAGAATCTGGCCAACATCTTAAAGCTGGGAATGTCGTTGGCTAGCTCATAAAGCATCGTTGTCTATTGCGAGACTATAGTTGAACTAAGCTTTACCTGATCGAACCGATCTTTGCTTCTTCTTTGCACACTTGTGCTTCAATGCCTTTATCAAGGCCTTCGTGGATGCTTGATAGAACCGCTTACAGCTTGATAGAACCCTTCTAGCGTAGAGGTAGATGGCGGAAACGCCTGTAGGCGTCTTAAGACAGATATAGAGACGCCTGTGAGCGTCTCGTAACACAAGTAAAACGCCTGTGGGCGTGTTTTACCAGTAAAGAAACGCCTGTGAGCGTCTCGAAGTAGGTTTAAAACGCATGTAGGCATCCTCGAACTGTTATAGGGACGCCTGTGGGAGTCTCTATTGGCAACAAGCGCTTGCAGGCGTCCTAATGTTTTAATAAACGCCTGTGGGCGTCTCCAAGCAGAGTTTGAAACGACTACAGGCGTCACGTTGTTAGTTGCTTCAAATAAATATGCTTGGCGTAAAAAAGCCTTTTGAGCGTCTGGGTTATCAATAAACTTTATATAGTCGATTTGCACATTCGTTAGTGACTATTATAGGCGGATAGCAGGTATTCAATAGATGTCCTAACTATGGGGTTTCAGGAGGGGCTGATATGTATTGCTTAAGGGGTTAAATTACAAGGCTAGTTGCCATGAAACTGCCCCGAAGAGATGTATTTTCACGCTAAAGATGCTATTACTAATTCAAGGCATCCCCATGCCTTGCTCTAGCCCGTGATAGTCTTTATCCAACTGTCGCGGGCTTCCTATTTATGCCCACGTAAATTAAATAGTAGTTTCATGAAGGCAATAAAAGCGTTGATATGCCATAGCTAATTCTCGGCAACTGTTTCACCTTACAACCTGCATCTTTATCTAACACGTCCGCGCACACACCCGGTAGACGTTCCCCATAGCTTCATCCTGCTTATCTTAACCTGATGATCCTCTTATCGGTTGTATGCCAGGTTGCCCAGCCCTAGTTGCTGCTTTATTTTGCGACACATCCCAACTACATCTCTTTATTGTTTGACGGTGCTTTCAAAATTCCCCATGCGGAAATACCTATCTCTCGGATTGCCCCTTTGTGGCGGGATTGCCTGAGGGTGAACCGCTACAAACTTGGTTTATCAAGCCAAGAAAGTAATGAATAGTTGGCTTGGCAACGTGTCGGCGGTGCCTTCAAAATTACCGCATGCGGTAATTTCTCTCTATCGGATTCGTCTATTACTCCCAGAATAGTCTGCATGTGAGCTCCTCTATGCAGAGAATCCAGCCATCAACAATGAATAGACGACCTGAGAGTGAGATGTCGATGCCTTCAGAATTACCGCATGCGGTAATTTTCTTACACTAAGCGTCGTTATTTTTGTTGAGATAGCCTGACGGTGAGCTGAATAAAGTTGGATAATCCAACCATCCAGCCAACAACTCAATGAATAGTCGACCTGAGAGCGAGATGTCGACGCCTTCAGAATTTCCGCATGCGGTAATTTTCTTGCACTAAGCGTCGTTATTTTTGTTGAGATAGCCTGACGGTGAGCTGAATAAAGTTGGATAATCCAACCATCCAGCCAACAACTCAATGAATAGTCGACCTGAGAGCGAGATGTCGACGCCTTCAGAATTTCCGCATGCGGTAATTTCTAACTCTCGGATTCGTCTTTCTGCTGGCCTGTCAGTATTTTTGATCATCGAACTGTGAGCCGTCGCTACTAGAAATAATCTTGATACAGCCACCACGCCTGTTCGATCTAGTAGTCCATGACATGAATCCATCTAAAATTACCGCATGCGGTAATTTTCTACCTCTCGGATTCGTCTATTACTCCCCGAATAGTCTGCATGTGACCCCGCTATGCAGAGAATTCAGCCAACAACTCCATGAATAGTTGATTTGAGAACGAGATGGCGGTGCATTCAAAATTTCCGCATGCGGAAATTTTCTAGCTCTAGGTTTCGCCGCTTAGTGTTGGGATAGTCTGACGGTGAGGCGTTTCTAACTTGAATAATGCAGCCAACAGCTCCATGCATAGTTGACCTGAGAACGAGATGACAGTGCATTCGACGGAGTTTTAGCTTTGCTAGTGATGGAGGGACTACAGAGCTTCGAATGAAACTGCTCATAGCATCCCGCCGTTTTGACCTGGCATATCAGTGCAAAGTGCATTACAAAAGACCGCATGCGGACTTTTCATTTGCTAGGTTAGGCAGCATTTACTGATTAATAGTGATGCTGCGAGCGCTCTGACTACTTATGTACCTCTAACAGAACGTAGACTGGTTCCTATAGCAGCCAGTGACATTGCTCCTTCTTAAAAGTCCGCATGCGGACTTTTTTCTATCTCTCGGATTCGTCTATTGGTGTAGGGATAGTCTGACGGTGAGCCGTTTCTAACTTGGGTAATCCAGCCAACAACTCCATGCATAGTTGACCTGAGAACGAGATGACGGTGCATTCAAAATTTCCGCATGCGGTAATTTTCTAGCTCTAGGTTTCGCCGCTTAGTGTAGGGATAGTCTGACGGTGCGACGTTTCTAACTTGGGTAATGCAGTCAAAATCTATGTATAGCTGACCGGAGAACCAGAAGACGGTGCACTAAAATTACCGCATGCGGTAATTTTCTACTCGGATTCGTCTATTACTCCCCGAATAGTCTGCATGTGACCCCGCTATGCAGAGAATTCAGCCAACAACTCCATGCATAGTTGACCTGAGAACGAGATGACGGTGCATTCAAAATTTCCGCATGCGGAAATTTTCTAGCTCTAGGTTTCGCTGCTTAGTGTAGGGATAGTCTGACGGTGAGGCGTTTCTAACTTGGGTAATGCAGCCTACAACTCCATGCATAGTTGACTTGAGAGCGAGATGACAGTGCATTCGACGGAATTTTGGCTTTGCTAGTGATGGAGGGAACTACAGAGCTTCGAATGAAACTGCTCATAGCATCCCGCTGTTTTGACCTGGCATACCAGCGCAAAGTCCCTTACATAAAGTCCGCATGCGGACTTTTTCAGTGTTTGATTTCAGTATATTGCTGATTTTACTAGTTGTGAATTGAGCCCCTGTACTTCGCATGTTTGTGCTCATAGCTACACGGTGAGTTGTCATAGGAACCCGATGCATAAACCTATTAACAAAGCCGCATGCGTTCTTTCTCAATCCAGTGGGACTCGCCTAGCCGAGAGTCGAATGTGGTGCCTGCGGCCGTCTCTACTTCGTTTATGGCTCCCATTAACACCATGACTGGTTGTCCTTCACAGCCTGTGCAGTGCTAGATACAAAAGAGCGCATGCGCCCTTTGCACTCTGGACACTCGATTAGCTTAGCGCTTTTGAAGAATAGCTACTGGACGACACCAATTTGATCTGAGTCGTCTTCGGTTGCGGCCAAAATATAAAGCGGCAACTATGCGCGGGCTGGCCGACCGACCAAAAGGAACCAGCACGCTCGAAAGAGTCCTTCGCACAGCCACCTTTATTGTTCTGGAGGAACACATTATGCCGCTCGCTAAGCATACTCAACGGCGGCATAATGGGTGTTTCAATGTGCGTATATTGATATCTCAGAGAAAATTCATTGCTTACTTTATTTACCATTCTCCCAGTTCAATAAAACCCTTAATGGCCAGCGTACGGCCCGTGGGCCAATCCGCACGGGCTTTGGAGCATCTTCAGTATTTATCCAACGCCACCACGTCGAACGAGAAATGCTGTAACGTTCGCACACATCTGCCAGCCTCAGATACCTCTCCTTCTCAAAATCAGACATCTCTTACTCCATAATTGAACGAGCTAGAACATCTTTCGACTTACCTAGGCAGATTAAATAATTGTGATTAACAGTATGGGAAATAAGGCCATCAAAATCGCACTGCTAATGACAGAAATTCTACAACTTGGACATTGTGTGGCATGTACATGAATGAACACATCAATAACGACCCTTTTAGTCAAAATTCTACGTGGAACGCCAACGGTGAGCTATTTAAAATATCGCCATTTAAATACCCGGTTTAGTCCAGCCTACATGTGAAGATTTCAGCTTGTAGATTATTTCTTTGTCGTCGTATTGCGAAGGTTTGACGAAACGCTCGTTCCATTGCTACAGCTAATGGCTGGTATCTAACCATTAGAGGGTTCGGCGACTCGCTAGACAAGTGCTACTAATTACTTGGCGGGCTCGACTTTGAATAGTCGATGTAATGGAGGTTGCTCATGGATCTACCTTAATATCTTTAATACAGGGCCTAAGGGCGTCTACAAAATCTGAAGCGAATTGATCTGTTTTATCGCAAATGCATCCTACCTCACGATAGTCTTAACCCAATATTACAAGAGAATATCGTTCCGCTGTCGCCTGCACTTGTCTAGCTTTATGGACCGACACGAAGCGGTGGAGTCGCTGCAGCGCCCGTTTCGGCACAGGCTGGTGAAACTCAGCAGGGTGAAACCCAGATAACTACTTCCCTATAAAATTGTAATTAGTCGCATCCTCTAATACGTTGCGCAAACCACATAAGCCTTATAACCCTTGTACAAATAAACCGCATATACAGCCTGTTGCTAAGCGCGCTGAACAAGGCACTATTTCAATGTTAAGGCATCACGAAGCAGAGCAAAAGTTAAAGTGGATAAACCAGATTAAAGATAGGCGTCTACTTGCATAACTTCTGGTCTTTTTAGGTTAACAGTTTATAATGTAGCCCAAGAATGCATGCCCTTAAGCTCTGCTATCTTAAACATCTTGAAAATACTAGGCTTGCTCTTATGTCATCATATCAGCGAGGTGCAAGATGATTATCAATGCCGATAGCTCATCAAATAATTGACTGGAAAAATATATGCCTGCTCATGAAATATCCGAAAAACACCTTTTTTGCAACGCTCTAAACACCTACCTAATGGAAAAATTTAATTATAAGACATCATGCACTTCATCTGGCTTAGGCGTGAATGTTAACGCAAGGCGCCATAAATTTGATCTATACATACGTATATTCGAATTGGGCAATCAATACTGGGGCGGTAAAGCACTTGTGATTAGCCGAATAGAGTTTAATAAAACTCGCCAAGGACATGGCAGTGAACTGCTTAGTTTCATTAGCGATTTTGCGCAAGAGCATCAATACGATGTTATCGGGATTGAGCAAGCTAGCACATCTTCAATACACAGTTTTGCTGAAAAGCATGGATTTATCAGGCTTGAAAACAGCAGTAATTACTCTGTGCCTGTTGAGCAGATTACTACGAAAACCGCACAACTTTAGGTATAGATTTCAATGATATAAATATTAGATTCCTTGCATATTTTTTTGAGAAAGTTCTATATTGCCTTACGCATTCTGATGTCCTACGAAGCAAACGAGTACGTAATACATTCAATGCCAAGGTGTATATACCAGCCAACGAGCTTTCTCACTTCTGATGCCGGACATATGCCGCCAGAGAGCCAAAAGTACCGAGAGTCCTTGCGCCGGACCCTTTGCTTATTCTAAGCAGCCTTACTAAGTATAAAGGTTAGCGGGTCCATTTAGAAAGATGTTCTTGCCACGTAAAGCCGATTGGACCATTAACTCTGAGCGATAGTGCGCGGCCAGCTTCAAGATAAAATTAGCGGTACGGCTCAGGCTATAGGGAAAGGTGAACCCGGCGTCGGAGGCACAAAGATACCGTTTTTATCACCACGTAATCAATCTATATTTTTCTTAACCATAACTTCTCTTGGTAGTTGATCAGTAGACTCGGTGAGGGCTGCCAAGATGATAGGGAGGCGGAAATGAACTTGCATCAAAAATCGATGGTGAAGATAAAGATTAGGTCGCACCAGCTATTATAGTTTGCTAAGGCTTCCAGTCGCTGGCCAATAACCCGAGGCCACCAGAAGTAGATACTCACAGCAGAGTTACCCAAACCACCACTTCCACTGACTAAGAAGAGCTCTCTGGAGCAGTTGCTCTAAGAAAACGAAAAGTTGCGTGCTAAGGCGGCATATCTAAAAAGTTGTGGGTCTTTCGTCAGGCCAAAGATCAAGCCGCGCCGCTATTGCATTCCGACCAAGGCTGGGAAATATCGATGCCTGCTTACCAACGCAAACTCAGCGAGCACGGCATGATACAGAACAAGTCAAGAAAGGAAATGGACGGTATAACGCAGCGATGGAGAGCTTCTTTAGGTTGCTGAAACTACTTGAACCTTTTAGTCGGTATTGAGCAGTGAAAGGCGGATATCCGTCCCTGGATCCATTACTGCAATCATGAGCACATCAAGACCAAGCCAAGAGGCCTGAGACCGGCTCAGTATCGAAATCAGACCTTGGGTGGTTAGTTTTTACTGCCCAGCTTTTAGGCTCAGTTCAAAGAACATAAATATCATTTAGGGCACAGTGCTCTGGTAAATTCTCATTAGAACAATCACATCATTAGCATCCAATATGTCCTTTTAGAAGCACCCTGCTAGAATGACAGCATCTTAATTGATGTGTAAAGCAATCGGAAAAGAGTACAGTTAGCGTAGACGGCACATCAAAAATGAGCTATAAGCATGAAAAATAAGGCGTTTCTTCAATACCGGGCGTTTGCAGGCTGTTTGGCGGATACAAAAACAGCTAGCACAAAAGTATTAGGCGAATCTTCTTAGAAAACTAGCACCCATATTAAGAAGCAAAGCCAAGCAGTGGCTTTACTGCTTTCTAGGCCATGGTCGAAAAAAATAAGAGATTTACTATGTCCGAGCACTTCCAAGCACCGACCGTTAGCACCAATTTGGCTAGTACTGTTTCGCCAGCGTTTTCGACTTACCACCCGCTTTGACGCAACGACTGAAGGACTGCAACACTTTGCCTTCAATGCCTGGCGCGGTCTTGGAAGTGCTCAGAATAGCCCGAGACCCAGACGCCTCGTTGAGCGACTACGCCAATGCTATAGAGCGTGATCCCGCCCTCACCTTGCGCTTTTATCTCTTGCCAATAGCGCCCTGCACCGGGGCACCAAGAAAAACGTCACGACCTGTCGAGAAGCTGTCGTCCGGCTAGGTACTGACGCTACCATTGCCGTCGTCTTGAGCTTTAGCTTGATTGGAGGTAAACAGAGTACTGACACTTATACATATATATGGCAGCGAGCCCTAATCGCAACTCTTAGCATACAATGTCTCAGCGAACATTTTCTGTGTCAATCACAAGCGAGGCAGCTTTTCACCGCTGCGCTGTTGCAGGATATCGGAATAATGGCGCTGCATGAAATCGCCCCTCCTTATGCAGAAATGCTGGGGATATATCTACACGATCACGAAGCACTTTGCGCCCAGGAGAAATCACTCTTTGGCTGCGATCATGCCGCCATTGGTGCCTGGCTTTTGAAGAGCTTGGGTATACCTGAAGATCTCGCCATTTTGGTCGCTCAAAGCCATGACGGCAATGAGGCTATTAAAACTTCCCTACTGTGCCTGCAACTTTCCGGGAGTATTGCCGACGCTTGGCTTTCACCCACTCCGCAAAAGTGTTTTGGGGAATTAGTAACGCACCATCCAGCATTAGAACCCAAGCTATTAGCAAATCTTCTGGATCATTTGCAAACGAAACTACCTCCTATAGCACAGCTGTTCAACCTCATCATGCCCCTATGCTCAACAGTGAGGTCCTACTAGCAGAAGCCAAACAGCTATTGCACGAGCGGAATCAGCAGCTTCAGTTACTACTGAAACGCGAGCAGGAAAAAGCAATGCCCTGCAAGAGCAAAATACCCTTCTTGATCACCAGAGCCGAACAGACCCTCTCACCGGCATCGCCAATCGCGCATATCTGGAAAAGCAGCTGGCCCTTTTATTTGAGCAAGCCAACTCTGGCCAAGAAACGCTGAGCGTTATCTTTATTGATCTGGATCACTTCAAACAACTTAATGATACTTATGGGCACCAAGTAGGCGACGATGTGTTGAGACAGTTCGCCAGGCTCCTTTTCGGCCTAGTGGCCGAGAAAAAGCGTTCAGCGGTCAATCTACAGGATATTATGGTGGGTCGTTACGGAGGCGAAGAGTTCCTGGTATTGCTTTCGCAACAACCGCCCGAACAAGCCGAACATCTAGCAGATCAGTTAAATCACGCTTTGCTGACTACCACGATACTCGAAGTATCGGGCCAACCCCTTAAGGTGAGCGCCTCGATTGGTATTGCCAGCATGAGTGACGCTATCTTTAGGACGCCTCTTGAACTTATTGAAGCCGCCGATCGCAGCATGTACCTTGCGAAACGCAGCGGCCGTGCCTGCACCATACTTTTAATGGTAGCCGATGATCCACTTGCAGGTGAGCCGCAGGCTTATTGAAAGCACTTAGGAGTCCTTTGGGAGTCTCTGCACGCTCAAGAATCTGTCGACCAATCTTGCTCTTAACGGCTGACAGAATTTCCATTTCATCTTATAAACAATAGCTTATATCCATGCTTTGTCGCCGCCTGGGCTATTGACGACCGGAAGTAAATTAAAAAACCCATCGACCTATCCCCATTTAGGTAATCTTCAAGTTGTCACCCCAAATACCTGTTAATCGGGTAGTTACCTGACCTCACCTGTCCGAGCCGGCGATTCGATTAGAATTGGCATCTTTCCTGGATTAACTTTTCTCATCCTATATAATGAATGAAACAAAATAAATTAGGTGCTATATGGGTGGGGAGTCTTACGGCAGTGACATTACACGGATCCGCCAACTCAACGAGATCGGCATTGCCCTTTCTTCAGAGCGCAATCACGATGCGTTGCTAGAGAACCTGCTGACTAGCGCAAGGGAATTAACTCAAGCAGACGCTGGCACGCTCTACACCTTTGATGCTTCAAAACAGCAGCTCTCTTTGCAATCGTACAAAACGATACATTGGACCTACGCCTTGGGGGACTTAGCGAACCGGTAGGCGAACAGTTTCCCATCATTGATTTATATCAAGCTGATGGCTTACCCAATCACCACCTAGTAGTAGCTCACACTGTCTTAAACGACTGTACCGTCAATATTGAAGACGCTTACACCGCGAAAGGCTTCGATTTCGCTGGCACGCGGAAAATCGACCAAGCCACGGGTTATCGGTCGCGGGCTTTTCTCACCGTACCGATGCACAACCACCAGGGTGATACTGTAGCGGTTTTGCAACTTTTAAATAAACGTACCGCACACGGTATTGACGGTACTTTTAGCTCAGCTGATCAGCATATTGCAGAGTCGCTTGCTTCGCAGGCCGCCGTAGCTATCACTAACCATCGGCTAGTTGACGAAATGCAGGCTCTCTTCGACAGCTTTGTCCGCGTTATCGCCACCGCTATTGATGCTAAATCTGCTCATACCGGCGCTCATTGCCGTCGTATGCCAGAAGCAACGTTATTGCTTGCCGAGGCAACGCATCGCTCACAACACCCGAAGTCGCCAGTTTCACCCCTAACCGAAGATGATCGCTACGAAATTAAAACCGCTGCCTGGCTCCATGACTGTGGAAAAATCGTCATACCCCACCATGTCATGGAAAAGTCGACCAAGCTTGAAGGGCTGTTTGATCGTCTTCCTGCCATTGAAGCCCGCTTTGCGGCAAAGCAGCAAGCGCTTTGTGCGGCACAGCTGCGTGCTGAGCTCGATGCTTATCGCAACGGTCAGCTGTTTACTGAAGAAGAACGCGAAGTCTTCGCAAACAAACAGTCAACACTTCAGGAAGATCTCACTTTGATACGTCGTTCAAATACGGACGGTGAGTACCTTAAAGATCAAGATGTCGAGCGGCTCCAGGCAATTGCGCAAGATACCTGGGAAGACATAGATGGCCATCGACAGCCTCTATTGACTGAAGACGAGCTAGAAAACCTTTGCATCCGTCACGGCACATTGAATCAAGAAGAGCGGAAAATCATCGAAGGGCACGTAATCGCTACGCTCGACATGCTGGCTGAGTTGCCTTTCCCGAAGCATTTGCAGCGTGTTCCCGAGTATGCAGGAGGGCATCACGAGAGAATGGACGGATCCGGATACCCTAACGGACTGACTCGCGAACAGCTTTCATTACCAGCGAGAATGTTGGGGATTGCTGATGTTTTTGAAGCGCTTACAGCGCCGGACCGGCCTTATAAAACACCGATGAAGCTTTCTCAAGCCCTGAATATTATGGGACGCATGGTAGAGGAACGGCACCTCGATCCGGTTTTATTTGCTGTGTTTATCGAAGAAGGTGTGTACCTGGATTATGCACGTCAGTACTTACAGAATTACCAAATAGACACTGTCGATATCGATTCACTCTTAAGAGTGTCCATCGCATCAGTTGACAGGGTCAACGATTAAAACCTTCGCAAAGATAATAATAGTTTTATGCAAATAATCACACTCGGCGCAAGCGGTGGGCTTGAACCACAGCAAGGCACTAGCGCTTTTCATTTGCCGCCTCATACGCTCATTGATGCTGGCACAGGCGTTCAAAGACTCAGCAATGCTGAATTAATGTCAGTGCATAGCGTACTGCTAACACACGCCCATCTCGATCATATCGCAAGCCTCCCCCTTCTGATTGACATGCAGTTTGACGCGCTGGCCGAGCAAGAGCGATCCCTAAACGTCTACGCACTTCCGGAAGTGTTGGAAACCCTTAAGCGGCATATATTCAACGAACATATTTGGCCTGATTTCACTCAGCTTCCTTCAGCTGACTCCCCGTGCTCCAATTTGTTCCTATCACCTTGTGGGAGGAGTTTACGTTACCCGGAGAAGCCAACATACCGTTACAAGTGACGCCGTTTCCCGTTTCTCATGGAGTCCCCACCTGCGGCTACTGTATTAACGATGGTAGCAAACAGGTCGCCATTTGCGGCGATACCGGCCTAAGCGAATCCACGATTACAGCACTTAACCGTTTAGGGCCACTAAATCGCTTGGCCATCGAATGTGCATACAGTAACCACTTTGATGCACTAGCAAAAATTAGCAATCACTTAACGCCGCATCGTCTTGCCAAGCTCCTTGATGCCCTGGATACGCTCCCGGAAGAGCTATGGATCACACACTTAAAGCCTAAACAGCGCGAACGCATTGCCAGTGAGCTTTGTCAGCAGCTCCCTCTCACTTGAATTGGGTCCTGCCTTCATGAGGCATTTTCTACGACGCAGCATAATTCCATGCCTTCTTGGTATGGTACTTAGCGCGTCATTGATTTCCCCACATGGGCTTTTCAAGCAGAGCTTGCTAGCGCTCAAATATTGTTGGCCCAAGATGAGAACCAATCCGCCTACTCGCAGTTGCGGGCCACAGAGATCGAACACAGCGGTAACCCTGAATACGATTACTGGCTGGGCGTTGCGGCCCTTCGCGCGGGTGAGTCAAGTCACGCGCTGATGGCATTAGACCGAGCCATTTTACGCCAACCCAACCATGCTGGCGCCCGTATTGAGCGCGTTGCCGCCCTGGTTCAGCTCGATCAACTAGGGAACGCCGAACGTGAAATAAAGCAGTTACAAGCCCTTTCACCCCCACCCGATGCCCAAGCCGCCATTGCCCGATTTCAAGCAGTAATTGAGCAGCACCTTCAGGCCAAGAACGGCCCGCAGCATCAAGGCCTTTTAGGTGTGGATATCGGTTATGACAGCAATCCGCAGCAGTTTCCTAATGAAATCGCTATTTCCCCCCCTCAACGCTTTCTCGATGCCATAGAGGAGTTGCGTAAACAGGCGAGCGAACTGGGCATTGAGGTTGATGAGGATTCCATTCCGCAGACTCAAGTACTTAATCGAGATGCCAGCACCTACCAGCGGCTACAGGGAAACTATCAGGGTCTTTTCCCTATCGATTCGCAATCCCGCTGGCGTATCAGCACAACTGGCCAAGCTCAGCGCTATACCGAGATGACGGCGCAAGATTACGACCTTACCCTGATCCAAGCCCAATTGGGTTATCAACGCGACCTAGCGTCACAGCGCACAGTAATGCTCAAGAGCAGCGCTCTGCAGGGTTGGAGCGGGCGTAGCCAGAATCACTTGCTTACTCGCTGGGGCAGCGGGTGGATTTACGCCACCCGTTTGGATTGGGTAGCGAACTTACCTGGCAGCTTGACGCACAGCATAACCGCTTTAGCGCCGCCAACAATAACTACGATATGGGTCGCTTAGGCGTTCAACTTGACACCAACCATACCGCGCTTCGTACTCGTTTAACTGCGCAAATTGAGCATGAGTGGGCCACTGGCGATCGCGACGGAGGTGACCTCCAGCATCTGCTGTTAGGCGCAGGTATCGATTATCCACTGAGTGATCGCCACCTGTTTCGCGTCAACCTCAATCATCGAATCCGCACCTACCAAGAAGATGGTTTTGCACCGTTTAATGAATATTCACCCACAGCCCGCCGCGATCGTATTTGGCAAGCACGGCTCTCGTGGCTGCATCAATTCAATACGGACTGGCTGTTGGAAGCCGGTGCCGAGAAGTTGAACGTCGGCGCTCCTCAATCAATTTCTTTGATATGCGCCGTTACCAGACTCAGTTAGCGCTTCGCTACCTTTTCTAACGGAGATTATTATGGCCTGTTTTCATAAACGTCCATTAGCTCGCTTTACAACGATCGGCCTGGGTAGCCTGGCGCTGCTGCCGTTTCCCTCCTTCGCTGATACGCCAGCAGGGCGGATCATGTTTGTTCATGGCGATGCAACTATCGAGCGCAATGGACAGCGCTTACCGGCTGAGCGCGGCGACGAGTTTTTGCCGGGGATACCTTTCATACCGCTCAAGCCAGTACGCTGCAACTGCGCTACAGCGATGGCGGCACCAAGGCGATTCGCCCCGATAGCTCCTATATCCTTGAGCGCTACGTTCTCGACGAAGAGACACCTGACAACTCGGCACAAAGCGGCGAACTCCTCCGCGGAGGCCTGCGCTCGATTACCGGCGCCATCGGCAAAAACGCGCCGCAGAACGTCACGCATAGAACCCCGTTGCGACCATCGGGATACGTGGCACCAGCTTTCAAATCCTCCATGTACCAGAAGGGGGGAACTTCCTCGCTTCCCGGCGTCGATACAGGCAGCTACTTCTATGTAGAAAGCGGCATGTTGGCCATGTCGACGAATGCAGGCGAAACCCTAATTCGCCCGGGCCAAGTCTTTTCACGCCCTCACTCGATACCGCACCACAGCTGGTTCCCGGTGGCATCGACATCTTTGAGCAGCTCGATAACAACATGCCTCAAGGGGGAAGACACAACAGCAGAAGCGTCTCCAGTCCCAACAGCTACAGAGGAGGCATCAAATAATCCCGGCACATCCCCAGCTGGTACTTCCCTTGAAAACGCTGCACTCACTCCGTTTGAAGACGACAGCTCAGTACAGAACACGAATAGCGAATATCAAAGCGAAGAACGAATAGTAGCTCAGCTCGAGGGCGCAACTGCAGTCAACCAAAGTAATTCCAACACAGGCAGCGGCAGCACCAATGGCGTTGGTAACGGCGGCACCAATAATGACGTTGGCAACAGCGGTACCAACAATGGCGCTGGCAACAGCGGTACCAATAATGACGTTGGCAACAGCGGTACCAACAATGGCGACAGCAACAGCGGCACCAACAATGGCGTTGGCAACAGCGGTACCAACAATGGCGTTGGCAACAGCGGTACCAATAATGACGTTGGCAACAGCGGTACCAACAATGGCGCTGGCAACAGCGGCACCAACAATGGCGTTGGCAACAGCGGTACCAATAATGACGTTGGCAACAGCGGTACCAACAATGGCGACAGCAACGATGATGTTGGGAATGGCGGCACCAATAACGACATAGGCTCCGGCAGCAGCGGCATCGACTACAGCAATCAGGCTACCGGTACTGACAATGGCAATGGCAATAGCGACCAGGGGAACGGTAATAACGGCCAGGGGAACGGCAATAACGGCCAGGGGAACGGCAATAACGGCCAGGGGAACGGCAATAACGGCCAGGGGGAATGGTAATAACGGCCCAGCACTAGGTGAAAATACTTTCATATCTTGGATCGACTTTGAACCAACTAGAGCTCAAACTTTGGTAAATGTTGCAGATAGGGAGGTTTTTGAAGAACTTTATCTTCAAAACATAACACCTTCAGCTCAAGGAACTTACCCTGTTAATAGCGGTGAAATAGTCTGGGGCTACTGGAAGAGCGGCACCGAAGTACCCGCCTCTGTGGATGGCTCAACGTCGCTAGACAAATCCATTGTCTTTATTGCAGCTTCCGATGAGATTTCAGACTCTTTGAGCGCATCATTAAGTGAGTCGGCCCTCAACGCTTTGCGAGACCAGCTCGAAACGGGTGTGACATTCAACTGGGTCGGCGGCACTGGCTTAGTGCCTAGCGATGGCGGCGATATTATTCCTATCCTACCTAACAGTTCTATTATGCTTTCAAACAGCGAAGGCGTGCAGGTCGAGATTCTATTAGACGGCTTTGGCAGGCTGTTGGGCAGTAATCAATCTGATGCGTTCTCGCTGGACGGTATCAATCTGACGCACGAGGCATGTGGCGATAGTAATTGCTTTGAAGGTGGCAAGTTCAATGGCCGCTATATTGGTGAAGAAGCCGCCACCATAATGAGCTTGATCGAAGCCTGGGGAGAACAAACCGGTGACTACAGTGGTCCCGGTATTTTTGTTCGTCTTGCTCAATAGCCTTAAAGAGTCGGATGCCGTTATTTCGTCGTGTGTGTCCAGATGCCGTCCCAACCTTCTTGGGGCGGCGCTGACTTGAAATGCTCGATGCGCGCCAGATACATCTGCGTCGGCTGATCTTGCGGATCAAGCGCCCGGAAGGCGCGCTCGGCGGATGCAAAGTCCGCCGCGTGGTAGTGCTCCAGCGCTTGCTCAAATGCGGCATGCCACTGGTACTGCTCCTCTGAAAGTGTTTCCCAACGACCAAGCGGCTCTAAAATCCACAGCGGTATGCTGCGACCCTTAACGCGCACCTTGTCCAGTCGACGATAACACCACTTCGGCGCTTGCTTAGCGGTGGTCTCGCTGACAATTAAGCTCACCCCATACTTTTTGGTCAGCCCCTCCATGCGCGAACCGAGATTCACATTATCGCCCATGACGGTATAGGCCATGCGGAAACTAGAGCCCATGTTACCCACGCTCATGGAACCGGTATTCAACCCCACCCCATCGTCAGCGCCGGCTTACCTTCGGCGGCAAACTCATTATTGATGCCGTCGAGCGCGTCTAACATGGCAAAGGCGCCTTCAAGAGCGTGATCGGCATGTTGCTCATCGTGCAACGGCGCACCCCAGAACGCCATAATGGCATCGCCCATGTACTTGTCGATGGTGCCATGGTGCTGATGGATAGCACCTGTTAACGGTGTTAACAGACGGTTCATGATTTCGGTAAGCTCTGAGGGCGGGATCGATTCGGAAAATGCAGTAAAACCCCGTATATCAGAAAACAGTACCGTTAGCTCTCGCTCCTCCCCTAAGCCAAAGCTTTCACCGCTTACGACCATATTTTCAACCAATTGGCGCGGGATGTACTGCCCAAAACGCTCGGCCACCCAGCGTTTTTTGCTGTGTCTCACGCAGAAAGTTCATTGCTAAGTGCCACAGCATCTGTAGCACCAGCAATACCAATAACCCCGCAATAGGCAACGCGAGTCCCTGATACCACGCCCACAGGTTGCCCCCACCGCCGTGAAAAGCAGTCCCCACTTACCACTAGTAATAGCGGCGCATTTAACCGGGGATATAGCAGCACCATAAAAACACCCAAGGCGAGCAGGCTTACTAGCTCAAAGCCCAGCACCCAGGGCGGCTGAGCGTGTATGCGCTGGTGCAACATGCCAGCCAATAGACTCAGATTAATCTCAGGCCCTGGATAGATCCCCCCGACCGGCGTTGAACGTAGATCCATTAGCCCTGGGGCGGATGCGCCTAGGATCAATGTTTTTCCCGCCAGCGCACCCGGATCAAGACGCCCTTTCAAAATATCGGCCGCTGAGAAGTAATCAAAGTGGCCACGCGGACCATACCAGGGCACCAGTGCGGCCCCCCCGCGTCGACGGGGATCTTGAAGCCACCGACATCCAACGCTTCCAGTTGGGTAACGCCAGCTCCTTCGCCAATGATAGGCTTGATCACTGGTTGCCCCAATAACGCGAGTAGCATCGCCATGGGTAAACTGGGATACAACTCCCCCCCAGCGTTGCAGCATGGGGACACGACGAAACACTCCGTCTTCATCCACGCGGGGATTGTCAAAGAAGCCCGCCCCAATGCATTGTTCTGCAATACGGGCAAGTTTGCGGTATAGCGCTCAGGCTCAGGAAAGGCGAGAGGCTGGGGCTCTGCGACGATAGCAGGCACAGGTAACTGCCCTAGAGCGGGTGGATCACTGGGATGCCGATATGCTTGGAAATAATACCCCAAAACTACCGGGTGGGCTGACAAGGTACTCGCCAATCGTTCATCGCCATCAATTGGTGGGGGTATGTTAGTTAGCTGGGGATAGTCGCGAGTAACATCTTCCCAATACTGCTGCCAAAGCGTGGTCTCTGGCTCGGCAAAAACCACATCAACGCCTAAAAGGCCGGCGTCGTACTCAGTGAACAATATATTCACCAGTTCCGCTACAGTAGCCCGTGGCCATGGCCACTGGCCTATTTCATAGAGGCTGCGCTCATCAATATCAATAATAGCTAATGAAGGATCGGCCTGTTCGATGAGCGTGCCGCGTACCTTCAAGTCATACGCCTGCCACTCCAGGCGCTCCAGAATGGTAGTGGTACCCAACCCCTTTTCCTGCCAACAATAAGACTGTAATCAGCACACCGCCAATGAATTGTAGCCAGCGCCAATAGCGACCTAATGTGGAAGGGTGTTGTTTAGAAAGGACTATCGTCACGCCAAGGCCTCGTTACCAGTGTAATGGTAAAGTACCATGCTCGGCGTATTAAAATCCTGAGAGTTGACGACATTTTACTTCAGTGATTAGGGCAAATCACAGGCTAAGCAACTCTGCTTTCATTGTTGTGTTTGAATATACAATAACGCTTCACAAGCAGGCATTTAAGCTTTATTGATATAATGCTGAACTAAACGGAGTGTCTTACACTTCTGCCATCCGTAACTGGTTACAAGTCATAGCCTCCATTGAAAAGGATCCGAAAGCTTTCTATTTGGTGGTTCTTGATTTTCTTCTACACAATGTTTTACCGATTATCACGGAGTACTGATCTAGACGCACTGTCCGAGTTCTCCGCTAACTTAGTAGAAGCGCCACGGTTGTTCCGTGAGCGCAGGCAATGATACTACAAGAAAGGTAAATTGAATGGCCGCTAAAGCCAGTTAAGCGGCAAAGTCTTGGAAGCCGCCTGCGACCTCATTGATGACGAATATGCCTGGTTTGAGGGCGTAATTGAAAAGCTCATACTCTCCGCCCAAGACTATCATCGCATTTTGCGGGTGGCGCTTACACTCGCCGACTTACAGGGTGCACCTAGGCCCACCCATACGCATCTAATTTAAGCCATAGATTACTGCAAACTGGTTCGGATGTAGACCAACAAAGCCAAACGGTCGCTCAGGGGGTACTTCTCTTGCGATGTATGAACGGGCACTGTTAGCCACCACTACTTCATCGGGGCTCCTCTTTATCATCAGCACTTTTATTGCTGGCGTCGCTCACATTACCTTCAATGTCATCTCCTATGGCCTCTTCCTGTTCCATCTGGCCGGGACGAATAGGCTGCTTGGTTTCCTCCAGGTCTTCATCAAAAGTGATGGCGGCATTCTGTTTCGCCGGTTCTTTCGTGTTCATCTTGTCGATCACAGCACTGCCTTGCTGATCAGGGATTGAGCTGGTCGTTCGACATAGGCTGATCAGCCGAAATAACGCGCGGCGAAACCGCGAAGAATGTTACGACGAGAACCAGTTTCAACTCATTGCGATAATTCATGATATCAATCCCCAATACGCCCGTGGATGCCGTCCCACCCCTCAATGCCAGCCATGTCAGGAAGCTCGTGAGCAATACCCTTGTGGCAGGTGATACAGGTAGCGTCGCCATCAATCAGCCCGCGCTGATGCGCTTCAGCTGCTCGGGTACTTTGCCGGGTAAAGTCCATGGCTCCCTCGTCGTGACAGTTACGGCACTCCAATGAGTCGTTGGACTCGAAACGTCGCCATTCGCGAGAGGCCATTTCCAGACGGTGGTCGAGGAACTTCTCACGAGTATTGATCGTGCCGAAGATCTTGCCCCAGACCTCCTTCGATGCCTGCATCTTGCGCGCCATCTTGTCGGTCCAGTCATGCGGCACGTGGCAGTCCGAACAGACTGCCCGTACCCCGGAGCGGTTGGTAAAATGGATGGTCGGCTGGATCTCTTCATAGACGTTAGCGCGCATCTCGTGACAGCTGATGCAAAACTTTTCGGTATTGGTCGCTTCCATGGCGGTATTGAACCCACCCCAGAACAGCACGCCACCGATAAATCCCCCAACGGTGAGAAACCCAAGGCTCAAATAGCCGCTGGGCGAATTAAAGATGCGCCAGAACTCACTGAGTAGCTTCTTGATACGTTTGATCATTCCTCAGCCCCCGCTCTTGCGCTCCGCCCTGCTGACGAAGGATTTCAACAATATCGACAAAATCGTTCTCGACCGCCAGCGGCGCATCCGTCTGTGGTGCGTGGCATTGGCTACAGAAATAGCGTCTAGGCGACAGCTCGGCCAGGAAGTTGCCCTCACGATCCATATAGTGGGTGACACTGACCATAGGCGCTTGGCTTTGAGCTACCTGTTGCCGGCTATGACAGCTCATGCAACGGTTCGCGTTAAGATCAACCTGATAATTGTCGATCTTATGCGGGATGGTGGGCGGCTGCATCGGATAGGCGCGAGCCCTTCTCAAGTCCTTATTCTCGACCTGATAAAGGGGCTCCGGCGTACGCTCCTCCAGCAGCGGTACGTTGCCGCGCAGCGCATCGTGCTCCCCCTTCCGCAGCAAAGCTCCCCATGCTGAAGCAAAGCAGTATTAAAGCAATCGTAATGTGGCGCATTGTTCTTCTCCCCTAAGTCTTCTCCCCTAAGTCTTCTCCCCCGAAGCCTTCTCTCCCTAAGCCGGCTCAATCCGGCAGGCGCACTTTTGAAGTCCGTCTGCTTGGAAATGGGGTCGGTGGCGTCCAGCGTTACCTTGTTGATTAACTGGCTGGCATCGAACCACGGCACAAACACAAGGCCACGCGGCATACGGTTGCGCCCCCGCGTCTCAACGCGGCTATTCATCTCGCCCCGCGGGCTAATGATGCGTACCTCACTGCCCCGCCGCACCCCCAACTCGCGTGCATCCTGCGGATGGAGATACACCACCGCCTGGGGGAACGCACGATGCAGCTCGGGTACACGCCGAGTCATCGAACCGGAGTGCCAATGCTCAAGCACCCGTCCGGTAACCAGCCACAGCGGGTACTCGTCATCGGGCGACTCGGCCGGGGGTTCATAGGGCACAGCGTAGACAACAGCCCGGTTATCGGCATGACCGTAGAACTGGAAGTCACGTCCCGCCTCGACATAGGGGTCGTATTCGCCGTTATAGCGCCAGCGAGTCTCCTCGCCATCGACCACCGGCCAGCGCAGCCCGCGCTCCTGGTGATAACGATCGAACGGAGCGAGGTCATGGGCCTTGCCACGGGTGAACTGGGCATACTCCTCGAAGAGCCCCTTCTGCACATAGAAACCGAAGTGCTCCGCCTCTTGGTTGGGGTACTCTTGATCGACGTCGTCGAGACCGAAGGCATCAACGTTGCCATTGCGAAACAGGACGTCGTACATCGATTTACCACGGAAGTCAGGGGTTGGCGTCGACCATCTCCTGCGGCCACACTTCCTCGATCTGGAAGCGCTTGGAGAACTCCATCAACTGCCACAGATCGGAGCGGGACTCGCCCGGCGCCTCGACCATCTGGTGCCAGAACTGGGTGCGCCGTTCTGCGTTGCCATAAGCCCCCTCTTTCTCCACCCACATGGCAGTCGGCAGGATCAGATCGGCAAGCTCGGTGGTAACGGTGGGATAAGCGTCCGATACCACGATGAAATTGTCCGGGTTGCGATAGCCGGGATAGGTTTCCTCAACGAGATTAGCCGCTGCCTGGACATTGTTATTGCATTGCACCCAATAGGCGTTGATCACGCCATCTTTGAGTTGACGGTTCTGTAGCACCGCATGGGCGCCGGGCTGCTTCTGGATAGTGCCCGCCGGAACGCGCCAGACCTCCTCGGCGAACTGGCGATGATAGTCGTTGGTCACCACCATATCAGCCGGCAGGCGATGCGAGAACGTGCCCACTTCGCGCGCGGTACCGCAGGCGGAAGGTTGGCCGGTCAGCGAGAAGGGACTATTGCCGGGGGTCGATATCTTGCCGGTGAGCAGATGAATGTTGTAGATCATGTTGTTCGCCCAGACCCCACGAGTGTGCTGGTTGAAGCCCATGGTCCAGAACGACATCACACGCCTTTCGGGGTCAGCGTAGAGCTCGGCTAGCTCGTCAAGCTGACGCTTGGGCACACCGGAGATCTCGGTGACGTAATCAGCATCGTACTGCTGCAGAAATTCCCGGTAACGCTCGAAGTTGATGTCACGCGCGCCGGCAACATCTTCGGCATTTTCCGCCGCCAGCTCCAGGCGATGCTCGGGGCGCAGGCCATACCCGATATCGACATTGCCTTCCATGAAGCGCACGTGTTCGTTGACGAAGTCCCAGTCAACCCGATCATTCTCGATGATGTAGCGGGCGATATAGTTGAGCACCGCCAAGTCGGCCTGGGGCGTGAAGATAATGGGAGTATCAGCCAGCTCAAAGGGAGCGATGCTCATAGGTGGAGAGCACCGCCACTTTCACGTGCGGCGCGGAGAGGCGGCGGTCGGTTACCCGGGTCCATAGAATGGGGTGCATCTCCGCCATATTGGAGCCCCATAGTACGAAAGCGTCCGCAGCCTCGATATCGTCGTAGCAGCCCATCGGTTCGTCCATACCGAAGGTACGCATGAAGCCGAATACTGCCGAGGCCATGCAGTGGCGCGCATTGGGGTCGATATTGTTGGAGCGAAATCCCGCCTTCATTAACTTGTTGGCCGCGTAGCCTTCCCATACCGTCCACTGACCCGAGCCGAACATGCCCACCGCCTCAGGGCCTTTGTCGCGAATCGTCGCCTTGAACTTGTCGGCCATCACGTCGAATGCCTCGTCCCAGCTCACTGGGGTGAACTCGCCGTTCTTGTCGTACTGGCCGTTGGTCTTGCGCAGCAACGGCTGGGTTAGGCGGTCCTCGCCGTACATAATCTTCGACAGGAAGTAGCCCTTGATGCAGTTGACGCCCCGATTGACAGGCGAGTTGATGTCAGCGTGGGTAGCCACCACTTGGTTGTCGCGGGTCGCCACATTGACACCACACCCCACGCCACAAAAACGGCAGGGCGCCTTTGCCCACTTCAACTGGGTCTGGCTGGCATCGGTGATGATATTCTGCGCCTGGCCGGGCAGACTGATACCCGCGGCGGCGGCGGCCGTGCCGGCTGCGGAACTCTTGATGAAACTACGTCGCGTCAGCTTCATGGCTTCTCCCCCTGTCCTTTATGTGGCTTCCATTATTTGGACGGTCGGTATATCGCTGGCTGGTTCACCAGCGTCGATCTCTTGCTCCAATTCCTGCGCGCTCTCCACATGGTGGTAGACCAAGCTAACCGAAAGTACTCCCTTCTCGCTCTGCAACCAGTCGATAAACTCTAGGATTTCCTGCTGTCCGGGCGTCTCAAGCACCAGTATCATTTTGCCGCACGGGTCGGTGGCGTGGATTTCCGCTTGGTCGAAAGCTAAGCAGCGCTCGCTTATCGTCTCTATCCGCTCTGGTTGTAGCTGCACCAGCAGGCTGGAGATATGTATATTGTTATCATTCATAATCCATCCTTGCGTACTGGGTTGTGTGCTTGGCTTACTTGTCAGTCTTATTAGATTTGTTGTCTCACCGTTACGGCCTGGGTAGGACAGTTCTCGACGCAAGCTCCGCAGCCGGTGCAAGCATCCGTTCCCACCGTGGGTTCGGGTACCCGGTGCATATTAAAATGAAAGCGAATCGCCTCTGCCTCGCAGCTCTCCCCGCAGTTACGGCAGTAGACACCTTGTAGGGCCAAGCACCCGTCGCCGATCTTAGCGACGTAATCCCAGGGAGGTTCTTGGTTGGCATCAAGGAAAGCGCCTTCGACGCAGATTTGCTCGCAGGCACCGCAGAAAGTGCATTCGCCTCGGTTGAAATCAACTTCGGGATAGCCGCCATCACCACGTACGATGATGCCGGTTTCACAGGCTCGCACGCAGTCATCACATTGGGTGCAACGCGCCGTGAAGTGCGACTCGTGCTGGGACCAGGGTGGGCGCAGCGGGGCATGACGCCCACGGTAGCCAAATAGCAAAGCTCGCCGCGAATGATCAACCGATACCTGCTTGGATGGATTCGCCATGGCTCCTCCTGTCATCCTGGCGGCCCCGGTGGACCGGTAAATATCTGGTAGGCCCATACGAGAAAGCCATACCCGGATACCACCAGCACCGCCAGGATCGGAAACAGGATACCCGCCAGGAACAGGAAGACGGCTAGCTCGCGTCTTTTCTCTTTCTTATCGTTAGTGCTTTCCATAAATAGACTCACCCCAACGCGACTCCTTGTACTACCTTAGGAATCATCGGCGCAGCTGGCAAATCTGTTTTTCATCGATGCGCCAAACTTAATTTTGCCAAATTTGACGAAAGGAGACTTGAAATGAGAAAGACTTTTTAAGAGGGGTGCTTGGTCCTTGCTGTGTATGCTGGTGTTCTCGGGGCTACGCTAGCCACCACAGAAGATGATTCCGCAGCTCTCCTAACCCGACTCAGCGAATTTCACCAGCATCAGCAGGAACTGAATTCACTGACTGAACAACAAGCCGAGTCCGCAGAGATTAGCGAGTTAGCGGAATCAATCGCCGTGGATCACCACCTTCTCGACGAGTGGTTACAGGAGGCCGGGCACGATGAGCGGCAGCGTGGTGACGACGCGGCGTATAGCAACGATGAACAACAGCAGGCCTACGAAGCTCTACAGTCTCAGGACGGCGCCGAGTTCGATCGCCAGTTTCTTGATTATCAAATGAATGTCCATCGTCAGGCATTGGATTTACTGCAGGAAATACCCCCTGAAAGTCTTGAGGACGCCGAGCGAGCAAACCATCTCAAGGTCACTTATGAAGCCTTGCGTAAGCACCTTGGGATGCTTCAGAACCATCGCCAGGAAGACGTCGGGTTATCCGAGAGCGAATGACGTAGTCAGACTCGTCTGCATGGCGGTAGCGGCTTAGCTTGGCTGGATGAAAAAGGACCGGATTGTTACTAGATTCATACTAATCTTACGTGAATGGTCGCCGTCCAGGATAAGCTTATCCAGAGCAGACACAGTATCGTAGTATTCGAACGTTTTATTTTTATATATCCCTCTACCTGTTCGTTTATTAGTAAATTTAGGGAGCTTCTAAATGACTATTTAATGGGTGCTGACTTCCAGAAGTTTCCATCGGGCTGGTGATGCAGTCACGCCCGTTACGTTTAGCTTGATAGAGCGCGTCGTCAGCAGCCTTAAGAAGCGATGTAAAACATGTTGAATCAGCAATTTCTCGACTAGCAAGGCCCATACTGAGGGTAACCAGCCCAGACCCTGTCGCAGGGTGGGTGATAGCACTTATACGCATTCTATTTTTGATTCTCTGCGCCAGCTGCTGAGCTATTGACAGTGGAGCATCCAGTATCAGAACCAGGAATTCGTCACCGCCTAGCCTTATAGGGTAGCTCTCGCTCATTTTGATACTGCCTCGAATCACCCCTGCCACCTGCTGTAAACACTGATCTCCTTGCAAGTGCCCCAAGGTATCGTTGTAGGGTTTGAACTGATCAATATCGATCATTAATGCTGTTACCTGAAGACGTGGCTCCTTACTCAACAAAAATTTTCGCAAGCTTTCTAAGGCTCGGCGATTACCTAAATCCGTAAGCTGGTCGGTTTCCGCCCTGACTAAGGCATTCTGGTATTCTTGTTTTAAAGTAGTAGTAATATTCTTTGCCAGAGTAATATCGACACCGATACCAAGAAGGCCAACATCTGGAATCCATGTTTCCGTCATCAACAGCCAACGACCATCCCATGCGTCGATTTCAAACTGGCGGTAGGTTTGCGTACGACGCTTAGCTAACACCGTCTGAATCCACAGTTCAATATCATCTGTATCAGCAATCAGTCCCTGCCCCCTAGCGTAGTTGTCACGCACGATATCTGGCCAGGTTGGGAGCGTCCCCCACTTGTAGCAAATTAAGTTGTAATAGCAGGTATTTGCATAAAGTAAGCGGTCTTGGTCATCGAACAGAGAGATGGCTGCACCACTATAATCAAACAGACGAGCCGTCGCCGGCAAAATAATATCCAGTAGTCCTGAACTATCACTCGACGAAGACGCCATGATAACTGTTCCTGCTGCTGTGCTGTCAGCCTGCGAAACTGCCAGCTATATTTTCGGTAGGTTAAAGGTAGCATTTTGCAATTATACTTAACAAATGTTAGTAACAATACCGAGAAACACATAGGAGATAGCGTGCAAACTCCTTTCTAGGAAGCCAATCACTAGAATAGGAAGCGGGGATATGTGAGTCCTTTTGGTAGGAAATTCACGAGCAGAAACATTTCATGTGCGTGGCAAGTCATACCCCCATGCGAGTATTACTTTAGCTACATCACAAAGCAGAGGCTGGGACCTACATAAATCATCGTAAAGGTTCAGTCAAAGAAAGGGTTTGCTTGGACAAGATACAAACCCCTTCGTGACGTTTTAAACTACGCTTGGGGCAGCTAGGCTTTTCGGAGAACTCTGGTAGTGATAACCGTCAACTTCCTTTGAGAGTTCTTTCGAAGATGATGAATGCGACAGGTTACTCTCACCACGAGCCAAACGAAATGCAGATACAACCTGAGAGAGCATTTCTGCTTGGCCACTGAGGCTTGCGGCAGCGGCAGCAGATTCTTGTACCAAAGCTGAGTTTTGCTGGGTCATGTCGTCCAACTCAGCAACCGAAACATTGATAGAGGCTAGCCCAGATGATTGCTCACTTGTCGCAGCACTAATCTCTCCAATAATGTCGGTAACTTGCTGTACACCTTTACAATTTCATCCATTGCTTCACCAGCGTCTTCTACCAGCTTGGTTCCACTGGCTACTTTTTCACTCGATGTACCGATGAGTGTTTTAATTTGATTGGCTGCTTCTGCACTTCGGCGAGCCAGTAGCTGGACCTCACTTGCGACGACTGCAAAGCCTCGTCCTTGCTCACCGGCTCGGGCAGCTTCTACCGATGCATTAAGCGCGAGGATATTGGTTTGAAAGGCAATGGAATCGATGACACCGATAATTTCAGTGATCTTTTTTAGATGATTGTTCAATCTCGCTCATGTTGACAACTACCTGCTCTACAATATCACCTCCCCGAGCTGCGGCATTAGCAGCAGATGAGGCTAACTGATCTGCATGACGAGCTGAATCGGCAGTTTGCCCTACCGTTACGGTCAATTCTTCCGTAGCGGCTGCGGTTCGCTGAAGATGACCAGCGGTCGTGTCGGTGCGGGAGCTTAGGTCATGATTTCCTGAAGCGATTTCAGATGAGGCTAAGCTAATTGACTCAGTTGACTCCCGTATCTGTCCAATCATGTCACGCAGGGTCAGAACCATTTGCTGCACGCTCATGTTCAACGAATCTTTGCGCTATTGCTAACAGTAAACTCAGTTCTTAGATCGCCTGCAGAAACTCGCTTCATTGCCTTACGCAGGTTTTCAGGTTCGTCGCCTAGCTCACGCCAGACAGCATTGACTACAAAATAGGAGGACACGCCAAGCACAGTAAGTACAGCCAAGCCAGTCAGCAAATTGACTAAAAGCGAAGTTGTAACACCGTGGTTGGCTCTTTCCTGGCGGTCAAGCGTAGACTGCAGGGCATTGGCCATCTCCATATCTACTAGCTCAGTCAGACTGGCTTGAGAAGCTTGCATTTGCGTTATTTGATTGCCAAGTTCGCCTACTCCCAGCATGGCACGGGTAGCCCCAAGTGCAGCTGACTGATAAGTGTCATAAGTCGTTTCTAACTCGGCGGCAATGCTTTCCTTACCGGGAATCTCAGCAATATTCTGAATACGACTAAAGACCCGCTCATTTAGAGCTTCGACACTATCTAGGGCATCAATGTCGCCTTCCGCTGCGGCTGCTTGTATTTGATTACGAAAAGCCTCTAATTCTCTGTCAATTTGGTTAATTTCAAGCATGTAGGGGTTATCGATATCCCTAAGGCGCTCGATGGCCGAAGAAGTATTGCTACCCACAAAATAGTTAAAACTAATACCCACCAGCAAAATAACTGCAGCACTGAGGGGCAACATCCAAATCTTTGTACGTATTTTCACGGCAAATCCCGCGTCACTAAATGAATAAAAATCGGCCCAAACGTGGGCCGATTAATAGCGATCAATTCAGTTCAAGAAGAACTTTCACTGAGTCGTCTAGCGCTGACTTTTCGATATAGCCGATTGCATTGGGATTTTCCGCGACCGCACTACGCACCGCATTCGAATCATTCAATTGCTTAGGCGCTTGAGCCTGACCGGAAAAGACGATTCGCGCCCAAGTGGATTTCACTTGAGAAACGTTGCGTCCCGCCGCTTGGTCATAGAAAGAAGCGTAAAGGTCGCTTCCCTCAGGTAAATCGTAAAGGGTTCCGCTACTGGTTTTACCCAAGTAAATGTCTGCCACTTGGTTCTTGGTCAACGTTTCCGCCGAAGGATGCCCGATCACTACCAAATCAGCAGCAAAGCTGAAACTGGAGAAAGACAAAGAAGCATGGCGAACAATAAGGTTCTACTAGTTTTCATGTCAGCTCCTTTTAGAATATGAAGTCGTGAACCGCCCCGGCTTTACCGGAGACTCCATATCTTGAGAGGATGGAGTTATGAACTCACCAAAACGATATTCCCCAGAAGTCCGGGGAGCGAGCTGTTCGATTAGTCCTTGAACAGCAAGGCGAATACCCGTCCAAGTGGGCGGCGATCTGCTCCATTGCCAGCAAGTTTGGCTGTACACCAGAGACCTTAAGAGCCTGGTGCAAACGCTCAGAACTCACGCAGGAAGATAGCTCGGCTAACCTGCCTGAAAATGAACGACTCAAGCAGCTAGAGCGTGAAAATACCGAATTGAAGCGTGCCAATGAAATTCTCCGTAAGGCGGCTGCTTTTTTCGCCCAGGCGGAGCTCGACCGCAAACCCAATTGATGGTGTCATTTATCGACGAGCATCGTGCTCAGTTCGGGGTCGAGTCGATTTGTAGCCAACTGCCAATCGCCCCATCGACGTATTACCACCACAAGGCACTTGAAGCTGATCCTGAACGGCGGGCAGACCGGTATCGGCAGGATGAGTTTCTTACCGCTGAGATTCAGCGAGTGTGGGAAGATAACTTCTGCGTCTACGGTGCCCGTAAGGTCTGAGCGGCAACTCCGCCGTGAAGGCGTTAATGTTGCTCGTTGCACTGTAGAGCGGCTCATGCGCCGCCTGGGAATTCGCGGCGTGGTGCGAGGCCAACGCCCTTCACGACCATCAGTGATCCCGGCCAGAAACGGGCACCTGATTTAGTGAAACGTGACTTTACGGCCATGCGTCCAAATCAGCTTTGGGTGGCCGATTTTACCTATGTCGCTACCTGGTCTGGCTTCGTTTACGTTGCGTTCGTTATCGATGTTTATGCACGCTGTATCGTGGGTTGGCGTGTAGCGACGTCGATGAGAACAGCACTGGTGCTGGACGCTCTAGAGCAAGCTCTGTGGGCACGAAAACACAGACAAGGGTTGATCCACCATAGTGATAGGGGAAGCCAATATCTCTCGATCCGCTACACCGAGCGTATGGCTGACGAGGGTATCAATGCCTCAGTCGGCACCACCGGCGACTCCTACGACAATGCGCTGGCAGAGACCATCATCGGCTTGTTCAAAACGGAGGTGATCCATCATCGTGGCCCATGGAGGGACTAGATGCCGTTGAGTATGCCACGCTGGAATGGGTTGATTGGTTCAATAATCGCCGACTGCTGGAGCCTATCGGAAACGTTCCACCAGCAGAACGAGAAAGGACGTATTATCGTCAATTGGAGGAGTCGGGTGAAGCTGCCTGACTCAAACAAACCGGTCTCCGGAATAACCGGGGCGGTTCAGTCGAGGGCGATGCTATAGACTTGCGTGGTTGGCTCGCGGCCTTGACGGCTCGGATCAGAAATAAACTGATCACCCACGCCGCCACTTACTTCTTCGATCTGAGCTTTTAATGCCAGGTTGGTGACAACATCCCAGCGCGCACCAATAGCGGTTGTTTTACGGCTATCCATGGAGCTGCCCTGAGCGACATAGCCATTACCTTCAGGCGTGAATTTTGAATACGTCACATAGGGCATGACATCGCCAAAACGATACCCGGCAGTCAAGTAGAATGCCTCACTGTCCAACGTGCCATCCTGAGCACCTTCGGCATCCCAAAGACGCCAAATATATTCTGACATGGCGAGAACGGTGCCGTTATCGTATTGCAGGCCAGCGCTATAGAAGTTGTCGTCGCCACTCTGAATGGCGCGACCGCCGCTAACAATTTCAACGTCCTTCATGTACGTGTAGCCGACGCGGCCCGTCCAATCGCCCTGCTGTAGCGATACATTTGCAGAATAGAGGCTGTCGCTTTTTCATCGGTTTCAAACAAGTTGTTGCCAACAGCGAAATACTTTTATTGCCCGTGGCCTCACCGCCTGATAGCTGGACGGTGGCGTTGTAGTCGCCCAATGCGAAGCGCGAAACGCTCTGCAATCCATCAAAGGAGGTGTTCAAGAAATTGCCATAGACTTCGACAGGTGAGCGTAGCCAGTGCTGGGCATAGCCAACTTGACGGAAATCAGAGAGTAAAAATGTCGGAACTAGCATGCGACCGGCGCGAAAGCTCGTACCGTCAAGCACGTCGGCTTGCAGAAATAGCCATTCGATATCGGGAGAAGAGTCGCCATCACGACGGCTGATGTAGCCCTGCGCCACTGCCGAGAAGGTTTCGTTGAAGGTAGTGTTTGCTTGCAGACCTAAGCGGCTATCAACACCCCAATCACCGTTGGATTCGGTTGCACCTTTGTGCTGTCGCAGGCTGCTACGGTATTCAGCATCATTGGTATCGGTGGTGACATAACCGAGCGTACCGAAACCACTGACCCTGACATCGGGTGCAGCCATAACGTAGGCACTACATACCGCCAAGGAAGCGGTGGTCAAAGGTACAATGAGGGCTTTCTGAAGCTTCATTCTTCTTTCCTATACAAGACGACGTATTCGAACGACCGTTTGGTCAAATTCTGGTGCAAAGTTTGTATCGGCACTTGTACATAAAGCTTAAGGGTGTGTAGGAAAAATATTTCATCATTCTCAGCGTGTATTGAGATTCGTCGTTTTTCCCCGGAAACTAACATTACGAACTTGGTGAGGTTTACAACCAACTATGGTTGACGGGGAGCCTACTATGAGAATGACACGCTATACCGAACGGTAGGTCAATGGCGCTATTAAGGCTCATGATGAAGATGCCAACATGGGCGACCTGTGGATATCTCCAGGTATTCTAGACGATAGCGCTAGCAATTTTTCACATTCTCTAATTGTTTCGATATCACCTCGTCATTGAAGGTCGTCCTGCTCTATTTAAGATAGAAATTTATGAAACCGCGTCGCTTTGTACAGCTCTGCCTCGTCTAAAGGCTACGAAGTGCTCAAGGCATTCAGCTCCACTTGCATAGAAGCCCTTTAGGCTACCCTTGACGCAGTCCCGGTCACCTTTGTTTGATACCCTCCTCTAGTTGGAGATGATTGATTGGTTCCAGCCAGTTTATGCAGCTATCACATGGTTTTCTATGGATGCCACGACGCACTTATATAAATTCCACTGCTAATTCAGCGCGTTACTACAGTGGCACTTCCCGCTCCGTAAGGACATTCTCACGTTTTTCGCCTGGTTCATGGATAACTAAGGCATTTATGTTCTTTCAGTGCACTTTGTATGGATTCCGTGACGCAGTTATCCATATCTCTATTATATTTCAGTAACTTACGTAGGGATTTTTGTGCATATTAGAGCGGGGATGCCATGTATGAGACAGTAGCTCCCAGTAAACATGGGAGAATAAAGTTCTTTGAATATTCTATGGATGCTATGACGCAGCTACCCTGATACGTCATAAATTACAATAGGTTAAGCGCGTAGTTACTCTTATAGTTTGCTGAGAGAAGCAATTAACTCCCCCTTCTACGGAGTAACCACGCCGTTTTCAGTGATCGTTCCGCCCAGTGGTTCCGTCATTTCTATAGAATCAAGGACGCGCTGTTCTCGATCGCGAGGTCTCAGCCAGGTTCTATGGACTCCGACGCAATTTGTATGGATTCTACGGCGCACCAACGGCTTATCCACAGAAATAAAGCAAAAGATTAGGGTGATTCGAGTGCAAAACTGCGTTTTCTATGGATTGTATGACGCACTTTACAGCGTGTTGTGGTTTCTATGGATTGTATGACGCACTTTTATAGCGTGTTGTGGCGGATAGCGCTGGCGGCTTCGAAGAGACTGGATGAATCGACCCGGATATTCTAGACACCCGTTATGCCCTTAAAGTAACGCCTTTCATACTCAACCGTGACAAGTTATCACTAGTGCCGTGTCGGCGCTTTGGGTTGTAAAGCATTTCGACATAATTGAACACGTCGCGTCTAGCCGCTTACCGTGTCGAATTAATCTTTCACTTAATCCGCTCTCGCTTGAGGAGTTGAAAGAGACTTTCAGCAACCTCGTTTCCATGGCTGTTACCACGTCAGGTCATGCTGCCCACACAGTGGTTAGCTTTCAGATAGCTTTGCCAGTCTCCGCTACTGAGCTGGCCTTCCTGATCCAAATGCACCATCCAGTTCCTTGTAGCTTTCGACGCCAAATTGCTGACAATAAAGCAACCAAAACCAATTCTATGGTCTTGCGTGGTTTTATCGACCAGCTACGACCTGAGGAGAAAATAGGTTGATGACCATCGATAAATAGAACCAGCTTTCGTACGCCTGGGAGTAGCCAGGACGCCGTCGATAGTCAGTCTGAGAGTGTAAACCTTCCATTGGAATAACTGCAGTTCGCTTCTCACTCAACCTCAATTCATGGTACCCATCGTCTACCCTCATCTCGATCGCTTATTTCAAGGGACGAAAGAGCTCGTCAAAACCAGTCTGTCCTGCCTTGACCGACTATGGTTGCCTGAATAGACTTGACCGAATGGTCAGAAAATTTTGAAGACCGTTAAATTCCAATAACAACACCTCCAACCACAAATACAACAAGGTATTGGGTATGCATGAAACGACTGCTCACTCTTCCGAGGCACACACCTCGGATGCTGCCGATGCGGCGCGCCGTACGCCATTTCTGGATCACTTTTTCAATGTATCCAAACGCGGTTCTTCTATAAAAACAGAAGTCCTCGCTGGTATTGCTACCTTCCTTGCTGGCATGTACATCATCGTCGTCAACCCAGCCGTACTCAGCGATGCCGGCATTCCCTTCTCTGCCGCGCTCTCAGCCACTGTTCTGATCAGCTTCTTGGGCAGTTTGGCCATGGCGCTTTACGCCCGCAACCCCATAATGGTGGCGCCGGGCATGGGTATGAACGCGTTGTTTACCTATACCTTAGTGCTGGGCGCAGGCATCAGTTGGGAAGTAGCACTTGGCTGCGTGTTCTGGTCCGGGGTAATCTTTGCGGTGCTGGCGCTGTTCAATGTGCGCAAGGCCGTGATCGAGGCAATTCCGCTGTCGCTGCGTTATGCGATCACCTGCGGAATAGGGCTGTTCATCACCTTCATCGGATTGCAAAATGCCGGCTTCATTGTGGGAAGCGATGCCACTGTGGTCTCGCTTGGCACTATGAATGCTCACCTGGCCACATTCTTTCTGGGCCTGATTGCCACGGCAGTATTCGTGATAATGCGCTTTAACGGTGCACTGGTCATGGGCATTGCGCTGACCACACTGGCCGCCGCACCCATGGGACGACTGTGGGGAGACGAAGTCTTGGTGGCTTGGACAGGCCTTGCCGCATGGCCAGATTTCAGCGCGGTCATGAAAGTGGACATTATGGGGCGCTGAAAGTCGGCTACTTGCCGTTCATCTTCGTGATGCTGTTCACCAACTTCTTTGACGCCATGTCGTGCTTTATGGCGTTGGCCGAAACTGCCGATCTCAAGGATGAAGAAGGCAACCCCGCAATCTCAAGCGATCAATGACAGTAGACGCCTTTTCCTCGATGATTGCCGCTCCGCTTGGCACGAGTGCGGCGCAGACATTCATTGAGTCCGGCGCGGGGTGGCCCAGGGTGGGCGCACCGGGTTGGTGGCTTTGGTAATTGCGCTGTTGTTTCTGCCGTTCTTGTTTCTCTCGCCACTGCTTTCTTTGGTGCCAAATATTGCAACCGCACCAGCGCTGGTCATGGTGGGACTGTTCATGATGGCACCCATCAGCAAGATAGAATGGGAGCACTTTGATCAGGCGTTCCCCGCTTTTCTGGCGATCACTCTGATGCCGCTGACCTACTCAATTACGCTGGGAATTGCCTTTGGCTTTATCAGCTTTGTGTTGATTAAGCTGCTCACCGGGCGCTTTGTCGAGATCAAGCCAGCCATGTGGATAACTGCCTCGTTATCGGTGGTCATGCTGCTAACCGCGCAGTAACCCTCACCGTCAGCGAAATGCCACCTGCTCTAGAGCCCACGGCATTTCGTTGGGGAAGGGTTATTTGATCACCCAGCTTCTAGGGCCTGTTGACGTTTCACATGGGCAGCCATAAAAAACACAAGCTAAGCCACCATGCTTTCGTAGTTTCGCTTGAGTTTGTCTTAACGCGCCGCTATGGCGCGATATGGCTTCGACTTAGAAAGGTATCCTCCATAAGATGACGATAGCGATATAACCCTCTATCTAAACTGCCATTTACTATCCGAATGCACCATCACAGTTCTTTGCGGCTTGCGTCGCCAAACTGCTGGCAGTAAAGCATCCAGCACCAATTCCGTGGTCATACGTGGCTTCATCGACCATCCAACAACCTGACGAGAAAATAGATCGATGACCACCGATAAAGAGAGCCAACCCTCGTATGTCCGAATGTAGTTAATGTCCGTCACCCAAGCAACATTGGGCACTGTTACTTCAAACTGACGGTCTAAATGGTTGTGTGATACAACAGCCGGTTTTCCACCGCCATAGCAGCCAAGGCGTCGTCGATAGGCCGTCTGAGAGCGTAAACCTTCCCTACGCATCAGGCGGGCCACTCGGTGCTTACCGCAGGCTTCGCCAGCCTCACGCAAATCCTGATAGACCTTGCGATAGCCATATACATCGCCACTTTCCAGCCACGCATGCTTGATCAATCCCAAGAGACGCTGATCATCCCGTTCTCGATTAGACAGTGCTTTTGCACCATGCATAGTAGCCGCTAGGGTGCACGGTCATCATGCGGCACAAGCGCCGTACCGGATATTGGCTCGCATGCTTTTGCATAAACGCGTACCTCAGTCGGACTTTCTGGCGAAGTACGCGGTGGCTTGTTTAATATATCTCGCTCTTCTGACACGCGTTTTAATTCAGCCTTTAAACGACGGTTTTCAGCTTGAAGATCATCATCTTCTTGCCGTTGTTCTGCCGGCTTATCGTAGCGCTTGATCCAGTGGTACAAGCTGTGGCCTGACACGCCTAAACGCTCAGCGACCTCGGCCACGCGATGGCCACGCTCTACCACCTGTTTAACAGCTTCGATTTTGAATTCTTCAGTGTAACGGGGCGGCTCATGGATCCTCCTAGATACCTTTAGTATAAGGCCTGGAGGTGTCTACGAAACCTGGGGCGATTCAACCATCTGAAAAACATGAGCTTTGATTCTTATCAAAAGGTAAGTAGCGTCTTTTCTAATGTCAGCGCTGCAAGCAAAGCGCCTGACGCTTATATGGGTTATGACAACCACAAACTGGTGAAGTAAAAATAGCTTGCTGCCATTGATCTACGTCATCAATTCTAAGTGGCAGTTTTGTAGACTACGTAAACTTGATCAAAATTCTGGCTCTTCGCCAATAGGCTTTTCATGACAGCACGTTGCAATCCTAAACGCTTCGCCTTTATGCGCCTTGCCTTTCGGCCCTTTTTTCTTACTAGGCGCGCTATTTAGCTTACTGGCACTGCTAGTTTGGCTAGCGTTTTGGCACGGCAATTTATGGCTTGCTCCCTACGGCGGCATGTTCTGGTGGCATCAGCACGAGATGCTGTTTGGCTTTGGCAGCGCCATTATTGCCGGGTTTCTACTGACGGCGGTTCAGAACTGGACAGGGCGCCCTGGCCTGTCTGGCTGGCCACTCTTTGCACTCGTAAGCCTATGGCTAACCGCTCGCTTACTCCTTGCTTACGCTGCTCACTTGCCCGCTTGGTTGCTGCTTCTGATTGACGGTTCATTTTTGCCACTAGTAGCGTTAGCTATGGCAAAACCTGTCATCACCGTACGAATGTGGCGTAACCTGATGTTTGTTCCTGTTCTTCTTGTGCTGGCGCTGACGAATATCGCCATGCATGTCGGTGTTATGACCGGCAATACACTCTTGATCCCTGAGGCGGGACACTTGGCGATACTGATAATCACGTTAGTGATGGTGCTGTTAGGGGTCGCGTTATTCCGTTTTTTACTTCGCGTAAGCTGGGGATTCCTCAACCTGATCGAAGGCGCTCGATTGAGATTACCAGCGTGGGCGCCCTGGCGTCAGTCGTACTCCTTCAAGGGATAATCATGCTCAGCAGCCTAAGCGCTAATACGACGCTGGCGGCGTTAATGGTAATAGCGGCTATCAGCAACGGTTGGCGTTTAAGCTTTTGGAAGGGATGGCTAAGCTGGAAAGAGCCACTGCTCTGGGGACTACACCTCAGCTATGCATTTATTCCGCTGGGGTTGGCGATGTGGGCGTGGCAGCTCTTCACTGGTCAACGGGTAGAGACCGCCCTTCACGCGCTTGCGATTGGTAGCATGGGCACGATGATGCTGGCAATGATGGCGCGGGTGTCATTAGGTCACACGGGGCGCACCATTCGAACACTGCCAGGTGTTGGGGTGGCGTTAGGGGTTCTGCTTATCGCTGCGCTGCTACGCTCGGTATGGCTAGTGTTATTTCCTCATTCTAGCCACTGGGTTTACAGCGTCGTGATTATTGCCTGGTGCTTAAGCTATCTAGTGTTTGTGTTGCACTACGCTGTACCACTATTGAGCATGCGTGTTGATGGCGAGGACGGCTAACAATCGCCCATTTTTGCGCGGCAAACAGCGCGGGAGGATGAGGGTGATTGAACACTACTTAGTATTGAAACAGCTGCATATCACAGCGGCTTATGCCAGCCTGGCATTTTTTTGTTCTACGGGCATTCTGGTCGGTTCGGGGAGTATCTTTACTGCAAGCGCGCTGGGTTAAAGTCGTACCCCATGTGATCGATACCCTACTGCTCACGCTCGGCGTAACACTGGCCGTTCTACTCAACTTCTGGCCGCTACCACCCTGGCTTATCGCCAAAAATCACGGCGCTTGTGATTTATATTTTGCTCGGCACTGTCGCTATCAAACTTGGTAGAACGCCTAGAATTCGTGCCACGGCTGCCGTCGCCGCGGTTTTGACGTTCGCCTACATAGTTGGCGTTGCGGTGGAGCACTCTCCCCCTCTTGGCTTAGCTAAGGTCCGAGCGTATAAAAAGGCGCTATTAGCTATTATGTGTTTGAGGTCATCCCTAGCGTAGAGAAGTGGGTAAGGTTTGAGCATAGCAAGGGGGAAGAAGAGGGTTCGCTGTCACTAGCGTCTTCTTCTGCAAGCGCGGCCAGCGTCGTTTCCTTTAGCTCTGGAAGGTGCGATTTTTCTATGTGGCGACTTGCGGTAAGTAACGTAAGGCGACCCTCCCGCGCATACCTCATTAGCGGTAGTACGTTATCCGGTGCGCTTTTGAGCTCATGACGGTAGCGTGAGTTAAAAACGGCTTGGCTAATTTTCTGCTGGAGGTAGTGTCGGCGTAACTCGGATGATGGCGCCACTTCTCGGCACCATTCATCCAGCGCAAGAGTGCTCCGCGTCTTCCCACGGGGCCATAATCGGTCGACTAATACACGAACGCCATCCTGCTCGTCGATAGGAGCGTACACGCGCTTCAGCTCAATGTGATACACCATCGCTCTGTCACCCTCTCCGCTGACAATGCCTTATTTACTGCGATTGATACTAGTCCATGTGATGCAAAAATCGGGCAGTTGATATTCTTAGAGGGTAATGGAGAAAGTATTGACGTATATGTAAATAATTACAACTATCGAGTAAGAGGGGCGAGAGCATCAGGCCGCTCACCCTCAATTCCGCCACTGGCACAGTGTGTATTACTCACGTCAATACTTTCTTTCCTCAGGCTCTGCTGTCGACAGCCGCCCTATGAGTTACGCAGCGCTCAATGCCTCGGCAGGCCCAAAGTGTTCAAAATGTCGCTTCGATGCAGGTATACCCAAACGTTCCAGTTCTTGATTAACAAGCGACATAAAACCATGTGGCCCCACAAAATAACAGCGGGCCTGAGGCGGCAGGTAGCTCGCAAGCAGGTTCTCGTTGATACGCCCTTGATGATCCCCCACCCGCTTCATTTTCATAGAGGGTGACGGTTTCCAGCAGGTTGGGATAGGCGCTGCGTAGCTCCTCTACTGCGTCGACAAAGGCATGGTGCTCGGCATCTAGCGCAGCATGCAGGTAAGTAACATAGCGTCCCTGCTCAAGCGCCTGCTTGGCAATTGGCAGCAAGGGTGTTTGACCGACGCCCCGCTAATCAGCATTAGCGGCTCTTTATCACCCACCAAGGTTAGCTCACCCGCAGGCGGCAGCAGTTCGATGGTATCGCCGACGCTAAGCTGGTCATGAAAAAAACGGCTCGCTACGCCTTGAGCTTCCCGCTTAATAGAAAGCCGATAAGAGCGGCCGTTGGGTACATCCGAAAGGCTATAATGGCGATAAACCGGCTGGCCATTGATACTGAGTTTGACACCGATATATTGCCCGGGCAGGTGCGCAGCCACTTGGCCACCATCTTCTGGTTCGAGAATAAACGAGCGAATCACGCGGCTCTCCTGTTGGTTTTCGCAATACGAAAACGCCGAGTCCCGCGCCAGCCGCCAGGCTCCTGCTCAAACGCTTGGTAACGCTGCTTTTCCAGGCCAATTAATAGGTCGGCCAACTCCTGATAGAGCGCACTCCATGCATCAGCGACTTCGGGCGTGACCTCATCCCCCAGAACGTCACCAATCGCCGCCATCAAGCATTCGCCCACAATGGGATATTGGTCCGGCTGAATATCCAGAGCGACGTGCTTATTCACCACGATTTGCAATGTTTCTAACGCCTTTTGTGGTGAATGGCGTAGCTGCACGTAGGCAAGAATCATCCCTGCCAGTGCGCGGGCTGCCCACCATTTTGTTGATGTGCCTGGTTAAATAAGGGCTTTACTTGCGGGTAGCGCTCAAACATAAGCGGGTAAAAGCGTTGAGTGATTTCGTCTAGATGCTCAGCCACGACAGGCGCTGTGGCTTGAACTACCTCTTCCTGAATAGGTGTTAACATACGCCCTCCATAAGATGCATCATAAATACTTCTTTAAACTACCAAGCTTTCCTTTCGGCGTAAACTGAAACCGAATATTATTTCCGCACGTCTGCACACACCGTACAATGGCGTTTTCTTTGAGCCGATGGTCCTCTATGCATTTGACTCGCTATACCGATTACGCCATTCGCGTACTGCTCTACCCTCGCAGTTAAGGGCGAAGAGCGGACCACGATCAGTGAGATAGCAGAGACGTTCTCTATCTCACGTAATCACTTGATGAAAATCGTTCAAGAGCTCAATCAGAAGGGATATCTCACCGCCATTCGCGGTAAAAGTGGCGGGTTACTGCTTGGACGCCAACCCGAAACGATTTCACTTGGGGCGCTGGTTCGTGATACCGAGCACGAGATGGCGCTGGTTGAGTGTTTTCGCGAGGGTAATAATTGCGTGATCACGCCCTCATGCCGCTTGCAGCCAATTTTGGCGGAAGCGCTCACGGCATTCCTTAAAGTATTGGATCAATATACGCTTGCCGACTTGTTAACAGATCGTACATCACAGCTCTCAACGCTGATGCGTATTCCTGCCCTCTCCGTTCACAACTAGCCGCTCGACAAGAAAATAAACGAAGGTGCGCATACGCGGCCAGCTGTTAGGACAAGCCTGGCGCCTGCCTCGCCCCCATTAAAGCCGCGTGACTGGCGCAGATGCGCAGTCATGCTGATGGCTGTTACCTATACACGCATGCTCTTCTCCTCGAAGCACCAACGGCCGCTCAAGTTGCCGCCTTCAGCCACTACCCTGGACAACGCCTCCAGTTCATTCGGGTGTGTTGGCTCGCCGTGCTGGGCCAACCAAGGAAGGCTGACGTGCATCACTTGCCGCACCTCGCCAACCAGCACAGTCAAGTGCTGACAAACTCAGGCACGTGGCCGATACACCCCGACACATCAATGCCTTCCTCTTGCAGGTTGGCCTCCTGATCGATCAGTTCGGCGCGAAATGCATAACATAGTAGGGGTCTAGGTAATCGGCGTTTTGTGGTGCAACGAAGTACCCGCGAACAGCACCGGAGCGATCACCTGTAAAGGTCACTTGGGGTGAAATTGCCAGTAGCAGCGGCTTCGGTCCCCGAAAGCTACGCGACATTGCTGGATATTCACCAGATAACAACGCCTTGCCTCCGTCACTCTCACCTGCCACGTGGTGCGCTATAACAAAGCAACACCCAGACACGCTCCAAGCGCCGCCACCGACCAGATATCGTGAGTAGGCTAAGCTACCGCGCGACGATCGAAAGCTCTCTAGCGGATCACCGCACCGAACACGGCACGGCCATCACTTCGAAACTAACCAAGACGGTTCCAGAGCCAAGTGTAGGAATCACTCAGGTAGTTAACTTGGGATCAAGCGAGAAAAGCATGAGTAGAATAGAAACCCAGCCGTGGGGCTGGGTTTCAACACTAACTAACGATAACCTGCCTTTGAGTTAGGCTCTTACTTAAAACTCTTCCCACTCCAGCTCTGCCGTTTTAGAGCTAGGCAGTCTTCCACTTGGAGCACGAACCTTTATAGCAGGGGGGAGATTGTCCTAGATATGGGTTTGCCGACAGGAAGGTGCCCTCGAACCTCTCCCTCCGACAGCTTAAAGGTTGAGACCGCTGATTCAAGCTGCGCTGCTTGCTCTTCAAGGGACGATGCCGCTGTAGCAGATTCCTGAACGAGAGCTGCGTTCTGCTGAGTAACCTCGTCCATCTGTGACACAGCTTGATTTACCTGCTCAATCCCGTCGCTTTGCTCCATCGAAGCGGCAGAAATTTCATCCATAATATCGGCAACACGCTTCACAGAAGCCATAATATCTTCCATCGTTTGGCCTGCTCCTTCCACTAGGGTTGAGCCCTGGTCAACCTGACCAGCCGATGTTTCGATTAATGCCCTAATTTCTTTAGCTGCATCAGCACTACGGCTAGCGAGATTGCGCACTTCATTCGCTACAACGGCGAAACCTCGCCCTTGTTCCCCCGCACGGGCTGCTTCAACAGAGGCATTGAGCGCCAGAATATTGGTCTGAAAGGCAATCGAGTCGATCACGCCAATGATGTCTCTTACCTTTTAGAGCTTTCCGCTATGCCGTGCATTGTCACGACCACTTGATCAACGGCGTCTCCACCACGAGCTGCTGTAGCAGAAGCCTCACTAGCTAACATACTGCCCTGTCGAGCGTTATCTGAGTTTTGTTTCACTGTGGCGGTTAGCTGTTCCATGCTGGCAGCCGTCTCTTCTAGTGAAGCTGCTTGCTGCTCAGTACGCGATGATAGGTCGGCATTGCCACCGGAAATTTCACGTGCGCCGATATGGATGGACTCACTACTGTCACGCACAGTTGAAACGGTTTGATAAAGCCCTGTCTGCATATGCTGCATGGCTGCGAACAGTTGGTTAATTTCGTTTCGCCCACGATCGGCGATCTTGTGCGAAAGGTCTCCCTTAGCAATCTGCTCAAAATGCTGCACGGCTTCAAGAAGGGGACGAATGACAACACGCATCATGCCTACCCGAACCAAGACGACACAAAAGCCAACCAGTAGCAATGCAGCCAGCCCAATATAACTAGAGCTAGACATGGTCGATTGGTAATCGGCCATAAGGTTCTGACCGCGTGTCCTCGCAAAATCGATGAAAGCTTCATTAGCCTGCATGTAGGCTAGGTTGAGCTGGTCACCTTCACGTTTAGCCGCACGAAAGGCGCTTTCATTATTTCGCTCTAATGCCTGGTATTGCGGTTTTAAACCACTAGTCACAAGTTGATTAAAAGCAGCTATTAGCGCTTCTGCATAGTGCTTTCCTTGCTCTGACTTAGGTACTGCTGCGAAGACTTCAAAACGCTCCTGGGCTCTCTGCAGCATTTGGTCAGCTTTTTCGAGATGCGCTTCTGCCAGAGCCCGCTCCCTTCGTTCAAAGCGTCGAGATGATTCAGGAAAAACAGCTGGGTGTCAGCGATATTTACTTGCGCACGGTTGAGAGCGTTCAACTGCTCAATATTGATACGGTTAAGTTCATCAATCGAACTAGCACCCAGCGTGCTAGATTGGTACCCCAACGCAGCGACTAGGATGATCAATGCAGTAAACAAGCCCAGAACAGCCGTTAAGCCTGACTTAACGGAGAGGTTTTTCAATACGTTATTCATTTTCCGCTCTTAGATAGGGGATCAATCGGTAACGAATGTATCCAGCCAAGGGAAGGTGCAATTCAATAACATGCAATAGCAATGCGTGTTTTAAGCAAGTAAATTCACTATCGGCAGGAGCCATCCGAACATGAATCATTAAAAACAATAATTTTGTATTTTTGATCTAGGTCAATTTTTCATTGGTTTTTCAGGCTGGGCGTTTAGAATATTTTTTATATATCATAACTAAACTATGGCTCCTAGTTCCGGCTCTCCCTGTAGGCCTATTAAAGTGTTTTTTCTCTGTCGCACGAGGCAGGCCGATGCCTAAAAATCGCGGTTGTGCTGTTCGGCGAAGTGCGCGTATTTCACCGTCCGCACCCATCACCAGATACAGACAACGGTGCCTTTGCCTGTGTCCGTAAGTGGTTAGAAGAGAATGGAGAAGCCTTATGAACAACATCATGGCTATCGACGGCTATCGCACCGTGATTTAGTACGATCTAGAGGTTGAAATGTTTCGCGGCGAGTTCGTCGGACTTAACGGCAGCGCCGATTTCTACGCCGATAGTGTCTCCGATCTTCGCAAGGAAGGACGGCTATCCCTTCGCATTTTTCTTGAAGAGTGCGAGCGCCTCGGCATTCAGCCTTCCAAGTCCTATTCGGGCAAGTTCCAGGTTCGCCTGCCTGCTGAAATTCACGAGCATGCAGTAGATGCTGCTAATGCTAGGGGCAGAGTCTAAACCAGTTTGTGGCAACCGCCATCGAACATGTGATTCACACCTAATACCAACCCCGCTTTGGCGGGGTTTTAAATGAACGCATTCTTGCGCCCGTTGGCCGTTGCTATGAAAATCGCATCGCTAGGCTACTCGGCGGTTTGGCTTTGCTGGCGTCTTTAAAAACTTATTGGTCATTTAAATTTATCGCTCTGGCAACGTAATTCTGAACGAGTAGTAAAGACAGCATGACTCATCTTCTGCTGATGATAGTGACGTCGCAATTTGGGTGATGGAACCACTCTCCAACACCACTTATCGAGTGCAAGCGTATTTCGCGGTTTTCCGCAAAGCCATAATCGATCGACTAATACACGTACGCCGTCCCGATCCTCTAACGGGGCATATACCCGTTTCAGCATGATTTCATATGACATTGATGCTGTGCACTCCCGGTTCGCCTAAAAGTGAGCTGCATGAACCTCAATGCGAGTATCTATCTATCAAATTGAACAAAACTAATAGTCAACTGACTGTAATTCGCTTGCTAATCTTCCCTCGTTTGCCATCATAGCTAGCCCCTTGCTATCGTTGACTAAAATGAAGTTTTACCTAAATAAAATGCGTGGTGGGCGTAGAGAGCGTCCTTTCTTCGGTTGGAAGGACGCGCTTTGGTCTTGGTTCGGCGCGTTCAGTGGCATGGCGACCATCTGTTTATTAAGCGCAGGCTGGTTTCCACAAAACTTATTAATAGTGGGGTCATTCGGTGCTACCTCCGTATTGATTTATGCGGCTCCGGATAGCCCTTTCGCTCAACCCAGTCATGTTCTATTTGGAAGTATTGTTTCCGCGGCCATTGGCGTAGCGTGCTACCAAGGGTTAGGGGCTACACCACTAGCAATGGCTTTAGCCGTCTCACTCGCAATTTTAGCGATGCAACTCACCCATACGGTGCATCCGCCAGGCGCTGCAGCAGCCTTAATTGCAGTTGCAGGAGAAGAGAGCGTGCATCAATTAGGCTGGTGGTTCCCACTCCTCCCCATAGGCTTAGGCTGCGTTATTATGCTAGTAATCGCTATTTTGGTTAACAACCTCGCAAGGCATCGCCGTTACCCGCTATATTGGTAATGCCGCAACTTGAACCGCCCCGGTTATTCCGGAGACCGGTTTGTTTGAGTCAGGCAGCTTCACCCGACTCCTCCAATTGACGATAATACGTCCTTTCTCGTTCTGCTGGTGGAACGTTTCCGATAGGCTCCAGCAGTCGGCGATTATTGAACCAATCAACCCATTCCAGCGTGGCATACTCAACGGCATCTAGTCCCTCCATGGGCCACGATGATGGATCACCTCCGTTTTGAACAAGCCGATGATGGTCTCTGCCAGCGCATTGTCGTAGGAGTCGCCGGTGGTGCCGACTGAGGCATTGATACCCTCGTCAGCCATACGCTCGGTGTAGCGGATCGAGAGATATTGGCTTCCCCTATCACTATGGTGGATCAACCCTTGTCTGTGTTTTCGTGCCCACAGAGCTTGCTCTAGAGCGTCCAGCACCAGTGCTGTTCTCATCGACGTCGCTACACGCCAACCCACGATACAGCGTGCATAAACATCGATAACGAACGCAACGTAAACGAAGCCAGACCAGGTAGCGACATAGGTAAAATCGGCCACCCAAAGCTGATTTGGACGCATGGCCGTAAAGTCACGTTTCACTAAATCAGGTGCCCGTTTCTGGCCGGGATCACTGATGGTCGTGAAGGGGCGTTGGCCTCGCACCACGCCGCGAATTCCCAGGCGGCGCATGAGCCGCTCTACAGTGCAACGAGCAACATTAACGCCTTCACGGCGGAGTTGCCGCCAGACCTTACGGGCACCGTAGACGCAGAAGTTATCTTCCCACACTCGCTGAATCTCAGCGGTAAGAAACTCATCCTGCCGATACCGGTCTGCCCGCCGTTCAGGATCAGCTTCAAGTGCCTTGTGGTGGTAATACGTCGATGGGGCGATTGGCAGTTGGCTACAAATCGACTCGACCCCGAACTGAGCACGATGCTCGTCGATAAATGACACCATCAATTGGGTTTGCGGTCGAGCTCCGCCTGGGCGAAAAAGCAGCCGCCTTACGGAGAATTTCATTGGCACGCTTCAATTCGGTATTTTCACGCTCTAGCTGCTTGAGTCGTTCATTTTCAGGCAGGTTAGCCGAGCTATCTTCCTGCGTGAGTTCTGAGCGTTTGCACCAGGCTCTTAAGGTCTCTGGTGTACAGCCAAACTTGCTGGCAATGGAGCAGATCGCCGCCCACTTGGACGGGTATTCGCCTTGCTGTTCAAGGACTAATCGAACAGCTCGCTCCCGGACTTCTGGGGAATATCGTTTTGGTGAGTTCATAACTCCATCCCTCTCAAGATATGGAGTCTCCGGTAAAGCCGGGGCGGTTCAACTCTTATTAGTCTTTTCCTCTAAAACTCTTTGTGAATGGCCATTGCTGGCGCTTACATGTGAGCTTGAGCCACTTGTAAGATTGCAGCAAATTAGGCTTTGCCAGCCATTGTGAAGAGGCCGGCATATAGGCCTTGCATGCAAGATCATACGATTTAGAAGTAGGCATGCCTTGCAGCCATTATGGTTGCGGTGGGGCAAAGGTCGTTATTTCATTACTCTTAGTTCAGCCCCCACAACCCGTTCATCAAGGCATTTCAACTTGAGATGGAATAAAACCATTGTCTGATAGTGCTCTTATGACCCCTCTTACTAGAAAGCTATTATCAAAACCAATCGTATATTGTCGAGCCCCCTCGACTATCGGTCTCAGCATCCCAGCATCAACAAGCTTACGCACTTGGTATGTTCTTTGAGGTGGCTTTGATCCTTTCATTACAGAAGAAAGGTCACTTGCTTTAACCACAGTTTTCTCAATAGCCAGATTTAGAATACCCATCTCTTGTGATGTTATCAGCTCTCTTTCTCGGGCATGCTCTAACGCTGGCCACAAAATGTTTTCTTTCAAAACGAGTAGTCTGTAAGTTTGTCCAATTTCTTGAGCTCTTCTAGAACCCCTTGCAAAACATATACACACCAGTCATGTAGCGACTCTGAGGAGCCTGAATCAGCAAGCGATAGCATTTCATAGTAACGCTCCCTGTCATTACAAAATACAGCCGTCGGGTTGAGTACACGCCCAGTGACCGTCTTACCCATCGAAACGTTAAACCCATATTTGATCATTAACGCATAGGTTAACAAACGGACCACCCTCCCATTACCATTACTAAATGGGTGTATCCACCCGAATCTATGGTGGGCTAAAGCAACTTTCATTAGATCGTATTTTGGTTGATCGTCACCATTTATAAAGTCAACTAGCTCCCGCATGTATTCTCCAACCCGAAATGGCTCTGGAGGAAGGTGCTTGGATTTGGCTATTCTGACTTGGCCAGTTCTATAAGTTCCAGGTGTTTCATCTCCTTCCCTTTTAAGGCCATCGACTGCGAGATGATGTATCTCCCTTATGAAATGTTCTGAGATAGGATATCCAGGACTTATCTCTTCTTCTATGTATGACATAGCCTTTTCTATATTGGCTATCTCGCTTAAATGGTCACTTGAGCGCTGCGTACCTTCTAGCGTGCTTTCAACGTAGTCAGCCAGTGTAGTATGGTTCCCTTCGATTCTTGCCGACCCTAAACTCTCCAATATATGAAAAATGTTTTTAGCTGAAAAAGGTGGGGGCTGGGGTAGTGCCTTCAAACCGAAGTCTCCTGAGATGCTCAAGCTCAGTCAGCACATCTACCAAAGGCGAATCAAAGGATGGATTCAGGAGCGTCAAGTCATGATGGTGAAACGTCGCAAGATCACTCACTATCTTAATTCCTCAATCGCAACATCTGTAAAATAATCAATAAAAAAGCCTTAAAAACAGTGACTTATTATACAAAAAAAAATAAACAACTTAAAATAAGTTCTACAATATGTTGAATCCATCTACAAAACAAGCCAAATGACAGGGTACATACTTTAGCCTACGTAGTTCCTCAGCCAGGCTCTGCGACTAACTTCCACACGCTTAGGTGCACTTAATCAATAACTGCTGTAGTTGCCTCATTCACAACAACACCCACCATGAAAACATGCCAATTAATAATGCGCCCTCCTAACTGCGAGGGTTTTGCCGCGTGCCTAGATGCGAACTCATCACGTATACGTGATGTGGCAACACTTTCCTAGCAAGTGCTTATTGTATCGAACAACGTCATAGGTATGGCTGGGAGAATACTTAGGAGCGCTAAAAACGTAGGTAATGCATTTATTGGTTGGTCCACGCGTTAAAAATTGTGCAGTCGGGAATAACATTAGTAGAGGGCAATATAGTAGGAATACAGCTTATAGCGAGCTTTCTCTGTGGGGTCGCCTGTGGGGTCGAAAGGCTAAATCGCGGAACGAGGGGGGATTGAAAACAAAGCTAAGCAACTGATTTAATTGGCGTCCCTGGCAGGAGTCGAACCTGCGACCTGCCGCTTAGGAGGCGGCTGCTCTATCCTACTGAGCTACAGGGACTTAAACTGAATACAAACTTGAGGGTGCTACCCTTTGAAGCGGGCGGGTAGTATAACGCGTCAACTTAGACAGGGCCAACCGAGTTGCTCACTTTAAGCAATGACTAGATCCAACCAAGCAAACGCAGTGCAAAGACACCAGCGTGACGGTTATGCTCGCCATCAGCGTGGTGATAGCGATGATATTGGCCGCTAATGACACATTGCCGCCTATCGCTTTCACCATCACAAAGCTGGCGGCGGCGGTGGGCTTGCGAAGAACAGAAACAGCAAGCCCAGCTGTTCACCTGAAAAGCCCATCATCCAGGCCGCCAACGTGGAGAGTATCGGTAGCGTAACCATCTTCATCAAACTAGCGCCTAGTGCCACTTGGCTGCTGTCACGCATACTTGAAACGGAGAGCGTCGCGCCAATACAAATCAGCGCCAGCGGAAGTGTTAACGAGGCAAAATAGTCCCCGAGGTAACCACCCAACTGGGCAGAGAAATCGAAAGTGCGGTAAAGGGTAATGCCGCAAATACGGAAATAATTAACGGGTTCTTAGCGACGTATTTGAGCAGGCTGCGCCAATCGGTGGACTGGCCAGGTTGATAGAATGCCAGCACGACAACCGAGAACGCGTTATACATCACAATCACCACGCCCAGCAGAAGACTGCCCGCTGACAGGCCATAGTTACCGTACATGCCCGCCGCTAGTGCCAATCCCACTACCCCGCAATTACCGCGAAACGCACCCTGGACGTAAATACCTCGATCCTGGCGAGCAATACGATAGTGCGCCCATGCCCAACTGAGCAGGAACTGACAGAGCGTTGCCACGGCAAAAAACACCATCAGCGACACATCCAGCGCAACGCTTAAGTCGGCTTTTATCAAACTGAGAAAAATCAAGGTGGGGAGCGTTGCTTTAAAAACCAGCGCTGAAGCGGTCGAGACGAAGGCGCTATCAATCCATTTCAAACGCTTAAGGCCGAGGCCTACAAATACCATTGCGAAGACAGGTAGCGTGGTATCCAGCGTGCGGGAAAACAATTCAATTAGATTCACAACAGTATCTCGATCAGCCTGGATTTCAAAACTGGCTTCTAACAACAAGTTCAGCATCTGCTTATATTCTACTGTTGTGCAAGTTTTGTCGACTGGTAAGCATTTTCTAAGCAGAAGTGACGGCTCAAAGCACTTACCCGAAGTTTAATTAAGTTTATCGAAGGGCATCAAGACAGTTACTTGATGTTGGGGGTATTGACTACTACCCCATCTCTGCCCTGCCCTTTGGCCTTGTAACTACCGGCATCGGCACGAGCTAAGACGTTGGCCACATTGTAGTCAGACTCATCAAATGTGGTCACGCCAATACTCAGTGTGACCCTGTATTCCTTGCTTTCATGAGTCACCGAGATATCGCCCACCGCTTGTCGTAAAGCTTCTGCAATTCTCGTCGCCTGAACCAAGGTGCAACTGGGTAGCAGCACGCCAAACTCGTCACCACCCTGTCGCGCTACGTGATCGCTGCGACGAACCTCCCAGGCGACTATCTGAGCAATACGGCGCAACATTTCGTCCCCTAATGCGTGGCCACCTTCATCATTAATGGGCTTGAAGTGATCTAAATCGAACAATAATAAGGCCGAAGGCGTGCTGGTTTTTTGGAAGTCGGCAAAGGCTTCTTCCAGGCGGCGCTCAAAACCGCGACGATTAAGTAGACCGGTTAACGGATCATGCTCCGCCTCCCATCGTTGAAGAGCCTCCTGCTCTCGGCGCTCGGTAATATCTTTCACAACGCCCACTAAACCGAGGGTATGGCCATCCTGGGAAAGCATGACTACGCTGGCATGAATATCCAGCCATAACAGCTCTTCATCGCTACGCAAGAACCGCAGTTGACGTACAAAATCATTACCAGTCCTCAGGCTATACCGCCACATATCCTGAGCGCCGTTAATATCATCGATGTGGATTTGGTGCAGCCAAGCATCCATAGGCAGTTCAGCAGGAATTCCCAGCATAGTCAGCAGCGCTGGGTTCATATACGTAATATCGCCCCGAATATTAGCGACAAACATACCTTGAGGCGCCGCATTAAGCACAGAATCAAGAAATGCCTCACGCTCTTGAAGGTGGCCAAGCAACTGCTGTCGTTCTTTTCAACCCGATTGAAAGTACCAGCGACTTGCTGCAATTCCTGCATATTCGTCGCCAGACTGACATCCTCGCGGTGGCCCCGCCCTACCTCGCCAATTTGTTTTTCCAAGTGTTTGAGGGGCGAAAGCACACGACCCAATAACCACCACAACAAGGGAAGCATTAAAATTGCCAGTGGCAGCCATAGCCACCAGAGTTTTCGAATAAAGTCAGCCAATGGTAATTGTGCTTGGTCAATCGGCAAATAAAGGCCAACGATCCAGCCAGCAGGCCACACCTGGGCATAGGACTGGAGCGCCATTTGGCCATTCATTAACTTGCCAACAGTATCTCCTTCCCAGCCATCCAGCGCTAAGTCTAGCCAGGGGTTAAAACTCTTATCGGGTACTGAGTTGTTAACTAGCGCTGCATTTGGGTGATATAAAATCTTCCCGGTTGCCGTGGCCACCCCCGCATAGCCCTTCTCTCCCAAGCGCACTTTGGCTAAACGGCTGAACATCCCTCCTGAAGCAAGACTTACGATACCGCCGACTAAACCGTCAAAATCACCTTCCTCATTGAAACGAGGAACACCGACTAATACCATCGGCATACCGCTCGCTCGTCCTACAAATGGCTCGCTAACGTAAGGCCGACGGGAACCACGCAGCATACGAAAGTATTCAAGCTCAGCAGTTTGAAGACCTACTCGACCCACGACGGCAGGCCAGTCGGCTATGATTTCTCCCTCGCGGTTGGCAACCACAATTCCCTCGAACCAGGCCGATAGAGCATCGTTGTTTTGTAGCTGATAGCTAACCCAAGTCGCATCATCTGTGCTGCCTATCGTTTCGCGTAGTCGCTCTAATGCCTGGAAGCGCAGCTCTATTTGTTGCGTAACTTCGTCAGCCAGGAGAGTAGCTTCATACCGAAGGTGCGACATATTGGTGTCGTGCACCATGGTTTTACCCAGCTGCCAGGACATGCCTAGCAACAGCGTGACGACCAAAAACCAGAAGTGACTGCGAGTCCCAGCAGTAGCCGGCCTCTTAATGAACGGGAGATGAGCATGAATTTTAGCGAAGAAGCCAAACGCACTGAGTGACCTTGATATACATAATATCCAATTGCTTTTGATTAGGAGGGCTGTAGCCGCAATGCCAATACAATAGCCAACTTACCAATATTATGACGCATTTAATCGTTGACACATATCAACCATACGCAAGTAATTATTGGTACAAGCGATGGCGCCGACCATTTACAAATTAAGCTTAATAAATAGCCAACTCTATCCTAGTATGCTTTTAGACGTTTTACCTATCAGCCGCTGCGATGAAACCCGTTAAACCTTTACGCTGCATGAGCTGGCTGAGGTTTGATACAGAAAATGTTTGGGGTACTGCTGATCTTGAAGAAGCGAGGCAATATGCGTTAGTCTCGCTGGCCGCATAACGCAGGTTACAGATTAATGTTGTGCCTATGTTTATTTTTAGTTGAGCCCCTGACAGTCAAGCGCTATGAACTGGATAAGCATCGCAGGTTATTGATAGTCGATGCAACTCTCTCCTGTGAGCGCACCAAAACACATATTGACCAAACGTTACATGCATTAGCCACGCTGCTACCGTAATCTAATCATTACGCTACACATAGTTAATATTCGCTTAGCCCAAGGATGAACGGATGGATTCTTTCAGCGACTTAGAGGGAGCGATACCTTCTTGGTACGTTATTCAATGCAAAGGTGGGGAATCATTCCGCGCTGCTGAGCACCTTACTAACCAAGGATACGAGGTGTTTCATCCTGTCTTGAACGTTAAGCGAAAACGTCAAGGCAAGCTAGTGACCGTTAACGAGCCATTATTTCCTTACTACCTATTTATTCGTTTAGATCAAGTCGTCAGTAACTGGCGACCGATCCGTTCCACCCGGGTGTACTTCGGTTACTTACGTTCGGTAATCGGCCCGTCGCCACACCCGACGCTTTAATCGATACCCTGCGCGCCCAACCACACCATAAAGATGAAATTCATACCTATTTTAGCGCTGGTGAAAAGTCACCATTACCGAAGGCCCTTTCAAAGACCTTGAAGCCATCTTTGCCCGCTGCAAAGGGGAAGAGCGCGCCATTGTTTTACTGAACGTACTCAACCGTCCACAGCATCTTGATCTGCCAGTGGAGAGCCTGCAAAAACGAAGGTTGAGTAGAGCAATGAGGCGCCCCACGAAGGGCGGCGCTAGCCGCCTCCGGGTTGAGTAACATTCTTACGTCGTAACCCGCTTCGCGGGCAAGAAGGGAGTTGGCTTTTAACCAACCATCTATGTTGCCACAATCGAAAGTGCGACCGTTCATGCGGAAGGCCTGCACTGGCTTACCTTCTTGCATTAATCGATCAATCGCATCGGTTAGTTGCACTTCGTTGCCGGCACCTGGGGTTGGTCGCTTAACAGCTCCATCACGCGGTATGGCAGCACGTAGCGGCCAATCACCGAAAGGCGTGAAGGTGCGTCTTCGGGTTTAGGCTTCTCCACCACCCCGCGCATATCGACGCTATCGCCCGCATTGGGTTCGTTACCTGAACAATCCACAATCCCGTAACGGTAAACTTCTTCTTCCGGCACTGCTTCCACCATAATCTGCGCGGCGTTGCTTTTATCCCAGCGGGTGACCATATCACCCAAGTCACAGGTTGTGCTACCCAGCTGTGGCTTCACCAATACATCCGGCAGGATAACGGCGAAAGGCTCATCCTTACTCAATAAATGAGCGGCGCAAAAACCGCATGGCCCCTGCGCATTAGGGCTGACGAACGCTGGTGATTTTTAAATAGGGCGGCGCGATATCAGCCAACATTTTCAGCAGGTCATCTTTTCCTTTACTGGCCAGCGAATCCTCAAGCTCCACATGGGCATCGAAGTGGTCTTCAATGGCGGATTTACCTGAACGGGTCACCAGAATGATTTCATTAATCCCCGCGGCTAATGCCTCTTCCACCACGTGCTGTATCAGTGGGCGGTCAACCACAGGGACCATCTCTTTAGGGATCGATTTACTAATAGGCAATAAACGCGTCCCAAAACCCGCGACTGGAATAATCGCTTTACGTACCTGCGTCATTAGTGGCTTCCTTCATTTGGTGACTGGCTTTGTTTATTGACAGTATCTACTGTTTTATTTCTAGCGTTTATACGGGCTATTCTGGCTATATTACTGACGCCATTCACCCACTTTACGCAGTAGCTGCTGGGTACTCGCATCTTTCACCAAGTCCTGTTCGTTATCACTACCCGTCAGCGTGTTAAAAGACTCGTCGCCAGTTTTTTTACCGAGCTCAACGCCTGGCTGATCAAAGGGATTCAGGTTCCAAAGCACCGACTGTACGAACACTTTATGCTCATAAAGCGCTACCAGCGCTCCAAGGCCCCACGCATCTAGCTGCTTTAACATCAGCAGTGAATTGGGCTGATTACCGCGATAGCCCTGCGCCATATGCCCACGCAACGCTTTCGGTATCGCATCATCACCCAGCGCAAATAACTGCGCCTGGGCCAAGCAATTAGCTAATGTTAACTGTTCTTGAGCTGCCAAGGCATCTCTAACATCCGGCACGGCGTCCACGTCGCGCCCAGCCACCGCGACAAAATCAGCACTGATGGTATGACCGCCCTGATGCAGCAATTGATAAAATGCATGCTGTGCATTCGGCCCTACATCGCCCCAAATAATCGGACAAGTGGCATGGGTAACAGAGCGGCCATCGAGGCATACGCTCTTACCGTTCGATTCCATCTCTAGCTGCTGCAAATAAGCAGGCAAGCTCTTCAGTCGGCCATCATAAGGCAGTACCGCATGGGTGGAGATACCCAAGAACTGGCAATTCCATGCACCGACTAGCGCCATTAGCGCGGGCAAGTTCTCCTCAAGCGGTGTTTCAAGGAAATGGCGGTCCATGGCATGCGCACCATCCAGCAATGCATTAAAGCTCGCCATACCAAGCTGCATCGCGACGCTAACACCAATCGGTGACCATAACGAAAAACGCCCACCAATCCAGTCTTTAAAGACCAACTGATGAGCGTCTGGAATACCGAACTCAGTCATTTTGTCAGGTTTTGAGGAGACCCCAATTAGCTGACAACGACATACCGTAGCCACATCAATTTCCAGCGCATCACTTAGCCACGCCAACGCAGTACGTGCATTAAACTGTGTATCAGCGGTGGTAAACGACTTGGAGGCTAGTACCAACAGCGTCGTGGCCGGATCTAAGCGTTCCATCAGCGGCAATAACTGCGCGCCATCCATACTGGAAACATAATGAACGTTGATGTAAGCATGGCTTGGCCGGTCCGCCAGCGCCTCGCTCACCATCTTGGGGCCCAAATCTGAGCCGCCAACGCCTACATGCACCACATCGGTGATTTTCTGCCCACTGGCACCAAACCACTCGCCTCGATGTAAACGCTCTACCATCGCTGTTAAGCGGGCACGCTGATGCTGACAAAAGCGACCGCTGCTTCCATTCCCTTAGGCGGCGTGGCATGAGCAGGCCAACGCGCCGCCATGTGCAACGCAGAGCGTCGCTCAGACGTGTTGACTTTTTCACCAGCAAACAATGCTTTTCGCTTCGATTCGACACCACAACTATGCGCCCAATCGACTAATAGTGAGAGCGTTTTTGGGGTAATCCGCTGTTTGCTAAGGTCCAAGTGAAGCGGCCCCAGCGAAAATGCCAAGTTATTTGATCGTTGCACGGCGGCAGCAGAATCACCGCCTATTAAATCACTGAGCGATTGCGCTTGCAGGTGCTCAGCATGTTCCTCCAAAGCATTGAGCGGTGTATAAACACGCTGCATCAATGAGTGCGCTGATGAATACATTCGTTCCTCCTTGAACTCAGGTACCGCTAAGATGGAAAACTCGCGTTTATCACCCAGTAAGCTTTTCATCACTAAACAGCAGGTTTTACTCCTCTAAAACCAGCAAGCTTTAAGCCAATAAATATCCTCCAGCCGTTAACTTAATACTAAATAACAACATAGCGAGCAATATGAATCTTATGGTACTTCTTCAAATGTCTGGTTCAAATTTCTGGCACTAGCTCAACACACCGGCTAATAATGCTTTGGCGTTTTCGATCAGTTCGTCCAGGTGCTGTGCGCCTTTGAAGCTTTCGGCATAGATTTTATAAAGCGACTCAGTACCACTCGGACGAGCGGCAAACCAACCGTTCTGCGTGTTGACTTTAATACCCCGATAGCTGCACCATTACCCGGCGCATCCACCAGCACCGCCGTGATAGGGTCGCCTGCCAGCGATTTTTCCGTGATGCTTTCAGCATTCAGGTTTTTAAACGCCGCCTTCTCTTCGGGCGAACAAGCCGTATCCACGCGCTTATAAAGGGCTCGCCAAACCGATCGGTAAGCGTACGGTAATACTCGCTGGGGGTTTTGCCGGTGACCGACATAATTTCCGCTGCCAACAAACACAGCGCAATACCATCCTTGTCGGTTGACCATGCCTTGCCATCACGGGTCAGCAGACTAGCACCTGCGCTCTTCACCACCAAAGGCCAACCAGCCTTCGTGCAGGCCATCGACAAACCACTTAAAGCCCACCGGCACTTCATAGAGCTCACGCTCGTGGGAAGCCACCACCCGGTCGATCATCGAAGAGGACACCAGGGTTTTACCCACTTTTAGCGTTGCGGCCCACTCAGGGCGATGGGTAATCAGGTAATCAACGCACACCGCCAGAAAATGGTTCGGATTCATCAAACCATTGGCATCCACAATACCGTGGCGGTCGGCGTCGGGGTCGTTACCAAAGGCAATATCAAAACGGTCTTTAATCGTTAACAGATTCGCCATGGCTGCTGAGCTTGAACAATCCATACGGATCTTGCCATCGTGATCCGGCGGCATAAAGGCAAACGCCGGGTCAATCGCGGTATTCACTACCTCGATATTCAGCTTGTAATGGGCAGCTAAGGCCTGCCACACCGGTAAGGCCGTACCCCCATCGGGTCAACGCCCAGCGTCAGGTTAGCTTGTTGAATAGCACCTATATCGATCACACTCGCCAGCTGCGCGACATAATGGGCGGTGAAGTCATACGGCTGGGCATAAGCAATTGCTTGCTCAACCGGAACGGTCGGCACATCGGCTAACTCACGCAGCAAGTAAGCATTCGCGCGCAGTTCTATCCAGTCGGTGGCATCGGTGTCCGCTGGGCCACCGTGGTGTGGGTTGTACTTAATACCGCCATCTTCGGGAGGGTTATGAGAAGGCGTGATAATCAATCCATCCGCCAGTGCTGCGCCAGACCCCGCCGGATTTTCACGGCGATTGTGCTGCAAAATCGCGTGACTGACCAAAGGGGTAGCAGTGTAGCCATGCCCTTTCTCTACGAAAACGGGCACATTATTAGCGGCTAATACTTGTAGCGCGCACTCCCAAGCAGGCCGGGAAAGCGCATGGGTATCAAAGCCTAAAAACAGCGGCCCTTGGTAGCCCACCTGGCGCCGATAATCGACAACGGCCTGGGTAATCGCGTAAATATGGGATTGGTTAAACGTACGCTCAATAGAACGGCCACGGTGACCGGAGGTGCCAAACGCTACGCGTTCCTTTGCTTCGTTAGCACTCGGTGTTTCATCATAAAAAGCCTTCGTGACAACATCCATTTGCGTCTCCCTTGCTTTCATTAGCCACGTATTTTTGGGGTGCGTATTTCAGCCTCAGCTCGTTAAAGCACAATAGCTTGTTAAAGCACAACTAGCTTAAACTCACTAACCTGCATTACTCAGTGAGTCTGCTATTTGCTCCGCGCAGTGCTGTGCTTGAACCGCATCGACAGCTTCCACCATCACACGAATCAATGGTTCAGTACCGGACTTACGCAGCAACACGCGGCCATCTTGCCCTAATTGCTCTTCTACCTGGGCAACAGTTGACTTGACTTGCGCCGAGTCCAACGGGTCATTACCGTCTTGGGCTTTAATACGTACATTGATCAGCGTTTGAGGAAGTTTATGCATACCCTGCTTGCCATCAAACAGTATCGTGCCTTGCTGTAACAAACAGGTAAGCACACGCAGCGAGGCAATGATGGCATCCCCTGTCGAGGCATGATCCAAGCTCAACAAATGCCCTGAACCTTCGCCGCCTAGCCGCCAACCAGTGGCTTTAAGCTGCTCCATGACATACCGGTCGCCGACCTTGGCGCGAAGAAAAGGAACCTCCAGCCTCGCTAGCGCCTGCTCTAAGCCCAAGTTACTCATCTGAGTACCCACTACCCCGCCGCTATAGCCGGATGCTTTGGCATCTTTCGCCAACAAGTACAGCAGTTCGTCCCCATCGACCACCGTGCCGGTATGGTCGACCATCATTAAACGGTCGGCATCACCATCTAAGGCAATACCCAGGTCAGCTTGGTGCTCAACCACCGCCGCCCTTAAGCTCTGCATTGCGGTAGCACCACAACGCTCGTTAATATTCAGGCCATTGGGGCTTGCATGGATGCTAATCAGCTCTGCACCCAGTTCGCTATACACCGCCGGAGCCACTTTATAAGCAGCGCCATTGGCAGAATCGACAACGATTTTCAGGCCGCTAAGGCTTAAATGCCCCGGTAGATTCGCCTTGCAGTATTCGGTATAGCGGCCGGTAGCATCATCAATACGGCGCGCTTTACCCAATTTTTCAGAGCTAACGCAGGTCATGCCACCATCAAGGGCAATCTGTAACCAGCGCTCGATTTCCTGCTCTTGAGCATCGGTAAGTTTATGGCCGCCCTGGGCAAAAACCTTAATGCCGTTATCATCAAAGGGGTTATGCGATGCGCTGATAACCACGCCCGCATCCGCTCGAAAAGTAGAGGTTAGATAGGCAACGCCCGGTGTCGGCAGCGGCCCAACCAACGCTACATTGACACCCGCCGCGGAGAAACCTGCTTCTAGTGCAGATTCCAGCATGTAGCCACTGGCACGGGTATCTTTCCCAATCACGACTTCCCTGGCCCCTTCAGCACCTAATACCTGCCCTGCAGCCCAGCCAAGCTTCATGGCAAAATCGGCGGTCATCGGAAACTCACCCACCCGGCCCCGCACTCCATCCGTGCCAAAATATTGTCGCATTTTGAAATACCTGAATTATGAAGTGTCGCTCTACTCTACCGTCACACTCTTAGCTAGATTACGCGGCTTATCCACGTCAGTGCCTTTTACCAAGGCCACATGGTAGGAAAGCAACTGTAATGCCACAACGTGCAATACCGGCGACAGTAGCCCGTAATGTTCGGGCATTTGCAGGACATGCACGCCGTCGGAGGGTTTCACGGCACTGCCACCATCGGCAAACACATAGAGCTGCCCGCCACGCGCGCTGACTTCCTGCATATTGGCTTTGAGCTTTTCCAACATCTCGTCGTTGGGGGCCACGACGACGACAGGCATTTCTGAGTCGACCAATGCCAAGGGGCCATGCTTTAACTCACCCGCCGGGTAGGCTTCGGCATGAATGTAAGATATTTCTTTAAGCTTGAGCGCGCCTTCCAGCGCAATCGGGTAGTGCCGCCCACGGCCTAAAAAACAGCGCATGGTGTTTATTGGCGAAGTGATTCGACCACGCTTGAATGCTGGGCTCTAGCGCCAGCACTTTATCGACCGCGATGGGCAAATGGCGCAGCTCATCCAGGTAGGCCTTTTCATCATCTTCACTTAAGCGATGGTTGGCTTTCGCCAGTAGCAGCGTCAGCAAGAACAGCGCACTTAGCTGGGTCGTAAATGCCTTGGTCGACGCCACTCCAATTTCCGGCCCGGCGCGGGTAATAAAGCGCAGCGCGGTCTCACGTACAATGGCGGATTCCGGCACGTTACAAATCGCCAACGTATAGGTATGCCCTTGCGCCTTCGCATGATGCAGCGCGGCCAAGGTATCGGCGGTTTCGCCGGATTGTGAAATAACCACCACCAACTGCTTAGGATTCGGCACGCTTTGGCGGTAGCGGTACTCGCTGGCAATTTCAACGTTGCAGGCAATGCCTGCCACTTGCTCAATCCAATACTTAGCGGTCATGCCTGCATAACTGGAGGTGCCGCAAGCAATGATCAGAACCGAATCGACCTGGGGGAAGATGTCGGCGGCCTCGGCGCCAAAGATCCCGGGCTGCAGTTGCCCTGCCCCGCTAATCATTTCCAATGTATTGCTTAATGCCTGGGGCTGCTCGAAAATTTCTTTTGCATGTAGTGGCTGTAATCACCCAGCTCTACTGCATTAGGGCTCAGGCTGGACGTAATCACTTGGCGCTGCGCAGGCTGACCTAACCGATCGACCAAGGTAATCGACTCACGCGTCAAACGGGCGATATCACCGTTTTCGAGATACATCATGCGCTTGGTCACCGAGGAGTAGCGCCGAGGCATCCGAGGCGGCGTAGTGACCATCTTCGGCAACACCCAGCATCAGCGGCGAACCTTCACGGGCCACCACGACGCACTCGGGCTCTTCCTCACTGATCACGGCCAGGGCGAAGGCGCCTTTCAAATGCCCCACGGCACACTGCACAGCGGAAAACAGGTTTTCTGCTGGCTCGCCAATTGGCCTTTAAAGCAGGCTTGAATCAGGTGAGCGATGGTTTCAGTGTCGGTGTCGGAGGTAAATGCATACCCCAAACCCTGCAGTTGTTCTCGCAGCGCTTCGTAGTTTTCGATAATGCCGTTATGTACCACCGCCAAACCAGCGGAGATATGCGGGTGTGCATTGCGCTCGGCGGGTACACCGTGGGTCGCCCAGCGGGTATGAGCAATACCCACACGACCGTTGATGCCTTCTTGTTTGACCTTCGCGGCCAGCTCAGCGACACGCCCCTTGGAACGTGCACGCTGCAAGCCGCTCACCCCATCGCTTGCTAACAGCGCCAACCCCGCCGAATCGTAGCCGCGATATTCCAATGTTGCTAACCCTTCGAGGTAGAAAGGGAGTGCTATCCTTTGCGCTAACCGCGCCGACAATGCCACACATAATATGCCCACAAGTAGCTAGACGTTAAAAAAAACAATAACAATGTATATTATTGTAACCAGGAAAGCGAGAACTGCAATTTGCCCCGTAAGCCACTTTCATGAGTGCCTCAGTATTCCAGAATAGAGATGGAACTTTTGCCAGTACAGCTCATTCCCTAAGCCAAACTAAAAGACCTCAAATGCCATGGCAAATTATACCTTTAAAACGTTGACACATAAAAAAACCGGCCTCATAAGAGGCCGGTTCTATTGATTCTGCTAGGCAGTTAACCCTTCAAGCGTGGTAGTTAAACCAAGCTTAGAAGTGGTAACGTGCGCCAGTCAGCCAGTAAACGTCTTCTTTAAGTGCATCGATATTGTCGTCAACGCTGGATTCATCGCTGCTGAAGCTTGAATCGCCATCGGCGACTTCAACGAACACGTCAAAGTTGCTGGATACTTTGTAGTAAGAGCCTGCGGCCCATGCGTGGCGGGTCTCGTCACTATCACTGTCTACATTGTAGTAATCAGCAGTAAACGCCCAAGGGCCAGTGGTGAAGGTGCCACCCAGACCTACTTTATCATAACCGTTTTCGCCAGTAGCGCTCGGTGTATAATCGGCATTTTCATCACGAGTCTCGTAACCAAGACGCATAGAGAACTGGTCGGTAAAGTCGTATGAACCGATCAAGCCGTACAGCACTTCGTCGTTGCCGCCGCCTTCTTCAATGTCGTCTACAAAACCTAGACCAAGAGTAACGGGGCCTTGCGCGTAACGAACACCACCTTGTGCAGCTACTTCAGTACCTTGACCTGGCTCTTCAGTTACACCGGATGCCGCTTCAACACCACGGTCGCTATAGTGCTTGCCCTGCAAGAAGACGGTGAAACCGCTCAGGTCAGGCGTGTAGTAACCGATCGAGTCACCACGTGACTGTTTCGGGTGACCAGCGAATTCTAAACCACGGTCGATGTAAACATAGAACGGCAGAGAAACGAACTGGTTGTAGAAGGAGTCAAAGTTACCACCCTGGAAAGTACCGAACTGGTCGCTTTGCAGACCGAGGTAGCTCTGACGAACTTCTTTAAAGCCGGTGTTGCCGTTGCCGCTAGGACCGGTACGCTCATCACCGTCGAAACGCCACTCTAAACGACCGAAAGCAGTCAAGTCGCGAGAAACTTCGTGGCTCATGCGTAGACCAAGGCGAGAATAAACATCAACAAAGTCAGCATCGGTATTAATACGATTACCGTCGCTATTATACTCAGGGCCGCCACCGGCGATACCCATAGCGATACGGCCATAGACGTCCAGCTTGGTGCCGTCTTGGTCATAAACAGTTGCAGCTTGGGCTGCAGCTGAGGCGCCCAGGGCGCCAACGATAGCAGTCGCTAAAAGTGTTTTTTTTCATGATGTAAGTTCCTTAACTCGTATATTGTTTCGATCGTTACTGCTCGGCTCTTTATAAGCCGGCAGGTGGCTTTTACGGGCCATGCTCTTTTTCATCCCCGGTTTTTCCCGGTGGTATGCGGCATGTCCTCAACTAAGCCTTGTTATAGTCCAATGCTCGCAAGACAAACTCTATACCGGGATTCCAGGGAACGCAATAGAAAAAAAACAGTGTTTTTTACTATTTGCACTTTTTATGGAACCCCTACTGACAAGTTTGGTCTCAGCGGCCTTTGAATTTCTGCTGCAAGCCTAACAACTTGTCTTCCATGCTAAGCGGCTTACGTGACTCACTTTTTCAGTTTTTCATCTTGTGGTTCTGTTAAAGTCTCTTTATGAGGCTTTTTAGCGGCTAACGATGATTTAGGCTGCGCTTTTTTGGGCTGCTCTCTCTTTTCCTTTTCTCTGCGCTTTTCCTTATACCCGCGCTCTTCCTTATCTGTGCGCTCTTTCTTTTCACCACGCTTTTCGGATGCATGCAGCGCGGCTTCTTTATCCACCTTGCCAGCAGGCTGACCATCTAAATCGACTCGCTCGGCGCCCTCGCGCACTGCTTTTATATAACGCGGCAGGTTGACGTAGTTGGCTAACGCACGGCGAATGAGCTTATTCGGCCAATGCTCACGCTCTGCCAAGTCTTGATGAATACCGACTTTAAGCGGCCTGGTGTGGCCTTTAAAGAACGCGTTAGGGTAGCGTTCGTACCACTGATTAAGCAGCGCATGCGGCGACGGGATTTTGGCTGGTTCATCCACAGGCGGTAAATCAGCGTTTCCGCTGACCGCTTCCTGTTCCTGTTCCTGGGCATCGTCTTCAAGCGCAACAGGGTTGAATGTTTCTTCGCTGGACCTTTCAGCGGCAGGCATAGCTTCTGCACTTGGCATAGCTTCCAGGCTTGGCTCGCTTTGCACCCGGGCATCTTGCCGCGCCAATTGCTGCTTTAGCTGCTGATTCTCATCGCGCAGGGCTTCTAGCTCAGCTTGTGTGCGTTCAAGACGCATTTCCAAGTCATCTAACAGGTTCGTTAAGCTGGCGGCCATAGCCTTCTCCTTTGACTTTCTCAGTCGGCGATGCGCTCGTAGACCACGAAATCGTAGTTTGGCTGCCCTTCTGCCGGCTGCCCCGCTACGCGTTGGACTTCTTGCCACTCGTGGGGGTGAAGTCAGGAAATTTTGCATCACCCTCTACCTCACAATCCACTTCCGTGATGTAAAGCCGCTGGGCAAAGGGTAACGCTTGGCGGTAAATTTCACCGCCGCCCATTACCATGATCTCTTCTGCTGCCTCTATCGTGGCATGCTGGTCGGCTAGCTCAAGCGCTGCGGGCAAATCATGGCATACGCGTATGCCTTCATGAGAGAACCCGGCGTTGCGGGTAACGACCACGTTAAGCCTATTGGGCAGCGGCTTACCAATGGAGGCGAAGGTTTTACGCCCCATCACCAGTGGTTTTGCCTGAGTAATGCGCTTGAAGAACTTTAAATCTTCGGGCAGGTACCAGGGCAGCTTACCGTCTACGCCGATTACGCGATTTTTAGCCATGGCGACAATCATGGCCACCGGCACTAAAGAGTCGAAGTCGTCGCTTTGCTTGCTAGTATCGATTGGCTGGCTCATACCGCCACCTCGGCTTTGATGTGCGGATGCGCCTCGTAAGCATCAATATGTATGTCTTCAAACCGGAACGCGAACAGGTCATCCACCGCTGGATTAAGCACTAACGTTGGCGCTGCTTTGGGGGTACGCGCCAGCTGTTCTTTGGCCTGTTCCAAATGATTACTGTACAGGTGCGCATCGCCCAGGGTGTGGATAAATTCACCGGGTTGCAGACCCGTTACCTGTGCGACCATGGTTAACAACAGTGCGTAGCTTGCGATATTAAACGGCACACCGAGGAAAATATCCGCACTGCGCTGATAGAGCTGGCACGACAGCTTCCCATTGGCAACGTAAAACTGAAACAGGCAGTGGCATGGCGGTAGCTGCATTTCATCTACCTGGGCCGGGTTCCAGGCAGAGACAATCAGGCGGCGCGACTGGGGCGAGGTGCGAATTTGATTGAGCACTTTGGCGATTTGATCAACGCTGCCGCCTTTAGGATCGGGCCAGCTACGCCACTGGTAGCCATAAACGGGGCCTAGATCGCCGTTTTCATCCGCCCACTCATCCCAAATGCGCACCCCGTTCTCTTTTAGATAGGCGATGTTGGTGTCGCCTTTCAAGAACCATAAAAGCTCATGAATGATGGAGCGTAGGTGGAGCTTCTTGGTGGTCAGCAGCGGAAAACCACGCGACAAATCAAAGCGCATTTGATGGCCAAACACAGAGCGCGTACCGACACCTGTACGGTCGTGGCGGTCAACGCCATGCTCTAAAACGGTTTGCATCAAATCTAAATAGGGTTGCTCAAGTGCGGGCGTTGTAGCAGTCACAGAGTTTCCAAGTTAGCAGGCGGTGTAGCGGTTTATTCTGGGGGTGAGGGTGAAGAGGGGCAATGCGAGGATTGCCCTTCTTTTCGACTAGGTAACTAATTATCTATCTATTACGAGCTTTGCTATTACGCGTTTTGAATTTTCACGTCTACAGGCTGGGAGCGTGACCAAGCGATGATGATTAGGCCCAGCGCGATCATGGGGAGTGTAAGCAGCATGCCCATGGTGACCCAGCCGAAGGCAATAAAACCGATGTGGGCGTCAGGCATACGAACAAATTCGACCATAAAGCGGAAAACGCCATAGCAAACTAAAAATAGTCCGGACACAAACCCCGTGATGTTGGCTTGGAAGAAACCCACCAAAGAATGGCGAACAGTACGACACCTTCTAACAAGGCCTCATAGAGCGCTGACGGATGACGTGGCTCAGGCCCCATGCCGGAAACGGCATCCCCAGGGCAGTGATGTTACGCGCCCCGGTAACTCATGATTGATAAAGTTACCGATGCGACCGGCGCCCAACCCAATGGGTACCAGGGGGCAATAAAATCAGTGAGTGTTAAGAACGCTAGCTGTTTGCGACGGGCGAATATCCAGGCGGCCAATAAGACACCAAGCAGACCACCATGAAAGCTCATACCGCCATCCCATACGCGGAAGATCCAGAGCGGGTCGGCCATCCACTGCTCAAGCCCGTAGAACAGCGCGTACCCCAAACGCCCACCGGCCACCACCCCGATAGCACAGTAGAACAGTAGATCGCCAATATCATCATTGTTGAGCCCGATGCGCGAAGCACGCCGACAGCCGAGCCACCAGGCAGCTACAAAACCTACGACATACATTAAGCCATACCAATGGACTTGCAGCGGCCCGAGGGAGATAGCCACTGGGTCAATCGTCGGATAATTAATCATTTACACTCTCTAATCTGACCAAAGGAAGTATGAAAACGCATATTTTTAGCAGAGCAGCCAAAAGCTAAGCCAGCCAAACTCTTGGCTTTTCAAACGTTAGACCAAGTAAACGTTAGCCCAGGAGACGTTACGACAGTAAAAAGCGTACCCCTACCACTGTTAGCAATAGCGCAAAGGGAGAGCCGTAGCGTAAGGGCGGGCAAAATATGGGCAAGTTTAACGCCTAAACGCGCAAAGGGAACGCTGGTGATAACGATACTGAAAAAGCAGGCCACATGACGAAGCCCGTTGCCCAGGCAGGCAGCAGCGAATTTCCCCATCCCACTACGATAAACGTCAGTGCCCCGACCAACGCAATCGGCAAGCCGACTGCCGCTGCCGTCCCTACGGCCTGGGTCATGCTGGCACCGCAGCGTGACAATAACGGAACCGTCATGGCGCCACCGCCAATCCCAAAGAGCGCTGAAATCATGCCAATCACCCCACCTGCCAAGGCCATTGCCCCTTGCCTAGCGCAACACTGCCGGGCTTGGGCGCTAAACCAAACAACATTTTTGTGGCAATCAATAAAATAAAGAGGCCAAACATGGTTTTCCAACAATGTGCCCGACAGATTATCGGCCACAAACACCCCAGCGATGGAACCTAAGACCAAGCCTGGTAGCAGTGCGATAAGCCACTCACGGTGAATGCTTCCTCGACGAAAATGGCCCAGCGTTGAAGAGGAACCAGTGACTAGGATAGTGGCGAGAGAAGTACCGATGGCTAAGTGCATGGTAATTTCCGAGGCGATGTTTTGTAGTTCAAACGCAAACACCAGCACGGGAACGATGATCAGCCCGCCCCCACTCCAAACACACCTGCCATTGTGCCGGCGACGGCACCCAGGGTTAAGTAAATGAGTAACGCCGTGACGATAGTCATGCAGGCGGAAGTGCTTTAGCCGTCCCTGGAAACCAGCGAGTAATTATATTGAGAAGGGTTTCGGGTTGATACGGCTTGGCGAGCAGGTCATCCATGCCAGCCGCTAAACAGGCATCGAGCCTGGCATCATCCGCGTTGGCCGTTAGCGCGACCAGCACACTTTGGCTGCCGCCTTGGTGGCGCTCGTATTCACGCCAACGCCGGGTTGTTTCGAGCCCATCCAAGGTCGGCATGAAGATATCCATAAACACCAGATCGAATAACGCGCCCTGTTGACGTTCAAGCGCCTGCTCGCCGCTGCTGACACCTTCCACCTGTAGCCCTTGGGTTTCGAGCATCTGGCGCGCCAGCATCAAATTCACTGGCCCGTCATCGACAACGAGTATGCGCAAATTGCGCTGCGCGTCAGTGCCGCCTTGGCTTATATTTTCCTCAGTTAGCTTTTCAGTGCTTTTTCACTGCTTTTTCAGTAGGTTTCTCAGTGCTTTCTGCACTCTGCTGAACGAGATTGGCTAATAACGAACGGATATCCAGTAGGCGCTCGTGCACCTCTGTGACATTTTGGCGACCATTATCGGTAGCCTCTTTGCCAGCCATCACATTTAAATGGTCGAGCAAACCGTCTGTTTCACGCTGTAGCAATGTTAAATAACCCGTCTTTAAACGTGACTCTTCCCGCGCCCTTTCTCGGCCAGCCATTAAGTGTTTGAGTTGCTGCTGCTGATGCTGAAAATCATCCAGCAGTGTTTGTTCATGTTCATGCTTTGTATTTTTGCTGACAGCGCTGACCCCTTGTGCGCCTTGCAGGTAGTGCTCAATGCGGACTAGCATTTCATTAATACTAGCCAAACGCTGGCAAGGGCAGAAGAGAGTCATCGTGGGCATTGGGTAAAGGCTTCTGGAACGGTTCCTGGCATAGCTCTTGAAAAGTACCTGGCTACGACGCTCTAGTTCGTTTAGCTCTTGCGACAAATGGTTATCTTTACGTCGGGCGCGTGCTTTAACCAACATAAGAAAGGCACCAGCATTTAAACTACTGCCAACCAGCAATGCCGACATTAGCCAGAGCGTGGTGCTCCATGAGGCGTGACTCGGCGTCATCCACCACACCATTGCGCCAACCATCAAGCACAGCACAACCAATGCTGCTTGCACAAGTAACAAAGGCCACAATAGCGGCCACACGATGGCGTCCCAAAATGCTCCCTTTGATAGCGTTGCATGCTTTCGCCTTCCTATTGACCGGCATAGCCGCTGAAAAATGACCATTGTTTAAACGCTGCGCAGTTGCCGACAGCCTAACGACTGCCAGTTGCTTACACCGTTTTCTGATATTTTGTGCTACAAACATGATACCGACATCAGTGTACGTCTACGCTTCATTACTGTCATGCTGCTCTTCCGTTGACAATTTCTCCTTTCGGACAATGAGTTTGTTATGTGCTTGATATCGTTTGCTTGGCTACCTGGCACGCCTACGCCTTTGCGACTGATGGGCAACCGTGATGAGTTCCATGCGCGCCCTACTGCGCCGCTTGCAGAGTGGCAAGACAACCCAGACATTGTCGGAGGCCGTGATTTAGAGGCCGGTGGCTCGTGGTTAGCGGCCAAGCGGGGTGGTGTCGTTGCAGCGTTAACCAACGTACGTGACCCTCAATTAACCGTACCGCCCGGCGCACCTAGCCGAGGTGAACTGGTTACTGATGCACTACAGTGTAACGATATTGGAGCGTGGCTAACAACGCTTAGCCAAGGCGAAGCATTACGCTACGCAGGTTTTAATTTACTCGTCGCCACGCCACAGCGGCTTTGGCATTTGCACCGTGGCCGCGAGCATCTAGCCCTCAGCGAGGTGTCTCCCGGCGTTCACGGGTTATCCAATGCCGACCTTAACTCCCCTTGGCCAAAGCTCGTAAACGTGCGTAATGCGCTTGAACAAGGTTTTTTAAATAAAGATTTACCACAAGCAGGTCTTTCGCCGCCCGACGCCTTCCCGGCATGGCCTAGTGCCGTTCTGCGGGCGATGCAAAACCCACAAGAGGCTGCTATTAAGGCATTGCCAGATACGGGCGTGGGGCTTGAATTGGAGCGCCAGCTTTCAGCGGCATTTATCATCGGCGAGCGTTACGGTACTCGCGCCACGTCGTGGCTGACGTTAGACGCTCAAGGCAAGATCGATATTACTGAACAGCGCTTTGGGCCGCTGGGTCGCTTTGTAGGTGAAACGACCCTAACGCTGCCCAGCGACTCGTTGGAACCGGCGTCTTAATCCCGAGGAGGCATCAGGTGCGACAACTGCCACTCATCCAAGCGTTGTTCTAAATGCGCATGCACCTGGGCGGGCGTATCTAACGCCATCACTTCCTTAAGCAGTTGCTCGGCATCGCTAAATGGTACCCGGCGGATAGCCGCACGCACCTTAGGCAAGCTCGGCGCGTTCATGGAGAGGCTGGTAAAGCCCATCGCCATGAGCAGCAGCGCACCCGCTGGGTCACCAGCCAGCTCACCGCATAACGAAATGGGCTTATTGAGCCGTGAGGCATCACTCGCCAGTTCCTGCAGAGCACCGAGTAGCGCCGGATGCATCGCATCGTAAAGACTCGACACACGGGGGTTGTTACGATCCACCGCCAGTAAGTATTGCGTGAGATCATTGCTGCCTACTGAAAGAAGTCGACGCGCTTAGCGAGTGCGTCCATTTGGTAGATGGTAGCGGGCACTTCGATCATCACGCCTACCTTGGGCCTGGCAACATTAACGCCTTCTTCACCCAGCTCTAAAATAGCACGATCCAGTAGACGTAAAGCTTCGTCCACCTCTTCTACGTTGGTGATCATCGGGAACAGTACGTAGAGATTATCCAGACCATTGAAGCTTTAAGCATGGCCCGCAGTTGCACCATCAGCACTTCGGGGTGATCCAGCGTCACGCGCATGCCACGCCAGCCAAGGAATGGGTTGGCCTCTTCAATGGGGAAATAGGGTAGATCTTTGTCGCCGCCGATATCCAGGGTACGCATGACCACCGGCAGCGGCGCGAAGCCTTCTAGCTGGTCGCGATAGAGTCGTGTTTGCTCTTTTCGCCAGGGAAGCGTTCGGTAATCATAAACGGCACTTCGGTTCGGTAGAGCCCCACGCCACCGATACGATTTTTAAGCAGCGCGGTGGCATCTACCGCTAGACCAGTGTTAACCATCAGCGGCATGGTGTGGCCGTCGGGCGTGGCGCTGGGTAGATCCTGTTCGTGCTCAAGCAATTCGCTGAGCGCTTCTTCTTCGGCAATCAGACTGGCGTAACGGGCTTTGAGTTCAGCCGCGGGGCGCACAAATAAACGACCCCGGTGGCCATCCAGCACTACCGGTGCGCCACCCAGGCGCGGCAGTGGCAAATCCACCATCCCCAGCACCGTAGGAATCCCCATGGCACGCGCGACAATCGCTACATGGGATGTGCTGGAGCCACGTACCGAGACGAGCCCTTTGAGCTTATCGCGAGGGACTTCACCCAGCATGGCCACGCTGATTTCATCGCCGACCAGAATCGCGCTATCGGGGTAGGTTTCCGGTGTCGAAGGGGTATCTTCTTGCAGGTGCGCCAACACTCGGCGACCCAGGTCACGAATATCGGCTGCCCGCTCACGCAGGTAATTATCGTCAACACGTTCCAAATACTGCACGTGGCGTCGGACCACATCAGCGAGTGCGCCAGGCGCCCACTGCCCTTCACGAATACGCTTTTCTACTTCATCAGCCAGCGCTGCTTCGCCAAGCATCTGCTGATAGACATCAAACAGCGCCAGCTCCTGGGCGGAAATGCGGCTCGCCAAACGCTCGGCTGCCGCTCGAATCTCGCTGCGCGTTTTACCAATGGCTTCCTTTAAGCGTGCCACCTCATAATCCTGATCGCTGGGCACCAGGTCGGGCACGCTGTTTAGATCGGCAGGCGGGGTAATGACCACCGCTTCCCCATTGCCATACCGGGCGAAGCGGCAACGCCCTTAAACATCGCCTGCCCACCGGCAAGCGTCGGGCGCAGCAAATTACCGGTCGCTAATGCGTGTGCCAACACACCCGCCAACTGGGCGGCCATGGTGACCAGAAAGGCTTCGTCTTCGTCGTCGTACTGGCGTTTTCAGCCTGCTGGACGACCAGCACGCCTAGCATATGGCGCTGGTGGATGATGGGTACGCCCAGGAAACTGGAGTAGCGCTCTTCGCCCGTGGCTTCAAAATAGCGAAACTGCGGATGTGCCTGGGCATCTTCGAGATTTAAAGGCTCGCTGCGTTTGGCGACCAAGCCCACCAAGCCTTCGCCTAACGGCATTACAACGCGCCCAACGGCTTGAGTACGCAGACCAATGGTTTCCACTAATACCAGCGATTCAAGCTCTTTATCGTAAAGGGTAGAAGGAACAGACATCGGTCTGCATCGCTTTACGAATTCGGCGAACCATCGTAGACAGCGCGGCATCAAGGTTGCGCGCGCCATTCACTTCCTGGATTACCCGGCGCAGCACCTCAAGCATGGACGTTTTACTTTTCACTGTTATTTGCCTCGCTGAGGGAATTTCACGGCAGACTGCCCACCCTACCTTATGCATGGGCCGGCCTGCTCTAATCTTCATCCTGTGCCAGGCGCTGAACGCGGGAGATAACTCTCGCAGTGCGCGCCGATATACCTCTCGCTTAAAAGGCACTACTTGCCCTAGCGGGTACCAGTAGCTCACCCACCGCCACCCATCAAATTCGGGTGTTGGGGTTGCCGTCATACAGATTTGGCTTTCCTGGCAACGGATTTTTAAGTAAAAACCACTTCTGCTTCTGGCCTATACAGACCGGACGCGAATGCGTGCGAATCATGCGTCGTGGCAGACGGTAGCGTAGCCAGCCCCGGGTGCAGGCAACAATATCAACATCGCCGGCAGTTAAGCCGATCTCTTCGTAAAGCTCACGAAAAGTGCTTGTTGTGGCGTCTCGCTTGCATTGATGCCCCCCTGGGGAAATTGCCACGCATTTTGTCCTACCCGACGCGCCCAAAGCAGCTGCCCTGGCTATTGGCAATGATAATGCCAACATTGGGGCGAAAGCCGTCAGCGTCGATCACGGACATCACCTTCATAAATTTTCAGTTGTCCCCATTTTTCCACAAGGGTGACAAGCGTATCAATACAATATAACGCTAAGTGATGAATGCTTACTTTGTCTTAGTCTTAGCATTGGTGGGAATGGCATGGCGACTCTGCGATAATCCGCCGCCTGATTAAATGACGTGAATGATAAATTAACCAACATCAACGATAAGGGGAGCGCCGTGAGTCTGGCCATTTTCGATTTGGATAATACGCTGCTATCCATCGACAGCGATCATGCCTGGGGAGAGTTTTTGCTCGAACAAGGGGCAGTCGATCCGATCGCTTACCGAGAAGCCAATGAGCGCTTCATGGCCGATTACAATGCAGGCACCCTGGACATGGCTGCCTTTTGGAAATGGCGCTTAAACCGTTGGCCGACAATACGCCTGAACAGCTTGCTGCCTGGCATCAGCAGTTTATGGCCAGCAAAATCGAGCCTAACATTTTGCCTAAGGCAGAAGAGCTACTGGCCCGCCACCGTACCAAAGGCGACACGCTGCTGATCATCACGGCCACTAATCGTTTTATCACGGCGCCGATCGCCGAGCGCTTGGGTGTTGATCACCTAATTGCTGTCAATCCGGAAGTGAACCAGGGGCGCTACACGGGACGTGTTTCGGGTATTCCGAGTTATCGCGAGGGCAAAGTCACCCGCTTGAGCCAGTGGCTTGAACAGCAGGACATTTCATTGGACGGCGCTTGGTTCTACAGCGACTCCCACAATGATTTACCCCTGCTTGAGAAAGTCGATCACCCCGTCGCGGTAGACCCCGATGATACGCTGCGCAAGGTAGCCGAAGAGCGCCAATGGCGGATTATGAGCTTGCGGGATTGAGCAGACTCGGAAAGAGCAAGTGATGAAGCGTAAAAAACCCTGCAAGCATGGCTTGCAGGGTTTTTGCGTTGACTGGCGCTCATGTTAAAGCGCCAGCGGGCGCGTTTAGCCGAGCAGGTGCTCAACGGCAGCACGCTCTTCGCGCAGTTCTTTCTCGGTCGCTTTCATCTTCTCTTCGCTGAAGGCGTCGATTTCGAAGCCTTGAACGATTTCATACTTGCCACCCTGGCAACGTACCGGGTAGGAGTAGATGATGCCTTCTTCGATGCCGTAGCTGCCGTCAGACGGAATCGCCATGCTGACGATGCCTTTGGAACCCAGCGCCCAATCGTGCATATGGTCGATGGCGGAAGAGGCGGCAGACGCGGCAGAAGAGGCGCCACGTGCTTTGATGATGGCCGCGCCGCTGCTGCACGGTGGGGATGAAGTCGTTTTCGAACCAGTCACGCTCAACCAGATCGAACGCTGCTTTGCCGTCGACTTTACACTGGGCCAGATCCGGATACTGGGTAGCAGAGTGGTTGCCCCAGATGATCATGTTTTCGACGTCAGTGACGTGCTTGCCGGTTTTCTGTGCCAGCTGGGTTAGGGCGCGGTTGTGGTCCAGACGCGTCATGGCGGTGAACTGGCCAGCGTCCAGATCAGGCGCGTTGCAGGAAGCAATCAGCGCATTGGTGTTGGCCGGGTTACCTACCACCAGCACTTTTACGTCACGGCTGGCGTGATCGTTCAGCGCTTTACCTTGAACGGAGAAGATCGCTGCGTTGGCTTCCAGCAGGTCTTTACGCTCCATACCCGGACCACGCGGACGTGCGCCAACCAGCAGGGCGAAGTCGGCGTCTTTGAACGCTACGTTCGGGTCGTCGGTCGCGACGATGTCTTGTACCAGCGGGAAGGCACAGTCATTGACTTCCATCACCACGCCGTTCAGGGCGTCCATTGCCTGGGGGATTTCCAGAAGCTGAAGAATGACAGGCTGATCCGGCCCCAACATGTCGCCAGCGGCGATGCGGAAAATAAGAGAGTAGCTGATCTGACCGGCACCGCCGGTAATCGCAATACGTACTGGATCTTTCATCATTGCTCCTTGATAGGTTCGCCTAGGGATGGTTCTCGCCTGAGGAGTGGCTCAACAGAACTCAAGACGCAAAGATGGTATGCCCAGTCGGGCAAAAACTCAATCAGACAAGAGACTACTATCTACTAACCTACTCTCTATCAATATTCTGGCCATTTACCACACTTACCCTTCTCGCTGCGGCCTGCGACTCGCTGAAAAGGCCGAGTTGCGCTATGGTGTCAACGGTTCTAAGCCCTCCTTTCTTATTTTGCTAATCGTTTTGCTAAGGACATGGACACTCCATGCGGAAAATCCCTTTCTCTTATACCTTGGCCAGCCTCCTGGTGCTGGCCCTGGTGATATGGCTCGCTTTTGGCAATTTTCAAAGTTTTCAAACCACGCCTCCGGACGCCACCGCCCGAAACGAAGTGGGCTCACGGGTTGAAGTGGTAGAGCAATTGAGTACCGCCTTTATTCCTGAACAAATTGTGCAGGGCCAGCTCACCGCTCAGCGCGAAACGACGCTGCGCGCTAATGTAGCGGGATTTGTAGAAGAAAAGCCGGTGGCCCAAGGCAGCCGCGTTGAAGCGGGCGATACGCTGTTAGTGCTGGATAACAACGCCCTGCCCGAGCAACTGCAACAAGCGCGCGACGAACTGGCCGTGGCCGAAGCGGAGTATTCTGGTGCGCGCAATCTGCGCCAGCGCGAGTTGATCTCCCAACCCGAACTGCTTCGTTTACAGGGCGCGCTAAGCGCCAGTGCCGCTTCCGTGGCGCAACTACAGAAACAGCTGGAAGACAGCCGCCCCACCGCGCCTTTTGATGGCGTGCTTAACCGCGTTCAGGTGGAACTTGGCGACCTACTGCAGCCCGGCGAGGAATGGGGCCAGCTAGTCGACGACAGCCGCTTGAAAGGCGCCGCCTGGGTGTCTCAGCAGCAGGTGGGCGATTTAAGCGTTGGGCTGCCGGTCACCGCGCGGCTGCTGAATGGCGACCATTTAGAGGGCGAACTGACCTTTATTAGCCACCGTGCCGAAGAAGCCACGCGTAGTTTTTTATATTGAAGCTACGCTGGATAATCCTGCCGGTAAGCGCCTTGCTGGCGGCAGCGCGGAGCTGACGATCACCCTGCCTCCACGCCAAGTGCACACACTTTCCCCAGCACTACTCAGCCTAAACAGCGAAGGCCAACTGGCCGTCAAACACCTGGATGAGAATGACCAAGTTCAACAGACCGCAGTGGAACTGGTGAGTGCCGATACGCAGCGGGCCTATGTCACTGGCTTACCCGACCCGCTGCGCCTGATTACTCTGGGCGCTGGCATGGTGGAAACCGGGGAAACAGTCACCCCGGTGCCTGCGGAAGAGCCCATCATTTCACAACCGACGGAACAGGATAGCAGTTATGCGCCGGTTGATTAATGCGGCGCTCGCCCACACCGGACCACGCTACTGCTGTTAGTGAGCCTGCTGTTGGCGGGCATCACTGCCTGGCAGATGATTCCCAAGGAAGCCAACCCGACGTCACCATCCCGATGATTTATGTCTCGCTGTCGCTCGAGGGCGTAAGCCCCGAAGATGGCGAGCGGTTGCTGATTCGCCCCATGGAGCAGGAATTGCGCGGAATTGAAGGACTGCGCAAGTTTACCGCCCAATCAAGCGAAGGACATGGTTCGATTACGCTGGAATTCGACCCTGGCTTCGACCCCGACACCGCGCTGACCGATGTGCGTGACCGGGTAGATATTGCCCGTAGCGAGCTGCCTTCGGAAGCCGATGAGCCGCGGGTGATGGAGGTCAACGTCTCCGAGTTTCCAGTCTTGACCATTGGCCTTTCTGGGCAGCTGGATACTCGCGAACGCATGACGATTGCCCGGCGACTGCAGGAGGAAATCGAAGGCATCGCCGATGTGTTGGAAGTCGATATTGCCGGAGAACGGGAAGACCTGCTGGAAATCGTCGTGGATCCGCTGGTGCTCGAGAGCTACGGGGTCGATTTCGATGCGCTGTTCAATCAGGTGTCGCGCAATAATCGCTTGGTAGCCGCCGGCAGTTTGGATACCGGCGCGGGGCGGTTGGCCTTAAAAGTCCCCGGCATTATTGAGTCCCTTGAGGATGTCATGAACATGCCGGTCAAGGTGGATGAAGATCGCGTCGTCACCTTTGGCGATGTGGCGTGGATTAACCCCACCTATAAAGAGCCGGAAGGCTTCGCCCGCATTGATGGCCAACCCGCCGTGGTGCTCGAAATTTCCAAGCGTGCCGGGGCCAATATCATCGCCACCATTGATGCGGTGCGCGAGCAATTAGCGGAAGCCGATGACCTGCTCCCCGAACAACTGCGTTTCACCACCATTCTGGATGAGTCGACCACCGTTGAGAATATGCTCTCCGAGCTGCTCAACAACGTGCTCACCGCCGTAGTGCTGGTATTGATTGTCGTGGTGGCGGTCATGGGCTGGCGGATGGCGCTGCTGGTCGGCCTCACCATTCCCGGCGCTTTCTTAACCGGCGTTCTGCTCATCTGGGCGTTTAGCTTTACGCTCAATATCGTAGTGCTGTTTGGGCTAATCTTAGTGGCGGGCATGCTGGTGGATGGCGCTATCGTCGTCAGTGAGCTTGCCGATCGCCATCTGCGCGATGGCCAAACGCCTCATCAGGCTTGGCTCAACGCCGCCTCAAGAATGAGCTGGCCGGTCATTGCCTCTACCGCCACCACACTGGCGGTTTTTCTCCCGCTGCTGTTCTGGCCCGGCGTGGTGGGCCAGTTTATGAAGTACCTGCCCGCGACAGTGATTTTGTGCCTGCTGGCATCGCTAGCCATGGCGCTGGTATTTCTCCCCACCCTGGGGCGTTTGTTTACCCGCCCAGCCGTGCAACAGACCGACGCTAAGCATGACGAATCGACTACCTCGTTCGGGCGTGGCTACCGCCATATGCTGGCTAGATTGCTCAAGCACCCGCTTGGGTGCTGCTGGTGACGATACTGTTGATGGTGCTGCTGTATACCGGCTACGCCCGTTTTAACCACGGCGTCGATTTCTTCCCAGCCGTAGAGCCCGATAGCGCTCAGGTGCTGGTGCGCGCTCGGGGCGATTTTTCAGCGCAAGAGACCGATGCCATTGTACAGCGGGTGGAAGCCAAATTATCCGGCATGAGCGAAGTCCGGGCGCTGTATGCGCGTTCCTTTGCAGTACCCAACGAGCAGATGGGTAATGATGTGATCGGCATGCTGCAGTTTCAGTTTATCGACTGGCATGAGCGTCGCCCTGCCCAGGCAATCCTGTCTGATATGGCGAAACGTGCGGAAGATATTCCCGGCATTACGCTGGAGTTTCAGGAACAGGAGATGGGCCCCGGCGGCGGCAAGCCGATTGTGCTGGAAGTGAGCGCCACCAACCCGGACGTGGCCGACGCAGGCGTTAACCAACTCACCCAGTTAATGCGTGAGTTAGGCGGTTTTACCGACATTCAGGATAATCGTAGCCTGCCCGGCGTCGAGTGGCAGGTTAATGTCGATCGCGAAGCCGCCGCACGCATGGGGACCGATGTCACCACCATTGGTAGCGCGGTTCAGCTACTCACCACCGGCCTTCAGGTAGCGAGCTACCGGCCGCCCGAAGTCAGCGATGAAGTGGATATTCGCGTGCGCCTGCCGCAAAACTGGCGCTCGCTGGACCAGCTTGAACGCCTGACGATCAATACCAGCGGGGACAGGTGCCGATTTCGCACTTTGTGACCCTTGAACCGGCGCCCAAGGTCGGCACGCTGAACCGTATCGATGGCCGCCGGGCGATTACTATTGATGCAGATCTCGCCCCTGGCTATCTAGCCGACGAGCGCCTGCATGCACTGCTTGAAGCAGGCAGCGACAGCCTGCCTGACGGTTTGATGGTCAACGTGGCGGGCGAACAGGAGGATCAGCAGGAGTCGATGCAGTTCCTGGCCAGCACCTTCATGATTGCGATCGGCTTGATGGCGCTGATTTTGGTGACCCAGTTCAATAGTTTCTACCAGGCAGGGCTGGTACTGTCAGCCATCGTGTTCTCCACGGCGGGGGTATTAATGGGACTACTGATTACCGGTCAGGCCTTCGGCATTGTGATGGTGGGGATGGGCGTGATTGCCCTGGCGGGGATCGTGGTCAATAACAATATTGTATTGATTGATACTTATAACGAGCTGCGCCGTGAGGGAATGACGCCCGGCGAAGCCGCTTTGGAAGCTGGCTGTTTGCGCCTGCGCCCGGTGTTATTAACGGCAATTACCACGGTGCTGGGGTTAATGCCGATGGTGCTTGGCATCAATGTGGATCTTTTCTCACCCGCCCTCGGCTTCAACGCGCCCTCCGCCCAGTGGTGGACGCAGATGTCGAGCGCTATTGCAGGTGGGCTGACCTTCGCCACCGCGCTCACCCTGCTGCTCACGCCCTGTATGCTGGTGATTGGGGTAAACGGCGATGACACATAGCCCCTGTAGGAGCCCGACTTGTCGGGCGATCAGGCCATCGAGTAGCACTCACTCTCGGCGCTCCGATCCTTGCTGATCGCGCAATGAATTGCGCTCCTACCGGGCGATAGTGATTCGTTAAGCGGGTGCTTTGACGTTCTGCGGGCTGTGCGCGGCGTGCAGGCGCGCGATTAGCTGGTCTTCCAAGGCAAAACGCTCGGTGAGGCCGCGAGCGAGACGGTCGATCCAGGCAGGCAGGCGAGCGATATTTTCTTCGCAGCTGAGCGTAGTGCCGAAGTCAGTATCAAACTCCAACACCATTTCGGTAGACATTTCTAAACGCTCAAGTAACTTTTCTGCGATAACGAGCGCTCCCTCATCGCCAAAGGCCTGCGCTTCTTCCGACAGCTGAGGATAAATTTCAAAATGGCCAGCACTGATATAGTCCATCAACAGCTCGCTGAAGGTATCGATAGGCGCCTTGCTCACGGCTTCCAGTTCAGCATCGCACGCTTCTTTCAGTTCGATGAAGCTTACCAGTAGCTGTCGACGCTGATCCAGCCAGCGGTCGATTAGAGTGTGCACGCCTCCCCAGCGCTCCAGGGCATTTTTGCAATCTTCGAGCATGGGGCTCTCCTTAATTCACCCTTTGACGACTGTCTGCATTAATTGCTGACAGCGTTAACTATTATCAGTCACGCAGAACTATGACACGCAGAACTGTGACATGCAGAACTGGGAATAGGCTTAGAGTCGCGTTTCCCACTACCCCTGTCAATCCTGACAAGTACGGTTTCCATGGTACTAAATGCTCATTACTTATAACTCTTTCTTCTAGGACAGATAACCAGGATTCTCAAGACACAGACGCGCCATTCGCTTAGCGCATGGATGCTCCCATTTTCCGCCTACCAGTGCGAGCAAAGCCGCATACACAGCACATTCAAAAATATATTTTAAACCTAAACAATTTAAGCTTGAATTTTATTACCCCTCTCCTATCTTCAGAAAAGCGTAAGGTTTCCCACGGAGAACAAAATGAGAATCGCCTGCCTGGGTGGAGGGCCTGCCGGCCTTTATTTCGCCATTAGCATGAAACTGCAGGACCCTTCCCATGAGATCGTGGTATTTGAACGCAACCGGGCAGACGATACTTTCGGCTGGGGCGTGGTCCTTTCCGATGAAACCCTGGACAACCTGGCGGCCAACGACCCCGTCAGCGCCGAGCGCATTAGTAAGCATTTCGCCTACTGGGACGACATTGCCGTGGTGCATAACGGCGTTAAAACTGTGTCGACCGGCCACGGCTTCTGCGGCATTGGCCGCCGCCAACTGTTGATTCTGCTCCAGGAGCGCGCCCGAGAATTAGGCGTGGAAATGCGCTTTGAAACCGATGTCCAGGAGACCAGCGTCGATGAGTACCGGCGCGAGTTCGATATGGTGCTCGCCGCCGATGGCTTGAACTCCCGCACCCGCCAAACCTACGCCGAGCACTTCAAACCCGATATCGATGTACGTGCCTGCAAGTTCGTCTGGCTGGGTACGCGCCAGACCTTCAACGATGCCTTTACGTTTATTTTCGAGAAGACCGAGCATGGCTGGGTATGGGCCCATGCCTATCAGTTCGACAAGGACACCGCGACCTTTATTGTCGAGTGCAGCGAAGCGACCTGGCAGGCATTCGGTTTCGGTGAGCTGAACCAGCAGGAATCCATTGCGATCTGCGAACGCATCTTTGCCAAGCATCTGGGCAGCCATGCGCTGATGACCAACGCCAACCACATACGCGGTTCGGCATGGATCAACTTCCCCGGGTACTCTGCGAGCGCTGGAGCTTCGATAACGTGGTGTTGATGGGTGACGCCGCGGCGACGGCACACTTCTCGATTGGCTCGGGCTCGAAGCTGGCCCTAGAGAGCGCCATCGCATTGGCCAATGTCTTGCACAGTGAACCCACCATGGCGGAGGCCTTCGCCCGCTACGAGGAGGAGCGCCGCTTCGAGGTGCTTCGCCTGCAGTCGGCGGCGCGCAACTCCACCGAGTGGTTTGAGCAGGTGGAACGCTATCTGGATCTCGATCCAGTGCAGTTCAACTATTCCTTACTCACCCGTTCTCAGCGCATTAGCCATGAAAACTTGCGGGTACGCGACCCACAATGGCTGGAGAGCGCCGAGCGCTGGTTTCAGACCCAGGCGGGCAACCCGGGCAGTGCCCGCGCGCCGATGTTCGCCCCTTACCAGCTGCGCGGCATGACGCTTACCAACCGCGTCGTGGTTTCCCCATGGCGCAGTACAAGGCCGTTGACGGCTGCCCGACCGATTGGCACTTCAGCCATTACGCCGAACGTGCCAAGGGCGGTGCAGGGCTGGTGTACACCGAAATGACCTGCATCAGCCCCACCGGACGCATTACCCCCGGCTGCCCTGGCTTATACGCCCCGGAGCACGAAGCGGCTTGGAAACGCCTGAGTGACTTTGTACACGCTGAAACCCAGGCCAAGCTATGTGCCCAAATTGGTCATTCCGGCCCCAAAGGCTCTACCCAGCTTGGCTGGCAGGAGATGGATGCCCCACTGGCCGAGGGCAACTGGCCGATCATGGCAGCGTCTAATGTTGCCTGGTCAGCGTGCAACCAACCCCCCAAAGCGATGGATCGCGACGATATGGAGCGCGTACGCGACGAGTTCGTGAGTGCCGCGCAGATGGCCGACCGCGCCGGGTTCGACATGATCGAGATTCACGCCGCCCACGGCTATCTGCTCTCTTCGTTCATTACCCCGCTGACAAACCACCGTGACGATGAGTATGGCGGCTCGCTGGACAACCGGCTGCGCTATCCGTTGGAGGTGATCAACGCCGTGCGCCATGCCTGGCCCGCCCACAAGCCGCTTTCGGTGCGTATTTCCGCCAACGACTGGCGTGATGATGAAGGCATCACCCCTGACGATGCGGTCGAAATCGCCAAGCGGCTGCGCGACGCCGAGGTGGATATCGTCGATGTCTCTGCCGGGCAAACCTCGACCCAGGCCAAGCCCGTCTATGGACGCATGTTCCAGACCCCCTTCTCTGACCGGATTCGTAACGAAGCATCGATTGCCACCATGGCGGTGGGCAACATCTATCAGGCCGACCATGTGAACTCGATTCTGATGGCGGGGCGCGCCGACCTGGTGTGTATCGCCCGCCCGCACCTTGCCGACCCTTACTGGCTGCTGCACGTGGCCGCCGGGCTGGGGGATCGTGAGGTGGCATGGCCCGCGCCCTACCGGGCCGGGGCCGATCAGCTGCAGCGCTTGGCTGAGCGTGGCGAGGGCTGGGTATGACGCTGCCTGCTAACACGCTGGCCGGCAAACGCGCCGTGATTACCGGAGGCGGCAGCGGCATTGGCGCCGATATGGCCCTGGCATTTGCCCAGGCGGGCGCCGAGGTCATCATTACCGGCCGCCGGGAAGCTGCCCTGCAAGCGGTCGCCGAGCACCACCACGGCATTAATTTCGCCGCGGTGGATGTCACCAACGAAGCCGCCATGGTGGCGCTCTTCGAGCAGTTGGGCAGCGTCGATATCGTGATCGCCAACGCCGGGGCAGCGGAAAGCGCCCCTTTCGCCAAGACCTCTTTCGAGCAGTGGCAGCGGATGCTCAACGTTAATCTTAGCGGCGTATTTCTAACCCTGCGCGAAGGCTTAAAACAGTTAAACGACGGCGGACGCCTGATCGCAGTTGCCTCCACCGCTGGCCTGAAAGGCTACGCTTATGTGGGCGCTTACTGCGCTGCCAAACACGGTGTGGTGGGCTTAGTGCGTTCACTGGCGGCTGAAACCGCCACCCGCAACCTAACCGTCAATGCGCTCTGCCCCGGCTTCACCGATACGCCGTTACTGGCCACCAGCGTCGACAATATCGTGGCCAAGACGGGTCAGTCCGCCGAGCAGGCCACCGCCCATTTCCAAGCCACGAACCCCACCGGGCGCTTAATCACTCCTGCAGAGGTCACCGCGACTGCCTTATGGCTATGCGGGCCTAACAGTGGCGCCATCAACGGCCAGGCGATTTCTATCTCAGGGGCGAAGTATGACGGTTGGAAAGGTGGAGAATAACAGCTTAAGTAAGGAGCGCCTGCGCTTATGGCTGCGCATGCTGCGAGTTACTCGTCAGGTGGAGTCCGAGCTGCGTGAGCGACTGCGTACCGAGCACGACTCCACACTCCCCCGCTTTGATGTCATGGCCGCCCTGTACGCCAGTGAGGGAGGGGCTGAAGATGAATGAGCTCTCCAAGCGGCTGCGGGTTTCCAACGGCAACGTTACCGGCATTATTGACCGTTTGGTGGAAGATGGCGCCGTGGAGCGTATTGCCATTGAAGGCGACCGTCGCGCCACGCGGGTCTGCCTGACCAGTGCCGGTCGCGAAAGCTTCAGGGCCATGGCTGTTGAGCATGAGCGCTGGATCAACGCGATGTTCGAAGGGGTAACCGAAGAGGATGCCCATCATATCGGCGAGCTGCTCCACCGCTTGCCCGCTTCTCTTGACGATACCCACTAATCACTGACAGGCGAGAACAAGAATATGAAGAGCATGGCTGACCTGGCCCCCGAGCACTTTATGTGGGAAATGCATGGTGACGTCGCCGTCATCCGGTTGAATCGCCCAGAGCGCAAAAACCCGCTGACGTTCGAGAGTTACGCCGAGCTACGCGATACCTTTCGTGACCTGGCGTATGCCTCAGATGTGCATGCGGTGGTGTTCACCTCCAACGGCGAGAACTTCTGCTCCGGCGGCGATGTGCATGAAATCATCGGCCCCTTGGTAGGCAAGGACATGAAAGGGTTGCTCGAATTCACCCGCATGACCGGGGACTTGGTCAAGGCGATGCTGAACTGTGGCAAACCGATCATTGCCGCTGTGGACGGCATTTGCGTTGGCGCCGGGGCAATCATTGCCATGTCGTCGGATATCCGCTTCGCCACGCCCCGCGCCAGCACGGCGTTCCTGTTCACCCGCGTGGGCCTGGCGGGTTGTGATATGGGCGCCTGCGCCATTCTGCCGCGCATTATCGGCCAGGGCCGCGCTGCCGACCTGCTCTACAGCGGGCGCAGCATGAGTGCCGAGGAAGGCTTCCAGTGGGGCTTTTACAACCGCGTGGTCGAACCAGACGCCCTTGAGCAGGATGCCATCGCCTACGCCACCCGCCTGGCCCAGGGCCCGACCTTTGGCCACAGCATTACCAAGACCCAGTTAAACCAGGAATGGTCGATGAGCCTGGAGCAGGCGATCGAATCGGAAGCCCAGGCCCAGGCGATCTGCATGCAGACCAACGATTTCGAGCGCGCCTACCATGCCTTCGTAGCCAAACAAAACCTGAGTTTAAGGGGGGACTGATGAGCGACAAACGTTTTCTGGAGTGGCCCTTCTTTGAGGCCCAGCACCGCGAGCTTTCCGAGCAGTTGGAAGCCTGGTGCCGCGCTGAGCTGCCCCGCGACCACAGCGATGTGGATGCGACCTGCATTCAATTAGTACGCGATTTAGGCAAAGCCGGGTTTCTGGAAGGCACGGCGGGCGAGCATATCGATGTACGCAGCCTGTGCCTGATCCGTGAAACCCTGGCCCGCCATGATGGCCTGGCCGACTTTTCGTTTGCCATGCAGGGCTGGGCACCGGCGCCATCAGCCTTTATGGCAGCGATGAACAGAAGCAGTGGCTGGGTAAAACCCGTCGTGGTGAAGCGCTCTCGGCGTTTGCGCTAAGCGAGCCACGCTCCGGCTCCGATGTGGCGCAACTGGATACCACCGCCGAGCGCGATGGTGATAGCTACCGTTTGAATGGTGAAAAAACCTGGATCTCCAACGGCGGCATCGCCGATATCTATACGGTCTTCGTCCGTACCGGTGAAGGCCCCGGCGCCAAAGGGCTTTCAGCCTTTTAGTGCCCGCCGACACGCCGGGACTGGAAATTCGTGAACGCCTGGAGTCGGTGGCACCTCACCCACTGGCGCGGCTGGGCTTCAACGACATGGTTCTGCCTGTCAGCGCGCTGATCGGCAAGCCAGGGCAAGGCTTCAGGATTGCCATGTCGGTGCTGGACGTTTTCCGCTCCACCGTCGGCGCGGCAGCTCTGGGCTTCGCCCGCCGGGCGCTGGAGGAGTCGCTCTCCCGCAGCCGATCTCGCGAACTGTTTGGTGCCACGCTATCCGATCTCCAAATGGTGCAGGGCCACCTGGCGGATATGGCGCTCAATGTGGATGCCGCCGCCCTGCTGGTTTATCGCGCTGCCTGGACGAAAGATCAAGGCGCAGAGCGGGTGACCCGTGAAGCGGCGATGGCCAAGCTGTTTGCCACCGACCAGGCCCAGCAGGTGATAGACCAGGCGGTGCAGCTTCACGGCGGCGACGGCGTTCGCAAGGGCCATATTATCGAGAGCCTCTACCGGGAGATCCGCGCGCTGCGTATCTACGAAGGCGCTTCCGACGTCCAGAAAGTCGTCATCGCCCGCAGCATGCTCGCTGAAGAGTAAACAGCACTAAGCCGTAACGATCTAAAAACAACAAAACACCACGCCAGACACCGTATCCCTGATAACGCCTAATACAGAAGCGTCGTCAGGAATAAACAATGACACCAAATACGGAGGTTGGTCATGTACATCCAGTCGGCCCATGCTGATACTTTTGCGCGGGATAACCTGCCACCCACTGATTGTCAGCCTGAGTTTCTGCTCGCGGGCTACGATTACCCTCAACGACTGAATGCAGGCGTTGAGCTCTGCGACCGGCTGCTCGACCAGGGCCACGGCGAACGGATTGCCCTAGCAGGCAATGGCCGACGCCGCACTTACCGTGAGCTCACCGAGTGGACCAACCGCCTTGCCCATGTGTTGGTCGATGACTTGGGCGTGGTCCCTGGCCAACGGGTACTGATCCGCTCTGCCAATAACCCGGCGATGGTGGCCTGCTGGCTGGCCGCCACGAAAGCGGGCGCTGTGGTGGTCAACACCATGCCGATGCTGCGCACCAAGGAGCTGTGCCAGGTAATCGATAAAGCGGAAATCAGCCTCGCCTTATGCGACACCCGGTTGCTGGATGAGCTCATTGACTGCCAGGAGCTTACCCCGCACTCAAACGTATCGTCGGCTTTGATGGCACCGCCAACCACGACGCAGAGCTTGACCGTTTGGCGTTAAGCAAACCCGCTACCTTTAAAGCCGTCGATACCGCCGCCGACGATGTGGCGCTGCTGGGCTTTACATCGGGCACTACCGGCTCGCCCAAGGCCACCATGCACTTTCACCGCGACTTGCTGGTGATTGCCGATGGCTACGCCAAGGAAGTCCTGCGGGTAACGCCGGAGGATGTCTTCGTTGGCTCGCCCCGCTGGCCTTCACCTTTGGCCTGGGCGGACTGGCCATCTTCCCGCTGCGCTTCGGCGCCACCGCCGTGCTGCTCGAACACGCCTCCCCCCCAACATGATGGACATCATCCGCGAGTATCAGGCCACGGTGGTATTCACCGCGCCAACCGCTTATCGAGCGATGCTTGCCGCGCCCACGCGCCACGAGGATTTGAGCAGTCTGCGCGTTGCCGTCTCCGCTGGCGAAACCCTCCCCGCGCCGATCTATCACGACTGGATCAAGCAAACCGGCACGCCGATCCTTGATGGCATCGGTGCGACAGAAATGCTGCACATCTTTATCTCGAATCGATTGGATGACCACCGCCCTAACTGCACTGGCAAGCCAGTGGCTGGCTACGAGGCCCGGATTGTCGATATGGAGATGAATGACGTACCCCGCGGAACGGTGGGAAGCTTGCCGTGCGTGGCCCGACAGGCTGCCGATACCTGGCCGATAAGCGTCAACAAAAGTATGTGGTTGATGGCTGGAACATCACCGGCGATGCGTTTTATCAGGATGAGGAGGGCTACTTGCACTTCGCTGCCCGCAACGACGACATGATTGTCTCGGCGGGCTACAACATCGCAGGCCCCGAGGTGGAAGCAGCGCTGCTGGCCCACCCCGCCGTTAAAGAGTGCGCGGTGATCGGCGCCCCTAGCCAGGAGCGTGGCCAAATTGTCGAGGCTTTTGTTGTTCTAAACGATGGTTTTCAGCAAGATGAAGAGTGTCAGCACATGTTGCAGGACTTCGTGAAGCAGACCATCGCGCCGTATAAGTACCCTCGCTCGCTACGCTTTATCGAGGCACTACCTAAAACATCCACGGGTAAGGTTCAGCGTTTTCGGCTGAGCCAGGAACACTACCCGAGCGCTGGCTCTCCTGGCATCAATATGAATAGCACCGATATCAATAGCACCGACACTAACGTATGACCCTCTAAGCAAAAACGATTAAATAAAATGAGGAAGGAACAATGAAAATGATATCCCGCTTTGGCCTTGGCTTACTGCTCTCTTCAAGCGTGCTGAGCGCGCACGCTGAAGACGTCAAGATCGGCATGATCACCACGCTTTCAGGCGGCGGTTCGCACCTGGGCGTGGACGTTCGCGACGGCTTTATGCTGGCGCTTGAGCAGTCAGGTCGCGACGATGTGGAAGTGCTGATCCAGGATGACGCTAGACGCCCTGATTTGGCGCGCAGCTTGTCCAATGAGTTTATGCAGCGTGATGAAGTCGATATCCTGACCGGTATCATCTGGTCCAACCTGGCAATGGCCGTCGTTCCCTCAGTGGTACGTCAGGGCACCTTCTATCTCTCGCCCAATGCTGGCCCTTCCGACTTGGCTGGCCGCATGTGTCACGAAAACTACTTCAACGTGGCGTATCAGAACGACAACCTGCATGGCGCCATGGGTGCCTACATGCGCGAACAGGGTTATGAGCGCCCGATCATCATGGCGCCCAACTACCCGGCGGGTACCGATGCACTGGCGGGCTTCAAGCACCTTTATGAAGGTGAGGTCGTCGGCGAGCTTTACACCCAGATGGGTCAGACCGACTACGCAGCCGAAATCGCCCAGATTCGCGATAGCGATGCCGACAGCTTATTCTTCTTCCTGCCCGGCGGCATGGGCATCTCGTTCATGAAGCAGTGGGAAAGTTCCGGTGTTGACATGCCGATCTTTGGCGCGGCGTTCTCGTTTGACGAAATTCTTATCAAGGCCGTTGGCAGTGCTGCGATTGGTGCCCGCAATACATCACTATGGGCCTACGATCTGGAAAACGAAGCCAACGACCGCTTCGTCGAGGGCTTCCAAGCCGCCTATGAACGCATGCCGACGCTTTACGCGGCACAAGGTTACGACACTGCCAATCTGATTCTCAGCGCGCTTGAAACTGCCCACCCCGATGATAAAGACGCCTTCCGCGAAGCACTGCGAGCCGCCGACTTTGACAGCGTGCGCGGTGAGTTCCGCTTTGGCCCGAACCAGCATCCTATCCAGGATATTTACGTGCGTGAAGTGGTGGAGGGTGACGATGGCGAGCCCACTAATCGCCTGATCGGTGTGGCCATCGAAGATATCCAGGACGTCTATTTTGAGCAGTGCGAAATGTAAGCTCGCCTCGGCTGGGTGCGTGCACCCAGCCACTCTCTTCACCTTCGTTAAGGTTAACTAACGTGTCCGTTACCCTGCTAATCGAGCAACTGCTTAACGGCATTCAGCTAGGCACGATGCTGTTTTTGATGGCCAGCGGCCTCACCCTGGTGTTTGGGGTGATGGGGCTGATCAATCTTGCCCACGGCTCTTTTTATATGGTGGGCGCCTATGCCACGGCCGCGGTCAGCGCCTCGACGGGCTCTTTTCTGATCGGCCTGACGGCGGGTATGACCGCCGCGGCCCTGGTCGGCGCCCTGGTCGAGCTGCTGGTCATTCGACGCCTTTATCACCGCCCGCACCTCGACCAGGTATTGGCGACCTTTGCACTGATACTGATCTTCTCAGAAGGCACACGCTGGCTCTTCGGTTCGTCGCCGCTATGGCTGAGCCCGCCGTCGTGGCTTACCGGGTTTGTCACCCTGCCGGGGAGACCCGTTACCCGATCTATCGGCTGGTGCTGATTGGCGTGGGGGTCGCTATTGCGGTTGGCCTTTACCTGCTGATTTCCCGCACGCGGCTGGGAATGCGCATTCGGGCGGGCGAAAGTGACCGTGAGATGATTGGCGCGCTGGGGGTTAACATTGCCAAGCTGTATACCGTGGTGTTTGCGCTGGGGGCTGCGCTGGCGGGCCTTGCCGGGGCGCTGGTAGGGGCATTGCAGTCCGTGCAGGTCGGCATGGGCGAACCGGTACTTATCCTGGCATTCGTGGTCATCGTGATCGGCGGTATCGGTTCGATCAAGGGCGCGCTGTTCGGTGCGCTGCTGGTGGGGTTGTCGATACCTTGGGACGCGTCTACCTGCCGCTGTTTTTCCAAACATTCATGCCGCCTTCCGAGGCCACCGGGGTCGGTTCTTCACTGGCTGCGATGCTGATTTATATCCTCATGGCCGTCATCCTCGCGTTCAAGCCCAAGGGATTGTTTGCTGCCAATGACTAATACCACTTCCCTTTCCAAGAACGCTGCGCCAACCACCCGCGCGGATAGCCACTTCGACCGCAAAGGGTTGGTTCAGATGATCCTGCTCGGCCTGCTGCTATTACTGCCTGTGGCGGCCTATTTTTGGGTCACACCTATTACGTCAATCTGGCCTCGCGGGTCACCATCATTGCCATGGCGGCCGTCGGGCTCAACCTGGCGATTGGCTATGGCGGCATGGTGAGCTTCGGTCATGCGGCCTACTTTGGCCTGGGTGGCTATGTAGCGGGCATCAGCGCCTATCATGCCTTCGACATGACACCATTCATGAGCTGGCCCTTCAGCGTGCCGGGCAGCGATAACCTGCTGGTGGTGTGGCTGGTGGCCGTCGTGCTTTGCGCCCTACTGGCACTGGCGATCGGCGCCATTTCGCTGCGCACCACCGGTGTCTACTTCATTATGATCACCCTCGCCTTTGCGCAGATGATCTATTACTTTGCCAACTCCTGGCCCACCTACGGCGGTCAGGGATGGGCTGCCTATTTACATACGCAACACCCTGCCCCAGGTCGGTAACAACTTGTTCGACAGCAGTGATGCATTGACCTATTTCCTAATCTGCTTCACCGGGCTGGTACTGGCCATGGCGATCACCTCGCGGCTGATGAAATCGCGCTTTGGCGCCGCGTTGACCATGGCACGGCTGAATGACGTACGTTTGGCCACTGCCGGGATCAGCCCTTATCCCATTCGTTTGGTGGCGTTCGTTATCTCTGCGGCGATCACCGGGCTTGCCGGGGCGCTCTACGCGGACCTGAACGGCTTCGTCAGCCCCTCGATGCTCAGTTGGCACTTCTCCGGCGAGCTGATGGTCATCGTCATCCTGGGCGGTGTGGGCCGGCTTTATGGCCCGTTGGCCGGGGCGGTGCTGTTTGTGATGATGGAAACCTTCCTGGGTGGCATTACCGAGTACTGGCAGCTCTTTTGGGGCTGGTGCTGCTGGGCGTGGTGCTGTTTGCCAAGCACGGTGTGATGGGTTGGCTGGCCGGGAGTGAGCGCAATGAGTGAGGCTGTCCTTTCACTGCAAAAGCTGCATAAGCGCTTTGGAGCACTGCAGGCGACCAACGATGTGTCGCTGGATCTTAGGCAGGGGGAAATCCATGCCCTAATTGGCCCCTAACGGCGCGGGTAAGTCCACGCTGATCGGGCAGATTGCTGGCAGCCTGCGCCCCGACGAGGGTCGCGTTTATCTGTCTAATACCGACATTACCACTATGAGTATTGCCGAGCGCGCACGCCTTGGGCTGGGGAGGAGCTTTCAGGTGTCTTCGCTGGCTGAACCGCTATCGGTGATGCGCAATGTGATGATGGGCGTTCAAGCGCTGCAGAGTCATAGTTTTCGCTTCTGGAAGCCCGTCGCCCGCGACCGTCACCTGCTCGACCCCGCCTATGCAGCGCTGGAACGCATGCAGCTTAGCCACCGCGCCTGGACGCCGGTGTTCGAGCTTTCCACGGTGAGCGTCGCCAAGTGGAAGTCGCCTGCGCGCTGGCTCTCAAGCCTCGCGCCCTGCTGCTGGATGAACCCATGGCAGGCTTGGGGCCGGAAGGATCGGCAAAGCTGACCGAGCTGCTCGAGGCACTGAAGCTGGAAGTGCCCATTCTGTTGATCGAGCACGACATGGAAGCGGTCTTTCGCCTTGCTGACCGTATCTCGGTGCTGGTCTCCGGCAGCGTGATCGCCCATGGCGATAGCCACGCGATCAAGGAGGACCCGCGCGTCCGGGAAGCTTACCTGGGAGATTCTGATGCTTAAGGTTGCTGATATTGAGACGTTCTATGGGCCTTCTCAGGCGCTCTTTGGCGTGACGCTCGAGGTCGCGGCCGGTGAAATGGTCGCGTTGATGGGCCGTAACGGCATGGGCAAGACCACCACCATCCGCTCAATCTTTGGGCTGACCCCGGCCAGCCGCGGCACGATTGAATTCGAGTCGCAGAACATACGCCGCTTGCCCGCTTACCGCATCGCCAAGGCGGGCCTGGGCCTGGTGCCGGAGGGTCGTCGCTGTTTCCCTAACTTGTCGGTACGCGAAAACCTGCTGGTCACGGCCCGCCCGGGCGAGTGGACACTGGCGAAAGTGGAGGCGCTGTTTCCACGCCTGGAGGAGCGCCGCGCGCAAATGGCCAAAACGCTTTCTGGCGGCGAACAGCAGATGCTGGCCATTGGCCGAGCGTTGATGACTAATCCGCGCCTGCTGGTACTGGACGAGGCCACCGAGGGGCTGGCGCCGGTGATTCGCCAGGAGATCTGGCGGGCGATTCGGCTGCTCAAGGAGCAGGGGCAGGCTACCCTGCTAGTCGATAAGTCGCTGAGTGAAATCCTGCCCATCGCTGACCGCTGCACCATCCTGGAAAAAGGCACGGTGTGGGACGGCAAACCCGCTGCGCTGGACAGCACGGTACGTGATCGTTATCTGGGCGTGTAATGTGAAATAAAGTTGAGAAGAAAGCCGAGAATAGAACAGGAAGATAGCAATGGCGTTTACCACCCAGCGAAAAATTCGCTTTCAACACTGTGATCCGGCGGGAATCGTTTTTATCCCCGCTATTTTGAGCTGATCAATTCAGTGGTCGAGGACTGGTTTGAGGAGGTCGTGCAGCACGACTTTAATCAGCTGCATGTAGAGAGCGGCACCGGCGTACCCACGGCCGCGATCGACACTCAGTTTCACGCCCCTAGCCGGTTAGGGGAGCGGCTAACGTTCGAGTTGTTGGTGCAGGCGTTGGGGCATAGCAGCCTGACCCTGCAAATTACCGCTTATTGCGGTGAACAGAAACGCTTAACGAGTTGTTCCACCCTGGTTTTTATGGATTTAAATAGCGGTAAGTCGATGCCATGGACCGAGGCAATACGCCAGCGCATTACCGTCGATAACCAATAAGGATAGCCATCATGAGTGACGCCACCTTTCATCAGCTTCTTCACCCTTCTCATTGGAAGCCTGCCATCGGCTACGCTAATGGTGTGCTGGCTACCGGCCAGACGGTTTTTGTGGGCGGTCAGATTGGCTGGAATGCCGACCAGGTGTTCGAAAGCGACGACTTTGTCGTACAGGTAAACCAGGCGCTGCAGAATATCGTGGCGATTTTGAAAGAGGCGAATGCAGGCCCAGAGCATATCGTGCGGTTAACCTGGTATGTGACGGATAAGAAGGAGTATCTGGCCCGGCTCAAGGAGGTGGGCGCCGCCTACCGCGAGGTGCTGGGAAAGCATTTTCCGGCTATGACGATGGTGCAGGTGGCTGGGCTTGTGGAAGATGAGGCTAAGGTGGAAATCGAAGCAACCGCGGTGATCCCAGCTAAATAACCGTTATAACAGCGCCTCTAGCGAGGCGCTGTTACTAACCGTGAAACCCTTTAATCCATTCAACAAAGCAACCATTGTTTAGATAGTGCTCAAGAACCGAAAAGTGATCTACGTCGGGAAGTAGCTGCTGAGTCACTGTTTGGCCTTGCTGGCTCAAATGCTCAGCGTAGCTACTCATCTGCCTTTCAAACTCTTCTGACTCCTGGCCCCTGCCACCAGCTTTATAGGCGCAGGCACACGGCACGGTAGCCATAACGGGCTGAACTCCTGCACATCGCGCCCGCTAAGCTGAAGCTTGGGCTGCAGCCAAGACCATGGGAAGGGTCGTAGGTCGTATAGACCGCTGATACAGAGCGCGCCGCGAATCAACTGATTCGGCAAGCCAAACGTGCCCTCCCAATCCGTCGCCATTAGCATGGCGCACAGATGCCCACCCGCCGAATGGCCCGAAATACTTAAATGCTCAGAATCGACGCCTAACTCAGCAGCATGCTTGTAAACGTAGGCAATCGCTGCCTGGCTTTGGCGTACAGTCTCACTGAAACGCACCTCTGGGCAGAGCGCGTAATTAACCACCGCGACGGTGATACCGGCGTTGACCAGATCATCGACGATAAAGCTGAATTCACGATGACTCAGTGAGCGCCAGTAGCCGCCGTGGAAGAATACATGGACGGGAGCATTCGGGTTATCGGCTTGGAAGATATCCATACGCTCAGCAAGCGTTGGACCATAAGGCAGATCGAGACTTACGTTGTGACTGGCGCGGTGGCGGTCACGGGATGCTTCGCTACGCTTACGCCAATCTTTTACCAACACCGCAGGGTCTCGACCACGCATCGGGTCGTAGGCACGGTCGATCTCTTCTTGGGTCGCAAAGTGTCGATAAAGCATGCCGATCTCCTTATAGCTGGCGCTCCTTATGCTGGCGCATGGCTAACCCCGGCTTTTAAAAAACAGCATCCGTAACGGGGCGATGGCCAGAATGGCAAAACCGATCAGCGTCCAGGCGGGTAGCGAAAGGCCCAGCAGGGAGAAATCGATATTGGCGCACTCCCTGAGCCGGTCAGCACCATGGATACCACGTCCTGCATGGGCAGGATTTCCATCATGTAATCAAGCCCAGGGCCGCAGGAAGGCACCTCGTCGGCAGGCAAGCCTTGTAGCCAGACATGACGACCGGCGATAAAGGCGCCGGTGCCGACGGCAATAAGCGCCAGCAGCCCGTAAATCACCTTACCCACTCGCCCGGCCGGGCTGTGGATAGCAGCAATCGCAAACACAATGCCCGCAGCGATCACTGCCACACGTTGGAAGATACACAGTGGACAAGGCTCAAAGCCACCAATGTGCTCCAGGCCAAGCGCCACCGCCATCATTAGCACGCAGAAGGCTAACCCGGCCAGAGCCACCGAGCGAAAGGAGTGCTGAATCATTGACGAACCTCAGATGGCAGCGCCGACAAGGCGCGGGACTCACGAGCTTTGGTGAAATAGACCTGTAAAAACTCTTCAAAGGTTTCTTTGTCAGCGGCTTCAATATCGTGCTGCTGCTGATGAGAGGTTTCAATTAACTGAGCCAGTAGCGCTTCACGGCTGCGCTGCATGGGTTCGGCTTTCAACTGCTCCGCCTGCTCCTGGGCCAAGCTAAGCATTAGATCACTGAGCGATCCGCCATTCTCTTTTAGCCGTTCAAGCACTTGCGCAGAAGGCGTTAGTGAAGGGTCCTCTAGGCTTGGTGCAAGGCTTGCCAAGGCATCGGCGTGAGGGCGCCCTCTTCTACTGCATCCAGTAGGCGGGCTACTTCGCCCATCTCAATGAAAATCTGCTCGCCCCACTCTCGCACCGAGGTGGTTTCGCCGTGATTATAGAGTTCAAGCTCAGGGTCACGGCCGCGCTCGACGACCCAACGACGGTTATCGTCTAAGCGGTCACACTCTTCGTCGGAGATCCAGGGACTGTCGCTGAGCAGGCACCACATCAAGAAGGTGTCCACAAAACGCATCTGAGTTTCGGTCACGCCGAGAGGATCGAAAGGGTTGAGATCCAGACAGCGCACTTCGATGTACTCTACGCCACGGGCTTCGAGGGCCTGGCTGGGAGTCTCGTTGTGCTTGGCAACACGCTTGGGACGGATGTCGCTGTAGTACTCGTTTTCGATCTGCAGGATATTGGCGTTCAACTGACGCCATTCGCCATCGACATTCACGCCCATTTTCTCGTAGTCCGGCCAGGGCGACGAGATGGCATGACGCAGGGTATTGACGTAATTCGAGAGCGAGTTGAAGCAGATTTTGAGCTGCGACTGAACCTTGTTCTGATAGCCCAGATCCGACATACGTAGCGTCGTCGCATACGGCGCGTAATAGGTATCGTCACTGAGCGGCTGGAGCTTTTCAGGCACTTTCTTGTCGTCGGGTAAAAGCTCTTATCGATAGCCGGTGAGGCACCAAACAGATAGAGCAGTAACCAGCTATGGCGACGGAAGTGGCGAATCATGCCGAAATAGCGGGTGGAGCGGTAATCGTTGAAGGGAATGTTGGTGGCTTTTTCCATCTCGCGCAGGGCGTGCCACATATCGTCCGGCAGCGACACGTTGTAATGAACGCCAGCAATCGCCTGCATGATACGGCCATAGCGCATGTCCAACCCTTTACGGTAAACATGCTTCATGGTGCCGACATTGGAGCTGCCATAGTCCGCAATCGGTACGCTGTCGTTCCCCGATAGCCGCGACGGCATGCTGCCGGGCCAGATCCACTCATTTTCCAGGTGATGATAGGTAAAGGTATGCAGATCAGACAAAAGCACAGCGCTTCACCCGGCTGGGAGTAGACGGGCGTGATGTACTCCAACAACGATTCTGAATAATCCGTGGTGATATGCGGGTGGGTGAGTTTAGAACCCAGTGCGTGCGGGTGCGGCGTTTGGGCAATGTGCCCATTGGCATCAACCCGCAGCCCTCTCAAGCCCACGACGCAGGCGGCCCAACCGACCAAGGCGTGCACTGGGAATCAGGCGCTCGACTTGCGCGGTCAGCGCAGATGGCACAGTGAGTGGTTCAGGCAAGGTGAACACTCCTTGTCAGTAAAGCCCGCTGTGAGCGGGCCTTGGTGTAGTCAGGTGGCATCGCCATCATCGCTGTCTCGACAGTAGACAACAGGATATGGCGGCAACGATCGTTTTTCAAGACGCGGTTTATTTCAAGACACGACGCTTTTCAAAACATTAGCTTTCAAAGTGCGCGACTATTTGCCGCCGCGCGTTTTAACAGCGCGGCGCCTAGCGCGCCCATTGGCGCCGGTGCTTCAGCAGGCTTTGCACTGCTGCGCTGGCTGCGAGCGGGCTTACGCGATGTGTTCCGCTGATCAATTTCAGCGCCACCCGTTTCAGACTCCGGCTGATCATCCAGACGCATCGATAGCCCTACCCGCTTACGCGGAATATCCACACTCATGACCTTGACGGTGACGATGTCTCCGGCTTTCACCACGCTGCGTGGGTCGTCGATAAAGCGATCCGAGAGTGCTGAGATGTGCACCAGGCCGTCCTGGTGAACACCAATATCCACAAAGGCGCCGAAGTGCGTCACGTTGGTCACCGTGCCTTCCAGCACCATCCCTAGTTTGAGGTCATTAAGCGTTTCGACTCCTTCGCGGAACTCGGCGGCTTTAAATTCCGGGCGCGGATCGCGGCCAGGCTTGTCCAGCTCTTTAAGAATGTCGCTCACCGTGGGCACACCAAAGCGCTCATCGGCAAAGTCGGCGGGCTTCAACGCTTTCAGCGCGGCGCTGTCGCCAATCAAACCGCGCACTTCACGGCCGCTCTGCTTGGCGATACGTTCAACCAAGGGGTAAGCTTCCGGGTGAACGGAGCTGGCATCCAGAGGGTTGTCGGCATTATGAATACGCAGGAAACCAGCGCACTGCTCAAAGGTTTTTGCACCCAAGCGGCTGACTTCAAGCAGCTCTTTACGGCTTTGAAAGCGCCTTTAACGTTGCGCTGGGCAACAATATTTTCGGCCAGCGCAGTGCTCAAACCAGCCACTCGCGAAAGCAGCGCACTGGAGGCAGTATTGAGATCGACGCCCACGGCGTTAACACAGTCCTCAATCACCACTTCCAGGCTACGCGATAGCTGCACCTGGGAAACATCGTGCTGGTATTGGCCTACACCAATCGACTTGGGCTCGATTTTAACCAACTCGGCGAGAGGATCTTGCAGACGACGACCAATCGAGACGGCACCGCGCACGGTGACATCCAGATCGGGCATTTCCGCGAGGCATACTCAGAAGCGGAATAGACCGAAGCGCCCGCCTCAGAGACCATCACTTTGCTTAAGCGGTGTGCGGGGGCCAGCGCTTTGAGTAGTTCGCCGACCAGCTTGTCGGTTTCACGGCTGGCGGTACCGTTGCCTACCGCAATCAGCTCAACGCCGTGCTGTTTGACCAGCTTCGCCAGCACGCTCAATGCTTCATTCCACTGGTTTTGCGGCGCATGGGGATAGATGGTGGTGTGGCCGACAAACTGGCCGGTGGCATCGATCACTGCGACCTTACAGCCGGTGCGCTGACCGGGGTCGATGGCCAGCGTCACTTTCTGCCCGCCGGTGCGGCCAGCAGTAAATCTTTCAGGTTGGCAGCAAAGACTTCGATCGCTGTGAGCTCGGCCTGTTCGCGCAGGCGGCCCAGCAGCTCGGTTTCAAGTGCAGTGTAGAGCTTCACGCGCCAGGTCCAGCGGACCACTTCAGAGAGCCACTTATCCGCCGGGCGGCCCTGGTCGCTGATGCCAAACTGCTTGGCAATCGTCACCTGAGCGGGGTGCACCGGCGCTTCCTCTTCACCGGGCAGGCGGATTGATAGGCTCAACACACCTTCGTTTCGCGCCCGGAACATCGCCAGAGCGCGGTGAGAAGGCGCCTTGGCGAGTTTTTCATCGTGCTCGAAGTAGTCGGAGAACTTGGCGCCCTCCTGCTGCTTGCCTTCCAGTACGCGTGCGCTTAACTCGCCCTCCTGCCAGAGGCGTTCACGCAGTTGGCCAATCAGCTCGGGGTCTTCTGCAAAGCGCTCCATCAAAATCTGCTTGGCGCCATCCAAAGCCGCTTTCGCATCTTCGATGGCGGGAATATCGCCCTCTGCTGGGCGCAGATACTTTTCCGCTTCGCTTTCTGGATTAAGCGTTGGATCGGCGAGCAACGCATCGGCCAGCGGCTCTAACCCCGCCTCACGCGCAATCTGCGCCTTGGTACGACGCTTCTTTTGAAGGGAAGGTATAAATCTTCCAGCCGCTGCTTGGTCTCAGCGGCCTCGATACTCGCTTTCAGCGTGGCATCGAGCTTGCCCTGTTCATCGATGGCAGCGAGAACGGCGACGCGGCGCTCTTCCAACTCGCGCAGGTAACGCAGGCGCTCGTCCAGTTGGCGCAGTTGGATATCGTCCAGCGCGCCGGTGACTTCTTTACGGTAACGGGCAATAAACGGCACGGTGGCGCCGCCATCCAACAGCTCCACCGTGGCGGCGACTTGTTCGGGTCTTACGCTTAGCTCGGTGGCCAGGCGGGAAATAATACGCTGATTGACATCCATAAATTGCAACTAACTCATGCAGCATTTTTTAGTGCCCACAAGGTATCACAAACCCACCATGGCTGGCATGACCTTAAGAGTAGCCCGAGATTGCTTCACTACGTTCGCAATGACCCCCGCTTGTCATTGCGAGGAGCGCAGCGACGCGGCAATCTCAACCGGCGGCTTGCTAACGACGCCAGCCTCTGTCATCCCAAAACGGCCGATGCGATTCACGGTGAACGTCATCGCGGCTGATGCCAATATCTTTCAGCATATCGTCGCTCAAGTGGCGCAATGCATAGCGCTCTCGACGCAGTTGCCGCCACCGATAGAACCTCTCCCCCCAAGTTACCTTGCTTACACACTGCTCCGCCTGCTGGCGTTGGGCGGTTTGATGAGTTTCGACTGAACACTCCATTTCAAGCTCCTTATAGCCGCTTACACGGCATAGCAAATAAGCGTTGAAGGAAGTATTGAGCAGCGTCTAAAATCAATCCAACGAATACTCCTTATACTCTACATCAATAAGATTGATATCATGGCTACACTACCCACCATCGATCACGAACTGCTGCGTACCTTTGTGGCAATAGTTGACCAGGGCGGATTCACCCGCGCCGCCCAGACGGTCAATCGCACCCAATCCGCCGTCAGCATGCAGATGAAACGCCTGGAAGAGGACGTGATCGAGCGCCCACTTTTGTGCGCCAGAATCGCCAACTACTGTTAACCAGCGAGGGCCATACGCTACTTGGCTATGCACGCAAGATTTTATCGCTGCAGGGTGAGGCACTGACGCTGTTGCGCCAGCCGGACATGGTGGGGCGTGTACGCTTGGGCGTGCCGGATGATTATGTGATGCGATTTCTGCCCGGCATTCTCAAAACCTTTTCCCAAGCTTGGCCACTGGTGGATGTTGATGTGCACTGCGCGCCCTCTTCCGTGCTCTCCCAGCAGCCTCAGGAAAGCCTTGACCTGATCATTATGACGCGGGAGATAGGCGACGAAGTGGGCACTATTTTAAGGCGCGAGACGACGGTGTGGGTTTCAGCTGAGAGTCACAGCACACATTTACAAACACCCGTGCCGCTTGCGCTGTTCGAGGCACCCTGCTTTTGCCGTCGCCACGCTTGTAATGCGCTAGACCGCGCAGGACGAACCTATCGAATTGCTTACAGCAGCCCCAGCTTGGCTACCTTGCAAGCCGTTGTTGGCGCGGGACTGGCCGTCTCTGCCTGGATGCGCAGTCTGGTCACTGCCGATATGCAAATATTGGGGTGAAAAGAGGGGGTTTCCTGCCCTGCCAGAGGCCTCCATTGTTCTACTGCGCACCTCATCTACCCAGTCGCCCATTATCGATAGTTTGGCCGAGCATATTGCTGAAGGGTTTAGGCTTTAATAAATGGACGCATGGTGTAGCTGTCGTGCCAACTTGTTCTTCGTAGACTCCCGCGTAATTAGAGAGACGCCCGACAGGCACGAAATCAACTCCAGTGCCAATATGCTGCTGGAAATAGACGCTAAAATGCAGTTTTTAGCTATCGAATAACATTGCTATTAAAAACTTTTCTACACTTACCCCTGAATTAAATTCCGGCGCTAAATGCACTACCATTTTTAGCAAACCATTACTTAATTTTTTTAAGCTGTAAGCCATCACTTAAAATTTTGTAAGCCATCTCTTATATATATGTAAGAGATTGTGGTGACTTGTCATTCCAGGGTTGTGCGCCGCGGCTGCCTCGCTATGCTGATCGCTTCTCATTTATCTTTGCTACGTTTAGCGATTATTCTGGAGGGTGCATGGCACTCAGCACCGGTTTGCAATTTACTCTAACCTTATCCGGCGTTGATAATTTGGCGGTGATTGATTTTACCCACCGCGAAGCGCTCTCCCAGCCCTTTGAGCTCGCCATTCACTTAGCCAGTCACGACGGCAATCTTGATGCTGCCGACCTCCTGGATCGTGGAGCCACACTCACCATCTGGCAGGACGGCGAACCGCTGCGCCGGGTGCACGGTATCGTCAGCGAGTTTGGCCGGGGTGACCGCGGCCACCGACGTACCTTCTACTCCCTGGTACTGCGCCCGGCGCTATGGCGGCTTTCACTGCGCCACAACTCGCGCATCTTCCAGAAAGTCGACCCGCTCACCATCATCAATACCCTGTGCGACGAGCGCGGCATCCGCGACGTGGCCTTTGCGGTCACTCGCGAGCTCCCCGAGCGCGAATACTGCGTGCAATACCGCGAGACGGATCTCGCCTTTATCGAGCGCCTGGCCGCAGAAGAAGGCCTGTTCTACTTCCATGAATTTGCAGAGAGCAGCCACCGGCTGGTCTTCGCCGATGACCCTCAGGTACTGACCAATCTCGGCGAACGGCCTTACAACAGCCGCGCCGGTGGCCCCGCTCCCACCCGCCATGTGCGTAAGCTAAGCCACACCGCTCGGGTCGCTGCCGCTTCCGCCACGCTAAAAAGATTACAGCTTTAAAAATCCCGCCTATGCGCAGTTACATGAACATCTAGGCCGCGATGTAGAAGCGCATGGTCAGAATGCTGACTACGAACACTACGACTACCCCGGCCGTTATAAGCAGGACGCCTCCGGTCAGCCGTTCACCCGTATTCGCCTAGAGCAGCTGCGCCGGGAAGCGCTCACCGCCAACGCCGAAAGCGACCTGCCCGAACTCGCCCCGGTGTGCGCTTCACGCTGACCGACCACGACACCGACAGCCTCAACCGCGACTGGCAGACCATTAGCGTGACTCACCACGGCGAGCAACCCCAGGCACTGGAAGAAGACGGTATCACCCAATCAGACAGTGCCGGGATGACCCGTTACCACAATCAGGTCACGCTGATTCCCGGCGATGCCCTGGCGGGCGACGCCCACCCCTAAACCCCGCGTCGATGGCCCTCAGGTCGCCTTTGTGGTCGGCCCCGACGGCGAAGAGATTCACTGCGACGAACACGGCCGGGTCAAGGTCCAGCTCCCCTGGGATCGCTATGCAGAGCCAAATGACACGGCTAGCTGCTGGGTACGCGTCACCCAAGGCTGGTCAGGTGGCGGCTACGGCAGCATCGCCATTCCGCGCATTGGGCACGAAGTGATTGTTTCCTTTCTGGAAGGCGATCCCGACCAGCCGCTGGTCATCGGGCGCACCTACCATGCGGTGAATACCGCGCCCTACCCGCTGCCCGAACACAAGACCCGCACGGTACTGCGCACCCAAAGCCACAAGGCCGAGGGCTTCAACGAACTGCGCTTTGAGGACGAAGCCGGCGAAGAGCAGATCTGGCTCCACGCCCAGAAAGACCTTGAGCTGCTGACGCTTAATGACCGTGTTGAAGAAATCCGCCACGACAGCTTTTTTGCAGGTAAAGAACGACCGCATCAGCGAGATCGACAACGACAATCACCACACGGTGCACGGCAACCGTTTCGAACATACCGAAGGCCAGCAGCACCTCACGGTACAAGGCACCCTGCATGTCAACGCAGGACAAGCCTGGCTAAGCGAAAGCGGCCGCGAACTGCACATCAAGGCCGGCCACAAGGTGGTGCTCGAAGCCGGTAACGAATTGACCCTCAACGCCGGCGGCAGCTTCCTCAAGCTGGACGGCAGCGGCGTCACCATCGTTGGTCCCAAGGTACGCGTCAACGCAGGCGGCAGCCCCAGCAACGGCTCCGGCCAGGCGGTGGAAGGTCCGCTGCTGCCAGGGCATGCGGTGGCGGAGGTGCACGAGCCGATACCGCCCACCTCGCTTCCCAAGCTAAAGGATTACCAGCTAAGCGAAGCGGCCATCATGCCGCTCTGCGGCAAGATCAATGACACCCAGTGCTCGCGCGAGGATTGCCCATGTCTGGCTGGTTAAACCAACTTGCCGAACGCTGTTACCCGGCGGACAACCTTGCGGAGATGGTGACAGGCCAGCGTGGATTTGTGGTACTGGACCAGCGCCGGTCGCCTGAGCAGTGCAGGCCTTTGCTGGATATGCCTGGCAAACACGATTTCATCACGCTCTTTGCCGGTACAGCTTTATCGTTGTTAAACGATGCCAGCCCGTGGTTGTTTGAGATAGATACAGACAGTGAAGCATGGCGTTACGCACAATCGCTCTGCCAGCAACGCTTGGGATGGGTATGCCAACCACCGGCAGATCAAAACCTGCAAAGCATTGCTGACCACTTGCGTGCCCTTTTGTACTGGATGACCCCCACGGCGGCAAATCACTGATCAACCTTCAGCAGCCCGCCGTATGGACCGTCCTGCTCGCCAGCGCTCCAGCCAATTTTTACTCACACTGGTTAAACCCGCTAGACCGAGTCGCCACCCCCACACCCCAGGGTCAGTGGTCTATTTGGCAGGCCGATGCGCCAACGTCCCCTGCCCTGATCGCTGGCAGCTTACTGTAGATATGGAAGCCGCGTTGAAGGAGAGCCAACAGGCGTGGTGGCTGAGCCGAATGACGAAGACACCGCTAGCTTCTTTACCCAATGCTTGGTTGGCACGGATGAAAACAGCGATGCAGGCAGGCATCAGCCGCTCGGATCATTTAAAGCGGCTATTGCCCATTATTACGGACGAAGGCGAAAGGCTGCATATTCAGATAGACGACATTCTGAACACGCCCCTTTCTTCACGCCAAAAGTACAGCAGTTGGAGCGCCTGTTATGAGTACTGAGCAAACCTCAGAGCGCCATCTTGACCCGATGGTGGTCAACATCTTTGAGCCACCGGAATCTGACGGCGAAAGCGCAGGGAAAAGCGCAGCGCACGTCTGCAAAGAGCAATGCTGGGCCGATATTCTGTATCTGCCAGGAACGCATACGTTCTGGTTACTGACGGAAGAGGTCTCAGACATCTTACTGGAAGCCGCAGAACAGCTTAAGGCGTGGACACAAGAAGAGGATGCCACCGAGCGACTTCGGGTACTCAACGAAGAAGCAGGCTTAATGGAGTGCCTACTGCCGACCCGGGCCGAAAACTTCCTCGACGACAGCGAAAGAGCACGTTATCAGTCGTGTTTCGAACAGCTAATTGAAATTACCTCTGTTGACCAAGAGAGCTTGGAAGATCGCATTGCGCGCCAACGCTCTTTGCTATGGCAATTCACGACGCCCGCGTTATTGGATCACTTAGCGCGACAATTCAGAGACCCCAGCGCTGTGCGCCTGGAAGACGAACTGCGTGACCTTTACCAAGCGGGCCTAAATCGCGCGCAGGAAGCGGGCTATAGTATCGAAGGTGAAAACTACTATGGCCCCTGGGAAACAGAAATCGAGCAGGCGTTGGAAACCTACCGTTCGTGCCGGGCCTTGGCTCAGCGCGAGTATCACTTCAACCCTGGAAGCGAAGGAGAAGCCACTCCCTTCTCGCTGCAAGAGGTGCTCGCCGAGTATCAAACCTTCATTGGTTTGTGCGAATCCATGCCGCCTGACGAGGCAGCGCAGCAATGTAACTTTGTGGGCCACGTCCAGCAGCTCTCTGAGCAGCAGGAAAGCAAGTATAGCGACTATCTCGAGAGTATCCTCACCCTTGCTTCGCTCGGTATCGCCACCCCGAACTGGCGCTATCGGCAGCCAACGTCGAAACAGAGTCGCTGGACGAGGGTGTCAGTGCCTTCGACACATACACTGCAAAGTGCTCAAGCAAAGCGTCGAGTTACACCAGGCGGTTGAGGAAAACTCAGCGAATGGGAAAGCGGCACCGCCGGCAATACCAAGCTGCCTATCTTTTGTTCGAACAAGAACGGCAACATTATGAAAGCCTCCAAGAGACGCTAAGCGATCTGTTCACACAGGCCGATGACGCCGTCAGCAAGATGGAGCCTGGTCGCGTCCTTATCTGGCATACCGATATAGAAGACGACCGCCATGCTATGGGCTACCAGAAGCGCAAGATCGAGCTGCTGGTTCGCCGTGATTTCCCATTACGCGAGTTTAGCTCACCCCAGGCAGGCCAGTCGCTCAGTCACCTCAGCCTTTATCAGTTGATGCCCGCCATGACCCAAACCGAGCGGCAACGGCTGGATAATGCCATGGGTGCGGACGGGGTATTGCCTGCAAAGTTATGGGAGGCGCCTGAAAGCGCGCTCTCCCAATGGCTGCAAGGGCGTGGCTGTGAGCCAATAGAGCATCGTTTCGACTGGCATGAAGAGCCGTTGGGTTTTTTTCAGCCTGAAAGCTTCTTCGCCTACCTTGAGGAGCAGGGCATGAAGTTGACTCTCTCGACGGCGCCAGTAAAGAACAGTGGGGAGCCGCGCTGCAGAAAATTCTGTTCACCGGCCCGAGCCGTGAACGGCTGCGCCTGTTCGACGCCAGCGCTCAGGCCCAGATGATGCGGCTGGTCGGCATGGACAGGTTTGATCTCAACGAACCGCGCAGTGACGGCGACCGCGATACCCCTGGGATGTCGTCGCCCAGCAACCCACACTGACGTTCTTAGACGGCGAACTGGAAATGAGCAGTGGCGGAAGTAACGGGCTGAAGACCACACGGCGCGACGAGCTTGCCATCAAGCGGCCTTCCAATGGTATGTGGCAACTCGATGATAGTGATTCAAACAAGAGTTCTGTCGAGGCCACCTATCGCTGGGAGACCAAGGGCACCTTTAGCCTGGCGCGGGGAGCTGCCACTAGGGCGACTAGTCCTGCCGCGAGAAGATCAGGCTCAACAGGTGGTCGCCACCCTCTCCGAGGTTGATGAACAGCGCGCATTAGGCCGCTATGTCTTAGTCGTGGACGCCGTTGCCAAAGGGTTTGCGGGTGCCAGCCTAGCACTGGCGGCCGAGACGGGCATCTCCCTTGGCGAGGAAGGCCTCAGCGTGAGTGGTGTCGATTGGGCAAAACGGGAAGCCGAAGGCGCAACCATCGAGGCCTTTGCCGGTGCCCGGCTGAGTATCGAAACCCGCTGCGCATTAAGCTGGGAGCCACCCGCTAACCTGGAACGCATCCTCCCCAACCGGGCGGCGCGCTCCGAGATGAACATGCAGCGCGCCAGTCAGTCACTGACGGGGTGGCGCAAACTTGGCACTGCCACCCTTGCGATGGAAGTGGCTGAAGGCTTAGGTGGCAAGCTCGGTCTTGCACTGGGCATGCAGAACGGCAAGTTCGTGTTACGTATGGCTGCACGCGTCGTGATCGGCAAAGGAGCTGGGGCAGTTTTTCCGTCGAACTGGATATCGACAGCCTGGATTTGTGGCTAGTGATGCTCCATCGCGCCATGGTGGATAACAACTACGTCCAACCCGATTGGATTGATGATGACGCCTACCATAGCATGGGCCGGCTAGGCTATCTCGCCACCACCACCCTGCTTAACGTAGGCCTGCTCGCTGCCCGTGGGCAAGCGGGTATCGAGCGTCTCTACAGCGCCATGACCGGTGGGCAGAATGCGGGGCCGATTGCGTTTGAAATCGTAGAAGCCATTCGTGCTGAACGACGCGAACAGATAGCCAGTTGGGTTCAGCAATTAACTCCCGAAGCGCTAGGGTCTCTGCTTTACCTGCTTATCAGCAATCCACAAGAGTTTGAAGTAGAAGAGCCTGGTAGAGGCAGGAGTGGTGTCAATAGACAACGCTTTAATGCTCAGGAAGCGCTGGACTTTCAGCAAATCGCCATTGCCAACTGCTTGGGTTGGATCGTGGAGGGCGTCACCATGAACGTTTATGGCCCCCTCTGCCGCTTTAGTCGGGAAACCCCTACCCCTTCGCAGTACCTGTTTACCAAAGCAGTGGTCAGAATGACTGAGAACGGCCAGCCGCCGCATGACTACCCAGACTCGGCTTACCAGAACCATAAGAGTGACCTGGATAAGTTTATGGACAGAATATCAGGCATGGGAGACCCGCAAGTTGCTGAATCCAAGACTAGGTATCGCCGCTATGTCGCAGGCCTTGGTACTGAAATCTGTGCGGGTTAACAAGACAGTTTACAAAGGAATGATGTAATGCGATCAACAATCTTGGCAACGCTAGCAGGGCTAACGCTTACAGCGCTCATGCTACCTTCCGTCTGGGCGTTGGACGAAGATGCTCAGGCCGCTAAAGACGAAGGCATGAGATTGTATGGTATCAGTAGGCCACAAACAGCCATCCCATATTTAGAACAAGCGGCTGAAGCGGGTGATGTGGAGGCAATGTACTACTTGGGCGAGGCGAACCGTCGCCTGGTTATGGGTGGGATGAATCAAGCCGCACTGGACTGGTACCACCAAGCCGCCCAACACGGCTACCCCCACGCCATGTTGCGCCTGTTTGATGGCGGTGCCTGCGAGCTCGGGGACGTATGCCCGAAAAACGGCGACGACTGGCCACAGGCAGCGCTGAAACTCACCCTGCCCAAAGCCGAAGCAGGCGACCCCGAGGCCATGGCCGCACTTTACGATATTTATTACTACGTAAAAGAGCCCGATGAAGATGAGGCAATGAAGTGGCTACGGCGCGCCGCCGAGGCCGGCCATGTGGAGTCCATTAACTTGCTCGGCGAGATAGCCCGCAACGACGAAGAAGGTTACGCCAACGATACCGAGCGCTTGGAAGCCGCAGAGGTGTGGTTTCGCAAGGCGGCTGAGGCAGGTTATGCCCAGGCTATGAATAATTTAGCGGCAGTGCTAAGTAACTTAGAACGGTATGAAGAAGCTAGAGAGTGGAGAGTTAAATCTTCTGAGGCCGGCCATATAAATGGCCGTCGCTGGATAGCAGCTTGCAATATCGTGCCCACTCTCAGAGATTTTAAAGATTTATGCCGAGGTGCTCTAGAGCCGGATCCTGCACTGGGATGGGCAATACTCTTAGCAATTAAAGAGGAAGTACCCGGTAGTTATCCCGATCAAAATCTTAATATTTATAGAGAGTACGTTACCTCTGAGCAGCGCGAAGAGGGCGAAGAAATGATGGACGAGTGGCTAAACCGCGAGCCGCCGCTCTCCTACTTCCCCGATAAATTTGGCCCCTAATGTTGTTAGTAAAACGATCAATCACCCTGGCAATGCTAGCAGGACTAACGCTTACAGCGCTCATGCTACCTTCCGTCTGGGCGCTGGACGATGAGGCTCAGGCCGCCAAAGAGGAAGGTATGCGACTTTACGGTATTCGGAAAGCCGATTTAGCGTTTTCTTATTTAGAACAAGCGGCTGAAGCGGGTGATGTTGAGGCAATGTATTACCTGGGTGAAGCGAACCGTCGATTGGTTATGGGGGTATGAATCAAGCCGCGTTGGACTGGTATTACCAAGCCGCACAAAACGGCGACCCTCACGCCATGCTGCGCCTGTTTGATGGCGGTGCATGCGAGCTGGGGGATGTCTGCCCGGAAGACAGCGACGACTGGCCCCAGGCGGTATTGGAGCTCACCCTGCCCAAGGCAGAAGCGGGTGATCCCGAAGCCATGGCCGCGCTTTACGATATTTATTACTACGTTAAAGAGCCCGATGAAGATGAGGCAATGAAGTGGCTACGGCGTGCCGCCGAGGCGGGCCATGTGGAGTCCATGCATTTGCTGGGTGAGATAGCCCGCAACGACGAAGAAGGTTACGCCAACGATACCGAGCGTTTGGAAGCCGCTGAGGTGTGGTTTCGCAAAGCCGCAGAGGCTGGCTACGCTCCCTCTATGAACAATCTTGCCTCTGTCTTAAACCATCTGGATCAGCCCGAAGAATCGTGGGAATGGATAACAAAAGCTTCCGAAGCAGGGCATATCAATGGGAGGAGGTGGTTGGCCGCCTGTAATATTGAACCTGATTGGGAGGAATTGACTCTATGTAATTCTGCTACCGATCCAGAACCTGCCAAAGGGTGGGCCATCCTACTAGCTATCCATGAAGAAGCTCCCGGCACTTCGTCAGAAAGATCGCTGCGAGTTTATCGTGACAGCGTTACTCAAGAACAGCGTGAAGAAGGCGGACGAATGATGGAAGAGTGGCTAAACCGTGAACCGCCGCTCTCCTATTTCCCTGAGAAGTTTGGCCCCTGATGTTGTTATCAAAACGATCGAAGCTTCCTTTCATACTGGCTTGCCTAATGTTAGTGACACTGCTGTCCCCTTCGGCCTGGGCGCTGGGCGAAGAGGCACAAGCCGCAAAGATGAAGACATGCGCCTATGGGGCATCCACTAGTGGGAAAAGATGCAACCTCCGCTTGAAATTGCGGCTGAGGCTGGTGATATGGAAGCAATGTATTATTTGGGCGAAGCGAATAGACTCCTTAGTCGCGGGCTTTCACAAGCCGCGTTGGACTGGTATTACCAAGCCGCACAAAACGGTGACCCCACGCCATGCTGCGCTTGTTTGATGGCGGTGCATGCGAGCAGGGGGATGTCTGCCCGGAAGACGGCGGCGACTGGCCCCAGGAGGCCTTGGAGTTAACGCTACCTAAAGCTGAGGCAGGCGATGCCGAGGCCATGGCCGCGCTTTATAATATTTATTACTACGTTAAAGACCCCGATGAAGCCGAAGCGATGAAGTGGCTACGGCGTGCCGCCGAGGCGGGCCATGTGGAATCTATGAACTTGCTTGGCGAGATAGCCCGCAACGACGAAAAAGGTTACCCCAACGATATCGAGCGTTTGGAAGCCGCTGAGGTTTGGTTTCGACAGGCAGCAGAAGGAGGTTATGCCCCCTCTATGAATAATCTCGCCTCTGTGTTGAATCATCTGGATCAGCCTGATGAGGCCTGGGAATGGATAACCAAGGCTTCCGAAGCAGGACATATGAATGGGCGTGGTTGGTTGGCCGCTTGTAACATCGAGCCCGAAGAGGCAGGCCGAGAGTTATGCCGTTCAGCGCCGGCCCCAGACCCAGCCAAAGGGTGGGCAATGTTTCTTGCTATTCACGAAGAAGCCCCCGGCAGTTCATCTGAGAATGCTTTGCGCGCTTATCGCGATAGCGTCACCCCAGAACAACGCGAAGAAGGCGAAGAAGGCGAAGAAGGCGAAGAAATGATGGACGAGTGGCTAAACCGTGAGCCGCCGCTCTCCTACTTCCCCGATAAATTTGGCCCCTAATGTTGTTACCAAAACGACCAAACCTACTGATCACCCTGGCCGGGCTAGCCATAGCGGCGCTGTTGTCGCCTTTTGTCTTGGCGCTGAATGAAGAGGCACAAGCCGCCAAAGATGAAGGTATGCGACTCTACGGTATTCGGAAAGCCGATTTAGCGATTCTTTGTTTAGAGCAAGCTGCGGTGGATTGGTATCACCAAACCGCCCAACATGGTGACCCCTACGTCATGCTGGCGATGCCCTACACCTACAAATTCAAATTTGTGCTGCACTCATAGCGCGTGGTAACGAGGAATGCGAGCTCAGCGAATGTTTTGTGGCATGGGCGTCAATGGCTGCGGTACTTTATCGGTTGATGGCTGGTAGAGGCAGGTGTGGTCTAACTGGGCGAGACTGGTGAGCCCTAGTAGCGCCATATTGCGCTCAATTTCACGCTGCAGTAGGTCAGCGACATGCTCAACTCCCGCTTGCCCAGCGCAGGCAGCCGCATAATTGAAAGGGCGCCCCACAAATACAAAGTCGGCCCCCAGCGCCAGGGCCTTGATGACATCGGTGCCACGCCGGAAGCCACTGTCGATCATGATAGGAATATCGCTGACACGGCGCTTTATTTCAGGCAGCACCTGCAGCGGAGATCGTGCAGTCCAACTGGCGAGCGCCATGATTGGAAAGAATAATGCCGTCGACACCCGCTTGATGTGCACGAACGGCATCTTCCGGGTTCAGTACCCCTTTCACGATCAAGGTGTCGGGCCACACGGCGCACCAGGTCGAGATAGCCCCAGTCGAAATGTCGCCGCCCCGAGAAGTCCCGCGCCGCTCGGCGAGAGATGACGGGTGCCCCCCGCTCGGCATGATTGTTCTCAAAATGTGGCATGCCATGCTTCCATAACGTGCGCAGGAAGGTATTACACAGCCAGTCTGGTCGCATCAAACCATCGGCAGCCAGACGAAGCGTTGGCTCCAACGGAGACGTAAAACCCGAACGCCGGAAATTATCCGGGTTGGGCGGCACGGGGTAATCAAGCGTCACTACCAGTTTCTTAAAACCGGCCTGCTCGATACGTTTAAGCAGGGCCTCAATACCTTCCGGCGTTCCCGGCAGGTACGCCTGGAACCAGTCAGCACCTTCGACTTGAGCCACCTCTTCCATGGGCACTAGCGATGAACCACTCATAATCATCGGCAAGTTACATTTCGCCGCTGCCCGCGCCAGCACCAAGTCCCCTTGGTAAGCCGACAACGCACTAATCCCCATGGGAGCGATACCAAAAGGCACGGAGTAGCGTTTTCCATATAGCTCAGTGGACAGTTCAATCTGCGAGACGTTGACAAACGCTTTGGGCAAAAAACAGTATTCATCGAACGCGGTGAGGTTAGCACGCTGGGTTCGCCCATCCTCTGCAACATGGTCGATATAGCCAAAAATAGGTCTTGGCAATTTTCGACGCGCTAACCGCTCCACATCGTGCAAATTATGGATGCTGGCTAGTTTTTGCGGGTCCATCGTTGTTGGAGCCATCCTTTCACGCAACACTCCTAGTGCTTGTTTTACCTATCTCTTTATCTCAGAAAGTCAGCCGCCTATGCAATGATAAAGCGATAAGCAACAAAAAAGGGGCAGTGCCGTAGCCCTGCCCCCTATTGAGTGCGTCAATCAGCCAAGCATTAGGTTAACTGCGGTCCCGCCTGAATGATCGCTTCGTTGACACCTTCGAACTTCTTGAAGTTATCGACGAATTTGGTCGCCAGCTCTTTGAGATGACGATCATAAGCCTCACGGTCTTGCCAAGTTTCACGCGGATCTAGCAGGCTAGAATCAACGCCAGGCACGGAGACGGGCACTTGCAGATTGAGCCCATCAATATGCTTAGTGTCGATATCACGCAATACACCCGACTGAATGGCACTGATAATGGCGCGCGTGGTCGGGATTGAGAAGCGTGAGCCGCCTTCACCGTAAGCACCGCCTGTCCAGCCGGTGTTGACCAGATACACCTGAGCGTCTTTCTTCTCGACCCGCTTGATCAGCAGGTCAGCGTACTCGCGCGCAGGACGCGGGAAGAACGGTGCACCAAAGCAGGTGGAGAACGTGGCAGCCAGACCTTCAGAGGAGCCCATTTCGGTTGAGCCCACTTTGGCGGTGTAGCCTGAGAGGAAATGATACGCCGCGGCTTCTTTAGAGAGTACAGATACCGGGGAAGCACGCCGGACATATCGCAGGTCAGGAACACGATGGCATTTGGCTCGCCTGCGAGGTTTTCCGGTACCCGCTTCTCAACGTGCTCCAGCGGGTATGCAGCGCGGGAGTTCTGGGTCAGGCTATCGTCGGCGTAGTCAGGCTCACGACGGTCATCCAGCACCACGTTTTCCAGCACAGTGCCAAATTTGATGGCGTTCCAGATTACCGGCTCGTTCTTCTCGGAAAGATCGATGCACTTGGCGTAGCAGCCACCTTCCATATTGAAGACAATGCCGTCGCCCCACGCGTGTTCATCATCACCGATCAGGAAACGCGCCTGGTCAGCCGAGCGTGGTTTTACCGGTGCCGGAAAGGCCGAAAAACAGGCAAGTTTCGCCATCTTCACCCACGTTGGCCGAGCAGTGCATCGGCAGTACGTCAGCAGCCGGCAGCAGGAAATTTTGCACCGAGAACATGGCTTTTTCATTTCGCCAGCATAGCGCATGCCAGCAATCAGCACTTTTTTCTCGGCGAAATTAATGATCACACAACCATCAGAGTTGGTGCCGTCGCGGGAAGGATCACACTCAAAGCCTGCGGCATTAAGGATGGTCCACTCGTCTTTAGCCGCAGGATTGTAGGCTTGGGGGCGAACAAACATGGTACGGCCAAACAGGTTTTGCCATGCCGTTTCAGTGGTGACGCGAACCGGTAAGTAGTGGGTTGAATCACTGCCTACGTGCAATTCGGCAACAAAATTTTCCTGGCTATTCAGATAGTCATCGACACGGCCCCATAATGCGCTGAACTTGTCCGCATCGAAGGGGCGGTTGACGCTTCCCAATCAATTTGGCTACGCGTGGAGGGTTCATCAACGATAAAGCGATCTTTCGGTGAACGGCCGGTACGCAGGCCGGTATTTACTACCAGGGCGCCGTTAGCCGAGAGACGGCCTTCGCCACGTGCCACGGCGCGCTCGATGAGTTCGGCGCTGCTGAGATTGACGTGGGCTTGGGGAGCTTGAGTCGTGGTCATGTCGATTCCTGGGCCTTAAGGCCATTTCACTCGTGTTACCGGGCGTCACCGACGCCTTAGAGTTCTTCCCAACCACTGCAAATCCGGCTGGGCGCGCTAAAGTCCGGCGCATTATGGCAAAAAGAAAGCCCCCAGGAAACGGGGGCGAAGATCAAATATCTTGTAGTTAAACTACTACAAAGACACTATATTTTGTGTTGCGGCGCAGTAAAAATTCAAACAGCCGTTTGCAACAAACGTCGCATTCATTGAATCCACTGGCCCGCCTAGCGACACTTGAAAATGCTCTACGGGCCACCCTCGACTACATACTCAGTGAATCGTGGGCGAAGGCGCCTCGGGGTCGTCCAACAAAATTTCAATATCCGCCGCTGTGTAGTGATATTTCGTGTGGCAAAAGTGGCATTGGGTGTCGATAGCGCCTTGTTCATGCAGAATATCGCGCAACTCTTCCTTTCCCAGCGTGTGAAGTGCATAGCTCATTCGCTCCCGGGAGCAAGTGCAGCCAAAGCGCAGTGTTTTAGGGTCAAAAACGCGCACCGTTTCTTCGTGGTATAGGCGGTAAAGCACTTCGCGCTGCTCAAGCCCAAGTAACTCTTCCGTTTTAATCGTGTCGGCTAATTGCACGCTGCGGTCCCAAGCATCGACATCCTGGTTTTGTGACTCTTCCGGCAGGCGCTGCAGGAGCAATCCTCCCGCACGCTTCTCATCGGCCGCTAACCATAGCCGGGTCGGCAACTGCTCGGATTGGCTAAAGTAGGCTTCCAAACAGCCGCCGAGCGTCGCTTGATCCAGCGCGACAATACCTTGATAGCGGTGCCCTTCACGCGGATCGAGTGTAATGACAATCTGGCCTTCACCAACCAGCTCGCGGAAAGTAGCGTGCTCGCTAGGCAGCGCGGCGTCTTCCGCGATGCGTGCAATCGCTCGCAGCTCGCCACCGGGATTAGATTCGGCCATCAGCAGCGACAGGACACCGGTGCCGCGTACTTCAATGCTCAGTGTGCCATCCAGCTTTACGGTATCGGTAAGCAATGCGACGGCAGCTAACAGCTCGCCCAATAGTGCATTAACAGCCGGTGGGTAGGCGTGGCGGTCCAACACTTCATGGTAGGCGGCCGCCAAGGTAACGATCTCGCCACGGACATTGGTGTGATCGAACATAAAGCGTTGAATTTGATCAGACATAATTGGCTACCTAATGTTTAACTGGGCTATTGGCGTAAGGGGCTACTCCCCTTGGTTGCGCTGAAAGCGCTGTATATCGCGGCGCTGCTTTTTGTCGGGGCGTTTAAGCGGGTGCTGCATCGCTTCGTTAGTGAGCCGCCTTGCTTCGGCTTCTTTGGCCCGGCGCTGTGCGCTCTCTTCGGTTTCTGCATAAAGTGTGCGCGCTTCTGGCGCGCCGCGCCGTTGATCGGAAAGCGCAATCACTTCCACTTCATAAATATCCCAGCCCTGAGGCACACGGATAAGCGCGCCCAGCTCGACGTTTTTGCTGGTTTTAACCCGCGCCCCGTCGTAGTGTACTTTGCCGCCTTCGATGGCTTTCTTAGCCAGTGCGCGGGTCTTAAAGAAACGCGCGGCCCAGAGCCATTTATCCAAGCGTACGCTCTCGCTCATTAATGCTCTCCTTGCGTTTCTGACAGCTGTTCCGGCAGTTGTTCGGGAAACAGATGAGCGAACCGGTCAAGGGCTATAAATTCCTGTAGCTCTTTTCAGGCCGCTGGCTGTCAGGTTGTTTAATGCCCAGCAAATGCTTGATGCCAAACTCACGAGCGCTCTCCAATACGCGAACATTGTCATCAATAAACAGCGTGCGTGCAGGATCAAAAGCCTCGATCTCCTGAAGGGCAAACCAGAATGCCTGCTCCTCTTTGGCGGCCCCCACATCCTCGGAAGAGATGATGGCGTCTAAGTAGCTTTCCAGACCCGTTAGAGGCAATTTCAATGCGAGACTTGCGCGATCAGCGTTGGTGGCCAACACCACTCTTGGGTGCGCTAGTTTAAGCCATTTGAGGAAATCCAGCGCGTCACTACGCAGCCCAATCAGGTGCTGAACTTCGCGCTTAAGAGCGACAATATCGACGCCTAGTTCGCGGCTCCAGTACGCCAGGCTGTACCAGTTTAACGTGCCCTGCTCGCCGATAATGCGTGCGCGCAGTGCTTCCTGGGAGGCTTCATCCAACTGGTGCAGTTCGCGGTAGCGTCGCGGTAAGTGCTCCAGCCAGAAATGGCTGTCAAAGTGTAAATCCAACAGCGTGCCATCCATATCGAGTAGGACGGTGTCTATCTCGCGCCAATCAATCATTGCCGCTCCAGTCGCATAAGGAGTAAGCGTGCTATTGTAGCTTAACCGCCTTTTTCCAGCCATGGAGGCTCTCTTTATGTCGACGTTTCCCCGACGCACCCCACTTCTAATCCCCCCGAGGATACTAGCGTTAAGCGCTCGGGCTATCAGCGCAAGCCACAAATTTTGGCGCGTAAAAGCGTAGCCCAAAGCCGTTTATTCCAGATTGAGTCACTTGATTTGCGCTTTTCCAACGGCGAAGAGCGTCAGTTTGAACGCTTAACCGGCGCTGACCGTGGCGCGGTGATGATGGTGGCCATGCCAGACCCCGACCATGTGCTATTGATTCGCGAGTATGCGGCCGGGTTTGAAGATTATGTACTCACCCTGCCCAAGGGGCTGGTTGACCCCGGCGAAGATATCATCACCGCTGCTAATCGTGAGTTGATGGAGGTGTGGGGTTGGCGCGCGTCGTATTGAACCGCTAGTCGAGCTTTCCCTGGCACCCAACTATATGCGCCACCGTATGCAGGTGCTTCTCGCCACCGACCTTTATCCCAAGCGTCTACCAGGTGATGAGCCTGAGCCGTTGATTGTCGAAACCCACGCAATCGAAGAGCTTCCCGCCCTTTTGTTGCGCGAGGATTTTCATGAGGCGCGGGCCATTGCCGCGCTTTATATCGCGCGAGACAGGCTGCGAGAAGAGAAGCGCAACAGCGCGACGGACCTGCTTTGAGGCATAAGGGGTGAGACTAGATAGGGGCCGGGGCTAGCCATAGCCCCATTCCCTGCAGCCACTAGAGATGATTTTTCAACGATATCCAGCGCCGTTGGCGGTGACTATCCAATCCTGCTTCGAGCAAGATCATTGAGCGCAGGGCATCGTCTACAGTAACGGGCAACGGCGCTTTATCGCGGATAGCGGCAGCGATGCCTTGGTAATAAGCAAAGTAGTCGCCCGGCAGCGTTGGCAATTCACGGCGCACTAGCGGCGCGTTTTCACCCTCCCTTCGCGCAGCGTTAAGATGCCGTGCTGGTTATCCTCGCCCCATTGTGACGTGGGCACTTCGCCTGCTTTCAGACGGTCTTCCTGGGGGTCCAAACCATATTTAACGAAGCTGCCCTGGGTTCCGTGAATTCGAAAGCGCGGGGTTGGATCGGCTACCAGCGTACCTGCCGACAGGGTAACGCGGAAGCCTTCATAATCCAGCAGTGCCAGGAAGTCATCGTCGGCCTTGGCACCATCACGTAATGCATCTAGTTCCAGCAAGAGTGCCTGGGGCATGCCAAATAACTCGCAGGCTTGGTCCAGCAGGTGCGGCCCCAAGTCGTACCAAATCCCACCACCGGGGGCCGCCTTCTCGCGCCAACGATCGCGGACTTCGGGGCGAAAGCGGTCAAAGCGAGACTCAACGTTAACGACACGCCCTAGCGTACCCGCGTCTAGCAATGCCTTGATGGTCAGAAAGTCACTGTCCCAACGGCGGTTGTGAAATACCGATAATAGACACTCTTTTCGTCCGCCAGCTTTTGAGTAACTTTCCTTCTGACAGGGTGACCGTGAACGGTTTATCCACCACCACGTGCTTGCCCGCAGAAAGTGCAGCCTTGGCGAGAGGAAAATGCGTGTCATTCGGTGTCGGGATAACAATCAGGTCAATATCGCTGCGTTTGCAAAGCGCTAGTGCCTGCGCCTCCACGTCTACATGAGGTAGAGATGCCTGAACTTTAGCGGCATCACTTGATGAAACCGCCACCAGATCCAAGCCTTCCGTAGCCCGAATCAGCGGTGCGTGGAACGTCTGGCTAGCGAACCCGTAGCCGACCAATCCAACGTTAATAATTGCCTTCATTGCATTCCTTCAGTTTGTTGCTGCGGCTGATTGCTAAGCTTAGCTGCTGTATCAATCCAGCTTGCTGAGGTCTCGAACGGCGCCTTTATCCGCCGACGTCGCCAATAACGCATACGCTTTAAGCGCTGGTGTAATCTTGCGTGGGCGTTGTTCAACGGGCTTCCAGGCCATTGCGCCTTTGGCCTCCATCGCTTCACGGCGAGCCGCCAACTCAGCATCGCTAAGATCGACGTTGATCGCCCGGTTAGGAATATCAATGCGGATGATATCGCCCTGCTCGATTAACCCAATGGCGCCCCCTGCTGCCGCTTCAGGCGAAACATGGCCAATTGAAAGCCCAGAAGTACCGCCCGAAAAACGTCCATCGGTGAGTAGCGCGCAGGCTTTTCCTAACCCTTTGGACTTGAGATACGAAGTGGGATAAAGCATTTCCTGCATGCCGGGGCCGCCTTTGGGGCCTTCGTAGCGGATCACCACGACATCGCCTTCTTTGACCTTATCCGCAAGCACGTCGGCGACCGCCTGATCCTGGGACTCGACCACATGGGCAGGCCCTTCAAATACTAAAATCGAGTCGTCGACCCCGGCGGTTTTCACTACGCAGCCATCCAGCGCGATATTGCCGTAAAGCACGGCTAAGCCGCCCTGCTGAGAAAAGGCGTGTTCGAGATCACGAATACAACCGGTAGCCCGGTCACCATCCAGGCTCGGCCAACGGGCGCTTTGGGAAAACGCGGTCTGAGTAGGTACGCCACCCGGCCCGGCTTTAAAGAACTCGACCACCTCAGCGCTAGGTGAGCGCATGATATCCCACTCATCCAGCGCTTCTTTAAGGCTATCGCCATACACGGTGGGCACCGAGGTATCCAGAACGTGTGCACGATCCAGCTCACCCAGAATCGCCATAATGCCGCCCGCACGGTGGACATCTTCGATATGATATTTCTGAGTATTGGGCGCTACTTTACACAGTTGAGGCACTTCACGGGACAGACGGTCGATATCCGACATCGTAAAGTCCACTTCTGCTTCTTGAGCCGCTGCCAGGAAGTGCAGAATAGTATTGGTAGAACCGCCCATGGCGATGTCCAGGGTCATGGCGTTTTTAAACGCCGCCTTGGAAGCAATAGCACGCGGTAGCAGATGCGCCTCGTCACCTTCGTAGTAGCGTTTGGCAAGCTCGACAATACGTTGGCCGGCCGTTTCAAACAGGCGGCGACGATCCGAGTGAGTCGCCAGCACGGTCCCATTGCCCGGTAGTGCCAAGCCCAACGCTTCGGTCAGGCAGTTCATCGAATTGGCAGTAAACATACCCGAGCAGCTACCACAGGTAGGGCAAGCACTACGCTCGACTTCGGCGAGGGTCTCATCGTCAACGCTGTCATCGGCGGCCATCACCATGGCATCGACTAAATCCAGGCCATGGTCGAGCAGCTTGGTTTTGCCCGCTTCCATGGGGCCGCCGGAAACGAAAATAACCGGAATATTAAGGCGCAAAGCAGCCATCAACATTCCTGGGGTGATTTTGTCGCAGTTGGAAATACACACCAGCGCATCGGCACAGTGGGCGTTACACATATACTCGACGCTGTCGGCGATCAGGTCACGGCTGGGCAGCGAGTAGAGCATGCCGTCGTGTCCCATGGCGATGCCATCATCCACCGCAATGGTATTGAACTCTTTCGCAACGCCACCGGCTTTCTCAATTTCCCGCGCGACAAGCTGGCCCATGTCTTTCAAATGAACATGGCCCGGCACAAACTGCGTGAAGGAGTTGGCGACAGCAATAATTGGCTTTTGAAAGTCCCCATCCTGCATACCGGTGGCGCGCCATAGGGCACGGGCACCGGCCATATTGCGGCCAGCGGTGGTCGTACGTGAGCGATACTCTGGCATGTCGTCCTCTACTCTCTCAATATCTCTCTTAATAACTATCTTAAAGAAATGCTCTATTTTTTATTAACCCACAGCATGCAAGGCTGCAGGCTAGGCTTTTTCTGAAAGAATCAGCGGCTTTAGATTGTGGCATGAGCGCCGCCCAGAGACTAGATACAAGAAGAGGAGACTAGACACAAGAAGAGGAAAGCGCCCTCCATGGCGCCAAATTAATTAAAAGGCTTCCCACGCCTCTTCGGCTGGCTGGGCAGGAGTATTGGGTTGAAGCGAACGGTCCTGGCGTGAAATTAACGGCGACGGTGCTGCCGCTGCTAATGCAGGTGGGGATCCTAGCCCTGCCTGCTTAAACACACGTCTAAGCGCTGTTTCACTACTCTCGTCGGCTGCGCCCTCCAAGCGGAAGGCAGCGATGACATTGGCAAGGCTCAAGGCTTCGCGGGTAAGATCGTGAGCAGCGTTGGAAATTGTCTGCACCTTGGATGCGTTCTGCTGGGTGACATGATCCATCTCGGAGACGGCCGTATTGATTTGCGCAATTCCGCTGCTCTGCTCATCAGACGCAGTACTGATCTCCTCCATAATGTCGCTGACTTTCATTACTTGCGTCACGACCTGATCGATAGCTGCCTCAGCTTCCTTCACCGCTTGAGCACCACCACTGATTTCCTGGGCGGAAGAGTCAATTAGCCGTCGTATTTCGCCAGCGGCATCGGCACTGCGCCCCGCTAGATTACGCACTTCATTTGCCACCACGGCAAAACCTCTCCCCCTGCTCGCCAGCCCGGGCAGCCTCCACCGAAGCATTCAGCGCCAGAATATTGGTTTGGAAGGCGATGCCATCAATGACACTAATAATATCGGTCATCTTACCGGCACTGGCGGCAATGCGTTCCATACGCTCGACAAGGGCCTGCATGCGCTCGCCGGTTTCACGACTAGTGGTGGCATTTTGCATAGCCAACTGATTGGCTTGGCGGGCGTTCTCGGTATTTTGCTGCACGGTCGCCGTCATTTGATCCATGCTGGAAGCCGTTTGCTGCAGCGAAGACGCCTGCTGCTCGGTGCGTGACGCCAGCTCTTCATTCTGCTGCTTGATATGTTCAGAGGCGGGCGTCACCACATCGACTTTATTACCCACCTCGGTAATTAGCCCCGACAGGCTTGCGCGCATTGTTTCTAGCGAATTCAGCAACTCACCCAGTTCATCATTGCGCTTTAAAGTAACGCGATTGGCCAGATTGCCTGCCGCTATTTGAAAGGTAACCCGACGCGCTTCGTTAAGCGATTTAATCAGCGATTTAAGCACCGCCATGCTGATGCCGATCATCAATACAATACCGAGCAGCAGAACACCTAACTGACCGTACAGCAGCACTTGTTGCTGTTGTTCTGCGTTTTCCATTAGCGATTGGGCCGCGGCTCTCTCTTGATCCACCAATGCGTTAATAGAGACACTGATATTGTCAGAAGTCGGCTGCACGGTGTCATTAAAAGCCTCAAAGGCGGCAAACCCATTGCCATCAACGATCGCGGTTAGGGTGATATCGGCACTTTCTACAAAGGTGGCCAGTTGCGCTGTCAGCTCTTCCTGTAAACTCTCTGTTTCACGCTGCGCGGTGAAACCTTGCCATGACTGATCAATGTCAGTGCTCATGGTCTTTAATTGTGTTTCAAGGAGTTCGAGGTCCGCACGGCGCGGGTTGCGCACGGCAGGCTCAAGCACTTGGATCGCTTGGCTAACGCGTTGATCAATCTGTTGAAGATCGGAAATGCCTTCTAGGCCGGTTTGGTTGAGCGTACGTAGACGTTCGGCAGAACTGGTTAAGCCATAAACGCCTGCCGCTCCTGCTAACACCAACAAGATGATCGAAGCCAGCACCATCCCTATAAGCTTGGCCTGCATGCTACTGAAGCTAAAACGCTTTACCCAGCCTCGCACTCCTTTGTGGCGTATTGCACCATAATGGAGCTTGAAGCCTCGTGTTTTGCCCTCTTGCATGGCAGCGTAAACACGCTCAGCCCGCTCAATCGCTTCAACCGTGGCTTTACGCCGGATAGAGGTATAACCCACCACGCGGTCACCATCAAGTAGCGGTGCGATGGTGGTATGCATCCAATAGGCTTCCCCACTTTGACGGCGGTTCTTAATCAGACCCTGCCAGGTTTTACCCGCTTCAATGGTTTCCCACAGGTTCTGAAAAACGACGTTGGGCATGCTGGGGTGGCGGAACAGGTTGTGGGGTTCGCCCATTAACTCTTCCAACGGGTAGCCGCTAACGTCGACAAAGGTTTGATTGGCGTAGGTGATCCTGCCCTGAAGGTCCGAGCGCGAGATCAAGACATCATCATCGGCTAGCTCGTACACAGCAGCGGTCGCTTGTGTAAACGGTGTTTGGGTAGATTGTGTTTGCTTAACAGTGCGCATTTAGAACCCCTACTTTTTTTATTGAAGGCTTTTTACCGCCATTAGATTTAGCTGAGTCCCCTTGGCTAAATTACTCACTGGCTGAGCCTTTTCAATTAGGAGTAATGCATAAAACATGCCACCGCGAAGGGGTGGCATGTGGTAAAACGAATTGATAGAAATCAGCAGCCTACATTACAGTTACTGATTCTATTATTGTAAGCACTATTAGCGCTAAAACGCTTCCCACTGATCAGAGCGGGATTGCGTTGCGGGCGGCTTAGCACGCTGTTCGGAAGGCGCTGGCAAACCGTGTGTTGCTTTATTCAGCGCTTGAGTGGCGCGTTGTAACTTCGCTCTTGCCGCTTGGATATTCTCATCCTGAGCACCTTCCAAACGAAACGCATCCACCACATTGACGAGCTCAAAAGCTTCAAGAGAGAGGGTGATCGGCTGACGCTGCGATTGATTGTACTTTTGAGGCGTTCTGCTGAGTCACAAGGTCCATTTCGGCAATTGCCGAATTGATTTGACCAATCCCACTGCTCTGCTCGGTGGAAGCAGTGCTAATGGATTCCATCAGTTCACTGACTCGGCTAACTTGCTGGGTGACCTCTTCTATCGCCCGTTCCGCCTGCTCAACTGCACTACGGCCACCGCTGACTTCTTGGGTAGTACTGTCAATCATCTTACGAATTTCTTGGGCGGCATCCGCACTCCGCCCGGCCAAATTGCGCACTTCGCTGGCGACGACCGCAAAGCCGCGGCCATGTTCGCCAGCGCGGGCGGCTTCAACCGATGCGTTGAGTGCCAGGATGTTGGTTTGAAAAGCAATGCCATCGATCACACTGATCATCTCGGTCATCTTTTCGGCACTCTGGGCAATACGCTGCATACGCTCCACCAATTGCTGCATTTGCCGCCCTGTGTCGCGAGTGCTCGCGGCATTTTGCACTGCTAGATCGGTGGCCTGGCGGGCATTCTCGGTATTCTGCTGAACCGTCGAGGTCATCTCCTCCATGCTCGATGCGGTCTGCTGAAGCGATGATGCCTGTTGCTCTGTGCGCGAAGAGAGCTCTTCATTTTCAGCGGCTATCTGCTGGATCGCCGGCGTAACCACCGAGACGCGACTTTCAACATCCCCACAATGCTGGATAGGCTAAAGCGCATCGTGTCCAACGAGTAGAGTAACTCGCCCAACTCATCGTTGGTTTGGCGACGCTCGCGAGCGGCCAGATTACCTGCCGCAATTTGGAAAGTGATATAACGCGCGCCTGACAAGCTGCGAAACACCGATCTCATAGTCATGATACTTAGGCCAATCATGACTAAGAAACCAACGGCCAGTAACGCCAATTGTGCAAGCAACATTTGTTGACGCCCACTTTGCGCCTGGGAAACCAACACTTCGGCATCAGCACGCACCTGTTCAACCAGCGTACTGTTTATCTCGCGCAGTGTCTGAGTCGTCGGCACCACAATGTCATTAAAGGCTTCAAACGCCGCGAATCCATTGCCTTCTTGAATAGCCACCAGCGTAGTGTTTACGCCGGTACTCCATGTGGCCAGCGCACTATTAAAGCGCTGGGTGGCCTCAACCGCGGCTGTTTCATCAACGTAATAATCCGTCCATAGCCCTTGCATCGCTTCAACATACTGGCTAATTTCCGCGTTAATGGCATCCAGATCAGCCTGACGCGGGTTACGTACCACCGGCTCTAACGTCTCGACCGTTTGTCCAATATAGCGTTCGATATGCTGCGGTGAGGCGACTTCGCCCAGCCCTGAGCGATTGAGTGTTTCCAGGCGCTCGCCGGAAACCATCAACGCATAAACGCCCAACCCACCCGCGAGGACAAGCAACAACAGCGACGCCACCACCATACTGGTCAGCTTGGCTTTCAAGCTGGTCAGTTGTAATCGCGCCAGTATCCCTGTTAACCCTTTGCGCCGTAGCGTGCCCTGGGAAAGGCCATAGTGTCGTGACTTGCCCTTTTCGCGAATCTCTGCATAAATTTTTTCTGCTCTGGCAACGGCATTTGCGGCAGCTTTACGGCGCACAGAGGTATAACCAACAATGCGTTCACCATCCCGCAACGGGGCAACTGTGGCATTTACCCAATAGTGATCGCCATTTTTACGTCTGTTTTTAACCACACCCTGCCAAGTCACGCCTGCTTGAATGGTTTTCCAAAAAGTCCGCGTAAGCCGCTTCGGGCATATCGGGGTGACGAAGTAGATTATGCGGGGCACCAATGAGCTCTTCACGGCTATAACCACTGACCTCAACGAAGGTAGGATTCGCGTAGGTGACATTTCCTTTAAGGTCCGAACGGGAAATGAGTACTGCTTCCTCACTCAGCACATACTCGCGTTGCGTCACTGGCTGGTTATTGCGCATTAGCTCTCAATAATTAGGAATAATTAATTTTTATTAAAACAAACTTTATTATCGCTGCGCTTTATATCGGCAATGCCGCGAACAACTGTAAAAAGCGCCATACTTTCGTATGGCGCCCAAGTAGGTAATAAGCAATTGTCGTAAAGGGTTATAAATCTTCTATCAACTACCAAACACCACATCCGCCACATCACGGTAACGTTTGGCAAAGTGCACCGTCATGCCTTCTTTTAGATAATCCGGCAGTTCTTCATAATCACGCTTGTTGGCGTCGGGCAGAATTAGTTCAAAGATGTCGCTGCGTCGTGCAGCAATGACCTTTTCGCGAATCCCCCCTACCGGAAGCACTTGGCCCGTTAAGGTTAACTCGCCGGTCATTGCCAAAGGCCGCTTAATAGCATGGTGCTTGGCCAGCGATAGCAGTGCGGTGGTCATAGTAACCCCGCCGAAGGACCATCTTTAGGTGTGGCCCCCTCAGGCACGTGCAAGTGTACAAACGCCGAGTCAAAGAAGTCTGCATCGGCGCCATACTCCTGCAAATGGCCAAGCGTATAGCTGTAAGCGATATTGGCGGACTCCTGCATCACTTCGCCCAGCTTGCCGGTCAGTTTAAAACCGCGATCCAGCGAGTGTACTTTGCCCGCTTCAATCGGCAGCGTTGCCCCGCCCATCGAGGTCCACGCCAAGCCGGTCACCACTCCTTCGCCAGTAAGCACTTTTTCTTTACGGAAGATCGGCGCGCCCAAGAACTCCTCCAGGTTTTTAACCGATACCTTGACCGTTCCCAGCTCCTCTTCCAGTAATTTAACAGCGGATTTACGCACAATACGGTGCAGCTGTTTCTCTAGCTGGCGCACCCCGGCTTCGCGGGCATAGCCTTCAATTACCTGCTTCAAGGCCGCATCGGATAAGTTGATGCGTTTTTTGGGCAGGTTGTTGCGCTTAAGCAGCTTCGGCCATAGATGATTCTTGGCAATCGCCAGCTTCTCTTCCGCGATATAACCGGAGAGACGAATTTGCTCCATGCGGTCGAGCAGCGGACCTGGAATCGAATCCAGCGTATTCGCGGTGCATATAAACAGCACCTTTGAAAGGTCCATGCGAACATCAAGATAGTGATCAAGGAAATCGACGTTCTGCTCAGGGTCGAGCACTTCCAGTAATGCTGAGGCGGGATCGCCCTGGAAGGATTGTCCCAGTTTGTCGATCTCGTCGAGCATAATCACCGGGTTCTCGACCTCCACCTCTTTAAAGGCCTGCACCAGCTTACCGGGCATCGCGCCCACATAGGTACGCCGGTGCCCTTTAATCTCCGCTTCATCGCGCATACCGCCTACCGAGAAGCGGTAAAACTGACGTCCCAAGGCTTCGGCAATCGAGCGACCGATGGACGTTTTACCCACCGGGCGGGCCTACGAGCAGAACAATTGAGCCGCCCACATCACCTTTGAAGGTGCCCTCGGCCAGAAACTCGACAATGCGCTCTTTTACGTCTTTCAAGCCATCATGGTCACGGTCCAAGACCTGACGAGCGTGAGGTAGATCCAGTTGATCCTGGCTGGTAACACCCCAAGGCAACGAGGTGAGCCAATCCAGGTAGTTCCGGGTGGTGCCATACTCAGGCGAACCGGTTTCCAGCACGCTGAGTTTATTCAACTCATCGTCGATTCGCGTTTGCACACGCTCGGGTACTACCAGCGACTCCAGCCGGGCTCTAAAGGTATCCACATCGTTTTCACGATCGTCTTTAGAAATGCCGAGTTCACGTTGAATGACCTTGAGCTGCTCGCGCAGGAAAAACTCGCGCTGGCGATCCTGCATTTGGGCATTCACCTGCTCGCTGATCTCGCCCTGCAGTAGCGCAACATCGATCTCTTTACGCAGCAGCGGCAACACTTTCTGCATCCGCTCTTCCACCGATAGGGTGGCCAGCACATCCTGAAGCTCAGGCCCTTTGGCAGAAGTAATCGCTGCGGCAAAATCGGTCAACGGCCCAGGCTGATGGGGGCTAAAGCGATTGAGATAATGCTTAAGTTCCTCGCCATACAGCGGGTTAATCGGCAGTAGTTCTTTAATGCCGTTGATGATCGCCATGGCGTAGGCGCGCGTCTCTTCATTCTCCGCGTCAACAGGCTCTTTGGGGTAGGTCACTTCGACCAGATAAGGCGGCTCTTTAGACAGCCAGCGGGTAATTTTGAAGCGCTGCAGGCCCTGAGCGATAAACTGAATCTGATCGTCTTCGCCCTTGAGTTTATGCACCTTCACCGCGGTACCGATCTCGGGGAAACCTTCGTGATCTAGCGAGGTAACGCCTTGCTCGCCCACAAAGGCAACGCCCAACGTATGGTGGGGGTGTTACCTACCCGGCGCATGGTCTCTTCCCAGCGCTCACGATTGACGACCAGGGGCTGGACCTGGGCGGGGAAAAAAGGTCGATTATGAATAGGCAGAAGATAAATGCGCTCGGGCAGCATTTCGCTAGCCGGCACCAGGGAATTTACCCGTTCACCGTCTGAGCGGTACTCTTTGCTGTCCTGTTCTTCAGAGTTTTCTTCGGAACTCGCGTTAGCGCTATTTTCAGCGCCGTGGGCGTTGTCTGTGGCTGATGATTCCTCATCATCCACTTGCCAATCAAGATGTTCGTAATCGCGTTCGTAATCCTGGTCGCTCATGCGTCCTCCAATGAACCGATGTCGGCGATAAGAACCGCCTAGATTTGTTCATGGAATGCGGGCAGTGCGGCTAAACTTCAACCCTTAGGGAGGTTCGATAACAAAATGCTGTCACCCTTTGAAGCTGCAAGGAGCCTGACTCGATCATTTCGAGTAGCCTTCTCATATGTCATTGCGAGGAGCGCAGCGACGCGGCAATCTCTACTTCAGGAGGCAAGCCAACCCGAGATCGCCACGCTTCGCTCGCGATGACAAACAAGGGCAACCCCGAGATTGCTTCACTACGCAATGACAGGGCTAAGGCCAAAGCTGGGGCATGGGGCGCCCATTCACCCGCCATACACCGCGCACCACATCAAATTGTAGCTCGCGGGTGCCGAGCGGCAGCCCTAACCATAATGCGGCAACGGTAGGTGCATCGTGCCAAGTAAAGTCGCCATCAACCCGCTCGAGCCATTTTGCCTGCTCTTTTCGTTGTCAAGATTAACCACGCTAAGTTCATCCAACTGGCGTGCGTCAAAAATAATGCTCCGTCCGCATCGAGCTGAATGCCCAACAACGGACTATCGATGGCAACGGTCGTCACATCTAAACGCGGCGAGTCACTGAGCATTTTACGCAAATCCGGTTCAAGACGGGCTATTAACCCTTCGGCCATGGGTAGGCTTTCATCACCCCAGGAAGCTTCCTGGCGTAACCGACGGATAACGTGGCGAACGGCATCGGCGTTGATACGCGAAAGTTCCATCTCTATCTGCCCATTGAGCAGCGGCGTGTCTGGTGCTTCAGAGGGCACCATCACATCGCCCACGTCTAAAGCAACGTTGATACGCAGCTCGCTTTCGTCCAGTTCCATGTGGCTATTCAAGTCGAGTGGCGAAAGCTGAATGTCGTAGGAAGGATAGCTCAATGTCAGCGTTTCAATATGCAGGTGATCGCGCTGGGCAAAGTGGTAAGCACCCTCAGTATACGTATAGCGGCTTTCGAGCTCCGTCGGCCCTAGTGCAAGCTGCGCCATACCATCCGTGAGTGTCAATTGATCTAACAACGCACGCAGACGCCAATCACCAAAAACGCCTTCCAGGCGCAGGCGACCACCGCGAACGGCTAATTCACGGCCATTTTGTTGAATAACGAAGGGGGCTAGGGAAAGACGTAGTTCACTGTGACCGCTAAGGGTGTGATAGCGCCCTTGCCAGCGTGGCACGGAAGGGGCAGTTACTTCACCCACCGCTTGCTGCAACACGGTATCCAGGCGGGGTAACACGGTGCCTTCAACATCTGTACTTAAAATGCCATGGCGTGCCCGATAGGTCAGCTCAAGGCGCCACGGGCGGCCCAGTAACGGTGAAAGAATCAGCCTTCCTTGGGAACTTAGCCAGCCCTGCCGACTCTCAGTTCGGTTAACACGCCATTCACCCCGCGCTTCCAAATCTTCCAGCGCTTGGCGCAGGCCGCGTTCAAAAGAACGCTTGAGAGCAGTTGCGCTGCCATCCATACCACGGCGATGACTGCCAGTATAGGGACAATCAGACGTTCCTTGCGCATGCTACCTCCTTGAAGCTAACGCCTTGAAGCTAAAGCACCAGAAAAAGCTATATACCGCTACTGAACTCACTTGCTCCTTGTTGCACACCACTCATACTTTTTAGTGCAACCAGAACCACAGGTGCATAGTACTCCATGCGTAGGCGCCAGCCATCACATCATCGATCATAATGCCAAAACCACCTGCGACACGGCGGTCTGCCCAGCGTATTGGCCAGGGCTTAAAGACATCGAAGATGCGAAATACCACAAACCCCATAACGCAGCCTCCCAAGAAAGGGTACCGCTGCCATGGTCAGCCAATAACCGACAAATTCATCCCACACGATGCCTGAGTGATCATGCACGCCTAAATCTTTGGAGGTTTTATCGCACAGCCAAACACCGACCACAAAAGCGATAAAACAAATGCTTAAAAACCACCCAAGAGGCAGATCCGCCATCATCCAGTAGAACGGAATCGCTGCCAGCGTGCCAAAGGTACCGGGTGCCCAAGGCACCGTGCCGCTACCTAAACCAAAAGCAAAAATGTGTTGGGCGACGCCAGACACTTTTCGGTGCGCGATTCATGGCGTTTCCCCACTAAAATGCTGCCAACCTGCATAGCCGCTGACATAACGACTCAGGCCACGCTGACCAGAGGCGCTAATACCTAGCGTCTCGCAACAGTGGCCAATCACCGTTAGCGTCAAGCCTAATGACGCCAAGCGCTGCTGGGCCTTCGCTATATCGGCAGCGTTTAAGGTCACTAGCAGCTCATAATCATCACCACCGGAAAGCGCCGCCTTTAGGGCTCCTTCCGTGCCTAGCAGGCTTTCCAAGCCTTCCGCTAACGGCAACGCATCCAGCGTAATGTCGGCGCCGACCTGTGAGGCCTCGCGCAGATGCGCCAGGTCAGCCAGTACGCCATCAGAAATATCCAGCGCGGCAGTGGCTAAACCGCGCAAAGCCAGGCCCGCTGCCAAGCGTGGTTCCGGCAATAAATAGCGGCGCAACAATGGATGCGTCAGATCACGTTCACCCTGCTGCCAGAGCGCCAGCCCCCCTGCCCCACCACCCAAGGCGCCAGTGACCGCAATTAGATCACCTGCCTGAGCACCGCAACGAGTGAGCGCTTCACCTACCGGCACTTCACCCATCACGGTAACGCCTATCGAAAGCGCACCGGAGGTAACATCTCCGCCCACCAGGGCCGTAGCATGTTGCTGGCTAAGTGCATGAAAACCGCGTGCATAACCATCCAGCCAGACGTGGGTTGCCTCATCGTCGGCAAATTGGCGTTGATCAAACGTTAACGCCATCAGGCACCAGCGAGAAGTCGCCCCATGGCGGCCAAATCGCTAAGCGCAACGGCCAGCGCACGGTGGCCCACCGCGAAGGCTGGGGCTTCACGGGGAAAGTGCACATCCACCACTGAGGTATCAACACTCACGGCCAGCTGCTGACCCGCAGAAGGCGCTAGTAGCGTGGCATCGTCTCCACATCCTAGTGTGACGCCATTTGACGCAGCCGACGCCTCCTGCGACGACATGAAGTAGCGTCGAATCAAATCAAATTCGGCAAGCACAAAGGCCCCTTAAACGCATCGTCAAATCGCTCGCGTTCAGAGACGGCGAGCGCTGACCTCGGCACTACGCAGGCGAATCGCCAGCTTGTCTAAAATGCCGTTCACGTATTTATGGCCGTCGGTGGCGCCAAATGACTTAGCCAGCTCAACGCCTTCGTTAATCACTACACGATAGGGTACTTCCATACGGCGGGAAAGCTCGTAAGCGCCTAACCGTAGAATCGCCAGCTCTACTGCATCCAGATCTTCCAGGCGGCGGTCTAGCAGGGGTGAAATTTCACGATCCAGCTCGGTTTTAAAGCGCACCGTGTTGTGCAGAAGCTCATGAAACAGCGCCTTATCGGCGATTTCCATTACTTTCACCCAGTTTTCGTGATCTTCCAGGTCGTCATCCGCCACCTGGCTACGAAACTCGGCTTCAATCGTCGTAATGGATTTGCCCGTCATGTGCCACTGATAAAGCCCTGCACCGTTAGCTCACGTGCCGCGTGACGGCCCTGCTGAGCGGCAGAGGGTTTACGCTCGCTCATTGAGTCTCTCCTAGCGGTAGCGCACGTAGCAGCGAGACCATTTCCATGGCGGCCATGGCGGCTTCAGTCCCTTTATTACCCGCTTTAGTGCCCGCGCGCTCAATCGCTTGTTCGATGTTTTCTACGGTGAGCACGCCATTGGCTACCGGGGTATCAAACTCAAGCTGCAAGTGATTAATCGCCGTGTTGCAGCCACCCGCCACGTATTCAAAATGCGGCGTTCCGCCACGAATCACAGCGCCCAGCGCAATCACTGCATCTGGCTTCATGACCTTCAGTACGCGTTTAACCGCTAGCGGCAGTTCCCAAGCACCCGGCACGTGAACGATATGAATATGCTCGGCATCGACGCCGTGACGCGTCAAGCTGTCGACAGCGCCTTCTACTAGGCTATCCACTACGTGATGGTTAAAACGACCGACGACGATGACATAATGGCCATCAACATCAACAAAAGTACCTTCAACTTGAGTCAGGGAGTGCATCAATTTATTCCTGCTGAAAGGTTGGCTCATACGCCGTGTCATTAGGGCCCAAACGCTCAACGACTTCGAGATCAAAGCCGGACAGCGCGGAGAACTTCCACGGTGAACTCAGTAATCGCATTTTACCTACGCCTAAATAGCGCAAAATCTGCGAACCGGTACCGATGGTTAAATAGTTGCCGGCACCGTCAGAATCGCTGGTACGCGGCTGACGAGTACGCTCTAAAAAGATATCCAGTTGATCTTTTAAATCCTGATGCGGACGTCCGTCATCGATCAACACAAACACCCCAGCCTTGGCGCCAGCGATCTCTTCCAGTGCGCGGTGGGCATCCCAGCGGCACTGTTCGCCTTTCATCAAGCCCATCACATCGCGCAGCGCATCGGCAAGATGCACGCGAACCGTGGTGGACTCCTCCGGCGTAGGCTGACCATTGACTAGCGCCAAATGGTGGGCGCCTTGGATGCGATCACGAAAAACATGCAGTGTCAGCTCGCCATGGGAGGTCATGACCGAAGACGCCTCCAGATGATCGATGGTCTGCTCGTTGACAATGCGGTAGTGGATCAAGTCAGCAATAGTGCCGATTTTAATCCCATGCTCGTGGGCGAACGCTTCTAGCTCAGGGCGGCGCGCCATACTGCCGTCATCGTTCATGATCTCGCAGATCACACCGCTTGGGTCGCACCCTGCCAGTGCAGCCAGGTCACACGCCGCTTCGGTATGCCCCGCCCGGCGCAGTACGCCGCCCGGCTCTGCCATCAGCGGGAAAATATGCCCCGGCTGAACGATATCGGAAGGCTTGGCATGGGGCGCTACAGCCGCTTGTACCGTGCGCGCGCGATCTGCAGCGGAAATCCCGGTAGTCACACCTTCAGTCGCCTCAATTGAGAGAGTGAACTTGGTGCCAAAACCAGAACCATTATCGCGCACCATTAACGGCAAGTTAAGTTGCTCACAGCGGGCACGTGTCATCGGCATACAGATCAGACCACGGGCGAAACGGGCCATAAAGTTGATATGCTCGGCCTGCACTTTTTCGGCGGCCATGATGATATCACCTTCGTTCTCGCGATCCTCGTCGTCCATGAGAATCACCATTTTGCCCTGGCGGATATCGTCCACCAGCTCGGCGATAGGGGCTAAGCCTCTAGAGGAGGAATGCGCCATGGAATCTCCAATTTATGTAGTCACGAACGGTTGTTGCGAAAGATCGTCGCGAAAGACTGTCGCGAAAGACTGTCGCAAAGACAGTCACGTTAGCTGCGATTTCGCGCGTCAGGGTACCTTGCTCTCGCTAAATTCACCAGATGTGCCGGTTGCGCTAGTCGTCTGGGGGGAAGCGATAATACGCCAATCACGCCCCACCGCTCGCATATCATGAATCGTTAATCGCCGCTGATCGGCCATGCGTGAAAGCCCCGGCAACGCAAATAACGGCCGAGCTTCACCGCCTAACAGCGTGGGCGCTACAAACAACTGTAGCTCATCGATCAATGCCGCATCGAGCAGTGCGCCCGCCAGCGTCGCACCGGTTTCCACCAGCAGTTCATTAACCTGCTCATGTTCGGCTAACCACTGCAGCATCAAAGCAAGGTCGATGCGGCCATCACTGCCGGCCGGCAACACATGGATTTCAGCGCCAGCCTGTGTAAGACGCGCACGCTTTTCAGCCGTGTGGGCAGGGTAGTAATCACCAGTGTTCGCCCCGGCTCACTCAAACAGGCCGCCGCCAGGGGCAACCGCAACCGGGTATCTAAAATCACCCGCAGGGGTTGGCGCTGTACTGCCTCAGCAGCGTTGGCAAGCTGTAGCTGATCTGCACGCAAGGTAAGCCGCGAATCGTCCATGATAATGGATTCTACGCCGCTTAATATCGCGCTGGAACGCGCTCTCAGCCGCTGAACTTGCGCGCGCGCCTCAGGGCCGGTAATCCACTGGGACTCCCCGGAGCCCATGGCGGTGCGGCCATCTAAACTCATCGCCATTTTCAAACGCACAAAGGGACGCTGCCGGGTCATACGAGCGATAAAACCAGGATTCAGAGCACGCGCTTCACTTTCGAGCAACCCTACCGCCACCTCAATGCCGGCTTCTTCAAGCAAGCGGATGCCACGTCCACTAACCTGGGGGTTGGGATCCTGCATAGCGATCACTACCCGAGCCACCTTGGCCTCTAGGAGAGCAACAGCACAGGGACCGGTACGTCCAGTATGCGAGCAAGGCTCAAGGGTGACGTAAGCGGTCGCGCCTTTGGCGTGTTCACCAGCGGCATTTAACGCGTGGATTTCCGCATGGGGCTCACCGGCACGCAGATGAAAGCCTTCACCGACCACTTGATCATCGCGCACAATCACGCAGCCCACCCGTGGGTTGGGGTCGGTGGTATAAAGCCCTTTTGAGCCAGCTTTAGCGCCCGCGCCATATAGCGGTGATCGGCTTCGCTAAACACAGCACTCATTTTGACGGCGCGCTCTTGTTTGAGGGCTCTTGGGAAAGCCGATCGATCTCAGCGCGGAACTCATCCAAGTCCTGAAACTTACGATACACCGAGGGCAAACCGAATATAGGCCACATGATCGAGGGTTTTAAGCGCTTGCATTACCGACTCGCCGATATCACGCGCGTTGATCTCGCGATCGCCCCGCGCGCGCAAGGTTTGGCGAATGCGCTCCACCGCCGCCTCAATGGCTTCTGCGCTGACTGGACGCTTTTCCAGCGCACGCAACATGCCTGCCCGCAGCTTGGCTTCATTAAAACTTTCCCGCGAACCGTCGGACTTCACCACGCGAGGCATGACGAGCTCAGCGGTTTCGTAGGTGGTAAAGCGCTCCTGGCAGCTCGCACATTGGCGGCGACGGCGTACTTGGTCACCATCGGCTACCAACCGAGAATCAGTCACTCGAGTATCGTTTGCACCACAAAAGGGCAATGCATGGCGGTCAACCTATTGTCAGCTCGTGTCGGCTTACGGCACGAGTTAGCGTGTTATAACCTGTTAATGTGTGTGCTATTAATAACGTTTAAACGTGACATCAACCTCGTATTGTAACAATTTGGCACACAAGCTGCAGTGTTTGTGGCAGATTGTTTATCAGGAGCTCTCAATGTCTTCCTTTGAACAGACCGTTCACGGTTACCTCAGTCACCTGTATGGGCCCCGTGCTGGCGAAGTTCAGCGCCGTTTAAACCAGCATATTGAGCACTTTCTTTCGCTTGCCCCCTTTTCACCCGCCCCCGACGATGCACCGTCTAAAAACGCACCCTCTTGGAGCGAAAAGGATCAATGGGTGATTAGCTATGGCGATTCTATTATAGAAGAGGGTGTGCCGCCGCTGGCGGTGCTGAGCGATTTTCTTCAAGTGCGATTGGGCGAACGTATCAGCGGCGTCCATGTGCTTCCGTTCTTTCCCTGGAGTAGCGACGACGGTTTCTCAGTCATCCACTATCGCGAGGTTAACAGTGAGCTAGGTGACTGGTCACATATTCGCGAGCTCGCAAGCCACTACGACTTGATGGCGGACCTGGTACTTAACCACGTTTCCCGGGAATCTCTGTGGTTCGTCGATTATCTGAGCGGTAGCCAGCCCGGCCGCGATTACTTTATCGAAGTCGATCCCGATACCGATGTCTCTCAAGTGGTTCGTCCACGCAGCAACCCGCTGCTGGTGCCTGTATCTACCCGGCGTGGCACCCGTTACCTGTGGGCAACGTTCTCCGAAGACCAGTTAGATTTAAATTTTGAACACCCTGATGTACTGCTGGAGTTCGTAGGCATTTTGCTGTTCTACCTTGAACAAGGCATGCGAATTATCCGCCTGGATGCAGTGGCCTTTCTATGGAAGCGACTAGGCACCCCTGCATTCACCTGCCGGAGACGCATACTGTCATACGCCTGCTGCGGGCCATTGTGGATTATGTTGCCCCCGGCACCTTACTGGTGACTGAAACCAACGTTCCTCATCAAGAGAACATCAGCTATTTCGGGCTGGAACGGCTCCCCAAAGGCCCGCCCGATGAAGCCCATATGATTTACCAATTCACCCTACCGCCCCTACTGTTACATACCCTAACGCGGGGAGAAGCACGCACCCTGCAAACCTGGCTTGCCAGCCTGCCCGTGCTGCCTGACCACTGCACTTACCTGAACTTTACCGCCAGCCACGACGGCATTGGCGTGCGCCCGCTGGAAGGCCTACTGCCTGATCACGAGCGAGACGCGCTGTTAGAACTGATGCACCGTTTCGGCGGTTTTGTCAGCATGCGCAGCAATCCGGATGGCAGCGACACGCCTTACGAGATCAATATCACGTGGTTTGAAGCCATGCGCGGCACCCGCCGAGGCCAGGACCCTTGGCAAATTGCCCGCTTCCTATGTAGCCAAGCGATTATGCTGAGCTTACAGGGGATTCCCGCGCTTTATATCCATACGTTAACGGGCACGCTCAATGACGTAGAAGGGGTTGAACGCAGTGGACGTCTGCGTTCGATTAATCGTCGGCGCTGGCAGCGCAGCGAGCTGGACCTGCTATTAGATAGCCCCTCGACCCCCACCCACGATGTTTTCCACGCTTTAAACCGGCTGCTCGACCAGCGCCGCCAGGAGCCCTGCTTTCACCCCAATGCCGCGCAGCGAGTATTGGACTCAGCCCCGAACTGTTGGCGGTGGAACGTGGCCCACTGCAGGATGGGCGTCGCTTATTAGCACTGTATAACGTCTCCGACCTGCCGCTTCCCTTAGAAAACGTGGGCGAAGCGGTTACCCAATCGCTCAGTAAGCACGCCTGGCAAGCGCTTGACTCAAATAACCCTTGGGTCGCTGAAGGCGCCCTGCCCCCTTATGCCGTGCGTTGGCTGGTCGCTCTTAGCTAGTTAGCTAGATTATAGGGGCGATGATTGGCTTCATCGCCCCTATGTATCTTTTGACCCTCAACAAGAGAAATTAACCAAAAAAATACCGCTAAGGTATCGGCGCGTCATGCCGATAAAGAATAAGAACTCAATTACAATAAAATAGGAAAAACATGACTCGTTTAACAACAACACAAAAACTGTGGGGGAACACTGGGCATCATCTGGATCGCGATGCTGCTCTTGGTGGGCTGGTTGGCCCTTGAGAACCGTCAAACGATTGTAAGCGAACGCCGCGACAGCATTCAGTACGTGGTCGAAAGCGTCCACAACCAAATTGAAGCACTTCAGGAAAGGGTTGCCGCCGGTGAGCTCAGCCTCGAAGAAGCGCAGCAACGCGCGATCGACAATATGTCTAGCGTCAGCTTCGGCGCTGGCGAATATATTTTCTCCTTCAATGATGACTTATTAGTTATTTCCCACCCCAGCCGTGAGTCCGGCACGGACATGACCGACTATTTAGACGCTAGCGGCATGGCGCTCTATCCAGAGTTGCTGCGCGTTGCCCAAGCAGGCGGTGGCCACGTTAATTACTACTCGACCCGCGCCGGTGGCGATGAACAGCTACCAAAAACCAGTTATGTCGCTCACCTTCCCGAGTGGGGCTGGTCGTTAGCCACGGGCGTGTATGTCGATGACATCAATGAAGCGTTTATTACCGATTTAATTCACTCGATTGGCATCTTGCTGATCATCGGCCTACCGGTAACGCTGCTAATGGGCTTGGTGATTCGTGACGTTTCCCGGCGTTTAGGCGGTGATCCACGCTACGCCGCAAGCGTAGTGCGCCATATCGCTGACGGAGACCTGACCCAGGTAACGCAGCTTTCAGCGAAAGACCAGGAAAGTTTACTATTTAACATTAACCGTATGCGTGAAACGCTTGCCGAGACAATTGGCGATATTCACCACGGGGCAGATCAGGTCAACAGCGGTGTCGAGCAAATTGTCGGCGTTAACGAAGAGCTTTCCACACGCACCGAGGAACAGGCTGCTTCACTGGCTGAAACGGCCTCAAGTATGGAACAGCTCACTGCTACCGTTAAGCAAAATGCCGAGCATGCAGACCATGCGCGCACGCTTGCCACAAGAGCTGCCGACAGTGCCCAGCGCGGTAGTGACTCCATGACCACCGTCATTACCACCATGGGAACCATTAACGAAAGCGCCACCCAAATGAGCAGTATCGTCAATACCATTGACGGCATTGCCTTCAAACCAACATCTTGGCCCTTAACGCGTCGGTGGAAGCTGCGCGCGCTGGAGAGCAAGGCCGCGGCTTCGCCGTCGTCGCCAATGAGGTTCGCCAACTCGCCAGCCGTTCGGCCGCTGCCGCCCAGGAAATCAAAACCCTGATCGAAGCGTCGGATAGTAAAGTGGTGGAAGGTAGCCGCCAAGTGCGCGCCACGGGCGATGTGATCAATGGCATGGTCGACGATATCAAGCAGCTCAGCACATTGGTGCGGGAAATCTCTGCCGCCACCATCGAGCAAAGCAGCGGCATCGAGCAGGTCAACCAAGCCGTGATTCAAATGGATCAAATGACCCAGCAAAATGCAGGCTTAGTGCAAGAGAGTAACCATGCCACCCAGTCGCTGGCACAACTGAGTGCTCAGCTACGTCAACTGGTTGCTCACTTCCGCATTAATCAGAGCACTGGGAATGCGCAGGCGAGTTTGCCAACCTCTTCGACAGCCCCTCGGGCAGCCTACCAGGACAGCGATTTTTAACGTTAGCCATCGCCGTTTGAGATTGCCGCGTCGCTACGCTCCTCGCAATGACCAGAGAGTGTCATCGCGAGCGAAGCGCGGCGATCTCGGGTTAACTATATTGTCATCGCGAGCAAAGCGCGGCGATCTCAGGGTTGGCTGTATTTGTCATCGCGAGCGAAGCGCGGCGATCTCGGGGTTGGCTGTATTTGTCATCGCGAGCGAAGCGCGGCGATCTCGGGGTTAGCTGTATTTGTCATCGCGAGCGAAGCGCGGCGATCTCGGGGTTGGCTGTGTTTGTCATCGCGAGCGAAGCGCGGCGATCTCGATTTTATGCTCCAATGCAGTCTGAAATTGCCGCGGCAGCACTTCCTTTAAATAAAACTAATGTATTGCCGCGTTAAGCCGATAAAAAAACCGTTACTTACTTACATCGGCTAGGAAAAACATGACGCGCTTAACGACGACGCAAAAACTTTGGGGAACTTTTGGGCATTATTTGGCTCGCCATGCTGTTATTGGTGGGCTGGCTAGCATGGGAAAATCGCCAAACAATTGAGAGCGAACGCCGCGACAGCATTCAGTACGTCATCGAGAGTGTACATAGCCAAATTGTAGCGCTGCAGAGCGAGTCGCCGCTGGCGAAATCAGCCTTGAAGAAGCGCAGCAGCGTGCGATCGACAATATGTCTAGCGCTAGCTTTGGCGACGGTGAATATATATTTTCCTTCGATAACGACCTACATATTATTTCCCACCCAAACCGCCCTCGCGGCGAAGACATGAGCGCTTACCAAGATTCCAGTGGCATGGATCTTTATGCCGCTTTCAGAGAAGCAGCCCAAGCCGGCGGCGGTCACGTTGGCTACTACTCTCGCCGTATTACTGGCGATGAACAGGTGCCAAAAATAAGCTATGTAGCCTATCTTCCCGAGTGGGAATGGTCGCTGGCAACAGGCGTTTATGTCGATGATATTAACGCAGCCTTTATTGCCGGTTTGATTCGCTCGATCGTCATCCTGCTGATCATTGGGCTACCGGTCACCCTACTAATGGGCTGGGTAATTCGTGACGTTTCGCGTCGGTTAGGCGGTGACCCACGCTACGCCGCCAGCGTGGTGCGCTATATCGCTGACGGCGATTTAACCCAAACCACTCAGCTGTCGGCAAAGGATCGCGAAAGCCTGCTGTTTGATATTAACCGCATGCGCGAAACCCTAGCCAAGACGATTGGCGATATTCACCACGAGGCGAACCAGGTGAATAATGGCGTTGAGCAAATTGTCGGCGTTAACGAAGAACTTTCCACCCGCACTGAAGAACAGGCTGCTTCATTGGCTGAAACGGCCTCCAGCATGGAACAGCTCACGGCGACCGTTAAGCAAAATGCCGAGCATGCGGACCATGCGCGCACGCTTGCCACAAGAGCCGCCGACAGCGCCCAGCGCGGCAGTGACTCCATGACCACCGTCATTACCACCATGGGGACCATTAACGAGAGCGCCACCCAAATGAGCAGTATCGTCAATACCATTGACGGCATTGCTTTCCAAACCAATATTTTGGCACTTAACGCGTCGGTGGAAGCCGCTCGCGCTGGAGAGTAAGGGCGCGGCTTCGCCGTCGTCGCCAATGAGGTTCGCCAACTCGCCAGCCGTTCGGCCGCTGCCGCCCAGGAAATCAAAACCCTGATCGAAGCGTCGGATAGTAAAGTGGTGGAAGGTAGCCGCCAAGTGCGCGCCACGGGCGATGTGATCAATGGCATGGTCGACGACATCAAACAACTCAGCACATTGGTGCAGGAAATTTCTGCCGCCACTATCGAGCAAAGCAGCGGTATCGAGCAGGTTAACCAAGCCGTGACACAAATGGATCAAATGACCCAGCAAAATGCCGGCCTGGTCCAAGAGAGCAACCATGCCACCCAGTCGCTGGCACAACTCAGTGCGCAGCTACGTCAACTGGTTGCCCACTTCCGCATTAATCAAAGCATAGGGAATGCACAGGCGAGTTTGCCAGCCTCCGCCCCTGCCAAGCGGGTTTCCCCTCAGCACAGCGATTTTTAACGCCCTCATCGTAGGCGGAGATTGCCGCGTCGCTGCGCTCCTCGCAATGACACGTGGGTGTCATCGCGAGCGAAGCGCGGCGATCTCGGGGTTGGCTGTATTTGTCATCGCGAGCGAAGCGCGGCGATCTCGGGGTTGGTTGTTTTTGTCATCGCGAGCGAAGCGCGGCGATCTTGGGGTTGGCTGTATTTGTCATCGCGAGCGAAGCGCGGCGATCTCAGGGTTGGCTGTATTTGTCATCGCGAGCGAAGCGCGGCGATCTCGGAGGGTTGGCTGTATTTGTCATCGCGAGCGAAGCGCGGCGATCTCGGGGTTGGTTGTTTTTGTCATCGCGAGCGAAGCACGGCGATCTCGGGGTTGGCTGTATTTGTCATCGCGAGCGAAGCGCGGCGATCTCGGGTTGGTTGTATTTGTCATCGCGAGCGAAGCGCGGCGATCTCGATTTTATGCTCCAACGCAGCCTGAGATTGCCGCATCGCTGCTACCCTCGCAATGCCATATTAATAGCCTTTACACCTTACCTTGGTTATCGAGTTCTACCGCTTCGTGCATGCGCGCAAGGAGATCCGGCACGGCAGCCTGCACACGGTTCCAACTGGGAATAAAAGGCCGCTCTCTGGGGTTATCCAAAAACAGGTTGCCTGCTTCGAGTAGATTACTGGCAATAGCTCCACGGCCTGCTCCTCACTATGACGATCAAGGCTTAGGCCATTCATCGTCGCATCGTGATCATAGGCCTCAATCAAATCCAGTGCAAAGCGGTAATAGGTCGCTTTGAGCGTGCGGAAATCTTCGCTGCTAAAGGTAACGCCCTGAGTCGCTAATTTGCGATAGAGCGCTTTGGAGATATCAAGGCTCATGCGGTTTAAACCGCCATTGGGATCTTCTTCGCTAATCGGCTGGTGTTTATGGTCGTATGCATCGGCAATATCCACTTGGCAAAGCTGCCGCAGTGAGTAATTGCGCTGTAGCTCTGACAATACGCCAATTTCCAGCCCCAATCAGCAGGCATGCGAATCTCTTCCAGCACTTCACGGCGCATTGCAAACTCGCCTGACAGCGGATAACGAAAACCATCCAGATAGTCGAGATAGGGCAATGGCCCGCACACGGTTTTAAGCGCCCGTAACAGGGCGTCACAAGCAGCCGTGAGACACGACCATTGAGCTTACCCTTCGCAATGCGTGGGTAATAACCTTTGCTAAAACTATAGTTAAAATTAGGGTGAGCCACAGGATACAACAGCCGTGCCAGCAGCCCGCGTTCGTAGGTCAATATATCGCAATCGTGTAGCCCTACGACCGTCGAGCGCCCTGACGACAGCATATAGCCTGCGCAATACCACACATTACGCCCTTTACCCGGTTCCGAGGCGCCTAACCCGTGCTCCCCTAGTTCCGCATCCAAGGCGCTTAGCCGTGGGCCGTCATTCCATAAAATACGCGTATGCTGCGGTAGCCGAGAGAAAAACTCCCGGGCATACAAGAACTGCTCACGGTCAGCTCGATCCAAACCAATCACAATTTCATTGAGATAAGGGACTTTAGCCAGCTCATCAACTATCCCCGACAACGCTGGCCCTTCCAGTTCCGAAAAAGCGAGGGCAGAATCAACCCCATCGGGCGTCGATGGGAAAATTGACATAACTCTTGCTCAAGCGCATCAACCGAGCGCTGGGTAAGATTGTGAAAGTCAGTAATAATACCGTTCTGATGAAAGTCACTCACGCGCTCACCTCCCTGGTCTCATAAACTTAGAATCATAAAGAAACGGCAACATGCTTCTCCGCCGTCGTTAAACGGCGGTCATCTCGCCCCACCAGTGGGTTACTCCCTCGGCCCAGCCGGTCGGTCCTGTTGCTTCCGTGCGATATAGCGATGTATTACGGGGCTCGACGACCAAGTCATGACAACCACGAATCACCACCGCTTGATCGACCGCTTCAAGCATAGTGATATCGTTCGGCCCGTCTCCCAACCCCAATGAAAGTGGGGCTGGCCTCTTAACGCCGTAAAGCGTTTAACCAACCATTCCACGGCGGCGCCCTTGTCGGCCGCGCGCCCCATGACATGCCAAAAACGCCCCCCTTGGAGTGAGTTGCAGGCTATCCCCCTCTAGCGCGGCACGAAACGTTTCCAATGCCGCGGCACTATCTTCCCACAATAGTGGCTCACTCCTCCCGCTGCCGAGCATCACGGGCGCGTGGTTCGTCCAACCCTGTCAGTTCCATGACTTCCTTTACACTCAACTCACCCATGCGGGTAAATTGAACATTCAAGCGCTCGCGCCATACCTTCAAACGAGCGCGAATAAAGCCAACATCGACGCCTGGGTGTTTGATAACGACCCCGTCACGACCGCTACCAGGCCGGTCTAAGCGCGCATGACACCAACCCGGCGGTAAGCCAATGACCGCACCATTTTCAGCAATAAACGGCGTGGCCGTAAGGCCTAGTGCTTCACGCAGCGGGAGCAGCTCGGCACGGGTCTTACTGGTCACCGGGATTACCGGCACCCCATCTGCTTTAAACGGGCAAGCCATGGTGCAGCAGGGCTGAAATCATAACTATGATGATCCAACAGCGAGCCGTCTAAATCAGTCACTACCAGCCGTGGCTGCAAAGCGGGGTCTGCCGGAGGCGCTGGTACCGAAAGGTGAATGTGTTCAGACATGGCACTACCTCTCATCAGTCTTAACGCATCGTTAAGATGGTATCTCTAGGTTACCTAACCAATGTAGCAAGTTATGCGCCAAGACAAAGAAGTATTGAATCAGCAAAAGGTTACATGTAAATGCAGGTGGGTTTATAAGGCTCATAACGTTCAAACATCACTCAGCACCAAAAAGAGGCAGCATCAGCGCACCAAAAAGCGCATGAAGCGGAACGGTGCACCTTACTCACCGCTTGTTTGCAAATTAAGACGCAAAGAACTTATCAAATTGACTAAACAAGCTAGTAAAAAATATCGCAACACTTGGAAAATTCGCGCAAATAGCTATACTAAAGCTGTACCCACTGGCAGCCCTGTATACCCCTCACCTGATGCCAGTGGGCCACAGTAAGCCAAGCCCTTTAATGCCCGCCTCCCCGGCGGGCTTTTTTTTAATGTTTGTTTAAGCTTTTGTTTTAAGCCCTGTGTTTTAAGACCCGTGTTTTAAGCCCACGACAACTACTCCACATGAATGACTACCTCAACCCGCCGGTTGCGTGCGCGCCCTTCAGCGGTAGCGTTGCTTTCGAGCGGTCTTGTGGCCGCCAAGCCGACGGCGCGTAGCCGTTCAGCAGAAACACCGGCAGCTTCTAACGCTTCAACAATGGCAATGGCACGCGCGAGAGTGCCCAGTTAGAAGAATTCGTCAGTGTTAATGGTCTGGCTATCGGAATGGCCTTCAACCCAGACTTCGCCATCATAACGTTGAATAGTCGCCAGCAAACTACCCACCAGTGAAGAACCATCGTCGGTTAGCTCCGCTGTCGCAGAAGGAAACAGCAGCTGATCCTGAACACGCAGACTAATCCCTCCGGTACCCGCGACACTTCAACCCCCTCCAGGTCGGGCAGATAAGGCGACTCTTCAACGCGTTGAGAGCGACTGCTCCAGTGCAACCGCACCTAGTCTTGCTTCATCGCTCACCGCCTGTACATTGACCGGGGGACGATCCGTTAACACCACCATATAATCAGCCAAGGGTGACGTTAAATTCTCGATACCTGTAGGCATTAGCAGGGTTGGCAGGGCGATAACCGGCTCTGTGGGAGCTGCGGAGATGGTGCCGCCAAAGGGTGGCACCCCAACGCTGACGCGACGACGTACTTGAGACAAGGGTGGCAACCCAGCCACCCCCAACGCCGTACTAATGGCCATGGGGCTCAGCCCTACCCCATTCCAGGCGGCAGTACCGGCGCGCTCAGGCATTGCCTTAGCTAACGTCCCGGGCATCGGGACTCCCAGCGTAGGCGATGATGCTGATTGGGTGTAGTCACTCGCGGTATCCTCCGCCACCCATTCAGGGCTTGTCGCCCCGGCAGCGGCAATAATGACCACGAAAAGGGCCACCATCAACGTCATGATATCGAGATAGCTGATCATCCATCCGCTATTGCTATCGCCTTCTTGGTAAGCCGACATTAGCGAATCATGACGCGGTCCTCTGCGGTAATCTTCAAGCATGGGTGTTATTGCTCATTCAAGTTTTGAACCTTATGGCCGATCTAGCTATTTATATCGATTACAAGTACTTCGAATACAAGAACTATGAATACAAGAACTAGGAATTAAGTATGTCAGGTTAGGCACTTCGAACCAGGCATGGCAAACTAACCGTGGCAGAAAAGCACGACGAACAGTCTATCAAAAGCAGTTTTGTAGCGAAAAGGAACTAGCAGGTGCGCACCCGTCCCACATTATTTCAACTACCTTATTTCATACGTCCGGTTAGCTTGGGGCTGGCAAGCTTAATGCTCAGCGGCTGCTTTTACGCCAATACATCACAAGCGCCGATCGCCACCACCTATCCTTATACTGAACAACAGCGCATGCAGGCAGCTCATCATTGGGACGTTCTGGCCCAACACGAAGCTACCCGCATTTTACAACGTGAGCGCGTACGCAATCGCGATTTACATATCAGCGAAGCAGACAACGGCGAACTACATGCCTACAGCGGTGGTGAGTTTGGACGTGGATTCCGCACGCTACTCACCAGTGAGCTAGTATCACGCGGCGCCAACCTCACCACGGTTCCCACCGCGAACAGCGCCAATATCACGATTGATGTAGAAGTCGTCGAACATCGGGATCGCGGTTTTATACGCCCGCCTATTGGGGCCTTTACCGCGCTCACCGCTGGCATCGCTGTGGCGACCATCCCTTATAACCAGTGGGCCGAACCCGCATTGGGGTTAATCCCTGCCGCCGCACTCGCCGACACCACCAGCGGTAGCTGGACCCATACCGGCAACGAAGAGATCATTGTGACGACCCAGATTATCGATGGCGAACGAATTCTCTACTCTTCCTCCAATATTTACTACATTAATGCAGGCGATCGTCGCCAATACGCGCCTCATCGCGTGCCTCAGGCCCCTGCCACGCCCTCCGTTTCCATTACTGACACGTGGTAATGACATGCTGAAGACTTTTTTGACTGTATGGCGCGCTCGCTTTGTAAACCACTCAACCCGTGCAATGGTCGTTAGCATTACGCTACTGATGCTAGCGGGCTGCAACACCTGGGTAATGCTCACAACACGCCCGCCCAACCGGAACCCGACCTTTCGGAATTGGTTCATGCCGCTGCCGAACAGATGATCGCCAGCAACCCAGAGCTAACACGCTATAGCCCTATGATCGCCGCCACCTTCGTCAGCATCGACAACCTTAGTCAATCGTCGACGCTTGGGCGGATCAGCTCTGAAATCATGGCATCGGCGCTATCGCGCCAAGGTATGCAGGTACGCGAAGTTAAAATGCGCGACAGCATGTTTATCGAAGAGAGCGTGGGCGAGCTGATTCTTTCACGCCAAGTGCAGCGCTTAAGCGCCCAGCATAATGCCCGCTCCATTCTTATGGGCACCTATGCGCAAGGGCAGGACTACGTCTATGTGAGTGCTCGGGTAGTGCGGGCGGGCGATGCCATGGTACTCGGCAGCGCTGACTTCCGCCTGCCGTTAAATAACAACACACGCAGCTTGCTAGAAGGCCAAGGCGGTTGGTGAGCCGGGCTCCTACAAGGGCTCGGCGCCCCCCTTGTAGGAGCCCAATTCATTGGGCGATCAGCAATTATCCCGCCTCTCGAAAATCACCCATCCTCCGAAGGCAAAACAACACTGATGGTCCGACCCGCTTTGCGGGCCATTGCTTCAATGGCGGTTTTAAGCTCTCGCTTGGCACCTGCATCGCCATGCACAAGACGAATTTCCCGGGGCCAATGACGCATTCGCTTAACGAAGTTGAGTAAGTCCCGTTGATCCGCGTGGGCGGAGTAACCGCTGATGGTACTCACGCCCGCACGAATATCGTAACGCTCCCCATCCAGCATTGCCCAGCCGCCCTCAGGGCCATAGCGCTGTATATCGCGCCCCGGCGTTCCAGCCCCTTGGTACCCCACAAACAGCACCTGATGGCGCGGGTCACCTAACATGGCTTTTAAATAGTTAACTACTCGCCCACCAGCGCACATTCCACTGGCAGCAATCACCACCGCAGGCCTGCCGCTTTCGGCTAAATAGCGCACCGTTTGCTCATGCGTTTCGTGGCTATCCACGGTATACAGCGCAGCAAAATTTAATGGGTGCCGACCTGCTTTCACGCGTTTCTGCGCTTCGTCATCCCAAAAGGTTTTAGCTCGCGGTACACTCGCGTAAAACGCGACGCCAGCGGCGAATCGACGATAATTTCCAGCGATTGCCAGAGCGCATCACTGCCCGCCCGATGAATAATCCCCTCTAACTCATAAAGCAATTCTTGGGTTCGGCCAATGCTAAAGGCAGGAATAATCACCGTGCCTTTATTCTCTAGCGCCTGCTCAATAGCACACTTAAGAAGCGTCGCCCTTTCGCTGCGCCCCTCATGCAGCCGGTCGCCATAGGTAGACTCCAACACCAATACATCGGCCCTAGGCGGCGATTTAGGCGCAGGTAACAAGGGGGAGTTAGCTGCCCCAAGTCGCCGGAAAACACCACACGCTCACGGTGCGTTGAGTGGGGTTCGCGTAATGCAACTTCCACAAAGCTAGACCCCAGAATATGCCCCGCACGCTGCAGCTTTACCTTCATGTTAATAGAGGGCGATGATTCCACGGTATGCCATTTAGCATAATCCAACGGCACTAGCTGTTGCTCTACCCGCTCTAAAAACTGAGAAATTAAACGCGCATCGCGGGTAAAGCCTATTTTCAAAGCATCTTCGATCACCAACGGTAATAACTTCGCCGAAGGCTTTGAGCATAAAATAGGGCCTGAAAACCAGCAGCCAACAAATACGGCAACCGCCCGATGTGGTCGATATGAACATGCGTCACAACCAGCGCTTTTACCGTCGAAATATCAAAATCAATAGAGAGCTGAGCGAAGCTATCCTGCTGCGCATCGTCGCCTTGAAACAAGCCACAATCGATTAAAAGTGAAGACTCACTATTAGCGATCAGCTGATGACAGCTACCGGTAACCCCGCTAGCGCCGCCACGATGAATGATAGTGGATAGAGACTTCGTCTTAGGATTTATCACCATCGTCAGCTCTCCAAGCAACGTCATTAATAAATCGACGATGCAGTAAAAAAAGCGAGAAAGGCAATGTTTAATTAGCAAAAAGCCCGCCAACACTCTGGGTGATGGCGGGCTTTAAAACGCATCCAGCTTTAACAACAGCAGGGTCTAAAGCTTAAAACGTATAAGAAATGCCCAGCACTGCAACGGGGAAGACAGGCAACTTATCAATGTCATCTTTAAGGCTTTGCTCTTCGGCACGAATATCCCGCTCTAGCCGCGGATCTAGCTCTTCAAGGTTACGGGTAGTGCTTAGCGACACATCAACATTGGTTGCGACGACACCGAACTCGGAGAAGAACGAGAGCCCACTCTGGTGGGAACTGCGCCACCAAGCCCCACATAAGGCTGGGTACCATCCGAAACGGTAGCACTACCCACGACCGAACCAATCTCAGCGGCAGTATACGTCTCGTTGTTAATCTCATACGAGCTGTTGTTATCCGGGGTGCCCACCACGTTGGCTTCGATATCCGGCATCATGATGCCTGCGGATAAGAAGAACCTACCACCAAAGGGGAAATAATCCATTTTGACACTAGATGCCTTCATTTCAAAGTCAGCGTTATAAGTCACGCCATCTTCATCAAAATCAGTGTCCAGATCCAAACCATCGGTATAGCGTGCTGTAACGGCTAGGTTTTTATGGAAACGCCAAGACGCATCTGCTCCAAAACCCGTCGTACCGGCGATAGCAGACACCGACACTTTTTGTCATACGCAAAGCTATGACTGCTAAGCATCATCAACGTGACAGCGCTTACGGCTAAGCCGAGTGTTTTATTCATTTTAAGCATCGTTTTCCCTTGAATAATTTATCGGCCGTTATTATGTGCAGCAAACCTCCCTTTAGGGTTTCCTGCAGGCCTATTGATTAGCCCAGTTTTAGCTGGCGCCGATAAATTTTACTTCAATACCAATTAACCTTTTGTAGAGAATTGTTCATCACAGTGTAAGAAATTGCTTCTTACGTCTGCGGCTTTCCGCGAACTAACTCTTTGCGCTGGCGGGAATAAAGCCCCACAGCACAGCAAGCAAAAGGCGTACATCATCACCCCGCTGTTATGGGATAAAAACTCTGCGTGAGGCTAAAGTCAATATAGGTAACCGATAGCAATACACCCGCCGTGGCCGTGGCACGTAACGATAAATCACTGGCATCCATTTCCTTGGCAAAAGCGCATCGGCACCAGATAAATAGCCAACAACACCACAAGGCCAACCAACCCGCGCTTGGCAAAACTATCGATAAACTCATTATGTGCATGGCCAAATTCAGCAGCACGTTCGATGATCAAGCCTTCGTCTGCTAACGCTTGCATTGCCTCGGCGTAACCATTTGCCCCCACCCAAGCAGCGGCTTCTCTGCTATCAAATGGCCAGCCCCACGCCACATTTCAAACCGTGCCCCCACAGAAGAATAGCTTCTATCGCCAGCTACATAACGCTGAACCTGCTCAACGGCTTCATTGACCCTCGCCTGAACCCCCACTTCGGGAACAGCGTAAACACTGAGCCCACCCGCCAACAAGATACCCACTAGCCCTGCGAGCATACGCTTGGATATAAAACCGCCGTAGGCACGGAACACCACCAACAGAATAAAGGGATCCCTATCCAACCTCCGCGGCTACCGGAAAACAACGACCCAGCCATACCAAACAAAGCCGCCATCAAAAACAACGCCACCCACAGTTGACGGTGCCGCTGGGTTACCGCCCACCCCAACGCTGCGAGACACAACACCCCAGCAGCATACTTAAATTGCCAAACTGTATCGGGTTGTTATAACCACCTGGGCGCGCAACCTCTTCTATCAGCTTCATCCATGCTCCCCATCCCCCTGCCCCTATCGCGCCAACCGCAATTCCGCCCCAGAACCACGCCAAACGCGGGGGTAAGCCATTACTAACAATAGCGCGGGGACAGCCAGCAACAAACGCAGCGGTTTATCCATTCCACTTGAGCCCTGCCCGTCCCACCATGCCTCCAATACACCCACAAGTGCATATGCCGCCATGGCTAACATCACCAATGCATCCTGGCGGCTCAAGGCAAGCGCCGGTCGTTTTATCAACAGCACTACGCTACCCAATAGCAGCATCAACGCGCCTAGCGAATAACCGCTAGGTACCACCAGCGCTATAGAACAAAAACAGAAAAACGGAAAGGGAAGTATAGATCGACAAAGGAGAGGATATAGATGGAGAGGACAAAGAGGACAAGCCTGGCAAAGAAACCGTGGGTGGGGAGTGATTCACGAAAGCTCCGACACTGATATAAATCGAGCGCGGGATACTACCACATACCTCCCCTACCATCGTCAGAAAAAACCAACAAACTTAAATTTGTTATATTAAATAGTGTAGTGCAATCTTATGATCGGCAAAACGGCGCAGATATCTGGCGATAGCCATTCAGCTTTGCCGATAGCCCGTGGGATTCTGTGATTGCCATCGCCAGGTATCGACCATCATATGTGCCAGCCCTCTTTGTGCGCTCCAGCCGAGCTCCTCCCTGGCTTTGGAGGGATCGGCCCAACACTCAGCGATATCCCCTGCTCGACGCGGCGCAACAGTATACGGAACGGGCCTGCCACTCGCTTGCTCAAATGCCTTGACCATCTCCAACACGGAAACTCCCGGCCCGTGCCCAGGTTCCAGGTATTCACGCCGTTCTGGCGGCCCAGCACGTCCAGTGCCTTTAGATGACCATTAGCCAAATCCACCACATGTATATAGTCGCGTATCCCAGTACCATCGGGTGTAAGGTAATCGCCACCATAAACGGCGAGCTTGTCGAGACGGCCGATAGCCACTTGGGCGATATAAGGCAGTAGATTATTGGGAACGCCCTGCGGATCCTCACCGATAAGGCCACTCTCATGGGCCCCGACCGGATTAAAATAACGCAACAAGGCGATCGCCCAGCGTTCATCGGACAGCGCCAGATCCTTGAGTATTTCCTCGACCATTAACTTCGAACGCCCGTAAGGATTGGTCGGCACACCTGTAGGGAAATCTTCATGGATCGGCATTTTCGGCGGCTCGCCGTAAACGGTCGCTGAGGAGCTAAACACCAGTCGATAGACACCCGCCGCCTGCATGGCCTGACAAAGCGTGACGCTGCCCGCGACATTATTCTCATAATACACCAGCGGTTTCTGCACGCTCTCACCGACAGCCTTGAGGCCAGCGAAATGCATCACCGCCTCGATTGAATGTTCGCTGAAGATTCTGTCTAACAAGACCCGATCACGTATATCACCTTCAACTAACAATACTTTCTTGCCAGTGATCGATTCGACGCGCTTAAGTGCCTCGATAGACGCATTGGAAAGATTATCAACCACTACCACGTTATGGCCGGCTTGAAGAAGCTCCACTACGGTATGTGAGCCGATATACCCGGCACCACCAGTCACGAGAATAGCCATTTATCTTCCTTAATAATAATGGAAGCGCTAATGAAACAATCACACCAAACAAAGCTGATAAAAACCTCACAACTCCTGTCGCTCTATCCACAGCCAGCTCAGTTCAACTTGATATATTAATCAAGACAACCAACCATGCCAAATACATCACTTAGCACCAAACCCCGTCAAAATCGTTTTTAACGTCTTGAACGCGATCAGTATATCTATCCATAGCGAAAAGTGCTTAATGTAGTAAAAATCGTGTTCGATCTTGATGCGGGTATCATCTGCATCACTGGCGTAACCATGAACCACCTGAGCCCAGCCGGTGATACCTGGCTTGACTACATGGCGGTAGATATAGAAAGGAATCTCTTTCTCGAATTGATCCACAAAAGCGTTGCTCAGGGCGCGGGCCGATAAGGCTCATATCGCCCTTCAATACGTTGAAGAATTGCGGCAGCTCGTCCAGGCGCGTCTTCCGGATGAACTTACCAACCCGCGTGATTCGCATATCGTTGCATTGTGCGAGCATGGCTCCGTCTTTCTCCGAATCGCGGCCCATACTTCGGAATTTATAGATTCGGAAGGTGTGGTTGCCCTGCCCAACACGATCTTGAATAAACAGTGCTGGGCCAGGACTATCTAACTTTATCGCTACAGCTGTCAATGCCATAAGAGGCAAGGTTAACGGAAAGGTTACTAATACTGCTGCGGTGTCGATGAATCTCTTACAATTCATATAGAAAAATGAAGGCAGTAAAGAACCATATTCATTCTCAGATAATCTATCGATTCTAACGCGCCCAGTAAGAGATTCTTGAATTTGTTTGACATGATACACAGGAATCTGACTAAGTGTGCACTCTGCAAGAAAGTGCTCCCACCCCTGATAGATCATTAGCGTGTAAGTCTGCAACAATCCCATCCACTCTGACCCCATCAAGCTCAGGACTGTCTAGAAAACGGAGCTCGACATTTGTCGTCGGTTCAAGCTTTAATGCTTCACCAACTGGTACAACACCAAACTTTAAGCGCCTGTATCTTATACCGATGAAATACCCAGCATAAAACCAGACCAACGTCAGTATATAACCACCCCTATTACTTGACGTGTATAGCGCTCACGTGTAAACAGCAAAATAGCCATAGCTATCAAAAAAACAACTGAAACTGTGGGAAGATGAAGGAAGCGACCTTCACCCCTGGGAAGCGCATCAGGCGCCGTAAAATAAACAATATACATAAAAATGATAAGGCTATTGCGGCAATAGTGTTTCTTCGCACGTCTGGAAGATACAACCAAAAATCCCAGCCCACCTCTCTAAACCAGGTATTAATACGACAAAAGGCAGCCCTATTAATATCTGAAAGGCAATACCAAGAAGAAATACCTCATACCACCGCGAATGACGGCGTTCGAATTTATTATTCACACATACTCCTGAATGACATAATCCCTACATACGGGGTAGTACAACAGACCAGCCGCTTTTACATCCGCTACATCCGCCGCCGGTTCGAGCGGGTTTCGCTCACAAATAATGACCGGAGCGGTCAGCTGTTGTTTTGGCCAGCCGAAATCGACAGCACAAAATATCTTCCATTCGGTGGAGATCTCTAGCGAATTGGCGCCCTTACCCGCTTGGTCGCGAGTGGCCATCTGGCTCAGATCATAGCGTAACCAGTAGATTTGCTTATCATCCAGCATCGCCTCCGGTTCATTGGCCTGAACCATGGCGCCGACATGCCACAGCGACTCCATCAATGTGCAGTTTGAGATTTCACACATATCGTTGATCTCTTTAAATAAAGTTCAGGGGTGCTACAGCCCTGGAATGTACCGAATGCATTTCTATGACCTAATACTGATATATACTCAATGCTGCATTTTTCAATAGGTGGTTGGTGAATACGCACGCACAGAGCAATTGTAAATTGATCGGCATGATACATTTTCTTAATGGCGGGTACTACGTAGACAAGCCCTAGGCATTTTACCGCCGAGGGTAAAATTTTTAGATGGTCTGATCGCCCGACAAGTCGGACTCCCAAATGGCCTTGGTAGCCGTCACCTTCTCTAACAACCTCACTGCTAACAGCCCAAAAGACAGCGACAGGTGCATTAATAGTTAGGCGGCAAAGGTTTTAATGAAAGAGTAAAAGCTCAAGACGGCGCCTTTTATGCAACGCTAATTGATACTGCAGGTTACTCACTCATCAATGGCTTGCGCCCTACGGAGTAGTAGGTAAAGCCTTTGTTGGCCATGCGTGCAGGTTCGTGCATATTACGACCATCGAAAATAGTGGGCTGGCTGAGTTGCGTATGGATCAATGCAAAATCTAGCGCACGGAAATTTTGCCATTCAGTCACTACTACTAGCGCATCGGCCCCATTTAGCGCAGTTTCTTTAGTCCCGCACAGGGTTAGATCATCGCGGTTACCGTATAGCCGCTGGGTTTCTTCCATGGCTTCAGGGTCAAACGCTTGCACCTTGGCACCGGCTGCCCACAGAGCTTCCATTAGCACACGGCTGGGCGCTTCGCGCATATCATCGGTGTTTGGCTTGAAGGCCAAGCCCCAAAGGGCGAATGTTTTACCGGAAAGCGCACCGTTAAAGTGAGCGTGGATTTTCTCGAACAGGGTAGTTTTCTGTTCGGCATTGCGGGCTTCTACCGCTTTTAGCACCTTGGCATCAAATCCAATGTTTTCAGCAGTACGCACCAGCGCCTGCACATCTTTAGGAAAACAGGAGCCACCGTAGCCCACCCCTGGGTAAATAAAGTGATAGCCAATGCGAGGGTCTGTGCCGATGCCCTGGCGCACCGCTTCAATATCAGCGCCCAAGCGCTCAGCTAGGTTCGCCATTTCGTTCATAAAGCTGATTTTGGTCGCCAACATGCAGTTAGCGGCGTACTTGGTTAGCTCAGCGCTACGTACATCCATCACAATCATTTTTCATGGTTGCGATTAAACGGCGCGTAAAGTTCGCGCATTATCTCAATGCTATGGGTATCTTCGGTACCAATAATAATACGATCAGGTTTTTGGCAGTCCGCCACGGCACTGCCTTCAAAAATTCCGGGTTGGAGACAACATCAAAGGTAAGCGCCGTTTTGCCGTGCTGTTCTAGTACCCGGGCCACCCAGGTGCGTACTTTATCGGCAGTACCAACTGGCACGGTAGATTATCAACAATAATTCGGTGCGCCTGCATATGTTCAGCGATGGTTTCAGCCACCTTCAGGACATATTGCAGATCGGCACTACCATCTTCGTCTGGCGGCGTACCCACTGCAATAAACTGCACATCGCCATGGGTAACGCCCGCGGCGGCATCGGTAGTGAACTGCAGCCGCCAGCGGCGCTGTTCTCTTTACCAGTGCTTCCAGGCCAGGTTCAAAAATAGGAATGATGCCCTGGGTAAGCTTTTCTACTTTATCGGCATCCACATCGACACACACGTGGTGGCCGACATTAGCTAGAATGACGCCCTGCACTAAGCCCACATAGCCGGTGCCAAAACAGTAATTTTCATAAGCACCCTTTATCTTTTTCCTTTATAAACACATACTTTTATCATAAATAAAATCATTAAGTGTTCATACATAAAATTTGTGCATTACAGTTAATAAAAACAGCTATTAATCAGCAATTTATGACTGATTTATTTTTTCATTAACACTTAATCATAAGAGCATATATTTTAATCAAGAACACCCAGCTTTTTTAGCTAAGGCCGGAAATTTTGGCGAAGAACTCCCCGAACCGCATAGTGTAAAAATAATAACTACTTTTCAATAATCCCAATTTTTCAACATCTCGGTAAAGGCGCCATGTAAAGCTTGCGGCATTAGCCTTATTGGATGAAATAGAGCCCTTGCGTAGACGATACTGGCCCAATTTCTCTTGAATCCCGTAAGCAAATTCAGTTTTTAAGTAAACATAACCAAAGACCTAAGTCTTGCCGCTTACGAATTAACGGCATATAAACCTTGCCTAACTTTTCAGTATCATACATTGCAGTAAGGCACCCTATCACACAACATTTAAGCAATTGATCATAATTAACTTTTTCAGGTACGCCCATAAAGCCCAAAAGGTTTCCCTGTTCATCAATCTTTTCATAAGCAGAAAATGAAAAAGCGATGTCTTTTGCTGCATAATATTTAGCTGCCTTTCCAACTTATTTGGTAACCAAAGATCATCACTATCTAAAAAGCAATATAACGACCTTGCGCAGCAGCTATCGCAGTATTACGTGCTACAGCGGCACCTGAATTTTCTGAAAGTTTAATAACCTTGATACGCGAATCGTTCTCAGCTAACTCATGCGCAAGAGCATACGAATTATCTTGAGAGTTGTCGTCTACAAGAATAAGCTCCCAGTCTTTGAAATTTTGGAACCTAACAGACTCTACTGTTTGCTTCAAAGAAATTTCAGAGTTATAAACTGGAGTTATTATTGATACTAATGGTGTCATATCTTCACTTTAGTTGGCTGTCAAATCTGAGCAATTTAACTACAATTTTACCTCGGTAAATTAATAGATGCCTGGTCAGTCGACTAATTTCACTAGCTAAAATGTGGCATCAAAAACTGATTATATGCAATATAAATTCTAAAATACTGGTCGTATATTAAATTGCGCGGAATGCCACACTGGCTATTATAAACTGAAGGAGAGCAACGATGATACTTAATATTCTTACATCTCAATCAGCCTTATACGTTTTTATAGTTTTTCAAATACTCTCTCCATAATTTTAATACAAGCATCCCAGCTGTAGTTTTCGTTTACATGCTGCTTTCCAGCTTCACCCATTTGTAAACGAAGCTCAGGATTAAGCACGAGCTGCTCTATGGCATCAGCCGCAGCTTGTGGGTTTTCACGACGAACGACGAGGCCAGTTTTATTGTTTAATGTTACTTCTGGCAGGCCACCCGCATCAGAGACCACCACTGGGCGGCGAGCAGCACCCGCTTCGATGATAGCAACACCAAAGCTTTCACGACGGCTTAACGCCACGTATATATCCAACTTGGCAAGTTCATTAGGTACTTCTTGATGGGGAACACGGCCTATAAAGTTGGTTTTTCTGATATACCAAGTTTGCTCGCTAGCTTTTGTAATGCTTCCGTTTGCTGGCCACCACCAACCAACCGCAGCTGTAATTTTTTTTGCAAGTTCTGGCCGTATGCTAATTAGCTTTTATGCAGCAAAGCAAACGCCTCAATTAACGTATCAATGCCATATGCATCCGCCATGGTTTTACTGTGCCGATAACTAGCTTGTCATTATTAGGCTGCAACGCTTCGATATGGGTATAGGCATTCATATCAACACCAAAAGGTGTGATGTGGATACTACCTACCTCAGGAGCGATCTGGCGGGTTTGCTCGGCCATGCAATAACTGGTAGATGCGACGGCATCAGCCGCCATGACATTTCTACGTACCAACCATTTGTGCACAGGCGATTTATAAGGAAGTCGTACACATCAGTGCCCCACACCGAAAGCGCGAAGGGACGCACTTGCGCCAAGCACGCGGTAGTACCATAACCACTAGCATAATGCGCATTAACAATATCGGGCTGTAATTGCTTCAGCAAACGACGCACCGCAGGGCCATTATGAAATAACCAAGCACTCCACGAAGGAAAAGTATGCACCGTTACTGCAGGCACAAACGGGTCGCAAGGAGCATGTTGGGTAATCACATGTACTTCATGTCCAGCATCACTTAATCCATTGGCCCAGCGCACGGTGTGGATTGAAGAAGCACCAGAGATTAAGGCAATTTTCATTTTAGCATACCTCATTTCTTGAAGGACAACTCCTTGATCAAGCAGCATCTTACACAACCAAGCTTATTTATTATCACTTTTACATACACCTTGCTTTAGTGTAGGCGCTTCGATCTACTGCCTGATAATCCAGCATTAGAAAGAAGTACAAGCAGCAATGCTATAAATGCAGACAAAATAGGCACCTCGTAAGGAGATAAAAGTTTAAAATAAGATGAAAACCAAGAGAAGAATAAGAAAGAAACAATACCTGAATAATAGATAAAGCACACAAAATAAGCTTTTAGATAGCATGAATAATAAATAGACAGCAAAGTAAGGTAAAAATAAACTGGAAATGCAAAACTCCCATGTACAACATAAAATCAGCCCAGAGAGTTCCCACATTACCAGTTTTGCCGAACCCATCATCCAGCACATAAAATTAATTAATACATGTTCCCCTCGTACACCTTTACCGACTAAAGAACTCAAAATATTAGACAAGCCGTTAAAAGCAACCGCTATGTCTCTATAGATTATTTCTAAAAAACCATCCTCAATCAATGAAGAGAAAACAATCAATCCTGAAAACAAATAGCCAAGTAAGTGATAAAATATACTCAAATTTAACTGGGTAAAAAATCCAAGCCATCTGTGCCCCCCTCCCGTCAATGACCTGTAAAATAAACAGTATAGAATAGTGCTACAGCAACAGCCACCAGCCCTAGGACCTTATAAAGAAACGAAAAATTAATTCTGAATCCATTCAATTTAAAGTTTATAATTGTAATCCAAACCAGAGGAACCAAGACCCAATACTTCACTTGCTTCATGAAAGAAAAACAAATGCAAAAAATCAGAAAAAGAGCACACAACCGCCTAACAAAGCCGAATAGGAGGTTTTTATAAAATAAATACAAAAAGGCACGCACGACATTAACAAAGCAAAACAGTGCCTACAACCCCATACGTTAATGCCCTTTCATACATCTGACCCGAGATACCACCCGTTGACAAATAAGCATTTAAAATGGAATAAGCTAGAAAGGCTAAAAGAAGAAAAACTGAACTTAAGAAAGGTAAGCAACGTTTTTTATGGAAAAAACATTTGAAAAACCACCGTCGCCACTCGATTTTGAAAAGTAAGATCGTTATTACTCTTTTCAAACATACTAGAATAAAGTGCAGGACCATCATTAGCTGTAGCAAACTGCCGAGGTCTCCGACACGAACTAAATATTATAAAAGCAAATAAACTAGCTACAAATGCGATTGGTAGGAAAGAAAAATGTATTGAAAAACTTTTGGATCTACCTCAAGAAAACCTAAATAACGACCTAGCGTAGCATGAAGAACGCAATTACGGTTATACCACTGAACGATATTATTACCGGCGTCAACTCCCTCCATAATTTAAGCTCAACATACACTACAAACAAATAAAATAGCAGATACAAATAAAACACTAATTGTAACTCCTTATTCGCAACATTCTTTCTCTGCCCCTATAAAATAAATTAAGCGGCGTGAAAAACCATATCATGTTAAACAGGATTTTATGTAACACAGTTCTTCTATTTCCTAATATGTAAGAAAGAAAAAGCTTATAACGTAGAATCAACTGCTCTTCAAGCTTTAAGAAAACCAAATGAAGGAAAAACCTCTTTTTCTCGTTTTATTAATAAGTAAACAACATTTAACAAAATCTCTATTGATAAACTTGCTTCCAGCCTTTGAAATGGAATTTGCCACCCGATATTTAACTGTTACAACTTCATTAAAATATAATCGCACACCCGACGCAGTGATCTTTAGCCATAAAGGACAATCCTCCATAAGACGATAGTCTTCATTTGCAAACCCACATCTTGCAGTAAACTCTTCTTTATAAACTGAGATGGAGCCACATTAAAACTAAAATATCTAAACACATTATTTTGCTCTTTTGCATCAAGAGAAAAATCTAACTGAGATGCATAAGGGATAATCCCAGTAGCGTCTCCAAAACATTCTATATATGAAAATACTATTTGAGCCCTAGGCTCATTAATTATGAAGCTAATATTTGATGACAGACAATTTTCTTTAATATATCAGCTGCAATTTTTATCCACTCAGAGGTGCAAGCTTTAGAAGCGTTATAGTTAGCTGAAACACCTGAGTTAACACTGTTAACTATCAATTTAGTTGAATCAAATGAAGAACCATACTCTTTAAGCCAATTTTGAGCGATCTCTACAGTTGCATCCCTAGAAGCATCATCTGAAATAACCAATTCAATTTTACGACGATCGTAATCTTGACCCAGTATGCTATCAAGTGTTGATAAAATTGTTTTTCTGAATTATAAGAAATTACAGCAATTGAAACTTTCACAGCTCTTCCTCGAAAATATCGTACGTAGCATCAACTAAAAATCTCTCAATAAGCGTTGCACACAAACCCTTATTTGGCCTATGTCTCAACTCAAATCCCTTAACACGTGATTCACAAAACAACTATTTACTGAATAAAATCATCTGAATTATCGTTAGATTCATCATCAATAACAAATAATTCTATGTTTACAGTCTTTATCAATCCCACTTTTGAATGCTGTTTGAACAAACCGTGCGTGTCTGTAACAGAGTATAACAATGGAGACGAAAGGTTGCTCATTTGTATGTTTATTTCTTTAATGTATTAAGCATAAAAAATCATATTAATTTAATAGATTGGGGTCTTATGTTCTGTCGATTTCTTCGGCGCAGGCGGTAAGCAACTATTATTTAATTCTTTATTCTGGGATTAAAACTTTGCTGAGTTTTTGCTTTATTGTCATAATTCAGTTAAGGCTGCGCCATCTTTGCAATTATTCAGATTCCTCATATCAAGTAACCATAGCACGGACTGTAGTTCTGCTGCGAGGATTTCGAAGTCGGAAAATGAAAGTTGGGAGTAATTTTGCATTACTTACTTTGCTTCTCTCAAAACTGTATTACCAATGAAAACACTCATTACCACCCAATATATTGCGTAGTTGACGGCATGGGCGATAGACATGCCTTCTAAACCTACCATGCCAGTGAACAAGTATGTCCAGCCGTAAAACCTATTGCAAAACGATTTCGGTAATTATAAATAGCTTCATCATAGCTTTGCTAAGCATTAAATAAGCCAGTAGCCAACTACCTATCTTCAATGTATCCCACCATTTGCCAGGCAAAAGCTCACGCATAGGGATAAAGTCTTCAGTGAACAGTACACTGATAATAAAGTCACGTAGCAAATAATAACCAAGCCGCAGGGCTGCGGCAGGCAGAATAACTTTATAACCTTGGATTATTTCTTTCTTAATATCAGCTGGCTTTTGTAACTCAGACAGTTTTGGTAGGTAATACACACTCAGTGTTGTTGTCACTAACATTAGATACGCTGCACTTAAACGCCACATGTTTCCCAATAGCCAGCTGCTTCCCAGCCAAGTGTATCACCCAGGTGGTTACGAATCAGAATATGACTTATTGGCACGCATGCCGCACTGGTCAATGCCATTGCAGTAACTTACTTAGATTTAGCAATACTTTTTATTTATATCACCAAAAGATAGCTAAATTTAAACCAGTCAGCTTTGTAGCAAAGATATAAAGTTACCACAAAAGAAAAAGACGGATGAATAGCTAGCGCAGTTAATGCTCCATGTAGACCAAACTGAATGGCTAGTACACTAGTGACTGCGAGGAGAGAAAACACTACCCACAATGTTAGCAATAATATAACGGTGGATTTCTTTTTGCCATTTAATATTGCCAAAAGAAGTGTATTTAATATAAAAACACAAGGGTTATGGAAAACCAAATAAAACTGTATTGTAGCTTTCATCTTTAAAACAAATATGCAATTTGCTTACTAAATAGCGACACACCAATGCCCGTAATGACAGAGCCGACAATGGCAATAGTGCCAGCTGTACGCCAAACTTGGCGTTGTTTTCTTCTTCGTTGTAATATTCTGCAGTGTATTTTACTACGCCGGTGTTAATTGCTCCGCTGGCAAACGTTGTAATCATTTGCACAGCATTTTGGAAGTTACCAATGGCAGCGTAGCCTGTGGGGCCAACATAGATAGCTAGAATTTTATTTAGGCCCAGCAAGGTTAGCATTTTAATGACTACAGCTATACCGTTAAGCAGGCTGGTTTTAATCAGTGTCATGCCTCAGGGCATCTCAAAGTGATTACAGGCGGCAATAACAGCATCTACCTGTTCATCTGTCATCACCGGGCTGATCGGCAAGCTAAGCACTTGCTGATGAATAGCTTCCGTCAGCGGATACTTTTGTGCGCTCCACTCTGCATATGCCTGTTGCTGATGCGGTGGGATCGGGTAGTGAATCAGTGTTTGAATACCTGCACTTGTCAGGTAGGCTTGCAAGGCATCGCGTTCTGCCATGCGAATAACATATAAATGGAATACATGGTTTTCCAGTGACTCATCTGTGCTGTCGGCTGATATTGGCTGAGATAGCGCTTTATGGTGATGCCTTTGGCATAGGCCAGTGCAATTTCTTTGCGCCGCTGTGTTTCAACAACCAGATGTTTAAGTTTTACACGTAGCATGGCCGCTTGCATTTCATCCAGGCGACTATTAACACCTTGATAGAGATTCTCATATTTTTATGGCCGCCGTAGTTACCCAAGGCGCGGATAGTACTCGCCAGCTCATCATCGCTTGTGGTAACGGCACCTGCATCCCCAAAGCACCCAGATTTTTACCAGGGTAAAACTGAAGCCTGAGGCATGACCCCAACTACCAGCTTTTTACCATTGATGGCAGCACCATGTGCTTGCGCGGAATCTTCCAATACCAGTAGATCATGTTGATCCGCCAATGTCATGAGCTCAGGCATTGGGGCCAATTGGCCATATAAATGAACCGCCAAAATGGCTTTAGTATTGGATGTAATAGCCTTTGCTGTTTTCGTTGGGCAGAGATTATAAGTCTGCTCGTCAGGCTCAACCAACACCGGTTTGAGTCGGTTTTCGGTAATGGCAAGAATACTCGCTATATAGGTATTGGCAGGAACGATGACTTCATCGCCTTCCTTAAGCTTGCCAAGCTCTTTCCAGGCCCGCAGTGTCAGCGTCAATGCATCCAGGCCATTGGCTACACCAATGCAATGTTTGCTGACGCAATATTCAGCAAATTCAGACTCAAAAGCCTTTAGCTCTGTGCCCTGAATGTACCAACCGGAATCGATGACACGAGTAGCAGCATCTACTAAGTCTTGGCGGTATTGCGCATTGATGGATTTGAGGTCGAGGAAAGGTATTGTCATTAGATTTTGTCTGCCAAGTTCTCTTTGCTTTTAGTACTGCTTCTTCTGTTATCTCAAAGTAATCATTAACTTCATCTTCACTAAATTTAATGGCTCCCATCCTTGTATGAAATCTGATCACTCCTTTATTTCCTTTCATAACATCAAAATGCGATTTTTAAAACCTAGTCTCTTAAAACCAAACTCATAAACAAGAAAAGCACTTTCCAAAGCCGCGTAGCGTGTTTTTCGTTAAGTATCCAGCTACCCCAACAGAATGAGTCCTTACGAATATCGTAAACACGAACCGTACCACAAGGAGTGCCATCTAAACGTTCAATAATGAAGTAATACTGCTTGCCTTTCTCTTCATCATCTTTATATTTTTTATCCAGTTTCTTTGCGCTTTAACATCAGGACTCACTGCAGAAAGAAAAGTGTTGTATCGTTCATCTAATCGCAGACTCAAAATAAAGTCAGCATCAGACTCTTCTACAAATCTAATTAGGGATGTTTTTAGATTCTAAAATCATTCAGCCATCCTTAAGAAATCGCCATAATCACGGATATAGTCATCCTCATCATAGTGTTCGCTTGCCAACACTAGTAGCACGCAGTCGGGGAGAAGTCATGCATTTCCCGCCAAACCAAGTCTTCAATAACCAGCCCTTTAGTCGGTGAATCAAGCCATACTGTTTCTTTATGCTTGCCATTATCCAACACCATGCGGCAGCTGCCTGTCACACACACCGCTACCTGCTTGAGTGCCTTGTGCGCATGAAAACCCCGAGCAACTTCTGCCTTGGTACCAAATATGTAGTAGACACGTTTAATATCGAACGGAACCGTTTTATTAGCCTCAAGCGCGACCAATGATCCGCGGTCATCACCTAATGAGAGAAGGTCTATCAGCTTTACTAAGCCACTCATTATGTTTCCCCCTGCCAGCTTGAGCAGGTACTGGCCATAACCGTTCTTGCTCAAAGCTTGCCCCTGTGCTTTAGCTGCTCTTTGCTTAGCCAACCGTTATTGAAGGCAATTTCTTCTAGGCACGCCACTTTCAATCCTTGGCGATGCTCAATGGTTTGCACAAAGCTACCCGCTTCCAGCAGGCTTTCATGGTGCCCGTATCTAGCCATGCAAAGCCACGTCCTAGAAGCTCTACGTTCAGGTCACCGCGTTCTAAATAAGCTTGATTAATACTGGTAATCTCCAGCTCTCCGCGGTGTGAAGGCTTCACCTGCTTAGCAATTTCCACCACATCGTTATCGTAGAAGTACAGGCCGGTAACCGCATAGCTGGATTTGGGCTGCTCAGGCTTTTCCTCAATAGAGATAGCCTTGTTGTTTTCATCAAAAGCCACCACGCCAAAGCGTTCCGGGTCCTTCACCTGATAACCGAATACAGTGGCGCCGGATGTGCGTGCAGCGGTATGCTTCAGCTTGGGAGAAAAGCCCTGACCATAAAAATGTTGTCACCCAAAACCAAGCAAACACAGTCATCACCAATAAAGTCTTCACCGATAATAAATGCCTGCGCCAAGCCATCTGGGCTGGGCTGTTCGGCATAGCTGAGCTTTACACCGAAGTTACTGCCGTCACCCAACAGTTTTTCAAAGTTGGGCAGGTCTTCAGGAGTGGAGATAATTAAAATTTCACTGATACCGGCCAGCATCAATACTGAAAGCGGGTAGTAAATCATTGGCTTATCGTAAATAGGCAGCAACTGCTTAGAGACGCCTTTGGTAATTGGATACAAACGCGTGCCGGAACCGCCAGCCAGAATGATTCCTTTCATGCATTTACTCCTAAACGTTCTCTTTGATAGCTACCGTCTTGTACTCGTTGGCACCACCTTTGGTTTCTAGGTACCACTGCACGGTTTTACGAATGCCAGTATCGAAGGTTTCTTCTGGTGCCCAGCCTAGTTCTTTCTGAATTTTGCTGGCATCAATGGCGTAGCGCATATCGTGACCAGGGCGGTCTTTCACAAAAGTGATCAGGTCACGGTAGCTGCGTTCCTGCGGATGGAGTTCCTGCAGGATATCACAGATGGTGCGGACGACTTCGATGTTCTGTTTTCGTTATGACCGCCAATGTTATAGGTCTCCCCTACCTGGCCTTGCGTGACTACTTGGTAGAGCGCCCGGGCATGGTCTTCCACATAGAGCCAATCACGCACCTGTTCGCCTTTACCGTAAACTGGTAACGGCTTACCTTCTAAAGCATTAAGAATTACCAGTGGAATCAGCTTCTCGGGAAGTGATAGGGGCCATAGTTATTTGAACAGTTAGTGATCAGCGTTGGTAGGCCGTAGGTGCGCTGCCATGCACGTACCAAGTGGTCGGAGCTGGCTTTGCTCGCCGAGTATGGACTGCTTGGAGCGTAGCTAGTTTGTTCAGTAAATAGATATTCTTCTGCGTTCGGTGTTTTGCTGAGATGGGGAGATCGCCGTAGACTTCATCCGTGCTTATATGATGAAAGCGAAAGCTTGCCTTACGGTCGACATCTAAAGATTGAAAGTAGATGCGAGCAGCTTCCAGTAAGGTATAGGTGCCAATAATGTTGGTTTCGATAAAGTCCGCCGGACCATCTATAGAGCGGTCTACGTGGCTTTCGGCGGCTAAATGCATGATGGCGTCTGGCTGATGTCGGGCCAATACTCGGTTCACTTCAGCAAGGTTACAAACATCCACTTGCTCAAAGGCGTACCGCTCGCTGTCACTGAACTCAACCAAGCTTTCTAAGTTGCCAGCATAGGTTAGTTTATCAAGGTTAATCACTTCGTCTGAGGTGTTGGTAATAATATGCCTGATGACTGCTGAACCTATAAACCCAGCACCGCCTGTAATAAGAAACTTCATTTTACACCTATTCAACTCAGACTAAGTAGCAATAGCCAACATTTAGATTAATATTATTTAAATTTAAAAATTAACTTAAAGAAAAGTACGCTATTTACTTTCCGCGTCTAAACTTTCACGGACTCTGCAAACAAGTTCAGCAAAGAATGCCATCATAATCCCCGCTATGCCGCCAAATACCAATGCCAAAATCATAATTAAACTGCGGCCGGTACCAGCAGGTTCAAGGCTTTGCACTGACACCTGCACAACCTCACCTTCGCTTAACTGAGTGAGATCTTGCCGTATATCGGCCAAGCGTTCCGTGTAGCTAGCGGCCAGTTCACTTCCCCATTCGGTACTGGTCTGCGCGACGGACTCCAAAGTAGCTTCAGTGTTCTGTAATTGTTGCTCAAGGGCGGCCTGCTGCCTCTCAAGACGATCACCTTGCTCTTCCATCATGCGAGATAGCAATGCTTCATGCATCTGAGCTACCAATTCATGATTGTGCGTACTCGCTTCCGAATACAAACGGACAAGCAAAGTGTCGCTAGGATTATCTGCAGTCACTTCAAAGGGTAGACTCTCCAATCCTGCCGACTCCCTGAGTTTACGCGTCTCTGATCCAATATAGAGGCTATTAACCTTAGCCAATACGGAAGCTGGTGTTTCCAGGGCACGTCCGGGCGCCTCTTCTACCACCTGATAAATTGAGACGTATTCATAGGAGCGCTCTGTTAGCAGCACATAGGCCAATGCACCAAGCACAATGACAAGAAAGACTAACACCATGGCTTTCCAGCGTTTGACCAGAATCTTAGCAAGATCAACCAAGGAAATTTCGTCGTTTGAAGGGTAGCGCTGCGGCTCATGAGGAGGAGATTGATTCATGCTATTTCGCCAGTAAGGGGTAATCAAAATAAAGGCACGCTACCGCCCGGGGATATTCCGGACGCCTTCCCGTGCCCTTTTAGGTATATGCCTCATGCTTTAATTTAGCTAGTCAGCTAATTATTTGTGCATGCTGCAGTTGTCAATTGATCGATATGATACATTTTCTTAATGATAGGCACTACGTGAACAAGTGCTAGGTTCTTTGTTGTCGTGGGTGATACTTTGTAGATGACCAATCGCCCAACAAGCTGGCCTCCTATAAAGGCTTGGAGTCCACCCTTTTAGCACTGCTTTCCAGCGGCTATCGCGCTGCCCTCACAAAAATACAATAAGGGTTGAGCCGACCTTCTTGCTAATTGCAGATTAGCGTCTAAAGGTTGTGGGCGGTAGCGGTGACCACTTCTGAATCACATCAAATTTTTAACTCTACCGCGCCTATGAGCAGGGTATAAATAGCGGAGACTCTCATAACTCTGCTTCTTAAAAACCTTTCAGGCACGCTACCGCCCGGGGATTTTTCTGGACATTCCCCGGGCCCTAGCCTTAATTAGCATTTGGCGCACAGGCGGCGCCTTTTACTGCATGGCTTACTGCGTTCGGTCACTGCGATTTTAATAGAATGCCCATTGGCCGCACGGTTAATGATGCTCTTGGTTTAGCTCATCCCAACGCAAGGAGGGACATGTACCTTTACGACAGCTAAGCCAGCGCAGAACGCGCGCAATGGTACCTTATCCAGTGTAAGCGGGGCGAGTCTTTCTGCCCTCTACCTGGTCGGAAAGCCAAGGTTACGCTGCCCTCCACCCGCTCCAATTCAGCACAAACGGCGTAGCAGGCCATCAGCAGGTGAAGCCTCCAATATGTACTTACAGTAGCCGTAAAGACAAAGCCGCCGAAGAGTGTGGTCTTCAGCGGCTCTATCGAACGCTGGGCTAGCTACTTATAGCAGGCGTCGCTTATTTATACACAGGCAGACGCGCGCAAACCTCAGCTACTTTATCCAGCACCTGGGCTTCAATAGCGCTGGTGTCTTCGCCTTTGGCCAGTACGTCGAGAATGTCGCAGATCCAACCAGCGAGTTGGGTACACTCTTCTTCACCGAAGCCGCGCGTGGTTACCGCCGGGGTGCCGATGCGCAGGCCAGAGGTGACGAACGGGCTTTGCGGGTCGTTAGGCACGGCGTTCTTGTTCACGGTGATGTGGGCACGGCCTAGCGCCGCATCGGCATCTTTACCGGTGACGCCCTGTTTGATCAGTGAGAGTGGGAAGAGGTGGTCTTCGGTGCCGCCGGAAACGATGTCGTAACCGCGTTCGATAAACACCTTGGCCATTGCCTGGGCATTTTGACTACCTGCTGCTGGTAGGTTTTGAACTCGGGCGCCATGGCTTCTTTGAAGCACACTGCTTTAGCCGCGATCACGTGCATCAACGGGCCGCCCTGGCCGCCGGGGAATACGGCTGACTGAAGCTTCTTCTCGATATCGGCGTCGTTTTCGGCGGAGAGAATTACGCCACTACGCGGGCCGCGCAGGGTTTTGTGCGTGGTGGAGGTGACTACGTGGGCATGGGGCAAGGGGCTTGGGTAAACACCTGCCGCAACTAAGCCTGAGACGTGGGCCATATCGACCAGTAAGTAAGCGCCCACTTCGTCAGCGATCTCGCGGAACTTGGCCCAATCGACGATTTGTGAATAGGCTGAGAAACCGGCGATGATCATTTTGGGCTTGTGCTCACGGGCAAGCTGGGCCACTTGTTCGTAATCGATCAGCTCTTGGTCATTCAGGCCGTACTGGATGGCATTGTAGTGCTTGCCCGAAAAGCTCGGCTTGGCGCCGTGGGTCAGGTGGCCACCGGCATCCAGGCTCATGCCTAGAATGGTGTCGCCTGGCTTGACCAATGCCTGGAAAACGGCGCTGTTGGCTTGCGAGCCGGAGTGCGGCTGTACGTTTACGTAGGTCGCGCCGAACAGCTCTTTAGCGTAATCGATCGCCAGGTTTTCAGCGATATCGACAAATTCACAGCCGCCGTAGTAACGCTTACCGGGGTAGCCTTCAGCGTATTTATTGGTCAGCTGGCTGCCCTGGGCTTCCAGTACGCGGGGGCTGGCGTAGTTTTCAGAAGCAATCAGTTCGATGTGGGCTTCCTGGCGCGCCACCTCTTTCTGCATGGCATCAAACAGCACATCATCGAATCCGGCAATTGTCATATCGCGGCTGAACATCGGCGGGCACCTCGTAACGAGAAAGGGTCATCATGGGAGAAGCGAGGCCGCTATCATAACGCAGCCTGAGGCGACTTTCATCGCATCCGCGTCAGGTCGTGCATGAGCGTGCTTCATGTTGAGCCAGCCATTAAATGCTGACCGAGTGGACAGTCATCACAGAAGATTAGTTACCTTTAACTCGCAACCCATTTGCATTTTCTTTCCTGTTAAAAATACTGTATATTCATACAATACTTTAAACATCAGGATACCGACAATGCCGGGCCAACTATCTCACTTTACCCCGCCTTGCCGTTAAGCGCCCAGCCGTTGCCGCATTTAACTTTTTAGGCCGCGCGGGTTTTAGCGGTTTTCCTTCGCCTGCGCAGGATTACGAGCCGTGCACGCTGGATCTCAATACCCGGCTGGTCAAAAACCCCACCGAGACGTTTTATGTCACCGCCACCGGCGACAGCATGGAAGGCTGGGGTATTTTTGAGGGTGATTTACTCATCGTTGACCGTGGTATTGAGCCGCGCCTGGGCCATATTTTGGTCGCGATGCTGGAAGGCGAAGCGCTGATTAAACGCTACGCACTTTACCAGGGCACCCCACATCTATGTTCAACCCATCCGCACTACCCGCCCGTTCCTCTTGAGGGCAGCGACTGCCAATTATGGGTGTGGTGCGTGCCGTGGTGCACGAGTACTTACGTTGAGCTAAGGAAGAGTGATGATCGGATTAGTCGACGCCAATAATTTTTATGTCAGCTGCGAGCGCGTTTTCAGCCCCACCTGGAAGGCCGGCCCGTCGGCGTTATGTCGAATAATGATGGTTGCGTCATCGCGCGCTCAGCCGAATTGAAAGCGCTGGACATTCCCATGGGCACGCCAGCTTTCAAGCTTGAAGGGGCTGCGCCAGCGCGGCGAGATCCATCTGCTCTCCTCTAACTATGAGCTTTACGGCGATATGTCGGCACGGCTAGCCCAATTGTTGCGTGACGCCTGCCCAGAGATCGCCCCTACTCGATTGATGAAATGTTCGTCTACTTAGAAGGGTTAACGGCAGAGCAATGTGAGGCGCTGGGGCGGCAGTTGCGCCAGCGTATTCGCCGCCACCTAGGCTTACCGGTCTGTGTCGGGCTGGCCCCGACCCATACGCTCGCTAAGCTGGCCAACCACCTTGCCAAGCAAGACCCCCCACTACGAAGGCGTTTGCCTGCTGAATGGACAAGACCACACCACCGAGGCACTGCTAAAACGCACCCCGGTGGGCAGTGTATGGGGCGTTGGTCGTCGGCTGGCCGAGCGCTTAGCCATCGGCGGCGTCAACACCGCCTGGGATTTACGTGAAAGTGATGAAAAGCTGCTGCGCAAGCGCTTCTCGGTGGTGTTGGCACGCACAGCGCTTGAACTGCGCGGCATCCCTGCCTGGAGATGAACGCGTTGGATCAACCGCGCCAGCGCATTATGACCTCTCGCTCATTCGGCCAAATGACGGGCGCTTTTACAGAAGTGCATAACGCGCTGCGTCGTCACGCCCAGCGTAGCGCTGAAAAACTGCGCGAACAGCGCAGCCTAGCCCGGGCGGTAATGGTATTTCTTAAAACCAACCGCCATCGCCGTGACCAACCGCAATATTTTCCGCAAGCGCTCATCGCCCTGCCCTCACCTAGCGACGACACCCGAGTGATTCTTGACGCGGTACGCCAGGGCTTGAGCAGATTCACCGCCCCGCTATCGGTTTATGAAGGCGGGCGTGATGTTGCTCGATTTAGTGGACGCTGAGCAGTATCAGCTTTCGCTGCTACATCCGCCCACCCGTGATCGCCATCCGTTTTGATGGCCACGGTCGACCAAATCAATCAGCGCATGGGGCAAGGCACGATCAGTTTTGGTATGACGGATGCCCCAGCGGCTTGGCAGTTACGTTGCGCCCACCGCTCTGACCGCTTTACCACGCGCTGGGATGAGCTGATGAAAGTGGGCACTCACCCCGGCGCGCTGGCCGCCGCCGAGGCGAAGGAAAAGACAAAGCAGCGCGAGCAACAAACCCTAGCCAGTGCGAAGCGCAGAGCGCAGCCGCGGGCTTAGGGTTTCACCCAGCGCCACCATCGCCACCAAAATTGCCAACAGCCACGGCCAATGCGCTGCAAATGAAACTTGATAGACGCCCAGCGCATCGACAAAAATCACCACAATGCCGAGCGGGCTAACGTAGCGCACCATGGTTAGCCATAGTGCATAGGGCAGCGGCGCAAGCCCTAGTTCATCGCGGAAAGTATCGCTCTTCAATACAAAGCCCGCCAACACCACCATGCCCAGGCCACCCAGCGGCATCATCCAGCGTGATGTCAGGTAATCCAGCCAGTCGAAAAGGTTTTGCCTGCCAGCGTCCAGTCAGCGCCCAGATTAAACGACAACATCGCCAGGGTACTGATTAACCACAGCACAATACCCGTACTCCACGAGGCCGCCGGACGCGAGAGGCCTTTGTTATCACACAGCCAGGAAACCGTGGCTTCGACCATGGAAATTGCCGAGGTCAACGCCGCCATAGAAAGCATTAAGAAAAACAGGCTGCCGAACAGCGTGCCCAGCGGCATCGCCTGGAAGGCCAGCGGCAGGCTCATAAAGATCAAGCCGGGGCCTTCGCCGGGGTTCATACCGTTGGCAAAATGACCGGAAAGATCGCCAGGCCCGCCATGAGCGCTACCACCGTATCCGCCACGGCAACACTCACCGTGGTGCGGCCAATCGAGGCACCTTTGGGCAGGTAGCTGCCGTAGTAAGAATCGCCCCAGAGGCGAGAGAGCGTAAAGAAGGCGTGGCCAAGCGCTGCCAGCAGGCCTTCGCTGGAAAGGCTGCCCGCGTTAAACGAAAACAGGAAGCTGACCGCATCGCCAAAGCCGCCGGAGAACATGCCAAAGCCAATCAGCACCACGAGCATGATCACCAAGCCCGGCATCATCCAGCTCACGCTTTTCTCAATGCCCTTCTGTACGCCTTTGCCGACAATCAGCATGGTCAGCAGCGTGACTAACGTACTCCAGAAACCCAGCGTCAGTGGGTTGGCGTTATTGGCGCCAAACACTGCGGCCATATCATCGACGCTGCTGCCCGCGAGGCCACCCGTTAGCATTTTCCACAGATAAGAAAACGACCAGCCCGCCACGACGACGTAAAATGACAGGACCATAAAGCCGCAGAGCATGGCCATCCAGCCGACCAGCGACCACGCCGATGCGCGGCCAGACTCATTAACCACACGGCGAATGGCATCCACCGGGCTGCCCTGCCCACGCCGCCCAAAGGCGATTTCGGTCATCATTACCGGTACACCCACGGCAAAAATGCAGGCCAGGTAGACCAGCACGAAGGCACCACCGCCGAACTCCCCCGGTGATATAGGGGAATTTCCAGATATTGCCCAGCCCAACCGCTGAACCTGTTGCCGCTAATATAAACCCCCAGCGGCCTAGCCACTGAGTGCGAGGTTGCCCAGACGTGGTCATTTGCCCAGTTATCCTGTCAGAAAAGGGGCTCATGCTAGAGGATTTCGCGAGCAATGCCCACTAAGTCCCCATTAGCTCCCACTCCTTAGGCATAGACAGTGGCTTTAGCGGCGGCATCCAAACGCTGGGCGGTTTGGTCCACGCGACGTAAACAGGCCAGTAGTACGGCGCCGAGCGTTACAAAGCCGCCTGCCAGCCAAAGCCCAACACCGTAATGGCCGGAGGCTTCGGCCAACATGCCCGTTAGCGCCGGGGCGCAGATTTGCGCGGCACCGTAGGCCAGGGTCATCTGCCCCATTAGCCGCGCGGGGCTTGCCGGATAAAGCCTGCCGGCCATCGTCAACACTAAGCTGACACAGCCAAGAAAGGTGCCGCCGTAAAGCACGGCGCTTAGCAGCACGATCGCCGCATTGGCTGTGATGGCAGGCAGCACGATGCCCACCACTTGAATACCCATGGCGATAATCAATGCACCCAAATAGCCCACCCGGCGGGCGACTAAATCCCACAGCATTACCGCAGGCGCGGCGGCTAATCCGGCCAGGGCGAAGGTCCAATTGCCCATTCCCGCCAGCAGCGGCTCACGCTCGACAATCGCCACCAGAAAGGTAGCGCTAATCACATAGCCGTAGCCGGCGCAAAAATAAGCAGCCAGCATCCAGCGCATAAAGGTGCGGGTGGGTGGCATCGCCGCTTCGAGCATTTGCCGTGTTCGCCCCCACCACCGGTTTTTCCGGGCGCGGCAGCCACCGCCAGGCAGGCACCAGCAGTACCACCCCAGCAGGCTAAAGCCCCACCACTGAGTCTGCCAGCTAAACGATAGCTGCAGCATCATTTCAACCGCGACCGCTGCGACAATCATGCCCAACCCCACGCCGGCAAAATGAATGCCTAACTCGCCGCGTTGACGATGTTGGAGTAACCAGTGAAGGATTAGGCCGGAGGCCAGGAGCATGGAAGCACTGCTGGAAAGACCGGCCAGAAAACGCAGCCCCGCCCACAACCAGAAGTGTTCAGTGAGCGCCATGCCCGCGGTGGTGAGTACCGCCAGCACGAGCCCACAGCGAAATAGCGTATCTTTGATGTAAACACTGCGAATAGAAGCGGCCAATACAGCGCCCAACATATAACCGGCGTAGTTGAGCGCCGCCAACCAGCCGCCATCGGCGTCACCCATCCAGGTTTGCTGCTGCATCACCGGCAGTAACGGCGTATAGGCAAAGCGGGCGATACCCACACACAATATCTGGCTAAAAACGCCCGCCAATAGCACTCTAAAGCGCTGGGAACCTAGCGTTGCTGCGGGCATCGGGCTGCTCCTTAAACACTGCTTTTATTATATTAGCTAACGCTATATTGATTAGCGCGCATACAATTTCATGCATAGTAAGGTGTTTTGGACAGCGCGTCATGACCACCTAGGTCGGGGGCTAGGCTTGAGCGGCCGGGCTAAAGAGTTACCTCCAGGCTTAATAGCAAGAACGAGAGCGTTTTGCCATGGCCATCCAAATTGAGTGCGCCGTTAACGCCGCCTTGCAGCACATCATCGATCACGAAGTTCATGCCCGCCAAGTTAGGCAAGGGATAACACCGCACCGGCTGGCGCCACGGTGGGCAAACAGCGCCAGCACTCGCTCTTCGGTGACCTGCTCCAGCAAGGTGGCATAGTGATCCGCGTCATAGGCAAACAGCGCCACGTTTAGCCGCTCGCCTTTATCACCCGCACGGGCGTGGGCGAGTTGATGAAGTGAAACCGACGTGAGCGGACGCGCTGCGGTCGGGGTGTGTTCAACTTGCCGCATAGCGTTCGCTCCTGTGGGTATTCTGAGCCGACGGCTCAAACAGTGTGGCATGGGCATGAATGTCGCTGCGCTTTACCAGGTACGAAGCGGTAAACACCCGCCGCTGGAACTGACGACGCACACCGCCGCCCCGGCAGGCCCGGCACAATAAAGCGCCAAAAGCTCTTGGGTGGCACGCGCCACCCAGCGTCGCTCGCTGTGTTCGGCCGCTAGCCGCAGCCGGTAATCACCGCTGGTGGAAGGCGCGGTGCTTTGCTGAAGCTCGCCGCTATCGCTATCGAATACGCTGGCCAGGCCGATGATATCCAAGCGGGTTCGCAGCTCAGCGGGGCACGGAACACCAGCCTCTCGCGCAGTACCTGTGCGGCAAGTTGCGCCCGTGCCAGCGCGTTGGGCCCGGCGTAAGAAATTTCCGCCTCGCCCTGCCAACCCCTTCGTAGCACACAGTGGTCTTTAACCGTTCCGGCGCGGGCTTGCCGCGAATGCCGGTAACCGACACTCGATTAGGCGCCAGTTGGCGTACTTCAGCATGGGTGAGATCCACGGTGACATCCGGCGTCAGGTAATTAGCCGGGTCATGGACTTCATAGAGCAACTGCTCTTTCACTGTTTGTTCGGTGACACAGCCGCCGGTATTGGCGGGCTTAGTAATGATCAGGCTGCCATCCTGCTCTACTTCGATGATCGGATAGCCCACCGTAGCGAGGCCAGGCACGTCTTTAAAGCCTGGATCGGCAAAATAGCCGCCGCTCACCTGGGCGCCACATTCGGCCAAGTGCCCGGCCATCATGCCGCAGGCCAAGCGGTCCCAATCGTCCCATCGCCAATCAAAATGGTGCATTAGCGGGGCTAAAAACAGTGCTGGGTCCGCAACACGCCCGGTGACTACCACGTCGGCCTGCATGGCTAACGCCTCAGCCAGTGCCTTGGCGCCCAAATAGACATTGGCGGAAATCAAGGCGTCATCGCTGGGCATCTCTAGCCGTTCGGCTTCCCATCGCTGTAGATCCAGGCTGTGCAGTTGCTGGCGGATATCATCACCATGCACCTGGGCAATGCGCACATCGGCACGGCCCAGTTGGGCGGCCAACTCCGCAATCACCTGGCAGGCGCCACTGGGGTTGGCGGCACCAAAGTTGCCTAGAATTTTGATGTCGTGATCCAGGCAGTCGCGTAGCACCGGCGCCAGCAGTTCGTCTAACAGCGGCTCAAACCCGCTTTCGGGGTCTTCACGCATTGCCCGGTGGGCAGCGGCCAATGTGCGTTCGCCCAGGGTTTCAAATACCAGCGCGGCGGGTTGCTGGCGCTTGATTAACTCTGCCACCACGGCCACGGCCGCATCGGTACGGTCACCGGAGAAGCCCGCACCACTGCCAAGCAAGAAACTCATAGCTGTGTCTCCTTGGCTTGAATTGAAGAATGGCCGCCGGAGACTGACACCGGCTCGTCATCCAGCAGCGCACGGCGGCGTATAAACAGCCCAATGATCAGGGCGAGTGCTGCGAGCGTCGTCAGCCAGCCGGGCGTTAGTGCAAGCCCAATCACCGCGATCAGTGCCAGCACATCGATGACGCGCTTGCCTGTCATGGCGACACGCGACATCAGTGCGGCAAATGCCACAACAAACACGACGCCTTGGCAACTGGCCAAGACGATATCCAGGGCAGAGCCAAAGCCCGCCAAGGCTGGGTAGATCAACAGCAGGAAAGGTATGACATAGATCGCCGCCGCCAAGCGTACTGACTCGACTGCCGCAGGCAGCCAGTTGGTATCGGCAATGCCCGAGGCCACGAAGACCGCAATACAGACAGGCGGCGTAATCACCGAGAGCGTGGCGAAGTAGAAAACGAACAGGTGGGCGATTAACGGCTCGACACCGATGGTAGTGAGCGCTGGCGCCAGCACTGAAGCCACCAACACATACGCCGCGGTGGTGGGTATGCCCATGCCCAAAATTAGGCACACACCGCCAACGATAAAGGCCACCAGGAAGAGCGATTCGCCGCCAACCGTGACGATCAAGCTGGCCAGCGTTACGCCGATGCCGGTCATACCGATCATCGCCACCAGAATCTGCGCCCCGGCCAACAGCACGCCGATAATCACCATGCCTTTACCAGCATCGACCAGGCCCGCCACCAGTTTGCCCAGTATGTCACGCAGGGCATTTTGGAAAGCAGTGCAAAAGGCACAAAGGTGAGCACGGTCATCAGGATGCCGTAAAAGCGGACATTTGAATCGAACGACCGCTCAGCACGCCGTAAAACAGCCCACCCAACGCCGCCAGAATGGGAATAAGCCGCTCAGGGCGTATCACGTCTGCCCAACTGGGCAGCTCATCATCGGGTACCACCTGTAGCTGACGGCGCTTGGCCACTAGGTGGATGGTGACAAACACGCCCAGGTAGAACAGGATCGCTGGCAGCAAGGCCGCCAAGGCGATACGCAGGTAACTTTCACCTAAAATTTCCGCCATGATAAAGGCGGCCGCGCCTAAGATCGGCGGCGCGATTTGGCCGCCGGTCGAGGCCACTGCTTCTACCCCGCCGCGAACGGGCGTGGGTAGTTCAAGCGTTTCATCATGGGAATGGTGAAATTGCCGGTGGTGGCGACATTGGCCACCGCGCTACCGCTGACCATGCCAAACAGCCCGGAAGCGACCGTGGCCACTTTGGCCGCACCGCCCGGCGAACGACCACTGATACGCAGCGCTAAATCCATAAAAGTATTTCCGCCTCCGGTGTGCAGGAGTAAACAGCCGAACAGCACGAAAGCGGCAATGGTGGTGGCGGCAACGCCCACCAGCATGCCCCACACGCCTAGATCACCCAGGTAAATGGTTTCCGGTCATGTGGTAGAGATCAAACCCCGGTGGCCGAGCGGCCCGGGGATGGCCGCGCCGAACCACGCGTAAGCTAATCCCGCTAACACCAGCAGGGGGAAAATAGCCCCAATGGCGCGGCGCGAAAGCTCAAGAATTGCCACCAGCAGAACGCCGGTTAGCAGCATATCGCGGGGCGTTGCCCAGGGAGTTCGACGAGAATTTGTTCGTGGTTAAGCGCCACATAGCCGCAGGCGCCTACCACACCGACTGCCAGTACGACATCGATAACGATACACAGCGGGCGCCAGCGCTTGCCGTCACCCAAGGGGTACACGGCAAGCCCTAGCAGGATGACCAGCGCGAGAAAGATACTCCGCTGAATCAAGCTCTCGAACGGCCCAGTGGCGGAGGTATAAAGGATTAGCCCGCCCAACAGCAGCGCCAAGCCTTTGGTGACTGTCTCACGCATGATCATCTTCTCCGAATGGCCTTACTGAACGGGCTGCAAGGCTTCAGGGATGTCGTACCCTGCTCTTCGAAATAGCGCGCCGCACCGGCATGCAGTGGCACGGTGCCAACTTCCAGGGTCATCTTCGCCATATCGGCATCTTTCATTGCGGCAAAGGCGTTGACCTGCGGTTCGGGGTTCTCCATCACGGCTTTGACGATTTGATAGGCGGTCTCTTCATCCATATCCGGGTGCGCGTGAACGGCAACCCCAAACGCCCAGGTGGTATAAGCGGGAATACCCTCTGCCGCGCCCTCAGGCACATCGACAATCGCCACGTCGGGCATTTCGCTGCGCAGCGTATCGGCCTGTGTTTCATCGAGAGACAGTACGCTGATGGGGGTGAACGTCGCGATATCCATTGAGGAGCCATCCAAACGCTCGCCGACCCCTGACTTCACCGAGCCCATCACCCGGCCATCTTTCATGGCGTCGACCATATCGGTGGTGGAACCACGCACGTAATCTGGCTCGATACCGAGGGTACGCATGACCGCTTCGGTGGTTTTCTCAGTGGCTGAGCCGGTGATACCGGGGTTGAAACGCACGCCCTCCAGGTCGGCGAAAGTCTCTACGTTGGCATCCTGGCGCATCACGGCGTTCTGTGGCGCGACGGTGTAGACCCATAGCAGGCGGTTATCGACCGGGCGGCCCTCAAAATCTTCCTCACCGGCATAGGCGTGATAACCGGTATTGGTCGTGACCAACCCCATATCGATCTGGTCGCGCCCTAAACGACGTAGGTTATCCACCGTGGCGCCGGTTTCAGCCACAGAGGAACTGACGCCTTCGACCTGGTTGTTGATGATCTGGTTAACTGCGACAAAATAGCTGTAGTGGCTGGAGGAGCTCGAGGTAGAACCAATCAGCAGGCGCTCATCGGCATGGGAAGTGGCAGCAGCCAGCACCGCGGCGCTTGCCACCATGGCGGTAAGTAGCGTTTTCATTGTGTCTCCGAAGCTCGCGAAGCGAGCCATTGTTATTGTAGAGCGGTTTTTTATTTAAAACGGTGATCGCGAAGCTGATTGCACGCGATAGAAGCAGCATGGTCTGCCAGTTCTGTTTTGTATATTGAATAGTTTTTATTTTATGTTTTACTTTATAAATGAATCCCAGCATCCAGCAGCTTCGTGTTTTCGTTGCCGTCGCCCATTCGCGTAGCCTTGCCGAGGCCAGCGAGCGAGTGCACCTTTCCCAACCGGCCATCTCCATTGCTCTGCGTAAACTAGAAGAAAATGTGGGCGGTGCGCTATTTGCCCGCACGACGCGCCAGCTTGCCCTCACCCGGAAGGCGACGCTTTCCTGCCGGTTGCCGTGCGGCTATTAAATGATTGGAACGAAGCTTTTGAGGGATCTCAACGACCAGTTTTCCAAACAGCGCGGCAAGGTTACCGTTGCCGCGCTGCCCACGCTGGCTGCAGTCTGTTCCCGCGAGTGATTAAGCGTTTTCATGAGGCGTACCCGCGTATTAATCTCAGCCTGCACGATGTGCTGGCCGAACAGATCAACCAAATGGTACGCGAGGGTCGTGCCGATTTAGGGCTTTCTGTGCCGCCAAGCGATACAGATGATCTTACGTTTGAGCCAGTGCTCGAAGATAGCTACGTTGCCGTTTGCCCCAGCGGGCATCCACTGTTGGCGCAAACCGCAGTTGCCTGGAGCCAACTTGCCGCCTATCCGTTTATTGGCATCAATCGCCTTTCCAGCTCGCGCCAGGATATCGACCGCATTATGCAGAGTATCGATGAGCGGCTGGATATCCTGTGCGATGCGCGTCAGATCGCCACGGTAGGTCGTATGGTGGCTGCCGGCCTAGGTATTAGCGTGCTGCCCTCGCTTAGTTTTCGACAAATAGCCACCGATGGCATTGAGCACCGCCCGCTGGTGGAGCCCACTATCCGCCGGGAGTTAGGCATTATACTAAGCCGCCGCCACCCTCCTTCCGCCGCCACTAGCGCTCTGCGCCAACTGATTCATGATTATGAATGAGGCGCTTCCTCTACAAGCCAGGAAGGAATCTGGCAGACTAGAGGTGATCAACACCCACCTTAATGAGTGAGCGAATACGATGAGTGATACTGCAAAACCCTGGACACAACCGATGCCCGACGCGCAGTTCAAGCTGATGCGCGATATTCTTGCTGCGCCAAGCCCTGTGGGCCTCGAAGCCGCCATGACGTACGGCGTACTCAAACCACATTTTGAAAGCTTTGCCCCAGCGGTTGGCAGTTGCACCAGTTCAAGGGCAACGCAGGGGTTGTGCTGGACACCCACCCCGGCCGCGACGATATGTTCAAGGTCATGCTGATCGGCCATGCGGATAAAATCCGTATGCAGGTGCGCTCGATTGGCGAAGATGGCAAGATCTGGATCAATACTGATTCTTTCTTACCCACCGTGCTGATCGGCCATGAAGTGAAGCTGTTCAGCGAAGACCCGGAAGCCCCTGGCAGTTACCGCTGCATTGAAGGCGGCACGGTAGAAGCATTGGGCGCCATTCACTTCTCAGATCCGGCGCAGCGCGATGGCAGCAAGGGCATCAAGAAAGAGCAGATCTATCTAGACCTGCAAATTCATGGCGAAAATAAAAGCAGCAGGTATTGAACCTGGGTGTACGCCCGGGTGATTCAATTATTTTGACCGCCCTATCCGCCCGGGTTTTAGCCCCAACACCTTTACGGCGCTTACTTGGATAACGGCCTGGGCTGCTTTGTGGCTGCTGAAGTGGCGCGCCTTATCGCCGAAGCGGGCGGTACGAAAAACGTACGTGTGCTGTTTGCCATTGCCAGCTACGAAGAGATTGGCCGCTTTGGTAGCCGCGTCATGGCCGGCGAGATGAAACCTGATGCCCTCATCGGCGTGGATGTGAACCACGACTACGTGGCCGCGCCTGGCATTGGCGACAAGCGCATGCAGCCGTTAGAAATGGGTAAAGGCTTCACCATGTCGGTGGGCTCTATTGCCAGCGAGCAGCTCAACCGGATTATCGCCACCGCCGCTAAAGAGCAGGATATCCCGCTGCAGCGCGATATTGTTGGCGTCGATACGGGTACCGATGGCATGGCGGGTGTGCTGGCGTCTATTGACAGCGCCGCCACCTCGATTGGCTTCCCCATCCGCAACATGCACACCATCTCCGAAACCGGCCATACCCAGGATGTGCTGGCGGCTATTCATGCTCTCACCCATACGCTACAAGCCATGGATGCCCTGCCAAATCTAGCGCGTGAGTTCCTGGATAACCACCCGCGCCTGGATCAAGCAAGCCCACTCACCCATCAGGGTAGTGATAAACCTGATAGCGAAGAGAGCGAAAGTAAAAATAAAACAGAAGATTAAAACGGAAGAATAAAACAAACGTATAATTTAAACAAAACGCATAAAATAAGCCCCAGCCATTCCTTGGCTGGGGCTTTATTACAACTTCCTCTTTCTCCACAAACATCCTGTTTGTGTTTCCTTGAAGCATTAAGCCATCCTAGCGCTGTCTTCCCTGAAGCCACCTCCATGTGCTTAATGTGAAGAATGCGCTTTTAAAAAAGACCTTAACTAACCTAGGTTATTAACTAGTAAAATAATTTTTAGTTATAAAAAATAGTTTTTATAACATCGATTTAGTGTACTCATTGACGTTTATTTATACCTAGCGCGTATCGCTAACGTTGCTTATAATTTAAAGAAGCAACAGCTACAAACTTCTACACGGATGTTACCACGCTTGTACTACCATTAACCCTAGCGTTAGGAGATCAGCGTGCGAGATATTATCATTAGTCATAAGGTGAAGGGGTTGGATGTCACCTGTCGCCATTGTGGCAACGCAGAGTCACCCAAACCCCACATTTCAAATACTTTCGCTTAGGAAGGGGACAGGCAAGGACAGCACCACCTTACGCTGCCTTAATTGCCGAACGGCCATTGAGATCCCGCTGAGTGAGCTAAGTTCACTCTACTATCACTACGCGTGCTAGTTAAATACATTTAACAAGCATACTTAAGAACCAAGCTGCTCGCTAAAAGGAATGGCTAATTAAGAAAAATGTTTACTTTTTAATAAGCAATAATCTAACATATTTAAAACGTCATGATCGTTTAACACATATGTAATATTTTCGCTAAAAAAAAGCCCAGCCATTCCTTGGCCGGGCCTTATCCAGTCTTCCCTGATCGTGCACCACAAACATCCTGTTCGTGCATCCTTGTGCTACTCAAGCAATCCTTGCTTGCTCTTCCTTTCACGATTTCCCTTCGCTGTGTGCACACTGTGCGCTTTATAACGGTGTGTTTATCTAACCTGTGATATGTAATGGTAAAAAATTATTTAATTCGGTTATTTTTGTAACTTAAATAAGTTTTGCCAAGTTCAAAAGATAAAACCGCTATCTTGTAGGCGTGATTAATTCTCCTTAATGAGAATATTTATGATATCAAAGCGGGTGGCCAGCCGCCGCGCTGGGCCTTGTGCTGGCTCCCCAAGCATCGGCTGCGAAAGGGTAAGACACCATCGGAGCTGCTCAAAGCAACATTCTAAGCGGCATCCATAGCCCCATCAGTATCATGACGATATTTTCCGTAAGCGATACAAACCCTAGCGGCACATTGCTGCTGCCACCGACACAAGCGCATTTCAACTCGCGCTTATCGACATAAACGGCTTTAAAAACCGAGACGGCGCCCACCGTACCAATAAACAGCGCCAACGGCGCCGCCAATAAATCAAGGCACCCGCCAGCATCAAGATCCCAGCCAGTGTTTCAGCGTAGGGGTACACGTAGCTATAAGGGACATAACGTTGCGCTAACAGATCATAGTTAAGGAACATAGTGCTGAAGCTTTCCACGTCCTGCAGTTTTTGCAAACCTAACAGCACCATCGCCGTCGCTACCGCATACTCGGGCATCCGCGCCGCGACCAAGGTGCCATTGGCAGCCCAGCTAACGGCTAAACCAATTAACAAAGCGGTCACAAAATGGCGACCACCGGCCGATAAGTGACTTCCTTCGCGCTAGACACGCTCATTCCGAGATGCTCCCGCACCTCTTCATAACCTCCAATTCGTTTATCACCTATATAGGTTTGTGGCGTGGTATCTACCTTCTCTTGGGCCTTGAAGGCATCAATTTCATCTCTGGATGTCAACGGGTGGTCGTCAACCTCGTACCCTTTTCGCTTCAACAAATCGACCGTTTTCATACCGAATGGGCAGAGGTGCTCAGCCGTTTTCATGCGATAAACGTGTGCGGTCTCCATGTGGTCGCCTCCTTGTTGCTCGCTTGAAGAAATATTTTAAGAAATAACCTATTTGCTTATAAGGGTGGTCAGGGATATGGCCAGTAGCCCACTCCGCTGACCTTTCCCCAAAGGTGCGAAATTGCGCAATGGCGACTAAGCTGTATTCACGTTTACTACTCATAGGAAGAGAAAAATGCCGTCTACTACTACCATCGTCGTTATCGTTGTTGTTGTCGTGGCCGTACTGGGCATTGGCTTCAGCGGCGGACTGCCTTTTAAAAGCGCTTGTCGCCCTTATTCAGGCAGCTATTCAGGCCCTTATGTTAGGAATGATGTCAACACCGGCACCTGCTTGCCTCACTTGACTTAAAACGCCCAACCCAGCTATTTCGAACACCACCCTCGCAACTGCTTCCCACTGGTATGAAACCTATCCCACCCCAGCACTCCAGGTGGGAAGCATTGCCCTTTATTGGCTCAAAACGCCATTACTCCACATTGATATAAGCTATTGAACTACACTTATATGAAACGTATTGTTACGCGAAGTTACGTCAGAAATTTCAGCGTTGCTATTTAAATTAAAACTAATTAGCAGACAAGCAGACACAATGTTGCATAGGAGCTTCATTTCTGCCAGATATGGAGTCAAACATGCCAACAGCACATCATCCTCATCATGATCTCATGATTAGCAAATTGGAACTCAGCTTTCCTCTTAATAGCGAGGAAAAACAGGCGCTTCTGGAATTACCCATACAAATAGTCGATGTCAAGTCTCATCAAGACATTGTTAAAATGGGTGATAAACCTAGCCAGTGCTGCTTGCTCCTTGGAGGCTTTTCCTGTGTCTATAAACTGACCCGTGAGGGCAGACGCCAAATAATGACCATGCATATTCCCGGTGATATCCCGGATCTGCAAAGTCTACATTTGGAGGTCGCCGATATTAATATTGCCTCTATCAGCGCCTGCAAAGTCGGCTATATACAGCACAAAGATCTGCATCGTTTATGTGAGCGCTTTCCTCGGCTTACCTCTGCCTTTTGGCGGTGAAACATTAGTGGACGCCGCTATCTTCCGAGAGTGGCTGTTGAATATCGGGCAGCGCGAAGGCTATGCACGGATTGCTCACATTATCTGTGAGCTCATGATGCGCTTAAAGGCAGTGGGGTTGGCTGAGGATAGTACGTTTAATATGCCTGTTACCCAGGCGGAGCTTGCTGATGCGACGGGTATGACGCCGGTTCACGTCAATAGGGTTCTGCAGGCGCTTCGTGCGGATGGCTTAATAATCAGCGATAAAAGCAAATAAAGATCCCTGATTGGGAGAAATTAAAAGAAGCAGGCGAGTTTGATCCCTCTACCTTCATCTTGATGAAAAAGCGACATCGTAAACTATCCACTAATTCGCCTAAGGTGGCTCCCTGCCGATTAAGACAGTACAGATACGTGACAGGGGGCCTCATTCTTGGCAAGCGTTAGCGCTGGCGGTTTGTCCAGGGTAATGCGATACCCTAAGTAATCACGTTTCCATGGCCGATCAACTGCGCTCTTAGCGCGGTTAACAGCTAATTTAAGTGAGCTGAGATACTCACTCAGACTTTCCATCACTTGCTCCCCGCACGCCGACTCTTGACGTAAACCTGCACGTCATCGGCATACCGGCAGAAGCGGTGGCCTTGCCGTTCCAGCTCCTTGTCCACGTCATCCAGTAGAATATTCGCCAGCAACGGGCTAAGCGGCCCACCCTGGGGCGTCCCCTGCCTTCGCGGCGTGATCAAGCCATGCTCAAAGGTGCCGGCTTCCAGATAACGACGGATCAGGCGCAGCACTCGCTTGTCCTCAACACGCCGCGCGACCCGTGCCATGAGTACATCGTGATTCACTCGGTCGAAGAAGGCTTCCAGATCAAGGTCAACCACCCAGTAGTGGCCTGCCTCGACATGGGACTTCATGGCTGAAACGGCCTGCTTAACACTGCGTTTAGGGCGGTAGCCGAAACTTGACTCAGAGAAATCAGGATCGAAGATTGGCGTCAATAGCTGGAGCAGCGCCTGCTGGATTAGGCGGTCCGTCACCGTGGGAATGCCGAGCCGTCGGGTTCCGCCTTTAGGCTTGGGAATCACCGCGGCACGGACCGGTTGGGGGTGTATGTATCAGCCAGCAGTTGTTCTCGCAGCGTTGACCAGTGCTGTTTTAGGTGATCCACCAATGTTTGCACCGTCATGCCGTCGATACCCGGTGCGCCTTTGTTGGCAACCACCCGGCGGTAAGCCCGTTGCATGTTGTGTGCGGCTAACACAGCTTCCATCAGCGGTACTGGCGGCACTGATTTCTGCTCCGGTTCCTCTCGGTGAATGACGGTATTCGTGCCATGTTCTGTTTGCATGCTCGTTCCTTGAGACGTTATCGCCTACTCCTGTGTTTTTAAATTCGAGTCTTGGTTTTAAATTCGGGTCTTGGTGCCGTAGTTAACCGGCCTTTAGGCAGTATTACTCAATAAACTACCAGGGCCTCGGCTGATGGCCGTGCCTAGTGCACTCGTTAAAAAAAGTGCACTCGTTAAAAGGTGCATGGGTAACATGCACCTTGGGCTTGTTTTACTTAAAGTTCGATACTTAAAGCTCGATACTTAAGGTTCGATAACCCTACTCAGACGCGTTAATCTTCCTCAGACTCTGTGTCTGTCTCTGAGTCCGACTCCGAGTCATTTTGGTTATTCGAATTCAGTATTTCAGCGGCACTCTCGGAACTGACGGTTCCTACAGGCCTAGGAGGCGTTTGATTCCCCCGCTGCGCTGGCTTGTCGAATTTTGCTGATTGCCGCTTTCGGTGTTGCTTTGGTTCCTATTTGAGTTCTGATTGGCACCCTGATTCGTGTTTTGACTAGCGTCCTGGCTACGAGCAGCATCTTGCATACCCTGTAGATAGCCCTGCCGGTAGCCTCTCACTAGGCCCTGTTCAAGCCCTTCTTGCTTACCTTCGATGTAACCCTGAAAGAAGATGTAGGATTCCTGTTCACTGGCTTGTGATTGACCCTGCCGTTGGCCTCTTTGCTGATCGTTATAGTGGTGCTCATCGGATCTATACTGGTGACGATCTTGATCCATTGATGACTGATTGCGCTGTTGATTTCTGCGCTCGTCATCATTTCCATAGCGATTGCTTTGGTATTGGCGCTGTTGATCTTCCCAATGCCGGTTGCGCTGACGGTCGCTCTGATCGAAGTTATCGCCGTAACGATCGTTTTGGTATTGCTGACCGCCTTGATTATCCCTTGATTGATAGTTCTGTTGATAGTTCTGTTGGTAACTCTGTTGATTTCGTTGGTTATTATCGTAACGGTTATTATCGTTGCGATTATCCCAATCTTGAGCGACGGCCATATTGGTAGCCAGAGCCGTTGTGACAGCAGACGCAATGATCAATTTCTTAAACATAAATTACTCCTAAAGTTTTAGTAACCACTTAACTCAAGGCAGTCGGCATTTATGCTATCGACTTTCTTACTAACGACTGTCTTAATAATGAAGTTCTTACTGGCGTCTCTTACGGGCGACCCTATTAAAGGGGACGCTCTTAAAGCATTAATTGCTATAGCGGTTACTGTTCTGATCACGCCACTGGTTGTCTTGATTGTAGCGGTCCTGCTGATTGCGGTTATCCTGGCGGTTCTGATCGCGCCACTGGTTGTCCTGGTTGTAGCGGTCCTGCTGATTGCGGTTATCCTGGCGATTCTGATCGCGCCACTGGTTGTCCTGCTGGTAGCGATCCTGCTGGTAACGGTCCTGCTGGTAGCGGTTATCCTGGCGGTTCTGATCGCGCCATTGGTTATCTTGGTTGTAGCGGTCCTGCTGGTAACGGTCATCCTGGCGGTTCTGATCGCGCCACTGATTGTCCTGGTTGTAGCGGTCCTGGCTATAGCGGTCATCCTGGCGATTCTGATCGCGCCACTGGTTGTCCTGATTGTAGCGGTCCTGATTATAGCGATCATTCTGGCGATTCTGATCGCGCCACTGATTGTCCTGATTGTAGCGGTCCTGATTATAGCGATCATTCTGACGATTCTGATCGCCCCATTGATTGTCTTGGCTGTAGCGGTCCTGATTCTGCGATTGGTTATTTTGATCCCACTGCTGAGCCATTGCAGACCCAGTCGTGGCCAGTGCGGTAGAAATTGCTGCAGTGATAAGTAGCTTCTTAAACATGACCGACTCCTTTTAGTCATTAGATGAAACTAAACTTGGCCTTCGCATCATCTTAACCAAGCTATACAACAATTAAGCTAGTTGGTTTTGGGGTGGATTCAAAGCTGTCTACAGGCAGATATTAACTAATAACGTTTTTATTAAAATAAATTAAAATACAAACCGTATTACATTAAAAATGTTAGCTGTTAAATATAAAATAAACGAAACAACTTATTGGACTAAGTCGTCAATAAAACCACGAGCAAGAGTGAAAAATATAGGGGCTGCGTCTAGTACAAAAGGCCTAGGTAGCCGACCAGTGCGTTATAAAGCGCAAATGCTTCGATGTACTGCCAGAACATACGCTTGTCAGACCGGGGAGTGGGTACCTCTATCAGCGGCGTCAGCTTGCGCATGTTTACACGAAAGCCACGTAGTTAACGCAATCGTGGTTAACGCAATCGTGTTAAATAAGCTGTTAGGGTTCCTGCCATGGTTTCTTTTTAATTTTTGATAATGCGGTCGGCTTGCCCATTCGGTTGAGTCAATTTTCTCGCTCGCGGCGATATTTTGTGCGAAAAGCCGCCGAGTCTCGTCAGCAAACTCAACGCCTTGCACTTCCTGATTGGCCTCTAAATTCCAACGTAGGCTCCAATGATCAAAATTGCAGGAACCAATGGTTACCCAGTCATCTACCGCCGCGTATTTGGCATGAATAAACCGGGAGCTATACTCGTAAATTTTCACGCCTGCGTTCATTAAGAACGTGTAGTGTCGGCGGCCCGCATGAAAAATGGTGGGATGATCATGGTCTTTACCAGCGACTAATAACTGTACGTCAACACCGCGCTTGGCTGCAGCTGCTAGTTTACGTTTAAGACTCGGTGTTGGTAGAAAATAAGGCGTACACAAGCAAATAGTTTGCTGCGCACTTTCGATCTGTTGCAGTAGCGAAAAGCGAATTGCCTGCTGGCGATACCCCTGCCCCAGATCACCCTCGCGGACGAACCGATGAACCAGGGGTCGAGGCTATATCTGGCGCCTTCGAATGTCGGAGCCGTCTCTGCACCTTTGGTAGCCTGCGACTGCCAAAGCCCAATGACAACCAATCCTGCACAACCGGCCCCTCTATCCGTGCCACCACATCGTACCACTCCCCTAGAAACTCATCGATAATACAGAACCCCCCTGTGAAGGCGACCTTGCTATCCACCAGCAGTAGCTTTCGGTGGTCCCGGGAAAAAATGCTTCCGCGCCGAAAGCTAAGCGGAGGGTTGAACTCTCGTATCACAACGCCCGCTTGCTCTAGTCGTTGTCGGTCTTGTTTGTCGAGCCCTTTGCGCCATACGCATCGAATAAGACAAATACTTGTACACCCCGATGCGAGGCATCACATAAGGCGCTGATGACACTGCTGGCGAATCTTCCCGACGCAATTAAATACTGTTCAAAAGAATCGATTCCTCCGCTTCCCCAAAGCATCAAGGAGCGCAGGTACGTAATGTTCGGCCCCAGGCAATAACTGGATTCGGTTACCCTCTCCATGTCGGTTCCATGGGCCCTCCTTTCCGTGTAGTTAGTGAATTTAAAACCACCTAATGATGAGAAGCCATATATCAGCGGCATAAGCAAACAATTGATAAAAGATATAGAACATTGCGACCGGTACTTATCTTAACTGTATTGCATAAGTAAGCTAGTAACTGCTTGCGTACTTTCGGCTAAAATACCAAGTTTTCTGCGATCGTAAGTGTTGGTTTTGCCAATTTATAATGGTCTGCTTAGGCTAGGAACGACTGATGAATCACACAACTTGATATACAGAATTTGATAAACATTAAAAACAGTTTTCAGCTTGTGTAAGCGATTATCCGTAATATTAACGAGGCTTAAGTTGCATAAGAAGGGAATCAGATATGGTTAATTGGGAGTTGTGGCGGACCTGGGAGATATGGATATCACAAACTAGCTTCCTGAACTTCGCTCTAGTCATAGGTATTTCTGCCGTCAGCTATGTCGCGCTTCGGGTATTGATGAGTTCCGTCCTTGCTCGGATCGTCAACTGGCTATCAACGAGCAAAGGGCGTTGGAGCGACTACGCCGCTGAGATCTTCAAGCACACCAGTCGCCTGCTAATCGCGGCGATGGCTCTTCAAATCGGCCTGGCGGTTGTTGAGTTGGGTCCCGTTTGGGATGCTCGGGTCAGTCATTTATGGTTTTAGTCCTCGCCCTACAATTCGGCCTTTGGGTCGATGCCGCTATCGCTTATTGGAAAGAGAAAGTTATCCAGGATAAAGCGGGCCAGGATAACCAACTGACAGTGACCATGGTGGCATTGATGTTCCGCATCGTGCTCTGGGCCGTTGTACTGCTGTCGGTACTGGCCAACCTGGGTGTGGATATCACCGCCTTTGTCGCCAGCCTGGGCATCGGGGAATTGCCATCGCCCTTGCGGTACAGACACTGCTGGGGGATTTGTTTGCATCGGCCTCTATCGGGGTGGATAAACCCTTTAAGGCAGGCCACTTTATTGTTTTTAACGATATTGCCGGGACGATTGAATATATTGGTCTAAAAACCACTCGCATCCGTAGCTTGAGTGGAGAACAAATTCTTTGTTCGAACACTAAGCTGCTCCAACAAACGATCCACAATTACAGCCGAATGAGCGAGCGGCGTGTCGTGTTCAGCCTAGCTATCTCCTTCCGGACACCCGTCGAAAAAGCGCGCGAGCTCCCGCCACTCATCAAACAAGCCGTTGAGGCAGTCGAAAACACCCGTTTCGATCGCGCTCATTTGCTTATGTTTGACGATTACGCCCTGAGATACGAAGTTGTCTATTACGTCTTGAGCGCGGATTACAACCTTTATATGGATATCCAGCAAGCCATTAACTTCTCTCTACTGGAAGAGCTGAGTAACCGTAATATCAAATTCGCAATGCCGGTGCGCGCTCTTGAATTTTTGGACGAGGTTCCTCTGCCCAAGGGGCACGAATTTAATCAAATGGCCGCGATGTCTTCTGATGAGCCAACCTCTCGGCCCAACGAAGGGAGCAGGAAAGCATAGACACCCCGGTCGGCCACGATTACAAAGATAGCCGGCCAACCTGTGACCGAGGTGACGGTCAATTACTCGAGACAGGCGTCAACGGCTCGTCATCGATATCAGGATCATGATGGAAAGTGGCCGCGAGTGTATTGGCCCGCTCTTCTACCGCCGCCGACGTCTTAGCATTGAGAAGAGGAGGGTCAATCTCTACGGTGTTCTTCTCGGCGGTGGCATTGACCTCCAGCTCAAACCTGGGATCGTCATAGCCATAGATGAATTCATGGCGTACCTCATCGTGATCGAGGATACGCAAGCCAGCCTGGATCAACTCAAGACCCTGGCCTTGCACGACAACGTCTTCCTCAGTGTTCGAGATATGTAGCGTCACTTGGCCAGTCCATTGCAATGGCATGTTCTCTCCTTAGCGTCGCGTGTACTAAAAGCATAGCCGTAGCTACCCGAGGGGGGAAGGCCCGTCGGTTCGCCAGATATTCGCCGATCCATACGGTGCCAGCCCCCAGACCAGATGCACGGCAATCATTCATGACTCACCATAGTCGCGAATGTGGCCAAGCGCCCGACTTGCTGAAGAAACCGACGCCGTCCTATTTGCTTCTTCTACTATCATGAAATTGTAGCTTTCACATTTCAGCGACTTTTTTAGCCACATCGGCTTTGCTAGCTTCCAGAGTTTCATCAGGATAGCGAGGCCGAGCCGCTTATTGGTCTGCGTCTGGGCTTATGCGGCTGGGCTTCTGCGACTGGACTTCTGCGACTGGATTATGGCTGGGGCTGGTAAATCGTGCCTGGCAAGGGAGAACAGCAAATGGGAAACGTGCTTGGAGCGGCGCCGATTAGAATATTGATTGTCGAAGACAACCGCGACATTTGCGAGAACATTGCTGCGTACCTTGAAAAGCATCGCTATGTTATGGATTTTGCCTACGACGGTATAAGCGCGATGTACCTGGCGTTGACGAACCCGTACGACGTTATTGTTCTGGACCTAATGCTTCCGGGGATGGATGGCCTGAGTTTTTGCCAAAAACTTCGAACTGACGCCAAACTAGAAACACCCGTACTGATGCTAACGGCGAGAGACACGCTTGACGATAAACTCAAGGGGTTCGAGGCGGGAATGCTTGCCATTAGGAACTACATGCGCGACTGCAGGCGCTGTACAAACGCAGTCACGGCAAAACCGACAACCTGTTAACGGTTGGTGAGCTGACGATGAACCGGTCCACGCTGCAAGTGCATCGTGCGGGCGGCGCATTGATCTCAATCCTACTGGCATGAAACTACTGCAACGATTGATGGAAGAGGCGCCGTCTGTTGTCGCGCGCGATGATCTCGAAACGTTGTTGTGGGCTGACGAGCGCCCCGATGGCGATGCGCTGCGCTCGCACTTGTACAAGCTGCGCCAGGCTATCGATAGGCCGTTTGATAGCCCGTTAATTCATACCGTTCATCGCATCGGGTACCGAATTGCTGAGGATGCTCGGTAATGTACCGGCACAGTTTGCGTACGCGTGTCGCCATTGCATTTGCAGTGTGCGTTGCTGTACTGAGCGTGGCCTGGGGGTCGCCTTCTTCGCTGCGATCAGGTTGACCGAAGACCGAGTGCTGCAGCATCAGTTGCAGCGTGCCGCAGAGAGCTATCCCTCTATGCCGATGAACCTTCGCGGATACGATGAGATCGCTAGCTTGCCTGAACCACTGAGGGAATGGGCGCAAACGAATCCCGGTGAGGGCTTGTACGAATTCGAGGAAAACGAATTGCATGTCGCTGTGCTATCTACCGACAATGAAAAGCTGGCTACCGACGATGAACAGCGACTCGGCTTTGTGGTGTTCGATGTTGCCGGGATTGAGGCGTCGTCGTTAGAGGATTGGTGGTGGCTGCTCTTTATCACCGGTGCTGTGGGTACGCTCGCGACTCTTGGTTTCGGGCTGGGCGTGGTTGTTATGCGCAAAGCCGTCGCCCTGTGGCGCAACTCGCCAAAGCGGTCGCGGACATCGACCCGGAACAACTAACGGCCGAAGATCATAAACGCATAGAGTCCAGCCGTTACGGCGATGATGAAGTTGGTGTACTTGCCAGGACTATCGAAAAGACGCTTGAGCGTATCAGCGCATTTGTTGAGAGAGAAAGATATTTTACCAGTTCAGCCAGTCATGAGTTGCGGACGCCGATCACGGTGATAACAGGCGCAATTGAATTGCTAGAACAAAGCAACCTGTCAGCGACCGATACGAAGGCGCTTGATCGAGTGAAGCGTGCAACGCTCGATATGAAAATCACGATTGAAATGTTCTTGTGCCTCGCTCGCGAAACCGACGACGGGTTGTATGACGAGCAGTTTTTAGTGATGCCGCTGGTGAGCAAAGCGATAGATCAGCAGCGCTACCTGCTGATCCGCAAATTCGTCAATGTTGATATCGACGAACTCGCAAAACCCAGCGTCAACGGACACCCACAGGCTTTTTCTATTGCGGTCAATAATCTGGTGCGAAATGCGTTCGAGCATACGCTCCACGCGCAGGGACCGATCACGATTCGTATTAAAGAGCATGAGCTCTTAGTCACCAATCAGGTGAGCAGTGACGCTGATAATCGGCACACACCGACCGAGGCGCCGTCGTCTCAAGGGTATGGTCTTGGTCTGGGTATCGTGCAACGGCTGTGTGAGCGCAATGGCTGGTCGTTTTCGCTACTCGCTGATGAGCAGCGTGTCGTCGCCCGTCTTTCGTGGTGATCCAAAAGGCCAGGACAGTACAATTTTCAAATGGCGGTTAAATGGAGTCAGCTCTGGCTCTATGCTAGCCGCATAGGTAGCCAATCGGGGGTACAGGGTGACCTTTACACACAAGCCGCAAGCGTCCGCCGCAGAGTCCGCGTCTATCGCGTCCCGAGGTAGAAAGAGACAAGCACCAATAACCGTCTCGGCTCCCATGACGCCAGCAATGGATGTTGTCCACCTACAGAGCAGGGTAAACGACACCTTGCTGGAGCTTCTGCCAGCTCAGGAAACATCGCCTACGCATCTGCATCAAGCCATGCATTATGCCTTGTTGGGTCCAGGCAAGCGCTTGCGCCCGCTTCTTACGCTTCTGGCTGCGAACGTGGCCACTGACAGTCACACCCTTAGTATGGCCTGTGTATCGGAACTGGTGCATACCGCTTCGCTGATTCTCGACGACCTGCCCTGCATGGATGATGCGACGATGCGACGTGATCGCCCCTGTACGCACCTACGCTTTTCCGAAAGCACCGCCATTCTTGCATCAACAAACTTCCTCAACCTCGCGTACGGGGTTATCGCCAATTGCCCCAACGTGGATGCTTCCACCAAAGTCACCGTGAGCGCTCATCTCAGTCATGTTATTGGTTCCATGGGATTAGTTGGCGGGCAGATCGCTGATTTACAAAACCAGCCCGTTGGCGGCAAGAGCGCAATTGAACAACTCTATTATCAGAAAACAGGTTGCCTGTTTGAGTTTGCTGTCGTCACCGGTGCACGACTTCGGGGCTGGATGCAGAAGCGATAGAGGCATTGACGCGCTTTGCCCGTGCCTTTGGTCTGCTGTTTCAGCTTTACGATGATATGTTAGACCACAGTACCTTTGCGCAGGAGACCGGTAAGGACGTGCAGCAGGATGCGGCGAAAACCACTTTGCTTTCTCTTTACACACCGGAAGAAGTTCGCGGTGCATTGAGCAACGCACAAGCACTGGCAAGAGAGCAATTGCGTAGAGCAGGACACGATGAATCCCTACTCGCAGCGTTCGTGGAACAACAGTTCGTTACCTTCGACGGTGCGGCGCAAAGGCTTGGGGTTTAGACCTTGCGAATGACGGCGACGGCAGCACTCACCATCGATCAACTAGGGGTCGTCTACGGCAGCCACAGTGCCTTAGACGACGTTTCTTTACAGGTACGTCCAGGCGAAATACTCGGCATTCTCGGGGCCTAACGGCGCGGGAAAATCGACGCTGTTGCGCGCTATTACCGGCAAGCTGCGCCCCACCTCTGGGCAAATATTCATTGCAGGAAAAGCGCTTTCTCCGGGTAAGGCCTATCAGCATTCCATCGGTTTCACCCCCAGTTCCTGGGTTTATACCGGCATCTGACGGGCGGGAGAACCTGGCGTTTTTCGCGCGCTGCACAGGTGTCAATCGCCGACAAGTACCCGCACGGGTCAGCCAAGCGCTGGAAGAAATCGAGTTAACAGACAAAGCCCATGTGCGGGTGGACCAGATGTCCGGTGGGATGCAACGGCGCTTACACCTGGCAGCCACCCTCGTCTCGCACCCTTCTCTACTTGTGCTGGACGAACCCACAGCAGGGGTCGACCTGGGTGTGCGCATGTCAATCCATGACCTTATTCGCCGCCGCGCCGAGCAAGGTGCGGCCGTGGTCGTTGTTACTCATGAGTTAGATGAAGCTGAAGTGCTATCCCACCGCGTAGCCCTTCTTCATCAAGGTCGGCTGAAAGCCTTGGCCGAGCCCCAAACATTAGTACACGAAACCTTCGGCAACAGTCAGCTATTCGTTGTGCGTACGGTTCTCATTTTCTCCCCAGCACTCTGTGAGCGGCTGCAGGAGATCGGCTTTCGCCGTGATAGTGATGAGAGCAATGAATGGTGGCTACAAAGTGACCTACCGCTGGATACGTTGATCGCTCACCTCTACCGCGGCTTGGGCGGAGCACGTGATGCCATTGCCGAGGTTTCGGTTCGCCGGCCCGGATTAAAAACGTGATGCAGCACTTTACCGGCGCCCGAATCGATTCTGCGGCGGAGACGGTGTCATGAGGGCAATTTTCTGGGTGATGGCCTTGGGCTTGTGGCGTGACCGCGGAGCGTTACTCCTGGCATTCGCTTTGCCCAGCCTGGTATTCACCATATTCGCCAGCATCTTCTCCGGCGCCACGGAAGGCGACCTGCATCTGCGGGTTGGCCTTGTGGTGGAAACCGAAGATCCGGTACTGCAAGACTTCGCGCAGTACCTGACACAGACCGAAGACGTGGAGATTACGGCTCTGCCCGATACGAGCCGTGCTCAACTACTGGAGCAGGTGCGACAAGGCAATTTCGACACAGCGGTGATCATTCACGGGCAACTGGACACGAGCAACAGTCCGCTGTTTACCATCATCAGCGAACCCACCCGTGAACTTGCCGCCCTGTCTTTACAAGGCTGGCTGCGACAAAGCCTGGCCTCGGAACAACCGCAAGTTCTTGTGCAACGTCTTGCGCAAAGCACAGAAGCGTTGGTTGATGGTTTCTCGCCCGAACAACAGGCGCGTCTGGACGCTGCTTTAGGAGCAATGGCCAGGGAACCGGACAACGCAGCGGCCGAAGACTCGCTTATCGAGTTACAGCCCGTCTATGGCCAGACGCCGGCGTCTATCTCTGGGCTTAGCGGTATTGCTTACTATGCTGGTGCCACCACTATTTTGTTCTTGTTATTGTCCGCCGTGAACGCAGGCATGGTCAGTTTGGAAGAACGCCAAAACGGCATCTCCGAGCGCCTTTTACTGAGCAAGGCTGCGCATTCACGGTTACTATTGGGGCGGTTTCTGTTTTGTTAAGTCTGGGATTCTTGCAGGCTAGCGCTATATTCTTAGTCGCAAGGTTCGGTTTCGGACTAGAGATAGAGAGTGCTTTGGCGAAAGTCATTGTCATGGCACTTGCCTGCGCCGCCGCTTGTGCTGGGCTGGCACTTTACTCCTGTCGCTGTGTCGAACAACGCAACAGGCGATAACCTTTTCTTCGTTTTTGTGCTCACTATTTCCAGCCTCGGCGGCTCAATGGTGCCGCGCTTTATGATGCCTGACTGGTTACAGACGGTGAGCCTGTTCACGCCAAATGCCTGGGCTATTGAAGGTTTTTACGGGGCGTTGATCCGCGGCGACAGCTGGGCTCAGCTAGCCCAGCCCGGCGGCATCTTGGCTGCCGTGGCACTGGTATGCCTGCTTTTAGCTGCTCTACCTTTATTCAAGACGCCGGATTGATGTATGGGCTAGCCAAATTACAGGCACAAAAAGCCGCTGAAATCAGCGGCTTAATCTAAATTCTTGGCGGAGGGGGAGTCCGCATACTTACCATCCAAGCCCTTCCAAATAAATACTATTACATACTGATTTTAAAAACATTTAATTATTATACCTTCCTATCTCGTCCATATTAATGCAATCAAATAGAGAGCCAAAGTATGGGCTGAAGTATGGGCTTGGGTATGATACTTTCTATTCCTCATCACCAGAGGACATAGTCATGGGCAAGCTAACCACCAAGGGGTTCAGAAGCTAATTCGGGAATCCAAACCGGCGCTAACCAACGATGGTGATGGCCTGTATCTTAAGATCGGTAAAAGTGGTGGGGCTAGCTGGATTTACCGTTTCCGTTGGGATGGTAAACTTCGCGATATGGGGTTAGGGGCTGTTCAGACATCAACCTATCTGCAGCCCGCGAGCAGGCTACAGGTAACCGAAAGCTGGTCAAGCAAGGGATTAATCCGCTGGATGCTCGCCTGGAAGAAGAAAAGAAATACAGAAAGTAGCCATCACATTTACAAGCTGTGCCGCCCGCTATATCAAGGCGCACCGCCGCAGCTGGCGTAATATCAAGCATGCCCGCCAGTGGGTTAGCACGCTCAAAACCTATGCAAGACCCAAAATAGGCAAAAATCCATCGATGAAATATCAACGCAGGACGTGCTTGAAGTCCTAAAGCCTATCTGGACAAATAAAAACGAAACGGCCAAACGTGTACAAGGCCGCGTAGAGAACATCTTGGATTATGCAGCAGCTCACGGCTATCGTGATCCGGTTAACCCCGCCCGCTGGCGTGGGCATCTTGATAAACTATTGGCAAAGCCATCGCGAATTCAAAAGGTCAATCATCATCCTGCCATGCCTTATGATGAAGTTGCTGACTTCATGGCTACCGTGAACGGCTATAACAGCCTGTCATCGAAAGCACTCCAGTTCTTGATCTTGACCGCCACACGCACTTCGGAAGTGCTGAATTCCGAATGGAATGAGCTTGATCTGAACAATGCTACTTGGACGATCCCAGCTGACAGAATGAAGGCGAATCGCGAGCACCGCGTTCCACTCTCTCGCCAAGCTGTAGAACTACTCTCCAACCTGCCTCGCGTGAAAGCCAACACTTACATTTTCGCAGGCATGAAGCAGGGGCGCCCTCTTTCGAATATGTCGCTACTGCAGTTTATGCGTGGACTAGGCTACGGCCCGAGTGGGGAACAAGGTAACTATGTCCCCACGGATTCCGCTCTAGCTTCCGTGACTGGACAGGTGAAGTTACCAGCTACCCTCGTGATGTGGCAGAAATGGCCTTGGCCCACACCATCGAAAATAAGGTGGAAGCAGCGTACCGACGAGGGGATCTATTCGAGAAGCGGCGAGCGATGATGCAGGAATGGGCGGATTACATTTCGTAAATTACCAAATCAGGCATCACTACCCTACTCCTAAGGCACACATCAGCAAGCAACCGAAATATCCTTCTCGGCATATTAGCTCGTATAGGCTTATTCCGTGGGATCGTTCGACTGAACCGAGAAGCTGTTGATCCAACGCTCCTTCTCAATAATGTGCTCGTGGATATAGATGTACTGTGCCGCCTTGGTGCGCAGTATTGCTAAGCAATTATCGATATAACTTTCGGGAACGTACATCCAAGCTTTCCATGCATCGGCACGACGCTCACGGCGTAATCTCGCCACCCCTTTCGGGCACTCGAAGACCGGCACTTGATAGCCACGGTACGTCCGGTATCGTGGCATTCCATCTGCGTCGCGTTGCTGAATGTCGGCCACAGTACGTGCAAACTCAACTGGGGATGGGGATCCCCTCAATGTGATAACGAATTTTTCACCTTTACGCTCTTCCGGATAAAAGCACTTTCCTCTCACTTCCAAATCGCTGCTGGCTTCTAAGACATGGGTTTCGAGATCGCTCCATAGAGGGTTCATCCTTAACCGATGATTCACCCCTAGCCCTACCTGAATGTCGTACCCCGTCAGCCATAGATACAAAAATCGAAAGTATCTTGGCGCTGACGCCGTGCTTTTGCCATGGCCCCACCCCTCATCTGCCAGCGCAAGTCGAACCGAACTTTAGCAACATCTCACTAATATAGAATCGGCATGCCTTCCGTTCGAGAAGACGAGAATGGTGCCATGATAGGGAGAACACAGTTGGAAACACCATTAATAAGCTATCGCAGGCGAGAAAAATTGCAATGGCTAAATTCTAAGCTTGCTGCCCGTGGCGCTTGAAATATTTCAATTAACCTCGCATCTTACCTGCCCTTACTAGTTACTGAGGTAACATCCTCAACTCTGCGAAAGGGACAAGTATAGGGCGATCCCTACTACCTGATGATTTCATTGTACGGAGGTCATGCTGGAATACTTCCAACATCTCTTTATGATGCTGAACGATTTCAAGCTCACCCCAAGATGGACTACTCATCATCAGCCATTGTTTCACACTGTCGATACCGCCGGTTAAGTAATGGTCCTGCTTGGCTTTAGGCGTCAGGTTACTTAGCCTTGAATTTTTGCTGTGGCTGATTAAACAGAGATTGCCAAAAGATTAAGGCTTTCTGGAGGAAGCCTCTCAGCCCCATCTATAGGTGTCTGCGGATAATAGTGCTCCACCGAGCTTCGGAAGCTAAATTCATATTTTTGAACCACTTTCTGAGAACTCCCCTATATTTTAGCCACAGAAGATAGTCCAAATAATTAAAAACTAGGTTGTTGGCGATATTTCCAAACCTCAGTTTGGCTTCATCAATAGCATCCCAGTTTTGGGCTTGAAGCTGTCCGTTCCTTCTATAAATAATCTCGAAGTAACCGGCTTCTTCGTGGCGGGAGAGGAAACGGTCATAAACAAAGCAACGGGTGACCGATTCAAGGTATTTTAGATACGCCTTAAACGTAACCGTCTCAGCGTGGTAAAGATAGTACAGCGCCGCATTCAACCAGTGTTTGTAAACCATGGTGGGGTAGATACATGCAAAGCCGACAATAGCATCAGCACCCGACGGTTTGCATTTATATCTTCGGCGTCATCGCTGAAAGCGTTGACGTAGTCATGGCTATTGTTGGAAGCCTGCCATTTCAGGCGTTTTAGGCTCCACGCATCGATATTACCTGAGAACTCGCGCTTGATGATGTGCTGGTCGTAAAGATACTTGCATTTAAGCAAGTCGAAGATAAAGCGCTTGACCAGCTCTATGGCATCGTTCTGCTTAAGCACGTAATCGTCAAACGCTGTGATCAATTGTTTATCGTCAAGCGGTACATTTTTATTGGCTGTCATCTGCTCGGTTGTCACTCTCAACACATGTAGCAGAAAGTTGGGGAAGTTGATCACGGAATTGAAACGCTCAGGTGCTTCTTCGGCAGTACTTTGATGTCTCTGAGTTTTTTCCTGCTTAGGCGGTTGCTTGATAATATCGCTCAAGCGACTTGTTACAGCTTTACTCGACTTCACTGTCAAAAAGCGCCTGCTTTACATCATCAAAATTTTCGGGGTGAATGTGCCCCAATCTTTTTTACCAAAGAGTCTATTGCGCAGACGTGGCGAAAACCCCATCTGTATGTAGCGCTCCATGTTGGCGCAGGCTTCCCACACTTGATGCAGAACAGAGCGTTCTTCGGGGTCGTCAAGCACGTTCATCAAGCGCGACTTGAGCACTTCGTGCTTTTCCAACTGCTCGCCACGATTGTTCATGACTTCGAAGTAATGGTTCAGGTCTGTATCTTCGGGTACCTCTACCCGCATAATCTGTACTTGGTTAAACAGGTAGCGAGCTAAATCCTGCTCTGCGATGGATTCGCCTTTGAGCTTGGGCACCAGTTTTTGTACCAGCTCGTAACCATGGATAATGTCTGCGTTATATTCGGCGTTATGGAATGCCTCGGTATTTATATCTTCGACTTTACCTTCAAAGGCTGCCAGTAATGCATTTGATGAGTGCGGACGGCTCTCAAAACGCACGCATTGACGCTTGAACCAGGTATTAACGTTTAAGCCTTCTTCACTACTACTTCGCCGTTTAAAATAGCTGGCCAACAAACAAAGCGTGGTCAAACGTTGCTGACCGTCGATCACTTCATAAAGCGGACGTTCACCTGACGTCGTACCCCTTCGAAACACCACCAAGGTACCAATATAATAAGGCGTAGGCGCTGACGATGCGTATTTACCTTGCGGCATTTCATCCAGCACATCTTGAATAAGCTGGGAGATTTCTGCTTCATCCCATGCGTAGTTACGCTGATACATTGGCACCAAATAATCTACCTGGCCGTCGAGTAGTTCACTGACCGAGAGCTGGCTGATTCCATCACTCACAGTAACGCATCTCCTGAAACAGTTTTTAATGTCGTCGACTTTCTCGCCAGCCGTACTTTGTAATACCGTCAACTCAACTGCCAGGAAGTCCGCTGGCTGCGTCGCCTCCTTGATAAGCAAAAACATGTTGTTGTCCAGAACGTAATTATCCATGCTGGCAAGCTGTAAAACCTGCATTTTCAAGCGCAGACCATAGGCCCAGATAAAGGCCTTCTCGATTGCACGGGAGACTTCGGTCATACCAAATTTATCGATGAAGAAAATCATCAAGCAATCGAATAACGAGCGAACATAGCGGTCGCCCGTTCTATGGCGAGCACCATAAGAGTTGATAGTTTCTAGAATACGGCGCGCATAGCCGTCCAACTGCGAAAGCGTATAAGCGCTCGGACCGGCACTTCCAGTCTCCTGGGTAGCAAACGTTGCTCGGTAAAGGTCGATTTCGTTCTGGTAATGGCCAATCATTTCAAAAAGCGGCGGCCGTTAATAATCATCTGATCCAGATGAAAGGGAAATGCGATGCGATTGTCATCCATTTTGCGATGGTCGTGACGATTATAGCTATCCACGAAATAGTGCGTCATGCGCAGCTGTTCCACAAAGGGGTAACGATCAGTGCGATCAATATTCACCCCTTTAAACAGGTGCGTATGCTCCTTGCCGAAATAGCGAGCTGACGCACCACGCGACCAGTTGCGAATGCGAAATAGGTAGTTGGCAAAGAGCTTGGCCAGCTTCTCTGTCTCGCTGCTCTCCCATTGGCTGACCACTTCCGCCTTAAGGCCCTCATCTTCATTCGTAAACTCTCGCAGATGAAAGGCCTTGAGCAAGTCGTGGGGTTCTAAATCACGACCACGGGCGTTCTGTGAATCGAAGAACTGAAATGCTTCTGAGATATTGTTTAGTTCAAAGTAAACCACTTGGCATTTATTCAGCAGGAAGTCGATCAGCTCTTCGGTAAATTCTGCCCGCGATACGATCCTGCTGACAGCCAGGTAGTTGTTATGCAGATTGGATTGCGAAGTCAGGCTGTTGAACACAGGATCGACCATGCAATCACCAAGCGTCTGCAACGTCTTTAAAAGATCCTGACTTTTGATAGGTCGGTATGAGTCAACACGCTCGTTTATAAGCGCTCGTACTGCCAGCATCAGACTAAGTGTACGCTGCTGGCCATCCACAATGTTGCGTTTAATTTTACCGGGGTTTTTATCATCGGCCTCCTGGTGAAAACCACCGTACCCAGCCGGTAAGCGGATTTGTCTTTATGCAGTACAATATCGGCAAACAGCTGATTGATATTTCTCGGCGTCCATTTATAGGGGCGTTGATATTCGGGGATGGTCAGACTGCTGTCTTCCAACAATTGCTTAACAGTTAGCACGCCCTTTTCAGTTGAGGAGTCGCTTCCGTCATCTTTTATATTTCGCATCTAGTTTCAATGTCATTTCATACGGCATCAACCAAAAGCCTACGCCTGGGAAGCGGCATTGCTCTGATTCATCTTCCAAGTACTCAAGCAGTTGTTGATACAACGGGTTTTTAGCTTGGGGCGCCACATCGATATAGATAGTCCCTTCATATTGAGCGAACAGGTAGCCAGGCGTCATATGAAAACATGGCTCCCACCCTATAGCGTGGTTGTCGAGCCAACGAATTATTTCCTTTCGCTCTGGAAGCTCTTCCCATGAACCGTCTACAGGTGCGTTTTCGATGCTTTTATCTGAGCCATTTCATCACGAAACGTCAATACCAAAATATCGCGTTGCTCGCGGAGACCAATTTCTATAGTTGTATGGACGCGTAAAGGCAAATTTGACTCCCTTTTATATTGGGCTTATGGATAATTTATCGTGAAGATACGACAAGACGTGTCGCATCACCCTTTATGCTTTGCCTATCTGCACGGAAGGAAGATGCCCAATGGCTCGAATGGCTCGAATGGCTCAAATGGCTCAAATGGCTCAAATGGCTCAAATGGCTCAAATGGCAATGTCGATTAAGCTCATGACTACATTAGCGCAATCTTGGATACAGCCTCTACGCCTATTTCGTAATTTATGGTTAAGCGCACACAATAAACAAAAGCCGGTGGCACTGGATTGCCAAGCAGCTGTCGGGTATCCGTTAACGCTTTACCTGTCACCATGGCAATCCGAAATACCATTCTCGTGGGTAAGCCTTGTAAATGGCGAACGCGTAGCGAGCGGAGAGTTTCTTGCTCCTTTGGGTATTGGTTGGGAGTTGCTATCCACCGATGCTGAGATGCTGATGTCGGGCATGCCCGAGGCAGTGCGATCGGTGATTCAAGCCGCGCCTTTTCTTGGTGTTGAACTGGCTCAAGTCTGCGGCCAAGTCAAGGCTGCGCAAGAGCTTGCGTCATCATCGCCGCTAATGCTGATTCTGCTGGTGGAGCGTGGTGTGCATGAGAGCTGGTCACGCGAAGCCTTCGTACGCTTGTTGGCAAAGCGACAAGCCATTCAATGCTCAGCGATAGGGCTTCCCGAATCAAAAGCATGTGCCAAGCTACTTCGTCGCTGCGCGCTCTGGCCAATGAGTCGACGCGATATACCTGCTCTGATACGCACGCTCCAACACAAGGAGGATACGGCTCTGTTACGCCATCATCCATCGCTCAACTTAGCTCACCTTGTGTTTCTAACCCGCTACGAAGGCCCGCGCTGGTCTGGACTGCTTGTGTTGATCGATGACTGCCTCGTCGCACGGCCCACACCAGCCGGCACGAGCGCTTGGCTACAGCGTATGTTGACCGACACCTCGCGCATGCTACCTACTTCCTCTTTGGCGCTTGATCGTGTTCGCTCCGCCACGGACCTACAACGCCTGCATGACCGTTTGGTTCAGCGCTTTAATGCTGGGCTTAAAAACGACAATCACCACGCCCTTGAGCTTCAGCGTCGCCATGGCGACTATCCGACACCACCGCTGCAAGGCACTGAAAACATTACGCCAATCACGTCTTGGCAGGGCCTGCTTGGCGAAGGTCAGCGCATGATGCACTGCGTAGGCAGCTATGGTCATGCCATTGCGTTGGGGCACCTAGCCATTTATCACCTTCATCATCCACAAAAGTGACCATTGCCATTGCCCGGCAAGGAAACCGTTGGGCTCTCAGCGAAGCTAGAGGGGTTAGCAATACCATGCCCCTGGTTACCTCGCTGGGAGCCATTCAGGCGTGGTTGGAAACATCTCCTTCGTCGTTGTCGAGCTGACAGAAACTTTAGCGACACTAATCGTCGCATCATCACATTAACCTGCCTCTATTGATACTTAGGGAGGCAGCACGATGACAATGATGACGTCTTATGATCTTCAATCTTTCACGCCCATGACCCCACTAGCGCAACAGGAGCTTGCTAAGTGGCAGACAGATCGTAAGCGTTGGAAGGAAACTCTACCGGTGATGGAGTTATTGAGTCAGTTTCTGGAGCTAACCCCGGTGGCAGATAAAAACAATACGTTTTTCGCAAGCACCGACGGACGTAAGCTATATTTCTGCCCTACCTTTAGTGCCTCGCTCGACGACGAGGAGCGAATATTTCTGCAGGCACATTTGATTTGGCACTGTGTGGCTGGACATCTTTCCGCACCCTTGGTGGCGTCTCCTCATCGTTGGCATCTGGCATGTGATCATGAAGTCAACAGCCTACTGCTAACCCTAGGGGTATCGCTCCCCTCCCGCGCGCTGCTGTTTCCGGCGTATTTCGGGCGGTGTGCAATTCAAGTGTACCAGTGGCTGGAGGACCATCCGTGCATAAATGATGTGACGTCACTCGACGTGCATCCAGCTGCCCTTTGGTCATATAGCCCGTCGCGGATACCAGACCTGGAATTGGTCGAGCTGTGGCGTCGCCGAGCGCACCTAACTGCTCAGAGAACATCCGACATACCGACAAAGGTCGCTGAATTTTGTGCGGGTCGTTAAACTGCACATTCCTTTTCTCTAATTCAGGACATGACTTCCCATGTCGGATTTTTCGTGACACGCTGTTTCGTTACCTCACCCTGCTACAATTGATTCCTCGTGCGCCAGGGCGCACCTCCACCACAGCGCTGAAGGAAAAGCTCGAAGAGCGGGGTTTTTATATTGACACTCGCTCCCTGCAGCGAGACCTACGTGATCGACTGTCGCTGCACTTTCCACTTATTTGTGATGATAGCCAAAAGCCCTACCGGTGGTACTTCGATCGAGACTTTCACTGCCACCTACCTGCCCTGGATGTGCCCAGCGCTTTAACCCTAGTACTAGCTGAAGAGTATCTGTCTGGGCTGCTGCCACCGGTGGTGGTCGGTCAGCTGTCGCCCCACTTTTCCGATGCACGTCGCTTGCTGGATGACCTGAGCACTAATGGCTTGAGCCAATGGGCACGTAAGGTGCGTGCAATTCCCAACGGCAAGGCGCTGATCCCGGCGGAGTTGGAGGAAACCACCTGGCAGACGGTCGCACAGGCATTGTTAGAGCAAAAGGCCATTGAGGTTATGTATCTGTCACGCACAACTGAAATCGAAAAGAAAATGACACTGCACCCACAGGGAATTGTGAGCCGTCATAGTGTGACTTACATGCTCGCACAAGTAGATGGTTTTGATGACCTGCGCCAGTTTGCGTTGCACCGTGTCAAGCACGCGGCGATGAGCGATGTGCCCTGGCAAGTGAAAGAGGACTTCGATATCGATGCTTATATCCAGGGGGGTGCATTTGGCTATCGGCAAGGGACAGACGATGTCACTCTCGAAGCGGAAATTGCTCACCCGGTAGCATGGTTGCTGCAAGAGACTCCATTAGCCAAGACCCAAACTATTGAGCCCCTCACGAACAGTGAGGCTTATCATCTCACCGCTCGCGTGCCTAATGACCAACAAACACTGTGGTGGTTGATGGGCATGGGGGCCAATGTAAAGGTTATTGAGCCGATTTCCTGGCGAGAAGCACTCAAGGCAAATGCCGAGCAGGTGTTAGCGCATTACAACGATGAGATCTAAACGTTAGTTCAGCCCTTATCGCTATCAGCTTGTTATGCCTCTTTATTGAAGCGCTTCATGTAAATTACCAAGGCTTTGATACTTTCAGCACGCTGATAAGCATGGTCAAGTCACTCGTTAGTAAAGGCTATCCGTCTGCCGCCCTGCCAACAACTTCAATATCAGCAGCGCAAACTGTCTGCCAGTTTCTTCGTTTTCCAGCAGCGGCATACTCAGCTTTTCGTGGTCGTTCATCGCATCTAACACGGCGTCAGTAACGCGCTTGGGAAATAGCCCGTGCATCACTTGGGTTTCATCATGATGGTTGATCTGGGCCATGACAGCATCATCACGTTCAATGCGGTCGGCAATGCCATTGGCAAAATGCAGCTTATCTCCATCGCTAATATCTGCGCCGTAGAGATCATTTAAACGCTCAATAATCTCATTAAGGAGCTGAGTCTCTGGATCATGTGGTTTACCGGAGCCAACATCTGAAATCGGTTTCAAGCCGTAATCGCCGCTCTCCTCTTCAAGCGAAAGTTGCTGTTCGGCGCGCTTGGTCAGCCGGTAGCTGTCCAGCTCTAGCTCGCTGACATCGATAGGGTCGCCAATCAATAACCGGTCGATACGGAGCAGGGGGTACAGGTGCTTGGCGTAAACGCACAGTTGCTCTAATTCAGCATCATCGAAGTGAATAATCTGGCTCAGGAATTCATAGGTGCGCACAAAGCTCTGTAGGTTTTTACGAAACAGATCCAGTTCATCGCGGGTTTTACCGGCGTCTTCCAGTTCCTGATCGGCACGCTTTATGCCTTTATCGTCGCCCTGCTGCTCCGCTTGGTAGCGGGCTTCCCTTCCAGGTCTGCTGTTGCTCGACGGTGACTTCATAGCGCTTCTTAAAGCGATCTTGAGCAGGCTGGCAGTGATAACTCAGGCGCGAGGCCGGTGCTTTGGGGTCAAAGAAAGCAGTTGCGAACGCTTCAACCTCGGGCCAGTGATAAATGCCGTTAGCATCCAGCGTACGTTTAAGGTCATACACCACCTGCGGGTCGGATACGTCAGCCAAGGTTGCCTTGCGGTAATACGGCGCAAACGCCTCTAAGATTTCTTGTGGTTCATTGAAGAAATCGAGGATAAACGTCTGTTTGCCGGAAACAGACGGTTCAGCCGCGAGAGCGTCTGAACGCAGTCCACGCCCTGCAGCTTCTTGTCCACGTACATGGCGCATAGCTTGGGCTGGTCAAAGCCAGTCTGGTACTTGTTAGCAGCGATCATCACGTTGAAATCGTCGGTATCTAACACCGCCGCTAAATCACGCCCACGCACCCCGGGATTGAGCAGCTTGCTGGTTTCGCTGACTTCTTCAGGAATTATCTCATCGGCCGGTACGGTGCCCGAAAAGGCTACCAAGGGATGAACGTCGCTATAGCCTTGGGTTTCCACGTACTCCCGCATAGCCAGTTGGTAACGCACCGCCTCTTGGCGGCTAGCGGTAACCACCATAGCCTTGGCTTGGCCGTCCAGCAGGTGGCGTACATTGGCGCGGAAGTGCTCAACAATGACCTCTACACGCTGGGCAATGTTGTAAGGGTGCAAGCGCACCCACTTGGCCAGCGCACGGGAGGCCTTTTGGCATCCACCTCCTGCTCTTCATCCTCCAAATGTGCCAGTTTCCAGGCAGTGCTGTAGGTGACGTAGTTGCACAGCACATCCAGAATAAAGCCTTCCTCAATAGCCTGACGCATCGAGTAGAGATGAAATGGCTCGGGCTTATTGTCTGCACTTGGCGGCAAGCTTGGGTCTGGCACACGGCCAAACAGTTCTAGTGTTTTGGCTTTGGGTGTGGCGGTAAACGCGTAGTAGCTGATTCGCTCATTAGGGCGACGAGTGGACACAGCCGCATCCAGCATTACTTCTGCACTGATTTCCTCGTCATCTTCTGTGCCCTCGCCAGCGGCGGCTAACAGCGCCTTGAGCTTACGCGCAGAATCGCCTGCCTGTGAAGAGTGTGCTTCGTCGGCAATCACTGCATAGCGGCCCTCGGCAAGCGTTGGGCGCTTATCCAGCGCATCGAATAGCGCAGGAAAGGTCTGGATGGTGACAATGATGATTCGGGTATTGCTCGCCAGCGCCTCAGCCAGCTGTTCCGATTTGCTCTGGTTGCCTACATCGCGGGTAATCGGGCACACCACCCCATGCGCGTGCTCAAACTGATAAATGGTGTTTTGCAGCTGGCTATCGAGCACTGTGCGGTCAGTCACCACAATCACCGAGTTGAATCGCTTCTGCTGGCCGCTTTCGTCATACAGGTTGGCTAACTGGTGGGCGAGCCAGGCAATCGAGTTGGACTTACCTGAGCCCGCGCTGTGTTGAACCAAGTAGCGCTGCCCGGCGTCTTCGGCCTGGGTGGTCTCAATCAACTGATTAACTACTTCCCATTGGTGGTAGCGCGGGAAAATCAGCGTTTCTTTCGTTTTGCGCCGCCCGTGGAAGTCTTCAGTCGTTTTCTGCTCCAAGTGCAAAAGCGTCCGAGAATCTTCAGCCAAGCATCCGGCAAAAGCACACGCTCCCACAAATAGCTTGTGGCGTAGCTATTGTCATCTGCTGGTGGCGGGTTACCAGCACCGCCGCCTTCGGTGCCCAGATTAAACGGCAGAAAAACGTCTCTTTCCCCGCCAGCTTCGTGGTCATCGCCACTTCCGCTTGGCTGACGGCAAATGCACTAGCGCGCCGCGCTTAAACGCTAGCAGCGGCTCTATCTTGCGAGTAATTGGGTCTTTTAGTGGACGATCATTGCGGTATTGGCGCTTGGCATTTTCTACGGACTGCTTGAACTCGCTTTTCAGCTCCAGCGTAGCAGTAGGTATGCCGTTAACAAATAACACCAGATCCAGACGCGGGTTATAACTTTCACCGCCTTTGCCCTTCTCTCGTGCATGGGGCGAGTAAGAGACTTCCGGTACCACCCGCAGACGGTTGGCGCGGTAACGGGCGAGCGCCTCGGGATTCATAGTGTGGTCAGGCTGGAAACTGCACAGGTCGAACGCCACCCCGGCACTTTAAAGCCATGGCGCAGCACTTCCAGAGTGCCCGCCCGCTCCAGCTCACGCACCACCTTCTGCACAAACACCTGTTCGGAGGCTTGTGGGTTGGCCTTACAGAACTTTTCCCACCGCTCGGGCCGTCTCTCTCGCATAACTCAGCAAGTCTTCGGTATAGAGCGCTGTGGAGCGGTCATAACCGCTGGCGGTGCCCAGTTTCCAACCACCGGTACCCATGGCGTCGATGATGTCTTTGTTGGAACTGACCTTCCCTGCTATCGGCCATTTTCACTCTCCATGACTACTGCGCAGAAAGAAAGCGAGCAGGTCTGTTGTCAGTATCAAAGTAACCCAGCGCACCTATATCAAACAGAGTCCGCTCTCGTTCGGGTTGTTTTAGACGGCGTGCTTTATCTAACAACGCCTGCATATCACTCGCTTTCATGTTTCCCCTTATTATTAGAACTCTACAAGCAACCAGAAATTATCGTGCTGATTTTTTAATATTTCGCAAACTAATGTGAAGCTATTTCTGCCGGCTTCATAGTTGGTAGCGATTGCTCAGGCATAAAGAACGCAAGACGCTCGGCGGTTAGATATTAACCAATTAAATTCTCTTCTAACCGGGCGATGACCCACTGGCGCAGGCTCGGGTGCGCATTGGGTAGCGCAAGGGCTTCTTCGTACCAGAACTCGTGGGGAGAACACGATTCAATGCCTCGCTCGACAACGCCCAGCAGCAGCGCCATGCGGAGCGTCTGGCAATTGGATGGCATTTGGGCAAACTTTTCCAGCGAGGCATACCAATCATCGACATTGCCAGACTCGCCTATCGCTCGACTGGTTTCCACCAAGTTAGCGATATCTTCACCAAACACTTTGGCCAATTGATCGAAGCTCAGTTGCTTGACCTCCAATAGCATTACAAGTGATACCGCTATCTGTTCGGCCTCTGTATAGCCCACTGCACGAAGGGCATCTTGAGCAGTTGAAATGATTGCATCGTGGTCTTCTCGTTGCTCGAGCGTGCCTACCATCTCAAACATGCTGTCCTGAGCTTCTAGCTCGGCCTGGGCATATACCGCATCGTGAAAAGCAACTAAGTAAGCCTGCAGGGTCGGCGAGATTGGCTGCTCTTGCTTCTTGGCTTGATCTTTCAACTGGCTTCCTAATTTATTAACGTCATTGAATTAATAGCTTAAGTTATATTCGACCTAGCCGATATATTCCAATAGTTATCAAAACCACCATGAAGGCGCAAGCACTTGATCAAATCCTCACCTAACAGCCGACGCCAGGCCATTGTAGACGCCTTAGTACGCGCCCATGAAAGCGCCATGCAGCTATGCGAGACATCGTTGAACCGCATGCCGGAGTATTATATGGCGATGCGCGTGGCCGATTACTTTGCGGATAATTTTCTTGATTTCGGCTATCGGTTGGAACCTCAGGTCAAACTAACCTTCCAGAACGCTCATCTCTGGCACCAAGAGGCCGAGTCACTACGTGCTGATCCAGATATTCGGCACAACGGCCGTTTTGACTTAGTGCTTTACAACAACAAGCGAGAACGTCCCGCCCATGTAATCGAATTCAAACGTGGCGCCAAGTTGGATTCTCTACGCCCAGACATAAAACGTTTAGCCAGAGTGTGCTTTCACGCAGGCCACAAAAGTTTGGAAACGAACTATCTGGTTCTAACCCGAAAATGCCCCAAGGGCGGCTCACGCTTAGAAAAGGCAAAGCAGGTAATACTCGAAGAATTAGATGGCATCGAGGGGTGAGCTGTAAAATAATTCACAGTGATCCCCTTACACCATTTATCAATCGAGATTACGAAATCGTGGCCGATGCCACTTTCCGGATCTGGGTTATCGAAATCAAGGCCTTGTAAGCTATCACTGGCGGCTCAACGAGACGAGCCGCTAGCTATAAACTTAACGGTTTATCCCTTTCCACACCCGCTCCTTGGATGAATAATTTCACGCCAAAGCTCGAAGAAACGCTTTTCAAACCATCAGAGCACTAAGCTCACCTTGATTATAAACGCGACCATAGCGGCTGATGAGAACTTTAGGGCCAAGCATCGGGCTAACCAGGTGCTGTCGGGGCTTACTCCTAGACGCTCTCATTTGGCATTGCCGCCGCGGCATTAACCTGCTGATCCTGCCAATCGGCATAGGTCTGCCCCGTGGCCTCAACTTTCCAATCAATGCGGCCGTTAGCGGCGCGCCCTGCGACAGCGGCGGCGGCCGAGCTGGGGCTAGTGAAGCCATAGTCACGCGTGAACATCTTGAATCCATTACCATCGTCCATCAGCACACCTTCATCGCAAAGCTGCTTGTAGAGATGCCGGTAGTTGTGCTTTAGGTCTATCCATTCCCCCCTGGCGAGAGACCCCTCAAGAACGACAAACTCACCTTCAACTTCTTGGGCGAAGGCGACAATATTTTGTCTTTTAACTTCCATCTTCAGCCTAGGGCTTACTGAAACACTTTGGTTTGGCTCTAGCTCTGTGGGTGCTTGACGCTCAAGGCCAGAACTTGGTGAAATCTTTGTAGTGCTGCGTAAAAATCCAGGCCAAGAACGGGAAGCACCGTGCGAACCTGCTCGATAAAAAAGGCCATATCGGCACGATCAGATTCTGGAAGTCCCACGTATTCATGTGCCGTCCCATTGGCTAGCTTACAACGCCCCACAGCACCAGCTTTCTGTATCAGCAAGCTCTCCAGGTATTTCACATGAGCCTTGGTCAGGTTCTGGTCTTTACTTGTTATAAGACACACTTTCTCCCAAAAATCCTTGCCTCCCTTATCTTCCGGTCGATTGTGCTGTTTAAGCCGTGTAGCAACATCATCACTTTCACCGATATATACCAAAGGGCGTAAATCACCCTCGGGATCTGTACCGACCAAAAGTATATTCCGGTTCTCCCACACTCGGGCCGCTGAACTAACTCGCTGAGTCTGCTGCGCGGCCCTGTCAGCACATGCCCTGTCCAGTTCATAATCTCGGCGGTAAGCAGGCCATTAGGCGTGCCATCCACTAGAAACAGTCGGATGCTGCGTCCCTGTGTCATATCAACTCCGTTAGTGCTAGCCGTTCTCGCCATTTTGCGAGTTGGCTATACACTTATTGGAATACTCAGCATTGCTCAATGTCGAGTCTTGGGCTGCTGATCATCATCGGAGGCTGTGTCGTCAGGATTGCGTGGAGCATCCTCACCGATGAAAACGGGCTTACCTTCCTGCCAAAACACCGCGTATTGCCCAAGGCGCCGCTTGCGCTCTAAGGTTTCGGCTACGGCTGTGCGAAGGCTATTGAGCATTTCCTGGGTATCGGGTGAAAGCTGGGTCATGATTTTGCCTCCTGGGAAAGCGCGTCAAACAGTGAAGTATTAAACACCTGGCGGTGATTGCCATGCTGCTCGAAAACCGGCTCTGGTTGGTCTCGGTCATTCATGAAGCAGCGCACGGCTGACCAATGGTGCATAAAGCGTTAGCAAATTGTTCAGGCTGCGCGGGAATCGACGCTGAATATCTTTGAGCGCAATGTTGTGGCCGCCGTGAGACACACGCTCGGCAACGCGCAGGCGTGACATCTCAACAGAGGGTAAGGCGAGATACACTAGCTCAACTTTCCAGCCTTCGGCTAGCAGGCGCTTTACCAGCCGCGAGTAGCCACGCCCCGAGAGCGTAGTTTCAAAGGCAAAGTCTTCTCGCTCGTCAATCGCTTCTTCGATCTCACGCAGGAAGATACGACTGGCCGCGACAAGATCCCGTTCAGGTGCAAACGGGGAAAGGCCAGCGGCAATCAAGTCGGCATTGATAAAGCGCGTACACTGGGCGACTTGTGGCAAATAGTTAAAGGCAAAGGTGGTTTTGCCCGCCCCATTGGGTCCGGCCACTATCCAGCATACGGGGCTTGGGGTTCATTTTGCTGGGTCATACCGCCTCCATCTGCTTGGCCTTTGTAGAAACCACCGATTCGGCTGGCGGCTTCCAGCCGCGTACATCAATCTTTCCTGTGACGGCGGCGGAAATTATGGCGGAGCGGCGTTCTTGCAATAGCTTAATTCCATTCTGTGCTTCGTTGATTAGATCTTTTGCTACCTGATCAACCTCAGTTATTTTTTTTGGATTTCAAATCTTTCTTCACAAGAAGGCGGCGAAGTAATCGAAATCGACCCAAGCGCCTCGCTAGTAAGCTTCGGCTGAGCAGATCCTGTTACATGGATGGAAAGGTCTAGCACCTCAATCAGCTCTGCCCAGTAGAATAGATTTTCATCGATAGGCTCCAAAATGTGGGCGTGATTGTTCACCCAGTACTTCCCTCTAGCCACGAAGGCGATTGGGGTTGATCTTGCAATAAGATTTGCTCCATCTTCAGAAACAAGAACATGGTCACGATCAAAGATGTAATCATCTATCCAATCAATCACACCAGAGGCGCCATAATATGAGAACTCACCTTGGCGACTACCTCTATCTTCAGATTTCAGTGGTATCCGTTTTCCATCTAAAAACTAACGAACATCTTGATTGGTGCCACTATCCAATGCTCAGGCACTTCTCCAAGCCATTCCACTCCAGAGTCTTTCATCGGCGCATCAGGGTTGAGTCCTTTGGTAACGGCATGGGAAATCACCGCCTGGCGCTTTTCCTTGAGCAGTGCGATCAGGCGCTGCTGCTCTTCCACCAAGGCGTCGATGCGGGCGGTTTCGTGGTCGAGGAAGGCAGCGATTGTCTTCCGCTCATTAATTGGTGGCATACATAGGCAAAGCTTGCTAACTGCTCGAAATTTAGCCCCTCCCGAGCAGCTCCAGTTTGGCCGACTTTCACCTGCTCCTTGGTTGAAGGGGCCTTCATAAACCAAGCAACCCAACCCGAGGTTTCCTCTGATTTCTCTAGCCTTATCACGCAAACATGCTGGTTTACATTTGCTCTACCAAAGCCGACAGGAACTTGACAACTGCGACCAATCGAGGCTCCCGTAATATTTATCAGGACATCAAGCGGCCTCACACGGGACCAAGCCATTTCTCTATCAGTTGCTTCATCGATATATACGATGTCACCTAGCCGCAAACCTTGGTCATGAACATTTTGACTACGGATAAAGGGCACGCCGCTGGAGACATATGCTGTGGCTCCTCCAGAAGGGGTTTTCCCACTTCCAATGCGGTTGGTGATATATGAAAGCTTCGTCACCTCCCAATGCACAGGCACCTCCCCAACCACTCAGCGCCGGAGTCCTTGTACTCAGGATAGGCTGGGTAGCTCATACCGACAGCCCCTCGATCATCTGCTTGATCCGGTCAGTGCAAGCTTTTAGGTCGGCGTCGATCTCTTCTAGCGGGCGCGGCGGCGTGAACTGGTAGAAGTGGCGGTTGAACGGTATCTCGAAGCCGACAATGCCGATGCGGCCATCTAGCTCGTCGCGTTTTTCTTCATCTATCCAGGCATCGGGTACGTGGGGTTTTACCTCACGCTCGAAGTAATCAAACACCGATTCGTTATAGGGCACGTTTTCGTTATCGCGCAAACCGGCGTCCGGCTCGGGGTTGCCGTTTTTATCCAGGCAAGTATCCGCTTCCGGGTCACGCTCAGAGAGCGCACTGAGTATCGCCTTCTGCAGTGGCGCGCTAACTTTTAAGCCTTCGGCTTTCAGAGCGTTTATCAGCGCCTTGGTGAAGGTATCGCGGTTAGTGTACCGCTGCTCCCCTAATTGCTCGCAGGCGGCTTTGAGCGCAGCTTGCTCGGCGTCATCCAGCTTTTGGATGGCCTTTTCGTCATCGAGTTTGGCCAAGCGCTCAGCGCTGGCTGCAAAGTTGAGGCGCAGTGGCCGCTCGACGGTAATGCGCCGATAGCCAAAGATTTCCACGGGGAAAATCTTGCTCTCGTTAGTCTCTTCAAAAGTGCCGTAAAGCCGCACGATATCGTCAATATCGCGGTCGGTCATGTACTGGCGTTTACTGCCCAGCGATTTGCGCATTTTGCTGGCGCGGCCAGCGGCGTTAATCAGCTGCACCTTGCCCTTGCGCTCGGCGGGCTTGTTATTGGAGAGCACCCACACATAGGTGGCAATGCCGGTGTTATAGAACATATCTGTAGGTAAGCCGACGATGGCTTCCACCATGTCATGTTGCAACAGATAGCGGCGAATTTCGGATTCCCCACTGCCCGCGCCGCCGGTAAACAGCGGCGAGCCGTTAAGGATGATGCCAATGCGCGAGCCACCGTCTTGGCGGGTGCGCATCTTGGCCACCAGGTGCATCAGAAACAGCAGCGAACCATCGGAAACGCGTGGCAGGCCAGGGCCAAAGCGACCATCATAGCCACGGTGTTTGTGCTCGTCGGTGACCTGCTTCTGCACCTTCTTCCACTCAACGCCAAACGGCGGATTGGAGAGCATGTAGTCAAAGCGCTCGCCCGCCAGTTGATCGTCGGAAAGCGTATTGCCCAGCTTGATCCGTTCAACCTCCTGCCCTTTACCAGCATATCGCCCTTACAGATGGCGTAGGACTCAGGGTTGAGCTCCTGCCCGTGCAGCGAGACGGTGACCTTCTCGCTGACCTGCTGAATATACTCGTCGCTCTCGGAAAGAAAGCCGCCAGTGCCCGCCGTTGGGTCATACACGGTAACGATGCTATTCGGCTTAAGCTTGGCTTCTTGCCCGGTGAGTACTAGAGAAGTCGTTAAATGAACAATATCGCGTGGCGTGAAATGCTCCCCGGCGGTTTCGTTGGAGCTTTCGGCAAACTTGCGAATCAACTCTTCAAAGATGCCGCCCATGCCGTGATTGGTCACCCGTGACGGGCTTAGATCAATAGCCGCAAACTGCTGCACCACCTTGTAAAGCAGGTTATTCGCGCTGAGCTGCTGAACAAAGCTTTCGAACTCGAAGTGCTCGAAGATCTCGCGAGCGCTCTGGCTGAACGACTGCACATAGCTCATTAGGTCGTCGCTGGTCTGGGTATCTGAGAGGCTCCCCAGGGTTAGCGGTGAGGCATTGTAAAACGGCTGATCAGAAGCGCGTAGCAATAGCTTTTCGCGCACGGCTTCGGGCTTGTTCTGGTGCTGTAAAGCGTCCTCTAGCACGTCAGCCTTGGTGGGGCCAACACACACTCCAAACGCCGAAGCAGCGTAAACGGCAGAATGATGCGACCATATTGGGACTGCTTGAAATCGCCTCGCAGAAGGTCAGCGACAGACCAGATAAAAGCAGCAAGCTGAGAGTGACTATCCGTGTTCACGGTGCATCTCCAAGGTAAGAAGGCATTGATATGGAGGGCATGATACACACACCTCCCTCTGGCTTCAGTACACCTTAGGGCTGCGCTACGATAAGACGTTATTGACGTTCAAAAGATCACCCCTCAAGCGATGGTTACTTTCATTGCTTCCTTGAAAATCTGGTAACAGTTCAAGGCGCGAATTCATGGCTTCCTTGTGGGTAGTGCTTAGAAACAACCTCAGTAAGAAAATCGACGTTATACAGTCGCTTTAAAGTCCTCATCATGGCATGGTATTGCTCTAATATGCTGGGAGATAACATGACAACAACAGTTAAAACCCACTACCTGATACTGATACTCCATCGCATGTTGATTTGAATCATCCTCAAGGCTGCATCATCGGCCCTGACCTCTATTACGTGCTTTCGGAGTGGCCTTTACACAAGCATGTAGATGATGAAAAAGGTTTCTCTATGAACATTACCATGAAGCCTTGATTTACGGACAAAACGCTGTTTCAGACCCTTCAAAGATAGATGATTTGGACCTTTTCATGAACAGTTACATTATTGCATTCAACAGCTGAAGTCAGGATTAAATGCAATGCGTTGTGAAGAGCATTTGCGTACAACACTGTCCCCTGTATTTAGAAGTGAAGGTTATCGCGAATGGTTCCCGGTAGCTACAACCTGGATCATTTGCGCTGAATTGTTAGTAGATAGTGGTTTGTCAGAAAAAGCATGGTCTGCATTACTAAGCTTTAAAGACGCTAAGCATCACCTCCTACAGCAGGAGCGAAAAGAACTAGAATTGCAGGTGAGAAAACGCACTCAAGCTGCCGGAAGTGAGAAAAACAAAGCTATGTTACCTCTAAGAAATCATTTCGTGGATTTACTAGCGAAAGAAGCACCTGAAAAGGGATGGATTTCCCAAAAGTAGCTGCTGCCAAGCTAGCGTCAGATGTTCATAATTACTACCTTACAAGTGGGTTGAAATCAGTATTCCCTCTTACTCAAGATGAAACGGAAATAAAACTTATTAGTTGGTTAAAAAACAACCAAGAATGTAGAGATGTATTCTTTGCTAATAAGAAACAGTAACCCTCCAGATAGCTAAGCGGTAATCAAGCTCTTTAACCAGTTATCTATGTCACACTCAAACCATCCTACTGCAGCTGAGCCTAACTTGATTGGCTTCGGAAATGAGGGGTCATACCGAGGTGAATCTGGATTGATTTTTCGTAGATCCATGAGCGGCTCATGCTAAGCCTTTCACTAAGCTGGCGAATTCTCAAAATCGTAAGTGACTGGTTAGTAGTTGGCATCGTGTAGCTCCTCATTGATTGATGGCTACATCTTAGCCAGCCCCTAACCTCAACTCAACGGGCAAAGTGCTGCTCTAGTAAAAATCGCGATTCGTATGGTTTTTATTCAAAATCAATAATGTAAGAAAGTACTGAGCCTTTATCGCTTAATCAGAAAATACAGAAGTGCCGATGAGAATCGGCCTCACATTCTGCGCAGGATGGCTAGCTTTCCGAAGGTTCGACAAAACCTAAATGCCTGAATCACCTGCTTATGAATGGTTGTATCAGAGATGGTCTGTAAGCCTTTAAGGATTTTCTTATAATGAAGGTTGAAATCTCAGGACTCTCAATACGAAAGCACTTAATTTTTAGTAGTTTGCTATTTACTCACTTCTACAAAAACTATGTATCTTCCCCGATCTCGATGTTGTAATTCTTGTTCGTCATACCGTAAAAGCTCTTCAATGTGGTAGTCGATACCATTTTTAACTCAGGTTGAGTGTTAAGAAGAATCGTCTCTGAAAATTCGTACAGCCCTTGAGATAGTTTCTTCAAGTGCCCCAACTGGGTAAGTAATTGTAGTGCCGGCTCAAGCTTGCTTGGATTTCTGGTCTGCCCCCTTCCCTTTTGGCGAATCCACGTTTTTGAACTGATATTTACCTGCCTCTTTAGCATCCACTAGGCGTCGAATTTCCCTGACGAGCTCATTTGTTACAGTGACAATTTCCGGCTCGCCAGCTAGATATTTCAAATAGTGGTGGAATAACATTTACAAAGCTGATGGGCATACTCGAGAACACCGATGCCCATATCACCTTCATACCCCCTCGAACGTGGAGAATAGCGGCAATCCGAGTGACATTATCCATAAGCTTTGAGGCATGGTCGCGAGCATGGTAATACTTTCCATGCTCCGCCATATCTTGCTCAATACTTTGTTGCATTTCTTGCCAGCGCATCTTGGCTGACGCGGTGAATTCCAGGATTCGTCGCTGTTGGCTGTCACTATCCAGTATAGCGAACGCTTCTGAGAGAAGACTTGTTACGCGCTCGTTGAAATCCTTCACAGTATTAGGAGCAACAGGATTGCCGCCTATTCGGCTCCCAATCCATGAAGCTGGCTTGATCATGATCAAACGCGACAAAAAACCGTTATCCCTGGCCTCATTGCCTCGCTTTTCCAAAAACCTTTCGATGACTTTCGGTTGTGCCATCAAAGCCATACTTAACCGAGAATCTTCCAATGTGAAGCTTTCAGAGCTCCGGCGCGCCACATCTAGAGGGGTGCCACTCCATATGGAATTAAACATATAAAGATCTCGAAATGCCTGCCCTTCCAAAATGTTTCCTGCTTCGCTCGAGACAAGGCAGGCCAACGGGATATTTTCATGCAAGCTGTACGTTAGGGCACTTGGCGTAACATTTTCATAAATCAATTGGCGAAGACGCGTAGGTTGAGGTTGTTGCCGATCCAATTCGGCTTGTTTCTGCTCGATTTCTTTAACAGATTCGCCATTGACAAAGGCTTGGGTTCGTTTTTTCAAGAGCTTTTCGTCACTTTTCCAGTTTTTCAGATCTCGCTGATACAATTGAGTGGATCGCTGGCCCTCTTTTTTCTGAACAGCCTGAAAATCACGAATGGGTTTAAAGAACCAGGCTTCCAAGGCCGTCTTTCTCTCACCACTATTTGCAATGGTGAGAAGATAAAGCGATACGGGGACCACGTGGCCATTAGGATAAGCGACATCAATGCCCCTGACATGCCATTGCCATTGCCCCAGTGCTGTCGTTCGCGCCATTTCTGGAGCCACCTCGACATGCTGGGCCACTTCACGACTCATGGACTCGAATAACGAATGCTCATCAAAAGCTGGCCAATGTTCTTCTTTATTTATACTCGTGTGCATTGTGTCCTCATCGCTGTAACCATTAAAAAAATAAAAATTAACCTCTATTGCTGCTATTTTGCTATTAATAGCAACATTAGCAAAGTTTCTATTCACTTTTGGCATTTGGCTAGATGCTACCCGTTGCAGATCTCGCGCTTTTGATTTCAATTAAGGTGAAGACTCGGTGGGTCTCAATGCACTGAAGCAGATCGGCAATACAATATTCAGTATGCATTGTCGTGCTAAATTGACCAGGAGTGGTGTTGGTAAGCTGTTATTCAGCTATCAAAAGAAGCGCATTATAATGCCGAGTAGTGCAAAGAAATTAAGCGCTCAGCACGCTTGCTGAGCGCTTATTCCATTTGAGGTAGATTATCGCGACCTACGGCTTAAAAGGAATATTTGGCTATCGTCGACTTCCCTCGAAACAATGCATGCCTTGCCCGATAGGCTTTGAGTAAGCCTTACACATGTAGCTAGCTCCATAAAATACTTCAGCGAAAGCTGCTTGGTCGCCACGGTAGATAATCCATTTATACGGTGTGGCGTGTACCAGCCCACGTGTTCCTTGCTCCGGCCAATTGATGGCGTGTGACCACGCTCTTACAATGCGCTGGTATAGGTTGTCATGTTCGGGGTAATCGTCAGAGGTAGCCTTATATTTGCCTAACGTCCGGTAGGCATCCTTGTTTAGTAATAACAGCAAATGGTAATGATGATGTACGCTAGTCACCTGCTCACGGCACCACACGTAACGCATCTTGTGGGGAAACTTGATACCTGCGATGTCTAACTCCCACTGAAAACGGTTAATAAATGAGCCAATACAGGTGTTGTCATTGCCTGTATAGCCCGTATATCCCTGTGCAGGAAAATGTAAGTCGATGCGGGCCGCGAATAACCTCGGGCAGTCTTGGCTTGCTTGATTAATTATACGAAGCAATATTTCTAGATAGTTTTCTATCAAAGGCCCTTCATGGGTAAGCACAGGCATGTTTTGGTAACGGCATTCCCAGAATAGCTTTAGTGCCGGGTTAGCAGGATGGCGTTTACGATTGCGTTGACCTACGTTCGGTAGATTAGTGTTCATCATCAAACTCCTAACACTCACGCACGGAAATACCCACGGCGTAGATGCCGTGTAATTACCCGTAGCAAAAGTGTGATCATGGGATAGATAGAAAACGCTGAAGTGATAACGCGTTAGCAGACGCGCTTATCCTCGGCGTAACAGGAAATGCCCTAGCAGGCGGTTGTGAGCATCATGCGAGCCCAGTCATACTCGGTATCTTATCGCTTTAGCGTTGTATAGCGGGGTTCTACAGGGCTATCCGTAAGGCGTGTTACAAGCACGCCTTGCTAAGCGATAAAAGACACTTGGTTGTTTTGCCATGAGTATAAGAGCATGGCTTATCAGGACTCTCGGTTATCGTCTTGAGGAAAGGTCGTCGGCTTGTAGGCCTCCTTCATGGATACTATTTCTAATCTCTAAAAGGAGCATAATACTATTACCGTCATTTAAACCAGGTCGATAGTTTTAGTATCCAGTGGCAAAACCCGCATGGTAAGCGGATTGCTGACAGGTCATGACAACTTTGTAAGCTCTCCTTTTAATAAAAATAATTCCATTTTTTCAATAAGATGAATAAAAGCCTTTTAGGCTCGGCATCTGCTCATATAATCATGCCGGCCAGTACTTTCTTTCTTAAATGACACTTCCCATAGCATGACCAGCACCATTAAAGCGTGATAGTCCCACCTGACGATCATTAACTCGTTCCACTGGGTAGTGTATCGCGGTGTGCGTCGCTCACTACGCAACGACCAGGCATTGCCTTTACGGGTAGGCCTAGCTGTACCGCCCCCTTACCCAGTTCGCGATTTAGCTTGTCTACCGTCGCCATGAGGCGTTCGCTTCGCTTAGCCTCTTCGTCGGTTTGCGGAGTTTCAGTGAGGTAAGCTGCCAATTAGCCTTTGGGGAAAGGTCGAGCAGCATCAGGCCTGCTTTGTGGTAGGCATAACCTTTTCGCCATAGACGCCTTAATCCTTGTACCGCTGATGCGATGATGTCGTGGCTGTCATCGGTGCGCCGCACCAGGGATCGACACGTTGGGGGTATTAAAAATCCGGTACGGAAACGGGTTGGTGCGGATAAACACTATGACGGCGCTAGTAAAGCTGTGCTGTTTGCGCAGCTTTTCGGCTGCTCTGTCGGCGTGTTGCCTTAAGGCTTTGCGCGGGTCGTGGGATTATCGGTTAGCCTGCCGAATGAGCGCGATACCATGGTCTGTTACTTGGGTAGACTCATGTCATCGAGCTGAATGGCGGATTGCCCGCGTAGCTCCCATACGATGCGTTCCTGCATCACACTATAGCGCTGCCTAATACGCTTCGGGTCTGCTTCGCGTAGCTGCCATGCGCTCTCATGCCCATTACTCTTAATCGTTCACTGGCACGGTGTGCCACGCTCCTCAGCTTAGTTACCGACAGTTGTTTTAATCGTGCCTGGGTGGCATGAAAGTCAGTGATGAGTTACATACCGCTTGTTGTTGATGAGCAAAGGCACGAATTGGTTACTGATTTTATTTTCATCTTACCGACGGAGAAAGTACTAATCTTTATAGGAAGTGCCATATGTGTCTGCGCCTAAAGTCTTGCATAACTTACGGAGGTGAGACTATGCCCGAGCCACTTTCTTATCTGGATGTTCTTACCGACATTGGCGCTATTGTATCCGCTGTAGCTGGCATGGCAGGTTTTGCGCTTGGCTTTGTGGGCTATAAAAGAGCACCGCCCTGCAGAAGAGATTATTCGATAAGCCGTACTTCGTCGCAAAATGGCCCGAGATGTCTAAAACAATAGAGAGGCAAAACGATATATCTATAATGATCTCTCACAGATAGAGCATGAGTTCATTGCAGCAGAAGAAGGGTTTAAGACCCAAAACCCGGACGAAAAAGGTTATGTTATTGGTGTTCCCTTTCCCGATGTTATTAGCAAGTTCGATTACAGGGATTTGATCGATATTAATGAGTATAGCTGGGATTATACGCCTGAGCTTCAGCGTGCCATTGCAAATTGCCATCGGTACCTGCGTGATGTTTCAAAGGCGGCAAGCTCTTACAATCAGCTGCTTGAACCAGCGAGGTCTACTTTCAGAGGAGTGACGTTAGCAGGAGAATACTCTTTTATCCCACGTACTAATCCAGGCGGAGATTTTGTGGTTTCTACCATTGATATAAACAGCCTAGAAACTGAAAAAGCAAGAGTTTCGTCGAGCTGCAAAGGTTGCTAAAAATATAGGCTTCAGGGTGATGACCCTATGATGCACGTGGTCACTTATCCGCGCTTCCAAAGGGATGCACTCCGCCTTAAAAGAAGAATACTAAATACCATCAAAAATTCGAGAACAAGTTGGGTTAAGGTTGAAAAGCTAAAGGAGCGCTTTGACACATTACATCGGCCAAACGATGCAGCGTAACGTGACACTGGATTTGCCACCTTCCATGCGACTGGAATGAAGTGAAAATCCAAAAATTACAGATCTATATCACTCCTATGAATCCTGCACACGGGATCACTTTGACGCCTATAGGAGTGTTGTTTATGTCCCCACTTTGCCTACGCTGTGCAGCCGCTTGCACGCTTAACCTTGAAACTGCCCAACGCATCGGCACGGTGGGCAGCAGCCTCGTGGGCGGTGCCATTGGTGCGTATCGTGCGACCTATACCTCAACGCCCCTTTATCGATGGCCTCCTCCCGCTTCCCGTTAGCCAAACTGCCCGCTGCTGTGATGGGGCTGTGTCCGGTAGCCAGGCAGGCTCGCGCGTCGCAACGCTGTTTTCACCCAAAAGCTGCCACTCGGTGAAGGAACACCTTGGCTATGCGTATCGTGCGGTCATGCGTTCCGGCAATTACCCCACCCTTGACCGCACCTCGCTAATGCGTCCCATCTAAGCGATATACCCCATACTTTCCAACCATGAAGCGCTGACGATTAACGTCAGCGCTTTTGTATTGCTAGGAGTTTTCACCATGGCTCATCTCATTGAACAAATGGCCTACGTCGGCGCTACCCTTGGCACGGCCTGGGGCAACAGCTATCACGTCAACAACCGTTAGAAGTCTGGCAGCAACAGGCCGGAATGAACTGGCATATTGAAGAAGCACCGGTACGCTTTATTGCCGAGGGTGCCAGCCACTTGGGCAGTATCCACTCGTTCCCTGAACAGAAAGTGCTCTACCGCTCGGATACCAAAGCGCCGCTATCGGTGGTGTCCCAGCGCTACAAGGTGGTGCAGCCCGAGGAGATACTGGAGTTCTACCGCGATCTCACCGAATACGCCGGGTATGAACTGGAAACCGCAGGGGTACTTAAAGGCGGTCGGAAGTTCTGGGCCTTGGCGCGCAGTGGCTTAAGTACCTCGCTGAAAACCAGGATGAGGTTAACGACTACCTGCTGTTGGCAACGTCCTGTGATGGCACGCTGGCCACCATGGCGACACCACCACAGTACGGGTGGTGTGTAACAACACGCTGCAGATCGCCGTCGATGGAACGTCGCAGGCGGTTAAGGTACCCCACCGGTCGGAGTTCGATCCCCGTGCGGTAAAAGCCAGCTGGGTATTTCCGTTTCCCAGTGGAATGACTTCATGTACCGCATGAAGGCGTTATCGGAACGCAAGATCGACCACCGAGGAGGCGCAGCAATATTTTCAATCGGTGCTCTGTGGGATCGATAAGCCGATAGACGATCCTTCCAAACTGCCTAACTACCGGGCACTCAACAAGGTACAGAAGCTCTACCACGGCGAAGGCCGCGGTTCTCACCTCGACACAGCCAAAGACACCGCCTGGGGCTTGCTCAATGCCGTTACCGAATACGTGGATCATGACAAGCGTGCGCGTAGCAACGATACCAGCTCGATTCAGCGTGGTTTGGCCAAGGGGCCCAGTTGAAGCAGGAGGCATTGCAAACAGCCCTTGCGCTGGTGAGCTGACATGCTGTTTCTCATGATTTTGCTGCTAATTTTCTTAGTTTTTGTCTTACCCCTCATTGGATAGCGCGATAAGCCCAGCCCCTAACAGGCTGGGCTTTTGCTTTACGTGGAGCACACCATGGCCTCTCTTAGCCCCGATTTAGATATCGCATTAACCCAGTTGACGGAACGACTGCTCACCAACGATCAAACCTTTGCCCAGACCTACGTCATGGCCAAGGGCCAGCTGTATCGCACCGAGCTGCGCCTATGCCCCGTTCCCCGCATGAGCTTCCCGCCGATCTTTAACCCCAATTGAAGGAGCCTTGTCATGGCCACCAAATCTAATGTGGTAAATCAGGAGCCTGCCACCTCTTCCCTACAAGCAGTCCCCAGCACCCACCGCTCACCTCGCGGAGAGCACGGCCATTATCCAAGTGATTGAGCGTGCAGCGCTTAACCCGGACGTCGATATCGACAAGATGGAGCGCTTGCTACAGATGCAGGAACGAGTGATGGATCGCCAGGCCATGATGGCCTATAGCGCGGCCATGGCGGCGATGCAGACTGAACTCCCCAGCATCGAAGAGCGTGGGCAAACCAACAACGGCTGCTACGCCACGCTGGAAGATATCGTCGACACCGTGCGCCCCATTATGCAAAACACGGTTTTGCAGTGAGCTTTCGTATTAGGACACACAGGAGCGCGGTATTGAGGTGACCGGTGTACTGATGCATAAGGATGGTCATCGTGAAGAGACCAGCATGCTGCTGCCTGCCGATATGAGCGGTAACAAAACGCGGTGCAGGCGTTTGGCTCATCCACCAGCTATGGCAAGCGCTACGTACTCTGCGCCCTACTCAACATCACCACACGGGGCCAGGACGACAACGGTAAATCCAGTACTAAATCCGCTATCAAGCTAGTAACGCCCTTTCAGGCGGGACAGATCCAACGCCTGATCAGCCAATGCCCTGCCACAACCCAGGAGTGGTTTAGCGGCAAGTATGGTTCAGCCGTGCAAGTACCTCAGCCTGACTTCGACAAGCTACGCGCTTCACTTTCTAAGCGATCGGTTAAATAACCCACCAACTACCTCTTATGACAGGAGACCTCCATGCAAGTGCTTAGTATGGAGCAAGGCACCCCAGAGTGGCTGGCTGCGCGGTTAGGTCGCGTCACCATGTCGGAGCTCAAAGCCTTGCTGGTTAAGGGTAAAGGCCCGTGTGGGTTGGGTACCGGGGCGATTACCTATATGCATCAGTTAATCGGTGAGCGGATAACCGGCGAGCTGGCCGAGCCATTTCAAGGCAATGCCCATACCCGCCGTGGGCATTCGCTGGAAGGTGTAGGCCGTGCGCTCTACTGCGATACCACTGGCGAACCCAAGCCACACGAAGTGGGCATCATCCTTAACCACAACGTGGGTTACTCGCCTGACAGCTTGGTAGGCAGTAACGGTCTGCTGGAAATCAAAACCAAACTGCCCAAATTCCAGATCGACATACTACTAAACGGAGAAATACCGGATGAGCACGTGCCCCAATGCCAGGGTGGCCTATGGGTCAGCGAGCGGGAATGGATCGACTTTGTCAGCTATTGGCCGGGCATGCCGCTGTTTATCAAACGTGCCTACCGTGACGACATCATGATTCGCACCATCGCCGAGCGTGTCGAGGCCTTTATGAAGAGATGGAGCGGCGCATGAGTCAAGTAATGGCTGCGTGACCTACTCACTTAACCACAACACCCACTCATCATTAACGACATAGATGCCGGGCCACCACCACCCCGGCATTTTTTGGGAAGCAACCATGACTCATTCCAAACTCAAAGCCGGTGAGGTAGCGGGCACTTATCACGTGAGCTCGCCCGTTACTGAAACAGACATCATCACCTATGCCAAGCACTTTGCGCAGCGTAAACTCGCTAAAGGCCGCAAAATAAACCAGTCGTAACAAGCATTTGAGCAGTTACAGCTACTGCTTCAAGACTATGAACATGAGGTTTTCAGCGTGTTATTTATCGATAGCCAACATCGAGTCATCCGCTGTGAAGAGATGTTTCGTGGCACGATCGACTCAGCAAGCGTTTACCCACCGCGAGGTACTGAAAGCAGCCCTCGCCTACAATGCCACCGCGGTCATCTTGGTACACAATCATCCTAGTGGAGACAACGAGCCCAGCAACGCAGACAGCTGTATTACCGAGCGATTGAAGGAAGCCAGGGGCTGATGGATATTCGAGTGGTTAACCACGTGGTAGTGAGTAGTGATAGGTGCGAGTAGTTCGAGGAGAGGAAATTATTCTAAAAATAAAGCTATATCCAAGCCCCTCTTAACCGGAGGGGCTACCTTACAAAACATTTAGCAAAGATATAAATTATCGTTAAATAGCTGATTTATTTAGTGTATTTACTGTTTCATCGCTCTCATTCACAATAATGTCTTCTTCATCTTCGAAAATTGAATTTTCATTCGCTAAGTCTTCAGGCCTACGTGTGTGCAAATAAAGACCTTCTAGGTGACTTCGCAAACGATTTGCCATTTTTCCGAAGGAAACCCACGTCATTCCTCCAGAAATAGCACCTCCCAAGAGGGATAACTTTACTGATTGACTTACCAGTACTTTCTTTTGTTATTTTATATCCAAGTACTGCAGCTATCTTTTTAATAATGGATACCAAGTAGTTTTAGTAAGTGCTTTATCTGAAATACGTTTAGCTGTATTACCAGCGACGTGGGCAGAAAGACGAGTAATTCCCTTGTTCGCGGCGTTAACACCAAACATCACACCAATGAAAAGAGTAAGAACTTCTTTCGTTTTTCATCAGTATCATCGGCACCGCCTTCATTTAGGTCCGGCCACCCATGCAAATAAGCCAATTTCTGGCTGACGACAGTTACACTCCAAAGAACTGAGAAATATCTGCAGGTATTGTTCCCGCTGCCCACCACCCCTGGCAATCCCGCTGCTACGGAGAGGAAGTAGTACGCGTACGCTGGCTAGAAATAACTGAATCTGAAATCTTACGAATTAAATCCTGAGGCACACCCGCTACTGCTGGGCTTTCTGCTATGGCCGCTTCAACTAAACTTGCATCGCAGTATTTGCTGAGTTCTTTCCTCAAAAATCGTTTCTTGACACCCTCGATCCTGGCATATGCACGGCAGAATTGATGATTTTATCCCAAACTTGAATGTTGCCTGACTCAGTTCCCATCATAGCCCTCTCTTTTTTGAATGCCCTTTTACATCGGCCAATCCAAATACAACTTTAGCTATTTATTTAAATAATTGAATTATATAATATTTTATATGACAACACCCACTCTGACAGTCTTGTTGTCATGTTGGCGATATCACCAACCGGACAACAAGGCTGGTAGAAGGGGTAACCAAAGAAAAATGGTTGTCTCAATTTGTTTCAAAATATTACATGATTATTTTTATTAAATATTCTTAAAATATACGGCGACATGTAATGGGAGCAGAAAACCTGCTTAAAAGCAGTTGTACACATTAAAATATAAATGGGACATCAAGGGCTGGCAGTATGTTAGAACTAAAAGAACTTGACAAAAGCAGAAAATTAATTATTTCACTTTTAGTTATAATAATTTTGATCGTCTCATGGACAGGCATAATTGATCATTTAAGTAGAGAATATGTTAACGCTTCGACTGTGCAGGCATTAGCAGCATACGGTACCGCTAGGGTCATAAACGCCGCAGTATCACTCGCATCTTCTATTAGCATTAGCGCATCACTGGGAGTGGGTTTTGATGTACAACCATTTCAAATCCTAGACCCTCTAAATGATTTAGTTGAGCAATATAGCTCCGCTATGAAATTTTCTATATCCTCTTTAATTGTACAAAAATAACAGTAGAAATTATTTCTACGCTTTTTAAGGTTGCACTTACATTACTAGGCATAGCTTTTATCATTTCAAATTATTTTCGTGATGGCATTTACTCTTTTTATTTTCCGTATATTCGCTTTTTCACGATGATTCGGTTCCTTGTAGTAATAGTCGTACTTATGAACGGGGTGGTAGAACAGGCTTTGTGGATAAAAGAATAGCTATTAGTTTACAAGAAGTAGAGGTGGCCGCCAGTCAGATCGAACAGAATAGAAGTCCCGAAAATGGATTAAGTGTAGATGAAAGACAAGGTCTTCTTACCATGCGCGAAGAGCTCGAAAATGAGCACTCTCAATTAATTGATAAAATAGATGATAAGGAAACAGCTCTACTTACATCTCAAAATAACCTCATACCGCTTGAGAATAGAGTGAGTGAGTTAGAAGGAAAATGGGTACAATCGAAAAATTAAATGTATTTTCTCGTGAAGATGAGTATGCTCAAGCTATATCAGAAAAAGAAAGTGCAATTATACAAATTGAACAATTTCAGGATGAAATTGAGAACCTAACGACTCAACTTGATTCTGTAGATAAGAATATTCAAAATACCACCGATATTATTGAAGGAAATAATGTTACTGAAGGCTGGATGGCAAGTATGTCGAATAAAATATCTGAGTTCCGGGATATAGCAAAATGGGAACGTATTGTAACAACAGTTGAAGATATAATCCCTTCCTTACTTAATTTGATGGCAGCATTTTATTTAAGACACTAATTATGCCACTTGTGTTTCTACTTTTGTTTCTAAAAGGGTTTAAATATATCTGGAGAATAGACCCTAGGAAATGGGCAAAGAGGAATATGAAAAATTAAGACTATAGATAGTTAATGTTAACGAGTGCCGGAAGCCAAAATGCTTCGGCACTCTTTTCACCTTATTGTTGTCAGTTACAGAGCTCGACACTTTAATATTAAAATTAATAACTGGAGTATTAAGTTTATAGTTAAAAGCCTTTCAATACCGGCAAGATGGGAAAGATGGAGAAGTTTACCTTTCCTAGCCATAAAAATACTTAACGATTTCTTTATGAAGAACAGACCTCACAAAACCACCTGGTGGCTAGGACGTCTTGCGTAAAGAAAGCGACCGCTTTAGACTGATTACGGTCAAATGCGGTCTTTATGTGATTCTGGTATAACGCTCTGGCTTTGCGACGTGCCGGAGCGCTAGCGCAGGAACGTCCGACAACAGCCAATTGTTATATTTTGCATAGAATGCTCAATTTAATACTATCGTATCCCACAAATTCGTTAAATATCAGATCACAGGTTTTATTCGCACTAGTGACAGGAATGATACTCCTACTTCAATCCGATGTTTGCTATTGTTAATCGTAATATCTGCGTCACCTAAAACTTCATAAACATCATTTAGGGCAACGACAATCTCAGCGCCAAAGAAACCAATAGAGGTATTCTTTTCTAAAACAAATTCTTCTGTATCGGAAAAAATTCATTAACGAATTGCTCTTGCTCAGCAACCTTGTCTTCAAGCGCTGATATTTGATTATTTTTCATAGAAACGGTCTCAGAAAGCTCAGAAACTTGGGCCATTAATTCATCGATTTCTTCTTTATATTTCTGGTTTTCTGCTATGAGACCTAACTCGCTATTGAGGTATTCAACAGATTTATCTAATTTTGCAATTGTTTCAGGAACCTTCCAAGATTCCGCTGCCTCGTAGGAGTTCACTATCGAGTCAAGTTCCTCTAGCCTATCATTCCTTATATTCCATGTAGCCGTGGCGGTTGCACCAACCAATGCAAAAGCAGCCCCAGCAGCTTGTTTATATGTTATAGACATTTCATTCCTATATGCTTACCAAAATATAACGTTTAGTTCAGGTGCGCTGTAGGCGTCACCTGGAACCTTTTGTTATATACGTTTACCCTTGATTATTCGAAGATACTACCATATTTCTCGCTCAGACCCTCATATTCACTAGCTTCTAAAAGGGCATGCTCTTTCTCTAATAAGTGCACTTTTCCCTTTCCCTTCATTTGAGATAGTTTCTTTGAATCCATGCCGCATAGAAATATTTGTGAGTTTTCAGGAGTATTGTTCATGACTAAAGAAACGATGCTTTCATAGTGTTTAGCAGCTTGTTCATGCTGGTTTGGAGTATCAATAACCAGCGGGCTCAATACTTCTTCACTATATATACTTATGAGGTTGTAGAAAGTTACATAATACGCCAGCATAGCTCTCGTGCTTTCAGCAGCACCACCACTTTTGGCGACTTTTGTATAGCTTTCTGGTGATTTAATGTTGAGTATTTACTCCAAACGCCTTAAGTTTGGAAATATAGCTTGGAAAAGCTCTATAAATTTTTCTTTGACAATTTTTACTTTCTTTAGATGCACTATTCCGGTCTTTTCCCAAAGCTTTCGCCCGCTTCTAGCGAGTAAAGCTGTTCAAACTTGATACTTTTCTACTGTTAACTTTTTGCGTAACAGAGTGTACTGCAACCGAATCGAGGATGTTTTGAAATGTTATCTTATTTTCATCTTCTTTCTATAGTACTTCTCATTTAATTCTTCAATTTGGTTTCTAATGTCTCTTAATTCTTCCTCTTTCTTTATGACACTTCGCTCTAATTTTTTAATGACGCTTCTAGTCGTTTAGCAACTTGCCCAGCCTGCTCTTTTATCTTTAAGCAACGAAAATCTATTAACTAGAGTGTTATCATGAATGACACCACAGGTTGGGCATTCTATTTCATCATCTGTTTCTTCTGCAAACTCATAATCTTTTCAAGCTCACTCAAAGCTTCATTTGCAATCACAAGCTGGCTTTGAACGTGTGCTTTATCTGCCCTAAGCTCTGCAAACTCTTCAAAGACAAGCTCCTGTAAATTGTGTAGATCAAACATTTTATACTTGAGCTCTTCTTCGATTTCGTCGAACTCTTCTAAATTTACGGTAGTTTCAATATTAGGAATAAAGTCGCTGACTATTGATATTGCAGTTTCATATTTTTCGATCTTATTCTTAACCGCACTTTTCTCTTTTTTCTCGTAAATATTCTCAGTTAAATCAAAATAGTTCTTTTTGATCATTCCGGAGTGGTATTGTATAATTGGCTTTTTCCAGTCAGAAAACTGACCAAGTTTATCAAATGATTCCCATGCATTCGACCAACTCTGCTTTTGGTCTATATAAAATGGAAGGAAGTAAAATGCAGGAGGTGGTATAACAACCTCATCCTTGTTTCTTACTGGTAATAAAGCATTAAAATTTACGATCTCTGATATTTTTGGAGAACTCTCCAGACAGGCCAACAAATGATTTGTATTTAACCCCATCATCAGATAAAAAGAAACGATTGTCATCTCGGGCAAGCCAGTATTTTTATCTCCAACTTCAAACTCAATGATGGCTTTGCAGTTTAGACTATTCCATTTGTCGTCAAACCTGGGCTCACAGCCAAAACACCAGAATAAATTTTTACCACAGAAGACTTGCCAACACTATTTTTACCCTCAGCGAGAATCAGATTGTATCTGTCTGAGAACTCTAATTGTCTTGCTTTCTTTGCAGATCGCTTATTAATGTGAGTTTTTGAACTTCAAGGTTCTCATGCAAATTATTCCTTAAATTCCTAATAAGCTTTTGTATGTATAAATGTCATTGTTCATTTCAATGCAATCAGCTCATATAAAATGCACCAGAAAAGTCTTCTCGACTAAGGAAATAGCTAGTTAATAAATCAGAGGCTTGGCTAAATATACTCTCATCTAATTCTGCAGCAGTAGAATAGTTGTCAATTTTATCTTCTATTGACATTTTTATCTCTTCCGAAACTTTGTGCAGCTCTGAATCTCGATTACTCAGTTTAGCAGTATAATACCTATCGAATGCGCTAACGATTTTTCTCCGCCTCAAAGATTTTAGGTTGTATTCATCTTTGAGTATATCTAATAATTCTGTAGTTAAACTCTCATCAGGTTTGCTTTTAACGTGTTGCTCTATGATTTCATCGAGCTGCTTGCTCGTAACTGCTTTTTCTTCAGTGAAGTATCCCAGTCAAGGTAATCAAAACTATTTTCACCTTTTCTTTGAAGGTCTCTTATTATGCAGTTGTAAATAGAGCTAGAGTTGTAAGTGCACCCAGGCGCTCGTTTATTTATCAATTGACTAATCTTACCTTCAACAGCAAGATCAAAGCCTTTTCGGGCAACTCTGGTATTATAAATGCCAGTTTGCTTTCTAGCATATTTGCTTTATCTATTCCAGATATGCAACTAAAAACTTTTTCTTTTTCGTCATCTGTTAGTTGCCCGACCTTGATTACCTCGAACGACAAACCATCTTTGTGCAAGTCAAAGCTAAACCCACCAGTAGACACAAAGTTAACACTTGAAACTCTACCAGAGAAGTTTTATTGCACACACTGTTTGCAAGCTTTTTAATGGTGAGCCTGTTTTTCTTTATCTTTTGTCAATGAGGTAATTGTTGACTTGCTTGCTATCTCTTTAATTTGATTGAACTCAAACAATGCAGACGCACCATTAAGGCTGTTCGCCAGTGTTACATCTTCATGTTCCTCCACAAATATAGCGTATTCATTTCCCTCACTATGTTCATCAAGCATCCTGCAGAATGCCCAATGATATTGATAATTATACTTTCTATAAGTATCACTTCCTGCTTTTTTCTCTTTTAGCATCTAATCCCAAAGGATTTACGTGACTCATTGATTTCTTATTATTCATGGTTATCCTTTAAATTCAGTTGCCAAATATTCATTTTTCTCAAAATATATAACAGTGATTATACTCCCTTCTACGTAACCTGAATGAACCCGCCGGCTCGTTCATTCAGGTTATTCAGCCCTTCATTCACGATCTATCCCATTGAAATTAAAATTAATTAAGTATAAATAGGAAGCATAACATAGATTATCGTGTCGGCTGCATAACACGGCTGAATCAGCATGCCGCTTTCACCGGTGGGGCCGCTTTGGGTCGCTAGTGACGAAATCGGCCACTTGTTGTTTCTGACTATCGGGGAATACTTTGTAAGCGTCACCCGCCGTTCTCTTAACTGCTGCCATTACAGATTGATGCTCACTATGAGCGACCAACAAACCACTGGGACGATGGAAATTTGCTATGCGGTCGCCAGTCTCAACATCGTAAATTCTGACTGTTGAAAATCCGTTCAGGCTGCCCATTGTTTTATGGCTTGTAACCTTCCCCATTATCAAGACGTCGTACCCACGCTCACGGGAAAACTTAATGCAATTTCCACGGGGCCAAATTCCCTCCTGATGCGATATCGGTGGATTCCTCTCTCAGAACACTTCCTTGAACGATTTGATTATCAATGGAGGCCTCAATAATGGACACAAAATAATCTGTGCTTTCCTCAACAAAGTTTGGCTCACCCTCAAATCTTGGAATAAAATGACAGCATCTGATGGAATCTCAGAGACCATGTCATCTCGAACATTCACGATTGATGGGTTTGCACAGGCCTGAAGTAAGAACAGCGTGAGCAAAGGAATAAGTCGAAAAATTTTATGCTAGCCTCAAAATTAACAGTTGTTTTATATGTCATTTGGCACCTTCTCTAAGAACTTTCCCAGAAGAGATGCTGAATTCTTAAAATTATCAAGCTGGTCTTGTAGACCATATGCCCACTTGATGCCATGAAAGAAATTGTTTCTAAAACGATAAACTATGATCAGGCAACCTATAAGCTGAGAAGTTGGTTCTAAATTCTCCCCAGTTAGCACGGCGCGAACCAAGTCGGGGTTATCGTTGTTACGTAGATAAAGGTTTTCAAAGCGTTGGTTCGTATTACTGCCATCAACATAGCGATCGGAAAAGTAATCTAAATGCTCTGCGAACCAACCACCCCGAATGATCTCCGTCTCCACACTCTGCACTTTCTCAGAAATCTTCTTCGCCGAGGCATTGCTCTCCAACATTTGGGCTTCGAATAAAGTCCAGAGCAGTGAAAATCTATGCAGCGCCTCATGCTCATCGGGCGACAGGTATGCAACACCAGGGGCGACCCTTTCAATATCAGCTAGCTGAACCACAGTCCCTCCTTTTCATATGAAATTTTTATTACATAGCGTGCCCGATATTCCACTTGATCGTGCATTCACGTTCAACAATCTTGTGCTGTACGACCGACCACCTATCATTCTCTTGCAATTCCGAAAAATCAATATAGTGCAGATGTATAAAACAGGTCATCCTGTATGCTTAATATCCCCAATGAACGTGCTCGCTGCCTTTTCCGGCATGTCTGCTTTGGGTCCTGGCCGTGTGAAAATAGAAAATATGGCCTGACCCACGACATCCTCTTCTTTTATCGCAGCGGCGCCCTACTGATCCGCTGTTTCAATGATGCTGCCGTTACTTCTTTGCGTTATGAAGCCAGTATAATGTGCCTACTTGGCTTTTAAGGCTTCTTAAAATGCAGGTAAAGGGCCCGTTACGCCCTTGTAGCCCTTATTAAACCATTCACACCCAAGATCGTTATGACTCGCTTCAAGTTGTAGGCCAACACATGAAGACTCATTTCCGTACTCACATTTTCAAGTCGTTTGGTCATGAAATGTGTCGCCCCATACAAGCTTTCAACGTGCCAAATGGATGCTCCACCGTTTGTCGCCTTAATCGCATCATTGCAGGGGTCCAATCCAGTCGGGCTTGCGCAGCTTCAAGTACATCTTCGTGTTCCCAACGCTTTATCCGCCTCTGCTTTCCCGTCGTGCATTTCTCCCTTATGGAGCAACTTGCACATGACGAACTCCAATAAGCATGCAGCTTTTGTCCTTTCTCTTCAGATTCAAACCGCCAAGTAAGCCGTTGTCCTGCTGGACAAGAATATTCATTGCGCTCGGGTAGATAACGAAATGCCGACCTGGGAAAAGCCCCTTTGCCTGACTTGGCGATGTCAGTGGCTTCGGGAGATAAGTCGTAATACCTTCCTTGTGACAGGCCAGGATCTCTTCGCCTTTGAAGTAGCCTCTATCAGCCACAACCTTAAGCTCTTTAATACCGGTGGCTTCCCGAGCGTGCTTAGCCATTTTGAACAGCTGGCCTCGGTCATGGCCGATGTTGGTAACTTCATGAGCGACAATCAGATGGTGCTGGCTATCGACCGCCGTTTGCACGTTGTATCCCACCGTTCCGGTACCTCTGCCACTCGTGGCCATAGCTCTGGCGTCCGGATCCGTTAAGGAGACCTGTTGGTCGGGTGACTGTAAGCGCTTCTCTTCAACCACTTGTAATCTTGACGTCTCTTCTCTCAGCTTCCTGATTTTATCCTTTAGGTGGGCGGTCTTTGCCTCTGCCAGCGCAGGCTCTTCGCGATCAGCCGCGTCAAGTTGGCCCAGGTACCGCTCAAAGCTTTCTTCAATTTGCTCAAGGCGACGCTTCATCTTGGTCGCCGTGAAATTACGATTACGGTTATTGACGGCTTTAAACTTGCTGCCATCGATCGCCACAATAGCTTTTGAGAACAGGTTTAAGCGTCGACAAAGCACGATGAACTCTCGACAAACACGGCGAATGGCCTCGCCATTATTCTTTCGGAAATCAGCAATCGTCTTGAAATCGGGTGTTAAACGCTCAGTCAGCCACATTAGCTCGACATTACGTTGGGTCTCGCTCTAACCGGCGACTTGACTGAATACGGTTGAGATAACCATAGATGTAGAGCTTCAGAAGAACAGCCGGATGATAAGCCGGTCTCCCGGTAGCGTGCGGATCAACACCTTTGAAGCCCATGTCTTTAAGGTCGAGCCCCTCAACAAATGCCTCAATGGCACGAACCGGGTTGTCCTCGGCGATGAAGTCGTCCAAAAGCGTAGGAAATAACGTGCTTTGGTCTCGGGCCTCGCCTACCACGAATCGCTTCATCACTATTTCCTCAGCGAACCTCGTCAAAGTATAGCGACAATCACGTTTTCACACAGCCTCGGTCGAAAGCAGATGTATAGCAATTACTCATAATTCTTAAGATGACAATAGCGAAGTCGGCAGCCCCTGTCACCTCAGCATTAGTAGGTTTAAAGCTTACGTGGAACATATAGGCTTAGGTTTGGACTTGGTAATGAGGTTGCAGAAGCTTAGATAGATAGTTGAACTGTCCAAAGGCATCCCGTGCGTTACGAAGGGATCCGATACCAAAGTATGGGCTGAAGTATGGGCTGGCCGAATTACAGATACAAAAGCCGCTGATATCAGCGGCTTAATCTAAATTCTTGGCGGAGGGGGAGGGATTCGAACCCTCGAAGCCTTACGACTTACACACTTTCCAGGCGTGCTCCTTCGACCACTCGGACACCCTCCGCGTTTTGGCGCTCTTGAAAGGCTGTACCTTTCGCGACAGAACGGCGCATATACTATGGGCTAAGCCTCGAAATAGCAAGCCTTTTCAGGCTGGCTAGCCCTTCGGCCCGCGGGACGGCATGGTCAACTTAGCGGTAACACTGCGTAGCTGCTACTGGCTTCCAGGCAGAGCGTCTCGCCACAGTAAAGCTGCTGGGTGAGCGCAATACGCCCTTCCCTCGCTCAGCGAGCTTGTTGGACAACTGGGCGGGGCCTTCCGATTCAGTTGGCCTGCATGCCAAGTGATAGTCGCCCGTCACCGGCGCCAGAAAACGCTGGCTGGCTTCGGCAACCACGACATCGCGGGCGATACCCCGCTCACGCAGCCATAGCGTTACCCAACACCACCCTTGTAGCGTGGTTTGCGCCGTGAGCGCACCGCCAAAGCCAGTGCCTTTATCGTTGAGGTTGGGCGCGAGTGCCAACTGCCACGTTAATGTATCGTCTTGGCGCGTCACATCACTAATGCCTAACGCCTTGACCATAGGAATCGCCTCACTCAGCCAGCGATGAAAGGCGGATAAGTCTTCTGGCTGCCCTTCCGGCAATGGCAAGCGCGGATGTGGTACGCCTGGCTGACGGGGCATGTTCATGATTAATCCCAGCGCTCAACAAAATCAGCAATAGTATGCTGCGGCACGGGTTTATGGCGGCCACCCAGGGTGCCTAGATAGATAAACGCGACAACTTCATCGTCTTCATCCAAGCTTAGTCCTTTGCGTACGACAGGGTCGAATGCGTACTTGCCGCTGCGCCACATAGCGCCAAGCCCCAGCGCATGGGCGGCGAGTAAAATGCCGTGGGCGGCGCAGCCAGCGGAAATCACCTGCTCCATTTTGGGCACTTTGGCGATCTCTGGGGTTACTTTGGCGATCACAGCAATAACCATCGGCGCGCGGAGCGGTTTTTGCGTGCTGAGTTGAGTGTTTCGTCGTCGGCGCTAGGGTCTTCTTGGAACTCTGCCTCAGCAAATAGCTCGCCTAAACGCTCACGCCCCTCCCCGCTGAACTCAATAAAGCGCCAAGGGCGCAGCTCTTTATGGTCAGGTGCACGAAGTGCCGCCTGATAAATGGCGCTGAGCTGTTCGGCGCTGGGCGCTGGCTCCATCAACTTGCCCATTGAGCTGCGTTCGTGAAGAAGCGTGAGTGCGTCCATTAATGACTCCAAATCCAATCGTGTGAGGCTACTGTAGTATCAGCATTTATAACACCGACGTTTACTGCCTTGCTAGACGCAGCGGCGTGGGTGGCGTCAGCCCAGGCGTGGCGCGCCAGGGACTAATATCTAACCCACCGCGGCGCACATAGCGTGCCAGCACCAGTAATTGCGTAGGCTTTGCCTGCGTCATTAAGTCGGTGAAAATATGTTCAACGCAGTGCTCGTGAAAATCCTGGTGCTGACGAAAGCCAATCAGGTAGCGCAGCAACCCTTCCCGATCAAGCTTTGGTCCTTTGTAGCGAATCAGCACGCTTCCCCAATCCGGCTGGCCGGTGACGGGGCAGTTAGACTTCAGCAGATGAGAATAAAGCGTCTCTTCGACGATCTCGTTGCCAACCATCAAGTGGTCACTGCTGGGTGTGTAATCGCTTACTGCGATATCTAAATCGTCCAAGCATTCGCCTGGCAATTGCTGTGCTGAAAGCTCTGAGGCATCGACATCAAAGAGCTCGACACTCACCTCAGCCCTGCCGCAACAGCGAGGTCATTGGCGAGCGTCTCCATCACTTCCTGGCGGCTATAAAACCGGGATTGGTTAAAGCTATTGAGATAGAGCTTCCACGATTTGGACTCAATCAGATTGGGCGAAAGCGCGCCACGGCGACGATAGGCTTGCCGCGGCTGTTCAGCCAGGAAACTTCAAAGGCGTGCCACTCGTCTTCCCCTACAAACGGCAGGGCATCTTCTTCAATCCCCAAGGGAGTGCGGTTGGCCGCACGAGGAATGGGATAGAGAAGCCCCGCGTCATACTGCTCGGGGTAAGCGGAGTCACGCCCTAGTGGCGCGTTTTCCAGGGTATCGGGGCGGTGTGTCATTAGCTTTTAGCCTCTCTTTATCAGTGCGCTATTACCATTAACTACGAATACCTTTACCGCGCTCTAACATGGTCAGCGCCGCCACAAACAGCACAATGATAAAGGCGAAAATCGCAGCGAGGGCCCAACCAACCGGGATATCCGAGACGCCCAGGAAGCCGTAACGAAAGACGTTAACCATGTACAGAATGGGGTTGAGCATGGAAACGTTTTGCCAGAAGTCCGGCAGCATAGAAATAGAATAAAACACCCCGCCCAGGTAGGTCAGCGGCGTGAGAATAAAGGTCGGCACGATGGAAATATCATCAAACTTGTTGGCCAACAAGGCGTTGATAAAGCCGCCAATAGAGAAAAGCGCTGATGTCAGTACCACGACTAATACCGTGAGCAGCGGATGCTCCACTGTTAAGCGGGTAAAAAACAACGAAACAACGGTCACAATCAGCCCAACGCCCAACCCACGGGCCATGCCGCCTAGAATAAAGCCGGACAAAATCACCCAATTGGGCATTGGCGAGACCATCATCTCTTCAATCGAACGCTGGAATTTATTCGAGAAGAAGCTGGATGCTACATTGGAGTAGCTATTGGTAATCACCGACATCATGATCAGCCCAGGGACGATAAAGTCCATATAGCTGAAGCCGTCCATATCACCAATACGCGAACCGATCAGATTGCCGAAGATGATGAAGTACATCGCCATGGTGATTGAGGGCGGCAATAGCGTCTGTGGCCAAATGCGCGTGAAGCGCTTGATCTCTTTAGCACCAGGGTCCATAAGGCGATCAGTGTTTGTGTGGCGTTCATGCGCGCGCCTCCTTCTTCTCGACGCGCTGATCTATTGCCCCTTGGCCACTGCCTTTTACCATTGACACAAACATCTCCTCAAGACGGTTGGCCCGGTTACGCATAGACACCACCTGAACACCTTGCTCACTCAGCGCACTAAACACATCATTTAAACGTTGCCCACGGTGTACCACGAGTGATAGCTGAGTAGATTCCAGCTGCTGTATCTCAAATCCCTCTATATTGGGTATGGCTGTAATGGCCTCGGAGGTATCAATCAGGAAGGTTTCAGTATCAAGCTCAGCCAGCAGCTCACGCACACTGGTATTCCGCACAATGTCGCCATTATTGATAATCGCCACATTGCGGCACAGGCTCTCGGCCTCTTCCAGGTAGTGGGTGGTAAGAATAATAGTGGTGCCTTCATCTTGATTAATCCGCCGCATGTATTCCCACATGCTGCGACGTAGTTCGATATCCACGCCAGCAGTCGGCTCATCCAGAATCAGCAATTTAGGCCGATGCATCAGTGCACGCGCGATCATCAGGCGGCGTTTCATCCCGCCGGAGAGCATCCGCGCGCTGCCGTTGCGTTTGTCCCACAGGCCGAGATCAGTCAGCAGTTGCTTGGCGCGGGGCAACGCCTCACGGCTGGTCATGCCGTAATAACCCGCCTGAGCGAGCACGATATCGAGCACTTTTTCGAACTGATTGAAGTTAAATTCCTGGGGTACGACACCCAATTGATATTTGGCCTTGGCGAAATCTTTATCGACATCAATACCAAATATGGACACCTTGCCCGCTGTTTTTTGCACCAGTGAACAGACCACGCCTAACGTGGTGGATTTACCGGCGCCATTAGGGCCTAACAAGGCAAAAAAATCGCCCTGTTGGACGTCGAGATCAATACCTTTGAGTGCCTGGAAGCCGTTACCGTACACTTTGGTAAGGCCACGGATCGACAATGCCGGTTCGGCCATGAACATGTCCCTGTCAGCAAAATAAGAAGAGAAGGTAAGACATTAGGGCGCAAACGACTTTTTCAAGGCGAACAATCGAGCCGAGCGCTAGACACGCAAAAATGACGCTCAGCAAATAGCTGATGCACCATTGAAATAATAAAGAGTGAACATAGAAACACTTGGAGCGGGAAAGGAGATTCGGCCGGGCTGGCGCACCAGATCACGACCCTCGCCTAGGCAAGGCAATACTCTTAACCACACATCCAAATTGGAGCGGGAAAGGAGATTCGAACTCCCGACCCTCGCCTTGGCAAGGCGATGCTCTACCACTGAGCTATTCCCGCAACGCAAACAAAACGATGTATAACGCTAGATGGCGTCCCATAGGGGTTCGAACCCCTGTTACCGCCGTGAAAGGGCGGTGTCCTAGGCTTCACTAGACGAATGGGACTAAATCAAAACTGGAGCGGGAAAGGAGATCGACCGGGCTGGCGTTCCAGCTCCCGACCCATCGCTTACCGTCCGATACTACTAAATCTGGAGCGGGAAAGGAGATTCGAACTCCCGACCCTCGCCTTGGCAAGGCGATGCTCTACCACTGAGCTATTCCCGCTAATAGATACTTAATCAATTTATCGGAAGTGGCGTCCCATAGGGGGTTCGAACCCCTGTTACCGCCGTGAAAGGGCGGTGTCCTAGACCACTAGACGAATGGGACGTGTGGAGCGGGAAAGTAGATTCGACCGGGCTGGCGTTCCAGCTCCCGACCTTGCCTGACTTACCACACACCGAACTGGAGCGGGAAAGGAGATTCGAACTCCCGACCCTCGCCTTGGCAAGGCGATGCTCTACCACTGAGCTATTCCCGCAATCTGTCCCGCATTCCGATAACCCTGACGACCGCTTACCTTTAAAAGAACGTGCCCTTCAATGAATAAGTGGCGTCCCATAGGGGGTTCGAACCCCTGTTACCGCCGTGAAAGGGCGGTGTCCTAGACCACTAGACGAATGGGACGTTGCATTGCCTCGTCGAGGTGGCGCGTATGTTACTCAGACCGTATTGAGCTGTCAAGCTCTCTGCTAGCAGCGGCTTTACTGACCCGCTATCAATCACCTACACCCAAGCACAAGCTTTGTTGCGCCAGCATGCACATTGGGAGTGCCCTCGTCTCTAATGAAGCCTCATAACGGTGCAAGCGCTGAATTTTCTTAGCATTTGCCCACTCTCCATCTGCTATGAAACCCTTAAAAATCTTTTTATTTATAATAAAATCGATTTTTATGGCACACCCTTGCTACCCTCATAGTGTTCCCTTACTGATCCACTTCCCCATCATGAGGTGTGCTATGTCCTTATCTCGCCGCAAGTTTCTCACCACGGCAACCGTTTCCACCACTGCCGGGCTGGTATTAGGTGCTCCGTCTATCGCCCGTGCGCAGTCCGACGAGCGTTTTAATTGGCGTATGACCAATGCCTACGGTCCCGGCTCGCCCTTTTATGTAGAAGGTCCTGGCAGTCCTACCGATGTCATCGCCAAAATCAATGCCATGTCCGGCGGTCGGCTTAACATCCAGCACTTCGCAGCCGGTGAGCTGATTCCAGCCTTTGAGGGCTTTGAAGCCGTGCAAAGCGGCACCATCGAGATGAATGCTGCTAATAGCTACTTCTGGTCAGGCACCACATTTGCGGCCCAGTACTTCACCACCGTGCCGTTTGGCATGAGCTTTATGGGCCATATGGCGTGGCTCTATCACGGCGGTGGCTTGGAGCTTTGGCACGAAGTATATGAGCCTTACGGCATGGTGGCTTTCCCGCTCAATAATACCGGCGTGCAGATGACCGGCTGGTTCCGCGAACCGATAGAAGATATCAGTCAGCTTAATGGCCTGCGAATGCGCGTCCCCGGTTTGGCGGGCCAGGTCTACTCCTCGCTAGGCGTCGATGCGCGCGTGCTCCCTGGTGGCGAAATTTTCCCAGCCCTCGAACGTGGCGTCATTGATGCAGCCGAATTTGTTGGTCCTTTCCAAGATCGCCGCATGGGGCTGCATAACGCCGCCAAGTTCTACCACACCACCGGCTGGCACGAGCCCTCCACCACCGGCGAACTGCTGATATCGAAAACACACTGGGATAGCCTGCCGGAAGACCTGCAGATGATCGTCAAAACCGCCTGCATGGCCGCTTGTTTGGAGAGTGTCACGTGGTCTGAAGCGGTTAATGGGGAAGCCATGACCGATTTGATAGAAAACGAAGGTGTGACGGCTAGCATGCTTCCCACTCCTGTTGTTGATGCGCTTCGCGAAGCCACCCAAGACACGCTGGCCACAGAGGCCAACGCTGACCCACTGGTACGCAAAGTCCACGACAGCTACATGGCCTTTAAAGCCAATCACGACCGCTGGGCGGGCTCCAGCGAGCGGGCTTGGTTAAACGACATTATCGGAGTCTGATATGCGCGCCGTGGCAACCTTTGTCCACGGGGTTGAGGCGGTGGTTCGGCTATTTGGCTGGATCGCCGCCTGGACCTGCGTGGTATTAGTCGGACTCGTCGCTGGCGACGTATTGATGCGTTATGTGTTTCGGATCGGAGCGGTGTGGCTGCAAGAGCTACAGTGGCACTTGATCTCACCTATCGCGCTATTTGGCATGTCGTATTTGCTGATGATGGGTGAGCAGGTGCGCGTCGATGTTTTCTATGAACGCTTCCCCACGGGCCTGCAGCGCGTGATTGAGGTTATCGGCGGTTTATTGTTGCTGGTGATGGGGCTGTATATCGCCTGGCTGACGCTGCCGTGGATAGCTCAGTCGTTCGCCCGCGGCGAAGTATCGCCTAACCCCGGTGGTCTGCCCCTTCGTTGGCTGCTCAAATCGCTCATTCCGTTTGGTTTTGTCCTTCTCGCGCTGCAGGGTTGGCCCACGCGCTGCGTCAGGCGTTTGCCCTGCCCACACGAGGTGAATAACGCATGTCTCCCAATGAATGGCTAGCGATCGGCATGATCGTGGCTTTTTCGTGTTCCTGCTAATCGGCATTCCCGTGGGTATCAGCATCGCGGCCACTGCCTTTTTCTTTGGCTACATCGGCTTTGGCCCGATGTTGTTTAACCTTCTTCCATCACGTATTTACGGCGTGGTAACCAATTACACGTTTATGGCGATACCGCTGTTTGTGTTTATGGGCGTGATGCTGGAGAAATCGAAGCTTGCCGAGGAGTTGATCGATGTGATCGGCCACTTGTTCGGCGGCCTCTCGGGTGGCATGGGCGTGGCGATTATTCTGGTGGGCGTCCTGTTAGGTGCCGCCACGGGGATTGTTGGCGCCACTATCGTCACGCTAGGCCTTCTCACGCTGCCTACATTGTTGCGTCGCGGTTATCCTAAATCTCTGGCCACGGGCATGATCTGCGCGTCCGGCACCTTGGGTCAGATTATCCCGCCCAGTCTGGTGTTGATCCTATTGGCTGAAATTTTGGGTGAGTCCGTCGGTACGATGTTTGCAGCCGCCATGGTGCCGGGGCTAACGCTCGCGGCTGTTTATATTATTGCCATTTTAATAATCGCCAAACTCTACCCTCACCTAATGCCACCCATCCCTATTGAGGAGCGTAAAGCGATGGGACGGCGCCAACTGCTGGTGAAGGTAATCACCGTGGTGGGCCCGCCAGTAGGCTTGGTATTTGCTGTGCTGGGTTCGATTATTGGCGGCATTGCCGCGCCCACAGAGGCTGCCGCGATGGGGGCGCTAGGGGCATTGCTGTTTGTAGCCTGCTCAGGCCGGTTAACGTTTGCGCTGCTCAAAGAAGTCGCCAAAGCCACGCTGATAATCTCAGCGATGGTATTCTTTATCTTAATTAGCGCGCAGGTGTTTGGCTTGGCATTCCGCGGCTTGGGCGGCGAGCATTTGGTTGCCCGCATGTTCGACTGGGTGCCCGGGGGCGAACTAGGCGCAATGCTGTTTATGCTACTGCTGATGTTTGTGTTGGGTTTCTTTCTGGAATGGATCGAGATCAGCTATATCGCCCTACCGCTATTTTTGCCGTTCTTTGTGCAAATGGGGGTCGATTTGGTATGGCTGGGTATTTTGGTGGGGTTGGTACTGCAAACCTCGTTTCTCACCCCACCGTTTGGCTGGTCTTTGTTCTTTCTCAAAGGCGTGGCCCCGAAAGAAGTCACCACACTGGATATTTATAAAGGCGCGCTGCCGTTTATCGGCCTACAGTTTGTCGCCGTCGCGCTGGTGTTTATCTTCCCCAGCATTGCTACATGGTTGCCAAACGCCATTGGCTGGTAACCAAGATCAATAACAAAGGAATTTGAGATGCTCCACACCCAACGTAGTTACGGCGGCAGCTGCGTCGCCCCTCATCACCTAGCCGCCAGCGCCGGGCGCGATGTGCTTAAACAGGGCGGCAATGCGGTGGAGGCCATGGTAGCGGCTGCCGCGGCCATTGCCGTGGTTTATCCACATATGAATGCCCTGGGCGGTGATGGCTTCTGGCTGATTCATGAGCCCGGCAAAGCCCCCATTGCCATTGATGCCTGCGGCCCAGCGGCGGGCCTCGCCAACGCGGATTTCTACGCCGGAGAGACGCAAATTCCCGAGCGTGGCCCCAAAGCCGCCCTCACCATGGCAGGCACCATTGGCGGTTGGCATGAAGCGCTGAACGTGGCGTCGAGTTGTGGAAAACAGCTGCCCTCTCCACGCTACTGGCCGATGCCATTCGTCACGCAGAAGCGGGTATTGCGGTTTCCCAAAGCCAGCAAGCACTGACTGCCAAACACCTTGAGCGTTTATCCCAAAGCCCAGGCTTTAGCGACGCGCTACTGCTGAACGGGCAGGTACCCCATGAAGGCGAGCGGCTACGCCAGCCGCGTCTAGCTGCCACGCTGAAGCGCTTGGCGGAAGCGGGACTGGATGACTTCTACCGTGGTGAGCTGGCGGCCAGCATGGCGCGGGACTTGGAAGCAGTGGGCAGTCCGCTGCGCCTGGCAGACTTTCACGCCTATCAGGCTCAACAGGTAACGCCACTGGAAGTCACCCTCCAGGATGCCACGCTGTATAACCTGCCCGCCCCTACCCAGGGTATGGCGTCGCTGATGATTTTGGCCATTTACGAGCGCTTAAAAGCCGCCGAGCCCAACAGCTTTGAGCACCTGCACGGGTTAATTGAAGCCACCAAGCGCGCCTTTATCTTACGCGACCAAAACGTCACTGACCCCGGCCGTGTACCGACGCCGCTGCAAGAGTTGCTTAGCTCAGAAAATATCGGCCGAGAAGCTGCGAACATCGACCCACAGCACGCCCTACCCTGGCCTCACGAACCCGCCCCCGGCGATACTATCTGGATGGGCACCGTGGATAGCCAAGGGCGCGCAGTCAGCTTTATTCAAAGCATCTACTGGGAGTTCGGCAGTGGCGTAGTGCTGCCAGAAAGCGGTGTGCTGTGGCAAAACCGCGGCATCAGTTTTCGCTTAATCCTGATGATCTGCGCGGCCTGGCCCCCGGCCGTAAACCTTTTCACACGCTCAACCCGGCGCTTGCCAAGTTTAACGATGGCCGCACCATGGTTTATGGCACCATGGGCGGTGAAGGCCAGCCGCAAACCCAGGCGGCGGTTTCTCACGCTATGCGCTGTACGGCATGCCGCTTCAGCAGGCAATCACCGCACCGCGCTGGCTGCTCGGGCGCACCTGGGGAAACCAGCACCAACTTAAAACTGGAAGCGCGTTTTGACGATGCGTTAGTCACCGACCTGGCTACCGCTGGCCACGATGTGGAGGTGCTGCCCGACGCGTTCAGCGACACGATGGGCCATGCGGGTGGCATTGTGCATCACCCTGATGGGTTGATTGAGAGCGCCCACGACCCTCGCAGTAACGGTGGCGCGGCGAGCGTAAGTACACACTCGGGGATTCGTATTTGCTGAACTTGAGCAGGCGGCTCGCTGTCATTGATGGGAGTGTTAAGCTAGCCTGCTTATTTAGCCTCTGACTAACGGCAACCAGAGGGAGAGGAGCCCCATGGCGAAAATAGAAAAATCCCCCGACGAATGGCAACAACAGCTAACGCCCGAGCAATACCGCGTAGCCCGTGAAAAAGGCACCGAGCGCCCATTTACCGGCGATTACCAAGTGCAGGATACCCAGGGTATTTACCACTGCGTATGCTGCCATGCACCCTGTTTGAAAACGAGCATAAGTTTGACGCTGGCTGTGGCTGGCCAAGCTTTGACCGGCCGCTGGGAAGCCGCTGTGTTGAAGAGCATATGGACACCACCCACGGCATGCAGCGTACCGAAGTTGTCTGTTCTCACTGCGATGCGCATTTGGGTCACGTCTTCCCCGATGGGCCACCAGAGACCACAGGGTTGCGCTACTGCATCAACTCGGTGTCGTTGGAGTTTCATCCTGACGAGTAATCAGCGCTAAATCCTATTCAAGGAAAACCAGCAAGGCGGGCGCCATCTGCTAGAATGGCAGCCCGCTTTTTGTGCCTCTAATTTTTGTAATTTCAGGAGAGACCCATGCTCGGCTGGTTCCCCGGACATATGAACAAGGCCCGCCGCCAGATTAAGGAGGTGCTGCCGGAGATTGACGTGGTGATCGAGGTGCTCGACGCGCGTCTGCCCTACTCCAGCGCCAACCCGATGCTGGCCGAGCTAACGCGCCATAAGCCAGTGTTGAAAATTCTCTCCCGCGCCGATCTCGCTGATCCCGAACGCACGGCTGAGTGGGTGGCCTTTTCGATGCCCAAGAGAACATGCGCGCCTTGGCTGTTACCACCACCAATACCCGTGAGCTGAAGAAAATCCCCAAGCTGTGCCATGAGCTGGCCGGTGCCGTACGCGCCGACCGCGATGTCCGGGTGATGGTGATGGGCATTCCCAACGTGGGGAAGTCCACGCTGATTAACGGCCTGGCCGGACGCAAAATCGCTAAAACCGGCAACGAACCCGCGGTCACCAAGCGCCAGCAAAAGGTACGAATCGACGGGCGCGTCGCACTCACCGACACACCTGGGGTGCTGTGGCCCAAAATTGAGGATCAGGCAAGCGCTTATCGCCTCGCCGCTACTGGCGCTATTCGTGACACGGCCATTGAATACACTGATGTGGCCATTGTCACCAGCGCGGAACTGGCCAAGCGCTACCCTGACGCGCTGACTGCCCGTTATAAGCTCAAAGAACTCCCCCCTTACACCGCGCCGGATATCCCTCACGACATTGATGCAGATGGCCCGAAAAAGCCCGATTTTCTCGCTATTGCTGGTTTTGATGGCAACGCTATTTTACAAGATATTGCCGCTCGCCGAGGGCGGCCTACGCCCTGGCGGCGAGGGTGGATCTGCATCGCGGCGCCGAAGTGCTGCTTCACGAGTTGCGCGATGGCAAGCTGGGCAGACTAACGCTTGAAACGCCAGCGGATATTCCGCCTCCCCGGTGCAAAACGACGAAGACAATCAAGGGCTTTCCGACGCATAATGAGCCAAGCACTGCTAAGCCACCCTTTGACTTAGTAATCACCTCATTACGTTGGATACTTTGGGCTTCTCGCTACTTTTGGACAAACACCTCATGGATACCCTGCAGTCGCACGAACCACAACCGCTAAAGAAATCTCACAAGCTGCACAATGTCTGCTATGACATTCGCGGTCCGGTACTCGACCACGCCAAGCGCCTGGAAGAGGAAGGCCAACGAATTCTCAAGCTGAACATCGGCAATCCTGCGCCCTTTGGTTTTGAGGCGCCGGAAGAGATTCTCCAGGATGTGATGCGTAACCTGCCCACGGCACAGGGCTACTGCGATTCCAAAGGTCTCTACTCAGCGCGTAAAGCGATTATGCAGGAGTGTCAGCGTAAGCTGATCCCAAACGTCGGCATCGATGATATTTTTATTGGCAACGGCGTTTCCGAGCTGATCGTGATGGCGATGCAGGCATTACTCAATGACGGCGACGAAGTCTTGATCCCCGCGCCTGACTACCCGCTCTGGACAGCCGCCGCCCATCTTTCCGGTGGCCACGCGGTGCATTACCTCTGCGACGAACAGGCCGATTGGACGCCTGACATGGCGGATATACGCGCCAAGATCACCAGCCACACCCGAGCCATTGTGCTGATCAACCCCAATAACCCGACTGGCGCAGTGTACCCGCCCGCCGTGGTTAAAGAGGTGCTCGAGATCGCCAAGCAGCACAACTTGGTGGTATTTTCTGACGAGATCTACGACAAAATTTTGTATGACGGCGTCGAACACACCGCCACCGGCGCACTGGCGGACGATGACCAATTGGTAATCACCATGAACGGCCTCTCAAAAGCTACCGCTGTGCCGGTTTCCGCTCCGGCTGGATGACCATTTCTGGCACCCTGGCCAAGCTAAATGCTCAGGATTATATCCAGGGGCTGAATATGCTGGCTTCCATGCGGTTGTGTGCCAACGTGCCCGCCCAGCACGCAATACAAACCGCACTAGGTGGCTATCAGTCGATCAATGATTTAATCCTGCCCGGTGGGCGGCTGCTGGCGCAGCGCGATATCACTGTCGAAAAGCTCAATGCAATCCCCGGCGTCTCGTGTGAAACCCAAAGGGGCGCTCTATGCGTTTCCGCGCCTGGATCCTAAGGTTTTCAACATCAAAGATGATCAGCAGATGGTACTTGACTTGCTGCTGCAGGAAAAATATTGCTGGTGCAGGGCACGGCCTTTAACTGGCCGGAACCGGATCATGTGCGCATTGTGACGCTGCCCTGGGCCGACCAGTTAGGCGATGCACTTGACCGCTTTGCCAATTTCTTGTCCCGCTACCGGCAATAAGCCGGTGGGACTTGAAACTGTCATGAACAGCACGTATCTAAGCCATTATTCTAGTAACGCTGCAAAGACCTTTAAGGGAGAACCTGCACTATGATGCGAATTCTGCTGTTTTTGGCGACCAATATAGCGGTCTTACTGGTTGCCAGTATTACCTTGCGCCTGTTGGGCGTGGAGAGCTATCTGAGCGGCCAGGGCATTAACTTCACCAGTTTATTGATCTTCTGCTTTGTGTTCGGCATGGCGGGCTCCATTATCTCGCTGTTCATTTCCAAATGGATGGCCAAACGCAGCACCGGCACAGTGGTTATCGAAACGCCCTCTAACTCAACCGAACAATGGTTGCTGGACACGGTCGCGGAGCTGTCCCGTGATGTCGGCATTAAAACGCCGGAAGTGGGTATATTCCCGGCGCAGCAGTCTAATGCCTTTGCCACGGGTTGGAACAAAAACGATGCGCTTGTTGCTGTCTCGGCAGGCTTATTGAACCGCATGCGTCCTGAAGAAGTGCGTGCCGTTTTAGCCCACGAAATTGGCCATGTGGCCAACGGCGACATGGTCACGCTGGCACTGATCCAAGGCGTAGTGAACACTTTTGTAATGTTCTTCGCCCGGGTAGTGGCGCACTTGGTCGATAACTTCCTGCGCAGCCGTAGCGATGGTGAAGGCGGGCTTGGCTTTATGGGTTACTTCGCAGTGGTCATGGTCGCCGAAATTGTGTTTGGTATTTTGGCCTCGGCTATCGTCGCCTGGTTCTCACGCTACCGCGAATACCGCGCCGATGAAGCAGGCGCGCGCTTGGCGGGTACCAATGCCATGGTCAGTGCATTAGCACGCTTAAAAACCGAAACGGAAATGCCGGACCAAATGCCGGACACGCTGCGCGCCCTGGCCATCACGAAAGGCCAAACACGCTCTTTGGTGGAAAAGCTGTTTGCCAGCCACCCGCCGCTGGATGAGCGCATTCGTGCGCTGAAAGAAGCCGCATATCGTCAGTAAGTTGCTTATGTCATTGCGAGCAAAGCGAAGCAATCTAGGGGATGTGCCGCCGCGGGTGCAGATTGCCGCGTCGCTTCGCTCCTCGCAATGACAAGGCTTGAACCACCGCGAGTCGGTGGCTTTTCATGTCATTGCGAGCGCAGCGAAGCAATCTGGGGATGTGCCGCCGCAGGATCAGATTGCCGCGTCGCTTCGCTCCTCGCAATGACAAGAGTTGACCGCTTTCCAATGAAAGGAGCAAGGTTCTCGCTATAGCAGTAGAGAAAACCCTGCACCACGCAACACACCTTCCAATGCGACCGCCTCGCCTGACAGCATCACGTTGAGCGTGGCGAATTCGCGGCGCAGCGGGTAATTGGCTCGGCAATCATCGAAGCCTTTGCGCATTCCGCTATGTTGCGTTTGACGCTGAAGCGCATCGTGATCACGGCGAACGTCATACACCGCTCGTATGCAAAGCCGCAGGGCATCTTCGGGCGGTAGCGCGTGCTGTAAATGCAGCGAAGCCAGTGCAGGCGGCGGGCAAATATCGGCGAACGTGAGTTCATTGGGTTGGCCGCAGTGGCGCGCTAACGCTTGTTGAATCATCCAGGTGCCACGCAGCTTGCCGTCCAGGCTATGGCCGGCAATATGCGGTGTTGCCAGGGAGACCAGATCGCGTAAGCCTGCGTCAATCTCAGGCTCATTCTCCCACACATCCAGCACTGCGCTGATATCACCCTTGCCCGCCAAGCGGTTGCGCAGCGCTGGCCCATCCACGCAGTCGCCCCGCCCGGCATTCAGCAACACGCAACCCGGCGCAAGGTCATGAATACGCTGAGCGTTGAGCAATTGGTAGGTGGCGTATGGGCCTTCGCGGGTCAGCGGTGTATGTAAGCAAAGCACGTCACAGTGCTCGATTAGGGCGTCTAAGGAGTGAAACCCAGCCTGCCCTCCTTCTCGGCCCGAGGGCGGGTCACAGGCCAGCGTTGCCACGCTCATAGCCGTTAGCCGTGCCAATAACCGGCGACCGACATTGCCTACCCCACAATCCCCACGGTACGTTCGCTAAGTGACCAACCATCCCGCTCCGCCATCGTCAGCAGGCTACTCAATACATAGTCGGCCACCGCTTCGGCATTGCAGCCGGGCGCACTGGCGAAACCGATATCGCGCTTAGCAAGGGCCGCCTGATCGATATGGTCCGTGCCGATGGTGCACGTACCAATAAACCCACGGGGCTGTTTGAAAGCAGCTCGTCGTTGACCTGGGTAATGGAGCGCACGATGAGTGCATCAGCGTCCTGCAGATGCGCGGCGGTTATCTCCGGCCCGGCACGCGGGTGAGCGTACCAAAATGGCCAAAGCAGCGCTCGGCAGCAGGGATATTGGCGTCGACAACAAGTTTCATAGGCGTTTTCTTATCCGGGCTTTTACAATACGCCGCGACGGCTTGATGTGCAGGCGTGTTTAAAGGCTATCTTTTAAAGGCTAAGTAAGGAGAGTGTTTTGATCGTACGCTGGGAGACCAACCATGACTACGTGTTGGTTCATATTCACCAAGATATGTTTGGTGACTGGATTTTCAGCCGCGCTTGGGGGCAAATCGGCACCCAGTTTGGCGGCCTGAAACATCAGCTAGCCGATACACTGGAGCAAGCCCAGATGTGGCTTGAGGACGAAGCCACTATCCAGTCTTCGCGAGGGTTCCGCAAGGTACTGGAAGTGGCCGACCACACCCCGAAGGTCAGGAAGCCATGCGCCAGCTCTCACTGCTGGACGTGCTTTGAGAGCAACGCTTTTAGCCATGCCTGTTAACCTCGCGCCATTAACCTCGTGCTATTAACCTAGTGCTATTAACTTAAGAAGCGCCGTCCGCCACGCTCATAGGCGCCTTTTGGCGGCGTGGCCTCTGGCGGTGTGGTAAATGCTTCCAGGGCCGCTTCATCCAGCCAGCCACGCTCGCGCAGCCATGCGCTTAACCGCTCCAGCTCAAAGCCACGGTCCAGCTCATTGCCTTCACTATCCACCAACACAGGTATCCGCACGCCGTAACGCTCGACTAGCGCATCATCCTCGCTAATCTCAATGTGGTGCAGCCACACTTTTGATTCGCCAGTGCTGCCACCAACCCCTCTAGTTGGCTGCACAGGTGACAGCCAAGCGTCGTGTAAAGCGACAGCTGAATCATGCGAATGCTCTTTTCATACGATAGCTCTCTTATGACACTTTATGACGCAGCAAAAACACATGGTGCAGGTTCGTGCGCCGCTGGAAATCAGGGTCGAAGCTGCGCCCGGTAATGTCCTCTACCGCGTAGCTCACTCAGCGCTTCATCGAGTTTAAAGCGCCGTTGGTTATTAGAAAACACGAGCGTTCCACCGGGTGCCAAGCGCGCCATGGCGAGCTCCACAAGCCGCGGATGGTCACGCTGAACGTCGAGGGTATCGCGCATTTTCTTGGAGTTAGAAAACGTTGGCGGATCCATAAAGATCAGATCGAACTCGGCGTTGGCGGTTTCCAGCCAGCGAAAGCAGTCGTCGCGCACCACGCGATGCAGGCGGGTATCCAGCTTATTGAGCGCAAAGTTGTCCTTGGCCCACTCCAGGTAGGTGTTGGACATATCCACACTTACGCTATCGCTGGCGCCTCCTAACGCCGCCTGTACCGTTGCCGTAGCAGTGTAACAAAAAGGTTTAAAAACCGCTTGCCAATGGCCATTTCGCCCAGCATGCGCCGAACCGGACGATGATCAAGAAACAGCCCTGTATCGAGATAGTCGCGCAGATTCACCCATAGCCGCGCATTGCCTTCCTGTACTTCAAAGCGTTCACCACTAGCGGCTCGTTTTTGGTACTGGGCGTTGCCGGTTTGGCGTTCACGGCGTTTGATATAAATCTTGCTAGCGTCAACACCGAGTGCTTCGGGCATGACTTCCAGTGCGTCGTATAAGCGCTTTTGCGCTTGGGCCGGGTTGATCGAGCTGGGCGCCGCGTACTCTTGAACGTGCACGCGATCACCGTAGCGATCCACTGCTAAAGCGTACTCCGGCATATCGGCGTCATAGACGCGATAGCTGGTTTCACCGCTCTGCTTTAGCCACTTCTTCAGGCGCTTCTGATTCTTGATCAGACGATTAGCAAACATCTGCGCATTGTCTTGAGGTTTAGCATCAGCCTGGGCTTTATGGAGAGCTTGATGAATAGCTTGCTCTTCGCTAGTCCGTTCACTGGGCATAGCTTCTGCCACGCTCTCGCGCTGAGCAGGCGCTGCATCGCTAGCGGTAGGCGTATGCTCTGCCCGCCAATCTCCATCAACAGCAGCTTGGCATCCAGTGCGCCATTTTTGAGCGCGTACTGCTTGTGTGCCCGCATCCCTAATCGGTGGCCGAGATCAGGGTTGCCAGTAAAGACTGCAAGCGTCCAGCCGGGAAACTGTGTTTTGGCTTTTTCGCCTAACTGGGCATACAGGCGCACCAGCTCCGGCAATTCACCCAGGCGCTCGCCATGGGGGATTAGTGATCAGTAGGCCGCTCTCAGCAGTCAGTGTTTCCGGCCGTGTCAACTGGGCAAGACTCTGCCCATGTAGGGTGATTAGCGCGGGAATACCCGCCCGCATGGCGTTGGCTTTTGCCGCCGTAAGGGCCGCCGGGCTTTGATCAAAGCCAAGTAACTGAGCTTTGCAGCGCTTGCGGCCAATCGATGCGCGCGCTTCGGCTTCGCGCTTCTGCTCACGCCATACGGTGTCATCGTGGCCCGCCCAACCATGAAAACCAAACCGCTCACGGTTTAGGTTAGGTGCTTGGTCGGCCGCCATCATCGCGGCTTCTATTAACAGCGTACCCGCGCCACACAGTGGATCAATCAACGGCTCACCAGCTTTTAGACGCTCGGGCCAGCCTGCACGCACCAGCAGTGCCGCTGCCAAGTTTTCTTTAAGCGGCGCGTGGCCGACATCGCGGCGATAGCCACGGCGGTGCAGGCTCTCACCAGAAAGATCCAGCCCAATGGTGAGGTTCATTCGGTGCAGGTGGGCATAGACGCGCAGATGGGGGCTTTGATATCCACATTAGGACGTTCCTGCCCTGCCAGCTGGAGTGCATCGACAATGCCATCTTTAACGGTTTGGGCGCCAAAGCGGGTATGGCGGATATGCTCGCTGCGGCCGTGGAAATCTACGGCCAGCGTGTTACCCGGCGCTAGGTGCTGGGTCCATGCAATGCGCGCAACCACATCACGCACTTGCTCAGCCGTATCGATCATGGACTCGCGTACGAGGGACAAAATAACCCGGTTGGCTAACCGCGACCACAGGCATACACGATAGGCAATGGCCGGCTGGCGGTGAAATATACCCGCCACGGTCGTTTTTACCCGGCGTGGCGCCCAGCGTTATGAGTTCATCGTGGAGCAGGCCTTCAATGCCTTTTGGGCAGGTGGCCAACAGCTTTAGGGGGGTATTTTGGTTCAACTCGGTCATAGTTATAGCTGCGCTGAAAGGCGCGACATTCCTGTATATATCAAATGAGTTTACGTTTTATGACAATTTGGTAGTCGACAGATGGCCCCATCATGGTCTAACAATAAGAGAGTAGCTACTGAAAAACGCATGCGTTTCCTGTCAGGGTCCTTAAGGATACATTCCTAATAAGCAGACCTGTGGCTTGTATGAGTTCGCCGTTCGGCCCGTTCAGCGCGTGAGTGCTAGACGGTTGGGTTGCGGCGGCGGCTCGCTCTTGAAGTAAGCTCTCGGAATAGTGGCTGTTTCCGATAACACCCTATTTCTTATCAAAGGCTTTCGTGAAAGAGGTTAGCCAATGAAACGGCAAAAACGTGATCGCTTCCAGCGGGCTTATGTCCACGGCTATAAAGCGGGTATATCAGGTCGTTCTCGCGATGATTGTCCCAGTCAAGATATTAATTTACGCGAGTATTGGATGAGCGGTTGGCGTGAAGGTCGCGGCGACCAGTGGGACGGGATGACCGGCATCTCCGGCATTCATAAAAACCCATGGTCATGACTTAACGTTTTATACATCGCTGATGTTTAAATGAAAACTAGGTTTAAACGACAGGTTTAAACGACAGGTTTTAAGTGAGCCCACTTTATTAAGTGGGCTTTTTAACGCTCGCGTTCTTCACTGCTCTTGCACACTCGCCCACCAGTTTAGGGCCTTGATAAATCAAGCCCGAGTAAAGCTGGATTAAATCTGCCCTGCGGCGATTTTAGCCTGGGCGGCAGCGGCGCTATCAATACCGCCTACGCCAATAATGGGCAGCGTAGGCAAATGCTCGCGCAACTGGCGAATGACGCGATTGGACGCTTCAAAAACAGGCCTCCCTGACAACCCACCCATCTCGTCTGCCTGCGGGTCGCCCTCTACCCCGCGCGGGAAACAGTGGTATTGGTGGCGATTACGCCATCAAGAGCGTTGCGCGCAATACTTTCCGCCATTAACGCCACTTCTTCTGCGCTCATATCCGGGGCAATCTTAATCAGCAGGGGAACGTTACGCCCCGACTGGGTATTAAGTTCGGTGGCTCGGGCGCGAATGGGACCCAGTAGTGCATCCAATTGCTCACCAAACTGTAAGGTACGCAGCCCAGGCGTATTCGGTGAGGGAGACATTGACGGCAATGTAATCCGCGCAGGGATGCACTGCCTCTAAACATAGCAAGTAGTCATCCAATGCATGTTCTACCGCAGTGCTCAGGTTCTTGCCAATATTGATACCCACAACACCGCCGTAGTGGCGCCGTTTAACCTGTTGGATAAGATGCTCAACCCCTTTATTGTTAAAACCAAAGCGGTTAATGATCGCCTCATGTTCCGCCAAGCGAAACAGCCGGGGTTTAGGGTTGCCAGGCTGGGCTTTAGGGGTAACAGTGCCGACTTCAACAAAGCCGAACCCTAGAGCGCCCAAGGCATCCACATGGTCTGCATTCTTATCCAACCCAGCGGCCAACCCCACCCGATTGGCAAAACGCAGCCCCATCAGCTCGACAGGATCATCCACCGGCTGACCAAACAATCGCGTCACACCCCCACGCGATGAAGTGTATCCAGCGCGCTCAGCGCCATCCCATGGGAGGTTTCTGGATCAACGCGAAAGAACAATGAGCGGGCAAGGGCGTACATGGCGAGTCTCTTGAAACGGGGCAAAAACGATCACGGGGTTTAAAACGGGCACCAGTATAGCGTAATAAAGCGCGCCCTGGTGGAGAACCAGAGCGCGCTTTCACAAAGAGATATGCTTAAACTAAACAGAGATTTAGCTAAGCAGCCTCTTTAGTTAAACAGAAGATGCATGCCTAGGCTTCGCTATCGCTTTCAGCGAGATCGACCAACTCGCGCACCGCCACCGCGAACAGCGCGAAGCCCCTTCATTGCCGCCACGCACTTCCTCAATAAGACGACACCAGCGACGATGCAAGTCAGCGTGCTGTTCCAACCACTGCGCCACCCGCTCCTGGGTATCACGGCTACCCGCATCAAGTTTCAATACACTGGTGGTCAGGAGCAAGCTGCTGGCGCTCGATATCGTCTCGGAAGGTTTCACGCGCCTGGGCCTGCCAAGCATCGCGTACTTCCAACTGCGTGACCTGCTGAATCATCCACGGCAGTTCCAGACGGCTACCAATCTCGTAGAGTACCTCCGCCACTCGCTGCGGTTTCTCATTCGTCAGGCGCGCCGCTTGAATAATACCGGACCGGCGTAGAGGCTTGATGAGGCGGCCACAGTGGACGCCAACGTATCCGGCACGCCTGCTTCCAGCAGTTCGTCCCGCCGCGTGTTCCAGGCACTGAGTTCTTCACCGCTTAGCAGCTCGCCAATCCCTTCTTGCAACTGCGCCAGACGCGGGGCGAAGTATTCAATGGTGTCTTGGGTCGAGAGCCCCAAGTGCTGACGCAAGAACCAGCGCGTGGCGCGGCGGATCAAGCGCATCAGATCGAGCATCATTGAGTACTGAATGCGGTTCGGCACCTGATTATCGAGCGCTTCAATTTGCGCCCATAGTCCTGGCAAATTAAAACTGTCACGGGCGACAATATAAGCCCGTGCAATATCGGCGCGTCCCGCCCCGGTGGAGTCCATCAAGCGACGCACGAAGACAATGCCCATGTGATCGACTAGATCGTTAGCGACCTGAGTGGAGACAATTTCACGCTTCAGACGGTGCTCGTACATCTCGCCTTTAAAACGCTCAACCAGCACTGATGGGAAGAGCCGCTCCAGATGCCGGTCAATATAGTGATCGTCCGGCACGTCAGAGGTGATCAAGTCACCTTTCAGCGTGCTTTTGGCATAGGAGATCAATACTGACAACTCGGGCAGACGCATCCCCTGGTCATTGCTGGCGCGCTCTTTTAGCACCTCATCGGTGGGCAAAATTCCAGTTCGCGATCAATTTGCCCGGCGGCTTCCAATTCGCTGATAAAGCGGCGATACGGCCCCATCGCCTGATCGGAGAGGATGGCCGACAGATCCAACGCCTGGCTTTGACGGTAGTTATCCAGAATGACTAGATCCGCTACTTCGTCGGTCATTTCCGCTAACAGCTGATTGCGCTGCTTCTCCGTCATATCGCCGCGTTTGACCACTTCATCGATGAGGATCTTGATATTGACCTCGTGGTCGGAGCAATTTACCCCACCAGCGTTATCGATAAAGTCCGTATATACGCGCACGCCTTTGGCTGCGGCTTCCATACGCCCGCGTTGGGTCAAGCCAAGGTTTCCGCCCTCGCCAACCACACGGCAATTCAGATCATTGCCATTGATTCGCAGCGTGTCATTGGCTTTGTCGCCCACATCGGTGTCGGTTTCATCAGAACCTTTTACATAAGTCCCGATACCACCGTTCCAGATCAAATCCACCTTGGATTTGAGCATGGCGCGAATAAGCTCATTGGGTGAAAGACGCGTTTCTTGAATACCAAATACGTGCTGCATTTCTGGCGTTATGACAATCGACTTGGCGCTGCGGCTAAAGATACCGCCACCGGCAGAGATCAGCTCCTGGCTGTAGTCTTCCCAACTGGAGCGTGGCAGTTCGAATAGCCTTTGACGCTCGGCAAAGGAGGCCTCGGCATCCGGGTTAGGGTCAACAAAGATATGCAAGTGGTTGAAGGCGCCTACCAACTGAATCTTGTCGGAGAGCAGCATGCCATTACCGAACACATCCCCCGCCATATCGCCAATGCCTACCACGCTAAACAGATCGCGCTGGGTATCGACATCAAGATTTTTGAAGTGGCGCTTCACCGACTCCCAGGCACCACGTGCGGTGATACCCATTTTTTTATGGTCGTAACCGTTGGCGCCGCCTGACGCAAACGCATCGCCTAGCCAGTGGTCGTATTCGAGAGATTTCATTGGCAATATCCGAGAAGGTGGCAGTGCCCTTGTCGGCGGCCACCACTAGATACGCATCGTCTTCATCATGGCGGACAACATTTTCGGGGGTACCACCTCGCTACCCACCAGGTTGTCGGTCACATCCAACAATGCGCGAATAAAGATCTGATAACAGGCAATGCCCTCTTTCTGGATGACGTCACGGCTGGCGTTTTCCGGCATGCGCTTACAGACGAAACCACCTTTGGCACCTACCGGCACGATAACCGCGTTCTTCACCTGCTGGGCTTTCACCAGCCCCAACACTTCGGTGCGGTAATCTTCAAAGCGGTCCGACCAGCGCAGGCCGCCGCGGGCTACTTTACCGCCCCGCAGATGCACGCCTTCTACCCGCGGCGAGCAAACAAAAATCTCGAACATTGGTCGCGGCTTAGGCATACCCGTGACTTTCGAAGGTTCAAGCTTATAAGCGATGTAGTCCTTAAAGCGTCCACCTTCAGCGAGCTGATAGTAGTTGGTGCGCAGCGTGGCGAGAATCAGCTCCATAAAGCGGCGCAGCAGTTGGTCATCGTTAAGGCTGGCAACGCCTTCCAGGCGTTCATTCAAGCCCGCTATGCACTCGTCGGTGGCGTTACTCTGTTGCTCAGGGTCAAAGCGCAGGCGGAATAGCTCTACCAGTTCGCGTGTAATGGCTGGGTAGTTGGCCAGCGTAGCGGCTATGTAATCCTGGGACATGCCGAAACGAATCTGTTTGAGGTAACGGGCATAGCCACGCAGCATGGCGACTTCACGCCAATCCAACCCCGCGCCGATAATCAGGCGATTGAAGGCGTCATTGTCGGCTTCGCCGGTCCAGATACGCTTAAAGGCTTCTGTAAACACATCGCGCATATCACCCAAGTTGACATCCGCGCCGCTGTGCTCCAGTTCAAAGTCGTGAATCCAGTAGCGCTGTTCAGGGGCGTTGATGTCGTAGGGACGCTCGCCAATGACACGTAGGCCCAGATTTTCCATCATCGGCAGCACGTCTGAGAGCGGAATTTGCGATTCGCGGTGGAAAAGCTTGAGATTGACACCACCGCCCTGCTCTTCCAACGGACGGTAGAGCGACAGCGATAAATCATCGCCGTTATTCAGCGTTAAAAGGTGTTGTACGTCAAACACGGCCGTGCGCGCGGAGAAGTCTTCTCGATAGCTCGCTGAGAATGCTTCGCCGAACTGATCCATGAGACTGTTGGCACGCTCTTCGCCGAAGCCTTCAATCATGGCGTTCTGCAGTTCGTCGCGCCAGCTACGCGCCAGCCGGGCCACCTTGCTCTCAAGGAGTTTGAGATCATAGTCGCTCGGTGCATCGCCGTTAAAGCGTAGAATCAGTTGGATACGGGCGAGCACCGACTCGGACAAGTAGGTATTGAAATCACCAAAGTGGGCGTTTAACTCATCGCACAATACGTTTTGAATCCGCTGACGTAGGTCCGTAGAGAACACGTCGCGAGGAACAAACACGAGACAGGAGTAAAACTTACCGCTGATATCGGCGCGAATGAACAGCCGCACCTGACGGCGCTCACGAATATTAAGAATGCCTAGCGCAGTACTGGCCAGTGACTCGGTTTCAATCTGAAACAGGTCATCACGGGGTAGACTTCCAACACCTGCAGCAATTGCTTGCCGTTATGGCCCTGCGGGTTGAATCCGGCAATGTCCATCACGGCTTTGAGCTTGCGGCGCAGCAACGGAATATTACGCGGTGATTCGTTATACACCGTCGAGGTGAACAGACCGAAGAAGCGCCGTTCGCCGATGACATTGCCGTCGTCATCGTAGCGGTCAACCGTAATGTAATCAGGATACGTGGGGCGGTGCACACGGGAGTGGTGGGCGCTCTTGGCAAACGACAGCAGTTGCGGCACCAGCACATACTCGTTGTTATCACCGACGCCCTCTTCGGTGCGGATACGCTCGCAGTAGCGTGGATGATCCAGACGGAACACGCCCAGCACACTATCCGCATCGCGTTGCAACTCGCGGCCTTCCAACAGGTATTCGTCGTAACCCAGAAAGGTGAAATTATCTTTAAGCAGCCACTCTAGAAGGCAATTGCCTCCTCATGGTCGTCGGGGTCAATCTGCGGTGGGCAATTTTTCTCAAGCTCTTGAATCGAATCAGTAATTTTCGAACAAATGGCTTCGTAGTCACCCACGGCGGTGCGCACATCACGAAGCACTTCGTGCAGCGTACGCTCGATTCTCTCAAGCAGCGTTACATCGGTGTGTCGATCGACTTCAATCACAATCAGTGATTCGCGTGCTTCAGGCGCGTTGCCGTCTCTCGGCGAGGCCAACGCCTGCAACCGGTGCTGTTCATCGCGGGCCACCGCCAGCACGGCGTTCTGAATCGCATGTACCGTCAAGCCGCGACGGTTGAGTTCAATACGCACCGAATCAACCAGAAACGGCATATCTTCATGCAGAACGGCCACAAACGTATGCGTTGACTGCCAGCCGTGCTCTTCGAAATCCGGGTTAAATACACGCACTTTAGGGCTTTGCGGATCGTGATGCTGCAAAAACTGCCAGATTGACAGCGTTGCGCCATACAGATCGTCCAGGCGACGATCCACGAGGTCTTCCACCGGCACGGTGGCATAAAAGTGTCGAGCAAAGGCGTCTACCGTGGCCGCGCGAGTGGGCTCTAATCGCGCATATAGCCGCTCCTGAAGCTGCTTCAACAGATCTTGCCGACTCTCTTCAATCGCAACGTAGTGCATCCATCACCTCGACTGCCTAGGCCTTAAAACGGCCAAAAAAACGAAGAACAATAGGCCTTTAGGCCAACATAAAGTCTAGCTTACGCTACCTATCGCCGCGTCCCTAATCACCTGACGAGTTATTCATGACGCATACCGCTTCAGCATTGGTCGCTTACGCTTTAGGTCTCCCGTCGCTGTAACAACACCCCACACTCACAGTGGTCGGTAAACGGAAACTGGTCAAATAGCGCAAAGCGTTCTATCTGATGGGTGTTGGTCAGTATGGTCAAATTTTCAGCTAACGTGGCGGGGTTGCATGAAATATAGACGATCTGAGCATACTCGCTGAGCTGTTCACAGCTCTGCTCATCCAAACTCGGCCCGAGGCGGGTCCACCAGTACGGTGGAAAAGTCATAGTCATCCAGCCCCATTTCTGCCACACGGCGACCGGCTTTTTCACCCTTTAACGCTTGCGAAAACTCTTCTGCCGACATGCGACCAATTTGCGCGTTCGTTACCCCATTAGCCTCCAGGTTAACGTTGGCACTGGCTACCGACGTACGGGAAATTTCGGTGGCCAATACGCGACGGAAGTTATCCGCCAGGGCAATGGTAAAATTGCCGTTGCCGCAGTAAAGCTCGACTAAATCCTTATGAGAATTCTGCTGCTCCTGTCCCGCCGTCACTTCGCGCGCCCAGCTCAGCATTTTTGGCAAATATGCGCATTGGGCTGAGTGAAGCTGTTCTCGACCTGCTGATAGTGCAACGTGCGACCATCCAGCTCTAGCCGCTCCCATACGTGGTCACGGGTCAGCACGAGGCGCTGCTTGCGGGAACGACCAATGATCATGATGTCCAGCTCGGCTTCCAGTGCACGGGCTTCGCGCTCCCACTCTTCGCCTAAGGGGCGATGGTAAATCAGTGTGACCAGGGCTTCGCCCGACAACGTGGTTAAAAACTCTACCTGAAACAGCTTGCGGCGCAGCTCGTCAGACTCAAGGCAGGCCTCGCGTAGTTGCGGCATTAGCTGGTTAATTCGTTCACTAGCGACTGCATACTGATCTAACCGAATCACACGCTTGTTCTTCGGGTTCTCCGGATCTACCTCAAACATGGCGTAAAGAGGTCCTCCCTCTTCGTGCCAAATACGGAACTCGCAGCGCTGGCGGTAATAGCCCGGCGGCGATTCAAATACTTCCAGTGCCGGTGGCTTGAATGGCGCGAATAACGTTTCCAGATAGTCACGCTTGGCGGCCAACTGCTCAGCATAGCGTTCAGGTTCTACGACAGGGATAGCCAAGGCTGCTCCTCTTAAATTCAATCCAGGACGATTAAGGGTGGGGTTATTCAGCGACGCGCTGCGATGCGTCTATGTTCATTAACTGGGTCAAGTAACTGGGTCAAGTAACTGGGGTGCCTTAAAACCATAACGCGCCAGGCCAGCGGTCAGATTAACGGCGGGCGCTGATGTGAAGCAGCGGCCATCTTGCTGATCGCTCGTTAATTCATCAACCACGTGCGCTACTCGTCGGGCAATGGCATCGCCGGAGTCAATCCATTGCAGCGGTTCAGGCGCAAGCTGCTCAAGCCACGGCTTAAGCAGTGGGAAATGGGTGCAACCCAACACCACGGTATCCAAAGCAGGATACGCTGCTGACGAGGAGGCGGCTTGCCACAGCGGTGCTAATGCCGCCTGCATACGGTCAATATTGGGCGGGATACCCGCCAAGTACGCTTCTGCCTCGATCACCAGGGCATCAGCGGCGACGCGGGTGATCATACAGTCGCTGGCAAAGTTATCAATCAGGCGCTGAGTATAGGGCCTACCCACAGTTGCTTTAGTCGCCAGCAGCCCAATATGGCGTGTTTGGCTAATGGCCGCAGCTGGCTTGATAGCAGGTACGGTGCCTACGACGGGAATCTCTAGCAGCTCGCGTAAGTTCTCCAATGCCAGTGTGCTTGCGGTATTGCAGGCGACGACCAGCACACTAGGTTGGCATGCCCTGACAGCGGCTTGGCAGACTGCGACGATGCGCTCGGCTAGCACTGCATCATCGCGCAGCCCGTAGGGCAGCCAAGCATTATCGCAGGCGTAGCACATGGCAGCATCAGGATAGTGCTGACGCAGCGACTGCGCCACGGACAGGCCGCCGACACCAGAATCAAAAAATTAACACGGGGCCTTTCATGGCTCTCTCTGCATCCATGACACTCTCTGCATCATTGTCCTGCTTCTTTTAACACGATTAAAATGGCCGACGATTGAACCGTTACCACAAAAACGGGGCCGCTAGTTTAGCATGCCCCGTTCGTGAATTTATTCATCGTCATGACAACGCGACCGTTAACCGCGTACCGCTATACATTAGGAACATCGGCACCGCGCAGATCCGCATAGAGTTCAGGATAAGCCTGCTGCAGGCGTTCTAATTCCTGTTCAGCGCCTTCGGGGAGCGCCTGGCGCAGTTCTTCCATATCTTCCTGGCTAAAGTGCTCATCAATGAGCGGGAACAGCCCTTCTCGCTCATGGCGCAGATAAGCACGGTGGGCCTCTAAGTAGGCTTTCAGGTCATCGGCAAAACGATCCATGGGCAGTACGTTATCCATTAAGATCATGTCAATATCGTTGGATAAGCGCTGCAGGCGTGGTTTTAGCTCCCGGTATTCATCGGCCATCTTTTCGGTAACCGCACTGTGCTCGGGGGCTTGGGTTTGTAACCGTTCCACGCAGACCCGCTCTAGCGGCGTCGCAAAGCCGTCCATATAAGACAAAATATAATCGACCACCTCGCGCATGAGTTGGAAATTGGGTCGCTCACCCTGGTCGAGGGTTTTATGCTTTAGCTGCAGCACATGGAGTAATCTCGCCATGTTGGCATGATCTAGACGTAGTTGGTTTAACATCGAACCGTCTCCTTTGTTGTGTCATGCCTGCCGCCAAGCCTTAGCGTTTGACAGCATGCGATCGTAAGCGTGTGGTAACAAGAACGTTTTATCGCTAGAACATATCCTATCGTGAGCTTGTCGTAACTAACGAGTTTTTCAAAATTACTGTTAACGATGACTGTTAAAATCGGCTGTGAACTTACAACGGCTATCAACAACCTTGCCCCTATGAGGGTATCCTAGCAAATGTATCTTTCCGAAGGGTTACGCCAAAGGTAGTTCGCTAAGGCACGATTTACCATCGACACTTGGTGGCGCTTTGTTGCTTAACGTCTCGATTTATAATGGAAGCTCACATGGATTTATTTGATAGCGCTCAGGCGGTACCTGCTGACGACGCCCCGTTAGCCTTTCGCATGCGCCCACGCCAGTTGGACGATTACGTAGGTCAGCAGGCGTTGGTAGGGCCGGATAAACCTCTACGCCGTATGGCGGAATCCGGGGTGGTGCGCTCGATGATTCTGTGGGGGCCACCAGGCGTTGGCAAAACCACGCTGGCAGAGCTATTGGCCCAGGCCTCCCAAGCGCATCTTGAACACCTCAGCGCAGTGATGGCTGGGGTAAAAGAGATACGCGCCGTGGTAGAACGTGCCCAGCAAATGTCATCAACCGTTATCCTCTTTTTAGATGAGATTCACCGTCTCAACAAGAGCCAACAGGATGCCCTTCTCCCCATGTGGAGTCAGGGCTGCTAACGCTGATTGGTGCCACTACCGAAAACCCTTCGTTTGAAGTCAACTCGGCGCTGCTCTCACGTGCACGGGTTTACGTGCTGAAATCGCTCACCCAGGAGGAGTTAATCACGGTGATGCGTCAGGCACTTAGCGACGTTGAACGCGGTCTCGGCAAGCGGGATATCCACGTTGATGACGACGTTTTAAATGCCCTGGCCCACGCCAGTGCAGGCGATGCCCGCCGGGCGCTGGGGCTGTTGGAAACCGCCTGCGATTTCGCTACTCAGGAAGCGGGCCGGGAAGTGCTGCATAAAGAAGTATTAGCGGATGTGATCGGCCATCAGGCCAGCGCCTTTGATAAACAAGGTGACGCTTACTACGACCTGCTTTCGGCGATTCATAAATCAATCCGCTCTTCACGCCCTAACGCTGCGCTGCTGTATATGGCGCGCTTTATGCAGGGCGGGGGCGACCCGCTGGATGTCGTTCGCAGGCTGACCGCCATTGCTTCAGAAGACGTCGGCAACGCTGACCCCCGCGCCCTACCGCTGGTGATAGCGGCCTGGGATGCCTACCTGCGGCTTGGCGATTACGAAGGCCAGCGGGCGATTGCCCATGCAGCGATTCATTTGGCGGTAGCACCCAAAAGCAACCGCATTGACCGCGCCTGGAGTGAAGCCAAGCAGTACGTACGCCAGCAGCCCCAAGTGGAGGTGCCGACTTACCTGCGCAACGCACCGACCAAGCTGATGGAACAACTGGGACATGGTGAAGGCTACCGTTATGCGCATAATGAGCCCGACGGCTACCCAGCGGGCAGTGCTCATGATTGCTGGCCTGAAGAGTTACCTAAAGCGACGTTCTTTAAACCGAGTACTTTCGGCCAGGAGAAACGTTTTGGGGAAATAATGGCGTGGCGGGAAAGTCGAGACCAGGGAAACAGATCAGGCGCCCTAAGGCGCCTGATCGTTTCTTCACATTCTTCGCGGATAACATCCGTCCCTTCAGGGATCTCAAAATCGAACATGCTCTGATCAATATTGCTGTTGCTAGTAATATTGCTAAAGGTAATCGCGGTACGCTGCCCGGTGCTGTCCATCATCCACAACTCAGTTAGGCTGTCTTCATCAAACACCATGCTTAACTCTTCAAACAGCGTATCGACAGAGATAGGCACCAGAGTAAAGACGTCTTCACCGCCATCCTGTTCGTAGAAAACCTCATAGCTATCGGTTAACTCGTCAACGCTTCCTGACAATAGCAGCGCGGGCGTATGCGTTACGCGTTCATCCATCGCTTGAACGGTGACTTGTTCAAGGTCGGGATCGTACAAATAGACATCATCGCCATCGGAAACCACGGTTTGAGAGTATGGGGCTTCCACTTCCCAACGCAGCAAGCCGGGACGGGACAACCACATTTCACCACGTGCACTTTGTAGGCGTTCGCCGCTGCTATCCAAAATCTGCTGTTCAAAAGCGGCTTGATAGTTTTCAAGCGGATCTAAGCGCTCAGTTAACCGTTCAGCGGCATCATCCGCCCATACCGGCGCGCCAAATGTTAAACCCAAGGCGCTTGCGGCAAATGCCAGCGATGAAGGTCTTCTTGCTTGCGTATCGCGCATATACTCTCCTAGGCAACCATTGCCAAATCAAATATCCATGACCAAAACAATTACCCATTGCTCAATAGTCAATCAGTGCGGTCAGCTTAACCGTTCATGCCTAACTCAGAAAACCATGCCTAACTCAGAAACCATGCCTAACTCAGACGAGTCACCGTCAGACGAGAAAAACGCCGCAAGGTTTCAACTGCGGCGCTACTTTCACGCTTATTGCATAATTGTGCTCGGTTAATGGCCTACCGGTGGCGGCGCAAGCACTTCCCGTGCGCCGTTAGTGCCCATAGAGGTCACCACGCCAGCCCCTTCCATGGCTTCAACCAAGCGCGCCGCCCGGTTATAGCCGATCTTAAAGCGACGCTGCACCGCGGAAATCGAGGCTTTGCGTGTTTCAGTAACGAACTGGACAGCTTCATCGTAGAGCGCATCCTGTTCGGCATCGTCACCATCGCCCCCTTCGGCTTCAAGGCCAGTTAAAGCATCAGCAGAGACCCCACCAGAAAGAATTTCCTCGATATACTCCGGCGCGCCACGGCGCTTCCAGTCATCGACCACCCGGTGCACTTCGTCGTCATCCACAAACGCACCGTGGATACGATTAGGCGGTCCAGATCCGGCCGGAAGATAGAGCATATCGCCATGCCCCAGCAGGCTTTCAGCACCGCCCTGATCGAGAATGGTGCGCGAATCAATGCGTGAAGAAACCTGAAACGCCATCCGCGAAGGGATGTTGGCTTTGATGAGGCCTGTCACGACATCTACCGAAGGCCGCTGAGTCGCCAGAATCAAATGGATACCAGCAGCGCGCGCCTTTTGCGCTAGGCGCGCAATCAACTCTTCGACCTTTTGCCAACGATCATGAACATGTCGGCAAATTCGTCGATTACCACCACGATATAGGGCAGCTTTTCCAACACAGGGTGCGGTTGATGTACTTCCCAGGGTTGCGGCTCCCAGAGCGGGTCTGCCACTTGCGCACCGGCGCGTTCGGCTTCATCCAAGCGGCCATTGAAGCCCGCAATATTACGCACCCCCATGGCCGCCATTAGCTTATAGCGGCGCTCCATTTCAGCCACGCACCAGCGCAGGCTGTTAGCCGCCTCTTTCATATCGGTCACTACGGGCGCCAACAAATGAGGAATGCCGTCGTAGACAGACAGCTCCAGCATCTTTGGATCGACCATGATCAGCTTCAACTCGCTGGGCTTCGCTTTAAGCAGCATCGAAATCAGCATGGCGTTAACACCCACCGATTTACCCGAACCTGTCGTACCCGCCACCAACAGGTGGGGCATTTTACCCAGGTTGGCCACGACAGGGCTGCCGCCAATATCCTGGCCGAGCGCCATGGTCAGCGGCGACGTTTCCTGCTGGTAACGGTCGGAATCGATGACTTCGCGCAGGCGAATCATGGCGCGATTGGGGTTGGGTATTTCAATCCCCACTGTCGGGCGCCCTGGAATAACCTCCACTACACGCACACTCTTCACCATCAGTGAACGTGCCAAGTCTTTCGCCAGGTTGCTGATTTTTGAAACCTTGACACCCGCAGCAGGCTTAATCTCAAAGCGCGTGATAACCGGCCCAGGCCAGGTATCGACGACTTCGGCTTTGACCCCGTATTCACGCAGCCGCACCTCCAGCAGTTCAGCCATATCGGCCAATTGCTCGTCGGTGTAATTCGGCTGATGTGGCTCTGCAGGCGTTAGTAGCTGCAGGCTTGGCACTTCACCTTCGGGTTCGTCCATGGTTTCAAAGGCAGGCCGCTGGCTCTGCAAATGCTCCACGGTCCAAAGTGTGGGGCCTTCATCGGCTTCTGACGTGCTCTCATCAGGCGCGAAGGTGGGTTCCTGTCGCGCTGCTGGTGTCGGCGGCGGTGTAGGTATTGAGCGCGCTTCACCAGCTCGGTCTGCCTGGTATAGCTCGTCGTCCGTTTCCTCATCGTACATTTCTTCATCGTCCCAAACGGGCTCAGGGACAACCTCAGCGACACGTTCAGGTTTACGTGCAGGCACTGGCTGAGGCACAGATGATTCAGGCTCGCGTATACCGGTGTGGCTCGCCGGTAAGTGAAGGCTCACTACGGCGTTCAATCGACGTATCCTGAATATACTCTGTCTTAACAGGCGCTTCGTCGCTGACAAATTCGCCACTAACATGTTCGTCACTGGCACGTTCGTCTCTGGCACGTTCGTCACTGACAAAGAAGCTACTTGCAGCGGGTGCCGATGACTCTTCTTGGCGTGTTGCACGCAGAGGGAAGGAGGTATCGTGCTCCTTAGGCTCTTCAGTAGGTTCAGGCGTTACCGGCGTTGTATCAGCCTGCACAAAGGCATTTTCCCGCGGCATAGGCGACGCTACGCTTTCTGTCTCTTCTTCCAACTTATTGGCTGGTGGCACTGGCGTTTTTTCAGATGCTTTGATCGATGGCTCGACGTCAGGTGCGGGTGTTTTAGCCGGCACGTGCTTATTGCTTGAAAACGCTGCAGCTTCCCAAGGAATTGAGGTATCGGTCGCTTCGTGACCTTCTAGAGTATTACCTGAGTTATCCGTGGCGCTGTCATCAAGCGGCATGGAGAAGCCCGGTTCACGCCGTTCACGCCCACCGCTGTTTTTACTCACCGATTCAGACGTAGGCTGAGCCGCCACCGGCGCCACATCAGGTTTAACGGCAACGGGTTCAGCTTTCGTTTTAGCGTTAGCTTCAGGTGTAGCCTGAGCTTTCGGCGCAGGCTGGGCGGTTTTAGCCGCTGCACGCTGTGCTGCTCGCATCCGACTGGCTTGCCGACGTGCCGCCAGCCAACCGCCCAGGCGACAAATCCGCTTGCCGATTTCATCCGCCACCTGCAGCCATGACATACCGCTAAAGAGCGGAAAGCCGCTTAGAATCAATGCCGCAGCGATTAGCCCTACGCCACCACTACTGACCAGCGGCCTAAGCGCGCCAACCAACCCTTCGCCTAAAATACCGCCCGAAGCGTAGGGAAGCATGCTATCAGGATGATAAAAGTGCAGCGCGCCTAGCATGGTGGTGCCAAAAATCAGCAATACCAACCCACCCGCGTGCACGGCAATCGCAACAGGGTCGAGTTCAAAGCGCACTTGGCGTGAGCGAATCAACCACCAAGCGGCGAAACCAAACATACCCGGCCACCAAAGTGCACTGGCACCGAGCAATGAATAGAGCACATCTGCTAACCAGGCTCCCACCTGCCCCATCCAGTTACGTACATCTGTTTCCGGCCCCTGGTAAGACCAGCCGGGATCAGAGGGGTGGTAGCTAAATAACGCTAATAATAAAAACACACACAGCGCAAGCAGTATCACCACTACGCCTTCGCGCACAGAGCCTTGTAAGCGCAGGCCAAAACGACGAGCCTTATCCTTCGCGGCGTTAACGCGCGCAGAAGAAGCCGATGATGGTGTTTGACGCGCGCTACGCTGCGTTCGCTTGTTTACTGCTTTAGTCACTTTCAAGCGAGTCTCCCTTTACACCTCAATGGCGTCTTTAATCCACTTGCGAGTTTGCATGATACCGAGCATCCTTTCGCCGTCACAGAGCCTCTCGTTAAGCGCTCAGTACAAGAACGTCGTATCAGGAGCAAATAATGCTACCTTGGCTTTCCTCGCCATATCCTAGCTTTCCATCTACATCTAGGGCCCTGAATTCTCCCAACGGCCTGCTGGCTGCCGGTGGAGAGCTTTCCGCCTGGCTGGTAGAAGCCTACCGGCAAGGAATATTTCCATGGTTCAGCGATGACGACCCCATTTTATGGTGGAGCCCTGACCCGCGCATGATACTCCTACCTGAACAATTTAAGCAGCGTCGTAGTCTAACAAAACGAATTCGCCATGGTGGCTTTCATGTCACCTTGGATCAACACTTCAACCATGTTATTCAAGCCTGTGCTGCACCACGTGGTGAGGGAGGCTGGTACTTGGATTACTGACGAAATGCACGACGCCTACAGCCTGCTACATACGCTGGGCATTGCCCACAGTATTGAAATTCATCAAGACGGTCACTTGGTAGGCGGACTGTATGGCATCGCCATGGGCCCGGTGTTTTCGGCGAATCAATGTTTTCCCGTGTACCCGATGCTTCTAAGGTGGCACTGGCACACCTAGCCAGAGCCATGCGTGAACATGGCGGCAAACTCATCGACTGCCAAATGCATACCCCCACTTAGCTAGCCTGGGCGCTATTACAGTCGCCCGCGAGGCATTCATCAACTATCTTAAGGACTGGTTGCCCGACAAGGCGTTCACCTTATCATCCATTGAGGCCCCGGCTGTTCCCGCGTCGCTCTGGTTGAATGCGATTGCCGCCGAGGGTAACGCAAAGGGATGAATTCATTCTGTTTCAACCATTTTTTATAACGAGGAGGCAAGCTGTGAGCAGTAACACGCCGCGTCGCCCGGTGCGGGATTTGCGCTTCTTCCTTACCGTGCCTCATGCTTGTAGCTACCTACCCGGCAGGGAAGCAACGACGTTGTTTCTCGACCCTCAGGAGTCGCCCGTGCCTGGGGTCTATGACTCGCTGGCCTTGTTAGGATTTCGGCGCAGCGGGCGCCACCTTTATCGCCCTCACTGTGAAGGCTGCGACGCCTGCAGATCGGTGCGCATTCCGGTTGAACAGTTTGCAGCCAATCGCACTCAGCGTAAAATCTGGCGGCGCAATGCTGATATTAATATCCGCATCATGCCCGCTCACTTTGCGTCACGTCACTATGCACTTTATGCTGACTATATTCACCAACGCCACGCCGACGGGGATATGTATCCACCTAGCCGTGAGCAGTACCGCACCTTTCTTACCCTTGATGAGCCCTATGCGCATCTTATGGAAATGTACCTTGACGACGACTTGATCGGGGTAGCTGCGTTTGACCAACTGGAGCACGGGCTTTCGGCAATTTACACATTTTTGCCGTTAGTGAAGAGCTGGATAAGCGCTCATTAGGCACCTTTGCTATTCTTCAGCTCATTGAGCTCTGCCGAGAAAAAGCGCTGCCGCACCTATATTTAGGGTATTGGATCGAAGAGTGCCGTAAGATGCGATATAAACAGGCTTTTGCGCCGCTGGAAATGCTCGATGGGCGCCATTGGCGACAGTTAATTCGTTAAACACGTCAGCTTTTTGCCTTGACGGCGGGCTTACGGCACAATATAGCGCTGTTTCTTGAGCGCTTACCTAGCAGCACTCAAATTCTAACCGATTGTGATATTACTAACTCATCAGTGAGGAAATGCCTATATGGCACGCGAAGATCATATTGAAATGGAAGGCGTCATCGTCGATACCCTTCCGAATACCATGTTTCGTGTTGAGCTGGAAAACGGTCACGTTGTTACCGCTCACATCTCCGGCAAAATGCGCAAAAATTATATCCGCATTCTGACTGGGGATAAGGTAAAAGTAGAGCTGACGCCTTACGATCTCTCCAAAGGCCGTATCGTTTACCGCTCGCGCTAAACACGACTGTACGCGCTAACGTTGCTCTCGCTAAAACAACAACGCCCCGTCGAAGACAGGGCGCTGCGTTTACGGCAACCACTATAATTAGGTGGTTGGCTCAGGCGGTCTTAGCGCCCTTTTCAGGGCGCATCGGCCATTTCAGCTTCTGTAGAAAGGTGTAATTCCCCCCTCTTCCAGGCTGACGTGAACAATACCGCCGTGCTCTGCCAACTCGCCAAACAATATCATTTCGGCTAATGGCTTCTTCAGCTTCTCTTGAATGAGGCGCGCCATTGGGCGTGCACCCATGTCAGGATCGTAACCTTTGTCGGCCAGCCAATCCCGCGCCATATCGTCCACATCCAGTTGAACACGCTTCTCATCCAGTTGCGCCTGCAGTTCGATCAAGAACTTGTCGACCACATTGCGTACCACAGAGACCGGTAACGCATGGAACTGGATAATGCCATCCAAACGGTTGCGGAACTCGGGCGAGAAGGTGCGACGAATCACTTCCATCGCATCGGTTGAGTGGTCTTGATGCTGGAAACCAATCGAACGACGCGATGCCTGCTCAGCTCCGGCGTTAGAAGTCATGATGACGATAACGTGGCGGAAGTCGGCTTCGCGACCGTTATTATCCGTCAAGCGGCCATGGTCCATGACCTGCAACAGCAGGTTAAAGACTTCTGGATGCGCCTTCTCAATCTCGTCCAACAGCAGCACACAGTGAGGTTGCTTGGTAACCGCTTCGGTTAACAGACCACCCTGGTCATAACCGACGTAGCCAGGAGGCGCACCAATCAAGCGTGATACGGTGTGCCGCTCCATGTACTCGGACATATCAAAGCGCACCAGTTCAATGCCCATGATATGCGCAAGCTGCTTGGCCACTTCGGTTTTACCCACACCTGTCGGCCCGGCAAACAGGAAGCTACCGACGGGTTTGTCAGGCGACTTAAGCCCTGCCCGCGAAAGCTTAATGGCCGCAGAAAGGCTATCAATCGCTTCATCCCTGACCAAAGACCAGCATTTTCAGATCACGGTCGAGCTTTTCAAGCAGCTTGCGATCGGAGCTTGAAACACTCTTCGGCGGAATACGCGCAATCGACGCCACCACGGCTTCCACTTGCTCAACGTCGATCGTTTTGGCACGCACTTCCGGCGGCAACAGACGCTGATGCGCACCCGCCTCATCAATCACATCAATTGCCTTGTCGGGCAGGAATCGATCATTGATGTAGCGATCTGCCAAACGCGCCGCACTTTCTAACGCGCCGTCGGTATATTTGAGCTCGTGGTGCTCTTCAAAGCGTGAACGCAAGCCTTTGAGGATTTTAATGGTGTCATCCACAGACGGCGCCAACACATCCACTTTTGGAAGCGGCGTGCCAGGGCGCGATCTTTCTCGAAGATACCGCGGAATTCTTGGAATGTTGTCGAGCCAATACAGCGCAGCTCGCCCGAGGAGAGTAGCGGCTTGAGCAGGTTCGACGCATCCATTACACCACCGGAAGCGGCGCCCGCACCGATGACGGTATGGATTTCATCAATGAAAAGCACGGCGTTAGGCTGTTTACGAAGCTCGCCCAGCAGGCTCTTAAGGCGCTTTTCAAAATCCCCGCGGTATTTCGTACCAGCAAGCAGCGCGCCCATATCCAGTGAGTAGACCACCGCATCGGCAATCACGTCGGGTACGTCTTCTTCCACAATACGCTTGGCCAGGCCTTCGGCAATCGCGGTTTTACCCACGCCTGCCTCACCCACCAACAGCGGGTTATTTTTACGCCGCCGCGCCAAAATTTGTACTACGCGCTCAAGCTCATGATCGCGACCAATCAGCGGATCAATTTTGCCTAGCCGCGCCTGTTCATTCAAATTGGTGGCGTAGCCGGTAAGCGGATGCGCAGCGCCTTCACTGCCGCCCTCTTCTGCGTCTTCGCTTTCAGATGAAGACGGGGAAGGTGACGGACCGTGCCCAGCCACTTTAGAGATACCGTGGGCAATATAATTAACCGCATCAACACGGGCGACACTTTGCTGTTTAAGGAAGTAAACCGCCTGACTCTCCTGCTCGGAGAAGATGGCTACCAGCACATTTGCGCCGGATACTTCGCTTTTACCAGATGACTGGACGTGGAATACCGCACGCTGTAAAACGCGTTGGAAACCAAGCGTAGGCTGTGTTTCTCGATCACCCTGACCTTCTGGGATCAGCGGGGTAGTCGAGTTAATAAAATCCTGCAGATCGGACCGCAGCTTGTCGAGGTTAGCCCCGCAGGCCTTCAGTACGTCTACCGCTGAGGCATTATCCAGCAACGCTAGCAGCAGGTGCTCAACGGTCATAAACTCATGGCGCTTGGAGCGCGCCACGGTAAAGGCCGTGTTCAGGGTCATTTCAAGTTCTTTGCTCAGCATGGCAGTCCCCTTTTCGCTACTACCTAGGGCGTATCGCCACCTAGGGCTTGACGTCGGATCAGTTTAATCGATCAATACTCTCAACATCGGGTACAAATGGCACGGTTGCAAGCCTCACCACCAATTATTTCTCAACGTTTTTAATTGGCAGCCTCAATATCACTTATTAACGGATGCTCACACTCCCGGGCGTACTCGTTTACCTGGTAACTTTTGGTTTCCGCTATATCGCGAGTAAACACGCCGCAAGTGCCCTTTCCTTGGTGTATGTACCGCGAGCATGACCTGGACGGCCGTCTCGCTATCCATGTTGAAAAAACCTTGCAGTACTTCAATGACGAATTCCATCGGCGTGTAATCGTCGTTATGAAGCACTACCTTATAAAGTGGCGGTTGCGCCAGCGCTGGTTCCGCCGGCTGCACCGCTATATCATCATCTTCATCGGGCATATCAGGTCGCGTCATTCCCGCATAAGCAGGCAAATTGACCCAATATGAACTCTCTAGGTTGGACATAAGCAGCACGGTTGGTTGTCTCAAAGCTGACCGATAAAAGGGTCTAGGTAAAAGACTCCTTTCTAAGACGCCCACGATCAGCAAGGGTTCATGGAAAGTTCAAAATATCACACTGCAAAGACATAAAACCCCCGCCCGCCAAGCGGACGGGGGTGACAGGCCTCACCAAAGAGTTCGCTGTTAGCCTTTCGCGACCAGTGCCAACGTTTCGTTAAGCGTTTTACTGGGACGCATTACTTTGCCCGTTAACGCATGGTCAGGGTGGTAGTAACCACCAATATCGGTAGGCTGGCCCTGCACACTGTTAAGCTCATCGATAATGGTCGCTTCTTTGGCCTGCAACTGCTCAGTTAAGCGCCCAAATAGCGTTTTCATCTCGCTATCGTCATTCTGTTCAGCCAAGGCTTCTGCCCAGTATAGCGCTAAATAGAAATGGCTACCGCGATTGTCGATTTCACCAACCTTGCGCGAAGGTGACTTGTTGCTATCCAGGAATTTGCCGTTCGCCTGGTCGAGCGCTTTGGCCAGCATTTTCGCCCGGGCGTTATCAAAGGTGCTGCCCAGGTGTTCAAGCGAGGCGGCCAAGGCCAGGAATTCACCCAGCGAATCCCAACGCAGGTGGTTCTCTTCCAACAGCTGTTGAACGTGCTTGGGCGCTGAACCGCCCGCGCCGGTTTCAAACAGGCCACCGCCATTCATCAACGGTACGATTGAGAGCATCTTGGCGCTGGTGCCGAGCTCCATGATCGGGAACAGGTCGGTCAGATAATCGCGCAGTACGTTACCGGTGACGGAGATAGTGTCTTCGCCTTTGCGGATACGCTCAAGCGAGAAGCGCATCGCCTCTTCCGGCGCCATGATGCGGATATCCAGACCAGCGGTGTCGTGATCTTTCAAGTAGCGTTCTACTTTCTTGATTAACTGGGCATCGTGGGCGCGCTGGGCGTCCAGCCAGAAGATAGCAGGCGTGCCGCTTTCGCGAGCACGATTCACGGCCAGTTTCACCCAATCGCGAACCGGAGCATCCTTGGTTTGGCACATACGCCAAATGTCGCCCTGTTCAACGCTGTGTTCAAGCACGACGTTACCACCGGCATCCGTAACACGCACCGTGCCGTCGGTGGGAATCTGGAACGTTTTATCGTGAGAGCCGTACTCTTCGGCTTTCTGCGCCATCAGGCCAACGTTAGGGACGCTACCCATGGTGGTCGGATCAAAGGCGCCGTGCTGCTTGCAGTCTTCGATCACGGTTTGGTAGATGCCTGCGTAGCAACGATCCGGAATCACCGCTTTGACGTCGTGAAGCTGATCGTCGGCGCCCCACATTTTGCCGGAGTCGCGGATCATCGCTGGCATAGAAGCATCGATGATCACATCGCTGGGCACATGCAGGTTAGTGATGCCCTTGTGGGAGTTCACCATGGCCAGACGTGGACGCTCGGCATATAGCGCCTGGATTTCATTTTCAATTTCGGTTTGGCGCTGTTCAGGCAGCGACTTAATCGCCGAGTAAAGGTCACCAATACCGTTATTGGGATCAAAGCCCGCCTGCTGCAAATCATCCGCATATTTGCTCAGCACGTCCTGATAAAATTCGCTGACCACCATGCCGAACATGATCGGATCAGAGACTTTCATCATGGTTGCTTTCAGGTGCAGCGAAAACAGCACGTCTTTGGCTTTCGCATCAGCGACTTCATCGGCCACAAAACGACGCAGCGCGTTACGGCTCATCACAGCACCGTCGACCACTTCGCCTTCAAGCACAGACGTTTTCTGTTTAAGAACCTGGGTGCTGCCGTCTTTAGCCACCAACTCAATTTTAAGATCAGTGGCTTTTTCAATCAGTGCCGACTTTTCACTACCGTAAAAGTCACCCTCACTCATGTGCGCGACGTGGGATTTAGAATCGCTGCTCCACTCGCCCATACGGTGCGGGTATTTGCGGGCGTAGTTTTTAACCGACAGCGGGGCGCGGCGATCAGAGTTACCTTCCCGCAACACGGGATTAACGGCGCTGCCTTTGGTTTTGTCGTAACGCGCCTGAATGTCTTTCTCTTCATCATTTTTCGGCGCTTCCGGGTAGTCAGGAAGCTTGTAACCTTGCTGCTGTAGTTCTTTGATCACCGCCTTTAACTGGGGCAGCGAGGCACTGATATTGGGTAATTTGATGATATTAGCTTCTGGGGTCTTGGTCAGTTCGCCAAGCTCTGCCAGGTGATCGCCGATCTGTTGCTCTTCACTCAGGTAGTCAGGGAACTGAGAGATGATCCGAGCGGCCAGAGAAATATCACGCGTCTCTACCTGAATACCTGCAGAATCGGTGAATGCATCAATAATCGGCAACAGGGAGTGTGTCGCGAGCGCAGGGGCTTCGTCGGTGAGCGTGTAGATGATCTTCGGCGTTTTGGTCATTTTTGCGTTAACCTCTCTTGTCACTAAAATTGCAAGGAACCTGATTGCAAGGAATCTTGAGCGGAGCGCGAACTCAGCGATGTGCGCCCCAGCAGCTAGGCCGGAGTATACCAGCGCTGCACTTCATGCGCATGAGGGATGTACCTATACGCCAAGGGCAAAGAGTAACGAGATGTCATGAGCAACCTCTATTTATTGCACAAGCCTTTTCACGTATTGAGCCAGTTTAGTGACCGCGAAGGACGCCAAACGCTGGCTCACTATATTGATGTAAAGATATTTATCCTGCCGGGCGGCTTGACTACGATTCTGAAGGTCTGCTGCTGCTCAGCGATGACGGCGAATTGATTCACCGCATCTCTCACCCGCGCCATAAGCAGCCCAAAACCTACTGGGCCCAGCTCGAAGGACACATAGATGACGCAGCACTAAAGGCGCTACGCCAGGGCATTGTGCTTAAAGACGGCCCAACACAGCCAGCCAAGGCGCGCAGGATAGCGCCACCCGTTACCGCAACGCGCCAACCGGCCATCGACCCCAAGCGGCACCCATCGACCAGTTGGCTGGAGCTAACCATCAGCGAAGGCCGTAACCGCCAAGTAAGGCGCATGACCGCGCATGTCGGCTTTCCCACGCTGCGTTTGATTCGTATGGCGATTGGCCCCTGGCGGTTAGACGATTTAATGCCTGGCGAGTGGCGCAAAGAAACACTACACGCCCCCGGCCTGCCAATACGCACTCCCGACAACGAGCACGGCCCACCGCCAAACGCAGGAAGCCATTATGAACCTTATTCACAGTACGGCGGCCTGTGTTATTCAGCAGGGAGAACGCTACTTAATGGTGGAGGAACAGCGCGGTGGACCCACCAGCGTGTTTAACCAGCCCGCCGGGCATATCGAACCCGGCGAAGGCCCCATTGAAGCTGTTCTGCGTGAGGTTCAAGAAGAGACTGCCTGGCAGGTATCGCTCACCAGTTACCTTGGGCTGTATATTTTTCATACCGATGGCGGGCAAACGTTCCATAGCCACGGCTTTATTGCCGAGCCACTTACCCCGCTCAACCTCCCTCTTGACCCCGATATCATCGCCACGCACTGGCTCACTCTTGAGCAGATTCGTGCCTTGGATCAACAGGCGCGGCTACGTAGTCCGCTAGTACTCAAACGTATCGAAGATGCTCTCAGCGGGCCTCGTTACCCCCTCAGTGTGATTCGTGAGTGATGTACTCAAAGCAAGCCCCTATCGTGTATAATCACCGCCCAATTGCACGTTGCTTTTTTTGCACAGCGTTTTTTTGCACATTACTTCTACTGAGGATGCCTATGCCATCCACTACTGTGCCCAGCACTAACGGCAAAGTGATTGTCGGTATGTCCGGCGGCGTCGATTCATCCGTTTCTGCTCTTCTCCTCATGCAACAAGGCTATGAGGTGGAAGGCCTGTTTATGAAGAACTGGGATGAAGACGACGGCACCGAATACTGTACGGCCAAAGAGGATCTCGCCGACGCCGAGGCCGTTTGCGCCAAACTGGGCATCAAGCTGCACACCGCCAATTTCGCGGCAGAGTACTGGGATAATGTCTTCGAGCACTTTTTAGCCGAATACAAGGCAGGACGCACGCCCAACCCGGACATCCTGTGTAACCGGGGAAATCAAATTCAAGGTCTTCCTTGAATACGCTGAGATGCTGGGTGCCGACAAAATTGCCACCGGTCATTATGTAAGGCAAGGCATGCGTGAAGGCAGCCCTCGTCTGCTTAAAGGGCTGGATGGCAACAAAGATCAAAGCTATTTCCTGCATGCGGTGCCGGAAGCCGCCATTGCCCGCACGCTGTTCCCCGTGGGTGAACTGGAAAAGCCCGCTGTGCGCGCGCTAGCCGAACAGTACGAGCTAATTACCGCCAAGAAAAAGATTCCACCGGCATCTGTTTTATCGGCGAACGGCGCTTTCGCGACTTCCTGCAGCAGTACCTGCCCGCCCAGCCCGGCAAAATCGAAACACCTGAAGGTGATGTGATTGGCGATCATATGGGGCTGATGTATTACACCCTGGGCCAGCGCCAGGGGCTAGGCATTGGTGGGCTCGCCAACTACTCGGAAGAGCCCTGGTACGTGGCAGCGAAGGATCTTGATCGAAACGTGCTCATCGCCGTGCAGGGTAAGCATGATCAACTGCTCTATTCAGATACGTTGGCGACTGAGAAGATGGATTGGTGGCTGGCGAGCCGCCGGCTCAACAAGGCCGCTTCACCGCCAAGACACGCTACCGGCAAAGCGACTGCAGCTGTGAGATGCGGGTCCTGCCCGACGGCGGCGTTGAGGTCACGTTTGACGATCCCCAGTGGGCCGTTACCCCCGGTCAATCGTTAGTACTTTACGATGGCGACATTTGTTTAGGCGGCGGCGTGATTCGCGCCACTTGGAAAAAAAGCCGCGGAGGCTGCTGCATGAATCCGACGACCCCGATTCATCGCGCCCCGACTCGCCAGCAGCCCGCCAGGCACTAGCCCTGGCAGGTGTCTTTCAAGCCGCCAGTCTGGTTGACGAACTCGCCCGCACGGGTCAGGTCGACCCGCGCGCCTGGGAAACACTGATTGAAGCCACGGTGGATACCAACCCCGAAAGCTTTGAAGCTATCTATGGTGGGCATCCCAATAATTTACGCCGTGGTCTGGATACTTTAGAAGCGCTGGTGGGACGTAAGCAGGCGAACCCCGTCGTACTTCGCTACGGCTTTTCGCTACTCCTGCTGATGAATAAGCTACGTACTAATAGCGACATGATGGATTCGCTCGGCCAACAACTAATCCGTATTCAAGGCCAGGCCGAGCACTTCGGCACTACCCATGAAAATGTGATTGCTAGCCTAGGAGAGGCGTATCAAGAGACGATCTCCACTTTTAAAACCCGGATCGTGGTGCAAGGCGACCCATCGCTGCTGCAAAGTCGCATGATGCCCGAGCGCGTGCGGGCCTGTTTAATGGCGGGTATTCGCTTTGGGTTATTGTGGCACCAGCAAGGCGGGCGTCGCTGGAAGCTGGTATTCCAGCGCAAAGCGCTGCGCCGTGCGCTCGATAGCCTCAGCTAGCTGCGCCCGTTCTCTCGTCTCATCTCGACCGACATGTTCTCGACTAGCTTTTACGTTGAACAGTCTATTTTGAACCACCTGCTCTCGAACTATCTGGAAACCATACCATGCAACTCTCCGCTTTGACCGCTCTTTCTCCCGTTGACGGCCGCTACGCCTCTAAAGCCGCCGCGCTGCGCGAACACTTCAGTGAATTCGGCCTGATTCGCGCCCGTGTGATTGTGGAAGTTCGCTGGCTGCAGCGTTTGGCCGAGCACAGCCAAATTACCGAAGTGCCGCCCTCTCTGCGCAAGCCACGGCGTTTCTCGAGCGGTTAATCCGCGAGTTCTCGGTCACCGATGCCGAGCGGATTAAAGAGATCGAGCGCACCACCAATCACGACGTCAAAGCGGTTGAGTACTTCTTAAAAGAAAAGATTGCCGATCAGGCGGAGCTGCATGCGGTCACCGAGTTCATTCACTTTGCCTGCACCAGCGAAGATATCAACAACCTCTCCTACGGCGTGATGCTCAGCGACGGCCTTAACGCCATGCTGCCCACCATGCACGAAGTGGCTGACGAAATTGCCAAGCTGGCGATTGCCCACGCCGCCCAACCGATGCTGTCGCGCACCCATGGTCAAACGGCTACCCCTACGACCTTGGGCAAGGAAATGGCCAACGTGGCCTATCGCCTCAAGCGCCAGCTCAAGCAAATTGAAGCGGTGGAAGTGCTCGGCAAAATCAATGGCGCCGTGGGCAACTACAATGCCCACCTGACGACTTACCCAGAGATCGACTGGGAAGCCAATGCGCGCACCTTCGTGGAAGGTTTGGGGCTTACGTTCAACCCCTACACCACTCAGATTGAGCCCCACGACTATATCGCCGAACTGTTCGATGCCATTTGCCGTTTCAACACCATTTTGATTGATTTTGACCGCGACGTATGGGGTTACATCTCGCTGGGCTACTTTAAGCAGCGCACAGTGGAAGGCGAGATTGGCTCCTCCACCATGCCGCATAAAGTCAATCCGATCGATTTTGAAAACTCCGAAGGCAACCTGGGCTTGGCCAATGCGGTTCTTAGCCATCTTGCCCAAAAACTGCCTATCTCACGCTGGCAGCGCGACCTGACCGACTCCACTGTGCTGCGCAATTTAGGGGTCGGCTTGGCTTATGGCTTGATTGCCTATCACGCCAGCCTGAAAGGCATCAGCAAGTTAGAAGCCAACCCCGAGCGCTTAGACGCTGACCTGGATAATAGCTGGGAAGTGCTTGCCGAGCCGATCCAAACGGTAATGCGCCGCTACGGCATCGAAAAGCCCTATGAAAAACTCAAGCAATTGACCCGTGGCAAGCGCATTGACCAAGCGGGCTTTGCTGCATTTATTGATACACTGGAACTGCCCAGCGAAGTCAAAACCGAGTTGAAGGCGCTCTCACCGGCCAACTATATTGGTAATGCCCAAGCGCAAGCCGAAGCACTCACACAACAGCTAAACGCTCTATAATTTCAATTGCTGTGACCACGACACCAGGATACGCCATGAACCATCACGATAAGCCGCTAACCTTGCTGGGCGATCTCACCGCTGCAGACTTCCTGGCCAATTACTGGCAGCAAAAGCCGCTGCTGATTCGTGGCGCAATACCGGATTTCATTAGCCCCATCGAGGCGGATGAGCTGGCGGGGCTCGCTTGCGAACCTGGCGTAGAGGCACGTTTGGTAGAGGAAGACGGCCCGGATGGCCCTTGGCAGGTCTCCCACGGCCCCTTCGATGAAGCCACCTTCGAGCGGCTACCAGAAACCAACTGGAGCTTACTGGTTCAGGCGGTGGACCATTATGTCCCCCTCGGTGGCTGCGCTAATGGATGAGTTTGATTTCCTTCCGCGCTGGCGGCTCGATGACGTAATGATCAGCTATGCACCTCCCGGTGGTAATGTGGGCGCACATATCGACCAATACGATGTCTTTTACTCCAAGCCAGCGGTCACCGCCGCTGGCAATTGGGAGGCAGACTGAGGGAAGATGCACCGATTATCTCAGGCATTGATCTACGTATTCTGAAAGAATTCACTGTCGAGCCTGACTCCGACTGGGTACTTGACCCAGGCGACATGCTTTATCTTCCCCCCGGCTGGGCGCATCACGGCGTTAGCCAGAGCGATGATTGCATGACCATCTCGGTTGGCTTCCGCGCACCTTCCGCCGACGAAGCTATTACCTCTTACGCGGACTACTTGGGCGAGCAGCTTCCTGCCTCAAAGCGTTACAGTGATGCAGGTATGGCGCCTGCTCAGCATACCGGCGAGCTGGACGACGCTGCCGTTGAACGTATGCGGCAGCTAATTATGTCGACGCTTGATAACCCAACCCAAATCGCCCAGTGGTTTGGCCGGGTAATGACCCAGCCTAAATATGTCGATCAAGTGGTACCGCTTGAAACGCCGCTAACCGAAACGGCGCTTGTTGCTCAACTACAAGAGGGCGAACCGCTCTATCATATGCCTGGCTCACGCTTTGCTTGGCGACACGACGCCAGCGGCACCACCCTATTCGTCGATGGTGATGGCCACGCCTGCTCGCCTGAACTAGCTCAACGCCTCGCCGACACCGCCCCGCTCTACGCCGACGAGCTGGAACTTGATGGTGCAGCGGCGCTTATTACACAGTTGGTCAATACCGGCAGCTTAGGCTTTATGGGCGATGAAGGTGATGACGACGAGGCGTATTAATGGCGATTACCCACATCAGTGTTGGTGACTGGGAGACACTCGGCCCGGCGGCCAGCGAGATCCGCCGCAAGGTGTTTATCGATGAGCAGAACGTGCCACAGGAAGAGGAGTGGGACGGGCTGGACCCCGAGTGCCAGCACTTTCTGGCCATGCTTGATGGGCAGCCAGTAGGCACTGCGCGCCTGCTGCCCGACGCACATATTGGCCGAGTCGCGGTGCTTGCCAACGCCCGTGGCACTGGCATTGGCGTACTGCTTATGCAAGCCGCCATTGAGGCGGCCCGCCATGCGGGCCATTCCCAGGTGGCCCTCAGCGCGCAGGTGCAAGCGCTGGCGTTTTATGAGCGGCTGGGCTTTGTTGCCCACGGCGATGAGTTTTTGGATGCGGGCATCCCTCACCGAGAAATGACGCTTTCGCTTACTCCATTACAAGTTAACTAAAAGCAGGATCGGAATTAGCTTGAGCGGGGGTCTTTCGCCCTGGATGGCGAAAGTAGCGCCCATGGAAGGGTTCACAGCGCCCCCGCAGAGAGCTGTTCAGATCCGACTGCTCTTAAAGACATAGCACTGCTTTGGCAGTGCTTTTATGCCCTCTTATAACCCCCCTCTGACGAAAACCACTACACAAACCCACCGTTTTCTCCCCTCGCTGTAGTCGGGTTACAACCCCCTGTGACCCGAAGTGTCAATTGTTGAATGCGCCATCCTCGTGGATAGTTATTGCATTGCAGCGTTAAGGCGATTGGGTCGATACACCTAGCCTGCAACGCTGTAGCAGGTATCTCTAGTCATGCTGTGTCTGGGCGCCAAGACGATTGGTTAAGAGACGATAAGGCTAGAGACACAGCCACAGAATTCAATGATGCTAAACACAGCTTCGCAGGTGCAGCATAAGCAAGTGCTGATTTGCGAAACACACTCCAGACCAAAGAGGGTAAGCTCATGTCAGGACTGCTCGAAGATATCAAAGCCATGGCGCAACTGCGCGAAGCACAAGCTGGCAAATGGGAAGCTATTAAACCTGAATACGCCGCTCGTATGCGCGCTCAAAACCGCTTTCACACCGGCTTGGACATTGCTCGCTACACCGCCAAGGTAATGCGCGAAGACATGGCTGCTTACGATGCTGATACCGCACAGTACACTCAGTCGCTGGGTTGCTGGCATGGCTTTATTGGTCAGCAGAAGCTTATTTCGATTAAAAAGCATTTTGGCACCACTAAACGTAGCTACCTTTATCTTTCTGGCTGGATGGTCGCTGCGCTTCGCTCTGAGTTCGGCCCGCTGCCTGATCAGTCAATGCACGAAAAAACCTCTGTCGCCAACCTGATCGAAGAGCTCTACACCTTCTTAAAGCAAGCTGACGCATGGGAGCTTAACCATCTGTTCCGTGCTCTCGATGAAGCCAAAGAGGCTGGCGATAGCGGCAAAGAGCAGGAACTGATCAGCAAAATCGATAACTATGAAACCCATATCGTGCCGATTATTGCTGATATTGACGCAGGCTTTGGTAACGCAGAAGCCACTTACTTGCTGGCCAAGAAGTTTATCCAAGCGGGTGCCTGCTGCATCCAGTTGGAAAACCAGGTTTCTGACGAGAAGCAATGTGGACACCAGGACGGTAAAGTCACCGTACCCCATGAGGACTTCCTCGCCAAAATCAACGCTGTACGTTATGCCTTTCTGGAACTCGGCATTGAAGATGGCGTTATCGTGGCGCGCACCGACTCGCTCGGTGCTGGTTTAACGCAAAAAATTGCCGTCACCAATGAGCCAGGCGATCTGGGCGATCAGTACAACAGCTTCCTGGATGGCGATGTGATTGAAAACGCTGCCGATATCAATAACGGCGACGTGGTCATCAAGCAGAACGGCAAACTGGTTAAACCCAAGCGCCTCGCGTCAGGCCTATACCAGTTCAAACCAGGTACTGGCGAAGACCGCGTGATTCTTGACTGCATCACCAGCCTGCAAAACGGCGCAGACCTGCTGTGGATCGAAACCGAAAAGCCCCACGTTGGCCAAATCGCCAGCATGGTTAACCGGATTCGCGATGTCGTACCGGATGCCAAACTGGTTTATAACAACTCACCGTCGTTCAACTGGACGCTGAACTTCCGTCAGCAGGTATTCGATGCGTGGCAGGAAGAGGGTAAAGATGTCTCGGCTTACCAGCGTGACAAGCTAATGAGTGCCGAATACGACGACACCGAACTTGGCCAGTTGGCTGATGAATGGACGCGCAATTTCCAGCGCGACTCTTCTCGCGAAGCGGGCATTTTCCACCACTTAATCACCCTGCCGACCTACCATACGGCCGCCCTGTCTACCGACAACCTGGCGAAAGGCTACTTCGGCGACGAAGGTATGCTGGCTTATGTAAAAGGCGTACAGCGCCAGGAAATTCGCCAGGGTATCGCCACGGTACGCCACCAGGATATGGCGGGCTCCAATATCGGTGATGACCATAAAGAGTTTTTCCACGGTGACGCCGCGCTCAAGGCTGGTGGCAAAGATAACACCATGAACCAGTTTGGCTAACAGCTTGCCCTTATAGGGTCTAACACACCTAACCAACCCTGCAACAGGAGGCCTCTCGGCCTCCTGTTTTGCTACCTCATATATTTGCACACTGTTTTCTTAATACGCTGTTACACTCTCGGTTAAGCTATTTCTAGCTATTTATTTTGACAGCTTTGATCTTTTCAGACGTTTGCTGGTCAAAAATGTTAGCATCAGTTATCTTTAACGAACACCGTTCTATAACTGCTACCGTTCCACTGACTGCCATGCGGATGGCCGTGATGGGAACGACAGTAAACCAATAGATGCCCTGGAGGTTTTAATGAAACGTCTTCTTCTACCGGCTGTAGCCTTAAGCATTCTCACGCTGGCTGGGTGTGCCAATACCTCGGGCTACTCGGGTGATGTCTATCGCGGCAGCCAAGCAAAGACGGGCCAAAGCGTTACTTACGGCACTATCGTGGCGATTCGTCCGGTACAGATTCAAGCTGAAAGCCGTGCTGGTGGCCTGTTGGGCAGTGGCGGCGGCGCCGTTATCGGTGGTCTTTTAGGTAGCCAAGTGGGTGGCGGCTCAGGCCGTCAGCTAGCCACGGTTGCAGGCGCCCTGGGTGGTGCGGTGGCAGGCACAGCAACGGAAGATGCCGCTAACCGCGTCGATGCACTAGAAATGGAAATACGTCGTGATGACGGCACCGATGTGGTCGTTGTTCAGCGTGCAGACCGCCAGTTCCAGGCCGGTCAGCGAGTACGCTTGATTGGTAACGGCGCCAGCATGAGCGTTGCACCGTATTAATTAAATTAGCTGATTGTTAGCGCCTTAATGCAAAAAGCCCGGTCATTTACGAAATGACCGGGCTTTTTAATAAATATTAATTTAGCGGTGAGTCTTGTTGCCTGCCCAGTTGACCAATGCCATGACGCCCCAGCCAATTAAGCCCAGCAGTAAAACCACCAGCAGCATATCTACCGGCTGAACCAACGTGGTCGCCCCCAACACGGCGAGCGTTATCACCCATAAGTAGCGGTTATTACCATGGCTTTTCAGGAAGCTGGGCAATAGCTTATCCAACCCCTGACTAACACCACTATTCCAGCGCTGGTAAACAAAGTAAGCAATCAGGCAAAACGCGATAAGCCAAATAATCAATACTGTCATAACGAGCTCCCATGGAGGATAGGGCAAAGGGGAAAAATGATGAACGTAGGGTATCTCTGGTCATGCTGGTGCGCAACACCGTCAAAGGTGGTGGATAGGAAAAAGCGCCGCTACCCCCTGACAAGTCGGCAAACACGCGTTACCATATTGGAACATGCACTCACCGAAAGGTTATTCCATGCAAATTGCGCAAAACTCGGTTGTCGCGTTCCACTACACCTTGACTAACGATGAAGGTGAAGTGCTGGACAGTTCTGAAGGCCGTGAGCCGCTAACCTATCTCCATGGCGCCGGTAATATTATCCCGGGCCTTGAGAAAGAGCTGGAAGGCCATGCAGCTGGTGAAAAGTTGAACGTTAGCGTTTCGCCGGAAGAAGGTTATGGCGAGCTGCAAGAGCAGCTAATGCAAGAAGTACCGCGCGATGCGTTCCAAGGCGTTGAAAGCATTGAGCCGGGCATGCAGTTCCAAGCCCAGACTCAAGGCGGCCCGCTGATGGTTACCGTGAAGAAAGTCGAAGGCGATACCGTCGTTGTTGACGGCAATCACCCGCTCGCAGGCCAGAAGCTCAACTTTGATGTTGAGATCGCTGAAGTACGTGAAGCGAGTGCTGAAGAAGTTGAGCACGGCCATGTACACGGCGAAGGCGGCGTTGAGCACTAAGAGGCTCTCGCTACCAACCAGAAAAGGTGACCTACGGGTTACCTTTTTTTATGCGTTACCGTTTTATACCCTAACGGTGCCGCCCTTACTCATCAGGTATCAGCACTAGCTGCCCATGACGAACGCTTCGCGACGACGTAACTTCAGCGGCAAACTGTTTGAGCGCGTTCCCCTGCCCTTTAAGCAACGCCACTTCCAGGCAGCTTTCGGCGTTAATATGCACATGCAAGGTCGAAAGCGTGAGGTTATGATGATCATGCGAGTGACGCGTTAAGCGCTTGGATAGCTCGCGAGCGGCATGATCGTAGACATATACCAGCGCCCCCATGCAAGGCGCCTCCGGTGCAACTTCTTCTCTCACTTGCTTTAAACCACTGCGGGTCAAGTCGCGAATCGCCTCTGAGCGGTTTTGATAGCCACGTGCGCGCATCAGCGCATCCACTTCTGCCAACAGCTCCTCATCGAGCGTTACCGTTACACGCTGCATTCACGCCTCCTCTAATAATGGCCCGCTTTCCATAGACTGCTTGGCCCGTTAGTATGATGTTATTGCAAAACATCATACTAGCACCGCGACTAGCGCAAAGGATAAAGCGATGACTAAAACAACTCGGCCTATCTTACTGGGTATTGCGCTAAGTTGTTTAGCCGCCATTAGCAACGCACAGGCAAAAGAACAGCTAATTTTGGCGATTGGCGGCGAACCCGAACAGGGCTTTGATCCGCTGTTGGGCTGGGGCAGTACGGCAATCCGCTGTTTCAATCGACATTACTCTCACGAGACAAGGATCTTTCACCACAACCAGAGCTGGCCACCGAGTGGTCACTTTCTGAAGATCGCCTCACCTGGACATTGACCCTGCGCGACGACGCACGCTTTTCCGATGGAACCTCACTGACCGCGGCTGATGTGGCTTACACGTTCAATACAGCGGCGCAGGCGGGTGGTCGTGCGGATCTTAGTGCACTTGCTGAAGCAGCAGCTGTAGATGAAAAGACTGTCACGCTTCGCCTCCACTCCCCGCGCATTACTTTTATTGATCAGTTACTGACCCTTGGCATCGTGCCCCATGCCAAGCGTAAAAACGGCTATAACGATTCCTATGGTCGCTACCCCCTGGGTTCTGGGCCCCACCAGTTGGTCGAGTGGCAGGAAGGCGAGCAGTTAATTGTTGAACGCAACCCCTATTTCTATGGTCCTTCCCCCGCTTTTGACCGCCTGGTATTTCTGTTTACCGGCGAAGACGCCACGCTGAGTGCAGCTCATGCCGGTCAGGCAGATATTGCCGCCATCCCACCAGCATTGGCTGCCAATGTGCCAGCAGACATGCAGCGCGTAATCATGGAAAGCGTCGATAACCGCGGCATTCTTTTCCCATGCAGCCGAGTAATGGCGAGCATGCGGCCTCTGGCGCGCCAATTGGTAACGATGTCACGGCAGATCCCGCCATCCGTCAGGCGATCAATTTGGCGGTTGATCGCGATATGCTGGTTGAAGTGGCCCTGCACGGCTTTGGTCGCCCTGCCTTTGGCCCGGCTGACGGCCTTCCCTGGAGTAGCGATGAAGAACGAATAGATGCCCCTGATCTTGCCCAAGCGAAGGACATACTCGATGCCGCCGGCTGGGAGTTGCAAGACGATGGCCTGCGCTATAAGGAGGGCCTGCCTGCCCGTTTTCGGCTCACTTACCCGTCAAGCGATACCACCCGGCAGCTGCTTGCCGAAGTAAGTGCCGAAATGGTTCGCCCGCTGGGCATCGAGATGCAGCCAACGGGCCGCCACTGGGATGATATCCAGCGTCATGCCTTGCACCAAGACGCTATTCTGTTTGGTTTTGGTAGCCACAGCCCTCAAGAGGTTTACTACCTCTTCCACAGCCAGCACGCCGGTAACGGTTACTACAACAGCGGCTTTTATACCAACTCGGAAGTAGATGCCCATTTGGATGCCGCCCAGGCGGCGCCCAGTACCGAACAAGCCAACCGCCACTGGCAGGCCGCCCAGTGGGACGGCACTACTGGTTACGGCTTGCGCGGAGACGCTAGCTGGGCCTGGCTGGTCAATCTGGAGCATGTCTATTTTGCCGACACTTGCCTGGACGTGGGCGAGCTGGGCGTAGCCCCCCACGGCCATGGCTGGCCCATCACGGCCAACCTGCTTGAGTGGCGCTGGGCATGCGATTGATACCGCGCATTGCTAAGCGCCTAGGCCGCCTGGCGCTGGTACTGCTGTGCGTCGCGCTGGTCTCGTTTGGGCTCATGATGCTCTCACCCATTGATCCGGTGGATGCCTATCTAGGCCCACAGGTGGCCCAGGTCAGCCCCGAACAGCGCGCGCTGATTGCCGAACGCTGGGGTTTGATGCCCCTCCCGCCGTACAGCTTGGCCACTGGCTGCGTCAATTCGCGAGTGGTGACCTGGGTTGGAGCCATGTGTATAACCAGCCGGTCAGTGACGTCATCGGCCAGCGCTTTCAGCGCTCCATCGTGCTGCTGGCAGGCGCGTGGCTCGTCTCGGCACTGTTGGGGTTTGCACTGGGTGTCATGGCGGGTGCGAAAGAGGGCTCGCCGCTGGATAACGTGATCAGCACCTACGCTTATTTAACCGCTTCCACGCCTGCCTTTTGGCTGGCCATGCTCGCCGTGCTGCTGTTTTCAGTCACGCTGGGGTGGGCACCTACCTGCTGCGCTGGCCCGGCCGGCGTATTGGATCAAGATGTCACCCTCGCCACACGGCTGCATCACTTAGTGCTGCCGGTCGCCACACTGGCGCTGCTGGGTATCGCGAATATCACCTTGCACACCCGCACCCGCATGATTGAATTAATGCGCTCAGATGTTGCTACCCACGCCTTCGCCCAGGGCGCTAGCCGATTCGATGTCGCCTGGCGGCACGGCCTCCGTCACGCCAGTTTACCGGCAGTGACGCTAGCGTTCGCATCACTGGGGGAGCTTTTCGGCGGCTCTATTCTGATTGAACAAGTATTTGCCTACCCTGGCTTTGGGGCAAGCCACCGTCGCCGCGGGCCTGCGCAGTGATATTTCGCTGCTGCTGGGGATTGCCCTGTTTACCGCCCTGTTTGTCAGCATCGGCAACCTCGTCGCCGATACGCTGTATGGCGTTATCGATCCACGCCTTACGACAGGTGGTTCATGACCGCTACCCAGCCGCGCCTGCGCGCAATGCTCAGCCTGAGCATCACCGCTGTGTTTATCGTAGGGCTTATCGCCAGTCAGTGGCTGTTGGCCGATTCAGCACAACAGATGCAGTTTGACGCTCGCTTGGCCCCGCCGAGCCTTGAACACTGGCTGGGCACCGACGCCCTGGGCCGGGAACTCTGGGCGCGCACCCTGGCTGGGTTGGCACTGAGTTTTTGGGTGGGCTGCCTGGCCGCGCTGCTGAGTACCTTGATTGCGCTGAGCTTGGCGGCGCTAGCCACGCTCTCGGCGCGGCTGGATGCGCTGGTGAGCCTGCTGATTGACACCCTGCTGAGTGTTCCACATCTGATTCTATTGATGCTGATCGCCTTTGCGCTGGGCGGCGGCACCCAGGCAGTGATCATTGCCGTGGCGGTAACCCACTGGCCAAGCCTTGCCCGGTGCTGCGCGCCGAACTGTGGCAGTTGCGGCAAGCCCCCTATGTACGCATTTCGCGAGCGCTCGGCAAGTCGCGCTGGTTTGTACTCCACGGCCACCTACTTCCCCATCTGCTTCCCCACTGCTTGGTGGGTGCCCTGCTGCTGTTCCCCCACGCGATTTTTGCACGAAGCCGCGCTGACCTTTCTGGGCTTCGGCTTAAGCCCCAGCCAACCGGCTATTGGCGTACTGCTGGCCGAGGCAATGCGCTACTTGAACGGCGGGTACTGGTGGTTAGGAGTATTTCCGGGCTTGGGGTTGTTACTCATGGTGCTGATGTTCGAGCGCCTTTCCAGCCACCTCCGCCGTGCGCTTTAACGCTGTTAAGCAAACCACTAATGGGAGGCATACCGTGTTCACGATTGACCAATTGTCGCTACAGCTACCCTTGTATGCTTCCTGGTGGAAGCGTGAGTGGGTCACCTGCTTGGATAACGTTTCATTGACGTTTGCCACAGGCGAAGTGCATGCCCTGGTGGGTGCGTCGGGAGCAGGGAAAGCTTACTGGCTTACGCGATGATGGGCCTATTGCCCGCGCATGCCCGTCTTACGGGACAGCTTTGCTACCATGGCATACCGCTTGATGAGTCACGCCAACGCCTGCTTCGTGGCCGTGAGCTAGCCCTGATCCCTCAATCGCTAAGTGCTTTAGACCCGTTGGTGCGTACCCAGCGCCAAGTGGCCTGGGCAGCCCAGCGCGCTGGCCACTCATCAGCGCACGCGTGGCAAGCGTCTCAGCAGTCCCTTGATCACTATCAGCTACACGGTCGTGCCCAGCAGGCTTATGCCCATGAACTTTCCGGCGGCATGGCCCGTCGTGTATTAACGGCCATGGCGCATGTGAGCCAGGCCCAGCTAGTGATTGCCGACGAACCCACTGTGGGCCTTGACCCGCACCAGCGCCAGCGTGTTTTGGATGCGCTGCGCGGACTGGCTGACCAAGGCAAAACAGTGCTCTTGATTACCCACGACTTGCGCCACGCTCTGCCGATTGCTGATCGCGTTACCATTATGCGTAACGGCAAGCCAGTCGAGACTGCATCAGCTTCTGCCTTTCAAGGCCAAGGCAGCTCGCTGAGCAGTGCTTATGCTCAGGCATTGTGGTTAGCGCTGCCGGACAATGACTTTTCGACCCACGCGGGTAGCCAAGCTCAACAGACTGAACAGGAGTCCACCGTTGCTTGAAGCGCGTCAGCTGAGTTTTCATTTTCACCCGGGGAGCCATTACTCGAGTCTGTTTCACTCATGCTGAACGCAGGCCAGTGGGTAGGGTTAAGCGGCGACTCTGGTTCAGGCAAATCGACGCTGGGCAAACTGCTGGCAGGTTATTTAACACCGCAAGTGGGCGATATCACGCTGGATGGCGCGGCGCTGCCAAAAAACGGTGTGCAGCCGGTACAGTGGCTGCCGCAATCACCGGAACTGGCGGTGAACCCACGCTGGCGAGTCGGTAAGATACTGCGGGAAGCATGGACGCCCTCTGACGCCCAGTGCGAAGCGTTTGGCGTACACACCATTGGCTGTCGCGCTTCCCTCAATCGCTCTCGGGGAGTTACAGCGCGTGTGCGTACTGAGAGCGCTAGTACCCAGGGTGCGCTTTCTGATCGCTGATGAAATCTCGACAATGCTCGACCCGATTACTCAGCTTGAGCTTTGGCAGGCGTTAAAACGAGAGGCGGAACAGCGCCAGTTGGGTGTGCTGGTGATTAGTCACGATGAAGCGCTATTAAAACAATTATGCGAACACCGTTACCATCTAAGCGCCGGTTTGCTAAAACGAATTTAGCTAACCGCTTGGCGACGCTCAAAACGCCACAGGCCGAAGGCAATCATTAGCGTCATGCTAAGCAACAGCCACGAGCCAACGCTCACCCCCGACCAGCCGGCCCACTGCCAGAACGGCTCCAGCCAAAAGCCGCCTAAACTGGCGCCCACGTAATAAAACACCAGATAGAGCGCCGACGCACTGCCCGGGCGCCCTGGGCATACCGCCCTACCCAGCTAGACGCCAACGAATGTGCCAGAAAAAGCCGAACGCATTGACGCTTAACCCAACGATAATCAGCACGAGAGAATCAAATAGCGTGATGGCCGTGCCTAGCATTAAAATCATCACCCCATCATCATGCACGCAGCGGGAGAAAACCGCCCCGCCAAACGCCCGGAAATCATTGACCCGAAGGTGCCGCCTAAGTAGGTCAAGAAAATCAGCCCCAAGCCACTCGCGGCCAGTTGATACGGCGCTGCGGCTAACCGAAAGGTGATATAGCTGTACTGGTTTATGAAAATCAGAAAGTTGATGCCGCCCAAGCAGTAAGCCGCGAGTAGGGCTGGACTGCGTATATGGCCGAGCAGGTCCCCCACAGCTTTACGCAGCTCGAAACGCTGGGGAGCAAAGGCACGGCTATTAGGCAGCAGTCGCCAAAACACCACGCAGCCAATCAGCGTTATTAACCCTACCGACAAGAAGGCCGCCGTAGGCCCGCCTACCCTCAGCCGCGGCGCCGCCTACGATACGCCCACTGATCCCGCCCAATGAATTGGCCCCAATATAGAGGCCTACAGCACTTAACAAGGCAGGTTTATCAAACTCATCGCCCATCCAGGCGATCGCTACTGCTGGCAGCCCGCCCAGCACAAAGCCCTGCAGAAGGCGCAGCAGCAGTAAGCTTTCAAAAGTGGGCGCGAATGCCAAGGCAATGGAACAGCCGCCTGCCATCAGCAAGGTAATTCGCATTATGCCTTCACGACCGATGGCATCCGAGAGTGGGCCGAATACCAGTAGCGCCATGGCTAAGGAGAGCGTTGACACTGACATGAGCAGGCTGACGCCCAGGGTTGAGACATCGTAGGTCTCCTTTAACCCTGGCAACAGCGGCTGCGGTGCATACAGATTAATAAAAACAAGAAAAGAGCCAAGGCAAAGCGCCAAGGTGGCGCGCCACCAAGCGCGTTTTGGCTTCGATCATGCCATCCCTAAAAAATGAAGAGTCTGACGATTAGAAAACACGACTGCTTAGCTGGGCTAAATGGGTTGGCTCCAGGGCACGACGCGCCTGCCAGTAGTAACGCTGCCAGTAACTATTATCTAAGCGAGAGATAATGACCCCTTTTGAGGTCGAGGCGTGAAGAAAATAGCCATCGCCCATGTAGATACCTACGTGGTTGTAACGACCCGGCGGGCGGAAGAACACCAGATCGCCCGCCTGCAACTCTTGGCGGTCGATCGAGCGTCCCTCGTGTACTTGGCCACGGGTGGAGCGCGGAAGCTCTAAATTAAACGTGTCACGATAAACATTGCGAACCAGGGCCGAGCAGTCAATCCCTCTTTCTGACGTGCCGCCAATCCGATAAGGCGTCCCTGCCCAGCGTTGATGCTGTGTCAGCAGCGCCTCTCGAACCACTGTTGGTGGCGGCACTTGCATGCTGCGCAGTTGCGCATTGATGGGATCCATTGGGGACATTTGCGGGTTAGCCCCCATGCCCGGCAATGTCATCGAGAAGTAATTCTCGGGGGCTTGCATATTGCTCTCTCGAGTAGAGCCTGCGCAGCCAGCGACCAATGCAACTAAACAACAAACACTTACGACACGGACAGCGGTCACAGCGGGGCGTGGCAACGCAACCATGTGATTAACCTCGTGACATTGATAAGAGGGCGGTACAACAAAATTATTTTTCTAATCACGACTATAAGCTAGTTATCCTATGTTTGGCGAGCCTCAATGTAAGGTGCGTTGATCGCCCGGTAATGTATCAATATGTAGCGGCGCAAAATGGCGTGGTTTATTGCCGGGAAAATCCAGGCTAGCCCACGGCCCAGCCAAGACAGGCGCGCCACATACCCACGCCACCAGCGCCTGACGGAAACCCGCTAAAAGCTTTCTCGCTCAGGGGTTTCGCCCATAAAAACGAGAAGCCTGCGTACATCCCCATGGCATACTCCTGCCACCCGGCATAGTGGTCAGCGGCTAACTGGTAAGCGCTATCCAGCACCTTCGCGAAGGCAACGCTATCCAGCCAGCCAAGCTGCCGTGCAGCAATTGCCAGATCGACCAACTGGGCGATATCCCAAGCGGCCATATCTACCTCATTACAGCCATCCTCGTTATCACGCACCCGGCGTAAGCGAAGCAAATGATGGCGTTCGTCTTCAGCGCAGTCGCCGGACTCGAGGATAGCGATCTCAGCGCCTAATCGCTCCTTGTTAAGCGTATAGGGAGCGTAATTAATCTGATACTCCTGGCGATCCCCCGACTCGAGCATATAGGACAAAAACTCCTGCATATCCTCGGCATTGCTCAAGTGGTAGTGGCTATCGACCCACTCACGGATTTCGGCGCACTCCCGTGCACTCTCAGGTTGAGGTTCACTCCATACAGCACTGTTCAGCGGCCCTACCAGCGACATGGCGGTGAAGTGGCTCAACGTGGGTCGGTGACCAGGCTCACACCAAGCGTCGTGACGCCAATCCAGCCAGTGAAACAGGCTGCCAGGGTCCTCAATGTGCCAAATAATTTCATTGATGAGCGACGTGTGTTCTGGTTCTGGCAAACAGCTTTCCCATGCAAACCATGCGTCGAGCAGGCGCTTTGCATTGGGGTAAAAACGACATAGGCAGCTACGCAGCGCGCTGGCGTACTCCAATAGCGGTGCCCGATCCAATAGCCCGCTGTCCAGTGACATATGCAGGTAGAAAGCAAATTTTTCAGCCATATGGATCGTCGCCGCATGCCGGCTCACACCCTTAACGGCATTGCGTTGCTTAAGCTCTTCCGGGGTCGGCTGGCCAAACCAGCTTTGCGAGGGTGGCAATACACCGTGTACCGCATCAGCAGCCAATTGATTAAGGTGATGTGCCTGCGCAGGTAGCCAGTAGCGTGCCAGTGCACTGGCGCCCTCGTCCGCATGTAACCCCAGCGACTCCTGCAAGTAGAGCGCCGCGTCGGCACGTTGCTCTTCAGGCAGGGCAGCCAGCGGGTCTATCTGGCGTAGCATCGCATCCGGCTCGCGTACGCTGGCCAGCGCCAACAACCAGTGGTGAGACGTGTTACGCCACTGTCGAATGCGCGTTTGAGAAGCTTTACGTGTGGCGTCATCTAATAACTCGCCCGGCGGACACATCCATGGGCTATGTGCACTATGCAGCAGTAATTGATGCCGCTCACTGGGTGTTTTACCCCGCCGATCGATACCGTCAAACAGGCTTTGCCCGCGTTCGTAGGCGTTAAGGACAGCGTACCAGTCATGGTAACGGCGACTCATCAAATCAGCGGCGTGCCCTGCCAAGTCATCCGCTTCTTCCTGACTGAGCCAGCCACAGCAGGCACCTGCCCAAGCGAGCTCAACAAGCCGCAACCAGTCCCAAGCCGCCCACTCTAGCGGCTCGCCTTGGGTAACGAACTTAGTTAACACCGGTGCATAGGGCGACTCATTCACCACACTGCGCTGCCATTCCATGCGCTGGGCGTTGTCCATGTTCAATAGCTCACGGGCTTCGATATCCCAACGCTGACGCTCACCCTGAGCGCCTAACCAGAGCATTACGCCGAGCAGGGCATCACGATCACGGACATCCCATACGTGGGCTAGCCATTCGGTGGCTTCTGGCCAGTCAGCCTGGCGGGCAGGATAAACAATAATTGGCCGAAACAATGCGCATAGCCGCCAACTTTGCGCCTGGGGCTGCTGGGGCCATAGCGGGGCGGGGGCAGGAAGCTTCGCTAGGGTATTGCCGAGTGTCTCCCATGTAATACCCTCGCCATCGGTTTCGAGAGTCGCCAACGCCTGGCAGGCATCGATAAAGCGATCGTCGGCGCCAATTTCCCAACCGCGGACGCCCAAGGCACGCCGCAAATCCGCCAGCCACGCACGTAGGTCACTATAATCACTGGTGATGCGACGAGTTAGATGGTGCGCCCAACAACGTGCCTGGTCGGCTTCTAACCAACCCGCAGCACCGGCCAAAGCCGCCCATTCAAGAGCGCCTAGCAGCCGATCGGCATGGCCTGGGGGTGCCCCTAGCCCGTGAAACAGCTGTTCGGCCAATTCACCCCGGCTGGTTATCCCCAGTTGCAGCAGGCGTTGTTCCGCTGCTCCTGCATCGACCGCCAGCGGATGAGGAGTAAATGCCCAATCACACAGCACAAGCTGTTGGGCCCACCAGGCATTTAACGCGTCGATCAAGAGGCACCTCGAAAAAGCACAGTATCACCACCAGCTAAGAGCCAGAATAAAGCCGCCTAGTGTAACGGAAAGTTGCGCGAACACCGATAGCCAGAGGCATCCCAAGGCTAAAACGACAACCGCCCGGCCAAGGCCGGGCGGTTGTCACACGGTTAGCGGCTAAACAGCTAGGCTTTTTAACCTTACTAATCACCCACAAGAGCACCACAGCACCCACTGTCGCAGTGACTAGCGAACCGATAAAGCCACCGGAAGAAAGGCCAAGAAGGCTGAACAAAAACCACCCACGACCGCACCAACGATACCGACACCGATATTACCCAGGATGCCAAAACCGCCGCCACGCATGATGTTGCCAGCAATCCAACCAGCCAAGCCACCAATGATTAACCATGCAATAAAGCCCATATAGTCTCCTTACTATTTAAATTCGGGTTTTTAGTCACGTGTTTTACCTACCAGTCGTGCTTGTTCTACCATAGCACACAGCGCTACTGTTCGGCGCCTACCGGCATCGATGCTTGGCAACTCTTAAAGGAAAATACATGATCCCCGACTCGCTCGAACAATTGCTTAAAAGCACTGATGGTCAACAAACGGCCAAGTGGGAAGGCCGTGATATCGTGCTTTTCAATATGTCTTGGGGCGAATTGGCGATCAGCCTGCAAGGCGCTCAAGTACTGCATTTTTGCCCCCACGGCGATACTGGCTGGCTCTGGCTGACCCCAACGCCCCAGGCGATGCCAGGCGCTATTCGTGGAGGAATCCCCCTCTGCTGGCCATGGTTTGCCGACGAACGTTATGCCGATGAAAGCCCCAACCGCGATGGTCCCTTTCATGGCCTCGCCCGCCACGCCGAATGGCGCCTGGACGCCGTTGATGAGCATGCCGAAGGAATTGAAGTCCACCTTTCCCCCAAGCAACGCTTACACACTCAGCTGACTGCACGCTTGGTGGTACAAGCCAACGCCCAACGGTTAAACGTAGAGTTGATTAGCGAAAACATCGGCGAAACGCCGATCAAAACCAGCGGAGCGCTGCACACCTACTTAGCCGTTGCCGATATTCATCAGTGCCGCCTGGAAGGTCTTTCCGGCGCGCGTTATCTCGACAAACTATGCGATTTTGCAGAAAGCGAACAGCAAGGCACCCTGGCAGTCCAAGGCGCTATTGACCGTATTTACCACACCAATGAAGCGGTACTACTCAGCGATGGGGAACGCAGCCTGCGCATCGGTAAGCAGTCCAGTGATTCCACGGTGGTATGGCATCCTGACAGCGTACTGCCCAAAGACACACCGGCAGACGCAGCGCGCCACTTTATCTGCGTAGAAGCTGCCAATACGCGTTTGGATCCCGTGTGGCTCGTACCCGGTGCTCAGCACTTGCTAGGCACTACCCTAAGCCGCGGTTAACCTTCGGTTCATCAATACTTTGTTAATCTGCGTTCATTCACAAGCGCTCAGGAGATCCGATGGACCCACAACAATGGTTAGAGGCGGCGACACTGGCATTTAATTTAATCGGTATGGTGGTGTGCTTGGTTGGCCTTACCCTGGCGCAAAAGATGGCGCGTCGCTGGCCTGGCTATATATTGGCGGGGTAGGGTTTTGATTGCCATGCTACCGGTCCTTTCGCAACTAATATTAATGTTACGCCAGTGATGTTCATTCTGCCCTTATCGCTTTAAAGACTGGGACCGGAAACACAGAGGGATCGATAGGATGCGCCAGCCGTTAAGTCGCGAACTGAGCAATTTATTAGAGAGGGGACGGGATCGCCAATTGCGCTTAGCGGTAACCGGCCTTTCTCAAGCAGGTAAAACCGCTTTTTAACCTCACTGGTCAACCAGCTACGCCATGCAGGCGTTGAAGCGCGCCTCGACTTACTGCCTGCCGCGCGTGAAGGCCGCCTACTTGGCGCCCAGCGGCTTAACCAGCCCGACCTGGGTGTGCCACGCTTTCCCTACGACCCCGGCATGGCCGCCCTACGCGATACCCCCGCCACGCTGGCCAGACCCTACCCGCGGCATTAGTGAACTACGCTTGCAACTACGCTATCGCCCTGCCCGCAGCGGCTGGCTAACGCCTGAGATTGCCCACCTTACCCTCGATTTGTTCGATTACCCCGGCGAATGGCTGCTCGATTTACCCCTGCTACAGCACGACTTTTACAGCTGGAGCCAAGTCCAGGCGCTCCATGAAGGCGAACAACGCCGGGGTCTGTTTAGCGAGTGGTTAGCCGCGGTGGAACCACTCGACCCCGCGGGCGAGGCCGATGAAGCCCAGCTCGCCACCCTGGCTGAAGATTACGCGCAAGGGTTACGACGCGCCAAGCAAGCCGGTTTTTCCGACCTACAGCCAGGGCGTTTTTTGCTACCCGGCGAGCTGGAAGGTGCACCGGTGCTGCAGTTTTTCCCGCTGCCACAGCTGAATGCATCTCACCACAGCACCTCGAAAGAAGCGCTGGAAGCACTGCCTGCCAACAGCCTTTACGCCACCCTGGCCGCCCGCTTTCGCTATTACCAACAGCAAGTGGTCAAGCCCTTCTATCGCGATCACTTCCGTCGCTTTGACCGACAGATCGTACTGGTAGATGTGCTCGGGGCACTGAATGCCGGGCCGGAACGGTTTGAAGACCTTTCCCGTGCACTGCGCCAGTTAATGCACAGCTTCGATTACGGCAAACGCAGCCTGCTGACCCGCCTGTTCGCGCCCAAAATTGATCGCCTCGCAATTGCTGCCACCAAAGCCGATCACGTCACCCCCGACCAGCATGGCAACGTGGTTCAGCTACTGGAAGCCTTACTGGCTGAGCCATTGAAAGATTTGCGCTTTGCCAACGTGCCGGTCAAAGCGCTCTCTAGCATCGATTCGTGCCACCGAAGCCCGCGAGGTAACCCACGAAGGTAAGCGTTCACCAGCGCTGCGTGGTACCACCCTGGAAGGCGAAGACGTGCTGGTGTACCCAGGCGATGTACCCGCACGGCTTCCCACTGCTGATTTTTGGCAACAACAAGGCTTCGACTTTCCCGGCTTCCGCCCAATGCAATCCACCTCGGAAGCGCTGGATCATATTCGCATGGATGCCGCCATCGACTGGCTGATTGGAGATAAACTGACATGACCACCCCACAGCCACGCCGTCATTTTACGCTGGATGATCGGCAGGAGGCCGCTGACGCGGAGACTTCGCTTCGCCATCGTGAAGCCTTTGCGGGCACCAGCGAGCACCAGCCGCTGGCGCCCCCTTCCAGAAGACAAAGCCTTACCCACTGCCAGTTTAGGTGCCCCGCGCAAGCGCCGTTGGGGACTACTCTTCGCCCTAATAGGCGGTGCCGGATTGGGTACCGCTGAGCTGGTCACCGGTATTCCAGATGCGCTGGCGGAGTCACAGTGGCTCAACATGGCTTGGCAGCTGTTCGGGATCAGCCTGATCGGCCTAGGGGGAATCTCACTACTTAAAGAGCTAGGACGTTTGCGCCGCCTAAAACGTCACGACAAACTACGCGGTGACCTTGCCGAGCTGCCACTGCGCTCGCCGAAGCAGGCCCACGCGATGGCTGGACAGCAAGCGTCAGCTCAAACTAGCCGACGATGACCCACACTGGCTGGCCTTTCAACGCGCCAGCCAGCCTCACCATAGCGGTGAGGAAATCCAGACGCTATTGCGTTACCACCTACTAGCGCCGCGAGACCGTGAGGCCCAACGCTTGATTACGCGAATGTCCGGCGAAACTGCCATCATGGTCGCTATTAGCCCGCTAACATTGGTGGATATGGCACTGGTGGCATGGCGCAGTTTGGCAATGGTAGATCGGTTATGCCGCCTTTATGGTCTTGAACTGGGCTATGCCAGCCGCCTGCGGTTGTTCCGCAATGTACTGCATAACATGGCGTTTGCCGGTGCCAGTGAACTGGCCGCCGACGCCAGCATGGACATGCTTTCGCTTGATTTGGCTGGACGCCTCTCTGCTCGCGCCGGGCAAGGGTTGGCCACTGGGCTGCTTAGCGCACGCCTGGGCCTGCGCGCGCAACGCCTCTGCCGCCCGGTGCCGTTCACGCTTGATGAGCAACCCAAGATCGCCGACTTACGCCAAGACCTATGGCGACAGATCAAGCGACTCGACAAAGAGACGGTCCCTCAGGAACGCGATCATCGACAATAAAAAACTTCATCAGCGTCAACCTAATCAGCCAACGACCAATTTCTGTCGCTAGTAAGTCGCTGTTGCTAGAAAATCTCTGCTGGCAGTAAGTTGGGATTCAACGTTAGTTGGCGTCATCATTAGAGACCGACATGGCATCCTCCAATAATGAGAGGTAGTTTATGAACAACCCCAGCGACCCCGAGACGTCCTCCGTGTCTAGCGACATGCAGACCGACTATGTCGTCGGTCAGGGACAATATCAAGGGAAATTTTGGTCCCTTCGGTTTTGATATTCATAACCGCGTATTTGTTGTATCAGCCCTTGCCTCGACCCTCTTCATCATTCTCACGCTATTGTTTCCAGAACGTGCAGGGGCGCTTTCCAATCCATCGTCGCCTTTTCGACAGGAACGCTGGACTGGTATTTCATGATCCTGGTGGATTTTTTCATTCTGTTTTGTTTGGCGTTAGTCATCCTGCCCCATGGATCGGTCAGGCTGGGTGGGCCTGACGCTCGCCCAGAGCACAGTTACCTTTCTTGGTTCGCGCTGTTGTTCACCGCAGGCATAGGCATTGGCTTGTTGTTCTTTGGCGTACTGGAACCGGTTTATCACGCTAACGTCTCACTTCCCCTTAATGTCACATCCCCGTTCGGCGATAACGGCGAGCTAAATTCAGCGGCTATTCCTGAGGCCAGCGCGATGGGGCTTGCGGGTACCTATCTCCATTGGGGCATCCATGGCTGGGCGGTGTATGTCGTCATGGCGCTAGGGCTGAGCATTTTCACCTATAATAAGGGGCTCCCTTTCTCAATTCGCTCGGCATTTTTCCCCATTCTCGGTGAGCGTGTCTGGGGTTGGTGGGGACATGCGATCGATATTCTAGCGGTGTTTTCCACTCTCTTTGGGCTGGCCACATCGCTCGGGCTTGGTGCACAGCAAGCCAATGCAGGGATGAATTTTGTCTTTGGGCTGGAAGTGAGCACGACCACCCAGGTTATTGTGATCGTACTGGTGACGGCGGTGGCCCTAGTCTCCGTTTGGCGTGGGCTTGAAGGGGGTGTGAAGAAGCTCTCCGAAATCAATATGGTGCTCGCTGTATTGTTCTTCTTTTCGTGCTGTTTGCGGGCCCTACGCTGATAGCCTTAACCGGGTTCTGGTCAGGGCTATCAACGTATGTGACTGAGTTCTTACCTTTATCAGCGCCCTTCGGTCGCGATGATGACGCCTATCGCCAGGCCTGGACCATTTTCTATTGGGCTTGGTGGGTCAGTTGGGCACCTTTCGTCGGTATGTTTATCGCCCGGGTATCACGGGGCCGCACGGTACGTGAATTCGTACTCTGCGTGTTGCTGGTTCCCAGCCTGTTTATCTTTATCTGGATGGGCGTCTTCGGGTCAACTGCGCTTGAACAGCTGTATGCTGACCCCGCTGGCAGCCTGGTTAAAGAGTATGTGATCGATAACTATAGACCCGAGCTGTCGCTGTTCGGCATGTTAAACGAGCTACCGTTGACGGGGCTAATGTCGACGCTAGGTATCATTCTGGCGCTGATTTTCTTCGTCACCTCCTCTGATTCCGGTTCTCTGGTGATCGATACCATCACCGCCGGCGGCAAAATCGACGCTCCACGGCCCCAGCGCATGTTCTGGGCGATTGTCGAGGGTCTCATTGCGATTGTGTTACTGATCGGCGGGGGCCTGACAGCGCTTCAAGCGGGGGTAACCGCGACTGCGATTCCTTTCTCCATTGTACTGTTGCTGATGTGCTACTCGATCATCAAGGCGCTCAATGGCGAGCTGCGGCTTATTCGTAAGTGACGCCAGTAGCTGACACCTTGAGACAACTGTAAAAAGGCCCCTTCGCTAACATCAGCAAGGGGCCTACTATTTACAGCCGGCTCACATCAAGCCGCTTAGGCAATACGCTGCTCAGTCTGTGCATCAAACAGGATCGCCCGCCCCATATCGACCCGCAGCGATAAGCGCTCTCCTGCCGCCACCGCGCATTTAGGCCCGACGCGGGCGGTTACTTCCCTGCTCCCCCCAGCGGTAGGCGCAACAGCATATCCGCCCCGGTGGGCTCTACCACTGAAACACTAGCGCTCAGCAGCGTTCCTTCCGCCTGGGACGTTAATCGCTCATCCTCTTCACTGAAGTGCTCTGGGCGTAGGCCAAGAATGACCGGCTGGTTAAGCCGTTCAGCCATCTCTGCAGCGATTCGCTCCTGCGGCCAGGGCAGCACCAAATCATCCTCGCCCGGCGTGGCAATGCGCAGTTGATAACCGCCGCTGTTATCTTCCAGCGTAGCGCGAATAAAGTTCATTGACGGCGACCCCATAAAGCCCGCCACAAACATATCCACCGGGTTGTTGTAGACCTCATCCGGCGAGCCCAGCTGCAAAATGTGGCCGTCGCGCATCACCGCGATACAGTCGGCCAGGGTCATCGCTTCGACCTGATCGTGGGTCACGTAAACAATGGTAGTGCCCAGGCGCTGGTGGAGCTTTTGATCTCGGTGCGCATATCCACGCGCAGTTTGGCATCCAGGTTGGAGAGTGGCTCGTCGAACAGATAAACCTTGGGCTCCCGCGCCAACGCCCGCCCCATTGCCACGCGTTGACGCTGCCCGCCGGAAAGCTGGGCGGGCTTGCGATCCAATAGATGGGTAATCTGCAACAAATCTGCAACCCGCTCTACCGCCTGCTCACGCTCGGCTTTGGGCACCTTGCGCATTTCCAGTCCGAAGCTAATGTTCTGGCGCACGGTCATGCTCGGGTAGAGCGCGTAGGACTGAAAAACCATGGCGATATCGCGATCTGCGGGAGTACGCCAGGTCACGTCTTCGCCATCAATGTAGATGTTGCCAGAGGTCACCGGCTCTAACCCGGCAATGGCGTTCATCAACGTCGACTTGCCGCAGCCTGAAGGGCCGACCAGAATCAGAAACTCGCCGGAATCGATTGAGATGCTGACGTCTTTGAGCACCCGCTCGCTGCCGAACTCTTTACGCACGTTGTGGATTTCTAACGCTGCCATAATGTAAATCCTATTTTTGTTAGGCTTTTAAAATAACTACCCTTTAACCGAGCCCGCCGTCAGCCCGCGCACAAAATATTTTCCCGCCAATACGTACACCACCAGCGTGGGCAGCGCCGCAATCATCGCCGCCGCCATATCCACGTTGTATTCGCGAACGCCGGTAGAGGTATTCACCAGGTTATTGAGCGCAACGGTGACCGGCTGGGTGTTATGGGCTGAAAACGCCACACCAAACAGGAAGTCATTCCAGATTTGAGTGAACTGCCAAATGACCGAAACCACGATGATGGGTGCGGAAACTGGCAGCAGGATGCGCCAGAAGATGCGAAAAAGCCCGCGCCATCCAACTTCGCCGCCGATACCAGCTCGTTAGGAATGCCCACATAGAAGTTGCGGGAAAAACAACGTGGTAAAGGCGATACCAAAGACCACGTGCACCAGTATCAACCCGGCGCGGGAACTGGAAATCCCCAGCCAGCCGAGGGTTTGCGCCATCGGCAACAGCACCACCTGGAAGGGAATAAAACAGCCAAACAGCATCAGTGCAAAAACTAATTCAGAGCCTTTAAAGCGCCATTTAGTCAGCGCGTAGCCGTTCAGAGCACCGATAGTGGTTGAGATCAGCACAGCCGGAATGACGATGGCAAAGAGTTCCAGAAGTAACCCCCTACCCCATCGCAGCGCATTCCCGTGCAGGCTTCTCCCCAAGCTTTTGTCCACGGCGCCAGGGTCGGGCTTTGTGGCAGTGACAGCAGCGACCCGGCGCTGATTTCGCTCAGCGGTTTCACCGAGGTCATCAGCATGACCACCAGCGGTAAAATATAGAACAGCGCGGCGAGGATCAGTACGCCATAGAGCAGGCCACGGCCCAGCCGCGCAGCGGGCGTCTGACGACGAATCACATTAGCCATGCTTGCGGCTCCTTAATTCGGAGTAGAGATAAGGAATCAAAATCGCCAACACACCGCCCAACATCAGCATGGCACTGGCAGAGCCCAAGCCAATCTGCGCTCGGGTAAAAGCGTGGGCGTACATAAAGGTGGCGGGTAAGTCGGTAGCGTAGCCAGGCCCACCGCCGGTCAGCGCGACGACCAAATCAAAACTCTTGATGGCGATATGCGCCAATATCATCACCGCACTGAACACTACGGGGCGCAGGCACGGCATCACCACGCGCCAATAAATACGCGGCAAGCTGGCGCCATCCAACTGGGCGGCTTTTACAATACTGTCGTCAATGCCCCGCAGCCCGGCTAAAAACAGCGCCATGACAAAGCCTGACGCCTGCCATACGGCGGCAATTACCAGGGTATAAATCGCCATATCCGGGTCAGTGATCCAATCAAATCGGAATGACTCAAAGCCCCAGCTCTGCACCATCGCCTGAATACCCAACTGTGGGTTAAGCAACCACTTCCACACCACACCGGTAACGATAAACGACAGCGCCATGGGGTAGAGGTAAATCGTGCGCAGCGCGCCTTCCTGGCGAATTTTCTGATCGAGCAGAATGGCCAACAGCGAGCCAATGACGAGACAAACGAGTACGAATAGAACGCCAAAGATCATCAGATTGGTCGAGGCGACCCACCAGCGCTCATTGGTCATTAAGCGCGCATATTGGCCAAAGCCAACAAAGTCGTAGCTAGGCAGCATGCGCGAGCTGGTTAACGAAAGCACAAACGTCCACAGCATGAAGCCGTAAACAAAGAACAGCGAAATCGCCACTGACGGTGCCAGCACCAAGCGAGGCAACCACGCCTGCAAACCACCGGAGGGCGTCGATCGCTTAGCGCCAGCCCCTAAAGGCGTCGCAGAGGTATTTTTCATGGGAGGGAATCTCTCATGGAGAAGTATCCTTGCCAAGCAGCATAATGTTCTTACTAAGCAAAATAGTGTTCTTGCTAAGCAGAATAGGCGCCGCCGTTGCAGCGGCGCCTGGAGAACGCAAGCGCTAGAAAACCTAGAAAGAAGCCGCTTCGGCGGCGCTCACCATACGTTCTGCCGCTTCTTCAGCGGGCATGTCGGCGTCGTTGAAGTAGTTGGTGACCACATCGAAAATAGCGCCCTGCACATCCGCACGCACAGCCATACCGTGGGCCATACTCGGCACTAAACCGCCCTCTTCGGCGGTACGCTGGAAATCGGCCAACGACTGCTGAGCACAGCTATCGAACTCGTTCATATCCAGGTCCGGCCGCGCTGGAATGGAGCCTTTGGCGAGGTTAAACGCTTCTTGGAAGGTAGGCTCAAGCACCAAGCGGGCAAGCGCCTGCTGTGCCTCGCGCTCATCCTCGTCGGTGACCCGGAACATGGCGAGGCTATCAATATTGAAGGTGAACGCATCTTGGGTGCCCGGTGCTGCGGCACAAAGGTAATCTTCCCCAGCGGTCAGTCCTGCCGCAGTAAACTCGCCTTTCGCCCAATCGCCCATGAGCTGAAACCCGGCGTCCCCTTCAATCACCATGGCCGTGGCGATGTTCCAGTCGCGCCCAGGCATGCCCTCATCCATTAGCTCCCGAGTACGTTTGAAGTCTTCAAGTGCAGCGATCATCTGCTCACCACCCAGCGCTTCCGGGTCAAGCTCGACCAACGCCTGCTGATAAAACTCAACGCCTTGGCCACCTAACAGCACACTTTCGAATACCGTCGCGTCCTGCCATGCTTGCCCACCGTGTGCCAACGGTACATAGCCCGCTTCGCGGATAGCCTCACCGGCTTCGAACAGTTCATCCAAGGTGGTGGGCATTTCGACCCCTGCCGCCTCCAGTACTTCGGGGTTGGCCCACAGCCAGTTTACCCGGTGCACGTTAACAGGTACCGCCACGTATTGGCCGTCGTAGCGCATGACATCGGCCACCACTTCGGGCAGCAGTTCATCCCAACCTTCGGCGTCGGCAACGCCGTTCAAGTCACCCAGCAGGCCCAACTCGCCCCACTCCTGAATCTCGGGGCCTTTAATCTGGGCCGCTGAAGGCGGGTTGCCCGACATGGCGCGAGACTTAAGCACCGTCATGGCGGTTTCACCGCCGCCCCGTCACGGCAAAATCCTGCCAACCGTAGCCTTCGGCTTCCATTAACTCTTTGAGTACGTTAGCGGCGCGGGCTTCGCCACCGGAAGTCCACCAGTGCAACACTTCCACTTCGTTAGCGTGGGCGGTAGAAGCTAGCGTGACGCCTGCCAGGGCAAGCGTGAGAGTCGTTTTCTTCAACGTCGACATGGAGTAACTCCTTATATTGTTGTTGTCCGCTCGGACGTTCGACACCGAAGAGGTTACGCCAAGGCGAGCGTCAACGGGAGTTACTGAGTGCTGCAAAGTGTTGGGGTTTTATTACAAGCCTGTAATAGTTTCCTGCCGGGGAGCGAGAGGGTCACGACCAGCCCTTGCTCTTCGTGGTTGGCGAGCTGAATATCGCCGCTGTGGGCGCGGGCAATATGCCGAGCGATGCCTAGGCCCAGGCCGCTGCCACCAGTATGTCGGCTGCGCGACGGTTCCAGGCGGACAAACGGCGAAAACACTCGTCCTAGCTGCTCTTCGGGAATGCCAGGGCCGTAATCGCGAATACGCAGGGTGACCGCATCACCCTCGTCAAGCAGTTGAACTTCAGCCTGCTTGCCATAGAACACCGCATTCTCAAGCAGGTTCGCCAGACAGCGCTTAAGTGCCAGCGGTTTAGCGATCAGCGGTGCAACTGGATGATTGGTTTTCTCAATAATCAGTCGTTCGCCCTGCAGGCTAAGTTCTTCAGCCAGCTCTTCAAGCAGCGCCACCAGGTCGACGGGCGCTGGCTCCTCGTGCAGATCCAAGCCTTTCACCGAGGCCAAGGCGCCCTTGACCAGGCTATCCAGCTCATCCAAAGAAGCGCAAAGCGCTCGCGCTGGTAATCATCTTCGAGCATTTCGGCGCGTAGGCGCATCCGGGTTAAGGGGGTCTTCAAATCATGGGAGATCGCCGAGAAAAGCCGCTCGCGCTCCTCAATCTGCTCGCGGATGCGCCGCTGCATGCGGTTGAACGCTACGGCGGTGGCAGCGACCTCTTTGGGGCCGCTCTCTTTTAGCGGCGGCATATCCAAATCATCGCCCAATTGATTGGCTGCCCGCGAAAGCCGCGCCAAGGGGCGGGTCACACTGGTGATGCCCAATAGCGAGAGCGCCAGCACGCTCAGTAGCACCAATAGCCCGACCAGCAAACGCTCCTCAGAGAGCCAGCGATAGCCGCTGAAAATATCCGGTACGCCCAAGAGCGTGGCCACATATAGCCAGGTGTCCGGGGCAAGCTCCAGTTGGACGACCAGAATCGGTGGCGAGAGCGGTTCCATCAGCAGGCTATGTTGCCCCACCGCGGCGGCAGATCATAGAGCAGCACTTCATTATTCAGCACCCGCAGGTTTTCCGGGCGGGAAAACTCGACAATCACATCATCGATATTAAGCTGCTGGGTGAGCACCGAGCGCACATTGTTAACAACCACCTCTTTTCCGGTCCCGAACCAATATCATCGATGGTGAGCCTGCGCTCGTTAACGCTGACGAAAAACGCGTGCCGCCCATATTACGCAGTTGATCGAGCACGATATGGCGGTAGTCGACGGGCAGCGAGCGGAAAAACTTCATGGTGGAGGCGATACTAAACGCCATATTGGTGGAGAGCTCATCAAGCTGTGCCAAGTGGCTGGAGCGCACCTGGGAGGTCCAGATCGCGTAGCTGGCCCCTTGGGCGACCAGCACACCAGCGATCATGATGATTACAAAGCGCCCGCGCAGCGACGCCGGCAGCCAGCGGGCCACTCGTCTGGATAAGCGTCGTCTGGTCTCAGCCCACCCAACGTGTTTCACGTTAGTGCGTCTACCTGGGCAGTTAACACATAGCCCGCGCCGCGCACCGTGCGAATTAACTGCGAGTGCTGAGCATCTTCACCCAACCGTTGACGCAGGCGGCAGACATGAACATCAATGGAGCGGTCAAGTGGTGGCGCATCCCGCCCACGGGTAAGCGCGTAGAGATCATCCCGAGTGAGTACCTTCGCCGGGTGCTCTAAAAACACCTGCAATAGCTGAAAATCAGCCCCTGAAAGCGCGGCGCGCTCGCCCTGCAGGTCAATCAACTCGCGAGTCATGCGGTCGAGCTGCCAATTACCAAAACTGACCCAGCGCGCCTGCCCGGCGGGCAGCGCAGGCGGCACACTGCGAGTGCGGCGCAGTACCGCTTTAATGCGCGCCAGCAATTCGCGTGGGTTAAACGGCTTGCCCAGATAATCATCGGCACCCAGTTCAAGGCCTAGAATACGGTCGGTCTCATCGGCGCTGGCGGTAAGCATAATGATCGGCACATCGCTGTGCTTACGGACCTCGCGGCAGATGGTAAAGCCGTCGTCCCCGGGCAGCATTAAATCGACAATCAGCAAGTCAGGGTGTGTTCCGCGCGCAGCGAATGGAGCGCTTGGGCACCGTCTGCCGTAAAGACCCGGTAACCGTGCCGCCCCAGGTAGTCAGCAAGCAGTTCACAAATTTCCGGGTCATCGTCGACCACAATTAAAGTAGCGGGGATTGTCGTCATCGCAGCGGGTTTAGCCCTACACTATTGTCGTTATTGGGCTTTGATGATGGTGGAGACGCTAAATAGTAGCAATACCGCTACGACCAAGGTTGCATTAGCATCGTGAACTATAGCGCTTAAAGCCCAAACCGCTCGCGCAACAGCACAGCCACGGCCGCTTCGCCGTGATGACCTATCTGGCGTGCGGCACTCAGATGCCCGGCCATCTCCGGATGCGAGTTCAGCATAAAGTGCGGCTCGCCCACTAGGCTCAACATCTCGACATCGTTGAGGTTATCGCCAAAGGCCAGACAGTCTTCAGGCGCAATCGAGAGTCGTTTGAGCAGCGCCGATAGCGCCACTCCCTTATTGACGCCCCCTGCCATGATCTCCAGTGAATCGCTGGTTGAGTAAGTCACGTGCAGCATGCCGTCGCTGATCTCGCGGATCGACGTCTCGATCTTGAACAGCGCATCAGGAGGCCCGCCATAAAGAATCTTGCCAATTCCTTCGGTAGGCATCTTTTCAGGCGGCACGACCTGATAAGCAAAGCCTGTGGCAGCGTGCATGTTCAGATAGCTTGGCATCTCGGCATCGATATACCAGGCGTCATCCATATACAGGCTCAAGCGCACGCCGTCCGGACGTGGAAGTCGAATCAGTGCCGCGGCCTGGCGAGGGTCAACGTGGTTGGCATCCAGCAACTGATCGTCCGGGTCGTGGGTGTAGGCGCCGTTACTGCTGATCAGATGTATAGGCAGGTCGAGCTGGTCCCTGAACACTCGCATGTCGGCATAATGACGGCCCGAGGCGAGCACTAACTGATGCCCGTGGTTCACCAGCGTTCTCAATACCTCAATAGTGTCTGCGTGTAATCGGTGATCGCTGCCCAGCAACGTGCCATCCAAGTCAGAAACAATCAGGCGGGGGTCATAGTGCGCTCCATCAGCATGGGTATTTAGCTTAACCGATTCTTTCGAGCGCATGTAAGCCTTTGACGCGCCGTCATCAGCGTCACCTTCCTATAGCGGCAATTGGCGTGGCAAGCGGGAATCCGTATAGTGGCACCCTAACTCTCGCCAACTGATTGAGCTCATGCTTCAGAATAACGCCATGCTTGCCCAGCTCAAGCAACAGATTCGTCAAACCACCCCCGTGCTGAAGGGGTGATCAAAACCACCGACAAAGGTTTCGGTTTTCTCGAAACTGACGACGATGAATCCTATTTCGTGCCGCCGCCCGCCATGAAGCAAGTGCTGCACGGTGACCGTGTGGAAGCGGTTATTCACGAAAACGGTGACAAAAATCGGTTGAGCCTGAAAAGCTGATTGAAGCTGGGCTGGATCGATTTGTGGCCCGCGTTCAGAAGCGCGAAGGTCGTCTGGCCGTGGTGCCCGACCATCCGTCGATTAAAAACGTTATCAAGGCGCGAATTAAGAACAATCTTGATGAAGAGAGCATTGCTGACGGCGATTGGGTCGTTGCACGCTTGGTGCGTCATCCGCTGAAAGCCGATGACCGCGCCTTCTTTGCCCAGATTGATGAGCTGGTCGCCAAAAGCGATGACCCGGCAGTGCCGTGGCGGGTCACGCTTGCACGCCACGCGCTAGAGCAAGAGTGCCCCGATGCGGGTACCGATTGGCCGCTGCTGGATGAAGGCCTGACTCGCGAAGACTTAACCGCCACGCCCTTTTTCACCATCGATGGTGAAGACCCGCGATATGGACGATGCCCTGCACATCGCACCTCGCGAGGAAGGCGGCTGGCGCCTGAGCGTGGCCATTGCCGACCCTACCGCTTACGTAGCAGAAGGCCACGCCGCTGACTTAGAAGCGCGTACCCGCGCCTTTACCGTTTACCTGCCCGGCCAGAACGTCACCATGCTGCCGGAGCAGCTGGCAGACGATCTCTGCTCGCTATGGGAAGGTAAAGAGCGCCCCGCGCTGGCCTGCACGCTGGATATCAATGCCGACGGCAGCCTGGGCGAGTATCGCTTTTTTGCGGCGAACGTTAAATCCCACGCCAAGCTCGTTTACGATAACGTCTCCGATTGGATCGAAGGCCAAGGTGAATGGGCGCCCGCCGATGATATTGCCGAGCAGTTGACTGCGCTGCGTGATTTGACCGAGGCGCGTACAGCTTGGCGCAACGAACACGCGTTGGTGTTTAAAGACCGCCCCGACTACGTGTTTGATCTCGATCCCGCTGGCAACGTATTGGCGGTGCGCACCGAAGAGCGCCGCATTGCCAATCGCATGATCGAAGAGTCGATGATTGTGGCGAATGCCTGCTGCGCGGACTTCCTGGCCCAGCATATCGGCCACGGTATCTTTAATGTGCACCGCGCGTTCGAGCCCGAAAGCCGAAGCCGCCCAGGAGTTCCTGGCAGGGCAAGAGATCGTGGTCGAACGCGAAGCACTGACCGAACTGGCCCGCTACACCGAGCTCAAGCGTGCGCTGGAAAGCCGCGATGACGCCTGGCTGGATGCGCGCCTGCGCCGCTTCCAGGGCTTCACCATGATGTCCGCGCAGCCCGGCCCGCACTTTGGCTTGGGCCTTGCCGCCTACGCGACTTGGACTTCACCGATTCGTAAGTATGGCGATATGGTTAACCACCGCCTGATCAAGCGCGTACTGAAAGGCGAACAGGCGCCCGCCGAAGCCACCCAGCAGCTCACCGAGCAACTGACGGAGCGTCGCCGCCTGAACCGCATGGCCGAGCGCGACGTGAAAGACTGGCTCTACGTGCGCTACCTGACGCCCGCCGCGCAGAACCAAGACACCTTTGAGGCCGAAATCATGGCCATCAACCGTGGCGGTATGCGCGTTCGTCTGCTGGAAAATGGCGCAACCGCCTTTGTTCCCGCCCCTTTAATGCACAGTGACCGCAGTAAAGTGGTCATTGATGATAAAGAGGGACGTATCCAGATCGAAGGCGAAGAGCGTTATAAGTTAGGCGATCCGCTTCGCGTTATCTTGACCGAAGCCCGCGAAGAGACCCGCTCGTTGGTAGCTAAACCCGTTGCCTAGGCTACATCCACGTTAAACAATAACGGCGCCCTTGAGGCGCCGTTGTTGTTCTGTCGTGCGAGCGGTTATTTTGATAATCAGGCTGTCTACACTTAAGCAAACTAGCGATTGATTAAAACGCCGTATGGCTTATCGCTGAGGGCAAGGTCATTGCTGGTTTATGCGCTGATTCACTTCTCACGACAGCGTCATCTATTTGGAAAGCAGCTACCAACTCGCGAAGACGCCCAGCTTGATCTTCCAAGGAAAGTGCCGCGTTAGTCGACTGCTGAACCAACGTACTGTTCTGTTGAGTGGTAGAGTCCATCTCGGTAATAGCAGTATTAATCTGCTCAATACCACTACTTTGTTCACGAGTGGCGGAGGATACCTCGGCCATCAGCATAGCAAGACGCTGAATCACTGCTTCCGTTTGACCAATGGTCGCTGCTCCTCGCTCCGCTTGATCAGAACATAGCTTTATTTTGCCCCGCGTATCATCCAGCATGCTGCGAATCTCGCTGGCTGACGCGGCACTGCGGCTTGCCAGCGAACGAACTTCGGTTGCCACTACCGCAAACCCACGACCTTTCTCACCAGCACGCGCCGCTTCCACGGAGGCATTAAGGGCCAAAATATTGGTCTGAAAGGCGATCGCATCGATGGCTTCAACGATCTTGTTCATGCTAAGCGATGCGGCCGTCACTTCGCGCATTAATTCCACGCTTCGCGCCACTTCTTCACCACCACTTTGCATCTGCCGCGAAGCATTATGGGCCAACGTATCAGCCTCTTTGGTTGAATCGCTGTTCTGGCGAACCGTTGCCGTCATCTCCTCCATGCTTGAAGCCGTTTCCTGTAAGGCAGCCGCCTGCTGCTCAGTACGAGCGGCAAGTTCCTGCCCCCTTGGGCAATCTCATTAGCCCCGTTCAAGACATTTTCGCTTGAATCACGTAGTGAGGCGACCAGCGTCGTAAGCTGCTTGCTCATGTAGGCCATCGAACTCAATAGCTGAGCGGTTTCATCCCGCCCGGTGAGTGTAATATCGTGACGCAAATCGCCTTCCGCTACACGCTGGGCGACCTCAACGGCTCTCCGCAAGGGCAATACGATACTGCGCGTAATGGCAATGGCCAATGCCAGAGCCATCAACAGCGCCACCCCAGAAAAGATACAAAGCTGCCAAAGGGTGGCTCGATACTTTGCATTTATCGCCTCATTGGCGGCTTTAACACCCGCATCAGCCACTAGACTGATTTCGTCCGCCAGCTCCTCAAGCCGGTAGATACTGTCTTTATGCTCACTGAACGCCAGGTTGGCTTGGGAGGTGTCGGTAATGCTCCCACGCTCAATCTGACGGTAAACCGTCATAAAGCCCTCAACGTATCCTTGAAGAACGCCTTGCGCCTGTTGGTACAAAACATCTAGGCTATTTTGTTCAGAAAGCTGCCCCCCAGCTCAAAGGTAGTCTGAATTTCCTCGACGGTGGCAACCCAACGTTGCTGATAGTCCACCACCCGCTCAGGACTATCGATATTGATAAAGATATCCTTTTCAAAGCGTCGCGCTTGCAGCGAAAGGCGTTGGATCTCCGCTGCGTTGCTCGCTAACGCTACATCCGTGTTCAAGGTTCTCTGGGCGGTATTTTTAGTAACGGTGATTCCCATCACCCCTGCTATTAAGGTCCCCAGGAGAAATAGCGAAACCAAACCAAACGCCAATGCTAAGCGTGTGCCGATCTTGAACCGTGAGAGCATGGAAACGTCCTAATAAGTAAGCGAGATATGGTTGTCGGCATAAAAACATAAACTTTAGTTCTATTTATATACAAATTATTACTAATATTTATGCTAAATCAGCCATCTCTAACCGCATGGATGACAACCATACGGTGTTAGGGCTTACTTACTGATCAATCGGTTCGTACTGCTCATATTGGCTTTCTCTAAGATCCGATCTGCCGGTGCTGCAAGAAAAAGCGCAGCATCTCTTTGGAGGCATTGGGCCCCTTGGGATCGGTGTAGCTTCCTTGGGTACTGCCGCCTGACCAAGCGTGGCCCGCTCCGTGTATTTGCCACTGCTCCAGAAGTGGCTCGCCCTTCGCATTGGGGTACGTAGTACAGGTGTAGCCGTGGCCATTGGCTACCTTCCCTTTCTCTACCGCTGCCCCTGCTCGTCGAGATGTGCGGTACTGGGCAGCCACGCGTTCCGCATTGCTGGGGTGCACGGTGGTGTCGCGGTCGCCATGAAAGATAATCGCTGGCACGTCTGATGCCCAACTAGCGCCTTTGCTTTACCTCCGCCAAGAGGCCCTGTGCCACCCTGCATGGCACCTAACGCATCGGGAAGGCTCTGCGCCACTCCATGGGGCAGCCCAGAGTGTATGCCCACTGCCGCGAACAGATCTGGATAAGTCATCGCCAACGTGGTCGCCATGGCCGCACCTGCCGATAGCCCTGCTACATAGACTCGGGAGGCATCTAGCCTATGGCTCTCAATGATCTGGCGGGTCATACCGGCAATAATCGCGGGTTCACCGCCCTCGCGCTGCTGGTCTTCGGCTTTGAACCAGTTCCAGCATTTCGAGTGGTTGGCGGTCATTGGCTGGGCTGGGTAGAGCACGCAACACAGCTGCTCTTCGGCCAGCCGGTTCATATTGGTACCAGCGGCAAAGTCATCGGGATTCTGCGTACAGCCGTGGAGCATTACCACCAGCGGTAGCGCCTGCCCGTGATAGCCGCTGGGAATATACAGCTTGTAGTCACGCGCGCCGGCATGGTTAGAAAAATGGCCGCTAGTGAATGTACCCATACCCGTTTGTCGAGCATGGCCAGGCTGGGAAGCTGATGCCTCTGACGCTGGCTTTATTATCGGCTCTTCTTCATCGATGACCTGACAAGTTCCATCGAAAGTCTGACCACCTCGGTAAGCATTATCCGGTGCTTCCTCCTGCCTTGCTTCAGGCACGCCGCCCTGAAGCAAGGCCATAACCTCTTGCAGTTTGCCCGCGCGGGTGAGGCGCGTTGCTTCTTCCATTCGCTTAGACATAGTCGCGTCGATCATGGTCAATGTCCCTATTAAGTAATTCAGTAATGTTTAAGTCAGTGGATGCGATCGGCAAGAGCAGCCTTAACCGCCTTACTAGCGTGCAGCGCGCCCAACACCATCACCGATTCAATGGTGTCACAAGCAAGCTCCGGTGTGACGTCGTCGGCAATGCTGGCCATGCCCAGGACCTGTATCTGCAGCATCTCGCCCGCCGACTTGAGAGCTTCCAAGTCCGTACGGCTATAGTGCTCAAGCCCCAGCACAAATGCCTTGCGGGTAACGGTTTCTCTAACGACCTCAGCATGAGTCGCTAGTTGATTACGAATGGCCGTGCGGATCAGATCGGTTCGATTGGAGTAAAACCCCTCCTGCACCAGTAGGTCGATCTGCCCCAGGTCGACCACCCCTAGATTAATGGTGATCTTCTCGCTGGAATCACCGCCCTTACGGCGCATTTCATGCACGCTCATGTGTCTTTCCTCGCTGCGCTTAGTAACCGGGCACCTTTTGATGCGGTTTAAAACATCTTTCAACGCTCATTAAAATATCTGCCTATGTTCAAAAAGCATCCAATTAGAATCCATATACCATCCATATGGATGTTATATTAATCCAGCCCGGCCAAGAGTCAATAAATAAGCAAAAATAAAAGGCTCGGCTCAACTGTCGCTGAACTGACTTATTTCTCCTTTATGGTGAAACGATGACAGTCTTTATGGTTGGAGATCAGCTTGCACATTGCCGATGTGACGATGTTCCACGCGCCCGCCAGCGGCGGTGTGCGAACCTATCTACAGGCCAAACACCGCGTTTTTCACGTCTTCCACAGCTGCGTACCAGCCTGCTGGTGCCGGGAGCGGAGCGCGATAGCTTGGGCGACCACCACACGCTACCGGCGTTACGTCTTCCCCTTTGGGGCAAGGCTATCGCTTTCCGCTACGCGGCTCGCCATGGCGCGATGCCTTGATTGATCTAAAACCTGATCTGATCGAGGGCAGGCGACCCCTACGTAACCGCTTGGGCCGCCCTCGCAGCAGGTCAGCGGCTCGGCGTGCCGGTGGTAGGTTTTTATCACTCCGATCTTCCGCGCTTAATGGGCGATCGTTTTGGCCGCTACGTTGAGAAGCGCTTAGCCCGCTACGTGGCGGAACTCTATCGCCAGTTTGATAGTGTACTGGCGCCCTGTAACGCGATGGCCAATCGGTTGCGTGGCTGGGGCGTCGAGAATGTGCGTGTTCAACCCCTAGGTGTTGATTTAACGCAATTTCACCCTCAGCAGCGTGATCCTGCTTTTCGCCAGACGATGGGCATCCCCAGCGATAAAAAGTTACTGACCTTTGTGGGCCGCAACTCACGCGAGAAAAATATTGATGTACTGCTTGCAACGATGCGCAAGCTGGGCAGCGATTATCACTTGCTGCTGATGGGCCCGGGCATGCCCCATCACGTACCCAGCAATGTCACTGTTGTGGATCGCTGCTGTGGTACCCATGAGGTAGCGAAAGCACTGGCCAGTAGCGATGCCTTGCTGCATGCCGGCACCCGGGAAACCTTTGGTTTAATTGCCCAAGAAGCCATGGCGAGCGGAATCCCAGTGGTCGCAGCCAGAGCAGGCGCGCTGGCAGAAAACGTGCCGCTGGGCGCTGGCATTTTATGTAAACCGCTTGACCCTACCGCGATGGCCGAGGCCTGCGCAGCGCTATTCAGTAACGATGTCGCCGCCAGTGGGCACTACGCGCGTCGTTATGTGGAGCGCCATTTCAATTGGGATAGCGTCATGCACTCACTGCTTGAGCACTATCAGTCTCTTTGTCATGGCAGCCAACCCTATGCTCTCCCCAACACCGCTAATCAGCGGCAGTTGCTAAAGTGGCGGCCAGTGCATGGGCTGATGATTGCCCTGGCGCTTATTGCGCCACTGGTGCTCACCGCATGGCTGGGTGGCGATGAAGCACTGCAGCGCGTAAAACACTTCCCGCTCGGGTTGTTACTGTTGATGCTGATGATGGCCTTCCTGTGTTGGAACCTTAATGCCGCAAGGCTACGTTTGATGCTGAACGGCCGTGCCGGCAGGCTCGGCCAGCGCGGCGCCCTGGGCATTGAGTTGGCGTCCAAGTTTGCACTATGTGCCACCCCAGGTGGGAGTGGCGGCGCGGCCACCCTGCTATTATTGCTTGCCCGGCGCGGTTTTCCGCCAGCGAAAGGAGCAGCCGTGTTTCTGGTCGATCAAGGCTGCGACTTACTTTTTTTCCCTGACCATGCTGAGTGGCCTGGTGCTCTTTTCACTGGTCAGCGATACCCAGTGGCCTCATCAATCATTAGTGCAATGGGCACTCGTTGGTTTAGCTTTTATGGCAACACTGATCAGTGTGGTAATGCACTATTTGCCAAGCCTATTGCGGTCACCCAGTGTAAAAACGGCATGGCCGAGCCGCTATCGGCGCCGCTGGCTCGCGCGGCGCTTATTGCGCTGCCGACATGCGTTAAGGGTGACCCTTAAGCTGCCGCGTTCGACGCTATTCATGATGATGCTACTGACCGCTACGCATTGGCTAATGCGCTATAGTTTGCTCTATTTAGCAGTACTGGGGGTAGGCGGGCACGCAGATTGGATGTGGACATTCTTGACCCAGATGCTGGCGATGGCAGCCAGCCAATTTAGTTTTCTGCCCGGCGGCGCGGGTGCTGCCGAGGTGGGTGTGGGAAGCTTGTTACTGCCTTTGATGGAGCGCGAGCAGGCCGCCGCAGCGGTATTGGTGTGGCGGTTGGTCAGCTACCATTTATATTTGGCGGCAGGCGCACCGCTGTTTTTGTTATATAGCTACCGACTGCTACATCGCTCACCGACACAATAACCGTTAAGGATGACCGTTTAGAAATGAATAAGGGCGCCCCGAGGGGCGCCCTTATAGCGTGCAGCTAAACGTCAATAGCTTACCAGCCAGTGACTTCTTTCAGCGCATCGCCGATTTCAGCCAAAGAACGTACGGTTTTAACACCGGCGTCTTCAAGAGCAGCAAACTTCTCGTCAGCGGTGCCTTTACCGCCGGAGATGATCGCGCCCGCGTGGCCCATACGCTTGCCAGGAGGTGCAGTCACACCGGCAATGTAGGAAACCACTGGCTTGGAAACATTGGCTTTGATGTAAGCCGCTGCTTCTTCTTCCGCCGTACCACCGATTTCACCGATCATGACGATCGCTTCGGTTTTCGGGTCCTTCTCGAACATCTCAAGGATGTCGATGAAGTTAGAGCCCGGAATCGGGTCACCGCCGATGCCGACACAGGTAGACTGGCCAAAACCGTGATCAGTCGTCTGCTTAACGGCTTCATAGGTCAAGGTACCTGAGCGCGATACGATACCGACGCGGCCCGGCTGGTGAATGTGACCCGGCATGATGCCGATTTTTGCATTCACCCGGTGTGATAACACCCGGGCAGTTCGGGCCGATCAGGCGTACGCCCAGCTCGTCACACTTCACTTTAGCTTCGAGCATGTCTAGCGTAGCGATGCCTTCGGTGATGCACACAATCAGCTTGATGCCAGCAAACGCAGCTTCAAGGATTGAGTCTTTACAGAACGGCGCCGGTACGTAGATCACGCTGGCGTCCGCGCCGGTTTTCTCTACCGCTTCTTTCACGGTGTTGAAAACGGGCAGACCGAGGTGCTCCTGGCCGCCTTTACCCGGCGTAACACCACCGACCATTTGCGTACCGTAGGCAATCGCCTGCTCGGAGTGGAACGTGCCTTGGCCACCGGTGAAGCCCTGGCAGATGACCTTGGTGTTCTTATCGATCAGGATGCTCATTACTTGCCCTCCGCCGCTTTAACGACCTGCTGAGCCGCGTCGGTCAGACTGGTAGCCGCGATAATATTCAGACCGCTAGACGCTAGTTTTCAGCACCCAGCTCGGCGTTGTTACCTTCCAGACGTACGACAACCGGTACGTTGACGCCTACTTGCTCAACGGCACCGATAATGCCTTCAGCAATCATGTCGCAACGTACGATACCGCCGAAAATGTTAACCAATACGGCTTTAACATTGTCGTCAGAGAGGATGATTTTGAACGCTTCAGCCACGCGCTCCTTGGTGGCGCCGCCATAACGTCCAAGAAGTTAGCAGGCTTGCCGCCGCTCAGGTTGACGATGTCCATGGTACCCATGGCCAAACCAGCGCCGTTCACCATGCAGCCGATGTTGCCATCGAGCGCGACATAGTTGAGTTCCCACTTCGCCGCATCGGCTTCACGCTGGTCTTCTTGCGAAGGATCGCGCATGGCCTGCAGGTCAGGGTGACGGTACAGCGCGTTGCTATCCAGACCCAGCTTGGCGTCGAGGCAGTGTAGATTGCCTTCTTCAGTGACGACCAGCGGATTGATTTCCAGCAAGGCCAGGTCTTTGTCGTGGAACAACTGAGACAGGCCTAGGAAAATCTTGGTGAACTGCTTGATCTGGTCGCCTTTCAGGCCCAGTGCAAAGGCAAGTTCACGCGCTTGGTACGGCTGTGCGCCGACCAGCGGATCGATTTCAGCTTTGAGAATCTTTTCTGGCGTCTCTTCTGCAACCGTCTCGATCTCAACACCACCTTCGGTAGAGGCCATGAAGACCACACGACGGGTAGTACGGTCGACCACAGCACCGAGATACAGCTCATCGGCGATGTCAGTGCACGTTTCCACCAAAATCTTGGCAACCGGCTGACCTTTTTCGTCAGTCTGGAACGTCACCAAGTTTTTGCCTAACCACTTTTCTGCAAACGCTTTGGCTTCAGCCGGATCTTTAATCAGCTTAACGCCACCCGCTTTACCACGGCCACCGGCGTGCACCTGGGCTTTAACGACCCACATGTCACCACCGATTTTTTTGCAAGCCTCTTCCGCTGCTTCGGGCGTGTCGACGGCAAAGCCTTTAGACACTGGTAGACCATAGTCGGCAAACAGCTGTTTACCTTGATACTCGTGAAGATTCATCGATTCATGCCATTGGTTGCATGTGACTCGAACGATGATCAGTTTTCTTTTAAGAGCAGTCTTACAAGAACGGTCTTAAAAGAACTGGTCATCCCCGTTCTTTCGATCTTTGTGTATTACTACAAAGCCGAGAAGTGTTGCGCCACCATAGGTGGCGCTTCGTTGTTGCTGACTGAATTACTTACGCTTCTTACGGTTGGCCATATGAATCGCGTGGCCTTCCACCGCAAGCGCTGCTTCATGAACAGCTTCCGACATAGTCGGGTGCGCGTAGCAGGTCAAGGCCAGGTCTTCGGCGCTAGAGCCGAATTCCATGGCGATCACGCCCTGGGCGATCATCTCGCCAGCGTGTTGACCTACGATGTGCATGCCGAGAATACGATCAGTTTCCGCATCGGCAATAATTTTGGCACTGCCTTCGGTGGCGTTGTTAGCCATCGCGCGGCCACTTGCCGCGAACGGGAAGGTGCCGGTTTTGACTTCGATACCTTTCGCCTTGGCGTCTTGCTCGGTCATACCGACCCACGCCACTTCCGGATAGGTATAGATGACGCTAGGAATAGTATCGTAGTTCATCTCGGCCTTATGGCCAGCAATGATATCAGCTACCATGATGCCTTCTTCAGACGCTTTGTGCGCCAGCATCGGGCCGCGTACACAGTCGCCGATAGCGTAAACGCCCGGCACGTTGGTACGGCACTGGTCGTCGACAAAGATGAAGCCACGTTCGTCCAGCTCAATGCTAACGCCGTCGGCAATCACGCCTTTGGTGTACGGGCGACGACCGACACAAACGATAAGTTTGTCGAAGGTCATCTCCTGCTCACCGTTGGCATCGGTGTACTTAACAATGACTTCTTCACCGTTAGTTTCCGAGCCGGTAACGCGCGCGCCTAGCTTGATATCGAGACCCTGCTTCTTAAGCAGCTTTTGCGTCTCTTTAGCAACGGTGGCGTCGACCATCGGCAGGAAGGAATCCATGGCTTCCAGCACGGTCACTTCAGAACCCAAGCGATTCCATACACTGCCTAGCTCAAGACCGATAATGCCAGCACCAATCACACCCAAACGCTTCGGCGTTTCGGTGAATTCAAGCGCGCCGGTAGAATCAACGACCAAGCCTTCGGTTAACGGGGTCGGTGGGATTTCCACCGGCACAGAGCCCGCAGCGATAACGATGTTATCGGCATCATAGGTGGTGGCATTGCCGTCCTGGTCGGTGACTTCGACCTGCTTGCCAGACACCACTTTACCGGTACCTTCGATAGCGGTAACGCCGTTGGCCTTGAACAAGCCAGAGATGCCGCCGGTCAAGTTCTTAACGATCTTGTCCTTGCGTGCCATCATCTTGGTAACGTCCATGGAGACGTCGCCGGCCTGAATACCCATGTCATCGAAGTCGTGCTTGGCTTCGACGAACTTGTGTGACGCTTCAAGCAGTGCTTTAGACGGGATACAACCTACGTTCAAGCAGGTACCACCGTGAACAACATTGCCTTCTTTACCAATCCATTTTTCAACACAGGCCGCTTTCAAGCCCATCTGTGCAGCACGGATGGCGGCGACGTAACCGCCAGGGCCGGCACCAATAACGATCACATCAAACTTATCAGCCATGTTGGCTCCTTTAGCTTGCTGGCCTCCCCATTTTAACGTAAACCGGGCGGGAGGCTGTGTGCGAGTGCAGTTAAATCCTGGTTAAGCAAGTAGCGTACTCAATCATTATTTCAATAACGATGACGCTTATACTTTAGACATCCAGCAGCAGACGTGCCGGGTCTTCCAGCAATTCTTTCAAGGTAACCAAGAATTGGACGGCGTCTTTGCCGTCGATCATACGGTGGTCATAGGAGAGCGCCAGATACATCATCGGGCGAATCTCGACCTTGCCGTTGACTGCCATCGGACGATCCTGGATTTTGTGCATGCCCAGAATGGCGGTTTGCGGCGGATTGATGATCGGGGTCGACATCAAGGAACCAAAGGTACCGCCATTGGTGATGGTGAAGGTACCACCAATCATGTCGTCCATGCCCAGCTTGCCGTCACGACCACGCTTGCCGAAATCGACAATTTTGCGTTCGACATCAGCAATTTTCATGCTGTCCGTGTCACGCAGTACCGGCACGACCAAGCCACGGTCGGTAGAGACCGCAACACCGATATCTTGATAACCGTGATATACGATGTCGGTGCCATCGATAGAGGCGTTGACGTCCGGGAAGCGCTTGAGCCCTTCAGACGCTGCTTTTACAAAGAAGCCCATAAAGCCCAGCTTGATATCGTGCGCTTTTAGGAACGTTTCTTTGTATTGAGCACGCAGGGCCATGATTTCGGTCATGTCCACTTCGTTGTACGTGGTCAGCATCGCCGCTGTTTGCTGCGCCTGAACCAGACGCTTGGCGATGGTTTGACGCAGACGGCTCATCGGTACGCGCTTCTCGATGCGCTCACCCTCAGCCGCCGGGGCTGCAGCCGATTTCGCCGGTGCAGCCGATTTGGCTGCTTTCTTGGCGGAACCGTCTTTGACCGCTTTCTGAACGTCTTCTTTCAGGATGCGGCCACCTTTGCCGGTGCCCTCAATCTTGGAAACGTCCAGATCGTGTTCAGCGACCATTTTGCGTGCTGCCGGGGCAAGAATTTTATCGCCCACTTTTTCATCGGCGCCATCGTCACCGGCATCGCTGTTGGATGCGGGAGTTGATGAAGTGGCGCTTGTCTGATCGCTGCCACCACCTTCAACAAAGGTTGCCAGTAGCGCTTCGGATTCTACTTGGCTACCCTCTTCGGCTTTGATTTCAGCCAGGGCGCCATCGGCCGGTGCAACCACTTCAAGCACCACTTTATCAGTCTCGATGTCGGCCAGAACGTCATCACGCTTGACCGCTTCACCGACTTTTTTTGTGCCAAGTGGCCACGGTGCCTTCCTGGATTGACTCAGGGAAGCTGGGCGCTTTTACGTCGTGCTGCTTGCCGCCGCCGTTACCGCCACTGGCAGGCTTTTCTTGCTTCTCTTCAGACGCCTTTGCGTCAGGCTTCTCTTCGGTTTTTTCAGCACTGTCATCGCCAGAAGATTTCTCTTCTTTGCTGCCCGACGCACTGCCTTCGCCGATTTTACCCAGCACCTGCTCAGACTCGACGGTATCGCCCTCTTCGGCCATCACGTCGGTCAGGGTACCCGCTTCCGGTGCGACGACTTCCAGCACCACTTTGTCGGTTTCAATTTCAACAATCAGCTCGTCACGCTCAACGCTGTCACCCGGCTTTTTTATGCCACGCCGCCACTGTGCCTTCGGCAACGGATTCCGGAAAGGTTGGCGCTTTGATCTCAGTAGCCATGTCGTTTCCCTTATGTGTTCTCTAAATCCAGTGGCCGCTTATAAATTGAAAGCGTCTTCCACCAGCTGGCGCTGCTGTTCAGTATGGACGGACATATAGCCAGCTGCTGGTGCAGCAGAGGCAGGACGTCCTGCAAATTTCAACTCACGTCCGAGGCCGTCTTTCAGCATATCGGCCACTGCACGCATATTGTGCTGACTGGAGTACCAGGCGCCCTGATTCAGCGGCTCCTCCTGACACCACACGATGTCTTCTACGTTGGCATAGCCTTGCACCGCTTCCAGAAGCTCTTCTTTCGGGAAGGGATATAGCTGCTCAAGACGTAAAATTGCTGTGTCATGGCGCTCATTCTCAGCGCGCCACGCAGCCAGGTCGTAATAGACCTTGCCAGCACAAAGCACCACGCGTGTGACCTTCTCCGGCGCAAGATCCGCTTGGTCAGCAAGCACCATATGGAACTTACCGTGGGCCAGATCTTCGAGGCTCGACGTCGCTTCTTTATGACGCAGCAGCGATTTAGGTGTCATCACGATAAGCGGCTTACGCAGCGGACGAATCACCTGACGACGCAGTAGATGATAAATCTGCGCAGGTGTGGTCGGTACGCAGACCTGCATATTGTGCTCGGCACATTTGCAGGAAGCGCTCCAAGCGCGCCGAAGAGTGCTCAGGACCCTGGCCTTCATACCCGTGTGGCAACAGCATGGTTAAACCACACACCCGGCCCCACTTGGTCTCGCCCGAGGAGATGAACTGATCCACAACGACTTGGGCACCGTTAAAGAAGTCCCCGAACTGGGCTTCCCAGATCACCAGATCATTCGGCGCGGTGGTTGAGTAACCATACTCAAACGCCAGCACGGCTTCTTCCGATAGGAAGGAGTCATGAATGGTGAAACGCGGCTGACCATCGGCCATGTTCTGAAGCGGCACATAGGTAGAGCCATCTTTCTGAGTTATGCACCACCGCATGGCGGTGGGAGAAAGTGCCGCGCCCTACGTCTTGCCCGGTAATCCGAATCGGATGCCCTTGATCCAGCAACGTGGCGTAGGCCAGCGTTTCAGCAAAGCCCCAGTTAAGCGCCAAACCACCGGCCTGCATTTTACGGCGATCTTCGTAAATCTTGGCTACTTGACGCTGCACATCGACGCCGTCCGGCACTTCGCACATGCGAGCAGCCAACTGCTGCAGACGCTTCATGTCCATCGTTGTATCGGCGTCGCCGGTCCATTCGTGGCCCAGGTAAGGTGCCCAATCAACGAATAGAGAGGCATTGGGCTCTTGCACCAATGCGTTGGCAACGTGATTGCCTGCGACGAGATCATCGCGATAGGTTTCGACCATCGCTTTGGCGGACTCTTCAGAGATCACGCCCTGATCAACCAGGCGCTGGGCATACAACGAACGCGCAGAGGGATGATCTTTGATCTTGGCGTACATCATCGGCTGTGTGCCTGACGGCTCATCAGCTTCGTTGTGGCCACGACGACGGTAGCAAACAAGATCAATCACCACGTCTTTTTTGAACTGCTGGCGATAGTCGAGAGCCACTTGAGTAGCGTGCAACACTGCATCCGGGTCATCGCCATTGACATGGAAAATAGGCGCTTGAACCATCTTGGCAATATCAGTGCAGTATTCGGTGGAGCGTGCATCCTGTGGGTGCGATGTGGTGAAACCCACCTGGTTGTTAATCACGATATGAATCGTGCCACCGGTTTTATAGGCACGTGTTTGAGACATCTGGAATGTCTCCATCACCACGCCTTGACCGGCAAACGCCGCATCACCGTGAACGTTAATCGGCAGCACTTTGCTGCCCTCTTCGTCGTTACGACGGTCCTGACGCGCACGCACCGAGCCTTCCACGACAGGCGCTACGATTTCCAGGTGCGATGGGTTAAACGACATCGCCAAATGGACTTCGCCACCCGGGGACATGACGTTTGAACTGAACCCCTGGTGGTACTTCACGTCGCCTGAGCCGCGCTCAATGACTTTCTTGCCGTCAAACTCATCAATCAAGTCAGCTGGGTTTTTACCCAAAATATTGACCAATAGGTTCAGACGCCCACGGTGCGCCATACCGATGACCACTTCCTTGGTGCCATAACCACCAGCACGTTGGATCAGTTCATCCATCATCGGCACAAATGTTTCACCGCCTTCGAGGCCAAAGCGTTTGGTACCTGGATACTTGGATGCCAGATAATTCTCCAAACCTTCGGCAGCCGACAGACGCTCCAGCACGTGTTTACGCACATCGGCGCTGAAATCAGGCGCACTGCGTACCGACTCAAAACGTCGCTGCAACCAGCGTTTCTCTTCGGTATCGACGATATGCATGATTTCGCAACCGATAGAGCGGCAATAAGTGCGCTCCAGCGCATCAACGATGTCACGCAGAGGCGCTTTGTCGATACCTAAAAGAAAGAACCGGTCTGGAACTCGGTATCCAAATCAGCTTTTGAGAGCTGATGAAAGGACAGGTCGAGGTCGGGGACGGGGTGGGATTACGCAGTCCTAGCGGGTCGATATTGGCCTTTTGATGGCCACGAAAGCGGTATGCGTTAATCAGCTGCAGGACTTTCACCTGCTTTTGTTTTCCCCGCTATCGGCAGCGGCGACTACACGGCCCGGACGACTTTCGCGCCCCAACTGGTAGAACTGATCACGGACTGGGCTTAGTGGAACATCGTGGGAGGCACTGCCCTCGGGACGCGGCAATTCATCAAAATAGCTGCGCCATTCATTAGGGACAGACTCAGGATCGGCGAGGTACTGCTCGTAAAGCGCTTCCACGTAGTGAACATTACCGCCACTAACGTGTGAGGAACGCCACATCAACTCCATTATGCCTTGTTGCATCTCCTCGGTCACCCTGCACTGATGGGGTGGTATCGGTATCGTCGCAAACGTGCGGCGACATCGCTATTGCCCTGCCGGCGGGCGGGACATTTGCCGGCGGTGCCGGCCAACGGCCGGAAACCCTGTTCGTCTAGCTATTCTTCATCTAACGCTTTTCTTCATTAACACTTTATGTCACATCTAGCGGTCATAAGGTGTTTCGTCTTCAGTTCATGCTCGAAAGCCGGTACCCCAGGCACCGGCTTTCAAACTTGTCTGACCAGCGGTGCGACGCGACGCCGCACCACGTGACAAACCCTATGATAACAAGCGAAGCCTCATGATTTAAGTGGCATTATCAACCAACTTAAGTGGCACACGCATTTTTACTAAGATGTCAGTGGCTTAGGTAGCATCCGCGAGTAACATTTCGCGAATTTTACCGATCGCCCGCGTGGGATTGAGCCCTTTTGGACAAACCGCCACACAATTCATGATGCCACGGCAGCGGAATACCGAGAACGGATCTTCCAGGTCGCTCAAACGCTCGCGGGTAGCCGTATCACGAGAATCGGCCAGGAAGCGGTAAGATTGCAGCAGACCCGCCGGACCCACGAATTTCTCCGGATTCCACCAGAATGACGGGCAAGACGTTGAACAGCATGCACATAGAATACACTCATACAAGCCGTCTAGCTTGTCGCGCTCTTCCGGCGACTGCAGGCGTTCAATGGCCGGCGCTGGCGTATCGTTCTGCAAGTACGGCTGAATACGCTCGTACTGCTTATAGAACAAGCCCATATCCACGACCATATCGCGGATAACCGGCAAACCCGGCAACGGGCGCAGCACCAGCTTGTTGTTTTTCACAACGTCTGACAACGGCGTAATACATGCCAAGCCGTTTTTACCGTTCATGTTCATGCCGTCTGAACCGCAAACGCCTTCACGGCAGCTGCGGCGAAACGCCAAACCGCTGTCTTGTTCTTTCATCATATGAAGAACATCCAGCACCATTACATCGCGGCCTTTGGTATCGACCTGAAACTCCTGCATGTAAGGTGCGGAGTCGGTTTCCGGATTGTAACGGTATACGGATACCTGAAGGTTGGACATTTTGACTCCCCTCTCGTCAATGCGGCGTTTAGTAGGTACGAACCTTAGGCTCGAACGTATCAACAGTTTTCGGCTTAAAGTTAACGTCGCGCTTCTTTAGTTCTTTCGTTGCTGGGAAGAAGAGCGAGTGCTTTAGCCAGTTGACATCATCACGGTCTGGATAGTCGTAGCGCGAGTGCGCACCACGGCTCTCTTTACGCTCCAGGGCAGCGATCGCCGTCGCTTCTGCCACTTCCATTAGGTTATCAAGCTCTAATGCTTCTACACGTGCGGTGTTAAAGGCGTTGGACTTGTCAGGCAGGTGGGCGTTAGCGATACGCTCACGCAGTAGCGCTAGCTTATCGACGCCTTCCAGCATGTTTTTCTCTTCACGGAAGACGCCAAAGGAAGTCTGCATGATGTCCTGAAGCTCAGCTTTCAGCTCAGGAATGCTTTCGCCGCCTTCAGACTCGTTCCAGCGCGTGATCCGCTTCATGGCGAATTCGATATCCGACTCGGAAGCATCCAGGTACTCGATGCCTTCGTTCAGCGCGCCTTCGATAAACATGCCAGCGGCACGACCGAATACCACCAGATCCAGCAGTGAGTTACCACCCAAGCGGTTAGCGCCGTGCACAGATACACACGCCGCTTCACCACAGGCAAACAGACCATTAACGATATGGTCGTTGCCGTTTTCGTCCATGGTAATCGCCTGACCGTGAATGTTGGTCGGAATACCGCCCATCATGTAGTGGCAGGTCGGTACGACCGGGATCGGGTCTTTGGCCGGGTCAACGTGAGCAAACGTCTTGGAAAGCTCAACGATACCGGGCAGGCGTTTACCAAGTACTTCTTCACCCAAGTGATCGAGTTTCAGGAAGACGTGATCGCCCTTCTCGCCGCAGCCACGACCTTCCAGAATTTCCATCACCATCGAACGGGCGACGACGTCACGGCCCGCCAAATCTTTGGCGTTCGGCGCATAGCGCTCCATGAAGCGTTCGCCGTCCTTATTGATCAGGTAGCCACCTTCACCACGGCAACCTTCTGTGACCAGCGTGCCCGCACCGTAGATACCGGTCGGGTGGAACTGCCATTTCCATGTCCTGCATCGGGAAGCCAGCGCGTAGCGCCATGCCGATACCATCACCGGTATTGATCAGTGCGTTGGTAGTAGAGGCATAAATACGGCCTGCACCACCGGTCGCCAGTACCGTGGCCTTGGATTTAACGTGAACCACTTCACCGGTTTCGATGCACATGGCGATACAACCCACCACGTCACCGCTGGCGTTTTTGACCAAATCAACCGCGTACCACTCATTGAGGAACACGGTATTGTTCTTCAAGTTATTCTGATAAAGCGTGTGTAGTAGTGCGTGACCGGTACGGTCAGCCGCCGCACAAGTACGTGCCGCCTGGCCACCTTCACCAAAATTCTTGGACTGACCACCAAACGGACGCTGATAGATGCGGCCGTTGTCAAACGCGAGAACGGCAGGCCCATGTGCTCAAGTTCAAATACCGCTTTCGGCCCTTCGGAACACATATACTCAGCCGCGTCCTGGTCAGCGATATAATCGCCGCCTTTAACGGTGTCATACATGTGCCAGCGCCAGTCATCATTCGGATCATCGGACGCGATCGCACAGGTAATACCACCCTGGGCAGAAACGGTATGCGAGCGGGTCGGGAAAACTTTCGATAACACGGCCGTCTTTTACCGGACTTCGCCAGTTCCAGTGCGGCTCGCAGGCCAGAGCCACCACCGCCAACGATAATGGCGTCGAACGTCAGGCTACGCAGATTAGACATGTAATCAAGCTCCCCACAAAATTTGAATGCCCCACACCAAGTACACGAAAATGCCCAAAATAATGACAGCTTGGGCACCCACGCGCAGGCGGGTGGACTTGAGATAGTCGGTAGTGACGGTCCACAGGCCAATCCAGGCGTGCGCGGCTAAGGCTATAAAGGCCAATAGCGAGAAAATACGCATCCACGTCTGGTTGAACAGACCACTCCACGCGTAGTAATCGAGGTCCGGATTAAACAGCAGGAAGGCAACGATAAAGACCGTATAAAGTGCCAGAATGACAGCCGATACGCGCTGCATCAGCCAGTCAGAAAGCCCACTACGGCCAAAACTTGTAATGTTGGTTACCATACCCAAACTCCTGCCAGAATAATCAGAACAGCACTGACCACGACGGTGATCTGCGCTTTTGCACGCCGCCTTCAAGGGTTACCCCAATATCGGCATCCATCAGCATGTGTTTAATACCTGCTACAAAATGGAATGCCAAGGCGGACAACAGACCCCAAGCAATGAACTTAGCCAAAAATTATTGGCTAACGCATCGCTAACGGCGTCGAAGCCCGCCGGAGATGACAAGGACTTACCCAGCGCCCAAAAGCGAAAATCAGCCCGACGAACAGGATGACACCCGTGATGCGGTGGGTAATCGACGTCAGGGCCGGCAGTGGGAAATGTATTGTAGAAAGATCTAGGTTTACGGGTCGTTTGCTATTCACGGCTTTGTACACACTCTTGGCCCGCTCTGCGACAGGTCGGGCATGGCCCGAGCGGACGGTGGTTGCTGGAAGGGGCTCGGCCGTTGCCAAGTCGGGCACGACCACCTATCTGCCGGTCGCGCGCCGTGGATTATAAGAACCTTCGCCCTCGCTTACAAACCGAACTCAGGTCTAACACGACTATGGTGCAAGAAAATTGTCGTCATACTGAGTCGATTTTGCGCTGCAGCATAGCTATAGTAGGAGTAGACCAGCAGTTTGATAAGCCTGTTAACATATTATGTTAGCCTATCGAAAATTTTAGGTATATTTCCATCAGGTAGGCTTACTCATCATATACAAAACCACTCATAACAAAAACACCTGTACAACTTGCAGCTAGCGATTAGGCTAATTGACAAAATGTCGCACACTTCTATAGTGGGCAAGCCTTTTCGCCGGCGCGGTATGCGCAGCAACGACTTTACGTCCCAACCCGAATTCGAAAGGAGGCCAGCATGGCTGACAGGAAAGCGACATTGACGGTAGACGGTCTGGATAAACCGATCGAACTACCCATGTATTCCGGCACACTTGGCCCCGACGTCATCGACGTACGCGGCCTAGGCGCTGAAGGCCTGTTCACCTACGATCCCGGCTTTATGGCCACCTCTTCCTGCCAGTCTGCCATCACTTATATCGATGGTGGCAAGGGCGTGCTGCTACACCGCGGCTACCCCATCGACCAACTGGCCAAAGAGTCTAATTTCGTAGAAGTGTGCTACACCCTGCTGTTTGGTGAGCTACCTAACGACGAACAGTACGCCGACTTTGAATCGCGTATTCGTAATCACACCATGGTTCACGATCAAATTAATAACTTCTTTAAAGGGTTCCGCCGCGATGCGCACCCGATGTCCATTTTATGCGGCGTAGTGGGCGGCTTAGCGGCCTTCTACCACGACCACATGGACATTACTCAGGAAGAAGATCGTGTTATCAGTGCTATTCGCCTGATTGCCAAGATGCCGACACTGGCGGCGATGTCGCACAAGTATAATGTGGGCCAGCCCTTCAACTATCCGCGCAACGACCTGAGCTATGCAGAGAACTTCCTCTACATGATGTTCAGCAACCCGTGCGAAGAGTACAAAATCAATCCGGTATACGCGAAAGCCATGGACCGCATCTTTATGCTGCATGCGGACCACGAGCAGAACGCTTCAACATCGACCGTACGCCTGGCAGGTTCCACGGGCGCTAACCCGTTCGCCTGTATTAGCGCAGGTATCGCGGCACTTTGGGGCCCCGCGCACGGCGGTGCTAACGAAGCCGTACTGGCCATGCTTGATGAAATCGGCGAAGACTCGGAAGAGAACATTCAGCGCTTTGTCGATAAAGCCAAGGGATAAAGACGACCCGTTCAAGCTGATGGGCTTTGGACACCGCGTTTATCGCAACTTTGATCCACGTGCCAAGGTAATGAAAGAGACTTGCGACGAAGTGCTTGCAGAGCTCGGCATGGCCGACGACCCGCAACTCAAAATTGCCAAGCGTCTTGAGCAGATTGCCTTGGAAGATGAATACTTCATCGAGCGCAAGCTCTACCCGAACGTTGATTTCTATTCGGGCATCATTCTAAAAGCGATGGGCATCCCCACCAATATGTTTACCGTGATTTTTGCGGTATCGCGCACCATTGGCTGGATCTCTCACTGGAACGAAATGCTCAGCGAAAGCTACAAAATCGGTCGTCCGCGTCAGCTCTATGTGGGCCACGACCAACGTGACTATCCCGCAAAATAAAATCAACGGCAGCATGGTTGATTGCATTTCAAAGGCCGCCTACGGGCGGCCTTTGCGTAGAGGCTGTTCAACGTAAAGCCACGAAAGCCTCAATGCGTCGCTACACGCCTTAACGATCTTATCAACACCCAAGGATGCCTTGCGTAAGACTGCCTTGCAGAAAGCCTCTTTATGTCCGCTCTGCCGACAGACAGATTGCTCTATTGAATAGCGTCTTTAACAAGCCGTTTTAGCTTAGCCTCTAGACTATATGGCTATCATCAAAACGCCTGAGCAGGTCCTAATAACGCTTGACTTTTGCTTCTCGGCCTGGATCAGGGTTTTCCACACTATCTGTGGATAACCCTGTTCACAACCACTTCAAAACGTCCCGTAATCGCCATGGACAGTGGGCCAGCCTTAAATTGGTCATTTTTGATCTAACATAAGTAATTGTTTTTAAACGATTTAAGTTCTGTTCAAGATTTTTGCGCCAACAACAAAGGGTTGTGCACAACCTCAAAGCCGGAGTGGCAAAGTGGACAAGTCAAGCATAAAATCGTCTAGAAAATGGCGATTTGTAGCTTTTCTGTAAATGGCAGGAATGCGAAAAACCAGCTAATGAGAAATCTCATTACTAGAAAATCAAACGGAAAGGAGTCACTAAATGATGGCGTCCCATAGGGGTTCGAACCCCCTGTTACCGCCGTGAAAGGGCGGTGTCCTAGACCACTAGACGAATGGGACGTATGACAATCAATCACAAGCGCGGCTTCACGAGCAACGATTCACAAGCTTTCAATCGCTATGCGAATTGGTGGAGCCTAGCGGGATCGAACCGCTGACCTCAACACTGCCAGTGTTGCGCTCTCCCAGCTGAGCTAAGGCCCCACATGTCGCGAAGACGGAGCGTATAATACTGATTGTGCTGATCTTCGTCAATAAAAGCGCCTATTTACACTACAAACTACGTAGAGAAAATAGACGCTTTTGTAATCGCTAGCGCTTCGGTAAACCGCGTTTACGCAATTTCACGAAATTCCTTCTCAAAGCGCTTAGCCTGCTTTTGGAAACACCGCCCAATACCTCTACAGCACTTCGCAACCGTGCTCGGGTGACATCAGAGCCAAGAATCGCCATCGCATCCATCACTGAGGTGCTAGACGTACTACCGGTAATGGCAATAAACACTGGCGCCAGAAACGCCTTCATTTTTAAATCAAAGTGCTCAGCCAGTATCTTTACTTCATGTAAAGCGCATCTTTATTCCAAGCCGAAACACCTTCAAATCGCCAGACCAGGAACTGGAGCAGCTTTACCAACTCATCTTCTTCAAGCTTCACGCTATCAAAGGACTCTTTTGTCAGCACTGGTAAGCCCGAGAAAAGTGCCCTGCCAACGGCATTACCTGGGAGAGCGTTTCTACCCGTGGCCGTACTTGTGGCAATATCTGCTTAACGTAGTCGTCATTGAAGGCCCACTCCGCAGCGCGCTCAACAGCGCATCGTCATCCAAATCTTCACGAATATAGACGCCGTTCAGCCAAGTCAGCTTTTCCAGGTCAAATACAGGCCCCTAACGAGACACGCTGAACATCAAATTCAGCCATCATTTCTTGCAGGCTAAATTTTCGCGCTCATCGGGCATCGACCACCCCATTCGCCCCAAATAGTTGGTCACGGCCTGAGGCAAAACCCCATCCGACGGTAGTAATTGATGGAAGTTGGGTTCTTGCGCTTCGAAAGCTTGGATTTATCCGGGTTGCGCAGCAGCGGCATATGGCAAAGTTGCGGCATTTCCCAACCAAAATATTCATACAGCAGTTGGTGCTTAGGTGCCGAGTTAATCCACTCTTCGCCACGCAATACGTGGGTAATAGCCATCAGGTGATCGTCAACCACATTGGCTAAATGGTAGGTAGGCATGCCGTCCGATTTAAGCAGAATTTGTGCATCGACTTGTGCCCATTCTACTTCAATCGTGCCACGCAGCATGTCATTAACCACGCAAACACCTTCGGCAGGCACGTTCATACGCACCACATAAGGCCAGCCTTCTTGCTCACGGCGAGCTTGTTCTTGCTCATCAAGCGCCAAGTCTGCGGGCTTCAAAGCCAACTGCAACCCCGCTGCTTTGCGTGCCTCACGCAGCTCATCCAGCTCTTCACTGGTGCGATAACACTTAAATGCATGTCCGTTATCAAGCAGTTGCTGGGCGTATTGGGCATAAATATCGCCACGCTCGCTTTGCCGATAAGGGCCATGCGGCCCACCCATCGGGCCCTTCATCCCACTCAAGCCCCAGCCAACGCAGCGAATCGAGAATCATCTGTTCCGACTCAGGCGTAGAGCGCACCCGATCAGTGTCTTCTATACGGAGGATAAATTGGCCGCCATGCTGACGCGCAAAACATAGATTAAAAGCGCGATGTAAGCCGTACCAACGTGGGGGTCGCCTGTCGGAGAAGGTGCGATGCGAGTACGTACTGTCATGAAAACGTCCTATTGGCAAAATGCTTAGCGATATTATACGCACCTTAAGCGTAACCAACAGCGCCCTGCAGGGAACAACTGCCGCTAGAAAGCGTCAGAGAAATTAGCCCAACGTTATTTTATCGAACAATGCGCGCTAAAGCACAATCGCTTAATATGGTTCTGCAACATCACCCTTGGGGGCATACCCCATGATCGAGCCAAACGAATATTGTGTGTTCAAAGTGCCACTAACCTATACTGGAAGAAATTCCATAGTGGAAGTCATTCACGAGCTCTTTAGCTCATTCATCAGGAAGACGAAATGGAATCGCTAGGCTCACGTATCAAGCAACTCCGGCTTAGGGCCAAGCTCAACAAAGCTGCCCTTGCTCGCAAAGTTGGCGTCTCAGATGTCACTATTTCCTATTGGGAATCCGGAGCAATCAAACAGATCGGTCATGAACGCCTCGTTGCGCTCGCTGACGCTCTCGACTGTTCCCTGGCCACACTATTGGAAGGTGAAAGCGCCCCAGAACTATTAACGTTGACCCATACCGGCCCCCCTCCCTGGGGAACAGGTACAGGCAACAACCATTAAAGTACCTAGTCATCTGCCGCTGAACATTGACTGGAAAGCGCCATGCGTAATGGCAACACCTGGGAAAGGCACTGACTTTTCGCCCATTAGCGCAGGCGACTTAATGCTGCTTGGGCCAACCCTCGTGTTTCACAAAGCGGGCCATTATTTAGTGCAACGCGACGATCGTTTCGTCATTGAGCACTTCGCAAAAGCCCCAAGCGACACCGCTATTCATGCAGTACTGTTAGCCCATTGGCATCCTGCCTAAAGCGTCTACCTCCCCGGACTCTCTAGCACCTCCACCTGGTCACGCGTTTGTCTTGGCTCACTCCCACCAAGAAGCGCCGTGAGTAGGTTACTTAACAGCCCATGGCGGGATTGGCTTACCAGCTCTCCCGCCAGGTGCTGGCCCTTGTGGCCAATACGCGCTTGCACGGCTTCCGGCTGCACGCTTCCTTCGGAAACCTCAACCTGCACGACATAGCCACCATCGGGTAAACCACTGCCCGGGCCAAAGGGCCCCGCTGCGAACATGCCATCCTCTATACGTGTCCGCTCGCGCCAACGCACGCTACTAATCTCACGCTCGACTATAATCTGCACTAATGTCTCGTCGGGTAAGTTGCTTTCGCCCTCTACCATTAGGCGCCGATCACTACGTAGCGATACGTGTGCCGATATCTCGACAGCAAGTGGCGCGACTTCTTCCGCTTCCTCAACTTCTGCCTCTTCAACGTCAGCTTGATCACCTGCTGCTTCAGTAACCGAAGGTTCAGAGGCTGGCGCTTGCTCGGTGGTTGATGCCGGCCCACTCGACTCCTGTGTTTCACCACAGCCTGCCAGTAGCGCAACGGACAACATCATCACCCCAACACGGCTTATTACTTTGCGCATACATACTCCAGAACGTTGCCTAATCTGCAGCTTACCACTGCATAGCCGCCGCCACAGTGGAATACTCTTCTTCTGCCCCGCCCCGCTTCCGGTACAATGTGCTTATCATGCTAACAACACATTTTAGAGGGTAGCGACTTTGGATATCATTTGGTGGTTGGCGTATATAGCACTGGGCGGCTTTGTGGGCTGATGGCGGGCTTACTGGGGATCGGCGGTGGCGGTATCATGGTGCCAATTTTAACGTCGCTTTTCGTACTGCAAGGCGTACCCCACGAGCACCTCGCTCACTTGGCCTTGGGGACGGCTATGGCAGCGATCATTCCCGCATCCACCGCCAGCCTGCTTTCCCACCACCGGCACGGAGCGGTTCGTTGGGACATCGTTCGGTTTATTACCCCGGCATTTTAGTGGGCACGTTTTTGGCCACCTTTATCGCCGCGCTAATCCCCACCCGAGGCCTAGCCATCTTTTTGCCTGCTTTATGGTGCTAATGTCGCTTCAAATGCTGGCAAACATTAAGCCCAAACCGAGCCGTGGCCTACCTGGCCCAGTGGGCGTAAGCGGTGTGGGCCTGGGTATCGGCGGTATTTCAGCCCTCGTGGCCATTGGCGGTGGCTCACTGACAGTGCCCTTCTTAACGTGGTGCAACGTAAAGCTTCCCCGCGCGATCGGTACCTCGGCAGCCGTAGGGCTACCGATTGCGGTCGCCGGAGCGCTGGGCTACGTGATCAACGGCTGGTCTACCCAAGGCCTGCCCAGCACAGCGCTCGGCTACGTTTATCTGCCTGCCCTAGTGCTAATGGCGCCCTTCAGTATCCTAACCGCTCCCATCGGCGCAAAGCTCGCCCATAAGCTGCCTGTTGCCCTACTCAAGCGCGTGTTCGCCTTTATGTTGATGGGGTTGGCGCTGCAGATGGTCTATGCGGTGTTTACAGCGTGACGAAAATTACGTGCAGGCTGGCGCTCTTCTCCAGCTCAGCCTGATGGACACACCGCAAACGGAAGAGTAATGCCAGCGCAGCCAAAAGATAATGGCCGCCATGGACGCACTGAACGAGAAGATGGGCAAGGGAACGGTTCGCCTGTGGCTGCGAGAAAGCACGAACCTGACACCTACGCTGCGTGTACCGGAGCGCGCTACACGACTAACTGGGGTGAACTGATAAGGTGTATGCGGATGAAGGGGACAGCTAAGCGTAGCAAGCTATGAGCTTGCGACTTCTAGTGACTTTGCTCATAAACTTCAATTACATAATTTACAAATGCACTACATACAATAAGCATATATCTAGCTTCAGGATATTCAAACTTAGAAACTTCATTGAGCGCATGACGAATACCATCTTCCTCACATGTATACCCATAAAGAGTGGAATATACGGTTTTAAGGTCGGCGGAATCATTTTCTCGCGCTCAAGTTCCTTAATCAACTGCCCTAATGTGCCTGACTTACCCGTCACAACTTTGACTAGCGCCTCAATAGATGAGATAGACTCTTTACCAGAATTTCTGTAATCTGGCGACTTTCGATCAGACATAAGTATTAAAGCTTGTGAAAGGTGTTCTTTTATAGATGAATATTTATTTTCTTTACTTAAGGCTTTTTCAACTTCATTAATTTCTTCTTCAGAAATTATTTCTGATAGAATATCGCCAACAAATCTATAAGCTGAAGACTCCCTTTCCAATACAAGATTAAAATTATACTTGAGATCCTCTCCATAGCTAGTTCTCTCAACACACCAGCTGTATAAAAACTCTAAATTTTCGTAAACCTCAAACCAAGCACAACGGAAAAAGTTATCTCTATACTTTGAAACTTCTTGAAACGAGTAGTCAGACAAAGTATCAATCGGTTGCTTTAAAAATCAACGTAGTATGAAACGAAAAATCATTATATTGTTTATCTTTATAAGCAGAGCGATAGTCTCCTCCATTTGTTATAAAGTATAAATAAATCACATTCCAAAGAGAGTTACGCAACTCATTATTCATAGAGCTTCTCTGGATTATTTCGGCATTACTTACTAAGCCAACTCGCTCGGAAAACTTACGCATCAAAATATCTCCAGCAACATCTAACCATAAAATGACATTTAAGCTTTGCTAAGCCAGCCTTAAAGATCGTCCCACTCACTTTCTATCCGCCTTATTTCACTTTCCACCATTTCAAGCTGGGTATCAGGCGACCCTTTAAAGCTATAGATTTTTCTCATGCTCAGATCAAGAACACGACACTCTGGGAGAGGAACATCACATGACTCGCTGATAAGAAAGCAAATAATATTTGCCCGCTGCTGATTCATTTTTTAGTGCTATTGAAATGCAGCTTCAGCAAACGATCCTCACCATCCACTTTATAGTAAAGCTCAGGATTACATAGAACTTCCGTATCTCTATACCGGTAACTAGCTTTAGGGGATCATAGTGATAAATATTCTTCCCCTGTGCCCAAGTGATAAAATTCTCGGCGATCTTTGAGTAGTTATCTTGCTTATCTTTATGTGATTTTTGCAACGTCTCGGAGGTAGTCAAAACTGCGCTGGTGTTTGAATAGACCCTTTATGGCTTGTCTCAGACTCAGATAGTAGTCACGGTAATGAGCGTAGGAAGGCCTATTCTTTAAACTCCGTTCACGACCTTGTTTTAATTTTGCATCAGACATTGCTATGTATGAAAAATCTGTAACAGTAAAACAGGCATTCCCCACCCTCTTGTCATTATTAGCAGCCTCAAAGCTGTCTTTATGTATTCATGGTTTTACAGTTAAAAATCCTGCCAATTCATTTCTCACTCCGCCCCAGAATTTCCACATCATGCATATCCTGCGGCTTGATCATTTCCGGCAGGTAGTGGACGTTGTCACTGATCAGGTACAGCTCGCCGCCCGCCAGGCGCTGCACTCATTTAATTCGCCGCTCACCAGCACCAAAACACGCCTTCCTGTTTCGGAACGCGGTTGCTGATATCTACCAACCTCAGCCCCTGTGATTACACGATTTATAGCGCTCTTATGTAAATAATTATTATCTTAAGAAAGCCTAACCCATCGATACGGCTAGCACCATTCTCCCAAGGCACATTTACAACGCTATTTCATGGCATTACTGAGTGATCCCCAATCTGATCTGCGGCGTAAGCGCTATGGCAACGACGCTGCTATGTGCTGCACGCCCTTTCTTACGTACAATGGCGCGCATTCAACACGCCACCTTTGACAAGCTCCCAGGGTGTACCAATATTTTGTAGGCGTCAGCCAATATCATTGCTTGGTACAATTTGGTACATCAGGTGCGTTAATTACGGTTTTAAGAGGCAATATGACTGCATTCAGTGCAGCCAACTGTGTTACTAAATGACTAATTTAATGAAAGAAAATAGCGCAGATCGTGGACGTCTTTTCTCCGTCGCGCCCATGATGGACTGGACGACCCGCGATTACAGAGCTTTCGCACGCACCTTAACCAAGCGGACGCTACTGTATACCGAGATGGTCACCACTGGTGCGATTTTGCATGGGACGCCCCGTGAGCGCTTTTGGGCTATAGCGAGGTCGAGCATCCACTGGCGCTGCAGTTGGGCGGTAGCGATGCCGGAGAGCTTGCTGAGTGTGCGGCGATTGCTGAAGCGTGGGGCTATGATGAGGTGAACTTGAACGTGGGTTGCCCGAGCGACCGCGTGCAAAACAATTTGATCGGCGCGTGCTTGATGGGTTACCCCGAAAAGGTAGCCGATGCTGTACGGGCGATGCAGGCGGCGGTATCGATTCCGGTCACGGTAAAGTGCCGTATTGGTATCGATGACCAGGATGAGGACGCCGACCTTGAGCGGTTTATCACTATCGTCGCTGATGCAGGCTGCGAAGTGTTTACCGTTCACGCCCGTAAGGCGTGGTTGCAGGGCTTATCGCCCAAGCAAAACCGCGATGTGCCGCCGCTTAATTACCCCCGCGTACATCGCTTGAAGCAGAGCCGGCCTGAACTGCATATCGGTATTAACGGCGGCATTAAAACGCTGGACGAGTGTCGTGAACAGCTCACCCATGTGGATAGCGTGATGGTGGGGCGCGAGGCGTATCAGAACCCTTGGCTTTTAGCCGGTGTTGATGAGCAGCTATTTGGTGAAAAGGCCCGGCGGCGAGCCGCTTGGATGCCGCGAAAGCTTTTAGGCCCTATATTCAGCAGCGTTTGGATGAAGGCGCGAAGTTGAATCACATCACTCGCCACTTGCTGGGGCTGTTCCAGGGCTGCCCCGGCGGCAGGCGTTTTCGGCGTCATCTATCGGAGCACGCGCATAAAGAAGGCGCAGGATTACGCCTATTTGATGACGCGCTTAGCTTGGTTAACGAACCTGAATGCGTCGCATAAAACCCGCTACACGCAGTGTAGCGGATTCGTTTTCTTAACAGCGTAACCTTACAGCGCTTTTTCGCGGCGGTTCGCCATGACGCCCTGCTCGACACGCTCGCCGATTGTCTGGTCGACGTTTTTCCAGTACTCGAATACTCGCGACAGCACCGGCTCTTCAACACCGTCGGAAACGTGGCCGACAATGTTGTTGACCAGTCGGTCGCGGGCAGCATCATCCATTACCTTATTGACCAGTTCATTGGCCTGGTTGAAGTCGCCATCGCCCGGGCGTAGCGTGTAGGCGGCGCGAACCAGCTCGCCGTCAGTTTCCCATACCGCTTCTTCCGGGTACCTTTCCGGGTTGGCGTGCGCGCCCCTTTGCTATTAGGTGCGTACACCGGGTCGGTGGAGTGGTTAATACGCATCCGACCACCTTGGCTGTAGCTGTTCACCGGGGTCTTGGGCGCGTTAACGGGGATATGTTGGTAGTTCACCCCTAAACGCGCGCGGTGCGCATCAGCGTAGGAGATTACCCGCGCCAACAGCATTTTATCCGGCGAGAAACCGGTGCCCGGTACCGAGTTGCTGGGCTGAAACGCGGCCTGTTCGATTTGGCTGTGGAAATCGACGGGGTTGCGATCCAACGTCATCTTACCGACTTCATGCAGCGGGTAGTCGCCGTGCGGCCACACCTTGGTCAAATCAAAGGGGTTGATGTGGTAGGTCTTGGCATCTTCGAACGGCATGATCTGAACTTTCAGCGTCCAGGTGGGATGATCCCCGCGTTTGATGGCATCGAACAGGTCGCGGCGATGGTAGTCGGCATCCGCACCCGCCATCTTATCGGCCTGTTCCTGGGTCATGCACTTAATGCCCTGGTCCGTCTTGAAGTGGTACTTCACCCAAAACGCTCACCTTCAGCGTTCACCCACATATAGGTATGGCTGGAATAGCCGTTCATGGCGCCAGCTGGCGGGGATACCACGATCGCCCATTAGCCAGGTTACCTGGTGGGCAGATTGCGGAGAAAGCGTCCAGAAGTCCCACTGCATATCGTGATCACGCAAGCCGTTATCCGCGCGACGCTTTTGTGAGTGGATAAAATGCTGGAATTTGAGCGGATCGCGCACGAAGAACACAGGGGTATTATTACCCACCATGTCGAAGTTGCCCTCTTCGGTGTAGAACTTCAGCGAGAAGCCACGGGGATCGCGCCAGGTGTCCGGGCTACCGGACTCACCGGCCACTGTCGAAAAGCGAGCCAGCATCTCTGTGTGCTTACCCGGCTGGAGAAAATCCGCCTTGGTGTATTGGCTGACGTCGTGTGTTACTTGGAAGTGACCAAAGGCGCCGCTCCCTTTCGCATGGGGCTGACGATCCGGAATCATTTCCCGGTTAAAGGCCGCCATTTGTTCCATCAAGTAGTGATCATGTAGAACGATCGGCCCATCGGGGCCTACTGAAAGTGAGTGTTCATCACTGCTGACCGGTATGCCCGCATCCGTTGTAGTGTGTTTAGTTTTATCGCTCGTCATCGTTTTTCCTCCATGTCACGGTAGATGTGGCGTGTTGCCGCCACTCGTTCTAGTACGATGAAAGCTTGGCTGTTTATCTTTGTTATATTTTAGTAGCCGCTTACAAAGCCCATCATAGGTATAGCCAAACAAAAACAAACATGCCATTCATGGAGGCTATAAGGCGACTATAACTGCGATAGCTTTTATCATGGTTAAAACTAGTAGAACGAATCCGGGGCGGAACCAAACTTGAGTTAAAGCTTTCGACTGCCGTTTCGGCCTCCTCAATTTCGTCAAAACGAGCGATATGAAACAACGCCTCGCCCTCGTTGGCCAGCGGCAAACGGCTCATACCAATGACGATACCATCCGCGACGGAGCGAACTTCGCCTTCATCGTTACCAAAGGGTCAGCCACTTTACCCAGCACCTCGCCTTTGGCAACGCGCGCCCAGGCGCACCTTAGGGCGCAAAATGCCATCAATAGGCGCACGCGCCCAGCTTGACCCATTGGCCAGTTCGGCAGGCGCTGGCGTACGGCGACGCTGTTCACCGGTCAGCATGCCCAAGCGCCGCATAACTCGTAATACACCGCGTACACCTGGTGCTATCGCCCATTCGTCAAAGCGCAAGGCTTCGCCTGCTTCATAGGTTAATACCGGAATACCGCGGCGCTGAGCGTAGTGACGCAAGCTGCCTTCACGCAGCTCAGCGTTAAGCACCACGGGGCACCAAAGGCATTCGCCATGCGCTCGGTTTCACTGCCCGGCTGCAGTTGGGCACGGATTTGTGGCAGGTTGGTACGGTGAATAGCCCCGTGTAAATCAATAATATGCGTGGCGTAATCGACAATCTGTTCGCGGAACAGCGCGGCAACCCGCCCGCCTAAGGAACCCGACTCACTGCCCGGAAAGCAACGGTTGAGATCGCGCCGGTCAGGTAAATAGCGCGTTTGCTGTAAGAAGCCAAACACATTCACCACCGGCACAGCGATCAACGTACCGCGAATGCTGTTAATCGCCTTTGAGCGCAGCACGCGGCGGACAATTTCCACACCATTGATTTCATCACCATGGATGCCACCACACACCAGCATCACTGGGCCATCCTTACGCCCATGAACTACCCTCGACAGGGATATGTAGAGGTGTATGGGTGTAAGACGTGCTACCGGCACATCCACCTGTAAGCGTTGGCCGGGCATAATCGTATGTTGACCCAGTTGAAAAGGAGCTCGCGCCATACTGTATATCCTGTTTTCTAATCAATTATATTCACGACGTTAGTGCGGTTCGGATCAGCGTTATTGCCTTTTTTATACGCCCTTGAACAGCAAAATGACGAATTTGTTAACTCACGTTATGGGCTGAATCATTTATCCATACAGTTTTGAATGTAAATACTCGCTAGCTTAGGTTAAAATGTGACCATTCCGTGTCGATAATGAGGTTGCGTTTCCATGGCAAGAAAGACCAAAGCTGAAGCTGCTGCTACCCGCGAAGCACTGCTTGAAGCTGCAGAAGAGGTATTCTTTGCCAAAGGAGTGGCACGTACATCGCTTGAGCAAATTGCGCGCCATGCAGGCCTCACACGCGGTGCCGTTTACTGGCACTTTAAAACAAAGGCGACTTGTTCATGGCCCTGGTCGAACAGGTGCGCATGCCCTTCAGTCGCTGATGGATGAGGTCGGCAAAGCTGACGCCGAACTATCACCACTAGAAGCAATACGCTTAGCCTGCCATGCGGGTTTGGTACGCCTTGAGCAGCCTTCGTATCAGCGGATACTCTCGATCTTATTGCATCGCTGCGAGTTCTTCAGCGATATCAACCCGCTCGATATGCAGGAGAAGATCGGTAACGAGTGCTTTGATGAAATGTTGAACGTGTTTACGCTCGCTCAAGAACAACAATTGCTTCGTGAAGACCTAAGCCCAGAAATTGCCACCCGGCTCATGCAATCCATGCTAGGTGGACTGTTTCACGACTGGCTACGTAATCCCGACGCGTTTTCAATTCGCGAACGGGGCGGCGAGCTGATCGATACTTCAATTCGCATGATGCATCGTTAATCAAACCGCCCAGCTCTCGCTGCATCGCAGCAATTATGCTAATACTGGCTATATCATTAGCCGTGTGAGCACACTATGGATGCCTTGGAGTTTATCCGCGTACGCGAATTAGAAGTAGCTGTACGCATTTGGAACCCTACCGCCCCCGCACCCTTATCGCTTGGCATGGCCTTGCTCGCCACGGCGGCGACTTCAGCGCACTGGCGCGCGAGCTAGGCAGCGGTTGGCGTGTTCTCGCACCGGATACACCAGGCCGAGGTTTATCCAGCTGGTCGCTGTTCCCTGCGCATGACTACCTTTATAGCCATTACGTGACAGTCGCTATCGCGCTACTGGATCACTTTAAACTCGACCGGGTTGACTGGCTGGGCACGTCGATGGGTGGCCTGTTAGGCATGTTGATTGCGGCCGACCCACAGCATAGCCAGCGTATTTCTCGGTTAATCCTTAATGACATTGGGCCTGAACTAAATAAACAAGGGCTTATTGGTCTTTCCAGTTACTTTGGGGTGACCCACCGTTTTCTTCGTTTAGTGAATTTCAGCAAGAACTCACCCAGCACTATGCTAGCTTCGGTATCACTAGTGAGTCCGCTTGGCGCGAACTGGCGCTCAACAGTTCCCGTCGGCTACCAGACGGGAGTTGGTCTTATCACTATGATCCGCGTATCGGCGAGCAGTTTGTGCACGATACACCACGCGACACCTGGGCCGATTGGGCGAACATTCGCTGCCCGGTGATGGTCATTCGTGGTGCAGATTCAACGCTGTTAGATGCAGAAACACTACCGCGTATGAAAGAAAAGCAACCTCATCTTGTGACCCTGAATGTACCTAACTGCGGCCATGCCCCGATGCTGGATAGACCCGAACAGGTTATGCCTGTCCAACACTTTTTAAATCGCCCCGCAGCGCTTCACTCAACGCCTCGTAACCAAAGCAAGTCGCCACCGGCTGGCAGTATCGGTTTCAGTGGCTGATACAGCGGTGGCGGCGGTGGTGGAAATAAGCCAACTGCAGCTCAAAGTTTACGCTTCTAAGCGACCTCTCCCCAGTGAATAATGGGTATCAATGTGAAGTGGAATAATCCGCTGAATGGCCACTTTTTGCTTAAGCCGCAGTTTATTCAAGCGGACACGTGTTTCCAGATACACCTGCTCAGAAACACTACGATAAGCCCCTCTTCAGGTAGGTACTTCACCAGTACCCGACGTTCCCCTAACTCAGGCAGCCCATCTCGTTTGCTAAGCAGCTTTACTGAACTGCTGGGCTCCTTATCTATCTTCGCAAAGCCACTTCACCTGCATCCTGTCGCTCAATCACTACCACGCTTTTTCCCAACAGACACCGCCGGGTAAAGGGACGATAGCGATGCAGTCCACTGTGCATGGCTTGGCAGATCATTGCCGCTATTGGGGAGGCCACTACCAGGGTGCCCCAGAGCACCAGCACACCCACAGGAATACGTATCAAGCCGAGCGGTAACCAGCGCAACACCAATAATTCAATCGTCAGCGTGAGCGCCCCGCAATACTCAGGATGACCGTCAATGCCAGCGTAGCAGGCACCCCGGCAAAACCTAACGAGACCAACGTACTGGCGAGATGATCCTCTTTAAGCTGTCGCGCTCAAACAGCTCAATGGGGCCAGGCGAATAATGACTAATAGCCAGTAGAGCGCTAACAGCCCAAGTAGAAGCGTAAACACAATGCTCGGAAATTGTGTCGCTGCGTGCAGTACCTCGTTCATGGCGTCCTCCTCTACCGGTACTTAGCCGGCGATGTTTTATGCTTTTAAGCTTAGTCCAGGTTAGCTTTAGGGCGCCAGTGCTGTATTGACCCCGGTCATGGAGATAAAAACGGGTACCTCCCAAAGGAGATACCCGTCTATTTTCACCTTTCATTACCGCTAAAGGTTAGTGCTGATCCTGCTCTAGCGCCGGTGACGAGGAGTGCCGCTTATCCCCTTTCACCTTACGCCCCAGCCAGTCAGAGGCTGTCGCAATCATGGCATAGAAGCTGGGAATAAACAGACTACCCAAGGTCGCTACTGCGAACATACCCATCGCCACCGTGGTACCAATGTGATGACTGCTCACGTCGCTAGCGCCGGTCGCTAAGGCCAACGGTAACGTACCGAAGATAAACGCCAGGGAGGTCATGACGATGGGGCGGAAACGCAGTTCTGCTGCAATAATGGCCGCTTCACGAATCGACTTACCCTGCTCTTTACGCTGAAGCTCAGCAAACTCGACGATGAGGATAGCGTTTTTCGCAGCCAAGCCGACCACTACCAACATACCAATTTGCACATAGACACTGGTGTCCAACCCACGCAGCACGATACCGCCAATACCGCCTAGGAACGCAAAGGGGTCGCAGTGAGTACCGCTAGCGGTAACGACCAGCTTTCATACTGAGCCGCTAGAATCAAAAAGACCATTAGCAGCCCGAACACGATAGCCAGGGTCGCGGCGCTACCCATATTAGCTTCCTGATACGCTGTTCCGGTCCAGCCCATGCCCCAATTGGAGCCCAACGTCTCCTGAACGACCTCCTCCATCGCTTCAATCGCCTGAGCGGAACTATAGCCCTCAGCCGGGTTACCCTGGAACTGGGCACCGGCATAAACACCGAAGCGCGATACCACCGATGCTCCCGTTTGACGCTCAAGCTCGACAAATTCCGAAAGCGGTATCCGCTCACCGTTCCCCGCACGCACAAAAACACTGCTTAGGTCTTCCGGCGTTTTACGGAATTCATCCTCGTTTTGCAGATACACCTGGAAATTTCGGTTTTGATAGCTGAAGTAATTTACAAAACCGTTACCAAACGTATTCGACAGGGCTGAATTAATATTACCCAGCTCTACGCCGTAGCTGAGCGCCTTCTGCTGATCAATGTTCGCCCGATATGACGGTACATTGACGTTGAAGGTCGAGAACACTCGGTTCAGCGCAGGGTGCTGGTTCGCCTGCTGCATAACTTGCAGGGGAGGCCTCATAGAGTTCACGGGTCGAGGCGCCATCAAACGACTGCAGGTAACCGGTAAAGCCGCCTGTCGTCGACAGCCCCATGATCGGCGGCACGTTAAAGGCCATCGCGGAGCCACCATCAATACTGGCGCCCAATCCCATAATGCGCCCCACCAGTTCGGTGGCTGTCAATTCACGCTCAGACCACGGGCTCATGTTGATGAACATTACCCCGCGCGCAGTATTCACGGCGCTGGAAAGAATGTCGTAGCCCGCCACCGCTGAGGAGTACTCAACCCCAGGAATATCTTCAATCGCCGCACTAAGTTTCGCCATATAATTTTGGGTTCGGTCAAGCGACGCTGCATCAGGTAGCGACACGCTCACTAAAACAACCCCTGATCCGTTTCCGGCACTAGCGTTGAAGGCGTATTGGCGTAGAGCCAGTAGGAACCCACGCCAGTAAGCACCGTCAGCGCAAGCGCCAACAGCCAAAAACGCACCAAGCCTTTGACGACCCACATATAGGCGGCGGTAATACCGGCAAACAGCCGGTCAAACAGGCGAAACGGTGTATTCAGGGCGCGCTTGAACTTAGACTGCCCAGTACCGGCGATTTTATGCTTGATAAAAATCGCTGACAGAGCAGGTGTAAACGTCAATGCCATTAACGCTGAAATGGCCACCGAGATCGCCACGGTGATGGCAAACTGCTGGTATATCTGCCCGGTAAAGCCACCCAGGAAAGCCACAGGGATAAACACCGCCGCCATAATCAGCGAGGTCGCAATGACCGGTCCGCCGACTTCTTTCATCGCTCGGATGGTGGCGTCGCGCACGCTGATGTCGTCTTCCTCGCTCAGCACGCGCTCGACGTTCTCCACCACCAGAATGGCATCGTCGACCACGATCCCTATCGATAGCACCAGGGCAAATAACGTCAGCAGGTTGATCGAAAAGCCAAACAGGTAGAACCCTGCAAAGGTACCTACCACAGCGACCGGCACCACTGACATGGCAATCACGGTAAAGCGCCAGTTCTGAAGGAAAATAAACAGAATGACGATAACGATCAGAAAGGCTTCAATAAAGGTGTGGTAAACCGTTTCCACGGAAGCATCGATAAACAGCGTTGTATCGTAAGGCGCCACATACTCAAGCCCAGGCGGAAAACGAGTGGACAAATCTTCCATCGCTTCGCGCACGCCCTGAGCCGTTTCCAGCGCGTTAGCACCGGGCTGTTGGTTGATAATAATCGGCGCCATGCTGGAACCGTTCAAGCGTGCATCCACCCCGTAAGAAGATGCCCCAAGCTCAACGCGTGCAACATCTTCCAGGCGTAGCGAAGAGCCGTCGTTATTGGTCCGCAGGTAAATATTACGGAAGTCGTCAACATCATTAAGGCGACCGCCAGCCGTAATGGTATACGTGTAAGCGCGTGGATCACTTTGCGGCATCGCCGCGAGATTACCGGCCGGAATCTCAGTATTTTGCGTTCTTATCGCGCTAGCTACTTCGCTAGGCGTTAAATCGTATTGGGCTAACTTATCCGGGTCCATCCAGATACGCATGGCAAATTCGCCGCCACCCAGCACTGCTGCATTGCCTACCCCGGCACTTGACGTAGTTCATCAAGCACATTGAGGGTGGCGTAGTTCTGCATGAAAATTTTGTCATAGTCGCCATCAGGCGAGGTCAACGCGATAAACATCAAAATAGCATCGGAGCGCAGCTCAACGGTGACGCCTTGCGACTGCACCGCTTCAGGTAGTTGTGAGAGCGCCCCTTGAACACGGTTATTGACATTAATGGTATTAATATCGCCATCGGTGCCGATATTAAACGCAACACTCAGGCTCATACTGCCGTTATCAGCGCTGTTTGAGGTCATGTAGAGCATGTCCTCAACACCGTTAATGGCTTCGGCAATAGGGGCCGCCACCGTTTGCGCCACGGTTTCCGCATCTGCGCCGGGGAATTGCGCCTGTACAGATACCGTAGGTGGCACGACGCTCGGATACTGCTCAATAGGCAAAACCCGCATCGACATTACGCCCACCAGCGTCACGATAATGGCCAATACCGTGGCAAAAAATCGGACGGCTGATGAAGAAGTTAGAGAAGTTCATTATTGCGCACCCTCTTCCCCTTCAGCGGACGGGCTCTTCGGCCGCCCCTTCCAGCGCTTGCGCCTGCTCAGCCTGCTCTTGAGCTTCTTCTTGCTCAATCCTTTCCATTATCGCCTCCGCATTGCCACTAAACGGCTGCGGATCAATCGTCCTGCCCGGCTCTAAGCCAGCAGGATCACCGACCACTACCCGGTCGCCTGGCTCAAGGCCATCTTGAATAATCAGCCAAGGTCCCGCTAATTCGCCTAACGAGACCGTGCGCTCGCGCGCTTTGTTTTCGTCATCCAATACATATACTTGAGGGCCCATTAAGCCTTGCGTCACGGCAATTTCCGGCACTGCCATCACGTCAAAGCGCTTTAAACCTTCGATTTGTACACGTACAAACTGGCCAGGCAGGACAGTGGCGTCTGGATTTTCAAACGTCGCGGCTGCCTGAACAGTACTGGTTCCCCGATCAACGCTTGAGCCCAGAAAGTCCAAGTAGCCTTCCAGCTCGGCATCCCCACCACTACTGACACCAGGAATACTTAGTCGGGCGCGGATATCCGATGCCTCAGTTCCCTGGCTCAGTTGGCGACGAAGCTCAAAAGCATCGCGCTGAGGCAGTTGAAAACGTACTTCTAAGGGATCAAGCGGTGTGATGGATGCCAGCTCGGTGCCGGAAGTAACAAAATTGCCGACATTGATTTGGCTTAAGCTGATCATCCCTGAGACCGGCGCAGTCACCTGAGAATAGCCTAAATCCAGATTAGCGCTGGTCAGCGCCGCTTCCGCCTGGGCGACATTCGCCTGAGCGACTCGCTGATCGGCCAGCGCTTGGTCATACTGCTGGCGGCTCACTGAGTTTTGGCTGAGTAGCTGTTCAAAACGCTGAGCATCGCGCTGGGCGCGGGAAAGCTCGGCACGCGCACTTTGTAAGTCAGCTTCACGTTGATTAACCGTTGCCTGATAAAGATCCGGCTCAATGGTATAGAGACGATCGCCCTCTTCTACCATTTGGCCTGGCTCGAAATGACGCGCCTCTAGAGCACCACTGACACGGGCCACCAAGGTGACCTCATCATCACTACGCAACAGTGAGGGGTACGATTTATCCAGCGCTATATCCTGGCGAGCCATTTCTACGACGGCAATCTCATGCGGCGGGGTTCTTGCTCGGCGCCCTGCTGAGGCGCCTCGGATTCCTCTTGACCACAGGCCGCGAGTGCCAGCGCGGCTAAAAGCGTCACCAGACTCGCTCGGCGTGAGTGAATCATCTTCTTCATACGTTAAGTTCCCATGTATCTTTTAAGAGTCGACTGATAGCACTTGCTGCACCTGGGTCATTCCCAATCGGCGTCAATTACATGCCCGGCTGGGGTGGTGCGCCGATGTCGAGAGCATTCTCATAACGGTCGTTACCGTCACTTTCTGGCAAAATGAAGTTCACCTCATCGCCGGTTAGCCACGCATTGACTTCTTCAATGGATTCTACGTCTAGGAGCCCGGCCTGCTGACGCAGCGAGAGCAAATTCACCACGTAGTCGTAGCGAGCTTCGGCGTAATTGGCGATCGCGTTGTAAAGATTCTGTTCAGCGTTCAACACATCCACAATGTTACGGGTACCGACTTCGTACCCCGCACGAGTAGCCTCTAAAGCGCTTTGATTGGAGACGATGGCCTGCTCCCGAGCCTCAATGGTTTCCACATCATTGCTGACTTGGGTATACAGCGAGCGTACCTGCTGAATGGAGGAGCGGCGCTGGGACTCGAAATCGTACTGGCTACTTTCCAGTTGATAGGTCCCTTGACGGATACTGGCACTGGTACGCCCACCGGTGTAAATAGGCAAATTAGCGCTTAAGCCCACCTGGCTTGAGGAGTCTTCTCCGGTGGTGTTATCAATATCACTTTCCCCGTATTGATAATTACCAAACGCTTGTAGCGTAGGTAACCCACTCGCCCGGGCAATGGCTACGCCGCTGCGTGCGACATCTATACCGGCCTGCTGAGCTAACACCAAGGGGTTACGTTCAATGGCTTGCTCTACCCAGTAGTCGCGGCTACTCGGCTCGGGGAGGTCTACCGGCATACTGTCGCCCAATGCTTCGATACTGGCGTAACGCTGGCCGGTAAGCTGCTCCAATTCCTCAAAAGTCACTTGCAGATTGCTTTCTGCCGCAATGCGATCAGCACGAGACTGGTCAAACGTTGCGCGCGCTTCTTCGACTTCCGTAATCGCAATCAAACCAACTTCAAACTGCTCGCCTGCCTGCTCAAGCTGACGACCAATGGCGCGCTCCTGAGCAAGACGCGCTTCTAAAATTTCGTAAGCACGCAAAATATCAAAATAGGCACTGGCGACATCGATCAATAGCTGTTGCTCGGTGGCCGCTAGCAGGTAAACCTGCTGGTCAATCTGGTTGGCAGCCTGAGTGACTTCTCGACGCGTTACTTCATCATAGAGCGCCTGAGTGGCTTCAAGAGAAAGTGATACGGTGTTGTAACGGTCATCACCCGAGCTTACGTTGCCTACTCCAGCTCCTTCAGTAGGAAGACGAGATGAGGTCTGGCTTTCATACTGCTCATTATGAGTCACATTGCCTGACGCATTTATCTGAGGCAGTAACCCGGCCTTGGCAATATCTTTGGCTGCTTCTACTGACAGATACTCAAAGCGCGCCGAGGAAAGCTCAGCGTTATTTTCGAGTGCATCACGGGTAATAGTGAGCAGGTCCGCGGCCTGTGCAGGCAGTACAAAAGAAGCGGCGAATACCGCTGCCATCAAGGGGTCGTAAGGGGCATTGACTGCCCAGTGTGCCAGTCGCATGGGGTTGCCTCTAGGTATCAGCGTCAGGGTAGCGAACGAACTAAGCGTCTCAGCTTACACAGCCACTCAGTAAGATGAGCATTATAGTTACATTCATGTATGTATGCTAGCCTTGAACAATCTAAAAATGTGTGTACAGCTTATTGTCAAGCTGCTTCCAGATCACCTTAGTCCAAAGTATGTTGCGGTGACGACAAACGCGGCTCTTTTTTACGAAAATCACGCGCGTCGATGCCCCATTTATTGAGACGTGAGGCTAACGTTGTTGGCTTAATGCCTAGCAACTCCGCAGCGCCGCCCGCCCCGACACTTTGCCGCCCGCCTTGGAGAGCGCGGCTAGCGTACTTTCTCGTTGGCGTTGGCTAAGCGCATGCTCGGTAAGCAGCGGGGTTTCACTTTGTTGCCCGCGGTCATGAGCCGCCGTAAGTTCGCTGCTAGCGCGGCTTAACGAGCGGGGTGGCTCCCCCAACAATAGGTCATCGAATACCAGACGCCGATCCTGGGTGACGATCACCTGACGCTCTATGACGTTTTCAAGCTCACGAATATTGCCGGGCCAGGGGTAGCGTTGCAGAATTTCTAATTGGGCCGGAGGGATACGCACGCCCGGCTTATTGAATTTAAGGCAGGCACGGTGCAAAAATGCCGCGCTAGCTGAGGTACATCCTCAATCCGTTTGCGCAACGGCACCGAATCGATAGGGAAAACGTTAAGGCGGAAATAGAGGTCTTCACGAAAATGGCCTACGTCAATCATGCCACGCAGTTCACGGTTAGTGGCGGCTATTACCCGCACATCGACCTCCTGAGTTCGGTTTTCGCCTACTCGCTCAAACTGCTGATCCTGCAATACTCGCAATAGCTTACTCTGCAGCTCCAAAGGGATTTCACCGACTTCATCTAAGAACAGCGTGCCGCCATGGGCCAGCTCAAAGCGCCCAGGCCGGTCTTGTACCGCGCCGGTAAAGGCCCCTTTACATGACCGAAAACTCACTCTCAAAAGGTCTCTGGGAATAGCCGCGCAGTTCACACGGATGAGCGGCCTATCGCTACGCGTGCTGCCCGCATGAATGGCACGGGCAATTAGCTCTTTGCCGGTACCCGACTCGCCACTGATCAGCACGTTGGCGCTAGTGGGAGCAACCATCTGGATCTGCTTGATCAGTTTTGCCACCGCCGGGCTATCGCCGACGATGTCGCGATGGTTAAGCTCTGCTTTTATCTCTTCTTGTAGATACTCATTCTCCAGTTCCAGCCGTTGTTTGAGTGCCTCCACTTCAGCGAGCGCATCGCGTAGCTGTTGCTCGGCGCGTTTACGCTCACGAATATCGCGAAAAGCACCACTGCCCCAACCAAACGGCCCATTTCAAAAATCGGCGTGCTGGTGTACTCAACAGGAATCGCTTCGCCATTTTTGTGCCAGAACACTTCGTTATCGACATGATGCACCTGGCCATCGCTAAACGAGGCATGGATCGGGCACTCCTGTACCGGAAAGTGACTGCCATCGGCATGGGTGTGGTGAAACATTAGGTGTGCATCGTGGGCCACCATATCCTCGGTACTCCAACCCAAAATACGCTCCGCAGCTGGGTTTACGAAGGTGGTTTTGCCCTCGGCATCAAGGCCATAAATACCCTCGCCCGCCGCACTAAGAATAAGATGGTTTTGCTTTTCAATGCGTTCAAATACCTGCTCGACACGCTGCCAACCCACTTCCCCTTGGCGATGCTGGCGACCTAGCTCCGCTTTGGCACGTCGCTGCTCGGCTTTATTGCGATCAATTAGCGTCATCAACAGCTGTTCTGAGTCGCCGAGGCGCTGGGCATAAACCTCAACTCGGTACGGCTGGCGGAGCATATCTAGCAGTACCAAATCATCCGACCAGGCCGTTTCTTGTACCAACGCTTCATCGGTAAAGCTCACCCATAGCGGCAATCCAGCGCTCAAGCGGTGGCTAAACGGTGTCGCTAAAGGCAGAGGCCCATCAATATTGAGCATCTCGCAAGCGATGGGATTAGCGGCCAGCAGTTGATCGGCCAACGGGTCGACCACAATCATTGCAAGGGGTGAAAAGCTGCCCATTAGAGCCGCGGAGTGCGAATACGCTTGCTCATACATTGGTGCATACCTCATGGCTCAAGATGTTTCCCACCTTAACCATTCAATTACCACGCCATTTACGATTTTTCGTTAATAAAACAACGAAATATCGCTATTTACGACTTTTCGTAATAACTATTCTGTGCATTGCGTGCTGAGGCAATAACCATAAAAAAAACATAAAAACAAACAGTTAAATAAAAATAATGCGTGTTGGCACATAAATCGCAATAAGAACGTTAACGCTGCAAGTCCTCCCTTTTGCACCAAAACAGCGCCGCTGTTTTTTTATTGATCCTGTCTGGAACACTAAAAATTGGGCGAGGCGTTCACTAACCGAAATGACACAGGAAAGCTGCTTATGTCTTATCTAATGCCCAGTGAATTTGTCACGAAGTTGGTAGACCAGGGTGAGTCAAAAATCTATATGGGCACCCGGGATACACTTATCCGCTCGTTCATGGCGGGCGCCACTCTCGCGTTGGCCGTTATCTTCGCCATCACCATTGCTACGCAAACCGGCCATTTCTTGATTGGCGCTCTGCTCTTTCCAGTGGGCTTCGTCATGCTCTATTTGATGGGCTATGACCTGCTCACTGGTGTTTTTACGCTGGTGCCTCTTGCATGGCTCGACAAAAGGCCCGGCGTCACACTGCCTAGGATGCTGAAATGCTGGGGCTTGGTGGGACTCGGCAACCTTGGGGCGCACTCTTTATCGCCACCTTTGGCTACCTGAATTTCACCATGGGCGGTACCGAGGAAATCAACGCCGTCGGCCAAACGATGATGACCGTGGGTGAAAGTCGCACGGTGGGTTACCAAGAGGCGGGATTTGCCGGTTGGATTGTGCTTTTCCTAAGGGGCATGTTCTGTAACTGGATGGTGTCCATGGGCGTGGTGGGCGCCGCTATCTCCACAACGGTTTCCGGCAAGATTATGGCCATGTGGATGCCCATCATTGTGTTTTTCTATCTCGGTTTTGAGCACTCCGTGGTCAACATGTTCTTGTTCCCCATCGGCCTCATGATGGGCGCTGACTTCACCCTTTATCAGTACATTATGTGGAACGAAATCCCCACCGTACTGGGCAACCTAGTCGGCGGCCTGACACTGGTTGGTTTGGTTCTCTACACCACCCACGTGCGTACCCAAGCTAAAAAGTATTTTCTTAATCACAGCCTCATCGGTGAAAAGGGCGCACTCGCCCTCTACTCAAAGGAGATTTGTCATGGATAAGCTCGAAATGCGTCATACCCTGCTCGCTGCCAAAGCGCGAAAAAATGAGCTGGGACGATATCGGCAAAGCGGTGGGCATGTCACCCGTCTGGGTGGCCTCGGCCTGCTACGGCATGAACAGCGCCAGCAAAGATGTTGCCCATCAGCTTTGTGACACGCTTGGGGTGGATAGCGAGGTCGCTGAAGCATTGGTGGCTTTTCCCACCAAAGCCTGGGACGAAGCGATCCCTCAGGACCCCTTTATCTATCGTCTGTACGAAGTGGTCGGCGTTTACGGCGAAACCCTGAAGGACGTGGTACAAGAGAAATTTGGCGATGGCATTATGAGCGCGATCGACTTCACCATGGAGGTCGACAAAATCGAAGATCCCAAAGGCGACCGAGTACTGCTGACCCTGAACGGCAAATTTTTTGCCTTATAAGTCCTGGTGATACATAAGCCTTGATAAGGCTTAAGTGTAAGATTCGAGCCTCGCCACACTGCGTTCAACCGCCGAACGGTAACCCGCACCGAACAGCAGCAGGTGATTCAGCAGCGGGTAGAGTTGAAACAGCGCTTCACGCCTCGGCCAGTCGGCCGGGGCGTTGCCGTTCCAGTAGGCGTCAAAAAATGCCTCGCCCGGTGAGCCAAACAGGGTCAGCATCGCCACATCCACTTCGGGGTAATGGCGATACACGGCTGGATCGATAACCGCTGGTCCCTTATTGGTGAAGAGCACATTCCCCGACCATAGATCACCGTGCAATAAGCTGGGCGGTGTATCGGGTAACCAGCGTTCTAAATCCTGGGCCAGCCGCTCGATACGCTCGCGCAGCTGGTTATCCAAGAGCCCGCGCTGGTGGCATGCCCTCACATAGGGGTAATAAACGGCGTTCGCGCTGAAAAGCCCGCCCGTCATTGAGTGGCGCATTGGGCTGAGGCGTCAGCCCACAGGCATTATCTTGATGCCAGCCGTGGGCATCACCAATGACCTCGTGCAAACCGCGCAACCCTTCGCCAAGCGCGGCCTCACTCTGCGGACCGGCGGGCACGGTATCCAATGACTCAATGACCAGCCAGCCCTCAAACAGACCTAGCACCTCCGGAACTATCAGCTTTGCGTTGGCGCTGAGCAGCGCACGCAGCCCTTCGGCCTCGCCACGCAGCCGTGCCGCATCGTCGTGCTTAATCACCACCGGCCCCTGGTGCGTTGACAGACGGTATACGGCGGCGATGTCACCCCACTAAGCGGCTGCAAATCGCCGATGGGGGCAAGCTCGATAGATTCCAACCACTGACGCAGCTTAGCGTCCATTCTACTCTCCAAGAGGTCAAATACGTCTCCAAGAGGCCAAATACGTCTCCAAGAGATCAAATGCGCCACCAAGAAGTTGAATGCGCTCTTAGTTGATTAGCTTAGCCCAGCCGTTTATCGATCAGGCTTTCTAGCTCCAACTGGTCATCATGGAAGCGGCGGATACCTTCGGCCAGTTTGTCATTGGCCATGGCATCCTGATTGTGGCCCCAACGGAAGGCGGCCTCACTCAGCGGCTCGGTAGGTTTGCCACTGCCTTCGCCAGAACCGATCTGTGCACTTACGCTGCCTTCGGTAGCATCAAGCTCTTCCAGTAACGCTGGCGAAATCGTTAGCCGTGGGCAACCCGCCAGCGCAAGTACCTGACCGGTGGTGCGGAAACTCGCGCCCATCACCACGGTGTCATAGCCGCCCTGGTTGGCGCGCTCGCACACACCCTGAACAAACTGAACGCCCGGGTCGTTCTCCGGCGTGTAATCGTTGCCGGTCTCTTTTTTGTACCAATCGGTCACGCGACCGACAAAGGGTGAGATCAAAACACACCCGCATCAAAACACGCCTGAGCCTGGGCATCGCTAAACAGCAGCGTCAGGTTGCACTGAATGCCCTCGCGTTCGAGCACTTCGGCAGCGCGAATGCCTTCCCAGGTAGAGGCCAGTTTGATCAGCACACGGTCACGAGACACGCCGCGGGCATCGTACAGTTCGATGAGTTCATGCGCTTTGGCAATGCTGGCCTGGGTATCAAACGACAGCCGGGCAGCCACTTCAGTGGAAACACGCCCCGGCACGACCGCCGAAATCTCGCTGCCCATGGCCACCGCAAGGCGGTCAACGGCATGCTTGATCTGCTCTTCGCGGCTACCGCTCGACGCTTTACACTGCTCAATTCTTCATCAATCAGCGCTTGATAACCGGACAAACTAAACGCCTTGAGCAGCAGCGACGGGTTAGTCGTGGCATCTTGGGGCTGGTAACGGCGAATAGCCTCAAGGTCACCGGTGTCGGCGACGACGAGCGAATGTTGCTTCAACTGTTGCAGTTGGCTGGTCATATCTTCTCCTTAAAATTTGTCCAATCCTGACGCTTCTATTCAATTCGTTACTTAATCGCCACCATGACGTTGTTCAAGGGCGGCGCAATAGCGTGCATAAACCGGCTGGTAGGCCGCCACATGATCGGGATGTGGGTCGGCAAGCGACTGCGCATCCAGGTGGACTAATTTTTCACACAGCGCTTCAAGCGTTACGCCGTGGGCATGCTGGTCGCACCACGCTGCCTGAATCGCGGCGCCCAGGGCGGCGGCATCGGTAATCTCAGGGCAAATCACCTGAGTGCCGGTGATATCCGCCACTATTTGTCGCCACACGGGGCTGTTAGCGCCGCCACCGATCAATCGAATCTGACTGGCCCCGGCGGTTAAATCGCCCAACAATTCCAACCCATAGCGTAGCCCGAAAGTGGCCCTCCACCACGGCCCGGCATACATTGGCCTGAGTGGTATTTAAACTGTTCAAGCCAAGAAAGTCCGCTGAGGCATCGGGCAACATGGGCACTCGTTCACCGTTGAAAAGGGCAGCACGGTAACGCCTTCGGCGCCGATTGGCGCGCTTGCTACTTTCTCACCAAACGCTGCCAAGTCTAAGCCGAAAAGCTCGCGTACCCGCGTGGTCGCCGACGTAACGTTCATGGTGCAGATCAACGGCAACCAGCCGCCGGTACTGGAACAGAAATTGGCGACCATAGCGCTATCGCACTCCACCGGGGTGGCCGAGTAAGCGCAAACGGTGCCGGAGGTACCTAAACTTAATGTGATCAGCCCTGGGGTAATATTGCCGGTACCAATGGCGCCCAGCATATTGTCACCGCCACCCGAGGAGACGACCACCTGATCCGTCAGCCCCAGCTCGCGAGCCACCACGGGACGCACCAAGCCTACTGGCTCACGGGCTTCCAACACGCGGGGCAGTACCCTTTCTGGGTCTAGTTCGGGGCGATCTCAGCAAATACGTCCAATTGCCAGCAGCGCTTGCGGGTATCGAAGTAGCCGGTGCCCGAGGCATCGCCCGCTTCGGTGACACGTTCGCCGGTCAGCCAGAAGTTGAGGTAATCGTGGGGCAACAGCAGGCTTTCGATTCGCTGATACGCGTGCGGGTGCTTTTCACGCAGCCAGGCAACCTTGGAGGCGGTGTAGCCCGTTTGCAGCACCAAACCCAGCTTTTCCAAACAGCCTGCTTCGCCGCCCAGACGGGCCACTAAATCAGCATTCTGCGTGCTGGTTTCGGTATCGCACCAGAGCTTGGCGGGGTAGACCGGCTCGCCTTCACTATCGAGTGCCACCATGCCATGTTGCTGGCCAGAAACGCCGATGCCACGCACTTGACTTGCCGCCACACCGGCTTTTTCCAACGCAGCAAAAATGCGCCTTTCAAGGCGGTCAGCCACTCTGTAGGAGCCTGCTCACGGCGGCCATTTTCACCTTCATCCAGACGATGGGCTCGGCTTGCTTCCGCCAGGATCGTTCCCTGCTCAACGTCGACCACCACCACCTTGGTACTTTGGGTACCGCAATCTACCCCGATATACATCACACTGTTCCTTTGGATGACGCCAGACCCTCTAGCGTAGCGCGTGCGCCACGTTCGTGCAGTGAATTGAGCGCGCTCAAGTAGGCCTCAACAAAACGTGTGTTATCGGCCAAGTCACCAAACAGCTCGCGGTTTTCAATAAAGGCCGTTGGCCGTTGGCGGTTCTCGGCGGCAATCGCCATCAGCGGCGCTTTCAAGCGATCAACGATCTCAATCGGCTCGCCCTGTTCGTCGACCCCTTCAGCGTAGCGCGCCCAGCTGGCCACCACGGCAGCGCTGCGCTCTATCTCTCCCCCATGGGCCAACTGCTGTCGAATCACCGGCACCAACCACTTGGGGATGCGGTCTGAGCTCTCGGCGCAGAGCCGTGCCAGGGTATCTTTGATTTGCGGGTTGGCAAAACGCTCGATCAGCGTTAATCGGTAAACTTCAAGATCAACCCCGGCACTGGCGCCAAGGTGGGCGTGCCCTCTTCGCGCATATAACCCAGCAAAAATCGACGAACAGCGGATCCTGGCACACTTCATGAGCGTAGCGATATCCGGCTAAATAACCAAAATAGGTCAGCGCTTGGTGGCTGGCGTTGAGCAGGCGCAGTTTCATCAGTTCGTAAGGTTCGACATCCGCCACCACTTGAACACCCATTTTTCAAACGCCGGGCGGCCAAGGGGAAAATGGTCTTCCAACACCCACTGGGTGAACGGTTCGCAGACCACCGGCCAGGCGTCTTCGACACCAAAGCGCTGGTTGAGCTCATCAATATCCGTCGGGGAAGTCACCGGTGTAATGCGATCCACCATCGCGTTGGGAAACGCCACCTCGGCCTTCAGCCAAGCGCCTAACTCGGCATCTCGCGCCTGGGCATAGGCGCCGAACATACGCTTGGCGACATCGCCGTTGCCTTGAATGTTATCGCAGGACATCACGGTGAACGGGGCGATGCCCTGCGCGGCGGCGGGCAAGCGCTTCTACCACGAGCCCAAAGCTGGTTGAGGGCTGAGTGGGGTTGGCAAGATCGGCACGCACCTGGGGATTATCCAGATCGAATTCGCCGCTCACCGGGTGAAAATTGTAGCCGCCTTCGGTGACCGTCAGCGACACAATGCGAATCGCCGGATCGGCCATTTGCTCGATCACTGCCTCGGTATTTTCTGGCGCAAACAGGTAGTCCACCATGCTGCCAATGACCCGCGGCTCGTATTGGCCATCGGGCTGCTTGACCACCAGGGTGTAGAGATAATCCTGCGCTTCGAGTGCCTGCTGCATGCGTTTGTCGCCAGGCATTACACCCACGCCAACAATGCCCCAATCCAGCGCCTCGCCCAGGTTCATTAATGCATCTAGATACATTGCCTGATGGGCGCGGTGAAAGCCGCCTACCCCGATATGCACAATACCGGGCGTAAGCGCGCTACGGTCATAGCTGGGTGTGGCAACATCGGCGGTTAGATTGCCCAGGTTGTGATTGTTAAGTCGGGTCATGGTGCTCTCCAGCCAAGGCCTACTTGGCGCGATGGGGGTAAATGAAAGTGGCTAAAGCGGCATGAAAGGCGCTAGCGCCAGCGCTGGTCGGGCGGTAAACAGCAACTTTTTACTAATTGAGCGTTGAGCATATCTTTGTGATGGGTGCGCGCCAGCGCCCGGCGCGATCCTGGCCCATCTCAAGCCAGCGATCGATCAGCCGCTCGACCAGCACTGCGTCGTCGACCTCTAGAAATAGCGTCCAATCAAACAGCGGCCGCAGTTCGCGCCAGGGGGAGCGATCAAGCAGCAGGTAATTGCCTTCGACAATCACGATGCGTTGCTCCAGGGCAATCAAGCGCCCTCCAGCACGCGCTAGATCCAGCGGGCGATCGAATACCGGCACCGCTACCGGATGGCGAGCCTGGCGAATACGTTCAAGGTCACAACGCAGCCCCTCAACATCAAAGGTGTGCGGCGCGCCTTTTAAGCGGCAGTTGCTGTTCGCCCAGCACGGCATTATCGAAGTGGTAGCCATCCATCGGCACCAGCCCGGCTTGGCCCGGCAGGCGCTGATTAATGGCAGCGCAGAGCTGGGCACTACGGTACGATTTGCCAGCGCCAGGCGGACCTGCCAAGGCCACTAGATAGCGGGAGGCGCCTTCGGCGGCGCGAATAATCTGCTCAGCTAACGTATCAAAATCAGGCGTATCAAGATCGAGCGTATCAAGATCAGGCGTCATGGCGACCTCAACTCATCCAATTGCCACCATCGACATTGAGGGTCTGGGCGACCACATAGTCGCTGTCCTGGCTAGCCAAAAACACTGCGGCGCCGGTATGGTCTTCCGGCAGGCCCATACGCCCGAACGGCACCGCTTCGCCTACCAAGCGCTTTTTTTTCGCCTAGTGGGCGGTTTTCGTAACGGGCAAACAGCGCGTCGACTTCCTCCACATCGGCGTATCCACCACGCCGGGGGCGATGCCGTTGACGTTGATACCGTGCTTAATGAGATCCAATCCGCTGGACTGAGTCAGGCTGATGACGGCGGCTTTGCTGGCGCAGTACACGCTGACTAACGCCTCACCGCGGCGCCCCGCCTGAGAAGCCATGTTAATGATTTTGCCCCCTGCCCGCGTGCCACCATCGAACGCGCAACCGCCTGCAGGGTAAAAAAACATGCCTTTGGTATTGACCGCGAATTGTTTATCAAAGCTTTCTTCGGTCACCTCGAGCACCGGCGCCATATCAAATACCGCAGCGTTATTGACCAACACATCAATACCGCCGAAGCGCTGCGTCACCGCCTCTACCATGGCGTCAATCGAGCTCTGATCGCAAACATTGAGTGCCACACCCATCACCTTCTCGTCGGCGTGCCCCAGCTTTTGCAGTGTCGCTACGGCCTCGTCGATGGCGGCACGATCAATATCCGCCACCACGACACGGGCGCCTTCTGAAAGGTAGCGCTGAGCAATGGCCAGACCGATGCCGCGAGCGCCACCGGTAATCACAGCGGTTTTATCGATCAGTTTCATAGCGATCCTTGATTAGTGCGTGACGCCGTTAATGTTTGGAAAGCAGGGCCACTGGTTTGCCACTCTTCCACCAAGGCTGCCAAGCCGTGCATATGCTCTAATACCCGCCAAGCGCCAGCTTGAATAAGTCGTGCCGATTGACCAGCATCCACATGGCTCGCACCGACAAAACCTATTACGCACATACCGGCAGCATGAGCGGCAGTCACGCCAGCAACGCTGTCTTCCACCACTAGACAGTCCCTAGGCACTTGACCTAACTGAGACGCCGCCAACCGATAGAGCGCGGGGTCAGGCTTGGGTTTAGCCACTTGATCAGCGGTAAAAATAGGCACCTCGCCAAGGGCTTCCGCTAATCGCGTACTCATCAGCGACGCTAATACGCGGCTACGCCGACTGTTAGAGACAACCGCCTTTTCCAAGGCAATACCGCGAATCGCCTTATCGGCACCCTCAATTGCTTTAAGCTCCCGTGCCAAGCGCGCTTCAATGGCGGTATCCACCTGCTCGGTGGCATCTAAAGGCAGTGAGTGAGCGCTTAATGCCTCAAGATGGCTCAAGATATCTGCCGTGGTCATCCCTAGTGCCTGGCTAAGCACCTGTGAAATATTCAAATCAGGCAGCCAGCGGGAGAGGTATTCCACCAGGGTGCCTTCAGCAAGGGCTTCGCTGTCGACCAGCACGCCATCACAATCAAAGATCAGCGTCCTCATGCAGTCTCCTCTGAAGGCGAATCAGAGGCGCGGTTATCATGGCGGGTTAGCCCCGCCAGCGGATGTTGCTGCAAGCTCGGCAGGGCCAGCCCATCAGCATCAAACAAGTGAGCGCATTTAGGGTTAAAGCCAAAACGCACCGTGTCGTGCACTCGATGCGCCACATCGCCATCGGCCATGATCGTGACTAGCGTGTCGTTCATTCTTACGTAGAGCGAGGTTTGGCCACCGAGGCGCTCAAGCACTTCGATCTGCCCGCTCAGCGGCCCCTGTTCTTCGAGCACCAGATGTTCAGGGCGAACGCCCAGTTCAAGCGTGGCGTTACTATCCAGGTGCTGGCCATCGACCGGCACGCTGCGTTCACCGCCCCGGGCAACCGAACCGCCACACCTTCAGGCGACACGCCAGTCAACGTTACCGGCAGGAAATTCATTTTTGGTGAGCCAATAAAGCCTGCGACAAAGCGATTGCGGGGATGATGATAAAGCGCCATGGGCGAGCCCACCTGCTCCACCACGCCGTCATGAAGTACGACGATTTTATCCGCCATCGTCATGGCTTCAATTTGGTCGTGGGTCACGTAGATCATGGTCGCGTCCAGCTCGTCGTGCAGACGCGCCAGTTCAATACGCATCTGCACCCGCAGCGCGGCATCCAGGTTGGAGAGCGGTTCGTCGAACAGGAAGATGCTGGGGTTACGCACAATCGCCCGGCCAATCGCCACCCGCTGGCGCTGGCCACCGGAGAGCGCTTTGGGCTTACGATCCAAGAGTGGCTCAAGTTGGAGAATCTTGGCTGCTTCCAGCACTTTGGCACGCCGTTTCTCTTTGGATACACCGGCCAGGCGCATGCTGAAGCCCATATTGTCTTCTACCGTCATGTGCGGATAAAGCGCATAACTTTGAAATACCATGGCGAGGCCGCGATCTGCTGGGCCGACATCATTGATACGTTGACCATCGATCAAAATATCGCCGTCGGTGGCGCTTTCCAGCCCAGCAATCATGCGCATCAATGTTGATTTACCACAGCCCGAGGGGCCAACGAAGACCACGAACTCGCGGTCATTGACCTCAAGGTCGATGCCCTTGATCACCTCGGTATCGCCAAAGCGCTTAGTGATATTGTGTAGTTGTAATGTTGCCATGAGGAAGATCCCTTACTTGACGGCGCCAAAGGTCAGGCCACGTACCATCTGTTTTTGCGTCATCCAACCGAGTATCAAGATCGGCGCAATGGCCATGGTGGAAGCGGCAGACAGCTTGGCCCAGAACAGCCCCTCAGGGCTTGAGAATGAGGCGATATAGGCCGTTAACGGCGCGGCATTTGAGGTGGTTAAGTTGAGACTCCAAAATGCCTCGTTCCAACTTAAAATGACCGACAGCAGGCCAGTAGACGCGATGCCTGGCAGCGTTAACGGCAGTAGTAAATAGAACACTTCCTGGAACGTCGAGGCGCCATCCATACGACCCGCTTCAAGAATATCTTTGGGCATATCCTTAAAGAAGGTGTAAAGCATCCACACCACAATCGGCAGATTCATCAGCGTGTAGACGATAATTAGCCCGGTACGTGTGTCTAACAGCCCAACGTCACGAAAGATTAGGTAAATGGGTACCAACACACCCACCGAGGGCAGCATTTTGGTAGAGAGCATCCAGAGCAAGGTGCCTTTGGTGCGCTTAGTGGGCAAAAGGCCATGGCATAGGCGGATGGAATCGCAATTAACAACGCTAAAAGGTAGAACCAAACGCTACCGCGACGCTGTTAAGGGCAAAGCTTGCGTAGCCCGAGCGCTCTTGCACCGCCTGGTAACTCTCCAAGGTGGGTGAGAAAATCAACGTGGGGTCGGCAATCGCCGCCGATTCGGTTTTAAAGCCGGTCAGGATCATCCAGAAAATTGGAAAGAAGATTACCAGCGCGACAGACCATCCCAAGACCGTCAAAAGGCGCGCTTGGTTTGTGCTGACCGCCACCCCGATACCGAGCGGGGCGACGCCGTTTTGGAAACTAATGTTGTCATCGAAGTACTCCCACGACACAGGTGCCGGTCTAGTCTTCCAGATTTTTGGCCACCATACGGACCAGGAAGATCGCCACGATATTGGCAAGAATGATCGCAATCACCCCGCCGGCAGACGCCACACCCACGTCAAAAATCCAGCAGCGCACGAATATAAATTAAGTAGGCCAAGTTGGTGGTCGCCAGGCCAGGCCCACCGGAAGTGGTCACAAAAATCTCGGCAAAGATGGTCAGCAGGAAGATCATTTCGATCATGATGACCACGCTGATCGCCCGCTTTAGATGCGGCAACGTGATAAAGAAGAAAATCGCTATTGGCCCTGCCCCGTCCATACGTGCAGCTTCAACTTGGTCTTCATCCAACGACTGCATCGCGGTGAGCAAAATAAGCAGCGCAAACGGAAGCCATTGCCACGCCACAATGATGACGATCGAGGTCAGCGGCAGCGACGAAAACCAATCGACAGCGGGCAGACCAATAGACTCAGCCAACCACGCCAGCACCCCGTTGGATGGGTGCATCATCATGTTCTTCCACACCAGCGCACTGACGGTAGGCATGACGAAAAACGGCGAAATCGCCAGCACGCGAGCAATCCCGCGCCCTGGGAACTCCTGCTGAAATAGCACCGCCAGCAAAGTGCCGCCGACTACGGTAATCGCCAACACCCAACCCACCAGTAGCAGCGTATTGCCCATGGCAGCCCAAAGGGCTGGGTCGGTGAGAAGGTATTCATAGTTTTCCAACCCGGCAAAGCCGGTCATGCCGGGCATTAGCAAGTTGTAATATTGGAAGGGAGAACCATAGCGTCATGCCTAACGGCACAATCATCCATAGCAATAGCAGCGTTACGGCTGGCGCTTGCAGCAACAGCGTTCTCAACCCTCCGACGGTGCGGCCGGAGGCACGGGTTCTATTCATGGGAGCACCTACAAAAACACTGGAGGAGCAACACCTGCCTTGGTATCCAAGGCAGGTGAGACTGTCATCAGTCGAGGTAACCGGCACGCTGCATGGTGCGTTCGGTGGCACGCTGGGCACTCTCGAGCGCCTGCTCTACCGTGGTATCACCGGTTAGCGCCGCGGCAATCGTTTGGCCGACTTGGGTACCGATTGACTGAAACTCAGGAATGCCCACGAACTGAACCCCGACATAAGGATTGGGTTCCAGCGTAGAATCGGTTGGGTCGGCATCCTGAATAGCCTTTAGCACAAAGTCTGCAAAGGGCGCTGCTTCAGTGTACTGCTCGTTGGCGTAGGTTGACTCACGAGTACCCGGCGGCACGCTGGTCCAGCCTTCGGTTTCGCCAACAAGCTCGATGTACTCTTGCGAGGTGGCCCAGGTAATAAACTCACGCGCCGCGTCCTGGTTCTCTGAAGACGCCGGGATAGCTAGCGCCCACGACCATAACCAATGAGACCCTTTCGGTGTTTCGGCCACTGGTGCCGGAGCAAAACCTAGGCTGTCCGCCACATCGGACTCATTGGCGTCATACAGTTTGCCCGCCGCGGAAGTGGCGTCGACCCACATGGCACAGTTGCCACGGGAGAACAGTGCTAGGTTCTCGTTGAAGCCGTTGGAGCTTGCGCCTGGTGGGCCGTAATCGTTGAGCAAATCGACATAAAACTGGATAGCGTTCATCCACTCCTCAGAGTTGAGTTCTGGATTCCACTCCTCATCGAACCAGCGGCCACCGTAGGTGTTTACCAAGGTGGAAACAAACGCCATGTTTTCGCCCCAACCGGGCTTACCGCGTAAACAGATACCGGCCAAGCCTTCTTCGCTGCCGTGTAACTCACCTGCCCACTCGCGTACTTCTTCCCAAGTAGGCTGATCACTCATCTCGATGCCCGCTTTATCAAACAGATCCTGGCGGTAGTACATCATCGAGCTTTCCGCATAAAACGGCAGCGCGTGAAGCGTGCCGTCCAGACTCAAACCATCGCGTACTGAGGCCAGCAGATCGTCTTCGTTGTAGTCGTCAGGCAGGTTATCCAGCGGTGACAGCCAGCCGCGTTCTGCCCAAATAGGCACTTCATAAGTACCAATGGTCATGACGTCGAATTGGCCGCCGCCGGTGGCAATATCGGTGGTCATGCGTTGGCGTAGCACGTTCTCCTCAAGCACCACCCAATCCAGGGTAATGTCGGGATGCGCTTCTTCGAAAGCCTCGGTGAGGCTCTGCATAATGACCATATCGTTGTTGTTGACGGTGGCCACGGTAATTTCGGTTTGCGCTTGAGCTTGGCTGGATAGGGCAATGGCGGCCGCTAGCGCGGAGACGGGCAAGTGACGTGCGAGTCGCATATAGCACTCCTATGGGCATGTGTTGGCATTGTTGTTGCCTTGATCATATTGATCATCGATCGAACAAATGATCTTACGTAAGCCAAAAAAAAGCAAAGCCGATTGGCTTAGACTTTACGCTAACTTATTACACTTATTGCATATTGCAGTGCACGCAGCCGGGTTTGAAAGCCCTAGAGCGCCTCAACAATCTGCCGAGCAGCCACTTCGTCGGTAACCAACCCTTTTAGCCAACCACCACGCAATGCGGCATGAATCGCCGGGGCTTTTTTCATACCCCCCTGCTATCGCTACCATGTGGTGTTTACCAAAACGCTCCAGGGGTAGACTGGTTACTCGCCGCGTAATCGAGCAATCGATCACCTCTCCTTCCCTGTTCAACGGCCAGCCTAGTAGCTCGCCTACCGCCGCCAAGCCCAACAGCTCATCCAGCTCACTTTCGCTAATAAAATGATCTTGAAACAGTGTGGCTTGGCGATCGATACGACCGATACCGATAAAAGCGGCTTCGGACTCCCTTGCCACATCGGCAATCGCCTTGAATAAACGCTGCGCCAGCATTGCCTGTTTTTCGGTGAGCGATTCGGCCACCACCGGTGCGGGTAAAAACGCTCTCCCCGGTTTTATCCGCCATTACCATGACGGCATCGTAGCGGTTGGCCGAGCCGTCCCGGGCAACATTACCCACCAGGGAAACAAAGCGATGCTGGGGCGTTCAACGCGGCTGAGTGCTTCTACCGCCGCACGTACCGAGCGCCCGGTGCCAAGCGATAGTGTCAATGGCTCGCTACGCTCTACCAATTGAGCAATGCGCTCAGCCGCGGCTACCGCCAGATAGCTGGCAGCGCTTTCGACGGCGTGGTTATCGGCAGGGACAACGTCGCAGTAAGTCAGCTCAAAGTGATCACGCAACGTCTTCCCCAATGCCATACAATTAGAGATAGGGTGATCGATATGTACTTTTACCAGGCCCTCTTGCCGCGCCAACGCCAGTAAGCGCTGTACCCCTGGCCTTGAGACCCCCAATTGACTGGCAATCTCATCCTGTGTCATTCCGCCCACGTGGGACATCCAAGCGGCTCTGGCCGCCTGATCCAGCTTTACTTCAAATTTATCCATTGGGCGGCTCTCAAAACAGTCATAAAAGCATCATCATACAAAGCTTAGCCCGCGACCTGTAGTCGTCTATCCGCTAACATACCCAGAGCTTAATGTTTTCATGGACCGATCGCAGGGAGAGATAGCATGTATAAGCTCGCTTTTTGTTCCCATAGAAGATGCGGAAAGCGTCAAGCAAGCAGTGTTTGAAGCCGGTGCAGGCCGTATTGGCAATTATGACCATGCCTGCTTTCAAACCCTAGGCACGGGCCAATTTCGCCCCACGGGAGAAGCCAACCCGCATATCGGCTCGGTTGGCAGTTTGGAAAGGGTAGAAGAGTTCAAAGTCGAGTTGCTGTGCGATGAAGCGCATATCCACGGCGCCATTGCCGCCTTGAAACTTGCTCACCCCTACGAAGAAGTCGCGTATGATGTATGGCAGTTGGCCGACCTTTAAGCGGATACACGTAGTACTATTGAAGACTCATACACTACCAAAATAGCGCTCGCGGTCTTCAGGGGTCACCATGCTGATATGCAGCGGAAACGCATTGAGGGGTCGGTCCGCGTAAAAGTGCCTAAGCGTGCGCTCAATCGTCATAAAGGCAAGCTCATCCCAGGGGATCTCATGCTCCTCAAATAACGCGACTTCCGTGCTCTCTGGTCCCGCACTGAAACCACCGACTAGCTCAGCGCGAAAAATCATATACACCTGGTTGATGTGTGGTGAAATCAATGAGCGTATACAGATTAGCTAACTCGACCTCGGCACAAGCCTCTTCGCGGGTCTCTCGAACCGCGGCTTGCTGCGTCGATTCGGCATTTTCCATGTAGCCAGCCGGTAGCGTCCAATAGCCTTTACGCGGGGCAATCGCGCGCTTACAGAGCAGTACTTTGCTGCCACTGACCGGCAAAGTGCCCGCCACAATGCGGGGATTCTGGTAGTGGATCGTGCCGCAGACATCGCACAAGTAACGTGGACGGTCGTCGCCTTCAGGAATGGCAAAACGTACTTTATCACCACACTGGCTGCAAAATTCATCGCATATTCTCAACGGCTGGTGGATAGAAGCCTCAACGCGCTTGACGTTAACGACCGCTGCTGGGTAAAGAGAACAAAGTAACGGGATGCCCCATGTTAGAGAAACTGCGTAAACAGCTGCAACAGCTTACTCCTCAACGCTTGGACCACATCGTGATGCCCGAGGCCGCGGTACTGTTGCCGATTGTTGAGCGCCCTGCGCCTACCTTGCTGTTTACCCGCCGCGCCAGCCATTTAGCCACACACAGTGGTCAAGTGGCCTTTCCAGGTGGCAAGCGCGAGCCTTTTGATACGGATCTTTACGCCACAGCGCTACGCGAGGCTGAAGAGGAGATTGCCCTTGACCCCGGTCTAGTGCAACCCCTGGGACGGCTGTCTGATGTCATTTCACTGCATGGAATACGCGTGACTCCCTGGGTAGGTATTATTCCGCCTGATTTACCTTTGGTCGCTGATCCCGGGGAGTTAGACGCCATCTTTGAAGTCCCGTTAAGCCATTTTCTCGACGACCACCGCACACATACCGATGTCATTACCGTAGATGGGGTTGCCCACTATGTTCCCAGCTATCATGTCGATGGCCATGTCATCTGGGGGTTATCGGCGATGATGCTGGTGGAATTATTGGCTGAAGGTTTTGGTATGCCGATCGATTTATATCAACGCCCTCTCGGCCTGCTTCGCCACCACCCTGAACGTAACAGCCGTCTCTCTCAATCCTCCAAGAGCGCTTCCCACCCAGCGTCAACGAGACCCAACAAATGACCCCTTCTGTTGCTACCTTGTCACCTGCACTGCACCCAGCAGTGCCAGCCGACCTGTCGATGCGCTGGTTGAACAGGGCTGGTATGTCGGTCGGGAGGTAATTGATCTTGCGCTTTGCGATGCACTGAATCACGAAATATTGCATCGAGCGGCCTATCAAGGCTTGGACGAAGCGGGCATCGGCCGAGGCCAGCAGCACCTGCTACGTAAAGATATTCGAGGCGATGCGATCCACTGGCTTGATCACGAAAGCGCTGCCCAGCGGCGCTATTTAGACGCCATGAGCGAATTACAGCAGGCGCTTAATCACGCGCTGTTTTTGGGTTTATTTGAGTACGAAGCTCACTTTGCCCACTACCCCCCTGGGGCTTTTTTATCAGCGTCATCTGGATAGTTTTCGCGGGCGCGCTAACCGCGTCATCTCCACTGTCGGTTATTTAACCCCCACTGGCCAAGCGACGGCGGTGGGGAGATGGTTATCTATCACCCAGATGATCCAAGCCAGGAGGTCGCCCGCGTGGTGCCAGAGGCAGGCACGTTTGCCTGCTTCCTTTCAGAGTCCATTCCCCATGAAGTGCTGCCCACACGTTACCCCCGGACAAGCATAGCAGGCTGGTTTAGACGCAATGCGTCACTGGGTGGCGTGCTTGATCCAGCGCGCTAACGACACAATTTTCAACTATTCTCAATTACTTTCAACTATTTTCAACTACGCTAAATTAATTAAACACAAATAGTTAAGAAATTGCATTTTTGAGCACAGCGACTAATCTATGTTTGTATTTGCGAAGAAAGCCGCAATACGGCGTTAGTTACTTAATTGTAATTAACACAATCAGGAGTAAATAGTGCAGGCGTTGCCATCACTTATTTAACCGGCAACTAATACCGACGCTATTGATTTATTCGGGCTGTTACGCGGAGTCGTTAAGGCCCAATAAAATCGCAAGGAGCAAGTAAAAATGAAAATGATCAAACCCGCTATTCTAGGTACTCTCATGGTGCCGGCTGTTATGTTTGCTGCAGGTGCGGCAAATGCCGAAGAGAATACCACCACCATGGAAGCGACTTACCTGACGGAAACGCCAGAAGGCACTTTCCATTCGGATGCTCTGACCGGTAACCAAGTCAAAAGCAGCGTCGAAGATGACGAAGATATTGGCACCATCACTGACCTTGTTATTGATGAAGATGGGCAAATCAATGCCGTCGTTGTAGGTGTTGGTGGCTTCCTAGGGATGGGCGAGAAAAACGTCGCCATCGAATGGGATTCACTTGAACTGTCCAAACATGAAAATGGCGAAGACTACGTCATTACCGTCAAAGCGTCACAAGATGCGCTTGAAGCAGCTGAAGAATATAACCGCGAAGAATGAGCGTCGGATAGCTGTATAATAGCTTAGCTACATAAAAGCCTTGGCACTTGCCAAGGCTTTTTTATTACTTTTAATTAACCACTTAAAATCAATAAAGATCCACATATAATGGCTATGTGTGGATCCGTGAATTAATTAAATCAGGCTTTTAATTTAGCGTTCATGCTGATTTCAGCATTAAGAACTTTAGAAACGGGGCAATTAGCTTTGGCCGTTTCTGCCGCCTCCTGAAAAGCAGCTTCGTCGGCGCCACTGATCGCGGCGACAACGTCCAGATGAATTTTCGAAATATCAAACCCTGAATCGCTCTGGGAAAGAGTCACCTTGGCGCTGGTTTCGATAGAATCGGCGGTATAGCCTTTATCACCCAAAATCATTGAGAGCGCCATTGAGAAGCAACTGGCATGCGCTGCGCCAATCAGTTCCTCAGGGTTAGTGCCTTTTTCATCTTCAAAGCGCTTGCTGAAGGAGTACTTGGCATCTAAAACGCCACTCTCGGTTGAAACGGTGCCTTTACCATCCTTGAGACCACCTTCCCAACGTGCGCTAGCTGTACGATCCATAACAACTCCTTATGTGCCAATATGCTTAGACGTATTGTCAAATAGAGCTAAACGGCAGTTGCTGTTTAGCCACCTATCAAGCGTAGCTGATTTTTACCGCTCTGCCGAGTCAACCCTTTCCAGGCTTCCATCAGGACTGGTTCGGTCGTAAGCTAGTTAGCTCTCTAATTGCATGACTTTTAGCCTGTAAGGATCCGCTATGTCGTCGGCTGACGCGCTGCGCTTGATATTGCTCTCTTCACTCTGGGGCTTGTCGTTTATTTTTATGCGCGTGGCCGCCCCGAATTTGGCGCGGTGCCGTTAGTGCTGGTGCGCATGGGAATTGGCGCATTACTGCTAACGCCGCTGCTTATTAGCCTGCACTATCTGCGCCTCATCTGGCAGCATAAGGGGCCGCTATTATTCTTGGGCATAGTTAATCACGTACTGCCTTTTTCGTTACTTGCACTCGCTACCACACGCCTTGAAGCGGGCTTTACGTCATTGATTAACGCTACGACGCCGATTTTTACCGCACTGATTGGCGCCCTGTTTTTCGCGACCGCCATCCAGCGTCAGCAATACTTAGGCCTCGCCCTGGCACTCGTGGGTGTTTATGTGCTCTCTGCGGATCGACTTGATTTTGCGCTGGGTGGCGATGGCTGGTTTATTTTAGCCGTCTTAGCAGCAACCTTTTGCTATGGGATTGCGGGCAACTATTCCAAAACACGCCTCGGCCATCTGCCAACGCGTGTGCTAGCCGCAGGCAGTAGTGCCATGTCGGCGCTGGTGCTGCTGATTCCCGGTATTTTGTTATGGCCAAGCGACCCCATCAGCCCTTTAGCATGGGGAAACGCTCTAGCCCTGGCCGCACTCAGCACCACACTCGCCTTTCTACTCTACTTTGGGTTACTCGCTAGCGCGGGCGCTACCGCAACGTCAACAGTGACTTTTTGGTGCCGGTTAGCGCATTAATGTGGGGTTACCTGCTGCTCGGCGAAACACTCAACCTGCAGATTATTGTCGGCATGGTGATTACGCTGATCGGCACGGCTATTGCGACAAAATTACTACGCGTTAAACGCCGCGGGACGCTGCCAACAGCCTATCCCCCACACGAATAACACTGCCAACGCCAGCAGTTAACGTGGCGTTTTGACCAAAATACGCACCTTTCAAGGAGGGCTGTGTATTGAGTTCAACTAAGGTCTTCAGCGGTTCCGCAGGGACAGGCACTACCGCCGTGTGCTGATCAATCGTCGTGATCTTGCACCGCTTACACGGCTTACGCAGTGCGAGCTGAAAAGCGCCGTTTTGCTCATTGAGCGTTACCCAGCGGTCTTCAGCCCAGGCCTCGTTGCTCTCAACGACAATATTGGGTCGAAAGCGGTTCATAGGCACAGGGCTTGCCCTTTGCCACTAACGCTTGATTCAGTGCATCTAACGAACCCGTGGTAGCAATTAAAAACGGATAGCCATCAGCAAAATAGGTATGCGCCGAACCGCCATCAAGAAAATCTTGTTCCACCGCCCGGGTAAATTCGGTGGCAAAGCGCACCAAACTTAACCCTTGAGCCTGTTCGCCCAATGCAGCCTCTAGCCAACGCGTTACGTTTTCACCTTCAGGCAACGCTTTGCAGTGGTCATCCCATACGCTGACGAGGCGCAGATTCCCCTGAGGCTCGGCCAACGGAATGCTTAGCGGTTCGACATCAGGATGCGACAGGACTAGGGATTCATCGGTCAGCGCAACCTCAATAGTGGCAAGCGCTGGCAATTGACGCTGGGTCACAAAACGCTGATGGGTGTCCACAAGCATCCAGCGACGATCCCAAGCAAGACCGTGCTCTTGTAGCTCGCTGCGGGTAACGCTGATGCCTTTTAATGATTTAACGGGGTAGATGTTAAGTTGAGTAATCTGCACAGCGGCCTCGCGACAAAGGTAAAAGGCTACTTTAGTCATTTACGCCGCTAGCGGCTACTCGATAACATGCTCTATAGCGTCATGCCTGTTTCGATACGATAGCCCAAATCAACCACTGTTTGGTTCAGCGACTCACCGCGAAGGCGCGCCAACAGCTCCCCGCTGCCGCTTCGCCGATGGCCTGGCGCGGGGTAACCACGCTAGCTAGTCGTGGCGTCATCACATGACCTACATCGTGGCCATGAAAGCCCGCCAAGGCCATGCGTCCCGGCACATCAATGTTGCGTCGCTGGCACTCAAAGTAAGCACCTACCGCCACATCATCATTGGTGCAGAATAGGCCATCCGCGGCGGGGTAATCGGTTATTACCTGCTGAAGTAGCGCGGCCCCCACGCTGTATGACGAACGCTGGGTGCTTTGCAGGGTAACGGGCGTTAAGCCGTGCTCTTCCATGGCGCGGCGGTAGCCCAGTTCGCGCTGCCGGGTACGCTCATCCAAACGCACCGCCAGATAAATCACCTGACGTCGCCCCCGTATAATCATCTCGCTGACCATGTCGTAGGCGGCTTGAACGTTGTCGTAGCCCACCGCCTGCTGTAGCGGAGGGCGGTGGGTATCCATGATTTCCACAATGGGGATACCGGCGGTTTCCAGCATACGCAGGCTGCGTGGCGTATGGTCGCGGTCAGAAAGGATGACCCCATCAACGTTATAGGAGAGCAGCGAGGCCAAGCTGCGCTCTTCAAGCTCGGGACTATAGCCATAGTGAGAGAGCATCAGGTGATAACCGGCCGGTTCCGTTAGCGTCTCGATCCCTACAATTACATCGGCAAATACTTGGTTAGTGAGCGACGGCACCAGAACGCCTATCGAATGGCTGGTCGCCCTGGAGAGTAAATCAGGCGCGCGATTGGGGATATAGCCTATCTGTTCGGCAATCGAGAAGATGCGTTCACGTAGACCTTCCGAGACCGTTTCTGGGTCGCGCAGACAGCGGCTTACCGTCATCTTGGTAGCCCCTACGTGGTCGGCAATATCCTGTAAGGTAGGGCGTTTTTTCTTCAAAAGGGTGACTGCCTTGTGCAACGAGGGTGCATTGAGGCCTACCCTACCCAATGGGTGGCCCCCATGCCTACTCCTTTCTTTAACTTAGCGTACGGCAGGTTAATCGCAGCGTGGCAGCAAATTGATTAACGATTTGGTTAGGCGACAAAGTAATGGAGGCGTTAAACGCCTCCCTCTTCACCGGGGGTTCCAAGTCGACCAGTTGGCTGGCTAACATGGTATCGCCTTTAAAGAAGTGGCCTGCCCGGGTCTCTAGGCGCTGCAGCAGAAGCTCGCGCGTGCCCTCTAAATAGAGAATATTCAGTGCTGGGTCACCTTGGCGAAGCTGCTCTCGGTAACGTTTTTTTAATCCCGAGCAGGCAATCACCAACGACGCATCCCGTGCCCGGTACTCAGCGAATAGCGCCGCCAGCGTATCCAGCCACTCGCGCCGGTCATCATCATTGAGCGGAGTGCCACTCGCCATCTTGGCCACATTGGCGGGCGAGTGATGATCATCGCCATCGATAATGTGGCCCCCATGGTGAGCGCCAGTTGCCGGCCAATATGCGACTTTCCTGAACCGGACACGCCCATCACTAAAATACGATGCGAGAGGGTCTTCACAGAGGCTCTCCTATTAATTGCCGCGTACAGCGGTGAGGTCCGGCAGCCAAGTGACAATGCCTGGGAAGGCGATCAAAATCACTAACACCACCAACAGCGCCGCGTAGTAAGGCAGCATGGCTTTGACCAACGACTCCATCGAGACCTTACCCACCCCGCAGCCGACATAAAGACAGGTACCCACAGGCGGTGTTAACAACCCAATGCCCAATACAAACGCCATCAGCACGCCGAAGTATGCTGCATCAACACCCACCGAGGTGACAATAGGTGCCAGCATCGGCGCCATAATGACCATCGCTGGGGTCAAGTCCATCACAAACCCCACCAACAGCAGCAAGAAAGCCACGATCAATAGCAGCAGGAAGGGATCCTCAGTGATTGCCTGCACTTGGCTGACCAAGGTTTGCGGCACCATATTGATGGTAAGGAACCAGGCAATGACCGTCGCAAACGCTAGCAGCATCATCACCATACCGGTCAAACGCGCTGTGCGAATTAGCATACCGCCCAGCTCTTTAAGCTTGAATTCGCGATAGACCACCAGCGAAATAGCCAGCGCATAGAGCAATGCCGCTACGGCCGCTTCGGTCGCGGTAAAAACACCGCCGATAATGCCGCCAATCACAATCACCGGTAACACCAGCGCAAGCCAGGCATCTTTGAAGGCTTTCCAGAGGCGATCCCAGCGGAACTGACGTACGCCGCCACCATTCTTTTGGCAAGAATATAGGTCGTCACCATGAGTGCAAAGCCAATCAGAAGGCCCGGAATAATACCCGCGATAAACAGGCGACTAATCGAGGTTTCGGTAACGATGCCGTAGAGAATCAAAGGAATTGACGGCGGAATAATGATCCCGATCACCGAGGACACGGTATTAATCGCGGTGGCATTGGCTGCGGTATAGCCCTGCTCTTTCATGGAGGGAATCATCATTGCACCGGTGGCAGCCGTATCAGCAACTGCCGAACCACTAATGCCGCCGAAGAACATAGAGCCGGTGATAGCAACTTGCCCTAGCCCGCCGCGCATAAAGCCGACTAGTGCGCCCGCCAGTTCCATCAAGCGACGAGCGATACCGCCATTGCTCATCACCTCACCGACTAAAATAAAGAACGGAATCGCCAGCAATGGAAAGCTGTTTACCCCGCGGATGGACTGCTCGATCATGATCGACAGCGGAATATCCGAGAGCACTGCCATCACTAACGCTGCAACGCCTAGGCCAAAGGCGATGGGCAGCCCAATAATGATAGAGACCAACAAAATAACCAGGAAAATCCATAGCATGATTAGCGCTCCCGCTCAGGGTGACGAATAACGTTCAAGCTGACCCACATTCGCCAAATCGAAACCACCGCAATAAAAATGACGCATAGAACCAGCGAAAGGCTGATAAAGCTCAGCGGCACATCCATAATCGCCGAACGCCCACTAGAGCGCGCCAGCACTTGGTATCCACCCCAAATCATTACCCCCATCAAGCAGGTAATAATCAGGTGCTGCAGCATATAAAGCATATGCGCCAAGCGCAGCGGCAGGCGCCGCACCAGCGCATCAACCGCAATGTGCTCGTAGCGAGAAAACGCCGCCGCAGCGCCGATAAATACCAACCAAATAAACAACATGCGTGCTAGCTCATCCGCCCATGGCAGCGAATGATTAAACAGCGCACGCCCCACCACGTTGCAGGAAACAGACACAATCAACGCAACTAAAATAGCTCCGATCACATACTCCATCCCCAAGGTAAGCCAGCGGAACAACGCCGGTCCTTGGCGGGTATCGGTATCAATCTCTAATAGCTTGCGGTTGGGGTCGTCAAGATACACCGATGGGTCTTCAATCGGCGTGGGCTTATGAGAGGGATTAGGCGGTGTAGAGGAGAGTGACATAAGAACTCCAGGGCACTGACACGTCGGGCAGGCGCAAAGGCCTGCCCGACGGTGGCGCTAAACGTAAGGTTTAGTTGCTGCTCTCTTCAACAATTTGCTGAATGTCGGCGATCAAGTCTTCGCCAATACGCGGCGCCCACTCTTCATATACCGGCTGAACAGCCTCTTGGAAAGCGGCTAACTGCTCGTCGTCCAAGCGAGTAATCTCCATACCACGCTCTGCTAGCTGGTCGCGTGACCAATCATCGTACTCAGCGGACAGCTGAATTTCGTATTCAGCAGACTGGCGCGCAGCTTCTAGCACAAGCTCTTGATACTCGGGCGCCATACGCTCCCAGGTACGTTCGGAAAGCATCATGATGAACGGTGTGTAGACGTGACGTGTTTCGGTACCGTAATCCTGCACTTCGTGGAAGTTAGAAGTCAGAATGGTGCTCCACGGGTTTTCCTGGCCATCAACGACACCCTGCTCCATCGCAGAGAACAGCTCACCGAATGCCATCGGCGTAGGATTGGCGCCGAGGGCTTCCCATATCGCCAGGTGCACCGGGTTTTCCATAGTACGCACGCTTAAACCACGTACGTCCATGCCTGCAACATCTTCAGGACTAGCCACCGGGCGAGCGCTGTTAGAAAGCTGACGATAGCCATTTTCAGAGAAGGCCAAGGCTTTAAGGCCGGTACCGTCAAAGGCGTCCAGCATATTCTGAGCCACATCGCTTTGCATAACAGCAATGGCTGCTTCACGGCTAGGCAGCAGGAATGGAAGGTCGAAAGCAGCCAGCTCTTCAACGTAGCCAGTGGTCGCGGAGCTAGACGGGTAGGTCATATCCAGCGTACCGGTTTGCAGCATTTCCATCATCTGCACGTCGTCGCCTAACTGACTGTTAGGGAAAACATTAACGGTAATACGGCCGTCGGTCCGCTGCTCCAGGATTTCACCAAAGTATTGGCTGGATAGGTACTGTGGCGAACTTTCAGCAAGTCCAATGCCCATGCGCAGGGTATGTGAGCCGTGGTCTCCCACCACCCTCACCTTCAATTTCCGGTGGGTCAGAAAGCTCTGGACTTTGAGCATGAGCCATACCCAATGTCAGCGTGGTCGCGCCGACTAAGGTCAGTGTGTTGCGCCAAATAGGTGTCATAGCGTTATCTCCAAATACTCATTGTTGTAAATGACTGGGTTGTTAATGACTTGGGTGTAAATAGCTGAGTCGTTAATGGAAGCTTCAATGAACGGCAACTTGTTACCGGTAACATTCAGTAAGCGAAGGCTATCGACCTGCCTGAAGCGTGTCAAAACAAAACTGCCAATTTACGACCAACGTCTAGATCTAGCCACTGACACGTCATCACGCTACATTAGCCTACGTATTTCGTTTCGGAGCACCCCTACTTGTGCAACCATCCTGCAGTGAACTAGAACTCGATCAACAGCTCTGCTTTGCGCTCTATTCAACGTCGTTGATGATGACCAAGGTGTATAAACCGCTACTTAAGGAGTTGGGGCTTACTTACCCGCAATACCTTGCCATGCTGGTATTGTGGCAAAACGACGGCATTACAGTGGGCGCAATGAGTAAGCGTTTACTGACCGATCCAGGTTCGCTTACACCGCTGCTTAAACGCCTTGAAGCCGATCAACTATTGAATCGTAAACGCAGTCACCAGGACGAACGTGTCGTAGAGCTTTACCTTACCGATAAAGGAAAAGCGCTGCGTGAACAGGCCTATCACATCCCTAGCTGCGTAGTGCATGCCAGCGAGCAGTCCATCGAGGCGCTGACGACGCTGAAAGAGGATCTAGTCCGACTACGCGATAGCTTGCAAAAGTCAGTAGCCCTTCGCTTTGTTGCAAAGGGCTTCCCATTTAATTGCCTATTTATATTGCGCGCAAAATAAAGCTGCGCTAAATTTAAAGCGCAAACACATGATTAACAGCATTGAATTAAAACACTGACAGGAGATATGCCATGACGACAACCACTATCGAGAAAGTCATTTATCGCGCCCATGCTACCGCTACAGGTGGCCGGGAAGGCCAAACTAAATCATCTGATGGCGCACTGGATGTAAAACTCAGCACACCAAAAGAGCTGGGGGCGCGGGTGGTGATGGCACTAACCCAGAGCAGCTCTTCGCGGCAGGCTACTCGGCCTGCTTTTTAGGGGCCCTGAAACACGTGGCAAGCCAGGAAAAGTAAAGCTTCCCCCGGAGACAAAAATCGATGGCCATGTCGGTATCGGCGCCATTCCTACTGGATTCGGTATCGAGGTTGAACTAAAAATCAGCCTTCCCGGCCTGGAGCAAGATGTCGCTCAGCAGCTGATTGATAAAGCCCATACCGTTTGCCCCTACTCCAACGCCACCCGTGGCAATATTAATGTCACCCTGACGCTGGTCTAGCCCATTAACTAGACGAATCAGTTAGTGCCCACGCCACCGCTTTCTGTGCATGCAACGCGGTGGTGTCATATAGCGGCACCGCTGTATCTTGTTGGCTTACTAGCATGGCGATTTCGGTACAGCCAAGAATTACCGCCTGAGCACCTTGAGCATAGAGCGAATCAATGATCGCCAAATAGCGCTGGCGGGAGCCCCTCTTCAATGCGCCCCTGGCAGAGTTCCTCGAAAATCACCCGGTGAACAATGTCGCGCTCAGCCCGGTCGGGCACGACCACTTCAATACCGAAATGCTCTTCTAGCCGACCAATATAAAAGTCCTGCTCCATGGTGAAGCGTGTACCTAATAGGCCCACCCGAGAGATCCCATCGGCTTTTAGTTGCTCAGCAGTGGCATCAGCAATATGCAGTAGCGGAATCGCAATAGCCTGTTCAACAGCGGGCGCCACTTTATGCATAGTGTTAGTGGCAATTAGTAGGCACTCGGCACCCGCACACTCCACACTTTGGGCGGCGCGGGCCAGCAGATCACCGGCTGCCTGCCAATCTCCCCTGCTGTTGCATCGCCTCAATCTCGGCAAAATCAACACTCACCATCACAATCTTGGCCGAATGAAAGCCGCCAAGCGCTGCTTTAACGCCTTCGTTTAAAGCTCGGTAATACCCTTGGGTCGACTCCCAACTCATGCCGCCCAGTATGCCAATCACACGCATCCGCCACCCCCTATGGAAAATGAACTACTTTATTAACAGGCTAATCTCCAGACTACCCTTGCAGCTCCTTTCATCACCCCCATAACTCTAGAATAGCCGCACAAAAGCTAGGATTACCTCAATACTGTTAACCGTAATAGCGAGGAAACAATGAGCGACAACACCTATACCCCACCCAGTGTTTGGAAATGGGAGCCTGGCAATGGCGGTAAATTTGCCAATATCAATCGCCCGGTTGCGGGCCCTACCCATGACAAAACACTGCCGGTAGGCAAACACCCTCTGCAACTTTACTCCCTTGCCACGCCCAACGGTGTCAAAGCGACCGTGATGCTCGAAGAGTTGCTGGAAAAGAAATAGCAGGCGCCGAGTACGATGCTCACTTGATCCAAATTGGCGAAGGCGATCAATTCAGCAGTGGTTTTGTAGCGGTAAACCCTAACTCCAAAATTCCCGCGCTGATGGATCATTCAGTCAATCCACCACAACGGGTATTTGAATCCGGCGCCATCCTGCTTTACCTAGCTGAAAAGTTTGACGCTTTCTTACCTAGCGAGCCAGCGAAGCGCACGGAGTGCCTCTCCTGGTTGTTTTGGCAATGGGCAGCACACCCATGCTGGGTGGTGGTTTTGGTCATTTTTACGCCTATGCGCCGGAAAAGTATCAGTATCCGATTGATCGCTACACCATGGAAGTAAAGCGCCAGTTGGATGTGCTTGATCGTCACTTGGCGGAAAATCGCTATATGGCAGGCGATAAGTACACCATTGCCGATATGGCCATTCACCCCTGGTACGGCGCGCTGGTAAAAAACCGCGTTTACGAAGCAGCCGAGTTCTTGGAAGCTCACACTTATAAGAACGTCCTACGCTGGACCGAAGAGATAGATGAACGTCCCGCTGTAAAACGCGGCCGTATGGTGAATCGCACCTGGGGCGAGCCTCACGAGCAGTTGCATGAGCGCCACGACGCTAGCGACTTTACGCATAAAACCCAGGATAAGCTGGCTGATGGTGAGTAAGTAGCCCAAAAAAGAGCCTACGCTTAATCTCTCAGCGTAGGCTCTTGGTAGCTTCCAGCTTACAGGCTAAGGCTACTCAACCCGTGAGTTATTCAAAGCATAGTTCCATACTCGATAGAAGTAGAAAATATACCCCAGCCCAAAGGTGATCAGCGAAATCAGCATCCAGAGAATAATATGACCGATGTTACTGAACAGGTTGATATCACAAACCATTTTTCGCTCTACCCCAGCAGCATCCACTACCGAAGTACGGTTAATCACAAACCGTGAAAACGAATAGGGGAAGAAAAATAGCGCTATACCAAAAGTAACGATGCTGAGTACCACCCAAATAATCAGATGGCCAATAATATCGAGGATGGAAAGATCAGCTTTGATATTCACGTTGCGTCCTTAAAATTAGCAGTGGCGAAGAATACCACCGCCAAGCGCAAACGTGAACGTAAAAATTAATATTACTTAGGAATATGAGCTACGAACTGCATCAACGGGGGCCACGAACACCCTCTAAACTCGAATGGCTGCTCTCTGCATTCTGCTTGATAACACTTATGGAACCATCCGTTTCCAGTACCACGGCTTCCACAGCTTTCACATCAGCAATACCACTGCCGCGAATAGCTGACTGAACTTCATCTTGAGTAACCCGTGCTTTTCGCATGGAGGTGGTAATAAACTCCCTCGATAAAGCAGCATCAGTGGCTCGCCGGTCACTAACCGACGTACCCAGGCGGTTCGTACGCTGAACCAAGTAATGATGAACTGAAGAGAAATCAGTAGCGCCATCGCCACAGCGCCCTCAGATAACGCTACGTTTTTAGATAAGAGAACCGTGGCCAATGTGGAACCAAGGGCTACCGTTACAATTAAATCGAAGGCGTTCATCTTCGAAAGCGTGCGATTGCCCGATATTCGCAAGAAAAAACGAGAGCCGCGTAAGCCAGTATCCCAACCACGATAACTCGCAGTAAATTACCCCAACCATTAAAAAAATACGCTTCCATGTGCTCATACTCCCTTAAACGCCAGCGTTATTTAAACATAACATACCTCACTGCCTAGGCTAGCAGCCCTGATTCTGTTGTATACGGAAGGAGTCATTTAGTGCTGGCTATTCCACCACTCGGCATAGGAGCTGTTATGCGGGGCCAAGCCTCCTTCATCAGGGGCATTATCATCCCACCATACGGGACCACGCTCCCCTAGCGCCTCTTTAGCGGTTTGTACTGCGTCGCGGGCTTGGCGAAGTGCATCATCATCACCTTGCTGCTGGGCGGTTCTCACTGACCGGCGGGCCTTCATTAGCGCCTTGATATAAAAGCGCTTCTCATCTTCACTTAAGTGTGGATTTGTACAGCGCCAGAGCCGATTTTTGGCAACGAAATAGCGCCCATCGGGAGTGTGAGGGTGTTTATTTGTCATCACGACACTCCTCCCGAAAGACGCTCACTCTCAAATCGCTCTTAATTAGTTAGAAACGCTTGGATAGCGTTAAGGCACCAAATTTATCTTGCTCTTCCTGGCCGTCGAATTCACGTGAACGCTGTACAGCGGCGTAAGTGACCTGCCAATCTTCCCAGGCTAACGCCAGTCCTGCTGAAACATCGCCGACCCATTCTTTCCGATCAACCGAGTGGCTATCCCTGAAGGTATTACCATCTAGCGTTAGGTTTTGTGCCATGTAGTAGCCGTCTACGCTCGCAAACAGATACCACTGCCATCCCTCTTTACCCGTCATATAGTGGCGGCTACCAGGATTGGGGGTCAGCGTAGGGATCCCCGGGGCTTCGTCGCCCCAGCGCACACTATACCCTGCGCTTGCATAGGTGTAGAGGTTGCCCAACGCGGCACTTACGCTAGGGCCATGGGCGAACTGCTTACCAAGAAACGGGGAGCTATGCCACCATTGGCGCCGCATGGTCGCATTCACTATCGCTTCATCGCCCAGTTGGTTATCCCACCCGTTCGGGCGGTCACTATCGGTGATGCGATGCACTTCGCGCTGAATACTGTCGGCAAGCGATGATGGCCCAACCAAACCAATATCTAAATGCAGGTCGGTCGATTGGCGCCAATTACCCATTGGCACGTCTTCATAAAGCGAAAGACCGCCGTAAACGATCCCTGCATAGGGGCGATCATCTTCAATTAACGCACGCTTTTCAATATTGTTGGGCGTATAAATCTGGTGCACCAGCCGGAAAGCTGCCATATCGGCGTTGCCGATAATGCTATCAGGGATAGCCTTGGCCAAGTGCTGTGTCCAACTTTTCGCTTCGGGCTCAAATGCCCAATTAAGCTCAAAACCACTGGTAAAGTGGCCATCGTCACTGCTGGCCATACCATCGTTTTCATGCTTGATGGACAGTACGCTATCGTCTGCCTGTGCGAAAATAGGCATCAAACTAATAGCAGCTACCAGCGGGAACAGCTGGCAGCGTAGAAGGGAGTTACCTTTCATTGCTCATTCCTTGAGATTGTCCTTGAGACGATTGAGATACCACCAACCAACATGATCTCCCACAAACATTGTTGATTGTATGTAATTGTGCAAAAGATAGCAAGCATACTGTAAAATAAAGGATGGCCCATCGGCCATCCTTTTGTCTGTCTAATGCTTATGTTGCTAGCTTAATAGGGTAGACGAAAGTCTGATAATTGCTAGCGATCGCGCAACAGCCACTGCGGCGTAATCTCATGCTGGCCATTTTCATCGGTAATATACAGCGAACCTTCACTGATCATAATGGCCCAATTAATAGCTCTTGGCAGGTCTTTAGCAATGGTCGCTAGAGCCTCTTGTGGTAGTCCCGCCACATGGACGTTTTTCAGTGACGTTACATTGGGCAGCACTTTGCTTTCCCATAGATCTACCCGGCCATAGGCGAGCAGCGATACACGCTCCGCCCGACGTGAGCACCATGTAATGCGCTCGGCATCTGGCAGACCTACTTCGATCCAGTGCAGCAAGCGTCCATCTAAGCTTTTCTCCCATAACGCCGGCTCGTCTACATCGGAAAGACCGCGCCCAAAAGCCAGCGACTCGCTATACCACAGCACATAGGCAAGCAAGCGTGCAGTCATGCGCTCTTCCGTCTCAGACGGGTGACGCGCCACGGTAAAGCGCAGCGTTTCATAAACGCCACGATCCAGATCGGTGAGGTTAATATCCACTTTGTAGGGCGTTGCGCTAAGAGCCATGAACGTGTCCAAACGAAAATTTGCGCTAGTGTACCCGATGCCACGGGCGAATTGTGCGGAAGTTAAGCATGCCGGTAATCAGCACTCAGCGTGCCATTTTTCAACGTTTCATCTTCATGCATGGGCTCGCGCCACGTCTCTTCGAGCGCGGCTTGATACCACGCCTGCATCGCTGGCAGCGCCAGCAAGCGCTCGACATACACTTGGGAGTGTTCACTCACTGGCAGGTTAAACGTCTGTACGCGAAAAGCGACGGGCGCATAAAACGCATCAACGGCGGTGAAGTACTCACCCGCCAGAAAAGGCCCGTCAAAGCGTTCAAGCCCCTGCTGCCATAACGCATCCAGGCGGGTTAAATCCGCCTTGAGCTTTGCTGACAGGCTGTTCAGCTCAACTCGCACACCGCAGTTCATGGAACATTCATCGCGCAGTGCACCAAAGCCGCTGTGCATCTCAGCGGTGGCTGAACGCGCCCAGGCACGTGCGATCTTATCCGTTGGCCACACGTTGGTGTGCTGTTCGGCCAGATACTCGGTAATGGCTAATGAGTCCCACACCGCCACCCCATCGCCGACCGCTTTATCCACTAGGCAAGGCACTAAGCCTGAAGGTGAAAAATGAATAAAGTGTCATGGCTCGCGCCAAAACCACCTTCGAACGGCATGAGATGTTCGTTAAACGGAATCTCCAGTACCTTCATCAACACCCAAGGGCGCAGTGACCAAGAAGAGTAGTTTTTATTGGCAATATAGAGGTCAAACATGCAGCGCTCCTTGGGTGTTGAGGTGAACCACAATTAGCTAACCAGTGATGCTTTCGAGAATAAAACGGGGGTGACGCAAGCGCCACCCCTAAATAAGCAAAAGCGGAATAAATTAAACCCTAGATGCTCAGTGCTAGCACCTGATGTTAAAAGTTTGGCTTACGCTTCTCGACAAAGGCCGCCATGCCCTCTTTCTGTTCGTCACCGGCAAAGCAGAAGGCGAACAGGCTGGTTTCAACGCCAGGGCGCTATCCAGGTCCTGGTCCATTCCGTCGTGAACCGCCTGTTTGGCACCGCGAACCGACTGGGGGCCGTTGCCTTTAAGCTGCTTGGTGAGCTCTTCAACGTAGTTTTCCAGCTCCGCTTGCGGCATAACTCGGTTCACCAGGCCAATACGTAGCGCTTCTTGAGCGTCGATTTTGCGCCCAGTGGTGACCAGATCAATCGCCATGGCTGGCCCAACGCGACGTGGCAGGCGTTGTGTACCGCCAAAACCGGGAATCACCCCAACAGTACTTCCGGTTGACCAAATACAGCGTTGTCGCTGGCTACTGCCCAGTCGCAGGCCAACGCCAATTCGCAGCCACCGCCAAGGCAAAACCCGTTCACCAGCGCGACCACCGGCACGGGCAGTGTTTCTAGGCGCTTAATAGTACGCAGCGCTTGGCTGGCGAAAGCCCGCGCCTCTTCGGGTGTTTTTTCGCGCATTTCGGTGATATCGGCACCGGCCACGAAGGATTTTTCACCCGCACCGGTAATCAGCACGGCGCGTAGGTTCGGATGAGCTTCAAGCTCAACCAAATGGGCTTCCAGCGCGGCTAATACCTCACTGTTTAGAGCATTCAATGCTTTAGGACGGTTGATGGTCAGCCGCACCATCCCGTCGTTATCTACTTTCTCGATCACAGCTTCGCTCATGGCGGACTCCTTATTCGATTTGTTATTGAACATGACAGTGAACACCCCTCAACCCCTAGCGAACGCTTGGTTGAGTGGCAATGACTTCTTTATGCCGCGCTCTTATCGTCAGCGCAAGCTAGTCGTAATGATAAAAGCCGCGCCCGCTCTTACGGCCTAGATAACCCGCGGCCACCATGCGCTTGAGCAACGGGCAGGGGCGGTATTTCGGGTCACCAAAGCCCTCCTGAAGCACTTCCATAATCGCTAGGCACACATCCAGGCCGATCAAATCTCCCAGCGCTAGTGGGCCCATGGGGTAAGCCGCGCCGAGTTTCATGGCTTCATCCACTGCTTCAGGCGCTGCGGTGCCTTCCTGGACGATAAACGCCGCTTCGTTAATCATCGGCACCAGCAGGCGATTCACCGCAAACCCAGGCGCGTCGCCGACTGGAACAGCTGTTTTGCCCAGCGCCTTGGCGAGGCTTTCAATCTCGGCTACGGTTGCATCAGAGGTCTGCTCGGCGCGAATCACTTCCACCAATTTGAGCACCGGCACCGGGTTAAAGAAATGCATGCCTACCACGCGCTCTGGTTGCTCACACACCGCCGCCAAGCGGGTAAGCGACAGCGATGAAGTGTTGGAGGCCAGAATGGCGGTGCTGCTCAACTGGCTTAGGTCACGAAACAGTTTCTCTTTGAGTTCGGGCTGTTCGGGGCCGCTTCGATAATCACCGTGCAGTCGCTCAAAGTATTGAGTGTTGTCGTGCTAGAAAGGCGCTCCAACGCAGCCTTTTATCGGACTCGCTGATTTTCTCTTTAGCGACCAACTTGCCCAAGCCTTTATCGATGTTCGCTTTGGCACGACCAAGCTGCTCCTCAGACACATCGTAAAGGTGCACTTGAAAGCCACTGACAGCCACCACCTGAGCGATCCCTTGCCCCATAGTGCCTGCCCCTACAACGCCGATTTTTGTCGCTCATGCATGCTCTCCTCTATCAGAGTTTAATACGTCGAAATTCTCAATGCTGCTTGGCTTCTTCACGCAGTACGAATTTCTGGATTTTGCCCGTTGAGGTTTTCGGTAACTCGCTAAAAATGACTGTTTTGGGGACTTTATAGCCCGCCAAATGCTCGCGACAGTGGGCAATAATATCGGCCTCGGTGACTTCGCCGTAGCCGACTTTAAGCTTTACAAACGCGCAGGGCGTCTCGCCCCACTTCTCATCAGGTTTAGCCACCACCGCGGCTTCTTCAACCGCGGGATGGCCGTAAATAGCGTCTTCCACTTCGATGGTCGAAATATTCTCACCACCGGAAATAATAATGTCCTTGGAGCGGTCTTTGATCTCGATATAGCCATCCGAGTGCCACACAGCCAAGTCGCCTGTGTGATACCAACCGCCTTCCAGTGCTTGCTCAGTGGCCTCAGGGTTCTTTAAGTACCCTTTCATAACGTTATTGCCGCGCATCATTATCTCCCCATGGTTTGGCCATCTTTGGGTACTGGCTCCATGGTCAGTGGGTCGGCCACACAGTGCTTCGAGCATGTGATAACGCACGCCCTGGCGGGCTTTGATTTTGGCGCGTGCTTCGATGGGTAGCTCATCCCATGCCTCACGCCAGGCACACACGGTTACCGGCCCGTACACTTCGGTGAGGCCATAGACGTGAGTGACTTCAATGCCCAGTTTCTCAACCCCGGAAATGACCGAGGCTGGCGGCGCGGCACCGGCGGTAGTGACTTTCACCGGGTGATCGAATTGGCGCTTATCTTCGGCGGGCAGATTCACCAAGCCATTGAGAATAATGGGCGCGCCACTGAAGTGAGTGACTTTCTCATCACTAATCAATTGCATAATTTTCTTCGGGTCGACGCGGCGCAGGCAGACGTTCACCCCCGCGTTAGCGGCAATCGTCCAGGGAAAACACCAGCCGTTGCAGTGAAACATCGGCAGCGTCCATAGGTAGATCGGGTGGTGGGGCATGGCCCACTCCATGATATTGCTCACCGCGTTTAGATAAGCGCCGCGGTGGTGATACACCACACCCTTGGGTTTGCCGGTCGTGCCAGAGGTGTAGTTCAGCGAGATCGCCTCCCATTCATCCGCAGGCAGTTGATAGGCGAAATCGGCGTCGCCCTCGCTTAGCAGCGCTTCGTACTCGATCTCACCAATGCCCTGGGTATCGCCAAGGAACTCGACATCGGCCACATCAATGATCAGCGGTTTATTGGTTAGCTTGGCGACGGCTTGCTGAATAACCTCAGCAAACTCGGGATCGACCAGAATGGCTTTGGCTTCGCCATGCTCGAGCATATAGCTGATTGCCTCAGCATCCAGGCGAATATTAAGCGTGTTAAGCACGCAGCCCGCCAGCGGCACGCCAAAGTGCGCCTCGAACATTGCCGGGATATTAGGCAGCATCGCCGCCACCGTTTGGCCTGGCTGAATGCCCCGCTTTTCGAACGCAGAAGCAAGCTGGCGACAGCGCGCCCAGGTTTGCCCCTGCGCCGGGTGCTGCCATGTACAATGGCAGGGTAATCGGGATAAATCGACGCCGAGCGTTCGATAAAGGTCAGCGGTGATAGCGGTACGTGGTTAGCGGCGGATTTAGGCAAGCCTTGCTCGAAAATAGCGGCCATGGTCGGCTCCTGTTGTTGTTAAGCATCCGTTTTAAGGGATCGTTTTAAGAGATCGTTTTAAATAGTTGTTTTGATTGCCCAGAAACGGCACCGCCGCCTCTAGGGCGGCGGTGCTGACTCGTGTATTAACGTCAATAAACCTCAAATTCGCTTAAACACTGTGTTCCCGCCTCGATCACCGCGCGCTGGGCACGGCCTACCGGTAACCATTGAGTGATGGCAAATTCGGCGCTGCGTAACTTGGAAGTATAGAAGGGATCATTGCTGCCGTTATTAAGCGCGGCTTGGGCGCTTAGCGCGGCCTGGCCCATTTGCCATGCGCACAGCACGTGGCCCGCTAAGTTAAGAAACGGCGTGGCATAGGCCTGCACCGCATCTGCGCCCTTGTCAGAATCGGTACCTTGCTCTAGTACAATCGCCTGGGCGGCTTTTAGGTCTTCCAAGCCAGCAGCCAAGCTACTGCCCAAGGAAGCCAGGTTCGGGTCGGCATTAAGCTGTTTCACGGTGACGGCAACGTCGCTCAGTAATGCGGTTAGCGCTTCACCGTTATCGCGTTGGAGCTTACGACCCGCCAGATCAAGCGCCTGAATACCGTTAGTGCCTTCGTAAATGGGGGCAATTCGCGCATCGCGGAGTAGCTGTGCAGCGCCGGTCTCTTCCACATAGCCCATACCGCCGTGTACTTGAATACCCATCGAGGCAATATCTACCGCCTGGTCGGTGGAGAAACTCTTAATGATAGGGGATTAAAATGTCGGCGCGTGCCTGGGCGGCTTGGCGAACGTCACTACTTTCCGCATGGCGGGCGGCGTCCAGTTCAGCAGCGCAATACAACGCCAGTGCGCGCAGCGTATCGGTACGCGCACGCATCGAAAGTAGCATGCGTCGCACGTCTAAATGATCGCTGATGCTACACTCGGCACCGCCGCGTGTTTTCGGGGCACGTCCCTGTCGACGTTCAAGCGCATAGGCAAACGCATGCTGGCAAGCGCGCTCGGCCACGCCGATGCCCTGAATACCGACTTTGTGACGCGCCTCGTTCATCATGGTGAACATGTGATTAAGGCCACGCCCTCTTCACCCACCAAATAGCCAATCGCACCGCCGTTTTCACCAAAACTCAAGGTACAAGTAGGTGAGCCGTGGATACCCAGCTTGTGCTCAATGGAGGCGCAGGTCACATCGTTGTGTTCACCCAGAGAGCCGTCTTCATTGACCAGGAACTTGGGTACCAGAAACAGCGAAATGCCTTTATTGCCTTCCGGTGCATCGGGCTTACGGGCCAGCACCAAGTGAATAATGTTTTCGGCGGCATCGTGTTCGCCCCAGGTAATGTAGATCTTCTGGCCGCTGATACGGTAGTGGTCGTTTTCAGGGATGGCGCGAGTGCGCACTTGGGAGAGATCCGACCCCGCTTGGGATTCGGTAAGGTTCATGGTGCCCGTCCAGGTGCCTTCCACCAACTTGGGCAAGTAAGTCGCTTTTAAGTCATCGCTGCCGTGATGGGCCAACGCCTCAATAGCACCAGCCGTTAGCATAGGGCAGAGGCCCAGCGCCATATTGGCACCGTGAAGCATCTCTTGTACTGCGCTGGCAACTACTTCCGGCAGGTTCTGCCCACCCAGTGCCTCGGAGACGCCAATGCCGTTCCAGCCACCCTCGACATACGCCTGATAAGCTGCCGCGAAACCTTCCGGCGTGGTCACGCTGCCATCTGTGTGGCGCTTGGCCCCCTGTCGATCGCCGCTAGCATTGAGCGGCCCCCAGACGTCACCAGCGAGTTTTGCCGCCTCTTCGAGTACCGCCTCAACCAAATCGGGCGTGGCCTCTTCAAAGCCCGGTAGGCTAAGCGAGCGGTGCGCTAGTAGCTCTTCGAGCACAAAGCGCAAATCGCGTATCGGCGCGGCGTAAACATTCATGGCGAACCTCGGGCTGAAAAATGAAACAAATGTTTGAAAGGCTAAGGTGGATAGTAGTAATACTCACCCGCCTACACCATTAGCCCAAGGTATCAGCCGCCACCGCTCAACGCCCTCACCCGAGGCTACTTTCGCACGCCCGCTTGCTCCACATCATCATAATAAGTGATATGACTCTCATCTTCCGCCGGCGGCCCGACCACGGGCTCGGCGGCGTCAACGTCCCACACGGCATCGGAAAGATCTTCCAGGTGTTCGTGCTCTAGCGCCCCTGCATCAACTCTTCAGTGACCACTAGCTCGGCACCGGCAGCGGTCATGGGTGTCGTGGGGTGAACGGCGCCACCGGCAGCGGCGCAGGACGCACATGACGACGCCAGGAGAAGAACATCACAAAGAAAAGACTCATTGAACCGAAGGCCCAGAACAGACCCGCATCACCCATCGCGGTCATGACCGGGGAAATCAACAGCGGGCTGATGGTCGCACCAATCGAGTTGATTAACAGCAGACCTTGGCTCATGCGCACCAGTGCCCCTGCGGGTGCACGGTCTGCGGCGTGACTCACTGCCACCGGGTAGAGCGCAAACACACCGCCGCCGAGCAGGAACAGCAACACCGCCAACAATGGTGTAGAAAGGGGTAGCCACAACATAGCTGCAGAGATCAGCACACAGAAACCGCTAATACCAATTAGCACCATTTGCCGGTCGTGACGATCCGACCAGCGGCCAATCGGGTACTGAAGCAGCATGGCACCCATGATGACGACCGCCATCATCTGGCCCACCTGGCTCACGCTCATGCCATTACGTTGAAGATAAAGCGGCAGTAGCGTGTACGCCGCCGCCACTACCATGCCGGAGCCCAAGCTGCCCATCACGCCGGTCGGCGTTAGGGTGATCAGTCGATGGGGTGGCAGCGGTTCAGCGTGTTCCATGATCGGCGACACGCGGGGAATCATCGCCATTGGCAGCACAGAGAGCGACGCCAATAGGCCGATCACCATAAAGGGTGCGGTCACGCCCATGGCATTGGTCACGCCCAGCAGCAATTGCCCCAACACCCCGGCGGCGTACAGCGAAATCATATACAGCGCCAGCAGGCGGCCACGGACTTTCTGGTCGCCAGACGTTAACAGCCAGCTTTCAATTACCAGATAAACCCCGACCGTGGCCCAGCCGCCAATCAAGCGCAGGACAAACCAGGCCCAGGGGTCAAAGAACAATCCTTGTAGTAGCACCGTGACGGCCACTAACGAGGCAAAACTACCGTAGGCCCGGATGTGGCCGATGCGCAGTAACAGGCGATCATTCACCATTGCGCCTAACGCAAGGCCGATAAAGTAAGCCGACGAGACAATACCGACCACCGTGGCCGACTCGCCGGCGGCATCCAGGCGCACGGTAATTAAGGTGGCAAGAAAACCGTTGCCAATCCCGAGAATGAATAGCCCTAAAAGGGGCGCCAGCGCCATGGCCAGCAGTTGCCGCGACATGAAAAACCTCACCTTGCCTGTAGAAGTAAAAACCATTGCCAAACGAGAGCAAAAAAACCGTCATCTCACCTGGCACATCGAGTCAGGCAGGAATATCGGCGCGCAATTATTGCCCCCAAGGGAACAAAGTCAATGCTTTTCTAACGTTACAATTGTTCACGTTAGCGTTTTATATAGAATAACCGTATCTGGCCCAGGAAATTCCACTACCAAACTATGCTTTCGTGCCCACCAACGAAAGGTCTCTTCACTAAAAAAGCTGATATGCGTAGGGTCACTAATATAGTGCCAGCGGGCAAAGGCCTCAGGGAGGTAACCCGTTTCGTCATCAACCCCAGATAACCGCCAGGGGCGAGCTGCGCCGCCAACTGAGTCAGCACTTGGCCAGGCTGTGACAAGTGTTCGACGACTTCTGTTGCGGTGATAAAATCAAACGTTTGGGTAAGCACTGAGGCATCAGGCGCGTAGAATGGATCGTATATCGCCATCGGGTAGCCTTGCTCTGCGAACATCACCGATAGCGTCGGTCCAGGCCCAGAACCAAAATCGAGTCCACGCGCGTTAGGAGCGAGCTTTGCCACTAGCGGGGTAAATAAACGCCCTAAAAAGCGCCGGTATCCCGTATCATGCGGCGAGTTTTGATGTTTATCATATTCAGCTTTTTCAGCAGCAGCGCTCAAATGCTGCGCAAGGGGGACAAATACCAGCTTGCACGTGGCACACTGGTAGTAGTCACGACGCCGATCACGGTGGTAGAGCGCATTGGTGGATTCCGCGCATAGCGGGCAGCGGCGCATCATCGCATTCTCTGGCTTATCGTTTTGTATTAAGGAAGGTGGCATGCTATCAGGTCTGGATCATCTTGTTGTAACAGTGACCGATATGGGTCGCGCCGTCGATTTTTACTCACGCGTTTTAGGGGTTAGATGTACGTTACCGCGATGCCCAACGAGTCGATTTAATGCTCGGTGATACCGCATTGCGCCTACATCAAACCGACACCGACATTGCGCCTATCTCAGCAACCCCCACCCCCGGCAGTCTGGATTTATGCTTGCGTTGCCAACTGCCGCTGGATGAATTCAAGCAACACCTGGATGCGCTGGCTATTGACGTAGAGCTAGGCCCCGTGGCCCGTCAAGGCGCCAATGGGCCTATCGAGTCGATCTACCTACGCGACCCAGACGGCAACCTGTTAGAGATTTGCCGTCCCGCCTCGCGTTAGTGCCCCGTTTTCGTTAGTGATAAGGCAAATCGCACACGGTATCATGTTGCCCTTAGCAGCACCGCTGCGATGCGTTAGCAAGTGCTGATCCTTTCAGTCGCTACCATTCAGCTTTATATACGGTTTTATCGAAAGGAAACGTTATGCGTGAAGATGCCAATGATGCGTCCCTTAATGGCGAAGTCATCAGCGAAGAGCAACGCCATCCGCCTGACACCACGATGGCAATGGTAATCTATGCACTCTATTTGGCTAGTTTCTTCCTCGGCTTTACGTCGCTTATCGGTGTGATCATCGCCTACGTCTATAAAGGTAAAGGGCCCGCATGGCTGGACGAACACTACCGCTACCAGATTCGTACGTTCTGGATAGGGCTGCTGTACGGTGTGGTCTTTTCGATCTTGACCCTGGTAGTGATTGGTTTCCCGCTACTGTTAGCGCTCGCTGTTTGGCTAATCATCCGCTGCGTTAAAGGCTTTAAAGGGCTGCAAGAGAAACGCGCCCCTTCTAACGTAGACACCTGGCTGTTTTAAAATGGCGCAACAAACAGGTGATACCAGTGAGCGCTTTTCCAAAGCCAGTGCGATTAGTTGGCTATGGTGTCGGCTTTCACGCTGGCCTCTAAAGTGGCTATGGCGCATGGCCTCAGCGTTGGGGCCAATCATATACCGCTTTAACAAGCGCGAGCGTGAGGTAACCGAGCGCAACCTGACGGTTGTTTACCCCGACCTTGCTAACGCTGAACGTCAAACCCTTGCCCGGCAGAGTTTGCGACACTCAACCGCCACGATGCTGGAACTGGGCCACGCCTGGATGGCGGAACCGAGTAAAGTTGAAGCCAGTATTTTAACGGTGCAGGGTCGCGATAAACTCGATAATGCTCGGAGCGAAGGGCGGGGCGTGATCGTACTCGCCCGCATTTTGGCAACTGGGAAGTGCTTAACTTTTGGCTATCGAGCCATTTCCCTTTACCGCCATGTACGAGCCACCCAAAATCACCGCCCTTGACCCGGTGATCCGACATGGCCGTGAGCGCATGGGAGCAAGCCTCGTTCCTACTAATCCGCGCGGCGTCGCTGCGTTGCTTAAAGCGCTTAAGCGCAGCGAGGCCATCGGCATACTACCCGACCAGGAACCCGATTGGGGCAGCGGCGTTTTTGCGCCGTTCTTTGGCCGCGACGCCTACACCGCCACCTTGCTGCCAAAACTGGTGGCGCGCACCCAGGCGCGCGTGGTCACCGGGGTCGCGCTACGGGTACCCGGCAAAGGGTTTGCCATTCATTTTCTAGATGCCGATGAGCGTGTTTACAGCCCCGATGACCAAACATCGGCCACCGGCGTCAATGCCAGCGTGGAAGCCGCAATAGACTTGGAGCCTGCGCAGTATCAGTGGGAGTACAAGCGCTACCGTAAAGTGGTTCAAGAACAGCAAAAGCTAGCTAACTACCGCGACTACCGGCTTTATTGATCATCGGCTTTATTAATCCTTGGCTTTATTAATTAGAGTATACGTATGACTCAAAACGACCTATCTCGGGATGAGATCCGCCCGCCGCAGATTATTTACGCGCTCTACCTAGCAGGTATCGTTACCGCCAATATCACTCTGCTGATTGGCGTTGTGATTGCTTATGTCTATCGCAAAGACGCAGCGCTGTGGCTACAGCCGCACTACCGTTACCTGATTCGTACCTTCTGGATCGGCACCCTGTATGCCTGCATCGCCTTTTGCTCAGCATTGTCATGGTCGGCACCCTCCTCTGGCCGCTGCTTGCGGTGTGGCTAGGTGTGCGCTGCGTGCTGGGGTGGATTGATGTGCGCAAAGGTCGCCCCGGCACGCCCGCGAGCTGGCTTTGGTAAGCCCACCCTCACCCATTGTTATCCCGTGCGTAAACATCGTCCAAGCGTTCGATATCGTCTTCACCCAGATAGCTCCCCGACTGCACTTCGATCAGTTCAAGAGGAATTTTGCCGGTATTTTCCAGACGATGTAGCGCACCGATGGGGATATAAGTGGATTGGTTTTCACTCACCAAAAAGCTGCGCTCTTCAAGCGTTACCCGCGCAGTGCCCTTCACCACGATCCAATGTTCAGCGCGGTGATGATGACGCTGCAGTGAGAGCCGCCCGCCGGGCTTCACGGTAATGTGTTTGACTTGATAGCGTTCGCCGCTATCCATCGCTTGAAAGCTGCCCCAGGGGCGCTGTACCTGGGGGCAGAGCAAGGTTCGTTGCGTCCCGCCTGAGTAAGCGACGCCACCAGCTGTTTAACCTGCTGGGCTTGATTACGGTGGGCTACCAGCACGCTATCCGATGTCTCCACGACAACCAGATCCTGCACGCCCAATGTCGTGACCAGGCGATGTTCGGCAAACACCAACGAATCCTGTGTGTCGGTGAGCCACGTATCACCTTTGGTGGCATTGCCTGCAATGTCAGGTTCGACGGTTGCCCAAAGCGCATCGAAACTACCGATATCACTCCATTCAGCGGCCAGGGCACCACAGCGGCGTGCTCACAGTGCTCCATCACCGCGTAATCGATGGAATCCGCCGGACAACTAAGAAACGCCGCTTCGCCCAAGCGCAGGAAATCCAAATCACGATGCGCAGCGCTCACCGCCGCCTCGCAGGCCGCTAACATATCCGGCTGCAGCCGTTGTAACTGGTCTAAATAGCTTGAGGCGCGCAGCAGAAACATGCCGCTGTTCCATAAGTAATCACCGCTTTCGACCAACTCAGCGGCACGCTGAGCATTGGGCTTTTCAATAAAGGCCGCAAGGTGATGGCCACCTTCCAACGCCTCACCACAGGCAATATAACCGTAGCCGGTTTCAGGCTGCGTCGGCACGACCCCAAAGGTGACGAGATAGCCTGCCTCCGCTAGCGGCGCGGCAAGTGAAACGCTGTATTGGAACGCTTGCACATCACCGATCACATGGTCTGCAGGCAGTACCAGCAATAATGGATCATCGCCAGCATCGCATGCCAGCAGCGCCGCGCAAGCGATCGCGGGGCGGTATTGCGCCCTTCCGGCTCGAGCACCACGGTGGCAGCTTGGTCCATTTCGCGCAGCTGTTCGGCCATTAAAAGCGGTGGCTGTGGTGGCCCATTAGCATTGGCACAGCATCGGTTAGCCCGTTTAAACGACTAAGCGTTTGTTGCAACAGACTTTGCGACGAGGTTAAACGCAAAAACTGTTTCGGCATCTGTTCACGAGAAAGCGGCCAAAGCCGCGTGCCGCTACCGCCACTTAAAATCACCGGCTGAATCATTGCTGCGTCCTTGTGGTCGTCCTTGTATCAGAGAGTGTCTGCATTGTCTGTTCACTCACCAAAATCATCCTGCAGCCAGTGGCGCAGTTGGCTCATGCGGGGCACATCGTTTGCTTCTTCGAGCGCAGGCAACGTGCCGGGCACAAAGCCACGCTTTAGAAAGGGGTGCTAATAATGCACGATCGCCGCTGATAATATGCACAGGCACCGCCGCACTAGCGTCATCGCCAGTGATCAGCGGCGCGGCTTGATGGTCACCCAACACGATCATCAACGTATTGTCATCCGCCACGCGCTCTGCCCAGCGACCGGTGACTTTAACAGCGTAGTCCACCGACCAGGCATAGTGATCACGAATACGCTCGATGTCCTGCCACAACACCTCCGGCGGGTCACCAGCACTCTCCCAAGGAGCAAAATACGTCCGTCGCCAATGGATGACCAATCATCCAATACCGGCAAAATCGGCGTCCAGGGTGCATGACTAGAGATTAAGGCCAACTGAGCAAACACCGGTGTATCGCCGAGCAAGTGACGCTGAGTGTAGTCAAGGGTGAACTGATCGGGCATGGTCACCCAGTTGAGCGCAGGCCCGGCGTAATCGATATCTTTCGCCGCAGCAATTTCATCGAAACCATAAGCCTCGCCTTCCGGCCATGCCATCGTGATGGCGGGCATCACAACCAGCGAACGTTGCCCTGTAGCACGAAAATCATCGATCAATGTGGAATGCCCACTGCTCAACATCAGCTGATACCACAGCTGATTGTCGATCCATCGGCCGCTGAGCGTTGTTGCATGGGCTAGCCAGGATTGCCCACCACGAATTGGTGACGCCAGCAGTCCAGACACTACGTGGAGGTCATGTTCGCCTAGGCGCTGCTGCATATCGGCCAGGGTGGGAAGCAGAGTTTCTGCATAACGCGGGGTAGTCAGCGCCGACACACCATAGGACTCGATAAAGGTCAGCAGTACATTGCGCCCTGCCAACCCCGGCAGCGGCTGTTTTCCAGCGGCGTAGCTTCCAACTGTTCAGTAAAGGCAACACGCGCAGCATGGGTAGCGGTAATTTGCTGCCACTGAAACCGTGTACTGTCCAACAATGGCAAGTGCGCACTGTTTACCAGCCGCACCCCGTTAAACGCTAGTGCCGCTCCGCTGGTGGCAGCAACGAGCAGCGTTAATGCGACTGCTCCGGGTAGCCGTTTAATCGAGTAGGCGACCGGTGGAAGCAACAACCGCGCTAAGCCCACGCTGATACCCAGCAGCACGGCGAGCCCCGCCAGCATAGCGCACACTGCCAAAACTGGCCTACATTACCTACCAACAAATGATAGACGGAGCGCAGCAGGGGTAAGTCAAGGTAGAGATTGATTGGCCGGGCAAACGCCATTTGGGTGGCCGCCGTACCGAGATTGGCGGCGGTTGCCAGCATCATCCAACCGACTAACCCAACACCCACTAAGCGGCGTGCCTGGCCAACAGGAAGCAATAGCATAAGCGGCACAATGATAAGTGCCTCCCAAGCGACCAAATACTCATTAATCTCACCAAAACGCCACCACAGCGGCGCGATAAGTAAGAAATTTAGTATCAGGACCAGTATTAATAATCGACTCATCGCGTTCTCATTTGTGCCTGCTTTAGATTACAGTGTTGAAAATATGCCCTTGCAACGATGGATCTCGGTGAAAGACTAGATGAGGAGCAAAGAAAAGGCTGCTGAAAAACGCACCAATCATGTACTGCTGCTATCATTCGTATAGTTATTGTTTAAAATTTTAACGTGTTGTTTGGCTCAACTCCATGCATTTGCGGCCTTCACTCGAAAGGATTTCGTCCATGCGTTGTAACTGTTTTCTAGGTGCCCAATTTCTTGGCGGCAGGTTCGTAGGTGGCAAGGCGACAGATGGCATGTCGGTGGGTGGTTAGTTCGTAGATGGTTCGTGTTAATTGGCTGTACGCTAGCCTTACCGGCCTTAGCCGAAGACGATAAGCATTTCAGTGCCGTCATTGAACGAGCCCAGCAACTGGCTGCAGAGGCTTATCACCCCCCGAAGAGTCACTGCCCAAGGTATTACGTGAGCTCGACTACGATACCTACCGACAAATTCGCTTTAATCCCGCCCACGCCTATTGGCAGGACGAAAGCCCCTTTAGCTTACAGCTGTTTCACAGCGGTTTTCTCTTCCGACTCCAATTACCCTGAATGTCATTGAAAACGACACGGTCACCCCGCTGCCTTTTCGGCAGAGGATTTCTCTTACGACGGCAATGCCGCAAAGCTAAAAGAGCACGATTTAACCGGTAGCGGCCACGCGGGCTTTCGTCTTCACTATCCTCTGAATAGCGAGGAATATGACGATGAGTTTGCCGTTTTTCTCCGGTGCTAGCTACTTCCGAATCGTGGGGCGCAACCAAGCTTACGGGTTGTCGACCCGAGGGCTAGCGATCGATACAGCCTCAACCACTGGCGAGGAATTTCCGGCGTTTCGTGAGTTTTGGATGTACAAGCCCGACGCAGATGCCGAGCATATTGAGCTATTAGCGTTAATGGATAGCCCTCTATCAGCGGCGCCTATCGGTTTATCATCCAGCCTGGGGAAAATACCCAAGTAGAGGTCGAAGCGGCATTATTTGCTCGCAACGATATCGCCAAGCTGGGCGTAGCGCCGCTCACCAGCATGTTCACTTATGGAGAGGCAAGCCGTAAACGTCCCGACGACTTCCGCCCTCAGGTACATGACTCTGACGGTCTGCTGATGCAGACCGGGAGCGGTGAATGGATATGGCGCCCGCTGACCAACCCCGAGCATCTGCGCATCTCAACATTCATGGATAGTGCACCTCAAGGGTTTGGCTTGATGCAGCGAGAGCGTGACTTTAACCGTTATTTGGATATCGAAGCCCAATACCATCGTCGCCCCAGCCAATGGGTCATGCCGCTAGATGACTGGGGCCCCGGCCGGTGGAGTTGGTCGAAATTCCAACGCCTGATGAAACCCACGACAATATCGTCGCCTACTGGGTAGCGGACGACACGTTGGAGGCTGGCGAGTCCCGCCGCCTCCATTACCTAACCCATACGCTCAACACACAGCCAGAAGCGCATAGCCTTGGGCGTGCAATCCGTACCCGCCATGGCCGCGCAAGCATACCGGGACAAGCTGATTCGACGTTGCAAGGGCAGCGCCAGTTCATCGTCGATTTCCAAGGGGGCGCGTTAGATGATATCGCTGCCGACCAACCCGTCGAGTTAGTTATCAACGCCCAGCAAGGCGAAGTACTACTGCCTCAGGTCACTCCGCTCCCTAACAAAGGCTGGCGCGCTAGCTTCAGGCTGCCCGATAGCCATCAACCCAGCGATGTTCGCCTCAGGCTGACCCTAAATGAAGAACCGATAAGCGAAACCTGGAATTACGTGTGGTATCCCAATGACCAATGAAGATATTCAGGGAACCCAACGAATGCGGCGTTTGGCGCTGCAACGGCTAAGTAGCGCAGGCGGGCTCATCCGTTCGCTGTTTATTTATTGGCGGCCAGGGCGCCAACGCGGGCTACAGCGTCTTTACCAACCGTTTATTCAGCCCGGCGCCGTCGCTTTCGATATCGGTGCTCACCTAGGTGACCGCAGTGCGGCCTTTCATGCACTAGGCGCCAAGGTAGTGGCACTTGAACCTCAGCCTGATCTCGCTAAGTGGTTTAAGCGTTTGGTAAGGCCGCCGAGCATTACGCTGCTACCGCTTGCGGCTGGCCCGGCGGCGGGGTTTGCTGAGATTGCTATCAGCCCCGGCAACCCTACTCTTTCTACCCTCGCCTCCGGTTGGCGCGAGCAGATCGGCGACCGTAACGCCAGCTTTAGTCATGTTCGCTGGGAGCAACGCTTACAGGTACCGGTCACCACACTGGATACGTTAATTGAAGAGTATGGCGAACCCAGTTTTATTAAAATTGACGTCGAGGGCTTTGAGGCGGAGGTGCTAGCAGGGCTCAGTTGTCCGGTGGCAGCGCTTTCAGTGGAGTTCGTTGTCGGTGCACTAGAGGTTAGCCACGCCTGCATCCACCATCTAAACCGTCTTGGCGACTATCGCTACAACGCGGTAGCGGGCGAACAGCGCCATTTTCGCTGGAACGAATGGCAAACCCCGCAGGCCATGACCGAGTGGCTAAGGGCTGGGGCCGAGGGGATACCGTCTGGTGACCTTTATGCCTGCCGCTCGGACCACCCGCTACTAGGGGCTCTCCTTGATCCTTTACAACTCAATAGGCATATCACTTAATGATACATCACTGGCAAACGCTCACCGCCCCGCAATTAGCCGACTTCGCCCAACGCGACCCGGTAGCGGTGCTGGTACTCGGCGCCATTGAACAGCACGGCACCCACCTCCCTTTAGCCACCGACCTGACCATTGGCGAAGGCCTACAGGCGGCTATGCTGGCGCAGCTTGATCCCGCAATGAATGTTGTCTGCCTGCCGCCCATAGCGGTGGGTGCCAGCGATGAGCACGCCAGTTTTCCCGGCACACTCAGCCTGCCGGCGCCATTGGCGATTGCCACGCAGAAGCGTATGGCGACAGCCTAGCCAGGGCAGGTATTCGCCGCCTGGTACTGCTGAATAGCCACGGCGGCAATAAAGCGGTCATGGATTTAGCAGGGCTCACCCTGCGGCGACGGCATGGCATGCGTGTCGTAAAAGCCACCTATACCCGACTACCGCCATTAGCAGACGCCATAGCTTTTGAAGAGTTACGCTACGGCTTGCACGGGGGGTTACTCGAAACCGCGATGATGTGCTATTTAGCGCCAACGCTGGTCCAGTTGGAGGAGTACCAAGCCGCACCGCCCGCAGCGCCCTTAGGCGATGCCCTCGTGAGTGCAGAGGGTGCGGCCGCGTATTCCTGGCTAGCGGAAGACTTAAGCGCCCAAGGCGTGGCCGGGGATGCCAGCCACGCCAGCGCCGCATTAGGCGAGCGGCTAGTGAGGCACTATGCCCGCCAGTTAGCGATAGTGGTAACCGAAACCGCCCAGCTGCCACCGCTAACCAACTAAAATTGCTCATTAACTAAAACTGCTCACTTGCTAACACTGCTTCACCAGCGCGAGGCTCCTTGGCCCGCGACGTTCGGATTTAGCGCTGGCCGCTTAAGACATCTTCCAACAAGTGTCCACCTCGGGTTGCCTTGGCATTGAGATAGCGTTGGTTGTGGTCGGTGACACTGCCATACAGTGCTTGGCGTGCCACCACCTCGATACCGCCTTGGCGCAGCGCCTCTATTTTTAACGGGTTGTTGGTCAGCAGCTGCACTTTGGTTAATGTCGAGCGCGTTAAGCATATCCACCGCCACCGCGTACTGGCGCTCATCGTCTCCAAAACCAAGCATTTGATCGGCATCCACGGTGTCCAGGCCGCCATCTTGTAAGGTATAGGCGCGTAGCTTGTTGGCCAAGCCAATACCCCGTCCCTCTTGTGCCAAATAAAGCAGCACGCCGCCGCCCATGGACTGTATATCTGCCACCGCATTGCGCAGCTGCTCACCGCAGTCACAGCGCAAACTGCCGAACAGATCACCCGTTAAGCACGCCGAGTGCATGCGCAGAGGCACCGCACCTTCCCAGCGCTCCGGTTTACCAATCACCACAGCAACGTGTTCGCGCAGGCCATCGGGCTCCCGGAAAGTACGAAGCGGCTGTCAGCCGCATCCTCAAGAGGAATATTCGCTTCGCTGACACGCTTAAGCATGCCCTGGGCCCCCGCTAAGCACTGCTCAGCCTCTTTTGCATCGACTTCCAGCAGCCGCCCTTCAGCCACTTGCTGTTCAATATCCTCAGCAGATTCTTCGCTGACAAAGGCACATAGCGCGGCGGGGATTAGCAGCGCACGGCGCATTAGCGTAATGGCACCAAGTTCGGCCAGACTCGCTGGTTTTAAGCCGCTGAGCAAACCACCGGCGGGCTGCGGAAGCATTTCCGCCGAGGCCAAGCCATGCAACTCATGGGTGTTGATATTTGCCGCTAAAGGAACGCTTGCCGCCTCAGCAGTTAAGCTCATTCCCATCGCCGTCAGGCGGTGGCGGGTAAGCACTAACGAAGGCCGTTCGCCAGCTAACTGAGCAAGTGCTTCTACCGACTCACTGCCTTCCAACGCCTGTACCAGCAACCGCTGCTCACCAGCATTCACCACCACTGGCAATCCACGACGAATATCGAAAATAGCGCGTTCAATCTTGTACATAGAGGCCTCCCTGGCTTCCCTGGCGTGGGGGATATTATGTGTTTGCTCTGGACCAACTTGCTCTGGAACAAGTAAGTCCCGCATGATGAAGCGAATGTTTTAGCGCGGAGGCGTCATGCCCAACTCCTCTATCAACACGATTGAACTGGCCGATGCCTGGGAATGGCTGCTGGGGCTGCGTCATCAGCGCCCTTGCGATACAACAATCACCTTGACGCCTAACGGCGAATGGCAAACCCTTCAGACGGTCAGCGCTGAAGCGCGCGAGCTGCTCGACTGCCTGACGCCGCTGGCCAGTCGCCCGTCCTGGGTCGTGGCGCAATTGGGACAGAGCATGGATGGCCGTATTGCGACGGAAAGCGGCCACTCCACTACATCAACGGTCATGAAAGCTTGGTTCACCTGCACCGCCTGCGTGCACTGGTCGACGCAGTGGTGGTCGGCGCCGGTACCGCTAGTGCCGACAATCCGCAACTGACCGTGCGCCATGTTAGTGGCACCCACCCGACGCGGGTAGTATTGGACCCGCGAGGGCGTATACCGAATGACTTGACACTGCTGCGCAGCGATACCGCCCGACGCTGCTTATTGTGGGGCCGGAGGCCGCACAAGCGGTCACTCCTGCTCATGTTCAGCACTGTGTGCTGCCGCTGAATGCCAGCGGGCATTTCAACCCTCACGATGTCATCGCCCTGCTCGCCGATAAAGGCTTGCCTCGGGTATTGGTAGAGGGCGGCGGCGTTACTGTTTCTCAGTTTATCGAAGCGGGGGCCGTTGACCGGCTGCACCTGCTGGTCGCCCCGTTGCTGATCGGCTCCGGCAGGCCGGGGCTTAAAATGACGCCCATCAAGACGCTCGAGTGCGCTGCGCCCGCCCACGCGAACCTTCCGCTGTGGTGACGACACGCTGTTTGACATGCGGCTGAGGGAACCCCCACCTGAGGGTTGCGCTTTTGACGGCGGTTAAGCGCCACCCAAATACCCGGCAGGCTAGCCAGCAAGACCAGAACACCATAGGCCATCGACACCGCCACTCCTTGGGCAGGCGGTAAGTCTACCAACATCCAGACACCGGCGGCGGTGCCTTCACGTAGCCCCAGCCAGCGACTGAAAACGGAATCAGCATCGCCAGTAGCAACACCGGTGCGAGTGCGAGCACCTCGAGTGCCGGAAGAGCAACGCCAATTGCCCGCGCGGCGCACACCATCACTAAGCCATAACTCAGCACAATCATCAGTGACGACAGCAACTGCCGGGGCCACACGCTGCGCCGTAACAAACCGCGCTTTATATCGCCAGCCAAGGCTTGGCTCCAGTGCGGCATCCGTGACAACCCATTGCTTAAGCGCTGACGCTGAAGCAGGCCGATGGCGACTATCATCGCCAGCCCGACCACGCTTAGACCAACCACCGTAAGCGCTGTGACACTCAGCGCGTTATGCCACAAAGGTGAGAGCAGCAGCGCCGTTAGCGTTAGCACTGCTACAGCCACCTGCCCTGACGCGCGCTCGATAATGACCGCCCGCCATGCACGACCACGTGACTGCGCCTGGCTGGCATGACGGTGTGCCCGCCCGGCATCGCCTAACACCCCACCGGGCAAGAGCTGATTGACCAGCAGCGCCAGATAATATTCATGCAGGGCGTAGGAAAACCGCAGCGGTACACCAATAAGCCCGGCAGTAAACTGCCAGCGCCAGGCACATAACATGATTTGTAGCGTGCTTACCGCTAGCGCCAGCGCGACCCACCGGCGGAGAGCCGCTGCACCTCGGCCACAATGGCCTGGGGTTCAACCCATAGCAACACGGCACCCAGCAAGGCAGTACTAATCACCAAACGCCGTAGCCATGGGCTTTGGATATACGCGCCTAGCCGAGTGCACAACGTCTGAGCAACCCCATAGGCTTATGCCTTTTCCTTGGGTATAGAGGATTCCTTTGGCATAGCGAACAGGTCACGGTGGCCTACCCAAATACCCAGTGCACCGTTTGCTACCGCCTGTTGGCGCTGCTGTAACCAAGTAGCAATACGCGAGGCTGCTTCAGGGGCTTGCTCGGTGGCGGCCTCGGCCCAGCCTGCAAGCAACGCCATCATTAACGGCTGCTGATCGTGATCACCCGCGGTAAGCTGCCAGGGTGTGTCGGCTTGCTCAATCTGGTAATCGGCTCGCTCTAACGCAGCAACTAACGCCCCGTGGGCCTGACCGCCCAATGCCTCGCCCAAGCCTTTATCGCGCTGTTGGTGGGCAATAAACATGGCCAGCAACCATTGGTCTTCTTCGTCCAACACCGGGTCGCCTTGCGTGTCGATAAAATGCCATTCGCCGGTCACGCTCAGCGCTATTAGTAGCGCTTGCTGCTGCTTGGCACAGCGACTCATCAATGTATCAATCCATTGCTGGGAGACCAGGTCCAATAGCGCTGATGCGGTCACCAAGTGGGCATCGTTCACCGGTACAGCGTTAAATGGCTGCAACGATACGCAGTGAGTTTCAACCGCCACGGGCTGCCCCTGGCTATCGCTTAATCCGACCGCTCGCTGATACGCTTGTGCTAATAAGGTGGCATCGTGATCGATCAGTTTCCAGCGCTGGCGACCATTCAGACGCGGGGCCAAAAGCGCATATTGCTGCCCCGACCGCAGCCAATATCCACTATCAAGGGCGTTGGGGTCTGCGCGCCCAACCACTCAGACGCGAATTGAGCCAAGCGTTGGCTACGTGAGGCGAAGTCGGCCGTTTCTCGCAGGGTCAGCCAATCGGATTCAAACTGGCTACCGGCACGCAAGGTAGGCGCGGCGCTTGAATCACTCGGCGCGGTTAAAGCCGCCGCAAACGCCTCACCCGCCGCCTGCCAATCACTTAACTGGCCGCGCGCCTGTACAGCCCCGTCGCGCAATTGGTGTTGCAGTTCGGCATCGTTGCAAAAGCGGTTCAAGGCATCCTGAAGTGCTGCACTATCGCCCGGCTCAACGCTCAACCCGGCGCCTTCAGGCAAGGTGTCGCGTAACGCGCCACCGGTGGTCGTAATTACCGGCAGCCCGTGGGCCAAGGCTTCGGTGACCACCATGCCATAACCTTCGTACCAGGAGGGAAGCACCAGCGCATGGGCGTGCCGGTAGGCCGCTTCCAGCGTCTCGCTATCGCACTCGCCGTGCAGGCGTACTTTCTGCTGCAAGCCGTGCTGTTCGATCAGTTGTTGCACACGTTGCGTAAACGCAGCGTCGCGTGCCCCGCCATAGCAATCACACTGCCAGTGGTCAGCCGTCACCCCGCCAGCGCCTGGACAAGGATATCCTGCCCTTTACGCGGCGTTAGCGTCGCCACACATAACAAGCGCAGTGCCTCTCCAGGTGTTGCCGCAGGGCTGATGGGCGCTTCTGCAACGCCCGGCTCAACGACCGAGACTGTAGCGTTAAGCGGGATGGCGTAGTGGGCCGCCAGTACCGGTAAACGGCGAGCGGTAAAATGGCTGGTGACAATAATACGCGCCACAGGAGCAAGCGCGTTTAACTCGCTGCGGTGAAAACGCTGCTGATCGGCCTCATTAAGGCCAAGCTCATCGCCCAGGGGATGGTGCAGTAACGCGCTAATATCCAGCCGCTGGGCGTGCTGAGCGACCACGTCAGGTAGTGCGCCCATGGCCAAGCCATCGATAACTACCGCTGAATGATCGGGCCGATTCTCAAGCGCTAGGCCCAGCGAGGTGGCCGCCTCGGCGTCTGCATCGGGAAAGGTACCCTCAAGGCCCACAACGTCGATTTCCCAATCCTGATCACGTAAGGCAGCGACAATATGTGCATCGTAGAGGTAGCCGCCGGTGCGCTGGTCGGGGTCGCCCGCCACTATTAGGGTAAAACGCTGGCTCATAGCGCGCCTTCGAAGCTAGCCCAGGCCACATGGGATTCGTGTAGTTTAACCTCCATGTGGGTAATACCTTGGGCGGTAGTGCCCATTTTGCCTTCGCCAATTGCTTTGGCTAGCTGATCAAAGATCACTTTGGCCATAAACTCGGTAGTGGTGTTCTTACCGTTAAACTCGCTTATCTCATCCAGGTTTTGGAAGTTATAGCCCGCCAATACCGCTTTCACGGTTTCGCTTGCAAGGCCGATGTCGATGACCAAACCATCCTCATCCAGCTCAGGGCGCTGGAAGACAACATCCACGACATAGGTGGCCCCATGGGTACGCTGGGCGGGACCAAAGATTTCGCCGTTAAAACTGTGGGCGATCATAAAGTGGTCACGAACACATAAACGAAACATAAAAACTCCTGATCAAATAGTTAACAGCGTAATACTATTGGGGATATCTCAGCCGGTGACAAAGCTCGACGCTGCTACGACCAAACAGCGTATTAGCAAGCGTGGGAAGTCCTCAAAATCGCTTTCCCCGCTGATCAATGCATCCAATCGTTTATCCACTAATAAGCTTAGCGCTAATCGAAGGCGGCGCTGGTAGTTCCAGCGAGGGCGCAGCTTCATTGGCAGTTGGCCTACCTGGCTGGCCTTGATCGTGAGCCGTTGGGGTGGAACGCGCCACCTAGCGGAATCGAGATATCCCCTTCGCCAAACCAGCTCATTTCGATAATGCGCCCTTCACTGCCAACCCATTCAAGGGCTTGGCGTAAGCCTGCAGAATGGCCGCTAGCGTGGATGACACAGTCCTGGTCATGGGGGACTTGTTCCGGGGTAGCAAATGCCACCCTAGCTGCTCGGCTAGCTGGCGACGCTCTGGGTTAATATCAACCAATTGCACGTTAACGCCGGGCACTTGTGCGCATAGGTAAGCGACCAGTGTGCCTACGACACCTGCACCAATGACACAAATATGCTCGCCCAACATAGGCTCGGCATCCCAAACGCCGTTAATGGCCGTTTCCATGTTGGCGGCCAATACAGCGCGCTTGGCGGGTACGTCGTCGGGCACTTCTAGTACCGCCGAAGCAGGCACAACGTAGTGGTCTTGGTGGGGATACAAACAAAAACAGTTTTGTTTAATAACGCGTCAGGCCCTGCTCAACGCGACCAACGCTGCAGTAGCCGTACTTAACCGGGGCAGGAAACTCTCCCCGACTGAAAGGGCGCACGCATACGCGAAAATTCGCTTTCGGGCACGCGGCCGTTGAACACCAATGATTCGGTGCCACGGCTGACACCACTGTACAAGGTGCGTACGCGCACTTCATCGTGGGCAGGAGACGTTAATTTTTCACGCCGCAGCTCACCTTTCGTAGGGTTTACTACCCAGAAGGCCGTTGCGGTTTCAGGCGCCGACATGAGCATTCCTTTTCGTTTGGAGCCCATGTATTTCGAGCTCTTTTCAATCCTTTGAAGGTGGCGTGGCACCATGGCGTTGCGAACTATTATTAAAATGCACATCAAGCATCTTGGTACGGTCGCACACTGGTTCGTCACGTACTGAATGGCCTCATACAGTAAAGTTTTCAATGACTCACCTATTTCAGCGTAGCGGTTGAAAAGAAAATATTCGATTAACTTTTGGAACACAGGAAACTAACTAGCCTATTTTCTTGTTCTCATAGACAACCCTACCTTCTTCTACAAGAATGGTACATATAAAATTATTTGCATCATTTATTTCAACTGCGGACAACGACGCCGCTTCGTGAGCCACCATGCCGCCTTTTTCCGACGCCTCGTTGTACACTCTGACCAAACGGCTCTACAGCGCTGTAGAGCTATTCTTAGGGGGTTGCTGTTAATGGCACTGGGCAAAAGCCTGCCATTATTAATAGCTGACCCGGCTAACGGGTGGATTGCTGCTGGCTTATACACGTGCATATCTTTCTTAGTCATCACTTTCTGGCCCTACGGCTCACTGGGCTGGGCAAACAGAGTCACACTGCTGCGTGCCGTACTGGTTTCACTTATGGCCGGCGCACTCGCCGCCAATGCGTTCGTAGCGGCCATATGGCAATGGCTGGCTCTTGCGGTGATCGCTCTGCTGCTAGATGGCGTCGATGGCTGGATTGCAAGGCGCACCAAGAGTCATACGATGTTCGGCGCTCGTTTTGATATGGAGCTGGATGCCCTGCTGATTTTGCTGCTTTGTGCGGGATTGCTGCGACTGGAGTCACTGGGCCTGTGGGTGCTACTAATTGGCGGTATGCGCTACCTGTTCGTGGCGGCCGGTTGGTGGGTCTCATGGCTCTCAAAACCATTGTTTGAAAGCTTCCGTCGTAAAGCCATTTGTGTATGGCAGGTGGTCGCGCTGCTACTGGCGCTAACGCCCCTCACCTCTCACCTCATGTCCAGCCTGCTTGCCATCAGCGCGTTGCTCTCATTGCTGTACTCGTTTGGGTTTGATGTTTGGTGGCTTTACCGGCAGGCAAAACGTGTCTAGAGCACTGCGGTTCTAACGATCCGCGCTGCGGAACCACCACAATGTGAAGGGGAGGCGGTGCGGCGTTTAGCCACTCGGGTAATACGAGCTTGAATAAGCCAGTTCCTCTTTACTATAGTAATTTTCAAGCTATTCCTACGCGTTCCGGGAGATTCACATGGATCAGGATCACTCGACAACTACCTTCCCTTCCGCCCAGCAAACAGCCCAAGCCATTGCTGAAGCTTGCGAACCCCTGCCAAGCTTGGAAGAGGAAGAAGCATTCGGCGCTCACTTCGATCGTTTCGGTGAGGCCAACATCGTATTGCTAGGCGAGGCGTCCCACGGCACCTCAGAATTCTATCGGGCACGTGCCGCTATTACACGGCGACTCATCGAGCGACATAACTTCAATATTGTGGCGGTTGAAGCGGACTGGCCCGATGCCTCTCAAATCGATCGACATGTTAGACATCGTCCTGCAGACAGTAATCAACAACAGGCGTTTACTCGATTTCCTTCCTGGATGTGGCACAACATTGAAGTAGATACCTTTACTGAATGGTTGCGCCAACATAATGCAGGGCTGCCCTTCAACCAACGCACCAGTTTTCACGGTCTGGATATCTATTCATTGCGTGCCTCTCTTTTGCGGTGCTTGATTACCTGGACCAAACCGACCCTGAGGCCGCTAAGGTTGCCCGCCAACGTTATGGTTGTTTAACACCCTGGCATAGCGAACCGGCCATGTACGGTCACGCCGTATTACGAGGTGAGCGAGACACTTGTGAAGAGGCGGTGGTTGAGCAACTCCAGGCGCTACTGGATCACCGGCTCGAATACATGGCTAATGACAACGAAGAAAACTATTTCGATGCGACCCAGAACGCCCGCGTAGTGAGAGCCGCCGAACAGTATTACCGGCTTATGTACCGTGGTTCTACCCAATCTTGGAACCTGCGAGACCGGCACATGTTCGATACGCTGCAGCAGCTCCTCCAGGCAAAGGCCCCAACGCCAAGGCAGTGGTCTGGGCGCATAATTCTCATATCGGCGATGCGTCTGCCACTGAGATGGGCTGGAAGGGACAATTCAATATCGGCGAGCTATGTCGTACCGCCTATGGCGATAAAGCAGTTCTTATCGGTTTCGGTACACACGGGGGAGCGTGGCGGCGGCCGACGATTGGGATTCTCCTATGCGAATCAAGCAGGTCGTACCGTCACGTGCGGACTCCTTTGAACGGATATTCCATGAAACGCAGCTGCCACGTGCCTTAATTGAATTGAGCAATCCCCACATTCGGATGCTCAGGAACATCTAAGTCAAACACGCCTGGAGCGTGCTATTGGTGTTATCTATCGCCCCGAAAGCGAATATTTCAGCCATTACTTCAAGGCGTCTCTAGCGGAGCAGTTTGATGCCTATGTGTGGTTCGATGAGACCACCGCCGTAACGCCATTGCCGAGTGCAAAACCCCACGGCGTACCCGACACGTATCCTTTTGGTGTCTAGGCTTTTTGGTATTTAGGCCGTTTGGGGTTTAGGCAGCTTGGAGGATAGGAGCGAAGCATGCACAAGCGTTCAGAGCTTTACGAGAATCGGCGGGATGGAGGGCGCCAGCTTGCCCACGCCTTATCCAGTGATCGTTATGACGTGGTGCTGTCTCTACCCCGTGGCGGGGTGCCGGTCGCTTACGAAGTAGCCACCCACCTTAAACTTCCGCTTGATGTCGTGATCGTGCGTAAGATTGGCGCTCCAGGACAACCCGAGTTTGGGTTAGGCGCGGTGGTCGATGGCGAGCCACCACAGGTAGTGTGGAATCAGGAGACACTAAAGATTTTCCAGCCATCTGAAAGCTACCTTGAAGCGGAAATACAACGACAACTAAGCGAGTTAACCCGTCGACGCCACGTCTACATTGGTAGCCGTGCGCCGATTAACGTTAGCGAAAGGCGCGTACTGCTGGTGGATGATGGTATCGCCACAGGCGGAACCGCTAAAGCAGCTGCCAGAGCACTTCGCCAAGCCAATGCCACCACTGTCACCCTGGCTGTGCCTGTTGCCCCGCAGTCGACACTGGATGAATTAGCCACCGAAGTCGATGATTTGATCTGTCTAGCCACTCCCGAACCTTTTATCGCTGTTGGTATGCACTACCAGGACTTTACTCAAACCAGCGATGAGGAGGTGATCAGCCTGCTGCAGAGTGCTGACTCTTTTAAACTATCGTTTTTAGATTATCTTTTTAAGATACTGCTTTTAACCTATCTTTTTTAAATCCGGCGATTAATGCAGGTAAAAAAAATAAAAGTTTAAATTAACCAAAACCTAAGTTAACTATAAAAATAAACTAAAGAGCCAGCTTTTAATGTGTATAAAAGCTGGCTCAATTAAAGTCGTTAGACTTAGTTTTCTAAGCGTTCTCAGGAAGCCATAGCAGCGCACTCATCGGCGCAACGATGACATACTTTGGCGCACTCCTGACAATGCTGAGCATCGTGCTTGGCGCACTCATCGCCGCATGCCTTACAAATATCAGCACATACTCGGCAGATATCCTTGGCATATTCACTACCCTGGGCCATAAATGAGGCAGCTAAACGACATATTTGCGCACATTGAATATCCAAACGGATACACTCAGCCATCATTTTACATCGTCTTCTTGCAAGCAGGCAGTTGCGCAAGAATCACAGTAAACGGCACACGTTGCACGCTTCAATACACGACTTGTACTTTTCAAATTCCATCTCTCTACCCTCCTTTTCATAATATGGTCATAGTATGGCTATACAACTTGGCATGGCTGTACTACTTGTCCAATTACCTATGCGTTAAAAGCTGTACTTATGCATTAAAATCTGTATTTAGAGTTGCGATAGAACTCATTTAGAAAGATAGAACAATTACTCCCCAGGGCAAGCGAAGCAAGCCGCATTGCTTAACGGTGAACGCTTCAACCCTAGCGCTCTAACCCCAGACGCTGATGCCATTCAGCAAGGCTTTCATCGGGGTATTCATCGAAGCACTTATCCTGAAACTGTGCGTTTATCTCGACCCATGGCGCCCTGCTTCCCAACATCATATGTGTCCGTCTGGGGGCGTAGGCAAGGCAGTGTCGATCGCTGAGGCGAAAGGATGGACAAGCTCAGGCCATTCGGGATCATAAAGCCATAGCGATGAAGAGCAGTGCTTGCAGAAACTCCTTTCCCCGTACTCCGCTCGCCTTTGATAAGGGCACGGTAGATGGTGATGTGCTCCTCTCCACTGACTTTAAGTGTCCTGCTATCTCCGCTGAGGGTTGATGGTGTAACCACCACCGCCCGCCGTTTTACGACAAATAGAGCAGTAACAGCGGTTGAATGGGTAGGGGTGATGGGATTTCACACTGAACGTAACTGCCTGGCAATGGCATGATCCTTCCAGCAGCATAGTTGCCTCCTTTGCGGCGATCACCAAAGACATGTGTCTAAGTGTAACCGCATAAGCTGGGTACTCTACTAACTATAGTCAAATCAGCGTTATTCCCTAGCTTTTCTGCAACTTGTTTTCTGCAATGCGGCTTCAAAGCCAGGCTCCTAACAGCAATCAATCCCTCTGCCAAACAGCTTGGCGCATGGGCTATATCTTTCCAAAGCATGGGCTATATCTTTCCAAAGAGAGTGATTGAAGCTGTTTGTAAGTAAAGCGTCACCGTTCAGCCCTCAACGCTTGAAGCAGTTTCGCAACGGCTATTTCCCCTTCCGGCTCGTCAAATGCTTGTACCAGCGAACCTTGAACGAAACTTAAAAATCGATAGGCGGCGGGCGGCGGTCGTCGTTCACGCCGCACCACAAAGTGCCAGCGACTCTGCAGCGGGAAACTCTGAAGCGGCAACTCTTGAACGCCTTTGGGAGAATCCGCGATCACGTGGCGCGATAGCACCGCCAGACCCATCCCGGATGCCACCGCCAGGCGGATCGCCTCGTTACTGGCAATCTGCTGGGTTGAGCGCAGCTCAATACCTTCACTATAAAGCCAAGCATCAAACGTATGCCGAGTCGCGGAACCCGGCTCTCGCAGCAGGAACCGCTCTTCTTTGAGCGCTTCTATCGTGATGCCTTCCTCCTCGGCCCAGCGACAATTCTCAGGACCCACGACGACCAGAGGATTGCTCAAAAGGCGCTGCCAACACGTCGTCGTCCGCGGGAGGATGGCTAAACACATAAATATCGTCTTCATGACGCTCAAACCGATTGAGCATCTGCTGGCGATTACCAACCTCCACGGTGATATCTACCTGTGGATTAGCCTGACTGAATGGCCCCAGAAGCCGAGTTAAAACGTACTGTGCTGTGTTCACCAAGCCAATACTAAAGTGACCTCGCCCGCCGCTGTTGTATTCGTCAAGGTACTGACTAAACACATCTGCCCGGCTGAGCAAGTCTTGGCTTAGCTGATAAAGCGCCTGACCAACCTCAGTGGGCACGATGCGTCCCTGCTCCTGACGCACAATAGGTTCGCCGACGATTTCCCGCAGTCTTTTAACTGCTGGGAAACGGTTGGCTGGGTCAGGTGGAGTCGATTTGCCGTGGCGGTAATAGAGCCTGTGCGTACGACGTCTGCATAAACCTGCAGCAAGCGAAATGTAAGCTGGCGTACTTTCATCACTAGCATCCATAGGTAATTATCTATAACACTATAAATTCTATTTTTTTTAATCAATCTCTTTGAGTCGCTAAAGTAACCGCTTTAAAACCCATTAGGAGATTTTCCGTGCCGGATATTGTGGTGATGTTCTTTGTGTTGGGTGTGGTGGCCGGTGTGGTGCGCTCCGATCTCAGTATTCCCAAAGCCGCTTACGACATACTAAGCCTGCTGCTAATGCTGACCATTGGTCTTAAAGGCGGCATGGCCCTGCACGGCAGTTTAAATACTGCACTGCTTATTGAACTGGCCGGGGTCACCCTGCTGGGGATAATGATCCCCTTGGTTATCTTCCCGGTCGTTCGCTATCTGGTGCGGCTCTCCCTGGCGGATAGCGCTAGTCTCACAGCACACTACGGCTCGGTTAGCGCCGGGACCTTTGCGGTCGCCCTAGCTTATACAGAGGCACATAACCTGGTTACCGGTGGCCAAGTCACGCTTTATTTAGTGCTGCTTGAGCTACCCGCTATCATGCTGGGACTTATGCTCTACCGGCGGCTCAGCCGTAATGGCACTAATGCCGCAACGTCGGGGCTATGGCACGAAACGTTAACCAATCGCGGTGTCATTCTATTGGTAGGCGGTGTGCTTATTGGCTGGCTTTACGGCCCTGATGCCGGTGAATCGGTTACCGGTCTGTATACCAACGCCTTCCACGGCATCCTGGCCATCTTCCTGTTGGAAATGGGTTTGGTCGCAGCGGAAACCCTACGCAGCCTGCGGTGGGGGCATAGCCGCCTGATTATGTTCGCGCTAGCGGCACCTATCGTGCTTTCCTGCTTTGGCCTACTAATGGCGTATTGGCTGGGGCTGCCCGCTGGTTCAGCGGTTATTTTGGCCAGCCTTACCGCCAGTGCCTCCTACATTGCAGCCCCGTTGCCGTTCGGGCCGCCATTCCAGATGCCAACATTGGCCTTGCCATGCTGGCATCTTTGGGGCTCACCTTCCCTTTCAACGTGTTAATTGGTATTCCGCTCTATCATCAACTCTGGGCATGGCTGGCAGGTTGAGAGGGTATCCAACGTAGCGCTGTGATGGCTGACCAGAGGACCTGACAGCTTGCGCAGCGCCACGTAGAACACCGGTGTGAGGAACAAGCCAAACAGGGTGACACCGATCATGCCGGCAAATACCGCGGTACCCAGCGCCGCCCGTACCTCTGCACCTGCGCCGGTAGCAACGACCGAAGGCAACACCGCCGCCGTGAAGGCAATCGAGGTCATGATAATCGGCCTTAGCCGCAACCGGCAGGCTTCCAGGGCCGCTTCCACCACGCCCTTACCCTGCAGTTCCAGCTCACGGGCAAACTCCACGATCAGGATAGCGTTCTTGCACGCCAGGCCAATCAGCACCACCAGCCCCACCTGGACAAAGACGTTGTTGTCACCCCCGCCAAACCAGACGCCAATCAGCGCTGCCAGCATCGACATGGGCACGATCAGAATCACCGCCAGCGGGAGCGTCCAGCTCTCATAAAGCGCCGCCAGCACCAGGAATACCAGCAGGATCGACAGCGGAAAAACCAACAGCGCGGCGTTACCCTGAGTGGACTGCTGGTAGCTCAGGTCGGTCCACTCCAGCGCCATGCCCGGGGCAGCACTTCTTCCGCCAGCGCATTAATGGCGTCCATTGCCTGCGCGGAAGAGAGCACTCGGGGTCGAACTCGCCAGCCAAGTCCGCCGCCGGATAGCCGTTGTAGCGCAACACTGGGTCCGGGCCGAAGGTTTGCCTGATATCCACCATCGTACCAATCGGCACCATTTCTCCCTGATCATTACGGGTACGCAGCCGAGCGATGTCTTCCACGCTGCTCCGGTAAGGGGCATCCGCCTGGGCGATTACCTGCCAGGTTCGGCCAAAGCGATTGAAGTCATTCACATAGGTCGAGCCAAGATAAGTCTGCAGGGTGTCGAACAGTTCGGTCAACGGCACACCCTGGGCCTTGGCCCTCAGCCGGTCCACTTCGGCATCCAACTGGGGCACGTTAGACTGGTAGCTGCTGATCGGAAAGCCCATGCCCGGTGTTTGCGCAATCGCGCCCTGGAGTTGGTTAAGTGCCTCCTGCAATGCCCCATAGCCAAGGTTGCCGCGGTCCTCAATAAACAGCTGAAACCCTGAACCATTGCCCAGCCCGAGAATCGGGGCGGCATAAAGGAGAAGGCAAACCCCTCTTTCAAACCGCTAATGCCCTGATTGATGCGGGCGTTTATCTCTGCAGCGCTCAGGCTACGCTCACCAAAAGCGCTGAGGGTGAGAAAGGACAACCCAGTATTGGAGGTGTTGGTGAACTGCAGCGCATTCAAACCAGGAAAGGCAATGGCATGCTCCACCCCTTCGGTCTCCATGGCAATGTCCACCACATCCTGGAGCATCTGGTCGGTTCGCTCCAGAGGCTCCTTCCGGCAGAATGACACCTGCAATCAAGTAGAGCTTGTCCTGCACCGGAATAAACCCGGGCGGCACCGCCTTGAACATTACGCCGGTGCCCAGCAGCAACAGCGCGTAGACTACAAACACCGCGCCACGATGCTTCAGGGAGCGGGCCACGCCGCCCTGGTACTTGCTCGAGCTGGCATTAAAGAAACGGTTGAAAGGACGGAAAATCCAGCCAAACAGCTTATCGATCACGCGGGTGAGCCGATCTTTAGGCGCGTTATGCGGCTTGAGCAGCATCGCTGCCAGCGCAGGCGACAGGGTCAGCGAGTTAATGGTGGAGATCACCGTGGAAATGGCAATCGTCACCGCGAACTGGCTATAGAACTGACCGGTCACCCCCCGATAGGGAAGGCCATAGGAATAAACACCGCACACAGCACTAGGCCTACAGCGATAATAGGGCCGGAGACTTCCCGCATAGCCTGATGAGCGGCGGCCTGGGGCTTTAGGCCCTCTTCAATATTGCGCTCGACGTTTTCCACCACCACGATCGCGTCATCCACCACGATACCGATGGCGAGCACCAGACCAAACAGGGTCAGCGTGTTAATGGAGTAACCCAGCAAATAGAGCGCCCCAAAGGTGCCGATCACCGAGACCGGTACCGCAAGCAACGGAATAATAGACGCACGCCAGGTCTGCAGAAACAGCGTGACGACCAGCACCACCAGCAGCACGGCTTCCAGCAGGGTGGCTATCACTGACTTTATAGAGTCGTTAACAAAGATCGTGGTGTCGTAGACCGCTTCGTACTCAACGCCTTCCGGGAACTGCTCGGAAAGCTCATCCATGGTGGCGATCACCTGCTCACGTATCTCCAGCGCATTGGCACCCGGCGCCTGGAATATCCCCACACCCACCGCGTTATTGCTGTCCAACTGCGAGCGCAGCGTATAGTCCCCGGCGCCCATTTCCAGCCGCGCCACATCGGAAAGCCTAAGGATTTCGCCGTTTTCGCCACGCTTTAATACGATGTCGCCAAACTCCTCCACCGTTTCCAGCCGCCCACGGGCATTGATCAGGGTGAGAAAGTCACTCTCCTCAATGGGTTCGGCGCCTAACTGCCCGGCTGAGACCTGCACGTTCTGTTCCCGCATAGCGCCCACCACATCACTGGCGGTCAGGCCACGGGCGGCTATACGCTCTGGGTCAAGCCACGCCCGCATGGCGTAGTCACCTCCGCCGAATATTTGCGCGTCCCCTATCCCTTCAAGCCGGGCAAGACGATCACGGACATTCAGCCGCACATAGTTGCGCAGGTAGAGGGTGTCGTATTCACCGCTGGGCGAAGTCAAATGAACAACCATCAGAAACGTCGGCGACTGCTTCTGGGTAGTAACACCTTGACGACGCACGGCTTCCGGCAACCGCGCCTCGGCCTGGCTAACGCGGTTCTGCACCCGGACGGCGGCCTGCTCAGCATCGGTACCAGGGCGGAAGGTGACGGTCATTTGCAGCACGCCATCAGAGCCCGCCACGGACTTGAGGTACATCATGTCCTCGACGCCATTGATGGCTTCTTCCAGCGGCGTAGCGACTGTTTCGGCGATCTCCTTCGGGTTGGCGCCAGGGTAAACCGTACGTACCACCACGGAGGGCGGCACCACGTCCGGGTATTCGCTAATCGGCAGGTTGGGAATAGAGATCAGCCCCACCGCCAGAATAATAATCGACAGCACCGCTGCAAAGATCGGTCGGTCCACGAAGAAACGGGAGAAGTTCATGGCGGTTTAATCCTCCCTGGCAGCAATGGTGGGCTGATCGGCGGAAATAGGGGTACCAGCCGCCGGGGCGGCCGCTACGCTTTGCGGGCTCACTTCCATTCCGGGGAAGAACACTTTTGCACACCGTTAACAATGACTCGATCACCGGCGCTGAGCCCCTTGGTGATGACCGTTCGCTCGGCCACTTGGCGTCCTGTCGTTACCTGGCGCCGCTCGGCTAAGTTGTTCTCATCAACGACATAGACATAGCGGCGATCCTGGTTGGTCAACACTGCCTTGCGGTCCACCAACACCGCCTGTTCTAAACGCGCGACAGGCATGTCGACCCGAGCAAACTCCCCAGGGCGAATGCGTCCATCTGGGTTGGCCAGCACCGCCCGGAATTGCAGGGTGCCTGTATTGGGGTTTAAGCGGTTGTCGATAAAATCCAGGGTGCCTTTGTACTGGCGCTGCGGGTCGCCGCCTAACTCGATCGTCAAGTTGTTCGGCGCGTCACCGGTCAATAGTGTCTGGCTGGCAAATGCGGCCTGCTCATCGGCTTCAAAGTAAACGTGAACCGGATCAATGCTCACAAGGGTAGTCAGCAGGCTCTGATCAGCGTTAGCCAGATTGCCCAGCGTCACCATGGCCCGACCGACGCGGCCACTAACCGGCGCCGTAATACGGGTGTACTCAAGGTCCAGCTCGGCAGACTCTAACGCTGCTTGCGCGGCATCCACCATGGCGCGGGCATTGTTCAAGGTCGATTGACGCTGGTCATGCACTTCCTGGGAAATGGCCTGGCGCCCCAATAACACGCGGGCGCGCTCGGCTTCGCTTCCCGCTTGGGCCAGTTGGCTCCTGGCTTGGGCAAGATCCGCCTGGGCGGCGCCGACCCGGGCCTGGTAAGGCCGCTGGTCGATCAGGAACAATAGAGCCCCTTGCTCTACCAGCTCGCCCTCTTCAAACGCTACCTCCTGGATATAGCCGCTGACCCGAGGCCTTAATTCAACCGTTTCTGCGGCTTCCACCCGCCCGGTAAACGATTCACTTAACACCACCGGCTGAGCGACGATTTGCGCTACGTCGACTTCCGGAGGCGGCGGAGAGGAAGGCGCTATCGCCTCCTCGCTCTTGGCCTCGCAACCAGCCAGTAAGGTCATTATTAGCAAAAACGGAATCACCCCTCGGCTGCTTGCAAAGCGGGCTCTTTGAGACAAACTTCCCATGATGACTTGCTCCCATGGCTATCGGCATTCGATAGCAGCGTTCGTTATTTAGATGAGTATCGCGTTGGCAGTTATGTAGTCGGTTAAGCAGTGCCGGATTCGACCAGGGACCAAGCACCGACCGGATATCAGCTAACATAGGTGAAGAGAGAAGGTGGGAGGTATCAGGTTCCTACGGAAAAATTGCCCAATCCTGTCGAAGCAGTGACAGCGTTAAACCGGCTGGCTAGTCGAGATGTCGGCTGATTGCCATGCCTAGGCATAATGACGATTCGATGACACGCGGTTGGCATTGTCGGTTTCTACGGGGTGCTTGCCTGATTCTGCAAAACCAGATGAAAAAGCCACCGATTCATGAAACGGAGGCCTATACTGCTAGGTGTTAAGGAGGAGAGCCCGTGACCGTTATCGCACCTGAGCAAATCGCCCATTTCAGCGACAGCCTGCCGCAGCAATTGAGCAAAGTCGCCCGTCGCTGGGCGCCGTTGGAAGCGCTTCAGGACACGGCGATTGCCGAGGTCCAACTGATACGCGCTGACACCGCCACTAGCTTTCATTGTGCCGTGTATGAACCCTGCCTGTGCTTTGTCATCCAGGGTAGTAAGACCGTGCAACTGGGTGATAAAGAAATCGTCTACAGCGGCCTCAGTTATATGGCAAGCGCCGTTCATCTACCCATGCTCGGTAGAATTGACCATGCGACACCTGAGCAGCCTTACCTTGCAGTAAAAGTCTCGGTGGATCCCCAAGAGGTGGCCGGGCTAATACTGGAGCTCGGCGATAAGGCACCGCCAGCAGGCACTGACTCCATCTGCCCCGAGATGGACTGCGGGCTTATTTCGGCGCCCATGGATGATCGCATGCAGGGCGCGCTCTATCGGCTGCTGGGCCTGCTCGATTCCCCGGAAGACATTCCGGTGCTTTCTCCCATAGCCCGGCGGGAGTTGATCTACCGAGCGCTGATGGGGAAATAGGGCCGCGGATGCGCCGTTTCACCGCCACGGATTCTCAGGCGCACCGCATTGCGCGGGTTATCTACTCCTTAAAGAGCGCTACGCCCAGCCGCTAAAAATCAGCGAGCTGGCAGCCGCCGCTAACATGAGCGAATCCACCCTGTATCACAGCTTTCGGCAAGTCACGCGAATGTCGCCGCTACAATATCAAAAGAAGCTACGCCTGCTTGAGGCCCGGCGATTAATGCTCGCCGAAGGACTGGACGCGGCTACCGCCAGTTACCGGGTGGGTTATGAAAGCCCCTCACACTTCAGCCGCGAATACAGCCGCATGTTCGGCGCCCCGCCGCGTGCCGATGTTACCCAGTTAAGGGGCGTCGCGGCGGTCTCAGCAACCGCCTAGTGAAGTGAACTAACAACACTCTCAACCTTACATAAAACACCCCGGACGTTGGATGATATCCAATGTTCGGGGTGCAATTATACAATGGTCCGCGCTTTTCAGCGCGGACTTGAGGCTCAGCGATGCAGATCGAAGCGGTCGTTCTCCATTACCTTGACCCACCCTGACACGAACTTGTGGATCATGTGGCGCTCGCCCCGTTCGCGCCAAACTCCTCAGCGATGGCGCGCAGCTGCGAGTTCGAGCCGTAGACGAGATCAACGCGCGAGGCAGTCCATTTGGTCTCACCGGACTTACGGTCCCGGCCCACAAAGCGCTCCTCGCTCTCATCGGTCGGCTCCCACACAGTGCCCATGTCGATGAGATTGACAAAGAAGTCATTCGTCAGTTGGCCCGGACGGTGGGTGAGGATACCGTCGGTGTTGTTCTCATCGGCGTTGGCACCGATGGCACGCATACCACCCACAAGCGCAGCCATCTGCGGTGCGCTGAGGTTCAACATAAACGCCCGGTCGACCATCAGGTGCTCAGCGGGAATGCCCGTCGACTGCGCCTGCATATAGTTGCGGAACGCATCATGCCCTCGGTTCCAGGTAGGCATGTGTATCGACCTCGGTCATCTCCTGGGTCGCGTCGGTACGGCCCGGGATGAACCGAATGGTGATGTCGTACCCGGCCGCTTTAACGGCCTTCTCGACCCCACGTTCCCGCCGAGGACGATCATATCCGCCAGGGAGATGTTGGCGTCGGAGTCGTTCTTGATCTTCTCGAGTTGATCAATCACATCCGCCACGCCGGAGCGCACATTGATGTCCCAGCCGACCTGCGGCTCAAGACGAATACGTGCACCGTTGGCGCCACCGCGATGGTCGGTCTGGCGGTAAGTACAGGCCGAGGCCCAAGCGGTACTGACCAATTGCTTGGCGGTCAGCCCGGTGTTAGCGATTGCCTGTTTTAGGGCAGTAATCTGCTCATCGTTAACCAACGGCCCTTCGTGCTCAGGTACCGGGTCCTGCCAGACGAGAACCTCATTGGGCACCTGCGGACCAAGGTAGCGGGCACGCGGTCCCATATCGCGGTGCAACAGCTTGTACCAGGCGCGGGCAAACTCGTCGGCAAGCACGTCCGGATTCTCGCGATACTCCTTGGATATCTTGAGATAGTCCGGATCGACAATCATCGCCATGTCGGCGGCGTTCATCACCGGTGGGTTCTTTTGCCTTCGACATGCGCATCGGGCACCCAGAATCCGTCTTTGACCTCTACCGGTTCCCACTGGTTTGCGCCAGCGGTGATTTCTTGACCTTCCACTCGTGGGAGAAAATCGTCTCAAGGTAGGTGTTATCCCACTTGGTCGGCGTAGGGGTCCAGGCGCCTTCAAGACCTGAGGTAATGGTGTACTCACCCAGGCCGGTCTCGTGTTTGTTTGCCCAGCCGACCCCCATCTCATTGATCTTGGCCTCTTCAGGCGCACCGCCGACGGCGTCCGCTGGTCCGTTGCCGTGCATCTTACCGAAGGTGTGACCACCCACGGTCAACGCCACGGTTTCACGATCGTTCATCCCCATCCGGGCGAAGGTTTCACGTACATCCATCGCCGACTTCGCCGCGTCCGGGACACCATTGGGGCCTTCGGGATTGACGTAGATCAGCCCCATCTGGACCGCGGCGAGCGGATTGTCGAGAACCCGGTTGCCGTCTTCGAAGCTGCCGGTATAACGCTCATCCTTGTCACCCAGCCACTCGGCTTCCGGCCCCCAATAGATATCATCCTCAGGCGCCCAGATATCAGAGCGACCAAAGCCAAACCCGAAGGTCTTGAAGCCCATGGTTTCAAGCGCGCGGTTGCCGGCAAGCACCAGCAGGTCGGCCCAGGAGAGCTTCTCGCCATATTTCTGCTTGATTGGCCACAACAGACGACGCGCTTTATCCAGGTTACCGTTATCCGGCCAGCTGTTGAGGCGGGGCGAAGCGCTGCGCGCCGGTGCCGCCGCCGCCGCGACCATCAAGCGCCCGGTAGGTGCCCGCCGCGTGCCATGACATGCGGATGAAAAACGGGCCGTAATGCCCCCAGTCGGCGGGCCACCAATCTTGAGAGTCGGTCATCAATGCATCGATATCGGCGCAGAGTTCATCAACATCGAGCTTCGCGAACGCCTCGCCGTAGCGAAATGTCTCATCGAAGGGGTTGGCGTCGGGGTGTTTCTGGTGCAGAACGTTAAGGTTGAGCTGGTCGGGCCACCAGTGCTCGTTGCCTTGCAGACGTGGGGTAGTACGCGCTCCCCACTCTTGGCGTGTAGGCTTTTGATCAGACACGTTATTCTCCTCGACTAAACGATGGGTTTAAAGCAGTCTAGTCGATAATTTTGGATCGCGTTAAGTATCTAAAGCTCTTCCAATGGCTATAAGTGTCATTGGGAAAATTTATCAGTTGCTAGAGGATCATTGAAGAATTCGACGCTGCAGATTTCAAGCTGGTGAAAGTATTTCAGATAAGCAGGAATACTCTAAAAGCCAATAAACTTCCTCTATGGCCACTTCGTACCGGCGCACTCTACCTGTACTGTTCAACCATTAGCGAGTAGGGTAGCTATCCGGATCGGCTCTCCCAGCGCTTTGTTGTAGCACGCTGTGTGAGTTTATCCGCCTCCCTATTAAGGCGCTTCCAACGCCTGACTTTTGCACTACCAGGCTGCCAACCGCAGTCTCATCTCGCTACAGACATACCTAGAAAGATGTTCTGTTTTTTGCTTTACGTCCTGTCGCGGCCACCCCGTAAAGGGAACTGTGGTTGCTATTTAGGATGCTAGGGCTGCAAAGCCTATGGGTATTCAATGAACGAAGAAAATTTCTATCAATTCTCGACCCTGACCGTGCTCGCCTTGCTAGGAGCCTTTTACGGCGGCACTTACCTGCTGACCTTGCTGATCAAGAAGAAAAAGGAAAATACCGACGCCTTCATGGTCTCCAATCATCAGATCGGCTTCGGCCTTGGCGCGGCCAGCATGACCGCTACCTGGATCTGGGCAGCCTCCTTCTACGGCGCCGCTACCTCGGGTTACACCTACGGGATTTCCGGCCCCTTGCATTTACGGGCTGTGGGGCGCCTTGATGATTCTGTTTATCTATCCCTTTGGACGCCGCTTTCGCAAGCTGGCGCCCAACGCGCATACGCTGGGTGAGCTTATCCACGCCCGCCATGGTTCTTCCAGCCAGCTGATTCTCGCCTCCTCCAACATCCTGGGCAGCATCATTAGCCTGATGGTTAACTTCACGGCTTCCGGTGCACTGGTCTCGGTACTTTCGCCACTCTCCTTCCAGGCCGGTGTCGTCATCGCCGGGGTCGGGGTGCTCTGCTATACGCTGTGGTCGGGCTTCCGCGCCTCGGTGCTGACTGACTTTGCCCAGCTAATGGCGATGATGGCCGTTGCCATCCTGATTATTCCAGCGGTGATGTTCGCACTTGGCGGCCCACAAACGCTGTCGGATGGCATGAGTCTCCCTCACGCCAGAGCAGGCGAATCTGTTCTCGATGGACGCCATTCTCAATCAGGGTGCTCCCTTCTTCGTGGCGGTGCTGGCTTACGCCATTGGTAACCAGACCATCTCCCAGCGGCTATTTGCCGTGCGTGAAGACCACATTAAACCGACCTTTATTACCGCCACCATTGGTTACGGCGCGATCGTAATCGGCCTGGGTATGATTGGTTTGATGGCACTAATGACCGGCATGGAGCCGATCAATGGCGACATGAATAACCTGATCCCGCAGATGGTATCAATGTACCTCTCGCCGATGTTTATCGGGCTGTTCTTTATCCTGGTCATTGGCTCGCTCTCTTCGACTGCCGATTCGGACCTTTCCGCTATGTCCGCGATCGTAATGGCCGATGTGTACGGCAAGAACATCGCTAAAAACAAGCCCGACCCGACCAAGATGCTGTTCATCGGCAGGCTGACCATGATTGTCGCGACGTTAATCGGGGTAATTCTCGCCAGCTTCTCGATGGATATTCTGATCATGCTGGTCTTCGTTGGCGCGCTGTGGGGCGCGATTGTATTCCGGTCATCGCCAGCTGTTTCTGGAGCCGGGTAACCAATGCGGCCTTCACCTCGGCAGTGATTGCGGGCCTGCTGATGTTCTGCGTCGCGCGCTTTGAGCTGCTGCCCATGGTCGGTGTGATCGCCGGGCTGTTTGAGTTACTCGCCGCCGTAGGCGGGGTTGTGCTCGGCCTGATGGCCTTCGGCTTCTGTGGGCGCCGGGTCGGTTTAATTGTGGGTGCACTCAGCGCTATCGTACTGGCCTACTTCTTTATCGGCTTCCTGCAGGACTACACGGTACTGATGGCCTCTTTGATGGCCTATGGCGTCAGCACCATTGTCTGCATCGGCGTCAGCCTGATGAGTTCCAGCAAGTTCGACTTCTCGCAAATTGACCAGAACGTCATCAACTACGACCCAGCCAAGCCTGCTACCCAGGCCTAAGCCCTGTGTCGCACGGACACTCCGTCAGCTGGTGCGCCATCGCGCACCAGCCAGAAAAAAAGGAAAGCACATGCAAACCTTTATACTCGCGTTATATGTACTTATCTGGCCGTTGGCCTCACTCGCTATCTTCGCGATTATCGGCTTCGCCACTGTAAAAGACATTCGCGTAGCTCGTCGCGAGAAGCGGGAGCTAGTTTGAAGTAGCTAGTTATCGTGGGACATAGCAATGCAAACAGAAAGGAGTCTGAAAGCGGCAAAGGATTGCCATCAAGTCAACCAACGCCAGGAATTCCATACAATTTCCATAGGGTTGATCAGGGATATTGAAAGTATCCTGCGTAACCGCCCCAGAAAGTGCCATGCGCCTCTTTCACCCTGTTGGCGCTGTCGTTGCGCCGATATCCTCGCTGAAGCCTCTCCCATAAGAGGAGCACCCCTCATAGCCGAATTCACCACCCTGCACTACCCTTGAAGCATTTTTCACAAACCTAGCTAGGAACATTCATGCGTGAGCTCTCCCGCAGTCAACAGATCAAAGGCCTCATCGGTTGGCTGGTGCTGGCCTACCTTGCCGCCGCCATTGGCGCTATCGCCTCTGTCAATGCGGCTGCCTTCTACGAAACGCTCCAGCAGCCCGCCTGGGCGCCGCCGGCCTGGCTGTTCGGGCCGATGTGGACAACGCTTTACGGCCTGATGGGTATCGCCGCCTGGCTTGCCTGGCGCGAACCGGGGTGCGCGACCGGCACTGGTGATGTTTCTGGTGCAACTAGCACTTAACGCTCTGTGGAGCTGGCTCTATTTCGTCTGGCAATTGGGCGCTATTGCCTTTATCGGCACGCTGGTGCTATGGGCTTTGATACTGATTACTTTAGTGATGTTCTGGCGCCTCAAACCACTGGCTGGCGTTTTGCTTGCGCCTTACCTCGCCTGGGTGAGCTTGGCCTGCGCCCTCACCTGGAGTACCTGGCAGCTCAATCCGCAGATTCTTGGGTAATAGCCTAAACACGCTCAACTGAGGGGACATGGGCCGGGATGAAGGCCCCCTGAAGAAAAACGCTGCAAGCGATAGGCGCCTTTGTTGACTCAGCGAATCCCTGCTAGCTTTTACTAGCATCTCATCTGCTTTTAACCCACCGGAGCTAATATGGAATTTTTCAGTCTCTGGCACCAGGCAGCGCTGACCAGCACCGGTTTTTTCTGGATGGCCCTTTGGGCATTCGTGCTGGGTTACGTCATCAGCAGCCTGATACAAGTGCTTGTAACGAAGGAACGTATGCAGAAAGCCATGGGTAAAACCGGCCCGCGCAGTATGGCGCTAGGCACCTTCTTTGGTTTTATCTCCAGTTCTTGCAGCTTTGCCGCGCTGGCTACCACGCGAAGCCTGTTCCAAAAAGGGGGCTGGATTAGCGCCTTCCATTGCGTTTCTTCTCGCCTCCACCAACCTAGTGATTGAGCTGGGTATCGTCATCTCGATATTCCTGGCTTGGCAGTTTGTGGTAGCTGAATACATTGGCGGTATCTTACTGATCCTATTTGCCTGGCTTTTCATTCGGGTCACCAATCCCAAAAGCTTATTCAACAGGCCAGAGATCGGCTTGATAAGAATGAGGAAGATCATCAGCATGGCGGTGAACAAAAGAGCTGGAAGTCAAAACTGACCAGCCGTGAGGGGTTGGCAGCAGATCGGCATGACCTATGTCATGGAATGGCAGATGGTATGGAAGGATGTATTAATCGGCTTTACCGTTGCTGGCGTGATTGCCGCCTTTGTGCCTGAAAGTTTCTTCCATGGGCTTTTTCCTGGCGCTGGCCAGACAGAAGGTGAACTGGGCTTTCTCTCTGCTAGCTCAAACCTTAATCGGTCCTTTTGCAGCCTTTTTTTACCTTTATTGGTTCCATGGGGAATATTCCCTTGGCTGCTGTGCTTTTCGGTAACGGCGTCAGCTTCGCGGGCGTAATGGCCTTTATTTTTCGGATTTGGTGGTACTGCCGGTTCTGAGAATTAATGCGCAATATTATGGCTGGAAGATGTCGCTGTATATTCTCGCACTGCTGCTTAGTGGGCTGGTATTTGCTTCTCTGATCATGCATTACGGCTTCGCGGCATTCGGCATGCTACCGGATGCAAGCACTGTGCAAACGGCAACGGAACGCGATCATTTCAAGATGGACTACGGTTTCATACTCAATCTGATATTCATCGCGATATCCGCGGTTCTGGTGTTTTTTTGGTATCGGGCCAAACATGCCAACTCGGGCCATGAGCATCATCATGACCATGGCGGCGGCGCAGGAGCTGGTACTTGGGTACTGCGAGGTTTTGTCGTTATTGCGGCGGTATGGCTGGCCGGAGGCCTTCTAGTGGCACCGCTAATGGCATGACCTACTCGCTGACTGACCTACGTGCTGGTATTGGTCAGTATTGAAGCACTGCTTTGCGTTGCCTCGATGGCGATTGAGTCGGTATGGCTGTTGCTGGCGGCGAGGTTGGTGTTGCCTACGTTTAATAAACATGAGTCCACAGCATCACAACCGGGGATAGAATATGCAGACGATTAAGCTAGGTGGCGACAGCGTACCCCGTATCGGCCAGGGCACTTGGCATATGGGCGAGGATGCCGGGCAGCGTCGGGCGGAGGTCAGGGCGCTGCGCGAAGGGGCTGGACATGGGCATGACGCTGATCGATACCGCCGAGATGTATGCCGAAGGCGGCGCTGAAGAGATTGTTGGCCAAGCGATCCGTGACCGGCGCGATGAGGTGTATCTGGTTAGCAAGGTCTACCCGCATAACGCCAGCACCCAGGGTGTTCAAGCCGCCTGCGAGCGCAGCCTGCGCCGATTGGGCACCGACACCATCGATCTATACCTGCTGCACTGGCGCGGCCAGTATCCGCTGAGCGAAACAGTCGAAGCTTTTGAGCGGCTGCGCGAGCAGGGCAAGATCCTGCGCTGGGGCGTGTCGAACTTCGACATTGACGACTTGGCAGAACTCGACGCGCCCGCTTGCGCCACCAATCAGGTGCTCTACAACCCCGAAGCCCGGGGCATTGAATACGACCTGCTGCCCTGGCAGGCACAACAACACATGCCGCTCATGGCCTATTGCCCCATCGGGCAAGGCGGCGCGCTACTGCATGACGCAACCCTGCAACGCATCGCCGGCAAACACGGCGCTACCACCGCGCAAGTGGCGCTTGCCTGGGCACTGCGCCACCCGGCGTGATCGCTATTCCTAAAGCCGTGAATCTGGATCATCTCAAACAGAACTTTGATGCAGATAACGTCAGACTCGACGAAGATGACCTGGCACAAATCGACGCCGCCTATCCCCCCGCCAACGCGCAAGCACTCTTTGAAGATGGTGTGAGGAGGCGCCATTAACGGCCCAGGATTAACGGACTAGGACAGGAGCGCTGTCATGTCACTGCCCGCCCCAAAATCCAATGCCTGGATCAGCTTCCTTGCCCACCTGCTGTTTATCCTCGCGGCGTGGACGCTGTTCATTAAATACCTGTTTCCCGTGGGGTATGCGCTGGCCTACGACGAGCCCTGGGCGCGGTATATTTACTGGGATCTATGGCCATTGGCGCACGTCTGGCTAGGCTGGGCGCTGCTAAAGCAGCCTCGCTATACGCGTGCCTTGGCGGTGGGCATGTCCGTTTTGAAATCCTCATCATCGCCACCCTGTTCGTGCGTTTTCTCGACGACCCTGAGTGGTCGATCTGGCGCACCAACTGGTTTGTGAATAAGGTGTTTGTGCTGACATGCTTTGTACTGGTGTTGGCTTCCACGGTGCCGATTCAAAAATCGGAAGGAGCGACCGCTATGAAGCATCACGTCAAACATCGCATCAAGCATCGCATTACGCGCCGACAAAGCCTTACGCTCATCGGCGCCACACTCGCCGCCATGGCGCTCCCCACCGCATCGCTTTTGCCAACACCAACGGGATTCGCCTGAAGGCCTTTGCGGGCACTGACAAAAGCTGCCCGTGATTGGCATGGGCACTTGGCGCACGTTCAATGTCGGCAACGACCCTGAGTTGCTTGATGCCCGCACTGAGGTGGTCAAGGCATTCTTCGAGCATGGCGGCGGCCTGATCGACTCATCGCCCATGTATGGCTCGGCACCGGATGTGATGGGCTATGCCCTACAGCAGCTGGGCACGCCCGAGAGCCTGTTTGCCGCTGAGAAGGTCTGGAGCCCCGCCGGTGGCTCAGCCCGCGAGCAAGTGGCCGAGCTTGAAGACCGCTGGAAGGTTGAGCATTTCGATCTGGTGCAGGTACATAACCTGACGGACTGGCGCGAGCACCTAGCCGCGCTGCAGGAAATGAAAGCCGAAGGCATCATCCGCCATATTGGCATTACCACCTCGCACGGGCGCCGCCACAGCGAGGTTGAGCAGATCATGACATCAGAGGATATCGACTTCGTTCAGCTGACCTACAACATCGCCCACCGCGAGGGCCGAAAACCGGCTACTGCCCTTGGCAGAAGAGCGGGGCATCGGCTTGATCGCCAACCGACCTTACGATGGCGGCAGCTTGATCAAGACCCTCAAGCGCCGTGACGCGCCACTGCCCGAATGGACCAACGCGGAATGCGGTTGCACCACCTGGGCGGACTTTCTGCTGAAGTTTATCGTCAGTCACCCGGCGATAACGTGTGCCATTCCCGCCACCACCCAGGTCGAACATATGCGCGAGAACATGCGCGCTGGCCACACCCCATGCCCTCGCCCACTGCCAGGCAGCGGATGGCCGACTACATTGAGTCGCTATGAACGAGTGGACGAGCTACCAGCTACAGGACTTTATTCCCTTCACGGCGGAGATTTACTTTCGCCTGCTTGAGCGCATGGGCGAAACCTTCTGGCCGCTGCATCTGCTGACCCTCGCCCTCGGCGCCGCCACCCTGGCACTGGCGCTGAGACACCGCACGCAATTCGCCTGCCTGCTACCCGCCCCGCTCTGGGCCTTTGTCGCCGTCGCGTTTTTCATTCAGCGCTATGCAGAACTCAACTGGGCCGGGGGCTATATTGGCGATGCTTTCATAGCCCAGGCCGTGCTACTAGTACTGATGGCGCTAACCGGATGGGGAATGGATAACGCACCACGCGCAACACACCCACCGGTTGCCATAGGCATCGCCATCACCCTCTTCGGCCTCGTACTTATGCCAACGCTAATGCCGCTAATAGCGCCGCTAAGCGGCGGCTCCTGGTACCAAGCGGAAGTATTCGGCATTCATGCCGACCCTACGGCGGCGACCACGCTGGGCCTGCTGCTTATTATGCTTCGTGGGTTCGCCCTCTGGATCGCCGCCCTCATTCCAGCGCTCTGGCTGGTCGTGTCAGGCCTAACGTTGCAAGCGCTGGATTCGACGAGTGCCAACGTGCTGTTCGCCGTACTGGCTATTGCGCTGGTTGGGCTGGTCTGGAAAAGTATTGATTCCAAGCGATAGCGCCGCAGCATCTTCGATAGGGAACGTGTAGAAGGCTCTGGTTTATCGACAATTTGCCGTTTCCCGCCTGGGCTCAGCCGCTGGTTTTAAGCGGCAGAAAATCGATAAGAAAGTTCTTAACCGAATTAACAAGCTAATCAAAGAGACCAAACGAGAGCCATTTGAAGGAGTCGGCAAACCAGAGCCTCTCAAACACAGCCTCGCCGGTTATTGGTCTCGGCGGATCAACGAAGAACACCGAATGGTTTACAAAATCACAGATGGCGCTTTGCTTATTGCCTAGCACCGGTATCACTTCTGTTTTAACGCCAGTGGTAATGGGTGCCAACGGAGTGCAGCGTAGTTGGCGTCCCGTTGACCACCTTGTTAAGTGTTGACTTCATAAATAATCACAATGGGGTCAGAACGATTTAAAGCTACTCAGTTTGCTTAAAAAATAAATAGATCTGCCCCCTTTGGTAATTCATTGCCGACTTCGCTTTTTACCGGCTGGTTTTCCGGCGGTCCATCGCCGCGGCAATGTCCTCTTCGTGCGCCTCGCCCCAGCCGCAAAGCGGCTCCATAGCCCACACCAGACTCGCCCCGAAGGGCGTCAGCGAGTAGTCGACGCGCAGCGGGATCTCCCCATAGTCGGTTCGCTGGACGATGCCGTCGGACTCCAGCTCTTTCAACTGCTGGATCAACATTTTGTCGCTCACGCCCTGGACGCTTCGCCTGAGCTCGCCGTAACGCGTCGGGCCCTTGTTTAAAAGAACAGAATCAAAGGCTTCCACTTCCCGGAGATCACGTGCAGCGTCGCATGCAGGCCACAAATGAAACGTGGGATTTCTGAGTTTTCTTTCGCCATAAAGGGTACTTACCAAAAGGTGCATACTTGAACATTGTAAGTGGTTTATATATCGTGAAAGCGAATCGAGTCAACACACACGGAGACCCAACCATGAGTCGGCTAAACGGTAAAATCGCACTAATCACAGGCGGAGCCAGCGGCATCGGCCTAGCCTCGGCCCAACGCCTGATCGACGAAGGCGCCTTTGTCTTCATTGTCGGACGGCGCCAGGACGTCCTCGACAACGCGGCGGAGGCACTGGGCCCTAACGCCCGGGGTCTCCAGGCGGATGTGACGAAGCCGGAGGATCTTGACCGCGTATTCGAGACAGTGCAGAAAGAGAAAGGGCGCCTGGACGTACTGGTGGCCAACGCGGGCGTCGGCGAATTCGCCAGCCTGGGACAGATCACCGAGGAGCACTACGACTACATCTTCGACATCAACGTCAAAGGCACCCTCTTCACCGTCCAGAAGGCCCTGCCCTGATGACGAACGGCGGCTCCATCATCCTCACTGGATCCACGGTGGGCAGCATGGGCACCCCGGCCATGAGTATCTACAGCGCCTCCAAGGCGGCCGTCCGCAATCTGGCGCGCAGCTGGGCCCATGACCTCAGGGGCACCGGCATTCGCGTGAACGTCATGTCTCCTGGCCCGACCCAAACAGACAAGCTGATGGAACTGCTCCCGTCCGAAGCCCTGAGCGAGATGAAACGGACCGTACCACTTGAGCGTCTGGGCGATCCCAAGGAAACCGCGGGCGCGGTGGCGTTCCTGGCGTCCGACGACAGCAGCTTTATGACAGGGAGCGAGGTGTTCGTTGACGGGGGCTACGCGCAGGTTTAGGGGGTTAGACGGGGAACGGGGGGAATAGGGACAGGGTAACGTTTTCCTGTCTCTATTATTCTTTAAACATCAAACCAGAGAGCTAATCACCAGAACAGTTCTTTGGGAATGCCTGTCTACCGCTCTTTGCTTCGTTCATTTTTTTGTAAGTTTGTCGATTTCATCTAGGAGATACTTCTCTTTCTTCCTGGGTTCACAGAATAAGTGCCGCACTTTGGATCACAAGGTAGAGGCAGGAGTGCCAGCGGACGGCATCCTCGACTTTACCGACTAAAGTGAAAGAGCATGGGATACCGACAACTAACCCAAACACAACGATATCAGCTAACAAATACATTGTTAGCCAAGGCTATATTAGTTCGCTATTACAAACTTTATTTTTAGAACAATCCCTTGTTTGTTTAACCATCCGTGGTAGGCTTCATCTCACTTTAATACCCGACTTTTACACTCAAGCATGAGTGCTTAGCACCATACTAATAGTTTCTTATACGCGGATTCTTCATCGAGAGATGTGTACTTCATGACGCCTGTTGCCCTGCTATTTCTAGCGGTTTCCATGTCGGCAGATGCCTTTGCCGCCTCCCTCAGCAAAGGCGCTAAGCTAACCAAACCCCGCTTCCGTCATGCCGTGGCCATTGGCCTGGTATTTGGCATTATTGAAGCGATGACGCCCGTGCTGGGCTGGGTGGCGGGCAAGGCATCGCAGCAGTATGTAGAAGCCTGGGACCACTGGGTCGCCTTTGCTCTGCTTTCCGTTATTGGCCTGCACATGATGCATGAAGGGCTGAAAAAAGAGGAAAAGGTAGCACATCGCAAGCAGACCTTCTGGTTGCTGGTGCTGACGGCTACCGCTACCAGCCTGGATGCTATGGCCGTGGGCGCCAGCCTTGCGTTTATCGATGTGAACATCATTACCACCAGTCTTGCCATTGGTCTGGCCACCACTGTGATGGCCTCCATGGGCACGCTACTTGGCCACAAGCTCGGCAAGTATGTGGGCCACTGGGCTGAACTGATCGGCGGCTTAGTGTTAATCGGGATTGGTGTGATGGTCGTGTTGGAACATACGGGGTTGGTGTAACGTGCCATTGTAACCAACCCCATGCCTAAGCGTCTATTGTTAACAATATGGTTAACAACGGCCTTTATGGTTAACAACTTTTAACTAGGCCGTTAGCGACTATAACGGTGGCATAAGCACAAAGTTGCCAAAATACGTATCATTAAGAATACTCTATTCTCGCACTTACTATATCACTTAGTTCAAATATTTTAGTCACTAACGTGCGTATTTCACCCTTTTCAATATAACCAATCAGATTCTCAAAATCGGTTCATTCCAGGCCGTGCAACCAATGGGCGTTAAATCATTAAGATAAAAGTCGCGCATATCAATAGTCATTATGGAACCGGCAATAGCACCGACTGGAAGCATAGCGACCACCACATCTACTGGTCACTCCAATGCTGTACTCAGCCCAGGTGAATACGGTTGTTAAATACCGTATTCACGCTCAACCTTCGCCACCCGAACCCGAAAGCTTGCATACCATTGCTGGTGACCCAGGCGCTGGGCCTCAAGATGCTCAGCGTTCTTCTTCCAGTGGCTGATTGCCTCAAGGCTAGCCCAGTACGATACGGTAATACCCAGGCCCTCCCGGGCAGACTCGATACCCAAAAAGCCTGGTTGCTTAGTGGCTAATGCGACCATGCGGGCCGCCATCTCGGCATATCCGTTGTCACCTTCCGTACGGCAACTGGTAAAAAATCACCGCATAGTACGGAGGTTCAGGGGGTGTTGGCAGTTTCCAGCATAGCTTCCTCTGTCATTTAATGCCGATAGGCCGGTGCAAGCGTTGCCTATAGTGAACATTTTTCGATATTGGCGCGGCGTTTCTGCGCTTGCTCAACCATTTGCTCCTGGCGCTCCTCAAGGGAGTTCAGCCCGAGGCGCACGACGTTCATTCACCGCCGCCGCATCTGCGATGGGGAACGGTATTGGCCAACCCTTTCATCAACATCGAACTGGGTGCCGTAAACCTGAGGCTTACCAGATAAGGTACGCACCCGATCCTGCAGAAATGCCAACTGCCACCCCGCTACCTCTTCTCTGGCAACCGCCTCTTTCAGCAGGCCGGCACACTCCGTCATAAAATCAATATCTGATACAGAATGCTGAGCGATCAGCCATGCCGCTTTGGCAGCTTCTTCACCAACCTGCGGGATACCAGGCCAACCGTGGACGCTAATGATTTCTTTCAGACGGGCAGTATTTTGCTCGTGCAAGGCTTTCATTCGGGGATGGTAGGACTCAGCGGGCAGTTCGCCAGCATCGAAGAGCTGCTGCAACAAGTGCTGGTCTTCGCGCATCACCATGACTAGCTCGTCTGCAAGGTTTTGGTTCATCTACATCTTACCGTTTAACGCGTGGGATCAGCCTTATGGATGCCATTAGCTACACGTCCGCTAGATCCAATCTAGCAAAAACCATGGAGCAGGTCTGTGAAGACCATTCACCAATGAACATCACCCGCAACAAGGCGCAGCCTGTGGTAATGATCTCTCTCGAAGACTATGAGGCGCTACAAGAGACAGTCTATCTCCTGCGCGCACTAAGAGCGCCCGTCGTTTGCTGGAATCCGTTATCGAGCTGGAACAAGGTGGTGGTCAGCAAAACAAACTTCTTGAAAACGGCAGCGCCGGGGCGAGCCCCGGCGCTGATATCGAACATGGTTAAATAAATTGACGGTTAGAAGCGGAAACCGGCTGATGCGGTAAAGCTGTCGATCTTATAGTCGCTGTCGAAGTCGTAGCGCTCGTATTCGGCACGGATCAGGAAGGGGTCGAAGTTGAACTGCGCGCCGACACCGTAGACCGGATCGGTACCGTCCTGATCTTCAAGATCAACGCTAGCCCCGCCAAGGTTACCGTCGACGTCGGTTTGCCACTTGGCCACACCGGCCTTAGCGAAGGCGGTAAACCAGGAGGTGATGGGCAATTGACCGACCAGACTCGCCCCGTAGGCGCTGGATTCTAAATCGGTATTGGCGTCGCTGTTACCCCTCAGGCGCGTACGACCAAGATCGGCATAGAAGATTTCGGTAGCGAAGTAAGGATTAAATTCGTAGCCGACGAAACCTTTAAAGCCGTTGTCTTCGTCATCATCCAGATCAAAGTCTTCGGCGCCATCGGAGATGAAATCGCCGACTTCGTCGTCGTCGTTCTCCAGCGAGCTGAAACCGGTACCAATGCCCAGATAAAGGCCATCAGCATTGGGTGCGGCGAATGCCGACGGTGCAGCAGCGAGCAGAGCGGTAGAGGCAAACGAGGCGGTAAGTAGGGTTCTGAGTTTCACGTGTATTCTCCTTGTGACGACTTGCTGTGAACGATTCTAGGAATCGTCATGGTATTTAAAGGCTATCCTGCCGTGATTCACGCAATGTGACAGTCGTTTGATTCACATGTATAAACATAGGCAGAACACTGTTCGAAAACAAGGAGGGTTCGGTTACGAAAGGTAACTTTATATGATAAAAAGTGCCTCTACCGGGAAGGTAGGGGCGTTTCGGTCATCGACTTAGCGCTGAAAACGGTTCATCAATATGGTGAGCAGTGCCGGTTACTGATCTCGGCGAACCATCGAAGAGCACCGAATGGTATACAAAGTCAGGAATGACGCTTTGCAAATTGCCCAGCTTCGGCATTAGAACTGATTTAACGCCGCGACGTCACCCCGGATTGAGTAGCGCTACACTTTAGAGTCTGATCCTATGCGTAAGGAGATTGGACATGAAGAAGCGGTTCAGCGAAGAACAGATCATTGGTTTTCTGGGCGAAGCAGAAGCGGGACTGCCCATCAAGGACCTATGCCGTCGGCACGGTTTTTCGGAAGCCAGCTATTACCTTTGGCGCAGCAAGTTTGGCGGCATGAGTGTTCCCGATGCCAAGCGACTCAAAGAACTCGAAGCCGAAAATGGACGCTTGAAAAAGCTGCTCGCTGAGTCGCTACTGGAGATGGAGGTCACTCGCGAGGCACTGAGAAAAAAGTGGTGAGTGCCCCTGCACGCCGAGACGTGGTGCGCTTTATGGTGTCACGTGGCCTGAGCGAGCGCCGAGCACTGCGTGTCATCCGGATGAGTGCCAGCGCGTTACGCTATCAGCGAATGCCGGACCGCAACCAGGGCTTACGCGAACGCATCCTGGCGCTTGCGCATCGGCACCGTCGCTATGGGGCGGGCATGATCTATCTGAAGCTACGTCAGGCCGGAGAGCCGGTCAATCACAAGCGTGTTGAGCGTCTATATGCCGAAGCTCGCTTGCAGGTGAAGCGTCGCAAGCGCAAGAAGGTTCCCACGTCTGAGCGAAAGCCCCTTGGCCGCCCTGGTGCCGCCAATCAGGTCTGGTCAATGGATTTTGTGTTTGACCGCACGGCAGACGGGCGAGTGTTAAAGAACCTCACCGTTGTCGATGACGCTACCCATGAAGCCGTCGCTATCGTGCCTGAACGTGCCATTGGTGGACTGTTTTTAACACGTATTCTGGATCATCTGGCTTTACAACGTGGCTTACCTAGCGCCATTCGGTACGGATAATGGAAAGGGAATTCTGCGGGCGCGCCATGCTGTCATGGGCTCATCTACGGGGCGTTGCCCTGTTTTTAATTGAACCTGGAAAACCCAATCAAAACGCCTACGTAGAATCGTTCAATGGGCGCTTTCGCGATGAATGTCTGAATGAGCATTGGTTCACCAGCCTTCATCACGCCAAGGTTGTTATCGAAGCATGGCGGCGGGAGTACAACGAAGAGAGACCGAAGAAGAGTCTTGGCGGACTGACACCTTCAGCCTACGCCGAGCAACTGGTGTTAAAACACGATAAAGTTACTTCTGGCTCTAAACCCGGCTGCTACTGAGAAAGGGGGGGACGTCGCAAGCACGTAGCGGATTGCTCGATGGTGAACCCCAATCGCAGCACCTAATTCGCCGTAAGTGATTGTTCCACGTTGTTTCGCGACACCAGTTAATACTGGCCATGCCCGGAACGCTCGCTCTACTTGGTTTACAGCCATGTGTGGAGTCTCCGTAAAATATAACAGTGATTATATACCCGCTGCATAACCTCAATGAACGCGCCGGCGCGTTCATTGAGGTTATGCAGCCACCCTGATCAAATCTACCCCATTGACTCCCTTAAGAGCAAAGCCAATTTTGGTTACATATCCAAAATTCGCATGCTTGCGCGACTTGCCATTCTTAAGAATGCTGTATATAAATACAATTAATGTATTCAGGCGGGGGCAACCAATGGAGCGGGAAAAAGCTACTCTAAGTGTAATACGCTATAGCCTTCGTACTGAGAAAACCTATTGTTACTGGATTCGATTTTTCATTCGTTTCAAGAGAATGCTGCCTCCTGCCACTATGGCAGACAATGAAGTGCGGCAACTTTTGGAATATCTCACGATAGAAAGGCGCGTTGCTGCGGCAACACAAGACCAGGCACCCAATGCCATCGTTTATCTCTATCGACACGTTTTAGATCAACCGCTGGGTGAGGGTTGGTAATTTTAGCCGGGCTAAATGCCTTCTGCTGTTATCTTTAAAAAATGATTAACAGCTAAATTGAGAGACAAATCGCACTTCCTGAAGCAGCACACCACCGAGTTCGAAGTTCTTGGCGGCTGCCCCGTCATGGGCAAACCCGATTGAGCGATAGAACTTAATTGCCCGTTCATTCTGAGGAAAACCCACAAACTGCACGACTTGAAACCTTTCTCAAGCATAAGCTCTTTTGCCCGCAGCCAGAACAAGTGACCCACTCCTGTTGACCAAGCTGTTGGGGATACATAAATAGCCCAGACTTCCGCTTCACTCTTGTGCGAACCGATATCTCGACATTTTCCAAAGCTAAGCCAGCCTTGGACAACACCAGCCTTCTTAGCAACCAGTAACGTAGGATCACCCGCCGCAATGCATTCGCTCCACTTAGCTTCGCGACGTTCTATTGATAGCGATGCTAGATAATCGTCTGGAACAATGGATCTATATGCAGCACGCCAAGCTGCCACATGAATCTCAGCGACTGCACGCGCATTTTCAGATGTGGCTTGTGCTATTTGCATTACGGCTACTATCTCCCTCACTCTTGGTTAAAAGTATTTTTACACGATGCCGGAAATAAAAAGTACCAAATACATGACTGTCGTTGCCCCTTAAAGTTATGCCCTCTAGCGATAGGAAAATACGTCGATTCTTAGCGTACACCACAATATCAAGATGCAACGCCGCAACCATAAGGCTCAACAGCCCCTTGCATCTCCCATAACCGCCTCCTACACTCCATCAACGAACAGCTTGACGGGGTGCCGGTGAAATCCGGCTGAGATGGCGCAGGGTGAGCTTTTGGCTACCGAGCGCTGGTCCCGCTGAACCTGATCCGGCTAATGCGCTGCTTTATGAATTGCGGCGCGGGTACCGGCGTAGGGATCAAGCGATGGCCTTGGCTAGCTCTCTTACGATCGCACGCCACCTTCCGCGCCATTTCCTCGATCTTTCTCGCCTTACCTCCGGATCATTACCACCGGAGGCATCATGGGCTATCGCTTTACTGATCTCACCACCGCTTGCCAGGACGACTGGCGCGCCTATATTGAGCACGATTTTGTGTGCCAGTTGGGCAACGCCACGCTGCCTGAGGCGTCGTTTCGTCATTACTTAAAGCAGGATTACCTGTTTTTGATTCACTTCGCCCGCGCCTATGCGCTGGCGGCCTATAAAAGCCCACCCTGGCAGATTTACGCCAAGCCCATGAAGGTTTAAAAGCCATTGTGGATGTGGAGTTGGGCCTGCACGTGGGCTTTTGCCAAGAGTGGGGGATTTCCGAGCAGGAGCTGGCCGAACTCCCCGAAGCCCGCGCGACCATGGCCTACACCCGCTACGTATTGGATACCGGCAGCCGCGGCGACCTGCTCGATTTGCACGTGGCGCTTGCCCCCTGCCTTGTCGGCTACGGCGAAATCGCCAACTGGCTGAACGACCAGCCTTCTACCCTGCGCGGCGAACAGAACCCGTTTGATGCCTGGATAGCGATGTACGAAAGCGAGCAATTCCAGGCCGCCATGCAGGCGGAGCTTGAATGGCTCAACGCCCGTTTGACCGATGTCACCCCTGCCCGTTTTAAAGAGCTTGCCAACATCTTCCGCGATGCCACCCGCCTGGAAATCGACTTCTGGCAGATGGGCCTAAGCCTTACTGATGCTGAGCTTTCTCGCTAACCCCAACAACAACCAAGGATGAACAGCCATGACCAAGACCGTTAAGAGTAAAACCGCCCACTTTCTCGCCGAAACTGCCCAGGTAGATGCTGCCGCCATTGCGCCATTGCCCGCATCGCGCAAGGTGTACGTTGAAGGCTCGCGGCCTGATATTCGCGTGCCGTTTCGGGAAATTAAACTGTCGCCCACCAAAACCAGCAGTATTGATGAAGAGAACCCGCCGCTGCTGGTGTACGACACCTCCGGTCCCTATACCGACCCCAATGCTCAGATTGATCTGCGCCAGGGCCTGTCAGCCCTACGTCGGGCGTGGATTGAAGAGCGCAACGACACCGAGTTTTTAGCCGGGCACACCAGCGAGTACGGCAAGCGTCGCGCCAACGACCCAACCCTTGCCCAGCTGCGCTTTGATTTAACCCGCACACCACGCCGTGCACTCTCTACAAAAAGACGGCCGGCCTGGAAACGTGACCCAGCTGTACTACGCCCGCCAGGGCATCGTGACGCCGGAAATGGAGTTTATTGCCCTGCGCGAAAACCAGCGCCGCCAAGCGCTGGGCACCGCTGAAGTAGAGCGCATCCTGGGCCACCAGCACCGCGGCCAGAACTTTGGCGCCAGCATTCCAGACGAGATTACGCCAGAGTTCGTACGTGATGAAGTTGCCCGCGGCCGGGCGATTATTCCCAATAACATCAACCACCCCGAAAGCGAGCCGATGATCATTGGCCGCAACTTTCTGGTCAAGATCAACGGCAACCTGGGCAACTCGGCGGTCACCTCTTCCATTGAAGAGGAAGTGGACAAGATGACCTGGGGCATCCGTTGGGGCGCTGACACCATCATGGATCTATCCACCGGGCAGAACATCCATGAAACCCGCGAGTGGATTATTCGCAACTCACCGGTGCCGATTGGCACGGTGCCGATCTATCAGGCGTTAGAGAAGGTCTACGGCGTGGCTGAGAATCTCACGTGGGAAGTCTTTCGCGACACGCTCATCGAGCAGGCCGAACAGGGCGTGGATTATTTCACCATTCACGCAGGCGTCTTACTGCGCTACGTGCCGCTGACCGCCAATCGGGTAACCGGCATTGTCAGCCGGGGCGGCTCGATTATGGCCAAGTGGTGTTTGTTCCACCATCAGGAGAGCTTTCTGTACACCCACTTCGAGGAGATCTGCGAGATCTGCAAGCAGTACGACGTGGCGTTCTCCCTGGGCGACGGCCTGCGCCCGGGCTCCATTGCCGATGCCAACGACGAAGCGCAAATGGCGGAGCTGAAAACCTTGGGCGAGCTGACACATATTGCCTGGAAGCACGATGTACAGGTGATGATTGAAGGCCCCGGCCATGTGCCCATGCACCTGGTAAAGAGAACATGGATAAGCAGCTGGAATACTGCGATGAAGCGCCCTTCTATACGCTTGGGCCGCTGGTCACGGATATCGCACCGGGCTACGACCACATTACCTCCGGCATTGGCGCTGCCATGATCGGCTGGTTTGGCTGCGCGATGCTTTGCTATGTAACGCCGAAAGAGCATCTCGGCCTACCCAACAAGGATGATGTAAAAACCGGCATTATCACCTACAAGATTGCCGCCCACGCAGCGGACTTGGCCAAGGGCCACCCGGCGTCACAGCGGCGCGATAACGCACTTTCCAAGGCGCGCTTTGAGTTCCGCTGGGAAGACCAGTTCAATCTAGGCTTAGATCCGGACACCGCCCGGGAATACCACGACGAAACCTTGCCCAAGGATTCCGCCAAGGTGGCGCACTTCTGCTCCATGTGCGGGCCAAAATTCTGCTCGATGAAGATTAGCCAGGAAGTGCGTGATACCTACCGCGACCGTACGCCGGATAGCGCCAGCGACGCAGAGGCGGTAAAGCGTGGCATGGAAGAGCAGGCGGAGAAGTTTCGTCAAACGGGTAGTCAGCTGTATCAGGAAGTTTAAAACTGGAAGCCACTGAGCGATTTAACTACTGAATAGGGCCCTTGCGTATTAGGTAAACGCAAGGGCCCTTTTGATGATAATGCTGACAGATCTGGCAGTTTAGCTTCCGCAATCGTTGCAGTACCCGGCTCAATACCGGTAGAGGTTTACCCAATCAGCGATATGAAATAAAAAAAATTCTCATTTAAGTAGCAGGTCATTTTCCATAAATTATGTATAGTTAGCATTAGGGGAGCGATCTGCTCAAAATGGCTTACTTAAAGCCTACACCTTCAAAGAACTGATTCCATATGAAAACCAAACTTTCCTTGGCGGTATCCGTTGCCCTGCTTAGCGCTGGCATGCTAACCGGCTGCAGTGATGATAAAGAACCCACGGCAGCAGCAACGCAACAGGAAACGCCGAAAAATAACGTAGCGCCGATGCTGCAATATATCCCGGCAGACTCCCCCTACTTTATGGCCACGCGTGAATCAATGCCTGAACAAGAGGCGTTTGATTTTTATCGGCGCATGCAGCCCCAGGGCAGCCTCGAATCCAATCTGGATGAGTTGCGCCGCACACTGCCCGAGATAGGCGATGACGTGCAGCACTCACTGGTGACGTTGTTAATCGCTATGGGTGAAGAGCTAGACAGCGTTGAAACATTGGATGATGCCCATGCGCTGGGCCTTAAGATGGGACCCCAGGCCGCCTTGTATGGGTTGGGCATCCTGCCTGTTTTGCGCTTTGAGCTACGATGAAGATGCCTTTCGCGAAACGCTTCAGCGCATCCTGACCAAGGCAGACCTCAACCCGAGCACGGCCACCACTAACGGCACCGACTACTGGGTGCTGACGCCTGAGGGGCCGGTCAATGCGATCCTAGCCATTATTGATCAGCAACTGCTGTTGTCTCTCGTGCCACAGGATGCCAGCGACGAGCTGCTAGCGCAGGTTTTGGGTAGCACCCCGCCTGACAGCAACATCGGTGATACCAGCGCACTGGCGGAGCTTGAACAGCGTCATGGCTTTACCTTACGGGGCCGGGCAAATTAACGCTTCACGCCTGCTTAGTGAACTGAGTACACCCACTCATCCAGGCACTCAGGCACTGATGGACGCCGTTGAGGCAGAGCAGCTGGATCTATCCGCCTGTCAGGCCGATATTGACCGCATCACCAGCCGCTTCCCCGGCCTTGTAATGGGCATGCGTGAGTACAACCTTGACGGCCTGGAGATGAACCTAATCCTGGAAACCGATGAAGGTATTGTCAGCGACCTGCGAGCTCTGACCACTCAGGTGCCGGGCCTGGGTAGCACAGAGGGCATGGCCAGCTTGGGAATGGGCCTGAATTTACCGGTACTGCTTCAGACCGTTCAAAAGTATGCTCGGGAAGTGCGTCAAAATCCCTTCAGCTGTGATGAGCTACAGGATCTAAATAATGCCTGGACCGAGATCAACGTGGCGATGAACAACCCTGCTACGATGATGATCGGGTCAGCGCTATCCGGTTTGAGAGCCCGTATCGACAGCCTGACAATGACCGATGGTGAACCCACCGGTACTGGCATCCTGACGATCGCCTCACAAAACCCGCTGGGGCTGCTGTCTACCGTAAGCGCCTTCGCACCTGAGCTAGGGGCGCTTGGGCTTGAACCCGGCGGAGAAACCAAGAAAATCAAAAGCATGTTGCTACCACCAGACATGCCAACGCTCTATGCCGCCATGTCGGATACAGCCATTGTATTGGGCGCGGGCCTCAGCGATTCAGACGCATTGCAGGACGAACTGCAAGCGCCTGCCTCAGAGCGTGACCTGCTGCTTCATGGCCACATGACAGGCGAGTTTTATCATTCGCTGGCCGATGTCATGGAGCAGGTGCCATCCGATGAAGTATCAGCGTCCGATATTGAGTTGTTCAAGCAGTATGCTGAGATCTACGAGAACATGGAGTATGGGGTCAGAGTGGACGATGCCGGCGTTGAGATGAATTTCTCGCTGGACTTGAAGTGATATCAGGCTGCGCTATCAATAATGACCCCTACCTGAAGTAGGGATGTGTAATACACGCTTGGGTAGACAGCAGTTTAAGGCCATTAAACGCCAACAGGGGCCGAAGCCCCTGTTGGTATCTATATTTTGTTGAGCATTAACGCTTTTTCTTTTGGCTGTCCTTGGCATCGCCTTTGCCTTTTGAACTTCGCCTTTCGCCTGCTGGGCTTTACCTTTAGCTTCAGTTTTGTGATTGTCTGTCGCTTTGCCAGCCGCTTCTTTGGCTTTACCGGCTGCTTTGTTGCCTGCGCCTTTTGCTTTATCTTCTGTACCCGTTGCCATAACAAACACCTCTAATCCGTTAGTAGGGAAAATGCCGTGTGTGAAGGTGCCTGTGGCACTGCAATCACACGTGGACACACCCTCAGATTAGCCTTTATTAAAAAGTTGCTCAAATTTTTTTAATGGCAGGTTTATTTATATTAAGCGTGTTGGCGCCCAGCGGTTTAATAAAAATGCAGGCAAGCCATGACCAATAATGTGAGCGTCAGGGCCACACTCATTGAGGAAAACCGGTAGAGCGCGCTGTAAACCAGGTCTTGCTGCGGCCCGAGCGATTGACCAAATAGAATCCCCAAGGTGGTTAACCCACCAAAACCGACCCCGATCCACCGCCTTCATGGATATGCTCCCGGCTAAAGAGCATTAATCCCAGCCAGTAGAGCAGTACCACGAGTAGGAAGTGGTGGCTTTGGGTATAGAGCAGCAGTTGCATCAGTAGCGCTAAATTACACCCTAACAACGTTCCTACGGCTCGCTTGGCTGCTGATACGCGTGCCCCGGCATACCCCAAGGTAAATAAAACCAGAATGGTCGCCATCTGAGCGGAAAGCGACCCCTGTAAATCGAACACCTGAAACACCACAAAGAGAGCGTAGCGGTTACACCACCGATTAGAGTTTCATGGCGGATTTGTGAGGGTGGCTTGGCAGCCCGCGGAGGCGGCTTACGCGCTTCAACATCGGGAAAAGGCTATGCATCAGCATGGCAATAAACACGGCCAACCCGCTGGCCACCAGGTTGCAGGCCAATAGATCGCTCAAGTCGACGTTGGGGTAGCTGGCGAAGTGGAGCAAAATACTTAATGTCAGCACGCCGTTGGCGCCAAACAAAAAAGCGCCCCTTTCGCCATCAGATTAAAGCGAAACAGGAAAATGGCCAGCACGACCAGCGTCATCACCACCGGCATATGCTTAAGCAGCCCCACCACCAGGCTAACCTCAAGCACGTTGAGCGAGACGTTGGCTAAAAACTGGCGAATGATGTTGCCATTTAGGATCGGCACCATGCCCAGTAAAAACATGGGAAAAACGGTAAAAAACACCCCGTAGTTCCAGCCCATCAGTTGACTGACGATAAACCCTAAGCTGCCGCCGCCCGCCACGCGTAAACATTGACGCAAACCATTTTGGGTTAATGCCGGGCGAGATGCACCATGAGCGCCAGATGCACTGCGCTTACCCCACCACCTAGCAGCGGCTTAATAAGCCCGCTTTTAGCAAACACGATTTTAGTAAACCTGTTTTTAATATACATAGTGCAGCCAGCTGATCAGGTGCGCCTGCAGCCACACAAAAGGTTTAGCCAAGGCAGCATCGCCAGGCTGGAGCTGCACCGTTGCCCGAGCACCACTGGCGAGGGAGTTGGCTAATGGTTCTGTTAGCGCTATATGCACGCGCATACGCTGGGCATCGCGCACCCAACGGTCGGTGGTGGGAATATCCGCCAGTTGGCCATCTGCAGCCAGTTGCCCTTCGCGCACGCCAGCATCCATGGCAAGCACTGTTGCATCGAATACTTGGCCCGGCCATGCATCAAACACCACCTGGGCTGCATCGCCCGGCGTTACATGACGCAGGCTCTTCTCGCGAAAGTCGGCGATGATATCGACTTCATCCGCCACCACCGCAACGGCGGGCTGGCCTGCTTGCACGTAGTCGCCTATGTCCAACTGCAGGTTTGTCACGTTTCCCGCCTGGGCGGCGCGCACCTGGGTATGAGCAAGTGCCAGCTGGGCCTGGGCGAGTGCGTTATTCGCTTGGCGCAAACGCAGGTTGCTCTCGCCTGAATCGCCCAGCTGTACTTCTAAACTAACGATTTTGGCTTTAGCCGCCGCCACACTGGCCTGCGCAGTGCGCTCAGCGGCGACCTGCTGTTCGTACTGTTGGCGCGATACGCTCTGCCTTGCCATCAATGCTTCCGCACGTTCAAGCTCGCCCCGCCGCTCGGCGGCCGTCGCTTCAGCGGAGGCCAATTCTGCTTGTGCAGAGGTTAATTCCGCTTCCAAGCGAGCATTCTCTTGCTCGGCCTGCTCGCGATTAAGCTGCGCCTGCTCCACCGCTAATCGAAACGGCGTCGGGTCTATCTGAAATAGCACATCGCCTTTGGCAACGTGCTGATGATCATTCACCAATACGTCACTTACCGGACCGCTAAGCTCAGGTGCAATCCGTGTTACCGGGTGCATTACCCTCGCCTCTGGCGTCATGGGCATAAAGCTATCGGCAATCAGGAAATAGATAAATAGCAGCACAAAAGCAGTAATTGCTACTTTCACCCAGCGGGCAAATGTTTGGTCGGGGGTCATGCAGAGCTCACTTGTTAGCCACCAGGCAACCGCCTGGCCAACGCCTCTTATCGGGCGCGCATTGTTAGGGGAATGCGTAAGAGACTTTAGTCTAACAACTAATTAGCTTGCTAACAATATACAGGCCCTTTATCAAAACGCACGATGCCGCCCGTAGGCGGCATCAATACAGAACACGCTTAACTTATTATCCGTTATTACCAGGATGGGCCGCTCATCACATCAGGCAGCCACAGTGCCAGAGGGGGAATGCCAGCACGAGTGCTAGTACCACTAACTGCGCAATGATAAAGGGCACGACCCCCCAATACATATGTTTAAGCGTAATTTCTGGCGGCGTGATGGCTCTTAAGTAGAAAATTGCCGGGGCAAGCGGAGGCGTTAAATAGCTCGTTTGCAGCACTACCAGAAAGGCTACACAGAACCATATTTCATCAAACCCCAGCATACGCACAATTGGCATCGCCACAGGTATGATGATCAGTACTACAGAGATCAAGTCAAGTACGAAGCCTGCGACAAAAGCGATGAACAAGATCAAACCGAGAATCATCCAGGGGCTTAATCCGGTATCCATCAGCATTGATTGCACCGTTGCCATACCGCCAGAGGCAAAGAACACCCTGCAAACATACTGCCGCCCATGACGATCAGCAGGATCATTGCCGAAATATTCATCGTTTTGATCGCCGCGTGCCACAACACATCACGCGTTAAGTTGCGGTATGCCAGCGCCAATAATACTGAACCCAGCGCGCCACAGGCGGCTGCTTCTGTTGGTGTAGCTAAGCCCATTAAAATGGTGCCCAGTACGGTAAAGATCAGTAGCATTGTCGGCAGTAAGGCGATCATTGTGACGCGCATTTTTCTTGAAAGCTTACCTCGGGCTCGCTCTCTTCTACCCGCGGCGCCATTGCTGGCTTTAGATACGCCACGCCGATGATGTAGATCAAAAACATCGCCGCCATTAAAAACCCAGGAATTAGCAAACCGCTAAATAGAGAACCGACAGAGACGCCAGCCACAGGACCTAGAACCACCACCGTAATAGAGGGTGGAATAGCGGTACCCAGCGATCCACTGGCACAAATCGTTCCTGAAATCAGGCTGTTATTGTAATGATGCTTAAGCATTACCGGGATCGCGAGCATGCCGATAACCGCTTCGGTAGCTCCCACTACGCCACTGGAGGCAGCAAATAGCGTACCCATAATAATCGCGCCGACCCCTAATCCACCGGGTAAGCGACGCGTCCACATATGAATTGCTTCAAACAGCCTCTCGGCTATACCCGAGCGTTCAAGCATTGCCCCCATGAATATAAAGAGCGGTACGGCGGCAAGGATAGAATTAGACGCGGTGTCTTCAATTTTGGTCAGCAGCTGGTAAGCCGCCACATCACCAAATTGAATTATCCCAAACCCTGTTGCCACCAGGATCATCGAAAAGGCGATCGGAAAACCGGAAAGATAAACAGCATCAATACCGGAAACATTAATAAAGATAAATAGCTGCTCATGAGGGCAGGCTCCTCAGGTAGCGGCTGACCACGCAGTATCGCTACCGCCTTTAAGAGCTCTGCGATTACCTGCAGCGCTAGTAAGGTAAACCCGATAAACCACACCGTTAAGATTGGCCAGACGATTGGGTTCCATGCGGAACGGCCCGAACGCTCATTTGAGTTAAACGCTTGCAACGCGTAGTGAAAAAGCTCCCACACCAGCCACGCTAAAATAGGCAAAAACAGCACATAGCCGATCATACGTAATAGCGCGTTAGTCTTGTCATTCAGTTGCATTGAGACCAAATCTACACTGACGTGGTGACCAATTCGCAATGCATTTGCCATACCCAGCATGAACATTGCGCCCATGACCATATAGCTAATTTCAAACGCCCATAATGTGGGGCGTCCAATAACATAGCGGCTGAATACTTCCACTACTAGCGCGCCAACTAGCGGAAAAATCAATATCGCGCCCACCCAACCAGCCCATCGGGTCAGCGACTCAATCGCTTGAATTAGTTTCATGACGGCTACTCATCAACACATCGTAAAAGAGAGGCTTTAACGCACAAAAGAGAGGTCAAAGACCTCTCTTTCATTTTTATCGCTAACTCACTTAGCGGCCCATAGTACCAATCGGCAGGCGATACTCAGGCCATACGCTCATGTTGTCTTTAAAGCCGCGCTGAGATTCGACAACGCGAGCAAACCACTCATTTTCAGCGGCGTACTCGTCTTCCCATTTCACGGTCTCTTCATAAATAGTGTCGATGAAGGATTGGTCTAAATGGACGATCTCGTTAGGGCCATCAAGCAATGCCTGATAAGCATCCAAGTCAGCAAAGAGCTCGCCAGCCAGGTTTCAAAAACACTGAGCTTACCGGCTAAGCGCAACATGTCCTGGTCATCTTCGCTCAGCTCATTCCAGGTATCTTCATTTACCTGGCACTCTAGGAAACCACCTGACTGATGAACCCCAGGCAGGATGACGTACTGCGCGACTTCCTGAAAACCAGTGGGCTGATTCATTTCAGGGCTTCCCCACTCTGCCGCATCAATGACGCCACGTTCCAGGGCGCTGTAGATATCGCCACCCGCCATGACTACCGTGGATGCGCCAAGACGAGAGGCTAACTCAGACCATGCACCGGAAGTACGCAAGCGTAAGCCCTGGAAATCTTCCAAGGTTTCGACACGCTTATTGGAGTGCAGGAAAATTTCGGTGCCCAAGATCGCGCAAGGGAAGGCAACGACATCAAAGACATCCCGGCGGTACTCTTCGTATAACTCAACGCCACCCCTTCGTACATCCACATCATGAACTCTTCAGGGGTTAAACCGCTTGAGTGACCAGCCAGAAGTGCCGTCGTCGGGTCGGTGCCATAGTCATAGTTAATATAGTTATGGCTTACCTCAGCGACGCCTGACTTGACGGTATTCGTCACTTTCAGGGCACTGCCTAATGTGCCACCGGGATATACTTCAATGGCAATCTCACCACCAGAAAGCTCATTGACACGATCTGCAAACATTTGTGCATCGCGCTCAAGCCAAGGGCCACCACTCCAGGGTGTCGCCATGCGCCAATTTTTCTCGGCAGCTTCCGCCGTCGCGGATGTTGCTGCTAACCCTGCGCACAAACCCACTGCTACGGCGATTTTGTTTATTTTAAACATGGTAGTTTCCTCTTGAATGGAGCTTAAAAGTCGAGCGTTGGGCTTTATATGTTCTTTTCTCGCCAACGAGTCACTTCGACATTATCACCTTCGCATTTGCAGCATTTAGCTCAAACTACGAACTAGTATGCCGATTCTCAGGCAATACTCATGAAAAAACCCCGTCACCAAACGGCCACGGGGTTATTAAGATTTTTCTTTACTACGCTTTAGGAAGAATTTCTATACTTAGCGCCCCTTGGACAAACTAAGCACCATAATGCCACCGACTACCACAGCGCCACCCACTAGCTGGCCGGGGCTAAGCATTTGGCCTAGCACGAAATAGCCCAGCACCAGGGAGGCCACCGGCTCAATATTCATAACCGGTGCGTTGCGCGCCATGTCGAGTCGCGGAACAAAAATAAATAACGTGGAAAACGCCGAGCCATAAAGAAGCCCTAATAGCGTAAGCCCAAGCCACCCTTCACTATTATCTGGCAGGCTCATGCCTCCTGGCACGACACCCGCAATGCCGCCGATGATCATCACGATAAATACCGTTTGCATGGTCAGCAGGCTACGCAGCGTACTGCCCACTCCGGCCAAGCGGTGCTCCGTTATCCACAGCGCACAGGCGAAGACAAAGGCTGCCATTAGGCCAAAACCAATCCCCGCTATCCAGCCGGGACCCATGCCATCAGCACTGGCAATCCACGAAGGAATATCCAGCACCACCAACAGGCCGATTAAAATGGTACCCATGATCAGACAGCTGCGCAGGGTTGGGCGCGGACCGCCTAACGCCCAACTCAATAGCGCTAACTGAATCGGGAAGGTATTCACCAATAACAGCGCAATCACTACGGGCAGTCTGGCTACCGCCGAGTAAAGGCTGACGCTTTGGATCGCAATCAACAGCCCTACGGTGAGTTGCCACGGCCATGAGCCAGCGGGAAGCCATAGCCGTTTTCGTTGCACGATTACAAGAACTGCTAATATTAAGCAAGCGACCCCAGAGCGAGTTAACACGGCTAGCAGCAGGCCCGTACCATTATCAAACGCCAGCCGTGCAGATACGTGGTTGGCGGCAAACATGGTGGCCACGGTCATCATTAACAAAATAGCTAAATGGCGCGGCAATAAATTGGGCAAAGAGGACGCTGACATAAGAACGGAACGGCTCGTAATGGTAGTGAAAATGCGAAATTGATCATCGCTGGGTAGGGTATCAATAACCCAGCATGCCTAGCTTTTACGTAGAAGGCTAACGAAATGAGTTCGCTGATCTTCTGCATTGCAGCATGTTAAACTAAAGTCTAGCTCTTTTCCCCATGAGTTATTAAAAGGTGGTTATGAACGCACCGGTGCTGGTTATCAATTGTGGTTCTTCGTCTATTAAATACGCATTGATTGATTCAGACCCCCAGGCACCCCGCTTAGCAGGTTTGGCGGAACGCTTAGGTGGCAACGATGCGCTTTTGAAAGGCAAAAACAGTGACGGTGAAAGCTTCACACAACCGTTACCCAATGCGGATCATACGCAGGCCCTTAACGCCATTTTAGAGCGTTTGGAAGGCCGGCTACCGGTTGCTGTTGGCCACCGGATCGTGCACGGCGGCGAACATTTCACCCAAGCCGCCTTGATTGGCGATAGCGTAATCGAAGCCATCGAAACTACCGCTGCGCTCGCACCACTGCACAACCCAGCGAATTTAGCGGGCATTGCGGCAACCCAAAAGTCTTCCCTACCCTGCCGCAGGTAGCCGTATTCGATACCGCTTTCCATCAAACGCTCCCGCCCCGGGCCTACCGGTACGCACTGCCTGAAACCCTGTATACCAAGCATCGTATCCGGCGCTATGGGTTTCATGGCACCAGCCACGCCTACGTTAGCCAGCGGGCGGGCGAAATCAGTAGTCGTGGCGCAGGTGGTTGGTTAACGGCTCACCTGGGCAACGGCTGTTCTACCAGCGCCGTATGGAACAACCAAAGCCAGGATACCAGCATGGGCTTAACGCCCCTGGAAGGTTTGGTAATGGGAACGCGCAGCGGCGATGTCGACCGGGGTTACATGCCCACCTACACCGGCAATTGGGCTGGTCGTTAGGCCAAATCGACACCGTGCTCAACAAGGAGAGCGGCTTGTTGGGCCTGTCTGGGTTGACTAACGACATGCGCGAAATTGAAACTCAGGCTCTAGCCGGGCATGCAGGCGCCAATCTTGCCCTTGAAGTGTTCTGCTATCGCATTGCTAAATCACTGGCGGCGCTGTCCTGCGCGCTCCCCCAACTCGATGGGATTATTTTTACCGGTGGGATCGGCGAGAACTCGCCCACGGTACGCCACCGCGTTCTTAACTTGTTGCCGCACTTCGGCTTTGCATTGGATGGGGAGGCTAACGAAGCCACCACTCGCGGCAAAGAGGGCAAGCTAGATAGCGCCAACCATACCGGCCCCGAGGTATGGGTGATTCCCACCGACGAAGAAGGACGTATCGCTATGGAAACCCGCCACTGCGTGGAGGCGCTTACATGAATAGCCCAACCCAGCCTCAAGCCATCCTTCTTGTCCCCACCAGTGTCGGCGCTGGCCTAACGTCGGCCTGCTTGGGTTTAATCCAAGCCCTCGACACCATTGGGCTGAAAGCTGGCTTCCTGAAGCCTTTTATGCAGAACGAACTGAATGGCCCAGGGCTTGATCGCTCGACTGCGTTAGTATCGCGAACACTCAATCAGCGCCCTCCGTCGCCAATTTCCCAAGCCCGGTTGGAACGTCTGCTGCGTGATGATCATACCGATGAGCTGATGGAAAATGTGGTCGAGCTTTACGAGCAAGTTAATCAGCAGGAGAGCCATGGTGGCGCCTCCCTAGACCTTATTGTGGTTGAGGGCGTGGTGCCTACCCAACACACCACCTACGCAACACAAACCAATGCACAGTTAGCCCATGCGCTTAATGCAAGGATTATTCTCGTCGGAACCGGCGACTTAAATGAGCCGCAGGCCTTGGCTGACCAGCTTGATATGCATGCACGCAGCTTTGGAGGGCTCAGTTCCAGCCGCACCCTGGGCGGCATTTTGATGCGCATGAAGAATCTCCCTTACGGTCAGGAAGATGATCTTTCCGCCGCCCCAGGTACGGTTAAACCGCAATTGGAAGAATCGGTGCTCGCCGAGTTGCGGCAATACTCCCCTGCGCTGGCTACCGACAGTTTCCATTTGATAGGTGTCGTGCCTTATAGCAACACCTTGAGCGCGCCCCGCACGCTGGATGTGGCGCGTGCGCTAAACGCCAAATTGCTTAACGAAGGGGGAGGCGTCAAGCCGCCGGGTGCTTTCCACTAGCCTATGCGCCCGTAGCGCCACCAACGCGCTGCATATTTTCAAACCGGGCAGCTTAGTGGTTGCCTCGGGTGACCGTGACGATGTGGTGCTGGCCTCTGCCTTGGCCACCATGAATGGCACACAGCTTGCCGGTGTGCTGTTAACAAACGGTTTTATACCCAACGAGAATATGATCGAAATGTGCCGCCCTGCGCTAAAGACAGGTCTACCGGTACTGGTTGTGGAAACCGATAGCCTGACCACCGCTCAAAACTTAAGCCAGTTAAGCAGCGAAATCCCAATGGACGACTTTGAGCGTGCAGAGCAAGTCGCCCGTTATGTGGCCGCTCACATGGATTTAGATTGGCTGAAAAGCAAGCTCAGCCACGGCTATACACGTCGGTTATCGCCTTCCGCGTTTCGTTATCAATTGGTTAAACTCGCCCAACAGGTTAAAAAAGCGTGTGGTACTGCCCGAAGGGGACGAGCCGCGCACCGTCGAGGCCGCGATTATTTGTCAGCGCCGAGGCATTGCCGATTGTGTGCTGCTCGGGAAGCGCGACGATATCGAGAACGTGGCGCGCAACCGCGGGCTGACACTCCCTGACGGGCTGACCATTATCGACCCCGAAAGTACCCGTGCTCGCTATATTGACCCTATGGTGGAGCGACGCCGCGGTAAACTTAACGAGCTCACCGCCGAAGGGCAGCTACGACAACGTGGTGCTGGGCACCATGATGCTGCAGTTGGACGAGGTAGACGGACTCGTCTCGGGCGCCGTGCACACGACGGCTAATACCGTGCGTCCCGCGTTTCAATTGATCAAAACAGCGCCGCAATACAACCAGGTGTCATCGATCTTCTTTATGCTGCTGCCCGAACAGGTGGTGGTTTACGGCGACTGTGCCGTGAATCCTGACCCAGACGCCGAGACGCTCGCTGAAATTGCGCTGCAGAGCGCCCGCTCCGCTGAAGCCTTTGGCATTGAGCCTAGGGTTGCCATGATCAGCTATTCCACCGGCGACTCGGGCACTGGCGTGGATGTAGAAAAAGTACGCGAAGCCACGCGCATCGCCAAACAGCGAGCGCCCCACTTAGCGATAGATGGCCCCCCTTCAGTACGATGCAGCGGCCATCGAGAGTGTCGGCAAGCAGAAAGCACCCGACTCCCCCGTGGCCGGTAAAGCGACTGTGTTTATCTTCCCCGACCTCAATACGGGTAACACGACTTACAAGGCCGTGCAGCGTAGCGCCCGCGTCGTCAGCGTGGGCCCTATGCTGCAAGGCTTGAATAAGCCGGTGAATGATCTTTCCCGTGGCGCGTTAGTAGACGATATCGTTTACACCATTGCGCTGACCGCGATTCAAGCCAGCCAGCGCGAAGCTTAAGCAGTCATTAACCCTTTTCCCCAAATACAAACACCCCGAGCAGTTACCTGTTCGGGGTGTTTTATGGCGTATTTATACTGGAGAGGGTCAGGCCAGCATCGGCACCATTGCCTCTAATACCATCACCAAACTCATCGCCGTGATGGTCAGGATAGAAACACCGAACACTTTCTTGGCCCAGCGGACATCGTCATCTAACCGATAGCCGCGCAGTGCCAGGTAAAGCTCAGTAGCCACCATGGTCAGCGCTACGCACAGGTATCCTGCGCCCGCTTGGCTGGCCAACCCCAGCGCCAGCGAGGCGGGAATAAACGCCACTATATAGCCCAGGATATGGTGCTTGGCCATTTTCACCCCGCGCACTACCGGCAGCACCGGGATCGATGCGCGGCGATAATCGGCGTAGCGGAAGATCGCGATGGCATAGGAGTGCGGCATCTGCCACAGGCAGAAGATCACCAGCAGCATGATCGCGCCGCTGTCGAACTGCCCTGCCACTGCGCAGTAACCCACGACCGGCGGCATGGCACCCGAAAGACTGCCTACCAACGTGCCGTACTCCGAGCGGCGCTTCATATACAGGCTATAAAGCCCTACATACACGCCCCAGCCAATTACCGCTAAAGCAACGGTTAATCCGTTGGTGCCCAGCGCCAGGCACACCACCCCGACACACCCAGCAGCGCCGAAACGCCCAGCGCCTGGGTGATGGAGATGCTGCCTCTTACCAGTGGGCGATGGCGCGTACGCGCCATCAATGCATCAATATCGCGGTCGATGACGTTGTTACACGCACAACCCGACGCGATGATTAATGCAATCCCCACCATGACCGAGACAAAGCTGAGCCACTCAAACTGCCCCTGCGCGGCAAGAAAGTAGCCGCCCAGCGTGGCAATCAGGTTACCCCGATAATGCCGGGTTTGGTCAGTTCAAGCAGATCCCGCCAACGACTAGGCGCCGTGATCAGCCGATCATCATGTTGAGATGCAGATGCTGCATGATCCACAGCGAGCCTCCTACCACTAAGACGAGAATCGTCAGTGTGAAGACGAAGGACATTACGTTCCAGCCTTCGTCAGCTTTGGTATTCATATGCATGAACATGACCAGTTGCACCAATATCTGCAATACCGCGGTCACGGCCACCACTATTACTGTAGCAAGTGTGCTTAAGGTGCCACTCATCACCACCCCAAAGGGGATAATGGTCAGTATCAGCGACAATACCAGTCCTGTCACATACGACTTTACGCTGCCATGGTGATTAGTGGGGTTAGTCGGAGAATGACTCATCTCACAGCACTCCCATCAGATAGACGAATGAGAAGACACAGATCCAGACGATATCAAGGAAGTGCCAGAACAGACTTAGACACAAAATCCTTGACCGGGTCATGTCGTTCAAGCCTTTGGTTGAGAGCTGAATCAGCATGACCAAAATCCAGATCAAACCAAAGGTAACGTGCAGGCCGTGGGTACCCACCAGGGTAAAGAACGACGACAGAAAGGCGCTCTTGTCGGGGCCATAGCCTTCATGAATCAGGTGCTGGAATTCGTAGATTTCCATGCCCACGAACGCCGCGCCCAGCAAGAACGTAATGCCCAGCCACGCCTTCACCTGACCCAGACGTTCGGCATTCATCGCCAGTACGCCCATGCCAAAGGTAAAGCTACTAAACAGTAGTAGAAAGGTTTCGACCAGTACAAACGGTAACTCAAAAATCTCAGCCGCGGTGGGTCCACCTGCCGTGCCTTTCATCAACACGGCGTAGGTGGCGAAGAGTGATCCGAAGATCACCAAATCGCTCATTAAGTAGACCCAAAAACCAAACAGCTTGGTGCCCGTTGCATCGTGATGCTCATGATGCACGACCGACCCTTCGTGATGTAACGTATCCGTTGCCATTAAGCTTTCACCTCCACGTAGCGTTGCTTACCTTCGCGTCCTTCAACCTCGGCAGACGGCTTGTAGGGATCGGAGTTTTTAACGCGTTGCTGGTGCGCGCGCTCGATACGCTCTACTTCTTCAGCGGAAACGTAGTAGTCGATATCGTCGTTAAACACCCGCGCCATAAAGCTGACAAAGACACCGATGGCGCCCACCCTGCCAGCCACCAGATGTGCCATACCAAGGCAAAACCGATGATCAGCGCAAAAAAGCTGATGACAGGGCCAGCCACGGTGTTACGCGGCATATGAATATCGGTGTAAGGCGCTTCTTCCAACTCTTCGTTACTGCGCTCCTTCTGCGACCAGAAGCTGTCGATATCCCCCACTTCCGGCAAGCGTGCGAAGTTGTAGAACGGCGCGGGTGAAGACGTTGACCACTCAAGGTACGGCCATCCCACGGGTCACCGGTCACATCAGCGTTCAGCTTGCGGTCGCGGATGCTAACCCAGAACTGGATGACGGTGCAGGCGATACCCATCATGATGATCACCGCGCCTACCCAGGCCAGAATCATCCATGGCTGCCATTCAGGGTTAGCGTAGGACTGCATGCGGCGCACGGCACCAAAGAAGGCCAGCACGTAAAGCGGCATAAAGGCGACATAGAAGCCGATAAACCAGCACCAGAATGAACGCTTGCCCCATTTCTCGCTCAACGTGAAGCCAAACGCTTTGGGGAACCAGAAAGTCAGGCCTGCCATCATGCCGAACACTACACCGCCGATAATGACGTTGTGGAAGTGAGCGATAACAAACAGGCTGTTATGCAACACAAAGTTAGCGGCTGGCACGGCCAACATGACACCGGTCATACCGCCCAGCGTAAAGGTGATAATAAAGCCCAGTGTCCAGAGTACCGGCGACGTTAGTTCCAAACTGCCGCGGAACATCGTGAACAGCCAGTTGAAGACTTTCACCCCGGTGGGAATGGCGATGATCATCGTCATAATGCCGAAGAAGGCATTAACGTTGGCGCCTGCGCCCATGGTGAAGAAGTGGTGCAGCCAGACGATAAACGACAGCAGCGTAATCGCAATCGTCGCCCATACCATGGTCATGTAACCAAACAGCCGCTTACGGGCAAAGGTCGAAATGACTTCCGAGAACACGCCGAAGGCGGGCAGAATCAGGATATAAACTTCCGGATGGCCCCATGCCCAGATGAGATTGACGTACATCATCATGTTGCCGCCAAAATCATTGGTGAAGAAGTGCATACCGAAATAGCGGTCCAGCGTTAGCAGCGCAATCGTTGCCGTCAGAATCGGGAACGAGGCGATGATCAACACGTTGGCGCACAGCGAGGTCCAGGTGAAGATCGGCATGCGGAACATGGTCATGCCTTTGGTGCGCATCTTCAGAATCGTCACGAAGAAGTTGATACCGGTGAGCGTCGTCCCTATCCCGGATATCTGTAATGCCCATATCCAGTAATCGACCCCCACCCCGGGACTGAACTCGATCCCCGATAAGGGCGCGTAAGCCAGCCAGCCGGTTTTGGCGAACTCCCCACCACCAGCGAGATATTGACCAATATCGCGGCGACGGCAAACAGCCAGAAACTCAAGTTATTCAGGAAGGGAAAAGCGACGTCGCGGGCGCCAATTTGCAGCGGCACCACCAGGTTCATTAGGCCGATGACCATGGGCATGGCGACAAAGAAGATCATGATCACGCCGTGGGCGGTGAAGATCTGATCGTAGTGTTCGGGCGGTAAATAACCCGCGGCGCCCCCAGCGGCCATGGCCTGTTGGGTACGCATCATAATCGCATCGGAGAAGCCGCGTAGCAGCATCACCAGCGCAACGATAAAGTACATGATGCCGAGCTTTTTGTGGTCAACGGAGGTAAACCACTCGTTCCACAGCCAGCCCCACTTGCGGTAGTAGGTTAACGCGCCTAACAGCGCGATCCCCCAATGGCCATAAAGGCCGCGACGACCATGATGATCGGTTCGTGATAGGGAATTGCCTCTAAAGTGAGTTTTCCAAACACAGCTTAACCCCCTGCTTCAACGCTAGTGGGATGGCTGCGCATGGCATGATCCTGACTAGCATGGTTGTTGGTGTGGTGACCGGATGCGGCCGCTTCTGGAGTGGCATGGGTGTTATCGCCATCGGCAGAATCAGCATGGTCGCTGCTCATTTGATGGTCGCCGTCCATTGGGTGATCGCCGTCCATCGTGTGCTCACCGCCGGTATGGAAGCTTTTCAGGATGCTTTCGTATAGCGATGGCGAAATCGCCGAGTAGTACTCAACCGGGTGCGACTCAGTGGGCTCAGCCAACGCTTCATAGCCCTCGGGGTAGGTCAGCGCTTCAGAGGCACCGCGTACGTTTTCAACCCAGTCATCAAACTCGCCAGGGGTGGTCACCTTGGCTTCAAAGGTCATGCCGGAGAAACCCGCACCACTGTAGTTGGTGGAGCGTCCAGGGTAGTTGCCGATTTCATCGGCAAGGAGATGCAGGTCGTTATCCATGCCTGCCATGGCGTAGATCTGGCTACCTAAGTGCGGAATGAAAAAGGCATTCATCACCGAGCCGGAGCTGACCCGAAAACGCACCGGGGTATCCACCGGGAAAGCCACTTCGTTCACGCTGGCGATGCCTTGTTCGGGGTAGATAAACAGCCATTTCCAATCCAGCGCGACTGCCTGAATTTCGATCGGCGCTACGTCGCTTTCCAGCGGCTTGTGCGGATCAAGGCTATGCGAGGTTTTCCAGGTCAACAGCGCAAGCACAGCGATAATTGCGCAAGGCACGATCCAGATCACGGCTTCAATCGCATTGGAGTGCGCCCAATCGGGAAGGTACTTAGCCCCGCTGTTACTACGCCGATAGCGCCAGCCAAACAGCAGCGTCATGGCAATAACAGGAATAACCACAATCAACATCAGGCCAAAGGAGGTCAGAATCAGCGTGCGCTGCTCAGCGCCAACTTGGCCTTTGGGGTCTAACAGAGCTGAACTACAGCCTGCTAGTAACAGACACAACGCAAGGAGCACTAGCGTGCCTCGCCTGCGCCATAGTGAGCGTCGTTGCATGGTGTGATCTCGTCTAAGGTTTAAAACCGGTTTCAAAACCAACGGGTTCAATAAAACACTAGCCAGCTAAATAGCAAGCTAACTATCACCCCATACTCTTCCCAAAACATGCTCATAGAGCATACGCTCAGGAACATGCGTAGTGCACTGAGCGCCATTGCTCCGGAGAAAAATATGCGCCGCCAAGTGGGAATTGGCGTCGGGTCTCGCTTGCTAGATCAGCTAAGACTAAAGTATTTTCTCTTGATCGAGATCATCTAAGAAGTGGCGCATTGCCGCACCCTAGGTATTGACAGGGGTAGACAACCGGCAAAACGCTTACGCCACTGTCACCGCAGGCACACTTCGACCGTGCCCTCCAACAGCTGCGGTGCGCCCTGATCATCGGTGACTACCACATCAAAATCGTCCAGCGAAGCGAAATAGGCCGGCCGGATCACACCAAATTTGCTGGCATCGACTACCAACAAGCGCTGCATCGCCGTGGCAATCGCAGCTTGTTTAGGTGCTACTTCGTGGAAGTGGAAGCAGCTTACTCCGCGCTCAAGGTCCACTCCCGCCGCTGAAATCAGCGCTTTATTGATACCTAACCGTTCGATAGCGGCGGTCATGTTATCGCTGCCAAACGACTGTGAGGCAGCATAAAAAGCCCAATAGCACTAAGCGTACGTTAGGCAGTACTGCGACAGCATTAGCAACGTTGAGCGCATAGGTGACCACCGTGAGTTCTTGGAAATGACTGAGCTGACTCAACAAGGGAATGAGCGTCGAACCACAGTCAATAAACAGCGTATCGCCCTCTTCGATAAACGCGAGTGCACGCTGGCATAACCGATACTTCGCCTGATAGTGGCTGGCCTGCTGTTCGGTTAAATCGTAAATCGGCGTTACACCCGGATAGCTCGCCATGACTAAGCGACCACCCAACAGGCTAATGGCTGTCGCCTGGGTGGTGAGGTCGCGGCGAATGGTCATTTCTGAGACATCGCATAGCTCTGCGGCATCACGCAGATGAAGAGTGCCGCCACTGGCAAGCGCTTCCTGAAGTTTGGCAAGGCGCAGCGCGCTACGGCCATTCATGGTGGGCATCCTCTTGTAATACCTCGTGTTGTGATGAGCGCAATATGACCATTCAGTTGCTTCAATTTTTATTTCTATGCTGAGCGAGCAGCGTCGAGATTTCCACTGTGGCGACGCCTACTAGCGCAAATATTGATGCTTACGATAGACATATGACATTTAAATAGCGTTGATGTGACAATGCTTGCAAATCAACGTTAGAAAAATAACACTAAATGTTATAATTTTAACATTAACGCCAGCCCGCACGACTCTAACCTCGGATAGCCACTCGCAAATGGCTACGCGATAACCCTGTTGAGGCTCACATGACTGCTCGAAAACACACTCGCTCTTCATCGCTTGCCACCCTTAGTGCTGGCGCTTTACTGGCAAGTACCGCCCTCGTCACTCCAGCATTTGCAGATGACGCTCAGCCTCACCCTCTTGACCGGTTATGGTCGTTTGCCAATGTCTCGGTCAACTATCTTGATTGGTCGAACGGCACCGAAGCACGCACTGCTACCAACGCGGCGAAAAGCGACTTTATGTTTCTCGAAATTGAAGGCGGCGCGGGCTTTAGCTGGGGTGAGTTTTACGGCTTCTTTGATTTCGAGAACCCAACCAACGATCAATTCGATGAATCGAGCGGCGGTCAAGACAACTTCCGTACTGCGGGTAAAGTAACCTCGCACATCTATCTGGGTGACAGCCCGCTGTCGATCTATGCGCACCTTTATGACTTCCGGGATTACGGTTTTGAAAGCCGCGAACAGGATCAAATTTTAGGCCTGGGTTACCGCACTACCTTTGATAACGGTTTATGGTTCAAGCCGTTCATTGGCGCCGCGCGGGTGCAAAGTGACAGCTATACCGGAATGAATGGCTTTATGGCTGGCTGGGTAGCGGGTTATGATTTTGCCGCGCTCGACCAGAACTTCAGCGTGACTAACTGGCATGAGCAGACCTTTGGTCGCGATGACGAGTATCTGGAACAGAACTACGTGGGCGACAAAGCTGGCAGTGTGGGCACCAATGGTGCGCTAAGCCTATGGTGGCACCCAAGCGATTTGATCACCACCGGCATTCAGTACCGCTATTCTGAAAACAAGTTGGGCACCCCCAACGATTATCAGAATGCGATGATCTACTCCGTCAAGCTCAACTTACTATAAAAGCGGTTAACCCCCGCAGACTCGAAGGATCCCCACATGACACTCCTTATGAGCTTGGTGGGTATGGTCAGGCCATCGCCCTGATCTTCTCTTACGACCGTAAGTCTATACGGCTACGCACCGTGTTAGGCGCCTTTGCTATTCAAGCGGGAATTGGTGCCTTTGTACTCTATGTGCCGTTTGGCCAGGCGGTGCTACAAGCCATATCCGCGGGCGTTAGCCAAATATTGGTATATGCCGACGACGGTATCGGCTTTCTGTTCGGCGGCTTAGCGGATGTGGAGAACAGCGGCTTTATCTTTGCGATTAAAGTGCTGCCGGTCATTATCTTCTTCTCCTCGTTAATCGCCGTGCTCTACTACATCGGCATTATGCAGTGGGTGATTCGCATTTTAGGTGGTGCTCTGCAAAAGCGCTGGGTACCTCACGGACTGAATCGCTCTCCGCGACCGCGAATATCTTCGTCGGCCAAACCGAAGCGCCATTGGTGGTGCGCCCCTTTATCGCCCGTATGACGCCTTCACAGCTATTCGCCGTTATGTGCGGCGGCTTGGCGTCGGTGGCGGGTTCTGTATTGGCGGGCTACGCCGCGCTGGGTATTCCTATGGAGTATTTAGTCGCCGCCTCCTTTATGGCGGCGCCCGGGGCTTACTGTTCGCCAAGCTGATTATGCCGGAAACCCAAGACGTAACCGACAGCGACAGCGTTTCCAAGGTGGAAGAAGAGATTGAGGCCCAGGAAGACAAGCCCGCCAACGTGCTGGACGCTGCGGCATCTGGCGCCACCTCAGGTTTGATGCTGGCGGCCAATGTGGGCGCGATGCTACTCGCCTTTATCGCCTTGATTGCGTTGATCAACGGCATTTTAGGCGGCGTCGGCGGCTGGGTGGGCTTTGACTCACTGAGCCTGGAATTGATCTTGGGCTGGCTGTTTGCCCCGCTGGCGTTCCTGTTGGGTGTACCCTGGGAAGAAGCCACGCTGGCAGGCTCGTTCATTGGCCAAAAATTGGTGGTCAACGAATTTGTCGCCTATATCAACCTGGCACCCCTACATCGATGGGGGAACAGGTGGTGGCTGCGACGGGTCAGATGATGACACCGCACACCATGGCGATACTGTCTTTCGCGCTGTGTGGCTTTGCTAACCTCTCCTCCATTGCGATTCTGTTGGGCGGTTTGGGTAGCATTGCACCGACTCGCCGTAAAGAGATTGCCCGCTTTGGTGTCAAAGCCGTATTGGCCGGTACACTCTCCAACTTGATGTCGGCCTCTATTGCTGGCTTCTTTATTGCGCTGAGTGGCGCGTCTGCATAGCGCTTATATGCTTAGCGTAATAATGACGATTTAGCGCATCGGGCGCTGCGGTTTTATCCGCAGTGCCCGTTTTTATCTTTTACTGATTTGTGAGAACTCCATGACTGCGACTGCCTCCCCCATACCGTCCAAGCCGCCCGCCAAGCACTCACCCTCATGGACCTGACGAGTCTGAACGATAGCGATACTGACAGCAGCATTGAAGCGCTCTGTCAGCAGGTAAAAACGCCCCTTTGGCACGCCTGCCGCGGTGTGTGTTTACCCACAGTTTATTGTCACTGCCCAGCGTGCACTGACCGCTCATACCCTCAATGACCAAGTGAAGATTGCCACGGTCACCAATTTCCCCAACGGTGGCGACGACATTATGGCCGCCGCCCGTGAAACGCGTGATGCGGTTGCCTCCGGCGCCCATGGAGTTAAGCTCAAGTCTGGTGTATGGGAGGTAGGAAGGGTGGCGTATCCTGTTGATTGATCACGACCAAGATCTCAACCAACACGAGTGGATACGCCATGGCCGATTCTACCCTCCGGACTCTTTCACAACCAGAACCCCAGGTCGCTGACCCGCTGCACGAGCTGCTGCGCCAAGGTGCCCGTGACCTGATCGCCAAGGCCGTCGAGGCCGAGTTGGCCACCTTTCTGGCGCAGTATGCCGATCAGCGGCTCGACGATGGACGCCAGGCCGTGGTCCGCAACGGCTACCTGCCCGAGCGCACGGTCCAGACCGGGATCGGGGATGTCAGCGTGCAGGTGCCCAAGGTGCGTGACCGCAGTGGCGGTGGCGCTCGCTTCAACAGCAGCCTGCTGCCGCCCTATCTGAAGCGAGCCCGCAGCATCGAGGAGTTGATCCCTTGGCTCTACCTGAAGGGGGATCTCCACTGGCGACTACCAGGAGGCGCTGGCGGCACTGCTGGGCGACCAGGCCAAGGGTCTGTCGGCCAACACTGTGTCACGGCTCAAGAAGCAGTGGGAGGACGAGCATACCGAGTGGCGAAAGCGGGACCTGTCAGACCGTCGCTACGTCTACTGGTGGGCCGACGGGGTGTACAGCAACGTGCGCATGGATGACCGCCTGTGCCTGCTGGTGATCATCGGGGTCACCGAGCAGGGCCGCAGGAGTTGGTGGCCGTCGAGGACGGCTTCCGCGAGTCGGCGGACAGCTGGAAGACCCTGCTGACAGGCCTGCGAGAACGCGGCCTGACCCAGGCTCCCAAGCTGGCGGTGGGCGACGGCGCCATGGGGTTCTGGGCGGCCCTGAGCAAGATTTACCCGGAGACCGACCATCAGCGCTGCTGGGTTCACAAGACGGCTAACGTGCTGAACAAGCTGCCAAAGTCAGTACAGCCCAAGGTCAAGGCCGACCTGCATGACATCTGGATGGCCGAGACCCGCGACGAGGCGCACAAGGCCTTCGATCGCACGCTGAAACGCTTCGAGGCCAAGTACCCCAAGGCGATGGCGTGCCTGGCCAAGGATCGGGAGGAACTGCTGGCGTTCTACGACTACCCGGCAGAGCACTGGGTGCATATCCGCACCACCAACCCGATTGAGTCGACCTTCGCCACGGTCCGCCTGCGGAGCAAGCGCAGCCGGAACTGCGGCTCCAGAGCGACGACCCTGGCGATGGTCTTCAAGCTGCTCCAGAGCGCCGAGAAGCGCTGGAAGCGCATCAAGGGGTTCAGCAAGCTGGAACTGGTCGTGAACAACGTCCGGTTCCAGGATGGAGAGCAAGTAACCGATCAGTCAGACAGGACTGCCGCCTGACCGCCATCCACCAGATTTGACTATAACTCGCGCCCATGAAGTCGATGTCGTTTTCCCCTACCGCGCCCCTGATGGCGGGCGACGAAGAAACCGGCCTGGAACTGGTTGAGATGTGCAAAGCGGCTTGCGCTGGTCAGGCACTGCTCAAAGTGATTATTGAATCCGGCGAACTCAAAGAGCCTGCGCTGATCAAACGCGCCAGCGAACTTGCCATTGAAGGTGGCGCTGATTTTATTAAAACGTCGACCGGTAAAGTAGCCGTTAACGCAACGCTGGAAGCCGCTGAGATTATGCTCAAAGCGATCAAGGCCAGTGGCAAAGACGTTGGCTTTAAAGCGGCAGGTGGCGTTAAAACCGCTGAAGACGCAGCGGAATATCTGGCCCTGGCCAACAATATTATGGGCCCAGGCTGGGTGACGCCTGCGCACTTCCGCTTTGGCGCTTCCAGCCTGCTGGGCAACCTACTAGCGACGCTGAGCGGCAACACCAACGCGGCACCCCAAGGCCAAGGAGGTTACTAATGTCTGCCAATACAACCCAACACGCGCTGCTCCCCAGGAGCTGATTCGCCTAAAGCGTGACGGTCAGCCATTGCCTTTCGATGAAATCAAAGGTTTTGTGCAAGGCATTGCCGATGACCGCATCAGCGATGCCCAGATTGGCGCCTTCACCATGGCGGTATTTCTTAACGGCATGAGCCGTGAAGAAGTGGTCGCGCTGACCACCGCTACCCGCGACTCTGGCCACGTAATGCAGTGGAGCGATCTCAACCTGCCCGGCCCGATTGTCGATAAGCACTCTACCGGCGGCGTCGGTGACTTGGTTTCGCTGGTACTCGGCCCATGGGTCGCCGCTTGCGGCGCCTTTGTACCCATGATCTCCGGGCGCGGCTTAGGTCATACCGGTGGTACCCTGGATAAACTCGAATCGATCCCCGGCTACGACCCCTACCCCGCCCCTGAGCGCTTTCGTGACGTGGTCAAATCCACCGGCGTTGCGATTATCGGCCAAACCGGTGATTTGGCACCTGCCGACAAGCGCATCTACGGCGTGCGTGATGTGACCGCCACCGTGGAATCGATTCCGCTGATTACCGCCTCCATCCTGGGTAAGAAGCTAGCCTCTGGCCTGGATGCGCTGGTGATGGACGTTAAAGTCGGCAGCGGCGCCTTTATGCCGACGCCGGAAAAATCCCAGGAGCTTGCCAAAAGTGTCGCCAATGTGGCCACCCAAGCGGGCACGCCCACGACTGCCTTGCTAACCGACATGAGCCAGCCGCTAGCGCCCTGCGCCGGTAATGCCGTGGAAATCGTCGAGACGCTGGCGCTGCTGCGCGGCGACCGGCCCAACAGCCGCGTGATGCAAGTCACCCGCGAGCTGGCGGTGGAAATGCTAATGGCGGGCAAACTCGCAGGCTCGCGTGAAGACGCGCTGACGCAGCTTGAAAAGCGTTAACCTCCGGCGCAGCGGCCGAAGTGTTCGCCCGTATGGTGCGCGAACTGGGTGGCCCCAGCGACTTTATGGAGCGCTCAGAGCACTACCTGGCCAAGGCTGAGGTAATCAAACCGGTTTATGCCGAGCAATCGGGGATCGTACAACGCATCGATACCCGCGCCGTAGGTATGAGCGTGGTAGAACTGGGCGGTGGCCGCCTGCGTAACGACGCCAGCGTCGATCACAGCGTCGGCTTTACCGACATCGTCGAAATTGGCGAAAGCGTGGATAGCCAGCGCCCCATCGCCATGGTTCACGCCCGCAGTGAAGCCGCTGCCGAGCGCGCCGCCGAACAGCTACGTGCAGCATTCACGCTTGGTGAAGGTGCTGCTAGCGCTGACACCTTGCTACAAGACACTTTCCGTGGAGAAGCCTTATGAGCCGCGCGATTTTATTGGTACTCGATTCGTTTGGGATTGGCGCCGCCCCAGATGCCGCGACATTCGGCGATGAGGGTGCGGATACCCTGGGCCATATCGCCGCCGCCTGCGCACGCGGCGAAGCCGATAACGCCAACCGCTCAGGCCCGCTCAAGCTGCCCAACATGGCCAAGCTGGGGCTGTTTCATGCCCACCGCGATGCCACGGGCAGCGTAGCCGAAGGCGTCGCACTGCCGGACGATCTGGAAGGCGCTTACGCCCACGCCAAGGAAATTTCCAGCGGCAAAGACACCCTCCGGCCACTGGGAAATCGCTGGTGTCCCGGTACGCTTTGACTGGGGTTACTTTCTGGATAAAACCGATAGTTTCCCGCTGGAGCTGCTCGACGCCATTGTGCAGGAAGCCGATTTAACAGGCGTGATTGGCAACTGCCACGCTTCCGGCACCGAGATCATCGCCCGCCTGGGTGAAGAGCACATAGCCACGGGCAAGCCGATCGTTTATACCTCGGCGGACTCGGTTTTCCAGATTGCCGCCCATGAAGAGTATTTCGGCCTGGAACGGCTTTATACGCTGTGCGAAACCGTCCGTGAGCTGCTGGCGCCTTACAACATCGGCCGAGTCATTGCGCGCCCGTTTATCGGTGAAGACAGCAGCACCTTCGCCCGCACCGGCAACCGCCGCGATTACAGCGTCGAGCCGCCCTCATCCACCGTGCTGCAAAAGCTCGCCGATGCCGGTGGCGAAGTGGTTTCGATTGGTAAAATTGCCGACATCTACGCCCACTGCGGCATTACCCACAAGGTAAAGGCCAGCGGCCACGACGCGCTGATGGAAGCCACACTTAACGAGATTGAAAGAACCCGCGACCGCGACACCGGCGAGCGCGCCATGATCATGACCAACTTTGTCGATTTCGACTCGGTTTACGGTCACCGTCGAGACATACCGGGCTACGCCGCGGCACTGGAAGATTTCGATGCCAAGTTGCCTAAGCTGCTGGCGGCACTCAGCGAAGATGACCTGCTGATTCTGACGGCTGACCACGGCTGCGACCCCAGCTGGCACGGCACCGAGCACACCCGCGAGTACATCCCGATTCTGGTTCACGGCCCCGGCTTTACCCCCGGCCCGCTGGGCGAGCGCGGCACCTTTGCCGATATTGGCCAAACCCTGGCCGACTTTTTTCCTGCTCTCGGCCATGGCCGATGGCAAAAGCTTTCTACCCGTCGCTGCTTAAAGGCTAGCGCCGCTTAAAGGAGACCTTTGATGGCTACACCGCATATTAATGCCGAGATGGGCGATTTCGCTGATACCGTACTGATGCCCGGCGATCCGCTGCGCGCCAAATACATCGCCGACACTTATCTGGAGAACGTTCGTCAGGTCAACGATGTGCGCAATATGTTCGGTTATACCGGCACCTATCAAGGCCGCGAGATTTCCGTCATGGGCCACGGCATGGGGATTCCGTCGGTTTCCATCTACGCCAAAGAGCTGATCACCGACTACGGCGTTAAATCGCTGATTCGTGTGGGTTCGTGCGGCGCGGTACGCGACGACGTCAACGTGCGCGATGTGGTGATTGGCATGGGCGCCAGCACTGACTCCAAAGTCAATCGCATGCGCTTTAACGACCACGACTTCGCCGCCATTGCAGATTTTGAGCTTACCCAGCACGCCGTTGCCGCCGCCAAGGCCAAAAACGTGCCGGTCAAAGTGGGCAACATCTTCTCAGCGGATTTGTTCTACAACCCGCAAACCGAGATGGCTGAAATGCTCAAGCGTTACGGCATTGTCGGCGTCGAGATGGAAGCTGCTGGCCTTTACGGCGTCGCCGCCGAATTTGGCGCCCGCGCCATGACCATCTGCACCGTGTCGGATCACATCCTGAAAGGCGACTCGCTTTCCAGCGCCGATCGCCAAACCACCTTCGACGACATGATGCTGATTGCACTCGACACCGTATTGCGCGACGACGCTGCCCGCGCCTAGAACGTTAAAGCGAGAACGTTGAAAAGAGCACGTTGAAGTAGCCAAAGGAAAAATGATGGATCAAGTATCTGAAGAGATCGTTCAGAAGTTATTCAGCGCGCGAGCTAACGCCTATGTGCCCTACTCAGCACACCCGGTGGCGTCAGTGATGGTGACCCCCGATGGTCAGCAGTTTGCGGGCACCAACGTGGAGGTGGCGCACTACAAAGGCCTCTGCGCCGAGGCCTCAGCCATTTCCGCCATGATCACTGCCGGGCAGCGCCAACTGGCGACGGTCTACGTGATGGGCCCTGGCGATCACCTCTGCACACCCTGCGGCGACTGCCGCCAGCGAATTCGTGAGTTTGCGACGCCAGAAACCCAAATCCAGGTGCTTTCAGGTAGTGGCGAATTGATGAAAACCTACACCATGCAAACACTGCTGCCCGACGCCTTTGGGCCCGAGCAGTTACCGCCACGTTAATCCAGCCTGCTTGGCAATTAAAACCAGCCCCACGCGGGCTGGTTTTGTGCATTTTGCTCGTACTCTTAATAGCCACCGTATGCCTTTGATGAAGTGTGCCGATGAGAGCACAGCACTTAATTTGGAGAACGCCATGGCTGGTTTACTGCCCAACGTCGACCCCGACGGCTTGCTTGAATACTCAGTGGTCTACACCGACCGCTCGCTGAACCATATGTCACAGCAGTTTCAAGGTGTGATGCGCGATATATCGGCCACGCTGAAAGAGGTGTATAACGCCCACGCAGCGGTCATCGTGCCAGGCAGTGGTACCTTTGGCATGGAAGCAGTGGCGCGTCAGTTTGCCGTTGATCAGAAAACCCTGGTGATTCGCAACGGCTGGTTCAGCTACCGCTGGACGCAAATTATTGAGATGGGCCGTTTAACCGATCAGCACACGGTGCTTAAAGCGCGGCGTCTTAACGCCGATGACTCGCGCTCGCCATTTCAGCCAGTGCCCATCGATGAAGCCGTCGCGCAGATTCGTCGCGAAAAACCAGCGGTGGTATTCGCCCCGCAGGTAGAAACCTCGGCTGGACTGTTGCTTCCGGACGCGTATATTCAAGCACTCGCCGAGGCCACTCACGAGGTAGGCGGCCTGTTCGTGTTAGACGCCATTGCGGCAGGCACCCTTTGGGTGGATATGCAGGCGCTGGGCATTGATGTAGTCGTGAGTGCGCCGCAAAAGGCTGGAGCGGCTCGCCCTGCTGCGCCATGGTCATGCTTTCAGAGCGCGCCACGCAGCGTTTGAGCGAGACCCAGAGCAATAGCTTTGCCTGCGACCTGGGCAAGTGGCACAGCATTATGCAGGCTTATGAAAACGGCGGGCACGCTTATCACGCCACCATGCCCACGGACGCTTTACGGCAGCTACGGGATATCATGCAGGAAACCCGCGCCTACGGCTTTGCCAGGGTAAAAGAAGAGCAGCAAGCGATTGGCCGTGAAGTCCGTGCCATGCTCAAGCGCCACGGTTTTGTCAGCGTGGCGGCGGAAGGCTTTGAGGCCCCAGGTGTGGTGGTCTGCTACAGCGACGATAGCGGCTTAGTAGGCAAACTTGCCCAGGCGGGTGTACAGGTAGCTGGCGGCGTACCGCTGATGTGCGATGAAGGCGATAACTTCCAAACCTTCCGGGTCGGCCTGTTTGGTTTAGATAAGCTACATCACACAGAGCGCAGCGTGGATAACCTAGAGCAGGCGATTCAGGCAGTCGTATAGGAAGGCAGCGGTGTAATAAGGCAGTCATCCAAAGCAAAATGCCCGCTATTTAATAGCGGGCATTTTAAATTTTCATTACGGTTACATATAGCCTACGCCCCGCGGCATCATACCTAGATGATTTTCCACGCGGGTAACCCCTGCCACGTTTTCAGCGGCCACTGTCACCGCCTGCTTCTGCTCAAGCGATTCGACCAGTCCCCAAATTTCCACAACTCCACCGTCCACAATTAAACTAATGTTTTCAGTGTTTGCACCGGTGTTGTGCTCGACTTCGTTTAGAATGGCTTCACGAATTTGTCGATCATCGGTTGGAGATTGCGTCGGCGCCACCGCCGCATTGGCAATCCCTTGCAGCAAGTTAGCGCGGCTGACGATCCCTACCAACTTGCCTTCACGCACGACGGGCACACGTTTGATATGGTGCTTTTCCAGCATTCGAGCAATGCTATGCAGCGGTGCGTTCTCTTCTACGGTCAGTGGGTCTGGCGTCATCACTTCATGGGCTTTACGACCATGCGTCTTGACATAGTCGCCTGCATCTTTACCACCAGCAAACAACGATAACCACCATGAGTGACCATGGTCACTGTCATCTTTACCCGGCGCATTAAATCGCCTTCACTGACGATCCCGATCACCCGTTGCTCGCCATCCACCACGGGGACGGCGCTAATTCGGTGCTTGAGCAGCAGCTGCGCAATGTCACGTACTTCAGCATCGGGCCCAACACTTACCACTTTGGGTGTCATGATATCGATAGCTTGCATGGTTCTTCTCCTGGTGCCCAGCCTTTGAGACAAGCACTTAAGACAAATCCTGAAAACTGATCGTTAAGGTATCTCCCCTAAAGACTGGCCTAAAGACTGAAACGCATAGGCAGGTTGCCCTGCGTACTTTGAGTTTAGTTCGCTGCCTACAACTTGCCTACGTTGCCGAGCTATCTTGAAGAACGCATTGAGACTGCTTTGATCTAGCGCAGTTTATTGGTCCGCTTGCTTAAGTGTTCTCTTTAGCGACACTGTTATCTTCAACTTTCTCAACGTCCACAATGCCTGATCGACTCACCACGACTTTCCAGCGTGCGAGATAGGGTGTGTCTTCACTGCCTGTTTCACGTATGACAAGATTGAACAGGTGGCGACGCTCGACGCCCTCGCGCACCGCCTGTCCATCTTTAAGGCGATAGATGTGATGTTTGCCTTTGCTCATTAGCCGCGCCAGCATGGAGATATCCAGATTTAGCGTTTCGCGGGTATGCTCGTAGCCGCTTAAAAAAGCGTGTGGGCGACATGCGGGAACTTGAACGGTAATGCAACACCACCTCTTCACGTTGGGCCACCTTACGCCGACGCATCTGCTTAATAGCGTTATCCAGCGAGGCAAATCGTTTGTAATCAAACCACTCCAGTTGGCGACCTACCACGGCATTTTGCGTGGGGTCCAAGTACTGGCGGCGCCATTTGGGGCGGCCTTTACGTAGCCAGCGCCAAAGCGTATTGCGCAAATCATCCTTAAACACTTCACGCATGGCATAGAGTAACGCCATGGCCAATACAAACAAGGCAGAAAGGTCCCCTAGCGCACTACGCAATTGCAACACACCCAATGTCACAAACCCCATTACCACCGCGGTGGCTAATGCTTTAACCGCTCTCTGTTCGCCACTGCCAAGCTCAAGAGACTGCTGCTTCAAAGTGATGGGGTACTCGATCAAGCGACGCAGCAGGCGCATTTTGTTCGACATTCGCGTGGGGTCGGCCCTTACCCTTTCGGCGTTATACTTCTGTTCGCTGCGGTGCTCATCTTCCCGGTGGCACACGCTGATAAAACGTCTGCGAATATCGGTAAATTCACCGCCACGGGGCATATGGGCAACCAGCGCTAGCAGTTGCTGTTCGGTAAACCAGGAAAGGTAGTTATCAATATTGGCAAAGTACTTTTGAAGCTTTCATCATCAGGTTGGTTACGTCGCAGCCGTTTGAGGATTCCGTCACTCAGATCAATCATTTCATGCAGTTGATCGCATAAGGCAACGGCACTTTCTTGTATCTCACTGTTTTCTTCCCGCAGTTCTTGACGGGCATGGCGTAATTTATTGGCACTAACTAGCATCGTTTGAGTGGTGCGCTCCATCGCCTCCACGTATTGGTAAGCGTATAGGCTCAAACTCAAACGATACGAATCGCTACCGAGTCGGTTACGGCTGGCAAGACGACTATGTACCAATGGTAGAAGATATTCGTCACTGTAGTAGGTGCGTGAGACATGGATGGCGGCATGATAAAAAAGCCTCTTCTGAGATCAGTTGGGTGCTTAATCCCAGCTCACCAGGCACAAAAGGTAGACGTCGAGGTTATGCGATGTTTCTTCCTTGAGCCGTCGGGTAAGGCGCAACTGAAAGCTGTTTTTACGATCAACGTTGATCAACTCACCAATCTCCTACTCCCTTCACTAACATGATGATATACCATGGCTGAAATGTTCATGGCGCTGCCCGGAAAACTGTTGCCAGATCACGCCCACTGTTCACCTCTTTATCTGTGGAGCTAGGAAATGTCCATTGCCCGTTTTTCACCCCTTTGAGCTGCTGCTATTAAAGAGCCGCAGCCAAGTGGATACGGCAACTCTGCTGCTGCTGGGCTGGGTGCTGGTGCACCGCCAACACGTCTCGGAAGGCCAGCGACGACGTCGCTTGGCCCAGGTAACTGCGCAGTTTCGCCACGGGCATGAGCTAGGCCCGGTCATGAGTATTGCCCATAGCCAAGACCTCCAAGCCATCCAGTTAGCCGCAGAGGTAGTCCGCAAAGAGTGTGGCACAGAGCGCAGCCAGAGCATTATTCATCAAGCCATTACTGTCGCTACCGATGACGGCGAGCTGTCATTGGCCAACCATTATATTTTGCGCTTTTTAGCGGACTTGCTAAGCGTCGCCCCGATGACCTTAAATATTCTGTTTAAGGAGCTGACGGGCATTCCATTGGTGACTCCCGAAGATCCCAGCCGTGATGCCTATTGGCAAGTTCACGACCCCGATTATCATGCCCGCAAAGTACGTGAGGCCGAGGCGGCTGAGCAGAAACAACAACAGACCAACGCTCGGGCAGAACAGCAGCAACGGCAGAAAGAGCAACGCCACCAACAGAAGCAGCAAAAACAGCAGGAAAAGCAACGCCGCCAAGAGGAGGCCCGCCAAGCGCAGGAACAAGAACAGCAGCGCCAGCAAGAGCAAGCTCGCCAGCAGGAACGCCAGCGACAGCGCGAGCGAACCGAACGGGAACAACAGCGCTCTCGTCAGCAAGACTCGCACCGACAAGGCTCCCACCAGCAAGACTATCGCCAACAAGAGTATCGTCAACAAGAGCAACGCAATAACCATTCCCACCAGCAGCGTACCGCGCCACCACCACCCGACCGCACTACCCGGGCGCTTTCGGTACTGGGGCTTACCCCCGGCGCTAGCCGTATTGAGGTTCGTCATGCCTATCGGCGAATGGCGCAGCTCCACCATCCAGACCGCTTCTACTCCGAAAGCGAACATCAGGTCGCTCTGGCTTCCGCGCGTTTCCAGCGTATCAAAAACGCCTACGATTACTTAATGCAAACTTACTAAGGCCATGCAATGCTAGGCGTTTTGTGCTGGTCCTTGAGAATAAAGCTATAAGAGAAACGATAGCCCCCTATGCGCGATTTGTACCAGCGCCTCGCGGTTTCCCCCTGAGGCCAACGACCAAGAGATCAAACGAGCCGTCGCTAACTGCCAGCATAGCGCGCTGCGCCAAGATGCCGAGACGGTTTTTTCCGTTGCCGAACGCCGCGAAGCCTACGATACGCTTCACGATACCGTGAGCGATATTGGCAGGCTACGAGCGCGGCTAGGGCTCAGCCACAGCGCACACTGGCAGGGTGACGTGGCAAACGACTTTTCACTACCGCCCGATCATGCCATTTCGCGCCATGATGAACTGGTAGATCGCGTTAGCCACGCAGTCTCGCTGTATAACCGTTGGCGTCGCTTACGCGGGCCGTGGCTATTCATCGCCGTGTTCACCGCCGGTGCTGGCATAGGTGCCTGCCTGGGGCTTGCCTTGTGCTGGGGCTTTTGCCGGTGTGACGCCGCTCGATCAGCCGTCTTATCATACTTTCGCTCTTGCTCGTCGCGACGAATTTCTGCTTTTGTCGGGCGCGGTGCAGGCTTTGGCGGTGTGGGTCTTTTGTGGTCGTCTGTGTCCGATTCTTGCTCCGCATCTGAAGCCCTCTGATCGCTGGCTGGCGCGTCATCGTCAAGCGAGAATGAAGTGCCTGCGGTGGCCTCCATGCGATCTTCCGAGCGCGACTCCATACTGATGCTGAGGCGCGGTACGCCCAGGTCAATCTCTTGTGCTTCCATACGCTGCTTGAGTAGCAGATTAAACGCCCTGGATACATCCCACTGCATCTCTGGTGCCGTGCGAAAACGCATACGCAGGATAGGACAGCCATCTTCAAACCCCCTGAACCCCCTGCATTTCCAACGGCGACCAGATGTAGTGGCGCATCATCGGGTCGCGACGCAACTCCTGCGCGGTCTCCTGCATCAGCGTAATCGCGTCGTCGATTTTCATATCAAATGGAATACGGATACGCATCAGTGCAATACCGAACTGACGCGACATGTTGTGAATCGATTCAATGCGGCTAAACGTGATGATGTGCACGATCCCATCCAAGTCGCGAAGACGTACGGTGCGCAGCGTCAGCCCTTCGACAGTCCCCATATGGTTATTGATCTGCACAAAGTCATCGACCGCCAGCGAGTCCTCGATCAAAATAAAGATGCCGGTAATTAAATCCTGCACTAACGTTTGGGCACCAAAACCAATCGCCAAACCGATCACACCGGCACCGGCTAGCAGCGGCGTCACGTTGACACCCAAATTAGCCAACCCGGCGATGACGGCAATAATTAAAATAGTCACGAAGATGACATTGCGAATCATGGGGTGATGGTTTGTGCCCGGGCTTGATTGACCCGCCGCCCCCGTGAACGCGCTGATGACATCAATGCACGCTGGATAGCCGTGTCAGCAAAGATCCACACCAGCCAGGCCAATAGCACGGTGGCGCCCAGGCTGAACAGCGCTTGCCCAATGCGGGCACTGGCCACGGCTTGCTGACCAAGGCCAAAGAACGAACTGCCCCACACCTGCATCGAGAGCTCAGCAAACACCATCCATGCGAAAATATGCGCGAGGACAAAGCCGAAGCGCTCTAAGCGTTTGCGATATTGACTCTGGCGATGACGGTGACGGCGCTTGCCAATCCGTTCCGCCTGACGGCGCAGTAGCCCAGTCACCACCAGCGTAAGCACCAGCAGGCTGGCGGATATAATCGAGCGCGCCAGTGCGGTGCCCACATCGCCCACCGTGATAAAATGGCCAGCAGTGAACCACTGACCAGAAGCAGCGCGGGTATGTGCCATAACCCACCCAGCGAGCGAATCATTTCGACGGCAGTACTGGCATCACGGCGCTGCTTGAAGGGTCGGTTACAAATCAAATGACGCACGGGGCGTTTGAATTTAATAATAAACCGCGCTGCCAGCAGCGCTGCCAGCATATTGAGAGAACCGAGACCAAGCTTGAAAGTTCGCTACCAAGCAGTTCAACCAAGCGAGTGGAGTTGACCGCATCGCCAAGCGCAATCAAAGCACCAATCACAAACATGCCACGCAGGGCACGCTGTTGAAGCAATTGAACTGCCGTAAACCGATGGCCGCGGCTAAAGAAGGCGATGACCGTTTCAAATACCACCGAAAGCGCCCGACCACACAGGCAGATATAGGCAACTACCAGCACTAAGGTACGCCCAGGGCTATCAGGTAGTACTTGGCCAATCCCAAGCGTAATAGCAAACGACAACGCCCAAGGCAGCATTCGGCGTAAAAAATGCACCGCCATTAGCCAGGCTTTGGGATCCCGAGGCAAATCCAGCGGCCATTCTCGGCGTGTAGCCACCATCCGCCCAATGGCAATCATTACCACCAACAGCACGCCCCAAATCAAGGCCAATATGGCTCCCTCGACAACCGCTCGTATCGCCTCGCCCTGGTCGGCATCATCGTTTAGCGCCCGTAAATCCTCAGCCCCCTGTACGAGTTGGCGCGCCCACTGATCAACCGGCGAATCGCCTGCTTGAGCCTGGTCGCCAAGGTCGCTTAACGTATCGGCGAGTGCCCCCAATAGCCCCCTGCCGCACTACGCCCTCATCCCTCACTGGCAGCGTCGGCTGTCACTTGCAATTCACGCAGCGATTTAAGCAGCTCGGTGCGCCGCCTCCTCGTTTTCAAGCATGGTAATGACATCATTCAACGACGCCTGAAACTCTTCTCCGCTGACTTCGGCAGTTTCCTCCTCAGAACCGCCGCCCAAACTGGGTAGCGATACGGTTTGCGCCTGGGCCTGCGTTATCGTCATGCTTGTCATTACTAGGCTTGCCAATACAAACAAGGCAACGCCTATTAGCGAGTTAATCAACCAGTGCTGTCGCACGCCTTACTCCCTGAAAATTAGCTTAGATGGCGCCCTGCTTATCGTCTGCCGGCCTTATGGTTTACTGAACAGGGTAATACGCTCAGTCTCATTGCGTGACTATGATAGGCTGGATACTTAAACGTTCACCTCAAGGATGCCGAGATGACGCTGCAAGCTCCACCTAACCGCTTAAACAGTCACGGAAAAATCCGGCAAGTAGGCGTCGAAATTGAATTTGCTGGCCTACCTCCCGCGACACGGCAATGCTGGTACGCGAACTGTTTGGCGGGGAGCTTAACGTGGTAAGCCCTCATCGGCTACTAGTAGAAAATACCCGCTGGGGCGAATTTGGCATTGAACTTGACACTCAGTATGCCCATCCCGATAAATCCCTGCTCGACGATCCTCATGCAGAAGACAGCGAGTGGGCACGCCATCAGCATCAGCGGCGCATCGAATTCCACCAAAAACTCGTGAATTAATTGGCGATATGGTCATCGGCTTAGTGCCTACCGAAATCGTTTGCCCACCGGTGCCCTGGAATGAACTGGAAGATTTGGATGCACTGTTTGAAGCCCTACGTGAGCACGGCGCCAAGGGGACCGATGCCAGCTTGATGTATGGCTTTGGGTTGCATCTAAACCCTGAAGTAGAGAGTTTTGACGCTGACTATTTGCTCGCCATGCTGCGTGCCTACTTACTGCTTGCGGGCTGGCTGCGCGATGAAATTAAAGTCGATATTACCCGCGAGATGCTGCCCCACGCCAACCCATTTCACAAAGCCTACGCGTTAAAAGTACTCGATAGCCGCTACGCGCCTGATCTTGACACCTTGATTGACGACTATCTGCACTACAACCCCACACGCAATCGCGAGCTCGACATGCTGCCGCTTTTGCCTATCTGCGTCCCGACCATCGTCATGAATTGTTGCATACCCAGCTCACTAAGCCCCGGCCCACTTTTCACTATCGCTTACCCAATGCCCAGCTTTCTCAGCCTGGTTGGGGCTCGACGATCGAGTGGAATCGCTGGGTGGAAGTCGAGAAACTTGCCGCTAACACTGACGTCTTACTCGCTCGCTGTGCTGAATATATCGCTGATCATAACCGCCCCCTGCTAACTCGGGTTAAAGACAAGCTGGGGCGCTGGCTGAGGCGTAAGCACTAATTTTTCCCATTTCATTTTTTTTTGCAACAGTGAGCAACCACCCGCATGACTCGGCCACTAATCGGAATTACTACCTCTGACCAAAAAGCCACTTAGCGTGGTGGTTTGATTGGTTTGCCGTCTGGCGACATGGTGGCAAGCCGCTGCGTTTATCGCCTTCTCGTCCGCGTCCTGAACACCTGGATGGATTGATCATTGGCGGCGGTGACGATATTCAGGCCCACCTATACGGTGGGGAGGTTCAGTTGGATGTACGCCTTGACCCCGCCCGCGATGAGCTGGAGCTCGCGCTGCTCGAACGCTTTATTCCGCTGCATACGCCAGTGCTGGGCATTTGTCGGGGAGCGCAACTCATCAACGTTCATCTAGGCGGCACCCTGGATCCCGATATTTATACCACCCATGAAGGTTTAAAACGGCGACGCACGGTACTGCCGCGCAAAACCGTCGATATCGTCGGAGCAAGTAAGCTGCACCGCTTGCTAGGCGTAACGTGGTGCTGCGTTAACAGCCTTCACCACCAAGCCGTGCATGAAGCGGGTAAAGGAATTGAGATTGTCGCTCGCGACCGGGATGGTTTGGTGCAAGGCATAGAATCACGCGAACACGATTTTCTGATTGGCGTGCAGTGGCACCCCGAGTGGCTGGTTTTCAACCGCCCCCAGCAGCGCTTAATTCGCGCCCTGGTGACGGCATCAAAACGCCACGCTAGGCGGCGTGCTTAACCTTACGCTCTGTTTAACGAGAGGCGCTAGTTTAATGCCGCCAAGGCAGCATCGTAGTCGGGCTCGTTTTTCAACTCGCTCACTAGCTCACTGTGCAGCACGCGATTATCGGCATCCAACACCACTACCGCACGGGCACACAGCCCTCCATCGGGTTATTGCACAATGCCACGCCCCAGGTTTCACGAAACTCTGGATGACGGAAAGTAGACAGTGTTTCAACATTATCCAGCCCTTCTGCGCCACAAAAGCGTTTAGCGGCGAAAGGTAAGTCCGCAGAGACAACTAAGACCACTGTGTCCGCCAGTTTTGACGCCAATTCATTGAATCGCCGAGTCGACATGGCGCAGGTGGGCGTATCCACACTGGGAATAATATTGAATACTTTACGCTTGCCTGCATACGTATCGAGCGTGACATCCTGCAGTTCGGTATTAGTTAGCGTCATCGCGGGCGCTGCTTGCCCGGCACTGGGCAGTGTGCCAGCAACATCCAGTGGTTCGCCTGCACGGGTAATCTGTTGCATTGCCTACTCCTTATTACATTAATCATTAATGCGTTCTTAACGCCTGAGAAGCCATGGTAGGCTATCTTCATCGTTTTGAAGACATTGTTTTGGAGACATCACATTGCGGACTCGACGCGAAAGTCTCAGCTCAACGTTTGTGTTTCATTTCACCGAGGGAGTGATATGGCCTGTGTATTGATCGTTAAAACTGGCGATGCGTATCCAGAAGTTGTTGACCAATATGGTGATTTTGAAACGTTATTTGAAAAGCAGCTTAGCACTGCCCTGCCAGCACACTTAGACCTGCAGGTGTGGGATGCTCAACGAAACCACTGCACCGGCGCTTGATGGCTTGGCAGGTATTCTCATCACTGGCTCGCACAGCATGGTCAGTGATGCCGAACCCTGGAGCGAAGCGCTTAAGCCGTGGCTAAAAGCAGCACTAGCCAACAATACGCCTATGTTAGGCGTTTGCTATGGCCACCAGCTAATGGCCGACTCGTTTGGCGGTGTTAGCGACTACCACCCTGCGGGCCGCGAGTCCGGCACTCATACAGTGCGGTTGACGCAAGCGGGCCAGCAAGATCCGCTGTTTAGCCAACTCCCCGAACGATTTGCAGCTCATCTCACTCATGCGCAATCAGTCATGCAGGCGCCTCAGGGAAACACCGTGCTGGCGCATAACAGCCATGACGCCCATCAAGCGCTGCGCTATGGCCCCCGCCAGTGGAGCGTGCAGTTTCATCCTGAGTTCACCGCCCACGTGATGTGCGCCTACCTGAAACGTCAACAGGCGGCACTGCTCGACCAGGGCGAAGAGCCCGACACTCTGCTGGCGAACGTTATTGACTGCAGTGAAGCCTCAAGCCTACTGCGGCGTTTTTTAGCCTTTGTATAACCGTTTCCATCACACTTTTTTACGCCATCACTTGCGCTGGTCTCGCCGCGACGCTAAGCGATCGGCAAGCCTTGTTGGTTCCGGCAGCTTGGTACGTCCTAAACACTGCATCACCCACGTAAGTGACGTCTCCAGCGTGATACGGTGACCGGGTGATACGAACACCGGCTTGACCTTCGCACGCGAGCGCAACACGGCCCCAATCGTCTCTTTTCCCGCATAAAGTGGCGTCCAATCGCCGCGCTGCTCACCTACCTCAGCGTGTTTGCCATACAGACGTGATTTAGCAATGCCAATAGTGGGCAAATCCAGCCATAGCCCCAAGTGAGCCGCCACCCCTAGCCGACGCGGGTGCGCAATCCCTTGGCCATCAACCATCACCAGTTCGGGCAAAACGCTGAGTTTTTTCGAACGCGCCCAGCGCCGCGGGGATTTCACGAAACGATAGCAAGCCGGGAATATAGGGCATACGGGTGGGCTCACGGTTAACCACTTGCTCAACCACGCTTAACTCTGGTGCAGTGGCAGGGTCCCATTTCAGCACCACCACGGCCGCCCGGGTCGTTTCGCCGCCATCTTCAAAACCGATATCCACCCCGGCAATATGCGTTACCGGGGCCAGGCGGTCGGACATTTCTAGCTGCGTCGCTAACTGCGATTGCAGCGCCATCGCCTCTAGGCGCAAGGTTCCATTCATGTAGCGATGCTGACATATCATCCTCCCTGAAGACCTTTCTGAAGAACAATCACTCTAATGATTGGTGCATAAGGTATAAAACGCCCCCGCACCAGTGAAGGTGCGGGGGCGATCAGATGCTCAGTTGCCGCTAAGCGGTAGCTGATTAATCCTTACGTTGATGAAAGCTTAGGCGCGTTCGCGACGACGAACCGGCGCATCGCCTTCATCACGACGACGGCGCGGTGCGCGTTCAGCCGGTGCGCTGTCTTCGCTGATTTCCAGCGGACGACCGGCCACACGGGCACGGGCCATCTTGGTCAGAATCGTCGAGGGCAAGCCGCTCGGCAGTTCCACGACAGAGAAAGCGTTGCGGATATCGATACGGCCGATACGTGCGCCTTCGATGCCACCTTCATTGGCGAGAGCACCGACTAACTGGCCCGGCTTGACGCCATCTTTATGACCGACGGAAACGCGGTAGCGCGTCATACCTTCAGTCGGACCGCTAGTGCGTTCACGGCGTGCACCCGGCTTACCGGCAGGAGCGCCATCACGCGAGGGCTTCTCTTTACGCGGTGCCTGTAAGCGACCAATCGGTGCTTCATCAGCGCGCGCCATCGCAGCAAACGCACAGGTTAGCTCGATCGGGTCGTGGCCTTCTTCGATCAGACGTTCAATCAGCGCGCGTTGCTCTTCTGCACCCCTTGGTTAAGGAGGCAGTGACACGCTGATGAAAGACTTCATCACGATGGGCACGAATAGCGGCTTCGTCAGGCAGCGCCATTTCGGTCATCTTCTGACCGGTTGCCTGCTCCATCCAGCCGACTTTGCGGCCTTCACGGAAGCCAGCAAAGGTGATGGCAATACCACTGCGACCAGCACGACCAGTACGGCCGATACGGTGCGTGTAGGCTTCCGCATCTTGGGGCAGGTCGTAATTAATGACGTGGGTGATACGCGACACGTCAAGACCACGAGCTGCCACATCCGTGGCGATCAGCACGTCGACTTTGCCACGCTTCAAGCGCGTAATGGTACGCTCACGCAAGCTTTGGTCGAGATCACCCGACAGGCCAGCAGCGTTAACACCACGGGCAGTCAACTGCTCAACTAGCGTGGTACAGGCCGCACGTGTACGTACAAAGACGATGGCACCATCGACCGGTTCAACTTCAAGAATACGGGATAGGGCTTCGAGCTTAGCACCGCCATCAACACGAACAATGCGCTGCTCAATGTTTTCGCCGGTCGTGGTACTAGATTCAATGGCGACTTTCACAGGGTTAACCAAGTAGCGGTTAACAATGCGTTCAATTTCAGCCGGCAACGTGGCCGAGAAGAACACGCGCTGAGCATCTTTCGGGGTATCGGCAACCACGCGTTTTACGTCGTCGATAAAGCCCATGCGCAGCATTTCGTCGGCTTCGTCCAGCACTAGCGCAGAGAGGCCATCAAGCTTGAGGCTACCGCGATCCAGGTGGTCGATAATACGACCGGGGTACCCACAACCACTTGTGCGCCACGCTTAAGGGCGCCAAGCTGTTCACGGTACTCTTGGCCGCCACAAAGGGTCGCTACTTCGAGACCTTTGAGGTTTTGGCCATACTTGCTAAACGAGGCAGCTACTTGCTGAGCTAGCTCGCGGGTCGGCGCCATTACTAGCACTTGCGGTTCGCGGCGAGTCAGTTCTAAACGTGACAGTAACGGTAATGCAAACGCTGCGGTTTTGCCGGTACCCGTCTGGGCCTGGCCCAGCATATCGCGGCCTTCAAGCAGCGCGGGGATGGTTTGTGCTTGAATCGGCGAGGGAACGAGGTAGCCCTGGGATTCAACAGCAGACAGAACGGCAGGCAAAGGGCCAGATCGCCGAAGCTCGGCGAGGCGACAGAAGTCGAGGTCATTAATCACACCTTGGTAGGCCGGTAAGTACCGGCAAAAACATCGTGAGCGTCTCTGACTCTGTTATCGCCAAACGACATGAATGTGGTCGTTATCGAAAACAGGCACCGCCGAAGCGGTCAAAGCCATCAATGGAGTCGGAGACGCCGGTCGCACCTAGCATCCGGTTGGCAAGCACCGCCTTAGCGGGCCAACCGTTGTGGCGACCTTCTGCGCCGATTTCACCCGTGTGGTGAAATACTGGAGGCGCGCCATCTTCACAGCAATGAACATCTAGCAATTGGCGAGATGTTCCCGCAAGCGACACTGCTAATAACTATTAATATGTAGTAGTGCTTATTAATAACTATTACAGATAAACGCTTATCGTCGTGATGGAGGGGTCAACACATGCGAGGAGCGCGCATCCTAACATCGTATTTTGCTCCTGACCAGCCTTTTAACTTGCACCATACTGAATCAGGGACTTGCACTCATACACATATGGTCTAACCTAAGAGGTGCCTAATCAAGTTCACGAATCTCAAGGAGTGATGCAATGAACTGGGATCAAATCGAAGGTAAATGGACAGAAATGAAAGGCAAAGCCCGCGCTAGCTGGGGTGAGCTTTCCGACGATGAACTGGATCAGATCGGTGGTAAAAAAAGATCAGTTAGTGGGTAAGCTGCAGCAGAAGTATGGTTTTGAACGCGAGGAAGCCGAACGTCAAGCCGATGATTGGGCTGATCGTCAGTAATAGCTATCAAGCCATTTTTACTATTTATCGTAGCCACATGGAGATGCTATGCGTAAGACAATTCTGACAACCGCGATTAGTGCCACCCTACTAGGTAGCTTTGCAATGGGTGCCCATGCGTCTAATGAACCGCAAGGCATGTACTCTGCTGATGACATTCTTGACGCTGAAGTCTACTTTGCTGGCGGCTCCGGTGATGAGATCGGTGAAGTCGATGACATCTTGTTTGACGAAGAGATGCGTATTAGCGCGATTGTCATCGAAAGCGGTGACGTGCTTGGCTTAGGTGGGCGTGAGATCGTAGTGGATACCGATTACTTCACTCTCGAAACGGATACCGAAGACGATGGCGATACTGAACATCGCATTATGGTCGAAGCCAGCCAGGAAGAAATAGAAGCTTTGCCTGCCTATAATAATGATTGGTGGGAACAGACCAAGGCCAATGCTCGTGATGCTTGGCAAACGACCCAAGAAGGTGCGGAAAGCGCTTGGCAACGCACTCGTGAAGCTATCGATGTCGACGATAACAGCTAATAACGCTTAACTAGGGCAAACGTTTTTCGCAGTCTTATTTTGGCTGTGCTAATAGATAAATCTAACGTACCGATATCTTAGGTATGGAAAGGGCCGCTCACAGAGACGGCCCTTTTGATGGTGACACTATAGCGAATGGCTATCTAACCATGTGCTGTCTATTTACGCCGTACGCCTTTACCTGGCAAACGCTCCCGATCGTGAGGGCGCTGAAAGTCGAGCAGCGGGCCAGCAGGGACAATACGGGTTGGGTTAATCGTATCGTGGCTATAATAATAGTGGCGTTTGATGTGATCCATATTGACCGTTTCAGCAATGCCGGGCCACTGGTAGAGCTCTCTGACGTAATTAGACAGATTGGGATAATCTTCAATACGCTTAAAATTGCACTTGAAATGACCATAATAAACTGCGTCAAACCGAATCAGCGTTGTAAACAGACGAATATCTGCCTCAGTCAGCCACTCCCCCACATAAATATCGCTGCTCGCTTAAGCGCGCTTCCACCCGATCCAGCGCATCAAACAGCGCTTTCATATGCTTCTCATAGACGGCTTGCTCTGTGGCAAAGCCGGTTTTATAAACCCCGTTATTGATATGGTCGTACACATCGGCGTTGATTTCATCAATCACGCTGCGAAGATCATCGGGGTAAAAGTCCAAATCGTTGCCGGTGAGCTCGTCGAACGCATGATTAAGCATACGCAGTAGATCAGCAGACTCATTATTAACAATGGCACTGCGTTGCTTATCCCATAGCACAGGTACTGTGACTCGACCGGTATAGTGTGGGTCGGTCTTGGTATAAAGCTGATGGTGAAATTCCGCGCCGTTAATCGGGTCACCGCTGGAACCTTCATCCTCACGATAGGTCCAGCCTTGGTCGAGCATCAACGGGCTGACATGAGACGTGCCCACCAGCGGCTCCAGCCCTTTGAGCTTACGCATTATCAATGTGCGGTGCGCCCAAGGGCAGGCTAGCGAGACATATAAATGGTAGCGGTCTTTCTCTGCGGGGTAGCAATCACCGTTTGTCTCCGGCTGAGTGCCGACCCAGTCGCGTAACTGGGCTGATTCCCGCACGAACTCGCCGCCGTGCTTTTGGTGTCATACCACTGGTCTTGCCATTGGCCATTTACAAGCAGTCCCATGGGGCGTCTCCTGAAAAGTCTTATGGTGTGCTGGTTATTGCTTAATATTTCCAGCATACGCCCGCAGTGTGGAGGCTCAAGCGGATGTTTTACGCCCTTTCATTCGAGTGAATCGAATCATGCAGTGCACACTCGCTAACGACGGCTTTTTTTAGCGCTTCAGCCATCGCATGGGCCGCAGGCCCTGCGCGGTCTCGATCACGAAAGATCATTTGAATAGGCACTTCACGGATACCGCCTGCAGGCAGCGGCAATGCCTTTAATTGGCCGTTTTTAACTCTTCGCCAATACGCGTTTCGGGCATCCAAGCAAAGCCCAAACCACGTCGCAGCATATCAAGTGACGTATTTAGATGAGTAACGGTCCAGCGTTGTTCGGCTTTTAACCAGCCTGCGTTTGTCGATTGCCGCAGGGCTGAGTCACGCACAACCAACTGCCGGTGCTGAGCCAAGTCGCGTAAATCCAATGAACGACCCAACTGATGCAGGGCATGCCGAGGATGCGCTACCGCCACAAAACGTACCGTTACCAGCGGCTCACCTAAGAAACCCTGCGCCTCAATGCCAGAGACCACTAGGTCTGCGCGGCCATCGTAAAGCATCTCAATGCCTCCATTGAGAACACTTTCGTGCAACTGAACGCGTACTTGAGGGTACGTTTCAGAGAAGCGCTCCAGCGCTTTGGCTTGCGCAGCTGCAGGAAAAACCTGGTCGATTGCCACCACCACTTCTGCTTCTAATCCAGCGGCAAGGCGAGTAGCCACATCCTCAAGCGAGGCTGCGCTCTCAATTAACTGGCGTGCACGCCGAAGCAGCAACTCACCCGCTTCGGTCAAACGTACTTGGCGGCCAACGGGCTCCAGCACTTGGACCCCTAGCTGCTCTTCCAATTTATGCACAGCGTGGTTCAACGTAGAGGGACTTTTATGTACGGCTTCAGCCGCACGCGCAAACCCACCATGGTCAACCACGGCGGCTAGCATTTGCCATTGTGAAAGTGTTACCCGTGACATTTCGATTTCCTCAACGCAATACAGCGAAATAATGCGCTTAATGTTCGAAAAACATGACTAGAATGCCAGGAAATGAGCATCAGTTCTGCCAATGCTTTTAAAATGCTTGCGAGTAGCCAATTGGCGTTGGTTAAAAATGTAGCTAGCGACTGAAAAGAAACTAAATTCTGAACCTTAGTTATATTTTAACTTTAATAAACTTAATTTTCGTCTATGTTAATTCAGGTTATTTAATTATCCGGCCTTGTTCGTTACATTTGTTAGCAAACGGTGTTTATAAATAGTAATATCGGCTTTTATTTGCCTTATTTTTCTTTAATTATGCTTTATGTATAGATGTACAGTCTATGCACCCTTGTCCTCATGGGGTAAGGTTTCCGGGTTTATGCGCTTAATAGTTACTTTTAATCACGAACTCGGCGGTCTATTTACCCATGTTGCGAATCCTCCATTCGCTGCCCCGCACGCACAAATTATTACTGTTACCTGTGGCCACTATGGTTACTGTGCTGGGCGCACAAAAGTTGCTGACAACATACCAAGATTTAAACCAACCACACACCACTTGAAAGCGTGCTGGTACCGCTTCCAAGTGATTCAACACCGGGCGTACCTTCTTTGCGTCAAGAGCGCACCCCGGTGGCTGAAGCGATCGACCGCGCCTCTCGCGCCATCGACGCCACCCGCGACAATATCCCTCTCAGTGAACTAACAGCGTCCGAGATCATTGATCTTGATGTCATCGCCACCGCTGACGCCGATATAGCGTCCCAAGCTGCCCTGGATGATGATGTAACAGTGCTTAATGCCGCCTCACTTGATGCCCCTGCGCTTGAAGCTACGCCTGCACTTAATACGGCAGCGCTGGGCATCACCGAGCTTGATGATGGCGCACTGCATATGGCGATTGTGCTGGGCACACTGACCAGCGGCATGCTGGATGCAGATAGTGCTTCTTCGGTTGAAATTGCCGATGCTACTTCTTATGAGGATTACGGCGCTGAACTATTTGGTGATATCTCATTTTTGGACTTAGAGCTGGCAGCAGAAGAGCCGTTTGTACCTGAATGGGAAACGCACATTGTGGAATCCGGTGAAACCTTCGCCGTGTTAGCACAAAACGAATTAGGCCTCGGCTACAGCGAAGTAATGACCCTGCTTGAAGATTTACCCGATCAACGCATGCTCACACACTGGCGCGCCGGGCACAGCTTTGATTACCAACTGGGTGAAGATGGACGTTTACTGTCACTGCGCATGATGAAAAATACGCGTGATGGCATATTACTGGAAAGGGATGCAGACCAGTTTGCCATTACCACTATTGAACGACAGGGTGAACCCGTTCAACGCCTTTATGCAGGTAGCGTCAGCGGTAGTTTCGCACGCTCGGCCCAGGCGACAGGTTTAAACAGTGGTGCGGTAACGGAACTGACGAAGCTACTTGAGAAAAAAGCTCGATTTTCGTCGTGGTAGCCGCCGCGGTGACCGCTTCCAGGTACTGGTCGAGTCGGACATGATTGATGGGGAAACTCTTGATTCGCGCGTATTAGCGGTTCAATACGACGGCGAGCGCATGGATTTAACCGTGGTGCGCAATGCCACTGATGATAATTTTTATACCCCTGAGGGTGGCAGCCTTGACCCGGCCTTTGCACGTCATCCATTCGAAGGCAGCTACCGTTTGAGCTCCAACTTTAACCCACGGCGTAAACACCCGGTCACTGGTCGTATCAGTCCGCATAATGGCACCGACTTTGCCATGCCCATCGGCACGCCCGTCACGGCCCCCCGCCAATGGGGTCGTCGAGCGTGTAAGCAACCACCATGCGGCAGGGCGTTACATCATCGTCCGTCACGACAACGGTTACCGCACGCGCTATTTACACCTTTCACGCCCGCTAGTTAAGCAAGGTGAACGTGTGACAATGGGCGAGCGCATTGCGTTGTCAGGCAACACAGGCCGCAGCACTGGCCCTCACTTGCATTACGAAGTCATCGTTAACAACTCACCGGTGAATGCGATGACTGTATCCCTACCCGAAAATACCAGTTTAAGCGGCGATACGCTTATTGCGTTCCAGAACCAAGCGGCGCCTATTCTGGCCACATTGGAAAGCGGTGAGACAGGCCCGACTAACGTGGCTAATTATCAGCAGGAAAGCGACGACTAACGGCTCTTATTAAGTAAACGTTTTAAACCGCAAAACACCGCCAAGTTGGCGGTGTTTTTCGTTAGGTTGCTTTGTTTCTATGCTTCCAGCATGTTCTTCAACAGTGGTCTTCAAGATTGGCTTTCAACCATTAGACAGAACGCTGTAACGCTGCCAACAGCGTTGCATCACGGCGGTAGATGTCGGGCCTGAACTCCACTTCACCTTGTGCATTTGGCCACGCGGTTAAATAGTGAAGTGCCACAGGAATACGCTGAGTTAGGCGTACGTTGAGATCGCTCCCCACTCAATAAAGTGCTCATTTGGTAACGACTGCCAGTGTCTTGCAGCAGCATTTGCGCTAGTTCAGCCACGCCTTCAACGCGAACACAGCCTGAACTGAGTGCCCGCCGGTCACGCTGAAATAAGCCGCGTGCGGGGTATCGTGCAAATAGATCATGTCATCATTAGGAAACCGGACGACAACGCGACCCAGCGGGTTACCCGCACCCGCCACTTGGCGCAGCATAACGCCACCAGGGCGTTGCCAATCGATCTCTTCTGCCACAAGCGGTTCACCGGAGAGGCTAATGACCTGGATGTTTTGTTGCGCCAAGTAATCGATATCCGCCCGCACACGAGGCAACACATCTTCGCGCATAATTGTTGGTGGTATTGTCCAGGACGGATTAATCGTTAAATGGCTGATGGTAGAGTGGATAATGGGCGTTTCACGACGTGGCGACCCTACCACCACCCGAGCATCCCAATGTTGGCCGTTCGGGCGCACGTAATGCATTCGATAGCCAGCAATATCGACCCACACTTGTGGTTCAGCAGACTGCATCGGACCGATCCAACGTGCACGTTCCAAATTCACCCGCAGCTGGTCAATGCGTGTCGACACCGAGGTATTGAGGGCCAGACGGGTCTGTTCGCCCACTACACCATCTTCTTGTAACAAATGGCGTCGTTGGAAGCGCTTGACAGCCGCTTCTAGCGAGGCATCAAAGGTCCGCCGGTTAGGTGCCGACTGCACACCGATAAGCGGATAAGCGCTGCTGTCGGCTACCGATACATCGGCATCCCCCCACAGTGCCAAGCGTTGGCGCAGCACGCTAACATCATCGGCTTCATCCCCTGGCCGAAGTGATTCTTCACGTGCAGCCAAGTAAGGTGGACTACCCAGGTTAGCCAGCTGATAATGCTGCTTCAAGGCATCGCGCAGCTGTTGGTATTCGGCTGATGAGGGCCGGGCCAGCGCAATAGCGTTATCAATCGAACGATCTTCAATAGCATGCACAACACGTCGCAGCGAGTAGCCACGCTCAGGGCGCGGCGCTTCCCAATTGGGCTCGACATCCCGCGGGTTCACCTTACCGCGCTCTAAATGATCCAGTGCCAGCAGCAGAGATTGAGTGGCTTTAATATCAAACGATACCTGGGCATCATTGCCGCTTACCTGGCTACGCTGAAATTCACCGAGCAGCGAATCAGCGTGATAATCCTCTGGCACCAAGCCATCGTTTTCAAGGCTGTTGAGCGCCGCCACCAATGATTCAACCGCTTCCGCTGTCGGCCAGACAAGCTGACCCTTATGCAGTTGATAGAACTCAGCAATAGGTAAACGGTGCGGTTCCACCGTGCTTAATTGCTGAGCTAGCGCCTGCTCCAGCGGTACTGATTCCGCATACGCACTGTTGATGCCTAAAGGGCTATGGCTAAGCGTTAAACACAGAGCGACCCCTATCGCCCATCGTCTTAGTGGCTGTATCTCGTTCATCGCCCTCTCCTTGCGTTACTATAGCCTTCCACTTCGGCCGACCCTGTTTTTTTATATTAGCCGGCTACTTTTCATCATGACTGATAATGCTTGTAGGATCGACTTTTATGGCTCTTCGTTTAAACGTTGCCACGTTATTATTTTCTCCACGTTGCTTACGTTACCGTTACACGCAGACAGCTTCTTTTCTCAGGTTAATTCTGCACCACCTTCCGGTGTGCTGCCTTTACATCATCAGTTACTTCAGCTGGCCCCCAGGCGAGCCCTGACGCACTGCGGCTAGCCGCACAGGCACTTAACTGCGCGGAGCCCAATGCCGAGCGCCTTGCAGTGATCGATTACTCACTGCCGTCTACCGAACCACGCCTGTGGGTATTCGATTTACGCCAGCATAAGCTGCTTTTCGAAGAGCTGGTTTCTCACGGTCAAGGGTCTGGCGACGCCCAAGCCGAAACGTTTTCCAATACCCCCGATAGCCACCAATCAAGCATCGGGCTGTTTCGTACCATGAACAGTTATTACGGGCGCAATGGTTACTCATTGCGCTTGGAGGGCCTTGAACCCAATGTCAACGACATGGCGTTTGAGCGCGCTATCGTGATCCACGGTGCCGATTATGTAAGCGACGCGTTCATTACCCAAACAGGGAGATTGGGGCGCAGTCATGGCTGCCCGGCGGTACGTGTAGAGGTAACTTACCCGCTGATTGACAGCTTAAAAGAGGATCAATATGTCTTCGCTTATTATCCTGATGCAGAGTGGCTTACCAGCTCTACGTTTCTAGGCTGCACGGCAGCTCCCGCACAGCTAGCCCGGCGCTAACGCTCTCTAGTCTCCTGCAAGGAGGAACATTAACAAACTCAGCCTCAAAGGCGATCAATAGTTGAATTTTTTCATCTTCAGCCGCTAAAACAGGCGTTCAGGGAACCCTCTGCAATACTTTGTGACAAATCAACACAAATTATTGCTTACTGCCGTAGGTGTCTCTGACATGTTCACCTTTATGCACCCCTTACCAAAAATTCGCCGCCTGGAACAGGAGGTTGCTGACTTACGCGCTCAGCTTGAAGCCGCTACCCCTTCCCCCAGCCGCCGTCTGTTAAGCCTAATGAAACCGGCGCAATCAATCAGCATATTACAAGCGAGAGGGGCCGATATGCTGGCCTCTTTAAATAACGGCGTTCAAGAATACGCCGACCAGCTTGCCGGTGAACGCTCCACCTTAACGGAGACGCTTAACCTGATTGTTAATGCCGAGCAAGCGGTCAATACCCTTCTTCAGCGATGCCATGACACTGAACATACCGAAGCGTTATCCGCCTCGCCGTTAGTAACGACGAGCACCCTTCAAGCACTGAAACAGCTGCAGGTTGCGCTCGCTCGTAATGCGGACAGCGCCCAAGCGTTAGCCGTTAGTACGGCGCTAGAAACGGCTCATAGCCAAGGTCTTCTTGAGCCGGCTGGCTCAGCGAGCCAGCAGCCACCAGGGCTAGCAACCATTGCGGATGATGCACACCGCTTAGCACTTGATACGCACCAATTGAGCCACCAGCTCAGCGTGCTGATGGAGCAAGTGAATTCTCAAGTTAAAGAACACTCGCATGCCATAGCTAAAAGCGTCAGGCTGACGATGAGATTGCCCACTCAGCGCATGCAGCCAAGCAGGCGTTGCATCAGCTTGCTGATCAAACACAGCATATGCACAAAGTGATTCATAACAGCGCCACCGCTGCATTTTTTACACTCTGCAAAGCTAGACCATGCGGTGTGGAAATATCGGCTTTATAAGCAGCTGTTGTCTGCAAGTACGGACATTCCACTGGAAGACTATCATCAATGTCGTTTAGGCCGCTGGCACCAGCATGGTGAAGGCTACCAACGCTACGCACGTTCCGAAGCTTATCGAGCGTTGGCGGCGCCGCATCGTCGAATGCATGAAAGCGGCGCAGAGGCACTTAAGTTTGCCCGCCTGGGAGATCACAACGGTCAGTTAGCTGCCTTAGGCGTGATGGAAGAAGCCAGCCAACAGCTTGCTCTTCAATTGGATAATCTGATGGAACACGCTATCTACGAGGTACCTTACTCGTCCAGTCACCACTCACCTCTCGCGGGGGCACCTTAAGAAGACAACAATATTTAAACGCCCCTTGGCTTAAGCACAGCTCCCCGGGAGCTGGCTTTTGCATGCCTATCGCAGAGGAGCCAGCTAACTAGTTTTTCGTTTTCTTTGACCGCCTATGCCATGCTGGTTTCATTGCAATCAGTCTTCTCACCAGTGGTAATGGGAAAAGTACATGACACAGGTCAAAAGCTGGACCTCGCATTGCAAGGCGGCGGTGCCCACGGGGCCTATACCTGGGGCGTCATTGATCGCCTTCTGGCGGATGAGCGAATTGAAATTGAGGGTATCAGCGGCACCAGCGCCGGGGCAATGAACGGCGTAGTGATGGCCGATGCGCTAACAAGGGGAGATAAAGAAACGGCTCGACAAGCGCTGCATGATTTTTGGCAAGCCGTTAGCCGAGCGGGTATGGCAAGCCCGATCCGCCGTACGCCCATGGATATATTGACGGGCAACTGGAGCCTGGATCACTCACCCGGCTTTATTGCCATGGACCTGTTAAGCCGTGTGGCCTCCCCTATCAACTCAATCCGCTCAACATTAATCCGCTTCGCGATATCGTCGCCAGCCATATCGATTTCGAGCGCGTGCGCCAATGTGAACAACTTAAGCTGTTTGTAGCGGCGACAAATGTGCGAACAGGTAAACAGCGCGTTTTCCGGCGCGAGGAAATGAGTGTTGATGCTGTCATGGCCTCTGCCTGCTTGCCCTTTCTGTTCCAGGCTGTAGAAATCGACGGCGAAGCGTATTGGGACGGCGGCTATATGGGTAACCCGGCATTATTCCCTCTGATGGAAGAGTGCAGCGCACGGGACATTCTACTCATACAAATTAACCCCATCAGCCGTAAAGAGGTGCCCACATCAGCTTCGGCTATCATGAACCGCCTCAACGAGATCACCTTTAACTCGGCGCTCATTAAAGAGATCCGCATGATTGCGCTGCTTAAGCACGCGCTCGATGAGCAGGGCATTGTCAACTGCTATCAACAGGCATTGTTTCACCGTATTAGCGGTGAACTAGCCCCTTGAAGGACTTTCCGTCTCCAGTAAATCCAATTCCGAGTGGCCTTTTCTATGCCACCTATTTGAGCAGGGTCAGGCCGCTGCTGAACGCTGGTTAAGTGAACACTTCGATGCCATAGGCCACCACTCTACGCTCGATATAGATACCGTTTACCTACATGAATAACGCGCTAAGCGTGGCGTCATGGTTCAATGTTTTCACCGGGCCTTCCTGACTAGCACCAAGATGCCGCAGAACATGCTCTGCATGCCCAATTATGCAGCATATTCACGACTTCCGTTGACTTCAGAAAACTCAATAACAAATTAACATTTTGATTTTTTAAAAACAAATAATAAACTGGCAAACTACCTGCATGACGCTTACCAGTGGTGGTAGGCGTGGACCAGGCCCAATGGGGTACGAGTGCGTCGAGCCTGACCTTCAACGATGAAGGCATGTTCTCGTCAATTGCTGGCGCGACACGCTAATTTCCTGCGTTTTGCGTAGCGATCAACTCGTTTTATGCCCCGTGAGGCCATCCCATGGACATACGCAATAAAGCAAACCGCATTCGGCTATTTAACTTTTCCACCCCCTCAAATGCGCGCTTTCCATTTTTCGTGGTTTGCGTTTCATATCTGCTTCTTCGGCTGGTTTGGCATCGCCCCTCTAATGGCGATCGTTCGTGAAGACCTTTCGCTTACCCAAACACAAATCGGCAATACGATTATCGCGTCGGTGGCTATCACGGTGATTGTGCGCCTTGCGATTGGCGTGCTATGCGACCGCATTGGTCCGCGTAAAACCTATACCGGCTTACTGTTACTAGGCGCCCTCCCCGTAATGGGCATTGGCTTAGCAGATAGCTTTGAAACCTTTCTACTGGCGCGTTTAGCCATTGGTGCTATTGGCGCCTCCTTCGTGATTACTCAGTACCATACCTCTATGATGTTTGCCCCCAATGTAGTCGGCACCGCCAACGCTACCAGCGCCGGGTGGGGTAACCTGGGCGGGGTACGACACAAATCCTAATGCCACTGATTTTCTCAGGCATGCTGATGCTAGGTGTTAACGAAGCCTTTGGCTGGCGGCTGGCAATGATGGTACCTGGCGTGGTTATGTTCTTTACCGGTATTGGTTACTGGCTTTTCACCCAAGACGCGCCTAACGGGAATTTCAGCGAGCTGCGCGCCCGGGGTGAGTTGCCTGAAGCAAACGGTGAAAATGGTGCCAAGCAGAGCTTTCTAGCCGCCGCTAAGGATATTCGCGTTTGGGCATTGTTCGTTGTATATGGTCTCTGCTTTGGGGTGGAGCTGACGATCAACAATATTGCAGCCATCTACTTTTTGATAAGTTTGATCTTACCCTGGCCACGGCAGGCCTCATCGCGGGCTTATTTGGCCTAATGAATATTTTTGCGCGCACCCTGGGCGGCGTCTTCTCGGATCTTTTCGCTAAGCAGGGCGGCTTAAAAGGACGTGTGCGCTGGCTTTTCATTGCCTTGATTTGCGAGGGCATCGCCTTGGTAGCGTTTTCGCAAATGCATGTGCTCAGCCTCGCGATTGGCATCATGTTGGTGTTCAGCCTGTTTGTGCAGATGGCCGAAGGCGCCACTTATGGGGTCGTTCCGTTCATCAATAAAAAAGCGCTGGGCGCCGTCGCTGGTATTGTAGGCGCTGGAGGTAATGTGGGCGCCGTCGGCGCGGCATTTCTATTCCGTAGCGAAAGCCTCAGCTACCAGCAGGGCTTGTTCTATCTAGGGCTAACGGTGCTTGTGTTGGCATCCTGTGTTCTGCTGGTACGCTTTAGCGATGCCACCGAAGCCGAGGAGGTTAAAGCCTACCGCGATGCGGTTGGTGACGACGTTGGGGCGGGCGCACTTTCATTACGTTAAGCTTACGACTAGGCGCTCCCATGTAGCTGATTAGCCACAGGGAGTGCTTACTTTGGGCGGCGAGTCATTGAGGAAATATTTATGTCTTCAGCGCAGCAACTGCTCTTAACCGCCATCCGTTGCGATATCGACAATCTTACGCATCTTGCCACTGCCGCCGATATTGTCGGTGATATCAGCCACTTTATTCATATGCTCCAGCGTGAACGGGGCGCATCGACGATCTATCTGGTGTCTCACGGACAACGCTTCAAAACCCGCCGAGACACCTACCGGCAGCATAGCCAACAGGCCGAAACGTTAATGCGCCAAAGGCTGGAAGCACTCAGCCAAGAGGCCCGGCCCCAGGCAGCCGCTCGCTTACTACGTCGTATTGCCGCCGTTTGGTATGCCCTCGACGAACTTGGCGCGCTTCGCCAAGCCATCGATACCTTTGCGATCACCCCTGATGCCGCCACTCAGGCTTTTAACCAACTGACCAGTGGATTGCTGGCGATTGTATTTGAGGCCGCTGACACCTCTATCGACCCCGACATTACCCGTACCTTAGTCGCCATTTTCCATTTAATGCAGGGCAAAGAACTGGCTGGCCAGGAGCGCGCCTGTGGCGCATTTGGCTTTACCCACGGCCACTTCGATGAACCCCACCGCGCCCTGCTCAATCAACTGATGACGGATCAGCAGCGCTGCTTTGACACTTTTGTGGAGTTTGCTACCCTGAGGCGCAACTGTCATGGCAAAAGAACTTTCACCGCGCACACTCGCAGGCATTTGCCACCTGCGCGACATCGCCTGCCAGCGCTCTACTGCAGCGCAATCGCCGCCCAGAGAAACGCCTGATACGCTGGGTGAAACTTGGTACGAACTGACGACGCTGCGTATCGACTCGATAAAAACGGTTGAGGAGGCGCTCATCACACAGTTGAGTGCGCTTTGCCACCACAAAATCAACCAGGCAGAGGACGCCTTAAAAAAGCCCAGGCGGAGCCCTGCCGCCCCACGCCCGCTCCCTTGCGAGCAACTACTGGCGCTGAACGTTGCGCCACTCGGCGATCTGACCGCCAGCGCACTCACCTCGCCGTTAGGTCGCTCACTTATTGAACTCACCCAGGCCCAGGCCAGCCGTTTACAAGGGCTTAGCGATGAGCTGGAAAACACCCGCAAGGCGCTGCGTGAACGTAAACTGATTGAGCGCGCCAAGGGGCTTATCATGGCCCACCAAGACATGAGCGAAGAAGAGGCCTATCGTTTCTTGCGTAAAACCTCAATGGATCAAAGCAAAAGCATGGCGGATATGGCCCAAGCGATTCTCGATCTCTCTTCAATGTTAAAACGCAAAGAGGAGACACATTCCCGCTAGCGGAAATCAGCAAAGCGTTACTAAGCTGGTTAGGCGTATGTTTGCAGGATGTCGACACCTTAGCCATGCTAAAGGCCTACCCTCACTAAACGAGCAAGGAGTGCTATCTATGCATCATGGCGTGCTATTAATTACCGGCGCATCCAGCGGCATCGGCGCAGCTACCGCCCGAGCTGCCTCACGGGAAGGTTATAAATTGGTTTTGGCCGCCCGTTCTAAAGATAAACTCAACGCGTTAGCTCAAGAACTCGGACCGGAAAACGTGCTGGTTTGTGAGCTGGATGTCGCCAATTTTGAGCAGCAGCAGGCCATGGTAGAACATGCGCTTGAGACCTTTGGTCGCCTGGATGCTATCTTTGCCAACGCTGGACGCGGCGGCTCCCCGGCGGTTTTAGTAGCGCCGACCACGACGCATGGCGTGAGATGATCCTTACTAATATTTACGGTGTCGGCCTTACTATTCAGGCCTGTTTGCCCGCCCTTAAACGCAGCAAAGGCCATGTCCTATTAACGGGCTCAGCAGCAGGCCGCACGACCATCCCAGGCTCGATGTATAGCGCTACCAAGTGGGCGGTGACTGGCATTGGCTATAATCTTCGTGAAGAGCTACGCGGCACGGGCATGCGCGTGACACTTATCGAACCGGGGATGGTCGACACTCCCTTTTTGATGAACCGCCGGAGCATGCGTTAGAAGATCGCGATATCGCTAATGCAGTGGTGTATGCGCTTTCACAGCCTGCCCACGTGGACATCAATGAAATCCTTATTCGCCCAACCCCACCGCTTGAGTAAGCGGCAAGCGCCATGCGGACCAGCACTTGCCACGTTCCCACCTGTGTAACCTACACCTTGTAATTCATCTGCGCTGGCCGCATAACGTGATATTACCAAGCGCGCTAAGTAATTAATGATGCTACGCGCCCACGAATTAACTTGCAGGTGAACCATGAGCCAACTCGCTTCCACGGCGCTTTCCGTCCTTGATCTGGCCCCTATCCGCCAGGGTGGCAGCGCCGCTGACACTTTTCGCGACAGCGTTTCACTGGCGCAGTTAACCGAGCGGCTCGGTTATACCCGTTACTGGCTAGCCGAGCACCATAATATTGCGGGTATTGCCAGCGCCGCGACCGCCGTACTCATCGGCCATATTGCCGGCCAAACAACCACACTCCGCGTTGGCAGTGGCGGCATTATGCTGCCTAACCATCCGCCACTGGTGATCGCCGAGCAGTTCGGCACCCTGGAAACGCTCTACCCCGGCCGTATCGATTTGGGCTTGGGTCGTGCGCCCGGCTCAGACGGCGCCACCATGCAGGCGATGCGTCGCAACGCTCATGCCGGGGTAGACGATTTCCACAGCTACTTAATGAGTTGCGCAGCTACTTAGCCGATGAAACCCCTCATCAGCGTGTGAAAGCAGTGCCTGGACAAGGTACCCATGTGCCTATTTGGCTGCTGGGCTCCAGTGGCTACAGCGCGCAGTTGGCAGCCAAGTTAGGCTTGCCCTTTGCGTTCGCTGCTCAGTTTGCGCCGGGTATTTATTTGAGGCTCTGCGTTTATACCGCGATAATTTCCGTCCCTCAGAACATCTGGATAAGCCCTATGCCATGGTGGGCCTGCCAGTGATGGCTGCTGAAAGCGATGCGATGGCGCATTACTTGGCCACCACCGCACAACAGAAGTTTCTAAATCTTATTCGAGGTAAGCCGACTCAGTCTCAACCACCGGTTGAACAACTGGACTGGTCGCCGGTAGAGCAGGCTCAAGTCAGTCAGTTTTTGGGCGCTGCGATTATCGGCGGACCGGATACCGTTAAAGCAGGACTCGAGGAGTTCCAAGCACAAACCGGCGCCGATGAGCTAATGATAAACAGTGATTTTTATAATCATGCTGATCGGCTGCGCAGCTACGAGATTGTGGCTGAAGCCGCTCGCTAGGACGTAATGAGACGCTCAAGGGTCGCTTTGAAGTTGTTCACAAGTATCGCTGGGAATTTATGACCTCATTAACCTTTACTCCGATGTCCGACGATGACTTCGCCAGTTTTTTGGCCAACGTTCCAAGCTGTTGTCGCGGCGCAAGAAACCTATGCGATTGATCCGGCTATCAGCTTCGAAGCCGCCCGGAAGCTATGGTGTGTAACGCCGCATGCAAGCTTCACGGCCAAGGATGAAAGTGGCCAATTGCTGGGGCTTATTACTTAAAAGCCAATGCAGCAGGCCCCGGCGACCATATATGCAATTGTGGTTATATGGTATCTCCCGCCGCGCGCGGAAGAGGAGTCGCACGCGCTATGTGCGAGCATTCACAACAGCAAGCTAGAGAATTAGGGTTTATGGCCATGCAGTACAACGCCGTGGTGGCGGCGAATGAAATTGCGGTTGCGCTATGGCTAAAGCTGGGATTTAGCATTGTAGGCACCGTTCCTAACGCTTACCGCCACGCTCGCCTTGGCCTTGTCGATGCCCATGTCATGTACAAGGCGCTTAATGAAGGCTAGTCACATTACCCTCCCTCTCGTTTGAATACCGACTACTTAGGAGTTTTAGCGTTATATAAACGTTGAGCAACTCCACAGCTTTTCCGGTAAGGTTTATTATTTAACGTAGGTTAAAATAGCTGGCTGTTTATTACCCACAGGCCGCAGCCGCCATTTGGACACACGACTTACACGGGAAAGCATCTGGTAATGTTTGTTCTTTCTTCGCTTATCTCACGCTTCTCACTGCGCTCGCGCTTTATCGCCTTGATTGCCATATTAGTCTTTTGTTACTGCGCTGCTACTTGGTTGGGTGACGTCCCGTGAATCGGCCCAGCAGATGGAAGCCAACATTGGTAATGCGGCGGCAGAATCAGCCTACCAGATGGTCGATAAGCTGGACCGCAGCATGGATTCACGCATCAAAGATGTAAAATTGCTGCTTGGCATACAAGCCCTCACTAATGGTGCTGACAAAGCGTACTGCGCGAACAATTAGAGCTCTTACAAAGTAACCATAATGTTGTCTCGTGGATCGGTTTCACTGACCCAACAGGGACAGTGCAGGCTGCCACGGGGTATCCTTGAAGGGCAATCGATTGCCGCCCGGCCTGTTTTTCTTGAAGGTCGCCAATCGCTCTGGGTAGGCGATGTGCATGAGGCCGTGCTACTGGCCCAATTGTTGCCCAATCCCAGCGGGGAAGCCCTTAAATTTGTCGATATTGCTACTCCGGTGCATGATTCGCAGGGGGAATTTCTAGGCGTGCTGGCAGTCCATTTGAGCTGGGAGTGGGCCGAATATATTCAGCAATCCATGTTTTCTCCTGCCCAGCAGCGGCAAGATACCGAGCTGTTACTGCTTTCAGCTGATGGCACTGTGCTGTTAGGGCCAGAGGCGCTTATTGGCCAATCATTAAACAGCCTGAAGCATATAGCTGGCCCCACCCGAACATCGCCACAATGGGCCATTGAAACGTGGCCCGATGGCGAGCGCTACGTGACAGGCTATGCCTGGAGCAGCGGTTTTGAAGACTTTCCTGGATTAGGCTGGATAGCCGTTAGCCGTAAACCAGTGACTTCCGCTTTTGCGCCTGTAGAGGAGCTGCAAACAGCCATTATGGCAATAGGTATCGTACTGGCACTGCTGTCTGCAATAATTGGCTGGTTGACGGCATCAAGAATGGCAGCGCCGCTTACCCGTTTAGCGAGAGCCGCCGATCAAATGCACGATGGCGAACATAACAATTTCATTCCTCTCGAAAGTGGTTCCCCGGAACTTAAACGATTATCGACCTCTATGCGTGACATGGTTAGCCGCTTGCTGGAACAGCGCAGCACTATCAATCGCTTAGAAGACTTAGCCAATACCGATCCGCTGACGGGCCTGCCTAATCGTGCATTTCTAACTCAGTATTTGCAGCTTGCAATACCTGAAGCGCAAAGAAATCATCAAAGTATGGTGGTCATTTACATCGACTTGGATTGCTTCAAGCAGGTCAATGATGAATTAGGCCACCATGCGGGCGATTTACTGCTGATTGAGATCACTCAGCGATTAAAAAAATGCACTGCGCAGTGGTGATGTAGTCGCTCGTTTAGGTGGCGACGAGTTTGTTATGGTGCTTAAAACCAAGCCCGAGCATCTGGAGATGCTATCCCATGAAATTAGCAGGCGTTTGTTAAGCTCTATCTCCCAGCCCATTTTATTACCTGAAAACGAGCAGGCACGAGTTGGCTGTAGTTTAGGTGCCGCTTGGTGGCCTCAACACGGGCACGATATTAACGCTGTGTTCCAGCTTGCAGATGATGCGCTGTATGCTGCCAAAGCTAAAGGCAAGAATCAGCTCGTTATTCACTCCCCCTTCACTGCCCACTACAAAACAACGCTGAAGCTGCTGTTCAGCGGTAACGCTGCCCATCGCTGTTAACTTGGCAATATTGCGCTCGGGAATAGCGTCGGTATCACCGTAAAACTCAATGGCCTTTTCGACACTCTCTTCACGCAGCAGATGAACCATGGCGTAGGGGAGAACGATTGGTATAGTTGGATGCATCATCCGACTCAGCCCCGTCAAAACAGTAGTCGGGATGAAAGGTGGCTAGCTGATAGATCCCTTCATACCCTTGGTCGACCAAGATACTTTCAGCAAGCTCGACGAAATCCAGGTAGTGATCAAAGTTTTTAAACAGCGTTGGAAATACCAATAGCGTCGTTTCAGTGTCGGGATGCTCATCCAGCCACTGCACTTCAACCATCAGCTCTTCCAGCGCCACTTCCATTTTTTTTTTGAGCGCACCACTTCCACGCGGATCGTTTCTCGCTCCAACTCTCGCTGTGCAAAGGGGGCAAATATTCTCCGCCACGATAAAAGTGCGCACCCAGGTTAGGGTTTGCGCCACTATTTGGTTATCGGTATGCATAGCACCCTGCCCTCTAGATCAGTAAGTCGGTAATGACGATCCTATTATGTGCGCAGCAGTTTACACACTGGCTATGTGCTATGTCGTGGCTAACTAACGCCTAGACCGCGATACGGCTCGCTACGCATGCTCTTGATAACGCTTTAGAGCCACTTCATAAGATTTATGGATATGGTCATCCATCAACTCCCGCGCGGCTTTGGCATCACGCTGTAGTGCCAACTCCACGAGCTGATGATGCTGTTCGTCAAGCTCTTGACGAATCGTCGGCATTTTGGGCCCTAGACGGCGATAACGATCGAACTGGTCATGCAACTGCTCAATAAAGCGTAACAGCCAAACTGAACCACACGGCGCCACTAAGGTGCGGTGAAATTGCGTATGTAAATGTTCCCACTCTTCCCCTTTATCTAAGGTGATATCGGCCCGCTTCAGACGATGCGCTGCAGCTAATAAATCAGCCTCCCAGAGCGAGTCACCATGAGCAATGGCACGTTCAAGCGCCATCCCTCCATTTCAAGGCGCATCTGGGCAATATCATCCAATTCATCCCGCGATAGCTTCGGCACACGAAAACCGCGTTGGTTTTCTTGAACCAAGAGTCCATAAGCCGCCAATTTATTAAGCGCTTCCCGTAATGGACTCAAACCGACTTGGTAGTGCTCTTTAAGCGAATTAATAGCGAGCTTTTCGCCGGCGACAAAGCGCCCCCAACCAAGTCCTTGCGTAAATGATCAAACACACGACTCGATGCCGTACCAGTTGGCCCGACGGGCGTTGCTGTCTTAGGTACAGAACTACTCATGACAATGTCCTTTTTCATCACAATTTTTACTGTCCATTCTATTTTTCAATGTTGACGTCGGATCAGGCACTACCTATATTCTATTTTAGACAAGATAATCGATTTTTTTAACCTACAAACGATAAATAAGGTCTAGGCATGCTTCTGATTTCCGCATTGGCTTGGTGGGATACGCATCCATGAAAAACGGGGCGCCTCCTGGCAGCTATTTTGGGCTTTTTCCGTGTAGGCATCTTTGGATTTGGTGGCGGTCCCGCCATGATTCCCCTTAGTGCATGCAGAAGTTGTCACCCGTCACCACTGGCTAACCGATGAAGAGTTCGCCGATGTACTGGCGATTGGCAATACATTGCCTGGCCCGATTGCCACGAAGATGCCAGGTTACATTGGCTACCGCGTTGGCGGAGTAACGGGTTGTATCGCCGCGGTTATTGCCATCATCTTCCCAATGATAGTGGCGATGATTGTCATGTTAGGCATTTTAGCCGATACCGCGATATCGCGTGGATTCGTGGCATGGGCCAAGCGGTAGTGCCCGTCGTCATGAGTGATGATGGCCCAGCTCACCTGGGACTTTTTTGATAAATCCAAGGCCGCGCTTGGCTGGTGGGTCAGTATTGCCATGGCCTGTGTTGCGGCTGGCCTCATTTACTGGCTCGGCATCCATCCAGGCTGGGTAATTGGCGCCATTCTCGTTGCCGCCCTGCTACGCCCTTCCGGCACTAAACCGACGGGTGCGAAGAAAGCGGAGGGTAACGCGTGATTTATTGGGAGCTCTTCTTAGCATTTTTATTCCGAACATTATCGGTTATGGCGGTGGTCCCGCCATTATTCCGCTGATTGAAGCCGAAGTCGTCGGTCGATATGACTGGATGACCGCACAGACGTTTGCAGAAACGCTTGCGTTAGGCAACGCCCTGCCAAGCCCTATCGCAACCAAGATGGCAGGCTATGTAGGCTATGAAGTCGCTGGCATTGGCGGCGCCTTCATCGCTGTGGCCGCTACGGTTATCCCTACGTTGCTTTTGATGCTGGGCGCGTTAGGACTGCTATACCGCCATCGCGATTCCCCCCTCGGGTTAAGCGCATGAGCCAATGGGTTCGTCCGGTCATTGCCATGATGATGGCGTGGTTAACCTTGGGTTTTCTACTCGAAAGCCTTAACTCAAGCGGGGCTATTCATACGCTGATTATTGGCGCAGTCGCAGCGATCGCCCTGATTCGCTTCAATACCCACCCTGCGTTTGTGGTCATGGGCGCTCTGGTTTATGGAGGGCTCTTTCTCGGCTGACACTCACTGCCGCACAGTCTTATAAAACCGGATTGTGCTGTGACAACAAGAACCCGATAACGGGACCACGCGCTCACCACGTCGCTGCTTTACGGGCGGCATCCCATAACACCAAACTCAATCTATAAAGGTGTAAAAGAATGACGCGTTCAACATTGACTCTAAGCACTACGCTAAAAACTGCCATCGCCGCCATCGGACTTGCGTCTGGTTTGGCAATGACGACGACCGCGCAAGCAGACTATCCCGAGCAGGATGTGCGCTTGATTATTCCCTTACGGTCCGGGCGGCGCAACGGACATCCTGTTCCGGCTGATTTCCCAAGAGGCTGAAAAACGCTGGGTGAATCCATTGTGCCCGTCAATATGGCAGGCGCAGGCGCAACACTAGGTTCACGTAATGTGAAGGATGCCGATCCGGACGGCTATACGCTGCTTGGCAGCCACGACACCATTGCGCTGTCAAAGCTAGCAGGCACCGTCGACTACTCCTTTGATGCCTTCGAACCCATCGCGCTGCTCACCCAAACCATCAACATTCCCACCGCACATGCCAATCATCCCGTGCAGAGCGCTGAAGAAATCGCTGACTACGTGAGTGAAAACCCAGGCCAAGTGCGTTTCAGCATGATCCCAAGCTCTACGGATCACTTCTTCTGGGCACAGTTCTTCCAGGAAGCGGGCATCGATATGGCCGATGTCCGCCTAGTCGGCTACCCCGATACCGGCGAGCAGGTTTCAGCCTTGATGGCGGAAGAAGTCGATTTCGCTATGTTCAACCTGCCTTCTGGCGGTGCCTTCTTTGAAGACGGCACCTTCCGTGCTCTTGGCATCGCCCATCCAGAACGTCTCGATAGCATGCCGGATGTCCCTACCCTGCGCGAGCAAGGTATTGAGATGGATCACTCCACCAGCCGTGGAGTTTTCGCCCCAAAGGCACGCCCCAAGAAGTCGTCGATACTATCGCTAATGCTTACGAGCAGGCCCTGGAAAACGAAGAAGTACAGAGCCGTATCGAAAACGAGTTTGGCTCGGTCGTGAGATTTCTAGCGGGCGAGGATTATCAGGCATTCCTGGATGAAAACGAAGCGGCGCTAAGTGCGGCTGCCGAAAACATCGATTTCCAGAACTAATTCATACAATTTTTGCATCAATATTTAAGAGAGCAAACACATGATAAATCCTGTGAAATCACGTTTTTAGTAGCCACGATGGCAGCGATTAGCATTGAAGTTTCACCGCCGCCAGTCACGCTGATGAGTTCCCAACGCAAGATATTCGTATGGTTATTCCTTATGGTCCTGGTGGGGCTACGGATATCATTTTCCGTTTGGTTTCCCAAGAAGCGGAAAAACACCTTGGGGTATCGATTGTTCCCGTCAACATGGCTGGGGCTGGAGCGACATTAGGATCTCGCAACGTAAAAGATGCCGACCCCGACGGCTATACCTTGCTTGGCAGCCACGACACCATTGCGCTTTCCAAATTAGCCGGCATGGTCGATTACTCCTACGACGCCTTTGAGCCCGTCGCTTTGCTGACTCAAACGGTCAATATTCCAACTACTTACCCAGGACACCCTGTCGAAGATGCTGGTGGAATGGCTGATTACATTCGTGAGAACCCAGGCGAAGTCCGCTTCAGCATGATTCCCACCTCAACTGATCATTTTTCTGGGCGCAGCTCTTTGAGGCGATCGACGTCGACATAAGCGATGTGCGGCTAATTGGTTATGCCGACACAGGTGAGCAAGTGTCAGCACTAATGGCTGAAGAAATAGATTTTACCATTACTAATATCCCATCGGGCGCATCTTTTATGAGAATGAAACGCTTCGCCCGCTTGGTGTTGCTCACTCTGAACGGCTGAATGGTTTAGACAACGTGCCAACGCTTAATGAGCTAGGCATCGATATGGAAAACGCCACTAGCCGCGGTGTGTTTGCGCCTAAAGGAACCCCTCAAGAACGTATCGATATCATCGCAGATGCCTACGAAAAAGCGCTTCAAAACGAAGAACTGATTGCTCGGATTGAGAATGAATTCGGCTCTGTTCCTCGTTTCCTTGCTGGCGAAGATTATCAGGAGTTCCTTACGGAAAATGAGGAACGACTGGCGGAAGCCGCTGATGATATTGATTTCGACAGTTAAGCCTCTCTCCGCATGCCAGCACTATTGGCATGCGGTAGAGATTGCTAAGGAGAGTTTTGTATGCTGACGCTAACGAAAGACCGCGCTTTGGCGCTGGCGCTGCTTTTGATTGTAGCTGTCATGTGGGTGGAATCAGGCAGTATTGCCCCGCCTACCAGTTGGCAACCTTACGGGTCAGCGCTGTTCCCACGCATTTTATTGGTGGTGATTGGTATTTTTCATTGCTGATTTTGGTGCGCTCGCTGCTGGTAAAAGTGCCGGAGCGACCAGGCGCGAAACAGCTCATTGGTGAGTGGTTTCAAAGCCGACGCACCATACTTGCGCTGTTTTTACTCTTTGGGCTGTATGCAGCGCTACTGCCTGTGGTGGGCTATATCGCCGCAACCATTGGCTTTCTTGTTACCTCGCTCGCGCTGTTGATGGGTGTTGATTCGCGACGCAAATGGCTGATCAACCTCACACTGAGCTGCTCTTTGGCGATCATCATCTTCGTTGTTTTCCGCTATGGCCTGAATGTTTGGCTGCCTTAACCTGGAGTAAATAATGACGAACTTTTTCCTCCAAGCGCTCGCTGAGGTCGGCACGCCATCGGTATTGGGCTTGATCGTTATTGGCGTGTTATTTGGGATTATTGGCGGCAGTATTCCTGGCTTTACCGTCACCATGGCTATCCTGGTGGTCTTCCCTTTCACCTTTGCAATGGATCCGGTGAGTGGTGTCTCGTTAATGGTCGGTGTTTTCGTGGGGGTACTCGGGCGGCATTGTGTCTGGCGTAATGCTCGGCATACCCGGCACGCCCTCTTCAATCACCACCGTTTATGACGGCTACCCAATGGCGCAGAAAGGTGAGCCTGGTCGCGCACTAGGCATTGGCGTTGCCTCATCGTTTCTAGGCACCATTATCAGCGTCGCAGTACTGGTCTTTTTCGGCCCTTTAATCGCCAATTTCAGCATGAACTTTCGCCCCTGGGAGATCACCGCGCTGATTGTTTTCGCCTTGACACTGGTGGCAGGTCTTTCCAGTGGCGCTCTGCTCAAAGGCTTAATGGCAGCGGCGCTAGGGCTTTTAATTACCACCGTGGGTTATGACCGTAACAGTAATCTTCGCTTTGATTTTGGCTTGCCTGCCATGGGCTCTGGGTTTGAAATCCTTCCTGTGATGATCGGTATATTTGCTTTCTCTCAACTGCTCGGAAACATTGAAAAGCTCAAAGATGAGAAAAGCGAAACCAAAAAAATCGATACCAATGTGACGATTCCCTACGGCCAAATCATCAAAGATATGGCAGGACAAAGCTTAATACGCTTCGCTCTTCATTAATTGGCAGCTTAGTGGGTGCGCTGCCCGGTACGGGCGGCACCGTGGCAAATTTCTTGAGTTACGATCAAGCGAAGAAATTCTCTCGTCGCCCGGAAGAGTTTGGTACTGGCATCCCTAGCGGCATCGTGGCTTCAGAAGCCTCTAATAGCGCGGTGGCGGGTGGTGCGTTCGTGCCCACGCTGGCACTGGGGATACCGGGCGATTTGCCCATGGCGATCATGATGGGCGTGCTGATTTTGCACGGTATAACGCCGGGGCCGATGATGTTTGAGCAGAACCCGGTACTGGTGGGCGCCATTTACGCTAGCCTGCTGATCGGCGCGGTAGTCATGGTACTTTGCAACCTGCTGCTGGTGCGCTGGTTCGCCAAGATATCGCTGATTCCTCAACAGATACTCGTACCCGTCGTGCTCATGCTGTGTGCCATTGGCGCTTATGCCCTGAATAACAACCTGTTCGATATTTGGGTGTTGTTCATCTTCGGGATTATCGGCTATCTGCTTTGGAAAGCTGAAGTACCGCTAACGCCGCTGATACTCGGCGTAGTGCTTGGCGACAACCTTGAACGCCAGCTATTCCGCGCCCTCGAGCTTAATGAAAGCTGGTTGACGTTTTTAACTCGGCCACTCTCCGCGCTTTTCCTGGCACTCGCCGTCGCTTCGATACTGTTTTCGCTCTATCAGGATCGCAAGATCCAGCGTTTAAGAACTGCAGCTCAGCGAGAAAATGTATAGCTCATCAATAGCTTATATCAAAAACACCGCTCATAAGGATTCTGGCATGCAACACGATGCTCTTTATTACCCCAGCGCTTCACGCCGCATGGCAACGTTTGGTAAGCGTGGCATGGTCGCCACTTCGCAGCCGTTAGCGGCGCAGGTGGGTATCCGTATTTTGCAACAAGGGGGGAAATGCGATTGACGCCGCGATTGCCACCGCGGCTGCGTTAACGGTGGTCGAACCTACTTCGAATGGGATCGGCAGCGACGCTTTTGCGATTGTCTGGGTCGACGGCAAACTGCATGGCCTCAATGCCAGCGGCCCAGCACCACAAGCAGCGACCATTGAAGCCTTAAAAGCGCTCGGCCATGAGGCAATGCCCAACCATGGCATGCTGCCAGTCACCGTGCCCGGCGCCCCCGCTGCCTGGGCGGTGCTTTCCGAGCGCTTTGGTAAATTGCCGTTCGCCGAATTGCTGGCCCCGGCGATTGCGCTAGCCGATGAAGGTTTCCCCGTCTCTCCCGTTATTCATCAAATGTGGAAGGAGGCCTTCACTACTTATTCGGCCTATAGCGAGGCTTCCTTCAAGCCCTGGTTTGATACGTTCGCTCCCGGAGACCGAGCACCGGAAGCTGGTGAACTGTGGCGCTCGGAAGGCCATGCTAAAAGCCTTAAAGCGATTGCCGATACCCACGGCAAGGCATTTTATGAGGGCGAATTGGCGGAGGCTATCGACGCCTTTTCCCGCGAGCATGGCGGTCTGTTGCGCAAAGAAGACTTGGCGGCTTACCAGCCGGAGTGGGTCGATCCGATCAGTGTGCGCTACAAAGGCCACGATATTTGGGAAATCCCCCCAACGGCAGCGGCATGATTGTACTGCAAGCGCTGGGTATGCTTGAACGGTTGGGCGAACAAGGGTATGACGCAGTTGAAACCCTGCACCGTCGTATTGAAGCCACCAAACTGGCTTATGTTGATGGCTTTGCGCACGTTACCGACCTTGAGGCCATGCGCCCCACTATTGAGCAGATGTTGGATGACGATTACTTAACATCACGCGCCGCCCTGATCGGTGAACAAGCGGTTGATCCGGTACACGGTAATCCCATCCAAGGCGGTACCGTCTACCTAGCCACGGCTGACAGCGATGGCAACATGGTGTCGCTGATCCAGAGCAACTTCAAAGGCTTTGGTTCCGGTATGGTCGTTCCCGGCACGGGTATCAGTCTGCAAAACCGCGGCTGGTCCTTCTCTCTCGACCCGCAGCACCCCAACGCGCTTGCCCCGGCAAACGCACCTACCACACCATTATCCCAGGCTTTATCACCAAAGATAACCAAGCCGTTGGGCCGTTTGGTGTGATGGGTGGCTATATGCAGCCCCAAGGTCATGTGCAAGTAGTGACGGCCATGCTAGAAGATCAACTGAATCCCCAGGCGGCACTTGATATGCCGCGCTGGAAATGGACCAAAGGAAAAACCATCGAAGTCGAAGCCGATTTCCCCAACCACTTAGCGCTTGCCCTGGCCCGCCGTGGCCACGACATCGTCAAGGTCGCAGACTCTATCAGCTTTGGCCGTGGCCAAATCATTCTGCGCGACCCTAAAACCGGCGTACTACAAGGCGGCACCGAGCCCCGTACCGACGGGGCAGTGGTTCCCTGGTAAGCCACGGCTCGGATAAGCTGCAATTCATCCACTCCTCTCCGCCGCGTCGCCGTTGAAGGCAACCGGCGGTTGGGCTGGCTATCCACGTTCAACCACCGCATCATGGCACTCCTTTTGTGAGCCGTCTGCCAAGTTACCTATGTCCCCACCCGCTTCTGAAACCTCCTCTTCGCCGTTAAGCGGCTTTTTGGTGTCTTCCGCTATAGCCGCCGGGCGCTTGGCCTAGTGTGGGAAACCTCCCGTTGGATGATGCTGGGGTTAGCGCTCTGCACTCTGGTTGCTGGGGTACTCCCCTGCGGTGGCGGCTTGGGTTGGCCAGCTGATCGTGGATGGCGTGGTGAGCGCCATGGAGACTTACCAAGCGGCTTCAGATCCCAATCTGCTTGTGTCTATTACACCGGTACTGCAGTTGGTGGGTATAGAAGCCTTAATTATTGCGTTAATCGCCCTGGCCCAGCGTGGCCTTTCGGCCCAGCAGTCGCTACTGCGAGCCCTGTTAGGGCAAAAGGTCAATGTGATGATCCTGGAAAAGCAGGCTCGCTGTCGCTCAGCCAATTTGAGGATTCAGAGCTATACGACCAGCTCACACGTGCACGGCGCGAAGCCTCCACGCGCCCATTAGCACTGGTGAATAAAACGTTTGGACTGCTGCAAAACGCTATCTCACTGGGCAGCTTTAGCGTTCTCCTGGTGCAGTTTTCGCCTTGGGCACTGATGATTCTTGTGGTGGGTGCCTTACCGGTATTTATATCAGAAGCTAAATTCTCAGGGGATGCTTTTCGTCTGTTTCGTTGGCGTTCGCCACAAACTCGCATGCAGATCTATTTAGAGACAGTACTCGCTAGAGAGGACAGCATAAAAGAGGTCAAGCTGTTTGGCCTGGAAGGGCTATTTCTCAAGCGTTACCGCGATATCTTTACCCAGCTATTTGCCGAAGATCGCCGCCTCACGCTGCGTCGTGAAAGCTGGGGGTTTCTGCTGGGTTTGCTCGGCACCTTAACCTTTTATTTAGCCTATAGTTGGGTCGTAATTGGAAACGATCGCCGGGGCACTTACACTCGGCCAAATGACGATGTATTTAATGGTTTTCAAGCAGGGTCAGGCCGCGCTCTCCGCCAGTCTTACCGCTATTAGCGGGATGTACGAAGACAACTTGTACCTGTCCAACCTTTATGAGTACCTCGAGCAGCCGGTTGAAGCCGAGACAGGCACTCTGACCCAGGGCGCACTGCCTGGCGATGGCTTACGCTTCGAGCACGTCAGTTTCTCCTACCCTGGCGGTGCTCATGTATTGCACGACATTTCGCTCCACCTTACCCCGGGCCAAAGTCTGGCTTTAGTAGGCGAAAACGGCTCGGGCAAGACCACACTCATCAAACTATTGACCCGGCTCTATCACCCCTACACAAGGGAGGATTTTATTAGACGGTAGCGATCTGCGAGATTGGAGCACCCAAGCCTTACGTGAGCGTACAGGCGTCATTTTTCAGGACTTCGTGCGCTACCAGCTGCAGGTCGGTGAAAATCTGGGCGTTGGCGATACCCACGCCTTTAACGATGAGCAGCGTTGGCAGCAAGCGGCGCGTCACGGCATGGCGGATGACTTTATTACTCGCATGGCCAGCGGCTACCAAACCCAGCTTGGCCGTTGGTTTAAAAATGGCCAGGAGCTTTCCGGCGGACAGTGGCAAAAATTGCCCTCTCCCGTGCTTATATGCGCGAAAACGCCGATATCATTGTGCTGGACGAACCCACAGCGGCAATGGATGCCGCAGCAGAAGCAGATGTCTTCGCCCGTTTCCGCGAACATAGCTATAACAAAATGGCTATTTTGATCTCCCACCGCTTCTCAACAGTACGCAGCGCTGATCTCATTCTTGTTATTGATCAAGGACATATTATCGAGCGCGGCACCCATGAAGAGTTGCTTGCTGAGAATGGCCGTTATGCGAAGCTATTTCAACTGCAAGCAGCAGGTTATAAATAAACACTTAAACATGAACAATTCTTATTACAATCATGGTTAAATAGTTACACCGCTAATTAAAACCTGGAACGTGAACAAAGGTGACAAGTGTCATAAAACCATCGACCCTGCTAATGCTTTAACGGTAATGTGCACTCATTACTTTCCACTACAGGATTGGCACATATGAACCGCCTTCAACAGATAAAGTTAAATACGCTCTCGCTTTTATTAGCGTTGCATTAGCGCTATTAATCATAGTCGTTGCAGATGTACTGCTCGTTAACATGGTAAAAAAACGTTTAGATACGTTTATTACTAACTATATTCCGGCCACTTCAGCCACACTAAACGGTGACCGCGATCTTTACCAAGCACGGGTTGCAGAAATCGAGTATTTGTTATCTCGCCCCAACAGCGAGCGTGCATCGGCACTTATCGCCGAGTTTGAAGCAAATGCCCAACAGGCTTATGAGCGTATGGGTATCTATGCCGAGTTAATGCAGAACTACCCGGAACTTACCACTCAACTAGCTGGTTTTGAAACACTCTATAATGACTGGAAACAAGAAGCAGAGCGAGTTTTTGAGTTGCATCAACGTGGTGATACCGCCGAAGCTTTAAACCTGCTTGATGGCTCTTCATTAGACCGCTTTAATACACTGCGAGATATCTATGATGTTTCGGGAATGAATATCGAAACTGCCACTTATCAAGCAGAAGCAGCAGTGGTTGATAGAATTCAAGTACAGCAAACATCTACTATCATTGTTGCGTTAATTATCTTTATTGCTGCAACGCTTATTGCCTTGCTGGGCCCGCTAATGATGTCTCGAGCTATTCGCCAAATTACCGGGCGTATTAAAGAGATTACCGAAGGCGATGGCGATTTAACCGCACGTATCGAGAGTAGTCGCCGCGATGAAATTGGTGACCTCGCCCAACAATTTAACGCCTTTATTAAGCGCATTGACGATACGCTGCAGTCGGTTAGCAGCAGTACCGTTAGCCTCCAGCATGCCTCCACTGAAATTGCCAAAGGCAGCCAAGAGCTTGCGGCGCGTACTGAACAAGCCGCGGCCAACCTGCAGCAAACCTCTGCCTCCATGGAAAAATCGCAGCGGTGGTCAACAACGCCTCCGATTCTGCTCAGCAAGCTGATCAATTGGCGCTTTCAACCCGCGACTTGGCTCAGCAGGGCTTACACTCCATGCACAGTGTTGAGCAGACCATGGATACCATTAACGACTCTTCGTCTGAAATCAGCAGCATCGTTAGCATGATTGAGAGTATCGCTTTTCAAACCAATATATTAGCGCTGAATGCGTCCGTTGAGGCTGCACGAGCAGGCGAGCATGGGCGTGGTTTTGCAGTGGTAGCCCAAGAAGTACGTATATTAGCCAGTCGTTCAAGCGATGCGTCAAGGGAATTGCCACCCTCGTCAATACGTCGTTAAGCCGGACAAAATCGGGTGTCGACCAGGTGAAGGAAACCGGCGCTACGATGCAGGAGATGGTAAAAGCATTGAGCGTGTGGCTGACGTTATTGCTGAAATCAGCGCAGGTGCCAAAGAGCAGAGTGTCGGCATCGGTCAGGTGAATGACGCCGTGAACGAACTGGATAGCATGACGCAGCACAATGCGTCCATGGTGGAGGAGTCTAGTGCTGCTGCTGCGGAACTAAGAGAACAGGCCGACCGACTGAGCGTATTAGTGGGCGCCTTCAAACTTAGCAATACACAACATGATCCTCTCACATCGAACAAAGTAGCACTTCCTTCAGGCCACAGACAGTCGCACAGACCGCCATCTAGTGCCGTTGCCCCGCGCCGTTTAGCAGGTGCACAGCAACCCGAGTGGGAGTCGTTCTAAGCAACTCCCTTAGCCCTCTCCTCTTCCTTGGGTTTCCAGGCCCAAGGAAGATTAACGACTTTGTTTATGAGCGTTGCCTTGCTCACTGGCGCACAGATGATAACGAATAACTAATAGTATGGGTCATCAGGGAACTTCTATGCTGTCGAATGCCTTAATTATTGATGATGATCTTGATGTTCAACTGCTGGGCAAAATGTTGCTTCGCCAACGCGGCTACAATGTGCAGACGGCAAGTAGTTTTGGGGAATTGGCGCGCCAGCCCAGCCTACTCAACACCGAGTTGATATTACTGGATCTTGGGCTGGGGAATTCACCGGTCTGGATATACTGGACTATCTAGACGACTTACGTTTAAACGCTTCAATACTGTTAATCAGTAGTTGCTCAAAAGAGACCGCAGCTGATGTGATTGCAATCGGCGAAGCCAAAGGCTTACGTATGCTTGGCTTTATACCCAAAAACCGACTGCTTACCGATCTTAAAACGTTCCTTGAGCCTTTGAAAAATGCCCTCAAAGCTCCCACTCAAGAGGAACTGGCAAGCGCTATACGTAGTAAGCAATTTTTTAATGTACCAGCCTAAACAAGATCTTAAACAGCGCCAGGTCATCGGCGTTGAAGCGCTAGTGCGTTGGCAAGATCCTGAACGTGGCTTACTTTCTCCCGATAGTTTTATTCCTCTGGCAGAGCAGAGCGGTCTAATGGTTCCGCTCACTTGGCTCGTTCTTGAGCTAGCGCTAGCGCAGCAGGCTAAATGGCAAGCGCGTGGGTGGAGCCTAAACGTAGCGATTAATATACCGGCAGCCTTTATTCAATCAGAGGGCATGCTGGAAGCGTTTGATCGACTTACCCAACATCATGGTGCTTTGCTCTCCAATATCACGCTGGAACTCACCGAATCCGTCGGCGTTGAGTGTTTAGGCTACGCTTGCCATGTATTAAAAGCATTGCAGCAGCGCGGCTGCCAACTGTCATTAGATGATTTTGGCACCGGCTATTCGTCTTTGAGCCAACTCCACCGGCTGCCGTTTAATGAACTCAAAATTGACAGGAGTTTTGTCTCAAGCATCGACCAGGACAAAGACGCTCTTGCCATAACAGCGTCTATCATCGACTTAGGCAAGCGTCTGGGGCTTAAGATTGTCGCCGAAGGGATCGAAACAATGGCACAGCACACCCTTTTGGTTGAAGCGGGTTGTACCGTAGGGCAAGGTCACTATTTTGCTCGCCCGTTAACCGCCGCCGATTTCGATGCTTGGTTTAGTGAATACTTACCTACCGCACCAACACCTCAGCAACAGAGCATGCTTTCTTGCTGCAAGGCCTTCTGACTAGCGACCCTTAGCACCACTAACCGCTCTAAATGGAAGGCCAGTTCGCTTAACGAGGCGACTGGCGCCCTGAGCTCTAGCTGGCTAGCTTGCTCAGCAATCGCAACACAGCCTAACGAGGAAGCGGCTCCCTTAAGTGAGTGTGCTTCTTGGCTCAGGGCTTCGCGATCCTCGCACTGTAAGTAGGCGTTAAGCCGGGCGTAACGATCGTCAAACCGAGTTAAAAAAGTCGTCATCAATGCATCCAATGCGCTCGGTTCGAAGGTCTCTTTCAATTCTTCACAGATATACTCATCAAGCAGTTGAATCGCCTCATCTTTCTCTGTCAATAGAGCGTGAGCGCCAGCCGTCTGATGATGAGCGAGGATAGTCGTGCGTTCTACGTTTTCATCAGTCGATAGTTCAACAGGGGATAGATAGCGACCGATCACTTGATATAGCTCGTCTCGTGTAAAGGGTTTGTGAATCATATCGTCCATACCGCTCTGCATGCAGCGCTCACGATGTTCAGTCATCACATTGGCGGTCATCGCGATAATAGGCAGGCGGGGCAACTCATGGAGTACTTCAAAAGTGCGCCAGCGTTGGGTGGTCTCAGTGCCATCAAGCTTAGGCATTTGCATATCCATTAACACCAAGTCGAACCTACCCTGGTTGGCTGTCAGTTGGTCGAGCGCCTCCTGGCCATTCTCTACAACTGTCACCTGTTGGCCAAGGCGTTCGAGCATCACCTGCGCCACCGTTTGGTTCAGCGGATTATCCTCTACCACTAAAATGTGCTGATGGGCAGCAAATAGAGGATGCTTTTCACCGCTGTGATAAACCGCCAAAGGCTCGGTTTCCGCCATATTAACGGTGAACCAAAATCGACTGCCCAACCCCAACTGACTATTAACTCCTATCTCACCCCGCATGGCGCCGACTAGCCGCTTGCAGATTGCCAGTCCAAGCCCTGTTCCTTCGTGGCGACGCGCCATGGAAGTATCCACCTGGGTGAAAGCTGAAAATAGCTGTGCTTGATCCGCTTTAGCAATACCACAACCGGTATCGTGTACCTCAACCAAAAACATTATCGTTTACTAGCGGCTTCACATGACATTTAACAAAACCCTCTTCGGTAAACTTCAGGGCATTATTAATTAAGTTCATCATCAGTTGGCGCAAGCGTGCGATGTCGCCTATTACATAGCGTGGTAGCGCTGGGTCAATAGAGTAACTGAAGGTTACCTTCGCCTTCGGCCCCCGAAATGTATAACTTTCACATAACTCATCGATGCATTGATGAAGATCAAAGGGCTGCTCATCCAAATCAAGCCGCCCAGACTCAATTTTAGTGTAATCAAGTACATCGTTAATTACCGCGCGTAGACTCTCCGCACTGCGCTTTAGTGCTGCTAAATACGTTTCTGCCCGGAGTGTTTCCACCTCTTCGCTTAGCAAATCCGCCATGCCTACTACGCCATTCAGTGGCGTGCGAATTTCATGGCTCATCACGGCCATAAACTCCGATTTCGCTAAACTGGCTTTCTCTGCTCGCTTGGCAGCCTCGTTGAGCTCTAAACTCTTCACTTCTAATGCCTGTGCCTTACGCTTACTTGAGCGCCCTTCCAGGATCAAGGCGCGGACTAACATACCGCCTGAGAACATGAGCAAGATAATAAGCAGGAGCACCAATCCATACAGGTTTGTCAACACGCGGCGTTCCTCGCTGCGCATATGTGAAAACGTGGGCATTGGTTTCGATCAAAATCGTGCTGGTAAGCTGTTGAAAACTTGATGTCCTTTCCAGGAGGCTAGCTATCAACGCATTACTTAATTCGGTGGGGTCGTTCCACAGGGGTTCAAGCAGCGTTTCCATCTCTAAAATCAATACTTCAGTCTGTCGAATAACGCCTTCAACAAGCTCAAGTTGATTCACAACTTTTCCAATGTCCCCTTGAAAAAAAGTGTCTTCCGACTGAAAGAATCTCGTAGCGTAGCAATATATCCTCAACAGTCGCATTGCCAGCGTTCGCTTCCATCAGTGTTAAACGAAGCTCTCGCACTTCGCGGTCATATTGGTACCCAGCCCACAACAGGTTTTCAAGTAGTCGATTCTCAAGCGCATGCTGACGATTATAAATAACCCCGCCGGTGGTTGGTGCGGAAAGAAAAAAAGGATCGCCGAAAACGTAGCGACCCTGGTACTGCGGGAAAAATAGAACTTCATTAAAGCCAGCATAACAACTACTCGGTTATATTATTCAACTTCGATACGCATCACCTGCCACACCGAACGGGAAAAGATTTCTTCATTCAAAAGTTCGGGATGTTCGTCAAAGGGATAAATTACAAATAGCGGTCCCTGATCACGAATACGCAGTGCTTTGCCATTTGCCTGCATGGCGAGAATAACGTCGTAATTCTCAAAATCACTGACAGGTATGGTCGCCGCGTACTCATTCAACGCTACCACACGTGTATTTACTCCTTCGGCACCGGCGGCTTCCAGGATGGCGCGCCCTAACGGGCCAGAGAAGCGCACCGCGCCATCGTACCAAGGGGTACGGGTAATCGTTTCGTGTTGCTCTAAAGTCTCCAACATCGCTTTGTCAAAATGGGCTTCATTTCCAACGTTTGGATGCCCCACTTTGCCACTGACCACTAGCAACACCGGCCCTTCAGGAGCCTCCAGGGCAATAGCCTGTGCCGACAAGAGGGCAAAGCCTGCTAAGGCAATGAACCCCCAACTTTCAGTACCACAGAACGACACGTCATGCTGCACCTCGGTGTTAACTAATAGAGTGCAAGCAGTATATATCGGCCGTTTGGTGGATAACTGTGAACCTTTGTGCCAACGCACTAACCTCAACTATACTTAAAGTATGAGCTTTGCGATCCCTAGGGTGCGAAATTTGTAATACGACAATAAGGTAAATCAACATGCATATTGGCGTACTCGAGGATGACCTCGACCAACAGGCCTTTATTGAGCAGTGTCTCCTAACAGCCGGTCATCGCGTATCTTTATTTACTCGCTCCAACGAGCTTCGGCGCGCCACGCAACAGCACACCTTTGATTTACTTATTATCGACTGGCGGCTCCCCGATAGCTGCGGTATGGATGTGGTCGCTCACCTGCGTCAACACGACAGCTGGCGCGGGCCTATCCTGTTTATTACCGCCAGTCAGGGTGAAGAAGATGTGGTCAAAGCCCTAGAACAAGGCGCAGACGATTTTTAGCGAAACCCCTTCGTCCTAAAGAGCTGATCGCTCGAGTGAGCGCGTTGGGTAGACGGTCAGGCTACGCGACATTACGCTCGGCGCCTGCCTGCCCCGACACCTTTACCCTGCATACCGAAGAGCATTACATCAGCGTGGCCGGCCAAGCCGTTGATTTAACCGAACGTGAGTATCGGCTAGCCGCCCTCTTTTTCTCAAAAATCGGCGAACTGATCATACGAGCTCACTTACTTGAGCTGATCTGGGGTATTAAAGGCGATGTTTCAACGCGCACCGTTGATACCCACGTAAGCCGCTTACGCCGTAAATTGGAACTGGACGGTCGTCATGGCCTGCGTCTACGCAGCGTTTATCAGTCAGGATATCGGATGGAAACATGCCAAGTTACCCATGGCGAGCAAATAGCGAGGTGAAATTGACGCCCCGGCGATAGGAAGTGGCCGGGGCGTTTTAGGCTTTAGAATAAAGTGCAGAGATATAGCGAAACCACTTGTCGAGAAAAACCTAACTCAAGCGGCTTGGCTATATCCCTGCTTAGTGCATGAATTAGTAATGCGTCCTTTACGGGAGTAGCTTCCTTTCCCCTTTTTCGGTGTTTGCTGCTGCATTTTAAACATCGGCGTTCGCAGCTGTGCTTTTAACGCATTGTCTTTGATTTTACGCTGTTTCATCGTTCTCTCCGTTCGTTTAAAGATGCCTGCCTAGGCAGGCACCCACTACGACACATACTATTTACTGAAGTTCGTCGTTTAGCGTTTCATGCCCTGATTATTCATTTCTATTACTCATCCCAGGCTGGCGCAAAGTCAGGGTTAGCAATACGCTCTTGGCGATCCAACATGGCAATATCAGCCATTTCACTGTCGCTTAGTACTAAATCTAATGCGGCAATGTTGCTTTGAATATTGCGCGCCTTGGTCGATGAAGGAATCGTCACCATATTGCGCTGTTTTACCCACGCTAAGGCAATTTGCGCGGGCGTTACGCCATGGGCGTCGGCAATTTTCTGAAGAGTCGGATTGTCCATTACCTTGCCCACCGCCAGCGGCATAAAGGCGGTGACCTGAATACCTTGCTGCTCGCAGTGCTCAACCAGTCTATGGTTCTGAAGGAAAGGGTGGACCTCGATCTGATTGGTCAGAATTTCGCCCTTACCCAGAATACTGATCGCCTCGTCCACCCTGATCGCAGGTGAAATTAGAAATACCGATATGGCGTGCTTTGCCTTCCGCTTTGACTTCCTTCAGGGCCGTCAAATAATCCGCCATCGGCACGTCATCATTAGGCGATGGCCAGTGAATCAACAGCAGATCAACGTAACCTGTGCCCAGCTTCTGGAGACTTTCGTCTACGCTGGCCTTCAGCGTGGCAGGTTCCAGGTTGTCAAACCATACCTTGGTGGTGAGAAAAATATCGCTGCGGTGCACGTCGCTGTCATGAATCGCGGCACCAACCTCCGCTTCATTGCCATAAAACTGTGCCGTGTCGATATGGCGATACCCCGCCTCAAGCGCTGCATGAATGCTCTGCTTGAGCGTATCGCCTTCCAGGCGAAAAGTACCGAAACCGGGGTTAGGCATCACTTGTTGCATCATTAACATCCTTTTCTATTGATAGCGTGTTAACTAACATGGGGTGGTGATTGCTTCACTTCAACCCCAGGGCCTTGAAACGCCGTTAACCATGAAGACGCTATGACAACCGCTACCAACGCACCTGCCAGCGCTAATGAGCCTTTACTGCCGCTTCACCGCCAATCGGGGTTTTTAAGCTTTTTGCTGTCGCGCTTAGCCGCGGTATTTGCCATGCAAATTCAGGCCATCGTGGTGGCTTGGCAGGTTTACGACATCACCCGTGATCCCATGGCCCTGGCGTATGTGGGATTGGCGCAGTTCCTGCCCATGGTGCTGCTTCTGCTGCCCGCGGGGGATGTCGTTGACCGCTTCTCGCGCAAACGCATTTTGCAGTTTAGCTGGGGAGTACAAGGGCTGTGCAGCGCCTTGCTGCTCACGCTTTCGCTGAACGAGAGCCACAACGTGACCGGCTTTTACGCAGTATTGGCACTGTTTGGAGCGGCGCGCGCTTTCACCGGCCCTGCGCTACAAAGTTTGCTGCCCAATATCGTGCCCCGCGCTCAGCTTGCCTCGGCCATTGCATTGAACAGTTCCATCATGAAGATTGCCGTCATTGCAGGTCCTCTATTAGGCGGTATTCTTTATGGTATTGGGAGTGGCAGCCTTGCATACAGCGTTTGCCTAGGGTGTTTTACGATCGCGCTGGTGTTACTGCTCCCTGTACCAATTCGCTACGCTGAAGCAGCTAAAACGCTAGAAAGCACAGCGGTAAAGCGGTTTACGGCGGGAATTCGCTATATCCGCTATCAGCCGATTATTTTGGGGCCATTTCCCTGGACCTGTTTGCGGTTTTATTAGGGGAGTCGTCGCGCTGCTGCCTATTTATGCGCAGGAGGTGCTGCACGTTGGGCCAGAAGGATTAGGTGCATTACGCAGCGCAATTGCTGTCGGTGCACTGCTCATGGGGTTGTACTTAGGCATGCGCGGTATCAAGCGCCGCGCCGGTTGGGTCATGTTTGTAGCGGTAGCCGTTTTCGGCGTTGCCAACCTGGTGTTCGCTTTTCGACGATTTTTGGGTTTCGCTGATAGCCATGTTCGTGGCGGGTGCCGCCGATATGATTAGTGTATATGTACGCATGACACTGATTCAGCTTGCTACTCCCGATGAAATGCGTGGCCGTGTGAATGCGGTCAACATGCTATTTATCGGCTCCAGCAATGAGTTAGGCGAGTTTCGCGCGGGCAGCATGGCTGCCTGGTTTGGTGCCGTACCCGCAGCCATCATTGGCGGTGTCGGTACGCTAGCAGTGGTGGGCGCCTGGATAAGGCTTTTCCCAACCTTACGCCGGGTCGACCGCTTCGACGATGCGCGCTGATAGCAGCAACCATGGCTATCCTTACCGCACTAATAGGGCAATCACGATAATAGCCAATGCCAACGACACACCCTTCCAGAAAAGTACCGGGTCACGTTCTAACAATGGTAACTGTGCGCGCTTAAGCAACCCTGGACTTGGTGAGTTCAGTTCAAAAACAAACTCCGAAAGCGCCGGATAACGGTTGTAGGGGCTGGGATGCAGCGCCCTTTAAGTACTTCATCCACCCAAGCAGGCAGTTCACGGTTTTCGTTGAGCGCTGACTGATACGCCAGCTTATGTTGCGCCGCCCTTGTGCGTGTTTTAGCCACGTTGGTGCCGTAGGGCAGCGTGCCGGTCAACATCTGATAGGTGATAACGGCCAGGGGAGTACTGGTCTGCCTGGGGAGTACCCCCTTCACCTAAAAAAATACTCCGGCGCGGTGTACTGTGCGGTGCCTAGGATATCTTCGCTAACGTGGTCTTGGCTCTCCGCTTCGGCAATTCCCGCCACCTTGGCTGCGCCAAAATCGATCAGCTTCACCGTACCGTGGTGATCAATCATAACGTTATCAGGACGCAGATCCTGATGGAGCATTTCCAGACGATGAAAGGCGCGAAGCCCTTTGGCAATCTGCTCGACAATGGGACGGACACTGGCTAATTCAGCATTGGGGTGGTCGCGCATCCATTGGGTCAGGGTTTGCCCTTCGATATAGGCCAGTACGGTATAAAGATAATGGCGGGGTCGCTCTTGCACGGGAGCTTTAAGTACATGTTCATTATCAATGCGACGTGCAATCCACTCTTCACGCACAAACCGCTCAATACTCGCCGGGTCTTGGCTTAGCTCGGTTGAAAGCGTTTTCAACGCTACCTTATCGCCACTAGCGATATCTTCCGCCAGGTAGACATGGCTGCGGCTACTGGCATGCAGTTGACGCACAATGCGATAGCCATCCAGTTCGCTGCCCGCGCGTAATTCTGGTGGCTGTGGTAATACACTCATTGCTGCATAAAGCTCATCGGCGTGATGCTCGGGCAGCGTATCAACGCGCACAATCTGCACCGTCAGGTTATCGTCGCTGCCGTTCTCAAGAGCGGCATCAACCAGCGCCTTAGCGGCCATATCAAGATCGCCCCAGTGAGCATGAATCAGCGCGACCATTTCAGCGCTGGTTAACCACTCGTAAACGCCATCGGTGGTAAGTACAAACAGATCGTCGGCGCTGAGCGATACGGCGCGATAATCCAGCTCCAGGTGCTGGCTGGCCCCCATGGCGCGGCTTAAATGGCTGACTTCCCGCGATGCCCAAAAGCGATGATCCTCGGTTAGCACCTCCAGCGTATTGCCGGTAAGCTGATAGATACGGCTATCGCCGACATGAAACAGGTGTGCGGTGGTGGACTTAAGCACCATCGCGCTCAGGGTACATACATAGCCGCGGTCCAGGTTATAACGGTACTGGCTTTGCCGGGTTTGGGCATAAAGCCACGCGTTAGTCGCTTGCAGTACCCGCTGGGCTGACGTTTTGACCGTCCAAGTGGCCGGGGTGGCATAATAATCGCTCAGAAATCCACCCACCGCCGCCTCACTTGCCTCGCGGCTGACATCACTGCTGCTGATCCCATCTGCTAACGCGATCGCAATGCCTTTGTTTACGCGCAGGGAGTCGTTGGGCAAATAGGCACCATAAAAAATCCTGGTTGCTTGGCTTGCGCCCTTTATCCGAGTACTGGCCGAGCGAAATGGTCAGCGCTGCCATTATGCTTCCCCTAAAAAAGCCTCCGCCAAAGCGAAGGCTTATGGTTCTTCAAAGTTCGCTATGCAGCACTTATAACGCTTTCTGTGGCGCGGTACGCACATGGGTGGTGTAGAGGGTGAGCCCCGTCAATGCCAAACCACCAATTAAGTTACCCAGTACCACAGGAATCTCGTTCCAGATCAGATAATCCATCATCGAAAAATTACCCCCATCATCAGCCCGGATGGGAACAGGAACATATTGACCACCGAGTGCTCGAACCCCATGCCGAAGAACAGCATAATCGGCATCCACATGGCAATGACCTTGCCGCTGACCGTGGTCGAAATCATCGCGCCCACTACGCCCAGTGAGACCATCCAGTTGCACAATATGCCACGGATAAAAATCGTTGCCATGCCGCCAGCACCGTACTCTTTATAGCCCACCGTGCGCCCTTCGCCTACTTCACCAATGACTCGGCCCACCTCGCTAGGTTCGGTGCTAAAGCCGTAGGTAAAGACAATCGCCATTAGAAAAGCGACCGTTAATGCCCCGGCAAAATTACCAGTAAATACAATACCCCAGTGCTTAAGAATACGATTAATCGTAACGCCGGGCCGCTTATCCAGCCATGCCAGCGGTGTTAACACAAACACCCCGGTCAACAGATCAAATCCCATTAGATAAAGTATCGAAAAGCCCACCGGAAACAGGATGGCGCCGATAATCGGGTAGCCGGTTTGTACCGCTACGGTCACCGCAAATACTGCAGCGATGGCCAAAATAGCCCCCGCCATAAAGGCACGAATCAAAGCATCGCGGGTAGACATGTGCAGTTTGGCTTCACCGGCATCGACCATCTTAGTGGCAAATTCAGCAGGCAATAAGTAGGACATAAAGGCGTTTCCTTAGCAGCAGGTTCAAAGGTCAAAAGTTAAAGGTCAGAGGAGTAAGGCTGAGCAATGTCGGTGGTTTTTAAAGCAGGCGAAGTGGCGACTCTTTGCACCACGCTGCCCACCACAATCAAGCAGGGTGACGGCAACGGAGTTGCGGCGAGTTGCTCGGGCATGTCAGCAAGCGAGCCCACCAGCGACTGCTGTTCGGGCTGGCTGGCGTTAGCCACCAGCATGATCGGCCACTCATCCGGCAGGCCTGCCTGGCGCAGGCCGTGGCAAATGGCACTCACTTTTGAAAGCCCCATATAAAACACCAGGGTTTCATCCTTGCGCGCCAGCGACGCCCAATCCGGCGAACCGTCTTCGCGGCATAGCTGGGCAGTCACAAAGCGTAGCTGCTGAGCATGACCACGGTCGGTGAGCGGGATGCCCATACAGGCAGCGGCGGCAGAGGCCGCGGTAATCCCCGGCACAATGGCAGCAGGGATCTCAGCGGCGGCCAAAGCGTCCAGCTCTTCACCCATCCGCGCAAACACCGCCGGGTCGCCGCCTTTCAAGCGCACCACCGATTTACCTTCCCGGGCGAGTTTTACCATCAGCGCACCGATCTCAGCTTGCGGTACGCTGTGATGGCCGCGTGCTTTACCCACGTAGTAGCGCTCGCTGCCACCAGGGATCAGCGCCAGCACGTCATCGCCCACCAAGCGGTCATACACCACGGCGTCGGCCTGCATAAGTAAACGTGCGGCCTTGAGGGTTAACAGCTCCGCGTCGCCGCTGCCTGCGCCGACCAGATAAACCTGCCCCGCGCGGCACTCACCACGCAGTGGCAAACGTATATCAGTAGCATGCTGAACCCACGGCGACAGCGCGCGTTGCGACAGCCGCATAAAGGCGTTAAACCACTTCAGTAGCAAGGGATTGCTTAGTGCGGGCATGGGGCCGCTCCTCTTCAATAAGTGATTTCAATTCGGGAATACAGCTGCCGCACTGGGTGCCGCAGGCGAGCCTAGCGCCCAACGCTTCTACGCTGGTGTCACCCTCGCGGATGGCATTAACGATGGTGGTTTGGCCTACCTGGTGACAGCTGCAGACCACCGGACCGGTATCCGCAGCGCCGTCGTCGCAGCCTGCTAATAAACGTCGGCGATGGGTATCGCTGAGCCTTTCATCGTTAAAACGCGCTTCCAGCCACGCCAACCCTGGCAACTCGTTGGGCGGGCCGACCATCAGCCACCAGCGCAACTGACCGTTTTCCACGCAGGCGGCGCGCAGGCGTCCGTTAGTCGGGTCTTGGCTGACGACCGATACGTCGCCGGGCAGCCACGTTTTCAGCTGCGCTAACCAGTCATTCACCGACTGAGTATTGGCAAGCTGCCAGCGCTGGCAGCTGCGCATGGGAATACGTGTCCAGTAGGCACTGGTGCACCAGGGTGTTGACTCCGTTACACCTTCGGCGACCAGCAGGGTGGCCTGCCATTCGGTAGCAAGCGGCGCCAGCGCCACAGCGCCGTGTTTCGATTCAGGCTGCCCAGAGAGCGGATCCGTAATGCAGTCGATCAGCGCGCTGCTTCTGGCCTGCTGGGTGAAGCAGTCAGTCCAGTGGATGGGCACGAAGACCTCACCGCGGCGCTGGGCATTGGAGACCCGCACCCGAGCGCGAAATTCACCTTTCGCGGCGGTTAACACCGCCAGCCCTTGATCGCTCACACCGGCGGTATCGGCGTCGTCGGGGTGCACGTCCATAAAGGGTTCAGCGCGGTGGTTCATTAACCGCGGTGAGCGTGCGGTGCGGGTCATGGTGTGCCACTGGTCACGTATCCGGCCGGTATTAAGCCGAAGCGGATAGGCTGCACTCAGCGACTGCTCAGGCCCTTGAGGATGGATCGCCAGCAGCTTGGCGCGGCCATTAGCGGTGGCAAACTCGCCCTCCTCAAATAGCCGTGCCGTGCCGTGGGGCGCTTGAACAGTCACCGGCCACTGGATCGGCGCCAGGGTGTCGTACCCCTCTTGACCCAGCCCTACCAGCCCTGAAATATCGAACACTCGTTTCGGACTTCCCTCAATGCCGTTTTCAAACGCCGAGAGCCGAGCGTGCTCGTCGAAAATCTCCCAAGGGTGCGCGTAGTTAAACGCCTCGGCATACCCCAACCGTTTCGCCACCTCGCAGATTATCCACCAATCGTGGCGGGCCTCACCGGGGGCGGCAACATGCCCCGCTGGCGAGAAATACGCCGCTCGGAGTTAGTCACCGTGCCATCTTTTCCGACCACCCCGAGGCAGGCAGCACAATGTCGGCATAAGGCAGCAGGTCGGTATGGGCAGCGCACTCGGAAACGATTACCAGCGGGCACTTTTCCAGCGCAGCGCGTACCCGTGCAGCATCGGGCAGGCTGATGGCAGGATTGGTGGCCATTACCCACAGCGCTTTTATCTCACCACGCTCAATGGCTTCAAACAGTTCCACTGCTTTATAACCGGGCCCTTCCGGCAGGCTCGGCGTCAGGCTGTCGGTAGCCCAAAAGCGGCTGACCAGCTCGAAGGCACCTGGGGTGTGGTAATCCATATGCGCGGCTAATTGGTTGGCTAACCCACCTACTTCGCGGCCCCCCATGGCGTTGGGCTGGCCGGTAATCGAGAACGGCCCCGCCCCCGGCAAGCCAATCTTTCCACCAGCTAAGTGGCAGTTAATAATCGCGTTGCACTTATCGGTACCACTGGCGGATTGATTAACGCCCTGGGAGTAGAGCGTGACCACATGCAACTGGCTGGCGAACCAGTAGTAGAAGGTTTCCAGACGCTCGGGGTCGACATCACAGACCGCCGCGACTTCCACCACTGAACCTGCGGTTTGCTGAGGGCTGCCGCCAGCGCATCCTCAAACCCTTCGGTGTGACGCTCAAGATAGCGGGTATCGAGCTTTTCACGTTGCGTCATCCACGCCAGCAGGCCGTTAAATAGGTAAGCATCGCTGCCTGGTTTAATCCCAAGGTAGAGGTCAGCAATTTCACAACTGTCTGTCACGCGGGGTCGATCACCACCAGGCGCATCAGTGGGTTGCGCTCTTTCGCCACTTTAATGCGCTGGTAAAGCACCGGGTGATTCCAGGCTAGGTTAGAGCCCACCAACACGACCAGCTCCGCCTCCTCCAGATCTTCGTAGTTGCACGGCACCGCATCCGCACCGAAGGCACGTTTATAGCCAGCGACCGCAGAGGCCATACACAGTCGCGAATTAGTATCTAAGTGGGGTGTGCCTAAAAAGCCTTTAAACAGCTTATTGGCTACGTAGTAATCTTCGGTTAGCAGCTGGCCGGAGAGGTACGCGGCCACACTATGGTTGCCATGCTCGGCCCGCAGGGTGTTTAAGCGTTCGGCAGTAGTGCTTAGGGCATTGTCCCAGGAGACCTCAACACCATCAATGCGAGGGTGAGTCAGCCGCCCCTGGTTCCCCAAGGTTTCGTGTAGCGCAGACCCTTTGACACACAGCCGCCCGTAGTTCGCCGGATGCTCGCGGTCGCCCTCTACGGCGCTCAGCGTGCCCGCGTCAACGGTTGCCGTTACGCCACAGCCGACGCCGCAGTAGGGGCATATGGTTTTGGCCTGAGTCATAGCTACTCCTCGGATTGCTCATTAGCGCCAGGCATAAAAAAACGCCCAGTCCCGTTCTCTAATGCGCTCTATAAACGCATTAAGAGAAGAGGGCTGGACGTCGTTGCCACAGCGCACCTTCATCGGTGCAATACACTCTTCAGACTATTTTCAAAACACTCTTCAAACAGATGAAGATTGTCTAACAGCTACACATTCGGCTACTTATTTTTCTAACGGCTTTGAGTTGTTCGCTGCCATCGCCAAGCAATGAGCGCTTATCCCTTGTTAACTAGCTTGTTGCCTAGATAGCTGCAAAAGCCAAGCCCAGAACCAACTATTTTAAAAATTGTTTCTTATAAACAATTATTTAAAAACCGACAGATGACTACGCAACGCTCTTTTTCGCACTGTACACACGCTAAATGGTGTTTGAGAGTGCACGCTACCTCCCTTTCGCACCATCACCGTGCAGTCTATCCGAAGAGCATTGCCACAACTTACCCATAACCTACACATAAGCAGCTGAAGTTATTTAAAAAAACATTCTATACGTCCAGTTGGCTAGCTCCTTGCTTGTTACAGAGTAAGGTTTTTAATCAGTTGGCAGCCAATGGCGGTTGTCGCGCGTTTAAAAGACGCTATCGGGCAACGACGCCCTGTTACGCACGCTTTTGCGATTTTTTGCAAAGCGGTGCGCGACAGGGGCGTTTTTTGTTTGGTGCTCAAGCATCCGCAACGACACAGAGGAGCTACCCATGGAAACCATTTCCCGGTGCTCACCCAGCGACCATCTAGTCATTATTGGTAGTGGTATGGCCAGCCACCGTCTGATTGAGGCGCTGGTGAAATCACCTACGCGCCCCCAGCGCATCACGGTAATTGGCGCTGAACCAACCCCCGCGTATAACCGTATCCTGCTTTCGCCACTGCTGGCCGGTGAGATGCAGCAAGACGCACTTACTCTGCGCGATGCGCAGTGGTACGCGGCTCAGAATGTCACTCTGATTCTCGGCGAAAAGGTCGAAAGCCTGCAGCGTGATCGCCGTACGGTAATCACCGACACCGGCCGCACACTGCATTACGACCGTTTGGTCATCGCCACCGGCTCACGCCCAGCGCTGCCCGACATCCCCGGTATTGAGCTTGCGGGTGTACACGGCTTTCGCGACTTGCAAGACGCTGGTGCACTTACCGACATCGCTCAACAGGGCGGTGATGCAGTGGTGATTGGCGGCGGTCTGCTGGGCCTTGAAGCTGCTGAAGGACTGCGTAAACGCGGCAGTGATATCAGCGTCAGCGTGCTCCAACGCAGCGAGCGGCTAATGAACCGCCAGCTGGATACCACTGCCGCGCATCTGCTTGAAAACGAACTTTCCCAGCGTGGTTTAAAGATCATCACCGGCGCCCAGTTAGCACAGCTAGAGGGCGATACTCATGGGCGCGTAGCCAAGGTACAACTTGCCGATGGCCGTCAGTTCAACGCCTCTAGCGTGATTATTGCCGCGGGCATTACTCCCAATGCGGAACTTGGCCATCAGGCAGGACTGCGCACTGATCGAGCTATTGTGGTTGACGAATGGCTCACCACCTCAGACCCGGCCATTTCCGCCTTGGGTGAATGCTGCCAATTTGATGGCACCACCTACGGCTTGGTGGAACCGATCTGGCGTCAGGTAGAGGTGCTCGCCGCGACGCTGTGCGGCACAAATACCCAAGGCTATGCGGATGCGCCCAGCGCCACCAAACTCAAAATCAGCGGTGTTGCGCTCTACGCCTTTGGCCCCACCGACGCCAGCGCCGAGCATGAAGTGCTTAGCTACCACGACATTGAGCGCGGCGATTACCGTCGTCTGTTACTTCGCAACGGCCAGCTTGAAGGTGCGGTGCTTTACGGCGACACCAGCCAAGGCCCTTGGTACTTCGAACAAGCACTCGTAGGCACGAACCTTAACGACTGTCGCCATGCACTCCTGTTTGGTGCTGCTGATGTAGCAGTGCTCCAAACCATTGCGGCTGACCAGCACAACGATACTCCCCATTTATCGACCTTAGAGGCGGCATAGCTATGTCTATCGAAAACATGTCCACTACACAGCAATTAATCGTTATTGGTAACGGCATGGTCGGCCACCACTTGGTCGAGCAACTGGTCGATAACGGCGCACTAGAACGCTATCAGGTTACGGTGTTTGGCGAAGAGCGCCATCGCGCCTACGACCGGGTGCATTTGTCTGAATATTTCAGCGGCCGCGATGCCGATTCGCTAGCACTTTGCGAGGGCGGATTACTACGCCGTCAGCGGCGTAGAACTGCGTACTGGCGAGGCCGTGATCGAGATCGACCGCAGTGCGCAAGAAGTGGTCACCGACCAGGGCCGCTACCCATATGACCGCTTGGTGCTAGCCACCGGCTCCTTCCCCTTTGTGCCGCCGATACCCGGTAATGACCGCGATGGCTGCCTGGTGTACCGCACCCTGGACGACCTGGACGCCATCCAAGCCGCCGCCGAAAATGCCACCACCGGCGTGGTGGTGGGCGGTGGCCTGCTGGGTTTAGAAGCCGCCAATGCCCTGCGGGGATTAAACCTGGACACTGCCGTTGTTGAATTTGCCTCGCGGCTGATGCCGATGCAGGTAGATAACGAAGGCGGTGAACTGCTGCGCGAAAAATTGAAGCCTTGGGCGTACAGGTGCTCACCGAGCGCGCCACCCAGCGTATTGAAGATGGCGAGGCGAGCCGTCACCGCATGGTCTTTCAAGACGATAAAGTCCTTGAAACCGATCTCATCGTCTTCTCAGCAGGCATTCGTCCCCGCGACCAGCTAGCTCGCGACTGCGGCCTGGAGATTGGCGAGCGCGGTGGCGTCGTGGTCGATAACCAGTGCCTTACCAGCGACCCGGCTATCCTCGCGGTTGGCGAAGTCGCACTGTGGAACCAGAGCATTTTTGGCTTGGTGGCGCCGGGCTACCAAATGGCCAAAACCGCACTATCCACGTTGACCGGTGGAGACACACACTTTGAGGTGGCGCCGATATGAGCACCAAGCTCAAGCTGCTGGGCGTGGACGTGGGTTCGATTGGTGACGCTCACGGCAACCAAAACCCCAGCGCACGCATGTTCCGCTACCTGGATCCCATCAAGCAGGAGTACCGCAAGCTGGTGGTCTCCAGCGATGGTAAAAGCTGCTCGGCGCCATGTTGGTGGGCAACAACGGTGTTTACGACACCTTATTGCAGTACTACTCCAACGGTATTGAGCTGCCCGATGAACCTGCTTCACTGATTCTGCCACAAAGCAGCGGTGCCGCTCCCACGCTCGGCCCCGGGGCGCTGCCAGAAACCGCCTCCATCTGCTCTTGTCATAACGTCACCAAGGGTGATATTTGCGCCACTATTGACGCTGGCGTGGTAGATCTAGGCGGTGTCAAAGCGGCCACCAAAGCCAGCACCGGCTGCGGCGGCTGCACCGCGCTGCTGAAAAGTGTGGTTGACCATGAGCTAGAAGCCCGTGGTGTGGAAGTCGATAAATCGATTTGTGAGCACTTTGCCCATACCCGCCAGGGGCTTTACGATATTGTGCGTGTCGAAGGCATCAAAACCTTCACCGACCTGATTGAAAACACGGCAACCCCGACACTCACCGCCTGGGCTGCGATATCTGCAAGCCCGCTGTAGCGTCCATTTTGGCCTCCTGCTTTAACGAACCCATCACCGATGCGGCGCATATCCCATTGCAGGATACCAACGATACGTTCATGGCCAACATGCAGAAGAACGGCACTTACTCGGTAGTGCCGCGTGTGGCCGGTGGTGAGATCACCCCTGATAAGCTCATTGCCCTGGGCGAAGTGGCTAAAAGTATAGCCTCTACTCCAAAGTGACCGGCGGCCAACGTATTGACCTATTCGGCGCCCGCCTGGAAGACCTGCCGGATATCTGGGGCGAGTTGATTGCCGCAGGCTTCGAGACCGGGCACGCCTACGGTAAATCGCTGCGCACGGTGAAATCCTGCGTAGGCAGCACTGGTGCCGCTACGGCGTACAGGACAGCGTTGGCATGGCGATCCAATTGGAGAACCGCTACAAGGGGCTGCGTTCACCGCACAAGATCAAATTCGGCGTTTCCGGCTGCACCCGCGAGTGCGCCGAAGCTCAGAGCAAAGACATCGGCATTATCGCTACCGAAAACGGCTGGAACCTCTACGTTTGTGGTAACGGCGGCATGCGCCCCGCCACGCCGAACTGTTCGCCACCGACCTAGACGACGAGCAGCTCTACCGCACCATTGACCGCTTCTTGATGTTTTACGTGCGCACCGCTGACCGCCTGCAGCGCACCTCGGTATGGCGCGAAAACCTCGACGGCGGCCTGGAGTACCTCAAAGAGGTGATTCTGGAAGACAGCCTAGGCATCAACGACGAGCTGGAGCGCCAAATGCAAACCGTGGTGGATACCTATCAGTGCGAATGGGCCGACGCCATCAGTGATCCAGAAAAACTCAAACGCTTCCGTAGCTTCGTCAACGACGACCGCCCGGATCCGTCAATCATTATGACCTCCGAGCGCGGTCAGCTGCGCCCCGCTTAAGCGACGCTGGGCCCTGACACTGACAACGACACTGACACTGGATAAAAAGAGGCAATCCATGACCGCAACTGCATTGAAAAACGAGATGGATACCATGGCGCTTCAGAAGACAAAGACGTGGCAGAAAGTCTGTACCAAAGCCGATCTAGTCGCGTTCTCTGGCATCGCCGCCTGGCTTGAAACCGCCGACGGCCCCGCCCAGGTCGCTATTTTCTACTTGCCCGGAGTGCAGGAACAGGGCGATGAGCTCTATGCTCTTGATCATCATGATCCCTTCTCGAACGCAAACGTAATCGCTCGGGGCATCGTAGGCGATCTTAAAGGTGCCGCCGTCGTCGCCTCGCCTATCTATAAAGCAACACTTCCGTCTTAAAGATGGTCAGTGTTTAGAGGATGAAAGCGTGAAGCTCCGCACATGGAAAATCGTCTTTAAAGGCGATGAAGTTTGGGTTGAAGGATAATGTTGGATTGAAGGGATAACGTAGCCGTTGAATCGCCGCCCCGTATCAACTGACTCTATAAAGAAGGGCGGCGATTTAGTCTTACAAGCCCTGAATAATCGTTTTTTAGCTATCCAAAAAAGTAATCAGCGCCCTATTAAACTCATCGGGGTGTGTGGCATTAAGCCCGTGGGGCCCGCCCTTGATCACTTCCGTTTGCGCATTGGGCAGTAATTCTTGCGCCCGCTTGCCGCTGACCTCAAAGGGTACGATGCCATCTGAATCCCCATGCAATACCAGGGTGGGTATATCGATCTTGGGCAGGTCTTTGCGAAAGTCGGTATAGCTAAACGCTTTGATGCAGTCATAGGTCGCTTGCGGGGACGCAAACGCCGCAATGTTGCAATGATACTGGCGGTTCGGCTCGCTGATTAAATCGCTGCGCTCACCGGCGGTGAAAAAGCTCTTCGTGAAGTCTTCTAGGAAGGCAAGACGGTCGCCTTTACACCTTCAAGGAATTGGTTGATGGTGGCATTATCAAGACCACCTTCAGGATTGTCGTCGGCTTTATAGAGGTAAGGGGGAACCGCTGCAGCAAATACGGCTTTATTGACTCGCCCAGTGCCGTAACTGGAAAGGTAACGCGCTACTTCGCCGCCACCCATCGAAAAGCCCACTATGGTGGCATCGTTTAGGTCCAGCGTGTCGATCAGTTTCTTAAGGTCTGACGCTAGCGTATCGTAGTCATAGCCACCATCTGCCTGGGTAGACCAGCCAAAACCACGGCGGTCATACGTCACGACTTTATAGCCTGCCTCTACCAGCGCTGGCACCTGCTTCTCCCATGAGCGGCCACTCAGCGGCCATCCATGGATCAGCACCACTGGTTTACCCGCCCCGTGTACCTCGTAGTACAGCTCTACCGGCGTGCCTTGTTCCGTTCCTACGCTTAGCATTGGCATCGTCTAACCCTCCTATTTGGTTTAACGTGAATCAAATAAATGCCTCCTAAGATTAGTAGAACTAACGAGGCTGTCCAAAGCATCGTTTTGAGTAGACGACCGGCATTCGATATGTCACCAGCAAAGTTGCTATGCTTATCGACTATTTTGACGATGTACACTCTGGAGCAGAAACGTTAGTGAAGACAGAATCGAGAACCTTGGCATTCTCCGCCTTGATGGCGCTGCTTATTGGCTGTGCAGGCATTGTTGCTACGTTAGCCTCCAACTCGCAGGCGATCCTGCTGGATGGTCTATTTAATCTTATTTATTTCAGCATCGCCCTCGTCACTATTAAGGTCAGCAAGCTTGCCAGTCGCCCGGACAGCGAGTCGTACCCCTTTGGTTACAGCTACTTTGAGTCGCTTGTGAATCTGTGCAAAGGGCTGCTTATTTTAGGCGTGTCTATTTTCGCCCTGGTCGACGCTATTGCCGCCCTGCTCACGGGTGGCCGCGAAATAGCGGCTGGCTTGGCGGTAATTTATGCACTCTTTGCCACCGTTTCCTGTTCGTTTACGGCCTGGGTGATGCACCGTAGCCAGCGCCATGTGAGCAGCCCATTGGTGGCGGCAGATAAACTAAATTGGCTAGTGAACAGCGTCATTTCCGCCGCGGTATTAGCAGCCTTTGCCTAGTGATGTTGTTTGAGCGACTGGGCTGGTTGGCTATTCTGCCCTATGTGGATTCGGTGCTCGTGATTGCGGTGGTGGTGCTCTGCCTGGGTGTTCCTGTGCGCATGGCCTCCCAAGCACTGAAGGAATTGCTTAACAAAACGCCAGAAGAATCTATCGCAGAACCTGTTCGCCAAGCCGTCGCGAATGCCCTGGCTAACACTGACACCCAGCAAGTGCGTGTTCGCATGGTACGCCCAGGCCGCCTGCTGTATGTCATGGTGCATGTGGTATTGCCTGAGGCATCCCGTCTGTCCATCACCAACCAAGATGCCCTACGCGCTCGGATTGACGACGAGGTGCGTCGCTACTACTCCCCGTGGTGTGCGATGTCGTGTTTACCGCCGACACTCGTTGGGCGGTGCCCTCTTGCGGGCTACTGGTAGAGAAGCATCGCTCATGACATCGTGAACGCTGGGGCTGTCTATTGTGCCTTACGCAGCAAAATGATCGCCATGATAACGCCGCCCAATAGTGCGAGACCAAACAGCGTTAACGCAAGCGTATGTCCCACCGCATCAATCAGTACGCCGGTGACGATTACAGGGATACTGAAGCCCAAGTAAGCCATCAGAAAATAGCCCGCGCTGGCTTGGGTGGCTTGTTGGCTAGCCGAGGCATCCGCACTCACCAACACACCACTTAACCCTCCCAAATAGATAAACCCATAGCAAGCGCTACTGGCTGCTACCGTGCCCAGCAGCACCGCCACAAGATTTCCTTGGACAGCGCCCCAAACGATCAACCCATAGGCAATCGGCAAAATCACCAGACCCAGTCGGGTAGCGCTGCGCGGCGTAAGCCTTCTCGCCCAGGGCTGAAACAGCACCCCCGCAGCTGCAGATACCGAAGGTGGCGAAGCCGCTCCAGGCGGATAAACCGTGCAGGCTTAGTGTTGAAGGCAGAATCGCAATCACCAACCCCACCGTCGCCCAGGCCAACAAAATTGCCAATCCATAGGCGAGAGTTCCTTTTGGATAGCTGGGAAGACGCAGCATAGGCGTTTTAGTAGCGCTCGGTGAGCTATCCTTAAGCGTGGTGACCACCACCAATGCCAGCAAAGCGGCAGCGATATAAAGCCACAGACTGGGTGGCGATATGCTTGGGGTGTGGAAAACAAACAGACTAGTCACCGCCGCCCCAGGCCAAACCCAAGCGCGGTACTGGCCGTCACATAATTGGTCGCCACACGCTTATCCTCTTCCACCAATAGTAGTTGCATATAAGCGGGAGCCACCGCTGACATTAGCCCCGTACTGATACCCAGCAGAAAGCGAGCCACACCCAGCGCCGGCAAACCGGGCGCTATCAGGGTGATCCCGGTCGCCAAGAGACATAACAGCAGAGCACTCATTATTAATGGCTTGCGCCCAACCCGATCGGCCGGCCATTTAACCCCAGCAACACCGGTATAATGCCCACTACATAGCAGGCAAAAGCGATGCTGGTGGCACCAACGCCCAAACCATCCCGCGCCGCCAGCGCATCGTAAAGAGGGGCCTGTAAATTAACCGCCGTGGTAATCGTACATAGCGCAAACGCCAGGCAGGCTGCGCTCCTTTATTGTTAGCGCGATTGGCAGTGCGGCTCATAGCGAAGTCCTAAATAAGTAAGTCATTGAACCGCTACCCTCCCACGCTTACCACGCAGCGGTAAGGTACACTTAACTCCCACTTTCCAGACACTGTTCCGCCCTTTTAGCGAACAGTTGAAAGCCATAGGGCACGTTATGAAACTAGAGGTTAATCGGCACGCCACGACTCCCATCGCCCAGCAGCTCGAAGCGGGGATTCGCGCTTGGATTGCCGCGCACGGTGCAGGCGGTGGCCGTCGTTTACCCTCTATTCGTCGCTTAGCCGCCACCCACCACATCAGCCGTAATGCGGTGATTGGAAGCCTACGAACGACTTGTCGCTTCTGGCTTAGTGCGCTCACGACCCGGATCAGGTTTTTATGTGGCGGATAGCGCAGCAGCGCTGGTATCACAACCAGCAGCTATGAGCGGATTGGAAGAGGTCACCAGCGGCCTATGGGGCTTTTCAGTGCCAATGAGCACACGCTCAAGCTGGGCTGCGGCTGGCTGCCAAGCGTCTGGCGCGAAGGCGATGACCTAACTCACGCCATTCGCCAAGTGGCACGTAAAAGCCGTTCAGGAATTTTCGAGTACAGTACCCCGCAAGGGCCGCAGGATTTACGCGATTTAATCCAGGAACGTCTGCGCCCACTGGCGATTAATGCGGACGCCCAGCAGATCGTGATGACCGGCGGCGGCAGCCATTCGCTGGATCTACTGGTGCGGATGCTGCTTGAGCCTGGCGATGTGGTCTTCGTGGAATCACCGGGCTATTACAACCTGTTTGGCCTGCTTCACTTACAGCGAATCCGCGTGATTGGCGTGCCGCGATTAGCCGATGGGCCTGATATCGAACGCTTGGAGGTGTTGTTGGCCGAACATCGCCCAAAGCTGTTCTACATCAACAGCGTTTTTCACAACCCCACGGGCAGCACGCTCACCCCAGCGGTGGCACACCGAGTGTTACAGCTCGCCGAGCAACACGATTTTCAGATTATTGAAGACGATATCTACGCGGATTTTCAGCATACCCCACCACCCGATTGGCAGCGCTAGACGGTTTAAGCCGGGTGTTCTATCTGGGCAGCTTTTCGAAAGCCTCTCCTCTTCGCTACGAGTCGGCTTTGTCGCCGCGCCAGTGACTTGGGTACAGCGCCTAGTGGATATAAAGATGTTGACCAGCATTTCCGCTTCACGATTTGCCGAGCAGGTGGTCATTACGATGCTGCAAAACGGCAGCTACCGGAAGCTTACCGAACGGCTGCGCATCAAGCTCGCCAATCAAATGGCAGTGGCACTAACGATGCTAAAAATGCCGGCTGGGAGGTGTATACCCAACCGGCTGGCGGGATGTTTGTGGGCAAAACCACCAGCAGCCATCACCCTGAAGCCCTGAGTGAACTGGCTAACCGGTGGAAATCACGCTATCGCCGGGGCATCTGTTTTTGCCGATCACCAGCCAACGCCCTGGCTCCGGCTCAACGTTGCCTATATACAAGACCCAAGGGCGAAAGCGTTTATTGAAGCAGGGAGTTAACCCCTACCCTTCTTTTGCCTCTTTACAGGCCATACATCGGCATCTACTAATTCCGGACGTTTTAATATGGCGGGGTCAAAGAGTGGCTCTTCAATACCTGCTCGGCGTTGACGCTCGTAATCCTTCAATACGGCAACCGCAATGGGCGCCATAAACAGAATGGAAAACAGGTTTGTCGTGGCCATTAACCCCATTGCCAGGTCGGCAAAGTCCCAGACCACGCTTAGCTCTGCCACCGAACCGAGCAGTACCATCGCTAGAATGATCACCTTGAACACGCTGACCGCTTTTTAGCGTGGCGGCGGAACAGAAATTCGATATTAACCGACGAGAACGAGAAGTTGGCCAAGATCGAGGTAAAAGCAAAACAGTATCGCTAACGCAATGAATATCTCGCCAAAGCCACCTAGATGATCAACCATGGCATCTTGGGTAAGTTGTATCCCTTCGATGCTCTCCCTGGCGACTCCGACATCAGCCGTTCATAAACGCCAGAGAGCAGGATCACCACAGCGGTACAGCTACAAATCACAATGGTGTCGACGAACACCCCAAAGGATTGCACCAAGCCCTGGGCCGCGGGATGTTTGACGGTCGCCTGGGCAGCCGCGTTAGGTGTCGAGCCCATGCCCGCTTCGTTGGAAAATAAGCCACGCTTGATGCCATTTTCCATGGCCGCTTTAATCGCATAGCCTGCTGCACCGCCCACCGCTGGCCCAAGACCAAAAGCGCTCATCACAATCAGCGAGAGCATATCAGGGACGGCAGAAAGGTTAGCAAACAGAATCCATAGCGCGACCAGTAAGTAAGCAATGGCCATGATCGGCACGATTTTTCGGCGGTTCGTGCCACCGACTTGAGGCCGCCATAAATCACAAAGCCTGCCAAAATGGCAATGACTACGCCCGTCAGCCAGTTAGGAATGCCAAAGGCACCGCTCATGCCCTGGGCAATTGTGTTGGATTGCGCGGCGTTAAACGCCAGTCCATAGGCGATAATCAAAAATACCGCGAACAGTGATCCTAACCAGCGCCAGCCTAGGCAACGTTCGATATAAAATGCAGGGCCGCCGCGGAATACGCCATCCTCGTTACGATGCTTATACACTTGCGCCAGCGTCGATTCGATAAAGGACGTTGCAAAACCGAGCAACGCTGTCACCCACATCCAAAAAATGGCCCCTGGGCCACCAATCCATAGCGCCAGGGCCACGCCGGCTAGGTTGCCGGTCCCCACCCGCGCCGCCATGGACGTCGCAAATGCCTGAAAGCCGCTAATGCCATCCCTGGCGCCCCGGGCGGTAAACGTCACATAGGCCATATGCCTGAACAGACGAAACTGCATCCCGCGAGTCATAATGGTAAACAGCAGGCCAGCACCTAAGAGTAGATAAACAAGAATGTAGCTCCAGATAAAGTTACTGACAGGCATCATGATGGTATAGAGACCATCGCGCAGCGGGGCAATGATTAATTCGAGGGTCTCCATGGGCATGTTCTCCGTTTGATCTTGTGTTTACACGTGAGTATGTGCCCTGACCCGACGTGCTATGTTGGCTCGCTTAGCTAACGACCATGGCATTAGTCTAGACGCTCTTTTAGCCACCTCACAAATAAAGTACATAAAAAGCGGCCCTTAGACCGCTCGATAAACTCCAACTTGCTTGTTTCTTACGTTATTTCTATAGTTCGCGCTTACCATCTACCAATCGACTCACCTTCAATGGATTCGCTTCATGTAGGGCTTCAGGCAGCAACGCCTCAGGTAGCGATTGGTAGCATACCGGGCGTAAGAAACACTTGATGAAGCACTTTGGAAGCGAGAAAGTCACTGGTACTAACGGCAAACAACCCCGTTTGGCACTGGTAACTGCCGCTGCCGGTTTGTCCACGAGCAACTTCACGCACATTAGCTTCACTGCTTAGCGCAGAAACGCCTTTTCATAAGCGCTGTGAATACCCGGTGTCAGCATGGTTTGCGCGCCGCTAGCTTCCACGGCTTTTGCGTTGACTGAATAAACGACTCAAGGTCGGCACCTTTAACCGCAATCACCAAGCCTGGGCTTGTGCAGAACTGACCAGCGCCCATATTAAGTGAGCCAACAAAGGCTTCCCCAGCGCTTGGCTGTTTGCTTTCAGTGCTTCTGGTAGTAAAAAAACGGGGTTGATGCTGCTCATTTCGGCATAGACCGGGATCGGCTGAGGCCTAGCCTGAGCGGACTGCATCACCACCTGCGATTCACGAGCAGTGAATGAACAACTATAAATAATTGATTTATTTATAACTCAATCACCCAATCAGGCTTAAACCGCGCGGGAGTAAACTCATTCGGGTAACCCCCAGGGTTGGCAACAACACGGGTGCCGTTACGCAGAATATCCACAGGCTCGTGGACATGCCCATGCACCCAAATGTCCATCTTGCCCATTAAATGAGGCAGGTTAGAAGCAAACGCAGGAGATAACACGTCACCCAAGTATTGGCCGGGAATACAGTCATGCAGCGGCGCATGATGGCTAATCACCACCTTGGGGCCGTCAAACGGCTGTTCTAGCTCGCGCTCAAGCCATGCCAACGCTTCTCCATGCAACTGCTGGCTAGCCTGTGGTGTGAAAGCCACCCTGGCGAGGTTTGGATGATTTTAAAGTCAGGCATGTAGCGCAGCGCCTTGGACTCTGTATCGGCGGAATTTTGCGTTGGATCACCGGCATAAAGCGCAAAGTCAGTCCATAAGGTAGTGCCGTAAAACGTACGCCATTAAGGGTGACGGCACGATTATCCAGAAGCTCAATGCCGAGCCGCTCGGCTTCAAGCGCTAGCTCGTCACGCAGCAGCGGCATGCAGGTATTGTAGAACTCATGGTTGCCCGGCACATAAATAAGCTGCGTGTCCGGAAAACGATGGCGCGCCCAGGCTAAACCCTCACTTTTACGGTGAATATCACCAGCCAGGATGACCACATCAGCCTCCACTTCTGGCAGTTCGCGGTTCCCCTCAAAAATTCCAAGTGAAGATCAGACAAAATACGCAGACGCATAGGGCTCCTTATAGCGAACATTTAATAATTGTGATGCTGCACTGCAACAAGGATGCGTTATACTCCAGGGTCGTCCCACTAGGAGGACCGCCAAATGACTTTTAATCATCACCCCCTGCACACGATAATGAAGTTCTGGAATTCTGGAGCTTGAACGCACAATGGAATCTTGCCGCAGCCGAGGCTCTGAGAGCCTATTTAGGTTAATTCAGGCTTTTTGCCTTTTAAGACTAAAAGATAGTGACCGAAGCCGGGATAACTTCCGGCTTTTTTATTTTTATGAAAAACGTTTCCATTCAATACGATAGTACTATTAGCTAGCTATTTGTAAGCTTAGGCTTACAAAATAGTCAATCGCCTACATCGTTTGGGCTACCCCCTGGCTGTAAAAGCCCTTATTATCTTGCTCGACAGTGACAATGCTGCTTTGCACAACTCAATTTGTGTATAAAAATTGTCCTCTGTATAACAATACCTTTCACGTATCCCCTGGAAAAGGAGTGGCCGCCATGCAGTACTCAGCTAACCACAGACAGACGATGGAAGCCGACATCATGGAAGTGTGGGCAGAACGCGCTCAGCAGCAACGTGCAGCATATGACGCCATTAAGGCCTACTTGGGCTAAGAGCAGGAAATGCTTGGCGATATGCGAAAGCGCCTCCCACGCCTCGTATCTACGAGGCGTTCTTATATCGTTTTATCAGAATGGTTACAGCCAGTTAGACTCAGGCGCTTCGGTCGTATTCAACTGCCCAAGATAGGTACCCTGTAGGATATACATGCGCTTCACATCCCTGTATTTTCCGTTAATAAAGAACTCCTTTACTAGGTGTCCCTCCTCAATAAAACCGCTCTCTTCGTAGAGATGGATCGCTTTGACGTTCTCCACCGCTACAATCAGATATACCTTGTGCAGGTTTAAAATCGTGAACGAGTAGTGCAAGGCTTGGCGGATCAACGAACGGGCAAATCCTTTGCCCTGGTGAGCTGGGGCAATGATGATTTGAAACTCGGCGCTGCGGTGGATGTAGTCGATCTCGATCAACTCTACCAAACCGATTGCATTACCATGGCTGTCCTCAGCAACAAATCGCCGCTCGGCATTGTCATGGATGTGCTTGTTATATAACTCTTCCAACTCATCGAATGACTCGTAAGGCTCTTCAAACCAATACGACATAATGCTCTGGTTATTATTGAGCTCGTGGACAAAGCGCAAATCGTTACGCTCAAGTGCACGTAAGTAAAGTGTCTGCTCCATCGTCCTCTATCCTTATGAATATTGAATAAGGATACTCGCTTTAAGCAGGCTCGCCATCATGATTTATACGGCTATTACATTAGCCGCCGGAACGAAAAAAGCTCTGCCAAGGGATGCGATTTACCTTCAATAAGTGCCCGTAGTAGCTTTGCGCCAATCATGCTATAGCTAATACCATTGCCACCGTAGGCCATGGCGAAATGTACACGTGGACCGTGCGCCTCGTGAGGACCAAAAGGCAAGCCGTCTTCTGTTTCCGCAAAGGTGCCACCCCAGGAAAAGTAGGGTTAATATCGAGTGTCGGCCAAAGCGCCTCTACCTTACGCGTTAATCCCCTGGCTTTTTCCTCGACTCGCGCATCACGTCGTGCGGGAATATCGTTCTCATCATCATCGCCACCCACCAACAGGCGGCCATCGCCAGTGGTTCGCATATAAAGGTAGGGGCGCGCCGATTCCCACAACATTGTGTGACGTAGCTTACCCAACGTTTCTAGTGACAGCGGATCGGTGATAAATGCGTAGCTGCTCCGATTAACGGCAACCGGTTTAGGCAACCATGTTTGTGACTCATACCCCGTCGCCATCACCACATATTGGCAACGCAACGTAGCGCCATTGGTTAGCGTTAACGTGACGCCCTGCTCATCCGGTGCCATTTCCTCCATTTGAGTTCGGTCATAGACTTCTCCGCCCCGTTCAATGACCTTGGCAAATAGCTGATAAGCCATACGATACGGATCGACACTGGCCGCTAACTTAGTGAGGATCGCCCCAGGTGCAGCAAAACCGTACTCTGCTAAAATAGCCTCGGAGCCAAGCCACTCGGCCTCAAATCCATGCTTTTGGCGCAGCGCCAACTCTTCTTTGAGGGGCGCCACATGCTCTTCGTTACTGGCATAATAAAGGCTGTGCTGACGTTCAAAATCGACATCACCCATGCCTGCCGCTAAGGTTTCAAGCTCACCGATGGCATCAGCGCAAGCTTGGTAAGCAAGTAATGCATCGGTTTCCCCGTATCGCTTGGCTAAGTGAGACATATGGGTGTCAATTTCGTACTGTAGCAAGCCCGTGCTGGCAGCAGAGCTTCCCACCCTACATCACGCCGCTCAAGCACCACGACATGATGTCCGTGACGGCTCAGCTCATTGGCGATCAGCGCCCCGGTAATCCCGCCCCAACCACCACAACGTCACTTCGGTGATTGTGGGTAAGCTGTGGAAGGCAGACAGCAGACCATTTTTACTGCCCAGAAGGGATAGCCGCTTTTAGATCCATCAGGTTACCTATGCTGGTTTAACATGCATTATGCTGGCAACCATAGATAATGGCTAACAACTTACTTAGTTGAGCGCCCTTAAGCATTTGTCCTGACTAATAAAAGGAGCTCCTAACGATGATTGATCTACGCAGTGATACGGTGACCCGCCCCACTCCCGCCATGCTGGAAGCCATGATAGCCGCTCCATTAGGTGATGATGTATGGGGCGATGATCCAACGGTGAACACCTTTCAAGCGAACCTGGCTGAGCAAGCAGGCAAAGAAGCGGCGCTGCTTTTCCTAGCGGCACGCAAAGTAACTTAGTGGGGCTAATGGCGCACTGCGAACGCGGCGATGAGTACATTGTTGGTCAGTCGGCGCATACCTACCGCTATGAGGGCGGCGGTGCGGCAGTCTTAGGTAGCATTCAACCCCAGCCGATTGAAAACGCCGCTGATGGTAGCCTTCCATTAGAGAAAATAAGCGCTGCTATTAAAGCCGACGACTTTCACTTTGCGCGCAGCAAACTGCTGGCGCTGGAAAATACGATTGGCGGTAAAGTACTGCCCGCAGACTATGTATTAAAAGCAACCGAACTGGCCCGCGAACGAGGGTTGGCAACGCATTTAGACGGTGCGCGTCTGTTTAATGCAGCGGTAGCCACGGATACCTCGCTCAAGCAGCTTTGCCTTCCGTTTGATAGCGTATCGTTATGCTTTTCAAAGGCCTGGGCGCACCCATCGGCTCGGCACTGGTGGGCTCTCAAGCATTGATCGACCGTGCCCGTCGTTGGCGTAAAGTTGTCGGAGGCGGTATGCGCCAAGCGGGTATTATTGCCGCCGCGTGCCAGCATGCCCTGGATCATCATGTAGCTGATTTAAAGAATGACCATCACCGTGCAGCGCGTCTGGCAGAGGGCTTGGCAAAGCTGCCTGGGGTCGACATTACCTCACAGGCTACCAACATGGTTTTGCTAGTTTTCCCGACGCTCATGTCAAACCACTTTCCATTTGGCTAAAAGAGCACGGCATATTGATTGAACTGCTTTACGCTACCCGCTTCGTTGTTCATCGTGATATTAATGATGCGGATATTGATAAAGTCATTACAGTGATGGAGACCTACTTTAGTCGGCACTAAGCATTGAGTGATGACGCCCCGAGGCAAGATGCACAGCAATACCCGCCATCATCACGCCAATCAGGCCGTCGATAATACGCCATGCGATGGGTTTTGAAAGCCAGGGCGAGAGTGCAGCGCCGCCCCAGGCCAGCAGGCTAAACCAGAGTATGGAAGCCGTGGAGGCTCCCGCCACAAAACGCCGGCGCTCTCCTGCTGGGCGCCAATGGCGGGTATCAGCAGCAGGGTATCCAGATACACCTGAGGATTGAGTACGGTGACGGCCAGCGTGGCTAAAATCACTTTCGTTAAGCTACGCGCTTTGCCCGCTTCGGCGCTCAACCCTTGCCGACCGTTAACGGCCCTGAATAATGCCTGCGCCGCCAACCAGCTTAAAAGGACGCCCATCCAGCGCATCGCTTCCAACGCGCTGGGTATGGTAGAAACGCACTCACACCAAACATCCCCGCCGTGAGCAGAATAATATCGGCACTCATGCATAGCCCCGCCGACCACCAGTGATACTCGCGACGAATGGCCAGCCCTAGGATGTAGGCGTTCTGCGCGCCAATCGCCATGATAATGCCGCCGCATACCACCAATCCGGTGAGATAACTCTCCCACATTGCCCCTGCCCCCAGTACCAGAATAAGTATCGCGTTAACACATCGCTCTCTTAAAACATCGCACTAAGGTAACGGGCAGTTTGGATAACTAAAAATCATCCTGCTAATACCCTATTAATTTTTCTTATAATCGCTTACAGCTTACGCAGCCCCACATAAAGTAGGCACCGCCGATTAGCGAAGCGACCAAGCCTGCTGGTATCTCGTAGGGAAATATAATCTGACGCCCCACCCAGTCCGCCAGCACCATCAATAGCATGCCGATCAAGGCCGCCCCATCAGATGCTGCCCTGCACGGAGAAGCCGACCAAGCGCGCCATATGCGGCGCCAGCAGGCCAATAAATGAAAGCGGCCCCACCACCAGGGTGGCGCAGGCGGTTAACAGCGCCACCAGTAGAAGCAACACTAAACGGGCACGATTGAGCGTTACTCCAAGCGCCTTGGCCGTCGGCGCGCCTAAGGGCAAGATATCCAGCCAGCGGGTGAAGGGCAGCGTGATCAGCGCCAATACAGAGGCAATGCCCCGACCACCACCGCATTGGTGATATCCACGTAATAGGTAGAGCCCGCCAGCCAGGCGATCACCTCTGGCCGCGGGTCGCCACCCGCCAGCATCACGCTGCGCACCGCGTCAAACAAGGCACTGACCGCCACCCCGGTGAGCAGCAAACGTTCAGGGAGATAACCGCTCTTGCGGTTGATACCCACTAATACCAGTAGCGTCGCGAAAGCCCAGGGTGCCCACACCAATCAGCATCATATTGGTGGGGGCGGGCAGCAGGAAAATCCCAGAATCAGCGCAATGGCGCAGCCACCACTGATACCCAATACTTCAGGGCTGGCCATTGGATTGGCTGAAAGACGCTGAAGAATCGTCCCCGCAATCGCCAGCATCAACCCACTGGCTGCGGCCGCCATCACCCGGGGCATGCGCCACTGCATGACATTCCAGTTATCAGGCGCCAGCCAATACCAGCCGTCTACACCCTGGCCGAAGAGCAGGCCAAGCACTGTTGCCCCAGTAGCGCTAGTAGTAAGCCAACAGCCAGGCGCGAAGGCGCAGGATGACGATGGGCGAAAACACCGGCCCCCTTGCGGCGGCTTGTCGCCCTGCAGTTTCAGACGCGGAATAAGCCACATTAATAGTGGCGCCCCAAGCGCACCGGTAATCGCCCCGTAGGAATAAAGGCTGCCGTCATGCCCGAAAACTGCTGCAGCAATAGATCCGTCGTGGCCAACAGTACGGCCCCTAATAGGGTTGACCAGAGTAACCGTGGCCCCTAACCGGCGCGCACCCGCCATACGCACGATATTGGGCGCTGCCAAACCGATAAAACCAATGATGCCCACCACGCTAACAACGCTGCCAGTAATAAATACTGCCAGTCCCATGCCTGCAAAGCGCAAATAGGTGAGCGATACTCCCAGGCTTTTGGCACTGGCGTCATCCAACTCCAGCACCGCCAGCGGGCGCAATAAAACCACGCGACCACGCAGCTAATGGCCAGCCGCGGCCAAAGCACTGCCACGCCATCCCAACCGTTTTGCGCCAGAGAGCCCGCGCCCCAGATCAGCAGCCCGAGAGCGCTTCGTGGTTGAACAGCAACAGCGCTGTGGAAAGTGCCCCAGGTATAGATTCACCACCAAGCCCGCCAGCACCACCACGATGGGCGCCAGCCCGCCGCCACGAAAGCAGAAATACTAAACTCACTGCCAGCGCGCCGCCCAGTAGAGCGACCCATTCGCGCCCGGCGACAAGCAACCCGGTGCCAGCAGCGTGGCGGTCATCAGCGCCAGGTTAGCGCCCGATGCCACTCCTAGTGTGGTGGGCGAGGCTGGGGGTTACGCAGCACCTGCTGCATTAGCACGCCTGCCAACCCCAAGCCGCCCCGGCTAACAACGCGATAGAGAAACGCGGCCACCAAGCGTAATAAAGCAACAGCTCGTCAACGTTTTCAAAGGAAGGCGCCACTAACGCCTGCAGGCCCAGCGTAAAACCGCCCTGGCTCTGCAGACCCAGCCAAAACAGCACCAACATCGGCAGGCTAAGCAATAGGCACGCTTTAGCAGGCGACATTCCTCCTATTCGTTGGGCAAATGGCGCGGCGCCTAGCATAGCGAACACCCTCTTTTATTAGCCGAGCTTTTCGCCACGCGGAGCGTGATAGGCAGCAGCGTCATCTTTTAGCCTTAATAGTGTCTGAAAGTTAGCCATTGAATAGTAAGCAAAGATTCTAAATGATAACTATTAGCACTACAATTGACACCTTTACTAATGGAGACAGTTACCATGGCTGCCAAGCAACGCTACCAGCTTTCGATATCACCCTTGCTCGGCGCACCCAAGTCAGCGCTTCGTTAGTCAAATTTACCTTTACTGGCCCTGACGTTGGCCGAATGGAAACCTACGCTCCCGATCAGCGCATCAAGCTGTTCTTTCCTGAAAGTGGCGGCAGTCTCGATCCGCTGTTTGAGATAGCCAAGCTGGAAGAACACGACTGGTACGGTGCCTACCAAGCACTACCGGATGCCCAGCGCCCGCTGCGCGTACCTACACCATCCGCGCCCTTCGTCCGGAGAAAGCCGAGGTAGATGTAGAGTTTGTACTCCACGGCGACAATGGCCCTGCATCTCGTTGGGCCATGCACGCCCGCCCAGGCGACCGCCTAGCCATGACGGCCCTGCCGCAAATACGGAAGGCCCAAAGCTAGGTTACGAGTGGAAGCCACCACAAGGCGTACGTCGTATTTTGATCATCGCTGATGAAACCGCCCTCCCCGCCGCCGCTGGCATTCTGGAAACCCTTGATGACCTGCCGCTCAAACCCAAGGTCGAAGCACTATTCGAAACGCCTCGCAGCGACGATGCTCAGCCATTACCCCAGGCCAGCAAGCTACGCTGGCTGGCACGCGATACCGAGCCCGGCTGCCAACACGGTGAGTTGTTGATGAGAGCGCTGCGCGATATTGATTTGCAGCAAGAGATCATTGCGCTGGGAGGCAAACCCTCGACCGCGACCGGTGATGTCAACGAGGATGAAAATGCTCCGCTCTGGGAACCCGCCACCTTGGACGACAGCGCGCCCTTCTACGCCTGGATTGCCGCTGAAACCAAGGTCGCCATGAAGCTGCGCCGCTACCTGGTCAATGAGTGTGGGCTACCCAAGCGGTACGTTACCAGCATGGGCTATTGGCGTCTGGGCAAGACCTATAGCTAAAAGCCTGATCAATCGCCACGCTGACAAAGACCTTACTCTTCGGCCTCTCTGATTCTAGAAAAGGCTCGGGTATCAATGACCCGGCGGCGGTGCTCCTGATAGGCCACCGCGAATATCAACAAAAGCCAAGTAGCACACGCTGCAGATGAAAATCAGCCCCAATTAGTACCATCCCATTTTCGAGAATCCCAATGGTCAGGATACCCAACAAGGTGCCCCAATGGTCCCTACACCACCATAAAGGGCCGTGCCACCCAGCACCACAGCGGCAATGATGTGCAATTCGTAGAGATTACCAAGGCTAGGTGATGCCGCATTAAGACGGCCCACGATAATCGCCGCCGCCAAGCCTACGCAGGCTCCTTGAAAAGCATAGACAGCCACCTTGTGCCGGTTCACATGAATACCCAGCACTTGGCAAGCATCTTCATTCGAACCTATTGAGACAGTATGGCGACCGAAACGGGTGTGGAAAAACAACCAGTAGGCAAAAGCCGTCGCCACCAAAGCAATGATCGCTGGAACCGGTACGAAACCAATGAACCCCTGTCCGATGAACCTCAGAGATTCAGGCATCCGAATGATTGAACCACCCATGAAAAGTGAGTAGCACCGCGCAGAGCAACCAGCATCCCCAGCGTGACGATCAGAGGATTAATTCGAAAGTGTAATGACCAGGCCATTGAAGGCCCCTATCAAAGTTCCTAGTCCGACCACTACCACCATAGCAATAGCAACAGGAGTGCCCGCTTCAATCAAAGTACCAAGCACCATGGCACAAAGACCCAAGCTCGAACCTACAGAGATCTATTCCACGACTTGCAATAACAAACGTCATCCCCAGGGCGATTATCAAATACACCGCCACTTGCCGTAGGATATTCATTTGATTGCCAATATCGAGAAATCGATCACTCAACAGGGTGATACCTACATAAAGAAAAACGATCACAATGATGAGCGGGTTAATTTTATCAAGCAGGGAGGCCTTTGACCCTTTTGCTTGGCCAGTCCTGAATCATTTGCCTTACTATTTAAACTCATCATTGTAGGCGTCCTCCCATGATCAATTGGACGACATCCTGCTGGCTGACTTCATCTGTGGCCACGCTGGCCGCGATACGACCGCCCTGTACAACCACGATACGGTTGGCGATGGAAAGACATGTTCCAGATTGTGACTGATAACCAGGATCGAAAGACCTTGAGCATGCAGATTTCTGATGACATTAAGCACCTTGGATTGCTCTTGAATGCCTAAAGCAGCCGTTGGCTCATCCATAATCATCAATTGAGCCTTGGCGGAGAGAAGGATACGTGCAATGGCGATTGCCTGGCGTTGGCCACCCGACATCAGCCGTACTGGACGATCCACTGACTGTAGTTTGATCTTGATCTGATCCAACAAACGCTCGGTTTCAAGTCGCATTTTCTTGCGATCGAGGATCGGCAGGAACCCTAGCCACCGCTTCATTGGCTCCTGCCCCATGAACAGGTTGCCAGGTGCATCAACATCGTTCACCAGAGCAAGGTCCTGAAACATGGTCTCGATACCTGCGTCACGCACTGCATCGGGACCGCTGGGATGAAACGACTTACCCTGCCAGAAGAGTTGCCCGCCATCAGGCTTCACAACGCCAGACAGCATCTTGACGATAGTGGACTTGCCAGCACCATTATCACCCACCATGGCGACCACTTCATTGGGAAAATATCGAAAGAAACTCCCCTTGCCGCCTCAATAGCACCGTATGATTTCCTCAGGTCCTGTAGAAAGCAGGGTGAAACAGCCGTATCCATAGAATCCATGCCCTAAAGTATCTCGTTCATCATCCTGCACGAGTGGCAGGACACTCCATGAGAAGATGAAATGTCACCCAGAGCCGGATCGATACAAAACGGCTCCGGCTACTTTTTTATTGACCGTGGTAGTCACGCAGAAAAGCGTTGACGTCGAACATCTCTAAAGGCACGAACTTAGCTATGGAGTAGACGGATTCGGTGACAGGAATATCGGAGTAGACCGTCTTCTGGATCTGGTCTTCATTACCCGTCAGGTGTTGCAACAGGGCCTCTGCCGAGGCACGCCCCATTGAGCGAGGGTCTCTGAAGGGGCTACGCCTATCTCGCCAAGCGCCACACCTTCCAGCTCAGCAATCGTGCCTCCCATGCCGCCGACAATAATCTCACCCGGTTCCAATCCATTGGCTATCAAGGCTTGGCTGGCTGATACCGACATGTAACTATTGAGAGCCACGATGGCATCGAAATCATAAGCGGCCAGAGCACGCTCAGTCTGCGTATAGGCAAGATCACGATCAAAGTCCGCATACGCTTCATAGACGATTTCGACATCAATGTCTTCAGCCTCTTCGAAGGCACGCAAAACCCCTTGACCGCGTGCTTCCGAGATTTCAGAGTCAGCAGGCCCCAGAGCATAACGATCTTAGGATCGAAGTTGCCTTCACCACGTAAGTGATGCATTAACCAGTCGCCGGTCTTATAACCCATTTCATCATGGCTGTAGACGACCCAGTTCAACACTGCGTCATCATATGGAACACCGCCTTCGGGACGCTCATAGTCAGTCATCAATAGTTTGGCGCCAGAGTCGGCGATAGCCATTAGCCCAGGCTCATTAAGATCCAGGAGGTTGGTCCCATCAACACATAGTCCAACTCTTGTGAGGCAAAATTTTCAAGGTTTTGCACCATTTGAGCATGGCTCGAAGGCGTATCAGGGCGGCCTGATAGAACTCATATTCGAGTCCTGCTTCGTCAAGGTGCTCACGAAAACCTTCCCGCAACTGCCCAAATATGGCACCCAAGTCGATACTATGCGCTGCGAAACCAATTTCCACCGGCTCATCGGGAAACTCACTTTGCTGGGCCTGCACATTTCCCACCATGAACGCGGAGGACATTACTGCGCAGGCTGCAGCAAAGGGAAGACGGCCAAAGCGGCTGTATTGTTCTGTTATTCTCATGTGCAACCTCATGCTAATTGTTATTGTCGTGGCATATTCTAAAAGGCTTAAAGATATCAGTTACGATAGGAGCTATTTAGGTGGCTATATTATTCCGATATATATTGGGGAATATTAAGGAATTAAAGCTTTTGAATAGGTGTATTCACATGTGTGCTTATTAGTAATACTGCATTATTTATAAATGAAATAATGCAATTGCTATATTTCACACACACCAGACTATTTTGCTTACCTCATGATCAAAAGATCGTACACGATCCCTAAAAAGCAAAGTCGCTTGTCCTAGACTTTGGGCAAAATATCAGAGACTTCGTATTTTGCATTGCATCATGCTGTCTCAGATATTGTTCACAAAGATCCAGAACATAACGAATGGACAAAATTCTAACCCGCTGGGTTGATATCCTTCTTAACAGTCCTCTGCTACCTAGAGCCATAGTCATTTCAATTGGCCGCCGAAAACACCATATTCGCGCTAGTAGACTGCTTACCATCCGGCTCTGGTGCTACCAGTTTGCCACTCTCCAAGCGCAACCGATCAATCGGTGCAGCATGTGCTCTTTGCGCTCCGGCATAAAATCTTTTCACTTTTCTGTTAAAAATGAGAACCATTAGCACTAGAATAGAGCAATATTGATAACCCCATCGCCAGGAGTCATTCATGTTTGAGGTCAAAGGCGTCACCTTTGAAATCAATGGGAAGCCGATTTTACATCCTATTGACCACAGCTTTCATGAAGGCAAAGTTTACGGCCTGATTGGCCATAACGGCTCGGGGAAATCGACGTTAATCAAGCTGATGGCACAGCAACAGTCGATTAGTGGTGGGGAATTGAGTTTGATCAGCGTCCACTGAAAGATTGGGGCAACCGTGAATTTGCTCGCCAAGTCGCTTATTTACCTCAACATTTACCCAGCGCTGAGAACCTGACCGGCCGCGAGTTGGTCGGCTTTGGTCGCTACCCATGGCATGGACTGCTGGGTCGTCACACTCAGAAAGACAAAGACGCCGTAGAGCGCGCCATCGCATTGACCCACACTGAGGCCTTTGCCGACCGCTTGGTCGACACACTCTCCGGCGGCGAGCGCCAGCGGGTGTGGCTAGCCATGCTACTCGCCCAGGGCAGCCGTTTTCTGCTGCTGGATGAACCGCTAGCGGCGCTGGATATCGCGCATCAAATGGAAGTATTAGCGCTGATCCGCAAGCTGTGTGACGAGTTGAACCTTGGTGTGATTATCGTGTTACACGATATCAACATGGCATCGCGTTACTGCGACGAGTTGATGGCGCTGCACAGCGGTCGTCTATTGGCTCATGGCAGCCCTGGTGAATTAATGAGCTGTAGTACTTTAGAGGCGATTTATGGCCTACCGATGCAGGTCATGAAGCACCCCAACGGAGAGCATAATATCGCTGTGGCGCAATAAGTTTAACGCTTGAGCACTTATTTAAAGCGCACTCATTCTCAACAAATATCTTTAATTGATAGTCATTACCGTTTAACCTAAGCCACTGTTTCTTTCCCCGCGCCTAGTGTTGGAGTTCGGTTATGCCCTTGCCTTACATCAGCCGCAACTGTTCGAGCCTTCGTTGGACGCCTGTTACACCGGGCCGTTGGCAAACTTTACGCCGCCCTTAATAGGGGCACGCCGCCGTTGGAAGCATTTAAAACAGCCCGCTGGCGGGATACCGACTGGCTAAAACAGGATCTCGCCCGCTTCGCTGAGCAGTACCCAGACGGTGACCCACGGGCGGTGGTATCGATTTGGTCAAAGTGGCATTTCAGCGCCCTGACGGTTCCTGCGTTAACAGCGAACCTGTTACTTAATCGGGACTTGCCGATGGGGTTGGATGACCTACAGGTTATCTTTAATGAAAAGGCGCCACGTCGCGGCTATGGCTGCTCCACGAAGGCACAACGCTAACCACCCACGACCCGTTTGAACGCTTTGCTACTCTCATTCAGCAGCATTGGGCGCCGCTGATTGAGCAGTTAGCGGCGATCTCGGGGGCCGCGCAACGGGTCTTCTGGAGCAATGCAGGCGGTTACCTGGATTACTACGCGAATGCGCTGGCCGAGCATCCTCTTGCTAATCGGCAGGCAATTGAGTCGACCAAAGCGTTGCTGGAGGCAAAACTCTGCCCAACGGCAGGCGCAACCCGCTATTTCAACCGGTGCGTTACTTTTCGCCCAAGGGTAGTGAGGAGGTTAAGCGAGTGCGCAAGCTCTGCTGCCTGCGCTACTTATTGGAAGAGTTCGATACGTGTGGTACTTGTCCGCTGGAGGGCTGCGATCTGGAAGCACGCAAGCGCGCCAAACAGGTCACATCCTAACACTTACTAGGTATTAATTTGCGCTACTGCGTCTTCACTTGCTCTCGCACGCTGCTCGCCTTTCAGTTCGCTTAATTGCCCCTTCGACATCTCCAGCAACCGATCAGCGTGGATGAAATAGCTGTCGTCATGGCTGATAGCAAACACGGTTTTGCCCATCGCTTTTAAGTGCGGTAACAATTCACGATAGAACAGCCGCCGGAACTGTGGGTCTTGATCCGCCGCCCACTCATCAAGCAGTAAGACATCGCGTTTTTCAGCAATCGCTAGCAGCAGCGCCAAGCGCTTACGCTGCCCTTGGGAAAGCTGAGTATTAACGACCCGATCACCCTCCCACTGCAACTTATGCTGCATCTGCAGCCGTTCGAGCCAGGTATCAATAACTTGCGGGTCAGCAGATAGCCCTTCAGGGCCCATGGCCTGATCAAACTGATGGAAGTCGGTAAACACGCTGGCGAAGCGGGCGCGAAAGGCCTCCACTGGTCGGCATTAATCACTTGGCCATCGATCTTAATTGAACCGCTCTGCGGGCGGTATAACCCGAGAGCAGCCTTGCCAGGGTCGACTTACCGCTGCCATTACCGCCAATCAGAAATACCTGCTCACCGCGCTCAAGGGTCATACTGAGAGGCCCTACTTTGGAAACCCTCGCCCTGGGCAGTATTCGGGTAGTGGTAGGTGACCTCTTCTAGTTCAAGGCGCTGCCAATCGGTCAGCGTATCGGCTACCGCAAAGCTTGGCTGGTATTCGGCTAGTTCCAAACTGCTTAATTTATCGAAGGCCACTTGTGCACTAATCAAGGTTGGCCAAGCACCCACTGCCTGAATTAGCGGCGTGCGCAGAAACAGTAGCGTCAGCGCAAAGGTGGAAGCCACGGTGGTGTTCGCCCAACCCAGGCCATTGGAGAGGAAAAACACGACGCCGATAGCGCCTAACATCATAATGTTAGACCAGTTATTGGCACTGAGGTGGTAGGTATCGGCGCGGATGATGTGGTAACGGTAGTCGCGGGCATTGGCGGTATAGCGCTCATCAAAAAGCGCCGTGCACGGTCTCGGTTCAGCGCCAATTCTTTGCGCCCTTCAATGGCCGACTGGAAATCCTTATAGAGACTGTCTTCGCTTTCGCGTACCAGATGAAAATGACGATATACCTTAGAGACCAACCACCAACCCACGCCCATGGTGAACGCGATCCATAGCACGGTGATCACCACCATCTGCGGCGAGAGCCAGGCCAGATAAGCCACCGAGGCAAGCGTTAGCACCACGCCCTGAATCAACTCGGGTAGGCGCACAAAGCCAATGGTGATGTTGCGCACATCACTCGACAAGCTGGCAAGCAGTGTGGCGTTACCCAACTGCTCCAAGCGCTCAATATCGGTGTCGAGAATACGCTTTACCAGCCGTGAGCGCAGATCAAACACAAAGTGATGCCCCAGTACGGTTAGCGCTAATTGTGTACTTAGCGTGACCACCAGTAGCACCGCCAGCAGGCCTAGAAATTGCGGCAGCGCCGCCATACTGCCTACCTCAATAAGCCGCTGGTTGATAAACGCAATCACCTACCCTAAGCCAGCGCTCAATAGGCTCAGAGCAATGGCGCCTAAAAGGGCCAGCGGTAATGATGAAATACTAAGCGCAGCAGTTCCATGGGGTTCCTTGTCTTCCTGCCTGTAAAGAGCGCTGAAGTCTAACAGCAGCGTCACTCACCAAGAAGGCGTCATTCATGTTGGCTTCAAACGTCTAGCCTGACAGCTTGTGTCAGAAGGCGATTTCTAAGGCCTGTTTCAAAGTTCTATATTAAAGTTCTATACCAGCGCTTTATTTCAGAACGTTATGTCAGATGGTTATCCCAGCGAAGTTCCAGGCTGGCAAGCAGTTCGGGTATCGCCAAGTCAGGGGCTACACGATAGAGCCCGCCCTGACCGGAGGAGACCAGAAAGCCACCGGTGCCATCGCACCGCGCACCAGCAGCGTCGGGCAGCGCTAGGTTAGCAACAAGATTGCCGTGCACGGCATCCAGTAGCAGCACTCGGTTGCCGCGAGGGGCCGTCACCAGGACATTGCCAGAGACACGGCTAAAGGCAACGCTGGCGATGTAGTGGTTCAAGCTGGCAGTCAGCTCATCGTCAAGCGTCAGCTCAGAGAAACGTCTATCAGTATCCAGGCGACAGATTAGCGGATGGCTCTCCCACTCGGGGCCTTCAAACTGGTAGCCAGCGATCACCGTGCCGTCCGCCGCCACGTCAAGATGACGGCAACTTAGCTGATGGTGTGAAGGTTCGTGGCGGGCTAGCATCTTGCCGTCATGGCGATTCATCAGCAACAGCGCCGGGGCCATGGTGTCCAGATTAAGCTTAACCCGACCGTAGTCTGGGTGCGTCTGGATGCCCCCAAACCAATCACCAGGGTGTCGCCATCGGGCATCAGCCTAAGCTCATGGGGCCCAATACCGTCCAGCGGCATATCGCGCATATGGGTGTAGGCGTTTTCAGCATCGTAAACCTGCACAAGCCCGGCGCTATCCTCCAGGCGATTGGCGGTGACGTACAGGTAGCGCCCACTCAGATCAAACACCCCGTGCCCGTAGAAGTGATAACCCTCACCGGCCGCAAGGGTGTGAACTAATTGGCGGCTGTCGCCATCGATCACATACATCCGCGTGCCCGGGCGCCGGGCAAACAATACCGCCTGGCGCGAATCAGGTCGTAAGCAGCCGCCGTGGCAGCGCTCAGGCACCTCAATCATAAAGCGGGTCTGGCCATCCAACGCCACCCCGGCGATGAAATGCCCTCCACTGGGGTCATCCACTGCGCTGAACAACCAAGCGGCCTCCTCCCGAGCGGGCAGCGCCCAGCTCAGCGGGATCAGCGCCATGGCCACACTTCCCAACCCCACTTTGAGTACCTGCCGTCGATGCATGGCTTAATCTCCGTCGCTGGAATTAAAGCCACGCATCAGACCGAGTTCACTTGCAATCTCGTTCCCCAGCAGATGGCGCAGCTGGCTGATATTGAGGTAGAGCGACTGCAGACCGCGAAACGCCTCTTCGTCGTCAAGAGCAGGCGCCAAGCCCGGCGGCAGTTCGCTGGCCTGAACGAGCGTCTTATCCAACTGATCACGAAACGTCTCGGCGAGCGGCAGCGCATCGGCCTCGCGCAACAGTGCAGTGAGCCCCGGCAAGAAGCCGGTACGCAGGCCTTCCAGGCTGCTCTCTACCAAACGAACCGTTTGTCCGCTACGCCACGCTTCGGCCAAGTAGCCGTTGGCGGGTGTACCTTTCAGCCCCATAGGCTCACCAAGACGCTTATCTTCAAGTAGTTCGAGGGCCTGGATCGCGCTGGCCAGTGTGGTTTCGGTGTAATTAGCAGTATCAAGATAGTGCTCGCCAAAGGCTTGCCAATCGCGATGCAGCGCACTTGTAGTATCCGCGAGTTGAGTGGTGATGGCCTGCATCAACGAACAGGTGTTGGGGTCGTTCAGGGCCTGTTCGTCCATGGCGTCGTCATAGAGCAAGTACTCAAGAGCGGGAAAGCCCTGGATCGCCACGCTGTCACCGGCTATATCCTGGGCATCCGGAGCGTCGGTTGCTTTTAGCCACACGCCTACCTTGCGGCCCACCAGATTTTTGCGATCCGGCCAGAACTGCAGCTGCCAGCCCCGGCTGTTCTGCTCGACCGGGCCAAACTGGATAAAACGTACTGCCTGCCAAGCTTGATAGGCGCTCAGCCAGTCGTTTTCCAGCCGCTGCCTGAGTACCTCATCAGGGGCTTGGCAAAGCGCGCGACGCTGGACTCAAACGCTCGGAGGCGGCACTCAGCTCGGCATACTGCAATTCCACCGCGCCGTGCCACATTTCCCGCGGCGTAGGGGTGTCCGTAGCAAAGAAAGCGGCGTCGCGAGTAGCGCGCAGGCCAGCAGACTCAAGCGGCGAAGGGAAGCGATCACATCAACTCCTTAACAACAATGGCTTACAGGGATTCAAGAAAGCGGATAAGTTCGGCTCGCTGGTCGGCGGGCAATGCGCGATAGCCCTGGGTAGCGCTTTCTGCCTCACCACCGTGCCAGAGAATCGCCTCTTCCAGGGTGCGGGCTCGACCGTCGTGAAGAAAGCCCGCTCGGGGATTCACCGTTTGCGCCAGGCCAATCCCCACAGCGGCGGAGTGCGCCATTCGCGGCCATCGGCCTTGAACTCGCTACGATGATCAGCCAGCGCCTCGCCCAGATCGTGGAGCAGCAGGTCACTATAGGGCCATATTTCCTGCCCCGCCAAGGCCGGGCGGGGGCGTCCTCGGCGGTATGCTGGCGCGGTGTATGGCAGCTTGCGCAGCCTAGGGCGTTAAATCTCTCAGCACCCCGTTTCACTCCAGGGTCACTCATATTGCGTCGCATCGGCACTGCCAAGCTGGAGGCATAGAAAGTGACGAAGTCAGCCACGTCATCGCTAACTTCAGGCGTACCACCGTTTGGGAAGTCATCGCAGCCCTGGCTCGCCATACAGTCGGTGTGTGGCACCAAACTGGAGGTTAGCCCCATGTCGCCAGCAAAGGCGTGCAGGCCTTGCTGCTCAACACTGGGCTCACCGGCTTTCCAGCCAAAACGCCCTACTACCGTGGTGCCACTGCGCATGTCCCACACCTGATTGGCGCGGCCGGAAATACCGTCCCCATCAGCGTCGTCGGGGTCAGCGGCAGCGATCAGGTCAGCCTCGGGAATTGCCTCCAGCAGGCCCAGGCCAATCATCGGCGGTGCCAGCCGCGGCGAGGTTTGCAGAGCGTCGGGCAGCTCTCCATAGGCGGGCTCGGCAATCGAGTAGATCGGCTCCTGCAGGGTGACACGATGATCATCGGCAAATCTGACCTCCCGTGGACGGTAGTCGATCACCAGCTTGCCCTCCGGCTGGGCGCCGGAAATCGCCGCGGTTTGCAGTTGCAGGCCATAGTTAGGCACCGGCAGTGCGCCCCGCTGTTCCAGCGTCGCCGAATCTGCTTGGCTAGCGGGCAGCGAGAGCCGCAGAAACAGCGCGATAGGATTTTCATCTTCTGTCGGCGGGTGGCCGCGCCCATCCTTGAGGTGACACCCTGGCAGCTATTGGTGTTGAGCAACGGGCCCAGGCCATCGCGAGCCTCGGTGCTGGCAGGCGCCGCCACCCAAGGGTTGCGAAAGAAGCTATTACCGACGCTAAAATCCAGCCGCTTGGTCATGGCCATATTGCCCAGCGGCAGCGAATAAGCATTATGGTCGAACTGTTCTACCGAACCGTCACCGCCACTCATGGGCGTCGTTTGGATGGGATGATCTTGGATAGGTGATTCGGCTGCGTGCAAGGGCGCCATCAACAGGGCCAGCAATAGGCTACTTAGAGAAAGCCAGCTTAGAGAAAACCGGCTTAGCGGGACACGGATTAAGCGGTACATGGTGATACCTTGAGAAGGTCGGTACTCTGAATACGAGCCATTCGACAAAACCAACAGAGCCGCTCGATAGCAACACTACCGGCGGCTCATGGTAGACGCTAGACGGGTCTAGAAACGATGACCGGCGTCATCAGGCTGCAGGGAGGTAACGCCCAGCTCGCCGGCGGCCTGTTCGATAGACCCTGTTTGCGCTACCAGGGTGAGAATTGCTTCGTTGATCAATTCACTGCCCTGCTCGTTACCCGGCGCGATCATCATATCAAACGCCATCGGCGAGCTCTCAGCTTCTGCCGCTTGCTTGATAGCATCAAGGCGCGCCATGGTGGCCTCAAGCTGTTGGCGTAGATTATCGGCAAGCTCACTATCTGCCTGAGCCAGCAGGTCTTGCAGCGAAGGCCCTCTACCACACTACCATCAAGGCGCTGATAGCTGCCGGTGTAGATATTCTGAATACCCTTGCCGTTGTAGTAGTGGGAGTTGTGGGTATTGTCGCTGAAGCAGTCGTGCTCATCCTCATAAGAGTTGGCTTCAAGGGCTACCTTTAAGCGCTCCCCGCCAGCTCGCCCAGGGACAGCGAGCCCATACCGAACAGCATACGGCGCAGGCCCTCCTGATCGCTTTCCGCCAGCAACTCTTGGCGATAGTTACCCTCAGTTTCCGGCGCCCACTGGGCCACCATCCACTCAAGATCATCGACGAGTAGGTCGGACACTGCGTCCAGATAGCTGCGGCGGCGATCGCAGTGGCCATGTGTGCAGTCGTCGCCGGTTTGGAAATCACTGACCGGTCGTTCGCCGCTGCCCTGCTCAAATCCATTGAGATCCTGCCCCAGAGTAGAAACTCGATGGCGTGGTAGCCGCTGGCGACGTTGGCCTCGAACCACCAATTTCATTCAGGTCGGCCAGGAGCGCTGGGGTGATCTCACTGACATCCAGGGATTCGCCGCCGACAGTGATTTGCTCATTGGCAATGATATTAGCGGTGGCGCCTTCATTGCCCAGCTCATGCTGGTAGTCGTCGCCCTCGACATAATCGATCATGCCTTCGTCAAGGGGCCAGGCGTTTAGCTGCCCTTCCCAGTCGTCTACCACGGCATTGCCGAAACGAAATACTTCGCTCTGCTGATAAGGCACCCGCGCCTGCAGCCAGGCTTGCTTGGCTGCGCTCAGGGTCTCGGCAGTAGGATTGGCGAGCAATTCGTCAATACGCTCGTTCAATGCTTGGGCAGCATTCAGCGCATCAGCGTAATTGGCATGTGCCAGATCGGCGTAGTGTTTAACCACGGCGTCAGCGCTAACGGTGTCGTCTCCAGCGGTGTCAGCAGCAGCGGTGTCGACAGCAACTGGAGCAAAGGCATCAGCGCGCTAAGCGCAACAATGCCAGCAAGAGGGCGACGGAGCATGATGGCGGGCATTACAGTGTCCTTTAGGCTGTGGCGTAACAGGAGCTACTCACATAAAGTGCTAGGCATCTCCTTGAGGTAATGCTCTAGCCTAACTGAAATGTAATTCATTGCCTTATGAGATTCAATCCCATTTGATCATTAAAAAGAACGGTCCGCCGTTTAATTATCTTTTTTGTTTTATGTCATTTTTACTGCCTTGGGAAAATCGCCATGCTGGATTACAAACTTCTTCATGCCTTGGCGACCGTGGTCGAGTGTGACGGGTTCGAACGTGCAGGCGATGTGTTAGGGCTTTCACAGTCAGCCGTGTCCCAGCGCATTAAGGCTTTGGAAATCCGCCTTGGTCAGCCAGTACTGGTACGCCATCCGCATTTAGCACCGACCTCTGCGGGCCAGCGTCTGTTGACTCATTACCAGCAGGTGCAGCTATTAGAGCGCGACCTACGTGGCTCGTTGCCTACGCTGGACGATCAGTCTCCACGCCTACGTATCGCCATCAATGCGGATAGCTTGGTCACTTGGTGGGCCGAGGCCGTCGCCGCTATTTGCCAGGAGGAAGGTGTATTGCTGGACCTGGTCATTGAAGATCAGGATGTTGGCCTCAAACGTTTGCGCGATGGCGATGTGGCGGCCTGCCTATGTGCCACGCCACAGCCGATTGCCGGGGCACGCTGCGTCGCGCTGGGAGAAATGCACTACCACCCGCTAGCCACACCGGCCTATATCCAACGCTACTTTCCACAAGGGCCAACGGTTGAGAGCTTTCAGCGTGCACCGGCCATTGTTTTCGGCCCTCATGATCAGTTGCAACACCGCTTTCTTGCCCAGTGTGGCTTCCACGGGCACTTTCCTTACCACCTTTGCCCTTCCTCAGAAGGGTTTGTGCGTTTAGCCACAACGGGTATCGGCTACGGCATGATGCCGCAGCTGCAAGTCGGTGAATTAATGGCCAGCGGTCAACTGGCTAGCGTCGCCCCGCAGCACTTTTTGACCGTGCCATTGTACTGGCATTTTGGCGTCACAGCGGGCAACTCATACAACGGATTACACAACACTTAGGTCCTATCTTTTAAGGCTTATCATTTATTAATAATGAGAGATTTAAACGTTACGATTTTCAAACTCCGACTACACTAAAAGTGCTTACCGCGTGGCACAGAGTATTTTGCTTAAAGCATTGTCCCACTGCCGCGCTAGTGCTGGAAATCTTGCTAAGCCACTGATAAATCTAAACACTGCAAGCTGATTGGTGGCAATCCGGCACAAGCAAGGGAACCCAGGGAATAAAGTACGGGATTAAAAAAACTAATAAAGCGGTACCCTATGCAACTAAAACGTTTAACGGCAGGTATTAATACCGGCTTATTACTGCTGCTTGCGGTTTTTTATATCCCCCTGTGTGCAGGCAAACACTCTTCTATCTGCGTCGCCAAGCCAAGCGAGTTATTCGCTTGCACCCTATACCGAATTTTGGCATGAAGACGAACAGCCTGTAACACTTAACGATTTACTTTCCCAACCTCGTCGTTTTGAAGAAGCACAACAGGCTGAAGACTTAAATTTCGGCTATACCCCGCACGATGTGTGGCTGCGTACTCAGATACATAATGACTCGCCGGAAGCCCAGCGTTGGATAGTCCAGTTTGAATATCCATTTTTAGATTACGTTACTCTTTACACGCTACGCTTACAGGGCAGTGATGTGCAGCAAAGTGGTAGCGCAGTACCCGTTGAGCAGCGCGCACTCGCCCATCGTCAGGCTGCTTTCCCACTGGAACTAGCCCCCATGAAACCGTCACGTTGTATGCCCATGTGGCTGCCCGGGCAGCAAGATGCTCAGCTATCACCTAATAGCCCCCGAGGCTTTTTACGCCCAAAACGATCGTCATAATTTTTGGCTGGCTACCTACTTTGGCATGCTGCTGGCATTGGGTTTATATAACTTACTGCTATTTCTGGGTTTAAAAGAGCGTGTCTTTCTTCACTACACGCTCTTTGTCGCCGGATTTGGGGTGGCCATTCTGTCGTTCAACGGCATTGGGACGCTGATGTTTTGGAGTTTTTTGGGTGAAAATACGGCCCGCCTTGTGGCGCTGGGGTTCACCTTTGCCTCCGCTACGGGAACGCTGTTTGCGCAAAGTTTTCTTAACACAAAGGCTTATTGCCCTCGCTGGCACCACCTGCTCAGCATCTTTCGCAGCTACTGTTGGCTGGCTGTTATTGCCATGCTATTGCTGCCCATTCCCGTAGCGCTTCACCTAATGGATGTAACAGGCTTTACGGCGGCTTTACTGCTCCTGCTATGCGGCAGCCACTGCAGCCTGAGGCGCGTACCAAGTGCTCGACTGTTCGTCCTTGCATGGTCGCTTTTTGCTAGGCGCGGGGGTCTTTGCGCTGCGTAATCTGGGTATCCTTCCGACCAACTTTATTACTCTGCACGGTATTCAAATTGGTTCAGCGCTAGAAATGCTGCTGCTCTCGTTTGCCCTGGCATCGCGCTTCAACGAACTTAAGCGGCAAAAGAACAGGCGCAAACGGCGATGGTCGCTGCGCTCAAAAAACAGGAAGCCTTACTGGAACAAAAGTCGCCGCCCGCACCGAAGCGTTGGAGCAGCTAGCCAACAGCGATGTGCTGACCGGTTTGTTAAATCGCCATGGCTTGAAACGCTGTGCGGAAAGTGCGCTGCAACGTAATCGTCAGCACGGTAATCGCCTGGCGCTACTGATGCTCGACCTGGATCGTTTCAAACCTATTAACGATAGTTACGGCCATGAAGCGGGCGATTTTGTATTGCAGAAAGTTGCTAAACGGATTGTTCACTTGGCCCGCACGGGTGACCACTGTGCGCGATTTGGCGGCGATGAATTCATCATCCTCATGGAGAATATTGAGCCCGGAGATTCGCTAGCAGCCACTGATTCGTTAAAAACCATTGTGGCGCGCATCGATCAAGCCATTCGTTCACCGATCAAACTCCCCTGTGGCGCGAGAGTCAGCGTTAGCGTAAGCATCGGGGTAAGTACTTGCCAGGGAGCAGAAGATGCCACCCTCGAAAGCTTACTGCGTGAAGCTGATAGTCATATGTACGCCGTCAAGTCACACCAAGCAGCAGCTTGCTATCGCTACGGCTCGGCGAGTTCTTAATGATTAATCAAACAAGCTCATGCGTTTCATAACGTTATCGCGCTTGATTTTCCAATGGAACATCGCGCCAGCAACGTGCAGTACTATTAAGCCTAAAATGGTCCAGCCTAGCCGTTCATGCCACATGAAGAGCTGCTCAGAGAGCTGTTCGCGTTCATCAATAATTGCTGGCAAATGCCAGTGGAAAACTCAACGGGGAAGCCACCACTTGCCGTGGCAGCCCACCCCAGTAAAGGCATTATAATTAGCGCCAAATAGAGCAAATGGTGGACACTGGTGCTAACGACCCGTTCGAACGTATTCAAGGGCGGTTCGTGGTCAGGCACCACAAATGCCAAACGGGTAATGATGCGTAGTGTCATCAGCATAAGAATCAGCACGCCCAGCGTCTTATGGCTGGTATAAAGCAGGTTCGTGACCGTATTGCCTACTATCTCAACGGTGCGCTCATACCCCAGAAAGCCTAGTGTTAAACCAATGGCAAGAGCGAGCAATACCGCACCAGCCACCAGCCAGTGCAGCACTCGGTGAGGGTAGATATAGTGATCAAGTTCGTGCATGTAGTACTCCTAACAGCAAATTCATTGACTCTTTATTCTAGTCAGTAACATCCCCTTGCGTTGATTAAAGCACTGCGCCGCCGTCAACGCTAAGTGTTACTTATGCCTTGCGATTTATTGCATGGTCACCGCCTTCGCCCAGGCGCGTCCTTCCCCTCATGGAAAACACCTTATAGCGCTAGCGTAGGCGCTGCTAGCTGCTCGCGTATTAACTCTCCTAGCCGACGTGCGGGCTCTGAAGGGCGGTGAGGTGCCCTGTGCAGCGCCAGTTCGATCATCGGCAGCGCAGGCAGACCACTACTGTCATCTAAAGGCCTCAACGCTGGAGTGAGCATGCTGCGGGTCACTACCACGATGGCAAGCCCAGCGGTAACGATCGGTGCCAACCCCGCCATGGATTGGCTGGTATACGCCACCCGCCAGCTACGCCCTGCTGATTGCAGCGCCTGCTCGGCCACTTCACGAAATACATCGGCCCCCGGCGAGTAAAGCGCCAGCGGTAGCGGGTCGCTAAGCAATGGTTGCTGATTCATCCCCACGGCCCACACCAATGGCTCACGGCGAATCACATCGCCCCCGGCGAGTTGCGCTGCCGTGTTACCAGGGCGAGATCGATTTCTTTAGCCTTAACCTGTTCAACAAGATGCGCGCTAGTACCACAAATCACTTTAAGCCCTACTGCAGGGTAAAGCTGATGAAAGTATGCAAAGACCGAGGGCAAAAGCGAGGCGTAATCTTCCGGTATACCCAGCGTAAGGTCGCCGGTGACCTGGCGCGCCTGCATATCGCTCCACGCTTCGTCGTTTAGCGCTAATAGCCGCCGGGCGTGGTTGAGTAACCGCTCGCCTTCGGAATTAAAGCGTATTCGTCGCCCCTCCCGCTCGTGCAGGGTAAGTGATAACTGCGCCTCTAACCGTTGCAGCTGCATGCTCACGGTGGACTGTGTGTACGCCAACCGTTTTGCCGCCGCGGTCACACTGCCAGTGTCCGCAATCGCCACCAGGGTGCGCAGCAGAGTTAGGTCTAAGGTGGGCGCGCGCATATATCACCATCGTTGATAAAAACGATCATAAAAGATCGATATTGTGATGCTTTGATGAGAAGTATGCTGCTCGGCACCTGCTTAAATCAAGGAGATCCAATATGCATCGCGTCCACTCCCCGCCCTATTTCCACGTTGGTACAGTGTTAGTGCGGCACTGGTGGCCGTCATGCTTTTGGAGTGCAGCACCGCTCTTGGCTGAATTTGCCAAAGCAACACCGCCCTTGCAGCTGACCGCCGTTACCTTGTTAGCGGGGTCATTGGCGACACTGCCCTTAAGCCGCCGTGTTAACGTCGCCACCGGTGGCGCGGGCTGGCAGGTCAGCGTTTGGATAGGTATTCCGCTCCTCATTTTTGGCGCCGTAAGCACCTACTTTATTGGTATGCGGTTAGCGCCTGCTGCCGAAGCGGCCCTCATCACCTACATGGCCCGTGCTGTTTGTGCTGCTCAGTCAATGGAGCCGCTTTGGTCGCTTGCGCATCGCAGGGGTTGTCGGCGCTCTGATTGCATTTTCAGGCGCAGCGCTGTTGCTGGTTCCTCAAGCCCTCAATGGGGCTTGGGAGGCGCCACCACGGGATACGCGCTAGCGCTGCTGGCCGCTTGCTGCTGGGCGATCTACTCGTGGCTAAGCCAATCAGCACCGGTGGCGTTAGCACCGCTGCTGCCTAGGTTGCTACTTATTGCATGTGCTATCTCCGTGGCGGCCAGCTTGGTACTGGAAGGCAACCTCGCCCTCCCCAGCGGTGAAGCCCTATTCGCGGGCATTGCACTGGGGTTGGGGCCTTACGGAGTAGCCATGGTGGCATGGGATAAAGCACTGCGCTGGGGCATGCCAGCCTGGTCGGCAGCCTGGCATATGGCGTACCGATTCTTGCCGCTCTGCTGCTGGTATTGGCAGGCATGAGCGTGCTCGACTGGCGTTTACCTGCAGCGGCATTATTGGTAGTGGTTGGCTGCCTCAAAGCCGGTCGCTAATCTTTTGAAAACAGGCTATGTTCTTCCAAATACAGCGCTGGCTCGCTGTGCAGAATCTCGTTGAGCAACTCAGGCAACCAGGTAGGCTTAAAAAAGCACTGGATCGGCTTCACGCATTTCTTCCAACGTCCACCAGTGCCAAGCCTGAATAGTAGGCTGCTCTTCATCGCTCAGCGGCGCATCGTTTCTTGACTGATTAGCGACAACCTCAGCCGTTACCGGGCAACGCACCAGAATGTAACGCTCCAACCAGCGCTCGGGCGTGGATCGCGCCGCGGTAGAAAGTTCATTGACCTCGCGCAGTAACGGACCGATAGGACACGTTAGCCCTTCTTCTTTCAGTGCTCGCATGGCGGCACTGGGATAATCTTCTCCTTCTTGCAGTTCTCCGCCAATGGTGGCCCAGAGGAGAGCTGCGGCTCCTCGTGATAGCGAAATAACAGCAATCGGCCTCCAGGGTCGACCACCATTAAGCGTGCTGACTGGCGTAACTCACGTTGCTGATTCATAAGCGTTCCATGCCTATTATTGATGTAAAAGGCAGCGTTGAACGCGACAACATCCGACGCTATCAACACTGCCTTTTAGCCTAGCTGGTTTGCGCAACTTTACAGCGATAAAAAAACGCGTTTGCCGCCATAAGCGATAAACGCGTTTAGAAGAGCGTAAAAATGTGGGTAACGTTTACAGATCTGGGGGAATATCCGTCGGTTCCATTTCGAGGCTTAGTTCAAATAAGCCGCTGCCAGTCGCGCTAAAACCACGCGCACTTACCGTATAAGTACCCGGCAGCAATGGCTCTTGAAGGCGTGAGTCAGTGCCACCTGCGCCATCATCGTCGCTGGCTGCAACGCCTTGTCCACTAATCTCTATAAAAGTATCAAAATCTGCAGAGCGCATTTCCAACGTTACTAGCGAACTCTCTGTCACCTCTAATTGATAGTTGAGTGGCTCGCCGCTATACCAACCGTTGAGGGGCTCTCCTGGCATGATTGCCCCTTCATTGCGCAGCTCTACATCAGGCATGTCATGGGGCTTCATGGAAAGCGTAAACATACCGCTGCTTTCGCCATAAGCAGTACGTGCCGTTAGCTCATAGACGCCGGGGGCAAGGGAAATCAGCAATGCTCGCGTTCAGTTCACCGGCACTATCGTCATCTTCACGGTAGTAGCCATTAGGCCCTTCAAGCACTAGATAGGAATCGATATCGCTAGCACTCATCTCAATCTCATACATGCCAGCTTCTTCAATTTCCACTTGGTAATTTAATGCCTGCCCACTGTACCAACCATTGAGTGATTCATCCGCGGTGAGTGACCCGTCATTTCGCAGTTCACCATCCCCAGGTAGCTCATGGGGTTCTACACTAAGCGTGTAAATACCATCGCCATCACCGTAGGCACTTCGAGCCGTCAACGTATATTCACCAGCCTCCAGGAAATCGGCAATGCGTGCGTCTAAATCGCCAGCGCTATCGTCGTCTTCACGCGCATAGCCATTCGGCCCTACTAACTCTAGGTAAGGGTCGAAGTCATCAGAGCGCATTTCCAGTTGATAAAGGCCCGCTTCTTCTATGTTTAACGTAATTTCACGGGCATCCCCTTGCAGCCAGCTATCGACGGGCTCACCCACTGTCACTGTATCGGCATCTGTCAGCTCAACGGCACGGCTGTCGACAGTAAACGGGCCGTAGCTATGGGCATCAGCGCCACTAATCACCACTACATAGTCACCGCTTTCTTCAACACGGTGGCGAACCACCGGTGCATGGTCGAGCAATTGGAGTTGGTCATCATAGAGCGCTACAACACCTTGCAAGGCACCGCGTAGCGAAATTTCGACAATCTCACCCTCTTCCAGTGAGGTCGCATAGCGCGTAAAACGGCTACCATCGTTGCCGTTTAGCTCACTGGCTGCGGTTATTTCACCACGCAATTGCTCATCAAGGATGAGCTGATCCAAGCCTACAATAGCCTCGACGCGTGATTGCTGATCACTCACTTCAGCGTGTTCAGCGGACTCTTTATCAATGTCTTGTCCCTGCAAAGGAATAACCTGAGCAACAAGAAAGCCAACGGCTGCGCCGCCAGCGGCCACCAACACAAACGCAAGTGAAGAAGATCTAGCCATGATCGGTTCCCTGTCAGTCGAAATGGCAAATATTAATTAAGCAATTGGGATTATAGAGTGATTAACTCATTAAAGTGAGCGTTTCATAAAAATAGTGCGTTCACTGCAGTTTATTGTTTACTAACCTCATGCTTGAACCGATAAGCCACTAACAATCAAAGGCACAAGCGTAACGATTAAAAATCTTGAAATTGAACCTAATTGCGTCGATCTTCTCAAAGGTTGATGAACCGGAGTGACAAGGGTAGTATCGGCAGGTCTACTCGGTATTTCATCAACGAATGCGAGATACGCACTACGCAAAACTGAGGCACTCCTATGGGAGCTCAAAACGACTGATCCGAACGATTTGCTTGGCAGCGGCAATAGCAGTAAGTAGCGCTGCCAATAGTGCTTTTGCACATCAGACAGAAACACAGGAAGGTGTCGCCTCCTTTTACAGCGACCGCTTTCAAGGGGCAACCACTGCCAGCGGGGAACCCTTCGATCAACAGGCACTGACTGCTGCCCACCCAAGTTTGCCGTTCGGCACTAAGGTGTTGGTGACACGCCCAGACACGGGGCAAGAAGTGGAAGTATTGATCAATGACCGTGGCCCCTTCATTCAAGGCCGCATTATTGATTTATCCAAACGCGCGGCAGCGAAACTTGGCATGATTCGTCGCGGCACGGCTCCAGTGATGGTAACGCTGTTGGATTAACGGATAACACATCCTTGATTTTAGTGTGATACCCCTTAGCCTAATCAATGCGACAGCACCCGAAGCATCGTTAATACAGAAAGCAACCTAAAAACAGGGCGGCCAGCAATGGATCGCCCTGTTTTTGCGCATACGCATGTTTGCTATGGTGAGACGAACTTGTCAGCAGGCTAATGGTCTCTATGCTACAAGGAGTTTTCACGTTATTTATTGCAGGAGGCACCCATGCAGACGCGCTTTTATACGCTGACCGATTACCCCACTGGCCTACCCGACCGCGCCCTGTTCAAATTAGAATCGCAAACCCTACCCGAGCTGGCCGAAGGTGAAGTACGTATTCGCAATAGCTGGCTCTCCGTCGATCCTTACATGCGTGGCCGTATGAGCGGCATTCACACCTACGTAGCACCGTTTGAACTGGGTAAGCCCATGGAAGGTGCCGCCATTGGCGAAGTGATTGAATCAAATGACGCGCGACTCAACGTGGGCGATAAAGTCAGCCACATGGGTGGCTGGCGTGATATTGCCCAATTGCCAGCACAAGAAGTTATGCCGCTGCCCGACATCGATGTTCCTGAGCAGGCATACCTGGGTGTTTTAGGAATGCCTGGGATGACCGCCTGGACCGGCCTCAATTTGATCGCTGAATGTAGGCCTGGCGATAACGTTTTAGTCAGTGCGGCCAGTGGTGCGGTTGGTTCCATGGTCGTGCAACTAGCCAAAGCAAAGGCTGCCATGTCGTGGGCATTGCTGGCGCAGCCCATAAATTGGCATGGCTGGAATCGCTCAGTGTGGAACCCGTCAGCTATCGCGATAGAAATTCCCACGAGCTAAGTGATGCCATACGCCTAGCCAGCCCCAACGGAATCGACGTGTACTATGAAAATGTCGGTGGCATTTGCCTTGAAGCTGCACTCAGCCAATTAAACGAAGGCGCGCGGATCGCGGTTTGCGGCATGATCAACGACTACAACGCCGAAGAACCGACCCCAGGCCCCAGCAACCTTGCACAGCTGATCATGCGAAAAGCCAAAATGCAGGGCTTTATCGTTGCAGATTATTGGGAACATTACCCCGAATTCTTAAAAGAGGTAGCGCCTCAGGTCAGTGCTGGGAAAATTGATTATAAAGAAACCGTGAAAGAGGGTTTAGAGAACACCCCGAGGCTTTCCTGGCGCTATTTGAGGGCGGCAATACCGGTAAGATGCTGGTTAAATTAGATAGCTGAGCATTGCCCTAGATTAACGTTAACCACACTTCCCAATCCTACTTAGAAAGCCGCGCTACGTTGATAGTGCGGCTTTTTGTTTGACTCTCTTTGTGCTAATCCAGAAAATCATTAGACCAAAAGTGAATTGATTATTAAAATCATTAGCGAACTAAGCGTGATTTAACCCATCGGCTTTGTCGATTGGTTAGGGCACGTTTTAAAAGCGCTGCTTATCGGCCAACGTAAAGTGGCATTAATTCGTTGTTAAATAGGGATTATCTCATGGACGAACACTCTCGTACGCGCTGCAAATGGCCACCGTTGCTGCTCGGCCTTTTGCTAGTAGCGGCGGGCCTTGCCTTGGTCATAGGTGGCGGCAAGCTGGTTAGCTTAGGTGGCAGTGCTTACTACTTAATTGCCGGCATAGGCGTTATCGCCAGCGGTGTTTTACTCGCCATGCGTCGCGGCGCAGCTCTCTGGCTATATGCGCTCATTTTATTTGCTACGTTGGTTTGGGCACTCTGGGAGGTCGGCCTGGACTGGTGGCAGTTGGTACCGCGCGTTGCGATTCCCTGTTTAATCGGGATCATCATGCTGCTCCCCTGGTGGCGTAAGCCGCTTCATTCACGTGGTGGCAGCTTGGCACTGTCAGGCAGTATTGTGGCAGCCATTATTGTTGCCATCGCTAGTCAGTTTAGCGATCCAGGGACGATTGAAGGCACCATTTCCAACGCCAGTGAAGAGGCTAGCGACGTTAACCCTGCTCAAGTATCGGGTGATGACTGGCCTGCCTATGGCGGTACCAACGCTGGCACCCATTACTCTTCACTTAATCAGATTACGCCTGACAACATCGGCGAATTGGAAGAGATATGGCGTATTCAAACCGGCGACGCGGCTGGTCCTAATGCGCCCCTGAAATTACCAACCAAAATACGCCGCTAAAAGTAAACGGCAGCCTTTATATCTGCACCTCGCATAGCCGCGCCATGGCGCTATCACCGGAAACCGGTGAGACCCAATGGTCGTTCGACCCGGAAGTTAGCACCATGGGTGCAGAGGACTTCTCCCTTTGGGCACATATGACCTGCCGCGGCCTCGCCTACTACGATGCGGCTAACTATTCCACAGACCCAGCTTCCACAGCCCCAGATTCCAAAGCCACAGACTCCGCAGCCCCAGACGCTAACGAATCAGCGGATGGCAGTGCGTCGACGAGTGACACAGCGCTCTCTTTCGATATCTTCAATGATAGTGATATTTTCAGCCTCGACCTTTCCTTCCTGTCACTGCTGTTTGGTGTTGAAGAAGAAAGCGATACGCAGCCCATGCTCAGTGAAACCGACGTCATGTGCCCACGCAGGCTTTACCTGCCCACGGCGGATGCACGTTTAATTGCTCTAAATGCCGACACAGGTGAGCGGTGTACGAGTTTTGGAGAGAATGGCGAAGTCGACTTGACCAATAATATTGGCGACTTCGATCCTGGCGGCTATTACTCCACCTCCCCGCTACCGTGACTGAAAATCTGGTCATTTTAGGCGGCCACGTTACCGACAACAGCTCTGTCGATGAGCCTTCCGGCGTTATCCGCGCCTTTGACGTACATACTGGTGAGCTGGTGTGGAACTGGGATAGCGGCAACCCTGACGACACCGAGCCGCTAGCCGAAGGCGAAACCTATACGCGTAACTCACCTAACGTCTGGGCGCCCATCAGTGTGGATGAAGAGCTCGGTATGGTTTACCTGCCCATGGGCAACGCGACACCTGATCAGTTTGGCGCTAACCGTAGCGAAAACGATGAAACCTATAGCGCAGGTCTGGTGGCACTTAACCTGGAAGATGGTCAGGTAGAGTGGGTTTATCAGTTTGTCCATCACGACCTGTGGGATATGGATTCACCCGCCCAACCGGTGCTAATTGACCTTGCCACCAATAACGGTACCCAGCCCGCCGTTATTCAACCGACCAAGCAGGGCAGCCTGTATGTATTGAATCGTGAAACCGGTGAGCCCATTGTACCCATCGAAGAGGTGCCTGCTCCACAAGGCGCTGTGGAAGGCGACTGGACGGCTGAAACACAGCCACGTTCAGCGCTTAACCTGCTGCCACCGCCACTCACCGAACGCGATATGTGGGGCGCCTCACCGTTTGACCAGATGATGTGCCGCATTCAGTTCAACTCGTTGCGCTACGAGGGCCAATACACACCGCCTTCGCTGGAAGGCAGTATTGTCTACCCGGGCAATGTCGGTGTCATGAATTGGGGTGGGGTCGCGGTTGACCCCGAGCGTCAAGCGTTGTTCACCGGTGCTAAGTACTTGGCGTTTATTTCCACGCTGGTGCCTCGTGAAGAGGGTAGAAGAAGGACAAGGCTCGGCCAGCGAACAAGGGTTGCAGCCTAACGCAGGCGCTCCCTATGCAGTAGAGCTGGGACCACTTCTTTCCGTGCTCGGCCTGCCCTGCCAAGCGCCTTCCTGGGGCGATGTGGCCGGTATCGACTTACAAAGTGCCGAGGTAGTGTGGAAACACCGCAATGGCACGACCCGTGACAGCATGCCGTTCGATCTGCCGATTGGTTTGAAGGTAGGTGTTCCTGCATTGGGCGGCCCGGTGACTACCGCTGGTGGTGTGTCGTTCTTGAGCGGCACGCTGGATCAGTACTTACGCGGTTACGACATCACTACCGGCGAGGAGCTGTATAAAGCTCGCCTGCCTGCAGGCGGCCAAGCCACGCCAATGACTTACACTGGCGAAGACGGTCGACAGTACGTGGTGGTCACCGCGGGCGGCCACGGCACCTTTGGCACCAAGATGGGGGACTATGTGATTGGCTACGCGCTGCCTGAGTAACCGAGCGACCTAGTAGCGTCACCAACGAGAACGGGCGGCCCACATGATGGGCCGCCCGTTTTTCATCTGTTTTATTAACCTACCGCTTAGAAACTCACCTCTAACCCGCCATACACACTGCGCCCTGGCGCGGATTCATAAAAGCGACCATAGGTACCGTTCAAGCGCACGTTGGCGTAGTGTTCTTCATCAAACAGGTTGCGGACGCCAACATACGCATTTAGCCGCGTATCGCTGCCCAACTGCCAACCATCTCCCACGCGCAGATTCACCAGCCAATAGCTATCGACCTCTGTCTCGTTGGCGTTGTCTGCGACCATATCGCCCACGTACTGGGTTTCCAGCGTCGCAAAGCGCTCATCAATCCCTCCCAGGTTAACAAATTAACCCAGGTTTGCTCGGGCAGGCCGGGGATACGATTACCACCAAAGCTCTCCGTCGGTGTGGCAAATTCATCAAATTCGTAGCGCGCCAGCGTTAGGGCGCTATCCAACCGCCACTGATCGGCCAACTGCCAACCTAGCGCCAGCTCAATGCCGTCTCGGTCGGTATCCCCCGCATTTTGGTAGAATGTGCGCCCACCACCTTCCTCTTCGTAAGGCACAAGCTCATCGCGCACGCGCACTGAAAACAACGCCAAGTCGTAATCCATAGCCAACGGCTCAACATAGCCACGTAGCCCTACTTCCTCGGTTCCATGCCTTTTGTGGCTCAACCATCGGGTTAAAACCACCGCCCGCTGGGTTTGCAAACTCTGAGAACGTGGGGTTTCAAATGCCGTGCCAGTATTGATATAAGCCTGATGCTGCGGGCGATAACGGTAACTCAGGCCTGCTGAGCCACTCCACTCGTCAAAGGTTTGCTCACCGCTTTGATCGCCATCGTCCAGATAACGATCCTCCACTTCTAATTCCACTCGGTCAAAGCGTGCGCCAAGCGAAAGCGTTACTTGATCGGTCAAGGCCAAGTCACCCTGGGCAAAGACCCCAGCCGAGGTTGCCGTTTGGGTCTCTTCAGCCACCTGCTCGCCGACAACGCCTTGACCGCTTACATCGTTACGAAAGCGCTCATCGTCTTGGTGGGCCAAATCAACACCCGTGATATAACTCAGCGGCATGCTACCTAGGCTGACTTCATGATGGTACTCAGCACTCGCGCCCAGATAGTCACGCTGATAGCCGATGCGGCTATCGCCCACATAGGGCAACTGTTGTTCAAAATCACGCTGGGCAACAAAGCCTTTTAGGTAAAATTCGCCAGTACCAACGGATAAATCTTCGTACTGCAAACCAAGAAGCTGTTGATCTACATTCTGCCCTGCATCAAGCGCCAAAGAGTTCGGGGCCGCCTGATCACGACCACTCGACACTTCACTCGCATTCAGCGCACCGGGATCTTCAGAACGAGGATTCTCAAGCAGATTGATAATCGCGGTTAAGGCTCTGTCGCTACCTAATTCGCGTCGCAGCTTGGCATTCAATAGATACTTCTCTGTGGAGCTCTGCTCCCGGTAGCCATCCACATTGAGCGCCGAGAGGCTTACATGGTGCGACCAATCGCCTTGGGCGCCCCCGGTTTGTACGACCGCCTTGCGATAGCCATCGCTTCCCACCCCGGCACGAACGCTAGTACCAGGGTTATCACGCCCATCGGCGGTGGTGATATCAATTACCCCACCCGCCGCATTGCCATAGAGCACCGAAGAGGGCCCGCGGATGACTTCAATACGCTCTGCACTGTCCAAGTCGATAGCATCTAACTGCGCCTGGCCATCGGGCAGCGTGTAAGGAATACCATCGACCATCACAGTAATACCGCGCACGCCAAACGGCGCGAGCGCCAAAGCCGCGGATAGAGATTCGCTGGCCTTGGGCAAAGTTGTCACGGTTTTGAAGGAACACGCCTGGCACCCGCACCAGCGACTCATCCAATCGCACGCGCTGCTGGCCTTGCGCAATCGCTTCACGGTCGAGTGTGGAAACGGCTGCAGGGTGGCGTAAAGCTCTCGTGACAAACGCGGCGCGGTCACTTCTAACGTAGCTAAAGTGTTGTCATTCACCGGACTCTCCTGAGCCCAACTTTGACCTGACACAAAGCAGCATATTAAACAAAGAGATGTATTGGATACTTTCAACATGGGCTCCCTCCCAGACGGGTTACACCGGAAATAATAGTGGAATTGAACGATTTTATAGTTGGCGAGTCTCAGTTAATTCGCCAAGGCATGGAAAATTATTTTGGCAGTGCCTACACTTGTACAAGTTAAACCCCCTGAAAGCAAAGGAGGCTTCATGGCGTTCACAGCGACTGATCCAATCAAGATGATTTTTGCCGTTATCCTTCCCCACTCGGCGTATTTTTCGAGGTTGGTTTTAAAGGACATTTTTGGCTGAATATTCTCCTCACACTGTTTGGCTTCATACCGGGCATCATTCATGCGTTTTATGTGATTTTGAAGCACTAGCGGTTAATGAAATTGAAGCTGCTGAATTAATGGTTTGAGAATTAGTGATATGAAAAGCCGTCTAGGTAAATAACTAGGCGGCTTTTTTTGTGCCACTAGCCCCGTCCGGTGTGTCGACGCTGATGCAGCGCGTGAACCCTTGCATCTAACCCTGCTACCGGGCCATCTACCTTCTCAGGATGCTGAGTAGCGTCACCGCCAGCAATGCGGTTACGATCCTCTGCCAACACGTCCCCCTTCAGCACTGACTAGCACACTACCAAAGGGCTCATCGCCCGCTTCAAGGGCCTCTTCGGCCAGTTCGATGGCACGGTTCAAATAGGTGAGTTCTTGACCATTCACTATGAGAGCTCCCTTGTAAATCGATGATGCTTGTTCGCTACTCTTTTATTATGGAGGTGTTTACCGTGGCGGTGGCGTCTTCCGAAGTGGTCTCTCTCAACTCTTCGCCCTCGCTTCGAGCAATGACCGAGGTACCGACTAGATCGCCTGTCACGTTTAACGCGGTAGCCCCCATTCCCTACCAGCGCATCGATGGCAGTCAACAGCGCAACGGTCTCGATTGGCAGGCCGACTTGGGCAAATACGGTCGCGATCATAATGATCCCAGCCCCTGGCACCCCGGCCGTGCCCACTGACACCAGCGTCCCAATCAGCACTATCTGCACCATGCTGATGAAATCCAACGGCGCCCCTATCACGTTGGCTGCAAAGACCGCCGAAATCGCGATGCGAATCGCCGCCCCATCCATATTCAAGGTAGCTCCAAGTGGCAGGCTAAAGCCATAAATGCTTTTGGAAATTCCCAGGCGGTGAGCGGCATTAATAGTGAGGGGCAGCGTGCCTGAACTACTTTGGGTGGCAAACGCCGTTGCCATGGGGGTTCTTGCCTCACGGAAGAAGGTGCGAAGCTTGACGCCAAACAGGCGCATAATGCCGCAATAAATCAGCAAATGCGTGGCTAGTGCGAAATACAGTACGACCACCATGTCGCCCAACGACAGCAGCGTTTCCAGCCCCTGCTGACTTACCGTTTCAGCGACAATCGCAAATACCCCAATAGGTACATAGTGCAGCACCCCGACATCACTTTTAAGGTGACCGCATTGAGCGCTTCAATCACGCCAAACAGCCGTTCCCCCATGGCTTGCTGGTGTTGCGACTGGCGCATTTTCAGCAGCGCAATGCCGAACACTAACGCCGTAAAAATAATACCCAGCATATTGAGTTCGACAAACGCACCGATAATATTGTCGGGCACGATATTAAGCAGCGCATCGACAACGCCGGGGTTATCCGGCACCGAGAAGCTGGCCTCCTCCTCCAGCCTCATTCCGCTACCGGGGTTAAACAGTGTTGCGATGGTCAAACCCACCATGATCGCCAATGCCGATGAGGCCAAATAGTAGCCAAATACCTTGCCACCAATGCGCCCTGCGCTACCCTCCCGTGATTGGTTAACCCCCACCATCAGCGTAAACAGCACAATAGGAACAATTAGAAATGTGAGCAGCCGAAGGAGTAAATCCCCCAACGGCGCCAACCAAACCGCTACCGGCTCACCACCAGCCAGCCCAACCACAACGCCCAGCACCAGAGCGATAGTGATGCGTAAAATCAATGACGCCTGAGAATAGACCTTCCATATCCGTGTCATCTAAGTCCCTACGGTTCGATGTAAAAACGTACTTTGCCATCTGGGCAGTGTGTACCAGCTTGCCGCATGCTGCGCACTTCCGTCGCCGATGGACGTAAATCCTGTTGTTTAACCCTAGATCACCCGCCCTGTTCTAAACACGACAGGATTAGGCAAACATGTAGCAGGATTGCGTCTATTGGCTTTTGCTGCCACTGGTTAATCTCCCTCACTAGTCATAAACAGAAGGATGATTACATGGCGACTGCAACTCCGCATGCATCACGCTCGAGTGACTTGCCGAGCGTGACGTTTAGCACGAGGCATTAAACATGCAAGAGACTAACCTTCCCATCTACTGGAAACGTGAGCTGGTCATCGCTGGCATTATCACTCTGTCGCCAGCGATCACTGCTGCGCAAACACTTCCTGATACAGGAGATGATGCGATGGCTGAGCATCCCTACGTGGGCATATGGGTAACCAAAGATGGCCGAATTCGCCATGAGCTGTTGCCCAATAACCGATACGACGAGGCGCGCGGCGAACGCGAAAGCGCTTACCAAGGGCGCTATCGGTTAACCGATAACTATATTGAATACTGGGATGACACCGGCTTTACCGCTGATGGTGAATTTATAGATGACGTGCTCTATCACGGTGGCATGGTGCTATATCGCCAGGAGCCATCTCTCATTTCGCCCCGCTAAAACCACGACGATGATGTAAAGCAGCGCAATCGCCGCTGATCCCACGGGCGGATGGGCGAAGGCTCTCACACTTCGCTTAATGACCGAAGACCAGTGAGTGGTGGGCTGCCTGTCCGGCTAACGCACCATCACTGACCGCCAACGACACATTGCCCACGGGCCGGGCTATATCGCCACACGCGAACACACCAGGTACCGATGTGGCCTTGGAAGCATTGATTTTTACCACCCGTCCCAATGGCGTCACTTCAAGCTCACACCCTAACCGAATCGCCAATTGGCTGGGATCGGTTTCAGTCACGATAAACAGGCCCGCTAACGAAAACATGCGGCCATCTGCCATTACCAAGCCCACGCTCTCACCTTCATCAGTTAACCGTTCAACGGCGCCCCGCTCAATATGGGTGCTACGTTCATTGAGCTTTTCCAACTGAGTCATATTGGGTTCAAAAGCATCGTTCAGAAAAGTGTTGTTTCCCCCCAGTCGGGTAGCAGTATTGCCAAGTGCATTGCGAAATCAGAGGAGGCCAGTACGCCAATTCGCCCGCCGTTCAGGTCAAAACCATGGCAGTAAGGACAATGGAAAACACGAGTCCCCCATAATTCGGCTATTCCCGGCATGTTGGGAAGCCGATCGCCGACACCCGCTGCGAGAATAATACGCCTTGCGTAGATACGCTCATTCACCCCCCTGCTGGCTGGCCAGCAACAGTGTAAAATCATCCTTTTGACCGGTAATCGTTTCGACATGGCCTTTGCGCCATTCAACCGTTGAGTACTGCGCTAACTCTGCATAGCCTGCAGCTGCTATTTCTCTAGGCGGCTTGCCATCCTGGGTTAAAAACCCCCGCGAATGTGACGCAAAGCGATTACGAGGCTGCCCGGCATCAACCACTACCACCTTCCGGCGTGTCTGCGCTAACTGTAGTCCAGCTGCCATGCCTGCGTAGCTTCCGCCCACTATGGCCACATCATAAGTCATTGTTTGCCCTCTAATCCTTGAGTGCGTAGTGTCCGTTCTGGTTAAGTAGGAAATGCGTCGTGACTAAGAAGTGTAGATCAACCCGTAAGCGATGCCGTATTGCGCTGATAAATAGAACATAAGTTGTCTAGGCTAGTGGGTCTCGCTATTTTTCCCTGCCGGTAAGGCTTCGTTAAAGCCCTGCATAAAATTCGCCTTGGAAAGAAATGGGTATTAGAAGGGTCTATAACCGCGGCTTTAGAAAACAAACAACAAAAGCATTGACGAGCGATACAATTCGTGACATTGTAGGTGCAGTTGGTTAGCAAGCAGCATGGTTTCAGAAGTGTACGAAAAGATTTAGAAATGTACGAGATAGACGTGTACGAGATCTTTCGGCAAGCCTGTAATTGTATTCCTTGTTTTATCCGCTATTAATCTGGGTGATACCAGGAACTTTACAAAGCGCTTTGCGCGAAAGGATTTTACTATGTCTACTGGCACAGTTAAGTGGTTCAACGATACTAAAGGCTTCGGTTTTATTGCTCCTTCTGACGGCGGCGATGACCTGTTTGCCCATTTCTCTGAAATTCAAGCAGACGGCTTCAAAACCCTGCAAGAAGGCGCTAACGTTTCTTTGACGTTACCCAGGGTAAGAAAGGCCTTCAGGCTTCAAACATCAAGCAAATTTCCTAAGTCTAAGTCTCTAAGACATAGCGCTTAAGAATTTGCTCGAACCTTCCGAGGTTCGGATAACAAGGCCCGCTTATGCGGGCCTTGTTGCGTTTAAAAGCGACTAAAGGCGTCGCCACTGCGCCACATGCACATCCACTGTCACGTTCAGCACATCAAGAGCCGCTGCGCGAGCACGACCCTCAGCGCTGGCTCGATAAAGATGCGGCGTCATCGCCAACAGATCGGCAATTTCCTCACTTCCGTTTAGTGCAAGCGAGTAGCTGACTCTCTCCCTGCTATGGTGAGTAAAGCCTTCCGGCACCTCTGTCTCAGTCGAGCGTTCAGGTTTTAACGTGGGATAGATAACCTCCCGCAGCTCCCTCAAGTGATTAGTCCCCGCTTCAACCTGCAGTAGTACGCCTTCGGTTTTCAGCACACGAGCAAACTCGCTTACCACTGGAAAGCCAAACATACACAGCACGCTATCCAACGTTCCCGTTTGCACCGGCAAGTGCGCATTGCTGCCCACGACCCAACTACTTAGCGGCATCTGTTTAGCATCCTGCTTTGCTGCGGCCAATACCGCCCATTTAGAGATATCCAGTCCCATCAAAGAAAGTGGCTGCGTGTCAGTCGCCGCATCAACTAATTGGCGAAGGTAGTAACCTTCACCGCAGCCGGCATCCAGGCAGCTAAATGGCGGGTTGCCCACCGCTTGTACCTCGGCATGGCTCAACACGGCGTTACTAACCGCCTCCGCAATAGGCTGATAATGACCTGCGTCTAAAAGCGCTGCCGCGCAGCGACCATCGCCTTGCTATCACCAGGGTCGTGGGAGCGCTTCTGCTGCACAGGCAGTAAATTAACGTAGCCCTGCTTGGCAATATCAAAACTATGCCCTGCAGCACAGCGCCATGTGTTGCCCGCTACATGTAACGGCTCGCCATCTAGCGGGCACGCCAGTGCTTGAAAAGGGGTAATGCTCATAGACGCTTCATCGTTGATTAAGAGATAGTAGATAGGATGTTGCTAAGAAAATTCGGTTTAGAGAGTGCTATGACGCTAAAACATCCTAAAGGCTAACACATCATGCATCGACTGCTGCGCATTCCGAGCGCTTGGCCTTACTTGATCGCTATTTTTCTCAATGTCTTTGTGGATCTAGGCCACAAGATCGTCATTCAGAACACGATCTTCAAAAGCTACGATGGCGAAGCACAGGTCGTGCTCACCGCACTGGTCAACGGACTTATCCTGCTGCCGTTTATTTTACTGTTTAGCCCGGCGGGCCATGTGGCTGACAGCTATCCCAAAGTACGCATTCTGCGCACATCGGCCTGGGCCGCCGTCGTGGTCTCACTGGGCATCACCGCCGCCTACTACCAAGGCTGGTTCTGGCTGGCCTTTTCCATGACGCTGCTGCTGGCGATTCAATCGGCCTTTTACTCACCGGCCAAATACGGCTTGGTAAAGGACTCTTCGGCAAGCCGCATTTGGCGGAAGCCAACGGGCTGATCCAGGCGGTTACGATTGGCGCCATTCTAGCGGGCACCGTGGCGTTTACCGCGCTATTTGAAACCTGGGTCTCACCGCAAGATCAAACCCCAGCGCAGCTGTTGCGCCAAATAGCCCCGCTGGGCTGGCTGCTGGTGCTCAATAGCGCTCTCCAGGTGGTGGCGCTTTACCGCCTTCCGCTTGATAACACCATTCGGTCAGAGTTACCGCTGACCTGGCAGCGTTACATCAAGGGCACTGCCCTAAAAGACAACCTGCGGATTATCGCTCACCAGCCTGTCATCAGGCTCTCCATTATCGGCCTTGCCACCTTTTGGTCAGTGGGCCAAGTGCTGTTGGCGGCTTTTCCCGCTTACGCCAAAGACGCCCTCAGTATCAATAATACCTTGGTGCCCCAGGGCATTCTCGCCGCTAGCGGCATCGGGATTGCGCTTGGTTCCCTATTCGCCAGCAAACTTTCCCACAACCGCATTGAAACCGGCTTGATCCCCGTTGGCGCAATTGGGGTAGCCGTGGGTTTATGGTGTCTGCCGCTGTTAACCACACCCGTAAGCCAAGCGCTGAACTTTGTTTTTATCGGCATCATGGGTGGGCTTTTCATCGTGCCGCTTAATGCGCTGATTCAGTTTCACGCCGCCGACAACGAGCTAGGCACCGTGCTGGCCGCCAACAACTGGATTCAAAACATCGCCATGCTGGGCTTTTGGTGCTCACGGCGCTGTTCGCGTTGGCGGGAGTGAATAGCCACTACCTACTGCTACTCATTGCTACCGTAGCCATGGTGGGCGGTGGTTACACCATTGTTAAGCTGCCCCAAAGCTTGGTGCGCTTTCTATTGAGTTTCTTGCTGACCCGACGCTACCGGGTAGACGTCCATGGCTTGCAGAACCTGCCTGCCCAGGGCGGAGTGCTGCTATTGGGCAACCATATCAGCTGGGTGGATTGGGCCATGGTCCAGATCGCCAGCCCCGCCCGGTGCGCTTTGTAATGCTCAGATCGGTTTACCAGCGTTGGTACCTACGCTGGTTCTTCAAAACAGGGTGTATTCCTATCGAGCGCGGCAGCGGGGCCGAAAAAGCCCTGGCCGATGTGGCGGAACAGCTCAACGCAGGCGAAGTGGTATGCCTGTTTCCTGAAGGGGCGATTAGCCGCACTGGCCAGCTAGGCGAATTCCGCCGCGGCTATCAGCGCGCCTGTGAAATGGCTAACCCAGACGTCAAAATCGTACCGTTCTACCTGCGCGGCCTCTGGGGCAGCCAATTTTCCCGCTCATCCAGCAAGCTTAAAGAGCTGCGCAATGCACCACTGCACCGCTCGGTAGTGGTCGCCTTTGGCAAGCCGCTACCCAAGGATACCCCCGCCGACGTGCTTAAACGGCGTATTTTTGAGCAGGCTACCCGATCTTGGCAGAAAGCCATGAACGATCTACCCTCGCTACCCAACGCCTGGATTCAGAGCGTTAAGCGCCGCCCTAGCGACCTTGCCCTGGCCGATACCCTGGGCCGCACATTCAACGCAAGCCAAGCGCTCACTGCCAGCCTGTTGATGGCAAAGCGTGTTCGCAAGCTCAACCCCGGTCAGAACGTTGGCCTACTGCTACCTACCAGCAGCGCCGGGGTTGTCGCCAATATGGCTACGCTGCTGGCGGGAAAAACGGTGGTGAATCTTAATTATACCGCCGACCAAGAAGCGCTCTCCTCTGCCCTTTCCCAGGCGGAAATTGCTACCGTCTTCACCTCACCACGCTTTGTGAAGAAGCTCGAGCAGCGCGGGCTCGACGTTAGCCAATTACTTCACGGTAAGCAGATGGTCTTTTAGAAGACCTGCAAACCACAATTGGCCGCGCTGAGCGCTTGAGTACCTGGCTTGCGGTGAGAGTATTGCCGACGTGGCTACTACAGCGCTGCTTCTGCCACGCTCGCGATGCCGGCGCCACCGCCGCCATCCTGTTCTCAAGCGGAAGCGAAGGCGAACCCAAGGGGCGTAATGCTGAGCCACCGTAACTTGATGGCCAATATCAAGCAGACCTCCGACGTGCTCAATACCCAGAGCAACGACGTTGTAATGGGCTCACTGCCGCTATTCCATGCCTTTGGCTTCACGATCACCCAACTGCTACCGCTGATTGAAGGGCTGCCGCTGGTGTGCCATGCCGCCCCCTCCGATGCTCCCGGCATCGCGGGCGCAATTGCCAAGCACAAGGCTACCATCATGTTCGGCACATCAAGCTTTTGCGCCTTTTGTACGCAGTCAAAAGGTGCATCCACTGATGCTGCAAAGCTTGAGGATAGTAGTTGCTGGGGCCGAGAAGCTCGATGAAAACGTGCGTACCAGCTTTGCCCTTAAATTCCACAAATCAATATATGAAGGCTACGGCGCTACCGAAATTGCCCCCGTGGCTTCGGTGAATCTTCCCGATGCAATGGGCGCTCATTACCAGCAGATCCAGCACGGCAGCAAGCCAGGCTCCGTAGGCATGCCGCTGCCCGGCACCAGCTTCAAAACCGTCGACCCCGACAGCTTTGAAGAGCTGCCGACCGGCGAGGCCGGCATGATATTGATTAGCGGCCCGCAAATTATGCAGGGGTATCTCAATGACCCCAACTGCACGGCCAAGGCGCTCCACGAGATCGGTGGTCACCGCTGGTACATAACGGGGGATAAAGGTTTTATTGATGAAGATGGCTTTTAACCCTGACTAAAGCCTAGAGCAGATATTCTTTTCGCCATACCTCTTAGCTACCGAGATGGGCTTTTGGATGGAAAAATGAGGAACAGTGACTTACAGGTGTTTTGAAAAGAAATCTAGCAGCAGCCCATAGTGCTTATTCTGCCCTGAGCTACTAGGTATATGATCTTCACCTTCGTAGTAGTGAACTTCCGGGGCGCGGCCATGCTCGCGCAGGCGTTGTTCCAGGCGTTTGGTCATTTCCACCGACCACATTCGGTCTTTGGTGCCATGGGAAAGTAGTAGCGGCCCTAGGTAGCGTTCGATCTCTATTGTTGTGGTCGGCAGCAAGCCTTCGTGACTATCACGCCATGTCCAGGCGCGCTTGCTGACGTCCCAGGCTTGCCAGCCCAGGTCACCCTCATCGCGAAAGCTACGTGCATCAAAGGCACCGCACACAGCATCGGGCGGGCTATGCGCGGCAATGGCATCAGGCATACCTTCGATCTTATCTCCTGCCATCAGTGAGCCGAGCAATAACGCATGCTCGGCGCCGCGTGAAATACCATAAAGCCCTACTCGCTTATCAGCGAACTGGAATTCCCGTAGGGCTTTAAATGCCTCCACGCTGCGATCCAGTGGGTAATCGATAATATGCCCCGCATTCCATGCATTACCGCCGCTTGAGTAGCCATAAGGGAACGCCAGGGAAGCCATGGGGGGCGAATAGCATCGCATCACGATGGCTCCACCCCGCCCATGCGCCTTCAGAACCATGCAACAACATGACGGCTGGAAGAGTCATCGCCCGGTGGGCCATAAGTAACGCCCAGCCGGGCAGCAAACGCTGCACAATATTTAACGACATTTAGACAACCACTCATTCACCATAAATTTCTCTGCCATCACCATGCTATTCATTCATTTCGAATTTATGCGATGCCGTGCCCCAGCATCGTATAAAGTTTAACTAGCATAGTAGCTAAAAATGACGCTTCCATCGCATTAGAATATTATGGATCACTAGACTTTAGTCGACACCCAGGATATTACTATGCACCAGCCAATCGCTGTTTTCGACGCTGGCATTGGCAGCTATGCCATTGTTGCCGAGATACATAAGCGTCTTCCCAAACAGGATATTGTTTATTTCGCTGATCGGGCTAGCTTTCCTTATGGGAGCAAAGGGCGTGAAGAGCTACTCGCTGTCATGCATCGCACACTGCGTTTTCTTGAGGGCTATGCACCCTCTGCCATCGTCATCGCATCGAACGCACCGTCTATCATGGTGCTGGATGACGTTCGCCAAAGCACCTTGGTGCCATTGTTCGGCGTCTACCCGCCCATCGAAGAAGCACTCGCTATGTCGGCGAGCGGCAAGGTCGGCATCATGGGGTGCATTCACTCATCGAAAGCGCGCCGCTCAAGCAGTTCATCGCTCGCCATGCACCCCACCCGGAGAATGTCAGCCTGATCAATGCTTCGTCCATGGTGGAGCTTGTCGAGAATGGTGCCTTTCTATTCGACCCAAAAGCGACGCAGAAAGCGGTCACTACTTTTATCGATGGCGTCTTCCGGCAGCACCCCGATATCGACACGCTGACACTTTCCAGCACGCATTTACCATGGCTTCGCTCCTTCTTTGAAGCGGCGAGACCCAGTTGCCAATTCCTCGACCCCGCCGAATCGATTGTCGCTGGATTAGGCGATGGCACGCCGGGCACAGGCCAAATTCAAGGTCTGGTGACAGAAAGCGAGACCTATGATATTGAGACATTCCGACGTATGCTGCAGCAGTTCGGCGTCGATATACCGCTAGAGGTAGTCTAAGCGCCATAAGGCTTTATCAGGTCAAAACGCGTAGCTTTTCCCTGGGTTCTTTAAACGAGTCGGTAGCGATGCCAAACCGTTCCGAAAGCTCGCAGATTTGGCGCCAGTTCAGCTTGCGGCGCCCACTGAGAACTTCAGACACCACCGATTGAGCGCCAACTTCAGGTAGCTCGCTCTGCGCTATCCCATGCTCTTGCATAAGGTAGCGAAGTACCTCACCTCCAGACACCTCAGGCATCGGGCGATGTGCTTCATCATAGGACTCAATGATATCACCCAAGCGATTCGTCAGGCCGGCAAGTGGGTGTGTCTCATCGTCACCGACAAGATCAAGAATTTCATCAAGCGCCTCGACCCGGGCATCGTATTCAGCTTCGGTATGTGGATCGCTAAGAAGAGGGGGCAAGATAAACCCAGTGTTCCGTCGCTTGCTCAACGAGAGCGTGCATAGTCACTCCTTTTCCACTTACCCTTGTCATACTCTTTGTGATCAAGGATATGGCGGATAAATACTTTTTTACTCTGATAATGAACAACAGCGATTAACCTCAGCTTGTTGCCACCTATGTCAAAAACGTGAAAGTTTCCCACTTTATCAGTGGCTGGGAATAGCGCTTTCATGGCATTGAAATCTTTTGGGTCATTAGACTTCATCAGCCGATACCATGCTTCTAGGGCAGTGGCAGTATTCGGGTTTGCTTCTATAGCTTCCCAAATACGCTTCTGTGTGATGACATGCACTAGCCAAACCCTCATTTACATAACCATATTATAGCAAAATGCGATAAATAGCAAATTGCTATACACGAGAAAGCAGTGCTGCTTGACGGCCAGCTACTCTGATGGTTTCACCTCAATACTATCCCCTTCCTCCGGGCGCTTAGCCTGCTCGCCGCGGGCGATATCGTGATGGCTAATCACCACGATCTCCCTGGGCCACCATTCTGGGTAGTTATCACGAATAAAAGTCATTAGCTTCTCGCGGACGTTCATTTCTGCTGCCCAGCCGGACAATGGGTCTGAGGTCATCAGGTAACAAGAGACGGTCTGCGCCGTACCGGTTTGGCCGGTCACGTAGCACAGCAGCTTGTGGTGCTCGATAACGTTACTTTCTTCTTTAGCAAATTCGATAAATTTATCCCTAACGAGACCAATATCAGCGCTTAAATGGAGGGTGAGCTCCAAAACCGATACATCTTGGTGCTCTTGACGGATAGGTTCTCGAAAGGCTTCGACGTAAAGTAGGTAACGGGCACAATCACACGGCGCTCGTCCCAAGACCGTAAACGAATGAAGGTATAAAAATGCCTTCTACGTAGCACCACTGGCCTTCAAAATCACCAGATCGCCAATACGAATAGGCTTGGCAAACGACAGTTGGAACGACGCCAGGATATTCCCTAGCACCGCTTGACCTGCGACACCTACCAGCACCGCCAACACGCTGGCAGATGCCAGAATAGAAAGGCCAAGGGATTCAAAGAGCTGAATCTGACCCAGTATGTAAATAGAGACGCCGGTCACTGTAATCAGAATAATGACCCGGCGCAGCGCATAGAGTGAGGTTAGTAGCCGACGCTCGTCGCGTGGTTTCGTATCATCGATTTCGCCCACTAATCGGCGCGTCATCCGCAGCATGATGATATCCACCAGGCGCAGTGCGATCGTACCGGCCCCCAGGCCAAGATACTGATTAATAAAACCCGAAATGTTGTTGTAGCGACTGCTGAAAACGACACTACATAATCCAGCAGCATCTGGGTGATCAACGACATCGTAATTAGCGCCGCAGGCAAGCCGATTTGACTGGCAAAATGGTCGATACTCCCGCAGGCAGCCATTTCGACATCAACCCGATTAGGCGATGAACGCCCCAACCGACCATACCTACGAACAGCAAAAGACCGGAATGGCTATCCACTCCCAAATTCTCAGGAGGCCAAACGATGATTGGAAGCGTTCAGGGATATAACTTTCCAACATTGATGGACCGTACTGCTCATACAGCACCGGGATATACGACACGCTGACGGGCATGATCAGCCAGACCGGCTCCTGATCACCCACCCGGTATCGGCCCAGTCGAATATCGTAGGTTTCCCCGTCCGCTTTTAAGGAAGACACCTCGATATTGCGGCGGGGCTCGCCGACGCGGGGATTTTGGCCCGCCGAGTCTTCAATAACAGCGTCCTCCCCTACCTGGCAGGTCAGAAATACTCAGCCATTCACCGCGCTGAAAAATCTCGGCTAACTTCCGGGCCAGCTCACGCCCCTGTTCTCGCTGTTCCCCTTCTGAAAGGTCAGAGAGATTGAGCATATGGGCAGCGGCTTCATACTCTTCCTGATCCGTCAGTTCCAGGAAACTTCTGATTGACTCACGCGGTGTCACCCGATTCGCTTCTTCAGGCGGCTCACCCAGCCCCTCGTTTAACGCATCGACGGTAAACCATCGATGGTTCTCGCTCTCTCCTCCTTGAGTTTGCGCCACGCATAGGCTGGAAACTGTCAGCGCCAGTACTAACAAACCCCATGCGAGCCACGAGCTGATTGCTTTCATACATACCTTATTAGTTGAGATGGGCCACTTTCCTACCAACGAAAAGCCGTTAACTTAGCCAGCCTGCCGGTTAAAACAGGCCATCCTTGTCAGTTAAGAGGACAAATTACAGCCTACCTTTCTTAACGGTGCAAGGCGAAGTGTAGCGACAGCCATGTTCCTAACAGGCAATTAGCTCATCACGTAGCTCATTAGGTTTGGTTGCTAACGTTGTACTAAGGTCGGAGCATACAGTTCAGCTATCGGCTTCGTGCAGAACCCGCTGTTCCCGTCGCCAAGCTGCGGGCGGTGTTCCAAATGCGCGCTTGAACGCTTTGCTAAAGGAAGCTTCCGACTCGTAGCCCGCTTCCAACGCGATACGCGCGATGGGGATAAGCGACTCACGCAGGCGACGGGCAGCGGCTTGCATACGCAGCTTGGCTAGATAGCGCATCGGTGGCATGCCCACCAGCTCAGTGAAGCGCTCGGCAAAGGCAGAGCGCGATAACCCAACTTGGCGAGCCAACAATTGCGTTGTCCAATGACGTTCGGGGCAGTCATGCAACTGGGCCAGCCCTCGGCTGACAAAGGGATCGCGCAATCCACCCACCCAGGCACGCTGCTCAGGCGGCAAACGAGAGAGGTAAAGCTGCGCCGCCTCGATAAAAGCAGCTCGGCAAGCCTGGCGAGAAGCGCTGGCGAACGAACTGTGCCAGCAGCCAGTTCCGCGGCGGCAAAACGGAAAGAGCTTTCGATCCACGCTCTGGCCGCCCCCTCGGCCACATCGAAGGTCATGACGCTGGGCAGCACACCAATCAATGCAACGCAGGGCGTCTCACTGTACAAAAAACCACACAGCAAGCGCGTCGTTTCACCGCCGCCACCATGGACAATCCGGGCCAATCCGCCTTCGCTCATGGGCTGAAGTAGTTGGTCGACGCTGACGGGATGGTCGGTCAACTCACTACCAAGAAGGTGGGAGTCGTTACGCGGCAGCAGTACGATATGCCCAGCGGGTACGGCGACAGGTAGCCCTTGGCCTACCTGCAGCAACAGCCGCCCGGCACTCACGTAGTGATAGGCCAGGATGCCTTCAGGCACGGGGGTGAACGGGCGACAATCCTCTGGAGTGACCTGCGCCACCACACACCAGGGCGCAGAGAACTCGGCATCGAGAAAGATGCCACCGGTAAAGCGGATCATGCGCAGCACATCAAGTGCAGCATCCATGGGTTTGTGTCTCTATCACGGCGGATCGGACAACAACACCGGCGCCTCGGCTATTATGGTTTTCAGTGCCTCAACGTAGTCTAGCAGACTGGTGAGCGGAGGCCGCCGCCAATAACGACAATCAAAAATGGAGCCATGCTGATGCTAACTGACCGCCAAGGAAACACCCTACCCGGCGCCACCACCGAAACAAGGGAGCTTTACCACCGCGCCATCGATGCCTTCAATATCTATCGCGGCGACCCTGTTACCCCGCTCAATCAAGCCATCGAAATAGCCCCCGATTTCACCATGGCACGCATTGCCCGGGCCTATCTATTTGCTCTAGCCGCAGAGCCCGCTGCTGCAGACGCCGCCAAAACCGATTTAGTCGTCATTAAACAATCACGCTTGAATGACCGCGAAACCTCTCATGCGGTCGCCCTCACGCAGCTGCTTGCCAGCGAGTGGACCGCTGCAGGGCTCACTCTGGATCATCATAACCTACGCTTCCACACGACCTGCTGGCTCTGCAGGCGGGTCACCTAATCGACTTTTATCGTGCGAATGCTCGCAATCTACGCGACCGTTTCTCGCGTGTGCTACCGCGATGGTCGCCGGACATTCCAGGGCATTCGATTGCAATGGGCATGTATGCCTTTGGGCTGGAGGAAACCGGCGACTACGCCCGTGCCGAGCAGGTTGGCCGACAAGCGTTAGACACCCAGCCGCTCGACTGCTGGGCGCATCACGCCGTGGCCCATGTCATGGAAATGCAGGGCCGTGCCCAGGACGGCATTAGCTGGATGAGCACCCGCGAGCCTTACTGGTCTGGTGATGACAACCTATTCAAAGTACACAACTGGTGGCATCTCGCCCTTTGCCACCTTGATCTCGGCCACTCAAAAGAAGTGTTAGCTCTCTATGACGGCCCCATTCGTCAGGCGCGCAGCAATGTCGTGTTGGATATGATTGATGCCTCGGCGTTGCTATGGCGGCTGACCCTTACCGGTCAGGACGTAGGAGAGCGATGGCAGGAACTGGCGGTCGCCTGGGACCAGCACGCAAACGGCACGCTTTACCCCTTCAACGACTGGCATGCTGTCATGGCCTATCTGGGCGCCGGGCGCGACGACCGCGTGGAATCACTACTGGCAACGCTCCGCAATACCGACCGAAGCTCCGAGGCAGCGAACTGGGCTCGCCACATCGGCCTGCCGTTAGCTGAGGGGTTTGTCGCCTTCTGGCGAGGCAACTACGCCACCGCGACCGAACGTCTGTACCCGTTGCGCTTTATCGCCAATGCTTTCGGCGGTAGTCACGCCCAGCGCGACATTATCGACTGGACGCTGACCGAAGCCGCCTTGCGTGGCGGGAATCACGAGCTTGCTGAAGGGATGGCCAACGAACGCCTGGCGCTCAAGCCGCACAGCCCTATCAACCAGGGCTTTCTGCGCCGGGCCACTGCTCCGATCAAAGTCGAGCGTCAGATTGTCTGTAAAGGTGTACAACTAGTGGCGCCTCGCTCTCTACCGCCCAGGCCTCGGTCATACGCGAGAAGCATGGGCCCAATATAAAGGGCCCCGCCGTAGCAACAGACGCCTAAAACACAAAGACGGGCACTCCCCAACGACGTAAGCGGGAGCGCCCGCCCATCTTTGATGGGGTTAAAAGGCCTTAAGGGCTTAGGTTTTCAAGGGTTTCATCGTGAAGAGAAACCAGCAAAGGTTCACCATTATCGTTGATACGAAACTGGCCGTAGCGGGCAGCCTCATAGCGCTCAGCGTGGCCTTCCTGGAAGAAGAACGCATTGGTGGCAAAACGCACCTGGCCGTCGCGCAGCCGATATTGCAGCCGTCGTTCGTCATTCTCCAGTGTGCTCTGGCCATCTGCCAAGCGCTGAAAATGGCCAATGCCTTGTTCGTCCAAGCGCACAACGGCGTGGCCATCACGTGTCTTGAGGGTGTCGCCGTCATGGCGGCTTTGAAGCGCACGCTGAATATCGTTACTCAGTGCAAAATTGAGCGCCATGTAGTCGCCCTGCATTAACGAGCGCGGGTCGACCGGCGCCAGCTCTAGGTAGACGACCTCTCCCTCCGATAGTTGACGCTCTTTCTGCCAAATCGCTCCGTTCACCACCGCTAAGATCAACAACATGGTCGCAACGATAACGACCCGGCTCCACTTAGCACTACGCATCATGGCACTAAGCATCACGGTCTAAGCTCCTGTCGCCTTGCGTGGCCATCTTTGTATTTAGCCACTGGCGTAACGCCCAACGCAGTAACAAGAGCAGTCCTCCTATTACCAGTAGCGTGAGTGACTTCATCAGCAGCGTGGCATCCAGCCAGTAGTAACAGCTGCCAATACCCAGCAGCAGCGACAATACACCGGCGCTAACCAATACACGATGACCAATGGTAAAGCCTAATAACATCACCACCACGCCCTGCCCGACACTCGGTAGATGAAATGACACAATAAGCAATACGATCGCGCAAGCGTATGCCGCCCAGCGCCCCTTGAATGAAATAGGGTTCTGGAAAACCCTATGAAAACCAGCAGCAGAGCGAGCGCTATTAACGCAACGCTTAACCACGGCAGTAATTCCCTCCAAGCGCTGCCTGCCATGCCATCAACAAATAACAGCGATTGGCCGGTATGGGCTAATCCCTGAATGGCCAGCATGCCCACCAAAAGCCGTAACCCCACGCCTGCACGTGGTTTATGCGCGTTGGCCAGCGAAACTCATTGGACCAAAGTGCGGTAAGTGCCAGCAGCGCCATGCCACTGGCGACCGGCCCCATAGCGTTCGCTACCAACGCCATATATAGCGCCACGCATGCAGCAAAGGCAGAAAAGCTACGATGTGCCTGACTCGGCATTACCAGTGCCAGTGCGCACTGTAAACCAAACAGCGACCATCCCAGCAACGACCAAAATGGGTAAGCGAAAGCCTCCCAAAACGCAGCCAATGCCCAGGCGATCAGTAGTTGCCCGGCGAAGCTAATCGCCAAACCCAAATGTTCGAGTAGATCACTTTGTGCCTTGCGAAATAGCCCAAAAGCGGCGCTGATCATAACAAGCCCTATGGTCAGAGACGCCACTGGGCTTTCCACTAAAAACACCATGCCCATTGCGATAAAACCAAGCAGAAACAGCGCTGCCAGCCAGCCGGAAAACGCCTGCAGCAAGCGCACAAACCAAGGCGTTCCCAACGGTACAGGGGTGGTCGGCTCGTTTATAATAATGCCCGCTTGGCTCAGTCGAGCTTTTAAATCATCGGCATCGCGCGTCATTGGGAAGCCTCTTGGTGTAGTCGCTTCAGCCACACGACGGCCCCGGCGCCCATCGCCAATACCGCAATAGCGATCATCATTAAACTCCCCCTCCTGCCAAGCGCCTTCCCATAGCAAGAGCCTGGCCAGCAGTAGCGTCACAACGCTGATCGCCGACACACAGCCGCCCGCTATCAGTAGTACATCAGAACGCCAGCGTCGATAAACGCCATACAGTGCTATCAACCATAGGGGATATACCACCAGCACTGATGCAATAGACGGCGTGGTATCGACGACATAGGTCATCATTAATAGCGTGATAGAAACGCCGCTTCCCAACGCCACGATGCGGAGGGACCAAGGGCTTACGTGCCAATTTCGACGCTTCCCTCCCCATTCCCACACGGCAAGAGCGATGGTATTGAGCATAAATAACCACCCGAAAACAGCCTCGCTGCTCGCAAACCAAACATTCATCACCCCGCCCCAAGTGTGAAAATAAAGCCCTAACGCCGCGTTAAGTAGTCCAAGCCACAATAACCAAAGCAGCTCAAAACGAACGATATACACCCAGGGCAGGATCAACAGGGCCCAGATGAAAAACAGCTGCCACGGATCGGCTCCGGTTTGGTACGTTTGGCCAAACAACGCCAGCAAAACGCCCACCAACAGCGATGCGGCCGTTAGTGCGACCTTGGCATCCACTCGGCTGGTGTTAGCCCACACGGCAACCCCTACCACTAATACTAGCGCGCCCTGAACCACGCCAAAGCGTAACCAGCGGCCCATCTCAGCCCAGTTATAGGCCACAAAAACAGTACCGCGAAAGCTAGCGCCAAACCTCCCAGCCATAGTAAAAGCCGATCGACAAATACGGCCCATTCACGTGGTGAAGGTTGCAGTCCGGCAACCTTGACGGCTCGCGACACCTGTTCAGGCGGTATGACGTTGCGTTCAATCAATGCCATCAGTTCACGGCGTGTAGAAGCCATGGGGTTCCTTGTCGATAGAGGAGAGACATTCGGCCTAAAAACGTGTCTATAGTAGAGGGATTAAGCCAGCCACTCCTATCATTCGTAAGGCAGGCCTCAGCGGCAAGCAAAATAGATTTATCGCTTCTTCTTTTTGATACCATTTCTTACAAGTTGTGTAGAACTTTTATTTATTCCAGCATCGAAATAACTCTCATTAAAAACGGTGTTATAGCCCGCCCGGCCTAACCCAGCAGGAGGCACCTCATGCTCATAAAGATTGCCAAACCGAGTGACTTACATGAGTCAGATGTCACGCCGGAATCTATCTACCTCTCCCGTCGTCGTTTCATGGGGGGTATGGCAGGCTTAGGCGCCGGGCTGGCTCTTTCCGGCCACGCCCAAGCGAATGCTGACTACTCGGACGTCCCTGATGGCAATGCGCCAGCGTGGCTAAAGGAGAAAATCAGCAAGACCCAGTGGGAAGCCGTCACCCCTAGCAACCCCGAAAAGACAAAATCGCCCCCTTTGAGGACGCCAGCGGTTATAACAACTTCTACGAGTTTGGCTCTGGCAAAACCGACCCCGCCCGCCATGCAGGAAGCCTGGAAACCCAGCCCTGGAGCGTGGTAGTTGATGGTGAAGTCAATAACGGTGGGCGCTTTGCGCTAGAGGACTTCGCCAAACCAGCACAGTTTGAAGAGCGCATTTACCGCCTACGCTGTGTTGAGGCCTGGTCGATGGTGATTCCCTGGCTAGGCATTCCCCTTGCAGAGGTCATCAAGCGCGCCGACCCCACCAGCAAAGCTAAATACGTTCGTTTTGAAACCTTGGTCGACCCAGAGCAGATGCCAGGGCAGCGCTCATCGTTTGCACTGATCGACTGGCCCTACGTGGAAGGCCTGCGCCTGGACGAAGCCATGAACCCGCTAACGCTACTGGCCATGGGAATGTATGGCCGCGAGTTGCCCAACCAAAACGGTGCGCCCTTGCGGTTAGTAGTGCCTTGGAAATACGGCTTCAAGAGCATTAAGTCGATTGTGCGTATATCGCTGGTGGAAGAGCAGCCGGTCAATTCCTGGCAGCAAATCGCCCCTGATGAGTACGGCTTCTACGCTAACGTGAACCCAGAGGTGGATCACCCCGCTGGAGCCAAGCCACCGAACGCCGGTTGCCCAACAGCCTGTTCAGTCCGAATACCATTGATACCCTGATGTTTAACGGCTATGCCGATGAAGTCGCCGACATGTATGCGGGGTTAGATTTGAGAGCTAACTACTAATGGCAACACAGCGCACATGGCTACTCTGGCGCGTGAGTGTTTTTTTAGCGGCGCTAGCGCCGCTGGTATTCTGGGGCTGGCAGGTGGCGAATAACGCTGCAGGCCCCGAACCGGGGCGTTACCTACTGCTGAACATCGGCATTGGCGCGCTTTGGTTGCTGCTGTTTACCCTTAGCCTTACGCCGCTTACCAAGCTCACCCGCTGGAAAGGCTTTGCGTTAATCCGTCGACAGTTGGGTCTATGGACGCTCGCCTACGCGACCCTGCATATGCTCAGCTACGCGCTGTTTATCCTCGGACTCAACTGGGCGCTGCTGGGTAGTGAACTGGTAAAACGGCCCTATATTGTAGTCGGCATGATCGCGTTGATCGGCCTTGCCGCGCTAGGAGCTACCTCCAACCGCTGGGCGATGAAGCGCCTCGGCAAACGCTGGAAGCCGCTGCATAAATTTTCATACGCCATTTTGGGCCTGGTTCTACTGCACTTTTTTTGGGTAGTGCGCGCCGACATGCAAGAGTGGGCGATGTACGCGGCGATTGCTGCGCTCATCATGGCGACCCGCCTACCCCCAGTAGCCCGCGCGCTGCCTAAACTACGCTATCGGTTTAGTCGTGCTTAGGTGTATATGGCGTGCGAAGCTTAGCCTAGGACGCGGCGCAGGTGATCACGGTAATCGACTTTGTTGCGATCTACTTGCGGCACTTTCATCACATCGTTGGCGATAAAGGTGGGTAGTGCCTCTAGGCCGATAAATTCCTGAGACTTATGGAACGGGAAGTAAACGCCATCCACACCGCGCCCTTCAAAGAAGTTATCCGGCTCCTCGAACGCTTCCAAAGGGGCGTTCCAGGTCAACGAGAGCATGTAGCGGCGGCCCTGAAGCAAGCCACCGCTGCCGTACTGCTTGGTCGGATCTTGGCGGCTGCGGCCATCACTGGCGTAAAGCGAACCATGGCCTTCTGTAAACACCTCATCAATATAGCGCTTGACGATCCAAGGTGCGCCCATCCACCAGCCAGGCATCTGATACACAATGGTGTCTGCCCATAGGAAGTTTTGGACCTCAGTTTCAAGGTCATACCCCTGATCAATCACTGTCTCGCGTACTTCGTACCCCATCTCGCTCAAGGTATCCAGGGCTACGCTATGCAGCGCATTATTGAGCTCGCCGCCAGAGTGCGCAAACGCCTTGCCACCGTTAATCAATAAAATCTTCATTTACCCAATCCCAATTAATGAGCTTCGCCAAGCCTATAGAGTTTAGGCGTAGCCTTAATGGCGCGTATTGTGGGATGAATCGCAACGTAAAAGAAGCAACGTACCGACAAGATACTTTTGATTTAATATCAACAATTCTAACCGTTGGCCATTACGTCATTTGAGAACGTTATAAAAAGCACTTTATGAGAAGCCGGTCATGAAAAGCACCCTTGAAGAACAGCAGGCGTTTGTGACCGTGGTCGACAGCGGCTCAATCACCAACGCTGCCGAACGGCTGGGCATTACCGTTTCCGGCGTTAGCCGTGCGCTCAACCGCCTGGAGCAAAAGCTCGGCACCACGCTACTACGCCGAACCACACGCCGCCTGGAACTTACCGAAGAGGGTGAAACGTTTCTAAACCACTGCCGCCGTATTCTTGCCGCCGTAGATGAAGCCGAAGAGGCCATGCTGGATCGCCACAACCAGCCTCAAGGTAGATTAAGAATCAATGCCGCCCCAGCTTTATGCAGTTCGTGATTGTGCCGGTGATTGGCGAGTTCCGTGCCCGCTACCCAGGCATTACGCTGGAACTGGATACCCACGACCGCTTTATCGACCTGCTGGAACAGCGCGTTGATCTGGCCATTCGCATTGGCCAGCTAGAAGACTCATCGCTACACGCACGCTTACTCGGCCACAGCCCGCTGCGTCTTCTTGCCAGCCCCCTTTATCTGGAACGCAATGGCTTACCACAAAATATCGAAGACCTTCAGAAACATAGCTTGCTAGGCTTCAGCCAGCTCGACCATCTCAACCAGTGGCCGCTCACCCTTGCCGATGGCAAGCGCTTTCACATTACGCCAGCACTAGCGGCTTCTAGCGGTAGCACGCTAATAGAGCTCGCCATTGCGGGAGAAGGTATTGTTTGCCTGGCTGATTTTATGACCATCTCTCCCCGACAGAATGGCGCGCTGGTCGATGTACTACCCGACCACATCGAACTGCAAACCCAAGCAGTGAATGCGGTGTACTACCGTCAAACCACGCTTTCCCAACGTACCCGGCTATTTATGGAGTTCCTGGCGGAACGGCTACCAGGTAAATATTTACAGGGATGAGAAGCGGCCAATAAATGTGATGTGCTGCAAAACATAGCTCAGCCTACCCGTCGATCAACGATAGGCGCATGCTGCGCCATCAACTCGACGACCCAATCGATGAACACGCGCAGCTTGGCGCTGACGTGCCGATTCGGTGGAAAGCGATGTACATCGGCATCGGTTCCAGGTGCCAATCATCAAACAGGCGAACTAGTTCACCGCGGGAAACGTGCTCCCTGGCCATGTAATCAGGCAACCAAATGACGCCTAGTCCCGCCAGCCCGGCCGCAAGGCCGGCATTCCGTCGTCGACCGAAATCACGTAGCGCCCTTGCACGGAAACACGCTTTCCATCGCGGCACAGAGCATAGGGAAAAGCCAAGCCAGCGCGTGCCCAGCTGAACCCGACAATGTGGTGAGGGCGGGAGCGACAGCGCTTGCGGGTGCGTAGGATGACCACTCCTTTCCAGATAGCTTGGTGCGGCGTAAACACCGAGTGTCAGATCCCCACGCGTCGTGCCACCAGCGATAGATCGGTAAGCTCCCCGCCGCGCACCACACAGTCTACGCTTTCACCGATCAGATCCACCATGCGATCACTCACCCCATATCGAGTTGAATATCGGGATAGCGAGCGTGAAACGCGGGCAAGGCGGGGATCAGGATCATCCGTGCAAAGGGCTGGGCACGTCCACTCTTAATCGGCCGCGAGGCAACACCGAGGCGTTGGAGAGGCTGGTTTCGGCATCATCCATATCCGCCAGAAGCTTAATGACACGCTCGTAATAGGCCGCACCGTCCGCCGTGACGTTCACCTGGCGTGTGGTCCGGTTGAGCAGTTTGACACGCAGTCTTGCCTCAAGCTGTTGCACCAGTTGCGTCACGCTGGTCTTGCTCAGGTGAAGTGTTTCAGCGGCCTTGGTAAAGCTGCCCGTCTCCACGACCCGAGCAAAGGCTTGCATTGCATTGAAACGGTCCATGGTTATGCCGGATACCTTGTGATTGTTCGCGATATGCAAACAATGTTGAACAGAATTCGCCGTTTATCCACCACGAAGGCAGGCTTAAAGTGACTTCATCGTAAACAAAGGGTCGCTTTTGACCTACTGATGGAGATTCACATGGCTAAGCGTGACGTTATTTTCCCCTCGGGCCGCCAAGCGCTTTATGAACAGAACACCTATTCTGCCGCTGTTCGCTCAGGCGACTTTCTGTTTGTATCGGGCCAGGTTGGCAGTCGTGAGGACGGCTCACCCGAGCCAGATTTTGCCGATCAGGTGCAGCTTGCTTTCGACAACCTACAGAGAGTACTGGAAGCAGCGGGGGCAAGCTTCGACGATATAGTCGATGTGACGAGCTTCCATACCGACCCTGAAGTCCAGTTCCCTACCTGGTTGGAAGCCAAAGCGCGCGCGTTTCCAGAAAAACCCTACCCGAACTGGACGGCGGTCGGCGTGACATGGCTGGCGGGCTTCGATTTTGAAATCAAGGTCATTGCCAAACTCCCCAAGTAAGCCGCCATATATCTCAAGCGCCCATTCGTTGCGACGATGCGGCGCTTCTACTGGCAACCTTAATAGTCTTCTGCAAGCGCAGCGCGTCGCGCTTCGGCGGCGCCTTGAAAAGGCGGCCGTATTCGCGAGTGAACTGAGAGACACTTTCATAGCCCACTTCGAAGGCGGCATTGCTCGCGGTAACACCTTCGTCAAGCATCAGGCGGCGTGCTTCGATCAAGCGCAGCCGCTGCTGGTATTGGCCCGGTGTTAGCGACGTCATGTGCTTGAAGTGCTTGTGAAACGAGCTAAGGCTCATGCCTGCCTCAGTCGCCAGTTGCTTTACCGGCACGCGTGACGTGTACTGGGCTCTTAAGATTGCAATAGCAGCGGCGAGACGGCTTGCGTAGCTATCCGGATCGGCAATATCCCGCAAGGCGGCGCCATGAGGGCCCGACAGCAGCCAATAATGCAGCTCCTGCAGGATACCGGGGCGCAAAAGCGTTGCGGAATCGGGGCGATCCAGGAGTTTCATCAGCCGTGATGCGCAGTCAATCAACTCCGCTTCGGTGTCTTCGGCGAATAGCGTTTGCATCTCGGATGGGCGCTGGGCACGGGCGCTGCCCATGTGTGCGGTTAGCTGGCGCAAGATCCCTCTATCCAGGTCAATCGCAACGGCCAAATAGGGTTCATCCTGGCTGGCTTGGACAATCCGCCCGACGACAGGCATATCCGCGCTCACGATAGCCGATTCCCCGGCCGCTACTACTCTGCTCTGGTGTCCTACTGTCATCCGTTTTCCGCCCTGTAACACCAGGCAAACCAACGGCTTGTATATCGATTGCAAGTCACCGGCGGGGGTTTCGACGCGCATCATGCTAAGCCCCGGCACTGGGGTTGCCACCAAGCCATCGTGATTGGCGTGGTACCTAGCGTAGGTTTGAACCGCCTGTTTGAGTGCGTTCATATGCATTCCTCCAGCCTCTCATCGCAACGTTAGCATGGCTGAGAAAAGGTTTCTCCACGCCTGCAGGATCAGGCAAGTTTTGCGCAAGGCTTGGCAAGCCCCGCTATCACCGAATGATTAACACTAAGATGACTCAGCCATTAGCAAAGACGCCGCAATGGTACTGAGTCCTAAAGTGTTATTCCGTTAGATGGAGGGTTTAAAAGTGAAAACATCAGGCAATACCATGCTCATCACCGGCGGTGGTTCAGGCATTGGCCGTGAGCTTGCCCAACGCTTCAACGCGCTGGGTAACACCGTGATCGTCGCCGGTCGACGCAGGTAGACGCTAGTGGAAACCATTGGCGGTCGGCAAAATATGCACGCGATGGTTGTCGGTGTAGAGGATCTGCAAGCGATTGCGGCCTTTGCTGAACGCGTCATCGCCGAGCATCCCCGCCTCAACGTGCTGATCAACAATGCGGGCATTATGCGCCGCGAGGACTTGACCCGTACCCATGACCACATTGATGCCGAACAGACGGTCATCACCAACCTGCTCGGGCCAATCCGGCTAACCAACGCACTGACCGACCATCTGGTGAGCCAGCCCGACGCGGCGATCGTCAACGTATCCTCCGGGTTGGCGTTTGTGCCGTTGAGCGGCACGCCTACCTACAACGCCACCAAGGCGGCTATCCACTCCTATACGATTTCGCTTCGCGAACAGTTCAAGGGCAAGGTCGAGCTTATCGAGCTGGCGCCCCCACGGTGCAGACCGAGCTGACACCCGGCCAGTCGACCCGCGAAGGCTATATGCCGCTCGATGAGTTTATCGACGAAGTCATGACACTGTTCCAGGCAAAGCCCACGCCCAAGGAAATCCTGGTGGAAAACGTCAACTTCCTGCGCTGGGCGGAGCGTGACGGCCACTTCGATCAGGCGGTGGAGATGCTCAGTAAAATGTGAACGGCACGGCTTCGGACCGACTGACGGGCTGCCCGGATCAAAACTGCCAATTGGCCGGGACCCAGGCATAGCCGGTGTCGGTCTTGAGCATTCGGCCAAGCCCCGGGAAGGGGAAAATGAAAGCCGAGAACGGGTAGCCGGTCTGCCGCGGCCATATCGAAGATCCGGCGGCGGGAGGCCAGCGCCGTTTCCTTGTCACGATCCGGCCCGGGCACCCATGAGTGATCAATATTGACGATGGGATGATAGGCAAGATCGGCTGTCAGCAGTAGCTGATCATTTCCGGAGTGGACAAGGAAGTTCGCCATGCCCGGGGTGTGGCCCAATGCCGGAAGTGTAGTCAAGCCGGGAACGATTTCTGTGCCGGCTTCGTACAATTCGATATCGTTGGTGACCGGCGCGAGGCTCTGCCGGATGGCGGCGGCGAAATGACGACGAAAATCCTCAGGTACCGGCATGTAGGAAAGATCAGGATCGTTCGCGATGAAGAAGTCCCAATCGGCACGGGGGCAAAGACGGTTGCCCGTGGAAATGCCTTGCGCCCATCGGCCTTTCGCAGATTGCCAACATGATCCGGGTGCGTGTGCGAGATAACCACGACGTCGATATCATCGGGTCGTAAACCGATAGCGGCCAGATTATCGAAGATGCGACCGCCTAGCGGCCCCATGGTCTGCCCGGCGCCGGCTTCGAGAAGAATTCGCCGGCCATTGGTTTCAATAAGCAGGGTGTTGAGATTCAGCGTCAGGTGGTCGGTCGGCAGGAAGGCTTGCCTCAGCACCTCCTCTAGTTCCGCCTCCGACGCATCGCTGGCGTAAACCTGGGGTGGGCCGCCTATCAGCCCGTCGCTCAACACGGTGGCAGAGATATCGCCGACGCGAAAACGATAATAGCCGATATTTCCACCTGCATTGATACCCTGAGCCGTAGATGACGCGGCGGAAGCCGCCTGTGCAAAGGCCATGCTCCCGGTCGGCAAGATCACACCCGCCGCTACCGACGCCGCTGTCAGCATCACCTGCCGACGATTCACTGTTATTCCGCTCATATTGTCCACCCTGTTCGAGTCACTGATTGCTTTGCAGTACTTGTTGTCAGCGTCGACCAAGACTAGAAGTAGCCAAAACCGAGTCATTGCGACGCGCTTTTAAAGGATGACCCAGAACGGGCATGCGGATAAGCTAACGAAAACGGATCAGCTTATTAAGCAGGGCTTTGCAATGCGTCAACTACGCCTTGACAGCTTAGAGATATTCGAAGATGTGGTGCGTTGCGGTGGTTTTAGAGCCGCCGCACTAGGCAGGGGCGTGTCATCGTCCGCCATTAGCCAGTCAATCAGCGCACTTGAGGAAGCGATGAACATCCGGCTGCTGAACCGAACGACACGCAGCGTCGCGCCCACTGAAGCAGGCCAACAGCTGCTTGAGCGACTTGGGCCCGCGCTTCATGACATCCGAACAGCGATCGACGACCTCAATCAGCTTCGCGAGCGCCCCTCTGGCAGCGTGCGGATCAATGCCCCAGGACCAGCGGCCGACCACGTGCTGTGCCCGCTGGCCTTTGAATTCATGAAAATGTATCCCGAGGTCAATGTTGAGATCGTCAGTGATGCGGCGATCGTCGATATTGTGAAGCAGGGCTTCGACGCGGGCGTGCGCTTTGGGAACCAACTCGCCCAGGACATGATCGCCATGTCCCTGGGCCCCTCCTGCGATATGCCATCGTGGCCTCGCCCGATTACCTTCGGGAGCATGGTCGTCCCGACTCACCGCACGATCTCTTGCAGCATGACTGCATTCGCCGCCGTTTCCCCGGCGGCACCATGGTAACGTGGACATTCGAGAAGGGACGGCGAGGAAGTGGCGATCACGCCGCAAGGCCGGTTGACGCTGAGCTCAGCGCACCAAGAACGCCAGGCGGCGATGGCAGGATCAGGCATCGCGCATCTGTTTGAGGATTATGTGCGCGCCGACCTCGAACAGGGCAGCGTGATTGAATTACTCAGCGACTGGAAGAAGCGACTGCCGAGTTGGTATCTGTATTATCCGAACAGACGGCATACCAGCGCGGCCATGCGGGCCTTCCTCGACTATATCCGCCATAACCGCGACCCTTAAGCGTCGATGGTTTTAATAATGTTGGCAGGATTACCGCCTACCACCACATTCTCTGGCACATCTTTAGTAACAACGGCTCCCGAGGCAATGACAACATTATGACCGACGGTCACGCCTGGATTAATGATTGCCCCACCACCAATCCAGACGTTATTTCCAAACGTAATTGGCTTTCCATACTCTTTGCCAGCATTCCGCTCATACGGGCCAAGGGGGTGCGTGGCCGTGTAAATCTGCACATTCGGCCCAAGCATACAGTTATCGCCAAAGCGGATTTCACAAACATCGAGCAGAATGCAGTCGAAGTTGGCGAAAAAGCTTTCGCCGACATGGATGTTATACCCGTAATCCAAACGTAGATTGGGTTCGATATAGAGATGTTCTCCCGTCGATCCGAACAACCCTTTCAAGGCTTTCAAGCGCTGGGCGTCAGTTTCCAATACGTGATTGTAGAGCCTCACTTTTCGCCTTGTTTCTTCGCGCTCTTTTAGCAACACCGGATCAGCAGGGTTATAGAGTTCTCCCGCTAACATTTTGTCTTTTTCTGATCGCATTAGTCACCCTCCTCGATTGTGCCCAATATTAATCACTCCCAGCCATTGTTATCACCCTGCGCTATTTCAAACGGACCGGCATGTATGGCGCTCCGACCCACCAGCTCACCCAACCGGACACCTACTACCTGCCGTTCGAGGGGTCGCCTAGGCAATGCTGCACGCCTTGCCGGAGGATAGGAGCGATCGATAAGTATTGCGTAAGTTTTCAGTAAGTGAGCGACAGCGACAGTCAACACTCTTTCCACCCAACGTTGACTGAATGGCCTCTCGCCTGTGGAGATTTCGCGCATGCTCTATCAACTCCTGCACCGGTGGCGCTGGCTTGGCGCCTGGACCCTGGCCAACCTGCTGCTTGCCTGGATGATCTCGCTGCGCTATGTCGGCTATATCCAGCCCGAGGGGGCCGAGCAATGGAGCTACCTGCTGCTGGTTTTCCTCGGCCACCTCTCGCTGCTGGTATGGCTGGGAGCTCTGCCGATGTTCCTACTGGCCACGCTTTTGCGCGGCATCGGGCTATGGCTGTTAACCACCCTGTGGGCGAGTGGCCTGCAGCTACTGCTGCTGCTTGATACCTTCGTCTACGCTCAGTATCGCTTCCACCTGAGCGGCTTCATCCTCGACCTGCTGCTCAACGCCGGGGGCGACGTGTTCAGCTTCTCATGGGTCGCCTGGGCACTGGCCGTCGGTGGCGTGCTGGGCATGTTGGCGGTGCAGGGTGGTCTCGGGCGGCTGTTCAAGCGACGTCCACCTTCACGGCCTGTGGCCGCCATGCTGGTAGTGAGCTTTTGGCCCTGCTGGGGGTGCACGGTTGGCATGCCTGGGCGGATGCCCACTACGACCGCGACATCACCGGTATGACGCGTCATGTGCCGGTTTTCTATCCGGCCACAGCCAAGCGCTTCTTCGTCGAAAAGGGGTGGGTCGACCCCCAGGCGGTGCGCGATCGGGTGGATCTCGAGGCGACGGAGAGGCGACGGAGGGGAGAGGCGCAGGGCCTGGTCTACCCCTCCGCGCCGCTGAGCTGCTCGCCGCCGGTGTCTTCCGACAACCTGCTGTTGGTGCTGCTGGATACCCTGCGTCACGACATGCTCACTCCTGAAGTGATGCCGAATCTTTACCGGTACGCCAATCAACCCGGTTGGTTCAGGGCGCGTGAGCATATCAGTGGAGGTAACTCCACCAAGGCCGGCGTCTTCAGCCTTTTTTATGGCCTGCCAGTCACCTACTGGGATGCATTTACTGCCAGCCAGACGCCCCCGGTGCTGATGGAGCGATTCGAGGCTGCCGATTACCGCTTTCAGGTTCTCTCTTCGGCGACGCTGGTGAGCCCTGCCTTTGACCGTAACGTTTTGCCGGCCTCAAGGATGTCTCGCTGGAGACGGCAAAAGGCGAGCCTTGGGAGCGCGACCAGCAGATCACCGATGACTGGCTAGCCTGGATGGACAAAGAAGATGCAAGGTCAGATGAGCGGCCGTTTTTTGGTTTTCTGTTCTATGACGCCGTGCACGGCTACAGCCATCCGCCAGACTTCCCGCGGTTCACGCCCTATTGGGAGCATATCAACCACATGAGCCTAGGGCCTGACTTTGATCCCGAACCTTACTGGAACCGCTATCGCACGGCGGCGCGCTATGTGGACCAGCAATTAGGGCGCGTACTCGACGACCTGGAGCGCCGTGGGCAGCTTGCGGATACTGCGATAGTGATTACTTCCGACCACGGTGAGTCTTTCAACGAACATGGCAAGAACTACTGGGGACATGGCAGCAACTATACGCCGGAGCAGATCCAGGTCCCGCTGGTGATGCATTTGCCGGGACGCTCCGGTGGTGCGCTGGAGCGGCGAACGCACCATGCCGATATCGCACCGACGCTGCTCGAGGAACTGCTCGACTGTGAATCGGCTCCTCAACATTACACCCTGGGGCAAAGCCTGTTGGACGTCGAACCCCATCGCGACTGGATGCTTTCAGGCAGCTACATGGGTTATGGCATCCTGATGCCCGACTATCAGGTGGCGGTGCACCCTACAGGGGGCCTTCGAAGTGTATGACTACCGCATGAACGAACTCGACGATATCGAGCTCCAGCCCCGGGTGTCGAACGAGGTACTCAGGGCGCTGTCGCGGTTCTATCGTTAAGACACCAAGGATGGAGCATTGCCAGCTTCATCATACGGAGTGAATCAGCCATTACCTCAATGCCTAGATGGCGAGCAGTCTCAGATGTGTCGAAGTCGTCAGCCCGCCGATCACGGCAATGCCCACGCTCAGCCTGCAGTGACGGTCATGCCGCCGTCGGCCATGACGACAGAGCCGACCATGAAACTCGCGCGCTCCGACGCCAGGAAGGCGACCATTTCGGCGATCTCGTTCGGTTGTGCCGCGCGCCCGATGGGTGCACCCTCACCGTGTTGGGCCAGAAAGCCGGGGCCATCATCCACGACATCATTCAGGATATTGGTGACGACATCGCCTACTCCGATGGCGTTTACACGGATGCCATGCTCGATGGCTTCAAGCGCCAGCGTGCGGGTCAACTGGGCCAGTGCGCCCTTCGATGCGGTGTAGGCCGCAATGGTCGGGAAGGCAAAGTAGGAAGCATACGAGGCGATATTGACGATCGCACCAGACTGGTTCGGCATCATCGCTTTCACGGCTTCGCGGCAATGCAAAAACGCCGCAGTCGCGTTCACGGCCTGAATGCGCTCCCAGTCCTCCCGCGTCATGTCCACCACCAGCTTGTTGATGATGATTCCTGCGTTGTTAACCAGGATGTCGAGCCGACCGAACTGCTCTACCGCTAGGGCAACTGCAGACTCAGCGGCGCCGTCATGGGTGATATCGGCCACTAGCGGCACCAGACCCGACCGGGCCAGTTCTTCGACGGAGGGGTTGATATCTTCTGCGACGACCTTCGCGCCCCGTTCATTCAACAGCAACGCGATGGCTTTACCGATGCCGCTGGCAGCGCCCGTTACCAGTGCGACCTTGCCTTCGACTTCCTGTAGGGCAGCGTTTTTGATGTCAGTCATGGGTTCTCTCCAGAGTCGGGGCCAAGCGAGACATTCGCCGGCCAGCACCCATCGGGTGCTGTCGTTGATGACGCTTTTACTATCTCGCAGGCAGGCGGGAGCGGCTTTTGAAGGTTTGCTCCGGCTATCGCAGTTTTGCGCTAAGCTGTCGATGGCCGCCCTCACCCAAGAACACCTCTGATGGATAGATCTCCGTGAATAAGCCCGAGCCTGACGTTTCTTCTGAGGACTCCTTGCGAATCCCCGCCGAGGCCATGTTGCAGTACATGCCGAGCGAGCAACTTGCTCTGTCACAGCGCGTTGCGCTAAAGGACGTGGTGCTGCACCTATTCACGCATCACAGTGTTACTGACCCCCTGCTAGTGCCGGCCGTGGCCGAACCGCTGCTTGTGATGGTGCTGTCCGGGTCGGCCATCGTCGAGGAACGCGTCCTGGGCGGTGAATGGGAAGTGACGCAGGTGCAGGCGGGGAACTTCTACCTGACCAGCACTGCGTTGCCGTATGAGATGCGCTGGCAGGCCAGAGGGGGCGACACCTTCGAGGTGCTGCATCTATATCTCGCCCATTCGCTGATCGACCACGCCTCCCGTCACCTGCTGGGCAGCCAGGCCGGCCCGATCGGCTTTCTCGACATCTCCGGTGGACGAGACGATCTGGTGTGGATGCTACTCGAACAGATGCGGCTGGAACTGATCGAACGGCGCGAGCCCAGTTCGCTTTTCGTCCGCAGCCTGGCCCAGGCATTGACCGTCCATCTTGTCCGGACTTACCGCGACCCAGAGGTCATGGGCAGGCGCAGCAACGCGCTGCAGGCCTACAAACTACGCCGTGTTATCGATCTCATGAATCAGCGCCTGGCCGAAGCCTTCTGCCTGGTGGACCTGGCTGAAGCTGCGCAGCTGAGCGAATACCACTTCAGCCGGCTGTTCAAGCGGGCAACGGGGCTGTCGCCGTCGCAATATTTCATTCATCTGCGCATGGACCGAGCCCGTCAGCTGCTGCTGGACACCGACCGCAGCATCATCGACATCGGGATGGAGGTTGGCTATTCAAGTCCTAGTCACTTCTCGCAGGTATTCCGCGCCAAAGTCGGCACCACCCCAAGCGCCTATCGCAGCCCGGAGCACAGCTAGAGATGCTGCGGCTTGAAGCTGTCGCTGAATTCGCGCTGGTTCTATTACTGATGACAGTGAGCACTAGACGCCAATAACGGAGCATCAAATGCATCAGGACGAAGTCAAAGCGCTGTTTGATAAACAGGCTGCAAACTACGATACCCAGTGGGCGAAAACGGCATCGATCCGACACTGTCTACATTTGCTTCTCGGGTCGCTGTTTGCTGAGCTCCCCTGACAGGGCAAGAATTCTCTGTGTTGGAGTAGGGACGGGCGATGAGTTGTTTTACCTTGCATCCCGGAATCCCGAATGGCGCTTTACCGCGGTAGAGCCATCTGGTCCTATGCTTGATGTCTGTCGGCAAAGGGCAGAAAAGGAAGGTGTGGCATCTCGCTGTGTTTTTCATGAGGGGTACCTCAATTCGCTACCGGATATCGAGCCATATGACGCGGCAACTTGCTTCTTGGTATCTCAGTTCATTCTGGAAGAAAGCGAACGCGCGAAGTTCTTCAGTGAAATCGCGAAGAAACTGAAGCCGAGCGGGGTTCTCGCAAGCGCCGATCTGGCATCAGACATTGAGTCGCCTGAATATGACGTGCTGCTCCATGCCTGGATGAGCATGATGTCTGCAGCCGATATTTCACTAGAAGCGATCGAGCGCATGCGTAACGCCTATGCCATCGATGTCGGTGTGCTTCCGCCAGCCAAGGTTGCGTCGATAATCGAGTCGGGAGGCTTTGAGCTTCCTGTTCAGTTTTTTTCAAGCGGGGTTGATTCATGCCTGGCTGTCAAAACGAGCACGGAACAATGTCGCAGCAAGTGCGCGGTTGCAACGTTAGGAGCAAAGGCACATGCCGAAACGCACAGAACCCTACCTACGTTACGCGTCCATTCGTCCTGATAGGGAAGTCGACTACGTAGCTTACCCCTTTAGCATCCCTGCTGTTCGGGAGATAGAGAGCATCGAGTTCCATCCCAATGTGACTTTCTTTGTCGGTGAGAACGGCTCGGGCAAGTCAACCGTCATGGAGGGCATCGCCGTTGCACTTGGCTTCAGCCCAGAAGGGGGGAACCAAAAACGTTCGCTTTCAGTCGGCAGGCTCAATATCGCCTCTTCATGACTATCTGCGCCTCGCCAGGGGCGTGTCCAAGCCTCGCGACGCGTACTTTCTCAGGGCGGAAAGCTTCTTCAATGTCGCAAGCTACATGGATGAGACCGCCTACCTCAAGGGCTACGGAGGACAGTCGCTGCACACGCAGTCGCACGGCGAGTCTTTCATGGCTGTCCTTCTGAACAAGCTCCAGGGTAACGGGATCTACCTGTTTGATGAGCCTGAAGCGGCGTTGTCGCCCATTCGCCAGCTCGCCGCGCTCAGCGCCATTCATCATCTTGTAGAAGATCGCTCTCAGTTCGTCATTGCTACGCATTCGCCGATCCTTCTCTCCCTACCCAAACTCGAGGATCATTCTTTCGATAAGGCTGGGGTGAGTGAGGTGGCATTCGAGGACACCGAGCACTTTGCCGTCACCAGGGACTTCCTCAACAATTACCCGAGGCGCCTTGAGCAGCTTTTTCAGGAGGATACAGACGACTGACCGTTCATCAAGAGGGCTCGATTTTGGGTAGTGTGTCTGGCCCTGCGACTGATTCCTTGAGAACGCCGAGTAGAGCACCAACGTTAGCTTGACACATCGGGCACTGGCGACCATTTTATAGACAGACTTGTCTGTTCAGGGTGTGTTTATGATGACGCGCGATTCATCGTCGGTCTCCCGGCCTCGTGAACGTATTATTGAAACTGCCAGCCGTCTGTTCTTCCGCCAAGGCTATTGCTCGACGGGCATCAATCAGATTATCAGCGAGTCCGGTGTAGCCAAGGCCAGTTTTTATACCCATTTCCCGAGCAAAGAAGACCTCGTTATTGCTTGGCTAAAACAACGTGAAGAACGCTGGATCCATGAGTTAAAGGAACGAGTTGACCAGCACCAGTCGACCGATAAGCGTATCGCCGCGATATATAGCATTTGGTACGAACAGATCCGCGAAGAAGGCTATCGTGGTTGCGGTTTTATCAATATGGCCGGGGAATTCAGCAATGAAGAGAGTCCGGTCAGGGCATTTGTGCGTGACCATAAAAACCGGGTAAGAGAAATAATCGCCGAACATGTGCTGGATGAATATCGGGCCGTGATGAAGCCTGGTGACTTCGATGAGTTAGTTAACACTATCTACTCGCTTTTCGATGGCGCTATTGTTCAAGCACAGAACTTTATGCAGGACTGGCCTATTAAGGCTGCATTGAAGGCTTCCATTCACCTGCTGCCCCATGATCGTGGCGAGATGGCATCGCCCCATGAATAGGTCTCTGCCCCTCCTGCTGAAGCGAAACTCACCCTTCAACGTGGTCGGCGCCGGCCTCTTGATAGTCGCTTCTACTTACGGGTTGTCGCGTTATACCTATGGCCTGTTCGTACCCGCGATCAGACATGATTTTGATTTGGACCAGGCGACAGTAGGCGCCATTGGTAGCGCCTCCTATCTGGGGTATCTACTGGCAACGCTTGTCAGTCCGCTACTGGTGCGCCGTTTCAGTCCACGCCTGCCGATTATAGTGGGGGGAATGACGGCGACGCTGGGTATGTTAATGATCGCCCTGGCGTGTAACCCGATGTGGTTGGCACTGGGTGTGACGCTCGCCGGTTGTAGCCCGGGACTGGCTTATCCGCCGCTTTCTGATGCCATCAAGCAACTTTGCCGCGCTGAAAAACAGAGTCGCTACTACGCCATCATCAATTCGGGCACCAGCTTCGGGGTCATGGTGTCTGGCCCCTTAGCATTGATAGCGGGCCCTCGCTGGCAATTGGCTTGGTTGTGTTTTGCGTTTATCGCGCTGATTGCCACATTATGGAATCTGCTGATAATGCCAGGCTATACGCGTGCTGAGGGTAATAAGAAAAGCGCTGATAAAGAACACTCAGGTAGTTCGCGTGATTGCCAAGAGCCCATGTTGGTGCTGTTGAAGCGCAAGTTGAAGGACGGAGCAGTGCGTCGTTTACTGTTGGGCGCGTTGTTGTTCGGGCTGGTAACGTCCGTTTACTGGACTTTTCTGTTGAATTGATCGCGGCGAAAAATAACCTGTCTGAGACAGGCAGTATCATATTCTGGATGGTTGTCGGCATTGCCGGTGTGGCGGGTGGATTGGCCGGCGAGCTGGTCACTCGCTTTGGGCTGGCTAAGGTACTGAAATGGGCAACGCTGGCCATCGCTGCCTCGATAGCATCACTCACCACTGCGAGTGAATCCATACTTATACAGACCCTGTCGGCAGTGATGTTTGGCGCCACGTTTATACTCATTACAGCGTTATACGGTATCTGGAGTGTCAGTTGTTTTCCTGAAGCGCCCTCTGCAGGTTTTGGTGTGACCTTCTTTCTCATTTCCGCTGGCCAACTGATATCGCCCACCCTCGCTGGGGTGGGCGCAGAACTCTGGAAAATGACGGGTGTGTTCCAGGTGACCGCCGTATTGTGCCTGGGGATACTGTTGTTGCTGCCCACCCAAGACGTACGGAGTATGTGATCCCCTCTGGCCCAAGGCGGCCACTCTGGATTGCCCGGCTATCCTAACCCGCTACGTCAGTAGACGTAGGCGTGTGGGTCAATCGTCCAAAGCGCCTGGTGGTCCATCGCACCGTGTCGTCCACGTAGCTGTACACCACCGGAATGACGAGCAGGCTCAGGAACGTCGAGGTGATTAGCCCGCCGATCACGACGATCGCCATCGGCGCGCGGAAGCTGGGATCGGCGCCCCAGCCGAGCGCGATCGGCAGCATGCCAGCGCCCATGGCGATGGTCGTCATCACGATCGGGCGGGCGCGCTTGCGGCAGGCATCGATGATCGCGTCCCGGCGCTCCAGGCCATGATCGCGGCGGGCGATGATGATGTAGTCGATCAGCAGGATCGAGTTCTTGGTCGCAATGCCCATCAGCATGATTAGCCCTATCATCGAGGGCATCGACAGCGCCGAGCCTGTGACGAACAGTGCCAGGAAGGCGCCCGGGACCGAGAACACCAGTGCGGCCAGAATGGTCGCCGGCTGCACGAAGTCCTTCAGCAGCAGCACAAGCACCATGTAGATGCACAGCACGCCGGTCAGCATCGCCAGGCCGAAGCCGGACGTGAGCTCGTCCATCTCTTCGGCCTCACCGCCCGATGCCCGCGTCACCCCCGGCGGTAGTATCTGCAGGCTGGGCAGCGCGAGTGCCGCCTGTTCCACCCTCACCCAGCTCCCGGCCGTTCAATTCGACCTCAAAGTTGATGTTGCGCATGCGGTCGTATCGCGTGATCTGAGAGGGGCCGCTGCCGATCTCGAGGGTGGCGACGTTCTCCAGCGGTACCGCTCCACGCGCACCGGGTACCGGGAGCTGCTTGAGCGTCTGCAGGTCCTCGCGGGCGGCATCGGCGAGCCTGACGACGATGGGCACCTGGCGCTCGCTCAGGTTGAGCTTGGCGAGATCCTGGTCGTAGTCGCCCAGTGTGGCGACGCGCAGCGTTTCGGCGATCGCTGCCGAGGTGACGCCCAGGTCGGCCGCGCGCGAAATCGGGCCGCACGACCAGTTCGGGGCGTGCCAGGCCCGCGCTCGAGATGACCGCGCCGATGCCGGGAATCGTGCGCAATTCGCGCTCCACCCGCTGCGCATGCTGCTCGAGTACCCGGCTGTCTTCGCCGGCGAGTACCAGCACATAATTCTCGCCCGAGTCGCCCTCGCCGACGGCCACGCGAACGCCGGGCAGCGCTGTAACCTCATCGCGCAACTGCGCCTCGATCGCCTGTCTTTTCAAGCCCGGGCGGTCGTCGCGGTGGGTCAGGTTTATCGTCAGCACGGCGGTGCGGACGTCAGCGCCGGAAGCGCCCGCCGACTCGGTCGGATCGTCGCCCGAGTTGCCCGCACCGATCGCCGTGTAAACCATCTCCACGTGTTCATGCTGCTGGAGAATGCTCCGCGCCCGTTCGGCGAGCGAGAGCGTGTCGCGCAGCTTGCTGCCGGGCGGCAGCGTGAGGGTCACCTGGGTTTGCGCATTGTCTTCGGGGGGAATGAAGGCACCGGGAAGCGTCGCGGCGAGCGCCAGCCCGCCGACGAAGAAAGCCGAGGAGCCGACGATCACTAGCAGGCGATGACGCAGGCACCAGCGCGCCCCGCCAGGTAGACACTCATCCAGCGCGGCTCGCGCTTGGCATGCGATTTCGGCGCACGCAGCAGGTAGGCCGCCATCATCGGCGTCAGCAGGCGGGCCACGACCAGCGAGAAGAACACCGCTGTCGCCGCCGTCCAGCCGAACTGCACGAAGAACTTGCCGACGATGCCGCTCATGAACGCCGTCGGCAGGAACACCGCGATCAACGCGAAGGTGGTCGCGACGACCGCCAGGCCTATCTCGGCGGCGGCCTCCATCGCCGCCTGGTAGGGCTTCTTGCCCATCAGCAGGTGGCGCTCGATGTTCTCGACCTCGACGATGGCGTCGTCGACCAGGATGCCGATCACCAGTGACAACGACAGCAGCGTCACAATATTGATCGTGAAGCCCATCAGGTACATCGCCGCGAAGGTGGGGATCGCCGACAGCGGCAGCGCGACCGCCGCCACGAAGGTCGCCCGCCAATCGCGCAGGAACAGGAACACCACCAGCACCGCTAGCGCCGCCCCCTCGTAGAGCAGCCACATCGAGCCTTGGTAGTTCTCGACGACGGGGTCGACGAGATTGAGCGCCTCGGTAACGGTGACGTCGGGATGCGCTGCCTTCAATTCATCGAGCGCGTCGCGCACCCCTTCGGCGACCTCGATCTCACCGAATCCCCGCGCGCGCGCGATCTCGAAGCCGACCACCGGGTCGCCATTCAAGAGTGCGGCCGAACTTGGTTCGGCGACCGTATCGGAGACGTCGGCCACCCGGCCGAGTTTGATGCTTCGGCCATCACCCAGAGTGATGTCGAGGTCGGCCAACTGCTCGGCGGTCTGCACGGTGGCGATCGTGCGCACGGAGTGTTCGGCACCGCCGAGATCGACACGCCCGTCCGACGCTTCCTGCTGCACCTGGCTCAGCTGTTGCGATATATCCGCCGCCGTCGCATCCAGCGCGAACAGCTGCGCCGGATCGAGATCGACATGCACCTCGCGGGTGACGCCACCGATGCGGGAGACGGCGCCGACACCGGGAACCGCGAGCAGGGTCCGGCTGACCTCGTCGTCGACGAACCATGATAGTGCCTCGTCATCCATGCGCGACGAGGCGACCGTATAGGTCAGGATCGGCCTGCCGGAGAATTCCACCTTCTCGATGACCGGGTCGCGCAGGTCGGCCGGAAGGTCGGCGCGTACGCGAGCGACGGCATCGCGTACGTCGTCGAGAGCCTCCTGCAGCGGCTTCTCGAGGCGAAACTCGACCGTGACGATCGCGTTGCCATCGGTAAGGGTGCTCGTGATGTGATCGACCCCCTGCATCGTCGCGACCGAATCCTCGATCCTGCGCACCACATCGGTTTCGAGCTGTGCGGGCGAGGCGCCGGGTAGCGAAACCGTTACGTTGACTGCGGGTATCTCGACGTCAGGGAATTCCTGGATCGTCATCGTCTTGAAGGCCATCAGGCCCGCGAAAGTGAGCACGATGAACAGCAGCACGACCGGGGTGGGGTTGCGGATCGACCAGGCGGAAACGTTGAGGTTCATGGTTTTCCTCTGCTCGGTTCATGGCATCCCACGATGATGGATCCTCGACCACGCGAACCAGATCGCCATCGCCAAGGAAGGCGCCGCCGGAGGCGACTACCGGAGCCGACGCCTCGATGCCGCCGGCGATCTCGATGCGCTCTCCACACGCTGGCCCGTTGTCACCTTGGTCTGTACGACCCGTGAGTCCGGACCGAGACGCATCACGTAGCTGAAACCGTCACGCAGCAGCACCGCGCTTTGCGGCAGGGTCATGGCCCGGCGTGTGCCGAGTTCGAACTCACCGCGTGCGAACATGCCCGCCCGAGCGACGTCGCTTACCGGAAGATCGACATAGACCAGGCCATTGCGGGTAGCGGTGTCCACCAGCGGCGCGATGGTGCGCAAACGCCCGTCGAGCTCATAGCCGCCTGACAGGGTGATCCTGGCACTTTGGCCGGGTTGCAGCTTATTCAACTCAGAGGCGGCGACCTCGGCCCGCCACTCCAGCCTGCCGTGGCGCATCAACCGAAACAGCTCCTGATCGGCGCCGGTAATAGCGCCTACAGTGGCCGTACGGGAGGTAATCAAACCGTCGTCTGGGGCGACAATTTGCGTTTGAGCCAAGCGTAGCGCTTGGGCTTCATTCTGTGCTTGCGCAACGCCTAGCCGCGCCCTGGCGGTGAGTTCGGCGGTTTCGTATTGCTGAATCTGCTGTTCGGAAAGCGAGCCGGTGGTTTTCAAACTGCGGGCGCGCTGAGCGTTGGCATTCGCTTCGGCAAGCGTTGCTTCGGCTTCCGCCACGGCGGCGCGGCTCCTCGCCAGCTCTGCGCGCACCGTCGTGTCGTTATAAACGGCCAGCACCTGCCCTTCCGTGACCTCATCACCTACATCTACTTTGACGTCTACCAACCGCAGACCACTGATTTCGGCTCCGACAATAATCTCCTGCCACGCAGCGATATCCCCATTAGCCGCAATCGTCGTCGGAAGCGTCTGAGGTTCTAATGTCGTCACGTTGACTGATAGTGAGGGCTGCGCTGTCGATTCGGCGACGGCATCGCTTTCCGACGACACCGCCTGCACACACGCCAGCGCGGCAGCGCTAGCGATCACGGCAATCGTAATGCCGAGATACATTTTCCGGTTGGAGGTGACATGATTCAGGCCTGTTTCAAATTGTTCAGTTCGTTGATGAAAAACGACATCAAGCATTTCTGTTGAACCACTATCGGCCTGCCTTCCTTTCTCATTTCTTACTGAGGTAACGTTTTAAATAAATCCGGCACCAGTAAGAAACGCGTAAGATAGCCCTCCTGATGATGGCACTGTCATATCACTCTAACTTTCACACCATGCTAGGAGTGCAACCATGGGTTCTCATCAGTCGCTATTGCTGAACGGCCGCCTCACCACTATAAGATTGGCGACAGCCGTATTTATCGGTGGTCTTGTTATTGCTTCTCCGTTGGCGTTCGCCGACGAAGAGAGTTCAGACGGAACCACTTGGGGGATTGGGCGTAGGCGCCATAAGCGAACAGGATCCCTATGCCGGTATGGACAGGGAAAACACCCCATTTCCCTTGCTCCTGGTCGAGAACCGGTACATTAGTGTCTTCGGACCGGAAATCGAATTTAAACTGCCGAGTCTGGTCATCAGCGATTCTCAACAGCTCAATTTCGGCATCGTCGCCCAGTACGATGAGAGCGGCTATGAGCAAGGCGACGCCAAAATTCTCAACGGCATGAGTGAGCGCGAGGGCGGCTTTTGGGCGGGGGCCAACGTGGCGTGGGAAAACGAGCTGTTTGAGGTCAGCGCCGAATGGCTCACCGACGTCTCCGGCAACAGCGACGGGCAGCGCTTCGATCTTGGCCTGGAGAGAACGTGGGATTTCGGCGAACATATAATGCTAACCCCATACTTAGGGGCGTCCTGGCAGGACGACAAGAACATCGATTACTACTTTGGCGTTCGCGATAGTGAGGTTCGCTTCGATCGTCCTGCCTATTCAGGGGAATCGGCTACCAATATCGAGGCGGGGGTGCGCGGCGTGTACCAGTTTGACCAGCATCACTCTGTGCTGTTAGGGGTTGAGGTCACGAGCTTGGCGGACGAAATCAAAGATAGCCCGCTGGTGGACCGTTCGACCGAAAACGCCGTGTTAGTTGGCTATCTTTATACCTTCTGATGAGCCGCATACTGCTGATCGAGGACCACGACCGGCTAGCCCATTTAATGTGCAAAGGGTTGGTGGCCGCAGGTATCGGCGTTGATGTGGTCGACCGCATTGATTCGGCTTGGGCTGCTGTTCAGCAGATGCCCTACCAGGCACTGGTACTCGATCGCGGCTTGCCAGATGGCGATGGGCTGCTATTGCTCAAGAAGTTGCGCAACGCGGGCCTTAGCGTGCCCTGTCTGGTGTTAACGGCTCGCGATGCGCTGCATGACAGGCTAGAAGGCCTCGAAGCCGGTGCCGACGACTACCTGCCCAAGCCGTTTGCCATGGATGAGATGGTGGCACGTGTACGTGCCTTGCTACGCCGCCCTGCGGAATTCCATTCAATCGACCCCATTCACGACGACCTGAGACTGCATACGGAAAGCGGCGTTCTGTTTAGCGGGAACGAGAGTATTACCCTTGCCCCGGCGGAGCTGCACATTATGCAGTTGCTGTTATACAAGCACGATGAAGTAGTCCGCCGCAGCGCGCTGGAGGCGGCGGCCTGGGGTTAAGTGAGGCAGTGACACCGAACGCACTGGATGTTGCCCTGCACCGTTTACGCCGTAAGCTGCTTGCCATCGGTTCGCGCCAGCGGATCGCCAACGTCAGAGGAATGGGGTATGCGCTTCGTCAAGCGGATGACGCTAAATAGCCTGAGACTGAAGATACTGCTGGCCTATGTGGCGGGAATGGTGCTGAGTATCACGCTGCTCGTGATCGCGGCGACTGCGTTGCTGCAGAGCAACATGCTGGCGCGGATGGACCTGACCGATGCCACGGAGGGGCTAGTCGATAATATTGAGTTCGACGCCAATGGCAGACCCGTAGGCTTCGACTCGAGTCTGGAGAAGCGCGCTTGGCTCTATGAAGGCCCGCAGCGCGAAGCGGCGTACCGGATTCTGGATGAAGCCGGAAACGTGGCCGCCTTTTCGAGTTCAGGAGAGGAGTTCTGGCCGGCCGACGGCGATCCTCAGCGATTGGCGCGCGGCAGCTTCACCTTCGAGCATGAGGGAAAGACCTTCTACGGCGCCACGCAGCCCCTCGAGCATGAGGGGCGAAGGTGGTATCTGCAATTCACGGTCAGTGCGAGGCTCTTTGATGTCGTCTATACCGTGGCTTTTCCGCAGGTGGTCGCTGCCGTGGCAGTGTTCGGACTCGTGATGTTTGTCGCCTTCGGGTTGTGCGCCTATATTACCCTGCGCTACACCCTCAAGCCGTTGCGAGACGTATCGGAGTCCGCGGCGGCCATCTCACCGCGCTCCATCAACGCCCGACTGAATACGGACGCGGTGCCCGCGGAGATTGCGCCACTGGTGGATAGCTTCAATCACGCCCTGGAACGCCTTGAGCGGGGTTATCGCCTACAGCAGGAGTTTCTCGGCCATGCAGCACACGAGTTAAAAACACCACTGGCATTAATTCGTGCACAGATTGAATTGATTGCAGATGGTCAGAATGAACGCGAGGCGTTATTGAGCGATGTCGAGTATATGACGCGCCAAGTGCAGCAGCTGCTACTCCTGGCCGAAGCGAGCGAGGCGCATAATTACCAGTTTACCGTGGTTCGGATGCAGGACATCGCCCACGAAACTTCCGCCTACTTGCAGCGTATGGCGGAGTCCGCAGACGTGCATTTAACGGTGCTTGCCGCGGATCAAGGGGTGACATGGAAGGCTGATCGCGGGGCATGCTTCACCCTGCTCAAGAATTTGCTGGAGAACGCTATCCAGCATGCCCCCGAGCAGACTCTCGTCAGCCTGGAGATCCAGGGCAATACGATTACCGTGCGTGACCGCGGGCCTGGCGTCGAGCCGGAACAGCTATCTCTACTGTTCTCTCGTTTCTGGCGAGGTGCACACCGTCGCGACCATGGTGCCGGTTTAGGATTGGCTATCTGCCAGGAGATTGCCATGGCGCACGGCTGGACGCTGTCAGCCCACAACGCCCATCCCGGTTGATCGTGAAGCTCTGTAGAGCAGATAACGTCGATGAAAACGATTCCCGAGAAAACGATTCCCAAGAAAAACATATTGGCGAACGGCTGCCTCACCATCAAGATGAACGCCCACTCAAGGCGCTCACGACAGATCTGTTTTAAGTGGAATGCCTTGCACACTCTTCGTTAGAGACCGATTTGATGCCAACGTACTTTTAGTAAGAAAAGCTTTCAGTAAGAAACGAGAAAGTAAAGTAGGCCGATATTGTCAGCTAGCGGTAATGACTGACCCAACAGAGCATCACCCATGATTGCCCGATCAATCATTCTTGCAAGCGACCCTATGAACTTAGGAAGGAGTTTGTAATGCATATTCTAAGTATTCTAAGACGCAAGCCCCTAAATCCGCCCAACCTGCCCAATACCTTGATCGAAGGTCATAGCCAAGCCGTATTAGTTCAGGGGGGCTCCCGTGTATTGATGTCTAGCCAGGTTGGGGTGGATAACACAGGAGAGCTGGCGGGCCCCGAACTTCCCGAGCAGACAGAGGCGGCACTAGACAATATCGAACGGTTGCTATCAAGCCTTGGTGCAGATCTCTTGCGAGTGGTGATGTTGAGAATCTACTTAGCGGAATCCGCACGTTACGACCAGCAAGTGGTGATGGAGGCGTTGAAGCATCGTTTTCCTATCGCGCCGCCAGCGGCCACCTGGTTGATTGTGTACGGCCTTGCCGAACCGGAATGGTTAATCGCTATCGAGGCCGAGGCAGTGCTGCCGGGGTTTGCCTTAAACAGCTAAATGACCGCAACAGTCGAAATAATAACGCTGCTCGTTAAACACTACATAGCCCGCCTGCCCGACCATGCTAAGTAAGAGGGAGCACATTTGTGACGCTCTGTCAGAGGCAAGCACCTACAGAGAGGCTTCCATGATTTGCCGCCTTAGCGCTTTACTTTTGACACTTTTCTTGCTGACTTCCTGCGCCGTGCCACCGGATTCGCCAAGTTTTCAACCCTCAGAAAACCTGCCTCGCTTTGACCAGGAGAGTTTCGATCACTATGTGAGCGAAACACGTACATGGATTGCCGATAACCGCGCTTTCATCAGTGAAAACCGCGACCTTGAAATAGAACTCAATATGCCGTTTGAAATTCGCCCAGATCAACCGGCGAAACGCGGTATCCTGTTAGTGCATGGACTGGGGCAAGCCCGTGGTATTTTATCGATATCGCCACCGCGATGGCGAATGACGGCTGGCTGGTTCGCTCCATCCTGCTGCCGGGTCACGGCACGCGCCCCGCCGATCTGATGCTGCCTGATAATGATGATTGGGAAAAATCATTGCCCATCATGCCAAACTGCTGGCAGCCGAGGTTGATGAACTTTGGCTGGGTGGTTTCTCAACGGGCGGTAATCTGGTCACCTCCCATGCGTTCAGCGATGACAATGTCGATGGCCTGCTGCTGTTTTCTCCTGGATTTTACCCCGATACCCGCTATCTATTTCGCCCCGGCCATTGCCTATTTATGGGACTGGCTCGACATCGATGATGAAGACAATATTGCCACTTATCGGTCACTTTCTGCGCGCGGGGCCTCTCTATTATCGTTCGGTCAGTGCCGTGCAAAAATCTCAACACCACACGCTTTGATAAACCCGTCCTAATAACGATGAGCCAGCATGATAGCGTCCTTGACCCCAACGCGACGCTCAATGCCTTTCAGAACCGCTTTCCCAACCTGCAGTCGCGCTTTGTGTGGTACGGCGATACCCCACAACACCTAGACGATCCCCGCGTCACCACATTTACCAGCTACCTACCCGATCAGCGCATTAGCAACTTTTCCCATATGAATGTGCTGTTTGCGCCCGAGAATACTTATTACGGTGCAGAAGGTAGCTACATCATGCTGGAAAACGGCCAGAACGGTCTCTCCCCCTCCCGATGACCGAGACACTCTGTGGTTCGGCGCATGGGGCCAGAGCGAAGCAGAAAAATACCACGCCCGTCTGACTTGGAACCCCTATTTTCTCGAACTCCTCGCCCATATCCGCGCGGTGACAGACGGCTAATCAGCGAAAACAACTGACTGATTGAGAATAAAGAGGGTAACGACATGCTTGTAACTAAGCCTTCACGGCCAAAGTGCTTTTTACCAACGTCTTGCGTGGAAGGGAAAACATTATTCTCAGATATTTGGCTGCCGGAAGCTTCTGGAAATTTAAGCTATTTACAGTACCTTGCTTTACGCATAACGATTTCTTTAATTGCTTTTCTGGCGTTACCCATGATTCTGCTTAATGCAGAATCAATTGAAATTATTATTGCCGTCTTCAGCGTTCAAGCTAGTTCTACGGCCTTGTTGTTTTCAAAACTAAAACCAAAGGTACTACAGCTTGGCTGCTGAGTTATATTGAGGATGAGATAATAGATTCCACCAATACGATAGGAATGGCAGGCGCAGGGGCCCTTTTCGTTATATTTTTATTGGCCTGATCCATTCCTTAATTGCTGTGCTGAATATTGAATGACGAGCTAACCATTAATAACGACTCGGCCTCAGAACCTGAGGAAAGCAGTCCCCCGAACATAGAACCCTCGATTCACTGCTTTTCCAGTCATCAGGCTGTTCGATCGCCTCTTCTCCTTCTTCAGGAACACGTACGCCGGGTTTGTCGATAACTTGAACAGTGCTTGCCTGAGGGCCTTTTTCGCCCATCTCGGCCTCGAAGCGCACTTGAGTACCTGGATGCAAGCGCTCGAAGTCATCATGTAGCACGGCGTTGCGATGGAAGTAATATTCCTGGCCATCAATGGGCGACTTTATGAAGCCATAGCCTTCGTCGCTAAATAACCGAACCACGAACGCATGTGACTCATAGCTGTTTTCATGCTGTTTCATATCACCCCCTCCTGCGTGCGGTTTCCTTCTTGAGTTGTTTCTCTACAGCCTCGAATGCCTTGCGAATGATCGAGCGTAGTTGCACGTGCATGTCTTCGACCACGCCCTTTTATCGCCTACCAAATGTTTCTTCGGCGGTAGGGAGGCCTCGACTTGGGCTCGGTAGATGTTACCGGTATGTTGAGTGCTGTACGCGCTCAATAGTCACGCGGCAGGAAATTAGATTGTCGCACATACTGTCCAGGTGCTCGGCGCGCTCCTTGATGTACTCATCGATCCAGTCACTCTGGCTGATATGGTTGTAGGTAATTTCCAAAGGTACCTGCATGATTATCTCGCTCTGTCGCATTGATGAATAAGCGTCGCTCGCAAAGAAAAGGTTGCGTCCCTTCACTTATAGTTGCTGTGTCAGATTTTTCCGCGATGCACCGGTTTTTAACAAATGCGTCTAGCATTCACGAGAGAAGCGCAGTCCACGGCGCCCAGGGCGTTGGCGCAGGTTTAGGCGCTTTAGTCACGGGATGCGGGGCTGACCTAATACATAGGCTTTTCTTAGGAGCATTGGCAACAGGCACTATGTTTGCTTGTCTCGCTTGCTTCGCTTTGGGCAGGCTGCTGATCGTCAACTACACTTTCCTAACGAAAATGACGTCGTCGTCTGGGATGGCTTCGCGCTTGCACACGCCAGCCTAGGTAAATCAATCAGCTTGATCAGCATAAGGAGTTTGCCGTGACAGCCTCTAGTACACACTTATCGCAGCGGATTGCATCCGCTCCATGCCGTACTACTTGGGGGAACCTTCCCTCTCTTTCTTGGCGCCATGCTTTGCGATTATGCCTACTCAACGACCTACCACATTCAGTGGGCGACCTTTGCTTCCTGGCTAAACGTAGGTGGGCTTATCTTTACAGGGTTTGCATTTTTATGTGCGATTATTGGCTTCTTTCGCTCCTCTCATCGCAACATGGTTCGGCTGGTTTACCCAGCACTGCTACTACTTACCTTGATACTGGGCTTTATTAATGCGCTGGCGCATGCTCGGGACGCCTGGGCCATGATGCCTGCCGGCTTTGCTCTTTCGATCGTGGTTGTTTTGCTCGCGGGCACGGCGACTTGGGTCGGTTTTTCCCGCCTTGGTAACGGAGGTAAGCCATGAAGCTTAAGCTTACTAGCCTCTTCGCCGCGCCTCTCTCGGTTCTTCTCGTTGCAGGTGGCGCTAGCGCTCAAAGCGAACAGGATTATGGCCCCAATCCTGACCTTCCTGAACCGCAGCGCGGACTCCTGCCGGATATGACAGTGCCTGAGCCCGCTGAATGGGGCGACCAGCTCCCCACTGTTCCCGACGGATACACCATTACGGCCATTGCGACTGATCTACAGATACCGCGCCAAACGTTGGTGCTGCCCAACGGCGATATTCTGGTGGCCGAAGGGAGCGGCGGCAATGCCCCTAAGTTAAAGCCGAAAGACTTCATTGCTGGCTATATAAAAGCCAAGGCACCACCTCCGTTGAGAGCGGCAACCGACTAACCCTGCTACGCGACGAAAATGGCGACGGCAATTACGAGCAGTCGGTATTTGCTGATGATCTCAATGCGCCTTACGGGTTGGCGTTGATTGATAATAACCTCTATGTCGCCAACCAAGATGCAGTCGTACGCTTTGATTACGAGGAAGGTCAAACCGAGGCCAGCGGGCCGCCGGAAGAGGTCACGCAGCTACCCTCCGAGATCAATCACCACTGGACCAAAGCAATGACCGCGAGCGCGGATGGCCGTTTTCTTTTGTAGGCATCGGCTCCAACAGCAACATTACCGAGCGCGGCATGGCAGCAGAAGTCAACCGCGCCGAAGTGTGGCAGATTGATCCAGGATCTGGTGCGCATAGGCCCTATGCCACCGGCTTACGCAACCCTACGGCGTTGGCGATCCAGCCTGAGACGGATCAACTGTGGGCGGTGGTTAACGAGCGGGACGAACTCGGGCCCAACCTGGTTCCCGACTACCTCACCACCGTGCAACAAGGGGTTTTATGGCTGGCCCTACAGTTATTGGGGCAGCATGTTGATTCACGTGTACGCCCACAGAAACCCGATAAAGTGGAATCGGCCATTGTGCCCGATTACAGCCTGGGTTCGCATGTAGCGCCGCTTGGCCTCGCCTTCTCCACGCCTGAAATGGGCGATGACTTCGCCGAAGGTGCCTTTATCGGTGAGCATGGTAGCTGGAATCGCAATGACCCCGTCGGCTATAAAGTCGTTTTTGTGCCCTTCAATAACGGCGAACCCGATGGCGACCCGATTGACTTCGTTACCGGGTTTCTCAACGGCGACGATCAAACGCGCGGTCGGCCAGTGGGGGTCACTATTGACCCGGACGGTGCCCTCATCATCGCTGACGACCTGACGAACGCCGTTTGGCGCGTGACGTATGAAGGCGATGAGTAAGATGCCTCACTAACAGCGTGATGAGGCGGCAGTCGCAAAGGCTGCCGCCTTTCCTATTTGATCTAAACAAGGTTGTATATGATCCAGTCAATCGAAGAGCTCGAAGCCATCCGAAAGTCATGTCAATCGATGGTCACGAGGAGTTCAAGCCTTTCCGCAGGCACCGCCATCATTCCCATACCGGGGCTCGATATAGGTTCTGACGTGGCTATATTGATGCGGCTAATCCCTAAAATTAACGAAAAATTTGGGCTGTCGCCTGAGCAAATCGACAGCCTGGACGTTGAGTCCAAACTCTTTGTGATGACCGCCATTTCCAATACTGGCAGCAAAATGGCTGGCAAATACATCACCAGAAAACTGATCGTGCTGTTACTTAATAAGATGGCAGGCAAGGTAGCCGCAAAGAATGTTTCTAAGTTCGTGCCCTTCGTTGGCAGCGCCGTAGCCGGCAGCATTAGCTTTACCGCCATGAAGTACATGGGTAACAGTCATATCGATGACTGCTTTGAAATTGCATTAGCGGCTCTGGAAAATGAGAGATTTGAAACAGCCGTCGTGATTGAATCAGCGTTAGAATCAGAATACCGAGAGCCTAATCAAGATAGCTCGCACCTATATTAGGACTGGTAGTACTGGCTAACGTAACGCCGTTTAACGCGCGGCATTTCCCCCATCTGGTGCACTACCGAGAAAATCTCGGTAGTTGCTAATGGCGCTAACGCCCCTTCCCCGCCTTGCTTTGCTGCCTTCAGTAGGGAGTAGTGACGTTAGTTGCTCTTCATGTTTTTTCCCTTTTAGGAATCCCTGCTGCGACAATCAAGCATCATTCACAAATACTAAACATTCTCACGCGCATTTACATTTGGGAACCGTTTTTATATGATCACTTCGTTATTTAATTACCTAAAATTAATAAGCAAGTGGCGCAAGGGATCCTATGAAAACGTCTTCACTTCATGTTTCGACTATGAAGCGGCTTCGAGCACCCAAAGACTCGTTGGCAGTTTCCTCCTCACTTCGGGGTATCTCGCTTACCGCATTTATCGCTACCGCCCTGTTCATGTCGAACGGCGCGCTGGCCCAATCCAACGATGCCGAAGCATTAGGCACCCTGACCGTCACCGGCACCAATCTCTATGAGAATGTCGGCTACACGCGACGTAGCACTAACGCTGGCACCGGTTTGACACTTAGCCAGAAAGAGCTGCCTCAGGCGATCAGTATCGTCACTGAACAGCGCATACGAGATCAGAACCTAAACTCCATCGAAGAAGTGCTGAGCAACACCACTGGCATTTCAACGCGCAACGTAGACAGTGAGCGCGTCAGCTTTTCATCGCGCGGCTTCCGCATCAACAGCTTTCAGTACGATGGTATTCCGACCCTTAACACCGACAACCGCTGGTACTTCGGCGAAGGCCGCCTCAATACAGCGATCTATGATCGAGTCGAGGTAATACGTGGTGCCAACGGGCTGGTCAGCGGCTCGGGTAATCCGGGGCGTCAGTTAACTTCGTGCGCAAGCACGCCGACAGCCGCGAACTTACCGGCTCCATCTCCGGTACGCTGGGCAGTTGGGATAAACGTGGCAGTACCCTCGATGTGACCACACCTCTGACGGCCTCTGGCGATGTACGCGCACGATTTATCGGCGGTTATGAAGAAGGTGGCGCGCATCTTGACCGTCAGGACAAACGCCGCACGTTCGGCTACGGCGTTATCGATGCTGATGTAACGGAGTCCACCACACTCTCGATAGGCTTCGACTATCAAGACAGCCATACTTCCTCTCCCACCTGGGGCGGCTTACCGCTTTGGTATAGCGATGGCAGCGAGACGGACTACTCGCGTTCGTTCAGCGTGGCGCCAGACTGGTCTTACTACGATTTCGAGTCCGAGAAAGTATTCGCTGAAATCAGCCACCGGTTCGACAATGACTGGCAAGTTCGGGTAGTGGGTACTCATGAAGAAACCGATATGGACGGCAAGCTGGCCTATCCCTATGTGGAAGGAACACTGCCGGATCGAGCCGATGGCAGCGGCGTCAGCTTTTTCACAGGATGGAACCGTGGGCACCGGGAAGTCGACTCTGTTGATGCCCAGGCCAGCGGGCCATTTACGCTGTTAGGCCGCGAACATGAGTTGGTCATCGGCGGCAGCTACAGTGACCAAACCAACGACTACGAAAACACCTTCATTAGCGGTTTCAGTGTTGATGACTTCAATAACTGGGATGGCAGCGCGCCCAACGAGGGTTGGCCCGCATTTGTACCATCCGAGGCATCCAGTACACGTCAGAAAGCTGTTTATACCGCATCACGCTTCTCTAGCGGACCCACTGGCGCTGATTATAGGGGCGCGCTACACCGAATGGGACGGAATGACGCTATTCCGCAGCCTGGATAGCCAGAGCAAGTACGAAGTCACGCCTTATGGCGGTGTAGTGTTTGATTTCAATGATACCTATTCGGCCTTTGCCAGCTACACCGAGATTTTCGAGCCGCAAAATTACCGCGATGCCAGCGGCAGCTATCTGGACCCAGTGATCGGCAAAACTACGAGACCGGACTTAAAGCCGCCTGGTTTGACGGACTGCTGAACGGCTCCTTCTCGGTATTCCGCATCGAGCAGGACAACGTCGCCGCGGCCCTCCCGATGAGCCCAGGCCAAACCGAGACGTTCTATTCAGCCGCCGACGGCGTGGTGAGCGAAGGATTTGAGGTGGAGCTGAGCGGCGCGATGACCGATGACTTGGACATGACTGTTGGCTACTCCCATTTCACCGCAAAGGCTGACGATGACTCGTTCAACATTAACCAGCCGCGTTCGCTGTTTAACCTGTTTGCCAGCTACAACGTGCCGCAGAAACGAGAGCTAACCGTGGGCGGCGGGGTTAGCTGGCAGAGCAGCCTCTTTGCTGGCGACCTTAGCACTCCGGCCGGTATACCCAGCGAATTCGAGCAGGATAGCTACGCCCTGGTCAATCTTTTCGGCCGCTATCAGTTCACACCGGACTTGTCGCTTCAGGTCAACGTCAAGAACCTGTTCGACGAGAAATACTACAGCAATGTCGCAGGCTACGGCGTTTACGGTGAACCGGCCAGCATCTCTTCGACGCTGCGCTACGCGTTCTAACCCAGCCGCCCTTCACGCTTATATCGAGCAACGACCTCCACCCGGCATACCGGATGGAGGTCGTATCGCTTGCAGGAGATTGGACAATGACATGGCTTCATGACAGCAAGACTCTTTGCGTCGCGCTACTAGCATCGGTCAGTGTTGGTACAGCAAGTGCCCAATCCTACCCCTTGGAAATCGAGCACACCCTGGGCACCACGATGCTTTCCGAGAAGCCCGAGCGGGTAGCGACCGTGGCTTGGGCCAACCACGAAGTGCCGCTGGCACTTGGCGTGGTGCCGGTCGGCTTTGCCGCCGCCAACTTTGGCGATGAAAACGGCAACGGTCTGCTGCCCTGGGTGGACGCCCGGCGAAGAGCTGGGCGCAACGCCCCGCCCTGTTCGATGAAGGTGACGGCATTGATTTTGAAGCCGTGGCCGAAAGCCAACCCGATGTGATTCTGGCCGCCTACTCGGGGCTTAGTCAGGCGGATTACACCACCTTGAGCCAGATTGCCCCGGTAGTGGCCTACCCAGAAGGCCCTGGGCGACCGACTGGCGCGACATGATCCGCCTGAATAGCACAGGCATGGGCATGGCGGAGGAAGGCCAAGCGCTCGTTGAAGAACTCGAAGCGCAGATTGCCGACACCGCCGACAACCACCCCGAACTGGCAGGCAAGACGGCCATGTTCGTGACCCACCTCGACCCCACCAACCTGGGCCGCATTTCGTTCTACACCGATAACGACGCACGGGTGCGGTTTTCCACGACCTAGGACTGGAATCCCCGAGGTGGTCAAGCAGAACTCCACGCCTGGCAAATTCGCTGGCGAAATCAGTTCTGAATTGATCGACGAGCTTAATGACGTGGATATTCTCGTCACCTACGGCGGCCAGCCGCTGATCGATCAGCTCAACGCCCACCCGCTCACCTCCCGGCTGCCAGTGGTGGAAAACGGCGCTGTTGTCCTGCTCGGCAATACCCCGCTGGGCACGGCGGCCAACCCCACCCCAATGTCAATTTCATGGTTGCTGGATGATTATGCAGACCTTCTCTCAGAAGCCGCACGCAAGTCAGACTAGCCGCGCTAAGGTAACTGACCCTGGCGTCGCCCAGCAGCGCAGCAAACTGAACTCACGTATTGCTGGCGGCCTATTGCTGCTGGCTTTGCTTATGCTGGGATTAATGCTTTCCGTCGCTTTTGGTGCCCGGGAAGTGGGTTGGCAGGAAATTGCCGCCGCGCTGAGCGGCCAAGTGGAAAACCATTGGCGATGCCGCCGTGGCGAGCCGACTTCCACGCACATTGCTTGCCATGCTTGCCGGGGCTGCGTTGGGGGTTTCCGGCGGGGTCATGCAGGGTTTGACCCGCAACCCGCTAGCGGACCCCGGCCTTCTGGTGTTAACGCCGGAGCGGCGCTGGCGGTAGTAATCGGTATCGTCTGGTTCGGAATCGACGAGACGACCAGTTACATTTGGACCGCCATTACCGGCGCCGCGATCGCCGCCTGCGCGGTTTACGCGATTGCCAGTCTTGGCCGAGGCGGCGCCACGCCGCTCAGATTGGCGCTGGCGGGGCGGCTATTACCGCGGCACTCAGCTCGCTGGCCACCGCCGTGGTGCTGCCGCGCGGCGATATCGGCGGGTTGGTGCAATCCTGGCTGGTGGGTGGCGTGGGCGGCGCGACCTATGACCAACTGCTGCCGGTACTCCCTTTTCTACTCACCGGGTTTGTCATCACCCTGCTCGCTGCGCGTAAACTCAATATGCTGGCGCTGGGTGATGACACCGCCGCCGGGCTGGGCGAAAAGGTGGCCGTGGCCCGGGCCATGTCGGCTATCGGCGCGGTACTGCTGTGCGGGCCGATTACCGCCGTATGCGGGCCGATTGGCTTTGTCGGTTTAGTCGTACCCCACGCCTGCCGCCTGCTAGTGGGTGGCGACTATCGCTGGCTGCTGCCCTTCTCTGCCCTGGGCGGCGCGGTACTGTTGATATTTTCAGATGTCGCCGGGAGGCTAGTGGCTCACCATCAGAGCTGGATGTAGGCATCGTCACCGCCTTTATCGGCGCGCCGGTGTTTATCTGGATTGTTCGCAATCGCAAAGTAGGCGCGTTATGAACCAGACGCCCCTCAATGCGATCAGCCACTTCCGACATATTCGCCGGGCAAACGCTAAGCACCGCGTTCGCATTTTGGCGGTGCTTTCCGCCTGTCTTCTAGCAGGCGTGCTGTTAACCCTGATGCTCGGGCAATCCTTTACGCCACTTTCCACGGTGTTGCGCGTGCTGGGCGGCGCCGACGTGCCGGGGGCAAGCTTTACCGTGCGCGAGCTGCGCTTGCCAAGAGCCGTAGTATCCGTGCTGGTGGGCGCTTGTTTTGGCCTGGGCGGCATCGCCTTTCAGACCATGCTGCGTAACCCGCTGGCCAGCCCCGACATCATCGGCATCAGTACCGGCGCGAGCACCGGCGCCGTGTTTGCCATTGTGGTGCTCTCGCTAAGCGGCCCGGCGGTTTCGCTGGTGGCGATTGCCGCGGGACTGGGCGTGGCGCTTCTGATCTACACGCTCTCCTGGCGCCAGGGCGTGGCCGGCGGGCGGCTAATCCTGATCGGTATTGGTCTGGCCGCCATGCTGCAAAGTATCACCGCTTACCTGCTGATGCGCGCCCCAAGCTGGACACTGCAAGAAGCTCTGCGCTGGATCACCGGCAGTGTCAACGGCGCGCAGTTGGACCAGGCGCTGCCGCTGTTCATCGCCCTGCTGCTGTTCGGCGGGCTGCTACTAAGCCGCCGACGCGACCTGGAAACCCTGCGCATGGGCGATGACCTGGCCGCCGGGCTGGGCGTTCGCCTAGCCGTCACGCGCGCTGTCGTGGTCATTACCGCCGTTGCGCTGGTGGCGTTTGCCACCGCGGTATCGGGGCCGGTGGCCTTCGTGGCGTTTCTTTCGGGGCCCATTGCGGCACGGCTGATGGGCCGCAACGGCTCGTTGCTGGTGCCTTCCGCGTTAGTGGGTGCCCTACTGGTGCTGCTGGGCGATTACGCGGGCCAGTTTCTGCTCCCCGCCCGCTATCCGGTCGGCATCGTGACCGGTGTGCTGGGCGCGCCTTATCTCTTGTATCTCATCGTTCGCGACAACAAAACTCAAGGCACCCTATGAGCGCTTGTTCACTACTCGCCCAGGGCCTGGTGGCAGGCTATGGGGAACGCACCATTCTCGATGGCGTTAGCTTGACGGTGCCTGCCGGTCAGACAACCGCCATTGTGGGCGCCAACGCCTGCGGAAAATCGACCCTTTGCGTGTGCTTTCGAGGCTACTGACGCCCGCCCAGGGCAGCGTGCTGCTAGATAATGATGCCATTCATCAAATGCCCACCCGCCGCCTGGCGCAGCAGCTGGGGTTCCTACCGCAATCACCCATCGCCCCGGAAGGCATCAGCGTGCTTGAACTGGTCAGCCGTGGCCGCCACCCGCACCAGGGGCTTTTCAAGCGTTGGAGCGCGGCGGACGAATCTGCCGTGGCCGAGGCGTTGGCCGCCACACAGATGAGCGAGCTGGCCGAACGCCACGTGGACGAGCTTTCCGGCGGGCAGCGGCAACGGGTATGGATCGCCATGGCGCTGGCCCAACAAACCGACGTGCTGCTGCTTGATGAACCCACTACCTTTCTAGATATCAATCACCAGATCGAAGTGCTTGATCTGCTCACCGATCTCAACCGCGAGCGCGGCACGACTATTGTGATGGTGCTCCACGAGCTGAACCTGGCTGCCCGTTATGCCGACCAGCTGGTCGCCATGGCCAACGGCGATGTTTATGCAGTAGGCCCGCCGGAGGAGATCCTGACCGAGCAGATGGTGCGGGAGGTATTTGGCCTGGAAAGCCGAGTGATAGAAGACCCGGTGACCGGCAAACCGATGATGATACCGCTGGGGCGACATGGCAAAGAAGTCAGCAAGGCCTGACGCCTTACGCCTCGACGGCGGCACGCCCTTTGATGATCGAGCGGGCCAGCATTAGATACGCCACCAAACCACAGGCGGCCATGGCCAGGATGATCGATTCAAGCGTATGCGGCAGCATGGCGGATAGCGCGCTTAAGATCCCGGCGATACCGAACTGGGCAGCACCCAGAAGCGCTGCGGCCGTGCCACCGCTGGTGGGAAAGAACTCCAAAAAGCAGGCCTGAATATTCGGCGAGATCGCCCCACCGCGCCGATGGTCAGCATCATAGCGGGCAGGAAAGCGTACAGCGGCCACTCCATGAAGGCGGCCATCACCAGCAACAGCATGCCGACCGCCCTGACAGCCCGTCGCCAATTGTAGGATACGCAACGACGGCAGCCTGGAAAGCAGCACACGATTGAAGATATTGAAGATAAGCATCGCGATGATGTTAGCTGCAAACAGCATCGAAAAGCTCGAAGGCGACTGGCCGAAGTGCCCCTGATAGATAAAGGAGGCGTAGGTGATGAACATAATCAGGGTGGAAAAGAGCCCGCCTGCCAAACGATGAACGGCAGCGCAGGCTTTGTCGTTAGCACCAGTTTGTAACGCGCCAACAAGCTCATTTTAGGGCTTTTCGCTCGCGACACCTTACCCTTGCCGGTAAAAGCACCCGCACCAGTAACGGCACCAGCAGCAGCGCGTACGCCGCCAAGGCGAAGAAAATATAGTGCCAGGAGCCCAGCGTCAGAATCGCGCTGCCTACGCTAGGCGCAATACCCGGCGCCAGCACCATGATAAAGCCCATCATCGAGAACAGTTTTGCAGCGTCGCGGCCCGCTACCCGGTCGCGTACCAGCGCCGGTACCGATACCAGGGTCAAACCAGCGCCAATGGCCTGAACTGCCCGCCCGCCAAGCAGGGTGTTCAAGGAATCCGCCATACCGATGACAATGCTTGAGAGCGCAAAAATCACCAGTCCACTCATCAGAACACGCTGTCGTCCGAAGCGGTCCGAAAGCGCACCGCCGATTAACTGACCCAACGCCATCGCGAATATATACACCGATACGCTCAGCGATACCGCCTGCTGTGATACCCCCAGCGATTCGCCAATAACCGGAAAGGCCGGCAGGTACGTATCCATGGAAAACGGGCCCAGCATCATGGTCAGAGCCAGGCTCAGCACCACAATGAAGGGCGTTTTGATTGGCTCATAGCAGCTCGCGGTAAAGTGGCGTAATGATGGACAACCTCAACTCTATGATACCGATTGACGCCCTCAAGGCAATCGGACAGAAAATGAGGGATACGCTGCTTGGCGGTGATCCACCGAATAATCGGTCAGTCTCTTATCGGATAGCTCGGCTATGTTAAAGACCATGTTAAAGACTATGTTGAAGACCATGTTTTAAAGGCTATGTTTTAAAGACCTGGTTTTAAAGACCGAGCTTTAAAGACGATGCTGAAAGAACACCCAATGAGGAGGCCAAGATGTCTATTCCGCAGCCCGAATTACTCCATTTTGATAGCGATGACACGACCGGCTATCCCAACTCCCCACTGCCGGTGCTGGTTTACCGCCAAGTTCTCGACACCAGCGATGCAGATGAACTGGCTGACGCGTTTGAAAGCATGTTTAAGCGCCACGGCTGGCCGCCAGCGTGGCGCTATCACCCTATGACTTTGACCACTTTCACTCCACCGCCCACGAGGCATTGGGCATCTTCCGCGGACAAGCCCGGGCACGGCTGGGTGGCCCTAACGGCCGCGAGACGGTGCTAAGCGCGGGCGATGTGCTGGTGCTTCCAGCCGGGGTTGGGCATGCCAGCATAGAATCAGACGATGATTTCTGTATGGTAGGCGCCTACCCACCGGGGCAAGACCCGGAGATAGAGCGCGGCGACCCAGCACAGCTTGAGGCAGCCCAAGCGCGAGTAGCTTCCGTCACCTTACCCGAGAACACCCCGGTAGGCGGGCCACTCAAATCGCTGTGGGAGTAGACGTCCTAGCCATCTAGACGACTGGTCTAATAAGGCGTAAGCTGTCTTTTATGAACACGACACCAGCGACCGGCGATGTTCGGCAGCATATCCTCCACACCGGCCAGCTTATTATCGCTGGCAGAGGCTTCTCGGCGGTGGGTCTTAACGAGATCCTTAAGGCCGCCGGGGTGCCCAAAGGCTCCTTTATCACTACTTCGGCTCCAAGGAAGCTTTTGGCGAAGCGCTGCTGGAAGACTACTTCACCGGTTACCTCACCCAGCTGGAAGAGTGCTTGAGCCAGCCAGGGGTTTCCAACGCCGAACGTCTGACGAGCTACTGGACAAACTGGCGGAACACCCAGCACCACGGCGACCCGAGAGGCAAGTGCCTGGCGGTCAAACTCGCGGCGGAAGTCAGCGATCTTTCCGAGCGTATGCGCCAAGTACTGCAGCGCGGCACCGAGTGCATCATCGCCCGCCTAGCCCTGGCGATTGAGGCAGCCGTAGATGATGGATCGCTGCCCGGCTTGACCGGTACACAAGGCAATGCGACCGAGCTGGCCACCACGCTTTACCAACTGTGGCTGGGCGCCAGTCTGCGCGCCAAAATTACCCGCGACCGGGTACCGCTGGATGCCGCCTTAAAAGCCACCTACGCCCTGTTAAATCTCTCTCCAACTCTCTATCACACGTCATATCACACCCAGGAAAGGACGCAATCATGAAAATTCTCGTCGTCGTTACCTCACACGACAAGCTTGGCGATACAGGCAACAAAACCGGCTTCTGGCTCGAAGAGCTGGCCGCGCCCTACTACACCTTTATGGATGCAGGCGCCGAGCTGACCCTGGCCTCCCCGAAGGCGGCCAGCCACCGCTAGACCCCAGCAGCAATGCGCCGGACGCCCAAACCGAGGGCCACCAACCGCTTTCAAGCGGACCTCGACGCTCAGGCAGCGCTGGCCAACACCCGAAAGCTTGATGATATCGATATCGCCGAATTCGACGCGGTCTTCTACCCCGGCGGCCACGGCCCGCTGTGGGACCTGGCCGAAAGCGCCACCTCCGTGCGCCTGATCGAGGCTGCCCTGGCAGCCAACAAGCCAGTGGCAACGGTATGCCATGCCCCGGCGTGCTCCGCCATGTGAAAGGCAGCGACGGCAAGCCATTGGTGGCTGGCCGCAAAGTGACCGGCTTCAGCAACAGTGAAGAAGAGGCCGTTGGCCTGACCAACGTGGTGCCGTTTCTGGTCGAAGACATGCTCAAAGACCAGGGCGGCCAATACAGCAAAGGCGATGATTGGAGTTCTTACGTACTTGTCGACGGCCTGCTAATTACCGGCCAGAACCCCGGCTCATCTGAAGCGACCGCCCAAGCGCTTTTAAACAAGCTTTCCTGATAATTACCCAAGGAGAATGGAATGCCGGCTTATGTTGTACTGACGCGTGAACGCACTCACGACACAAAGGAAATGGAGCAATACGCCACCAAGGCGAAAGCCGCCCGCGAAGGCCACGACCCGCAACCGCTCGCCTTCTACGGTGATTTTGAAGTGCTGGAAGGCAGCGACATGGAAGGCGCGGTCATCCTGCGCTTCCCCGACATGGCCGCCGCCCGCGCCTGGTACCAAAGCGACGCCTACCAGGAAGCCCGCAAGCACCGCTTCCAGGGCGCCGACTACCGCGTGTTTATCGTGGATGGGATGGAAGAAGCGTAATCAGCGCTCTCTATGCAGCGCTTAGTAATACAAAGGGGCCGTTCGGTGATTTACGAACGGCCCCTTTCTATTTTGCTAATTCATATGTCCGCGCTAACGGCTTCGCCTTGGGTAGAAATCAAGCTTTGCTTGATCCGTCGTCGAACCTGTCATTTACCCTCTTGGCGAACTAATAAGGAATCTTTATTCATCACTTGCCCTTTTAGTTACCGCTCGGTAATTTACAATAAGGTTTGAGGCTTTTTATTATAATAGTTACCGATCGGTAATTATTGTATTGTGAGACGCAAGTATCACCCCTATAATTACCGAACGGTAATCAAAAGCAGGTTCCTATGCCAATCACTAACTCCCCCTCCTCCGTAACTACTACCATTCGCCAAAGCGAAGACCTCGGCAAACTGGTGCGCCAACTGCGTGCCGAGCAGGGCCTATTACAGATTGATCTGGCAGGCCTTGCTGGCACCGGCAATCGCTTTATCGTCGATCTGGAACGGGGCAAGCCGACCCTACAGCTGCAAAAAGTGTTAGACGTTTTGGACTTGATAGGGCTTGAGGTGGTCGTGAGGCGCAAGGGGGCAACCGCCATGGTGAGTGACGGTACCTTAACGATTTATCACGACGAAAGGCATGTTGGGTGGTTGTATGATACTCAACCACTCCGCTTCGAATACGCGTCTGAATGGCTGGAGCACTCTAAAGCTGTGGGTCTCTCACCCTCACTCCCCCCTCACGCAGCAGGTTCACTCAGGCGATGGCGTGTTGGCCTATTTTGAGAACCTGCTGCCGGAGGGCGACCTTCGGCATCACTTGGAACTTCGCCATCACACCACGACTGTTTTTGGGCTGCTGAAAGCCATTGGTGGCGATACGGCCAGCGGCTTCACCCTGCTTTCACCGGGCGAGTCACCAGCTCCACCGCACTACCGGCCTATTCATTGGGAAACTGTGGCTGAACACTTGCAACATCGAGAACGAGGCCCGCTGTTTTCGCAACCGTTCTCGCAACCGTTCTCGCCACATGGCGAAGAAGCGCGGATCTCACTGGCTGGGGCACAAAACAAATTACTGTTGATGGTACAGCCAGATGGAAGCCCCGCCATACCAGAGGGTTCTGCGCCTTCCAGCCATATTCTCAAGCCGGATATTCAAGGCCTGAAAGGTGTCTGGACCACCGCCCTCAACGAAACCTTTTGCATGCAGCTGGCCGCTGAACTCGGGCTCGGCGTCGCCGAGGCTAGCTACCAACCCGAAACCCGAGCCTGTCTATTGCGTCGATACGATCGCATCTCCGACGCACAAGGTAAATTGCGGCGCCTACACCAACTCGATTTCTGCCAGTTGGCCGGCACCCCATCGCTGATCAAATACGAAAGCGACGGCGGCCCAAGCCTGGTTCGCTGTCGTGAACTACTGCAGCAAACAGGCGCACCGGCTAAAGACTTGCAGCGCCTGATCGGCTGGCTCTTTTTCAATCTGTTGATTGGCAACAACGACAGCCACGCCAAAACCTCGCCATCCTTTATACCGATGAAGGCCCCCGCTTGGCGCCGTTTTACGACCTGATGAGCACGGCGCTTTATAGTGGTCTATCGCGCCGCTTTGCACTGCACATCGCTGGCGAGGATCACCCCGGTAGTATCGAGCGCTCACATCTTGAGACGCTGGCCCGCTTGCTGCGGTTCCAACCACGTTACTTTCTACGCCAAGGACTAGAACTCGCTGAACGCATGCCCGCAGCCATTGACAGTACCCTAGCCACGCTGAGCCCCATGGCGAATCAAGGTACCGAACAGACGCTGCTAGAGAGGTTGCAGCAACGGCTTTTAAGTAACTGTCGAAAGCTGCCGGCGCGATGGTCGACAGATTAATACAAACGCGTGGCACGGCGTTATATCTCAGCGCTGCCTCAGTATCGATAGCTTCACTTTTCTTTCAGCAGTATGAAGTGCTCAATCAGCCGAATCATCAGCGTTTTTTGATCGGGTAGGCTCTCAGCTACTAACAGGGCTAACGCCACCAGCGTGTTATCGTTGATCAATTGCTCGACTGGCCGGGCCAGCAAGGCTGCGTTGCGGCGTAAGTACCATAGAAACAGAAACGAACCACAACGCTTATTTCCATCGGCCAATGGGTGGTTTTTAATTACAAAATAGAGCAAATGCGCAGCGCGAGTGGCTACATTGGGGTAAAACAGCTCATCACCAAAGCCTTGCTCAATGGTGGCCAAAGCCGATGTCAAACCGTCGCCCCGCACCTGCCCAAATAGTTCGGTTGCCTCACCTTTGGCGATTAAGGTTTGCTTTAACTCACCAATGGCTTTCAAGGCTTCTTCCAACTCCAGTGAGTGCATACCGGGCTGCTTAACGTTTAGCTCGGTTAATTGCTGCTCGTCGTAGCCCTGCAACAAACTCCAGGAGCGAGCGTAATCGCTAATCACGCGAGCAACCGCTTCGCCTTCTGTAGAAACCAAGCCTTGATTGGTCAAAGTACGACTGAGCAGACTCACCGCCTGCTCAAACTCTATACCACGCTCGGTTAGACGTCGTTGGTTAAGGGTGTAGCCTCGAACTAGATATTGTTTGAGTACAGCTGTGGCCCACTTGCGGAACTGTACACCACGTTGAGATTTCACGCGGTAGCCAACTGAGATAATGACATCAAGATTGAAGTGATCAACCTGATAAGATTTGCCATCTTCGGCAGTATGTGCAAATTTTGCACATACTGAATTTCGCTCCAACTCTCCCTCTTTAAAAACGTTGCGAATGTGCTTTGTAATAACCGAACGCTCGCGTCCAAACAATTCACACATCTGCGCTTGGCTCAACCAAACACTTTCTTGCTCTAGTGTCACCTCAAGGTGTGCTTGTCCATCTTCGCTGGTGAATATCTGTATTTGCTGATCATTCATGATCGCTTCCTTTAGGTTTACAAACGTTATGCATTTCTAAAGCAAGCTCACTTCAATGCAGCATATACCCTACTGCCGCAGCAAACACCTAAACCAGCCTGCTTTTAAGCTAATTAAACCTTAACATAACACTGTTTATATATACACATAAAAAACCCCGCCTACCAAGGAGCCCGCAAGTACCGCTCCCAGGGCGCCGACTACCGCGTGTTTATCGTGGATGGGATGGAAGGAGCATAAAAGCGTTCTTTACGCCCTAATCACGCAAGCTCAATTAACGCACGCAGGCTTGGCGGTACACCCACCGCCTTGAGCGTTTTTCTGGCGGGTAGGCTTTTATGGTTATAACAGTTCGTTCTAGTAGAGGGTTGATCATTAAACTGTCATCTATTACTGTGAATATGTCGGCGGCAGGAAGCTGCTTTTGAAATGGAATTCCCGCTCAGGATGAGCGGCCGCGACTCAGGAAGGTACAAGTCTAAAGCGCTCCCATGGTGGGGCGCTTTTTTTTGTGTCCGCGGTAAGCCAGCTCGCACGAAAACTGAGGGCAGTGGTTTCCATAAACTCGGAACGCCCGGTGCAAATTTCAGTAACGGCGATCTTGACTCCCCCTTTCTGCCGACTTCAAATAACCCTACTCAGTCATTCTGGCAGTATTGTTTTCTTCCGCCGTTACCGCGTCTAAGAGGCTCCATGTTCTTAAAATTAGTGCTATGGACTATTCGTGTACTGATATTCCTATTAATAGTGGTGAGCATACTTCCTGAACTGCCCAGCGGTCAGTGGTGGGTCAGGCTCTGGGAATTCCCTCGACTGCAGTTGGCCTTCATTTTGGCTGTGCTTTTGCTGCTACTGGGCTTCCATGCGTGGCTGAAGCGGGCACAAAAAGAACATGCGGTGTTGTTAGTGTTGATCCTCGCGTTGGGCGGATGGCAACTGTTCCATATCGTGCCGTTTGCGCCGATCTGGCCAAACGAAGTGCCAACCGCCGATGCTCAAGCATTGGAGGATCAGTCAACGTTTAAAGTCCCTGACCGCTAATGTTTCCTATACGAATGACAGCTACGCCGAAGTAGTCGAGTTAATCCAGCGTGAGGACCCTGACTTACTACTGTTAATCGAAATTGATAGTGAATGGGAAGACGGCTTAGCGCCGCTGAATGAACACTACGAGTATCGAGTAGGTAAGGTTCGTGGGGAAGGATTGGGAATCGTGCTTTGGTCACGGTTCCCATTCCTTGAGCAGGAAGTGAGGCACCTCGTTTCCGAACGCCGCCCCTCTGTCTTTGTGACTCTGGATATTCCCGGCATAGGCCCCGTACGCTATGTAGGTACTCACCCAGTCCCACCGGGGTTGCAAGATCGTATCACTCATAATGATGAAACCACTGAACGCCGAGACAGCCGGGTTCGCGACGCTGAACTGATGCTCGTTGCCCGCCATGTTCAGCAAGATGCAGACAACCGTTGGATAGTGACTGGTGATTTCAATGACGTCGCCTGGTCCGATACTACCAAGCTATTCGCCGACCTGAGCGATCTTAAAGATCCACGAAAAGGAAGGCGACTGCTGAGCACTTACCACGCTGAGCGTCCATTGTGGCGCTATCCGATCGATCATCTATTCGTCTCTGACGGTTTTCATCTCATCGACCTGGACCGAGTAAGGGTTAAGGGTTCAGACCACTTCGCTATTACGACGACGCTGACCGCCGCGAGAAAGGATCAAGCGAAACCTGAGGCTTCTGAGGAGGAACACCAAACGGCTCAGGAACTAGTCGAGGAAGGTACTGAAGATGCTAGTGAACATGATGTTAGCGATTAACAGAGGCAGACCCATAGAGCTGGTTATAGCGCTGATCCAATAGGTTAATCCGTAAATACTCACTGCCCAGCGCGGGTATACGCGCTTGGGTACGGCAAAAAAACCACCTGATTTCGGCCATTTGCCTTTGCCTGGTAAAGCGCTTGATCAGCGCACTTCAACAGGCGATCAACACCGATGCTGGCTAACGTCAGGGCTGACATGATCCAGCCCTGACACCCCTAACGCTGACGGTAACGCATGCAGCGGTGTGGGACTTTGCGTGAGGGAATATTCAAGCGCTCCACCGCCTCGCGCAGCTTCTCGCCCAGGTAACGGCCCCCGCTTCATCGGTGCCGGGTAACACTAACGCAAACTCTTCCCCTCCATAGCGCGCCAGCAAGTCAGAAGGCCGTGAAAGCACGCCTTTCAGCGCCGTTGCAATTTGCTGAAGGCAGTGATCGCCACTGTCATGACCATAGCGGTCATTAAACAGTTTGAAATGGTCTACATCGCACATAATGACGGACATCGCCCCAGGCTGACGCACTAAACGAGCCCACTCCTGCGCCAAGGTGTCATCCAGCACTCGTCTGTTCGCCAATCCCGTTAATGGGTCGGTGTTGCTCAGCGTCTCTAAATACTGATTGTTTAGCGTGAGTTCGTCTTCCGCCTGATCAATCTGTTTCCGAAAGAGATAGAGGAAAACACCCAATAGCGTTAACGCCCCCAACACACTGCCGGCATACATGATGTCAACCCACGGTGAGGGAACCGGCTCGGCCACGAAGCTCTGAGAAAACAGGAAATGGACGATAATATAAAGCGTGCCTAACGTCGCCATGATGGCGATATACTTCAGCACATGAAGGGACTGAAATAGGAACACCAATATCGAAGCAAGGGTGAAATAGAAAAGATGTACCCCAGCACCGGCGCTAATAAAAAAAGATACGACAAACACTTGGCTGCAGGCATTACCCAGCAACACATTTCGAGCAACGCTGTACCGCCCCTATGGTTCAACAGCAGTACCACTACATAAACGGCTATGAAAACCAGGTTGGCAACAAATACGCCAAGATAAAGGGCAAAATCGTAGAAAAAATAGAACAACTGGTAGGGAATGGTCGCCGCAATTCCAAATAGAACGACCTGATTGCAAAGCGCTATTTGCCGACGCAACCTGACCGGGTTCCCCGCAACGCCGAGCGACCATAGTCTCTTTATCACATTCAACATCGACTGCGCCTTTTTTGCACTTGTAAAAGGATAACCATCCTTTTACCCACTTCCACCGGTTGTTTAAAGGCGGAGTGTTCACACGCTACTGGCTATAGGCTCAACCTGGGCGCACCTGAGCGGGGAGTAAGGGTCACGCTCGCACAGTTTACCTGCGTTTGCTGTTCACCAATTGAATAGAGGACTTCGGCTTTCTGCAAAGCGTCGAACTCTATTCGGATCACATTGTGAGCCGATTAGGGTGTGTATTCGGCTCACACAGGAGGGCCTTCTACAGGAGATCTCGCATATAACGCACCTATTCGGCATGCGCCTTCTTAGAGGGAATGAGATGCAGTAAACCCACCACTAACGAGCCCACCACAAAGCCAATCACCGCTGAGCACAGCGTATTGAAGCTCCAGCCCAGCGTGCCGCCCAAGGCACCGGTTGCCTCGCTAATGCCTAGCTCAATATGGTGTACCCACTCATAGGGCGCGCTGAACCAACCCGTGCCATCGGCACCCAGATTGACCATCAGAATATGCCCACCCACCCAGAGCATGGCGACGGTGCCCACGACCGAGATGGTCGCTAGCACCTTGGGCATGGCAGTCACCAGACCACGGCCCAGGGTCTGCATTCCCGAACTATCCCGCTGGGCGAGCTTCAGGCCGATATCATCCATCCTGATCAACAGCGCGACCACGCCATACACCAGAAGTGTGATGAAAAATGCGACCACCACCAGACTCGCCAGCTGTGACCAGAACCCCTGTTGGGGAGACAGTGGCCAGCGCGATCACCATGATTTCAGCAGACAGAATCAGGTCGGTGCGAATGGCACCACTCACAATCTTTTTCTCGGCTTCCGGCCCCTTCTCTACCGCTGGTTTGTCGTCGTCATGCTTGCCTAAAAGCTTATGCCAAACCTTCTCCGCGCCCTCAAAGGCCAGGTAGGTGCCGCCCACCATCAGGATGATCGGCAAAAGCGTGGGCAAAAGTGATTCAGCAGCAGCGCCACTGGCAGGATATAAATCAGCTTGTTGCGGATGGAGCCCAGCGCGATCTGCTTCACAAGCGACAGCTCACGCTCCGCTGCTACCCCCTGCAAATATTGCGGGGTCACCGCCGTATCATCCACCACCACCCCGGCCGCTTTCGCCGTCGCACGCCCAGCGGCGGCGCTCACATCGTCCAGTGATGCTGCGGACAACTTCGCCAATGCGGCAATGTCATCCAATAATCCTATCAAGCCGCCTATGGCCATGGATGCTTCCTTTGTGAATAACAGTGGCAGTTAGTAAAGCACAGAGTGGCTGGGACGGAGCGCCTCTCTTCACGCATCAGATGCTATCCGTGCCAGGATCTGCTCAAGTTCATGGCGATCCGCCTGACGCTTGGTGTGCGAGCGACAGGTAAGGTTGTGCAGCTTTCGCCCTACCCCTGGCAATGCTGCTGCACCTCTAGATTGATCAACTCAAAATCAGGCTGCTCGTCTTCGACGGACCATAGAAAATCACATGACGGCTTATCCAGCATTTTGGATATCCATAGCAGTAACCGTGCTCTATTCTCCAGCAGTTGCGCCGCTGTCACCGGTTTGGCGGTCATGCCCTTAAAGTGAGCATTGAAGATCGCCTCAAAATCCACCGGCTCCCGGGGAGCCAGAACTTCCCAAGCCGGTTTGGGGCTACATGTCAGGTACACCAGAAAGGTTCGCCACAATGTCACATCGGCCCGTTCGTCTTCCAGCATCAAGCCAATGTCGAAAAGATCCCTGGGATGCTGACGAGACAAGGCCGCTGCCAATTTTCCAGCGTAAAGATCGGCAAAATCGAGTACCTGAGTTGAAGCAAAGCCGAAGGCCTGTTCGACTTCCGGTTGGACCACCATCGTTCGAACCGGGTGCACTGTACCTCGCATCACCGGGGTTGTTTCGATCTGCACACGTGCACGGCCGCGGCTGCAAATCAACCGCGTGATGCCCCCGGTGTTCGTGCCGCCCGACGTCTGTACCTGTAATTGCAAAGGGCGGGCACGCAATGTCTCCGCTAACTGCTCCAACGCCGCTGAAATCGCCGCCACGCCTGTCTCAAAGTCCTGCACTGGCAGCCAGGTCAGGTCGATATCCACTGACAGCCTGGGGAGATCATGCTCAAACAAGTTGATGGCGGTGCCACCCTTTAGTGCAAACCGGGTTTCCTTTGCCAGCACCGGCAGGATATCTACCAGCAATTGCACCCGGTCGCTGTAGCGTTTATCCCAACTGCTCATCAAGATCTCCCGGCAGAACAATTTGGTACTTCGAATGCAAACGGCCACCAGGGAACCAGCGATCGCTTACCACGACCGAGATTCAAACTATTAACCGATAGGTGCGAAAACCAAGCGTGCCCATGACGCTCGGCCAGCGCGAGAAACAGACGCTTAGCCTTGATGCTGTGGCAATGGCTCAGCAGCATTTCAAGCCGCTTTGGACGTGGGGTGGCCATGCCCTGCAACAATGCATCAACCTCGTAGACCCCACCAGCATCAGACGCCTCATTACATAACTCCAGCATGGCCCGCTCCGGTGTAGAGCATACAAGCCCCCGCTCGGCACCGCTTCACGCCGTTCCAGCCCTTGTTCCAGCAACGCCTGATCCGTTGTCTCATCTGTAAGCGGAATAACTGGCAGGTCAAAGGCCCCTTGCCGCAGTAGTCGACACGCTCCACCAACGGCAACTTACACCCACCCCGGCAAGCGATCCAATCCATAGAGTGTGATTACTGCGGCTTCGCCAAGCCGTAGGTAGTGCTCATGCCCCAGCCAAGCCAAAGCAAAGCGTCCCCCTATATGCAGCGACAAACCCTCAGTCTGTTGCAGCGTGCGCACCACCCCTTCCCCACTCAAGGGAGCCGCCTTTGCGCATGTACACGCCACGCGCCGGGGAGACCAGCCAACCACTCGCGACATAGCGGGCCAACAAGCTACTGTAATAGCCATGCGCTCTTAACCACCGGCTGGAAACAACGCCGGTATCGCTCAGCCCAGCCAGCAGGAGGTTTAATTTTCCATCATTTTGATCACTCATAGTGACTAAAATACACTTTCTATAAACCAGCACAATGACCAGAGTTTAATAAATACCAAAAAAAGTCACTCAAAGTGACTTTATAAGAATTTTATAAACCTTACCAGCAGGTACCTTGTTCACATGCCATGGCATAGCGGCTTGCGTATTCTCCACTACAAGGTGCCATCCACTGTTCGTCCAAGTAACACCGTATAGCGCGTGCTGCGCCCACCGCCGGGTAGCTTGGAGGCAGCCTTTTCCAGCAGCTCTGCCAAATCCCGCGTGGCGGTGGCTTTACTCACTTTGGCTAACGATTGGTACTTACGAGCATTGATGCCCTGCTCAAACTCCTCCCCTGCCGTATCCAATAAGCGGTTCAGCACCTTGATTTGCCGTTCATTCAGCACGGTGGTGGCATGGCGCTGCCAGAAGGTGGCTTTCATTAACACACGGTCGATTCTTAACAGCGCCTGCTCAAGCGCCTCTTTCAGCGTGTCCAGAAACCACAACAACCACGGTGTAATATCGAGGCTGCCTTTCTGAGCGCTTTCAAGGTGATCGTAGTAAGCGTGGCGGCGCGCCATAATAGCCGCGCTCAAGGAATAGAAGCGGACGGATTGCCGCTCTGCTTGCGCAAGCGCGCGATCTGTCACCGCGCGGGTAACGCGCCCATTACCATCATCAAAGGGGTGCAAGGTAATCAACCATAGGTGGGTGATGCCAGCGCGAACCAGCCCATCAAGCCCCTGAGGCGGCTGGTTGAACCAAGTAATAAAGGCATCCAGCTCAGCCTCCAACTGCCCACGGGGCGATGCTTCAAAATGCACGTTAGGCTGATCAAGCCGCCCCGACACCACTTGCATGATGTGATTGCCGCGCAGCTCGCCTACACGTACTTTGCCTAGCACGCCGGGGCCTTGAACAAAAGCATGGATTGCCAAAGGCACAACTGTTCCCGGAAAGCGGCTCGTCCAACTGACGCGTAGATTGCAGCAATAGCTCAACCAGCGCCTCAGATGCTGGTGTTGTTCTGGTGGAGACACCTGCCTGCTCTAAACCCAACTGGAGAACAACGGAAGACCTCACGGAGCCAACATCCAGGCGCTCACCTTCAATTTCGCTGGTACGAAGTGCATTCTGGATCAGTGCATCCATCTCTACATCCAGATCGGCCTGGCCGTGGACAGCCTCGGTTTTACCCAGCACGCGGCCCTGCAGTAGCCGCACGTCATCCAACGTAGGCCGAAGCACCGATTCGTCCCACTCAAAACACGGCCAATGGCGCTGTTCCCAGATATACATGAGCCGATTGCCCCGCCTATTCAGATCATATTATGAGCCGATTATGGTTTATATTCGGCTCAAGGGCTAGGCAGGGAAATGTTTCAGATGGGAAAGAGGATGCAGCAGAAATTGAACATTCAGCCTGGACGAGTAATCCCACATTTATCTGGCGGGGTTGCTGCAAGAACGTTCTTTGGAATGTGGGATATTAGGTGCTTGTGACACTCAAAATTAAATATTTAAGGTGAACATGTTTCCCTATTCAAACCTCTGCTCCCTTTCGCGATCTCTATTGGCTTCACGAGCTCGTTCTTCAGCCTCATCCCTTTTTAGCCGCGTCAGAACATTTCTTAAATGTTCCGCCAAACCCTCCAATTCAGATGATTCTAGTTCTTTTAATGCTAAGATACGTCTAGCCATTATATTAGCACTATTACCCGAGCAGCTCATGGGAGAAACAGCATCAACGTATATGTCTAGTACTTCAACTGAATTTGGCGCGGCATTAAGTATTGCTAATGCTTGCTCCGACAACTTACAGGCCTTGTCATCCTGAGTTGAATCAAACGGAGCTATAATGCCAGCTATTAGTTTCCACGCTTTTTCGTCTCCAGAATTTATGCACCAATCAATTAAATCCTTCGAACTTACGTTCTCAAGTGGGTTTTTGAAGTTCGGTTCACCCTCAGAAATATGGAAGCGAAGATAATCCTGAACATCACCTTCAAGAAGAGCACGGGTCAAAATGGCGACGTAAGATGCTTGACGACCACAGTGACAGCTTCTCCATACCAATACATATGTTCTAATGCCCCATTGCTGTCATTGAACAAGGCGTCTAAAACCAAGGTTTTCTCCTCAACACACCCTTTGAATGGCAAACAATGGCTTAAAACCTCCGTGAGTCTATAATCACCCAAACCTCCGGGCTCAGGGTCATTTTTGGTTAGATGACTCGCCGCCGCGCGCAAGGCAATTTTACGAAGTTCCTCTCCCAAAATATCTTCACTTTTCACTTTGCCATGCAAGCGCATAGTCAAAGCTTCTAGCAACACACAGTCACCATTAGCTTTAAAAAGTAATTTTTTAGCTAAATCGACCAACTTTGAGTAAGCAACGTTCAGATACTCATCTTGCCAAAAAAGCCTCTCAATTCCTTGAACATGACCTTCAATAGATTCAAATACGTTTACGCATCGATCAAAATCGACTTCAGAAAAACTACTATACGGATGTAGGCCAACAATTATTGGCTTAAGAAGTTCGTCGTCCGCAGCTTCGTTGAGCAATTCGAATGTGAGCTGTTTATCCAAATTTGATAGCTCTTCTAAAGCACCCGATAGAACGCTGTAGTTAAATAACTTACTTTCAAGTGAATGCAAAGCTTCAATAAGGATATCCCACGTCCAGCGAGGTTTTGCTGAACTGCTCATAAGTCCTCGGCCAAAGGCCATCCTGTTTGGCGCATGATTACTATCAAACAATTTCATAGCAAGTAATTGCAACATTGCAGGCATCTTACCCACCTGCTCGCCATATCCAAATGCTCTATTTTCGAGGCGTACTCTCGCATCTTCATATTTTTTTGGATTTTGTTCGTCAAACTCGTCATCAAGTAGCCAGCTTTGTTGACCAGGATTGATCACGAGAGCCTCAATTTTTGAAACTAGGTCTTTAGGAGAGAGCTCATCTTTTAACATGAGTAACTGAGATTTAACCGACTCCAATTCTGAACTACTTAAAGACTTTCTATAGTCGTAGTAAAGAGCCGAGCAAACGGCACGCCACCCCTCAAGCCAAGGGGCTTTATCGTTTAAATCTAAAGCTATAGAATACAGGTCAGGACGTAAGTCTGGATAGCGCCAAAGGAAACGAAAGCGACTAGCAACTAATTGCCTTGCTGAACTCGCTAAAGTTGATTCCCCAAAGTTCGACACTTCGACGGAAATTTTAATAAAGCGTCTCAACCATTGAAGACGTTCATCGAAATTTGGGTTATGTCCGTAATCTCTAGGTCTAGCCCCAAACTCCATCATGCTATGACCAGACCATCGATCAGACTCTAACGCAGAACTAAGTAATTTAAGACCTATTTCTTGCCTGGTCGGTACGTTTGAACATAAGCAAACTCGAACAACGCTGGCACGCTGCTCCAGATTAGCATGCGTGCCAGATAAATATAATTGAAACAATCCCTTCAATTTCCCACGTACGCTATCGTAATTGTTTTCAGTATCTTCGTGCTCAGCAACCTGAAGGAGTACTTCTACAGCACGTTCGAAGTATTCTGGATAATAAGCCAGACCTACAAGTAGATTAAGAGAAACTAATCGAAATGGGTCACTAGGCCTAAGGTTAACAAGAAGATCCTTTGTTGTCAGAGTTCTCTCAATCAAATCAAGTGTTCTTTCTGGTGCAACTGGCGCGATGTACCGGAAGAGCTGTCGTTCATGCTCATTGAATTGAGTAGGATCTGATAAAAACCTCCATCAGACATCCAAAGGCTCACGATTTTGATTGCAACTGGGTGTTTATGAAGAAACCCCAAACGTCGCCCAAAAGATTTCAGAAGCCGTGGACTGGCACGTCGCTCGAAAATTTCAGCAAGCATGTCAGCTGGAATCTTATTGAGCGCATCGGTGGCAAGTCGATTTGCAATCACATGCGGTAAGATCGCCCGCCACCGGGCTCGTTGTTGTGCGACTTGACGCTCAACTAAAGTTTGAATCGCTCTGTGCATGCTCCGCTTGCTGTATTCGCAGAGCTCGCCAAGAAGACTAAGCTCGTCTACTCCACCCTCTTCCCTCCCAATCGAAAACGAGTACACCAGAGATAACACCTCGGCCTGCTCCTTAAGGCCTGAGTCGTGTTTATGACGCTGATAAAACAGGCGATTGAACAGTTGTTCATCGGTAAGCCTAGACAATGTACCGTCGATTGGGGCTGACTCGGCGATTGCTAAAGCAAGCCTGGCATTACCTTCAGAAAACTCGGCAATTTTTGCCGCATTCAGTTGCCCTAACTCAGGATGACGCCTAATGAGTAATTTTTCTGCAACTTTGGGGCCATTTGCTTCGATTTGCACAACCTCAGTTGTTTGAGGCTTGTCCTCTCGAATATCGTACTCGACGGTGATTAGCTTAAGCGAATTGTTGTGAGATCGAAGACGTTCTGAAAGCGTACTGTGCAACTCAGATTGGCAATTATCTAAAACAACTATTATAGACGCTTGTTGAGCAAGCAAAGTCTCTATCATTGTATGTGCAGATGGATCAGGCTGGTTTCCAATGTCCGCATAAATAACTGCTGTCCGATCCAACACCTCTTCACCAACGTCTTCTTCAAACAATGCTTGAACGAAGCGAGACTTTCCCTACTCCCTGACAGCCCCGTAATCCTAATTGTCTTTTTTAGAAGACAAAATAAGCCTGCGGACTGCTAGGATAGCTTCTTCAAGCGAGAGTTCTTTATGGCCTGACGAAGGAATATTAACCGTGATACCTTCTTCTAGAATTAGACTATCGCCGATATCTATAGGTGTTGAACTCCATCTGCCGAAGGGACGCCATCCGGATAAGGGGCGTCCAAGAACATCTCTAAGCCATAACTGAACAGATGGATACTGACGCAGCCAACGGTGAAGACATGATCGGTCATAGTAATTAATAGCTAGCGACGTTGTATGTGGATCCGATGTTATAGCCTCACGCATAGCTTTTATGCGCTTTTTATAAGTCGGTGGTGAGCAGTCCTCGGTTGAGGCTATTATGTATGCCCCATCCACTTCAGCCAACTCCTTCACAATAGCCGACAATTCTTCGCCATTTCGCATTTCATTTAGAACTTCTGCACGCCGCATGGGCTTAGCTTTAGCTTGAAAAACTGTATCTGAACGGAGAATAAAATCTCCATCAAAATTGCCGTTTGAAGCGGTAACTCTGATATCTACACCACCGTCTGGCGCAGTTATCGAGCCAGACCAGAAGACATCCCTTAGCTTTCCGCCATAAGCAGCGAGTTCTGCTTCACAAAGTCGAGCAATAAGTTCTTCGAGTTGCGTGTCGGTTAGTCTTGCTAGATCTTCTTTTGCAACTCGATTATTGACATACCTAGAACTCCTAACCAGCTCTTTAGATCACGAAATTGCAGCCTTATAATTCTAATCAATAGATGCTGAGGCGGGTGAAGTGGAAAATAAAAAAAGCACCAAATAGGCTCTTCCAAACTCTCTCACAATTTCAGATTACACGAGTCAATGCAGCTACAATAAACCCGCCAATTGGCGGGTTTTTAACGAACAAAGCTCTAGTGAGAAATCACTCCCACTCAATCGTAGCAGGCGGCTTACTACTCACGTCATAAGTCACCCGTGAAACCCCTTCCAGCTCATTGATAATCCGGTTGGAAACCTTCTCTAGCAGCTCATAAGGCAGGTGCGCCCAGCGAGCGGTCATGAAGTCGATGGTTTCGACCGCGCGTAGCGCGATGACCCATTCGTAGCGGCGGCCGTCGCCGACGACGCCTACTGATTTCACCGGCAGGAACACGGCGAAGGCTTGGCTGGTTTTTTCGTACCATCCAGAGGCGCGCAGCTCTTCGATGAAGATGGCGTCGGCATCACGGAGGATGTCGGCGTAGTCCTTCTTCACTTCGCCCAGAATACGCACGCCAGGCCGGGGCCGGGGAATGGGTGGCGGTAGACCATATCGTAGGGCAGGCCGAGTTCCAGGCCGAGTTTGCGCACTTCGTCTTTGAACAGTTCGCGCAGCGGCTCGACCAGCTTGAGCTTCATGGTTTCCGGCAGGCCACCGACGTTGTGGTGGGATTTGATCACGTGCGCTTTGCCAGTTTTAGAGGCGGCGGATTCGATCACGTCCGGGTAGATGGTGCCCTGGGCCAGGAACTCCACACCTTCAATTTTGCTGGCCTCTTCATCGAACACGTCGATGAAGGTGTTGCCGATGATCTTGCGCTTGGCTTCGGGGTCTTTCTCGCCCTTCAGCTTGCCGAGGAACAGGTCTTCGGCGTCTACACGGATCACCTTCACGCCCATGTGCTTGGCAAAGGTTTCCATTACCTGATCGCCTTCCGCTTTACGCAGCAGGCCGTTATCCACGAATACGCAGGTCAGTTGGGTGCCAATCGCTTTGTGCAGCAGCGCGGCAACCACAGAAGAATCCACACCGCCGGAAAGGCCAAGCAGTACATGGCGGTCGCCCACTTGCTCACGCACGCGCTGAACCTGGTCTTCGATGATTTGTGCGGGCGTCCACAGCTTTTCGGCTTTACAGATATCCAGCACGAAGTGCTCAAGAATGCGCTGGCCCTGCAGGGTATGGGTCACTTCCGGGTGGAACTGAACACCGTAAAACTGCTTCTCTTCCCAGGCCATGGCGGCAATCGGGCAGCTCGGCGTGGAAGCGGTCACGGTGAACTCGGCGGGCGCTTCGGCGACCTTGTCGCCGTGGCTCATCCATACGTCCAGCAGGGTTTTGCCGCTTTTAGCGTCTACGTGGTCCTTGATGTCTTTGAACAGCGCGTTATCTTCGTCGATCTGAATCTGCGCGTAGCCGAATTCACGCTGGTTGGAGCCTTCTACCTTACCGCCCAGCTGCTCGGCCATGGTTTGCATGCCGTAGCAGATACCAAACACCGGCAGGCCCATTTCAAACACGCACTGCGGCGCACGCGGGGAGTCCAGCTCCGTCACGGATTCCGGCCCACCGGCCATGATAATGCCGTTGGGGTTGTACTCGCGGATCTCTTCTTCGGTGATATCAAACGCGCGGACTTCGGAATAAACGCCGATCTCACGAACGCGGCGGGCGATCAGTTGGGTGTACTGCGAGCCGAAGTCGAGAATCAAAATCTTATGGGCGTGAATGTCACTCATGGCGGGGTCTCGGTTAAGCGGTGTAGGTGCCGCTGGTAAGGCCAAAAGCAAGCGGCGAGCTGTTGTGCCCGCCGCCGTTTTAACTAAAAACGCTGGTTAGCTCACCCGGTAGTTGGGAGCTTCCTTGGTGATCTGCACGTCGTGAACGTGGGATTCGTTAAAGCCAGCGCCGGTAATTTGTACAAACTCCGGCTTGGTGCGCATTTCCTGAACATCGCGGCAGCCGGTGTAGCCCATGGAGGCACGTAGCCCACCCATCAGTTGGTGAACGATAGCGCCCATCATGCCTTTATAGGGTACGCGGCCTTCAATGCCTTCCGGCACCAGCTTCTCGGCGCCTTCGCTCTTATCCTGGAAGTAGCGGTCGGCGCTGCCCTGGTTCTGGGACATGGCGCCCATGGAGCCCATACCACGGTAGGCTTTGTAGGTACGGCCCTGGTAAAGCTCGACTTCACCCGGCGCTTCTTCGGTACCGGCCAGCAGGCCACCGACCATCACGGCGCTCGCGCCAGCGGCAATCGCTTTGGCCAAATCGCCGGAGAAGCGAATGCCGCCATCGGCAATTAGCGGAATGTCGAATTCTTTGAGTGCTTCGGCTACGTTGGAAACCGCGGTAATTTGCGGTACGCCCACACCCGCCACAATACGCGTGGTGCAGATGGAGCCAGGGCCAATGCCGACTTTCACGGCATCCGCACCCGCTTCGGCCAACGCTTTGGCAGCGGCACCGGTGGCAATATTGCCGCCAATCACCTGAATGGCCGGGAAGTTCTGTTTGATCCAGCGGACGCGGTCGATAACGCCTTGAGAGTGACCGTGGGCGGTATCGACGATAATCACATCGACGCCGGCTTCGGCCAGTGCCGCTACGCGGTCAGGCGTTTCCGGGCCGGTGCCGACCGCTGCGCCCACCAGCAAACGACCGTCGCTGTCTTTGGCGGCCATCGGGTAAGTGCGGGCTTTTTCGATATCCTGGAAGGTCACCAGGCCGCGCAGGTGGAATTCGTCATCGACGATCAGCATTTTCTCGATGCGGTGTTCGCGCATCTTGGCTTTGCTGGTTTCGAGATCGGTACCTTCTTTGACAGTAATCAACCGCTCGCGGGGGTCATGATGTCCGCAACGCTGTCGCCGTGGTTGGGCTGGAAGCGCATATCACGCTCGGTCACAATGCCGACCAGAGTTTCGCCTTCAACCACCGGGAAGCCGGAGAAGCCATTTTCACGCGCCATGGCAAGCAGGTCTTCGAGCTTGGCTTTAGGGCTAACCGTCACCGGGTCTTTCACAATCACACTTTCGTGCTTTTGACCTTACGCACCTCAGCGGCCTGCTGGGTCATGGTCATGTTCTTGTGAATGATGCCAATGCCCCCTTCCTGGGCCATCGCAATCGCCAGTCGCGCTTCGGTGACGGTATCCATCGCGGCAGAAAGCAATGGAATATTGAGCGAGAGATTGCGGGTCAGGCGGGTTTTGAGGCTGACATCCTTGGGGAGAATGTCGGAGAAGCCGGGAACGAGGAGTACGTCATCGAACGTAAGTGCTTCTTGGGCCATACGTAGCATAGCGGCAACACCCTGATTGAGAGGAAGTGGGGCGTGAAAGGTTAATCTCCTATTATAGCGTTTTGAGGGGCATCCCAGCAATGTGATGACTGCATATCACAAGACAAGCAGCACCACTGGGGGTTGCTGCTTGTCCGTTAAACGTAGCGCGGCAGCGGTTAGGTAACTTACCGCGGCCTATTCGCCACGCTGCTCTTTTGTTTGAGGCTATCAAACTTAGTCTAGCGCGCGGTCGTCGACCTCACTGGGAAAGTCCAGATCTTCCAAACGTCCGGTTACCGCAGTGGCAATGTTGGCCAAATGCGAGGAGACACGCTTGTAGTGGCGAGCCAGCAGCGAGTACGCCACTGCTTCGTGAAACTCAACCGCCTCTTCTTCACCTAACAGCGCTTCGATGAGGCCATCGCAGGTTCCGCCTATTTCTCGGGCGGCAGTGATAATACGATGGGCCTGAGCTTCGTTTGAATCACGCGTCGCCTCGATTAACTCTTTAAAAAGTCCCGATAGACGCTCGGAGATCTTATCCAAAGGTTTCTGATAGCGATCCACACGAAAGCCTTCACTATAGAAAGCGCCGACTTCAAAGACGTTTTTACAGTAATCGCCAATACGTTCGGCGTCTTTCGCTACACTCATTAGCGCCAGGCAGATGGCCACATCGTGGCCGGGATTGACGGTCAAATGGCGTAATACCTTGCGACGGATGGAGCGCTCAAGCTCGTTGACCGCAACATCACGCTGGTAAAGCGGCTGCCGTACTTCTTCGGCGGGCACTGTGCTGTAAAGCACCTCGTTGGCACGTGCGAACATCCAGGCACCATGCTCTAGCATCTCGGTCAGGTCCGCGTAGGCCTGATCGATGCTGGTTTCCGAGGTAAGCGCACTATAAAGCTGTTTGAACATGGGAAACCCCTCGATTGGCCGCGCTTAGCGCAGGCGCATGAATAATTCGGTCAGTGTAATGCCGACCACCGGCACTACCAGGAATACGCCGATCAGGAACAAGAAGGCATAGCTGATTTTCTGCCCAGCCAAACGGCCATACCAAGTGGCAATGCGCAGCGGAATCACCCGTAGCGGCCACCAAATAAGGGTACCGGTCACGTTGAAGATAACGTGAAACAGCGCCACCGTCATCGCTGCGGCGATAGGGTTGGCAGTGGCCGCCAGAACACTGGTGATCGTGGTACCCAGGTTAGCCCCCATCATAAAGGGTAGCACTCGGCGCAGGCGCACTACGCCAGCCCCGCCAATGGCACCATCAGGCTGCTGGTGATTGAGCTCGATTGCACCAGCACGGTGGAGACCAACCCTATGCCGTAGGCCCGAGCATCGGTACGGAAGAAATAGGTACGGAAGAGACCATCCATATGGCGCAGCAGAGCACCTCGCAAGTTCTTCACCATAAAGACCAGCGCCGTGAACATCAGCAGCATACCTAGCCCCGCCACGAAGAGTCCGGCAGCGGCTACACTGGGCATTAGGGTAGACCCCAGCCAGCTGGCAACATCGACAATGGGGGCAGTAATTACCTTGATGGGGCTACTAGGTTTGGAGACTTCCTCCAGGCCGATCAAATCAGCCACCAACCGGCCAGGCGAGTAAAGATGCCGTAGCCTTCCGCATGGAACATTCCCGTCAACCACTCCACAGGGAACACCAACAAGACCGTGAGAATATTGAATAAGTCGTGCATCAACGCGGCGGTAAACGAGCGTCGGAAGTTGCGCTTTATGCGCACGTTGGCCAGGGCGACGATTACACCGGTCACGGCGGTGCCAATATTGGCACCCATGATAGCGAAAACGGCGGTGCCCAGGGTCATCTCACCGCTTGCCACCAGCGTAACGATTAGCGCCGAAGTAAATGACGAACTCTGCACCACCATGGTGACCAGTAGCCCGGCCATCAAAGCGATAAAGGGGTTTGCGCCAAGAGCGAAGGCGCGGGTTAGCAAGTCGCTGTCGCTGCCAAAGGCACCCAGGCCAGCGCCCAGCACATTAAGCGCTGCCAGGAACAGGTACAGGCACAAGCCGGCGTAAATACCGCGCAACCAAGCGGGCACCTCACGAGGCACATCGCGGGCAAAAGCAGGACGATCGGTTGAAGGGCCGAGATTCGACATAAGTGGTCTGCCGTGTTGGTGGACAATCTATGTATGACGATTTAATGACAGTTTTGTGTCGGCGAGCAACGTAACAAGCTTATGTGACAATTCCATGACGAACACAAAAATTAACATTCGCGCCGCGGCCGCAAAACTAACCTCTTGACAAATATCATTGCTGATACAGGTTAGCGCATTGTCTAATAACCGCACCTTAACAATGATTACCGCACCGCAAGCGTTGGATGTAAACTGCCTCCATGACCGCCTCAAACAGTACTATCCTCTCAGTCAGCGAACTCAATCTCAAGGCGCGCAAGGTGCTAGAACGAGATGTGGGCGAGGTGTGGGTGGAAGGCGAGCTTTCCAACGTTTCCCGCCCGGCGTCCGGGCATGTCTATTTCACGCTCAAAGATGACCGTGCGCAGATCCGCTGTGCGCTGTTTCGTCAGCGGGCGCGGTTTGTGTCGGCGCCGATGCGCGATGGTGATCAGGTCAAGCTGCGCGGACGAGTGTCGTTGTTCGAGCCCCGCGGCGACTACCAGCTTATTGCCGAGGCCGTTCAAGCCGCGGGCCTGGGCGAGCTGCTGGCGGCCTTTGAGCGCTTAAAAGCCCAGCTGGACGCCGAAGGCGTGTTTGCCAACGCACGGCCACTGCCCTTTCCACCTCGCAAGCTGCTGATTTTAAGCTCCGCCACCGGGGCGGCGATTCGTGATGTGCTGGCGGTACTGGAAGCCCGCTGGCCACTGGCGGATGTAACGCTGATTCCGGTGCTGGTACAGGGCGCGGAAGCAGCACCTGCCATGATATCGGCGCTGGCATTACTCAACCGCCAGGCACGCCTGGACCCCGAGCGCGATGTCATCCTGATTACCCGCGGCGGCGGCAGCCTGGAAGACTTGTGGGCGTTTAATAACGAGCATTTGGCGCGGGCAATTTTTCATTCGCGCCTGCCGGTGATGTCGGCGGTGGGCCACGAGGTGGACGTAACGCTTGCTGATTTTGCCGCGGATATGCGTGCCCCTACCCCATCGGCGGCTGCCGAACGATTAGTGCCGGATCAAACTGCCCTTAAGCGCCAGCTTGAGCATCAACACAGCCGTTTGCAGCGGGCCATGCAGGCACGATTAGAGCGCGACAGCCAGCGCCTGGATACCCTGCGCGCCAAACTGCGCCACCCCGGCGAACAGCTCAATCGTCAGCGCCAGCACGTTACCACCCTCAGTCAACGCCTTGAGCGCGCCATGCAGCAAACGCTCAGCCAGCAAAAAGCGCAGATGACGCAGTTAAGCAGGCGGCTGGCCAGCCAGGACATGGCGCGCTTGCATCGTGCGGAAAGTGAACGGGTAAACCAGTTGAATCGCCGCCTAAGTAGCGCCATGCAGCGCCAGCTAGAGAGCCAGCAAGCGCGGTTGAAAGCCGCCGCGCGGGAACTGAATGCGGTTAGCCCGCTGGCGGTGTTGGGGCGGGGTTATGCCATTGCCCAGGATGAGCAGGGTCAGGTCATCAGGCGGGCGGAAGATACCCAGCCCGGACAGAAGCTCAAACTGCGGCTGGGTGAAGGTAGGCTCAGCGTAGAGGTGAAACGGCGCTTTAAGTAGTGCGGCTCAAGGCGTTCGAGTTACTTCGCTGTCAGCGTTATTGAAAATAGCGCTGGGTTTTCCTGCGCCTCTTGCTGAATAGCGTCATCAATCGGCGTGTCGTAGGTTTTCAGCAAGTAGCCCAACACGGAATAGAACCCCACCATCGCGATCAGATCGATCACGGCGGTGCGTCCAATCGCTTCCGCCAGCGCCGCCTCCTGCGCCTTGCTCAACCTATGCTCGTCTAATAGCGCATCCACCGCCTCTATGATCAAACCGTCCAACCCCATGCTTCTTTGCGGCACGCCGCGAATAGCGTTAATCCGCGCGTCAGAAAACCCCAGCGCCAGCGCGCGGCTAACGTGGTGTGCCCACTCGTAGGCGGAGCCCAGACGAAACCCGGCGCGCAGTATCACCACTTCGGTAAGCGCCGGGCCTAGCGCGTTCTCCTTCACCACGTGCTGGCGCAACGGCGCCCACGCGGTCAGCAGCGCGGGGTGATGCGCCATGGTGCGATAAACGTTAAGGGCACCGGCAAATCCCTCACGCAGCTCCGCGATGTTATCGGGCCAGTCGGCGTCAGCAATCGGCGGGCAGGGGGATGGTTTCATCGGAGAGTTTCCTTATCAGCTTATTCAGCTATCGCGGCGTCAATGGCCTGGGTAATGCGCTCGATCAACAGGTCAATTTCTGCAGGTTCAATGGTATACGGCGGAGCCAGCAATATATGGTCACCATATATGCCGTCAATGGTGCCTCCCATTGGGTAGCTGATCAGCCCCCTTGCCATTGCTTGGCGCTTGACCTTGGCGTGGATTTTCCGGGCGGGATCAAACGGCGTCTTGTGCTCTCGATCGGCGACCAGTTCAATGCCGCGGAACAGCCCTCGGCCTCGAATGTCGCCCACATAGGAGACGCACCCAGCGCTGCTTCAAGGCCGCTTTGTAGTCGTTTGCCCATGGCGTTCACATTGGTCAGCGTTTCTGGCCGGGCAATAATCTCCACCACTTTATTGGCAGCGGCCGCCGCGACCGGGTGACCCAAATACGTATGCCCATGTTGAAAAGGCCGGAACCCTTTGCGAAGCTCTCATAAATAGCCGACGACAACATTACGGCGCCAATTGGCTGATAGCCGCCGCCCAGGCCTTTGGCGATGGTGAGAATATCGGGCGTTATGCCCTCCTGCTCGCAGGCAAACATCGTGCCTGTCCGCCCCATGCCACACATCACTTCGTCGAGAATCAGCAGTACGCCATAGTGGTCGCAAAGCTTGCGAATACGTTTGAAGTAATCCGCTTCAGCGGCCACTGCGCCAAGGTAGCGCCGACCACTGGCTCGGCGACAAACGCCATCACATTGTCAGCACCCAGTTCGAGAATTTTAGCCTCAAGCTCGTCTGCCAATCGAGCGGCATACGCCTCGGGAGTTTCGTCGTTGCCCTTATCGCGGTAGGCGTAGCAGGGCGAGACGTGATGGGTCTCGGGCAGCAGCGGCTGAAACTGCTGGCGCCGCATGGCATTACCGCCCGTGGCTAACGCGCCAATTGTGTTGCCGTGATAGCTCTGGCGTCTGGCAATAATGTGGCGGCGCTGAGGCTGCCCCACTTCCACGAAATACTGGCGCGCCATTTTTAAAGCGGCCTCAACGGCTTCTGAGCCCCCGATACCAGGTAAACGTGGTTTAACGGCTCAGGCGCTAAATTCACGAGCTTCTCGGCGAGTTCTTCTGCGGCATCCGTAGTGAAAAAACCGGTGTGCGCGTAGCAGAGATTGTCGATTTGGGCACGCATGGCCGCTAACACTTCCGGGTGAGCGTGCCCCACGCTCGTCACCGCCGCCCCACCCGAGCCATCCAGGTACTGGCGCCCTTCGGTATCAGTGATATAAACGCCCTGCGCAGAGGCTGCGTGCGGCAACGCCTGACCAATACTGCGATGAAGAAGTCGCGTCATGGAGCCTTCCTTTTAAAATGCCTAGAACCCAATCATCTCGACATACGTTGATCTTGGGATAAGAGTGGCACGACCTGACAAGGCAATGCAACAAACAAATCATATATATTTATATTAAAACAAATGGATCATTGTTATGATTCAGCTTACCCAGGCCCACAGCGCTGAGAGGCAACGCTCTATGTCACAAAGCCCTAAGTCAAAAGTCCTATGCCACCGAGCGATCAGCTAAAAGAACAGATCATTGCGCAGTTCGATACCCTGTCAGCACAGCTCCAACAGGCAGCGCGTTATCTACTTGAGCACCCTGAAGAGGTGGCATTGGTATCCATGCGTGAAGTGGCGAGGCATGCGGCGGTGCAGCCGGCGACCATGACGCGGCTGGCCAAGGTGCTGGGCTTTCAAGGCTACAACGATATCCGCACGCATTATGCGCAAACGCTGCGCAGAAGAGGCGACGGTTTCGCTGACAAGGTTCGCCAACAGTCCCCTGCAGCCACTGGCGCCACGGAAAGTGATGCCGCCCAACAAATGCTGCAGGGGTTAAGCGCTCAGATAGTATCGCTGTGTGCGCCTGAAACACTGGCACGCTTATCCGCCATGGCGGATAGGTTAGCGGCGGCCAAAAAAAATCTATGTGCTGGGCTTACGCTCCAGCCACGTGGTGGCCTGGCATTTTCATTACGTTATGTCGTTGCTAGGCGAGCGTACTGTCCACCTTGATGGTCCTGCCGGAACGGGGGTGACGCACTAATGCGCGCGAAACCTGATGAGGTAATGCTAATCGTCTCCATCAAGCCATATACCGTGGATTCATTAGCAATGGCGCAATTGGCAAAAGTAAGGGCTTGGCGGTTCTTTCGATCACCGATAGCGAAGTCTCTCCGCTGGCAGGTATTTCCGAGCAGGCAATTTATTGCCCTACCGAGAGCAAGAGCTTCTTCCATACACTGACCCCCGCCTTAGCCATTTCGGAAGTGCTCTGCACGCTACTGGCCGAACGCAATCGCCCTACCGCACTAGACGCCCTGCAAAACGCCGATGACCACCACTTACAGCTTAAAACCTACTCGAATACGCTGCCTCGGCGGGAGTAAGAAATGCAAACGGCGCTACCGAAATAGCGCCGCGTCTTTAAGCTCAAACATAGCTTTACTTAAACCTAACGTACTTACTGCTTATCCTGGCTGCTATTTTTCAGGTGCATGTTCGTCAGATGGGTTGTGACCAGAACCGGGGTTCACATGATGCGTATCCGGCATCGGGTTAGCATCATCGTGGTGATCTTCGCGGTCTTTAGGCGCTTTTTTGTCGTGCTCTGAGGCTTGAGTCATCGCTTCTTCCCTTTTGTTGAAGTACTGAGTTTATTCATTGCTCTGGCTGTCCGACCAGCTGGGCTCGTTGAATAGCGTCATGGGTACCAAAAAAGTGGCCGCACTAAGCGGCCACTGATTATTTCCCTGGCGGAACTAACAGTATCAAGGCGTATGGTTAGTACCCGAGCCTTGCGTGTTGCCAGAAGGCGTACTCGACCCCGCTAAGCCTGAGCTATGTCTCTCAGTCGATGAGTCGCTGTCTTCATTTTTCTTTTAGCTTCCTCGGCTTTTTCGTGAACAGTTTGCTGAGCTTTATCCGCTTTTTCATGAATAGTATGCTGGGCTTTATTCATTTGCTCTTGCCCGCTTTCAGCGGCCTTATGAAGAGCGCGATCACGATACTCGCCCATGTATTCATCCTCTTTTTGGTGGCAGGGAAAACAGCACCCAAGGCGGCACCTAGTGCAAACCCTAGCGCGCCTACCACCAGCGGATGTTCTTGAATAAAGTCAGAGGCTTGCCCCTCAGAATGGCGAGCACGTTGACCCATATTATGCATGTGGTCATGAGTATTGTGATGAAGACGGGATGTGGAATCTCTCATGTTATCTCCCATATGGTGGGCTTTATCTCCCCACTGCTGCGCCGTTTGCTTTGCTTTTGGCCTAAGGTTTGGGCTTTGCCTTTGGCACCGCCTTTCATGCTGCTGGCACTTTCTTTCACGCGGCTCATGCGGCCTTTACCATCGCCATGGCTTTCTGAGCTAACGTGCGCTTCTGAACCACTGTGATTATCTGAAGCACCGGCTACACCAGAAGGCGCATTACTATAGGCAGGCGCTCCACCGTTAGGGGTGCGTGCCTTCATGAACGGGGATACCCTGCGGGCTTTGAGGACCGCGAGTAGTCGATGAATACTCATCACCCATGTAAAAGTGCTCGTCAGTCTCAGAGGCGTACCCATCATGCTGGTGTTGCCCTTGATTCGGGTTACGTTGGGCCAGCATTAACCAGCCAATACCCGCGCTGGTGAGCAGAAACGGCAGTGGGTTTTGCTTAATCGTCGTGCCCAGGTTGGTAACAAATTCGTTAGCGCCACCCTGACGAATATATTCGTAAGACGTATTCAACAGTTGCTGAGGAGAGAAGCGCTCTTCGATTTCATGCAGCGTAGAATCGAGGCGCTCGCGCGACTGATGGATATCCTTTTCAATATCTTCAGGTTTGCGCTGGTTATCCTTATCCGTCATTTCAACTCCTCCTTGACGTTGTGCTGATGCTCTTTCGCAGTCGCTTTGTCACTTTGCAAACTATGCATCGTACGATTCGGCATCAGGTTGCGAGCCTGTAGCTTTTTCTGGCCCGCTTTGAGCATCACTATACCGATAACCGTCACAACGCCGCCGACAATCAATGCAGATAGCCAAGGTGTGGTGTCGGGCGGAAGCACCTCATTTAGCAGGAACACTATCGCTGCTAACAGCGTTAAAAAAGCCGCCGAGCAGAACTGCACCGGCAATAGCAATCTCTGCGATACCACCCATCGCCTGATGGGTCTTTTCAGACATCTCCGTTTTGGCAAGCTCTGCTTCGTTGCGCACCAGCGACGTCATTTCTTTCGTTAACGTCGATAACAACGACCCAATTGATGAGCCTTGTGACGTGGTTTTATTCTCCGAATCCATTCTTAGCCTCCCTGGCCCTTTGATTAGGGCGATTCATTTCCTCGACCCAACTAAACCCCTTGTTTTTAAACCCCTTGTTTTCAAACCCCATCGTTTTGAGAGGGGCTGCCTGAAAGACTGGATGATTGGCTATACGCGGAAGTCTGGGGAGCCGAACCCGGCGAGGTTGCCGAAGGCTTAGGAGGCACACTTTCTTCCATTGGGCGGCCCATTGAACGCTCATCTGTCGGATTGGAGTATCCGTCGTTGCCATGCGTGTGCTTATTGGAGCTTCGCAGAAAGCGCGATGCTAAAAAAGCCAGCCGCAATAACACCCCCACAAACAGAGCGGGTTCACGGCGGCTAAAGCTTTTCGCTTCATCGCATACGCTGCGTAAATCTTTATCGCGTAATTTTTGCGACATACGCTCAGTGGTATCAGCGAATCTTCTCGCTTGCTTAGAGAAATACGGCTGTTGCTGTTGATCAAACTCGTCAGCCATTTTCTGCAGCACGCTTGTGAATTTTTGGGACTGTTCCGCCGCATTATCGCGCTGCTTGGTAAAGTAGCTTTCTGCTTGGTGTTGGGCCGCCTCGCTTACATCATGCGCGGTATCTCGACCTCGCTGCTTGAGCGATTCCTTTGATTGGTTCGTCTGGGCTGTTGCGCCTGGATTAGGCTGCTTTCCTTGATCATTCATCTGATACTTCCTCCTTGTCGTTTCACTTGTCAGCATCCGTGGTGAAACACAATCAGCGACACTGCAAATCTATTTAGTTCAATTAACTAATGCATTTATGCACTAAAAGAAGACCAGCACTTATACGTAGTCAACTTAACTTCCTTAATAGATAGCCCACTTTCAAAACATAGTGCTGATTTTATTATTGTCAATTTATGTGCCAATCCATTTCATCATCCAGCCACCTCATTAACCTAAGTTAATAAAACGCGTGATTTATTTAAATTAAATTAACTATTGTTGGTAGAGATAATATAAAAAGCGGAAATAAGAGAAGTGTGCCATTTCTGCTCATTTGCCTCCCTTTTACGTCGATGGTCTATGGTAAGAACTGTGTTTAGGGCTGCATTTGGGACTGAGCTTAGGACTGAGCGCAGGAGTAAGCTTAGGACTGAGTTTAGGTCTGTATTGAGCTTAGATTTACGCCCATAAAGCGGGGTCTCTTAGAGCTCTGTCTCTTAGAGCTCTGTCTCTTAGAACGTCTCTTAGAACCGAGTCCCTTAGAAATGTGCCACCTTAGAACGGTGTAGAGCATCGCAGTGAATCCGAGGATCGGATTGTCGCTGTTTGTGCTAGTTATTACCCAGTGATTTTGAAAGGTAAATATTGAACGACACGTACCTGTGCCAACAATGGAGTGACCGCACATGAGTGATCAAAAGCAACCTCCCAGCATCAAGATAAGCAGCCGGGCGATGAATACGCGATGCGCCCCGAACCCGAGTATATCCGTGAGAGCTACCGCGGCACCGATAAGCTGCTGGATAAAGTGGCCATTATTACCGGTGGCGACAGCGGCATTGGCCGCGCAGTGGCCGTTCACTACGCCCGGGAAGGCGCCGACTGTGCGATTGCCTATTTAGACGAAGATAAAGATGCTGAAGAGACTAAGCGATTAGTGGAAGCGGAAGGCCGCCATTGCTTGGTGTTAAAAGGCGATGTAGCGGAACCAGAATTTTGCCGCGATATCGTTAAGCGTACCCTTGATCACTTCGGTAAAATTAATATTGTGATCAACAACGCCGCTGAGCAGTACGATTGGGACGACATTACCGAGATCCCCGATGATCAACTGCTACGTACCTTCCAGACCAATATCTTTAGCCATTTCTATCTGACGAAATCTGCCCTACCGCATCTTAGCGAGGGTGACACCATCATTTCTACGTCATCCATCAACGCCTTTAAGGGCAATAATTCGCTGATCGATTACACCGCTACCAAGGGCGCTATTCAGGGATTGGTGCGCTCGCTAGCAATGTCACTGATGGACCGTGGCATTCGCGTTAACGCAGTGGCGCCAGGGCCAGTCTGGACCCCGTTAATTCCGGCCAGTTTTGATGACGAGAAGGTGGCGTCATTCGGCGGTCAGGTACCTATGAACCGTGCTGGCCAGCCCAGTGAAATGGGCCCCGCCTATGTTTATTTAGCCAGCGAAGAGTCGTCCTATATGTCCGGTCAAACCATGCACTTAAATGGCGGTGTTATTTTAAACACTTAATAAGCATCTAACGTGACTAGCTAAACACGTGACTAGCAAAACAAAAGGGCGGTTTCGCCGCCCCTTTATGGGTGTCTTACTTCACTCTTTACCGCCCACTATCATTTCTTTATATTAATCGACTTCTCACTTTCTACTTACCCCCTTATATGCACGCTTGAACGCTCACGCTTTAATTCCCACGCTTTAATTCCCACGTTTCAATACTATCCCCGTTCTACCCCGCCAGGATTTTTACTAATACCTTCGATTTGCGGGCGTGATTGTAAGTCTCGCGCTTAAGTGGCGGTAAGTCTTCTAAGCTGGCCGTATGAAAGCCATGCTCCACAAACCAATGCGCCGTGTGAGTGGTGAGCACGAACATGACATTTAAACCGCGCTGCCGGGCACGACGCTCCATGGCTTCCACTAGGCGCTCGCCCCGCTCGCCGCCGCGGTAGCTGTCGTGTACCGCTACGCAGGCGAGTTCAGCAATGCTGGTATCCGGGAATACATGCAGCGCGGCGCATCCGATCACCATGCCGTCGCGCTCGATCACCATGTAGTCGTCAATCTCGTGCTCCAACCGCTCACGAGAACGGGCGACCAGCATGCCCCGCCGCTCTAGGGGCTCGAGGAGTTCTAATAAACCCGCCACATCGTTGAGCGTAGCCGGACGCAGCTGTTCGTAACGGTGCTGGGTAATCATGGTGCCCACGCCGTCACGGGTGAATAGCTCACCCAACAAGGCATCGTGGTTGCGCCAGGAGAGCAAATGCGTGCGAGCTACACCTTCCCGTGCGGCGGTGCAGGCGGCCTGTAAATGGCGGGCTAGCTCGCTACCCGGTACGGCGTTCGTTAATCGTGGCTCGGCCTCCGCTGGCGAGAGCTGGCGAAGCAGCGCGCCGTGATCATCTTCTAGCCCTTCTGACTCGCCCAGCAAAATCAGCTTATCGGCCTTTAACGCTATAGCGGCGTGATGGGCTACTTCAGAAGCATCCAGATCAAACACCTCACCGGTGCTTGAGAAACCCAGCGGCGGCAATAGCACTAGCGAACCTTTTCCAGCAGACCTTGAATGGCGCTGGCGCGCACGCGGCGCACTTCACCGCTGTGGTCGAAATCGACTCCTTCGCGTACGCCCAGCGGCTTGGCGGTCACCAGGTTGCCAGAGATGACACTCAGCTCTACGCCATGTAGCGGCGTGCTGGGCAGGCCCAGCGACAGCCGCGCTTCCAGCCATAGCCGCTGATGGGCAGCGACCTGCTCTACGTGCGCCATCACAGCGCGGTCTGCCACCCAGCGGCCATCAACGCGCGTTGGCTCTACGCCGGCGGCGCTTAACGCTTCGTGTACCTGGGGCGAATACCAAATACCACCACCAAGCGCACGCCCAGGGTATGCAGCAGGGCTAAATCTTGAATCAGTTGCTCCCCTCGGCCAGACGCCATGGCTTCGCCTTCAATTAAGATGACAAAGGTTCGTCCCCGGTGAGCATTGATGTAAGGGGAAGCGTTACGAAACCAATCAACAAAAGGGAAGCGCGTATCCAAGGGCCGCTCTCCGGCAGCAGGTGAAAGAAACATGCGACGTTTATTACGTCCAATGGGTTACTTTACCAGAGCACAAAAACAGCGGCACCTTCTAATGCAAATCTGCTCGATCTAATGCAGATAAACATGAAGATGCCGCTGTGATGTTACCGCTCAGTTGCTTCTAAACGCGTTCGAGCCTGCGTTTAATCGAACATGTTTAGCCGAACATGCCTTTGAACATAAAGAAGAACAGAATGGCGAGACCTGCGCCGGCTGGCAATGTGATCAGCCATGACATCGCAATCGTGCCAATAACGCGCAAGTTGAGGGCCGCCATACCGCGTGCCAGACCGACACCTAAAATTGCACCTACCAGCGTATGGGTCGTTGAAATCGGCAGGCCAGTGCCTGACGCCAGTACCACCGTCGTGGCCGCCGCCAGCGTGGCGGCAAAGCCGCGACTGGGGTAAGTTCGGTAATGCCGGTACCCACGGTCGCAATCACTTTATGGCCGTAGGTGACCAAGCCCACCACAATGCCACCGCCGCCGAGTACCAATACCCACCATGGCACCAGCGCGGAGCCACCGATTTCACCGCCGGTTTGCACCACGCTAATCACTGCGGCCAGCGGGCCAACCGCATTCGCCACATCGTTAGAACCATGGGCAAAGGCCATGGCACAGGCAGTGAAGATCATCAGCACGCCAAATACACGTTCAACGTTGGCGTAGCTAAAGTGGTCCTTCGCATTGTGCTCGAACTTGATACGACGCTGCATCAGCCAGCCAATTCCCATAATCACGCCGCCCAGTAGAATCGATAGCAGCAGGCTTTGATTAAAGGTCAACTCAAGACCAACATGGGATAACCCCTTGGTCAGCGTCACCATCGAAACGATAAAGCCGACGAGAAACACATAGCCAGGTACATAGCGTTTCGCAGCAGCAAACGGGTTGTCATCTTCAAAGATTAGATAGTGCACCGATTTAAACAACACAAAGCCGATCGTACCCGCCAGCAAAGGGGACACTACCCAGCTCGCGGCAATCGTGCCCACTGCCCCCAATCCACCATGGCGGGGCCAAGCCCTGCGACCGCAAAGCCAACAATCGCGCCGACGATCGAATGGGTGGTAGAAACTGGCCACCCCTCATAGACGCTACCAGCAGCCATGTACCCGCGGCTAGCAACGCTGCCAGCATGCCATATACCAACAGCTGCGGGTCATCCTGCAATAGCTCAGGGTCGATAATGCCTTTGCGGATCGTATTGGTTACCTCACCGCCGGCTAACCAAGCACCCAGGAATTCAAAAACAACAGCAATTAAGATCGCTTGTTTGATGGTGATCGCTTTCGACCCCACCGAGGTTCCCATTGCATTGGCGACATCATTTGCACCAACGCCCCAGGCCATAAAGAAGCCAAACAAACAGGCCAAAATAATGAAGATTTCACCGTGCTGGGCAATAATCAGCATGAAAGGTCCCCTTAGCGGGCAGTCAGTATCTGCAGACGGCTACCCACACGCTCAGCGCGATCAGATAGTTCGCCAACCCATTCAATGATCTTGTAGAGAAAGATCACATCCACTGGCGGTAGCTGGCTCTCAAGCGAGAACAGTTGGCGACGGATCGTCACCTGTTGATCGTCGGCTTGATGTTCGAGGGTGTGCAGCTCGCGGATCATTTTCTGCATCACATCGGAGACGTTTTTGCCAAAGCCGGATTCAAGCAGGTCCTTGAGCTCTTCCAATGCCTGACGGGCTTGGGCGACACAAGCAATACTGGTACGAATGTAGTCACGCATCGGGTCGGCCAATTCATCCGGCACGCGCATTTTACGCCCCAGCATAATGCCGGTAATGTCGCGCACCTTGTTGGCGATTTTGTCTTGCACGCTGATCAAATCGAGCAAATCAGAGCGCGACACCGGTAAAAACATGGTGTTGGGCAGGTTCAACCGCAGCTCTGTTTTCAGCGTATCGGCGTCGTGCTCTAAGCGGGTGACGTTTTCGCGCAATTCAGCTGCTTTGTCCCAATCATCAACCAGCGTTGCTTCAAAAACGGCAACAGTTGATCGGCACATTCATTAGCCTTGACGATATGGGCCAACAGCGGCTGGAATGGCGAGCGGCCAAACATCGAAGAAAAAGGATTGGAGGTAACCATAATGCCTTTTAGCCTATTTTCGGGGAGCCTGGAAATGGCGGCGCCAGTATAAAGAGTGCATCCGCCGGCGTCATGAAAAGTTCACAAAAGTAACCAAATATTCATTTAAATGTCACGATAACGAGGTAGCGAGCATCATGAAAAACTCTAGCCCAATGGAAGTAGAACTTAAACTCGCCCTCGCCCCGGAAGGCCCAGCTGCGCTGGTCAAGCACCCGTTCCTCGCGTCAGAACCCGCACTTCAACAAACCTTGGTCAATACCTACTTTGATACGCCTGAAGGCGATTTGACCAACGCGCGAATTGCGTTACGCCTGCGTCAGGTAGATGGTCAAGTACTGCAAACGGTGAAAACCGCTGGTCAGGGCGGCGGCGGGCTCTCTCAACGAGAAGAGTGGGAGTGGCAAGTTTCTGGCTCACAGCTGGATCTGGCCGGGCTGGCCGCACTGCCCCCCTTTCAAGGCGCCCTTGGCGGTGTACTGGACTCGCTAGCCCCTCAACTGCGTACCGATTTCTCACGACGCAGTTGGCAGCTAACTCGATTGTTTAGTAACCCCAGGTTCCGCAGGCCAGGGTAATCATATTGAACTGGTGCTGGATGAGGGCGCTATTATCAGCGGTGACTACCGCACGTCAATTCGCGAGATGGAACTCGAATTAAAGAGCGGCGAGCCGGAAGCGCTATGGACGCTGGCCCTGAAGCTAGCGGAGCAGGTGCCGCTACGCCCTTCTGATAGCAGCAAAGCATCCCGAGGCAATGCGCTCAGCAATCAACACTGGCCGCTGCCGGAAGCACACTCCCCAGCGGAATGGCTGCACCGTGCCACGCTGGCCCTGGATGCCTATCACGACAGCCAACAAGCGGCCTTTCTTACCCATGCCCAAGAGGCACTAGCGCGGCTAGCCGAGCATCCAGCGCTAGATATAACGGCGCGCGCTCATGCCCAAGCGCTGACCAGTGGCCTAAATGGGGCTGGCCAGCCCAGCACAGTATATGGAAAAGCTGCGTTGGCACTCGCCCATCGCTTGGCGTACCAAACCACGCTACGCTAACAGTTTAAGTTTAGTGTTCTTTTCAAGACTATTCTTTCAGGACCGTATTAAGGCTCACTTCGGGATGATGCAATGAATTTACACTTAACCCCTGGCAAAGAAGACCTACGCGTCCGACTGTTTCATATTATTTTTGAATCAGACACGCCGGGCGCAAAAGCGTTTGATATCGCCTTGATTGTGGCGATTTTGATGAGCGTCGCCGTCATCATGCTGAGCAGTATCGAAATATACGCTGAACGCTACGGGCATATATTTTTCTATCTCGAGTGGGCTTTTACGCTGCTGTTTACCATCGAACTAGCCTTGCGAATCTACTGCTTGGAACGACCTACGCTCTATTTAAAGAGCTTTTACGGCATTGTCGACTTAATTGCCATTTTGCCCATCTGGCTGGTATTACTCGTGCCGGGCGCTCATGGGTTAGTGATTGTTCGCTTGCTGCGGGTACTACGCATTTTTCGTATTCTGCGCTTGATGGAGTTTGTTGGCGAAGCTCGATTGTTGATGGACGCGCTCAAACGCAGTTTGCGCCAGATTCTGCTGTTTTTAGCGCCATTTTAATGGTAATAACGTTGTTCGCAGCGTTGATGTATACCATTGAATCCCCCGAGGCGGGCTTCACCAGCATCCCCATGTCGATGTACTGGGCCATCGTGAGCATGACCACCGTTGGCTACGGTGACATCGTGCCCGCCACATCGCTGGGCAAATCGATTACCGTGGTATTGATGCTGCTCGGCTACTCGATTATTGCCGTGCCTACCGGGGTATTCTCAGCGCAGGTGATCCGCTCGATTCGTGAGGAGCGTTATTCAGAAGAAGCCTGTCCCGGTTGCGGGTACGACCGTCATGAAAAGCGTGCCCGTTACTGTCTGCGCTGCGGCACCTGGCTAGACGAAGATAGCGAAGATCCGCGCAAAGCCAACAACGAGCCGGCTTCTGAATAGATTAAACTTGGAAGGGAGTAATATCCCCACGCCCTTCGCGGATAATTTTAGGCGGCAGTTCCCGCAAGTCGATGACACTGGTCGGGTCTAAATGACAAGCGCCACCGTCAATAATGGCATCTAGGTGGGCGCCAAAACGTTCACGGATCTCTTCCGGGTCGTTCATGGGCAGATCATCACCCACGGGGATTAGCGTCACGCTCATCAGGGGCTCGCCTAACGCCGCCAATAGCGCATGCGTAATACGGTGATCGGGCACGCGCACGCCAATGGAGCGACGCTTGGGGTGCAACAATAGCCGCGGCACCTCAGACGTGGCGTCCAGAATATAGGTATAGGGCCCTGGGTGTGCGCTTTCAACAACCGGAAAACATCGTTATCCACCTTGGCGTAGGTGCCGATTTCCGAGAGGTCGGAACATACCAGGGTAAAATTATGCTTGTCGTCCAATGAGCGTAGCCATTTAATCTTCTCAATGGCTTTCTTCTCGCCTAAATGACACCCCAGGGCATACCCTGAGTCGGTGGGATATGCCACTACACCGCCTTTACGGATAATCATAATGGCCTGATCGATCAGACGCTTTTGCGGGTTTTCCGGGTGAATCTGGAAATACTGGCTCATAAAACTGCTCCTTTCATAGCACGCTGTCTTAGCTGTCCCTACAGCATAGCTGACCTCAGCTGGGGATAACTTAAGCGGGTGATAACTTAAGCGGGTATTAACTTAGCCGACCGCTAACAGGCCGGGCGCTGCTTCGCGCAGATGCACTAGCCGCGGATGCTGCCATATGGGTGGCGCCGCCGTACGGGGTATCAAGCTCATGCTGCCAGGCGCCGCATGACTGCCAGGGAAGTGAAAGTCACTGCCCATGGACGCATACAAATCGCGCTCTACTAGCTGTCGCGCCAAATCACGCGTGCTATCCGGGTTCTGCTGGCCGCTGACCAGCTCAACCGCTTCGCCCACCCGCCGTTTGAAAAGTATCCATCAACAGGCCACGCTTGCGCCGGGTTAAGCCGTAGCGCAATGGGTGGGCAATCACGGCAACACCGCCCGATTCCACTATCCAGCCCACAACTTCGCTGATTTCAGGCCAGTGGGCTTTGACATCGCCTTTCTTTCCGCTGCCCAGATAGCGCTTAAAGGCGCTTGCCCAGTCGGGTACCACGCCTTCAGCCACTAGCGCACGGGCAAAATCCGGGCGTCCCAACGGGCGGTCGCTGCCTGCATGAAAGCGCGCTTTTTCCAGCGCGTTGGATAAACCTACTTTTTCCAGCCGCTCGGCAATGACCGCAGCGCGCTGAATACGCGCCTCACGCTGCTGAATCAGGCCTTCCACCATCGGTCCTTGCAAGCCGCCTGGCATCAACGCAACCACATGAATATTCACACCCTGCCAGCGTGTGGATAACTCACAACCAGGGATAAGACATAGCCCTGCTTGCTCAGCGGCACGGCCCGCTTCTTCAATGCCGTCCATGGTATCGTGGTCGGTGAGCGACATATGTGTCAGCCCGCGCTCGGCGCACAGCGTTACCAGTTCCGTGGGCGTTAGCGCGCCATCGGAAGCGGTGGAGTGCATGTGCAAATCAACGGGGTAGCGCTGATCGGCATCAAAAGTATAGGGAAGTCGAAGCATAGGTGACGCCGTGTGGCCCGTTTGTCAGAATAAGCTGCTTTTCTGTTGTGAATAAATCGTTCACGACAGTTAAGATATGGTGCGCGTATCTACCCGTGCGGTCAATTAACGGCCCGTTTTCATCCTCGTTTTATCAAGGAGTTATACGTCAATGCTGTATGCCATTATCAGTGAAGATGTGCCCAATAGTTTAGAGCGTCGCTTAGCGGCTCGTCCCGATCACTTAGCCCGTTTGGAAGCGCTACGTGATGAAGGCCGTGTGGTATTAGCGGGGCCTCACCCTGCTATCGACGCTGACAACCCCGGCGATGCTGGCTTCTCTGGCAGTCTGGTGGTAGCGGAATTCGACAGTCTGGAAGAAGCCAACGCGTGGGCCGATGCCGACCCTTACATGATTGCAGGGGTCTATGCCAAGGTAATTGTTAAGCCGTTCAAAAAGTTTTGCCTTGACCCCAATAGGCGAGTGTGGAGGGTCCGTCCGCTTTTCACAGAGCCTGTGGAAAACTCTGTGCAAACCCGGCGGACGCTTTGCGCTAAGCCAGAGCTAGCGCCAGCGGCATCAAGTTGATCAATTTTTAACCACTTTTATTTTAATGGATAACTGCGTGACCCAACGTCCAAATGCTTTGCCACCGCTGGCAGCATTAACTACGCCAACCTTGACCTGGAACGAGGGAGCCCCCACGCAACAGCGTTTGATGACGTCTATTTCACCCGTGGCGATGGGCGCGCAGAGACCGAGCATGTATTTCTGGACGCCAATCATCTCCCCGAACGCTTCGCCGCCTGGGAAGCCGCGCGGCCTTTTGTGATTGGTGAAACCGGCTTTGGCACGGGTCTTAATATGCTCTGCGCCTGGGTTTGTTTTGAGCAACATGCGCCTGCCAATGCACGCCTGCACCTGTTATCCACAGAGAAATTTCCCCTTGCGCGTGAAGCACTTGAACAGGCGTTGAGCGCCTGGCCTTCGTTAGCGGATTATGCCCAGGTGCTATGTGCTCAGTGGCCCGCTGCCGTTAACGGCATTCATCGCCTACACCTAACCGAGCGCGTGACGCTGGACCTTCATTTCGGTGATACCACGGAACGTTTGATGCTACTGGATGGCCAAGTGGACGCCTGGTTTTTAGACGGTTTTGCGCCTTCCAAAAACCCCCGATATGTGGCAACCGGAACTGTTTAACGCCATGGCCGCGCGTTCTCGCCCCGGCGCCACCTTCGCCACGTTTACCTGTGCAGGCGTTGTCAAACGGGGCCTGAAAGCAGCGGGCTTTAGCTGGAAAAAGGTACCGGGATACGGCCGTAAGCGTGAAATGCTCGCCGGTAGCATCGAAACGCCACCAGCGGACCAACGCCGCCAGCCCACTCCCTGGTATACACCGCCGCCTGCCGCGCCTGCTAAGCACGTTGCAGTTATCGGCGCAGGGCTTGCGGGCAGTACGGTTGCGGCAGCGCTGGCGCGGCGCGGCATTCAAGTAACGGTGGTAGAGCGCGAAGCCCCTGGCGCGGGTGGCTCGGGTAACCGTCAAGGGGCGCTGTATGTAAAGCTCGCCGCTGAAACCAACCACCAGAGCCGTGTTTATCTTGCCGGATTGCTGTATAGCCAGCGCTGGCTTTCACAGCAGCACCCTCCACAGCGCCCTCATCCACTATCCCCTTGTGGCAGCCCTGCGGCGTGGTTCAGCTAGCAAGTAGCGATAAAGAGGCGCGGCGTCAGCAGCGCTTTATAGAACAGCACCCACTGCCCCGCGAAGTAGTGTCTGCAGTGGAAAAATCTGCGTTAACCGATACGGCAGCTATCTCGATTAACGCCCCTCATGGTTGTTTTACCCGCATGCGGGGTGGGTGAGGCCTAAGGCACTGTGCGAGCATTTACTTAATCAGCCAGGCATTACTTTGCACCAGGGCGATGTTACCTCCCTTACCCGCAAAGGGGCCGGTTGGCGGCTTCAGTTGGCCGATGGCAGTGCGCTCGACGCGGATCAAGTTGTAATCGCCAGCGCCCATCAGGCCAATCGTTTTGCACAAACGGTGGAGCTGCCTCTGCAGTCGGTGCGCGGCCAGATTAGCGAGGTAACGTTACCCGATAAGGTAACGGGACCTCACCGCGTCGTATGTGCCGGTGGCTATGTCGCCCCTGCACTGGATGGCGTATTGACCTTTGGAGCTAGCTTTGTGCCCAATAATGCGAGCACCGATGTGACGGACGACGACCACCAGCGCAATATTGATGAGCTGCGCCTAACGCTGCCCGCGTTGGTCGAAGCGTTAGAACTGGCGGGCAACCCACTTAGCCCTGACAACCTTGGAGGCCGCGCGGCGGTGCGCGCAGCAAGCCCCGACAAGACTCCTTATGCGGGGCCAGTGCCTGTCGCTGAAGCCTGGCGAGCCGACTATTTATTACTGAGTAAAGATGCCACCCGCGTCCCGAATAAGCGTGGCGAGCACCACTCAGGCCTATGGATATCGACGGCCCATGGCTCGCAGGGTTGGCGAGCACACCGCTGTGTGCCGAGGTGATTGCATCACGCATGTGTGATGAACCAATGCCACTGGAAGCACCGCTGGTCGATCACCTTCACCCAGGGCGGCGCATTATTAGCGCGATTATTCGGGGCGAGAATGCTTAATAGACAAGCTTGAGATTGCCGCGTCGCTGCGCTCCTCGCAATGACATATCGGGAGGCTTTTCGCAAGATGAATCTAAAAATCGCCTTCTTCCTCGTCATCGGCGATATCACGGCCAAAAGAACGCCACTGCGCTATGGTCATGACCTCAGTCATCTCTAGCTCGAGGTCGTGGGCGATGATTAGTTCATTGCGCTCTAGCTGCTTTTTTGAGCTCGGCTACCCAGCCGTGCATGCCTTCGCCCGTGGTATCAGTGGTGTCGTAGCCCTGACGGGTAACAAACGCTTCCAACAAGGCATTGAGGGTTTCCGGGGTAGCATTCTTGCAGGCACTTCAATAAAACGGCTCATCCACGCTGCTCCCACTCTGCCAAACGTTCAATAAAAGTGGCCTCGCCGACAACTTCCACGCCCATCTGTTCGGCTTTGGTCAGCTTGCTGCCGGCCGCTTCACCAGCGACTAGACACGTGGTTTTTTTCGATACGCTGCCTGCCACCTTGGCCCCTAACGCCTGCAGGCGTGCCTTACCCTCATCCCGCGTCATGCTCTCAAGCGAACCGGTGAGCACCCAGGTTTGGCCTTCCAGCGGCGTGGGGCCTTGGGTGACTGCCGCCTCCTGCCAGGTAATACCCGCTTCTAGCAGGGCAGCTATGGTTTCCTGGTTGTGCGGCTGACGGAAGAAGGTATGCACATGGACAGCGACAATCGGCCCGACATCGTTGACGGCTTCTAGCGCCATCAGCTCAGCGGTTTGAATGGCTTCCAGGGTGCCGAAGTGACTGGCCAGATTGGCGGCAGTCGCTTCACCCACTTCACGGATACCCAGCGCATAAATAAACCGCGCCAGGGTTGTTGATTTGGCTTTTGTAGTGCATTGACCAAATTCGTGGCAGATTTCTCGCCCATGCGCGGCAGGCTTTGTAGCTGCTCTACGCTCAAGTGAAACAAATCAGCCGGGGTTTTCACCCAGTCTAAATCGACCAACTGAAAAATCAGTTTTACCCCTAGCCCGTCAATATCCAGCGCCTTGCGGCTAGCGAAGTGTTTTAGCGCCTCTTTACGCTGTGCCGCACAGTAAAGACCGCCGGAGCAGCGCGCCACCGCTTCGCCGTCGATGCGCTCAATATCCGAACCGCATACCGGGCAGTGTTCGGGAAAAACAATGGCCCTGGCATCCGCTGGCCGCTGCTCCACGTGCACCCTAACGACCTGGGGATAACATCGCCGGCCCGACGGATCGATACCGTATCACCAATCATCACGTCTAAGCGGGTGATTTCATCGGCATTGTGTAGCGTAGCATTGGACACAGTGACACCTGCCACAGTGACCGGCTCAAGGCGCGCCACAGGGGTAATCGCGCCGGTACGGCCGACCTGGAACTCGACATCGTTAAGGGTAGTGACCTCTTCCTGAGCAGGATACTTAAAGGCCACCGCCCAACGCGGCGCACGGGCAACAAAGCCTAGTTCACGCTGGTAACGTAGGTCATTGACCTTAACCACCACGCCGTCGATATCAAAGCCCAGCGCATCACGCTTGGCGCCCAACTGCTCGCAGTAATCAGCAACCGCCTCAGGGCCTTTGACGACCTTCAACTCAGCGCTGGCACGAAACCCCAGCGTCGATAATCGCGCCATTAGCTCGCTATGGGTGGTATCGCCAAGCTCAGGTTGCAAACGTGCAACTTGGTAGCTGTGGAACTCCAATGGACGCTTCGCGGTGATGCGCGGGTCGAGCTGGCGCAGACTACCAGCCGCCGCATTGCGTGGGTTGGCAAATACCTTGCTACCGTCTTCCCGAGCGCGCTCGTTCAGCGCTTCAAAGCCTGCATGGCGCATTATGACCTCGCCACGTACTTCCAACAGTTCAGGTACGTTTTTGCCCATTAGTTTTAACGGCACTGAACGCAGCGTGCGCAGATTTGAAGTAATGCCTTCACCGGTGCGCCCATCTCCGCGCGTCGCCCCGCTCACGAGAATTCCCTGTTCGTACACCAACGATACGGCGGCACCGTCTAACTTAGGCTCGCAGGTAAATTCAATCTCGTCCGCGCTGCCTTCCAAGCGCTCGGCCACTCGCTCGGCAAAGGCATGAATGTCTTCACGGCTAAAGGCATTATCCAACGACAACATAGGGATAGCATGTACCGCGGGTGGAAAGCCATCCGCTGGGGCGGCGCCCACACGTTGCGTCGGCGAATCACTCGTGACCAACTCAGGGTGTTGCGTTTCCAACTGCTGTAAGCGCTGCAGCTTACGATCGTAGTCGGCATCCGTCAGCGTGGGGTCATCCAGTACATAGTAACGGTAGTTTGCTTCATCCAGGGCGGCCCGCAGTTGGGTAATCTCTTCCAGAGGTTGAGAATCAGGCTGACTCATTAGACTAGGTTCCAGTACACGGCAGCGAAAACGCAAAACCTGGGAAATATGAAAAGGAGCGAATTACAAAACGTTGGCATATTGAACAGAAACACCCGCCTTCTGGCAAGAAGGCGGGTGTTTAACGGCAGGTATTCCTTAGCGTTCGATAATTAGCGCGCTTGCATGTGTCGCTGTAAACGATGACGACGTTCAAACTCACGGACACGTTGGCGGGCAAATTCAATCGTTTGCGCGGTCATGACACTGCGGTTTTCATCTTTCAGCTCGCCGCCCATATGACGTACCACCACCATGGCGGTTTCTACCATGGCTTCAAAAGCAACGGAGCTATCAATTGCCCCAGGCAGCGGCATTAACAGGGTGATGCCTGGCGTCATAAACTCACCCATCTTTTCAATGGGGAAAGTACCAGGCTTAACCACGTTCAACATCGAGAACTGCAGCTCGCTATCATCGCTCTCAGTTTCAAAACGGTGGAAAACACCCATCGCGCTACTATAACGCAACCCGCACACCATCATTAGATCAAGTAACTTGGTGCCATCGAAACCTTCGGGGTCTCGGGAGAGAACGCTAATCACGACGACTTCTTCGGCATTGCTCAATGTTTCTTTGGCGTGTTCACCGTTCACATCGTGGCGCAAGGCTTTTCTATGGTCGGATGTACGCGGGCTCGCTCATCAACCTCACGCTCATCGGCAACTTCGCTGTTATAATCGTCAGCTTCAAAGCGTTCTGCAACGCTATCTTCAAAACCATCTTCATGGGCTGCATACGCATTACTTTCGTAGCGACGCGCTTCTTCCTCAGCGGCGCGCTGCTGAGCCGCCAACCTATCGGCGGCAGCTGCACTGGCCGCGGCTTCTTCACGGGCTTGTGCCTGTTCTTGAGCAAGGCGGACACGCTCTGCCTCAGCAGCTTCTTTTGCTTCGCGGCGCTGTTCAGCTTCTAGCGCTTTACGCTCAGCTTTCTGTTTAGCCAATTCCTTATCTCGCACCGCTTTCTCAGCCTTTTACGCTGTTTTTCTTTGCGGCGCTCAATCAAACGGCGCTTAAGTGAGCGCCCCATTCCTTCAAAATCAACTAAGCGATATTCATCGATTTCATCATCATCCAATTCATCGTATTCACCTACCGTATCGGAACGCAATTGGCGCCGTTTAGGTGAATGCTCATTGGCATGTTTGGCAAAGACGGCATCTTCAGGCTCGGCACGCAGCACAGGCTCTGGTCCTTGCTCCTGTTGAGACAACTCCGCTTTACCAAGCTCTTTATCACTGGCAGCGAAGGAAAGCGCATCAGGCGTCGCCGGCTCATTTGCTTGTACGCCTGATTCAGTAACCGAGGGGTTAGGCGCTGCGGCAGGATAATCTGACGGCTCGACATTTTGCTGAGCAGTAGCTGCCCGGGGCTGCGCTATATCAGCGCTTGCGTTGGGCGGCGTGTTGGACATAGAAATACTGGGTTCCCGGCGCTCATGCTCAGTCGGCATAGAGGTAGTAGGAGTTGAGGTAGTCGTAGCAGTAGCAACCGACTGCGGCGTTTTTATCGCATTAGACGGCTGAGGTTTTGCAACTGATGCTGCTTTTTCTACTCTATCCGCTTTATCCGCTTTACGTTTAGCTGCTTTGGCTGATGCCGAACGCCTAAACTCAGAGAGCACCCTGGAGGGGCCAGGATGCTCTTGACGTTCTAACTTCGGCTTATTGCCTAAGCCACTATAGTCAGCGGGCTTAATAACGCGAGCTCCACCGTTGGGAAGTTCCCAATTAATCTCTGCAGCTTTAGCCGCCTCTTCGGGATCTTCAGAGCTTTCCAGCGGCTTGCCTGAAAGATCTTTATCCACTTGGTCTAGACGGGGTACACGACGCTGACGTTGAAGCCTACGCGCACCGTCAATAACGATAAGCGATACCAACGCCAACCCTAAAATGATTAGCCACTCTCTTAATTCCATGTCGAACATTCCATGGTCATCTTGCCGGTTGCTAAGGCACCATGCCTGAATTTGGGTAACTGCTATTTAAAAGTACTTATTACCAAGCATAGCGCGATTGCTATGAAAATGGCCAATTTTTGCTGTATTTAACGCAATTTTCACGTCGCCGCAAAGTGTTGCCACCGCTTAAGGCAAAAAAAATCGACCTTAATTCAATAAAAAGTGCCGCAAGCATTTTGTTTAACATTTATAAACAAATTTATAAAGGAATCCTAGTCGAAAGAGAAGTTGTTTTGACAAATGACTCCACCTCCAAACCATAACCTGCTTATAAAATGCTTAGCCATCTCATGCGCACAATAAGGGGTAATATAGTTAAGTTGTAAACTTTAGGGTATTTTTTACGCTTTCAGCCTACTGTTAATCTCTCTTTATTAACCACTTGGACGTTGATCCGACACTCGCATCCAAAAGCTTTCGGCGGCAACGCTTAACGGGGCTATTGGCCGTACAAGATGGATTTGCACTGCAATATCCCATTGCTCATCCAATGCCCGCACCAGCCGCCCATCGCTAAGCTCCTGCTCTGCAAGGCTTTTCGGCAGCCAGGCAACGCCTTTCCCTTCCAGGGCCATCGACATCAGCACGGCGGCCAAGTGGCTACTAAACTGCGGTTTAAGCGCTAACACCTCGCTATTACCGTATAAACGATGAGCGACTATCCGCCCCAACCCCGACGCTTCGGTATAGGCTAAATAGGGTAGTTGACTAGTTGCGTTATTACCCTCTACCGAGCTTCCCATCAATGCGATGAGGGTGTCATTACCGACTTGCTGACTGTCAAAATGCTCCTTGGCCAGTGGCGATGGTACGTCGGGATGGCGATGGCAGAGCAAAAGGGAACCTCTCCGTGCACCAGCAGCTGCTCGCAGCCAAGCATGCTGTCTGAGTGGAGTTGAATGGCTTCAATTGGCGCTCCGCTCTCTACCTGACGGATCCAGCGTGGAAAAAAAGTAAAGGAGAGCGAGTGGGTGGCGGCGAACTGCAGGGTTTTCGCTGCTTTACCTGCCACTTCCTGGGCTTCGGCGCGCAGCCGATAAAGACGGCTGGTCGCTTCGAATGCACGCGTGTGGATATGGGCGCCGGCTTCGGTGAGCGTGGTGCCTTGGGGCGTGCGCACAAACAGGCTGACGCCCATCCACTGCTCAAGCGAGCGAATGCGCCGACTAAACGCAGGCTGGGTAATATGGCGTGCTTCGGCGGCGCGCACAAAGCTGCCGTGTTCTGCCAAGGCGATAAAATCTTCGAGCCAAACCAGTTCCATGGGCAATGCCGTTTCAGCATGGGGTGGCGCAGTAATAGCATTGGTAGCGCTGAATTGTCACGCTTAATGTGGTGCTATCACCCTTTAAGGAGCACAGCATGCGCATCGTTGAAATCCGCGAAAAACCGTTTCCATCGCCTCACCCATTGCCAACGCTTATATCGACTTTTCCAAGATGACCTGTTCGGTGGTGGCAGTCATCACCGACGTTATACGCGACGGTAAACCTGTGATTGGTTACGGGTTTAACTCCAATGGCCGCTATGGTCAGGGCGCTTTGATGCGCGACCGTTTTCTTGACCGTATCAGCGAGGCCGACCCGGAAAGCCTGATTGATCAGGCCAATGACAACCTGGACCCCTTTGCTATCTGGAAAACCTTAATGGCCAACGAAAAGCCCGGCGGCCACGGTGAGCGCTCCGTGGCGGTAGGCACAATCGACATGGCCGTGTGGGATGCAGTGGCCAAAATTGAGGGCAAGCCGCTTTATCGGCTGCTGGCTGATCGTTACCGTAACGGGCAGGCAGACGATAAGGTTTGGGTCTACGCAGCGGGTGGCTATTACTACCCAGGCAAGGATCACAGCAAACTGCAGGATGAAATGCGCAGCTATCTGGATCGCGGCTATAACGTGGTCAAAATGAAGATTGGCGCCGCGCCGCTAGAAGAGGACTTACGCCGCATCGAAGCCGTTATCAAGATAGTCGGTGATGGCAGCCGGTTAGCCGTGGATGCCAATGGCCGGTTTGACCAAGCCACCGCTATCGCCTACGCCGAAGCGCTCAAGCCTTATAACCTGTTCTGGTACGAAGAGGCTGGCGACCCGCTCGACTATGCCCTGCAGGCGGAGCTTGCCAACCACTATGAGCTACCCATGGCGACCGGCGAAAACCTGTTCTCGCATCAGGATGCACGCAACTTGCTTCGCCATGGCGGTATGCGGCCCGACCGCGACTATGTGCAGTTTGACTGCGCACTCTCCTATGGCTTGGTGGAGTATATGCGTACCCTGCAGGTCATGGATGAGCTTGGCTGGTCTTCGCGCCGTGTGGTTCCCCATGGCGGCCACCAGATGTCGCTGAATATTGCCGCAGGCTTACAGCTAGGCGGCAACGAATCCTACCCGGACGTTTTCCAGCCGTTTGGCGGCTTTGCGGATGGCATTCAGGTAGAGAATGGCTACGTAGGCTTGCCAGATATTCCCGGCGTGGGTTTTGAAGCCAAGTCTAAACTTTATGCCGTCATGCGCGCGCTTGGTGAAAGTTAAGGGTGAAGATTAAGTGTTAAGGGTATAGATAAAGAGCGAAGGCGCTTAATCGACCAGCGCCGCCGCTTCTTCAATACCCACCGAGACTAACCGCGAAACGCCGGGCTCTTGCATGGTGACCCCCATCAGGCGCTCGGCGGCTTCCATGGCGATCTTGTTGTGGGTGATATAGATGAACTGAACGTTCTCGGACATCTCTTTCACCAGCTTGGCGTAACGGCCTACGTTGGCGTCATCTAGCGGGGCGTCTACTTCGTCCAACATACAGAACGGTGCGGGGTTGAGCTGAAAAATAGCGAATACCAGCGACAGCGCGGTAAGCGCTTTCTCACCGCCCGAAAGCAGATGAATGGTGCTGTTCTTCTTGCCCGGCGGGCGGGCCATAATCGCCACGCCGGTTTCCAGCAGGTCATCCCCGGTCAACGTTAGCCATGCCGCGCCGCCGCCGAACACACGGGGAAACAGTGCTTGCAGCCCGGCATTGACCTGATCAAAGGTCTCACGGAAGCGCACCCGAGTTTCCTGGTCGATACGCTTAATCGCCCGTTCAAGGGTTTCCAGCGCCTCAGTGAGTTCAGCGTGCTGTGCTTCCAGGTAATTGCGCCGCTCGGCCTGTTGGTCGTACTCCTCAATGGCAGCGAGGTTGATCGCCCCCAAGCGGCGAATCTTGTCGGTGGTGCTTTCCAGGCGCTCCTGCCAACGGGTTTCCGTCGCTTCCTGCGGCAACTGTTCGGCGAGGGTCTCGACGTTATGGCCAAGCTCGGCTAACTGCTCATCCTGGGTGGCTGCTTTAAGGGCAAGCGCCTGCACCTCCATGCGCCGCTGCTGGAGCTGCTCGCGACTCTGTTCAAGATTGCGCTCGTGTTGCTGGCGAGCCAGTTCATCGTTACGCAACTGCTCTGCCAGTGCCTGGGCCTGCTGACGCGTCGCATTCAGGCGCCCTTCCTGCTGCTCACGCTGATGAAGCAATTCTTCGAGTTCTTCCCCGCCAGCTCGTCGGGCTCGACCAGCATTTCCCGCGCTTCTTCCAGTTCAGCAATGCGCGAGAGGCGCTCCTCAACGTCACTGGAGCGCGCCTGCTGGGAACGGAGGCTATCGCGCTCGGCACTTAAGCGTTCGCGTTCTAATGCCAACGCCTGCTGCTGAGCTTTGAGTGGGGCGTGCTGTTGCGTCAACTGGTCACGCGCCTCACGCTGTCGGTTACGCTGCTCGGCATTGGTTTCCCGCGCTTGCGCCGCGCTCTCCAGTTGCTCCATGGCCAAATGCCAGCGGGCACGCTGCTCATCAAGAGTAAGCGCTAACTCTGCTTCATCTTCTTGTAACTGGGCGAGTTCTTCATCCAACTCCGTGGCGCGGCTTTCCAAGTGCTCCAACCGTTGCGCCAGGCTGCGCTCTTTAACCGCTAACTGCTGCAGGCTGGCAGCGTGTGCGCGCTCTTGTTCGGCCTGCTGTTCGCGCTCCTGCTCCAGGGTTTCGATGGCTTCGCTAGCAACGTCGCACTGCTCCTCGGCCAGCGCCAAGGCTTCTTCTTCACGCTCGCGCTGTGCAGTCAGCTCGGCGTAACGGCGGCGTGTCAGCAGCAGCCCGTCGATGCCCTCACCGTTGGCCTGCTGCTGTAGCCAGCCGCGCCCCAGCCATACGCCTTCCTGGCTCACCACACTTTCGCCGGGGGCGAGGTGGGCGACCTGAGCCTCTGCCTCTGCTGTCGTTTGTGTGTAGTGAATGCTTGCTAACCACTCGCCTAGCGCACCGGCGCCTTTGACGAGACTAGCCAGCCGCTGCCCAGACGCCGAGGCGGCGGGTGGCGTTTTATCAATCAAGCGCCAGTCGGTGGCTAAGGCCTCAGGCAAGACTGCCAACTGTTGGGAGGTGACAAGCCGCGCATTGAGCCAGGGGGCGAGTAGCCAGGAAGTAAGCGCTTCCCAACCGGGTTCAACCTGTAGTACTTCGCCTAGCTGCGGTGCCTCTGTCAGGCCATGCGCTTCAAGTGTCGTGCCGAGCGCTGGGTCGTGGTCTGCCAACGCAGCGTCGATTAGCGCTTGCAGCGAGGCCAACTCCCCCTTGACGCTGGCTGAGTTCAGCGCGCTGCTGATCGCGGGACTGGGTAGCCTGCTGGTAGGCCGCTTTGGCGTCGCTATAGCGCTGCTGCCACTGGTCGCGCTGGGTTTGAAAGCTTTCCGCCTGCTGCTGGGCAGCGGCTAACTGCTCTTCACACACGCCATGCTCTTCGCGTAGCCCAGTGAGATCGGCGACCTCACTGCGTTGCTGGCGACGGCGCTGATTTTCAGCCTGCAGGCGCTGGATACGCTGTTCCAGGTCACGCAGTTGATCCTGGGAGCGGTCCGCATCGCGGCTGGCGTCCCGCCAGCGGGTTTCGGCATCGTTCCACTGCTGTTCGGCGGCTTCCAGCGCGGGAGAGGCATCAGCAAGCGCCTGCTCCAGGCTTTCGAGCTGCTCCTCTAACGCTTCGTGTTCAGGGAGCAGGTCATCAAAGCGCTCATCAATGGCGGCTAAACGCGCCTGATCGCCTTCGCTCACCCGGCGCTGCTCGTCCAGGTCGCGCCGGGTGGTGGCAATGTCGCTGGCCAACTGCGTTTCACGGCTACGGCGGTGAGCTTGATCCTGCTCTAAGCGGGCAATGCGCGTGGTCGTTTCAAAGAACTGCTGCTGGTGGCGATCCAACACTTCCGAAAGTTCGTCGTGCTGCTCGCGGGCTTGTTCCAAGCGGGTTTCGCACTGACGCACCCCGAAGACATCTTTTTCTACCGCTATTTCCAACTCGCGAACGCGGCTCTCCTGGTGCGATTGCTCTGCGCGCAGGGTCCGGCCCCGCAGCAGCGCCAGCTCGCCCTTGAGCCGGTACTCTTGCTCTTTCAGCTCTTGGTAGCGCTTGGCGGCTTCGGCCTGACGCTTGAGACGCTCTAGCTGTTTATCCAACTCTTCGCGAATATCGTCCAGGCGCTCCAGGTTCTCCTGGGTGCGCCGCATGCGATTTTCGGTTTCCCGGCGGCGCTCTTTGTATTTGGAGATACCCGCCGCCTCTTCCAAGGTCGAACGCAGATCGTCAGGGCGGGCTTCGATCAGCCGCGAAATCATGCCCTGGCCGATAATGGCGTAGGAGCGCGGGCCTAGCCCGGTACCCATAAATAGGTCGGCGATATCCCGCCGGCGGCACTTCTGGCCGTTGAAGAAGTAGTTGGATTGCCCGTCGCGAGTGACTAAACGCCTCACGGCTATTTCGGCATATTGCGCGTAAACACCGCCCATTCCACCGTCGCGGTTATCGAACTTGAGCTCGATGGAGGCTTGGCTGATAGGTTTCCGGCCGGTGGAACCGTTAAAAATAACGTCGGCCATGGATTCGCCGCGCAGGGTTTTAGCGGAGGACTCCCCATCACCCAACGCACGGCGTCAATAATATTGGATTTACCGCACCCGTTCGGGCCCACGATGGCGGTCATATTGCCATCGAAAGGCACCGTCACAGGGTCGACAAATGACTTGAACCCGACCAAGCGTATCGAGGTTAAACGCATATCGGCGTCACGCTTCGCGGCATCAAAACAGGGCGGTTCAAAACGCGGCTACTCAAAGACACGGTTAATCACCACCTCGGCGGCTTCATCGTCTGAGATTGGCCCCACGCTGACGCTTTCCAGGTCGCCAAATAGATCGCCCGGCTGAGGCATGGCTTCACCGGTGGGCGAAACGCGAACCACTAAACGCGCTTCCTGCACCTGGGAAATTTGTGCCTGGGGCGACATCGCTGCGCTGTCATCCAGTACCACGGTCATGGGCAGCTCGGACACCTGGGCCCGAACGACCGCCAGGGGCGGCAGTTCGCCTTCAGTATCACGCGCGGTGATAAAGACGCTGGCATCATCGTCTACACGATCGGCCAGCGCTTCATCCAACGAGACACGCACCCGAACACCGTTGCCTTCGGCGACGGTCTCTTCAGGTTCAATACCCATGCGCTGTTGAGCCACTTGAATACCATCACGCAGCGAAGACACGGTGTTGGGATCTTCAATGTTGGCGATTGCCCGACGCCAGTGGTCAATCGCCTGCTCGTAATCGCCGTCATCAAAGGCGTGAATGCCTAACAAACCCAGTACCGTGGGCTGGCGAGGATCCTGCTCCAAGGTTTCATCAACCAGCGCCTGCACCTCATCGGTAAGTTCACGCTCGGCCATAAAGAAGCGAATTTGTGCTAACTGTGCGAGCAACGGAGGGATACGCCCTTCAATCTCCATCAAACGTTCCAGCGCCGCCACGGCCTTGGGCATCTGGCCGGTTTCGCGATAGACAGGAAACAGCGCACTCCATACGTTGGGATTACCTGGCTGCCGTTCGGCCTGCTCTTCCATGCGCTCAATATACATGGCAAGCGACCCTTCCGGGTCGTTCTGAACCTCTTGCTGAACTGCCAGTAGCACCAGGTCACCCTCTGCGCCCTGCTGCTGGTACCAAATGACACTGACCGCAACCATGGCAACCATGACGAATGGCACCACAAGGCGACCGGCGCTGGCTGGCTTCAAAGGGCGCCGCTCGAGCACGGCGGTATCTTCCAGCAGGCTACGTTCAAGCTCTAGGCGGTCTTCTTCAAAGCGCGCGGGATCAATATCACCGCGTTCACGTGCTGCCTCTAGCGACGCCAGACGACGCTTAAAAATCGCTACGTTCTGCTCGGCAGAGGTGTCGTTAGCTTCAAAGGCGTACTGCTGATCGTGCAAAGACTTAGCGTTCCTAAGCGGCGACACCAGCAGCCATAGCGCTGGAAGTAGTAAAACAGCAATTGCGACCCAAAGTAGCGTCATGAGGCCCCCTTACGGTTAGTCAGCGCTTCTATACGCTGACGCTCTTCGGCGCTCAGCGCTTTGGCCGAGGCGTTGCGGCGTGCGCGAACCATCAACACGATAATGACCGCGCCTAGCAGTACCAGGGCGATAGGTAATCCCCAGAGCAGGTAGGTACGGCTCTCTAAACGGGGGTTATAGAGAATATACTCGCCAAACCGTTGCACCATATGATTGATAATCTCGGTATCCGACTGGCCGTCTTGCAGTAGCTGGTAAACACGCTCGCGCATATCACCTGAAATAGGAGCGTCGGAATCGTCTATCGCCTGGTTTTCACACAGCGGGCAGCGCATGGAGGCGGTTAAGTCGTGATAGCGCTTTTCCTTGACCGGGTCATCAAATTCGCGCAGTTCTATCCCGCCTGCCACTGCACCAAACGCTATTAACAGCAACAGGAATGCGGTGATGTTACGTATTAACGCCATTTTTCCACCTCCGGCAGTATCCGTTCGCGCACATCTTCCGGCGAGACATAGCCTTTATGGTGGTAGCGAATCACGCCGTCGGCATCGACCAAAAAGGTTTCGGGGGCACCGTAAACCCCGAGATCAAACCCTAGCTCGCCTTCTGGATCAAAAATATTGACTTCAAACGGGTCGCCAAATTCGCTGAGAAACTGCAGGCCCTTCTCGCGGGTATCACGGTAGTTAACCCCGACCATACGGATATCGCGGTCAGCCAGCTCCAGCAGCTGTGGCATCTCCTGCTTGCACGCGGGGCACCATTCGCCCCAAACGTTTACCAGGGTCACTTCACCTTCTAATAGCGTTTGGTCGACCCGGCGGTTCTCATTGCGCAGTGTGGTGGCTTCAAAGGCGGGGAATTCCCGCGCCATCAAGGCTGAGTCGCGTTGGGAGGGATCCAGCGCTAAGCCTTGGTAGAAAAATAGTGCTAAGCCTAAAAAACCTATCGGCAGCAGTAATAGCAGTAGCCGACGCTTCATACGGTGGCCTCCTGGGCAGTATCGCCTCTGCTGGCCACTTTTGGCACTTCGCGGTTTACCGCAGCACGGCGGTAGCGCTTATCGAGCACTGCCAGCACACCACCAAACGCCATCAGCAACGCACCCAGCCATAGCCAACGCACAAAGGGTTTGTATTGAACTCGCATTGCCCAACTGCCATCGCCAAGATCCTCCCCATGGCCACATAGAGATCGCGAAACAGCCCTGGCCTCAGGGCAACCTGGGTCATCGGCATGCCGGTCGCCAAGTAGAGGCGCTTTTCAGGGCGCATGGTAAAGCGACGGCCCGACTCGCCGCGCTGAACCTGAAGAATCGCCGTATCCGCTAGGAAGTTAGGTCCGCGACGTTCGGTCAGTTCGCTCATAGTGAACTGATAACCCGCGACTTCTACCGTCGTGCCCGGCGACATGCGCACATTGCGCTCGATATTGTAATTAGACACTACAGTAACGCCGACGATGGTGACAGCTACGCCCACATGACCTAGCACCATGCCCCAGTAAGCCAGCGAGAGTTTGCGTACGCCGGCGACAAACGAGCTGGCGTGGCGGGTTTTATCGAATACATCACGCACCATCGGCAGCACAATCCATAACGCCGAGACAATGCCTAACGAAACGAACAGGTTCCACTCGCCGCGATACAGCAGCGGCATCAGCACGCCAGCACTAGGGCGGCGACACCCGCCAGCCATAGCTTACGGACTAAATCCTTCGTCGCCATGCTTTTCCAGCGGGTAACCGAACCAAGCCCCATAAAGATACACATCACTACGGTGAGCGGCACAAACAAGGCATTAAAATAGGGCGGGCCTACGCTGATTTTTCCCAACCCCAGAGAATCCAGAATCAGTGGATAGACAGTACCGAGCAGTACGGTGACGGTCATAATCACCAGGAAGATATTATTGACCAGCAGCAGCGCATCGCGGGAGAGCCAATTAAAGCCAACCTTATGGCTTACCCGTGGGGCGCGCAGAGCAAATACTATGAGCGACAACGTCACCGTAATCGCCAGCAGCATCAGGATAAAGAACCCGCGAGCTGGGTCGTTGGCAAACGCATGCACCGAGGTAAGCACGCCCGAGCGGACCAGGAAGGTCCCCATCAGCGAAAGCGAAAAGGTCGAGATCGCCAGCAGCACGGTCCAGCTTTTAAACGAGCCGCGCTTTTCGGTGACAGCCAGCGAGTGAACCAACGCAGTGCCTGTCAGCCAGGGCAATAGCGAGGCGTTTTCGACCGGGTCCCAGAACCACCAGCCGCCCCAACCAAGCTCGTAATAGGCCCACCAGCTGCCCAGCGCGATACCCACGGTCAAAAACGCCCAGGCCAGATTCGTCCAAGGCCTTGCCCAGCGAGTCCAGGCAGCGTCCAACCGCCCTCCCATCAGTGCTGCAATGGCAAACGCAAAGACAACGGAAAAGCCGACGTAACCCATGTAGAGCATCGGCGGATGGACCACCAGCCCAAAGTCTTGCAGCAGCGGATTAAGATCAGCGCCGTCCTGGGGCATATCGGGCAACAGCCGCTCGAAAGGATTGGAGGTGATCAGAATAAACAGTAAAAGCCCGTGCAGACCAAGCCCATCACACCCATGACCCGGGCGACCATATCCCGTGGCAGATTGCCGGTGAACAGGCTAGCCACAAACCCCCAACCTGCCAGCATAAAACTCCATAGCAGCACGGAGCCTTCATGGTTGCCCCACACTGCGCTGAATTTGTAGTACCAGGGCAGCAATGAATTGGAGTTATTGGCCACGTTCGCCACGCTGAAGTCGTCGAGCATATAGCTGGCGGTTAAACAGGCGTAGGCAATGGCTATAAACACAAACTGCCCAGCCGCCATCGGCTGGCCGTAAGCCATCCACAAGGGACGGCGGGTCGCTGCGCCCGCCAGCGGCATCACCGCCTGCACCATCGCCATGAGCAGCGCAATAATTAGCGCGAAGTGGCCAATTTCAGGGATCAGTTTGATGAACATGTGTACTCCGCATGAGGCTTTGTTACCCGCCCTGGTATTGCTAATCCTGGTTTTCTAAACCTGGTTTCTAAACTTGTTTTCTAAAACTGGTTGGTTTTCTAAAACTAGTATTCGCTTGCCTGGGGAACGCCTTCTTCATCTAAGCGTTTACCTACTTCGGCAGCTTTGGCCTGATAATCGGCAGGCGAATAACCCGCCTCTTCCAGCGCCTGGGCGACTTCAGGGGCATATAATTCTCATCGTGGCGCGCAAGGACTTTATCGGCATACAAACGTCCATCGGCCTGAAGCTCACCCACCACCACCACGCCTTGGCCTTCGCGAAACAGGTCCGGCAGAATTCCGCTGTAGTAGACCTCCAGGTCATCGACGTAGTCGGTCACGGTAAATTCTACGTCGAGGCTCTCGGGGTCTCTTGAAACCGAACCCTCTTTACCATGCCGCCTGCACGAATTTGCCGCTCCATCGGCGCATCACCCTGGGCGATCTGTACCGGGCTAAAGAACAGATTAATGTTTGCACGCAGCGCATACAGAGTGAGCCCCACGGCAATCGCAGCCAGTGACACCAGGCCTAGGATTACAAAGAGTTTCTGTTTACGTTTTGCGTCATTGGGCGCTCCCCTCGTACCGTTTTGCCGCCTTACACGGCGTTTTAAACCCTTGAGCAGTTGACGCTGTTCAACACGCGCATGCCATACGGTGGCGAGCAATAGTAGCGCCGTAACGCCCCACGCAGACCACACATAAGGGGCGTGGCCACCCATAGCGATAAATTCGGAAAAGAGCCAAATGCCATTAGTGCGCCTCCTTCGCCCGGGTGCTGACCAGTTCCTGCACCCAGTGTTTGTTAGCCTCGCGACGCAAGATCTCGCTGCGTGTACGCATTAGCGTTAACGCGATAAAAAGCTGTAGAAACCCAGCACCATGATGACCAGGGCAGCCACATTTCAGTGGGCATCGCCGGGCGCGAAGTCAATGTAAATGAAGCCGGCTGGTGCAGGGTGTACCACCAGTCCACTGAGTACTTGATGATGGGAATGTTGATCACCCCACCATGGCCAGCACCGAGGCCGCCCGCGAAGCACTATCCCGGCTGGTAAAGGCACCACGCAGAGCAATTACTCCTAGATACAAAAAAAGCAGAATCAACATGGAAGTCAGCCGCGCATCCCACATCCACCAGGTTCCCCAGGTCGGCATACCCCACACCGCACCGGAAAACAGCGCTATAAAGGTCATTGCGGCTCCCAGCGGGGCCATGACCGCCGCGGCCATATCGGCGACTTTAATTTTCCAAACCATGAAAACCAAACCGGACACCGCCATGGCGATAAAGATGGACTGGGCTAAAAAGCCGCCGGCACATGGACATAAATGATCCGGAAGCTATTGCCCTGTTGGTAATCCGCCGGGGCAAACGCCAGCCCCACAACGACCCGGTGATAATCAGCAGCCCCGCCGCCGCCCAAAACCAAGGCTGTAGTTTGGCGCTAATACTATAGAACCACTTGGGTGATCCTAGTTTATGAATAAAGGCCCACATAGCGAGTCCTGTCCTTAACCGTTAATACTGATACGCAGCGATGCAGCAATCGCCCACGGCGCTAACATCAGCGCGGCGGCGAGAAGCGCACCCAAAATAGCCAAATGCGCTAAAACACCGTCGCCGAAAATAGCCGCTTGCACCGCACCGGCGCCAAAAATTAATACCGGGATATACAGTGGCAATACCAACAACGAAAGCAGTACGCCACCCCGCGCCAAGCCGACCGTTAATGCCGCACCAATCGCGCCAATCAAACTCAAGCTCGCCGTGCCCAGCGCCAACGACAGCGCCAACACGGCGTAACTACCCGCCGGCAGTGCCAGCATAATGCCTAACAGGGGGGCCATCAGCGCTAAAGGCAACCCCGTTAGCAGCCAGTGTACGGCCACTTTGCCAGACTCAGCGCAGCCAGCGGCTGGGGCGCCAGCAACAACTGTTCAAGGCTTCCGTCGTCATAGTCGCTGCGAAACAGGCTGTCTAACGACAGCAACGCAGCCAATAAAGCTGCCACCCACAATAATCCCGGCGCAATAACCGCCAATAACTCAGGGTCGGGTGAAATAGCGATTGGAAACAGGGTGATCACCAACGCAAAAACACCAGCGGATTGAGCACTTCTCCACGGCGCCTTAACAATAACGTTAAGTCACGCACTAACGTAGCCTTCACGGCAATCATCAGCCCACCCCTATGATCGAGCAGGGCATTGCCGGCACCTGTTGGGCAGTGTTTGGAGCGTGCACCGAAGTAATGGAAGAACCCTGTAACGTGCTATGTGAGGAACCCTGTGAAGAGCTATGCAATCTTGACTCCTTCTACCCCAGCGCTATCCGCCTCAGCAACGGAGAAGCGGTTAACTCGTGGTGTGTCGTTACTAACACGCAGCCACCGGCCTGAGCGTGGGCAACAAGCTGTCTTTCTAAATCAGCGACGCCGTGACGATCTATGGCGGTAAAGGTTCATCCAGTACCCATAGCGCCCTTGGCGTTAATGTTAAGCGCGCCAGGGCCACACGACGCTGTTGGCCTGCCGAGAGTTGCCCTGCAGGCACATCTTCAAAGCCTGCCAATCCAACACGTTCAAGGGCTTCTAAGCGCTCTTCCTCATCACCGCTCTCCCCGCTTAACGCCTGATACCAGGCTAAATTTTCTAACGGGGAAAGCCCTGATTTAATGCCTGGGGCATGTCCTAAATAGAGCAAATTAGCGAGAAAATGTTCACGCGCCTCGCTCATCAAAGCGTCATTCCAAAAGAGTTCACCCTGATAGTCACTGAGTTGCCCGGAGAGGATTTTGAGCAGCGTGGTTTTACCGCTGCCATTAGGACCTTCAATGCGCACTATTTCTCCGCTGCGAATATCAAGATCCAGCCCATTGAACAGCCAGCGGTCATCACGTTCACAGGCCAGCTGTCGGGCTTGAAGGCACAGGCTCAAGGGACTCTCCAGACACATTGATTTCGCGTCGAACTCTACACGGAAAGCCCCTTTCTCGCCACTCAGTCTATGCGGCGCTGGGTCGCAGCATGATCTCCGTCAATGATCGTTAAGACGAATTAATGCTAGCACTGTATGCAAAACAGGCTTATACTAAAACTACTGTATGAAAAGACATGCTCTGGCGAGCTCAGCACTGGAGATTTATCAATGACGATATCGATGGCAGTACCCACCGCGACCTTCGGCCATAGACAACCAGTACCGCGGGCTTTCGCCATGGCACCAAGCGTGACTCGACGCAATACCTATGCATTAAAGGTGCGTGGTAACGCACTGTGTGATTGCAACTTATTCGATGGCGATGTCATTATTATCCGGCGTTATCAACACGATGCCCAGACAGAAACCGCCGTTGCCGAAATCAATCAGCAAACAATAGCCTTGAGGCAACTCTCTATCAGCCGCTTTGGGGTAGAGTTATGGCCTGAAGATGTTTTGCAGCCCGCGCTATTTTTGCATAACCGTGATATTCAGGTACTCGGGATGGTGATGGGTGTTGAACCTAACCCAAGCGCTTGCCTGAAAAGTAAGCCTACTATCACGGAGCATTAATGCGCTACCGGGTTCCGGCACTCCCCCCTTCGTCCTGGCATACGACTGATATCGAAGTAGAAAAGAGCCACTTCATAACTTGGGTCTGCCACGCGCCGGACATCAGCGCGTTCACCATCATGTTGAACGCCGCGAAAACTGCACATCCCAATGCTAGCCACCACTGCACTGCTTATATTGCCGGGCCACCCGGCGAACAGAATTTGATTGGCTTCTCTGATGATGGTGAGCCAGGCGGCACCGCCGGGCGACCAATGTACCAAGTACTGCAGGGTAGCCAACTGGGCCATATTGGCTGTGTGGTGATTCGCTATTTTGGTGGCACGAAATTGGGTACCGGAGGTTTAGCCCGCGCTTATGCCCAAGCGGTTAGCCATGCGCTTGAGACATTGCCTACTCAAGAAGTCATAGAGCGTGACACTTATACCCTACGCCTCAGCTTTGCCAGCGAGGCGATTGCCCGCACCTGGTGTGAAGAACACGACATCCCTATTGAGCAAGCTGACTACGACGGCGATGGTGTCCGCCTGTGTATTGGCTGGCCACGTGACTGCCCGCTTGATCTTTCCCTGCTGGAAAACCGTGTGAAGAACGCTATTGAGGTTCTTACAGCACCAAAGACATGAATAAAGCGGTGCCGGAATATTAGTAGTGTGTCTGTGTCATTGCGAGGAGCCTGCGACGAAGCAATCTCGGCCGGTGCGGTGGCAAACAAAACCGAGATCGCCGCGCTTCGCTCGCGATGACAGAGAACTAGTTACCCAAGATATTTAATCATTACCCCGGCCGCTACCGCCGAGCCTATAACCCCGCTACATTAGGCCCCATGGCATGCATCAGCAGGAAGTTGTGCGGGTTCGATTCCAGCCCGACCTTGTTGGCCACTCGGGCGGCCATGGGTACCGCCGATACGCCTGCGGCACCAATGAGGGGTTAATCGGCATTTTACTGACCAGGTTCATTAGCTTCGCCATTAATACCCCCGCGGCCGTGCCGATCCCAAAGGCAACTATACCTAAGCCTAGTATCCCCAGCGTTTCAAATGTCAGGAAGCTATCGGCCATTAACTTGGAGCCGACGGATAGCCCCAGAATAATGGTGACAATATTGATCAGGGAATTCTGCGCGGTATCCGATAAACGCTCGACCACGCCGCATTCGCGCATCAAATTACCGAAACAGAACATGCCGAGTAGCGGCGCGGCATCGGGCAGAAACAGTGCGACCAGAATCAACAGCATCAGCGGGAAAACAACCTTTTCCAGCTTGGAGACTGGCCGCAGCTGCGTCATCTTGATTTGCCGTTCTTTATCGGTGGTCAGCAGACGCATAATCGGCGGCTGAATTAGTGGCACCAGTGCCATATAGGCGTAGGCAGCCACGGCAATGGCGCCCAGTAGCTCGGGTGCCAGCACGCTGGAGACATAGATAGACGTCGGCCCATCTGCGCCGCCGATAATACCAATGGCGGCCGCCTGATTGAGCGAGAAGTCCATGATACCCATCGATGTAAGCGCCACGGCGCCAAACAGCGTGGCAAAAATACCAAACTGAGCGGCGGCACCTAGGAACAGCGTTCGTGGGTTGGCCAGCAGCGGGCCAAAATCTGTCATCGCGCCCACGCCCATAAAGATAATCAACGGGGCGATGCCCGAACCGATCGCGACTTTGTAGAAGTTGTAAAGCATGCCATCGCTGTAACCAACGCCCACGGCGATATCCCGCGCGGCGCGCACCTGATCCGGCGCGGCGCCGTCATGAGCAATCGCATGCAGCGACTCTCGCCAGGCTTCCGCGTTCGCCAGCGGATCGAGGGTGGCGCCCAGTGCTGCCGCCATCTGCTGTAACACGGCGGGCTTTGCCACCTCGATCGCTTGGTCGAGTGCGGAGATAGCCAAGCCAGCCTCGGGGATGTTGGCGAGAATGCCGCCAAAGCCAATCGGCACTAGCAACAGCGGCTCAAACTTTTATAAATGGCCAGATAGAGCAGTAGCAGCCCTACCAAAATCATGGTCGCCTGGCCAAGCTCAAGGTTATACAGCCCAGAGCCTTCCCATAACGTGACTAATTTATCCATTACCGGATGCCCTTAGAGTTCGATCAACGTATCGCCTACGGCTACGCTGTCGCCCTCGCTGACGTTAACCTTAGAGACAGTGCCTGCGCTGCTGGCACGCACTTCGGTTTCCATTTTCATCGCTTCCAGAATGATGACGACATCACCCTCAGCGACCTGCTCGCCGGGACGTACATTGACCTTGAAAATATTACCGGCCAAGGGGGCATCAATGCTTTCACCACTCCCGCCACCGCTCGGTGCCGGAGCGTCGTCTTTGGGTGCATCCGTTGCTGCAACGGAGGCGGTTTGCTCCTGTACGTCGCTGATGTCGCCACCTTCAGCAACCTCCACAACGTAGGCTTTACCGTTGAGTTTTACGGTATAAGTTTCTGGACCGCGGCTAGCGGCGGGCGCTTTGCTCTCGGTTTGTGCCGGTACGCTAGCGCTTTCTGCCTCAGCTGCCTGAGGAACAGGCTCGAAGGCATCGGGGTTGTCTCGATTCTTAAGGAATTTCAAACCAATCTGCGGAAACAGCGCATAGGTTAATACGTCGTCGACTTCCCGCTTGCCTTCGGCCAAGCGGATGCCCTCAGCGCTGGCCTTGTCTTTTAGCTCTGCGGCCAGCTTGTCCATCTCCGGTGATAGGTTATCTGCTGGACGGCAGGTGATCGGCTCGCCGCCTTCCAGCACGCGCTTTTGCAACTCGGCGTTAAAGGGCGCGGGAGCCGCGCCGTATTCACCTTTGAGCAGCGCTTGTACCTCCTTGGAGATCGACTTATAGCGCTCGCCCATCATTACGTTCATGACCGCTTGAGTGCCGACAATTTGCGAGGTGGGCGTGACCAAAGGGATAAAGCCCAGGTCCTCGCGCACACGGGGAATTTCGCTGAGTACATCATCCAGCTTATCGCCCGCCCCCTGCTCTTTGAGCTGTCCTTCCATGTTGGTCAGCATCCCACCCGGCACCTGAGCAATCAGGATCCGCGAATCAATACCGCGCAGCGAGCCTTCAAAGGCGGCGTACTTTTGCGCACTTCACGGAAATAGCCAGCGATATCTTCCAGTAGCTCAAGGTCCAGGCCGGTATCGCGGCCGGTGTCTTTGAGCATCGCGACCACAGATTCAGTTGGGCTGTGGCCATAGGTCATCGACATGGAAGAGATCGAGGTATCGACGTTATCAATGCCCGCCTCGACCGCCTTCAAAATGGTCGAGGTAGAAAGTCCGGTGGTGGCGTGGCAGTGCAGGTGTACCGGAATCGATAGCTCTTTTTTGAGCCGGGTGACCAAATCGAACGCCGTATAAGGCGTCAGCAGCCCCGCCATATCCTTGATAGCCAATGAATCCGCGCCCAAACCGGCAATGGTTTTGGCGAGGTCGACCAGCTATCCAGGGTATGTACCGGGCTTACGGTATAGGAAATCGTGCCTTGTGCATGGCCTTCGACATTGCGTACCGCCTGGATGGCACGCTCTAAATTACGTGGGTCATTCATGGCATCAAAGACACGGAAGACATCCACGCCATTGGTTTTTGCCCGTTCGACGAACTTATCGACGACGTCATCGGCATAATGACGATAACCCAACAGGTTCTGGCCCCGCAGCAGCATGGCCTGGGGTGTATTCGGCATGGCTTCTTTCAGGGCACGAATACGCTCCCAGGGGTCTTCGCCCAAATAACGGATACAGGCGTCATAGGTGGCTCCACCCCAGGTTTCCAGCGACCAGTAGCCGACACGATCAAGCTTTTCGGCGATCGGCAACATATCGTCCAGCCGCATACGCGTGGCAAACAGCGATTGGTGGGCATCGCGCAGCACGACATCAGTAATGCCTAGTGGGCGTTTAATTTCGTTCATGGTCTTGGCTCGCAGTAGAGAATCACAAGTTTGTAGTAAAAATAACAAAAAAATAGCCAAAAAATGGCTTTAATGAAAAAATTTAAGAAAGTTAGTGACGCCGTGTTGATCGATAACGATGCACTGCAGCACTGATCACCGCCATCACCTCGTCATTTTGAGCAGAGGGAGCATGAGATGACGGCGATTTCTTAGCGGTCACGGCGGTCACTGGTACGGGTTGAAAACGCCCGATCAGCTTCGACATGAAAGTGACACTGATCACTAAAAGTGTAAGAAAAACAAAAACGACACCCATTCCAAGCGCCATTAACGCCAAACCGTCTTGCAATAGCTCTAGATCCTGCATAAGGCGCTCTCCTAATTTACTAAATACGGTTTATAACGATGATTCACAACCAGGGCTTCTAATTGGTTTCTAAATTGCTCATGCGCACATCATTAAGCCTATGCCGTGAAAGGCACTTGGCGCAGTGAGGGGGAATACACTAACCTGCCACACTCAGAATAGAATGCAATGGCGCGATAGTGGAACTCATGGTTGTTAATTTACTACATAAAGGCAGAATTGGCCTAGCCCCGATGGAAGGGGTGATTGATGCATTGACTCGCGACCTGTTGACTAGGCAAGTCGGTTTTGACTGGACGGTGACCGAATTTGTCCGCGTTGTCGATGCGCGCCTGCCACCAAGAGTATTCTACAAGCATTGCCCAGAGCTTGCGCAACCGCCTGTGACAACACCAAGCGGCATTCCCGTGCATTTACAACTGCTTGGCTCTGACCCTACCGCACTGAGCGGCCAATGCGCGCCAGGCTCTCAAGCTTGGCGCGGTGAGCGTTGATCTCAATTTTGGCTGCCCTGCCAAGCTGGTTAACCGCCATGATGGCGGCGCTTCGCTGCTACGCCAACCGGATCGCGTTTATCAAGCCGTCAAAGCCGTTTCAGAAGCGCTAGAAGGCGAAATCCCCGTGACGGCCAAGATTCGCCTGGGGTTTGCCAATCGCCGCTTAGCCGTTGCCTGCGCCCAAGCCACTGAAGCGGGCGGTGCAGCGCAGTTAGTCGTGCATGCGAGGACGCGCGACGAAGGCTACCGCCCTCCGGCGCATTGGGAGTGGATCGGCAAAATTCGCCGTCACGTGAGTATTCCGGTGGTCGCCAATGGCGATATCTGGACCCTGGAAGATTACTGGAAAGCTCGCACGTTGTCGGGTGTTGTGACGTGATGCTAGGACGCAGCGCGCTGGCGGACCCCTGGCTTGCTCCGCGCATCCGTCACTGGCAGCTAACCGGCGAACGATTACCCGAAAGCAGCTGGGCAATGCGGGCCAGCGTGCTAAAAGAGTATGCCGCCCTACAAAGGCAACACCTGCCTGACCGCGTCGTGGTCTCGCTGGTTAAACAATGGCTCGCCCAAATGCGCCAAGGCAGTAGCGAAGCACATCAGAACTTTCAGCGCGTTAAACGTCTTACCGAATTAGACCAACTGCTCGGCAGCCTCGTCATTGATGAGCAGTTCGCTGCACTGGCTTAGCCTTACGCTCAACGGTGCTGCTCATACCGCTAGAAATATAAAACTCAATAGCCAAAAAAGCGCCCTACCGCAAAGCGGGGCGCTACACGATCGCAAGACCGGGGTGCGAGCGATTCTCTTCCGGTCAGGCTAGAAACAAGTGTTCAGACTAGAAAAATAGCCGGTCAGGCTGGAAACAGAAAACCCGCTCTCGTTTGAGAGCGGGTTTAGAATCTGGCGCGCCCGGGAGGATTCGAACCTCCGACCCCCTGATTCGTAGTCAGGTACTCTATCCAGCTGAGCTACGGGCGCGTAATATTTCTGTAAACATTTATACTTACATTTACCAAGACTAGTGCTGATGCTATTAGAACCAGCGCTGCTGGAATTCAGATTACTAATCTTAGAAGGTGGCGCGCCCGGGAGGATTCGAACCTCCGACCCCCTGATTCGTAGTCAGGTACTCTATCCAGCTGAGCTACGGGCGCATACCTTGTGACCATGTACTTTTTAACAAAACTTTTATTAATAAAAACTCTCATTAACAAAGTACTAACTGGCCGTGCTGTTGGCGGAGAGAGGGATTCGAACCCTCGATAGGGCTATAAACCCTATACTCCCCTTAGCAGGGGGAGCGCCTTCAGCCACTCGGCCACCTCTCCTTAACGGCACGGCGCGAATATTACCGATTTAGGCTTCTTATGTCTAGTCCCCGACGGATTTTTTTCGCACCGACCATATCTTACAGATAAGCTTACGTCTTAAGCATCGTGTCATTATGCAAACTCGCAAGTCTTATTCTACTTCGTTTTCACTGTTTCGTTCACGCTGAATGCGCTGGTATATCTCTTCACGATGAACTGCAACATCTTTAGGTGCATTAACACCAATACGCACTTGATTGCCTTTTACACCTAGAACGGTGACGGTGATTTCATCACCGATCATCAGGGTTTCGCCGACTCGGCGAGTTAGGATGAGCATGGCTGATCTCCTTTTCAGACGTTTTATGCAACGGGATATGTCAGCCGGAGGCAACACTACACCATTATGCAGTATAGTGTTGCCTGTCACCAAGGACTCCGGCTCCATGACACTTAAACCTCCCGTTGAAAGAAAGCTCACCACCACACGGCAGCAAGTACCCCCTTCAGCGTAGAAGGTTTAAAGCATTCATGTTATTCAGATTCGATATCTGCCTTATCTAAACCAAACGCTTTATGTAGTGCATTGACAGCAAGTTCCATATGTTTCTCATCAATTACGACTGAGATTTTAATCTCAGAGGTGGATACCATACGGATATTAACGTTCTCATCGGCTAGTACACGGAACATTTTAGACGCTACACCCGCGTGAGAGCGCATCCCCACACCCACTAAGGATACCTTGGCGATATTATCATCGCCACGCAACTCACCACCGCCTAAGTCTGGGATTACCGTTTCTTCAAGTAACTTTTTAGTCGCTTTGTAATCGCCCTTGGCGACCGTAAAAGTGAAATCGGTATAGTCACCTGCTGGCGCCACGTTCTGCACGATCATATCCACTTCAATATTGGCATCGGCAATAGGGCCTAAGATACGCGATGCCACACCCGGCACATCCGGCGTATTCAGCAGGGTTAACTTTGCTTCGTTTTTGGTAAAAGCGATACCGGAGATCAGTGGTTCTTCCATAGCGTCCTCGTCTTGGTCTGCTTCTGCAACAATTAGGGTACCGGGGCCGTCTTCAAAGCTCGACAGCACCCGCAGGGGCACGTTGTATTTGCCTGCAAACTCTACCGCGCGGATCTGCAGTACTTTGGAACCGAGGCTGGCCAGCTCCAACATCTCTTCTACGGTAATGCTCTCTAACCGCTGAGCTCTTGAGCATACGCGCGGGTCAGTGGTGTACACCCCATCGACATCAGTGTAAATCTGGCATTCATCGGCACCTAATGCCGCCGCCAGCGCCACCCCAGTGGTATCAGAACCACCGCGTCCCAAGGTAGTGATATTGCCGTCTTCATCCACCCCTTGGAAACCAGCCACAACCACGACCTGCCCTGCTTCCAGGTCAGCTTTCAGGTCATCGGTTTCAATCCGCTGAATACGTGCTTTGGTATAGGCGTTATCGGTATGAATACCTACCTGGGCGCCAGTATGCGACGTGGCCGATACACCAATTTGCTGAAGTGCCATCGCGAGCAAGGGATATGGTTACCTGCTCACCGGTCGATAGCAGCATATCCATTTCGCGTGGTGCAGGATCTTCGTTAAGCGCCTGTGCCATATCTGTTAAACGGTTGGTTTCGCCGCTCATGGCGGAGACCACAACTACGACCTGGTGGCCTTGATCGCGGAAGCCCTTAACCTTTTCCGCTACGGCCTTGATACGCTCGACAGAGCCCACCGAAGTGCCGCCGAACTTCTGTACGTATAGTGCCATATGCCGTTTTTCCTATGCGTTCGGGAATTTAGGGTGAAATTGTCACAAATAAGGCCGGCGACAATCATGCCACCGGCCTAGAGGTTTAGCTAAGCACGTTTTCCAACCATACCGGTACGCTCTTCAACGCATCCGGCAAGGCGTCGGGCTGACTACCTCCCGCTTGCGCCATATCAGGGCGGCCACCGCCCTTCCCTCCCACTTGGGAGGCAACATGGTTAACCAGCTCACCGGCCTTCACTTGACTGGTCAAGTCTTGGGTTACCCCAGCGATCAGGCTTACTTTGCCAGCGGCTTGGTCTGCAACGCCGAGAATAATGACGCCTGAACTGAGCTTGTTTTTAAGCTGATCAAGAATGCCGCGCAGGTCTTTGCCTGAGACACCCTCCAGCTGAGTCGCCAGGGAGTTTAACGCCATTAATCTCTTGCACCTGACTGAGCATGTCGCTGCCTGCAGCGCTGGCCAGCTTCGCTTTAAGCTGTTCGAGCTCTTTTCAAGGCTACGGTTACGCTCAACCAGCGACTCCACACGTGCTTCAACCTGCTCGGGCTTGGTCTTCAAACGTTCGCTCAAGCGCTCAAGACATGCCTCCTGTTCGCGGAAGTAGGTCAGCGCGTTTTCACCGGTGATCGCCTCAATACGACGTACACCGGAAGCAATGCCTACTTCGCTCATCACATGACAGCAGCCAATATCGCCACTGCGCGCCACGTGGGTACCACCACATAACTCAATAGAGAAGTCATCGGCGCCGATAGTCAGTACGCGCACGTTCTCGGCGTACTTAGCCTCAAACAACGCCGCTGCACCTTTGGCTTTGGCTTGATCAAGGCTCATTTGCTCGATCTGAGTCGGTGCGTTGGCCAGAATCTGCTCGTTAACCAGCCGTTCGACTTCCGCTAGTTGCTCAGCGGTCATTGGCTCAAAGTGGCTAAAGTCGAAACGCAGTCGCTCTGCATTGACCAGCGAACCTTTCTGCTGAACGTGATCGCCCAACACCATACGTAGCGCTTTATGCAGCAGGTGTGTTGCCGAGTGATTGCGGATGGTTGCCGTTCGCAGGCTGGCATCTACTTCGCCACGCACACTGGCGCCAACACTCAGCGAGCCCTCTACCATCATGCCTTGATGAAGGTGATGACCGCGCTGCTTTTGGGTATCGGTGACCTGAAAGCGCCCACCGTCGACATATAGATAGCCCGTATCACCTACCTGCCCGCCCGACTCACCGTAAAACGGCGTGCGATCCAATACCACGACGCCCTTTTGGCCTGCTTCCAGCGCAGCCAGTGCATTGCCTTCGCTGTCGACCAATGCCGTTACTTTGGCTTGGTCTTCTAACCGGTCATAACCGGTAAAGGCCGTTTCGCCATCCAGTTCAATCGAGGCGCTATAGTCGGCGCCAAATTGGCTGGCCGCCCTAGCGCGGTCGCGCTGAGCCTCCAATGCTTGTTGAAAGCCCTCTTCATCGAGGGTAACGCCGCGCTCACGGCAAACATCGGCGGTAAGGTCAAAAGGGAAACCATAGGTATCGTAAAGCTTAAATACCGTCTCACCCGGCAGTACCTTGCCATCAAGCTCAGCTAGCGCCGCATTCAGCAACCCCATCCCGTGATCCAGCGTGCGCGCAAACTGCTCTTCTTCCTTCAATAGCACTCGCGCTATTTGAGCGCGCGCCTCACGCAGTTCCGGATAAGCATCGCCCATCTCCGCATCCAGCGCGTCCACCAGCTTGTGGAAGAACGGCTCTACCGCGCCCAACTTATGGCCATGACGAATCGCGCGGCGAATGATACGACGCAGCACATAGCCACGCCCTTCGTTGGAAGGCAGCACGCCATCGGCAATCAGGAAGGCACATGAACGGATATGGTCAGCAATCACGCGCAGAGAAGGTGTGGCGATATCCGGGTGGCCGGTGGCTTTGGCGGCGGCTTGCAGCAGGTTTTGAAACAGGTCGATTTCATAGTTTGAATGCACGCCTTGCATGACGGCGGCCACCCGTTCTAAGCCCATACCGGTATCGATAGACGGCTTGGGCAGCGGGTTGAGCGTACCTTGGGCATCGCGATCAAACTGCATGAACACTAAGTTCCAGATTTCGATGTAGCGATCACCATCTTCTTCAGGACTACCGGGAGGGCCACCCCAAACCTCTGGTCCGTGATCAAAGAAAATTTCCGAGCTGGGGCCACAAGGGCCGGTATCGCCCATCTGCCAGAAATTATCTTCATCGAGCTTGGAGAAGCGTTCAGGATCAATGCCAATCTCATCTTTCCAGATGCGCTCGGCTTCGTCATCGCTAATGTGCACCGTTACCCAAAGCTTTTCTTTGGGTAGTCCCAGCGTTTCGGTCAGGAACACCCAGGCAAAGCGAATGGCATCATGCTTGAAGTAATCGCCAAAGCTGAAATTACCCAGCATTTCAAAGAAGGTATGGTGACGTGCGGTATAGCCGACATTGTCTAAGTCATTATGCTTACCGCCCGCGCGCACGCAGCGCTGCGCAGAGGTGGCGCGCACGTAAGGGCGCGGATCTCGTCCCAGAAATACATCTTTAAACGGCACCATGCCAGCATTGGTAAACAGTAGCGTAGGGTCATTCCCCGGCACTAAAGAGCCGGTGGGTACAATGGTATGCCCTTGCTCTTCAAAGAAAGAGAGAAAGGCCTGTCTAATCTCTGCGCTTTTCATAGGGTATCCGTAACAAGAAAGCGTGATGTCCCAGGGCGCTGTCGACGCTACCCTCAGGGGTCGCAAAGCAGCCATTATAGCGCAGTTGTCAAACGACTAAAGCCGCACTTAGTGGCAGAGAGGCAAACAGCTAGGTGAACAAGCGTATTAGAGCGCGATTAAAAATGTAAGGAGGGAGGTGTTAGCGGGCTGAAGAAGAGAAATTACAAACAGGAGAGCGCGTAGCGAATTTGTTCAAAATCAAAGCCTCGGCTGGCCAGAAAGCGCTCGCGCCGGGCACGTTCTTTAGGTGTTTCGCCGGGGCTGTCAAAACGACGCGCAAGCGTATCGCGGGCTAATTCAAACCAATCGACTTGCTCACTCTCTTCCACCGCTTCAAAAGCGGCATTGAGCGTTTCTTGATCAACGCCGCGTTGACGCAACTCGCCTTTAATGCGAACAACGCCTTGGCCACGCAAAACACGCGAGCGCACAAAACTAGCCGCAAAACGAGCATCTGACTGTAGCGCCTGCTCAGCTAGAGTGTCTAAGCATTCATCAATAGCTGCATCATCGAAGGACTTTTTCTTCAACCGTTGGGCTAACTCAGCGCGAGAATATTCGCGCCGAGCTAGTAAGCCAATGGCGATGTCACGGGCGTGGCATCGCGCTGCGAGCCAAATGCCATCAGCTTGCCTTAGCGAAGATCGGCTTACAGCAGATCGTCGTCACCAGCATCCACTTCCGCCGCTGCATCTGCAGGTGCCTCTTCCTTCTTCGGATCAGGTTTGGCCAGGAGCTGCTCACGAATCTGTGTTTCGATCTCGAGCATGACTTCCGGGTGCTCTTCCAGATACAGTGCTGAGTTAGCTTTACCCTGGCCGATTTTAGTACCTTTGTAGCTGTACCATGCACCGGCTTTGTCAACCAGATTGCACTGCACGCCCAGGTCAATCACCTCACCCGCATGGTAAATACCTTTGCCATAAAGAATCTGGAATTCAGCCTGGCGGAACGGCGGCGCCACCTTATTTTTAACTACTTTTACGCGGGTTTCGTTACCGGTGACTTCATCGCCCACTTTCACCGAGCCTGTGCGGCGAATATCCAAACGCACACTGGCGTAGAACTTGAGTGCATTACCGCCGGTAGTGGTTTCTGGGCTACCAAACATCACACCGATCTTCATGCGGATTTGGTTGATAAAGATCACTAGGCAGTTAGCATTTTTAATATTGCCGGTGATTTTACGCAGTGCTTGAGACATCAAACGCGCCTGAAGACCAACGTGGGCATCACCCATTTCGCCTTCGATTTCCGCGCGGGGTGTTAGAGCTGCGACCGAGTCGATAACAATCACGTCAACACCGCCGGAACGCACCAGCATGTCGGTAATTTCCAGCGCCTGCTCGCCGGTATCCGGCTGGGAAACCAGCAGGTCATCCAGATTAACACCCAGTTTTTCTGCGTAGCTGGGGTCAAGGGCGTGCTCGGCATCAACGAAGGCACACACTTTGCCTTGCTTCTGCGCCTGAGCAATCACCGAAAGGGTCAGGGTCGTTTTACCCGACGATTCCGGGCCAAAGATTTCGCATACACGGCCAAACGGCAGGCCGCCGATGCCAAGTGCGATATCCAGCCCCAAAGAACCCGTGGAAACCGACGGCATGACCACGCGCGGTGCGTCGCCCAGACGCATAACGGTGCCCTTGCCGAACTGACGGTCGATCTGGGTGAGTGCAGCGTTTAGCGCTTTAGTGCGGTTGTCATCCTGAGCCATTCAGAAATTCCTCATAACAAGCTGTATAATTACCCAGTAGTATGCCAAAGATTGCGCCGTAAACAAATCCCTTGATCACGCTTTCCCACAACTATTTTCCTACGATTACTTTTTGCTCTCCCTTCACGCGGGCATCCAGACGCGCCACTAGCCCTGCCAATGCTTGTCGCACTGCCTGCTCCCGCACTGCCTGACGGTCACCCGGGAAATGAAAACACTCCGCCTGCTGGTCGGTGGCATCTCCCCAGGCCAGCCAGACAGTACCTACCGGTTTTTCAGCGCTGCCGCCATCCGGCCCGGCCACACCGCTAACAGCAACCCCCAAACCTGCACCACTTTCCCGACAGGCGCCTTGCACCATCGCTTTTACCACCTCTTCACTTACCGCGCCGTGTGCGCTCAGCGTAGCCTCGGGAACCCCTAACAAACGTGTCTTAGCTGCGTTCGCATAGGTGACATAGCCCGTTGTGAAATAGGCTGAACTGCCTGCCACTCCCGTAATCACGCTGGCGATACCACCACCCGTGCAAGATTCGGCAGCGGTTACTTCCACCTTTAACTGCTGACAAAGCCGCCCCAAACGCTGAGCGAGCAGGGTTAAGTCAAGATTTTTCAGACTAGATACGCTGGGCACTATGTCGCTCCTTCAAGTGAGTCGTCAGTTCAGCGTAGAATACTGTGTTTAGCTTTCTCAAAGAAATTGCTCAATCAGGACGCCCATGTCACAGGCCATCCCCCCGAACACGCCAATGATCACGCAATATTTAAAGATCAAACGCGAACACCCCGAGGTACTGCTGTTCTACCGCATGGGGGATTTTTACGAGTTATTTTTGATGACGCCAAGCGCGCCGCGGCACTACTGGATATTACGCTTACCCAGCGCGGGCAGTCGGGGGCAAACCGATCCCGATGGCAGGCGTACCTTATCATAGTGCTGAAGGCTATCTCGCACGCCTGGTCGCCGGTGGCGAGTCGGTGGCTATATGCGAACAGATTGGCGATCCCGCTACCAGCAAAGGTCCCGTTGACCGCCAGGTCGTGCGCATCGTCACCCCCGGCACGCTGCATGATGAAGCGCTGCTGGATGCACGCCGCGACAACGTGTTGGTATCAGTCTCTCCCGGCAAAGATAGCTGGGGCCTGGCCTGGCTGGAACTCTCCAGCGGCCGCTTCAACGTACTGGAAGTGGAGAGCGAGGCCGAAATGCTCGCCGAGTTAACACGCCTCTCCCCGCCGAGCTACTGGTACCCGAAAGCCTGGCGTTACCCGACACCTGGTCGCAAAAGCGCAGCCTGCGCCGCCAGGGCGAGTGGCTGTTTGACCTGGAGAGCGCTACCCGCAGCCTCTGCGATCAGTTTGAAGTACAGGACTTACGCGGCTTTGGCTGCGCGCATCTCACCACGGCGCTGATTGCGGCCGGGGTGCTGATTGATTACGCCCGTGATACCCAGCGTTCGCGCCTGCCACACGTTACTGCGATTAGCGTTGAGAATCGCGATGATGCCGTGGTGATTGACGCCGCCAGCCGACGCAATCTGGAAATCGACATCAACCTCGGCGGCAGTGCGGACAATACACTCGCTAGTGTGCTGGACACTTGCACCACGGCCATGGGCTCGCGGCTACTCAAACGTTGGCTCAATCGTCCTTTGCGGCAACGAGAGATCGTCCAGAACCGCCATGCGGGCGTGGCGCTATTAAGTCTGGATGCCGCTTATATGCCGCTACGCGACACGCTGAGCGCGGTGGGCGATGTGGAGCGCATTCTGGCCCGGGTCGCATTGTATAGCGCTCGTCCGCGAGATTTGGCGCGTCTGCGTGACGCTTTGGTCACCTTGCCTACCCTTGAGGAGCAGCTGGGCGAGGTAGAGAGCGGAAGCGCCCTCGACAGCCTGCGCCCACATATTCGCCCCTACCCCGAATTAGCCGACACGCTTAGCCGTGCTTTGATCGAAAATCCACCTGTCGTGATTCGGGACGGCGGCGTGATTGCCGATGGTTTTGATGCCGAGCTCGATGAACACCGCGGCATGGCCGAAAATGCCGGGGACTACCTTGTTAAGCTGGAGATTCGCGAGCGCGAACGCACCGGGCTTGCCAATCTTAAAGTGGGCTACAACCGGGTACACGGCTACTTTATTGAGCTGCCCCGCTCCCAGGCGCAGCAGGCGCCCGCTGACTATATTCGCCGTCAAACGCTTAAAAACGCCGAGCGTTTTATCATTCCCGAGCTCAAGGAGTTTGAAGATAAAGCGCTATCGGCCAAATCCCGCGCATTGACGCGTGAAAAGTGGCTGTATGATCGCCTGCTGGGTGAGCTTAATAACAGCCTCCATGCACTACAAAGCACCTCTCAAGCTCTAGCGGAGCTAGACGTACTTTGCGCCTTCGCCGAGCGTGCCGAAGCGCTGCACTGGGTTCGTCCGACGTTAAGCGAGACCACCGGCATTCGTATTGAGGCAGGCCGGCACCCTGTGGTTGAACAAGTCAGTGAAACGCCTTTTGTTCCCAATGACGTGACGCTCAATCCAGACCAGCATATGCTGATTATTACCGGACCCAATATGGGCGGTAAATCAACCTATATGCGCCAGACAGCGTTAATCGCTCTACTGGCCCACTGTGGCAGCTTTGTACCCGCCGACGCCGCTGAGATTGGTCCGCTGGACCGGATATTTACCCGCATTGGCTCCTCAGATGATCTCGCTGGCGGACGTTCCACCTTTATGGTCGAGATGACCGAAACCGCCAATATTCTTCACAACGCCACCCAGCAAAGCTTAATTTTGATGGATGAAATTGGCCGCGGTACCAGCACCTTTGATGGCTTGTCGCTGGCTTGGGCCAGTGCCGAGCATTTGGCAAGGGCCGTGCGCTAACGCTGTTTGCGACTCACTACTTTGAAATGACCGCATTGCCTGAACATACTGAAGGGGTTGCCAATATTCATTTAACAGCGACCGAGCATGGCGACAGCATCGTGTTTATGCACCGCATTGAGGGCAGGCCCCGCCAGTCAGAGCTATGGCTTACAGGTGGCACAGTTAGCGGGCGTTCCCGGCCATGTTATTAAGCGAGCCCGTGAGAAGCTGATGAGCCTGGAGCACCACGACGTAGATACAACCAGACAAGCACCACGCAGCACCCCGCAGCAAAACGACCTGTTCGCCGCTGCGCCACATCCTGTGGTGGAGGCATTGGAAAATGTGGATATGGATGGTTTGACGCCGCGGGAAGCGCTATCACTGTTGTATCAATGGCGAGACCTGATCTAATGGTGATCACCGAACGACCTATAGCAGGTTATACAGAAGGCCATATGGCGCTTGCCGCCAGGTATGCGCACCTCTAGAATGTCGCACAAACTTTTAGCTTATAAAAAACGGCTGATTTATAACCATTCACGATTGACCATGGCCGGGAGCAACCCGGCCCTGCAAGAGGGATAGCAAGATGACGTTTGTCGTTACCGAGAACTGCATCCAGTGCAAATACACCGACTGCGTGGAAGTATGCCCGGTCGACTGTTTCTACGAAGGCCCGAACTTCCTGGTCATCCACCCGGATGAGTGCATTGACTGCGCACTGTGTGAGCCTGAGTGCCCCGCCGAAGCGATATTTTCCGAGGATGAGCTGCCCGATGGGCAGGAGCCATTTATCGAGATAAACGCTGAGATGGCAGAAGTATGGCCCAATATTGCCGAGCGCAAAGATCCGCTGCCTGACGCCGAAGAGTGGGATGGCAAGCCCGGCAAGCTAGAGAAACTAGAGCGCTAGCCGCTAATCAATACCTCTCTTTAAAACCAGCGCTTATTTTAAATTAGCGCTGGTTTTTATTGTGTCGCCGAAAGTGATTCGTCAAAAATGTGTTGCCAAATTGCGGGCAAAAAAAGGCGGCCCTTAGGCCGCCCGCTCCAAGCACTTCCTCTGACCACTCCCTGGATCAACTTCCTCAGATGACTTCCCTGCCGGGACTTACCTCTTTGTATCACCCGGCGCATCTGACCCTCATCCCGCTGCATCCTGTCTGAAGCATCCTTGCCTCCCCTTGTCCTGTGTTCATTGTCGCAGATCGTCTCGACTTCTCAACAACGCCCAATGCAAAAGGCGAGCCTTAGCGACTCGCCTTATAAAAAATAATATATTTAAAACAGCCACTTAAACTTAAATTAGTGGAAAATTTCGTATTTAACCATCTAATCCGAGCAATTCTCGTCGGCATTTGTAAGATATATCTTACAAAATCTTGAGACATCTCTTACAAGCCAAATGAAAAGTTCGCTCAGCATTGGCTATTTACTGACCTTTAATTGCTTTTAAGCCCGGATAAGTGACGTTTTCTAGCTCGGCCTCAATCACCAATAAACGGTTGTACTTGGCAACACGATCAGAGCGGCACAGTGAGCCCGTTTTGATCTGCCCGGCACAGGTGCCCACCGCCAAATCGGCAATGGTGGTGTCTTCGGTTTCACCCGAGCGGTGCGAAATAACCGCTGTGAAGCCCGCGTCTTGGGCCATTTTGATAGCATCCAAGGTCTCGGAGAGCGAACCGATCTGGTTGAACTTGATCAGGATAGAATTACCGATCTGCTCATCGATACCGCGCTTGAGGATCTTGGTATTAGTGACGAACAGGTCATCACCCACCAACTGTACTTTATCGCCCAGCTTGTCGGTCAGCGCTTTCCAGCCCGCCCAATCCGATTCATCCATCCCGTCTTCAATAGAGACGATCGGGTAATCAGCGCATAGGCCTGCCAAATAATCAGTAAAGCCCTCGGCATCGTAACTCTTACCTTCGCCAGAAAGGTTGTACTGACCGTCTTTGTAGAATTCGGAAGAAGCACAGTCCAGCGCAAGGGTGACATCTTTACCCAGGGTATAGCCGGCATCTGCAACGGCTTGCTTGATGACTGCCAGTGCGTCGGCATTCGAGGCTAAATCGGGCGCAAAGCCACCTTCATCGCCAACCGAGGTTGAAAGGCCTTTCGCGAAGAGCACTTTCTTCAGCGCGTGGAAAATCTCCGCGCCCATGCGTAGCCCCTTCGCGGAAATTAGGCGCGCCAACCGGCTGCACCATAAATTCCTGGATATCGACGTTGTTATCCGCATGCTCACCGCCGTTGATGATGTTCATCATTGGTACCGGCATGCTGTACTGGCCCGGCTGACCGTAGAGTTCGGCAATGTGCGCATACAGCGGCACGCCTTTGGCGTTAGCAGCGGCTTTAGCCGCTGCCAGCGAAACCGCCAGAATCGCGTTAGCGCCCAGGTTTGCTTTATTGTCCGTGCCGTCCAGCGCCAGCATGGCCTCGTCTAGGCCACGCTGATCACGTGCATCCATTCCCAATAGCGCATCACGGATTTTGCCATTCACCGCCTCGACTGCTTTCAGTACGCCTTTGCCCAGATAGCGCGATTTATCGCCGTCACGAAGCTCTAATGCTTCACGCGATCCGGTAGAGGCACCACTGGGCGCACAGGCTTCACCGACAGCGCCACTGGCAAGACGCACATGCGCCTGAACGGTCGGGTTACCACGTGAATCCAGTACTTCCAACGCACTGATAGCAACAATTTTGGTCATGGCTATATCCTTTCCTGTTAATTAAATAGAATTATTAATATAACGTCCTGATTAGCGAATCGTTAGCGGCTCAAACCCTTTAACCAGTGCATCCAGCTGGGCAAGCTGTGTTAGAAACGGCTCTAACTGATCGAGCGGTAGCGCACAGGGCCCATCGCACTTGGCGTTATCAGGGTCAGGGTGAGCCTCTAAAAACAGCCCTGCGAGCCCGACAGCCACGCCTGCACGCGCTAATTCCGACACCTGAGCCCGGCGACCATCAGCGCTGTCCGCACGCCCACCGGGGCGCTGCAACGCATGGGTCACATCGAAAAATACCGGATACCCCGTTTGCTTCATATCGCCAAAGCCCAGCATATCAACAATAAGATTGTTGTAACCGAAGCTTGAGCCGCGCTCGCAGAGCATTAACTGGTCGTTACCCGCTTCCTGGAATTTACTCAAGATATGGCGCATTTCATGGGGCGCCAAAAACTGAGGTTTCTTGATATTGATAACCGCGCCAGTTTTAGCCATAGCGACAACCAGGTCGGTTTGCCGGGCCAAAAAAGCAGGCAACTGGATAATATCGGCCACTTCCGCCGCCGCCTCAGCCTGCCAGGGTTCGTGCACATCGGTGATAATCGGCACGTTGTGGCGGGCTTTGATGTCGGCCAATATCTGCAGCCCCTTTTCTATACCAGGGCCGCGATAGGAGTGGATCGAGCTACGGTTGGCTTTATCAAAACTGGCTTTGAAAACGTACGGCATGCCCAGTTTTTCGTTACCGTGACGTAGGCCTGCGCGACTTCGTCGGCAAGCTCGGCAGACTCCAGCACGTTCATCCCGCCTAGCAGCATTAGCGGTAACGAATTGCCGGCGGTTAAGCCGGCAACGTTGATATGACGTTCTTGAGATCCCTCTTGAGACCCTTCTTGAGAAGCCATGCTTCTGCCCTCTTATTCCTGAGAATGTGCATGGGCGCGATTGCGCGCTGTTTTATGTTCTAGCGCGGCGTTCACAAATCCTGAGAAGAGCGGATGGCCATCACGCGGCGTGGAAGTGAACTCCGGGTGGAACTGACAAGCCACGTACCAGGGGTGATCCGCCAATTCGATAACCTCGACCAGAGATTGGTCAACGCTCTTACCCGAAATCACCAGCCCAGTTTTTCAAGTTCATCAATAAACTGGTTATTGACTTCGAAGCGATGACGATGGCGCTCGACAATCTCATCAGACCCGTAGGCTTCGCGTGCTTTGGTGCCAGATGCAAGATGACAAACCTGGCCGCCCAAACGCATGGTCCCGCCTAAATCAGACGCGGCGTCGCGAAGCTCAATCTTACCTTCCGGGTTCAGCCACTCAGTGATCAACCCCACCACCGGGTGCTGGGTATCGTGGGTAAACTCAGTCGAGTTGGCATCGCTCCAACCTGCCACGTTACGCGCAAACTCAATAACGGCCACCTGCATGCCTAGGCAAATACCCAGGTAGGGAACGTTATTTTCACGGGCAAACTGGGCCGTGAGGATCTTGCCTTCCACGCCGCGCTCGCCGAAGCCACCGGGCACCAGGATGGCGTCTTTGCCCGCCAAGCGCTCAGTGCCGTGGCGTTCAATGTCTTCAGAGTCAATATAGTCGACGTTGACCTTGATGCGACCTTGAATACCCGCATGAATCAGCGCTTCATTGAGCGACTTGTAGGCATCCAGCAGCTCCATGTATTTACCTACCATGGCGATGCTAACGGATTTGAGCGGATTGAGTTTGAGTCCAGCACCTTCACCCACTCAGAGATCGGCTTCGGGGGCTTCCAAACGCAGCTTGTCGCAAACGATCTCGTCCAGGCCGTGTTCATGGAGCATCAGCGGAATGCGATAAATCGTATCGGCATCCTGCAGTGGTACCACGGCACGCTCTTCGACGTTGGTAAACAGGGCGATTTTACGACGCTCGCTCTCTTCCAGCTCCACTTCACTACGACAAATCAGAATATCCGGCTGGATACCGATGGAACGCAGCTCTTTGACGCTGTGTTGGGTCGGCTTGGTTTTGGTTTCACCCGCCGTCTTGATGTAGGGCACCAGCGTGAGGTGCATAAACAGCGCGCGGTTGGCGCCCTGCTCACTACGAATCTGGCGGATGGATTCCAGGAACGGCAGTGATTCGATATCGCCGACGGTGCCGCCGATTTCGACCAGCGCCACATCGAACCCTTCGCCGCCCGCGTAAACGCGCTGCTTAATTTCGTCGGTGATGTGCGGGATGACCTGAACGGTGCCGCCAAGATAATCGCCACGACGCTCTTTACGCAGTACGTGCTCGTAAACACGCCCAGTCGTAAAGTTATTGCGCTGGGTCATTTTGGTGCGAATAAAACGCTCGTAATGCCCGAGATCAAGGTCGGTTTCGGCGCCATCTTCTGTGACGAACACCTCACCGTGCTGGAAGGGGCTCATGGTGCCCGGATCCACGTTGATGTACGGGTCGAGCTTGAGCATGGTGACCTTAAGGCCGCGGGCCTCTAAAATCGCCGCCAGCGAGGCGGAGGCGATGCCCTTGCCAAGAGAGGACACAACGCCGCCGGTCACGAAGATATATCGTGTCATGGATAACCTGTCGAAACGTGATCAGAAGGCACGGCAGAAAGCCACGCCAGGATGGGTCGACAGACTAGCAGATTACGACCTAAGGCTCAATTTGAACTGCACTACTGAAAGTACGCGCTGCCATTCTGAAGCATCGCGCCCTGTCATTGCGAGGGAGCACAGCGACGCGGCAATCTAACCCTAGATCGCCACGCTTCGCTCGCGATGACATTTAGCTGAAGTATCGCGCCCTGTCATTGCGTATAGGGACTCCTCCCCGGTTGCAAGCGACGATGATGGAAAAACGTAAGCCGATGCGTGCGTATAGTCGGCCTCTCAAGGGGGACGCTATCCCCGGACCCTGATGAATGTCGCGCACCTTCTCTCCTCAACGAGCGGTAGGCTTCTTCAGCCATCGCAATGACCAGGTTTTGAGAAGGTCGGTCTGACCTGTTTTTCATCCATCGTTGCTCGGCAACAAGGTAGTCGCCTCTCGGCGCTTAAACGCTGATGGTATTAACGTTTAGCTCGCCATCAGCGCTGAACTCTCATGAAACTCCTGGCGGTAGGCCTGACCACGGTGTAGGACAGCCCAGGCGGTTCGCACCGTCTTGTTCGCTAGCGCGACTGCCGCCTTGTTCTTGCCAACGCGTGCGACCAGCGCGCGTAGCCAACGGCTTTTAGCATCCTGCTTGTCACCCACGGTGTTGATGGCCGAGTGTGCGTATAGGGACTCCTCCCCGGTTGCAAGCGACGATGATGGAAAACGTAAGCCGATGCGTGCGTATAGTCGGCCTCTCAAGGGGGACGCTATCCCCGGACCCTGATGAATGTCGCGCACCTTCTCTCCTCAACGAGCGGTAGGCTTCTTCAGCCATCGCAATGACCAGGTTTTGAGAAGGTCGGTCTGACCTGTTTTTCATCCATCGTTGCTCGGCAACAAGGTAGTCGCCTCTCGGCGCTTAAACGCTGATGGTATTAACGTTTAGCTCGCCATCAGCGCTGAACTCTCATGAAACTCCTGGCGGTAGGCCTGACCACGGTGTAGGACAGCCCAGGCGGTTCGCACCGTCTTGTTCGCTAGCGCGACTGCCGCCTTGTTCTTGCCAACGCGTGCGACCAGCGCGCGTAGCCAACGGCTTTTAGCATCCTGCTTGTCACCCACGGTGTTGATGGCCGAGTGTGCGCCGCGTATCAGAGCGGCTTTCAGCGAGACTTGACCCGTTCGGCCAATGCCCTTGATCTTCGCGATGCCACCGCTGCTGTGTTGTGTCGGGGTTAATCCCAGATACGCTGATGCTTGGCGACCTTTCTTGAACGCGTTGCCGTTACCGAGGGCGCTATAGAGCTGGGTGGCGACCACCGGCCCCACTCCCTCAATCGCCAACAGTTGGCGACAAGGCATCACCGCACGGCTCATCTGCTCCACGCGTTTATCCAGTGACTGAATACGCTCGTTGAGTCGATCCAGCTCCGCCATTTGCTCGGCAATCAAGTCACGCATCAACATCGAAAGCTCGTTGTCGGCATCTTCCAGGGCGAGCCAGACACGTTGCTTTAACGCTTTCTGCCCCCGACCGCTGATCACTCCATATTCCTGCAATAGTCCATGAACCTGGTTGATCAACTGGGTGCGTTGATGAATATACCTTTCCCGAATGCGGTGCAGGCTCTGAATATCCTGTTGCTCGACGCTTTTGAGTGGGACAAAGCGCATATCAGGGCGCAATCCAGCCTCGACGATCGCGAGCGCGTCATTGGCATCGGTCTTGTGCCCCTTGCGGAAGGGCGTCACAAACTGGGGCGAAATGAGGGCAACGGTATGGCCGAGGGCCTGCAGCTGTCGCGCCCAATAATGCGATCCGCCACACGCTTCCATGAACACCCGACAGGCCGGCTGACGGCGCATAAAAATCCAACACCTGATGCCGTTTAAGCTCTTTGTTGACCTGAACACGCGAGGAGCGTGTGTCGACAACACACACTTGAAAAACGCGCTTTGCCAGATCAATACCTATTGTCTTATGCTTGTTCATGACTCTTCCCCTCCGCATTGAAGTGGTTCAGCTATCAATGTAGCTCTCTGAAGCTTCGAGAGGGAGGAGTCCCTTTCATTGAGGAGTACAGCGACGCGGCAATCTAACCCTAGATCGCCACGCTTCGCTCGCGATGACATTTAGCTGAAGCATCGCGCCCTGTCATTGCGAGGAGCGCAGCGACGCGGCAATCTAACCAGATCGCCACGCTTCGCTCGCGATGACATCAAGCGTATTCAGTAACGCTTTTAAACGCCCAGGTAATCCAAAATGCCTTCCGCTGCCTGGCGGCCTTCGTAAATCGCCGTGACCACCAAATCAGAACCGCGCACCATATCGCCACCGGCAAAGATTTTTTCGTTGCTGGTTTGGAACGCATACTGACCGTGCTCCGGCGCGGTGACGCGATCGCGCTCGTCGACCTGAATGTTGGCGCTGTCGAACCACGGCGCGGGGCTTGCCTGGAAACCGAAAGCGATAACCACAGCATCCGCCGCAATGATCTCTTCCGAGCCGGGCACCACCTCAGGGCGCTGACGGCCGTTTTCATCGGGCTCACCCAAGCGTGTGCGAACCACCTTCACGCCTTCGACCTTCTCTTCACCCACTACCGCGACCGGCTGACGATTGAACAGAAACTCCACGCCCTCTTCACGGGCATTGGCCACTTCGCGGCGCGACCCCGGCATGTTGCCTTCGTCACGACGGTACGCACAGGTCACGCTGGTTGCATTCTGGCGAATGGACGTGCGGTTACAATCCATCGCTGTATCGCCGCCGCCCAACACCACGACACGCTTGCCTTCCATGGAAATATAGTCGTTGGGGTCTTGCTCGAAGCCCAGGCAGCGATTGACGTTGGCAATCAGGAAATCGAGCGCCTTGTAAACGCCCGGCAGCTCTTCACCTGGAAAGCCACCTTCCATGTACTTATAGGTACCCATGCCCAGAAAGACCGCGTCGTACTCCTGCATCAAGGTTTCAAACTCGATATCGGTACCGATTTCGGTATTGAGACGGAACTCGACGCCCATTTCCTCAAAGACCGCACGGCGGCGTTCCATGACGTTCTTTTCCAACTTGAACTCGGGAATACCAAACGTCAGCAGGCCACCGATCTCAGGGTACTTATCAAACACCACCGGCTTGACGCCGTTACGGGCCAGAATGTCGGCACAGCCTAAACCAGCAGGGCCCGCGCCAATAATGGCCACTTTTTGTCGGTCCAGGTGACGTGAGACATATCGGGACGCCAGCCCATGGCGAATGCCGTATCGGTGATGTACTTCTCCACCGACCCAATGGTCACCGCACCGAAGCCGTCATTCAGCGTACAGTCGCCTTCGCAGAGGCGGTCCTGCGGGCAAACGCGGCCACATACTTCGGGCAGCGAATTGGTTTTATGCGACAGCTCAGCAGCTTCAATAATGTTGCCTTCCACCACCAGCTGTAGCCAGTTGGGAATATAGTTGTGCACCGGGCACTTCCACTCGCAGTAAGGGTTACCGCAGTGCAGGCAGCGATGCGCTTGGCTTGCCGCATCGGTGGGTTTGAACGGCTCATAAATTTCCGCAAACTCTTTAGCGCGGGCGCGAGCATCTTTCTTTGTGGGTCCTTACGACCCACATCGACAAACTGGAAATCGTTATTTAAACGGTTAGCCATGATCTTTTTCTCCTGTCAGCGTGAGGGGCATAAGCGGGCTATTCCGGCTGACGCCGAGACTGATCCAGCAAGCTACCCAGGCTGGCCGCTTTGGGCTTCACCAGCCAGAAGTGGCGCGCGTAATCGCTGAAGTCTTCTAAAATTTCCGCCCCACGCGCTGACCCCGTTGCAGCCACATAGGCTTCGATCATTTCACGCAGGTGACGACGATACGCCTCCATGACCTCTGTGTTGATACGATGAATCTCGACCAGCTCGTGGTTATATTTGTCCACGAAGGTGCGCTCCTCATCTAACACATAGGCAAACCCACCGGTCATGCCCGCGCCGAAGTTAACCCCGGTTTCGCCGAGCACGCAGACCAAACCGCCGGTCATATACTCGCAGCAGTGGTCGCCCGCGCCTTCGATGACGGCTGTCGCGCCAGAGTTACGTACCGCAAAGCGCTCGCCCGCCATACCGGCCGCAAACAGCGTACCGCCCGTAGCACCATACAAGCAGGTGTTTCCGACAATAGCGGTCTTATGGCTTTCGAACTGGCTGACTTTAGGCGGCACAATTACGATGCTGCCGCCGTTCATGCCTTTACCGACGTAATCGTTGGCATCGCCTTCCAAATAAAGGTTCAAGCCGCGCGCATTCCATACCCCAAAGCTCTGCCCCGCCACCCCAGTAAAGCGGGCGGTGATCGGTGCGTCTTCCAGGCCTTCGTCGCCATAGCGCTTGGCGATCGCGCCGGACGTTAGCGCAGCCACGCTCCGGTCACAGTTGGTAATAGTGAAATCAAACTCACCACCCGAGCGGTTTTCGATGGCATCTTTCAACGCCGCCAGCACTTCCTGGTTTTTAGCACCTGGGTCGTGAGGTACGTTACGGCTAACCTTGCAGAACTGCGGCGCATCGGCAGGCACAAAGTCATTCGCCAACAGCGGCGTCAGGTCAAGCTTACGCTGGGACGCTGTATTGCCCTCAAGCGCTTCCAGCAGGTCGGTGCGGCCAATTAGGTCGGTGAGCTTGCGTACACCCAGCATCGCCATTAACTCGCGCACTTCTTCGGCGATAAAGCGGAAGTAGTTTTTGACCATGTCCACAGTGCCGCGGAAATGCTCGCCACGTAGAAAATCATCCTGGGTCGCCACACCGGTGGCACAGTTATTGAGGTGACAAATACGCAGGTATTTACAGCCCAACGCGACCATGGGCGCGGTACCGAAGCCAAAGCTCTCTGCACCCAGAATCGCGGCTTTCACCACATCCAAGCCGGTTTTCAGGCCGCCATCGGTCTGGAGGCGAATCTTGTCGCGCAGGCCGTTGATACGCAGCGCTTGGTGCACTTCGGGCAAGCCCAATTCCCAAGGAGAACCGGCGTGCTTGATCGAGGTCAGCGGGCTCGCCGCCGTGCCGCCGTCGTAGCCCGAGACCGTAATCAAATCGGCGTAGGCCTTGGCCACGCCGGTGGCGATGGTGCCGATGCCGGGCTCGGAGACCAGCTTGACCGACACCTGGGCGTCTGGATTGACCTGCTTGAGGTCAAAAATCAGCTGGGCCAAATCCTCGATAGAGTAAATATCGTGGTGCGGCGGCGGTGAAATCAGCGTAACGCCGGGCACTGCATGACGCAGCCTGGCAATTAGCTGGTTAACTTTACCGCCGGGCAACTGACCGCCCTCACCGGGCTTGGCGCCCTGGGCGACTTTAATTTGCAGCACTTCTGCATTGACCAAATACGCCGGGGTAACACCAAAGCGACCCGAGGCGATCTGCTTGATCTTCGAACTACGGATAGTGCCGTAACGCGCTGGTCTTCGCCGCCTTCGCCGGAATTGGAGCGACCACCGGCTTCGTTCATGGCTTGAGCCAGCGCTTCATGCGCTTCAGGCGAGCGCACCCAGTGACATACCCGCGCTGTCAAAACGGGGCAGTAAGTCTTCAATCGGCTCTACTTCCTCCAGCGCAAGCGGCGTTTCAGCAGGTTTGAGCTTGAGCAAATCACGAATAGTAGCGACCGGACGCTCATTAACCAGTTGCGCAAACTTTTTCCACTTAGTGTAGCTGCCTTCCTGCACGGCGGCCTGCAGCGTCATCACCACGTCGGGGTTGTAGGCGTGATACTCGTGGCCATGGACATACTTGAACATGCCGCCCTGGGAGATACCTTTGCGGGGAGTCCAGGCATCTTTTGCCAGCAGCGCCTGCTGCATCTGCAACTCGGCAAATCCAGCGCCCTGAATACGCGATGCCATGCCCACAAAGCACAGGTCCATCACTTCATCAGACAAACCCACCGCCTCGAACAACATCGAACCCCGGTAGGAGGCCAATGTCGAAATACCCATTTTAGACAGGATCTTGAACAAGCCTTTCTGTAGGCCTTTACGATAATTCTCGCGACCGTCAGCCGGGTTGCCGGTCAGCTCGCCGATGCGGTGCATATCCGCCATGACCTGATAGGCAAGCCAGGGATAAACCGCCGTGGCACCCACACCAAACAGCACCGCCATCTGGTGAGCATCGCGTGCGTAGCCGGTTTCGACCACGATATTGGCGTTGGGACGCAATGCCAAACGGCCTAAATGCGAGTGCACAGCCCCCACCGCCAAGGCAGCCTGAATGGGAATCAGCCCTTTCGCCAACTCGGCGTCGGTAAGTACCAAAATGACCTTACCTGCGCGCACTTGTGCTTCAGCTTCTGCACAGAGCGCCTTGAGCGCCTGGTGCAGGCTCTGCTGCTCGGGGTCGTAACCCAGTGACAGCGTATGGCTGGCAAAGGCCGGGTCATCCTGGCTCACCAGCGCAGTAAACTTGCGCGGCGACAGCACCGGGGTCGTCAAAATCAAGCGATGCGCGTGCTCAGGCGTGGCTTTAAACACGTTCAGTTCGGCGCCACAGCAGGTTTCCAGCGACATGACGATCGCTTCGCGCAGTGGGTCGATCGGCGGGTTGGTGACCTGGGCAAACTTCTGGCGAAAGAAGTCCGTCAACAAGCGAGGCCGACTCGACAGCACCGCCATCGGTGTATCGTCGCCCATCGAGCCAACGGCTTCCCTGACCGCTTTCCGCCAACGGACGCAGCACTTGGTCGCGCTCTTCATTACTTACCTGGAAAAGTTTCTGCTGAACGTTCAGCGAGTCGGTATCCATGGTCTGGAAACGCGCAAGCTCGGTCAGCGCTGACTCCAAGTAGTTGGCTTCCTGCTTTAACCAGCGCTTATAGGGGTAGGCGGATTTCAGGCGCTGATCGATATCAGTAGTGTGCAGCACTTCACCGGTCTGGGTGTCCACGGCGAGCATCTGGCCGGGACCAACACGACCCTTGGCAACCACGTCTTCCGGCTTGTAGCCGTAGGTGCCCGTTTCCGAGGCTAGCGTGATATAGCCGTTTTTGGTAATCACCCAGCGCGCCGGGCGCAGGCCGTTTCTGTCAAGCATACAGACTGCTTGGCGGCCATCGGTCATGACCACGCCCGCTGGGCCGTCCCACGGCTCCATGTGCATGGAGTTATATTCGTAGAACGCGCGCAGTTCAGCGTCCATGGTTTCGACGTTCTGCCACGCTGGCGGCACCATCATGCGCACCGCGCGATGAAGTTCCATTCCACCGGTCAGCAGCACTTCCAGCATGTTGTCCATGCTTGAAGAGTCAGAACCGGTGGTGTTGACGATCTCATCCAGACCGGCGATATCCGGCAGGCGCTCGTTAACAAAATTGGCTTTACGCGAGTTCGCCCAGCCGCGGTTGGCTTCAATGGTATTAATCTCACCATTGTGCGCCAACAGGCGGAACGGCTGTGCCAGCGGCCAACGAGGCGCGGTATTGGTTGAGAAGCGTTGGTGGAAAACGCAAATGGCAGTTTCCAGACGCGGGTCGTTCAAGTCCTGATAAAACGCCGGTAGATCCTCCGGCATTACCAGACCTTTATAGGAGATCACTTCGGATGAAAGCGATGCGACATAGAAGTCCTCTTCGTCACGCAACGCCTGTTCAGCGCGGCGACGAGCCATAAACAGATCAACATCGAAGTGCTCACCCAGGCCAGGCTTTACAAACAGCTGACGAATACGCGGCAGGCAATCCAGCGCCATGGGGCCACAAACGCTGGGATCCGTCGGCACATCGCGCCAACCCAGCACGTTGAGCCCACGCGCTTCTAGCTCATGGGTCAAGGTATCGCGGGCATTCGCTTCCCGGGCATCATCGTTGGGTAAAAACACGACGCCCACGGCAAAGCGATCACCCAAGTCGGCATCAAACGACTCTTTGGCCAGCGCCTGCATAAAGGGGGTAGGCATTTTGAGTAGCAGACCACAGCCGTCGCCGGTTTTTCCGTCGGCAGCGATACCGCCCCGGTGGGTCATGCAGGTCAATGATTCGATGGCAGTTTTCAGCAAGTCGTGGCTAGCCTGGCCTTCCATATGGGCTATCAGGCCAAAACCACAGTTATCGCGAAATTCGCCAGGCTGGTGAAGACCTCTATTCATGGGCGTGCCTCTACTAGTCAGCGTATTTTTTTAGCAGCTTTTATATGGTATAAAGGACGGTTTTGCTTTTTTTATGGTGCTTATAACCTGCCCAGAATAGGGTGTTTCCCACGTAGGCTGCTGCAAGAAAATGGCCGGTAAGCATAGCGATTGGCGCCTACGTTGCGCAATCTCTTGACGTTCACAACGTCAGGGAAACCCTTTCAAATCCTGTATTTGCACACCTTCTTAAGTGAAAAAGCATATACTTCAAGCACTTGTAAAGACGTTAAACGATAAATAAACCAACCAGATTAGGCGCCATACTTTAGTCTAATAAGGCTAAAAAACCCCATGCCGATAGCGCATAAGGCATGCGGATTATCTAAACCGCAGCCGGCAAACGAATGATTTTAGCTTTTCATCCCGATCATCCTGACCTACAAACGACGGCAGGACAGCCCGATGATAGGGCTGCCCTGCCGTATGCGTTCTGCTGAAGCAGATGTTCTAGAGTGGTTTAACAGCGAGGGTAATCGTCAAGCAGGGTAGCAAGCATTTCAACGGGCGTTGTATCGCTGACACAGGCATCACCCAGCGCATTAAGCAACACTAGTCGCAGCCGGGTATCGATGTTTTTCTTATCTAGCCGCATGCGCGTTAAAAAGTCATCGCTGGACATGTTGGCGGGTGCCGCCAAAGGTAGCTCGGCGCTGTCAATCACCGCTAGGCTGCGCGCGAGTGCTGCATCATCAATCCACCCCAGCCGGTTTGAAAGCGTTGCCGCCATGGCCATGCCCGCGCCGACCGCCTCACCGTGCAACCAGTTGCCGTAGCCTTGATGCGCTTCAATGGCATGACCAAACGTGTGGCCCAAGTTGAGCAATGCACGCACGCCCTGTTCAGTCTCATCTTCGGCAACAATGTCTGCTTTGATTTGGCAACTGCGCGCAATGGCGTCTGTGACTACTTCAGGCTCCACATCAAGCAGTGCGGGCATGTTGGCTTCCAGCCAGCTTAAAAACGCTTCGTCGCGGATCAGTCCGTACTTGATGACTTCGGCCAGCCCGGCGGAGAGTTCGCGTCTGGGCAGACTCCTCAGCGTATCGATATCTACCAGCACGGCTTTAGGCTGCCAGAAAGCACCGATCATGTTTTTTCCCAGAGGGTGATTCACACCAGTCTTGCCGCCCACGGAGGAGTCAACCTGGGAAAGCAGCGTGGTCGGTACTTGAATAAACGCCACGCCGCGCTGATAGGAAGCTGCGGCATAGCCAACCATGTCGCCAATCACCCCGCCGCCTAGGGCGATCAGGGTGCAGCGACGGTTAAAACCGGATTCCAATAGCGCATCCCAAATACGGCTGACCTGCTCAATGTTTTTGTACTGCTCGCCATCAGGCAACACCAGCGTACGCACATCCAAATGATCGGGCAGGCTGGCACAGAGTTTTTCCAGATATAATGGCGCGATGGTCTCGTTGGTCACCACCATCACCTGTTTTCCGGCCAAGTAAGGTGTCAGCGTATCGGCCCGACCCATTAGACCGGTACCAATATGAATCGGGTAGCTGCGCTCATCTAACGCAACATGAAGCGTGCGTGGCGCACCAGCTGTCGAAGTCATGGAGATACCTTATGGTTAAGCGTTCCGGCCGTATGAGACGGCGACGAGGACTTCAGAGGGTCCACCAGCCGATGCACCCGACGCAGGATCTCATTCACGACTGCCCGCGGGCTTCGCCGGTCGGTGCGCACCGCAATATCCGACGTCGCCCGATAGAGCGGATCACGTTGGGCAAACATATCCTTCAGCACCTGCTCGCGGTTATCGCACTGCAAAAGCGGGCGATTGCGATCTTTGCCGTTCTTTTGAGTTGCTGGTCGACAGTGGTCAGCAAATACACCACTGTGCCACGCTCGCGCAGTGCACGGCGGTTCTCTTCGCGCAGCACCGCACCACCACCGGTGGCAACCACCACGGGTGAAAGCCGGGTTAACTCATCGATCATGTGCGCTTCCCGCAGGCGAAAGCCCTGTTCGCCCTCGACATCAAAAAATCCAGGGTATATCCGCCCCGCAGCGATCTTGAATGGCGTGGTCACTGTCATAGAATTGGCGCGAAAGCTCGGCCGCCAACAGGCGACCAATAGTGCTTTTGCCAGCCCCCATGGGGCCTATGAGAAATAAGTTGGGTAAATCCTGCATCAGCGAACCGTTAAGCCATCGTCTAGGAGTCGTGGAGTAATAAAGACTAACAACTCTACCTTTTCATTGCTCTCTTCGGTATAGCGAAACAGTCTACCCAGCAAAGGAATATCACCCAAAAGCGGTGTTTTGGCGATTTGGCGCAGTTCTTCCGTGGTTAAAATACCGCCCAACACCACCGTTTGGCCGTTATCTACCAGCACTTGGGTTTCCAATTGTATTGGTGTCTATCGGGGGCTCGCCGCCAAACTCCGATTCACGGAAGCTATCATTTTTGATGATCAGATCCATGATAACGCGATTATCCGGGGTGATCTGTGGCGTCACCTCCAAAGAGAGCAAAGCCTCTTTAAACTCGGTATCCGGGTTGTCATTGCCATCCACACTCTGGAAGGCGCGCTCTTCACCCTGGCTAATTTTGGCGGTACGTTGATTGGCGGTAATAATTCTAGGCTGAGAAATAGTCTGGCTTTTACCCTCGCTTTCCAGTGCGCGCAGCTCCAAATCCAACAAAATATCACCGGATAAATAACCAAAACTAAAACCGGTGCCAGGCCCAGTGGCAGCACCTAAATCCACGGCCAAGTCCCCTTGCGCCCGGTTAATGCCATTCGGGTTGATATCGCGTCGACCGAACGTGCCATCCTCCCCCCTCTTGAAAGCCTCGAGTGCTCGACATGCCCCAGTTAATGCCCAGCTCGCGTGAAGCGGTGTCTCGGGCAATGACAATACGTGCTTCTATTTGCACCTGGCGGACGGCGACATCCAAGCGGTCAATGGTGCGCACGATATCGCGCACCTGATCAGCCGTATCCTGTACTAGCAACGTATTGGTGCGGTTATCAATGCTGACACGCCCACGCTCGGTGAGCAGTCCAAAACCATCGCCTTCACCGCCGCGCAGCAGCTGGGCCAAATCCTCAGCTCGGGCGTACTTGATCTCGATGAACTCGGTCACCAGTGGCGAAAGGGTTTCAAGTTGGTTGCGCGCCTCTAGCTCCTGGCGCTCCAAATCTGCCAGCTCACTGGCAGGTGCCACGACAATCACATTGCCCTGCTCCCGGCTCGACAACCCCTGACTTTGTAGAATTAACGCTAGCGCCTGGTCCCAAGGCACGTCGTTTAAATTGAGCGTCACTCGACCCGTTACACTGTCACTAGCCACCAGATTTAACCCAGTGAACTCGGCCAGCGTCGCTAGCACCGAACGCACTTCGATATCCTGAAAATTAAGACTTAAACGCTCACCAGTGAAGCGCTCGCCTGTTGCCTGGGAGGATTGTGCTTCCTGGCTGGCGGGCTGCACTTCGACCGTCAGCGTTCGGCCACTTTGCGAGGAAATCATTGCATAAGCGCCCTGTGTGGCGATGGCCAACTGGGCATCACCCTGGTTGGTGCGGGGCGTAATCCGTGTGATCGGTGTAGCAAAATCGGTGACATCGTAGACCTGGTTAAGCGAGTCGGGAATGGCCACATCGCGCAAATTAACCAGCACTTGATCAGGGCCGCCTTCGCGGACGTCCGCCTCGACACCTTCTCGGTCAAAAGTGACCATCAGCCGACCGGCGCCATCTGCACCACGACGAAAATCAATATTCTCGATCTGCGGCCCTTCGTCAGTTTCAAGCCCTGCGGAAGCAATGCTGGGAGAAGGGACGAGGAGAGCGGCGGCTGTCTGCCTCGAAGGTAAGCCGTAGATGGTTATCCTGCACACTAGATGTGAACGCCTGCGGCTCGCTGAGCGTTACCACCAAACGCGTTCGGCCATTGCCCTCCAAGGCAGTAATCTGCTCGATACCGTGGCGGCCCACCTTGATTCGCCGATTAGTGAGGCCACTTTGGGCCTCAGCCAAATCCAAGGCCACACGTGGAGGTGAATCCAAGCGGTAGCTGCGTAGTTCAGGCACACCGCCAGTGAAGCTAAGGTCGACATTGACACCACCGTTGTCGGCGGGCTGCACATCAATATCGGTCAGCACCGAGGGCAGCCGCCAGAGAAGGCAGTAATAAAAGTACTAATACAAGTACTAATAAAAGTACTGAGGCCATGGCCATAAAGAGAGTGTTTCGCCAAGCTGTAACTGCCATGAGCTATTATCCGCTTACTGGTAAAAAAGTGGCTACGTGATTAGCGCGCAGACCCTGCGTTGATAACGAGCGATGCTTGCCGCTCTTGCCAACCTTCCCGCTGGGTAAACACCCGTTCGATGACACGAACTTCTTGTGCGCTTACCTCGGCAATACGCCCATAATCAGTACCCATATAGTTTCCCTCTTTCACGCTGGTCACATTACCATCCGGCGATGCAACCAGCGCCACCTGCCGTCCCGCCATCTGCATCGTACCGACCAATCTGAGCTCCTGCAGTGGAAACTGCTCCAGTGGCTCCGGCGTGCGCTGCTGGTCAGGGGCGAGAGCGCCCTCGTTACGATTAAGGCCGCCCTGGGCAATGGCTTCAGGCGGCAAAAAAGGGCTACGACCATCGCTATATAAGTAGGTTAAATCGCGGCTTTCGGGCATCGCGACAGTCATGCTCGGCGGCTGCCCCCCGGCGACTGACGTATATCGGCCAAGACGCGTTCAAGCTGGGGCAAGTCTGCGTCCGCACAACCTGCCAGCATCACTGTTGAGGCCATTAGGGTAATGGCGGCGGCCCCCCCTCACGACGAGCAGCGCTATTTGTTTTCGCCTCATAGCGCTTTCGCCTCATCACTGGCTGCCTGATCACTTTCCTCAACGTAGCGATAGGTACGGGCCAATAGCGAAAGACGCAGCGTGTCTCCACGCCCTTCAACTGACTCCAAGGTAAAATCGTGCTGGGTCACCATCCGCGGTAACGAGGCAATATCGGCACTGAAACGAGCTAATTGGTGATAACCGCCACGCACCTGTATATCAAGCGGTTGCTCGATATAATGGGCCTGCGTTAGCGTTGGGCGCAGCCGAATCGTTTCAATCGTCAGGCGGTTGTCGACGGCGGCATCGCTGATACTATCGAGCAACGAGGGGATTTCTGCATCGGTGGGGAAGCATGGTGCGCAAACGCGCCATCTGCTCTTCCAGGGTAGCCAGCTGTTCACGCATTTCCGGTAAGAAGGCCGCTTCCGAGGCCTGGCTGCGATACGCACTCAACAGCCTGACCTCTTCACGCTGGGCCGCGCCGAAAGCCTCGCGCTGTTCGCTCACCACTAACCACATCATGACACTCAATGCCGCCAGCAGTGCCAAACAACAGCACAAACCTTTTAACAGCAACGGCCAGCCCCCGGCTTCCTTCACGTCGAGATCCCGCCAGTCGACATCGCGCAGGTTCTGCCATTCGATAGCCCATTGCTCGCGGTTAAGGCTCATGGTGTTCCTCTTTCCACGTCTTGACCCGCTTCTTGCAACTCTGCTGTCGGGGTCTGATTAACGTCAAAACGAAATAGCCGACCTGTACCATTTTGGTCATTTTCAACCGCCGAGAGAGGGCACACCTAAACCAGGCAGCGCTGCAATACGTCGCAGTTGCTCAGAGACCTGCCGTTCGCTGCCAGCCACCGCCGTGACGCTAACGCTGTTACCGCTTTTCGCCAGCCGTTGGTAAATGACACCGTTAGCCACACTATCCGCCACGTCATTAAATAGCTGCACGGTATTCGTTTGCTCGGCCTTTAATGCCTGGAACACCGCGATCTGCTCGCCTAAACGCTCAGCATCGCTTGCGTAGCGAGAAACGCCGTCGATATCAGCATTAAGCCGCTCAATATGATCACTCACGTAAGCATTGCGCTGTTCCTGGGCGGCCAGTTTGAGTTGGTAATATTGAGAGATCAGCAGGCCAAGGGCTACGCCAAATACCACCATGCCTGCCACGATAGCGTAAAATTTGCGTGTTCGTTGCTCACGCTGCGCTTCGCGCCAGGGCAAAAGATTAATAGTGATGCTCATTGACTCACTCATCGCCAAGCCCTGCCGTGAGCATCGCGGGGGCATCATTAGTCAACGCCTGAAGATTTAAGCGCTTATTCACCAGCATGCGTTGGAAGGGGTTGGCAATCGTCACTGACATACCGCTGTCGTCGGCAATCCGCTCGGCAAGCCCTGGAATAACGCTCGAACCACCTGCCAACACAATGTGCTTCACTTCTTGCTGACGCCCGGCGGTATAGTAAAGCTGCAATGAGCGTCCCACCTGCTGCACCACGGTTTCCAGGAAAGGGGTTAAGGACGCGCTCGTGATAATCATCAGGTAGCCCCCACGCTTTTTAGCGAACCCTGCCTCCTCCATGCTCAATTCGTAGCGATCGCGGATCGCATCGGTTAGCTGCCGACCGCCAAACACTGTGTCGCGGGTATAAACGATGTGCCCGCCACGGACGACGTGAAAGGCGTTCATATTGGCGCCAATATCCACCAACCCAACGCAGGCGGTAGGGTCATTCTCAACCTCAAGCTGACGGCGCAGCTCAGCTAGCGAACGCTCCATAGCAAAGGTTTCAACGTCAACGGCGGCAGGCTCTAAGCCAGCTCGCTCTAATGTCTCAGTAAGCTGAGTTATATCCTGCTGCCGACAGGCGACCAGCATTACCTGCTGCTGCTCATCGTCGAAAGGCGCAGGGCCCAAGCACTGAAAATCAAACGCGACTTCATTGAACGGAAAAGGAATATGGCGGTCGGATTCGGCCACGATGCGCTCTTCAATCTCCTCTTCGTTTAGCCCGGCAGGAAAGCTCAGCGTTTTGGTAATCACGGCGCTCGCAGGAACGGCAACCGCTGCTTTGCGGGTAGAAGGCTTGGCGTGTTCCACGGCACGACTCAGTACACTAGCGACGTCATCAATATCGCGGATACGGCGCTCGACGACGGCGCCTTCGCGTAACGGCCTCACTGCATAGCTTTCAACTTGGTAGTTATCGTGGCACTGTTTTAGCTCAAGCAGTTTAACGGTTGCCGATGTAATATCGACACCGATCAATCCCTTACCAGATTTTTAGAAAGCGCATATTGGGTCTGGCTCCACCTGCTTGTCGCCCATTTATCACACGTAGTTTGAGGTTACATGATTTTTAGTTAAGTCACACGCTAACGAACTTACGACATATCAACACTGGTGGTGGCCGCCTCAGCTTCCTATAATGGCAGCCAATTTCATGATACGGCCGTTTAGTTGCCGTACTTTTTATTCTTCCCCGGGTGCTCTCTGTTCATGACGTTTCTTCGAACCCTTATTGTGTCGCTGTTTTTCCTGGTTGTGTCGCTGGTCGGTGCCACCGCGTTAGCCGTGGTAGGTGCCGCCATTTACTTTGCCCCGGGGCTGCCCGACGTTCGCCAACTGCAGGACTTCGAACTGCACACGCCGCTGCGCATTTTTACCCAGGACGGTAAATTGATCGGCGAATTTGGTGAAGAGCGTCGCATGGCGATCAACTTTGATGAAATCCCCCAGGATATGATCAATGCCCTGATCGCAGCCGAAGATGCCAGCTATTTCGACCACGCAGGCGTCGATCCGCGCGGTTTGGCCCGGGCCGCCGTGGAACTTGTGCAGAGTGGCGGCACCATCCAATCAGGCGGTTCGACCATCACCATGCAGGTCGCGCGTAACTATATGCTAACGCTGGACCAGACCTTTACACGTAAAATTCGCGAAATCCTGCTGGCGTTGCAAATGGAGCAAGTGCTCAATAAAGAGGAAATTTTTGAGCTTTACGTCAATAAGATTTTCCTGGGGAATCGCGCCTACGGTATCGCTGCGGCTGCCGAAACCTATTACGACAAGCCTCTCGCCGAGCTTAACCTGGCGCAAACGGCCATGATTGCCGGCCTGCCCAAGGCACCTTCCGCGTTTAATCCGCTAGCTAACTCCGAGCGTTCGCTGATTCGTCGCAACTGGATCCTATTCCGCATGCGCGAGCTTGGTCATATCGACGATGAAACTTACCAAGTAGCCGTTCAAGATCCCGTCACCGCCCGCCGCCACTATACCCGGGCAGAAGTCGATGCCGCTTATGTCTCTGAAATGGCGCGCCAGTATGCTGTGGAGCGTTTCGGCGATGACGCTTACACCGGCGGCTATCGTATCTACACCACCATTGATAGCGAGCTGCAGCCCCTTGCCCGCCAAGCTTTGGCCAATGGGTTGACTGACTATGACCTGCGCCATGGTTGGCGCGGACCGGAGCAGCGTGATATTGCCGCAAGCCTGGTTGAAGCGCAGGAGCAAACGGCTATCCAAGGCCTGGAAGAAGAGCTTTCCGAATCGCCGGAAATCCGTCAGACCGCACGTCAAGCGGCCCAGCGCAGTCAAACGGAAGTCGAGGGTATAGAGGGCGACGTTAGCAACTGGGCTCAGGTGCTTGAACGTACGCCTAACTATGGGCTTCTCCAGCCCGCCATTGTGGTAGAGAGTAGCGGTCGAGAGATGCAGGTGCTTACCCGCCGCGGTGGCTTACAAACTATCGACTGGGAAGGCTTGAGCTGGGCTCGTCCTTACCTAAGCCCGCGTAGCCGCGGTGCCGAGCCCAGTTCGGCGGAAGAGATTGCGGTACGCGGCGACATGATTCGCGTAATTGAGGAGGAAGACGGTTCACTACGCCTCTCAGCGTCCGGATGCTGAAGGTTCGCTGGTCGCGCAAGATCCTCAGACAGGCGCTATTTTGGCGCTACAGGGCGGTTTTGACTTTAACGCCAGTAAGTTTAACCGTGCGGTACAAGCGCAGCGCCAGTCAGGCTCGATCTTCAAACCCTTTATTTACTTAGCGGCCCTTGAAGATGGCGAGATGAATGCCGCCAGCGTCGTGAACGATGCGCCCGTGGTACTCGATGATGGCAGCGACTCCATATGGCGGCCGGTCAATTCCAGTCGCGATTTCCAAGGTCCCATGCGCTTACGCCCCGCCCTTGCCCGTTCTCGCAATTTGGTGACCATCCGCGTGCTGCAGACCATGGGGCTTGATCATACGATCGACTACCTGGAAGGCTTTGGCTTTGCGCCTGGTCGCTTGCCACACGGCTTGGCATTGGCACTAGGCAGCGCAAGCCTGACGCCGATGGAGATGACCAATGCCTATGCGGTATTGGCCAATGGCGGCTTCCAGGTATCGCCCTGGTTCATCGAGCGCGTCACCCGTGACGACGATAACGAGATCATCGATGAAGCCACCCCGCAGGTCGCTTGCCCAAGCTGTGCCGAGGATCAAGAGACGGTAGAAATCGATGGGCGTGAATACCCAATCGCCAAACGCGTAGCGGACCCGGCAGCGGTTTACATTCTGCGCGATATGCTGCGTGACGTTATCACTTCAGGCACTGGCCGTGGCGCGCTAAGCCTTAACCGCGACGATATCGTGGGTAAGACCGGCACGACCAATAGCCAGCGTGATGCCTGGTTTGCAGGGTTTAACAACAACCTGGTGACCACGGTATGGGTAGGCAAGGACAGTAACGAAACTATTTCTGAATATGGGGCTCAGGCCGCGCTACCCATTTGGATAGAGTTCATGGGCGATGCCCTGGAAGGTACGCCTAGTGCCGTGCCCGAGCGCCCATCGACAGTGGTGACCGCGCAGGTGGACCCGCAATCAGGCCGACGCTTAGCGGACGGCCAGACGGGGGCATTACCGAGCTGTTCCACCAGGATCACTTGCCGGACTACCAGCAGCGCCGCATCAGCCGTGAGCTGGAAGAAGCTAGTGGTTCCCAGGGTTCAGGTACCGCTGAGTCGATCTTCTAAACCAGCCAATCCCATAGCACACCAAACAAAAGATCCACCAAACAAAAGGCCCGGAGATTAGATCTCCGGGCCTTTTCATTACTTATTATTTTTCTCTATTTGTTACTTTTTCACTACTGGTTAAACCGCCTTCCACTAACCGCTAACAGGCGTCGCGGTCGCTTCGCGTTTGCTGGCCAGCCAGTTAGCACCAATGGCAACAACCATTACAACGACACCGGCAACCTCGCTGAGCAGATTGGGGTAGAACACCGCAATGATCGCCCCGGTAATTGCGATACGTGGCAACCACGACATGCGGGTAAAGAGATACCCTTCCAGCGCTGCCGCAAAGCGCCCAACGCCAGTATGGCGATCACTCCGTTCCAAATCACCACCGGCACCGGGCCACCCATAATGATCTCAGGATTGAAGACCATAAACAGCGGAATCAGGTAAAGCCCTTTGGCGAACTTCCATGCCTGGAAGCTAGTTTCCATCGGTTTACTGCCAGCAATCGCCGCCCCGGCAAAGCCTGCCAAGGCAATCGGCGGCGTCACGTTGGAGTCCTGGGAGTACCAGAACACCACTAAGTGAGCGACCAACAGCGGAATACCAAACTCTTGGGTAAGCGCAGGGCCGACCAGTACGATCAGAACGATATAGCTGGCGGTGACCGGCAGCCCCATGCCCAGCACCAAGCTAGCCAACAGCACCATTAATAGCGCCAGTAAGATATTACCGCCGGAGAAAGCCAACATCATGGAAGAGAACTTCAACCCGAGACCGGTCAAGCCCACGATCCCGACGATGATACCGGCCACCGCACAGGCCATCGACACCGCGACCGCGTTACGCGCACCCAGCTCCAAACCTTCGATCAATTTGGCAATACCGGCGCGGATGGTATCTTTCACCGCCGAGGCCGTCACCGGCTGTCCTTGGCGAGGCGCTACAAAGAAGAACCACAGCGCATAGCGAATCACCGCCACGGCAACCATAGTGACCACTGCGTAGTAGCCTACCCGCATCGGCGACATGCTCATCGCCAGCAGCCAGACCAGTACCGCTAGCGGTAGCAGGAAGTGCCAGCCCTCTTTCATTACCTGGCGCATCTGCGGCAGTTCGTCCTTGGGTAACCCCTGCATGCCTTGCTTAAGCGCAATGATGTGGACAAACAAATACACCGTCGCAAAATACATAATCGCTGGCAGGATACTGACTTTGACGATATCCAGGTAAGGCGTATTGGTGTATTCGGCAATCAAGAACGCCCCGGCGCCCATTAGCGGTGGCATGATCTGCCCACCGGTCGAAGCCGCCGCTTCAATACCGCCCGCCTGCTTGGCCTTGTAGCCCAAGCGCTTCATAAGCGGAATGGTAAAGGCACCGGTGGTGACCACGTTAGCAATCGCACTGCCGGAAATAGACCCCATCCCGGCGGAGGCCAGCACGGCAGCTTTGGCTGGCCCACCGCGCTGGCGGCCCGTCGCCGCATAGGCCATATCGATAAAGAACTTGCCCGCTCCGGTACACTCCAAAAAGGCACCAAATAGCACAAAGATAAAGATATAAGTTGCCGCAACGCCTAGCGGCAGGCCAAAGATGCCTTCTTGCCCCAGGTACAGCTGACCGGCGACCCGATCAAAGGTATAGCCGCGGTGCTCCAGAATGCCCGGCATCCACTCGCCCAACCACGGCAGCTCACCCCGCGGCCCGGCAAAGGCATAGACGATCGCCAACAGGCCAATCACGGTCATACCGAAGCCTACCGCCCGTCGGCTGGCTTCCAGCACGGTTACCGTGGCGATACAGGCAACCAGAATATCGGTACTGTTCCAAAACCCGGCACGGCTGAATATCTCATCCAGGTTGAAAACCAAGTAGCCACCGGTCAGCACCGCCCCGGCTAAAAACACCACGTCCAGCCCCCAACCTAACACGCCCCGTTTGCGGGTCGGGCCAAAGGCGGGAAACATCAAAAACGCCAGCATCATGATCAATGCCAGGTGAATGCTGCGCTGATAAAAAGCCCTAACGGCTGAATACCCGCAGAATAGAGCTGAAATAGGGAGAGACCCACCGCCACAATGGTGATTGACCACAGCACCATGCGGGGTTGAATCGCATTACCGCCCGGCATCACGCTCGGCGGTTGCTTGGATTCGTTCATGAAGTCCTCGGAAGCGTTAACTAATGTCGTTTTTATTCACGCGGGGATGCGTGAGGGGCTATTAGCTGAATGGTCACGCGTTGCCCAGCCGCGTGATCACTTAAGCTCACCGGCGCATGCTCACCACCGGGCCACACGACGCGATGGTTGACGGCAGGAGAACCGACTCTTAACACATACCGGTTATTGGCGACTGGCTCGTTAATACCATTAATCCAGTAACCGCCTTCACCGTCGGATACCTGCTCGCCGCGGCCAAAAATATGCCCGAGCCCGGCGGCAAAGTCAGGTTGATGACTGCGCTCCAGTTGCATGACACCGGCCGCATTACGATAGCAATCCAACACCGTAAAATGCTCGACGGAGTGCTGCCACTTAATGCACCAGCGACCACCCGCAGGCACCGCTTCATCCACCAGGGTGTCGCCTTGCTCGGTCACCACGGCTAGGTGCATAAACGCCGACGCCGAAGCAGGGGAAGCCCCCACTTCGGCGAACGGAGAACATGCAATCAGTAGCGCCACCAAGCGTTGCTGCCACTGCATGGCAATATCCTTCAAGACACGTTAGCAGTTACGGACGCAGGCGATCCGGAATCTCAGCACCGGTCTCTTCGAAGTAACGCAGTGCGCCTGGGTGTAACGGCACCGGGGTAGAGTCCATCGTGAACTTCACCGTCGTGTCGTTCGCTGCCGGGTGAACGGCAATTAGCTCATCGGTGTTTTCAAACAGCAACTGAGTCAACTGGTAAGCCAGCTCTTCGTCCATATCAGAGTTAACGACGAGCACGTTGGGAATACCGATGGTCTGAACGGCTTCATCCATACCGTCATACATACCGGCGGCAAGCTCGTAGGGGCAAAGACTTCTTCTTCCGCCTGAGCATTGGCCACTTCTTCATCGGAAAGACCGATTAGGCGAATGTCGCGTGTGGCGGCCAGGTTAAGAATCGAGCTGGTCGGGGGCCAACGCTCCAGAAGCCAGCGTCGATATCACCGTCGCGAATGGCATCAGCGGTTTCGTTGAAGTTAAGGCGCTGGGGAGTGAAGTCTTCATAGCTGACGCCATTGGCTTCGAGCAGCGCACGAGCGTTTAGCTCGGTACCGCTACCCGGCGCACCAACAGAAACCCGCTTACCTTCCAAGTCGGCAATCGACTCGATGTCGGATTCCGCCAGGGTGACCAGCTGAACGGCGTTGGGGTAAACCGAGGCCAGTGCACGGATGTTTTCAATCTGACGACCTTCGAAGTCGCCCGAACCGTTGTACGCCTGATAAACCGTATCGGCCAGTGCCAGCGCAAGGTCCGCGTCACCGCGCATGATCAGACCCATATTTTCAACCGAGGCACCGGTCACTTCAGCAGTCGCCTGAGCGCCTTCGATATGGTTGTTGATCATTTCGGCAAAACCACCGCCGATCGGGTAATAAACGCCACCGGTACCGCCAGTCGCGATTGAAAGTTGTTGGGCACTGGCGGGAAGCGCGACTGCGAGCATAGAAGCGGCAGCAACAGCGTAGGGTAGAGAGCGTAGAGTTCGCATGAGCATTTCCTCCGTCCTGCTTGGACTTATAGGTATGGTTGACGAAAAGGAGGTGTTGAAGCCCCAACTTCTGCTTGATCCATAGGCAACCAGAAGCGGTGGAAGAGAAGTTAGCACGGCTTATGCGTTAGATGCTAATAGAGGTTATCAGCGCAACGGTGCCTTAATCTGCTATTGATTGCCTGCGCTGTAGGCATGTACTCGAGTGATTACTTGCTCAACAAAATGACGAAACTCTGCATAAATGCCTTACCCTATGCCAAATTGTTAATATTTTTGATAACAGCTGACACTCTTTACCTCTTACCGTCAAACGCCCAGGAGCCCCACTGCTATGGAGTCAGGTTTTAAGGCGTCCAGCGCGCCGCGCCAGAATCTAGCCATTAGCGCTTATCGCCAACTCAAGCATGACATTATTCGTGGCCGCTACGCTCCAGAGCAGAAGCTGCTAATGAGCCATTTGAAAGAACACTACGGCGCCAGCACCGGGCCCTTGCGGGAGGCGCTCTCACAGTTAGTCGCTGACCGTTTAGTGGTAGCGATCAGCCAGCGAGGCTACCGCGTGGCCCCAATGTCACTGGCCGAACTCAACGATATTTATGATGCTCGCGCTCAGCTTGAAGGGGCTAATACTGCGTTTGGCTATCGAGCGCGGCGACGACGACTGGGAAGCCACGGTGCTGGCCACCGCGCACCGATTAGCGAAAGTCACCGACGTCAGCACACCCGATGATCTGCTCGACATCTGGGATCAGCGCCACAAAGCTTTCCATACCGCCATCGCCAGTGGCTGTAACTCCCCCACCTATTGCAAATGCGCAACACCCTGTTTGATCAGGTGGAACGTTACCGCCACCTATGGCTTCAGGAAACCGTGATGTCATCCCAAGCGCTAGAGCTTAAGCGGCAGGAACATACGGCACTGGTGGAGGTTATTTTAGCCAGGAATACAGACCAGGCCGACACGATGATGCGGGACCACTTGATGACCCCGGTGCCGATTATTACGCGGGTGCTCAAAGCACGGGGTATCACCTAGCCACGTAGTATCACCTAGCCACGTAGCACCACCTAGTCAGTTCGTATCAATTAAATTCTGCGTTTTAAAAAAATGTAGATATTTTTAAAAAAACGGCGATACATTGACTGCAAGCACCTTTGCAACTTCTTACGACTGCCCATTTCATCGCTGTAGGCGCTACGCTCTTTAGAGACCGTCAAAAAGTGACTGCCATAACAGCGCCTGCCGAACGAATAAAGGAATCCACGCCATGACACATTTTAACTGGGACGACCCGCTGCTCCTGGAACAACAGCTCACTGATGAAGAGCGCCAGATCCGCGATGCGGCCTACGATTATTGCCAGGAAAACCTTCAGCCCCGCGTGCTAACCGCTTTCCGCGAAGAGCGCTTTGACCGCGAGATCATGACCGAGATGGGCGAGCTTGGCCTACTCGGCGCCACCGTTTCCCCCGAGTACGGCGGCGCAGGCGTTAATCACGTGGCCTACGGTTTGATCGCCCGTGAAGTCGAGCGCGTCGACTCCGGCTACCGTTCCGCCATGAGTGTGCAGTCCTCGCTGGTGATGTACCCCATCGAAACGTACGGCTCTGAAGAGCAGAAGCAAAAATTCCTGCCCAAGCTTGCCAGTGGCGAAATGGTCGGCTGCTTTGGTCTGACCGAGCCTGATCACGGCTCCGACCCCGGCAACATGATTACCCGGGCGGAAAAAGTCGACGGCGGCTACCGTCTAACCGGCGCCAAAATGTGGATCACCAACAGCCCGATCGCTGATATCGCGGTAGTGTGGGCGAAGTCAGCAGCCCACGATAATCAAATTAAAGGCTTTATCGTTGAGCGCGGCACCGAAGGCTTCACCACGCCTAAAATCGAAGGCAAGGTATCACTGCGTGCATCGATTACCGGTGAGATCGTACTGGATAACGCCTTCGTTCCCGAAGAGAACCTGCTGCCCAACGTCAGCGGCCTGAAAGGCCCGTTCGGCTGCCTGAACAAAGCACGCTACGGCATCGCCTGGGGCGTTATGGGTACCGCGGAGTTCTGCTGGCACGCAGCACGTCAGTACACGCTAGACCGCAAGCAGTTTGGCCGCCCGCTGGCTGCCAACCAGTTGATCCAGAAAAAGCTCGCCGATATGCAAACCGAGATAACACTGGGCTTGCAAGCAGCGCTGCAGGTAGGCCGCCTGATGGATAGCGGCAACTGGGCACCGGAAATGGTGTCACTGATCAAGCGTAACAACTGCGGCAAAGCGCTGGATATTGCTCGCCAGTCCCGCGATATGCACGGCGGCAACGGCGTTTCTGACGAGTACGGGGTTATTCGTCATATGGTCAACCTGGAATCAGTGAATACCTACGAAGGTACCCACGATGTCCACGCCTTAATTCTTGGCCGCGCGCAGACAGGCATTCAGTCGTTCTTTTAAACGCCATCAGCCAAGGAAACAGCCTTTATGAGCAAGCCCGTTATGAGTGAGCCCACTAAACCACTGGCCGGGATAAAAGTACTCGATATTTCCAGAGTACTGGCCGGGCCTTGGTGCGGCCAGATGCTTGCGGATATGGGCGCGGATGTCATTAAGGTGGAACGACCCGGTAGCGGCGACGACACACGTCATTGGGGCCCTCCTTGGCTGGCCGGTACCGAAGAGTCGGCGTATTACCTCTGCGCTAACCGAGGCAAACGATCCGTAACAGTGGATATGGCCAAGCCCGAAGGCCAGGCGGTGATCAAGCAGTTAGTCGCTCAATCTGACGTACTGCTTGAGAACTTTAAAGTCGGCGGCTTAAAGCGCTATGGCTTGGATTACGCAAGTCTTAAAGCGTTGAATCCCAAGCTGATTTACTGCTCGATTACCGGATTCGGCCAGGAGAGCCCCTACGCCCATCGCGCCGGTTACGACTTTATGATTCAAGCCATGGGCGGCATCATGAGCCTAACCGGTAAGCCCGATAACGAACCGGGTGGCGGACCAGTGAAGAGCGGTGTTGCGTTCACCGATATTTTTACCGGGCTGTATGCGGCCAATGCAGTACTGGCAGCGCTTTACCAGCGCCGCGATAGCGGCGTTGGGTGCCATATCGATATGGCACTGATGGATGTACAGGTCGGTGTGCTCGCCAATCAAGCATTGAATTACCTGACCTCCGGCAATGTGCCCCAGCGGTTGGGTAATGCTCACCCTAACATCGTTCCTTACCAGGCCTTCGCCACCCAAGATGGTCATATGATTATGGCCGTCGGCAACGACGAACAGTTCAAGCGTTTCTGTGCGGTGCTTTCGCTACCAGCGTTGGCCGAGGATCCACGCTTTGCCACCAACGGCGCCCGAGTGAATAACCGTGCCCTGCTGGTTCCCCAGCTGGAAGCGGCACTGGCCCAACGCACCACCGATGAATGGCTGGCCGCCTTTGAAGCCGTGGGTGTGCCCTGCGGCCCCATCAATACGCTCGACCGCGTCTTCGATGACCCCCATGTTAAAGCCCGCGGTCTCAAACAGACGCTGCCTCACGATCAAGCAGGCCAAGTGGATCTTGTCGCCAATCCGATCCGGTTTAACGGCACCCAGATGAGTGCCGGCATAGCGCCGCCCCACTTGGGGCAACATACTGAAAGCGTGTTAGAAGAACTGGGTATTAGTGTCGAACAGCGCACTGCGCTTCGCGAAGCGGGGATTATTTAGCAGCGTTTGAAAGACAATCATTGTTGTATAAAGCGTCATCAAGACTATATTTAGATGTATAAAACAACGCAAAGCGCCCCTATCTTCGACTGCAGCCTTGCCTATAGTCACAGCGCTTCTTCACACTAAAGTTTTAGCGGCACCAGCCCCTAACGCGCCCCTAACTCGCCACTATCAGGCAGGAGCAGCAATGAGCCAGTGCGCACGCGTTAACGGCAGCTGCCATCGCTGTGAAGGCGAATTACCATTTGAATTCACCATGGCTTTTCAGCCGATTGTGGACTTATCCCTGGCTCGCATCGTTACTTACGAAGCCCTGGCTCGCGGTACGAACGGGGAATCTGCTAAGAGCATGATCGCAAAAGTCACTGATGATTTGCGCTACCGCTTTGACCAAGCCTGCCGAGTGAAAGCAATCGAAATGGCCAGCGCTTTGGGCATGCAAACCAATCTATCGATTAACTTCCTGCCCAACGCCGTTAATGAGCCCAAAGCCTGTATCCAACCAACGTTAGCGGCATCCAAAAGGGTTGGCTGGCCAATTCACCGGCTCATTTTTGAAATCACCGAAACCGAGCGCGTCCACGACCGACAGCACCTGCGTAATATTATTAATACCTATCACTCCCTGGGCTTTCAAACGGCGCTCGATGACTTTGGCAACGGTTACGCCAACTTGGACCTACTCACCGATTTAACGCCTGATAAGCTTAAAATCGACCGTGAACTGGTGGTACGCTGCGATAGCGATCATCGCCGCCAAGTGCTGTTGAGTGCGATTATATCCCCTCGCTAAAAAACTCAATATGACGTTGATTGCCGAAGGCGTAGAGACCCACGCCGAAGCACTATGGCTGGCGCGAGCGGGCATTGTTTGCCAGCAGGGTTTTTACTTTGCCAAGCCTCGGGTGAACGCCCTTAGCGTAGATTTAACGGCGCGCCTTCAAGCGCTACGGCATGAGTTTAAAATGGCATAAGTTTAAAATGGCATAATGTGCTGTCATCGCATCGTCACTCATGTAAGCAACCTTATTAAGAACTATATTAAGAACTATGCTAAAAGTTACGCACTATGTTGAAAGATCAACCTTCATCAATAGGGAGTAAGCCATGAGCAGCAATGCCGAACTGAACGAGCTAAAACGCAAATACGTCGCTGCTGGCGCCGCTAGCCCAGCGACGGCATTCGCCGACCGTGCTGAAAACGCTGAAATCTGGGACGCTGACGGCAACCGCTTCATCGACTTTGCGGGCGGTATTGGCGTACTCAACGTAGGCCACCGCCATCCTAAAGTGGTCGCTGCGGTCAAAGCCCAGCTCGATAAGTTGATGCACACCTGCCAAACGGTCATGCCTTATGAAGGCTATGTAAAAGTGGCTGAAAAGCTCAGCCAAATCGTTCCGGTCCGTGGCCATGCCAAAGTCATGCTGGCTAACTCAGGTGCAGAAGCACTCGAAAATGCGGTCAAGATCGCGCGCGCGGCTACCGGCCGTTCCAACGTCATCTGCTTTGACGGCGGCTACCACGGCCGGACCTTCTTCACCATGGCCATGAACGGCAAGGTAGCGCCCTACCAGAGCGACTTTGGCCCCATGCCGGGCACCGTCTTCCGCGCCCCCCTTCCCAGTGCCCTACCATGGCGTTAGCGAAGATGAAGCCATCCGCGGCTTGAAGATGACGCTAAAAACCGATGCCAACCCGAAAGATACCGCGGCGATCGTGCTTGAGCCGGTGCTCGGTGAAGGCGGCTTCTACCCAGCGTCGACCAGCTTCCTGACCAAGATCCGTGAGATCTGCGATGAGCACGGCATATTAATGATCATCGACGAAGTGCAATCGGGTTTTGGCCGCACCGGCAAGATGTTTGCCATCGAACACAGCGGCGTTGAGCCGGACATCATGACCATGGCCAAGAGTATGGCCGACGGCATGCCGATCTCCGCGATCGTCGGTACCGACAAAGTAATGGATGCCTCCGGCCCTAACTCCCTGGGCGGCACCTATACCGGTAGCCCCACTGCCTGTGCGGCGGCGTTAGCGGTCATGGACGTATTTGAAGAAGAGAACATTCTGGAGAAGAGCCAAGCCCTGGGTGACAAACTGGCGAAGCGCTTCAATGATTGGGCTGGCAAGTTTGACTGCATCGATAACGTGCGCAACATGGGCTCGATGGCCGCGTTTGAGCTGGTCTCAAACAAAGCTGACCATACGCCTAACGCGGAACTAGCGGCTGCGCTGTGCAAGAAAGCTCGCGAAGAAGGCTTGATCCTGCTTTCATGCGGTATGTACGGCAACACTATCCGCTTCTTGATGCCCGTGACTATTCAAGACGACGTGCTCAACGAAGGCTTGGATATCATTGAGTCCTGCTTGGAATCACTGACCTAAGCTTCAGCAATGCCAAAACAGACGCCGCCCAATCGGGCGGCGTTTTGGTGAGTGCTACGGGTTGATTCAGACCTCATTGCCAAAATGGCTAATTAACATGGTCGTTAACGTGGTCTGCGGTCGCCTTCCAGGAAGTTCGCCGTAAACACTGCTTTGCCATGGGTCTCAAACGACCACTTCATTACCTCACTTAACGCCGCCATCACGGCATCGAACTCGCCAAATACCTGAGTGCTCATGCGATTCGGGTGTACTTCCAACCCCGTCGCCTCCAGGCGTTTCACCACCCTCTTTAACCACCGGTTTGAAGTCATCGGCCAGTGGGTAATAACTAAGCTGTACGGAAAGATACATAACGCCTCCTTACGCTGTATGGGAAGACTGCCTAACGTTAGCGATGCGCTGCCAGGCAGCCAGAATAGCGGCGCGCGTCTCATCCGGGTGTTCCATTGGGAACATGTGCGTACCAGGCACTTCGCTCACCGATAAACCCTTACGCTTCAAGCGCTTGATGCGCGACGCCGTCAGCAGGTGCGACTCGCTACCCGCCACCAATTCTATCGGCACGCCTAGCCGCTTTGGCATCTGCGAAAGGTGATCAGGCAGGTGGCGGAAAATTTCAACTTCGATCCGCGGATCAAACGTCAGCTCCGCACTGCCGTCATCTAACAAACGCGTTCCTGCTTCAATGTAGTCGTTAAGCGCTTCTGGGGTAAAGCGGCGAAACAAGCCCCGGCGTCCCAACGAGCTGGCCATTACTTCACGGCTCGGCCACACCGTGCGGCGCCCTGGGTTTTGCCGGCAGGCGTCACACGATCAATAAAACCAAATCGCTTAGCGGCTTTCATCGCCCAAGCATCCGTTCCCAGCATTAATGGTGGGTCCAGCATAATCACACCGCAAAACCGCTCGGGCTGTTTATCAGCCGCCATGGCCATCAGAGTGCCACCCAGCGAATGCCCCACGCCCAACAACGGCGTATCGCTCTGAGGCAAATAACTCAGCAACTCATCCACCAAGTTGCCCCAGTTGTGATTCACCGGGTAATCCGGGTGGTGGCCCAGGCGGTCCAGCGGATGCAGATCAAAGGTCTCTGCCAGTGGATTCAGCAGGCTGCGGTAACTTAACCCTGGAAAACCGTTGGCATGGGCAAACACTAAGCGGGTACGTGACGTGGCATCAGCAGACATGGCGGGCTCGTTGGAAAAATAACTAAATGGCGATGGTCAAGTTGGCGATGGATAGACCACCTATCATACGTCTGTTTTATCGTGCACCTGATGGAGCGTCAATCAGCATAAGGGTTAACAGGCTAATTAAAACAGCGATAGCTGTTGTTCTTGGCTGTTTTCCGCGAGCCGATAACCTACGCCTAGCAGGCGTACGGGCCGCTCGCCCCGGGCCCAACCGACATTGAGTAAGGTTTCGAATTGTTCAAGATTAGGCGCGGGGTCGGCGTGTTCTACAGTGGTTTGGGTGAAATCACTAAATTTCACTTTCACCATCACGCCACGCACCGCCAGCGGTGGATCAAGCCGTGCGTAGCGCCGCTCTAAATCCTCGATCAGTGCCGGTAGCTCGCGGCGGCAGGCATCGAGGTCAGGTAAGTCCTGGGCATAGGTCTGCTCGGTACTGACCGACTTACGCTCGCGGTGGGTTTTTACCGGGCGCTCATCCCGCCCCAACTAAGCTCGTGCAGCCGCCTTCCAAAACGGCCAAAGTGTTCGACCAGTTCGGTCAGCGAGCGGGTACGCAGATCAGCGCAAGTATGAATATCCAACCCCGCCAACTTTTCGGCCGTGCGGGGGCCAACGCCGTGGATCTTTTCACCGACAGCAGTTGCACAAAACTATCGACTTTATCCGGCGTAATCACGCACAGGCCGTCGGGCTTGTTCCAGTCGCTGGCAATTTTGGCCAGGAACTTATTGGGCGCCACGCCGGCGGAAACGGTAATTCCCACTTCGCGGCTCACCCGCTCGCGGATCGCTTCTGCCATTAGCGTGGCGCTGCCGTGATGCAGCGTGACCTCCGAGACATCCAGAAAAGCCTCATCCAGGGAGAGCGGTTCGATAAGGTCGGTGACCTCGCGGTAAATCGCAAATACCTGGCGGGCCACCGCTTTGTATTTAGCCATCTCACCGCGGATTACGGTGAGATGCGGGCAGCGCTTGAGCGCCTGAGCCATCGGCATGGCCGAGTGAATGCCAAACTCGCGGGCGGGATAGTTACAGGTAGCGACCACCCCGCGCTGCTCAACACTGCCACCGATGGCAATGGGAATATCCCGCAGCGCGGGGTTATCACGCATTTCCACCGCCGCGAAAAAAACAGTCACAGTCGCAGTGAATAATCTTGCGCACTGGCTACCCTTTTAACTGTAAAAAATCACAGTTTATCACAACCTACGTGCCGCAGAATGTTCTTAGCACCTGCTCATTTTCCGTGGCGGGCGCTGCCAAACGGCGTGCTTCAACGGATTCATCGAAAGGCTGGGTGATGACCGCCAGTAGGGTATGAAAGGTGCAAAGTCGCCGTCGTAAGCGGCATCAATGACCTCTTGAACGCGATGGTTGCGTGGAATGATCACCGGGTTGGCGTTTCGCATGGCGGCAGAGCGCTCGCTATCATGACTGGCGACCTGCTCGGCCTGCCAAGTCTCCAGCCACGCGGTCAACTCGTTAGGCTGAGTCGTCAGCGCCAGCAGCGCCTCGCGGTGCCCATCACTCGGCGAAATTGCGTAGTGAGTGAGCGCATCAAAGGTGGCGGTCATATCCATCCGCCCCTGATGCATCTGGCTTTCTAACGCTTCCATTAATGGTGCGGCTTGTGGGCTTTTCTCTGCCAAGCCGAGTTTATCCGCATGCAGGCGGAGCTGCTCCGCGCTGAACAGTGATTCAAAGCGGCGAATGACGTCAGTGGCCTGCTGCACCAGCGCGTCGCCCTCTTCACACATCAACGGCAGCAGCGTTTCGGCAAAGCGGGCCAGGTTCCACTGGGCAATCGCCGGCTGGTTGGCAAAGGCGTAGCGGCGGCCTTGATCGATGGAGCTGTATACCTTCTGCGGGTCGAACTGCTCCATAAAGGCGCAGGGCCGTAATCGATGGTTTCACCGGCAATGCTGCAGTTATCAGTATTCATCACACCATGAATAAAGCCGACGCTCATCCAGCGGGCGATCAGCACTGCTTGACGGGCCACCACCGCTTCCAGTAGCGCCATATAGGGGTCTTCTGCGTTGGCGGCTTCCGGGTAGTGGCGATCAATCACATGATCCGCCAGGGCTTTTAGCAAGGCTTCATCCCGCTGCGCAGCGGCAAACTGAAAGGTGCCCACGCGAATATGGCTACTCGCCACGCGGGTAAAGACGGCGCCGGGTTCGGACATCTGCCGAACCACGCGCTCGCCGCTAGTCACGGCGGCCAAGGCGCGGGTGGTGGGAATCCCCATCGCCGCCATAAATTCGCTAACCAGGTACTCACGCAGCACCGGACCTAACGGCGAACGGCCATCGCCACCGCGGAAAACGGCGTGCGGCCGCTGCCTTTAGCTGCACATCGCGGCGCACGCCGTTCTGGTCGATCACTTCGCCCAGCAGCAACGCGCGGCCATCGCCTAATTGCGGCACGAAATTGCCGAACTGATGGCCTGCGTAACCCAGCGCGCCCGATTTAGCTCCCGGCATGGCCTGATTACCGCTAAACCATTGGGCAAGTGTCGTTGGGTCAGGAATCTCTTTAGCGCCCAGTTCATCTGCAAGCGAGGCATTAAAGGCGATGAGTTCAGGCTGGGCCACCGGCGTTGCCTGGGTAGCGACCCAGAGGGGTTTCGGTAACGTGGCATAAAGATGTTCAAATGACAGCACGATAGGCTCCGCTTTTAGTGGCAATATCTAATGTCTATATCTAATGACTATATCTAATGGCTATGCTTAGCTAATACCCTAGCACTCTACTCAAGTAAACGCCGAGACGATGATGTTAAAACCGTGCCCAAACATATCTAATGTTAAAGGCAGTGCGCTAACGCCCTCCCCGCGACTTTTATAATCGCGACACGCTTAAGGTCGCTAGAGAGTTGCTGGGCTGCTGGCTAGTGCGCGAACAGGACGGCGTGCAGATGGCTGCCAGAATCGTTGAAACCGAAGCGTACTGTGGCGCTGAAGATTCTGCCTGCCATGCCCATAAATGCCGCTCGCCACGGACAGAAGCGATGTTCGGGCCTGCAGGCCACGCCTACGTTTATCTCGTTTATGGCATGCATTGGTTACTGAACGTGGTCACTGAGCCCGAAGATTCGCCCTGTGCGGTGTTGATTCGTGCGGTTGAGCCCACGTTAAACGAGACCGCTATGCGCGCGATTCGTCAGGCAAAGGGTAAACAGTTAAGCAATGGCCCCGGAAAGCTGACCCGTGCGTTCACGATTGATAAAGCGCTGTATGGCCACGATATGACACAGGCTGACAAGCTGTGGATTAGCGCCGCTGCGCACGATGCCTCGATAGCCAGTGGCCCACGTGTAGGCATCGACTACGCCCAGCCCGAGCACCGCGATGCACCCTGGCGGCTCTGGTTGGAAGATAATCCTTGGGTATCGAAAGCGCGCTAATAGCGGTCTTTAAGAGAACTGCAAACAGCGAACGGCCTCTTCAAGCACCGGCGTTAACGGCGCGCGCCATTGGTAGCTTAATAGTGCATCCGCCCGAGTAACGCCGAGCGAGAGCGACGCCAGCGGCAATCCGCGTTCATGGGCGGTGCGGCAGAAACGGTAGCCGGAAAACACCATCAACGAGGTACCCACGGCCAGCACTGCCTCCGACTCGGCCAGTGCTACCTGCGCTGCTAACCTACGCTCGGCAGGCACCACATCACCGTAAAAAACCACATCGGGCTTTAAAATACCGCGACAGCGCGGGCAGTCGAAAATACGAAAAGTACTGAAGTCGGTTTCAAGATCGGCATCACCATCCGGGGCGTGGCCAGCCTCCAGACCTGCAAAGCTAGGGTTCATTCGCGCCATCTCGGCATGCATCGCGTGGCGCATCATTTGGTAGTCGCACACCATGCACTTGACCATATCCGCCCGACCATGCAGGTCGATCACCCGGCGCGAACCGGCCCGCTGATGCAAGCGGTCAACGTTTTGGGTCACCAACTGCTGGATATACCCCTGCGACTCCAGCGCGGCCAGTGCCCGATGCGCCCCACTTGTCTGGGCTTCGCGCATGGCGCTAAAACCAATCAATGCCCGCGCCCAATAGCGCTGGCGAACGTGATGAGAACTCATAAAATCGCCATGCTGCACCGGGGCGGCCGCTTCCACTGGCCATCCGCATCGCGATAGTCCGGAATGCCGCTATCGGTACTCACACCGGCACCGGTAATCACCCACAGTTTAGGGTGCTGCTGAATAAACGCAGCCAGCTCTTCACCCGCCTGGGTAATGCTATTGGCTATTTCCACGACCTGCGTCAATCGTTCACCTCTAGGCAATATTGCTCAAACTCAACGATACTGTATGACAAGCAACGCCTGCGCAATGCGCAAAAGCACCTCATTTTAAGGAGCATATGATGCAACAGTCTGAGCAACGTTCTGGACAGAACGATCATGATGTCATCATTGTCGGCGGCGGCATGGTCGGCGCCGCACTGGCGGCGCGCTTGGGCCATACAGGCTTTTCGGTCGGGCTAGTGGAACAGGACGATGCCCCCACCCCACCCAGCGGTGACTATGACCTGCGCATCTCATCACTCAATGCCCGCTCATTGGCGTTTGTTAAGGCCAGCGGCACGTCTTTACCCGAGGAGCGCAGCTGCCCTTTCCGCCATATCGATGTCTCCAATCAGGACGGCACCGGCCACTCGCTGTTTTCCGCAAAGATAGCGGCATGAAAGACTTTGGCATCTTTATCGAAAACCGCACGCTGCAGTATGCGCTATGGCAGCGCATAGAACAGCTACCCAGCGTTACTTGTTACACCCAGTGCGCGCCGTTAAGCACGCTCACCTCAAACAGTGCTCGCCTGCTGGAATTGGATAACGGCAAAACGTTAAGTGCCCGTTTAATCGTCGGCGCCGACGGTGCGCACTCTACCCTGCGGACACTGGCCGGTATTAGCGTCACGAACTATGACTACCATCAGCGGGCAATGATCATCAACGTGGAAACCGAGCTACCCCAGCAGGATGTTAGCTGGCAGGTGTTTACGCCTACCGGCCCGATCGCCATGCTGCCCCTGCCCGGCCATCGCGCGTCCTTAGTGTGGTACGACAAAGAAGAGACCACCAAAGCCCGCGAACAGTTAGACGATGACGCGCTTAAAGCCGCCATCGAAATAGCTTTCCCCTAAACGCTTGGGTAATCTCATCCGTATCGTTGCGCGGGCCAGCTTTCCGATTAAGCGCCAACACGCCCAGCGCTATATCGGCAAGCGCTTAGCGCTGATTGGTGATGCTGCTCATGTGGTACATCCGCTGGCAGGCCAGGGCTTGAATATCGGCCTTCATGATGCCGACACCCTGGCTGAGATTATCATTCAAGGCCGCGACCCAGGTGACTACGTCAACCTACTCCGCTTTGAGTGCCAGCGCCGCGCGGCCAACCAGGCCATGATCGCCGCCACCGACACGTTTCATCACCTGTTTACCGGCGCCAGACCGCTGCGCCAATTGGGTGATTTAAGCCTGCAGCTCGCCGAGCGCTTCCCGCTCGCCAAGCGCATGATGATGCAACAGGCCAACGGCTTGAATCCATTCAAGGTGTGGTAGCCGCTGATACAAGCAACGCATTTTAGCAACGAGAAAGCCAAGCCATTAAGCTTGGCTTTCTCAACTAGTTACACCTTAATGCGGTTATTCAAGAACTCACGAATCACCGGGATAATGACATCGCCGTGTGTTTCCAATGCAAAATGCCCCGTGTCGTAAAAACGAATGTCCGCCTCAGGAATATCTCGCTTCCAGGCTTCAGCGCCTGGCGGAAGAAAGAACGGATCATGCTTTCCCCATACGGCGAGCAACGGCGGCTGATACTCCCGAAAATAGGCCTGAAATTCGGGATACTTCGCAACGTTGGTGGCGTAGTCCAACAATAAGTCGAGCTGAATATCCGCCATCCCAGGTTGAGAGATATGAGCCCCTTCCAACGTATAGGCATCCGGTGCTACCGCACTTATGTCGCTTACCCTCCAGGTACTGCCATTTGATGGAAGCAGGCGTCGGAAAGTCGCTAAGGGCATCACGATTCGCCTTTGAAGGGTCGTTCCAATACGTCTGAATAGGCTCCCACCCTTGTGAAAGCCCCTCCTCATACGCATTGCCATTTTGCGAAATGATGGCAGTAATTTTTGACGGGTGAGCCACCGCCAAACGCCAGCCCACAGGTGCACCATAGTCGTGAACGGCAATGGCGTAGCGGTCAAGCTTCAACTGATCCGTAAATTGATCAATCGTTTTCGCCAGGTTGGCAAAGGTGTATTCATACTGCCCTCGCGCTGGTGACTCGGTAAAGCCAAAGCCGGGTAAATCCGGTGCCACAACGTGATACTCGCAGGCAAGCGCCTCAATAACATCACGCCACATATACGACGAGGCAGCGAATCCATGCAGCAGCAGTACCGTCGGTGCCGCTGGATCCCCGCTTCACGATAAAAGACGTCGACATCGCCCACTTTCTCGAAACGATAGTGAACCTGCCGCTTAGCCGAGCCAGAGGCCTGCCTAACGTTGATCGTCAGCGCTTCCTGGGTGCCAGTTGAGGCCGCCATATTTTCAGATGTCATAGAGGAACTCCTTAGTAACCGTTAATAAATACTTTTGAAGGTTATGCAGAACAGTAGTAACCTGTCAAATATGAAATTAAGGGTTACTCAATATGTCATCTAAAATTGCACCTCCGTTTATCGCAAGCAATCTCGCCATCGATTTCATCAACACACAATTTGGCGTAGGGGACGAGCGCCAAGAGTGTTTGGATGACGGCAGCAGTGTCATTGAGTGGCTTCAGCAGGCGGGCGTGTTATCGGAGTATCATGAAAGCCCACCGTCTGGGTTAGTCCAACTTGCTCGAGAAATGCGTGAAAACATGCGGGATCTGCTTATCTCGGCCCAACAGGGACGGCCCGCAGATCCCACTGTAGTGAACTACGTGCTGGAACGGGGTTACCATATAGAGAAAATCGAATGGCAGCCAACGGCATCGGCGTTTCAGAAAAAAACGGTTAAGCGCAACATGGAAAGCGAGAGCCTGTTGCAGCCTGTTGCGTGGGCATTGGTCCAACTGCTTACCGAGGAAGATTTGCAGCTTGTGAAGGAGTGCGAAGCCTCAGACTGCGTTCTGTTGTTCCACGATCAAACAAAATCCCACCGGCGCCGCTGGTGCAGCATGGCTGCTTGCGGAAACAGAATGAAAGCGGCAGCGCATCGGGCTAGAAAGAAAACGAGCACGTGAGACTCGTCGACTTCAGCTCGCCAAACGTATGAGTATGCTGCAAGCTAATGGGCTTAATAAGCTTAGTATTATTTAGGAATAATTAATGCACCCAGAGTCTACTGATCTAGTCACATTGGAGCTTTTTTTTTGAGAAGCTGGCACTGCTACCCAAACCGCCACCCCTATCCCCAATCTGTTTGCCGTTGCAGGACCTGGACAGAATGAGAACCGCCTATCGAACTTAATGGCCTTCTTTATGGGCGGTTATCCCGGCGCGCCCCACTGGTTAGCCAAAGCCCTGCTGCATGCACTGGTACGTAGCGATCAATTCGATCACGAACATCTACAGCAAATCGACTGGGAAGCGGTTACTACCGAGCGGGAAGCAGGCAGTTGGAACGCTGAGAGTGAATCAACCAAGCGCCTGGATTTAGTAGTTTCAGGAAATGACTTCGTCCTGGGTATCGAGCATAAAGTGTGGGCTTCGGCGGAGAATAATCCGTTTTATGCCTATGACGATTTGCTGAACAGCTATGGGGTTAAAGCCTACAGGTGTGTTTTATGCCCGGATGTCTCCAAGGCAAGCGTTCAAGCGCCCGCCAAGAGCGCGGGCTGGCCGACGCTGTCCTACGCAGCACTATTGGCCTCGGCCTATGAACTGTACGGGCAAGATGTAGCACCATCTAGCCAGACAAAATGGCAAATTTTCTATCAAGAGTTGTTGCAGCACCTCTTCTCTATCGCCCATCCAACAGAAGAAAAGACAATGACGAAAGACGAGCTGTTATTTTCGTTAAAACATTTCAATGACTTGCACGAAGCATCTCAGCGTTTAGAGCAATTCGAACAAGAGTTGATGGTGGAAGGGAAAAGCTCTATTGCTGCTGCGTTACAGATAGACATCAGCGAACTCAGTACCAATAAGAAGCCGGAAAATTGGAAGCAAACAAGAGCGTGGCGTTTCATTCCCTCTGCTTGGAGTAATAGCCACGGTGGAGCCTCTCAAGTTTGCCTTGTTTATTATCCTTCATCAGAGTCGGAAGGCGATGAAAGCATCGGTTTCGAGATACGGGCATATTTGGAAAGTCAGGAAAGCAGTGATCTTTGGCTTAAAGAAATCGAACAGGCATTTCTGAAGGAAACGCCTGCTACCAAACAGCCGGGATGCAGTTGGTACAGAGATGGCGGTGACAGCGATGCTTGGTATGAAGTCAAAGGACGCTGGTTGGCGTTGAGTGCTTGGCCCAGAGAGTACACCAAGGTTGGAGCCATGAAAGCGCTGGGTGATTTAGCCAAATGGGTAAATGAACACGCTTTCCAGCCAGGAACCAATAAAACCGGCTAATGAGGTTGAAACGCTGAACGGTACGACTTGAAACCGTTCAAAATACGCTAGAACCGGCTACGCTGAGAGGGTGGCCACTGTCTGTGGCCCAAAACAATCACAATAACCCCTCGTTTAAGGCACCCCAATGGCATCTACACGACAAATGCTGTTCACGGCAACGCTATGTTCCGGCCTTGGCCTGCTTCTGACCTCCCCCCTTTGGGCCTGGGATGGCATCGTCGAAAAACACACCTTTGAAATAGACAGCTTCACTACCCAGGGCGGCGAGACGATCCCTAACGTCACGGTGGGCTGGGAAGCCTATGGCGAACTTAATGAGGCTCGCGATAACGTTATTTTAATTACCCATTTTTCTCAGGCTCCAGCCATGCAGCAGGCCGTTATGATCAGGATGGCGAACCAACCGGCTACTGGGATGCCATCATTGGCCCCGGCAAACCGCTGGATACCGATGAGTACTACATTATCTCCTCGGATACGTTGGTAAACCTAAATGCCAATGACCCCAACGTCACCACTACCGGGCCCGCCTCCATCAATCCCGATACCGGCGAGCCCTGGGAATGGACTTCCAGTCGTCACCATTCGTGACTTTGTCGAGGTACAGCGCGAGCTACTGGAGAGCCAAGGCATTGAGTCGCTGCATGCGGTGATGGGTGCCTCGATGGGCGCGCTCCAGGCCATCGAGTGGGCCAGCGCCTACCCAGACCGAGTAGAACGGCTTATTTCAGTCATCGGCGGCGGCGTTGCCGACCCGTGGCTGCTGGCCACGCTAAGCGCCTGGGCAGCGCCGATTCGGCTGGATGCCAACTGGAACGAGGGTAACTACTACGACGGCGAGCCGCCCACCGACGGGCTAAAAGAGGCGCTGAAGCTGGTGACGCTCAACGCCAACCACTGGCAGTGGGCCAACGAGACATTTAATCGCGATTGGGCCGACGAAGAACGCGACCCGGCCCAGGATATCAACGCCCGCTACGCGATCGAGCAAACGCTGGATGATATCGCCGCCACGCGTGCGGAAACGTCTGATGCCAACCATTTCCTGTACCTGGTTCAGGCCAACCAAACCTTTATGGCGGGCCATGGCGAATCGTTAGAAGAGGGCTTGCCGCCATCGAAGCACCCACACTGATGTTGTATAGCGAAAAGACCTCGTCTTCGTCCCTGAAGGCGTGCGCCGCACCGCCGAGTTGATTGAGGCTGATGGCACCGACGTGACACTGGAAACCCTGGAAGGTAATCGCGGGCATTTGGATGGTGTGCTATCCATTGACCAGGCGAGTGATACGTTGCGTGAGTTTTACAGTAAGGGATTGAGCGCTGGCTTTTAGGTTAAAGCCAGCGCAAGTGCAGCTGACAATATTTAAAGTTTTAGCCACTTGAGTGCGCATTGCTATGCGCATATGCTATTTACATGCTTATGACAGTCACAGGGGCTGCAATGGCCGCGCTATATAACACCGCAGCACCGAAAAAAGCCGCAAATTTGTCAGTTAACAGCGACTTGCTTCAAAAATCTCGCGCTTTGAACATTAATCTCTCGGCCACACTAGAACGCGCATTGAGAGAAGAGTTGGCAAAATGCGAGGCATCCCAATGGATCGAAGAAAATCGAGCTGCAATCACAAGCTACAACGATTTTGTCGAGCAGCATGGCTGCTTCGGTGACGAATTTCGGGAGTTTTGATGGCTCAGTTCGATGTCTACCCTAACCCCAGCAAGACCAGCAGAGCGTACTATCCGTACTTGGTGGATATCCAAAGTAGCCTACTTACAGATCTGGCAACCCGAATCGTGATCCCATTGGGCAATCGAGCAGCTTTTGGTGGCAACGTCATGCAAGGCCTCACACCGGAAATAACGTTCAACGGTCAGGGCTGTTGTTGCTGACGCCGCAAATCTCATCAGTGCCAGTGAAACATCTCAACTCCCCGTCGGTACCCTTTCGCATTTTAGGAGCCAGATTGTGGGTGCGCTTGATCTCGCTGTTACTGGGATTTAATGTTCAAAATTATCGCGTCCATGCTCTCTTTAGCACCCCGAACCTGGCTGGCAGGCATATTGAGTTCGAATCAGTTCGATTTCTCGGATTTTTGCAGCAGGAGGATCAGCGACAACAGTCGCTATCCTCAATTCAGGTCTGAGCCTCTAGATCATTAGCGGTTGGCGTTCTCTTCGGCCACCTGACGAAGCGCATCGACAAGCACGTCAGCGGGCTGGGCGCCAGAGATCAGGTAACGTCCATCGAGAATAAATCCTGGCACCGCGCTTACCCCCTGCCTCCATGAAGCGCTGCTCTGCTGCTCGTACTTCATCCGCGTACTGATCCGAGCGTGCGATGGCCTCGGCAGTGTCGCCGTCCAGCCCAACCTCAATGGCCTTCTCCCGCAGAACCTCTGGGTCGGCGGGTTTTCGCCTCACCGAAGTAGGCCTCGAAGAGTGCCAACTGCAGGGCGGTCTCTTGGTTTTGCGTTCCGGCCCACGCCAGCACGCGGTGGGCAGCGAAGGTATTGTTCGCCCGGCGCTCAAGGGCACCACGGAAATTCAGCCCAAGCTCTTCGGCGGCGGCCATAATCTCGCGCTGGGACTGCTCCATGCTGGCCGCGTCCTTGCCGTACTTGCGGCACAAGTGCTCCAAAATCGGCTCGCCCTCGGGCGGCATGTCGCGGTTCAGCTCAAAGGGCTGCCAGACCAGCTCAACGTCGATCTCGCCATTGAGTGTCTCTAACGCTTGTTCCAAGCGCCGGTAGCCGATCGCGCACCACGGGCAGGCGACATCGGACACTAGGTCAATTCTTACCTTTTGCATGATGGATATCCTTGTTGGGTTTGGTCATCAGCGCACAAACTGCGCTAAGACTTGGCATTTATCAAGCAACGCCTAAACGCAACCAGCTCAGTGGGTAAGGAGCAATATTATGGGTGTCTAGAATACTCGGAGCGATTCAGTTATATAGATACAAAAACAAGAAAGCTATTCACCCGCCACTTCAGAAAAGTGGCCCGCTTTATCCAGGGTGTATTCGCTAAAATCCTGCGCCAAATAAAGCGAACCTGAATAGACGTGCTGGGCCTCTTTGCGGATATCCTCAATGGACGGCGACGCATGGGGGTTGAGCTGGTAACGGGGGCTAAAGTGCGTCAGCACCAGATTGGGAAGCTGTACCGATTCGGCAAACACGGCGACAAGTTTGGCGTAGCTATGCCCTACATCACCGGCCTTCTGGGCCATCTCTTCTGTATAGGTGGCTTCATGAACCAGCACCTGTGCCCCGCGCAGGCATCCATCAACAAGTCAGGCTGGTCATTGTCGCCAGCGATCACCACTTTCTTGGCTTGTGTTTGAAGATCAAGAAGTCATGGCTTTTAACTGCTCGCCCTCAAACTCAACATCAAACCCTTGCTTCAACTGCCCCACAACGGCCCTCTCGGAATTCCCTTTGCGCTAGCTTATCCACGTCCAAGGCAGCATCGACCTTTGTCTCCGTAAACCCATAAGCATAGGACGGCGCCCGGTGTGAAAGCCTGAAGGTGGTCACCGCGATGCTTTCAAACTCAACGCTGGGCAGGTCGTCCGAGTCGATAAACGCCAGGGCGAAGGGCAAGCAAAGCTGCGTGGCCTCACAGGTGGCCTCCAACCACGCTTTGATACCGGCGGGCGCCACAATGGTCAGCGGCGCTTTCCGGCCACCCATTCCCGCACTCGCCAGTATGCCCGGCAACCCATAGCAGTGGTCGCCGTGCACGTGGGTAATAAAGATGGCTTTCAATGAATGGAACGACAGCTTCGTGTGCAACACCTGATGTTGAGTACCCTCACCACAATCGATTAGGTACCAGCCCTTCCCCTTGCTCTCTCGTAGAGCGATGCCGGAGACGTTTCTTGTTTTGGTGGGCACGCCAGCGGAGGTGCCTAGGAACAGTAAATTCATATCGCGTCCATGCTCTCTCTTATGCACTCGCTTTGGGAATAAGGCGGTGGACTAGTAGCCAACTGAATTTAAGCATTCGTGCTTTACGCTAATTAATAGGCGTACATTAATGCAGTTGGGGCGTACCTGCATCCGCCAAGCCTAGCTGACTTGACTTGCGGTTAAAGCATTAGCGCACCTAGCTCATAACGCATGGGCTCAGCCGCCGGTTTGTAGCGGCAGCGGAAAACCAGTCGGCTGCAGCCGCTGTTATGTTTCACCTTTTCAGCGTCTTCCTGAGTTCGTCAACACTAGCCCACGGCCGCTTCCTATGGAGCATTCGATGGCAATTCGCACAGACCAATGCGAAATCAGAGACTTTGTAATTCGCATTTCTCCGGCAACAAGCTCGCTTAACGGCCTAGTGTGGTGTGCCTCGATGTACGATTCCCCCGAGGGGGACCATACTTTCTTGCGAAATCGAATCCGCAAATTTCACAGGGCAACGCTCCATCGTGTCTCTGAGCATGCTTGCGTTTGGCCTGGGAGACAGCCCTAGAATCTCTTTCCCTGTACTTGTGTAGGCGCTCTATTCTTTTGCCTTCCGGGAAAGATTGGCGCGTTGATTCATCGGTATTGTCCGATAGCTCATCTGCAGTAATTCGGAAGGTTGAAAGTTGGAAAACATCCTCCAGAAAATCTTCCAGGGTTACGAGGACCCCAGGAAGAGACACGACATAATCGACGGAGCCGGCAATTTGAGCGAAAGCTTCCTTCCTTTCTTTGTTGCGCCCATCGCGTTTTCTCGGTCGGTACGTCCAGATTAGATCCACCGATTCTTGCCCATCCCGTTGATTGTGTAATTCTGCTATTGGGGCAAGATTTTTATTATTCGGGTATAAGACAACGTAGTAGTTGCCATCTTCATACCAATCGATGACTAGTAACCATAACTTTTCGCCATCGACTCGTTCAATTCGAAATGCTCCTATACAGGATTTGCCATCCGCAAAGGAGTGGAATCCCCTTCAGGGGAAACTGCCGAATTTCCTCCGAAAGATTAAACTCGACACAACTTCCGAGGTCATCCTGCAGGACTTTTACCAAATGGCGAGCGGTATTTTTATTCATTGCAAAAGCCTAGTTGTAGGACATAACAGTAATTATAAGAAAGGCTAATAACCTCAATAAAGGAGTTGACGCACTCATTGAGTTTATGTAGCCACCTCGTTTGACTCTACCCATTGATTCCCTTAAGAGCAAAGCAGATTTTGGCGGAATATCCAAAATTCGCATACCTGCTCGTTTTGCTATATCTAACAGTACTTACCTCATTGCAATGAGCAGTTAGACTAGGATATATCACGGAATAAACCTTGTACTCACGTTGGAAGCATCACTTCGCCTTTATATGGCTAGGCGTGGCCAAGCTGAGTAAGGTTAAAGCTAGTTGAGGGGCCGCTGTTGGTGTTCGTAATGTTGCGGGGCCATGAGGAAGGCTAGTAGTGGCCTGAAGAGCCATATCAGCAGCATGAGGCGTTCCTAAGTCTTATAAAGTGTCAACGCAATGCCGCAAGCGACCAGGCCAGAAGAAACGAATCGCCATACGCCGGAACCCTCTTTAAGAATGATAATTGTAGACTGAGCAGAATCTCTAATAAAAGCTAAACTAGCTAGCTTAGCTCAAATTCATATGACGACATAGACTAGACTTAAATTATTTACCACACCTTTCTGTAATAAACTTGTTGTAAAACCATCTGAGAAATGAAAATAACTTGCGATGAAAAATAATATTATCTGAGTATAACCCAACCCCATAGTCGGCTTTGCAAGCATACCAAAATAAAATGCAACTGCAATCACAACAAAGAGAAACCGTTTTGCTGTATATAAACCAAAATACTGCTGACTGGTCTTAACTGAACTGTTTGCTACCGCTTTAGACACTTTCGATGTTATTTGCCCAAATATTAAGCATGATGCCAGAGACCAATCTGGAGATAGAATTATATCTTGCCATCTACCTATATAAAGCCTCACACCAATGAGAAGCATGAAAGGAATAGCCATATAAATAAATTCACTTTTAAATCAGCATAAATGGCTTTTCTCTCAAGCTTAGTTGGCTCATAACTCATATTGACGACCATTATTTCGGTGCACATTTACAATTTCTTTTATTCGGGCATTTCTTATTTGTGGCTGCCCTTTCCTTTCGGAGGAGTATAAATATCATAAGAAATATCCGCTTCGATAACGTCTTTTGGCCCAATTGCTTGTATCAACCCATTTTGATAACTCTCAAGCCACTCCTTATGGGTTATTCGAGCGCAAAATCTTCTGTCCAATGAATGGCTGCGAAAAGACCACACTGAATTGCCTTCATTCACTGAAATTTTCACAGAAAGTTTGTCTCTATGTGCTTGGCACTCTGTAGATCCTCTGAACATGTTTTTAGGATTTCCAGTAAACCTCCAACTAGTATTTAAATTACACTTTTGTTCAGGCTGGTGACTAGACATTATTATCACACTTTCTCCTGGATTTATCTTTTCGTTCGCAGCAGAAAACCCCTTAAGAACATATGCTAAGTTCTGCCTATCAATGTAAGGGTCAGCAATTTTATACTTAATATTATCCGCTAACGTTGATTCAATACTTACGGCAACAGATTCAACCTGTTCTTCACTTTTTGTTTCATTAGTTTCTTTTAGAGCTTGAAACAGACTATTTCCTGATGAGTAAAATGCTTTTTCCAGCATAGCGTCAATACTGTTCGGCAATGCAGAAAGCTTGCTCAATATAGAGCTTTTCTCAATGTCATTGAGCTGAAATTGAAAATCTAATTTCAGACCAACAGAATTTGTAAGTAACTGCCCGAAGTCTTTGTATGCATTAATATATAGAGCCATCGCCTCAAAAACTTCTGCAGGATTATTCCTATTCTCAAGGTATTTTAATTTTATCATCAATTCTGGCGGCACTTTATCTCCTTATTATTTCCGGTGTCATACAGCAGGCAAAAGTGACTGCATGCTTACAAAGGAGCTTAGTTAACGTTCAGCCACTTAGGTAATGAAACCAACTTATTCAACTCTATCCCATTGATTTGCTTCTAGGCAAAGTAAATATTGCCTATCTATCGAACATTCTTCTTCACTCATGTTTTACTGCTTCCACTTTCACTTTAATGCAACACCCACCACCTCCCCACCAAACCACTGCTGCTTAAGCCCCGCTGCTTTTCCAGCAGCAACGTTAAGTACTCACGCAGTGGATGAGCGGCTGGCAGTGCGGCAAGGTGCTTACGAAGCCTACGTTGGTAAGGAAACTGTTCGGCAGGCACGTGCAGCGACGTGGCGTTTTGAGTAAGCCATTCGATGGCGGGCAGGAGCAAGTGGGTGGCATTGCTGTCGAGCGCTAGCGTCACGCCTTTACATCGAAGTCACCGGCGTAGATATGCGGTCGATGGGTTTTGCGCCACGCTTCGGCCAGTAAGGCAAAGCCGCCGCCGTAGTGGCTGTCGCCTCGGTAGACAACCAGCGGCTTTATGTAGCCGCTTAGTGCTGGGAGTTCCGGCGAAAACTCATAGAAGCTGTCCAGGTTTTCGACCTGGATTAGAGCGCTGAACGCGCTTAGCTTTAACCTCAGTACATCCACATCGCGAATAGTGCGTGGCTCGCTGGCAAGCCCGGTTGTTGGCTGTGGCGGAAAGCTGACGAGTATCCTTCTTGCACGGGGCTTTCGCGGGTGGCTTTGTCTTCTTCCACGCCCTCTTTCGCCTGGGCGCTGCTGGTCAGGCCGCTGAGTGAGCGGCCTAGCGGTGCTATTCGGGCGCTGTCTAATACGTCATTGATCTGCGCCAGCAAGGCGGCGTCAAAACGCAGCGCTTTACTGTTGATGCGCGAAGCCAAGTCAATGTCGTGCTGGTGGCACCAAGCCACTACGTCGTCTACCCACTGAGCGGCGAGGCTTCTCCACCGCGGGCTGGCGGAGAAGTTCGCGGGCGACGCCGTTAAGGCCATTGCGTGCGCGGCTGGGTAGGTTCATACGGCCAGCTGCAGTTCTACATCGTGGATCAGGCGTAGGTGGTTGAATTGGCTCGCCTGGCTCTCCTGCTGTTTGAGCCGAAACGCCTTCTGATCGCTGCGCGGCAGGCCCTGGTATTCTGAAATCACCTGGAAAAGCCAGATTTCATCCGGCCATTCCAGCGGGCTTTCGTGTAGGTACTCAAGGGCGCTGACCGGCGCCGCCTGGGATTGGTCGATCACGCTTAAATAGAAGTGTTCCACATCTTGCTTGAGCGCCTGCTGGCGGGCGGCGGCCAGGCTGCTTTCCTGGGCTTGTGCCGGGGCCGCGGCTTCAACCGTTTGCGTGGTGTGGCGCGGCTGGGGTAGCTGGTGCAGCAGCTCGGCGAGCAATCGGCTATCCAGGTTGCGATCCAGCGCCGGGGCGGCGGCAGCGCTTAGCGGTGCGGCTTGATTGACCAGCACGGGCACCTCGCTGCGCCTTGCATAGTTGCCCGGCACAAAGCCGGGGTGTTCGCGCATAAAGGCGGCCATGCCGCTGATCAGGCGGCTGCGCGCCTGCTGCTTACGGAAGCGCGCCATTAGTTCGATCAAGCGCCGCTGCACTTCGCGCAGACCAGTGTAGTGGTTACTTAACTGCTGTTGAAGCTGGCTGATCAATAGCTTGCGCAGGCTGCCGTCGCTGCCCACTAGCTCGATCAGCTCGTCGAAGTCGATCAGCGCCAGGCCATCCAACAGCCTCGCGATCTGCTTCTGGGCGCGGTCGTTTTCGCGGATCTTGTCGTTGAGCTGGCTGACGAAACCAAAATCGCTATTCAGCCGCTGCCATAAGCTGTCGATGGCATCGGCAAAGCGCCCGTTCAGGTCATCGACTTCCTGGCGCAGGCGCATTAGCTGCTGCTCTAACCGCCAGTGTTCGCCGCGGCTGCGCGCTTCCCGGTAGCTGTGCACCAATGAGCGAATCAGCTCCAGGGTTTCCGCTACGTCGGCATTCACATGGCGGCGGGTCTCGTCGGCGAGCATCTCGGCGATCAGTTCGCGCACCTTGGGCGCCAGCTTCACGCCGCTCTGCTCATCCGGGCGCCATAGAACGCGCGCCGCCAACAGCTTGCGCAGCGCGCTGTCGCTGAGCGATTCCAGCGGCACTTCATCGCGGGTGTAGGCCTGCATCAGTGCCTCTGAATGCTTGCCGAGCAGTGCCAGCCGTTCACTGCCGGTTTTCAGCAGGCGGCTTTCCAGCTCATTCCACTGCTGTTCACGCTCGTACTCACAACAGCGCCTCCTGGGCGCCGGAGCCCCCCTCTTTGTCGGCGTCGATGGGCAGGTTCTCTTCATCGCGGATAAAGCGCACCAGATCCACCAAATAGTCGATCTTGCCGGTGACCACAAATACCTGCCGCTCGGCGTGAGGGTTGGAGCAGGTAGCCGTGCTCCTTCAGGCGCTTGAAGACCTGCTTCACCTGAGCATCGAGCTGATCACTTTGCGAGCCGAAAAAAACTGTCGGTGGCCAGGCGCTCCAGGCGTTCGCGCAGGCTCTGGTTATCTTCGCACTTGGCGCTGAACTCGGCGGGTTTGAGCACATCGCCGGGGCGGCCAGGGTATCGCGGCCTAACGCTTCTTGAACCAGCTGCAGCCACTCCAGCAGTGGCAGCAGACTATTGAGCGTGTCGTTAAGCTGGCGCGACAGCTGATCCCGGGCGTTGTCATTGAGCTGACGCCAGGCGAGGAAGTAGACGCTGCCGTCTTCGTTGCTGGCCAGTCGGCGATTGAGCGGCCGCAGGTAGGTGTCGATCTCTTCGCGGGTCTCTTCATTGGTGAGATGGCGGTAGCCGCTCTCATCGCTGATCGGGCAGACAAACTCACCGGCCAGCAAGCGCTCAAGCAGTGGGCCATGTTCGATCATGCTGTCACCTCCTGCTGACGTTCCTGGAGCCGTTCGGCCAGGCGGCTTAGCCGTGGCTCGATGCGTTTTAACACCCGCTTGTTGGGGTTGGTTTGATCGCGGTCGATCAGGTAGCGGTTGGCGAACAACAGCAGCACATCGGACTCTGGATTGGGGAAGGCGCCGACGATATGAATGCGGTTGCTGTCGCAGGCGTCGAACAGTTTTTCGACGTTGTGGTACGCCAGCGTGCCGATCTCATCGATGGGCCAGTGAATGGCGATGTCCGCATCGCCACGCAGCAGGCGGGTAAACGCCAGCAGGAATTTACACAGAATCAAATACGCCATGCCGTGGCTGGAGGACTCCAGCAGTTGGCGGTCGTTCTTAATCACCAGATCAGTGCCGCCTTCGTTCAGGTGCAGCTCCAGGCGTAGCAGGCTTTCGAAGCTGTACTGTTGGTCGCTGCGCAGTAGATCGACCACGTCCGCCAGGGTATTGAGGTAGTCGTCGCTGGGCAGCGTCTGGCCTGATTCGCGCCACTCTTTATAGCGCTGGGCGAACAGCTTCAACGGCTCCCAGAAACCGAGTTCATCAATGGTCGACTGGATGCGCACTTCGGCCTTGGTGATGCCCTCCAGGCGCAGGTCGTCGGCGACCTCTTCCGAAAGCCGACGGCTTTGGGCGCTGATGCGCCGATTCAAATCGCGGAACACGGTGAAGAACTTGTCCAGGTCGTCGCTCAGGTTGCGGCCTTCCTGAATCAGCTGCTGCTGTTGATCTTCGAGCAGTTTGAGCATGTCGCGCAGTAGCGGCAGCTGTAGGCGCGGGTTGTCGCTCTGCAGCTTGCTGCGTTCGCTCTCCAGCGCTTCGGCAAAGCCGCTGCTGGCGTCCTTGATCAGTTGGCTTTCCACCTCCAGGCAGCCACGGCGCAGTTGCTCGATGAGCTGGTGGCGATTGCCCAGTGCCTGACGGGCGCGCTCAATACGCTCGTCCACATCACCCAGTGGCGTGCCGGGCGCCTGGCCGTCGGGCTCGATGGCCAAGGCTTCCAGTTGCGTAAGTAGCGGCTTCAAGGCTTCCAGGCAGGCGTATTCGCTCTCCCGCTGGGTTTTCAGCGTGCTGACCGTGCTTTGGTGGGTTTTGCGTGCCGCCTGGAAGTCGTTTTCAGGTGCTCTTTATCACGCTGCAGCTTTTGCTCCGCCTGCTCCAGCTCGGCTTCTTGCGCGACCAGCTGCGGCTTGTGCTGCCCCCACTCAACGCGCATAAAGCGAGTGTATTCGGTCAGTTCATCCTGACGGGCGGCGGTAACGCGGATGCGTTCATCCCTAGCTTGCCAGCCGCTCCTTGGTATCTTTGAGTTTGGCGGGGTCGACGCCCTGCTCGGCCAGTTCCTGGCTAAATGCTTCTTCCAGTTCCGCGCGCTGACGCTGGTGCTCTTGGTTGGCGTCGCTCAACTGCTGCTTATACTGGCGCAGCTGGGCATCCAGGCTATCCACCTGGCTCTGGCTATCGGCCTTTAGCTCTAATAGCTGGCTTTGATGGGTTTCATTTAACGCTGCAAGCGCCTGCTGCTTCTCTTCGCGCAGCTCGTTTTGTGCCTGTTCCTGGCGGGCCAACGCGGTTTGATGGGCGGCACGCCGCTCCTGCTGGCGCTTGGTATGGCGCTCCTGCTGTTGGCGGCGGGCCTCTATCGCAAACTCGACTTCCTGCTCGGCGCGCTTGTGGGCCATGCGGCCCTGATCCTGAGCTTCATCGGCCTGCTGCACCCGCTCGTTATGCTGCTTGAGGGATTTCTCGGCGGCCTGACTTTCTGATTGCACCCGCCGCTTGGAGTTATCCGCCTCTTCGATCGCGGCCAGCAGGCTGGCTTCATCCTGAGCGTAGTCGGGTAACGCGATGGCAGAAAGATCCAGCGCCAGCCCGAACAGGTCGTCGCTGCCGCTTTCGGCCAGTTGCGGGGCAAGATCGCGACGCTCCAACAGTTCCGGCGCAATCACCTTGCCTAACTGCTGCTCCCAACCGGGGCGGTGATAACGCAGGAAGTGGCGCAGGCTGCCCTGCTCGGGGTCGCGCTGCTGATAGAGCGCAAAACTGCGCTGCTCGGCGCGCTCAAGCTGCTGGCGAAGCTGCACCAGCTGCTGCTCGACGTCGTCGCGAGCGCGGCGGCAGCTTTCAAACTCGCGGCGCAAGCCATCCAACGTAGCGGCCGATGCATTGCGCTCCTGCTGTGCTTGATCCAGACGCGCCTGGGCAAGCTCCGACTCATTGGCCTCTTCGGCGGTCTGGGTCGAGAGCGAGCTGCGCTTTCAGTTCGGCTAGCTGCTCAACACCGAGTTCCAGCTGCGCCTGGTATTCGCCCTCCAGGCGCTGGCGCTCCTGCTGGTAGCGCTCATTAAGTTGCTGTTCGGCTTCCCACTGCTGCTCCCGGCGCAGGGCTTTCTCTTCGACCAGGGCGTCGATCAGTTCTTGGGCTTCGCGGGTTTGGCGGGCCAGCGCTTCGGACAATTCACGCAGTCGCCCGTCCAGACGTGCCTGGCTCTCTTTACCGCGTCCTGCATCACGTTCAAGTGAGTGCGCAACTGGTCGCGCTGTTCGCGCCACTGGGGTAGCGCGTTGATATCGCGCTCCAGGGCGGGCATGTCCGCGTCAGCATAGCGCTCGTACTGGGTTTGCAGGTCGTTCAAGCGGCGCTGGGTCTGCTGCAAATCGCTGACCACTTCGCTGTGCTGGTCGTTTAGCGCGTCCCGCGCCTGGGCGTAGTCACTTTCCGCTGCTGAAATTCGCGCTGATGGCGGGCAAGCTCGGCGTCTACATCGGCCATCTGGCGCTCTGCCCGCTGGCGGTCGTCTTCAAGCTGAGGCTTGAGTTGCCATAGCGTGGCATCAAGATGGGCAAGTTCACGATCAATACCGGCAAGCCGGGCGAGCGACGCTTGCAGCGGTTCCAGGCGCATGGACTGGCGCATCTGGGCGATCCACTCCCGGGCCTTGATGTTGCGAATCCGCGTTACCGGCAGTTCGACACCATCCTCTTCGAAAATCGCCGCCAGCATGGTCTTGAGGGTGTCCATCTTGCCCTCTTTGGCATGTACCGCCGAGACCAGCTTTTCGATATGGCGGATGCGCCGCTCAGGCTTCACCAGGCTGAACTGCGCCGCGATCTGGCGCAGCTTGAGGCCGTCGCGGCTGTTGCCGTGCAGTTGGGTAAAATCGTTTTGGATCACCGAGCGGAATTCAGAGGTAGCACCGAGTTTGGGCGACACCGGCGTACCGCTGCGCCGTAGGCCGCTGGCCCACTGGGTATAATCCAGCGCGGCTACGCCCGCCTCGCTTTCCACCAGATAATCTTCCGGCTGGTAAGGCGCGCCGACAAAGCGATACTCGATCCCGCCCTCGGCCTTGCGGGTCAACACCGCCTGGCAGATATTGCCCGCTTCGCGGCGGTATTCATACACCAGGTAGCTATTGCGATGTGGCAGGTAAAACGCATCAAACTTCATGCGGGTTTTAGGCACGACCTTGTTGGGTAGCTCGCCGTAAAATACCGGCACCAGCCGCTGTAGCGTGGTCTTGCCGGAGGCATTGGTGCCGCAAATATTGGTGTGGCCGTCCACACTTAGTTCGACCACCCTTCCAGGTGGCCGTGAATCATTACGATGCGTAGCAGGTGGGCCATGCCGTGTCCTTTGGTTGCTAAGCGGATCGTTTTGCTGATCGCCGAATGCAACTATTTTGCCAGACACCTGGATGGCTTGTCCTACCTCATTACGACTTACCGAGCAACCCCTTCAAAGAAACTCACCGCATTGGCTTCCAGCCCCTCCAGGTAGTAGCCGCCTTCCTGCACCACTAGCGTGGGTGCGTTCAGGCCCGCTACCCTTCGGCCCAGCTCACCGAATCCCGCAGTAGAAACGGCGACTTTGGCTTGTGGGTCGAGTTCGTAGATATCGAACCCCAGCGCCAGCACAATCGCATCTGGCTCGAACAAGCGAATGGCCTGGCAGGCTTCTTCCAGGCGGTCAAAAAACACTGACTCTTCTGACCCATGGGGCATCGGCAGGTTGAGGTTATAGCCCAGTCCGGCGCCCTGCCCGCGCTCGTCTTCGAAGCCGGTTACCGCCGGGTAGAAGTTGGTGGTATCGCCGTGGATCGAGATATACAGCACATCGTCGCGCTGGTAGAAAATCTCCTGAATGCCCTGGCCGTGATGCATGTCGGGGTCCAGCACGACGATGCGTGGGTAGCGAGAGGTAAGGCGCTGCGCAGCAATGGCGGCGTTATTGAGAAAGCAAAAGCCGCCGGCGGAATCGATACCCGCATGGTGGCCTGGCGGGCGCGATAGGGCATAGGCGAATTGCTCCCCGGCCAGTAAAGCCTCCGCCCGGCGACCGCGCTTTGCGCGGACCAATAAGCTCGACTGCCAGGTGTACTGCCCCACCGGCGCGCTGCCGTCAGCCAAGTAACGCCCGGCTTCCGCCAAGATGCCGCGCAGGGCATTGGGCGAACGCACGAAGATATTGGAGATCACCTCTTCACCCCAATCCTCGCCTAGGGCATGCCAGCGCCGATGGGCGCTCTCCAGAAAGCGCAGATAGGACAGCGAATGCACTGCTCTTAACGGCGCCACGCCATGATCCAAGGGAGCCTGAATATCAAACCCTAGCTGCTTGGCCGCCGCTAGCAGTTTTGTCGCGCGCTCCGGCACTTCCTGGGAGTGCGCATCTTGCCGCGGGAGAAGTAAGTTTGCGGCTGATGAAGCAATTGATCATCGTGAAAGAATGTCTTCATCGGCACTATCTTCATCAGAACTATCTCCGGTTTCACCCACACCCTTCACCACGAATTTGCGGGCAACGCCTATGTGGTAATCAATCGCCTCACGGCAGGCGGCCGGGCTGCCGCTATCCAGCGCGTCGAGCAGCTTAAAGTGGCTGGTGGCGATGGTGTCGGGGGCTTCATGGGTTTTGGTAATTAGGGGTGATGCATAGGCGAAGTTCATGAGTAAGGTCGTCGAAGGCACGTAGCAGCCGCTCGTTGCCGGCGTAGTGCAGCATCAGGCGGTGAAACTGCAAATCCTCTTCAATTCGACGGGTGCCATCGTTACTGGCGGCCGCTTCACAGAGCACCTCTACCTGTTGCTTAAGCGCGTGCTGTGCTTCCGGCGTATAGCGCTCTGCCAAGCGGTGAATCGCGTGCCTCTCAAGGCATAGCCGCAAATCAAAGACATCTTCGAGTTCAACGGCATTCAACGCGCGAACAAAGAAGCCGCGGCGCGGTTTTGATATTAATAAGCCACGGCTTTCCAACAAACGAGCGGCCTCACGCACCGGCGCACGGCTGACGCCCAAGTCCCGGGAAAGCTGTACTTCCGAGAGCCGTTCACCGGGTAAAAGTGTTGCTGAATAATCGCTTGGGTCAAATAGTCAGCCACCTGCTCGACGAGGTTTTGCTGCTGGATAAAGGGCCTGGGAGCCGCCGTTGATAAGGCCATAAAAGTCACTCGTTGGGTGTAACGCTGTCACTCCAGTATGACGAAAAATAGCGCCTTGTCGACGAACGATTGCCGACTGTCGACAGTTTTGCCGCATGCTGCTAAGTTCAAAGTGCAAGGTTCAAAAGGCCCCCAATAACCCACACAACTGGGCCTAACACGCCACGCCTCGCTCGCCTAACGACTACGTAAATTTATTACGTGCTAATAACCGAGGAGCAGGAAACATGAAGACACCCTTAGCTTTGGCTATTTCCGCTGCAGCATTTGCTTTCACCTCCGCCGCCCTGGCCGATGACCCCAAAGAGGGCGGTGTGGTTAACACCATTATCCAGCCGGAGCCGCCCGGCCTGGTGCTGGGCATGGTTCAGAACGCGCCCACCCGTACCGTGTCGGGCAATATTTACGAAGGACTGTTGCGCTACACCACCGACCTTGAGCCCATGCCACAACTGGCGGAGTCATGGGAAGTCAGTGATGATGGCCGCACTTATACCTTCCACCTTCGCGACGACGTTACCTGGCACGATGGTGAAGCCTTCACCGCTGAGGACGTAGTGTTTTCCGCTGATGTTTTCCACCGTGAATTGAACCCCAGTGCCCGCGCAGTGCTGCAGCATGTGGAAAGCATCGAAGCTACCGACGACCACACCGTGGTATTCACCCTGAAGCAGCCTTTTGGTCCTTTCCTGCTCTCGTTTGAAGCAGGCACCTTTACCATGGTGCCCGAACACCTTTACGCAGGTACCGATTTCCGCGATAACGAACACAACGACCATCCCATTGGCACCGGCCCGTTCAAGTTCGACAACTGGGAACGCGGCACCGTCATCGAGCTGGTCAAGAACGAGGAGTATTACGAAGAGGGCTTGCCCTATCTGGATGGCGTGAACTGGCATGTTATTCCTGATGGCGCTTCCCGTGCAGTGGCGTTCGAGAACGAGACCATTGACGTGCTGCCGAGCGGTACCGTCGAGAACTTCGATATTCCCCGCTTGGCCGAAATGGATAACGTCTGCATGACCGAAGAGGGCCACGAGTACTTCAGCCCCTTTGCCATGCTGTGGATGAACAACCGCGAAGGCCCCACCGCGGATAAACGCTTCCGCCAGGCGGTGATGTATGCCATGGATCGCGAGTTCGCTAAAAATGTCCTGTGGAACGGCCTGGGCAATGTCCCGCTCTCTGCCTTTGGCTCCAATGCGCGCTTCCAGAACGATGATCTCGAACCCTACGACTACAACCCAGACCGCGCCCGCGAGCTGCTGGATGAAATGGGCTACGACGGCGAAGAGATTACCATTCTGCCGCTGCCCTATGGCGAAACCTGGACCCGCTGGGCCGAAGCCGTGCAGCAGAACCTGCGCGAAGTGGGTATTAACGTTGAAACCCAAGCCACCGACGTGGGCGGCTGGAACCAGCGCCTGGGCGATTGGGATTATGACCTGGCCTTTACCTATCTCTACCAGTACGGCGACCCGGCGCTGGGTATTTCACGCACCTACCTTTCCGACAATATTGCCAAGGGCTCGCCCTGGAATAACGTGGAAGGCTACGAAAACGAGCGTGTCGACGAGCTCTTCAACGAGGCCGCCACGGCATTCCCCGACGAAGAGCGCGAAAAACTTTACCGCGAGGTTCAGGAAATCCTGCACGAAGATGTGCCCGTTGGCTGGCTGATGGAGCTGGGCTTCCCGACCCTTTATCGCTGTGATGTGAAAATCTGGTCACCTCCGGCGTGGGGGGTCAACGACGGCTTTAAAGATGCTTGGCTAGATCGCTAAACCCAGGCCACCCAGGTAGCGCGAGCTACCTGGGTTTTTTAGCTATGTCTTGAAGGTATTAGTCAGGAAATTACTTATGGTTTACGCGCGCCTCATTCTGATGCGGTTGTTCAAGGCCGTCATTGTGCTGTTTTTAATCGTTATTTTTAACTTCCTGCTGATTCAGCTGGCCCCCGGTGACCCGGCTGCTATTCTGGCCGGTGAAGCGGGTGCCGCCGACCAGGAGTTTTCTCAACCAGCTGCGCGAGCGCTTTGGGCTCGACCAGCCGATGTATGTGCAGCTGTGGCACTACGTGTCAGGTATCGCCATGCTCGATTTTGGCTACTCCTACCGATTGGGCGTTCCTGTCTTTGATCTGATTATGGATCGTTTACCCGCCACCCTACTGCTCACCGGCACCGCTTTCGTGCTTTCGCTGGTGCTGGGCATCGTGGCGGGCTCCATGGCTGCGGCAAGGGTCAAGAAACCCTCTGGCTCGCTGATTATGGCGCTGGCGCTGGTATTCTACGCCACGCCGCTGTTCTGGGTTGCACTGATGTCGGTGGTGGTGTTTTCGGTCTACTTGGGCTGGCTGCCCGCCTACGGACTTTACACCGTGGGGCTGGCCATACAGGGTTTGCGCTGGTGCTTGATATTGCCCAGCACTTGGTGCTACCAGCGACCACCTTAGCGCTATTTTTTATGGCGATTTACACCCGCATGACGCGCACATCAATGCTCGATGCCGCGCAGCAGGATTACGTCAAAACCGCCCGCGCCAAGGGCTTGAAGCCAGGCATTATTCAGCGGCGCCATGTGTTGCGTAACGCCCTGCTGCCGATCATCACGTTAGCAGGCCTGCAGGCGGGGCAGATGGTCGGCGGCGCGATCCTGACCGAAACCGTGTTTGCCTGGCCCGGCATTGGCCGGTTGATGTTCGAAGCGCTGCAGCAGCGCGACTACAACCTGCTGCTGGGTATTTTCTTCTTCTCGGCGGCGCTGGTCATCGTCTTCAATATCATCACTGATCTGGTCTACAGCCTGGCTGATCCACGCATCAAGAAGGGGGCCGCATGAGCTTTTTCGCACGCTTCGCGCAAAACCGCGGCGCCCTCGTCGGGCTGATCATTCTGCTGCTGATTATCGCCATGGCGATACTGGCGCCGTTGCTGTTTCCTGAATCGCCATGGCGCATGGTGCAGCGGCCCTTTTGCCGCCGCTCTCGCAAGATGGCTTTCCCCTAGGCACCGACACCATGGGCCGCAACGTGGCCTCAGGCCTGATGCACGGCGCCTGGGTATCGCTGTTGATTGGCTTGGTCTCTACCTGCGTGGCGCTCTTGATCGGCGTGCCGCTGGGCGCCATTGCCGGCTACTACGGCGGCATCATCGATGATTTCTTGATGCGCTTTACCGAGTTCTTCCAGACCATTCCCAACTTCGCCCTGGCGATAGTGCTGGTGGCCATCATGCAGCCCAGCATCACCTCGATTGTGCTGGCGATTGCGATTGTCAGTTGGCCGCCGGTGGCCCGCTTAGTGCGCGCTGAATTTATGTCGCTGCGCAACCGCGAGTATGTCGAAGCCGCGCGCCTGGTGGGCCAATCCAACACCACGATCATTCTGCGCCAGATTCTGCCCAATACGCTGTCGCCGATTATCGTGCTGGCATCGCTAATGGTGGCCACCGCGATTTTGCTGGAGTCAGCGCTGTCGTTCCTCGGTTTGGGCGACCCTAACGTGATGTCCTGGGGCTATATGATCGGTGCTGCACGCACGGTGATTCGTCAGGCGTGGTGGCTGAGCTTTTCCCTGGCGTGGCGATTCTGCTCACCGTTTTGGCGTTGAACCTGGTGGGTGAAGGGTTAGACGACGCACTGAACCCCAAACTATCACGCGAGCGCTAAGGACTTTATATGCCTATTACAGAGAATCCATCGGCTGACACCGTCCTCAGCATTCGCGATCTCAACATTGCGCTCCCCAAAGGGGCGGATCGCGCCCTGGCGGTGGAGGACGTTAGCTACGAGGTGAAGCGCGGCGAAATCATGTGCGTGGTGGGTGAGTCCGGTTCCGGTAAATCGATGGCCGCCAACGCCGTGATGGGGCTGCTACCCAAAGGCGTGAACGCCACCCGGGGTGAGATACTGTTCGAGGGGCAAGACTTGCTCGCTCTGACGGAAAAGCAGCACCGCGCTCTGCGCGGGCTAAAAATCGGCATGATTTTCCAGGAGCCAATGACCGCCCTGAATCCACTGATGCGAGTCGGCGCGCAAATTGCCGAGGTGTTCGAAGCCCACGGCCAGCTCACCCCAAGGAGCGCCAGACCCGCGCGCTGGAACTGTTGATCGAAGTGGGCATTCCCCAGCCGGAGAAGGCCATTCGCGCCTACCCGTTTGAGCTTTTCCGGCGGCCAGCGCCAGCGGGTCATGATCGCCATGGCCCTGGCGCTGGAGCCCATTTTGCTGATTGCCGATGAGCCCACCACGGCGCTGGATGTCACCACCCAAGCGCAGATACTGGAGCTGATTCGCGACCTTCAGCAGCGGCGAGGTATGTCAGTGATGTTTATCACTCACGACTTTGGCGTGGTGGCCGAAATCGCCAACCGCGTTTGTGTGATGCGTCACGGCAAGATCGTCGAGCTGGGGACGCCAAGCCGGTGCTTGAGAATCCTCAAGACGCCTATACCCAAGCGCTGATTGCCGCGATTCCCAGCAATGCGGTGCCGCCCCACCGGGAGACCAGTCAAGTTGCTCCGCTGTTGGAAATCAAGCAACTCAATAAGGTCTTTCGCTCCCGAGGCGGCTGGCTCAAACCTGCCCGGGAAGTGCATGCGCTTAACGATGTTTCGCTCACGCTGGCTCGTGGGGAAACGGTGGGGATTGTGGGTGAGTCCGGCTCGGGAAAATCCACGCTTGGGCGCTGCGTGGTGCGTTTGGAACACCCCGACAGCGGCGAGCTGCTGCTGGATGGGGTGAACCTTTCTCAGCTCAAAGGCGATGCGCTGCGACGGGAACGCCACCGAGTGCAGATGATATTCCAAGACCCCTACGCCTCGCTCAACCCACGCACCAAAGTGGGCATGGCGATTGCTCAAGGACCAATTGCCAACGGCACGCCCAAAGCCGCGGCGCTCAAGCAAGCGGGCGAGCTGCTCGATATGGTGGGCTTGGGTGCCAGCGCCGTGGAGCGCTTTCCCCACGAGTTTTCCGGCGGCCAGCGCCAGCGTATCGGCATTGCCCGAGCGCTGGCGCTCAACCCCGAGCTGATTGTGGCGGATGAAGCTGTCTCGGCGCTGGATGTATCGATTCAGGCCCAAGTGCTGGAACTGTTGGAAGAGTTAAAACAGCGCCTCTCGCTCTCGCTGCTATTCATTACCCACGACCTGCGCGTCGCCGCGCATATCTGCGACCGTATCGTGGTGATGCAGCATGGCCGCATCGTTGAGCAAGGCAGCGCCGAGCAGATTTTCCCTCGCCCCGCGTGAGGCGTATACCCAAGACCTGCTCAAGGCGATTCCCGGCCGCGAAGCGCCTGTGGCGGCGACAGCGTAATTTATCGGGCAAGACCAAATGGGCAAGAAAATGGAAAAGACAAGCTAAGGAAAACAGATGCAGATAACCCTGGAGGTGCTGCGCGCCATTGTTGGCCCGGCCCATGTATTGACCGGCGACGATGTGTACAGCCGCCGCGTGGACTGGATGACGGGCGCGCCCTGTCAGGCAGGCGCGATTGTTCGCCCGGCCGATACCGAGCAAGTCTCTGCCGTGATGCGTGCCTGCCATGAGGTACAGCAGCCGGTAGTGACGCACGGCGGCCTCACCGGTCTGGTTCACGGTGCAGAAGCGAGCCCGGATGAGCTGGTGATTTCCCTGGAACGCATGACCGCAATCGAAGAGATTGATCAAGTGGGCGGTACCCTCACCGTGCAGGCCGGGGCACCGCTACAACGGGTTCAGGAAGCTGCGAAAGAGGTCGGTCTGCAGTTCCCGCTGGACCTTGGCGCTCGGGGCAGTTGCACGATTGGCGGCAATATCGCCACCAACGCCGGCGGCGTTCGGGTGATTCGCTACGGCATGATGCGCCAGCAGGTGCTCGGCCTGGAGGCAGTGATGGCCGATGGTCGCGTGGTCAGTTCCCTGAACCGCATGCTGAAAAACAACGCCGGTTTTGATTTAAAGCAGCTGTTTATCGGCAGCGAAGGCACCTTGGGCATCGTGACCCGCGCGGTGCTACGCCTGCAGCCCCCACGCCCAGCGAGCAAACGGCGCTGGTGGCCTGTCCTTCATTTGAGGCGCTCACCGGGCTACTCAGCCATATGGGCAAAGCACTCGGCGGCAGCCTGGGTGCGTTTGAGGTGATGTGGCAGAACCACTATCGGCTACTCACTGAAACCCTGGGCCGCCACACCCCGCCGATTGCCACCGAGCATCCCTTTTATGTGATCATTGATTCCCTGGGCAGCGACGCTGAGCGCAATGCCACTCAGTTCAGCGAAGCATTAGAGAGTGCGCTTGAGAGCGAGCTGATTGTCGATGCGGTGATTGCGCAGTCGACGACCCAGCGCGATGGGCTTTGGGCGATTCGTGAGGATATCGAGGGGCTGGTCAAGGGCATGGCGCCAGTGCTTACCTTCGATGTCAGCCTGCCGATTGCCGATATGCAGCGCTACACCGATGCCTTGGAAGCGCAGCTAACCCAGCGATGGGAAGATGCGCGCCTGGTGGTGTTTGGCCACCTGGGCGATGGCAACCTGCATATTTCCGTTAGCGTGGGAAGCGCTGAATTAGAGGTGCGCCGTGAAGTGGAAGCGATGGTTTATCAACCGCTGGCAGCACTTGGCGGCTCAGTCTCCGCCGAGCACGGCATTGGCCTGGAGAAGCGCCCCTGGCTAAGTACCTGCCGCTCCAGCGCCGAGATCGCTCTGATGCAGTCGCTCAAGCAAGCGCTCGACCCGCTTAATCTGTTAAATCCCGGTAAAGTACTTTAAATAAAAGTGCTTTAAATAATAGAGCTTTAAATAAACGCGCTACGTTAATCATTAATACTGATTTGAAAATCGTTTCTAGGAATCGTTATGCCTTCTCAAAGCACGCCCCTTATCCCAACCACTTACTGAGTGAAGGCCCTGTTAATCCGTTTCCGGGCATCAAGGTGCTGGAGCGTAAACTTGGCCGGGAGATCTCCCATCGGCTGGGCTCTAACGAAGGTCTGGACATGCCCCACCGTGCCCTGCGCGACCACTTTGGCGATGCCCTGACCGAACACGTTTACTGCTACGGCGATTCCGAAGCGCTAGGGTGCGCCAACGCTTGAGCGCGCAGCAGGGTATTGCGCTGGAAACGATGCTGGTGGATGCCGGGGCTGACAGCTTGATTGCCCTGGCCCTGCGCACCACCTGCGAACCGGGCGAAACTGTGGTGAGCACCGCAGGCACCTACCCCACCTTTGGTTACTTCGCCAAAGGCCAGGGCTGCCGCTTGATTGAACCCAGCTATTTTGAGGCGCCGGGCGTGCTGGCCCCCGATCTGGAAGCGCTTATCGCAGCGGCGCATCAGGAAAACGCGCGGCTGGTGTACCTGGCCAACCCGGATAACCCCAGTGGTCACTTACATAACGACAGCGCCATCCTCAAGCTGCGCGAGGCGCTGCCCGACTCCTGCTGGCTAATGTTAGACGAAGCCTATGGTGATTTCCGCGATGACGCGGGTAGCGAGTTCGCAGCCAAAGCCATACCGGGAGTGATTCGCCTGCGCACGCTCTCCAAGGCTCACGGCCTGGCGGGTCTGCGCATTGGCTACGCCATCGCCGCCCCTGAGGTACTGGCGATGATGATGAAGGTGCGCATTCACTACGCGGTATCTTCGCTGACCCTGGCCGCCGCCGAAGTGGTACTCGACCACCCTGGCGAAGTGAATCAGCACGTTGCCGATGTAAAAAGCCCGCCGTGAGCAGTTGGCTGAGCACTTTCGCGCACTGGGTGCCGACGTACTGCCCAGCGCTACTAACTTTATCGGCATTCGCCTGCCCAGCGCCGAACTCGCCGCCGAGGTGCATCAGCAACTGCTCGCCGAAGGCGTGTTAGTCACTCGCTTAGTGCACCCTGAGCTTGCCAATATCATACGTATCACGGCCGTGCAGGCAGCACTGGAACCGGGGAGATTGGCTGCTTTGGAGAAGGCGATTAGCGCTTAAGCCGGCGTTAACCAATGCCGAAAATCATCCAACTCACCGCGCACCGCCTGGCGATATAGCCCCTGCAGTTGAGCCGTCACACTGACTGGGCTGATGGGCTCATTGGCGGGTGGTGCTCCCGCGCGTCCACCAATACGACGGCCATCCAGCTCGCGCAGTGGGGAGTATCTCGGCGGCGGTGCCGGTTAAAATGCCTCATCGGCGGTGTAGAGCTCATCACGGGTAATCCGCCGCTCGCGCACTTCGATGCCTAACACTTTTTCGCCAGCTGAATCACGCTATCCCGGGTGATGCCTTGCAAACACGACGTTACTTCCGGGGTGTGCAGCACGCCATCGCGCAGCAAGAAGACGTTCGCCGCCGAGGCCTCGGCTACATAGCCTTCTGGATCGAGCATAATGGTTTCATCGAACCCGGCCTTGATCGCGGTGTTCAGCGCCAGTATCGAGTTGACGTAGTGGCCGTTGGTTTTCGCCCGGCACAGGCTGATATTGACGTGGTGGCGCGCCCAGGAAGAGGTCAGCGCACGCAAGCCGTGGGTCGCGGCCTGGGGCGAAATATAGGGGCCCAAATCCCAAGCGGCCACCATGACATGGGTCGTTAGCCCCTGGGCGCGCAGCCCCATGCCTTCCGCACCAAAAAAACACCGTGGGCTTGAGATAGGCATTGCTCAGGCCGTTTTTGGTCAGGCACTCGCGCTGGGCATCGATCAGCTCCGCTTCGCTAAACGGCAGCGGCATATCCAGCGAATGGGCGCTTTCTGCCAAGCGGCGGGTATGTTCAGCAGCACGAAATAGATGCGTGCCGCTAGGGCCAGCATAGGCGCGCACGCCCTCAAAACAGCCCATGCCATAGTGCAAGGTGTGGGTGAAGACATGCACCTTGGCCTCGCGCCACTCCAGCCATTCACCATCCTGCCAGATCCAGCCATCGCGGTCATAAAGCGGTGTCATTGTTTACGTTGCTCCCACTGTTGGCACCAGTCATCGATTAATGCTTGCTGGTGCGGTTGCAGGGCCCCAAGCGGCAATTTCATCGTTTTGCGGATCGGGCACGGCAATGGCACTGCCTGCCAGCGTCTGGATCACCGCGTGGCCGCACAGCGGCACATAGCCTTCTGAATAACCGCCTTCATGGACGAACACCAGCTTGCCCTCGCAGCAGCGCTCGGCCAGGGCTTTTAGCTGGGCGGTCATGGTGGCGAACGCTTGGCTATTGAGCAACATTTTGCCTAATGGATCTTTGGCGCAAGCACCGTAACCGCACGCCACCACGATCAGGTCAGGGTTGAATGCCTCTAGCGCGGGCAACACCAGTTTTCCCATGGCGTACGCGTAGGCGCCCAGGCCGCAGCCCGGTGGCAGCGGCAGGTTGAGATTGGCACCCAGGCCTGCGCCTTCGCCCTGTTCGTCAAAGCCACCCGTTTCCAGCGGGTAGTTGGCCGCTTGATGAAGAGAAACGGTAAAAACCTCAGGGTCGTTATAAAACGCTGCCTGCTGACCGTTGCCGTGGTGAACATCCCAATCGAGTATCGCCACGCGGTTAACCTGCCCCAAGGCTCGGGCACGCATCACCGCCACAGGAATATTGCCCAGCAGGCAAAACCCACGGCCCTGGTCGGCTTCGGCATGATGCCCCGGCGGTCGGCATAGGGCGTAGGCATTGCTCACCTCACCCAGCGCCACAGCCTCAACGGCGGCAACAGCCAACCCTGCGGACTGCGTGGCCGCCGCCCAACTGCCGGGCATGTAAGGTGCGCAGTCGCCGCCGTTGCCACCGCGTGCTCGATCCCCCTGCCTGGAGCTTGTCTAAATAGCGTGGCGTGTGAAAGCGCAGCAAGTCGTCAAGCGTCGCAGCAGGAGGCTTCACCACGTAAAGCTCGTCGATCAGCCCGCTGACTTCGAGAATATTCTTCAGGCGCCGTTTGCTTTCCGGGCTTTCCGAAGCGGCCTGGGGCTGCAGGAATTCGCCTGGTGCGGAGAACACACCTATTGCACCCTGGTCGTGCCAAAAGCAGCGTTCGTGCCAGTAGAAACCGGTTCTGCTCATGCCGTAAAACCCTGCATAAAAGCGGTCAGGTTGGCGCTTAGGTGTTCAGTGGGGTAACCACCTTCTTGCACAATCACCATGGGCAGCGAAAGCGCCGCCAAGCGTTTGCCTACTTCAATGAACGCCTCGGTTTCTACTTTGAGGCCCGCTAGCGGGTCATCCTTGTGGGCGTCTAGCCCCAGCGCCACCACCACGGCACCCGGCTCATAACGTTGCAGGTGATCAATCAGAATCGCCAAGGCATCGAGATAAACGTCGCCATCACTGCCCACCGGCAGGGCAGATTCACATTGGCTCCAACGCCTTCATCGCTGCCCTCTTCCTCTGCACCGCCCCAGAAAAACGGATAAAAGTCGCTAGGGTCAGCGTGCAGTGAGCCAGTCCACACATCGCTACGATAATAAAAAAATATCCTGGGTGCCGTTGCCGTGGTGCAGGTCCACATCGATGATCGCAACTTTGCCGTAGCGTTCACGCAGCACGGTCGCCGCCAGCGCAGAGTTGTTCAGCAGGCAAAGCCCCGGCGCGCTCCGGCCCGGCATGGTGGCCCGGCGGGCGGCACAATGCGTAGGCCGTTGGGGCGCCATTAAGCACTTCTTCTGCTGCCGCTTCCGCCGTTGCCGCCGAGGCTAAAGCGCCTTGAAAGCTCGTCGCGCTTAGCGGGCAGGCCATGTCGTGCAGGTGCCAACCCGCTTGCCCAATGGGGTGGCGCGGGTAGTGGTGGCCACCACCGCAGGGGTGGATATTGGGAGCGACAAACTCCGACGCGTTGGGCAGCGCCTGCCAGCGGGCGTAAATGGTATCCAGGAACGTTAGGTAGCACGGCGTATGAATCTGTTCCAGGCGCTTACGCAGCGTAGGCGAGTCGGCCTCTTTAGGTACGCTCAGCGTCAGCCCTGAACGGGCAAGCCCTGGGTCAGCAGCTCCGCACGCACCGGGCCTTCCGGCGACGGCACAGGCTGGCCGCGCAGCAGGAAGGTCGGCGGCGCATGCAACGCCTGGTCAGGGGTGATAAAAACACTTCATGGGTCGCAGTCCTTAGCGGAGCTATGATGCAGTAGATTCAGGCAATGACTCCCACACTTCAATGGCAGCAGCCAGATCTTCCAGCGAAGCGCCTACCGATTTGAATAGCGTGATGGCTTCCGGTGTCGAGCGCCCCGATTTAGCCCCGCTTAGCACCTCGGCAAGCTCCGCCTGAATCTGGTCGAACTGGAATTCGCCTTCTTCAATGGCTTGCAGGATGTCGCCCGCTTCGCCTTTGGCGCCGGCGTAGGTGTCCACAAATACTTCTGAGCGACGCAGGCACAGCGCATCGGTTTCGCGCATTTGTGGCCGAAACGCGCCGATCAAATCCAGGTGAGTGCCAGGCGTTAGCCACTCGCCCTTGATCAGCGGTTGGGTAGAGAGCGTCACGCAACTGACGATATCCGCCTCTGCCACGGCAGCCGCCAGCTCTTCCACCACTTGGGTCTCGAAGCGTTCGGCGTACTCGTTGGCAATGGCTGCCGCTTTACTGGGATTGCGGCCCCAGATCAGCACCCGCTTGATAGGACGCACGCTGGCGTGAGCCTCGATCACCATGGGCGCCAACTTGCCGGTACCTACCACCAGTAGCGTTTCAGCATTTTCATTCGCCAGCGCTTGCGCAGCCAGCGCCGAGGCCGCTGTGCGACGTCGGGTTAGCTCGCTGCCGTCGATACAGGCCAACGGCTGGCCGTGCTTACCTTCGCTGAGCAAATAGAGCCCGGAGATGGCGGGAATACCATGGTCGGCGTTTTGCGGAAATACGTTGACCATTTTCACGCCGATATAGCCCGCCGCTTCCCAGGCGGGCATTAGCAGCATGGTGGCTTCGCCATCGGGCCGGTGCATCGCGTGGTGATGGCGGGGAGGCGACTCCACGCCGTTCACGAACGTTGTGTGTAGCCGCTGTATCAAGCCGCCCCAGCTCAGGTAACGAGTGACCTCTTCGGCAGAAACAACCCGCATATCAGGCCTCCGGCAGCGCAGCTACCACCATGATTTCCACCTTCCACTCGGGCTTGGCGAGCTGAGCTTCAAGCGCTGCACGCACCGGCGGGCGACCCGGCACGACCCAGGCATCCCAGGCAGCATTCATTTGGTCGAACTCCGCCATGCTGGTGACCCAGATTTGCGCTGAGATCAGATGCTCTTTTGAGGTGCCCGCTTGGGCTAGCAGTTGATCGATACGCGCCAGTACTTGCTCGGTTTGGCCACGCATATCCGCCGTGGCATCAGGTGGAACCTGGCCTGCGAGGTAAACGGTGCCGTTATGAATCGCCACTTGGCTCATACGTGCATTGCTGTCTTGATAGGTAACGCCCATGGAGTCTCTCCTTCGAAGGTATTCTTCAGAGACTAAAGCGCAGAGCAGCAAATTACTTGCCCGACACTGCGGTAGATTTGCCCGCAAGTCATGCAGGCCGTTTTAAAGCAGCGTCTACTGACAGGAAAGGTCTATCTATCCGACGAAGGGAGATTTCAAAATAGCGACGATAGGCGCGGGAGAAACTGCCCTGATCGCGGAAGCCTACTAACATGGCGACATGCCCCAGGCTAAGCGCGCTGTGTCGCACTAACGTACGTGCATGCTCCAAGCGCCTGCGCTGCACATAGGCCAGCGGCGTCACACCGGTCAGTTCGCGAAAACAGGTGTGAAAGTGGCCAGGGCTGAGCGCGCACAGCGCGGCCAGCTGTTCCACCCGAATCTCATCGGCCAAGTGTTGATCCAACCAAGCATCCAGGCGGGCCAGATCGAGGCGTTCACTGATGCAGTGCTGGCCCAACTGGCCAGCCGCGGCGGGCGTGGCATCGTGCAGGTACATGGTCAGCGCACGCAGCAGCAGAATGGCAATTTCATTTTGCAGCGCAGGGCACTGCTCGAGCTGGTTCGCCAGGGCATGGGTCAGTTGGTTTAGCGCGGGCGGCACGCTGAAAAGCGAGGCTTATCAAACAAGCGCTCGATCTCACCGCCCTTTCAAGCGACGCCAAGTGCGCAACGGGAATATCCAACACTAAGGTGCGGTTACTGCCATCGCCCTGGTACTCGTGATGGCGCGACGAAGGAATCAGACACCCACGGCGAGCGGTGACCCGTTCCCCTGGCCTTCCATCGAAAGCTCCGTTACGCCACAAGTGGCCAGAATCAGTTGATGGAAGTCGTGGGTATGGGCCACCTGCTCTTGGGCTAAGTTGCGGCTATGCAGCTCAAAAAGGCCATGGTGGAATACCATCGGTGCGTCGAATGCGATTCATTCACTATAAAACGGCTAAGCAACAAAAGCGAGCAAGCGGCCAACTGTGTGTTAACGCTCAATTGAGGGGACGGCTGTCATCCGCCAGTCACGGATGCCGTTTAGGTGGCCATAAGCGGCCACAAGAGTCCTCATAATATGCCACCACTTCGACGCCACTCTCACCACAATACGCTCGACGAGTCAGAATTCGCGGCATTCTCAAAGCCCGTTCTCAAGCCCTGTCACAAGCCCTCACTCAGCTAGCCAAGGGCAACGCCCTAGCCCAGCATCGCGAAGCAGAGCGTGAGACGCGGCTGGCATCAGCATTAACGCTGTTTCACTCAATGGCATTCACAACCGCGATGCCACTCGAAGGCATGAAAGTACTCATGATTTCGGATGTCTACTTTCCCCGCGTCAATGGCGTCTCCACTTCCATTGCTAGTTTTCGCGGCGCCCTGGAACGCTTGGGCCACTCGGTCACGCTGATCTGCCCCGACTATCCGGTAGGCCAAGTGGACGAACCCGGCGTGCTGCGTATCCCTTCTCGCCACGTACCCGGCGACCCTGAAGACCGCATGATGCGCTACGGTGATCTACTCGCCCTGGCACCTTCGCTGGCAGGTGAAGCCTTTGATCTGATTCATGTGCATACGCCTTTTACCGCCCACTATGCCGGTGTAGCGCTGGGGCGTCAGCTTGGGCTACCGGTGGTGGCGACCTATCACACGCTTTTTGAAGAGTATATTCATCACTATATCCGCTGGCTTCCCCGGCGCTGGCTGCGCTTTGCGGCACGCAGGCTTTCGGTGCACCAGTGCCAGCAGCTCGACGCCTTGGTGGCGCCTTCACGGGCGATGCAGCAAGCACTCACCCACTATGGCGTGACGACGCCCATCACCGTCATTGCTACTGGTTTAGCGCTGGAGGCGTTTTGCCTGCCTCAAGATCAGCGCGACTTTCGGGCTCACTACGACCTGCCACAAGAAGCGCGGCTGCTGCTTTATGTCGGCCGCGCCGCCTTTGAAAAGAACATCGGTTTTCTGATCGATATGCTGTCTCAGGTATTAGTCGAACACCCGACCACCTGGCTAATCATTACCGGCGAAGGCCCGGCCCATGATTCGCTCGTCAAACGCGCCCAAGAAATGGGCGTTTCAGACGCTGTCCTGTTCCTCGGCTACCTTGACCGCAACGGCCCACTGCAAGCCGCTTACCGCGCCGCCGACGTCTTCGTGTTTGCATCACGCACGGAAACCCAGGGACTGGTGCTGTTGGAAGCGATGGCCTGGGCACGCCGGTGGTTTCCACCGCCATGATGGGCACGCGTGATGTACTCAAAGAGGGAGAAGGCTGCCTGATCGCCGAGGATAACCATGACGACTTTGCCGCCAAAGTTAACCGCCTGCTAAGCGATGACACCCTGCGCCAACAGCTTGCCGAACGAGCCCAAGTTTACGCTGCTAGTTGGCACGAGGATGCTAAAAGCGCAGAACTTGTCACGCTCTACCGTCAACTTACCGCTGAGCGCTGCGAGAATACGCACACGTAGATGCTACATCTGATAGTGCTACCAGCAAAAGAGCCCCAAGCAGGGCTTGAGGCTCTTGATATGGCGTAGTACGTTAAAAATTATTCATTATCAACGTAGCGATCAATGTCGAAGTTCTCCATGCCCTCCATTTCATCGGCGCTATAGGGCAAGTTATAAGACTCGTACGCCGGATCCCAGCCGTAGTCATAGCCATAGAAGGGATAAGCAGATACACCATCGCCACCAGAAATGATGACAGCTTGAATTTGGCCGTTGTCGTTAAACAACACATTTTCGATGTAGCCTTGACCAGCGCCGGTATTCACTGCAGCGTAATCATCGAGTAGATCGGTAATTTTCCAAATATTGTTGCCAGCTTCGACATTGTCGCCGACCTGTGTGGTCTGTTGTAAGGCACTCTTGCTGACGTACTCGTTTTCACCTTCAAACAGGTCGTAGTCGTCGTAGTTATCGGCGTTCAACGGCACCTGAATATTGTCGTTAGAAACATCGACCTCATCCCATGGAACCGCCACGTGCGTGTCGCCAATGTCCCAAACACCACCAATTTGGACAATGATCGCTTCAATCTGGTTCTTGTCGTTGACCAGCACATTTTCGACGCTACCGATATCATCCTCATCGTCAGTCGACACATCTCTATCGAGAAGCCAATCGGCGTCGAAGCCGCTCTCATTATAAAGATCGTCGTAGTTCCATTCGGTAATGGCAACGACATCGTCACCGTCGCCATACTGCTGGGCTTGCGCCATAGAGCTTACCCTAGCGCGGCGATAGCGACTGCAAGCGTCGTTTTAAGTGGAAAAGTAGCCATCGTTATACCTCCAATGTTTAACGAGTCATAAAGCGTGCTTTACTTTGTGTTGGAAACAACACGCAACGAACAATACAAACCCTAGTAAAACACAAAAGACTTGCAAACTGCCACCGGGTAGAGCGACCCTTTAATTTTTAAAATAAATAACCTTTTGTTTTAATTGATAAAAATTTGTTGATAAATATTAATTCATCGGTTTAAGGCTTTGTAGCTAAATCAGCGGGTTACCGCTTTGCTATATTACATACAGCCCGTTGGTCGCGCTGATTTTGCGACCAGATAGTTTAACGCACTATGCTGAACGCATAGCAGGTTGAATTGAGCCGTAAGACAAGGAGGATCTATGTCACGCACGATCAAAGTAGCAAACGCCGATAATGAGCCGAGTTATGTAATAGCTGAGCCCGAGCAAAGTATTGATGGACCTTACACATTTTCCTGACGAATAGCGATCCGGTAAATCACGTAGCAGCCGGCCGTTTTGAAGGCCCAGATGGCGAGTCTTACTATGCTCAGGATCAAGATGATATTGAATGGCTAATCCAGCTGCAGTAGCACTGGCATTCTGTAGGTAGCACCCAGCCTAGCCCTGGCCGACTATGGCAGCGTGTCCGTTCATGAAATCGCAGCGGTATACGATATTGGCAATAAGCCACCAGAGGATCGCTATGCTGGGTGCGTAGTAAAACTGAGAGGCGAACCAGAGACCTACTGATTACAAGTTAGGTGAGCTCTGCTGACACTTTGTTGACACTTTTGGAATACCGGGAACTAAAAAGGCCTAGCGATGAACGCTAAGCTCTTGATATTTATTGTGCCGGTGGCCAGACTCGAACTGGCACACCCGTAAAGGCGGCGTATTTTGAACCTTTATCGTATTTACACAAAACAGCATACTGTATTGATTTTGAAGAATTATTACCTAGCAAAAGCTCGCTTCAGCTCGCTAAAGCTAATTTATGTTGACAGTATGTGGACACGGCCCTGCTTCTGGTCATGCTTTCACTTCACTTAAATATTGATTTCAGTGTTTCAGCAGTCCATCATGATGATAAGCCAAGAAACTTGGCATAGCTAAAAGCTATAATAAAAGTATAAGCATTTAAAAAAAACTATTGGAGTCGACCTATGCTTATTTTTTGGTTCTAAACATAAAGAACATATTATGCGTTCTAGTGAGCCTTCTTCTAAGGCTACATTTAAAAACGCTAAAATAAATAGCGATGGCTCTGCGACCTTTGACATAAAGGTTATAAAGAATAGCATGCCAAAAAGAGCAAGAAATTTCTCATAGATTTTTAACAGCAGAAATAAAATGGCATAAATAATGATTGCTCTGCTGTTAATACCGATTTTAATCTGCGGTATAACTATATTGAAAGGTCACCCATATGAAAGCTTAAAAATAGGAACTTATAAAGGGTGGCCTATTTATTTGTATGCAATAAAAATGGCACTATTTTTATATTTTTTATCTTCATCATTTCTGACTTACTCATACCCTTATTCTCTGAATTTTCAAAATTTTATTCTTTGTCCCCAGAAGATCGAAAGCAATTTTCTATTTACCTTCATCTCACTAGAAAGCAAAGAACTAAGCCCTCTCAATATAATATCTGTATTTCTGTATAATATTAATCATACCGAAAATATTATTTCAATTTTCTCTTTGAATGATGAAGAAAAATTAACGTTAAAATTTCTTTCCCTCTCTTTCTTAGCATAGCCCTCTCCACTCTCTTAGTTAAACTAAAATTAGCATCAAAAATACTTTCAAAAACTACACCTCGGCTAGCTAGTTTTTTCAGGAAAGAGACAATGCAAAATTGCCTCTATCTATAAAGAAAAAGTCCATCTGATTTTCTTTTGCTACAAATCACAGATACTTTTGTAGAACAAGATATCTTTATCTCTCAAATAAGCAATAACATTTCACATTATGAAAAATATCGAACTTTTTCAAAACATAAATACTCTTAAAGACAAAGCCATACTGTATGCAAACATGAACAAAACCATAAATTTCTTCATAAGAATATATGATAGGTTTTGCGATACAGAGGAAAATCGCTTAAGAGAAATAGAAGATACTTATACTAAATATAAAAAAAATGTATAAGAGTCTACTTGAACAAGAATATATCGCTTATCAAGAAATGTGTTATCAAGTGCGCGTTGAGGCAGAAGATAGAACTTATGCATTAATAACCTTAAATTCTAGAAAAATTTATATTGGAGTCCCTATTGCCACTGCGAAGCCAGACGAAGAGGGTGTAGAAAATAAAGAAGTACTAATATTGCCTTCTTTCTCAGGTGTTAGAGATGAAAAGAAACTTTTATAGAGTTGACTAATATGTACTATATCAACCACGATGATTATACATATACAGATTTGATAGCTATACCTAAGACACAGATTAACTCAGTAAGTGCTTTTCAATTTCAACACATAACCTTGTAGATAAAAACATGTCTAAAAGAAATGAAAGCTCTTATTTCATTAAAAACTATGTAAAAAATTAAGAGCTTCTCCATTATTTAACTCTTTTACCCACAATGCCTTCCTGGATACCATCTATCCACAACCCGCTGTGCTAGTTGGTACCCGTCCCTGTTTGCTTCAACGTGCGTCGTATCCTCTATAGAGCCTCTAAGTATCTCGTACTCGAAGCGTGCCGGGTTGCAGCGGGAAAGTAAATGTAATTAGCTTTAAATATGATGCTAATTGCGTTGAAGGCAGGATGAACATTGGGGTTAAGCCCAGGAGCGGCTTGGATTGCTGGTTTTGCGAGGAATGCAACCACAGAAGAGCAAGGAAGGAGTGACAGGCACAAAAAGGCGCCTAAGCGCCTTTTTAAAGTTGGTGCCGGTGGCCAGACTCGAACTGGCACACCCGTAAAGGCGGCGGATTTTGAATCCGCTGCGTCTACCAATTCCGCCACACCGGCAATGGCTGCGCATTATACGTAAATGTCGAAGTAGGTCAATCATGTTGACTGACTTTATGCAGCCAAAGCGCTATCCTATGCCGCCTGTTTGATCAACGCTAAGAGTTATACACCATGCAGCGCGCGGATTTTCATTACGAGCTACCCGACGAATTAATTGCTCGCTACCCTTCTGAACAGCGTAGCGACTGCCGTTTGCTGTGCGTGGATGGCCAGAGCGGCGCGCTTGAGCACCGCCGCTTTCCTGATTTGCTTGAGCTTTTAGAACCGGGCGACCTGTTGGTGTTTAACGACACCCGCGTATTCCGGCGCGCCTGCACGGCCATAAGGCCAGCGGCGGCAAGGTGGAAATGCTGCTGGAGCGCCCGCTGGATGCCCATCGTGGCTTGGCGCATATTCGCTCGAGTAAATCACCCAAGCCCGGCACCGAGCTGATTTTCGAAGGTGACGTTCACGCCATCGTAGAAGGCCGCCGTGACGCGCTGTTCGAGCTGCGCTTTTGGGCGATACGCCGATGATCGCGCTACTCGAAAAGCACGGCCATATGCCGCTGCCGCCGTACATTACCCGCGAAGACGAACTCAGTGACCGTGAGCGCTACCAAACGGTCTACGCCCGGCGTGACGGCGCTGTAGCCGCCCCACCGCAGGGCTGCATTTTGATCAGCCGCTGCTGGATGCGCTGGCTGATAAAGGCATTAACCGTGCCTTTGTCACCCTGCACGTAGGTGCGGGCACCTTTCAGCCGGTGCGCGTCGACAACATCCTTGAACACCATATGCACAGCGAGTGGATTGAGGTCACGGAATCCACCTGCCAGCAAGTGCGCGACACCCTGGCGGCGGGTAAGCGCGTGATCGCGGTTGGCACCACCAGCGTGCGCTGCCTGGAAAGCGCCTGCCAAAAGCAGCGATGGGCAGATCGCGCCTTATAGCGGCGATACTGATATTTTCATCTATCCCGGTTACCAGTGGCGCTGCGTGGATGCTTTAATTACCAATTTCCACTTGCCTGAATCGACCCTGCTGATGCTGGTCTCCTCCTTTGTGGGCTACGACACCATTATGCACGCCTACCAGCGGGCAGTGGCCGAGCGCTATGCGTTTTCAGCTATGGTGATGCCATGCTGCTGACCCGCTAGTGTGGCCCCACTGACCCGGCACCTGTCGCGCTAAACGAACGAGCTTAACGAGTTACCTTACTTATGCGAAACGAATGCTTCATGCGCTTTGAGCGCCTGGCCGAAGATGGGCGCGCCCGCCGTGGCCGCCTTCACTTTCCCCGTGGCACGGTGGAAACCCCGGCCTTCATGCCGGTGGGCACCTACGGCACGGTCAAAGGCATGACGCCGGAGTCTGTCAAAGAGATCGGCGCTGAAATCATCCTGGGCAATACCTTTCACCTATGGCTACGCCCTGGCACCGAGGTGATTGAAGCCCACGGCGACCTGCACGACTTTGCCCAGTGGGATAAGCCGATCCTGACCGACTCCGGCGGCTTCCAGGTATTTTCCCTGGGCGAAACACGCAAGATCACCGAGCAGGGCGTGCACTTCCGCTCGCCAGTGGATGGCAGCAAAGTGTTTATGGGCCCTGAAGAGTCCATGGCGGTTCAGCGTTCGCTGGGCTCCGATGTCGTCATGATCTTTGATGAGTGCACGCCCTACCCGGCTACCTTTGACGAAGCCGAGAAATCCATGGAGCTGTCATTGCGTTGGGCCAAGCGCTCGCGGGATGCCCACGGTGACTCGCCATCCGCGCTGTTCGGCATCATTCAGGGCGGCATGCACCCTGCGCTGCGCGAACGCTCGCTCAAAGGGCTGTTGGAAATCGGCTTTGATGGGCTGGCGATTGGCGGCCTCTCGGTGGGCGAACCGAAGGAAGAGATGATCAAGGTGCTCGACTACCTGCCCACCTGGATGCCGGACGAGAAGCCGCGCTACTTAATGGGTGTTGGTAAACCCGAAGACCTGGTGGAAGGCGTTCGCCGCGGGTGGATATGTTCGATTGCGTGATGCCTACCCGCAACGCACGTAATGGCCACCTGTTCACCTCGGAAGGTACGGTCAAGATTCGTAATGCCAAGCACCGTTTCGACACTCGCCCGCTCGATGAAGAGTGCGATTGCCATACCTGCAAGAGTTTCTCGCGGGGCTATTTGCACCACCTTGACCGCTGCAATGAAATGCTTGGCTCAATGCTCAATACCATTCACAACCTACGCTACTACCAGCGTGTAATGGCTGATTTGCGCGCGGCAATTGAAGCGGGTACATTGACGACCTTTGTGGAAGGCTTCTATGCGCGGCGCGGCCTGCCGGTGCCTCCGCTAAGCCAGCCCTGACGAATTAATCGCCACGCGCCTTGGCGCGTGGTTTAAACTGTTTGACCACGATTTTAAACGTAAGCTTTTCTAACTCAGGAGTTCTCTGCAATGCTGGATTTCTTCATCTCACCAGCCCATGCCCAAGAAGCCGCCGCTGGCGGTGGTATTGCGCAAATCGTCATGCTGGTCGGCTTCGTGCTGATTTTCTACTTCCTGTTGTGGCGCCCGCAGGCCAAGCGTGCCAAGCAGCACAAGCAGCTGGTATCCAACCTGGACAAGGGCGATGAAATCGTCATTGGCGGTGGCTTGGTAGGTCGTATCACTAAAGTGAGCGACGAGTTCCTGACCATCGAGATTTCTGAAGGCACCGAAGTTAACGTGCAGAAGAACGCCGTTGCCGCCGTACTGCCTAAAGGCACCATCAAGTCCATCTAATCCTTGCATTACCCCCTGCCGAGCTAGTGCCAGCCACCCCGGCAGGTGACATGGTATGAATGATGGTGAACTTTGCTGTGCACGGCGAGTCCGTGCACAGCATTCCGTTTGTAATTGAAGGCAGGGCTTGCATGCTCAACCGTTACCCCTGTGGAAGTATCTGCTGATACTGGTCGTCCTGGTGGTTGGCCTTATCTACTCGCTTCCCAATCTATTCCCCGAAGATCCCGCTATTCAAATCAGCAGCGCCCAAGGCGACTCGCTGGATGAGCGTCAAATTGAGCGCGTTGAAACCGCGCTTAGCGAAAACGATATCGAAGTAAAGGCGTTCGAAGAAGAGAACGGACAATGGTTAGTTCGTCTGCGTCATGATGACGATCAACTCCCCGCACGCGACATCGCCGCTGACCTACTGGGCAATGATGCGACCGTTGCATTAAACCTTGCCGAAGCAACGCCCGAATGGCTACAGGCCTTTTCTGCCTCACCCATGACGCTGGGCCTTGATCTGCGTGGTGGCGTGCACTTCCTGCTCGAAGTGGATATGGACGCCGCGCTGACCCAGCGCCTCGAAGTCAACGGCAGTGCCATGCGTGAGCTACTGCGCAGTGAGCGTATCCGCTACCGCAATACGGAGGTGGAAGAACGCTCGCTGTCGATCGATTTCGCCAGTGCGGAAGATCGTGATACGGCACGTAGCCTGATTAGCCGTGACTTCCCTGAGTTTGAGTACAGCAGTGAAGGCGATGGCCGCGCCTCCACACTGGTCATGACGCTTAGCGATCAGTCGGTGAACGAAATTCAGGACTACGCGATCAACCAGAACTTGACCACCTTGCGCAACCGGGTCAATGAGCTGGGTGTCGCGGAGCCGATGGTTCAGCGCCAGGGCCCCAACCAGATCGTGGTAGAACTACCCGGCATCCAAGACACCGTGGCCGCCAAGCGGATCGTGGGTGCCACCGCCAACCTGGAATTCCGTCTGGAAGCCCGCCCCGACACACCGGAAAACGAAACGGAAACCTTCGCCTTCCGCAATGAGCCCTCACGCACCGCTGAGTTAATGCGCGATGTGATCATTACCGGCGACAGTGTTTCCAGCGCCAGCAACAGCTTTGATGAAAACGGTCGCCCGCAGGTCAATATTGATCTGGACGGCACCGGTGGCACGCTAATGAATCGCGCCACGCGCACCAACATTGGCCGCAACATGGCGGTGCTCTTCATTGAGCACAAGAGCGAAGACACCGTGGTGACCGACCCGGAAACCGGCGAAGAAACCATCGAGCGTGAGCCCTACGTTGAGCGCGGTCTGATCAGCCTGGCCACGATTCAAAGCGCGCTGGGCAACAGCTTCCGGATCACCGGGCTGGACTCGCCGACGGAAGCCGCCGAGCTTGCCCTGCTGCTGCGTTCCGGCTCCCTTGCTGCACCCATCTACTTCGTACAAGAGCGCACCATTGGGCCAAGCCTGGGCGCCGAAAATATCGAGCGCGGGTTGCTCTCGGTGCAAATTGGCCTGTTGCTGGTCGTGCTGTTCATGTTGGTGCGTTACAAGGTATTTGGCGTGTTTGCCAACATCGCCCTGGCGCTGAACTTAACGCTGCTGGTCGCGGTGATGTCGATGCTGGGCGCCACACTGACGCTGCCGGGTATTGCCGGTATCGTGTTGACGCTGGGCATGGCGGTAGACGCCAACGTGCTTATCTTTGAGCGCATACGTGAAGAGATACGTAATGGCCTGTCGGTTCAGCAAGCCATTCAAGCTGGCTACGAACGCGCCTTCACCTCCATCGTCGACGCTAACATCACCACGCTGCTGGTAGCCGTTATCCTGTTTTCGATTGGTACCGGCCCCGTCAAAGGGTTTGCGGTTACGCTCTCTATCGGCATTTTGACGTCGCTGTTCACCGCTCTAATGGTGACCCGCGCCATGGTCAACTTGGTTTATGGCAGCAAACCCGTCAAAAGCTATGGATTTAAAATGCATGGATTTAATCCACGTGCTTAGCCCAGAACTTAAGAGGTGGTAATGAAACCCCTATCACATCTGCAAATCGACTTTATGGGGCGGCGCAAGTTTGCGTACATCGTCTCGGCTGCCATGTTAATCGCGTCGATTGCTGCCATCGTTATTCTACAGCTCAACTTCGGGCTGGATTTTACTGGCGGCACGCTGATTGAGGTGCGCTATGGCGCGGCGCCCTCACTCGATGCTATTCGCGTGCTGCTCGAAGAGAGCGGCTTCCAGGATGTTTCGGTACAAACCTTCGGTGCATCCACCGAAGTATTGATCCGCCTACAGCAGGCGTTTGATGCCGATGTGGGTGGCGAAGTCGTTAACCTACTGCGCGCCGACGGCGATACGGTCAACCTGGTACGCTCTGAGTTTGTGGGCTCCCAGGTAGGTGACCAGCTTCGCGATCAGAGCGGCCTTGGCCTGCTGGTCGCACTCGGCGTGGTCATGGTTTACGTGGCGCTCCGCTTTCAGTACAAGTTTGCGATTGGCGCACTGCTGGCGTTGCTGCATGACGTCGTGATCGTGGTCGGCGTGTTCGCGCTTTTCCAGCTCGATTTCGACCTCACCGTACTGGCGGCCATTCTGGCGGTGATCGGCTACTCCTTGAACGACACCATCGTGGTCTACGATCGCGTTCGCGAAGCCATCCGCACCTCGCGCATCGACGATATGCCGCAGATATTCAATGAAGCGATTAACGCTACGCTTTCGCGTACGCTGGCAACCTCGGGCACCACCGTCCTGGTGCTGCTCGCGCTGCTACTGCTGGGCGGCGATATGATTGAGAACTTCGCCATTGCGCTGCTGGTCGGCATCGTGGTGGGTACGTTCTCTTCCATCTATATCGCCGCAGCGCTCCTGCTACCACTGAAGCTGTCGCGGGAAGACTTGATTCCCACCAAGAAAGAACTCGACGAAGAAGAGGAAGAGCTGCCGTAAACAGCGCTTTCCAACCTATAAAAACGCCTCTGCTGGTTTCCCGGCAGAGGCGTTTTTGTTCGCATGCATTAGCTTATTTCATAATCATGGTGCCTACTTTTGCTTGGCTACTTTTGCTTGGCTACTTTTGCTTGGCTACTTTGCTTGGTCATGCGCTTGGCGCTGCCGAAGAGAGCCAGGCCGCCGAGCAATGCCGCACCTGCGATTACCCCCACCTGCCCCCTGTGGGTCGCCATCCAGAGTTGGAGGCTATCGTCGTGGGCTTCACGATTGAAACGTCCGCGAGCGCCCATATCACCTTTAACCGGCTGCCAGAGATTGTCGGGAGCGCTAGGGCTGCTGGGCTCGGCAGTCTGCTGCCCACTAACGGCGGTTCGCGCCAGGAAGCGGTCCATTAAGGCAGGCGCAAGCTTATTGCCGACAATAGTGGCTACCGAGGATAGCCCTACATAAAGCTGGCGTCGCCGATGATGAGCGGCCCAATAAATGGCTTTTGCGCCGACTTCCGGCTGATACACAGGTGCCATTGGCCGGGCGCGATAGGGTAGGTAGCTCTTGCACCAGTCGAACTGCGGCGTATTGAGACCCGGCATTTCAACGAGGGTTACATGCACGTTGCTGCCTTCATTCAACAATTCACACCGCAGCCCCTCGGTCATGCCTTTGATCGCATGCTTGGCCCCACAATAGGCCGTTTGTAACGGTATTGGACGATACGCCAACGCCGAACCGACCTGGACGATGGTGCCTCGGTTGCGAGCGCGCATACGCTTCAATGCCGACAGGGTGCCATGCACATAACCCAGGTAGGTCACCTCGGTAACTCGCCGAAACTCTTCTGCGCTCATCTCGTGCATCGGCGCAAAGACTGTGGTCATAGCGCTATTGACCCAAATATCGATCGGCCCCAGCTCCGCCTCGATCAGCTCGGCTGCCCGTTCGACCTGATCAGGATCGGCGACATCCGCGCTCACGGTGACAACGCGGGCGCCCAGCGCTTCGACTTCACTTTTCACCGCCTCTAATCGGTTCTCGCTACGGGAGATCAACCCCAAGTGCGCCCCGTGACGGGCAAATTCACGAGCCGTGGCGCGGGCTACACCGGCGCCAGCGCCCGTAATGACCACCACTTCACGTGGGGTGCGCTGTCCTGACGATTGTCCATAATCTACTGCCTCCTAATTATCTCTGTATCTTTATCATTGAATTAGTCTCACCGGCGTTGCCGGCTCACTCCCCATGCCAGCAGCCCTGCCATCACAACCAAGCCAGCTATGCTTGCGGTACGCTGGTTGGCTTTTCGCTGCGCTTGAGCACGCCTCCATTCGATAGCCTGTTCCGGTGGACCATTGATAACGTCTTGCGCGCTATCCATCGCCATGCGTAGCACCTCGGCAATATGTAACGCACGGCGCGGCGTGGCATGAGCGATCTGCTCACGGCAACTGAATCCATTGGTGATAATCAGGGTGCCCTCCTCAGCCTCGCGTACTCGTGGCAGCAAGACACGTTCACCCGCAGCCATCGAAATAGCGTATTTATCATGTTCAAAGCCGAAGGAACCGGATAGCCCGCAACAGCCCGAATCCAGCACTTCGTAATCCAGCCCCATTTGCTGCATCAGCGCCAACTCGGCATCCAGGTGCATGATGGCTTTGTGATGGCAGTGACCATGCACCAGCGCCTTCCTCGTCAATCTGGTGGTTGATACCCCTCAGCCCGGTGAACCAGAAATTCACTGAGCATGAGGCTGTTATCGTGTAGCCATTTAGCGCGGTCGTCGTCAGGAAAGAGATTGATCAGCTCATCGCGGAAGACCGCTATGCACGAAGGCTCCAGGCCGATAATCGGCATATTCATTTCAATCGCCGCGCTCAAGGCCGACATCACCTCTTGCAGGTAAGCCTTGGTATCATCGAGCATGCCGAAGTCGTACAATGGACGCCCGCAGCACAACCCTTCAGGGGTATCACCACGATAGCCCGCCGCCTCAAGCACTTCGGTGGCGGCCTGAGCCGTCTCGGGATAAAAATGATTGCTGAACGTATCGGCCCACAGCATCACCGGTGACGCCTGTTCATTGACGACCGGACGTTTGGCGAACCAGGACTTGAACGTTTCGGGTGCGTACAACGGCGCCTGCCGACGCTGGGGCATCGAAACCACGCGCTTGGTCAGGTTGCCTAACAGCGGTGCCCGGGTGACGAAGTTGGTGAACGCAGGCATTTTCGAGGCCAGGCGCGACCAACGATCGATAAAGCCGAAAGCGTAGTGATTGAGCGGTCGCGGATGTGCTCCTTTCGCGAAGTAATGCGAGAGAAACTCGGACTTGTAGGTCGCCATATCCACATTGACGGGGCAGTCGCCCTTACAGCCCCTTGCAGGCCAGGCAAAGGTCGAGAGACTCATGCACTTCCTCGGATTGCCAGCCGTCAGTGATTACCTCACCGTTCATCATCTCGAACAGCAGACGCGCACGGCCTCGAGTGCTGTGCTTCTCCTCATGCGTCACCATGTAGCTCGGGCACATCGTCCCGCTGTCGCTACGGCACTTGCCGACACCCACGCAGCGATACGCAACCCGTGAGAAGTTGCGCTTGTCGTCTGGAAACTGAAAGGTCGTTTCCACCGGCAAAGGGTGGTACTCAATCAGACGCAGGTTCTCATCGAGGCGATAGGGGTCGATAACCTTGCCGGGATTCATCTTCCATTGCGGATCCCAGATACGCTTGAACTCGCGAAAGGCCTCGATCAGTTCCGATCCGTACATTCTCTCGAGCAGTTCGCCACGCGCCTGGCCATCACCGTGTTCCCCGGACAACGACCCGCCATAGGAGACCACCAGATCAGCGGCTTCCTGGGCAAAGTGGCGATACGTTTCGATCCCTTCTTCGGACTGTAAATCGAAATTGACCCGTGAATGGATACAACCCTGGCCGAAATGCCCATAAATTGAGCCGACGTAGCCGTACTTTTATAAAGCTGCTTGATATCACGTACGTAATTGCCAACTTTTCGGGCGGCACCGCGGCGTCTTCCCAGCCCGGCCAATGCGGTTGTTGTTCGGGCGGCGGGAAAGCGGTCGCCCCAAGCCGGCTTTGCGCACGGCCCAAACGCGGTTGGCGTATTCCTGGTCGTGAACAATCTGATAATCGCTGGGTGGGCTGTCAGTCTTTGCAGGCGTCCAATCAATTGCCTGGCCTGGGCATCCGTGTCTTCGGCATTCTCGCCACCAAACTCGATCATGAGAAAGGCATCGCCCTTAGGCATCTGCTCAAGCGTTTCCTCGTTCATGTGCTGGTCGGCTTCATGTTGGAAAAGCCGCTTGTCGATGGCTTCCAGGGCAATCGGTCCCGCCTCGATGATCAGAGGCACATGGTCGCCAGCCATCGCGACATTATCGAAGCCCACTACCATCAAGGTGCGATGCGCCACGTTATCGGTCAGTTTGAGGGTTGCCTGCAGCACCGTCATGCAGGTACCTTCGCTGCCGCATAGCGCACTGGCTAAGTTAAAACCGCGCTCCGGCAGGAGGTCGTCGAGGTTGTAGCCCGACACCCGGCGCGGCATATGTCGGGTCTGGGGGTATTGCTTGCGAATTTGCTCACTATAGCGATCGCGTAGGTTGCGCAACCTGTCGAAGATCTCTCCCTGCCGACCGCCTGCGGCAATAATGCTATCGATTTCGTCCTCACTGTAGCCATCCTTGAGCGTCATGCGCACCCCGTCATAGGTCAGGACCTCCAGCGAATGGACGTTATCGCAGGTACGCGGTCCATGCCCGTAGCACTGGGCCTGGACGGAATGAATCCCACAGGAGTTATTGCCCAGATTACCGCCGATGGTGCACCACTCATGCGTGGCCGGGTCGGGGAAATACCAGGTTATAGGGTTCCAACGCCTCGTTGACATCGTCATTGATCACCCCGCTCTGCACGGTAATCCGCTTGTTTTTAGGGTCGATATTAAGAATGTGATCCAGGTATTTCGAATGATCCATCACCACGGCGTGATTGACCGTTTCTCCAGAGGCTGGTGCCGCCGCCGCGCGAGGATCGGCACGCCATGGGCAGGGATGGTGACGCCGATCGGCGGTTGACGATAGTTTGAAGCATCGTTGGCGTAAAGTGCCCGGCTACCAGCATCAAAGCGCACCTCGCCCTCTATTGCTTCGGCCAGTTCTTCCGCCAACTGACGGTATTGCTCGGTATCTTCCTGCCCCGACATACGACTCGTCGTCAGATCGTTCACTGTTGCCTCCTTGCCTTCAGCCCGAGGCGCCATCAAGCCGAGCGATTAGTCCAAAGACAGCTTGAAGGCCTGCGCCTCCCTGCCGTTTAAAGGTCAGCCCCAAGCCAGGCTGCGATAGGTCCGGCGCCATGTTGCCATGCTTATCTGGGTTGACTCGCCCCTCGAAAAGCATCGATTCGATACGCGCATGATCATGAAAATACTCCAGATGGCGTACCGCTGCCGCGCAGCAACCCGGGTGCATGTGCAATGCCGGCGCGGTGTGGGTTGACAAGGCAATCTGATGGGCATCGCAAAGTACCGCTACGTCGAGAAAACCACTGATTCCCGCGCAGCGCGTAAGGTCAGCCTGTAAGACGTCCACCGCCCCGGCCTCAAGCATGCGGCGAAAATATCCCAGGTCGTAGCCATACTCCCCTGCGGCAATCTCGATACTTCCCGGCACCCGGTCTCGCAATAGTCGCAGGCCGGGCAGGTCGTCTGATGATACCGGCTCTTCGTACCAGCTTACGCCATACGCCGTGAACGCCTCGGCCATGGCCAGCGCCTGCTTGCGTGCATAGGCACCATTGGCATCAACATATAATTCAGCCGCCGGGCCAATCGCCTCACGCGCCAGACGAACACGGTCGATATCCCGCTCGGGCTCTCGGCCGATCTTCATTTTCACGCGCGAGATGCCCGACCCAACCCAATCACTTAACTGGCGCTGCAACTGCTCGGGCGAGTAGGACGTAAAGCCGCCGCTACCGTAGACCGGCACTTCCGAGCGCACCGCACCTATTAACGCGACCAGCGGGATATCGAGCAACCGCGCCTTAAGGTCCCACATCGCTACATCAATCGCTGCAATCGCCATGGAGCTGATGCCGGGGCGTCCCAGGTTACGAATGGCCTCGACCATTTTTAGCCAGCCGCCGCGCACCGCCAAAGCGTCATGCCCTTCGATAATGCCAGCGAGCTTGTCACGGATCAGCGTGGCGCAGGCCGGATGACCATAGGTATACCCCAAGCCACTCTGGCCGCCTGCATGCAGTTCGACCAATACCAGCGTTGTGGAATCCCATGTCAGGGTGCCGTCCGATTCCGGCCCATCGGTGGGCACCTGGTAGGCCGATACCTCAAGCGCTTCGATGGGAAATCGTTGCTTGAGCATTACGTCTCCCCCTGGTTAATGCTTGCGCAACTGGGTTAATGCTTACGCACTTTGGGCACGAATTCTCGAGCGAACTGCTTAAACGACGCTTTGACGATGCCCAACGCATCCGGATCACCACTCATCAGGGCCGACATATACGCTTTCGCCTGTTCGGGCTTTATATGGGGCGGAATCGGCGGAATGTTGGGATCGGTCATGACTTCCAGCACTACCGGCCGGTCGGCGCTCAAGGCGCGATCCCAAGCGCCCGCCAAGGCATCGGGTTCACTAACCTTGATGCCCTTGAGCCCAATCAGCTCGGCATATTCTGCATAAGGAAAATCAGGCACATCCTGGGAGGCTTCGTATTTCGGGTCGCCCTCCATCACGCGCATTTCCCAGGTCACCTGATTGAGGTCCTGGTTGTTAAGCACCATGATGATCAAGCGTGGATCAGACCAGCGCTTCCAGTACTTGGCGATGGTCACTAGTTCGGCATTGCCATTCATTTGCATGGCACCGTCGCCAACCAAGGCAATAGCGACTCTATCTGGATAAGCGAATTTGGCGGCAATGGCGTAGGGCACACCGTTGCCCATGGTCGCCAAGCCACCGGAGAGCGAGGCCATCATTCCGCGCCGCAGCTTTAAATCACGCGCATACCAGTTGGCCGCGGAGCCGGAGTCGCTCGTCAGGGATACAGTTGTCGGGTAACTTGGGCGAAAGCTCCCAGAAGACACGCTGAGGATTGACCGGATCGGCATCGGCCATGGCGCGCTCTTCGAGCACCTCCCACCATTGGGCAATACTCTTTTCAATATGCTCGCGCCAGTCACGGTCGGCTTTCTGTTTGAGATGCGGCAACAGCGCCTGCAGGGTCGTGGCGCTGTCACCGATGAGATTGACCTCCATGGGATAGCGCATGCTTACCTGACGACCGTCGATATCGATCTGTACCCCACGCGCCTGGCCTTCTTCGGGCAAGAATTCCGAGTAGGGGAAGCCCGAGCCGATCATCAACAAGGTGTCGCAATTCGACATCATCTCCCAACTCGGGTTGGTGCCCAATAGGCCGATAGAACCGGTCACAAAGGGTAAATCGTCAGGCAGTGCGGCACGACCAAGCAACGCTTTGGCGACACCGGCGCCAAGCTTTTCGGCTATCTGGATAACCTCATCGGTTGCATTCAGCGCCCCGGCCCCGACCAGGATAGCCACTCGCTCACCTTCATTGAGTACCGCCGCCGCCCGCCTGAGATCGTCTTCATGCGGCACTGTAAGTGGCGCGGCATACCCCACACCAGAATGAATGGTGCCGTGCGCATGGGGTGGTGTCTCGACCGCCGGCTGGGTTTGCAAGTCATTGGGAATGATGATCGCCGTCACGGTGCGCTCAGACAAGGCGATGCGGATGGCCCGATCGACCAGATGGCGGATTTGAGCCGGGCTGGTCGCCATATGCACGAATTCGTGGGCGACATCCTTGAACAGCGACAGCAGATCCACCTCCTGCTGATATTCTCCGCCCATGGCGGCACGCGCCTGTTGACCAACGATCGCCACTACCGGCTGATGATCTTTTTTGGCATCGTAGAGCCCATTAAGCAAATGGATCGCCCCAGGGCCAGAGGTGGCGGTACAGATACCCACCTCGCCGGTAAATTTTGCATGCGCACACGCCATGAAGGCGGCCATTTCTTCGTGCCGAGTCTGGATGAACTCAAACTGATCATCGGCTCGATTTAGCCCCCCATGATGCCGTTACTGCCATCGCCGGGGTAACCATAAATACGCTTAACGCCCCACTCACCCAGTCGTTTGAGCAGGAAATCGCCCACCTGTTGTTCACTCATACCAAGCCTCCATGCCCATAGCCTTTCGCTTTGGCTAAGCTATTTATTAATGCAACATCATTCACGACAACTAAAGGTATAGACCCTTAAAACAGAGGTGGTCAATTCAGGCAATTGATTAAGTACGGTGTTACTTGCCACTCGGCTTAAAATTAATATTTATTTATTTAAATATAGAAAATATATTTAATTCAGCTAGTTAATATAAGTCATGGAAATAGCGATTGTGGATTCCCCAATCTAAGCTTTAGGCAATACTTTTAAACTTTAAACAACATTTCTTAAATCCAGGTGTTAGAGAAAAGGTTCTTCGCCAAACAAGGACGCTACGTATGCAACGGTTATCAAGGATCGAGAATTACGGTTTTATTGGCAATATGCGCACAGCGGCAATCATCGACGTTGATGGTTCGATCGACTGGCTGTGCTTACCTCGGTTCGATTCAGATGCCTGTTGCGCCAAGTTGGTAGGCGAACCCGAAAATGGCTATTGGAAGTTATGGCCCACCGAAGAGGTTATTTCCCAAACCCGTCATTACCGTGGTGAAACCCTTGTTCTGGAGACAGTGGTGGAAACGGCATCGGGTAGCGCCTCCATTATTGATTTCATGCCTCTCTCGCGTGATGCCGATAGCATCATCGACGTGGTCCGTATCGTCGAAGGACATAAGGGCACGGTGGAGATGCAAATGCACGCGATCTTTCGTTTCGGTTACGGTCATGTCGCCCCTGGGTACATCGACGCAAAAGGCATCACCGCCGTATCCGGCCCGGATAGCTTGCGTTTGGAAACAACAGTGGATCTGGAAACCAACGAGGATGATATAAGGGGTACTTTCACCATTGAGGCCGGTGAACGCGTACCTTTCGTACTCACTTGGTACCGTTCCTTTTGCACCGAACCTTCCACCCGTGATGCTGAACAGGCATTGAAGGATACCGAACAGTGGTGGCAAGAATGGAGCGCGCACTGCGATGTCAGCGATGAGTTTCGCGAACCCGTCATTCGCTCGCTGATCACGCTCAAGGCACTTACCCATATCGAAACGGGCGGTATGGTCGGCGCAGCGACCACCTCTCTACCGGAGAAGACGGGAGGCCAACTCAACTGGGATTACCGCTATACCTGGCTGCGAGACGTCACTTTTACGCTGTACGCCCTGCTCTCGTCAGGTTACCGGGACGAAGCCTGTGCCTGGCGCGAATGGCTGCTGCGCTCGGTTGCTGGTGACCCTGCCAAACTTCAACCTGTTTATGGCTTGGCCGGAGAGCGTCGCCTTTATGAACACCGACTCGACTGGTTAACCGGTTTCAATGACAGCCGTCCGGTCCGTGTCGGTAACCGTGCCTACCTACAGCGGCAACTGGATATCTATGGCGAAGTGATGGATGGCCTGCATTTTAGTCGGGTTCATCATATCGAACCCAACGAGGACATCTGGAAAGTGCAGTGCCAATTGATTGATTTCCTTGAAAAGCATTGGCGAGAAAAGGCATGAGCCTATGGGAGCTTCGTGGTCCGGCGCGGCATTATACGCACTCAAAAGTCATGGCCTGGGTTGCCGTTGACCGTGCCATCAAGGGCGTCGAGGAATTCGGTCTCGATGGCGACCTTGAGCACTGGCGTGCGCTACGAGAAGAGATCCACGCGGAAGTCTGCGAAAAGGGTTCAACCAAGAGCTCAACTCTTTCGTTCAGTACTATGGCTCAGATACCTTGGATGCGTCACTGTTGTTGATTCCACAAGTTGGATTTCTACCGGCAAGTGACCCACGCATGCAGGGCACGATTGAAGCCATACAGGAAAACCTCGTCTATGAAGGTTTTGTGTACCGCTTCAAGAGTACCCACAAGGAACAGCACCTTACCGAGGGAGAAGGTGCTTTCATCGTTTGCTGTTTTGGTTGGTCGACGCTTTGATTCTGCTGGATCGCAGAGACGAGGCCTACGCGCTATTCGAAAAGCTGCTGAGCATCCGTAATGACCTGGGGCTGCTTGGCGAGGAATACGACCCCATTCGGCAATGTCAGCTCGGTAACTTTCCCCAGGCTTTCACACGTCGGCCTGATCAATAGCGCCCACAACCTCGGCTGTTGCGATAAAAAGGCAGGAAAGGCCCGGCGGAAGAACGCGGTGAAGAATAGCCGGGCAAACGCTTAAAAATCGGTAACGGCTAGGCAGCGCTGCTTAAAAGTGCGGCGTTAACTGCTTGATCAGCGCTTTATAAAGGCGCGGCCCAGCGGCCATTAGCTGGCCTTCTACTTTCACCGTGGGTTGGCCGTCTGGCGTCCCCATCAAGGCCCCCGCCTCTTTCAAGAATAGCGTGCCTACCTGCATATCCTGCTCTTCCAAGCCGAGCACAAAAGCGCTGTCCACTCGTCCGGTTGCCAATTCACACAGATCCAATAGCCCACACCCCGTCGCTACCAGGGTTTCCACCTGCGGGGCAAGTTGTTGGGAAACGGTTAAATAGGCAGGCAGATGGCGAGTACGCAACCAGGCTTCCGGCAGGCCCATGGCCATGCGCGTACCGCTAATGGCGGTAGGCTTGCTGACGCGCATGCGCTTGTCGTTATGCTGGGCGCCGCGGCCGCGGCTGGCGATGTATTCGTCGTCGGCGAAGGGGCAGATAATGACCGCGTGTTCGGGACGACCTTTGATTAGACACACCACTGACAGTGCAAAGCCCTTACCGGCAACGGCTAAATTGGAATAACCGTGCATTGGTTCAATTTTCCAGACGATATCCGCGCCTTCGCCTTCACCTGCGCGGTGCGGCGTAAAGCGACCGGTAACACCGTGCTGTGGGTAACCGCGCTCCAACTGCTGAACAATCGTCGCTTCGGCCTTGCGCGCCGTTTCGTCGAGTAGGCGGTCAAGGTTAAATTCATCGTGAGCGTTTTCAATGCGCTCGCGTACACGTAGGAAATGTTCGACAGCGCTGCGTGCAGCACGCAGCGTAAATTGGACCATCGGATTCATGATCGGGCCTTGTGACAGTGATGTTAAAGAACGTGATGCTAGTGATAAAGCATAAACATAGGCGCAGGTGCCGCCTTTGGCGCGCAATTCTAGCAGACCCCTCTCGGGCATACCACCGAGTCATGCTAGACTTCGCGCTTTACCTATTAATGATTTCACCGAGCCTTATCATGCTTGAGCGCATTCGCATTGTTCTTATCGGCACCAGTCATCCTGGCAATATCGGCGGCGTAGCACGCGCCATGCACAACATGGGCTTGGCAGATTTAGCCCTGGTTGCCCCCCGTTGTGAGGTGATTACCCAGGACAGTATTTCCCGTGCATCGGGTGCTGATCATTTGCTTCACCAAGCCAATGTGCATGCCACGCTGGAAGACGCAGTGGCTGACTGCACCCTGGCCGTAGGCGCCAGTGCGCGCTCGCGTACCCTGCCGTGGCCGATGCTTTCACCCAGGGAATTAGCTGACCGACTACCCACCGAGTGTCAGCCTGCCGACTCCCGTGTAGCGCTCGTCTTTGGCCGCGAAGACAGCGGCCTGACCAATGCCGAGCTGCAGCGCTGTCATGCCCATGTGCATATTCCGACGAATGCCGATTTCAGCTCGCTCAATTTGGCCGCGGCGGTACAAGTACTCGCCTATGAGTGTCGCATGGCATGGCTTAGTCAGGCTCAGGTTGATACGCCTTCCGTTGCGCAGAGCGATGACGATGATCTGGCGACCCACGCCGAGCTTGAGCGTTACTTTGAACACTTAGAGCGCACCTTGATTGGCATTGACTTTCATGACCCGGCTCAACCACGTCAGCTAATGGCGAGACTGCGCCGGCTCTATCTGCGCGCCCGCCCTGAGCGGATGGAAATGAATATTTTACGCGGCATTTTGTCAGCCACCGAGAAAGCCGCGAGCTCCAAGCAACCCAAGCCATAATTTATTAGACTTGAAAAGCTAGCTTTGAAGCACTTGGCTTGAAGTACCTTATGCCTGCCCCCATTTCTCGGAGTCAGTTCAGATCGCCTCTTGCGATGCTCTTGCAAATGAGTGACTGCACCTCTACCGCCCAAGGATCACCTCATGTTTCAACGTCTACGTGAAGACATCAACAGCGTATTTGACCGCGACCCAGCCGCACGTAACTTTCTTGAGGTGCTGACCAACTACCCCGGCCTGCATGCCCTCCCTGCTGCATCGCTGCGGCCACTGGCTTTGGAAGAAAAATCTCAAGTGGTTAGCGCGGACCCTGTCGACGTTTTCACGCTGGCTGACCGGCATTGAAATTCACCCTGGCGCCACCATCGGACGACGCTTTTTTATCGACCACGGTATGGGCGTGGTGATTGGTGAAACGGCCCACGTCGGCGATAACGTCACGCTTTATCAAGGCGTGACGTTAGGCGGCACAAGCTGGAATAAAGGCAAGCGACACCCGACGCTAGGCGATGGCGTGATCGTCGGCGCCGGCGCCAAAATATTGGGCCCTTTCACCGTTGGCGCTGGCGCTAAAATCGGTTCTAACGCGGTCGTCACCAAAGAAGTGCCGCCAGGCGCCACCGTCGTCGGCATCCCTGGCAAGATCGTTAAGCGCGCCGACCCCGATGTGGAAGAGGCGCTGGATGTCGACCCGGCACGGCGCGAAGCTATTTGCCAGAAATTTGGCTTTGATGCTTATGGTGTCAGCCAGGACATGCCCGACCCGGTGGCCCGCTCCATGCAGGCCATGCTCGACCATATGCACGCCGTGGATGAGCGCATTGAACGCATGTGCTCTACCCTGCGCAAGCTAGACGATAATTACCGCGACGGGCGGTTACCGGCGCTACGTGACGAAGATTTTGCTGACGTTCTCGATGAGCACGACACCGGCTGCCCAGACGTCGACCAACGCTCTACAGCACCGGCATCTGCTAAGTCATCCGCTGAGTCATCGAATACGCCAGAAAATGAGCCAAAAGCGGAGCAAGAAACGCTGCCGCCGCGTAATGGTTGACCAAAGCACTCAGGTTTTCCCATAATGACGGCACATTTGCCGTTAGTGCGCTGAGCGTTCAGCGTAGAGGGGCTTGCCATGCGCTTGACCACCAAAGGCCGTTACGCCGTTACTGCCATGCTTGATTTAGCCCTGCATGCTCACAGCGGCCCGACCAGCCTAAGCGATATCTCCCAGCGCCAAGAGATATCGCTCTCCTATTTAGAGCAGCTTTTTGCTCGCCTGCGCCGTGCAGGCTTGGTCAACAGCGTACGCGGACCGGGCGGCGGCTATCTGCTTTCGCAGCCACCCGAGGCAATTAGCGTTTCCAAGGTGATTGACGCCGTCAATGAAAGCGTTGATGCCACTCGCTGCCAGGGCTTTCAGACTGCCAACAAGGCGACACTTGTTTGACGCACCATTTATGGTGCGAGCTTTCCGTGCAGATACGCCATTTCCTTGACGATATGACGCTGGCACAACTGATGCTGCGGCCTGATGTCATACGTATTGCATCGCGACAAAAGCAGCGTGCTGAGGCGGGCATTCTCGCCTCTTCACTCTGAGCCTGTTCATTCAAACCAATGCACCGATCAACCGCCGGAACGTAACGATGACCACACCCACGCTGCCCATTTACCTGGATTACGCCGCCACCACACCGGCGGATGCCCGCGTGGTCGAGGTTATGCAGCGTTATCTGACGGTTGATCAGTTGTTCGCCAACCCTGCTTCGCGCAGCCATATGCTGGGTTGGCAGGCAGAACAGGTGGTTGAGCAAGCGCGTCGCCAAGTAGCCGATGTCATTGGCGCCGATCCCAGGGAAATCGTCTGGACCAGCGGCGCGACCGAAGCAGATAACTTAGCGTTGACTGGCTTTATGCGCGCCAATCGCGAGCGTGGTTTGCACTTGGTCACGTCCATCATTGAGCATAAAGCGGTGGTAGACACGGCCCATGCGCTAGAAAAAGAGGGCTTTGAGGTGACGTGGCTCACGCCTGGGCGGGATGGCTGTATTCAGCCTGACCAGTTGCGTGCAGCCATGCGTGACGATACCGCACTTGTCTCACTCATGGCCGTTAACAACGAGCTGGGCAGTATTAACGATATTGCCGCCCTCGCCGACGTTGCCCACGAATTTGGTGCGGTCTTTCACACCGATGCCGCTCAGGCGGTAGGCCGCATTCCCCCTGGATGTGGTGGCCCAGCAAATTGACCTGATGTCGCTTTCTGGGCACAAAACCTACGGCCCCAAAGGTGTCGGGGCACTATATGTGAAGCGCCACCCTGATATCCGCGTTGAAGCACTGATTCACGGCGGCGGTCATGAACGCGGTATGCGCTCAGGTACCCTGCCCACGCACCAAATTGCCGGTATGGGTGAAGCCTTTGCGCTGATGCAGCAGCAGTACGATGACGACAACGCCCATATTACCCGTTTGCAGCAGCGTTTTTGCGCGGCCTAGAGGATGTAGAAGGCGTGTTTTCAAACACTCCGCTAGACGATACTAAAAACATGCTGTCCCGAACATTCTCAACCTGGCATTTAAAGGCGTCGACGGGGAATCGTTATTAATGGCACTGAGGGATGTCGCGGTCTCGACTGGTTCGGCGTGCAATTCGGCCAGCGTCGACCCCTCTTACGTACTGCTCGGCATCGGCACGCCGCGAGCCCTTGCGCTCTCGTCGCTACGCTTCAGCTTTGGTCGCTTCACTACCGAAGCCGAGATTGATCATGCGCTAACGCTCATTCGCCACGCGGTGAGCGGTTTACGTACACCGCCCCGTTAAGCGGCTGACTATTTTTAAGGAGGACGCCTCATGGCAACACTCAATATTACCCCGGCTGCCGCACAACAAATTCGTCACGTGCTCGATGAACGCGGCCAAGGGCTTGGCCTGCGTGTTTCGGTCAAACCAAGCGGTTGCTCCGGCTATAGCTACGTGCTCGATTTTGCCGATACCGTTAGCGACGAAGAAGTACATTTTGAAGAACATGGCGCCAGCGTCTATGTCGCTCCCGATGCTGTAGAGATGCTCAACGGCAGCGAAGTGGACTATGTGAGCGAAGGCCTGAACCGCTTTTTCCGCTTCAATAACCCGAATGTTAAAGACGAATGCGGCTGCGGCGAGAGCTTCACAGTCTAATCTTTGCTTGGCCAGGTTTCATCACCGGTATTCATCCCCCGGCTTAAGCGTTATAATCGCGCCCCAGGATACCTAACATCAGGCAGCGGAGCTTTCCCGTGCGCTGATAAACGCTAGCTGCTGAAACGCTATTAGCCGAATCATTTTCTAGGCCGCCCCGGCTTTCTGGGGCGGCAATTTTGCTTAACCCCCTTTTAAGGAGACCACTACCATGGCTACTGAACGCACTCTTTCTATCATCAAGCCTGATGCCGTTGCTAAAAATGCAATTGGTGACATCATCGCCCGCTTTGAGAAAGCCGGCCTGAAGGTTGTGGCCGCCAAGATGGTACATCTCTCTGAAGAGAAAGCAGGCGGCTTCTACGCTGAGCACAAAGAGCGCCCGTTCTTTAAAGACCTAGTCGGTTTCATGACGTCTGGCCCGGTGGTTGTGCAAGTACTGGAAGGTGAAGGCGCCATCGCTAAAAATCGTGACCTGATGGGCGCGACCAACCCGAAAGAAGCGGCCCCGGCACTATTCGCGCTGATTTTGCGGAAACAATCGACGCGAACGCTGTCCATGGTTCTGATTCTCCGGAAAGCGCTGAGCGCGAAATTAACTACTTCTTTGGCAACGACGAAATCTGCCCGCGCTAAGCCTGTTAAGGTAGCGCCGCCGTATCAACTTTCGTTGCCGGCCATTTTGCGGGGGCCATGCCCCCGCCCCTTTCTATAACGCTGACCGCCATGACCACCACTGTAGCCCAACATACGCCTGCCCCACGTAGTGACGTCGATAGTTCTGACGTTGCCCGCACACCTGCTGCAAAAGCGACGCCTGAGCGCCAAAACCTGCTTGGTATGTCCCGCGAGCAGATGGAAGCTTTCTTTTGTCAATCGGCGAGAAGAAATTCCGTGCCGCGCAACTAATGAAGTGGATTCATCAAGAAGGCAGCGATGATTTTGCTGCCATGACGAATCTCTCCAAACCGTTGCGTGAAAAACTGGCGCAGGTGGCAGAAATTCGTGGCCCCGGCGTGGTTTATGAAGGCACCTCCAGCGACGGCACGCGTAAGTGGGTGCTAGAGGTAGAAGATGGCAGCTACGTAGAAACGGTGTTGATTCCGGCCGAAAATGGCAAACGCCGAACACTGTGCGTCTCGTCTCAGGTTGGTTGTTCGCTGGATTGCAGCTTCTGCTCCACCGGCAAGCAGGGGTTTCAGCGCAATTTAACCGCCGCTGAAATCATCGGCCAGGTCTGGGTCGCCCAGCGTAGCGTTGGACCACGGCGTGATACGGCAAACCGACCGGTGACCAACGTGGTGATGATGGGCATGGGCGAGCCGTTGCTCAACTTTGACAACGTTGTGCCCGCCATGAAGCTGATGCTTGATGACAACGGCTATGGGTTATCCAAGCGCCGTGTGACGCTTTCAACTTCTGGCGTCGTGCCGATGATCGACAAGCTCGGCGATGAAATGGACGTCAGCTTGGCGATTTCGCTGCATGCGTCTACTGACGAGTTACGCAATGAGCTAGTGCCCATCAACCGCAAATACAATATTCGCGCGTTGCTGGATGCTTGCCATCGTTATCTGGCCAAGTGCCCGGATAATCGTCAGGTCACCATCGAGTATACGCTGATCAAGGATGTTAACGATCAGCAGGAACACGCCGAGCAGCTCGCCGCACTGCTTAAAGAGCTACCGTGCAAGATCAACCTGATTCCGTTTAATCCGTTCCCCAATTCAGGGTACGAAAAGCCATCGCGTAACCAAGTCATGCGCTTTCAGCAGTGGCTCTACGATTTGGGCTACAACGCGACCGTTAGAACGACCCGCGGTGAAGATATTGACGCAGCCTGCGGCCAACTCGTTGGGCGCGTGAAGGACCGTACCAAGCGTAGTGCGCGTTATATCCAATCGGTACAACTTGATGCGGACTAACGTTATACGGACAGTTTGTGCGGTTGGCCTGTTGAGTCCAAAACAGGGCTTATCTTGACTTCCGCTTAGCACGGCGCTTTGATGGTCACGGTTTTTATGTAGCATCAGGTTAGTTGTAGGACGTTCATCACAAGAGGATTTACATGATCGCTCACCGCAGGCGCCAACACCATCTCGGGTGACCATGCTAACCGTTCTTATCGGTAGCTTGTGGCTAGCCGGCTGTGCCTCGTCCAACACCCCTGACACCGAAAGCCAACCCAGCGGCGGCAGATGCCTATACCCAGCTTGGCGTCGCCTATCTGGAACGCAACAATCTTCCCCGCGCACTCAATGCACTGGACCGGGCGCTTGAAATTGCCCCACGCCATGCAGAAGCGCTGCAAGCACTGGCACTGGTTTATCAACGCCAGGGCGAGAGCGCGCTTGCGAACGACTATTTTCAACAAGCGGTTAATGCCGAACCTGACTTTACCCGTGCCCGCAACAACTATGCGGCTTTTTTATTCGGACAAGGTGAGTTCACCGCCGCCTGCGAACAGTTAGAAACCGCATCAGAGGATGCCCAGTACGCCAACCGAGCCCAGCTATTCACTAATTTGGGGCAGTGTTACCTGGCGCTGGAAGAATTTGATAAAGCACGTGCTCGATTGGAGCGCGCGCAGAGTATTGATCCGCGTAATTCACGCGGTTATTTAATGTTAGCTGAACTCGAATATTCGCAGGGCAATTATTCTCAGGCCTGGGCGCCGCTGCAAACGTATTTACAGCTCGCCGAGCCCGACCAAGCAGCATTAAGAATGGCGGTCGATATCGCCCATTCACGCGGCGAGTATAATGTCGCCGCTGATTACCAGCGCCAGCTTGGCGATGAATGACGATTAATTGACGCCCTGATCACCGCTTATTTAATGAAGGATGCTCAGCCATGAGCGATACACAGTCACAAGAAAGCGTCATTGATAGCACCAGCACTAGCATTAACGCCTCCCCGGCGAACTGCTTTCTCACCAGCGCGAGCAGCTCGGCATTCCCCCTCGCCGATGCAGCCCGTGCACTAAACCTGCGCCCCGCTGTGGTGGGAGGGCTTGAGCAGGATGATTATCAAGAGATCCCGGTCGCCGCTTATCGACGTGGCTATCTACGCGCCTACGCCAAATACTTGGGCATGGACGACCGGCTGGTACTTGAAGCCTACCAAGCTCACAATGGCAATATCGACACCGAACGCAGAGTCACACCGGTGTCGACTGCAAGGCCCCCTTCCCGTATTGGTGCTTGGTTGTTTAAGCTCGTTACCTTATTGGTTATTGTCGGCCTTATCGCAGTGACCGTTATGTGGTGGCAAAGCCGGGGGCAATGAACCGCCGGGCTTTGGCGCTGCTTCTACGGAAGAAACCGCTAACACCCCAGCGGAGCCGGCCGATGAACCGGCTGAAGCAGAGGAAGAGAGCGCTGCGGCTAGCTCAAGCTTTACCAGCGGCGACGAAAGCAGCACCAGCCGAGTAATGCCACCAGTGTCACGCCTTCGCCGACAGCTTCGCAAGACCAAGCACCCAGTGCGCAGGATGACGCTGATGCAATCGTGGGGCTTAACGAGTCAATACTGGATAGCGATAACGGCACCTCCATTACTGCCGCGGGAAGCGATGAGTTAAGTAGCGCTGAATTGAGTGCTGAACAGAGTAACGCTGAACAAAGTAGTGCTGAGCAAAGCAGCCCTGAACAGAATAGTCCTGAGCAGAGCGGCGCGGATAGCGAGCAAACTGCTGCCGCCGAGCAGACCGCCAATGCCAATGTGCTTGAGCTGACGTTTAACGAACAGTCATGGACTGAAATTTTTGATGCCAGCAATCAACGTGTCTTCGTTGGTCTGCAAACGCCTGGCACCTCAACGACCGTCGAAGGCGAGCCCCGTTTCGTTTAACCGTGGGTAATGCCACCGGCGTTGAGTTGCGCTACCAAGGTGAGGAAGTTGACCTTCCCGCCCGCGCAGGTGCCAACAATGTCGCCCGATTCACCTTGGGAGAGTGATCCGTCCTATGTACGCCCCTTCTCCGATAAAACGCCGCTTTTCCCGCCAGATCCAGGTCGGTAACGTTCCTGTAGGCGGTGACGCCCCATTGCCGTGCAAAGCATGACCAACACCGACACACTGGATGTTGCCGCCACCGTGGCACAAATCCAGCAGTTGGAAAAAGCCGGTGCCGATATCGTGCGTGTCTCCGTGCCCGATATGGACGCTGCCGAAACCTTTGGTCAGATCAAAAGCTCGTCAATGTACCGCTCGTTGCCGACATACATTTTGATTACAAAATAGCTCTACGCGTCGCCGAGCTAGGCGTCGACTGCCTGCGCATCAACCCAGGCAACATCGGTCGTGAAGACCGCGTACGCGCAGTGGTTAGTGCGGCCCGTGACCATGGCATCCCGATTCGTATTGGTGTCAATGCGGGCTCATTGGAAAAGACCTGCAGAAAAAGTATGGCGAGCCAACACCTGCCGCGCTGGTGGAGTCCGCCATGCGCCATATCGATTATCTCGATCGCCTGGATTTCCCAGATTTCAAAGTCAGCGTCAAAGCCTCAGACGTGTTTATGGCGGTAGCCGCCTATCGCGACCTTGCCGCACGTATCGAACAGCCACTTCACCTGGGCATCACCGAAGCGGGTGGGCTACGTTCAGGCACGGTGAAATCATCGATTGGCCTCGGCATGCTGCTGATGGATGGTATCGGCGACACGATCCGCGTATCGCTGGCCGCAGACCCGGTAGAAGAGATTAAAGTCGGCTTTGATATGCTGCGAAGTCTCAAGCTGCGCTCTAAAGGTATCAACTTTATTGCCTGTCCCAGCTGCTCGCGCCAGAACTTCGACGTCATTGGCACAATGAACCAGCTCGAAGAGCGGCTGGAAGACGTGATGACGCCACTGAACGTCTCGGTGATTGGCTGCGTGGTCAACGGCCCCGGCGAAGCCAAAGAGACCGACATTGGCCTGACCGGCGGCAGCCCCGCCAACTTGGTGTATATCGATGGCAAGCCAGCGAGCAAGCTGCGCAATGACCATCTGGTAGACGATCTGGAGCAGCTGATTCGTGAAAAGTGCGCGAAAAACAGCAGCAGCAAGACGCTATGATTGCCCGCAGCGTTTAAGCGTTGGGGGTCGCTGCCAGCTTGGGCGGCCAGTGCCTGATGGCAGAATAAGGAGTTTTCTTTGAGCAAGTCCGCCGTTAAAAGATTCAAGCCATTCGCGGAATGAACGATCTATTGCCCAGCGATAGCCCGCGCTGGCAGTTTTTTGAAGCCAAAGTTCGCCAGCTGATGCTGCGCTATGGTTTCAACGAAATTCGTACGCCTATCGTTGAGCAAACCGCGTTGTTTGCGCGCTCTATTGGTGAAGTCACCGATATCGTCGAAAAGAGATGTACACCTTCGATGATCGCAACGACGAGAGTTTGACGCTACGTCCAGAGGGCACTGCAAGCTGCGTGCGCGCGGCAATGGAACACGGCCTGCTGTATAACCAGACCCAGCGGCTGTGGTACCAGGGGCCCATGTTCCGTTACGAACGCCCGCAAAAGGCCGCTACCGTCAGTTCCATCAAATTGGTATTGAGGCCTTCGGTTTTGATGGCCCCGATATCGACGCTGAGGTAATTCTGCTCTCAGCTCGCCTGTGGCAAGAATTGGGACTGATGGAGCACGTTACCCTGGAGCTTAACTCCTTGGGTTCGTCTGAGGCACGGGCGGCTTATCGAGACACGTTGGTGGCCTATTTCGAGCAGCACCATGAAGTCCTTGATGAAGACTCCAAGCGCCGTCTAACCAGCAATCCGCTACGCATTCTCGATTCCAAGAATCCGGCCATGGCCGAGATGCTCGACGCTGCGCCGCAGCTGATGGACCACCTGGATGCCGAATCCCGCGAACATTTCGATCAGCTAACCGCGATGCTTGAAGCGGCGGGGATCGATTATGTGATCAACCCTCGCTTAGTGCGTGGGCTCGACTACTACTGCCGCACCGTGTTCGAGTGGACGACAACGGCACTGGGTAGTCAGGGCACCGTTTGCGCAGGCGGCCGCTATGACGGCTTGGTGGAACAGCTAGGCGGCAAACCGACCCCGGCTGTCGGCTTTGCGATGGGCATTGAGCGTTTGATCCTATTGCTCGAAACCCTTGAGCTAATTCCTGATGAAGCCCTCGGCGGCTGCGATGTTTATGTGTTGCCGATGGACGATAACGCCACCATTACGGCTATCACCCTGGCTGAGCAGTTGCGTGGCGAACTACCTGAGTTGCGTTTACAACTTCATTGTGGCGGCGGCAGTTTCAAAAGCCGGATGAAAAAAGCCGATAAGAGTGATGCCTCGATGGCCATCCTGCTCGGCGAAGATGAAATCGCACAGCAATCGGCAACGCTCAAGTTTTTACGCGATGACCGCGAACAGCAAAATGTCCCTCAAGCAACATTAGGCCGCACGCTGCGCGGGCTATTAGCCCTGGTGCTTAGTAAGCGTCCATATAAGCCCAGATAGACAAGCCTAGACATACGAACAACACGAACGTCGACAAACGAATTTAGCAGACTAGGAGCCCGCCCGTGGTGGAGCTGAGAAGCGAAGAAGAGCAGCTAGACGCGGTAAAGCGCTGGTGGAAAGAGAACGGCATGTCGTTGATTGCAGGCGCAGTCCTGGCGGCGGCGGGGTGTTCGGCTGGAATGCTTGGCAGAACTACCAGCAAGGTCAGGCCGAAGCCGCCTCCATGCGCTATCAACAATTGGTCAGCATTAGCACGGGCAATGAGCTTAGTGACGAACAGTTGGCCTCTGCGCGGGAACTGGTTAGCGACATTACCGATGAACATGGCGATACGCTCTACGCCGAACTCGCCCTGCTACTTGATGCACGCTTGGCGGTTCAACAAGGCAACTTGGAAGATGCGCGTACCGCGCTGGAAAACGCTGCCGAATCGTCGCGACGCTATGTGCAAAGCCTTGCATGGCTGCGCCTGGCCCGTATAGAACTCACCGACGGTAATCCTACACAGGCGCATGCGTTGCTAGACGAGCCGATCAGCGACGCATTAGCAGCCCAGCGTGCGAACGTGCGGGGCGATGCGTTTGCCGCCCAAGGCGACACCGACGCGGCCCGCGATGCCTGGGAAACCGCCTTGGAAGTGTCTCAAACCCAAGACCAGCCGCTTTACGGCGTACAGTTCAAGCTTGACGATCTCGGCGCTGAGGAGGCGACACAATGACTTTAGGTATCCCAACGAAACAGCTGATACGGGTAAGCTTTGGCGCACTGACGCTGGCTCTATTGGCTGGTTGTGCCAGCAAAGGCGAGTCGGCCTATTCGCCTAAAGAATTGCGCAGCTTCGACGAGACCTCCTCGCTAGACACTCAGTGGGATCGCAAGGTGGGTGAAGGCCTGGGTCACGCTCGCTACCCTATTGCGCCGGCACGTGAAGGTGACACCGTATTTGCAGCGGGCGTTGAAGGCGTGGTGATGGCCATGAATGCTGATAGTGGTGACGTTGAGTGGAAAATCGATCTGGATACGACGATCTCCAGCGCGCTCACCGCGGTTGCAGGCCAGGTTTACCTAGCCACTGGTAACGGCGAAGTGATCGCCTTGGATCAACGTGACGGCAGCGAAGAATGGCGCTCGCGGGTTTCCAGCGAAGTGCTTGCCGCGCCCCAGGCCAACCAGCAACTGTTGGTCGTGCAAAGTGTCGATGGCCGTGTGACTGCCTTGGATCGCGCCAGCGGGAAAAGCGTTGGGTATACACCAGTTCGCAGCCGTCACTCACCCTGCGCGGCACCGGTACGCCGATGGTCATTGACCCGGTCAGCTTTGTCGGCCTGGCCAATGGCCGCCTGGCCACGCTGGATAACCGTAGCGGCCAGCCGCTATGGGAAATGCAGGTTGCCACACCGCGCGGACGTAGCGAAGTAGAGCGCTTGGTTGACCTTTCCGGCCAGCCGATCATTAGCCCTGATGGCCGTCTGTTTGTGACCAGCTATAACGGCCGTGTGGTAGCGCTGGAAGCGACCCAAGGCGACGTGCTTTGGGAAGCGGATCTCTCCAGCCGCCATACCCCGATTCTGGTCGGCGACTTCCTGTTCGTTGTTACCGATGACAGCCAGGTTGTTGCACTGGATGCCAACAGTGGCCGCGAAATTTGGCGTAATGACGAACTTCAAGACCGTTGGTTAACGGCACCCGCCTTTGCCGATGGCCGTTTAGTCTTCGGCGATTTTGAAGGATATGTTCACCTGATCGACGCTCGCGAAGGCGATATCGTGGGCCGCACTCGCGTGCATGGCTCGGGTATCACCGTACGCCCGGTCACTGACGGCAGCACCATTCATGTCCAGGCCAACAATGGTCGCCTGGAAACCCTGGAAGTAACTCCATGACACCCGTCATTGCTTTAGTCGGTCGCCCCAATGTGGGCAAATCGACGTTGTTTAACCGCCTAACGCGCTCGCGTGATGCTCTGGTGGCCGACTTTCCTGGCCTCACCCGCGATCGTAAGTACGGCAACGGCATGCTGGGCGATAAGGTCTATACCGTGATCGATACCGGTGGTATCAGCGGTGACGAAGAGGGCATCGACGCAGCCATGGCTGAGCAGTCTCTCGCTGCCATTGATGAAGCCGATATTGTGCTGTTTATGGTCGACGCACGCGCTGGCCTCATCGCCGCAGATCAGGCGATTGCTAACCACCTACGCGTTAATCAGAAAAAGACCTGGTTGGTGGTGAATAAAACCGACGGGCTGGAAGAGCATTCGGCGATGGGCGACTTTTTGGTCGCTGGGATTAGGCGACCCCTGGCCGATTGCTGCCGCTCACGGACGTAACGTTTCTACCCTGATGGATGTAGTGCTCGAACCGTTTCCTGAACGCGATGCAAGCATCCCCGCCGACACCGGTAGCAAAGGCATTCGCATCGGCGTGATTGGTCGCCCCAATGTGGGTAAGTCGACCCTCGTTAATCGCCTGCTGGGTGAAGATCGGGTGGTGGTCTTTGATGAAGCAGGCACGACGCGCGATGCCATTGAGATTCCCTTTGAGCGACGCGGCAAGCCCTATGTACTGATTGATACCGCGGGTATCCGGCGCCGCAAGAATGTCCGCGAAATCGCCGAAAAATTTTCCATCATCAAGACGCTGGATGCGATTAAAGAGTCGCATGTAGTGATCATGGTGCTGGATGGCTCCAGCGGCCTGGTGGAGCAGGATCTGCACCTGCTCGACTACGTGCTGACCACAGGGCGCGCCCTGGTTCTGGCGGTCAATAAGTGGGACGGTCTGGAGACCGAAGCCAAAGACAAGATGCGCACCGAGGTTAAGCGCCGCCTGGGCTTTGCCGATTACGCAGAGCTGCACTTTATCTCTGCTTTGCATGGTACCGCAGTAGGCGATCTCTACCCGTCGATTGACCGCGCCTTTGATGCGGCCAACGCACACTGGTCAACCAACCGCCTCACCACGCTGCTGCAGGATGCGGTCAGCCAAAATCCGCCTCCCCATGGTACACGGGCGACGGATTAAACTACGCATGGCCCACCAGGGCGGCAGCAATCCACCGATTATCGTCGTTCACGGCAATCAAACCGAAGCGCTGCCCGAAGCCTACCGTCGCTATCTGACCAATACGTTCCGTAAAGTATTAAAAGTGCGCGGCACGCCGATACGTTTTGAGTTCCGCTCAGGCAGTAACCCATTCGATAACATGGCGGGTGCCAGCGATAAAGAGAAGGCTAAAAGCGCGAGCTTAACCGCACCAAAGAGGCGCGCAAGAGCCGTCGCTAAGCCGCATATCACGTCTTCTTCTTTTACGCCCGTTTGCAACGTCAGACGGGCGTTTTTGTAGGCGACCTAACAGGCTTCATTAGTGATTAATTTTGCTTGACAGTGGGTGGTTTCGGCACTCAAATAGCGGCGTTTTAACGCTCCTACCACACTTTTCCTACCAAATATTAACACTACGTTTGCCTACTGCTGTGCTACCTGTACACGTCGTGGGGAGATATCTTATGCTTTATGCTGCTCGCCGCTGGATAATCCTACTGGGCGTTGCCAGTCTGTTAACTGGCTGCCTCGCCCTACCCCAAACCGGCCTATTTGCTTTTCGCTTAGCCGTTACCTCCCTGGGCATTGAAGACGTGCGAATCGGCCCTTACAGCGTTAACGCTGGCTTGGATACTAGCGATTTAACCAGTCTGATTGCTTCCAGCCTGGGTGCGGGTAGCCTACCCATACAAGCCACCATTGCGATGGGCCTAGGCTTGCCCGTCGGCATGCCACCGGTAGAGATGGCAGGTTTTCGCTGGTCACTGGATATGCCCGGCGTTGACCCTGTGCAGGGGCAATATAAGCAGGACGTCACGCTAACCTCCGGCAACGATGCCAATTTGCGCTTACCCGTCGCCTTCGACGTGCTGGCCACCGACCCCCAACGCATGACGCCGATGCTGGAGCTTGCCAGTCAGCTGGCAACACAGGGCGAACTGCCAGCCGGTAGTGAGTTGGCCATTACCCTGGAGATCTACGTGGCTTGGGCATGAAACTCCCATCAGGGCTACTGACGCCCAAGACTCGCCTAAACGTAGGCGCTGACGGGCAGTTAGTTCCGCAGCACTAAGGGCTACTCAGGTCAGCATCCAAGTCATCCTCTAGGTGGGTTATGATGGGGATTGATTTACTGCTACCAGCGGTTATCTTGTGTGCAGGAAAACCATTCGTCTATAAGGAAACCGTCTCATGCGCTGGCTTCGCCCCCTCGCTGTTACCGCTCTATGTGCTTCTATCGCTGCTTGTACTACCTCGCCCACCGGACGCTCACAGCTGTTGCTGCTCTCAGACAGCGAGCTTAATCAGATGGGCCGTCAGGCGTTCACTCAATACCAGCAGGAACTTCCCAGCGCCGGCCAGGCTAGCCAGCGCTATGTCCAGTGCATTGCGGATGCCATTGTGGCGGAACTTCCCGCCGAGCAGCAGCAGTTAGACTGGCAAATCCGCGTATTTGAATCCGAGCAGCCCAACGCGTTCGCGCTTCCCGGCGGCTATATGGGTGTGAATACCGGCATGCTGGATATTGCCACTAACCAAGACCAGCTCGCCTCGGTCATAGGTCACGAGATTGGTCACGTACTGGCGAACCACGCCAATGAGCGCGCCTCGACCGAAAGTGCCACCTCACTTGGCCTATCGGTAATTTCCAGCACCTCCGGCATGCAGTCCGCGGGTGGCCAGCAGCTGATGGGTGTGCTCGGTATGGGCGCGCAGTACGGCATCGTCCTACCCTTCTCGCGCGCCCATGAAAGCGAAGCCGATGTGATTGGGCTGGATCTGATGGCCCAGGCGGGTTTCAATCCCCGTGAGAGCGTCACCCTGTGGGAAAACATGCAGGCAGCGACAGGCGGCGGTGCCCCCCGAGTGGATGTCGACCCACCCTGGTCAAGGCCAGCGCATTGAAGGCCTACAAGGCAATATGGATCAAGCACTTGCCCTGTATGAGCAGGCTCGCAGCAATGGTCATACCCCCAACTGCCCACGCCCGTAACGCTCACGTTGTGGTCTGACGGCGTCAGGCTCTTGAGGTTTAAATGATTAAATTAGGGTTACTGTTACTGGTGCTGCCGCTGTTTGTACTGATGGGCGTTTATTTCTGGGAGTTGAACGGTGTGCGCGCCTGTCAATTGGATGGCGGATATTGGAATTACGTCGCGCATGTTTGTAGGGACACGCCACAGCCGTTTGTTTCTTGGCTGGAGCGCTCACCGCTACTCGTCAATGGCGGCATGCTGCTCTCGGTGGTTGGCCTAGCAATGTGCATGGTGGGGTTATACGTAAAACGTGCTAATTGAAGCGTTTTTAGTATCTGTATCATGACAGCGGGGTCGGATAAGTCATCCGACCCCGCTTTTGTGGCGTTCTTGAGTTCGCTTATTGATAGTTAAGCGATTGGCGTAATATTTCGCGCACAGGAGCTGTTTCCGGACGCACGTTGCGCCATAGGAAAAACGACTCAGCGGCTTGCTCTACCAACATGCCTAAGCCATCAAGCAGCTTCGCGCCACGTGGCCCCGCCCATTGTAAGAACACCGTCGGTTCGGCCCCGTACATCATGTCGTAAGCCCAGGCATGCGGCGCAAATACTGTGTCTGGTAGGGGCGGCAGCTCCCCAGTGAGACTGGCGCTAGTGCCGTTAATTACTACATCAAAAGTACCGTTCAGGGCATCGAAACCGCCGCCACTAATCCGCCCCAGATCGGCAAAATCACTGACCAACTGCTCGGCTTTGTCAGCGGTGCGGTTCACCACGACGATTTCACTCGGCTGTTCGGCAAGCAGAGGTTCCAAAATGCCCCGTACGGCCCCGCCCGCTCCCACGACTAAAAGTCGTTTTCCGGCTAACGCAACACGGTGATAGGTCAAATCGCGCACTAGGCCAATCCCATCGGTGTTATCGCCATAGGTACGCCCATTGCCACCCAGAATCAGCGTATTCACCGCGCCCGCCCGGCGGGCACGATGGCTCAGGGTATCGCACAGCGCGAAAGCGTCTCCTTTGAATGGCACGGTGACGTTGGCACCGCGTCCGCCCGCATCGACAAACGCACGCCACGCACCAACAAAGCCATCCAACGGCGTCTCTTCGGCGGTGTACTCACATGCCTGCTGGGTTTGGTGGGCAAACTCAGCGTGGATCAGCGGCGACTTGGAGTGATTGATCGGGTTGCCAAACACACAGTAGCGATCGGTCATAGCGCTTCTCCGCTAATGCTTAGCGTTGCATCGCCAGCGGCTTCATCGAGCCAGTCACGAGGGTGTAAGAAATCCTGCAAACGCGCTTCAGCGCTACCAGGCATTGGCTCGAAGGCATACTCCCAGCGCGCGAGTGGCGGCATCGACATCAAGATAGATTCGGTGCGCCCACCGCTCTGCAGGCCAAACAGCGTGCCGCGGTCCCATACCAGATTAAATTCAACGTAGCGGCCACGGCGATAGAGCTGAAAATCGCGTTCTTGATCGTTCCACGCATCGTTCTTGCGGCGCTTAACGATGGGTAAATAAGCGTCTAGAAAACTGTCGCCCACCGCACGTTGAAAGGCAAAACATTCTGCAAAGCTACCTTCGTTCAAATCGTCGAAAAATAGCCCGCCAACACCGCGCGTTTCATCGCGGTGCTTAAGGTAGAAGTACTCGTCGCACCAGACTTTATAACGCGGGTAAACCTCATCACCAAACGGATCACAGGCGGCTTTTGCTACACGGTGCCAATGCACCACATCTTCCATCACAGGGTAAAATGGCGTTAAGTCAAAACCGCCGCCAAACCACCAGACCGGCGGTTCGCCGGTTTTCTCAGCAATAAAAAAGCGCACATTGCCATGGCTGGTGGGCACATGCGGGTTCTCCGGGTGCAATACCAGGAAACACCCACCGCGTGGAAGCTGCGCCCAGCCAGCTCTGGGCGCGCGGCGGTGGCCGAAGGCGGTAGTTGGGCGCCATAAACGTGGGAAAAGTTGACGCCACCTTTTCAAATACCCTCCATTAGTCATTACTCGCGAGCGACCGCCGCCGCCTTCTTCACGTTCCCAGCTATCCTCTTGGAACCGAGCAGCACCATCCGCCTCGGTCAATCCAGCGCAAAGCCGCTCCTGTAGATCAAGAAGGTAGTGTTTAACGTCATCGAGGTGCTCGTGGGCCACGGTAACTCCTGGGTGATTGATAGTGAATGGAGAGTAGTAAGTGGTGGGCAGTAAGTGGTGAATAGTGAATTAATGGCGTACTGCTTAAGGACGCATGATTTTGCCAGTGGCTAAATCTCTTATGGTGCTAGGTTTGGCATTACCGCCAAGGTCGCCTTTCACCACATAGGCCACTTCATCGCCAAAGATTTCAGTGATCTCAGTAGCGCTCATTGCTGGTGGCTCCCCCCGAACGGTTGGCTGAAGTCGACACCAGCGGGCCACCAAACGCTTCGCATAGGGCTTTCATCAGCGGATGGTCGGTCACTCGCAGCGCCACGCGCTCATGAGCGCCTCGTACCAGACCGTGGCTGCGGCCATTATCAGGCACTAACCACGTGTTAGGACCCGGCCAGCTGGCAGCCAAAGGCGCATGCATCGCGAGCGGAAGTTGGCTCAACCAGGGTAGGAACTGCTCAATACTGGCGGCAACGAGAATGACCCCTTTTGCTGGGTCGCGTTCTTTCATACGCATCAAATGGGCTAGGGCTTCATCGTTTTCGGGGTCACAGCTTAGCCCCAAACTGCTTCGGTAGGGCAGGCAATCACTCCCCGTCACGCAGTGCACGAATCGCAGGGGCTAGATCAGTCGCCAAACTCATGGTCTCTCCTTACGGCAACATGCCTTTAATGGTTTTATCCTATCATGGCCGCGGCAGCCGCACCCAGCCTCCCGCTTGCTGGCTGACCCAGCCGTCTAACTCAAGCATCAGCAGGCGCTGTTGGCAGTCGCTGACCGTCACGCCGGTGGCATGCACCAATAGGTCAATAGGTGTCGGCGTGGCCGATAGAGACGCTAACAAGTCATCAGGCAGGGTTTCGGGAAGCGACTCGGGAAGTGGCTCTTGATTAGAAGGCCTTTCTAAACCAGCCGATACACCTTGCTTCGTGTCGTCATCGGGCGGAATAAACGCCTCTGCCCAGTGGCCGAGGTCAGCAATGATATCGTCGACACTACAGGCCAGATGAGCACTCCCTTGGCGTAATAGTGCTAAGCATCCGCGTGCTTGCACATTGTGCAGTGAGCCGGGCAGTACAAACAGTTCGCGATTTTGCTCTAGCGTGAGCCGTGCACTCACCAGCGAGCCGCTTTTTCGGTAGCTTCAACCACCAGTGTACCGAGCGAAAGGCCGGTAACAATTCTATTCCGCCGCGGAAAAATGCTGGGCGGGCCACGGTGCCAGGCGGATGCTCCGATAACACTAGGCCACCAGGCAGGCGACTAAGCTGTTCGTGAAGATCACGGTGGGAGGCGGGGTAGATCACATCCACGCCGCAACCCAGTACGGCAATAGTGCTTCCACCGGCATTCAGGGCGGCGCGTTGGGCAACACCGTCAATCCCCAATGCCATACCGCTGACGACACACCAGCCGCGGCGGGCCAGGTCGCGCGCAAACGCTTGCGCGTTATGTGTGCCTTCCCCCTGTCGGGCGGCGGGTGCCTACCATAGCAAGCTTGGGGCCTTCCAGTGCGCCAAGATTCCCCCTGCGCCCAGAGTACTACCGGCGGGTCGGGTAATTCATTTAACAGTGCAGGCCAAGCGGGGTGGTCACGATGCAGTATGTGCCGACTTGGGACGCTCTGCTGCCGGCCAAGGTCTCATCAATAACGTTTTGCAGCGGACTGCGTGCGGGGTGCTCAAGCCATAGGCGCAACTCACTGGCCGCACGGCTAGGCAGTGCGGCCAACCAACCTGCTGGCCACTGTGGTTGGCGGGCCAACAACTGCGCAATACGCAGTGCCCCCATACCCGGCAGCGCATTGACCACCAGCCACTCATGGGCGTCCATATGTCCTCCTTATAAACCCATTTTTTTGCCGACCGCTAGTCAACCGATGACACCACTTGATCACCCACTTCCAACACGTTCGATGCCTGCATCACCAGGGCATAACTGACGTGATCATAGGGTTTAAACACCATCACAGCGCCCGCTTCAGTGTTGGGCAGTTGAACCAACTCCTGAGTACGAGGATCGTTGATTAACTCCCCCTTGCTGGTTAACTTGCAGCACATGGCCCGGCTGCAACCCATCCAGCGTGCCACGATCGAGCGTAACGATCTGAAAGCGCCCAATAAAGCGCACGCCACCCGGTACGGCAATAATCCGCCCTTCGATAGCACTTAACGGTGCACGGGGTATTAATTCTGTGCTCTGCTCGTGGTCATCCAGCGGCAATACGATATCGTTAACACGCACTTCCTGATGAGAACTCACGACCTCAAGCTGAACAATATCGCCTTCACTACTAATATGCCGAGCGGCGCCCACTTTAGTTAATTCGATACCAAGCGGTGTGCCTTCCAGCGTTTGGTAGGTCTCCGATTGACGGTAGATGCCCAACTGGCCGTGACGCGGCACGTCACCTCGCGCGTAAAGCTGATCCCCCGCACCACTAATCAAGCGACGGTCATCTCCCGCAATGACATAAGCCAACGCTTGCAACGCCTCGGCGTTGTCGACCACACGGTGTTCGCGTAGAAAGGCCTGCGCTATCTCCATAGGGATCGGCTCAACCGCTTCCCCATGCGGCAAGGTGCGCACCTGTGGCGAAAGTTTCACCACGTTTTGCTCTCGCTCCCACGCAATTGCATCAGCGCTCACCAGCATGACGATAGTCAGCAGTAATGCGCCAAAACCGTCACAATAGGCGTGTTGTTTCGCCGCCATCCTGCTTTCCCCTATTCGCTGATTAAATACGTCGCTGATTAAATACGCTGAATAAATGCGCTGTTAAAGATGCTCATTGAAGACAGCCCCTATCGGGCACCCATGCCCAGAAACGTTGACAGCATGATATAGTGACCCATCATAAAGTACCTAGGCTAGAAGACGCTCGTCACTGCCTAGCTTGACTTAATTTAGACTCAGCATAACGGTGATTGTAACGCCATGGCCAAACTTCCTATTCTTGAATTCCCCGATGAGCGCCTGCGCACCAAGGCAGCTGCGGTGGAAACCGTCGATGATGAAGTGCGTAAACTCGTCGACGATATGCTGGAGACCATGTATGACGCCCGTGGTATCGGTCTAGCGGCAACGCAGATTGATGTTCATCGGCGTGTTGTCGTCATGGATGTTAGCGATGATAACTCCCAGCCGCTGGTGCTCATCAATCCACGTTACACTCCGATTGGCGACGAAAAGAGCCGCTGTCAGAAGGCTGTCTGTCGATTCCCGAGTACTACGCCGAAGTGCCACGCTATCTTAAAGTGCAGCTCAACGCGCTGGACCGTAATGGCGATGCCTACGAGCTAGAGGCAGATGGCCTGCTGGCACACTGTATTCAACATGAGTATGACCACCTTGAAGGCGTGCTATTTGTTGATTATTTATCGCCGCTTAAGCGTGACCGCATTCTCAAGAAGATGCAAAAACGCCATAAGCAGAGCCAGGACGCTTAGCCCGCTTTTCCTACTTACATGTCAGATACGCCAGGTAGCCCTCAACTTATGTCACGATTGCGCGTTGTTTTTGCCGGCACGCCTGAATTCGCCGCTTCTAGTCTTGCAACGCTGCTGGAAAGCCAGCATGAGGTGGTCGCGGTTTATACTCAGCCCGACCGCCCCGCCGGGCGCGGTCGTAAACTCTCGCCCAGCCCAGTCAAACAGCTGGCTTTAGAGCACGGCCTGCCTGTTTATCAGCCCCAGACGCTAAAAGCGCCTGCTGAGCAAGCCGAGCTGGCCGCTCTCAATGCCGATATTATGGTCGTCGTCGCCTATGGGCTGCTCCCCCAGGCCGTGTTAGACATACCACGACTAGGCTGCGTGAACGTGCATGCTTCGCTGTTGCCCCGTTGGCGCGGCGCTGCCCCTATTCAGCGAGCGATTGAAGCGGGTGATAGCGTCTCGGGCGTCACCATCATGCAGATGGATGCTGGCCTGGATACCGGTGCGATGCTCTCAGAAGTACGAACGCCGATTACGCCACGTACTACCGGTGGTGATTTGCATGACCGACTCGCCATTCAAGGCGCCAATGCGCTGATCAATACGCTGGATGCGCTGGCCACTGATTCCGTCCATGCGACGCCTCAACCTGATGCAGGCGTCACTTATGCCGCCAAGCTCAGCAAGGCGGAAGCCGAGCTCGACTTTCATCAACCTGCGCAGCAACTTGCCAACAAAATTCGCGCCTTCAATCCCTGGCCAGTGGCCTGGTGCGCGCTAGGCGATGATCGTCTGCGACTGTTAATGGCGAATGCAGAAGAGGGCGAGCAGCCACCCTGCGAGCCAGGCACGCTACTAAAACACGGCGACGACCATCTGCGGATTGCCTGTGGGGAAAACGGCAGCGAGGTGCTTTGTGTGACCAGCGCACAGTTGCCCGGCGGTAAAGCCATGGCTGTGCGTGACTTACTGAATGCGCGTCACGCGCGCCTTGCCAGCGGTACCCGCCTCGGTGCTCGTCTTGACACTCGTCTTGGTAAACCAGCGGCACAAGCCAGCGAAGGAGACACACCATGAGCCAAAAACGCCCCCCTCAAAGCGGCGGTAGTGGCCAGGAAGTACGCGCCGCCGCTGCGCGCGTTGGCCCCAGTGCTCAGCGACCAAGGCTCACTGGCCGGGTTGGATGAACATAGCGTAGTTGCGCGTGACCGCGGGCTGCTCAAAGAGCTCTGTTTTGGCACCTGCCGCCGTTTACCCCGCCTGGAAGCCTTAGCGGGCGTGCTGCTCAAGCAACCGTTTAAAAAGCGCGATAGCGATGTGCAGGCACTGCTCTTGGTGGGTATTTACCAACTTCTTTATATGCGCATCCCCGCCCATGCGGCGGTCGGTGAAACGGCGGGTGCTGCCCGACTCCTGGGCAAAGAGTGGGCCACTCGCGTACTCAATGGCTGCCTGCGACGTCTGCAGCGCGAGTCCGAGGCGCTTCAGGCTCAGGTAGATAAAGATGAGAGCGTGGCGTTAGAGCATCCCCCCTGGTTACTTAACGCCTTGCGTCAGGCATGGCCCGAACAGTGGCGCGCTATTATTGAAGCCAATAATCATCCTGGTCCGATGACATTAAGGGTCAATCAGCGCTACAACGATCGTGAAGCCTACCTGTCGTTGCTAACCGAACAGGGATTGGATGGCCACTTGTGCCCTCACGCCCCGACGCCATCACCTTGGAAACACCCTGCGATGTCACGGTGCTGCCTGGCTTTGAAGAGGGGCATGTCAGCGTTCAAGATGAGGCAGCACAGCTATCGGCAGTGCTGCTGGGCCCCGTACTTGCACCACGGCCAGGCGCGCACGTATTGGATGCTTGCTGCGCGCCTGGCGGTAAAACCGCCCATTTACTCGAGCAGTTTGATATTAACCTTACCGCGATTGATAGCGATAACCAGCGCCTGGCGCGGGTGGAAGATACCCTTAGCAGGCTAGGCGTTGAAGCGGTGCTCGAACACGCCGATGCAACCGAGCGCGACTGGTGGAGCGGCACACCGTTCGACGCCATTTTGCTCGACGCGCCTTGCTCGGGTACCGGCGTCATTCGGCGCCACCCTGATATCAAAAAACTACGCCGTAAAGACGATATCCGCCCCCTCGCTAAGCTTCAGCGTCAGTTATTAGATAACCTGTGGCCGATGCTGCGCGAAGGCGGCACCCTGCTCTACGCCACCTGCTCGGTACTGCCGGAAGAAAACGGTGAACAGATTGAGGCGTTTCTTGCCCGCACCCCAGACGCACACATCACGACACCTAACGACGTTGCCTGGGGTATAAACAGCGGTGCGGGACGCCAACTGTTTCCAGCGCAAAACAGTCACGATGGCTTTTTTTTATGCCAGACTAGAAAAGCGATCTGCCTAGGCGCTAGCTGATGCCTTGGCAGTGAATTTATGACAAAGAAGGAGACACTATGAGTCATCACACTTATAAACATGTAGAACTGACCGGTTCCTCCGAGAAGGGTATTGAAGAAGCAGTACAGAACGCATTAGCCAAAGCTTCCCAGACTATCAAGCACATGCGCTGGGTGGAAGTGGTCGACACGCGCGGTCATATTGAAGATGGCCAAGTTGCGCACTGGCAGGTCACTGTCAAAGTTGGCTTCACGTTAGAGTAATCCTCACCTGCTTTTTTGGCGGTGGCTGGTTTACACTGGCCGCCGTCTTTATTGCAGCGCATGATAGACGTTCCTGACCGACCGATTACGTCTTGAACGTCAGGACAGAGTCTTAAGGCCTCCTTCCGGTCTTACCGACATCGCGCTGGCGCTTTTAATGGAACCGATGCTTAGCAATGAAAATCATCATTCTCGGCGCCGGCCAGGTCGGCGGCACCCTGGCAGAACACCTCGCCCGCGAGGAAAACGACATTACTGTCGTTGATACCGACGCCAAAAAACTGCGTGACCTACACACCAAACTCGATATCCGTACCGTGACCGGGGCGGGTTCTTACCATTGTGCTGCGCCAGGCAGGCTGCGAAGACGCCGATATGTTGATCGCCGTCACCAACAGCGACGAGATCAACATGATCGCCTGCCAGGTCGCCCACACGCTGTTTCGGACTCCGACCAAAATTGCTCGCGTGCGCCACGGCGTACTTAACCCGCAAGGGCCTGTTCGCCCACGAAGCCATCCCCATCGATGTACTGATCAGCCCCGAACAGGTGGTGACCGACCACGTGCGCCGTTTGATTGAGCACCCCGGCGCCCTGCAGGTATTGGAGTTTGCTGGGGCTTGGTGCAACTGGTCGCGGTGAAAGCCTTCTACGGCGGCCCGCTGGTGGGCCAGGATTTAGCTTTTCTACGCCGCCATATGCCCAACGTGGATACCCGCGTGGCGGCGATTTACCGCCGCAGCCGGCCAATCATTCCCCGCGGCGATACGGTCATCGAAGCCGACGACGAGGTGTTCTTCCTCGCTGCCCGCCGAGATATTCGTGCGGTAATGAGTGAACTGCGCCGGGTCGAGCGGGACTTCCGCCGCGTAGTAATTGCCGGGGCGGCAATATCGGGGAGCGGTTGGCGGAGCATCTGGAGCATAGCCACCAGGTCAAAATTATCGAGCATAACCTGGAGCGCTGCACCACACTGTCTGAGCGGTTGGATCGCACCGTGGTGCTCCACGGCAGCGCCACCAGCAAACGCCTGTTGGAAGAAGAGAACATCGAAGAGTGCGATATTTTCTGCGCGCTGACCAACGACGACGAGGTCAATATCATGTCGTCGCTGCTGGCCAAGCGGTTAGGCGCCAAGAAGGTGCTGACGCTAATCAACAACGCCGCTTACGTCGATTTGGTACAAGGCGGTGAAATCGATATCGCCATTTCGCCCCAGCAGGCGACCATCGGCAGCCTGCTCACCCACGTGCGCCGCGGTGACATCGTTAACGTCCACTCGCTGCGCCGGGGCGCTGCCGAAGCCATTGAAGCCATCGCCCACGGCGACAAGCAGTCCTCCAAAGTGGTGGGGCGCACCATTGGCGAGATCGATCTCCCCGAAGGCACCACCATCGGCGCCATTGTGCGCGGCAAAGAGGTCATCATCGCCCACGGCAATGTCATGGTAGAAAGCGGCGACCATGTGATTCTGTTTGTGATCGACAAGCGCCGCATCCGCGATGTCGAGCGCCTGTTCCAAGTCGGTTTAACGTTCTTTTGATAACCCCCGAACCCCTGCCACCGGCAGTTAATAACAGGAGCATGCGACAACCATGAGTCTGCGGGTTATTTTGCGCATTTTGGGGCTGCTGCTGATGCTTTTCAGCCTGACCATGCTCCCCCAACGCTGATCTCTCTGGTTTCGCGATGGCGTCTGGAGTGCTTACATCAGCGGCATCGCTATTTCCGTGGCGACCGGGCTGCTGCTCTACCTACCCAATCGACGTTCGCAAAAGAACTGCGTATCCGCGATGGTTTTATTATCGCCGCCATGTTTTGGACGGTGCTGGCGCTGTTCGGCTCGCTACCCCTGATGCTGTTCGGCGAGGGCTCGTTGAGCGTTACCGATGCAGTATTTGAATCGTTTTCCGGCCTGACCACCACCGGTGCCACCGTGATAACCGGCATCGACTTTTGCCCGAATCAATTCTCTACTACCGCCAGCAGCTTCAATGGCTGGGCGGCATGGGGATTGTCGTATTGGCGGTCGCTATTTTGCCTACCCTGGGGGTTGGTGGCATGGCACTTTACCGCACCGAAATACCGGGACCGCTAAAAGACTCCAAACTCACACCACGCATCACCGAAACTGCAAAAGCCCTGTGGTATATCTACGCCACGCTTACCCTCGCTTGTATGGTTGCTTATATGTTGGCGGGCATGAGCTGGTTCGATGCCTTGAGCCACAGCTTTTCAACCATCGCCAACGGTGGTTTTTCTACCTACGACGCTAGCATCGGTTACTTTGATAGCGCCACGATTGAAATGATCTGTGTCGCCTTCATGCTCATTTCCGCCTTCAGTTTTAGTCTGCACTTTATTGCCTGGCGTGAAAAAGCCTGATGCACTACTTTCATGATTCTGAAGCGCGCTTTTTGATGCTGTTTCTGCTCGCCTTGGCCACTGTTACGGTGCTCTCACTGTGGTTAACCGACACCTACGATACGCTGCGCGGCTTGCGGCATGGGGTTTTCCAGGTCGTCTCGGTGGCTACCACCGCAGGCTTTAGTGTTGCCGATTTCTCCATGTGGCCAGGCGCCTTACCCTTTTGCTGTTTGTTGCCGCTTTTGTGGGTGGCTGCTCCGGGTCGACCGGCGGCGGTATGAAAGTCATACGGATTATTTTGATTCTTAAGCAGGGAATGCGTGAAATCATGCGACTGATCCACCCCAACGCCGTCATTGCGGTCAAAGTGGGCAAAGTCAGCGTTCCCGATAGTATTGCCCAAGCGGTATGGGGGTTCTTTTCAGTTTATGTGCTGCTGTTCTTTTAATGCTGGTGGGCGTGATGGCGACCGGGGTGGATCAGGTAACCGCGTGGTCGACGGTTGGCTCAGCGCTCAACAACCTAGGCCCAGCGCTGGGAGAAGCCAGCACCCATTATGGTGACATGCCCACTCTGGCGAAATGGATTTTGGTCCTCGCCATGCTGCTCGGTCGCCTGGAAATTTTTACGGTACTCGTGCTGTTCACACCCGCTTTCTGGCGGCGATAAACAGAACATTGCAGACCACTTATTGATTTTGAGAGCCCTCAATGTCCCACGAAGAAACATCTCACGAAGAAACGTCTCACCAAAAGACGGAGCCGATGGCCGAAACGCCGAGCGCGTTACCGACGACTAGCGGGCCGTTAAAAACGTTCACTGTCGGCGAAACCCACTACACCCTGCTGGGCACAGCCCATGTGTCGGCGGAAAGCGCAGAGGATGTGCGTAAACTGATAGATAGCGGTGTCTTTGATGCAGTAGCCATCGAGCTCTGCGACGCTCGTCACCACAGCATGTCCAACCCCGACGCCATGGGCGAACAGGATCTGTTCCAGGTATTTAAAGAAGGCAAAGCGGGCATGGTGGCGGCGAGCCTGGCGCTCGGCGCGTTTCAACAGCGGATCGCCGATCAATCCGGCATTCAGCCGGGGCTGAAATGCGTGCCGCCGTAGAGGAAGCCAGTCGGCGGCAACTACCGCTGTTGCTGGTCGACCGCGATGTAGGCGTGACGCTGAAACGCATCTACAGCAACGTGCCGTGGTGGCAGCGCTTCTCGCTTTTTTCAGGCCTGATAGGTAGCGTGCTTTCCCGCCAGGATGTTTCCAAAGAGGATATCGAAAAGCTCAAAGAGGGCGATATGCTGGAAGCAACCTTCAGTGAGTTTGCCGCCGAATCGGAAGCACTTTATACCCCGCTGATTCGCGAGCGCGATCGCTATATGGCCCTCCGTTTAGCCGAAGAGGCGCCGCCAGGGCGCTACCAGCACGTACTGGTGGTGATCGGTGCGGGCCACCTAAAAGGCACCGGCGAACACTTGGAAGCACCGCTGCCCACCGACCCTAAAGTAGAGCGCGAATCGCTGGAAGCCACGCCGCCGCCGTCCAAGCTCTGGAAAGCGATGCCGTGGCTGATTACAGCGCTCGTGCTCACTGGCTTTGCGATTGGTTTCTCGCGTAATACCGACCTTGGCTGGCAGCTGGTACTTGAGTGGTTCTTGATTAACGGTATTCTTTCGGGGGCGCGACGATTATTGCGTTGGCGCATCCTGTGACAGTGGTGGCCACCTTCTTTGCCGCTCCACTAACGTCGCTGAACCCCACCATCGGCGCTGGTTTTGTGGCCGCGGGGGTTGAGCTTTACATGCGCAAACCCAAAGTGCGCGATTTTTCATCGCTGCGCCACGATGTCACGCAGCTAAAAGGCTGGTGGCAAAATCGCGTATCCCGCACTTTGTTAGTGTTTATTCTTGCCACGCTAGGCTCTGCTGTGGGCACCTGGGTAGCTGGGTTCAGAATCGCTGGCGCGCTGTTTGGCGGCTAGGCGTCGCATCGTTGCAGTAGGCGGGTCGATTTTGTGATGCAATCGGCTCGCCGCGTAGCTATCGTTAAACACCTCAAAATAATCATCCAACACATCCGCAGCAACCGTATCCCCGCCCTGACGTAGCAGCTCTATAGCTACTTCTGCAGTACATAAATGCACTTTTGACGCCGGTTTGCGCAACCGATAGCGGGTTTCCCGCTCGGTGCGCAGTGGCAGCACCGGTAACGCATCAAGGTAAGGACTTTTGCGGAACATACGCCGCGCCTGACGCCAGGTGCCGTCCAAGATGATAAACACCGGAATACGCGCCTCATGCTTTACCGCGTGCACCGCCTCTATATCCACCACGCGATCTGCGTAATCGGGCTGATCATCGGGGAAGATCACAAAGGGCGCATAGCGCGGGTCTCCCAACAGCGCCGCTAACTGGGCATCCGGCGCCGTGCGGTACCAGGTAAACACCTGCGTGGTCGGCAGCACATCGCGAATCAAGCGCCCGGTATTGGTCGGTTTGTAATGCTCCAACGGATGCGTCAATAACCATACCTGAGCGACACTTTCCGCCTTCACTTGATACGGGCACAAGCAGTTCAGTACGGGAAGCTGGCAGTTATCGCAGCGCGTAACAAAACTGCCACGCGCTTTGAATTCGCGCCGCGGAAGTAACGGATGCTCGGCGGCGCCATCTCCAGCAGAGCGGTCTTTAACAGAACGGTCTTTAACAGAGCTATCAAAGGCAGACATCCGCGCTCCAAAGGGGTTGGATAGCCAAGGGAAGAAAGGGCGCAGAGTATAAATGAGTGCGCCATCTTTTGACGAATGTTTCCAACGCCACCGTAAACACAAAAATTCTCAACGTTGACACCTGAAGCGCAACGCCGCTAAAGTCTCGGTACTGCCTCGTCAACTAATAAAGTTAAGAAGGTTTACATCATGACCGTGCCCCGCGAGCAATTTCACGAACAGCGCCAGGAACAAGGCTTTCAGCAGCGCCACGACTGGACGCTAGACGAGATCAATGCGCTTTTCGCGCTGCCGTTCAATGATCTGCTGTTCAAAGCCCAGCAAGTTCACCGCGCCCATTTTGATGCTAACGCGGTACAAATCTCCACCCTGCTGTCGATTAAAACCGGCGCCTGCCCAGAGGGACTGCAAGTATTGCCCTCAGTCGGGCCACTACAACACCCAGCTGGAAAAGAGAAGCTGCTGGAAATCGAAAAAGTCGTCGAGCAAGCCAGGGCCGCCAAAGAAGCCGGCGCCAGCCGTTTTTGCATGGGCGCGGCGTGGCGCAGCCCGCGTGACAAGGATTTATTGCTGGTCGAAGAGATGGTCCGTCAGGTAAAGGCGGTGGGCCTGGAAACCTGTATGACGCTGGGGATGGTTGACGGCGAACAAGCCAGCCGACTGGCCACGGCGGGGCTCGATTACTACAACCACAACCTGGATACCTCGCCGGAGTACTACGGCGAGATCATCACCACCCGTACCTATAGCGATCGCTTGGAAACACTCTCCAATGTGCGCGACGCGGGCATGAAAGTGTGCTCCGGCGGCATTCTCGGCATGGGTGAAGATGCCCAGGATCGTAGCGCTCTGCTTCAGCAACTGGCCAAACTGTCGCCGCACCCTGAATCCGTACCGATCAACATGCTTGTAAAAGTGCCCGGTACGCCGCTCGAAAACGTTGAAGACCTAGACCCCATCGAGTTTATCCGCGCTATTGCGGTGGCCCGCATCATGATGCCACAAAGCCATGTGCGGCTCTCCGCAGGCCGTGAACAGATGAACGAATCGACTCAGGCGCTGGCGTTTTTGGCGGGCGCCAACTCAATATTTTACGGCGATAAGCTGCTGACCACAGGTAATCCCCAGGCAGATCGTGACCGCGCCCTGTTTGCCAAGCTGGGCCTGCACCCTGAAAAGTGCGAAACCTGCGAAAGCGAAGCTACCCAAGCGGCACGCCTTGCCCAACAGGCACAGCAGCAGGTGCACGCCGAAAGGGTTGCCGAGCTGGCGGTAGACGCCAGTGTCTGAAGCGTGGCAACAGCGCTTGGCGGATGCCCGCGCTAATCGCCAGCAGACACAACGCTGGCGAACCCGGCAGGTAGCCAAAAGCAACATCCTCGACTTTGCCGGTAACGACTACCTGGGCCTTTCCCAGGACCCCCGCGTATGCGAGGCCCAGGCGGCGGGCGCTCGCCGTTACGGTGCAGGTGCAGGCGCCTCGCATTTGGTCAGCGGTCATCTGGAGATTCACGACGCTCTGGAAGGCGCCCTGGCGAGCTGGACAGGTCGTGAACGTGCGCTGCTGTTCTCCACCGGCTATATGGCCAATATCGGCGTGCTGCAAGCGTTGGCGGATCGCCATACGGCTATCTTCCAGGATCGACTCAATCACGCCTCGCTCATTGATGGCGCGGCCCTTAGTGGTGCCCGCTCGCGACGCTTTCATCACCGTGATACCGACGACCTGGAAAGCCTGCTCTCGCGTAGTGAGTCCACTCATAAACTCGTCGTCAGTGATGGCGTGTTTAGCATGGATGGCGATATCGCTGACATCGAAGCCTTAGTCACCGCCGCGCAACGCCACAATGCCTGGTTAATGGTCGATGATGCCCATGGCATAGGCGTGCTTGGCGACAACGGCAGCGGCTGCGTGGGCAGCAATTGGAGCAGTGTCGACGTGCCGATTTTAGTCGGCACATTGGGCAAAGCGTTAGGCACCGTTGGGGCGTTTGTTGCCGGAGATGCCGAGTTAATCGATCATCTGACTCAGTTTTCGCGCAGCTATGTGTATACCACCGCCCAGCCACCGGCAATTGCTGCCGCTACGCTAAAAGCGCTGGCGATCGTTCAGGAAGAACCTGAACACCGCACTCGACTCAACGCCAACATCGCTTACTTTCGCCGAGAGGCTGGGCTTAGGGCTGCCGCTTAGCACCTCGGCAACGTCCATCCAGCCGCTAATATTAGGCGATGAAGCACGCACTCTGCGCTGGGCGATGCGGCTACAACAGCAGGGCCTACTCGTCGGCGCCATTCGTCCGCCCACAGTGCCTAATGGCGAAGCAAGGCTGCGTATCACGTTAAGTGCTCGTCACACCTGCAGCAACATTGACCATTTGCTGGAAAGTTTAAAGCACTGCCAGCGCGAGGGAGGCAGCGTGCCTCGCCAACGCTTAGTGCTGCTTTCAGGCTGGGGAGTCGATCGACGTATCTGGCAGTCACTAGAAGCGTACTGGCCTAGCTGGATTGAGGCTCAGCCTATCGACTGGCCGGGCTACGGCGATACGCCCCCGCTGGCTAAAAACGCGACACTGGAAGAAGTGGCAGAGGTCATGGCCGAACCGTTAGCCAGCGATGCCATCTGGGTCGGCTGGTCTTTGGGTGGTTTGCTTGCCACTGCCCTGCTCGACTATCTTCCCGCTCCTAAAGGGCTCCTATTATTAGGCGCAGGCGCAACGTTCTGCACTGATGATGGCGTCACTGCAGCCCAACTTAAGGCATTTAAGCGCGCCTTTCAGCGTGATTCTCTTGCCACTTGGCAACACTTTTGCGTTGGCAGACACAAGGAGAACCCAGCCCTAGGCAAACTGACCAACAGCTGTGCAACCTGCTAGGCGATACATTACCCGCCGACATCACTACGCTCACTACCGGCCTGCACTGGCTGGCAGCGATTGATAATCGCCCACGCTTAGTGGCGCCGCCTTGCCCGGTTGTGCGTCTTATTGGCGAACATGATCCACTAATCGCCCCTACCCAACGCAGCAACAGTGCAACCCTAAGCGGTGTCGGCCACTGCCCCATGCTTTCACAGCCCCAGGCACTCGCCGCTGAAATCGCTCGTTATGCTGCCCCAATGACTAACACCAACACGGCGGCTTTATGAGTGATCTAACGCTGAACAGCGACGCTAACTGGCAGGCCCGAGTCGCCCACGCCTTCTCCCCGGGCCGCCCCCCGCTACGATGAGCTCGCCAAAGCCCAGCGCCAGATAGGTCAACGGCTTTGGGATGCGCTACCCGACGATGCTCGCCATGTGCTGGATGTAGGCTGCGGGACCGGCTACTGGACACAGCGGTTGGCTAAACGTTACCCACGCGCTCAGATCACCGGGTTAGATTTAGCGCCCGGCATGCTGGAACAGGCGCGCCAGCGCTACGCTGACAGCATTGACTGGCAACACGGCGACGCTGCTGCCCAACCATTCAATGATGGTTCATTCAATCTGGTGTTTTCTAATTTGGCGGTGCAGTGGTGCCTAGACATTGGCGCGGTAATGGATGAGCTTTACCGAATTCTCACGCCCGGCGGGCAGGCACATATAACGACGCTGTTGCCAGGCACGCTGAAGGAGATCGCTTTTGCCTGGCAGCGCCCCGACGCGCTGCTGCAAACGCCCAACCAAGCCAGCGTAGAACGAACCATTGTTGAGAGCGGCTTAACGATTGCCCAGCAAACGGCGACGGTTGAACGCTTCTACTATACCGACCTGCCAGACGTCATGGCGTCCATTAAAGGCGTAGGTGCACAGCTTCCCAGGTCGCACACCCACCTTACCCGAGCGGATATTGCCACCGCACAAGCACGCTTTGAGACATTGCGCCAATCGGAAGGTCTACCGGTGAGCTACCACTGCTTAACGCTGCAATTGGAAAAATCGCTATGAACGTCTGGTTTGTGACTGGCACCGATACCGATGCGGGTAAAACATTGGTCACCAGCGGATTACTCTATGCCGCCCGTCAACAGCAATTGAGCACGCTGGGCTTAAAACCTATCGCTTCGGGCAGCCAAGCGACGCCTGAAGGCCTGCAAAATAGCGATGCCCTCGCCCTTCAGCATCAAAGCATGCCTCCGGTGAACTACGCCACGGTTAACCCCATCACTTTTGAACCCGCGATTGCGCCCCATTTAGCCGCGCTGGAAGCCGGCCAACCACTTGAGGTTGGTTCCCTCTCCCGCTTGCTGCACGACACACTTAGCCAAACTCCCAGGGACATCACCCTGATTGAAGGCGCCGGTGGTTGGCGTGTGCCGTTAAACGATCAGGAAGATTTTGCCGACCTGGCGATGGTGCTTGAACTGCCGGTAATCCTGGTCGTTGGCTTAAAGCTGGGCTGCTTAAATCATGCCCGCTTAACGGCAGAAGCCATTCGCGCCGACGGCCTGGTGCTGGCAGGCTGGGCGGGTAGCGTGGTTGATCCCGCCTTTGCCGCCGACCCTGCCCGTTTTGAGGCCAATATCGCCCATCTAAACGCCAAGCTGGCAGCCCCTGTTTAGGCATTATTCCGCACCTTGATCGCCCCAACGCCGTCACTGCCGCCCGCTATCTCTCCCTGGAGCCGTTATGAAAACGTCTGTTTGGCATCCTTATGCACATTTAAAAACCCAGACACCCGCGCCCAAGGTGGTGGGCGGTGAAGGCGCGCACTTTGTACTTGAAAGCGGAGAACGCCTGCTGGATGCCACCTGCTCCTGGTGGTGCATGATCCACGGCTACGGCCACCCGCGCTTAGTGTCGGCTATTAGCGAACAGGCGGGCGAGCTTTGCCATGTCATGCTCGGCGGCTTGACCCATGAACCCGCCGACCGGTTGGCCCGTGAACTGGTACGCATTACCCCAGCCGGGCTGAACCACGTCTTCTATTCGGACAGCGGCTCGGTGGGCATGGAAGTGGCGATGAAAATGGCCCTCCAGTACCAGGTACTCACCGGCCACCCCGGTAAGCGAAAGATGCTTTCGCTGATGAAGGCGTACCACGGCGACACCACCGGATGCATGGCGGTGTGCGACCCGGAAGAAGGCATGCACAGTTTGTTCGCCAGCCTGTTACCCCAACACTATTTTGCTCCAGCCCCACAGCGCCTTTCGACGCCACAGCTGAACAAGTCGAGCGCGACCTTAGTGCGCTGCGTAGCGTACTTGAACATCACCATGATGAGATCGCCGCGCTTCTGATGGAGCCGCTGCTACAAGCCGCAGGCGGGCTCAACATGACCTCGCCCGCCTATATTACTGGCGCCAGGGCATTGTGCGATGAGTTTGGGGTGCTACTGATTTTCGATGAGGTCGCCACCGGCTTTGGCCGCACCGGCAAACTGTTTGCCGCCGATCACGCAGGCGTCACACCGGATATTATGGTGCTCTCTAAAGGCCTGACCGGCGGCTATTTGGGTCACGCTGCAACGCTCGCCACGGATCGCGTCCATAACGCCTTTATCGGCGACACTCCCCAGCACGCCTTTATGCATGGGCCTACCTTTATGGGCAACCCATTAGCCTGCCGCGTGGCGCTTGAGAGTCTAAGGGTGTTCGAGGAAGAGAATTACCTGGGCAAGATTGCGACGCTCAGCCAGCAGCTGCAGCGAGAGCTACTCGAAGACCAGGCGCTGAACGCGCACCCGCCGTGGCCGACGTACGCGTCCTCGGCGCCACCGCCGTCATTGAAGCCCAATCTGCCGAGGCATTAAAAGGCGTGGGCGACTTCGCCCGCGAACGCGGCGTTTGGCTGCGCCCCATTGGGCGCTGGCTGTATACCATGCCCGCCTACATTACCTCGGAAGCGGAAATCGCGCAGATTACCAGCGTCATGAAAGCGTGGTTTCTGGAACAGTAAAACACTCAGGAAAGCAGCAGATTACCCTGCTGCTTCCAGCGATTGACCAGCGCCGGAACGCCCTCACCAGCGGTGGTATTAATGGCCAACACGCCTGGCGGGCTGAGCCTATCCGCTTCCGGGTCGACCAGCGCGCAGGGGGTATCGTAATCGATATAGGATAATAGCGATGCGGCGGGCATGACGGCCAGCGACGTGCCAATAACCAATAAAAGTCAGCTTGGCTCACCAGTTCGCAGGCCTCGGCAAATAGCGGCACCGACTCGCCAAACCAGACCACATCAGGGCGAAGCTGGCTGCCTTTATCGCAGATATTACCCAGCTCGATACCACCTTTAGGCAGCGGGTAGCGCATACGTTCATCTACCGATGAGCGGGCTTTTAAAATCTCACCGTGTAGATGTAATACATTGCGCGAACCTGCCCGCTCATGAAGATCGTCAATATTCTGGGTAATGATGTTAACGGTAAACCCCGCCTGCTCCAGGCTTGCCAGCGCTTTATGGGCAGCGTTGGGTTTAGCACGGCGGATCTGCTCGCGGCGCTGATTATAAAAATCCAATACTTGCTGGGGATTACGTTTCCACGCCTGAGGAGTAGCAACCTCCTCGACCGGGTGGTTTTCCCATAGGCCGTCGCTGGCGCGAAAGGTTTTAATCCCGCTCTCCGCGCTAATCCCCGAGCCGGTAAACACCACCAAATGCGGGCTTACTGCCATGATGACCTCATCGTTTCTGTTTCACTTCACCTTGAACAGAAGCCTAATATACTAGCTGCCCAATGCTGCCCGCAAAGCGCTGTTTGTTACGGTAGGGATAAACGTCGATGACGCGGCCATCGACAATCGCCTGCTGCAACTCCAGCCAGTAATCGGGGTCGAACAGCTCTGGATGCTGCTGCATAAACAGACGGCGGAGATTTGCGTTGGCGAACATGAAGGGACCGAACTCCTCCGGAAAAATATCATTAGGGCCAATGGATAACGTATCGCCCCCCTGGAAGTCATTACCTTGAGATTTAGGTATATGCCTAAAACGGCACTCGGTGAGGTAACAGACTTCATCGTAGTCGTAGAAGATCACCCGGCCATGGTGAGTAACGCCGAAATTCTTCAGCAGCATATCGCCGGGAAAAATATTCGCTGCGGCCATCTGCTTAATAGCGTTACCGTAATCCTTAAGCACCGTCTCCTGCTCTTTATCGCTGCACTGTTCCAGGTAGATATTCAAGGGGGTCATCATGCGTTCGGTATAGCAGTGCTTGATGATGACCTTGTCGTCTCTCAGTATCACCGTGGAAGGCGCTACCTCAAGCAGATGTTCCAGGCACTCCGGCGCGAAGTGGTCCTGGCGGACTATAAAATTAGAGAACTCCTGGGTGTCGGCCATGCGCCCCACTCGGTCGTGACGCTTTACTAGCCGATACTTTTCGCGCACCACGGCGTGGGTCACGTCTTTGGCCGGATCGAATTTATCTTTTATGATTTTAAATACGGTGCGAAAGCTAGGCAGTACAAACACCGCCATCACCATGCCGCGCACGCCCGGGGCGATAATAAACTGATCCTCACGCTTGGCCACTTGACGATTCAATGCTCGGAAAAACTCGGTTTTGCCATGCTTGAAAAAAACCGATGGCAGCGTAGAGCTCCCCTTCGGGTTTGTGCGGCATTAACTGCTGCAAGTAATCGACAAACTCCCTGGGCACCGCGACCTCCACCTGAAAATAGGCGCGGGTAAAGAGAAAATAATCGACACCTCATCGGTTTCGATCAGTACCGTGTCCAGATGAAGGCAGGGATCGGCATCGGCTTGGTCACCATAGCCTTCACCATGAAGCACTGGCAGCACCAGAGGTACCTGCTCGCCACCTCCCGTAATTCGACCGACGAGATAAGCGCCTTTATTGCGATAAAAAACGCTCTTTAGCAGCTCTATTTCAGTGTCATCAGCGTTCAAAATCGTCGCGGGTAAGTGTTGCTGTAAGAAGGTGGCGCCGAGGCTTGTATCCTGGCCTATATCCGCAAAACGGTTATCGAACGGGGCATCTATAAGCGCCCACTTGAGCGCGGCCTGCCAGTCGCCATTGACCTTGCGCCGTCGACACAGCTCGATCCCCGAGCGGTGAGCGGCATCCTCCCGCGAGCTATACACAAACATCCAGTCGTTGCGGATATGGCGGTGGTGGAAAATGGCACAGAACAGCGAGTTAAAGAAGGTTTCAGCGAGTTCAAAATCGAGCCGGTGGCTGATCAGCTCGGCGTAGTGGTTACGCGCCTCGCGCCAGCACTCGCAGTGGGATACCACCTCGGGATCGAAAGTACGCTTTAGGCGCCCCAGGGTAGTATCGATTTTTTCCTTATAGAGATTGATCCCGCTCCGCGGATGCCTGCTGCGTTTCGCGCCAAGCCGCCTCATGGAAACGACGGCTGGCATCGGCAGTGATCTCTTTAAAACGTGCACGATACTCATCAAAACCGTGCAGAATTGTCGTCGCTAAGCGATACGCAGGTGAGTGCTTCACGGGCCAGACTCCTGATCATTTTTACCAGCTTCGCGTAACGGGGAAACTACATGCGAGGCGACCTTGGTGGGGAGCCTCGCAAATCAATGTCCGCTCTCAATGCGCTTGACCCGTAAACAGAAAGCCCCAGCAGTGCGATCAGCAATCAAGAAACCGATTTGATAAATGTCGTTTGGCGTTATAGCGGGGGCATCGCTCAGCACTGTGCCACGCCGCACCGCTTCAAAAGCATCCCATGAAAAGTGCAGCGTTTCCCAGTGGTCTTGAGGTGGTGTGAATTTCACCCGGTAAGCAGACGCATCACCCAAAGAGCTACTTTTCAAGCGCAGTTGATAGGTACGCCCATCACCCTGCACCGTCAACGCGATGCCCTGGGCATCCGCGAGCGTAGGCTCGAAACCGTTAGGTTCCCGGCGAACGGAGGCAAAACCACCGCCGTTTTCCAACGACACCTCGCCATGAAAGTGGCCTTCATCGTCGACAACGCTAAAGCCGCTCTGGGACACACCACCCATTACACCATCATCGACGGAATACCAGCGCCGCTGTTCACTAGGATTATCAAAGGTCAGCGTCATAAGGCCACCTCGCAACGGTTAATAGATAAGAAAAAGCCCCTGGCGTCTTACCGCCAGGGGCTTCACAGTAGCCTAATCGTTGGTTCGCTTACAGCTTAGCGGCGGCGGCCGGTGCGGGTTCGCTATCGTCTAGCTCCTCAGGTGAAGCGGAAACCAGCGCAAATTCCTCCTCGGCGGTTTTTGCCACAAGGTGGTGCTTGCTGTAAAAGAAGAAGTAAGCAGCACCAACAATAAACAGCACGATGGTGTAGTTGAAGGCACGCGGGTCGAAGGCGTATACCCCAGTCAGCGCAACAAGGGAAAGCACCAATGCAATCCCTGAAGTGACGACACCGCCAGGGGGTTTTATATGGGCGCGGCAGGTCGGGCTGTTTTACTCGCAGTAGAATATGGCTGAGGGCCATGAGCGCGTAAGAAATGGTTGCGCCCACTACCGCCATTCCCAGCATCAGGTCGCCTTCCCCACTGAGTGAAACCAAAAAGCCAAACACGCCGGGCACGATCAACGCTAAATAGGGTACTTTGCGCCCGCTGGTGAGCGATAGCTGCTTAGGCAGATAGCCCGCCCGGGAGAGCGCAAACACTAACCGGCTGTAGCCATAAATAATCGAGAAGAAGGACGCAATTAGCCCCGCCAGGCCCAACACATTCACGACGGTCGCCAGGGTCGGATTGCCCGCTGCGTTCAACGCATCCACCAGCGGCACACCGCTCTGGCCGATCATTTCAGCGCCCGCGGCACCGGCCAGCAGCACCACGACCAGCAGCGCGGTGAACAGCAAAACAGCATCGCCGCGATAATGCCTTTGGGCATATCACGAGCAGGGTCTTTGGCCTCCTCCGCCGCCAGCGGTACGCCTTCCACCGCCAGGAACAGCCACATACCAAACGGCAGTGCCGCCCAAACACCGTACCAGCCAAACGGCATAAAGGTGCTCGCCCCGCCGCATCGGTGGCGGCAATATCGAACAGATTAGCAGCATCGAAATCACCGATCAGCGCCACCGCCGTGGCGAGAATGGCGAACACCGCTAACCCGCTAATCACCATCATGACTTTAAGCGCTTCGCCCACGCCCGCTAGGTGAATGCCGATAAACAGCGCGTAGAAATGAGGTAGACCAGCGGGCCGTTAATGCCTAGCAATGACTCCACGGCGGCGCCAATGAAGATAACAATGGCCGCCGGTGCCAGGGCATACTCAATCAATACGGCCAGCCCGGTCAGGTAGCCGCCAGCAGGACCCATGGCCTGGCGGGCAAAGCTGTAACCGCCGCCAGCGGCGGGGATCGCCGCTGACATTTCGGCAAGCGATAACACCAGCACCAAATACATCAACGCCATTAAACAGGCGGCTATCGCAAAGCCACCCCAGCCCGCTTCAGCAATGCCAGAAGTTCCAGCCGGCGAAATCACCGGAAATAACGTAGGAAACCCCAAGCCCCGCCAGCAATATCCAGCCCGCGGTGCCTTTACGCAGTTGGCGTTTCGCCAGGTATGCCTGATCAATCGATGGTTGTGTCATCGTTTTGCCCTTTCAGTGTGGAACGAAATCGTCGTCAGCGGCGTGCTGTTGTTTATCAACGTTGTTCCATGTTGTTGTGTATACATTGTTATTGGGGGCTGCTCTTTCGATGTGCACGTTCGTTAATCAGCGACCAGAAAGTTTCGCGTCGAGCTTGGTGCGTCTGATGCCGAGTCACCTTCCAGCACATCGTCTTCGCTGCGGTCTTTTAATTTAACCCCCGACAATTTGAGCTGCCGGGCTTCTTTTAACAGCAGAAAGAAACGTCTAGCCGCTTCCTCGACCTGCAAACCAGCCGGGCGAACATTGGAAATGCAGTTGCGCCGGTCGTCCCTTAACCCCGGCTCGGGCGCCCAGGTCAGATACAACCCCAGGCTATCCGGCGAACTGAGTCCAGGCCGTTCGCCAATCATCACCAATACCGCATCGGCATTGAGCAGTGCGCCAATTTCATCGCCAATCGCGACCCGCCCTTGCTCGACGATCGTTAACGGCGCTAGCTGCCAATCAGTGGCATCGCTATCGAGCGTTTGGTACAGCGTGCTCAGAAACGAGGCGCTATTTTGCTGCACTGCCAGCGCCGAAAGCCCATCGACTACCACGACCGCCAAATCAAAGCGCTGCTGAGACTCAGTTGCTTGCTGGAGGTGCTCACGGCTCTCGTCGTTAAGACGACGGCCATAGTCGGGCCTTTGCAAGTACATGGCGCGATCTTGGGCGTGGCTGTGCAGGTGCAGCGGTGCCTCAGCCAAATTGAGAGCCTGGGTCAGCTCGCTGGAGAGCGCTTCCTCATCCAGCGGGCAGTGGACCGCATCCTGTGCTTGGGCGTGGGCCAACTGAAACGCCAGCAGCTTACTGGTCGGTAGGCTGACGCCTGCACGCCCCAAGCCAATGCGTGCATCGGTAAAGGCATTCAGACGCTCCCAGGGGTTTTCCACCACGATGGGGGATGAAGGATCATGTGCCATGACGCGGCTCCTTGGGCAGGTGGCGCAGGCTGTTGGCAAAGGCGGCGGGAAGCTTGTCGTTGAGCCGGTGGGTGCTGACATCGTGGAAAATCTGCATCTCTTCGAGCCAGCGTTCAAACTCCGGCGCTGCCTTCAGCCCCAGCACCCGTCGTGCATAGAGCGCGTCGTGGAAAGAAGTGGTCTGGTAGTTGAGCATGATGTCGTCAGAACCGGGGATCCCCATGATGAAGTTGCAGCCCGCCACGCCGAGCAGCGTGAGCAGATTATCCATGTCATTTTGATCGGCTTCGGCGTGGTTGGTGTAGCAGACATCGCAGCCCATGGGCACGCCTAACAGCTTGCCGCAGAAGTGGTCTTCAAGGCCCGCACGGGTGATCTCTTTGCCATCGAATAGGTACTCGGGGCCGATAAAGCCAACCACGGTATTGACCAGCAACGGATTGAACTTGCGCGCCACTGCATAGGCGCGGGCTTCACAGGTTTGTTGATCGAGCCCGTGATGCGCGTCGGCGGAGAGCGAGCTACCCTGCCCCGTTTCGAAATACATCACGTTGCGCCCCACCGTGCCACGGTTGAGCGACTGTGCGGCCGCTTCGGCCTCGGCGAGGGTGCTCAAGTCAAAACCGAAACTGCGATTAGTGGCTTCGGTGCCGCCGATCGACTGAAAGACCAGATCGACCGGGGCACCTTGCTCAATCGCCTCCAGCGTGTTCGTTACGTGGGTGAGCACGCAGGACTGGGTGGGGATTTGATACTTCTGAATCACCTCATCCATCAGGCGCATCAGCTTGACGCTCTGGGCGACATTATCGGTGGCGGGGTTGATGCCAATCACCGCATCGCCACTGCCGTAAAGCAAACCGTCGAGAATGCTTGCGGCAATGCCGGTCACATCGTCCGTCGGGTGATTAGGCTGGAGTCGAGTAGAGAGGCGCCCCGGCAGGCCAATCGTATTGCGAAAGGCGGTGGTGACCCGGCACTTTTAGCGACCAGTATCACATCCTGATTGCGCATCAGCTTGCTGACGGCAGCGGCCATTTCGGGGTAATCCCCGCTTTCACCTTCGTTAATACGTCACTCGTCGCGTGATCGGAGAGTAGCCAGTTACGAAAGTCACCGACGGTAAGGTGACGAATGGGGGCGAAGGCGTCGGCATCATGGTCATCAATAATCAGCCGAGTGATCTCATCTTCCTCGTAAGGGATCAACGCCTCGTTCAAAAGGTGGTGAGTGGAAGTTCGGCCAACACCATTTGAGCGACCACGCGCTCTTCGGCACTCTCTGCCATCACGCCAGCCAAACGGTCGCCAGACCGGGGCGGCGTGGCTTTGGCCATCAACTCCGCCAAGCTTGCGAAGCGGTAGCTGTGGCTACCCACCGTGGTGTGATAGGTCTGCGCCATGGGCTTTCCTTTGTCATTACCACTACTTTAAATCGCGCTGACTGCACGTTGAGGAACAAAACTTGCTTGTTTCCACCATAGCGCTATCCCTTAAGAGGGAGTATCAAGTTTTGGCAAACTCGTTGAAATTCCTTATATATAAATAAATACAATCGGTTAACACATTCACCAAGAAATATTTAACAACAATAACGCCCTGAGGAGAGCTTTATGTCCACGCTCGATAGCCCGTTTGCACCAAAAGATGCACTCAGGAAGCGTTTGATGCTGATGAGCATGCACAGAACTTAACCCGGTGGCAGCAGGAGTACGACCAGCTCAGCCCAGGTAGCTTCTATGGTCGCCTTGATGAAGTGGCGTTAGAAACCATGCAGGTGTTTAAGGAGCACACTGGGCAAGCGCTACGCCAGCAGTGCCGAGTATGGCCGGACTCGCTGTGGATCGGTATTCCCGCCAACCAGCAAGGTTCACGCATCAATGGTCAAGCACTCACCGCTGGCGAGGTAATGTGCCGCCCCGGCGGGCAGGATTTTGAACTGGTAACACCGGGCGCTTTCGACATCTACGGGCTGGTGATCCAGTTACCCGCGTTGTCAGCAGCAGCCGAGCGACAGGGAATCAGCTTGGATACCCACTGGCACTTTATGCCGCGGCGAAAAGTTGCTCACGAAACGCTTTATGCCGTGTCGTTTCTTATCGAGCGGCTACTCGCTAGCCAGACCCTGGCGATTGCCAGCCATATCCATCAAGACATTCTTTTGATGGCGCTATTGGAGCTATTGCAGGTCGAGCAGCCCAACGTTGTGCTGCCCCTAGCTACGCCCATCGCAAGGAAGTGGTCGATCGCGTCAAACGCTACGTGGATGAACATTTGGACGGACCCGTGACAATGGATGAACTTTGCCAGCTTACTCACGTTAGTCGCCGCACGCTGCAGTACAGCTTTACGGCTATTTTAGGCATTAGCCCGCTGCAGTTTTTACGTTTAACGCGGCTCAATCGTGTCCGCCGAGCGCTGCGGGCGGCGTCGCCACCGCAATCGGTTACGGAAATAGCCACCTATTGGGGTTCTGGCACTTGGGGCAGTTCGCCCATGACTATAAGCAGCAATTCGGCGAGTGCCCGTCGCAAACGCTCAATGTGCCAGCATGATTAAGCGCGAGCGTCGTTAAACAAAACAGCAAACTTAGCTAAACGTAGGCAAGTATTTAGATTCACGCCCTGGCAGACCCAAGTCGAACCAACTGTGATGCGCCCTGCTGTCGACCCATACGCGGTAATGCAGTTGCGACATCATCACCGGATCATCCAGAAAGTCCAACCGCTCTCGTGAGTTCATCCCCGCGGGCCCCTCCGCTACAGCGCGAGCAACCCGCTCGTCACGACGCTGGCGAATGGGTTCAACATCGTTATGGCGTGATGTTCCTAAGGCCGTTGCCAAGGCGTTAGGCACGGGGTCTACCACCACTTGGGCAAACGAGGGGCCGACATTGCTGTGTTCATCCTGGTGAGCAAGTTCACCATGCGCCGTAGCACGCGGGGCGGTTGCGTTTCTTCGGGAATCCGGAAAAGCCGCTTTTGAAAGCAGAACCGGCCTAACGAGACGCGGCTCGACAGTGCCGATACCGGAATCGATAGCATTAGCGCAACGACGATGGGCGAGAGCCACCAAAGAAAGGTGGGCTCCATCACGTAAACACCCGTCGCCCACACAGCTCCTAATAAGGTTTGGCTCCAATGGGTGCGGATGGCATCTCCCCACGTAGTGTCGCTGTTCTCACGCGAAGGAGAGCGCCATTGAACCGCCCAGCCCATTAATGACGTCAGCACAAAGCGGGTGTGAAACAGCATTCTCACTGGCGCTAATAGCATAGAAAAGAGCGACTCAAGCACCATGCTCGCCAATACTTTGAGCGGCCCGCCAAAGTGGCGGCTACCCTTATCCACACCAGCAATACGCTTAGCAACTTAGGTAAGAACAGCAGTAATGCCGTCACGCCGAACAAGCCCACCGCTAAGGTTGGGTTCCATTGCGGCCAAACAGGAAACAACATCCCCGGCTCAGGAAAATAGTCGGGCGTGCTAAAGGTATGCACGGCTAAAAGGGCCGTAGAAAGAACTAAGAAAAGACACCATAGCGGTGCTGAAAGATAGGACATTAAACCGGTCAGGAAAACGGCACGGTGTACCGGATGAATACCTTGCGAGAAAAACAGCCGGAAGTTCATCAAATTTCCGTGACACCAGCGCCTGTCGCGATTGAGTTCATCCAGCAAGTTAGGTGGCATTTCTTCATAGCTGCCTTCCAACTGGTAGGCAATCCATACTCCCCAACCAGCGCGCCGCATCAGCGCCGCCTCGACAAAGTCATGGGATAAAATCTCCCCGACATTGAGCCCTTACCGGAAGTGGCGCGAGTATGCAGTGCTGCATAAAGGGGGCGAGCCGAATAATCGCGTTATGACCCCAATAGTGCGACTCGCCTAATTGCCAAAAATGTAACCCCGCGGTGAACAGCGGCCCGTAAACCCGCGTCGCAAACTGCTGCATGCGCGCGTACAGGTTGAGTCGCCCGGAAGCGCGTGGTGCCGTTTGGATAATGCCCACCCTGGTATGCACTTCCATCATTTGCACCAGGCGGGTAAGACATTGACCGCTCATGACACTATCGGCATCCAACACCACCATATAGCGGTAGCGCGCGCCCCAGCGTCGGCAAAAATCGTCAAGGTTACCGCTCTTACGTTTGACTCGGCGCTGTCGACGGCGATAGAAGACCTGTCCGAAAGCGCCCAGGTCACGGCACATCACCAGCCAGGCATAGGTCTCCTGGATGGCAATATCGGGATCGGACGTATCGCTTAGAATGAAAATATCGAAATGCCGATCATTACCCGTGCTGCGCAGTGATTCCAGGGTGGCGCGCACCCCGGCAAACACTCTGGCCACGTCTTCGTTACAGATAGGCACCAACAGTGCTGTGCGGGCTTCAGCAACAATCGGCTCATCACCCACTTCGCTATCAATGGCATAGCGGTCATGGCTGCGTAATAGCTGGAAAAACCCCATCAATGCAGTCCAAAACCCGGCGGACACCCAGGCGAACAGCAGCACGAACAGCGACAGAATAGTGATCTCAAGCCACTGCATGCCCTGGCCGGGGAGTACCGTACGCATCTGATTGGCAGCGATGATACTTTGACCGAAAATCAGCACCAGCAAAATCCAACGACGCCTGGTGGCGACCCACTTCCAGGACGCGGAGGGCGACTCTCTTTGCGCCGTCGAAAATCACCGTTAGCCCAGCGCTTAAAGCGCCGACCCATATTAACGAAAGGGTTGGTCGACCACTGCTGGGGTGCCAATGGCGTTCGTTGCATCGGCGGGGCTGTGCGCAAACGCGTAATACCGGACGTATCCGTTGACAGCACATCTGGCGGGGCTAGCGGCGGCTCGGCATAGGCCAGCGCCAAGCGTCGACCCACCGACAGCGCTGCAGGATCCTTATTGCCTTCGCTGTCTGTTTCGTTATCCCCACCCAACGCAGCATGCAGCGAAGCTATGTCGTGTTGATCAAGATCACCAACCAGTAACTTGTAACGCTCTTTCCGATCCTGGGTCTGCAACGCCAATCGCTCTAAATAAAAATCCGTTGGCGTTGGCTGTGCTGAAGTCATTACATCAGCCATTAGCGGGCAACCGGTAGTACCACGTTTCGGACATTTGCTTGCCATCGAGCATTAACTTGGCCCTGATATCCAAAGGCTGATTGCCGTTACTGCGCCTCACGTTGACAAACACACGCCAACCGTTGGTCGCCGGGTTATGAACAACGCGGCTAGCGGCTAATTCCCCATTATCGCCCACGCTTGCCTCAACACTCATGTTTGCATCGCTGCCGATACCGGAAAGCGAGGGTCCTATAAAATCGAGGACGAAGGCGAGGGTCCCGTCGGGCTCACGTACTAGGTCGTCGCGAATCACCTCTCCGCGTGAACGGCGAGTTTCTTCAACCCACGCAAGCTGAGGATCAAGGTGGCGGCTTTCATCGGTTGTGAGCGTAATGCGGTAATCGAATGCCAGCGGTGTTCCCGGCTCATGTGCTTCATCAGCCAGCCACATCGAGACGATGTTGTCGTTGGTCTCGTTGTCTGTGGGGATCTGAATCAGCTCCACGCTGCCGGGTCCCCATTCGTTGAGTGGCTCTATCCAGGCGCTTGGACGCAGATCATAACGTGAGTTGACATCCTGATAGTCACTAAAATTGTGACCACGCTGCATAAGACCATAACCACGTAACTGGGGCGTTGCTTGCCTATTCATCATCAATCGGGACGGGTTGGCTAGCGGGCGCCATGACCAACCATTTTGCGCATCATTGATTAATAGGCCATTAGAGTCATGGATTGCCGGGATATAGTGTTGGGTCGAAGAGGGCTGCTCTGGGCCATAAAAGTACATGCTGGTTAGCGGAGCTATCCCCAATTTCTCGACTGCCCGGCGTAAATATAGGCGCGATTGTACGTCTACCAGAGTGTCTTCTCCGGGACGTAGTACGAAGCGGTAGGCACCGGTCACGCTAGGCGAGTCAAGCAGGGCGAAAATCGTCAAGTATTGGCTTTCTGGGCTAGGTTCAATGATCCACATTTCTGTAAAGTGTGGGAACTCTTCGCCCGAAGATAGTCCTGTATCAACGGCCAGCCCGCGCCCTGAAAGACCATAAACCTGTCCTCTGCCAATCGCGCGAAAATAGCTGGCTCCCAGAAAGACCATCACCTCATCTTTCCGCTCATCATCATTGAGCGCATGGTTGATCCTAAACCCGGCAATACCAACGCCATCACTATTCTTAACGTCGTCGGGGATATTTAAATCACCGTAAGTAAAGTCATCAGGGTTGTATGCAAAGCCATGAACCTCGCCCTCCTGATCAATACTGTTTAATTGGATGGCACTGTCATAATGCATGCCTTCAGGGATAAAGCTCAGGGTGAAAGGTACGTCGTCACCGCTCCACACGTCCCGATCCCGCTTATATTGTATTTGCCCATACTCCGCATAGCTGAGTTCGCGCAGCTCATTGGGCAATGACGTTTCTGGAGCCCGGTAGCCCTGCTGGGCCAGCTCTTCTGCCCTTCTAGCGACATCTTCGAAGTCAAAAGCAAAAGCCTCGAAAGGGATGCTTCCGGCCAATAGGCCGCCTAGAACGGCTTATTGAAAAAAACCTTTGCCGCTTGAAAATTTACTTAGCGGGATCGATCCACTCATTTAGCGTTATGCTCCTATCCAATCCTTTGACTGAATTAAAATTCGCTTATTTGCCGAATCAACATACGATAGAGTCCATTCGATCAGCTAAATGCGTCCTTACGCTATTGCTCGCCATTGCTTAGATACATACCACGCGCGTATGTAAAGATGAAATTACATTTTCAGGTATAGCATGAGTCTGGACTAATTAGCACCCCTGACTGACCGGGCTTTTTGCAAGGGGCTGAGGGGGAAATGAGAACTTGTTCAGCATATTGAGCCGCGTGGAGAGGCGCCATATCAAGCGTGTGGTCTATACAAGCAGCCGTTCGGAGAGGGCATTCTCCTCCCTTAATACAAAACCTATGGCCTAAGCCAACGCTGAACAAACTGCTCGGCGGCCAGTGGCCGGTCAAAGTAGTAACCTTGTCCCTGAGTGCAGCCCATAGCCAGTAGTGCGCCAATTTGATTTTGGTTTTCAATCCCTTCCGCAATGGTCTCAAGGCCCAGCGTGTTTGCCATGGCAATAATTGTCGCCACAATGACACGGTCGTTGTCGCTGGTGAGCATATCGCGGACAAAGGAAATATCGATTTTAATTTTGTCGGCGGCGAAGCGCTTCAGGTAAGCAAGTGAGGAGTAACCGGTGCCAAAATCATCAATGGATAGTCCCAGCCCGTGCCCCTTCAGCATCTCGGTCATGGCAATCGCTTTTCAGGATTGTCCATAATGCCGCTTTCGGTAATTTCCAAACTAAGTTGCGAGGGCTCAATGTTGAAACTAGCACAGCTATCGAGCAGGTTGGCGACCAAGTCTTCTTCATCAAACTGTTGGGCAGCAATATTGATCGCTAGCTGGCCCGGCATCGAATAGCCCTGCTCCCGCCACTGCGACAGCTGTCGACAAGCTTCTTCAAACACCCAGTAACCAAGCGCAACGATCATACCGCGCTCTTCGGCAATAGGAATGAACTTGCCGGGCGAAACATCGCCAAGTTCCTCATCGTGCCACCGGCAAAGGGCTTCAGCGCCAATCAGAAGACCGCTGCTTAAATCCACCTGGGGCTGAAAGTGTAGGCTCAACTGCTTTCCTGCAATGGCAGACGCTAGGCGCTTGGCAATAAGCAACTGCTCAGCAATGACGTGCCCCATCCAGGGCTCAAATACACACGCAGCAAGCTTTTGCCGTTTAGCTTGATACATTGCAATATCAGCATATTTTAACAATTCTAATGGGGTTGCCGCATGCTGGGGATAGAGCGAAACACCAATGCCCACTGAAACTTCAAAGGAGTGCTGTTCGACAATAAGAGGACGTACAATGCTGTCGCACAGCCGCTGAGCCGTGGTTAACGCGCCACTCACTTCCATCCCAGGGCAAACAACGACAAACTCATCGCCCCTAAGCGGGCCAAGAATTCCCCCCTTGCCGAGTGAGCTAGCAAAACTTCTTGCAACGGCTTTAAGGACTAAGTCGCCCAGATCGTGCCCAGCGGTATCGTTAATCTCTTTGAAATGGTTAAGATCTAACAGCAATAGCGCTAGTCTGGTGGTGTTTGCAGCGGCAAATTCGCGCTCCAGATAGCGCATAAAAGCGGCGCGGTTGGGCAATTGAGTGCCAGGATCACAAAAGGCTAATTGGCGTATTCGTGTTTCATCTTGCTGACGCTCAAGCTCAGAGGCTGCCCGCGCCGCAAACAGCTGCAGTACGTTACGCACAATATCCACATCGTTCAGTGGCTTTTAAACATAACGCCAATAAGACCCATCGGCTGACCGTGACTGTTATCTAGCCGACGCCCAACATAGCCGTTCACCCAACTCAGTGCACCATTGCTCTCCCTAGGCAGCATGATGGCGGCACCCTCGTGAACAACGCACTCCTGCTCAACCATTACCTTATGGCAGGGAACACCGGGGAGATAATAAGCAAAATTATCCTGAAGTTGACCATTTACATACAACGTTATGGTATGCGCAATATCAGTATTTTGCTCATCTAACAGCGCAATAAACCCCACCTCTGCAAACAAAGCCTCGGCCATATGCATGGTTAATTGATGCAGAAACGCTTCACCATTTTCAGCCGAAACCGCCGTCGCTACGTTAATAACAGCGTGTTGAAAGCGTTGCTGCTCATGAATGGTATTAACCAATACTTTGTTGTGACGACCAATGCGCTGCAGCTCTCTTTTTATATAACAGCCGCTCGCGGGTGTGGCTTTCGGCCAACTGACGCGATAGCTCTGAGCCTGCCAGCGCGGAAGCAATGCGTAATACGTCATCGGTGTATAGAGGAAGCACCAAGGGCGAGGAGTGCATCAACGCGATAACGCCTAAAAGCTACCATCAGAGGCGGTGATAGCGATACCTAAATAACTCTCAGCACACGTTGCCGCTAGTTGCTTATCGTTTGGGAACTTCTGGCGAACCTGGGAGGGAACAAAAAACTTTGTAAGGTGGGCAACTTGTTGGCAAGGCGTGGCTTCGACAAAATAAGGCGCCCTTTCATTGAATGACTCCTGTGACCACATCGCCAACGTGGTCGCTATTTCCTAGTGGCTATCGACGTGCTCTACCGTGACATAGTCAACTTTGAGCACATCTGCCAAAGACCTCACTAGATGGTGAAAAACCTTCTTCACTGACATGGGACAGCTTATCCGCTAACTGGTGAAAAATTTCTGGTGCAGTAGTAGGAGGCATGCTATTAAACGCCTTCGGATTTAATCGTGCCAGAACACAAGCTATTTGCTAGCGCGTTTTGAACAACTTTTTGAAAATACCAATCCCTACCCGCTGCATAAAACACTTCCAGTCATTAATTAGGCTTCAAATATCTTGTATAGGAAAAGCTCACTAAATGCTCAAAAATAGTTTTTCATTCTTTGCTAATAACACTCCAGTTAAAACCAACTTACCTTCATTATCGACAAAGGTTTTAGCTTGCTACTTTTGTGCTGCTTTTATCTGTTTTTAAAATTAAGCATTTCATCTTTTGCCTTTAAAAGCCTCAAACTTACATCTATACAACTAGGCCATTTTATATTTACCGAACGCTCAATTAAATTAACTTCTCACCTACTACTAGCTTTCAGGGAATAACCAAGCGAAACAAAAGTTACCTTTAATATCCAAATCAACCTTAGAGGATGATATTCAACCCAAACAGTCCTTCATGTCAATAGGTCGTTCCTCAACCATCTAGGTCTAATGGAGGACGTTGTGAATAAAACTGAACAGAAACGGTTAGCAGGCAGTATTGGCCGAGCTATTGCCAAACAGCGGGTTCGTAGCAAAATGACCCAAGAAGAAGTGGCTGAGCGCTTAGGAGTTGGCAATGAAGCCGTTTCGCGTATAGAACGCGGGCGAGTAATACCCAACATCGTACGTCTTATTGAACTTGCTGAGATTTTTAATTGCGAAGCAGCTGAGTTGCTTGGACAAGCAAGTTTTCACGTTGATGATCAATCAAGCAGAATGAAACAACTTCTAGCGCCTTTAAACCAAGAGGATCGAAAACTCATCCTTGATACGGTGGAAACCCTAACCATACGCTTGCAAAGAGGTTAACTTATTAAACGATGACCGTGCACCATTAACATGAAAAGCTAAGCTAAAACAATATAAGTTATGCCAACACTTAACCCAGGCGGTTATCAATATAAATTTATATTTAAAATTCGTTTATTGTGGCTACAACCTATTTAACGGGGCTGTATTAACAATATTCTGCCGCACTCGATTGCACATAAAAGAAAAATGGATTCTAGGTCGCTAGCATACTCTCTTGGTTGGATTAACGCTTTCATGCTATAGGTAGTCGGGCCCTGACGTTCAGCAACCGCAGCATTGCGCTGCATAGAGGCGTTATGTTCAACACTACCGCGTGGAATCGCCTTCGCTACACCGCTTATGCCCCTTTCTATGACACAGTCGCTGCCCGCGCCTTCCGTAGACCACGACGTATTGCGCTTGGTCAAGTGGATTGGGAGCCTGGCATGCGCGTACTGCTGGTGGGTGCCGGAACGGGGTTAGACTTGCCTTTTCTGCCTTGTGATATCGAATTACACGCCACTGATATCGCGCCGGCGATGGTAAAGCGCATAGCCAAAGAGCTGAAACGCTGCGCCGCGATGTTGAATGCTGCGTTATGGACGCTGAAGAGCTTGACTACCCGACGAGCACTTTGACGCTGTCATCATGCACTTGATCATTGCTGTCATGCCTAATCCACACAAAGGACTCACCGAGGGCACATCGTGTGCTAAAACCCGGCGGCCAATTATGTGTGTTGGATAAGTTCCAGCCGGATACACACCGCGGGGGCGGGTCGACGTTTTCTGAACCAACTGACCTCAGCGCTCGCGACCGATATTACCCGCCAAGCGCAGCCACTGCTGACTGACGCTGGATTTTTGATCCGCCATGATGAGCCGGTGCTTATGAATGGCCTGTTCCGTGCACTCCTAGCCGCCAAGCCCTCGACATCTAATCGTTAAGCGTGTGACTTTTTTACCGCTGGGCACAGACTAGCGGTGGCTAAGTAAACTAACTAAGCTGGCTCACTATTTTACCGATACCACTCGGATTCAGCGAATGACAGCCCGTCCCTCTACCCGTACCGGCAAACTGCTTTTACCCTGCTTAGCCGCCTGCACTTGTATATTGGTCTTTTATTGGCCCTTTATCCTTATCGCTGCGCTGTCGGGAATAGCCTACCTACTTAGCCCGCCACTTGAAGAGTGGCTCTATCACGATACGCTTTACGGGGTTACCGAGGGTGAGCCACACCCCATGGCTGCGCAAATTGCCGCTGCTCAACGCTATCTTGACGATCCGCTGCTACCGAGTGCAGTGCGCCCCGCGCCAGCACTCGGCGACACTACCCGGCTGATGTATAGCGATCCAAGCTTAGGTCCTTCTGAGCACCGGGCGATATTTGTGGACCCGATTACACTGCAAGTAGCTGGCGACACAACCGTTTACGGCACCAGCGGTATTTTACCGCTACGCACAGCGATTGATCACTTTCACCGCCAGTGGTTAATGGGTGATATAGGCCACCTTTATAGTGAACTAGCCGCCTCATGGCTTTGGCTTGCCGCGTTAGGTGGCGTAGTGCTATGGGCTTGGCGGCAGCGCACGTTGAAAACGCTTTCTGGTGCTCAAGCCACACGCCGACGCCACGCAACGTTAGGGTTGATATTGGCGCTGGGGCTGCTGTTTTTTTCGGCAACGGGGCTGACATGGTCCAAGTGGGCAGGCGGTAATATTGCTGAACTGCGCCATGTATGGGGCTGGGGTACCCCTAGCGTCTCAACGGCACTGATCGATTCCGATAACCAAGCTCATGATGAACATGCAGAACATCGCGGCCATACATCCTCTGTTTCAGCCCTTATGGCCATTACGCCCAATGACTTTGATCGCGCACTAAAGGCTGCACGAGCAGCAGGACTATCGGCCAATCGTCTTCAACTCTCGCCATCAATGAGTGAAAACCAAGCGTGGCGAGTAGCGGAAATCGATCGGCGCTGGCCTACCCAGGTGGACCAGGTCGCGCTGCATCCGCGCACCATGGCCGTCATCGATCAAACTGATTTCGATACCTTCCCACTAGCCGCCAAGTTCACCCGCTGGGAATTGACCTGCACATGGGAGTCCTGTTTGGCCTAGTTAATCAAGCAGTACTCGCTTTGATCGCTGCCGGGCTTGTCACGCTGATAGGGTGGGGTTATGTAATGGCCTGGCGGCGACTACGCACAGTAAATGGTCAACGCTTTCCTACGGTGACTGAGCCCTGGCTGATGCTCCCGCTCACGGCCAAAATAAGCGTGCTATTCGTCGTTATCGCGCTGGGCGTGGCGCTACCAGTGCTGGGTGTAAGCTTGGCGGTTTTCATCGTGATTGATGCGCTGCGCTGGTTTTCTCTCGCAGATACATAACGAAACCTGCCGTCCTTTAAACAAGCCTATCTCTCAACAGACTTTATTGTTATATTATTACATAACATAAACGAGTTAAGAGGCATGCTAGCAATGACTGCGTTTTTCTCCCCTACCCGTCACCGTGCTCTCGGGTTTCCTGGGCGCAGGTAAAACTACCGTGCTCAATCATATTCTCGCCAACCGTGAAGGCCGCCGGGTGGCGGTGATCGTGAACGATATGAGCGAAGTGAATATCGACGCCGCCCTGGTTCGCGGCGGTCCAGGCGAATCGACGCTGGATAGCAATGTGGCCCTTAACCGCTCTGAAGAGCGCTTGGTAGAAATGAGCAACGGCTGCATTTGCTGCACCTTGCGCGAGGACTTACTGATCGAGGTCAGCCAGTTGGCCCGGGAAGGCAAGTTCGATTACTTAGTGATTGAGTCCACCGGCATTTCCGAGCCGCTGCCTGTCGCAGAAACATTCACCTTTGAAGACGAAAATGGCCAGAGCCTCTCTCATGTCGCTCGGTTGGATACCTTAGTGACAGTGGTGGATGGCGCTAATTTTCTTGACCAGTACCGCGAAGCGCAAAGCTTGGCGGAAGCGGGCGAAAGCTTGGGTGAAGACGATGAGCGCAACGTCGCCGATCTACTGGTCGATCAGATCGAGTTTTGCGATGTGCTGCTGATTAGTAAGACTGACCTGATCAGTGAAACAGAGTTGGAGGCTCTGAAAGCCATTCTGCGTTCGCTGAATCCTGACGCGGAACTGGTGCCCATTACCCAAGGCGGCGTGCCGCTGGACAAAGTGCTGGATACCGGTAAGTTCAACTTTGAGCGCGCCCAGTTGGCGCCTGGCTGGCTTAAAGAAATGCGCGGCGAACATGTCCCCGAAACCGAAGAGTACGGGATTGGCAGTTTTGCCTATCACGCCCGCCGGCCTTTCCATCCGCATAAATTTCACGATCTACTTAACCAGGAGTGGTTTGGCAAAGGCCTGCTACGCTCGAAGGGCTTTTTTCTGGCTCGCGACCCGCCCACAAGCTGCCGGTCATTGGAGCCAGGCAGGCGGCATCGCCCATCACGGCCCCGCAGGTGTTTTCTGGAAAGCCATTCCCGAAGAGCATTGGCCAACCGATCCCGAAACACGCCAATTTATTATGGAGAAGTGGCAGGAGCCGTTTGGCGATATGCGCCAGGAGCTGGTGTTTATCGGTCAAAACCTAGATCAAGCCAGAATGCGCGAAGCGCTGGATAATTGTCTGCTGCTCGAGGAGGAACTGCTGGAAGGTATGGAAGCGTGGAAGCAACTTCCAGACCCCTTCCCGGCTTGGGAGTGAGTCATTGAAGTGATGCAAACATAGAAGAGAGGCCGCAGCCTCTCTCTAAAGTGGTAAGTGATAAACTTTACTATGCGGCGCCTATGAACCCTCTGCCTCTACAATTCTCATTAGGTTTACTGGCCATATATCGCAATACCGCAGCGACCACTGTGTTTAACGAAATACATGGTTTGGTCGGCGGCGTTCATAAGCTCTCGGCTATCAGCAAAGCCGCCGTCATGCAGGCAAGCAATACCAATAGAAACGGTGATATGGATGGGCTGATTTTCCACATAGGCAATAGGTTGTTCAGCCAGTTTCTGTAAGATTTGTTTTACTAACTGATGAGCAGAATGGGCGTCTTCATTTGGCATTATAATCATGAATTCTTCACCACCGAAGCGTCCGGCGAGGTCACTATCCCGAACAAGCTCTCTGAGGAGCTTTCCAAAGTTTTCCAGGATCACGTCGCCCACCAAGTGCCCATATTGATCATTGACCATTTTAAAATGGTCTAAATCAATAAACGCCACCGAGAGGTTTCGCCCCTCTTCACGGCAATGGGTAAAGTGTTCACTCAATTGTTCTTCCAACCACCCACGGTTAGCCAGCCCTGTTAATGGATCAATACGGCTGCAGACTTCTAACTCGTCTTGACGCTTAAGCAGGTTTGCTAGTTCTGATTGTTGTTGCTCTAAGCGCGCATTCAACGCCAATGTTTGTTGAAACAAAGGTGTTGCGCTTCAGCCATGAGAGCGTCGCTATCTAGGTTTTTTGGGGCTGTGATTTCGAGTACGTCTGCTAATGAGGGAAGCTGCGTTTCAATCGTCGATAGCAGTTCGGCAAGCACGATATGCTGAGCTTCTGTGTGATTTTTTAGCTTGCGCATTAAGCTGACCAATGAATGCGCGGGGAAGGGGCAAGCCAAGCATCGGCGATCAGCCCTGAAATGCGCACACAGAATAAGTCTATTGGGGCGAAAGTAAAATCAGAATGACTGGTACTAATCGCTTCGGCAAGATGGGTGGGAACGCCCCATTTTGCTGCTAACCAAGCCCTACTGTTGCGTGATCGCAGCCAAACTGCAGTTGCTCTGAATGGATAAGCTCGGAGTGATGCGTTGGTAACGGCTCATATATAGCTTCGACGTCTTCAGGATAAAGCGCTTTTAGAGCCAATACACCAATGTCTTGCAGGAGCGCGGCAGTGAATACAAACCCCGCTTGCCCAGGACATAATTGTTCTGCCAAGTAACGCGCCGCAATAGCAGCAATTAAAGAACGGCTCCATACCCGCTGCAGGTATGCAGCTTGGTCTTTAAGCTTGAATAAATTAAAACTTAGCGTGGTGGCTAAGGTGGTGTCTAGGCCAACACGTGCCACAGCTTCTCGGCAAGTATGGATGGTCGGTGCGCGCCGAGCGTAATAAGCGCTGTTAGCCAGCGCCAATAAACGCATGGTTAAAATAGGATCTGTTTGAATGGCTTCCGCATAGGCCTTTACGTTCGCATTTGGAGAACGGGCTACATCAAGTACTTTAATGGCGGCGGACGGCAGTGTAGGTAGATTGAAGCAGTCATTAAGCCCTTCGCGTATAAAGTCGGGCAAGTTTGCGCTCAAGCTGAGCTGTTGACTGTTGTCAGTTGGTTGAATAGCTAGCATTTCGGTTCCCTTCGCGAGGTACGGCTCCGAGCGTTAGCACCCAGGCGCCCCACCCTTTGGTTATTCTCTGGCTAGGAAGGTACGGCAACTCTTACACTTAGTCTAAGACTAAAACACTTTTTTATGGACTAGATTTTCTAATCTTGAGGCTCTTTGCCACGCCGTCCTCGATTGTGACGGGAGGAAAGCTGATGATACCCCTACGGCGCTACTCGACTAACCGGGGTGTTGTCACATAGCCCGGGCCATGACCTTACCCTCCAAGCATTGCCTCCGCCCACTGGCGCACCTCTGGGTAGGCGCGCTGCTCAAAGACGGCGAAGCCGTGCAGACTCTCGCGTTTTGAGCGGGGTAAAGACCGGCATGGTTAAACCGCACAGAAAGTGCGCGAGTCGCTGGGCATTGGGCGGTTGGTCAAACTGTTTGATATGGCGCTCCATCAGCGGCGTGGCGTAGCGCTGAAACTCGGCCGCCGTCAGCGGTGGCTCAGGGGCGCTTCCGGCAATCGCACGGGGTGGCCGTAGCACACCGAACAGTGCCCACAGCGGCCCGGCTCGGTATCGGGAAGCGCATCAAACATGCTATTACCAAAAGAGCCATCACCAAAGTGCTCAGCCAGCCGTCGCGTCAGGCAAGTTTCTGATTCAAATAGCGCTAGCATAGACTGCAGCCGATCAATCTCAATGCGCTCCCGCATCAAGCAATCGTCGTATAACTGGCTCGCTAGCGTTTCAACGGCAAAGTCCGGCTGGCGAATCTCATACACGTCGGTCATCCGCTTGCCTTCCAGGGTTAACCAGCCTTTGTCCTGAAAGTACTCAAGCGCCGTGATGGCCCGAGCGCGGGAGGAATCAATCTGTTGTGTCTGCCCTGCCTTGTTCAAGCGCTCAAAATCCACCATACCCCAGGTGCGAGCGATAGGGATATTATCGACAATAAGACGTACAAAGGCCGCCCGCTCGCCTTCAAAACGATTTACCAACTCACTCGGCTCAATGTGGTAGCGCAGCCGGTACTCGGCTAGAAATGCAAAGCGCGGTGCGATAATGCCATGCATCTCCAACCGCACTAGCAGCGTCTTTAGCGGCAGCGGGCGAATATTGGTATCTCGGGAAAGCGTATTAAGCAGCACCTCCCACTGATGGTCCGGCGTCTTACCTGCCGCTGCGATCTCTTCTAGCAAGTGAACGATACCGCCGAACTCGGGGGGTATCGCCGTAAACGAAATTTTCCAGTACGCGCAAACCATCTTGTCCGGCCATGGTCGGGCAGGTAGAAGGCTGACCATCGCGTCCCGCCCGGCCAATCTCCTGGCTGTAGTTCTCGATGGATTTAGGCAGATCATAATGCACCACATTGCGAATATCGCCCTTATCGATGCCCATGCCAAAGGCAATGGTCGCCACAATGCAGGGTGACTCACCGCCCATAAACTGGCGCTGGATCTCATCCCGCCGCTGTGCATCTAACCCCGCATGGTACGCCTGGGCGTTAATTCCCTGAGCAGCGAGCGTGCGAGCTACCTGCTCTGCTGTCTGTTGCAGAGTGACGTAAATAATCGTCGGCGCTTCGCTGCCCGGCTGCATCTGCGGCTTCAGCCAGGTAATCAGCTGCTGCTGGCGATCCTTCTTAGCAGGCGCCACCAGCAGTTCTAAATTGGAGCGGTAAAAGCCGGTGGTGATGACGTTCTCCGGCGCAATGGCAAACTTTTCACCCATATCGGCGATCACCGCGGGGGCGCCGTGGCGGTAAGCAGTAGCACCTGAGGAATGGCAAACTCGCGCTGGTAGTCGGGTAGTTTGAGGTAGTCAGGACGGAAGTTATGTCCCCATTCAGACAAACAATGGGCTTCATCCACCACTAAAAGCGATATCTGAACCTGACGTAGAAAGTGGCGAAAGCGCTCGTTTTTGAGCCGCTCCACCGACACCATGAGGATTTTTAGCTCGCCGCTCTTGGCGCGCTCCATCACCTCCTGGGTGGTGGCGCGGTCTTGGTGGAGTCGATACTCGCTGCTGCCACGCCGTGGCGGGTCAGAAACGCGAGCTGATCCTGCATCAGCGCCAGCAGCGGCGACACTACCAAGGTTAAGTGCGGCAGATGAAGCGCTGGGAGCTGATAGCACAAGGATTTTTCCAGCGCCGGTGGCAAAATCGCCGCCGTTGAGTGCCCTCCAACACTCGAGACACCACCGCCTGCTGACCACCGCGAAAGTCATCAAAACCAAAGACGGCTTTTAGCGTTTGCAGCGCTGATAGGGGGGACATAAGTACTCCTCGATAACGAAACTCAGGCTAAAACGCTTTCTCCAGCGCAAAGCGCGGCTGGGTATGGCCCTCTCGTCACCGTTTCAGTGAACATCGCTAGCGGACGTACCCAGAGGCCGTACTCACCATAAAGGGCGCGATAGACCACTAAATGCTCTTCGCTTTCGCTGTGTTGGGCAGTGCCGAGCACTTCGTAGAGATTACCTTTGTAATGGCGATAAATACCGGGAATAGGGGCGGTCATTGGCTCTCCTCTTAAGTGCCGTTTTTGACGGTTGGCTGGTTAGCTTTTTTAGCAAGGCGTTCAAGCACTTTTGAGGCAGCCACAAAGCCAAAGGTGCCGGTCAAAAGGTAGCCGCACCAAAGCCCGAAGCACAGTCCAGGCGAGTAGCATCACCGCTGCCGGGCTTTTGCAGGCATACCTCTCCATCCCCGCTTGGGTAAACCAACTGCTCGTCGGAGTAGACGCACTCTACCGAGAAACGCCGTTTGGGGTTGCGGGAGAAGCCATAATCCCGGCGCAGCCGCGAGCGCACTTTGGAGAGCAGCGGGTCGTGCTCAGTGCGGGTCAAATCCGCCACTTGAATACGCGTCGGGTCGGTTTGTCCGCCCGCCGCGCCGGTGACGGTAATCGGTATTTTGCGCCGCTTGCACCAAGCAATCAGCGCGGCCTTGGCGATCACGCTGTCAATGGCATCCACCACATGGTCGACATCCTCGGGAATGCGCTCGGCCAGGTTGGTTGGCGTGACGAAGGCGGTATCCGCAATTATCTCAATCTCGGGGGCGATCAGACGGCAGCGCTCGGCGAGCACCTCCACCTTGGGCTGGCCTATAGTGCCATCCAGCGCATGGAGCTGACGATTGATGTTGGAAACACACACATCGTCCAGATCGATCAGCGTGAGTTTGCCAATGCCCGAGCGGGCCAGCGCCTCTACCGTCCAGCTACCCACGCCGCCTACCCCGACCACGACTACATGGGCATGGCGAAACGCCGTGGCAGCCCGCTGGCCGTACAGGCGGCGAATACCGCCAAAGCGAAAATCATAGTCGCTAGAAACACGGTCGTTAGAAACTGAGGCGGTAGCAAGGGAGGTTGAGGGCTCGTTCAATGACATAAAACAGACTCACAATGCTTGGAGGGCTGAAGGCGTGGTATGGGGTGGCGTGCGCACGCTGTCTAGCGGTAAGTGTCCCGCCCAACCAAGATGATTAAACAGCGCGACCATGGTGTCGTCCAAGGCGCAGCTTAATTGTACACGCTTGTTCAGCACAGGATGATCAAAGGCCAAATGGGTCGCCGCCAACAGTAAGCGTGGCGCCCCCATCTGCTCGGCAAAAAGCGGTTGTGGACACTTTTACCGTGCTTGGCATCACCAACGATCGGGTAACCGCGCCGCGACAGATGACGGCGAATCTGGTGGCGCCGCCCGGTAAGCGGCCGCGCTTCCACCAACGAATAGCGCGCCACCGGGTAGCGATCCACCTGTACAGGCAGCTCTACGCTATCCAGGCGGCGAATATCAGTCATCGCGGGCATGGCAGGCATCTCCGCCTTGGGGCGCGTGCCATCCTCCTCCCGCAACGGGTAATCCAAACGCTCGCTTTCCGGGGCTTTACCGCGCACCACCGCCAAGTAGCGTTTCTCTACCTGCCGCTCACTGAACATCTCGCTAAGCAGGCCAGCGACTGCTGAGGAAAGCGCGAATACAATCACTCCCGACGTAGGCCTATCCAGCCGATGAACGGGATAGACCCGCTTACCTATCTGATCACGCAGCCGCTGGAGCAAAATTCGGTTTCGCCACGCGCCAATGCCGAGCGATGCACCAGAAGCCCTGACGGCTTATGCACCGCAACGAGATGCTCATCCTGATAGAGGATGTTGAGTGGCGTCATAACGCTCCCTGGTAAAAGCTGGGGACAAAAAGTCGTTCATTATAAAAACAGCCCGCTATTGTCGCGGCTGGGCAGTGAGATGTCATCCACTGGGTAAGTTGGCAGAGTGGCGCAGTGGCAACTACCTTAAATGAGCAACGCTGCTACAGCGTTTCCATGGATCAGGAAGGAGAGATCGATATGCGCTATACAATCCCCGTTACTGCGATGGCTGCCTCGCTGCTGCTCGCCGCTTCATCGGCGCACGCCAATGACACGCTTGATGTAGAGATGCATAAAGTTAGCGCCGAAGGAGTTGAAGAATCCATTGGTACCGTTTCACTTGAGCAGACGGATCATGGCTTGCTGCTGACACCCTCGCTCAGTGATATGAATCCTGGCGTTTATGGTTTTCACGTACACCAAAATGCCAGCTGTGAACCTGCAGAAGACGACAACGGTGAAATGACCGCCGCGCTGTCTGCTGGTGGCCACTATGACCCTGATGATACAGGCACTCACCAAGGCCCCTATGAAGAAGGGCATTTAGGCGATCTGCCAGTGCTAACCGTCAATGATGAAGGCGAAGCCAACCTTCCTGTTTTGGCACCGCGCCTGAGCATGGACGATATGCCGGGCCGTGCGCTGATGATTCATGAAGGCGGCGATACCTACGATGATGAGCCACACCTTGGCGGTGGTGGTCCCCGTATGGCTTGCGGCGTAGTGGAGTCGTAAATTAGCCGCCGTTGTTAGCAGCCAGCATGGGCAGCCTTTGGGCTGCCCGTTTTTGCCTGAACCCAACTAAAGTCTAACTGTGATTTTATAGCGCTTATCTGTACATTCGCCCTGGCTTAAGAAGCACCTGTTTGCGTGCTAAAGGCATGCACGCCCATTTCCCCTACTGCTCTAGGTACCTTAGATGATCACCTTTATCGTATCGATCCTGCTGCTGATAGCGGGCTACTTTACCTATGGGAAGTTCGTGGAGCGTGTGTTTGTGACTGATCGCAAACGACGCACACCCGCATTCACCATGCGCGACAACATCGACTATGTGCCGATGAATACGACGCGCAACTCACTTATTCAATTATTGAACATTGCCGGTGTGGGGCCTATCTTCGGGCCCATTTTAGGCGCGCTTTACGGTCCAGTGGCATTTGTCTGGATCGTGATTGGCTGCATTTTGCCGGTGCCGTGCACGATTATCTGACGGGCATGATCTCGATCCGCAACCACGGCGCTCACCTGCCTCAGCTAGCAGGTAAATTCCTCGGCAAAGCGATGAAGCACGTCGTCAATGGTTTCGCGATTCTACTGCTTCTGCTGGTGGGCACGGTCTTTGTGACCTCGCCTGCCGCGCTGTTAGCCAATATGACTTCGCTGTCGCTTACCCTGATCATTGTTGCCATTTTTATCTACCACCTGATCGCCACGTTGTTACCGATTGATAAAGTCATTGGCCGTATCTACCCCTATTTCGGGGCACTGCTACTGTTCAGCGCTGCGGGCATTGGTATTGGCTTGATAGTGACGGGCGCACCGATCCCCGAGCTCTCGTTCCAAAACATGCACCCTGACGCCGCCCCTATTTTTCCGTTGCTGTTTTTAACCATCTCGTGCGGTGCGCTTTCCGGTTTCCATGCCACCCAAACCCCGATTATTTCGCGCACCACTCAAAACGAAACCAATGGACGCAAAATCTTTTACGGCATGATGATCACCGAAGGCATTATTGCGATGATCTGGGCAGCAGCGGCAATGAGCCTGTTTTATGGCGACCAGTCGCTTTCTGATGTGCTGGCTGCTGGCGGCCCTGCTGCGGTGGTGAGTGAAGTTTCCACTACCATGCTTGGTGCAGTTGGCGGCACGCTGGCAGTACTGGGCGTTATCGTACTACCGATTACCTCGGGCGATACCGCTTTCCGCAGTGCGCGGATGATCATCGCCGACTACATCAAGATCGATCAAAAGCCGATGTTAAAGCGTGTCATGGTCGCCCTGCCGCTGTTCGTGGTGTCCTACGGGTTAACCCATATGGACTTCACGCTACTGTGGCGCTACTTCTCCTGGGCGAACCAAACCACCGCTGTTATCGCATTGTGGGTAGGCACCATGTATTTAGTGCTGTCGCGTAAGCCTCACTGGATCACATCAGTCCCAGCAACCTTTATGACCATGGCCACCTTTACCTACCTGGCCTATGCGCCGATTGGTTTTGGCCTACCTATGCAACTAAGCTATGTAGTAGCAGCGCTTGGCACACTTATCTGCATCGCCCTGTTTATGAAACGTGTGCGTCGTTTGAGCCGCATGACTTTCGCGGTTGATGAACCTGCCGAACAGGTACTTGGTGCAGGCAAAGCGGGCGATACACTGGCGACCAGCGCTTAATGTCCTAGTGCTTGAAAAGCAATCATGTAGTATCAGAAGAAAACGGGCAGCCCTAAGGCTGCCCGTTTTACGTTGCATGTTTAGCTGAACTAGAACGTTAGCTAAAGGCTTGGCTAAAGAATTTTACTCTTCGCCAGCCATCTGCATTTGGCGCTGCAGGTAGTTCTGAATGCCTACCTGTTCGATCAGTTTCAGCTCAGTTTCGATGTGATCGATATGACCTTCTTCATCGGCGAGCAGATCACGGAGCATATCGCGGGTAACGTAATCTTTGACGCTTTCGCAATAAGTGATGGCTTCAATGTAGTCGTTACGGCCATCGTGCTCAATTTTAAGATCACTCTCGAGCATCTCTTTTACGTTTTCGCCAATGTAGAGTTTGCCGAGGTCTTGCAGGTTAGGCACGCCCTCCAAAAACAGAATGCGCTCGATGATTTTATCAGCGTGCTGCATCTCTTCGATGGACTCATCGTATTCCCATTTGGCTAACGCTTTCAGACCCCAATCTTTATACATTTTAGCGTGCAAAAGTACTGATTAATCGCGACCAATTCGTTGCCAAGCGCCTTATTCAGATGCTCGAGGACTTTAATATCACCTTTCATGACGTCACCTTTTCTACTGTAATGCCGATGTTTAAGCCAATGTTTGAGCTGGCCTTTAAATAATGCGATCAAGCAGTTACGTTATTGAAGAAGTATAGACGCACATAGCTATACTCCCAGCTTTCCTGAGAGTATAGATAAAGTGTTTAAAAGTTCAAGCAAATCATATATTTGCTAACGATAACCCTAACAATAGTGATTCGCGTCACACAGCGTAAGCGAGACCCATATCGGCTTCTTGGCGTGCTTCCTGAACGGCGTCGCGGGTAATAGATTTAGCATAGCACGCGCACTTGCCGCACTGCGTTGCACAGCCGGTTGCCTCGCGTACTTCCCGCCAGCTGCGCGCTCCGTCGCTAACGTGCTGGCGAATCTGATGATCGGTTACTCCCTTGCACACACAAACGTACATGGCGACACCTCATAAAAGTCATGAGATGAATGTAAATGATTCGCATACATCTTTTCAAGTAGAAATCGCTGCTTTTGATAGCTATTCGTCTTAACAGATACGAGAAGCACGATAACGTCTTGGCGCAACAATGTTTTTGCAATCCATTTGACACCACGCCAGCGGGAATTATTTTTCGGCAACACCACCGTTTGCGTGTTCGATGCAATATCCGGCCAGCTGCGCCTTTCGGGGTCGAATAGCACCCACCAGTAACCCAAACCAAACGCCAACAGCGATAGCCACGCTACGCCACAACGGATAAGGCACTGCTTTACACTCAGCGAATAGCCATCCACCGTTTGCACCCGCAGCCGCCACGCCTGCATGCCGAGTGTCATCCCACCCCGGGTCCAGGAGAAAACGAAAAACAGGGGTGACAAAAAACACCAGCATGAGACGCAGACTCCAAATATCGCCGGATGTAGTGCCAACCTCTTCGGGCTGTTGGCCAAGCACATAGCGGAAAAAAACCATATGCGCGACGGTTACCGCGATCCAAATTGCGGTGACTAAGAAGCCGTCATACAGCATGGCACCCAGTCGTCGACCAAGGCCCGCTGGCCATACGCTATCCAACTGAGTAAAGCGTCGTGTTCCCATCGTTTTCTGGGCTCCTGGTTGGCCGTTGGTTGTTTTAGATAATCCTCGTCCCTAATAGCTCGCCGTTGCGGCATTAGCCATTGCGACGTAGAAAATAGATCCCCTACCCCTGCACACGCCAAGGTCGGCACAAGAACAGCCCAGACGGGGAAAAGCCAAAATGGTCGAGGCAGGCGCCAGCAAATCCTGCACGTATTTGAAACTCAGCCCGGTCACCACGCCATAAAACACCCGGGTGCCCGCCGCAACTGTGCGCAACGGGCCAAACACGAAGGAGGCAGCAATCAGCACCAACGACCCCATGGTGAGCGGCATCAGCATCTTCTGCCAAAAAATACAGCAGCGCCTGATCATTTTGCAGGCCCTGCGCCTCTAGGAATTGGGCGTAGGCCCATAGCTCGCTGGGCGCCTGGCTCTCGATATCGCGCAGTAATCTCTCCAGTTGGGTAGGAGTAAAAGCGGTATCCCACCCCATGCTTGCCGTTTGATCAGACTCGGTATGATTATCGAAAATTCGTGTCGTCGCGATGTTTTCCAATTGCCAAGCGTCGCCCTCCCACCGTGCACGCTGGGCGTGGGTAGCTTCGACGAGCTGACGGTCATCAAAACGGTAGCGGGTTAAATCTAGCACTACGTTATCCGCACGAATCGCCCCAAAACGATAAACGCTGTCGCCTTCTATCTGCCAGCCGCTGCGGCTGGTCAGCATGGCGCCTTCGCCCTGCATTTTTCCAAGCGCCACGCTTCGGCATATTGCTCGGTGCGTGGGCTCACATACTCCGCCACCACTAGCACCACGGCAACGACCACAAGGACTGGCTTCATTACCCCCCACACAATGCGCGCCAACGAGCGGCCAGCGGCGCGCATAACGGTCAGCTCATTGCTGGAGGCCATGCTGCCCAGACCAATCAGCGCGCCAATCAATACCGCTACCGGCGCGTATTGATAGAAACGCCAAGGGGTGCGCATTAGCAGGTAAATCAGCGCATCTAGAGCCGTGTAGCCAGCCTGTACATCGCCTAAATCATCGATATAGGCAATAGTAATATCCAAGCCCAGCAGTACGAACTGAACGACGACAATGGCCGCCAGCACGTTGCGGGCAATATAACGATCGAGACGGTCAAGCACCATTAGCGCATCCCCTTACGTTGCGAGCGCCACAGCATTAGCAGCCCCAGCCCTAAGAACACTCCATGTACCGGCCATACCCCCAGCAGGCTTGACCAGGTACCGCTGCCAATCGCATCGACCGCTGCCAGCAGCAAGCTGAGATAGGCAACGTATAAAAAGACGGCGGGTAACAATTTGCCAAAGCGCCCCTGGCGAGGATTAACCCGAGAAAGCGGCTGCGCCATCAAGGCCAGCACAAACACCATAAGCGGGAGCCCTGCCCGCCACTGCCACTGGGCTTGGGCACGAGGGCTTGGGTTACTCCATAGCGCCGACGTAGTGGCGTACTCCAGTGAATCCAGCTCCTGCCTGTCACGGTTCAGCCCTAGGCGCAATGTATAACGCTCAAACGTTAGCCGCTCGGCGCTCTTATCACCCGGCGTCACCCCATAGCGCTCGCCATCATCCAGCACCAGAAAGCGGCTACCGGTTTTAAGTCGCGTTTCCTGATAGCCCGATGCGGCGCGGGTCACGTAGTCGTGGGTACCTTCGTCGCCCTGCAGGTTCTGCTCGTGTACCAACACATCCTGCATTTCCGAACCATCGCTTGAGAAGCCTCCAATGTAAGCGGTACGACCACCACCAAACTCCTGAAAGCGACCGGGTGCCAGTACGGATACATCCAGGCGGCTGCGCTGCTCTTCCAATGCGGTTTCGGTTTGCAGCGCCCCATAGGGTGTCAACCACAGGCTACAGACCCCTACCAGCACCGACACGACGCTGGCGGGCAGTAGAGTTACCTTCAATAGCCGCGTAGGGCTCATGCCACAGGCGACCATCACGGTAATTTCGCTGTTCATATAAAGCTGTCCGTAGGCCAATAAGATGCCTAGAAAGAACGACAGCGGTAAAATTAGCTCCATAAAGCCAGGCAAATGAAACACCATCAGGCTGCCTAACATGGTGACCGGGATATCACCTTCCGCCGCGTCCGAAAAATAGCGGATAAACCGGCTGCCCATAATCACCAATAGTAAAATGCCAGCGACTGCCGACATGGTGAGTAACACTTCGCGAGTTAGATACCGAAATAAAATCAACGCGCTCTCCGGCTAGTCGTACAGGATGCCATGCAATAAGTGGATGGCTTGGGTACACTAATCAAACTATCCTCAGTCCCTTTTCAAAATCAAAAGCAACGGGGCATTATCCCGAATCCCTCGATGCTTGTCTTGTTGGAGACATCATGGAATTTTCCGTTCAGACTGCTAACCCGGCCAAAACCGAAACGGCCTGCCTCTTGGTGCCGGTTTTTAAAGGTAGCGACCTTCTGCCCACCGTTGCCAAACTGGACGACGCCAGCGAGCGCCTGATTGGCCAATTGCTGGAGCGGGGCGACTTTGATGCTGCGCTTGGCAACGTACAAATGGTCCCCTTTGCGCCAGGCTTGGGTGCAGAGCGTATCTTATTGGTTGGCTTGGGTGAGCGCGAAAAATGCCAGGAAGCAGCCTTTATCAAGGCACTGGATGCTGCCATGGCAGCGCTAGTAAAACTCCTATCGACGAAGCCAGTGTAGTATTTGGCGATGTTCCGCTCACCGACCGCGATGCGGCCTGGAAGGCGCGCAAAGTGATGGAAGCCGCTGAACGAGCCATTTATCGCTTTGATCAGTTCAAATCCTCGCCAGCCCCGGCTTTCAGCTTAACCAAGCTAACGCTATTTATCAGCGACACCGATGCGGTTGCCCAGGTCAAACAGGGCGCTCTGGTGGGCAATGCAATTGGCCAAGGCATCAATTACACCCGCACCCTGGGCAACCTGCCCGCCAATATCTGCACGCCCCGCTACTTGGCCGAGCAGGCCGAGCAGTTGGGGCGCGACTCGAAAGGCGCACTTGAGGTCGACATTCTCGATGAAGAAGCGCTGGAAGCCCTGGGCGCGGGCTCGCTGCTTTCCGTTGGTCGCGGAAGCAAAGAGCCAACACGCCTGATCGTGATGAAATATCAAGGCGCCGACAGCGCCGACGAAGCCCCGCATGTGCTGATCGGCAAAGGCATCACGTTTGATACCGGCGGCATTTCGCTCAAGCCCGGCGAAGGCATGGACGAAATGAAATTCGATATGTGCGGTGCTGCCAGCGTATTCGGCACTGTCAAAGCCGTACTGTCGATCAAGCCGAAGCTCAACCTAGTGTTTATTGTTGCCGCGGCGGAAAACATGCCTGATGGCCACGCTACCAAGCCTGGCGATATCATCAAAACTCTCAAGGGTTTGACCGTCGAAGTGCTTAATACCGACGCCGAAGGCCGCTTGGTGTTGTGCGATGCGCTGACCTATGCCGAGCGTTTCACCCCCGCCAGCGTGGTCGATATCGCCACCCTCACCGGCGCCGTCATTGTTGGCCTGGGCCACCACGCCACCGGCCTGCTCTCCAACGACGACGACCTAGCCCTTGATCTGCTGGATGCGGGCGAAGGCGCGTGGGATCGCGCCTGGCACCTGCCGTTATGGGATGAGTATCAAGAGCAGTTGGACTCTAATTTCGCCGACTTGGCGAATATTGGCGGTCGCCCGGCAGGTACGATCACGGCGGCATGTTTCCTATCGCGCTTTGCTGATCACTTCCCTTGGGCGCATCTGGATATCGCCGGTACCGCCTGGCACTCTGGCAAGCAGAAAGGTGCCACCGGACGCCCTGTCGGGCTGTTAACTCAGTACCTACTTGATCGTGAAACAGATGCCGAAGTTGAAAATAGCGACGGCTAATAGCATCACGGATCAACACGACGGGTGTTCAACGGTTGCCTTTCAGCGCGGCAACCGTTAAACCTGAATATATCAAGGTACAGCGAGCTTAAACTCGCTGAATCTTTAGCGTTTCGTCAATAACACCCAACCGCCCCTCTTACAGGGCCGGTTCAAGCGGAGAGTAACAGCCGTGCCCACTGCCAGCTTTGAAACGAGTTTTGAAACCCTGCCATCCAATCAGCCAATGGCCGATGAGATTCGCGAAAACATTCTTAAAAACCCCGGTTTTGGTCGCTACTTTACCGATCATATGGCGCATATCCGCTGGACCGGGGACGCTGACTGGCACGGCCACCAGGTGCGCCCCTACGGGCCACTAACACTCGACCCCGCCGCTTCGGTGCTGCATTACGGCCAGGGAAATTTTTGAGGGTATCAAAGCCTACCGTCACGCCGACGGCTCCATCTGGACGTTCCGCCCTGAGAAAAACGCCGAACGTTTTCGTCGCAGTGCCCGCCGGTTAGCGCTACCGGAACTTTCCGACGAAGACTTCATTGGCTCGCTAAAGGCGTTGCTGGCCCAAGACCACGCCTGGGTACCCACGCCTGCCAGTGCCGCCGACGAGTGCAGCCTCTACCTGCGCCCGTTTATGATCGCTTCTGAAGCGTTCCTAGGTGTTCGCCCGTCACAAGAAGTCGATTACTACGTGATCGCCTCCCCGGCGGCGGCTTACTTTAAAGGCGGTATTGCCCCGGTATCGATCTGGCTATCTTCAAACTACAAGCGTGCTGCTGCAGGCGGCACCGGCTTTGCCAAATGTGGCGGAAACTACGCCGCTTCATTAGCGGCACAAAAGAGGCCGAGGCTCACCAGTGTGGTCAGGTCGCCTTCCTTGATGCTGCTGAAAACAAGTGGGTCGAAGAGCTCGGCGGTATGAACCTGTTCTTCGTCTTCAACGATGGCCGATTAGTGACGCCGCGCCTAACGGACACCATTCTGGAAGGCGTGACGCGCAATTCAGTACTCACGCTGGCTAAAGATGAAGGCCTCACGCCCGAAGAGCGCCCCATCAGTATTGATGAGTGGCGTGAAGGCGCAGCGTCCGGCGAGATCACCGAAGTTTTGCCTGCGGCACCGCAGCGGTCATCACCCCGGTGGGCGAACTGGTCACTGAGAACGAGCGTATTCGTCTCGCAGCAAGTGACGCCAATAACAACAGCAATGAGATCGCCATGCGCATCCGTACCAAACTACTCGACCTGCAATATGGCCGCAGTGAAGATAAGTACGGCTGGCTAACCCAGCTGGTTTAAGCTGCTTTAGCGTTAACGCTACCCACTCAATGCCGCCGCAACGTTTGCGGCGGCGCTGTTTATCAGCAGCACCCTTATCCGCAATCGCTGGAGCCGCCGATGGCGCGCATTGATTTCTATATTTTGCCCGATACCACGCTGGAAGCGCGCTTACAGTTTGCTTGCAAGCTTGCCGAAACCATCTGGCGCAAAGGCTATCGCTTGCATCTTCACTGCGAGGATAAAGCCCTCGCCGAGCAAGCCGACGCAGCGCTATGGAATTTTCGCCCGGACGCTTATTTACCCCACGCCCTGGAAGATAGCGAAATGGCCGCCAGCGTACCGATCACGCTAGGCTGGCAGCAGTTGCCAATCCCCGCGGAAGAGACCGCACTACTCAATTTGCACCCCGACATTCCCGACGGCGTGGAGCACTACGCGCGTATTGCCGAGATCATCAATCAACACCAACAAGTGTTGGTCGCCAAACGCGCCTGTTGGCAGCGCTATAAAGAAATGGGTTATGAAGTAGTGCCGCACAAGCTCGGTTAATAATGCTAACTCAGCGGAAGAGACTTGATATGCCTACATCACCGCTTACCCGCTACCCCTTAGCCGTCATTGTCACTGCCCAACTGTTCGGCACCTCGCTGTGGTTTAGCGTTAACGGCGTTGGCTTGGCGCTGCAGGAGGCCGTGGGCCTTAGCGAAAGCGATTTGGGTCTATTAACCATCGCCGTGCAGGCCGGGTTTATTAGCGGTACGCTGCTGATTGCCACCACTGGCCTTGCCGACCGCGTCCGTGCCAGCCACCTGTTTGCGATTTCTGCCGTGCTCGGCGCGCTGATCAACGCCGCCTTTATCGGTGTGGCCGAGAGCGTAACGCTTGCCACGGTGGCACGCTTTGCGACTGGCCTTTGTCTAGCGGGCATCTACCCGCTGGGGATGAAGCTGGTGGTGAGTTGGACACCCAGCCACGCCGGGGCGGCACTGGGCTGGCTGGTGGGTATGTTGACGCTGGGCATCGCTTCCCCTCACCTGCTGCGCGGGTTAACGCTGAACCTGCCCTGGCAGTGGCCGCTGCTGTTGGCCTCATTGTTGGCGCTGGTCGCCGCGCTGATGATTTTCAAACTGGGCGTTGGTCCTCACCTTCCGGCGACCGCCAAGAGTGGGCGCCCGTGGGCCGGGTTAGCCGCTTTCAAACAACCCCGCTTTCGTGCCGCCGCGCTGGGTTATTTCGGCCATTGTTGGGAGCTATATGCACTGTGGGCGCTGGTGCCGTTTTTGGTTGCCCGTGAACTTGAGCGTTTGGGTGCTTCAAACAGCGCCCAGCCGTGGCTGAGCTTTGCGGTGATTGCGTTGGGCTTACCCGGCTGCGTACTCGCGGGTAAATTTAGCCGTCGCATAGGCAGCGATCGAGTGGCCTGCGTGGCGTTAGCTACTTCGGGTGCACTGTGTTTGGTTTATCCTCTTTTGGGCAGCGCCTCGCCTTGGTTGTTATTGACGCTACTGGGTGTATGGGGCGTCAGCGTGATTGCCGATTCCGCCCAATTTTCAGCGCTGGCCAGCGCCACAGCACCGCCAGAGCGGTTAGGCGCGGCACTGGCGATGATGAACGCGATCGGTTTTGGGTTAACCATCCCTTCTATCGCACTGGTTACCGCGCTGTGGTCGAGCCAGTCGCTGGCGGTAATCTGGTGGCTGCTGCCGGGGCCCATTCTCGGGCTACTCGCCATGCACGGTTTCTCTTCGCATCAGTCTTCGCATCAGCACCCTGCGAAAACTGCTCGCCCTAATAATCCGACATGAGTACCACCTGACGGCTACGCCACTCCCGCGGTATACTCTTGCGCTATACATTTTTACATTTTGCACATTTCTTGCCAGCCGTGAGCCGACTCTCCATGGAAAAGACCTACCAACCCGAACAGATCGAAACCCGCTGGTACGAGCGCTGGGAAGCCGATAATCGATTCGCTCCTTCCGGCCAGGGCACGCCTTTTCGATCATGATTCCACCACCCAATGTGACCGGCAGCCTACACATGGGCCATGCGTTCCAGGACACCATTATGGATACCCTGACGCGTTGGAAGCGGATGCAGGGTAATAACACTTTATGGCAGGTAGGCACCGATCACGCCGGTATCGCCACGCAAATGCTGGTCGAGCGCAAGATAGCTGCAGAAGAAGGCAAAACCCGCCATGACCTGGGGCGCGACGCATTCATTGACAAGGTATGGGAGTGGAAAGCAGAGTCAGGTGGCCATATTACTCGCCAGTTGCGCCGTATGGGCGCCAGCGTCGACTGGTCTCGCGAACGCTTCACCATGGACGACGGCTTCTACAAAGCAGTTCAAGAAGTATTCGTGCGTCTGCACGAAGAAAAGCTGATTTATCGTGGCAAGCGTTTGGTCAACTGGGACCCGACACTGCACACCGCCATTTCTGACTTAGAAGTGGAAAACAAAGAACAGCAGGGCAGCTTCTGGCACTTCCGCTATCCGCTAGCGGATGGCGTCAAAACCGCTGATGGCAAAGATTACGTGGTGGTCGCTACCACCCGACCGGAAACCCTGTTGGGCGATACCGGTGTGGCGGTGAATCCCGAAGACGCGCGTTACGCGTCGCTGGTCGGTAAATTTATCGAACTGCCACTGGTGGGTCGCCGTATTCCGGTCGTCGCCGACGAGCACGCCGACATGGAGAAAGGTTCCGGCTGCGTCAAGATTACCCCCGCCCACGATTTTAACGACTACGAAGTCGGCAAGCGTCAGAACCACTTACTCATCAATGTTTTCTCCAAAGACGCAACGATCCTTGAAAAGCCGAAATCTTCGATCTTAAAGGCCAGCCCCAGCCCGACGAAGATGCCAGCCTGCCTGCCAAGTACGCCGAACTAGACAGATTCGAAGCGCGCAAGCAGATCGTTGCCGATATGGATGCCCTGGGCCTACTGGAACAGGTAGAAGCCGTTAACAATACCCTGCCCTATGGCGACCGCTCCGGCGACGTCATTGAGCCGCTGCTAACCGATCAATGGTTTGTCGCCGTGGAATCCCTCGCCAAGCCCGCCATTGAAGCGGTGGAAAACGGCAATATTCAATTTGTGCCCAAGAATTACGAAAACATGTACTTTGCCTGGATGCGCGACCTGCAGGACTGGTGTATTTCTCGCCAGCTGTGGTGGGGCCACCGCATTCCGGCTTGGTACGACCCCGAAGGCAATGTCTATGTTGCCCGTAGCGAAGAGGAAGCCCGCGAGAAACACGCGCTCGATCCCGAGTTGGTGCTTACCCAGGACGAAGACGTACTCGACACTTGGTTCAGCTCGGGCCTATGGACGTTTGGCACATTAGGCTGGCCTGAAAAACGCCGGAACTGGAGACCTTCCATCCCTCCAGCGTGCTGGTGACCGGCTTTGACATCATCTTCTTCTGGGTTGCCCGGATGATCATGATGACGCTGAAGTTCACCGGTGAAGTCCCGTTCAAAACCGTCTATGTACATGGGTTGGTACGCGATGGCCAAGGCCAGAAAATGTCCAAATCCAAGGGCAACGTGCTCGACCCCATCGACCTGATCGACGGCATCACCCTGGATGAGTTACTCGAAAAACGCACCGGTAATATGATGCAGCCGAAACAGGCCAAAGCAATTGCCAAAGCCACTCGGGACGAGTTTAAAGACGGCATTGAAGCCCATGGCACCGATGCACTGCGCTTTACCTTCCTCTCCCAAGCGACCACCGGACGCGATATCAAGTTTGATATGAACCGCCTGGAAGGCTACCGCAATTTCTGCAATAAGCTGTGGAACGCCTCGCGCTACGTGCTAATGAACGCCGAAGGCGAAGATTGCGGTACCAGCGGTGAAGAGGTTGAGCTTTCCCTAGCTGATCGCTGGATTATCTCGCAGTTACAGAAAACCGAAGCCCAAGTCACCAAAGCAATGGATGAGTATCGCTTCGATCATGCTTCCCAGGCGCTATATGAATTTGTCTGGAACGAGTATTGCGACTGGTATTTGGAGCTTTCCAAGCCGGTACTTTGGGACGAGAATGCCAGTGCCGAAGCTAAGCGTGGAACGCGCCGCACACTGGTGCGAGTTCTGGAAACGACCCTGCGCCTTGCTCACCCGATGATGCCCTATATCACCGAAGAGATCTGGCAGCGTGTCGCACCCCTATCGGGAGCTTATATGGGCAAGGATGCATCGATCATGCATCAAGCTTGGCCGGAAACCGACGAGAGTAAAGTCGACCATCAGGCTAGCCTGGACATCGAGTGGCTAAAAGGGGTCATCATCGCTGTCCGTAACATCCGCGCTGAGATGAACATCTCGCCCGGCAAACTGCTCGACGTACTGCTGACCAAAGGCAGGCCCGAGGATGCCGAGCGCCTGGAGAGCAACCGACATTTTCTATCCAAATTGGCCAAGTTGGAAAGCGTGACCTGGCTTGAAAATCCCAACGATGCGCCGCTTTCCGCCACGCAATTAGTGGGCGATATGGAAGTGCTGGTCCCGATGGCGGACTTGATCGATAAAGATGCAGAGCTGGCACGTCTCAACAAAGAGATAGAGAAGCAGGACAAGCTCATCGGTGGCATTGAGAAAAACTCGGGAACGACGGTTTTATCGCCAAAGCTCCCGTAGCGGTCGTCGAAAAGAGCGCGGCAAGCTAGTCGAATTCCAAGCCACCAAGCTGCTATTGGAAGAGCAGCGAGCCAAGATCGAGGCGTTGTAAGTAAGCTCACATGATAGCTTTCAGCTAAAAGAAGGCGGTGCTGAGCAGTACCGCCGATTAACGAAAGTTATAAATGCTGTTGGGTTAGGGGCTTACGCGCTTATTAGTTCGCCTGCCACTGGACGCCCGTGCCTCCTTGACTATGTTGATAGTGATGTCGGTTAACGCTTCGTTTAACCGGCATTTTAATCACTTGGCATATTAAGGAGGATAGCCATGCGTTTCATTTCGACTCGTGTACACGGGATGGTCGATTACGCGATGGGCCTGCTACTCATCGTGGCGCCCTTCCTTTCGGCTTCGCCACAGGTGCTGCTCAGTGGGTACCGATCATTCTAGGTGTGGTGATGCTGGCCTCAGCCATCATGACGAAATATGAGCTTGGGCTTATGCACCTGATTCCCATGCCGTTACACCCTCACTATGGATCTGATCAGCGGTATTCTGCTACTGGTTTCTCCTTGGCTATTCGGCTTCGCAGATATTGTATACCTGCCCCATCTCATCCTCGGTATTCTTGAGATCGGCGCCAGTCTCACCACGGAAAAGCAACCGAGAAACGTGACGGCTTCAACGAACCGCGGCTGACGACCAGCGGCCTGACGATTCCAGACATTGCCCAAGTCGTCTAGGGATGCTTGTTTCATTACCGCCCGTTAGCTTATGCGCCCGCTGCTCGATGCAGTGGGCGCTTTTCGTTAAGCGAATCCCCCTCAAGCTGTTCGATAGGTATTTCTAGCTCCTTGTATTATCTCTTAACCACTTTTTCTCACGAAACGTGTAAGGTTGGTATAAGAACAGCCACTAAGTGGCATCGCCGAGCCAACAACAACACGGATTGTTCTATGCCGACACCTACTGAGGCACGATTAGAAGCGCTGACGACCGAGCTTAAACGGGCCGGGATTACGTACCGTGAGCTTTCGCCGATGGCGGATACCGGTCTAGCCCACGATCATGTATGGGTTCATCGCCACAATGGCGATGACTGGTGGCGCGCCTGCCGAAGCAGAGTCAGATGAACCTGCCACCGGAAGAGAACCTTGCCTATCAGGCTGCCTGTTATGAGCGTTCCAGCCCTGGCGGGCATACGCCTAAACTTTATGACACCCTGCGACCAAGCGAAGCACTGCCTCGTGGCGGGCTACTGGTAGAAGCTATCCGCGGTCGCCTGGCAAAGCTGCCGGAAGACCTGGACGCCATCGCGGATGCCCTGGCCAGCTTACACAGTCAATCGCTGCCTAATGCCGCGGCGCGGCCACCACTGCTTGCCCCTGAGAACCCTTGGCTGGCGATGGTGAATGAAGTGCGCCAGCAGGCTAACTGGTTAGCCGATGCTCAGTTGGCGAGTAAAATTACTCAGCGCATAAAGCAGGAACTGGATCTGCTCCCGACCCGCTTAAGCGACGCTACGCCTACCCTGATAAGTTTTGATACCCACCCCGGCAACTTTTTTAATCCGCGAAGACGGCCGCGCGGTGCTGGTGGATTTAGAGAAGTGCCGCTATGGTCTGCCGGGTATCGACCTTGCCCACACGTCGCTCTACACCTCGACCACCTGGGATCTTAATAGCCAGGCCGTGCTGTCGCTGGGGGAAGTGATTAATTTTTACCGCCGCTGGCAAGCCGCCATGGAGAAGTCGCCCGACACCGACACCCTGGTCGCCTGCCGCCGGGCGACTTGGCTATGGTCGTTGACCTGGTGTGCCAAGTGGCGCGCCCAGCATTTGAATGCCAAAGATAGCCATCAGCGCGGTGAAGACTGGTCGGCAGAACTCACCGACCCAGCGGTGATAGACCACGTACGCAATCGCGTTGAGCACTACCTCTCACTGCCGATTATTGATCACGTTCACAGCGAATTGCAGTGCTTGCAGGCCTCCCTATAACGTTTTTATCTTCTCTTCGATGAGGTACGTAATGCCAACTCACCACTCCTGTGCGGGCAAGCCCAAGCCCCTGACTGCTGCGCTTACCGCCACCCTGTTAGCCGTTGCGCTACCGGCCCTGGCCAACCCTGACCCAGCAGAATGGCAAGGTGTCGTGGCAGAAGCAGAAGGCCAAACCGTTTACTGGAATGCCTGGGGCGGCGATACGCGCACCAACCGTTACATTGATTGGGTAGCGCAACAAATGCAGGCGCAGTATGGCATTGAGGTGGAACACGTGAAGCTGGACGACACCGGCAGCGCGGTAGCGCGGGTGCTGGCGGAAAAGCAGGCCGGTAACCACGACGATGGCAGCATCGATCTGATTTGGATCAACGGTGAAAACTTCGCCGCGATGCGCGAAAGCGACCTGCTGTTCGGCCCCTTCGCCGAAGCGCTGCCCAACTTCGCTCTGACCAACGCCGCGGACAACCCCGAGGTCGTCACCGACTTTACCCTGCCCACCGAAGGCTTTGAATCGCCGTGGGGCAAGGCGCAGATCACTTTCTATTACGACAGCGCCCAAACCGAGTCGCCACCCCAAGATATGCCGGCGCTGCTCACCTGGGCTCGAGCCAATCCCGGCTAGTTTAGCTATCCACGTATTCCCGACTTCACTGGCAGCACCTTCCTGAAGCAGGCGCTGATCGAATTGACCGAACAGGATGAGGCGCTTTATCAACCGGTGGCAGAGAGCGATTTCGAGGCGGTCACCGCGCCACTGTGGTCATACCTGGACGCGCTACATCCACACCTGTGGCGCAGCGGGCGCTCCTTTCCTGATTCTGGCCCAAACCTGCGCACGCTGATGAGCGACGGCGAGCTGAGCCTGGGGTTCTCGTTCTACCCCACCGATGCTGCCGTGGCGGTCATGGAGTATGAGCTACCCGACAGCGTGCGCAGCTACGTGCTGGAAGGCGGCACGCTGGGTAACGTTCACTTTGTGGCAATCCCCTACAACTCGCCCCATAAAGCCGGTGCCATGGTGCTCGCCGACTTTTTGCTTTCGCCAGAGGCCCAGGCCGAAAAGCAGTCGCTGGCCATGTGGGGCGACCGCAGCGTGCTGGATATCGATCAGCTCGACGCCGCTGATCAGGCGCGCTTCCAACAGGGCGAACGCCACCCGTCAGAGCTACCGGCGGACGCGCTCTCGAACACCTTACCCGAGCCCCACCCCAGTTGGATGACCGCCCTGCAAGACGCTTGGCTTGAGCGCTACGGCGTCAACTAGCGCATGTTGCGACTGGCCCCGGCGTTCATCATCGCCTTGCTGGTACTCCCCGTTGGGGCGGGTTTACTCATGGTGCTGCTGCCGGCGTTCGGCTACCTGCCTGCGCTTGGCGGCCACAGCATTAGCCTAGCGCCCTGGCACATGCTGCTTATTCAACCGGGGCTTGGCCGTTCGGTCGCCGTCAGCTTTGCCAGTGGTCTGGTCAGCACGGCGATGGCGCTGATAATCGTGGTGCTGTTTCTGGCGGCCAGCCAGGGCACTTGGTTGGACCGCGCTATTCGGCGGCTGGTGTCGCCGCTGCTGGCCATTCCCCATGCCGCCGTTGCATTTGGTCTTGCCTTCTTGATCGCCCCGTCGGGCCTCCTGGCGCGGCTGTTTTCCCCAGCGTTGACGGGCTGGGAGCGCCCGCCGGATGTACTGATCATCAACGATCCCTGGGGGCTCTCCTTGATGGCGGGGCTGGTATTGAAAGAAGTGCCGTTTCTACTGCTGATGAGCTTGGCGGCGCTACCACAACTGGCCCCAGAAAAGCGTCTGATGCTGGCGCGGTCGCTGGGCTATGCGCCCACCATTGCCTGGCTAAAAACCGTGCTGCCTTCGCTCTACCCGCTGATTCGCCTGCCGGTGTATGCGGTGATCGCTTACGCAACCTCGGTGGTCGACATGGCGATGATTCTCGGCCCCACACTGCCACCCACGCTGAGCGTGTCGATTTTAAGCTGGTTTAACGACCCGGATATCAACCACCGCTTTATGGCCTCGGCTGCTGCGGTGCTGCAACTGGGGTGACGCTGGCAGCGCTGTTATGCTGGTGGCTGCTGGAACAACTGACGAGCAACCTAATGGCCAACTGGCTCACCAATGGTCACCGCCACCAGGGCGACGCTTTCCCACGTACCGTGGGCCACTGGGCGCTGCTGGTGTCGACGGGTACTGCGCTGGCCGCCCTGGTCGGGCTGGGGCTGTTTTCAGTGGCCGGTTTTTGGCGCTTTCCCGATCTACTGCCGCAAATGTTTACCCTTGACCACTGGCAGCGAAGTGGCGCCATGCTGATCACGCCGCTGGTCAATACCGCCCTGATTGGGCTTGTCGCCACGAGCCTTGCCACGGCCCTGGTACTGGCGACACTGGAAAACGAACACCGCCAGCACCTAAAGCCCAAACGCGCCCTGTGGTTGCTCTACTTACCGCTGCTAGTGCCACAGATCGCCTTTCTGTTTGGCCTGGTAGTGGCCGCGGAAAGCCTGAACATTCGCCCTCAGCTCGCCCTGGTGATCGCTGGCCACCTGCTGTTCGTGCTGCCTTATATCTACCTGTCGCTTTCCGAGGCGTACCGGCGCCTGGATCCGCGCTGGCTACAGGTGGCACGCTCATTGGTGTTTCGCGTAGCGCTGCTTTTTGGCGGGTACGTTTACCGTTACTGCTCGCACCGGTGTTAACGGCATTTGCCGTGGGCTTGGCGATCAGTATTGGCCAGTACTTGCCTACCCAGCTGCTGGGTGCCGGGCGTGTAACGACCGTCACGACCGAAGTGGCCCTGGCGTCGGGCAGTAACCGACGCTTGATTGGCGTGTGGGCGCTTGTGCAAGCGGGCCTGCCGCTAATTGGCTTTATGCTTGCCCTGACGCTTCCCCCGCTTTTTTGGGCGTGGGCCGCCGTGAACTTTCGACGTAAAGGGATGACCGTGACTGCTACGCCTACCGCACCGCTACGCCTTGAGCAGGTTTCCATCGCCCTTGTAGGTCGCGAGCTGTTGGCGGTGGATGCCACCATTGCCCCCGGCGAAGTGCTGACGGTGATGGGTCCTTCTGGCTCAGGGAAGTCCACTCTACTGGCGTATATTGCCGGCTTTCTTGACCGCGAATTTACGGCCAGTGGTGGGGTGTGGCTGGGAGAACGTGACTTGTTGAACCGGCCTGCTGAGGCGCGCGGCATTGGTTTACTGTTTCAGGATCCGCTTTTGTTTCCTCACTTGAGTGTGGCGGGCAATTTGCGTTTTGGGCTACCGCGGCAAAGTAAGCATAAGCATCAACAAGTCACGCAAGCCCTTGAACAGATAGGGGCTAGCGGGGTTTGAAGAGCGCGACCCAGCCACGCTTTCCGGTGGCCAAAAAGCGCGCGTAGCCCTGATGCGCCTGCTGCTTTCCAAACCCCAGGCGGTGCTGCTGGACGAACCGTTTTCAAAGCTGGATACCGCGCTTCGCAAGGAGATGCGCTCGCTAGTGTTTAGCCAATTGCGTGATGCCGGCCTGCCTGCGCTGCTGGTCACCCACGACCATGCAGATGCGGACGCGGCGGGAGGGCCAGTCATTGCGCTCGGCTGAACGCGCGCCGCGCCTGAGCATCGTCATCCCGGTGCTCAATGAAGCGCCGACGCTGGCAACCCATTTAATGGCGCTGCAAACGCTGCGTGCCCAGGGAGTCGAAGTGATCGTGGTGGATGGCGGGAGTGGCGATGACAGCGTGCGTCGTGCGAAGCCGCTGGCGGACCGTGTGCTCAGCAGCCCGCCCGGTCGAGGCGTGCAGATGAACTTAGGGGCTCACCATTCCAGCGCCCCGACCCTGCTGTTTTTACACGCGGATACTCACTTGCCGACAGGTGCCGTCGAACAGTTGCTCCACGCGCTTAATACCCACGATTGGGGCCGTTTCGATATCCTGCTCGCCGGTCACAGCCGCTGGCTTCCGTTAATCAGTAAAATGATCAACCAGCGCTCCCGGCTCACCGGCATCGCGACTGGCGATCAAGGCATTTTTGTGCGTGCCAGCACGTTCCAGGCAATCGGTGGTTTTCCCGAGCAGCCGTTAATGGAGGATATTGAACTCACCAAACGGCTCAAACGAGTATCGCCACCCGCCTGCCTGACGGCGAAAGTGATAAGCTCGGGGAGGCGCTGGGATCAGTTCGGTGCCTGGAAAACGATCCGCCTGATGTGGCGGCTGCGCTATCGCTACTGGCGCGGCGTCAGCGCCACCCAACTTGCCAAGGAGTATCGTGATGCCCGCTGAAACGCTGGCCAACCGCCCAGTGCTGCCGCAGCTTCACTTGCTGGCCAAGGCCCCGCTAGCGGGGCAAGCGAAAACGCGCCTGGCCCCGTTGCTGGGCAATCAAGGCGCCGCCAACGCCCACGCGGAACTGCTGCGCCACTGTGTCGCCAATGCTTGCCAGGCGCTACCGGCCGAAAACGTCACGCTATGGACAGCACTTGACCATGCACACCCCTTATTCATCGAGCTTCACGAGCAGTTTGGCCTGACCTTAAAGCGCCAGCCCGATGGCGACTTGGGCGCTCGTGTACGTCACGCTTTGAACCATACGCCTGGGCCCGCCATGGTAATGGGCAGCGACTGCCCGAGTATTACTAGCGCACTCATTACCGCTTGTGCGCAACAACTCACCCACCATGATGTGGTCATTCTACCTGCTGAGGATGGTGGCTACGGGTTGATCGGCGCCCAGCGCGACTATCCGGGCCTTTTGAAAGCATTCCCTGGGGGAGCCATCAAGTGCTAAGCGCAACCCGCCAGCGCATCGAAGCGCTTGGCCTTCGCGCCGCTTATCCGGCCACCATCTGGGATGTAGACCGGCCCGAAGATTGGCAACGCTGGAAAGAGGTAGCCGCTGCGCTGTAAGGAAACAGCGCGACTGCCCACTGAGTTAGCAACGTTCACTCTGTTTACCCCTGCCGCCGGAGCTTACCGTGACCCGACAACGTTTACTGATCGCAGCGCTACTGGTCATTGCCATTGGTGTGTTCTTTGTCAGTGGTGCCCATCAGTGGTTCACGCTGGATACCCTCAAGGCTTACCAAAGCGACTTTCAAGCCGCCTTCGAGCAGCACCCATGGCGGGTCGCGGGCATCTTTTGCTATTTACGTGTTCATGACTACCCTATCGCTGCCTGGGGCAACGCTGCTGACTCTGCTGGGCGGCGCTCTATTCGGCCTTGGCTGGGGCTGCTGATTATCTCTTTGCCAGCACGTTAGGCGCCACGCTTGCTTTTTTACTCTCCCGCTTTCTGTTCCGCAACCCCATTGAAAAGCGTTTTCCGCGCCCATTTGAAGCGGTTAATCGCGGCGTAGAACGCGACGGCGCTCTCTACCTCTTCACCCTGCGTTTAGTGCCGGTGTTTCCGTTCTTTATGATCAATCTGGTGATGGGCCTCACCCGGATTAGAACATTCACCTTTTACTGGGTCAGTCAGGTTGCCATGCTTCCCGGTACCGCTATCTATGTGAATGCTGGCGGTCAGTTGGGGAGTTGGAAAGCCTAGGAGGTATCCTTTCACCAACGCTCATCGCATCGTTTTTATTGCTGGCCATCTTCCCCTGGATTGCCCGTCGCATTGTGCTACTGGTCAAGAGGCGCAAGGCTTATCGGGGTTTACACGCCCATCGCACTTTGACTACGACATTGTCGTGATCGGCGGCGGCTCGGCGGGGCTAGTCACCAGCTATATCGCCAGCGCGGTGAACGCTAAGGTAGCACTAGTGGAGAAACACAAGATGGGCGGCGACTGTTTGAATACCGGCTGCGTGCCTTCCAAGGCGTTAATCCGTGCTGCTCGCGCCGCCCATGAAATTCGTAATGCGCCTCGGTTCGGGGTAACGGCAAGTGAACCCATGATCGATTTTGCTCAAGTCATGGGCCACGTTCAGCAAGCCATCAGCGACATCGAACCCCACGACAGCGTTGAGCGCTACCAAAGCTTGGGGGTTGAGGTGTACCAGGAGCACGCCACGCTTATCTCTCCCTGGGAGATCCGGGTCGGCGATAAAACCCTGAACACGCGGCATGTGGTGCTGGCCACCGGTGCCCGGCCACGGATACCGCCCCTACCGGGTATTGAAGGTGCACCCGTTTTAACCTCAGAGACTCTTTGGTCACTCACTGATCTGCCTAAACGTCTGGTGGTATTGGGCGGCGGCGCGATTGGCTGTGAGCTGAGCCAGAGTTTTGCCCGCTTGGGTAGCCAGGTCACGCTGGTCGAAGGGGTGGCCAACTACTGGGGCGCGAGGACGCAGAAGTCGGTGAACTGATCGAGCGCATACTGACCCAGGAGGGGGTCACGGTCATGACCGACGCCAAGGCGTTGGAAGTGCTGAACGACGAGTCGGGCTATCAGTTGGTGGTGGAGCATCAAGGCGAGCGCAGGCAGCTAGCCTTTGACCACCTGCTGGTAAGCGCGGGACGCCAGGCCAATGTCGAGGGTCTGGGGCTCGATGCATTGGGGATCACGACCACCCAGGCAGGCACGCTTGAACTGAACGAACGCCTGCAAACCCGGCTACCCAATATCTGGGCCTGTGGTGATGTGGCCGGGCCTTATCAGCTCACCCACGCTGCGGCCCACCAGGCGTGGCACGCAGCGGTCAACGCGCTGTTTGGCGAACTGAAAAGCTTCGCGGTGGACTACCGCTTTATGCCGGCGGTCACCTATGTACAGCCGGAAGTAGCGCGGGTGGGGCTGAACGAAAAAGAGGCCACGGCTAAAGGCATTGCGTTTGAGGTCACCCACTACGCCATGAGCGAAAGTGACCGCGCCATCGCCGAAGGCGCCACTGAAGGCTTTATCAAAGTGCTTACCCTGCCCGGCAAGGATAAAATCCTGGGCGCAACGATCGTTGCCGAAAACGCCGGTGAGTGGCTGGGCGAATTCACCATCGCCATGAAACACTGCCTGGGGCTCAACAAGCTACTGGGCACCATTCACCCCTACCCCACGCTTGGCGAAGCTGCCAAGGCCACGGCGGGCGTATGGAAAAACGCTCACAAGCCTGAAACGGTGCTGGCAATATTGAAGCGTTACTTCAATTGGCGCCGAGGTAGGGATAAGTGAAATTACTGCTTATAGGCGCAGGGCATGCTCATGCCTTTGTACTGGAAGCTTTTGCCAAGCAGCCTGATCCAAGCGTCGAGATCACTGTTGTTAGCGATAGCCCTTTCGCGGCTTATTCGGGCAGCGTGCCAGCATGGCTAGCGGGTGAATGTACGCTACGTGAAACACAGATTGATGTGAAGGCACTCTGCCAGCGAGCCAAGGCACGCTTGGTGCTTGCTCCGGCTCGGTCTATCAATGCCCAAGCGCAATATGCAGAGCTAGCTGATGGAGAGCGAATCGTTTTTGATGTGGCTTCGCTCAATATCGGCTCAACGCTAACACTACCCCAGCAGCACGGAAAGCAACGCCCCAAGTTACTCGCCATGCGTCCGTTAAGTTCGCTCCATCAGCGTTGGCAGGCGCTGCAAGAGGATATTAGCTACCTACCCAGTGTTGGCATCCAACGCATTGTAAGCGTTGGCGGGGGGCTGCAGGTTGTGAAACGTTGATGAGTGTATTGGCGCAGTTGCGCCATCTACGCCCAGATATTACCTGGCAAGGCGTGCTGATCACCGCATCCAAAACACTACTGCCCGGCGCCGGCAGGCTGCCCCGTTGGTTAATGGCACGGGCACTGAAGCGTGCGGGTATTAGCGTACACTCAGGCGTACGGGGCAACGCCTTGGTAGCGGGCGGGGTAAGCACTACAGAAGAAGGGCGAATAAAGGCCGATATCGTGCTCTGGGCGACCGGCGCCGTAGGCCAGCCGTGGCTAAAAGGCACAGCTCTGCCATTGAATGAGAAGGGCTTTATCCGCGTTAACGCATCGCTTGAGGTCGTTGGCCAGCCAGGAATCTTTGCCGTCGGCGACTGCGCGGCCTTTACACCACCGCTACCCAGCGCAGGCGTTTATGCGGTACGCATGGGCCCCATACTGGCGGATAATCTGCGTGCCGCTTGCCACCGCGAGACGCTAACCGCATGGAAGCCACCCCGCCGCGTGCTGGCGCTGATTGGAACCGGTGATGGCTACGCTATCGCCAGCCGGGGCGGTCGGTTTTGCAGGCAAGTGGGTGTGGCAATGGAAGAAGCGGATTGATGCGCGCTTTATCGCCCGCTTCAACCCGCCTTTTAAAGACTAATTACTACGATCAAATTCTAACTAAAAACTTATCGAGCGATGACCAGGCACGGCAAAAATTGACGAAAGGTTCGAGTTTACGGGGTTGTAAATGAGTACCTTGAGTCTATTTCTAACACAGCATGGTCGAGCGCAGATTGTTTTCAGTAGAATTTAGTTGCCTTCGCGCCAGCCACCCAAAACCCGACTATCTGGCCCAAAAAGACCAACCGATCGTGATCGATCAAGTAACGATAGGCGTTTTCCATCATATCCGTGACGCGCTTGGCATCGCCCATTTGCGGACACGCCATACGTGTCGTTGCCAGTTCGCTAAACTCGATGCGCTGATTTTCGCCTAGCGTTACTCCACCGGTAAAACGGTTGCAGCCATCATGGCCGCTGACGCTACCATCGCGAGATATCTGGAAAATGGTGTTTCCGGCATAGAGAGCCGTTCATCGGTGCCCACCAAGAGCAGGTTCCAGCGCTGCTCAACAATAGCGCCCGAAAGCGAGGAACCACTTTGCTCTTGTGGGGATGTGCTTGGCCCTGAAGTGCTGCTACACGCACTTAACAGTAGCGCAGCCGAGGCAAGCAGTGGCAGTAAACGCCAACCTTTCATGGTGATATTTCCTTCTATCATAGTTACCAGCTACCGCTGTTTTCCATGGAGGCCCAGGGCTCTTGCGGCGCCAGGGCGTCGCCCTTCTGCAACAGCTCTACGGAAATGCCATCGGGTGATTTTACAAACGCCATATGGCCATCGCGGGGCGGACGATTAATCGTAACGCCATTGTCCTGAAGGTGCTGGCAAAGTGCGTAGATATCATCCACACGGTAAGCCAAATGGCCGAAATTACGTCCGCCCGAGTACTCTTCAGGATCCCAGTTATAGGTCAGTTCAAGCTCGGGGGCCGTCAGCCGCTCTGAACGCGTCTCGTCCGCTGGCGCAGCTAGGAATACCAGCGTAAAACGGCCTTTCTCATTGTCTTTGCGGCGGACTTCTTTAAGCCCCAGCAGGTCGCAATAAAAACGCAGCGAAGCGTCTAGGTCACTGACACGCACCATGGTATGTAGATATTGCATATTGACTCCTGAGAAAACATTCTTAGCCATATTTTACAAAAAACGTGACAGCGCCCACAAAACATCGCGACACTGTACAATTAAGTCATACCGTTTATCTTAGCTGGGTTTACCCGTCGGAGAAACCTATGGATTCAGTGACACAAGCCGTGCTTGGCGCAGCTATTGGCGGTGCTGTTCTGGGCCGGCGACTAGGACGTAAGGCCATCCTGATTGGCGCAGTGCTGGGCACTCTGCCGGACCTTGATGTGGCGTTAGATTACGGCGATGCCGTGGCCAATGTCACCGAGCATCGCGGGTTTAGCCATTCGCTGTTTGTGCTCACAGGTTTAGCGACCCTGCTGGCGCTTCTGTGCGCACGTTTTGCCCCAACAAAAATATTAGCCTGCCACACTGGTGGTGCTTTTTTACGCTTATTCTGATCCCCCATCCTCTGCTCGATGCGTTGACCACGTACGGTACCCAACTGTTTTGGCCACTCAACTTAGTACCTGCGGCGTGGCCGATTATTTTTATTATCGACCCCCTTTACACCCCTTCCTTTGCTGTTCGCAGTGGGAGTTGGCCTCGTATCTCTGCGAGTTAGAAAAGCCTGTACTTGGGGGTTGGCGATCACCTGTGTTTACTTAGCCTTGGCAGCTGGGGCAAAGCTAATGGTTGAACAGCGGCTTGCCCCTGCCCTTGCGGAGCAGGGGTTGGAAGATGCTCCCCTGCTGATACAGCCAACACCGTTTAATACAGTGCTATGGCGTGCCACGGTTGTGGATGGTGATCATTATTATGAAAGCTTGATTAGTGTGTTTGGCGGCGACAGTCAACCGCGCCTCGAGTCGCTGGTTCGTAACGCGGCATTAGAAGAACCCATCCTGACCAGCCTGCAAGGACAGCGCTTAGCGTGGTTTGCGGGTCCTTTCCTGCGCTATGAAGTGCGTTGGCTAAACGGTAAAGAGACGCTGATAGCCACCGATATCCGACTCGGCTTCCCAGGGTTTCATCCGTTTAGCTTCACACTAGCAACGCGAGAGGATGAGCGCTGGGTACCGCTAGCAGTGAGTGAGCAGGTACAAAGCTCACGCAGCATTCATATGACAACGCTATCGCGGCTTGCCGCTCGTGCCGCTGGCAATACCTCAGCCCTGTGTGCCAGCGACTTTGTAGAGCAACAGTGGCGGGCTGAGCATATTGGCTATCGTTGCTGAACTAACGTACTAGGGAGCGATACCTTGGCCACAGCCACTGTATTGTTCGCCATTATAGGTTAGCGTGACCCGGGCAGGAAAAGGCTTGCCGCTCATGCTGTCAAAGCAGGCACCAGCTTCGATGCGTACACGAAAAATGGCGTCACATCGGCATTTTCAAGCACCACCCGCCCTGCTTCATTATCCATCACACTCACCATATAGGGTTGTTGCACACTCTCTTCCCCATAGTTGAGCTCCATCGTTAGTGTTGGCGTCTCGTTTGCCAAGGCAACTGACCAGCCCGGCTCATTGCCGCGGCCAAAGAACATCACGCCGGGTTGCTCAGTACGGGTTAACGCATCACGATGCTCGGCCAATGTGCATTGCAGCTGGCCTCGCGGCGTCTCGACGAGCGCCTTCACCCCGGTTCCAAAAGCTAATTTCGCCGTCTTGATAGCGAGCGCCGCTGGCCACTACCGCTTGGGGCAACCGCCATGCGCCGTGCAACGACCAAAGACGTAGATCATTGGCGTTGGTAGCGGTCACCAAATGCTGCCGAGCAGGCTCACAATGCCAAGCGTCAAAGCGCTGCGCAGAACCGGGGAAAAGCGACGATGGAAAAAAGGGGGCTCGGTTATCCTGCGCGGCTTGATTGGCAGCAGACGTTTCTGAGGAAGGCGTCGCCGCACACCCCCGATGATGACCATCGCCCCCGCTGCGACGACGGCTCCACCCCATGCGTTTAACACCTTCATACACCACGCTCCCTTTATGTCTATTTCTTTTGCTGTCTGTATGGCTTATCCGCGCTTGAATGCCTGCAGATCATTCGTATCGATACTCTGTACCTGCGGGGGCAACCCCATCTCTTCACGTTTGATTTTAATCTGCATCTTTTCAGCTAGCCGCTCAGAATCGTCGTCTGTGGTACGGCCATTAAGCTCTGCCAACTGCGCCATGCCCTGATGATAGAAAGTAAGCAGGTCTAGCGCTGTACGGTTATTTTCTTCCACCGCTTTGCGTAGTTGAGAAAGATAGCCGCTGACTTGCGACAAGTGATGCTTGAGCTGCCAGACATAGCGCACCTCGGTCATCCATGGGCGCTCACGTAGTGCGGCAAACAGCGCACTGGTGGCCAGCAGGCCAAGTAGCACCCCCAACGCATTTAGCCAGAAGCTGCTGCCAAAGGTGGACGTTAAAAGCATTGAAAACAGAAGGCCAAAAATAATCAGTTGCCCCGCCATGGCAAAACTGATCATGCGGGCTTTGCGGCGGTAGGTCTCGGGGTCGTGATGTTCTAAGGTAAATACCATGGCCAGCCTCACTGTTTCTGCAAACGCTCTATGATACGGGGCTGGCCAGGGCAAACAAGTAATAGTGTAAGTGAGGGCTTAACTTAAACGCTCAGCGGCCGTTTTTAACAGATGCTCGGTGGTTTCCCAGCCGACACACGCATCGGTGACCGAGACACCGTAGCGTAGTGCACCGGGCTTTAGTGGCTGCTTACCTTCAAAGAGATGACTTTCCAGCATCAGTGCCACCAGGTTGGCTTCCCCCGCCTGACGCTGAGCTAATACATCCAACATAACCTCGCTTTGGCGGCGATGGTCTTTACGCGCATTGGCATGACTGCAATCTACCATCAACCGAGGATTTTGCCCGGCATTACGCAACGCGGCGGTAGCCGCCCGAACGTGTTGCGCCTGGTAATTGGGCTCACCATGACCACCCCGCAGAACCACATGGGTGTGAGGGATTACCCACGGTTTGCTGAACCACCGGACAGCCTTGAAAATCTACCGTGAAACGTTGGTGTGGGTGAGCGGCGGCGCTCATGGCATCAATAGCGACCTGAACATCGCCGCTAGTCGCATTTTTAAACCCCACCGCAGCTGCGAGATCACTGGCAAGCTCACGGTGCAACTGCGACTCGGTCGTGCGGGCACCGATTGCTACCCAACTCAGTAAGTCATCTAAATAGGGCGCCAGCATCGGTTGCAAAAGTTCGGTGGCTACCGGCAGGCCACGCGCAGCCACGGCGAGCATTAATTCACGTGAGAGGGCCAAACCGCGGGACATATCACCGCGACCATCCAGTCCAGGGTCATAGGCTAACCCTTTCCAGCCCACGGTGGTGCGAGGCTTTTCAATATAGACACGCATGACGGGTAGAATCTGTTCACTCACCTCATCACTCAGCGCCGCCAAGCGGTCAGCGTATTCAAGCGCTGCGTCGGGATCGTGCACAGAGCAGGGACCTACAACGACCAATAGCCGGTCATCATGGCCACTTAAAATTTGCTGCACAGCATGGCGCTGGCGGGCAATTTGCTCACTTAGCGGGGCATTTAGCGAAATACGTTGACGCAGCTCAGCCGGCGTAGGCAGCCTTTTGGCTGTGGCTTCAAAAGGGTCTGTAGACGAAAGCTGCGAAGTAACGTGGGTAGCGTTGACTAGGGGGTTACTTACAACGGAACTGATGGACGCATTCATGATTAATTCTCCGTAATCGTATGACTTCGTGTGTCTAAGTGACCACCCAGGCGCACACGATCGGAGGTGGCAGCTAGCACCGATCGCGCATCGCTAAATCGCCAGCCATAGCCATAACCCACAAAGCCGATAGCGAAAGCGTTAGTCAGTGCGCGATAAATCATGATGTAGCTCCTTGATGAAATAATAATGATAAATAAACCCTAAAACGCCAAAAGCCCCGGCGGGGTTACCGACCGGGGCTTTTGTGCTTGCAGGCAACCGAGTGGTGTGCCTGGTGGCGCGACATTAGGCGTCGGCCAAGGGCACACCGTGGCTAAACCAATACCAATAAGAGACTGCGCAGCCACGATCTATACCTACGTCCACGCACACGCCGTCAGCCATATCTGGCTGTGGTTTCATTGTGCATGGCGTGATAAGTCGCTGCATGTCTCTATTCCGTTAGTTCCGCTGGTAAAGGCTAGCCCGAAAGTCTTGTCCGCTAAGGCTGCCGCTATGGCGCTTTAATTTATCCTGCCTGCAAGCGTTGCAAATGGCAACACTTAACCGACAAATGCTTGTATCCAGCCAATCGTGGCAGGCAACGCTGCCATGCCAACCAACACAACCACGCCTAGAAAAATGGATAGAAAGCCAGATTCGTCTTTATAGTCTTCGTCGTGATGGGCCATATTAGCCTCCCTTTATAACGGTGCTATTTATTTATATCGGTGCTGTTTATAACGGTGCTGTGCCAAAGCGCTATGCCAAAGCAGTAGTAAAGCTCAGGGGCGTTATATTAGTTAGCCCGCGGTGCGTAAGCAAACACATCCGAAAACACCCGTTCCAATTTCGCACCTTTATCTTCAAGGACGTCCACACAGGCGTACACCATGCCGGGTGAGCCCGAAATATAAACGTCGTGGGTATCCGGGGTAATCTCAGCAGCTTTTAAGACGTGGTCAATGCGCCCCTGATGATGGCTAATTCGTTCTCCCACTGCCAACGGTTCTTCTAATGGTAGCTCTGTCACTGCATGGAACGAGACGTTAGCGTGGGTTTGCGCCCAGTGGCTGGCTAACTGTTCCAAATAAAGATCACGATGCTCCCGTGCTGCCCACCATAGCGAGATTTCCCGCTCCGGCTGCTCGTGGAGCACCGCTTCAGTAATCGCTTTCATCTGAGAGAAGCCTGTGCCTGCAGCTATTAGCATTAACGGCCGCTCGCTTTGACGGTCAAGCATGCATTCACCGCCCGGCAAACGTAGCGTAAGCTGGCTGGCTACCTGAAGCAGCTCACGCAGCCGCGCAGAGTTGTCACGCTCTGGCCAGTGCTGGATATGCAGTTCAACAAGGCCATTACCACGATCGAAGCTAGCAATTGAAAACGGCACCCATGTTGTATCGTCTAACTTAAGTTCTAAATATTGCCCCGGCTCATGCTGCATGGCTTCCGCACGCCCTACCAGCGTGACACCAAACACATCGGAGTTTAAGTTCTCAACCTCGGTGACTTGGCAAGTCAACGTCCTTGCACTCATGAAAGCCTCTTTTTGCAAATTCGATCAGCGATACGCCCCATGATCAACGACCGTGGCGAGAGGGTGGCAATTCAAGGCCTATACCCAATGCTTCCCAGCGTTCATCGACCCGCGCTTTAACGGCTTCATCCATCACAATGGGAGTACCCCATTCGCGGTCGGTTTCCCCGGCCACTTATTGGTAGCGTCTAACCCCATTTTCGAACCTAAGCCTGAGACCGGTGAAGCGAAATCGAGATAATCAATCGGCGTATTTTCGACCATCACGGTGTCCCGTGCAGGGTCCATCCGTGTGGTGATCGCCCAGATGACATCTTCCCAATTGCGTGCATCCACGTCGTCATCCAACACGATCACAAACTTGGTATACATGAACTGACGCAGGAAACTCCAGACCCCCATCATCACGCGCTTGGCATGACCAGGGTACTGTTTTTCATAGTGACCACCGCCATCCGGTAGGAACAGCCTTCCGGTGGCAAGTAAAAGTCAACGATTTCGGGAAACTGCTTGCGCAGGATGGGCACAAACACTTCGTTCAGCGCCACGCCCAGAATCGCCGGCTCATCAGGTGGACGCCCCGTGTACGTGGAATGGTAAATCGCATCGCGGCGCATGGTCATTCGGGTAACAGTAAATACCGGGAAGTGGTCAACCTCATTGTAGTAACCAGTGTGATCACCAAAAGGGCCTTCCGCGGCCATATCATCGGGGTAGATAAAACCTTCGAGGATAATCTCGCTCGACGCGGGCACATCAAGGTCTGCGTGGCCGCACTTTACTAGTTCAGTGCGCGAGCCGCGCAGTAGCCCGGCAAAGGCATACTCCGAGAGCGTATCCGGTACGGGAGTAACCGCGCCCAAAATTGTCGCTGGGTCAGCGCCGAGCGCCACCGCAACGGGAAAGGGCTCGCCAGGATGGGCTTTCTGAAATTCCAGGAAATCCAACGCCCCACCACGATGAGAAAGCCAGCGCATGATTAGGCGGTTCTTGGCAATTTTTGCTGACGGTAGATGCCTAGGTTCTGGCGTGCCTTGAGCGGTCCTTTGGTAATGACCAATGGCCAGGTGACCAGCGGCCCCGCATCGCCAGGCCAGCAGTGCTGAATCGGCAGTAGGCCGAGATCAACCTCGTCATCTTCATACACCACTTCTTGCACCGGTGCATGTTTAACGTTTTTCGGGCCCATGCTGAGCACTTGCTTGAAGATCGGCAGCTTGCCCCAGGCATCCTTCAAGCCTTTGGGTGGGTCAGGCTCTTTGAGAAAAGCCAGCAACTTACCTACTTCTCTGAGCGCTTCTACCGAGTTCCTGACCCATGCCCAGCGCAACCCGCTTGGGCGTACCAAACAGATTGCCCAGCAGCGGCATGTCGTGGCCTTTGACGTTTTCAAATAACAACGCCGGACCACCGGCACGCAGCGTGCGGTCACAAATTTCAGTGATTTCCAGATAAGGGTCGACTTCGATATGGATACGCTTGAGTTCACCCTGCGCTTCAAGCGCCGCGATGAACTCGCGTAAGTCTTTGTACTTCAAGGCACGCTCCCCTGACTGGCGATGCGCCGCTCTACCCGTTTTGATCAACGTTAGCGGCGCTTCATCGCTTCAAAGAATTCAAGATTGGTCTTGGTATCTTTTAGACGGTCAATCAGAAATTCAGTAGCGGCGGTGTCTTCCATGGGGTTGAGCAGCTTACGCAGAATCCACATGCGCTGCATTTCATCCTCAGAGGCCAGCAGGTCTTCACGACGGGTGCCGCTGCGACGAATATTGATCGCCGGGAAAACGCGACGCTCAGCCAGCTTGCGGTCCAGGTGGGCTTCCATATTGCCGGTACCCTTGAACTCTTCGAAGATGACTTCGTCCATCTTGGAGCCGGTATCGACCAGCGCCGTGGCGATAATCGTCAGGCTGCCGCCCTCTTCGATGTTACGCGCCGCACCAAAAAAGCGTTTCGGCTTCTCCAGGGCGTGGGCATCGACACCACCGGTCAGTACTTTGCCAGAGCTGGGTACCACGGTGTTGTAGGCACGCGCGAGACGAGTAATCGAGTCGAGCAGGATGACCACGTCTTTCTTGTGCTCAACCAAACGCTTGGCTTTCTCGATGACCATTTCGGCTACTTGCACGTGACGCGCCGGCGGCTCATCGAAGGTCGAAGCGACTACTTCGCCACGCACGGTGCGCGACATTTCGGTCACTTCCTCAGGGCGTTCATCGATCAGCAGAACGATCAAATGACACTCTGGGTTGTTGCGCGTGATGGAAGTCGCGATGTTTTGCAACATCAGCGTCTTACCCGCCTTGGGCGGCGATACCAGCAAACCACGTTGACCTTTACCGATCGGCGCGGTTAGATCGATGATCCGCGCGGTCAGGTCTTCCGTGGAGCCGTTACCAATCTCCATACGCAAACGGTCGTCTGGGAACAGTGGCGTTAAGTTCTCAAACAGGATCTTGTGCTTGGCGTTTTCCGGACGGTCAAAGTTGATTTGACTGACCTTCAGCAGGGCGAAATAGCGCTCACCCTCCTTCGGCGGACGGATTTTGCCTGAAATGGAATCGCCTTTGCGCAGATTGAAACGGCGGATCTGCGAGGGCGAAATGTAAATATCGTCCGGGCCGGCGAGATAAGAGCTGTCAGCGCTACGCAGGAAGCCAAAGCCATCCTGAAGAATTTCCAGCACACCGTCGCCGTAGATATCCTCGCCACTTTTGGCGTGTTTTTTGAGGATGGCGAAAATGATGTCCTGCTTGCGCGAACGGGCCAAGTTATCAATACCCATTTCACGGGCGATATCGAGGAGCTCGGGAACGGTTTTTGCTTGAGTTCAGTGAGATTCATCGGTGTGTTAGAAAGTTGCTCATGGAAGCTGGGCGCCAGGCGCCGGGAGTAAGACAGGAGGCGTGAAAGTGACGCCGTGTGATGCGTTCAGACCCCACTAAAGGCACGCGCTCGAAATGAAAGGAACTTGGTTGAACTTAACGGATAACACCATTGCTTGTCATCATTAAGGCTCAACTCGAGGGTGCTAACACTTGCTTAATCTGGTTCACACAGAAGAGTGCCTGAACCAGTGGGCTATCTGACGACTTGGAATTCTGGCTGACGCTAACGGGATAAACAGTAAGTAACGTCTGGGGCGACCAAGGTGCCGTACTTGAACGACGCATGCAAGATGATTTATCTAACTAATGGCTCACCTAAACAACGACGTGCTTTCGAACACACTAACTAACCAGGTCAGATCAGGCCAGTTGTTCGATGGTAGTCAAGCGCCGCGACAAACGCAAGCCTTTGGCAATTGACAATAGATAAAGGTCGCCGCAACCTTGGCACAGCCATCACGAAGGAAAGCTTATGCACAAGGACATTTCACCTCCCATTGCCGACTCTGCCGCTGAGACAGATAACAGTGCACCGCAGCGCCTAGCCGCTATTGACCTGGGCTCCAACAGCTTTCACCTACTGGTGGCCAACTATCAACATGAACGCCTCCAAGTGGTGGCCCGCTTAGGTGAAAAAGTGCAGCTCGCTGCTGGCTTAGACGATGACGGTCTGCTCAGCGAAGCCGCTATGCAGCGCGCTTTGGACTGTTTGGGGCGCTTCGCACCGTTTTTAAGCGATATTACTGATGCCAATTTGCGCATCGTGGGCACTAACGCGTTACGTGATGCCCATAATAGCCAAGCATTTATCGAGCGCGCCGAGGCCCAGCTAGGTCACGCCATTGAAATTATTGCCGGTCGTGAAGAAGCCCGCCTGATCTATTTAGGTGCGGCGCACGCCCTGGCAGAAAACGGCCGACGCCTGATAGTCGATATTGGCGGAGGCTCGACCGAATTTATCATCGGCGAAGCATTTGAACCCAAGGCGTTGGAAAGCCTACGCATGGGCTGCGTCACCTTTTCCCGGCGTTTCTTCCCCGACGGTGAGTTAAACGAAAAACGCATGCGCCGTGCTGAGCTAGCCGCCCTTTCGGAGCTGGCCAATATTCAGCGCCCTTACCAACGCTTAGGCTGGGATGACCCGGTCGGCTCAAGCGGCACGATCAAGGCCGCCGCCAGCGTCCTGTACGCTTATGGCGATACGCCTCACGAAGGTGTTATCACCCGAGGCGGATTGAAGAAGTTGCGCGAGCGCCTGCTCAAGTGCAAACAGCTGGACAAAGTCGAGCTGGAAGGCCTCAAGGCCGACCGCGCCAAAGTCTTCCCAGCGGGCGTTGCCATTCTTGGGGCGATTTTTGAAGCCTTTGATTTAACTCAGATGCGCTTCGCCGACGGCGCTCTGCGTGAAGGCGTGCTTTACGACATGGCCGGACGCAACAGCGCGGAGGATTCGCGCTCGAAAAGCCTGGAATCACTGAAGCGCACCTACGACGTTGATACCCGCCAAGGGCTCAATGTCGCCGATACCGCCGAGCGTTTGTTTCATCAGGTGCGCCATGCTTGGTCGCTCAATCCCGACCAAGCGCGCTATTTGCAGTGGGCCAGCCACGTACATGAAATCGGTCTAGCGATCTCCCATAGCCAGTTTCATCGTCACGGCGCGTATTTGTTGGAGCACTCCGACCTGGCTGGCTTTTCGCGCCCCGAGCAGCGACAGCTGGCGTTTTTAGTGCGTGCCCATCGGCGTAAATTTCCGCTTAAAGAGTGGCAGGCACTGCCCGATGCGCAGCAGGCAGTCACTCAGAAGCTCGCCCGGCTGCTGCGTTTAGCCGTACTGCTCAACCATTCGCGCCCTGAAACAGCGCCAGCGCTACCGGCGTTAAGCGCCGACAGTGACAGTTTGACGATTACGCTACCTGAAAGCGACGAGCCTACCCTACTGAGCACCGACTTGGAGCAGGAACAGGTGTTTATGGAAGCCGCTGGTTTTAAACTCTCGATTAAACAGACGAAGACAGACGGCTAAACGCGACCCTCTCAGCCTGCCATAGCAGCTCGTTGGGTGGGCGAATGACACCGATACACGCCTCAGCCTGCATGATCACCACTAGCCGCTCGCGCTCCCAGGGCGGCACATCTGCTTCTTGGAGCAGCCGCTTTAAATCGCGCCGCCCCCGTCCAGCAAGTTGAATGACCTCGCCCCCCTGCCGCCAAGTGACCCTGAGTCGTTGAGACAGCGGCTGGAAAAGCACTACTTGCCAGTCTAACGACCCTAGTGGTGTCTCAAGCGGCGTTTCGCCGTCCCAAGAGGCCTCCCAAGGCGCTAGCGGCTCAAGGGGAGCCATCAGGTAGAGCCGTTGACGCCACAGGCGTGCCTGAGCACCCTGCCACTCCACGCACACCTCGGCATCAGCCCTCGCTGACAACTGATCCAACAGGCTCTCTAAGCGCTTTTGTGGCGGCGTTGGTACGCCCTGCTGCTGGCAGAAGGTACGCACCAACAACCGTTGGCGGGGGCGCGAGCGTGCCCCAACGCGGTAGCATCGATGGAATGGCGGCAGCCGCCTAGCGTCATTAGCTCGGCCTGCGCATATTCGGTCAATAACGTATCGGCTTCACTGGCATGAGCGGCGCTACCCGCCAAGGCTTCGTCTACCGTAGGCCAGCGTTCGCGGAGTGTCGGCAGTACCTGGTGGCGTAAACGGTTGCGATCAAGCGCAATGTCGCTATTGGTAGGGTCTTCGCACCAAGGCAGGTTGTTCGCATGCGCCGCTGCTTCAATCACTGCCCTGCGCACTGCTAGCCACGGTCGAACCAGCGAAACGCCCTGGGCGTCGCGCCGAAAAGGCATGCCGGCTAAGCCGCGCACACCGCTGCCGCGTAGGGCCGCAAGTAGAAAGGTTTCCGCCTGATCGTCCTGGTGCTGGGCCAACCAGAGCGTATCGCCAGTGGGAATGTGGGCAAAAAGGCTTTGTAGCGGGCGTTGCGAGCGGCGCCTTCAATGCCCTCGCCTTGTGTATCTACCGCCACATTGACCACCCTCAGAGGGACATTGGTTCGCTCACACAACGCCCGACAGTGCGCTTCAAAATTCAGCGCTGCTGCTTGCAGACCGTGGTTGATATGAATGGCGTGCAGCGAGCGATCAGCTTGTTCGCAGACTGTCGCAGCTAACGCAAGCAGCAAGCAGGAGTCTAAACCACCCGAGAGTGCCACCCAAATAGAGCGCCCCGGCGGGGTTTCCGCCAGGGCGTCATTGAGCAAGTTTTGCAGCGTATTAAGCGGCTGGGGCGCCATAGCTCATCAGACGTTGATAGCGACGTTCCAACAGTGCCTCGGTCTCCATCGACTGCAACCGTTCCAGGCTTGCTGTCAGGGCCTCTTGACCCGTTCAGCCGTGGTGAGCGGATGGCGATGTGACCCACCGAGCGGCTCTTTAATCAGCGAATCGACAAACCCAAGCTCTTTCAGGCGCTCAGCGGTGATCCCCATCGCTTGGGCGGCATCAGAAGCTTTGGTAGCACTCTTCCACAAAATTGAGGCGCAGCCTTCCGGTGAGATCACCGAGTAGGTGGAGTACTGCAGCATTTGTAGCTCGTCACATACGCCAATGGCCAGCGCGCCGCCAGAGCCACCTTCGCCCACCACGGTGGAAATAATCGGTGTTTTCAGTCGCGACATGACGGCCAGGTTATAGGCGATGGCTTCTGATTGGCCGCGCTCTTCCGCGTCGATACCTGGGTAGGCGCCGGGGGTATCGATAAAGGTCAAAATCGGCATTTTAAAACGTTCGGCCATTTCCATCAGGCGGCACGCTTTGCGATAACCTTCGGGGCGTGGCATACCGAAGTTACGGCGCACTTTCTCTTTACATCGCGGCCTTTCTGATGGCCGATCACCATCACCGGCGCGTCATTTAAGCGGGCAACGCCTCCCACCAGCGCGGCATCGTCGGCAAAGTTACGGTCGCCGTGCAATTCGTCAAAGTCAGTAAAAATGTGCTCAAGATAGTCCAGCGTATAGGGACGCTGGGGATGCCGTGATAGCTGAGAAACCTGCCAGGGAGTCAAATCCTTGAAGATCGATTCCGTCAGCTTGCGGCTTTTTCTCTTCCAGCCGAGAAATCTCGTCTGAAAGGTTCACTTGGCTATCGGAGCTGACTAACCGCAGCTCTTCAATTTTTGCCTGTAGTTCGGCAATGGGCTGTTCAAAATCGAGATAATTAGGATTCATCGGCTCTGCCTTAAGCTGCTTGTTAAAAACAAGCCTGATCGAAATAAGTATTATCGCACCCTGACCCTGCTGCGCAAGGGTGGTGCCCACGGCTCCTTTCTAGCGATAGCGCAGCTGCACGCCTGCCTGCCCCTGCACATCCCTTAGTGCCAGCAATAAATCATCGCTAGGCGCGACTTTCCACTCATCGGCAAGCTCCAGCCAAGCCACTGCGGCCGGGTGACGGTACTGCAGGCGCACCGGTAAACCCTCTTGATCGCGATACGGCGTCAGGCTGTCGCGCAGGGTTTCAATTAAGCGACCATTGATCTGCCCCGCGTCCAGTGCAAGTTCCACCGCCTGGCCGTAGCGAATGCGCGCCGTCACCATTGGTGTAACGTCTTTACCGCGTAGACGCAGACCGCCAGAGAATTCGTCGCTGGAGACTTCGCCCTCAACGATTAACACCTGATCGGCCTCAATCTGACCGCGCAGCTGCTCGAACAGCTCCCCAAACAACGAAGCTTCAATACGCCCGGTACGGTCATCCAAGGTGATAAACGCCATGGTATCACCACGCTTGGACTTCATGGTGCGCACGCCGACTACTAATCCAGCAACGCGCTGGGGGGTCGCGAGAGGGTTTTAAATCGCTGATCCGCGTCGAGACAAAGCGCTTCAACTCTCGCTCGTACTCGTCGATGGGGTGCCCCGTTAGGTAAAGCCCCAGGGTATCTTTCTCCCCGAGAGCCGTTCGCGATCGGTCCACTCACGCGCATTGATATACTCGGCGTAAACGTTGTTGTCGCTGTCGTCGCTCTCGGTAAACGCATCACCAAACATATCCAGCATACCCAGATTTTGATTGGTGTGGTTCTGAGCGGCGGCTTTTAGCGCGTCTTCCATGGCGGCAAACAGCACTGCGCGGTTAGGGCCGATGGTATCCAGTGCACCGGAACGAATCAGTGCTTCCAGGGTGCGCTTGTTCATCCGTTTAGGGTCGATACGACGGCAGAAATCAAAGATATCCTTAAACGGACCGTCTGCCTGACGGGCTTCGACAATGGCGCCAATCGGGCCTTCGCCCACGCCCCGAATCGCGCCTAAGCCGTAGACTACACGCGCATCGGTATCGACGGTGAACTTGTAGCCACCCACATTGACATCCGGCGGGGTGACGGTCAGCTTGAGGTTGCGGCACTCCTCAATCAGCGGTACCACTTTATCCAGGTTGTCCATTTCCGTGGACATAACGGCGGCCATAAACGGTCCCGGATAGTGGGCTTTGAGCCACGCCGTTTGATAAGACACCAGCGCGTAGGCAGCCGAGTGCGACTTGTTGAAGCCGTAACCGGCGAACTTTTCTACCAAGTCAAAGATGTTACCGGCCAGATCTTTATCGATACCGTTGGCGGCGCAGCCTTTCCATAAAGCCGTCGCGCTGCTTGGCCATTTCTTCGGGCTTTTTTCTTACCCATGGCCCGGCGCAGCATATCGGCCTGGCCAAGGCTATAGCCCGCCATCACCTGAGCGATCTGCATGACCTGCTCTTGGTAAAGAATAATGCCGTAGGTGGGCGCCAACACCGGTTTCAACAGCTCGTGCTGATAATCCGGGTGGGGATAAGATACTTCGGCCCGGCCGTGCTTACGGTTGATAAAGTCGTCCACCATGCCCGACTGCAGCGGACCGGGGCGGAACAGCGCCACCAGGGCGATCATGTCGTCTAGTGAGTCGGGCAACAGGCGCTTGATCAGCTCTTTCATGCCACGAGATTCGAGCTGGAACACTGCCGTGGTTTCGGCGCGCTTGAGCATCTCGAAGGTCGGCGCGTCGTCCAGCGGGATACTGTCGATATTAAGCGGCCCCTCACCATTGACGCTGCGCACCTTGTCGACCATCTCCAGCGCCCAGTCGATAATCGTCAGCGTGCGCAGGCCCAGAAAGTCGAACTTGACCAGCCCGGCCTCTTCAATATCGTTTTTATCGAACTGGACCACCAAGCCAGAGCCATCTTCATCGCAGAGCAGCGGTGAGAAATCAGTCAGCTTGGTGGGGCGATGACCACGCCACCGGCGTGCTTACCGGTGCCCCCGGGTGGTGCCCTCAAGCTTGAGCGCCATCTCCCAGATCTCTTCGGCCTCTTCGTCGTTGCCGATAAACTCTTTGAGCGCAGGTTCCTGCTCAATCGCCTTGGCCAGGGTCATACCCACTTCAAACGGAATCAACTTGGAGAGCTTGTCGCCCAGCGAGTAGGGGCGGCCCTGGGCACGGGCAACGTCTCGCACCACGGCCTTCGCCGCCATGGTGCCAAAGGTGACAATCTGGGAGACCGCGTTGCGCCCGTAGCGCTCGGCCACGTACTCGATCACCTTGTCGCGTTTTTCCATGCAGAAGTCGACGTCAAAGTCAGGCATGGAAACACGTTCTGGGTTAAGAAAGCGCTCGAACAGCAGGTCGTAGCCGATCGGATCCAGATCGGTAATTTTTGTGCGTAGGCCACCAACGAACCAGCACCGGAACCACGCCCCGGGCCTACCGGCACGCTGTTGTCCTTGGCCCACTGGATAAAGTCCATCACGATCAGGAAGTAGCCGGGGAACCCCATCTGGATAATAACGTTGAGCTCAAACTCCAGCCGGTCACGATAGCGCTGGTCAATCGCTTTATACTCATCGCTGTCGCGGGGATAGCGCTCAGCGGGAAACAGAAAGTCGAGGCGATCCGTCAGCCCATCGTGGGAGACCTTGCGGAAGAACTCATCCTGGGTCATGCCTTCGGGAATGCCGAACTCGGGCAGGAAAATCTCGCCCAGGCGCACGTCCACGCTGCAGCGCTCGGCGATCATCACGCTGTTTTCCAGCGCTTCAGGGATATCGGCAAACAGCGCTGCCATCTCGTCGGGGCTTTTTAGGTACTGCTCTTCGGTGTAGCGGCGCTCGCGACGCGGGTCGTCCAGCGCTTTACCTTCACCGATGGCGACGCGAGTCTCGTGGGCCCAATAATCGTCGCGCTCAAGAAAGCGCACATCGTTGGTCGCCACCACCGGGGTGCCTGTCTCAATCGCCAGCTTGACGCTGGCGTGAACGCAGGCTTCTTCCAGCGGGCGCCCGGTGCGAACCAACTCTAGATAAAAGCGCTCGGGAAATGCCGCCTGCCACTCTTCGAGTAGTACCCGCGCGTCCTGTTCGTGATCAGATAGCAGGTGGCGGCCAATCTCACCTTCCCGCGCACCGGAAAGCGCAATCAACCCTTCGCTCTGTTCCAGCACCCACTGTTTATCAAGAATGGCGCGCCCCTGACGTTGACCGTGCGTCCAACCTTTCGAGATCAACTCGGTCAGGTTGCGATAGCCAACATCGTTCATCGCCAGCAGTGTTAGCCGGTAAGGGTGGGACTCGTCATGAGGATTCTGCAGCCATAAATCACTGCCGATGATCGGCTTCAATCCCGCCCCTTGGGCGGCTTTGTAGAACTTCACCAGACCGAACAGGTTGGTTTCATCGGTCAAGGCCAGCGCTGGCATCGCCCGCTCAGCAGTCGTGCTGACCAGCGATTTGAGCTTAACCAGGCCGTCGACCAGGGAGTATTCACTGTGCAAACGTAAATGAACGAACGGGACCGTCATGAGACTCTCAGAAAAACGCTAGATGAAGAAGAAATACGTTAAAGCAGCGCCAACTGACGCTGCACAGGCGCGAAGCTACGACGATGTTCGGCCAGTGGCCCGTGAGCTGCAAGCGCCGCCAAATGCTCTTTGGTCGGGTAGCCTTTATGACGCGCAAAACCATACTCAGGATAGCACTCATCCAAGACGACCATCTGCGCGTCGCGAGCGACCTTGGCCAAAATTGATGCCGCGGCAATGGCACAGTGACGTGAATCGCCCTTAACCACTGCCTGGCCAGGCAGCAGATGGCCAGGTAATTTATTGCCATCCACGAGTAGATATTCCGCCGCCGGTGCCAGCGCATTGATGGCTCGACGCATGGCTAAGTGAGTGGCGTGATAAATATTCAGCCCATCCACTTCAGCAGCGCTGGCTTCTGCCACGGCAAACGCCAGCGCTCGCTCACGAATCTGCACATCCAGCGCTTCACGCTTGCGCGCCGTCAATTTTTTAGAGTCGGTAAGACCGTCAATCGGCTGCGCGGGATCGAGAATGACCGCCGCGGCCACCACGCTGCCGATCAGTGGCCCTCGGCCTACTTCATCAACACCCGCCAGCCGCTCACCGCTGTAGGCAATTTCTAATGGTGGGAAATCCTTGTGCTCGATCAACCAATGCTCAATGGCCATCGCCTTATTCGCCATCCATACGCTCCAGCGGCTGCCCTGCGGCTAACAAGCCAATTGCCACGGCAGCGCGACGGCTGGCGCTGCGCTGAAGCGTAGCGTGCATCTCGGCAAAGCGCGCTTCCAGGGCATGGCGGCTATCTTCGTCCGCCAACATGGCGCTGAGCTGGTCGGCAATCGCCTCCGGCGAGGCGGCTTCTTGAATTAGTTCAGGTACCAGCGTTTCCTGGGCAATCAGGTTAGGCAGGGACACCCACTGCGTTTTAACCAACCGCTTGGCCAGCCAGTGGGTGGCGGGGGCCATTCTATAGGCCACCAGCATGGTGCGGTGGCACAGCATGGCTTCCAGCGCAGCGGTTCCCGAGGCCAACAGCACGATATCGCTGGCTATCATGGCCTCACGGGCCTGACCATCCAGCAGTACAGTACGCTCCACAAGCAAGGGGTAATTAGCCAGCAGTGCGCTAATTTCCCGGCGACGGTCAGCGGTGGCCGCGGGAATTACCACCTGTAAGGCGGGATGGCGTTGGCAGAGCTGTTCGGCGGCGTTAAGAAAAGTGTCACCCAAAAGCGAATTTCATTAGCGCGGGAGCCGGGCAGCAGCGCCAACACTTGGCTATCAGGCGCCAGCTCCAGCGCTTGGCGGGTAGCAGTACGGTCATTTTCCAGCGGCATTTCGTCAGCCAGAGGATGACCCACAAAAGCAACGGGAACACGGTGTTCGCGATAGAAGGCGGCTTCAAAAGGCAGCAGTGTCAGCATGCCATCCACTGACTTGGCGATACCTTTTACCCGCCCCTGGCGCCACGCCCATACGGAAGGACTCACGTAGTGGGCGGTAGTAATGCCCGCTTCGCGGAGCTGACGCTCCAGACCTAAATTGAAATCAGGCGCATCGATACCCAGCATAATATCCGGCTGCCAAGCCAAAGCTTCGGCTTTTAGAATACGCCGCACACGGATCAGTTCAGGAAGGTGCTTAAGCACTTCCACCAGCCCCATTACCGCCAGCGTTTCGAGGGGGAAAACGGCTTTCCATGCCTTCGGCCTGCATACGCGGCCCGCCGATACCACGAAACTCGATGCCTGGATGGCGTGCTTTGAGTTCACGCATCAGTCCAGCGCCAAGAATATCGCCAGAAAGTTCTCCAGCCACTAGGTAGACGCGTTGCAAGGTCATAAGAGCGCTAGCATGGGTTATCGGGTAATGCCGCGGGTCGAACGCTCAATGGAAGCTGCAAAATGTTCGACCTCAGGTAATTGAAAGCGACTACGCATCTCAGCCAGCGCCTGCTCGGTCGTTAGCCCTTGACGATAAACCATCTTATAGGCAGCGGTTAAGGCACTAATCGCCTCGCGGCTAAAACCACGCCGCTTTAAGCCCACTAGATTGAGACCGCGCGCCTCAGCAGGGTTGCCGTTGATCATGATGTACGCGGGCGTATCCTTGGTGATAATCGAACCACCGCCTGCCATGGCATGATCGCCAAAATGGCAGAACTGATGCACTGCCGCCAGACCACCCAGAATGACATAATTACCAATGGTCACATGGCCAGCCAGGGTGACTTGGTTGGCCAGAATGCAGTCGCTACCAATCACGCAGTCGTGACCAACATGGACATAGGCCATAAATAGATTGCGTGAACCAACCGTGGTTTCGCTGCGATCCTGGATAGTGCCACGATGAATCGTAGCGCCTTCGCGAATGACGTTATCATCGCCCATGACTAACCGCGTTGGTTCGCCTGCGTATTTTTGTCCTGGCAGTCTTCGCCAACGGATGCAAACTGAAAATACGCGTCCGTTCGCCTAATGTAGTGGGACCTTTCACCACCACATGCGGGCCAATCACCGAACCAGCGCCAATACTGACATCTGGGCCGATGATGCTAAAAGGGCCTACCCTCAACATCGTCAGCAAGACGCGCCGTCGGGTCGACCAGTGCAGTAGGATGTATCAAGCCACCTTCCTCTCGGCACAAATGATTTCCGCTTCGCAGGCCAACTCACCATCAACCTTGGCGCGGCAGGCAAATTTCCAGATACCCCGTTTCCCTTTAATAACGTCAGCTTCTAGCGTGAGCTTGTCACCCGGCATCACCGGACGCTTAAAACGGACATTATCGCTGCCGACCAGATAATAGACGTAGCCATCAGCAGGTAGTTTATTGACCGTTTTAAAACCAAGAATGCCACATACTTGGGCGAGTGCTTCGAGCACTAACACACCGGGCATAATCGGATGATGGGGAAAATGGCCGTTGAAGAACGGTTCATTAATGCTGACATTCTTGTACGCAACGATGGATTCGCCAGTGGTCAATTGCGTTACTCGATCCACCAACAAAAGGGGTAACGGTGGGGCAAGTATTCGCGAATCTCATTAATATCCATAACCATCGTAGCGACCTCTAAAATGACAAAAAACCTGGAGCTCATGAAGAGAGTCAGGCAAATACCAGCACGCAGACTGGCTAAAAGGCTGTGGATTATACCCCACTACCGCCTAGTTTTACGCCAGCAGTAGGCACACCATTCAGCTGTTATCCATTATTCGTACTAATCGCGCTGCTTTTTTCCAACCTCGCTAGGCGCTTAGCGATGTCATCGAGCTGTTTAAAGCGGACTGCATTTTTACGCCACTGGGTATTGGCCATAGCACCGGTACCGGAGGAGTAAACCCCAGGTTCATGAATCGAGTTTGTTACCAAACTCATTCCCGTCACTTGGACACCATCGCAGATAGTCAGATGGCCAGCTAAACCAACCCCACCCCCAGCATGCAATGCCTGCCAACTTTGGTAGAGCCCGCAATACCCACACATCCCGCTAGCGCGCTGTGGTCGCCAATGATGACGTTATGAGCAATTTGCACCTGACTATCAATTTTGACGTCATCGCCAATCACGGTATCACCCAACGCGCCACGATCAATGCTCGAACAGCTCCCCACTTCAACGTCATCTCCCAGCACGACACCACCCAACTGGGCAATCTTATGCCAGCCTGTGCCGTCATGGGCAAAACCAAAGCCATCACCACCGATAACGCAGCCGCTTTGCAATATGCCCCGTTTACCAATCACCACGCCGTGGCACAGAGTAACATTGGCATGTAAACGCGTTGCTGCGCCGATGGTGCAGTCAGCCCCGACAACGCTGCCGGCCCCGATCACCACGTGGTCACCCAGCACCACACCAGATTCAACCACGGCATGCGCTTGAATGGAGACATCTGCGCCTACCTGCACATCATCAGCGACAACCGCAGTCGGGTGAATACCCACCACGTCGCGAGCGGGTAACGGATCAAACAGCTGCGATAGTTTGGCGTAGCCTAAATAAGGGTTTTCGATCTCAAGGCGCGGTACCGGGCAGTGCTTGCCATGCTCAGGGTGCAGTAATACTGCCGCGGCCTTAGTCGATGCCAAATCTTTCAGATAGGCGCGATTGGCTAGAAAAGCCACTTGATCCGACTGCGCTTCTTTTAGCGTTGCCAAACCACGTATCGGCTGTTGGGCATTGCTGCTAACGGCAATACCCAAATGGTGCGCAATGTCTGCAAGGGTAAGGTGATAAGAAGCGTGCGTCATGGGAACCCAGGGAAGCTTTGGTGTGGCTGGGCCACACCAGTCATCGTTTAAAATTAATTTAAGGTATTAAAAATCTCAGTGACCTCATCGGTCAAATTAGGCAGATCAACCCCTGAATGCAGTACCCCCTGGGGCTCGACCAGCACATCAATGCCGTGGCGTTCCAGTACCTCTGCGACGGCTTGCTCCAGTTTCGGCTCAGCATCTTCCAGGAACTGCTGTTCGGAGCGCTGCTGTGCCTGCATGACTTCCTGGCGCAGCTGTTCAAAACGGCTGCCTTTTGCTGCAACTCACTCATCAGGGACTCGCGTTGGGACTGCGCCATCGTTTCGCCTTCGTTTTGCAGGCGCTGCTGGAGCTGCTGGAGCTCGTTCCCAAGGCTCTGAGCTTCACGCTGTTGATTGCCGATTTGTCCTTCAAGACTACTCAGTGACTCTTGCGCGGATTGAGTATTCATCAATGCCGCTCGCCAGTCTAACACTGCTACTTCCGCAGCGTGAGCAGGCAAAATCATCGCGCCCAACAGGCATACAACCGCTGTCAGTTTACGCATCATGTTAACTCCTTAGATCACGCTAGGCGCGCCACCATGGTACGCAATCTAGCAAAATTAGAACGACTGCCCTTCGAACGACTGCCCTTCGAACGGCTGCCCTTAGAACGATTGCCCTAATGAGAACTGGAAGAACTGTGTATCGTCACCGCTCTCATCGTTTAATGGTTCGGCGACGCTAAAGGTCAGCGGGCCAACCGGCGTCAGCCAAGAAAGACCGATACCAGCGCTGTAGCGCAAATCGCCCAAGTCGACGCCAGAGCTGCATTGTTGACGATTTGCGTCTTCATCGAGTACGTCATAACAAGAACTCAGGAAGGTATTACCCCCATCTAAAAACAGTGATGTTTGCAGGGCACGCTGATCTTCGATAAAGGGCAGCGGGAAAATGATTTCAGCGCTGCCTTCTACTGAAACGTTACCGCCGAGGGTACGATCACGGCCGCCTTCAGTGGCCGGCGTGGTGCGCTGACCGAGTGTATTCGACGTGAAACCACGCACCGAGCCAAGGCCGCCCGCGTAGAAGTTTTCATAGAAAGGGTAGGATCATTGCCGCCCAATGTATCGGCATAGCCGACATTGCCGGTAAATTTGAATGCCCACGATTCATCATCATTAATCGGGAAGAGCTGTTGGGCTCGCGCACGCAGTTTGTAGTACTCCGCATCACTTCCCGGCACACCGGTTTCCAACGACAAGCGTTGGTAGCTTCCATCGGTCGGCATGATACCTCGGTTGAGGTTATTGCGCGTCCAGCTGGCGGTTAGTTTTAAGCTTTGCGCATTTTCACCCTGCTCATCGACGTAACGGCGAATTTCCGAGGCTGTATCGTTATAAGTTTTTACCGTCAGATCTTCAAGGCTGGCACCAAAATTGAGGCGAGACAGCTCGCTGACGGGGTAACCGAAGTTGATACCGGCGCCGTAAGCATCCGTCGAGTATGTCGAAATATCCGAATCGGCATAGTCAGTTTCGCGATAAAACAGATTATAACCGCGCGAAATGCCATCCAACGTCCAGTACGGGTCGGTAAAGCCAAAGTTAACGCTGGTAAAGTATCACTGCGCTGCGCCCCCACATTGACCCGGTTACCCGTGCCCAGGAAGTTATTCTGCGATAGACCTACCCCGTAAATAACCCCGGCACTCTGGGAGAAACCTACGCTTGCAGAGACGGACCCCGAGGGCTGTTCTTCGACGTTATAGGTCACATCCAGCAAGTCTGGCTTGCCAGGTACAGGCTGCGTATCCACTTCGACCTGGCTAAAAAAGCCCAGCCGCTCAAGCCGCTGCCGTGACTGCGTAATGGCTTCAGTGGAGGCAGGCGCGCCTTCCAACTGCGTCATTTCACGTCGCAGTACTTCATCTTGGGTAGTCGTATTCCCGTAGAACTCAATACGGCGTACATAGGCACGTTCACCGGGATTGATAGCAATGACCAGGTCAACCGTTTCACCATCATCTGACATTTCGGGCACGCCCTGAATATCAGCAAATGCGAAGCCTTCGGCGCCGAGGCGCTGACGCAAAGCTTCCGTAGACGCATTCACATCGCCCCGGGAAAAAATCTCACCCTCTTCGATGGTAAGCAATTGCCGAGCTTCATTTTCGCTGATCTGCAGATCGCCCGCGAAACGGATATCGCCCACGCGATACTGATTGCCTTCATCGACATTCAGGGTAATAAATATTTCGGATTTTTCTGGACCAATCGATACTTGGGTCGAGGCAACATCGAAGTTGACGTAGCCACGATCCAAGTAGAACGAACGCAGCCGCTCAATGTCACCGGACAGTGCTTCACGTGAATACTCGTCGCTTGAGAACCAGCCAAAAAAAGCGCCCAGGCCGGTCATTTAGCTCGAATACCTCACGCAGCGTTTCGTCATCAAAAGCCTCGTTGCCGACAATATTGATCTGTCGAATTTTGGCGACTTCGCCTTCGTTGATATTGATATTGACCTGTACCCGGCCTTCATCAACTTCTTCAACTTCGGTATCGATACTGGCGCTGTAGCGACCTTGAGACTGGTAGACACCTTCCAGTTCGCGCTGAATCTCCTCAAGCGTAGAAAGCTCCAGCACCTGGCCCTCAGAGGCCTGATTCGCGCAAGCCATTGCGCAGGTCTTCTTCGGATATCTGGTCGTTGCCACTAATCTGTAGCCGCGCAATGGTTGGGCGCTCGACGACTTGAATAACGAGCACATCTCCCTCGCGTGCCAGAGAGACATCGTCGAATAGCCCAGTGGCAAACAAGTCACGAGCAGCGGCAGCCAGCTGCGCTTCGCTGACGCTCTCATTGGCACTCACAGGGAATGCATTGAAGACCGAGGCGGCGGAAACCCGCTGCAGTCCTTCCACTCGAATGTCAGAAACATTAAAGGATTGTGCTTGAGCGCCGCTAGCGCCCATCAGCAAGAGTGCCGCCATTCCAAGGGTCTTGATTTTCATGCAGTCAATTCGCTCGCGTTGGTCTGCCTATTATTCCAGAAAGGCACCATATACATTTGTGCAGGCAGATGACAAGGCATCCTGCGCGCTACACGCGTCATTACCACAGGCGCATCAGATCAAAATAGAGGGCCATCAACATCAGGGTGCCGACCATGGCAAGCCCAATACGTAACCCTACGGCTTGGGTTTTTTCCGATACGGGTCGTCCACGCACGACCTCCATAAAATAATAAAGCAAGTGACCACCATCGAGCACGGGGATAGGCAGTAAGTTAAGCACCCCAAGGCTGATGGAAAGATACGCTAGAAAGCCGACAAACGCTTCCACTCCTGCACGGGCTGAATCGCCCGAGACTTGCGCAATGGTGATTGGCCCCGACAGGTTGGAGGGCGAAATAAGACCTACCAACATCTTTCGAATCGCGTCGATAGTGAGCAGCGTCATCTCACCGGTGCGTGAAAGCGCCTGACCTACCGCTTCGACCGGGCCATAGCGTATCTCACGCTGAAACGCAGCTGGCCACTCGACCTGCTGGGCGCCTGCACCGATATAGCCAATCTCATCTCCCGTTTCTAGGCTGTTACGCCCAGGCGTTAAATTAACGGTTTCCTGCTCGCCATCACGCTCGTAGGTAAGTTGCAGTGTTTCGCCAGGACTACCGCGCACGATATTGACGAAGTGCATCCAGTCATCCACTGGTTCGCCATTAACCGCCACCATCCTATCGCCAGCTTCTAGGCCTGCCTGATCTGCGGCCTCCCGCTCACGACTTGGCCTAAAACAGCCGGAAATTCCGGCTGCCATGGGGTAATACCGAGCGTTTGCAATGGCTGCGGCGGGTCTTGGCGAACCAAATAATCATTGACGGGCAACCCATAGCGCTGCGCGTCAGACGCGCCTTCAGGGCGCGCGTCGATATTCAATTCACCACTGAAGCCAATGATCGACACCAGCTTTAGATTAACATCTTCCCACGAACGCATCTCATCGCCCTGAATGGCGACAATTTCATGACCTTCGGCAAGCCCTGCCTCCGCGGCGGGAGAGTCAGGCGCAACACTTCCTACCATCGGCGACACCACCGTGGTACCGGCGACAAACAACGCCCAGTAGGCAACGATCGCTAGCAAAAATTGGCGACAGGCCCTGCGGCCACTATTGCAATGCGCTGCCAAACGGTCTTGCGGTTAAATGCCTGATCGAGTTGATCTTCTGGCACAGGCGCCTCGCGCTCGTCCAGCATCTTGACATAGCCGCCCAGCGGAATCGCCGCTATCGCATATTCTGTGCCGTGTCGGTCCACCCGCGACCACAGCGGCTTGCCAAACCCCACCGAAAAACGCAGTACTTTGACACCGCAGCGCCTAGCCACCCAAAAGTGCCCAAACTCATGGAAGGTCACTAACAAGCCCAGCACTACAATGACCGCTAAAATATTTTGTATCAGGCCCACACCACAGTACTCCTTAACGCCCCGCTTTTACGACCAGCCCAGCGAATGCTTAAGCGGACCATCGTGTTATCAGTTCCAGCGACTGTTGCCGCGCCCATTGATCCGTTGCTAAAACGCTTTCAAGGCTGTCGACACGACCTTCATAGGGCCGCGACAGGACTTCGGCCACCAGCTGACCAATGGCTGTAAAACCGAGCTGACGCTGGAGAAAAGCTTCAACAGCCACTTCATTGGCCGCGTTTAAAACCACAGGCGCCATCCCCCCCTCCTGCATTGCTTCACGAGCAAGCCCCAAACAGGGGAAGCGGGCTTCATCAGGGGGTTCAAAAATCGAGCCGTGCCACTTGGAAAAGATCCAGTGTTTCGACCCCGGCGTCAATTCGTTCAGGCCACGCTAGCCCATAGGCAATAGGGGTACGCATATCAGGATTACCTAGCTGCGCAATCACCGAGCCATCGTGATACGCAGCCATGGAATGAATCACGCTTTGCGGGTGTACCACTACCTGGATCTGCTCGGGAGTGGCATCAAATAGCCAGCAGGCCTCAATCAGCTCCAGCCCTTTATTCATCAAGGTGGCGCTATCCACCGATATTTTACGCCCCATTGACCAGTTCGGATGAGCGCAGGCCTGCTCGGGAGTGACATTGTTGATATCGGCCTGGCTCCAGGTTCGGAACGGCCCCCAGAAGCCGTTAGTAGCAGTTGGGATATGCCGTGACGTGCCAAGCCACCACGATGCTCCGTAGGTAGACACTGATAGATGGCATTATGTTCGGAATCAATTGGTAATAGCGTTGCGCCCGCGCGTGTAACAGCATCCATAAACAGTGCGCCGCTCATCACCAGTGCCTCTTTATTGGCTAATAGCACGCGCTTTCCCGCCTCAGCGGCTGCCAGCGCAGGCAGTAAGCCCGCGGCGCCCACAATGGCCGCCATCACACAGTCTACGCTAGCGTCTCGAGCAACTTCGCAAAGTGCCTCTTGCCCTACGTTCACCTCGGTGGGTTGGCCAGCACGCTTAAGCTCATCACGTAACCAAACGGCATCGGCTTCCTCATTCAATACGGCGACAGCGGGTCGATGCGCCAAACACTGAGCGAGCAGCGATTCTTTCGAGGTGTGCGCGGTGAGGGCGTGGACGCTATACCGGTCGGGGTGACGACTAATCACATCCAGCGTGCTGGTGCCGATAGAGCCTGTCGACCCGAGCACCGTCACGCGCTGCATCGATCGATGAGTAGTGGCCCGCTGAGCAGTTTGTTGGGGTGCTCGCTGACTCATAACGCCTGCCCTGAGCCAACACAGGCACCAGTACCTCAAGATAAAACAGTGCAAACAGCGGAATTGCCGCCGTCAGGCTATCGATACGGTCCAGAACACCACCGTGGCCAGGGAAGCAACTGGCTCGAGTCTTTAATATTACGGTGACGCTTCAGCATACTTTCCAGCAGATCCCCAAGCACAGACGTCAACGTAACGATTGCCGTCACCAAAATGAGCGTGAGGCTCCCGGCCATATCCAGTGACAGCCCTACGGCAAACACAATGGCGAGAAGCGCCGTTGTCGCTAAGCCGCCGTAAACACCTTCCCATGATTTGCCAGGGCTGACGTGGGGGCGAGTTTTCGCTTACCCCAGGCACGTCCCACAAAGTAGGCACCGATATCAGCACACCAGACCAGCAGCAGCACAAATAACAGCCACGCCATACCGCTCTCGCGTAGAACGTTAAAGCCCACCAGCAGGGCAATAGCACCCATAGTCCCATTGCCAAGCGCCGTACGGAAGCTTGCCACTGCTCTCCTGCCGCAGGATAACGCGCCACCCAGAAAGGTTTAGTAGCCAGCCCGCAGCTGCCAACCAAAGCGGCCATATTGCGGTGGCAGCCCCATCAACCACATGATGAGCATCAACACCGCCACCACGGCAACTGACTGAGCCCGCTGCACTGTCTGGGTAATCCCAGCGAGATTGGTCCACTCCCAAGTGCCGAGTAGCACAATGAGCGCGGTAAACAGCGCAAAGGCGCCACCCTCTAATCCAAACAGGCCAACCAACACCAGCGGTGCGAGCCAGGCTGCGGTGATAATCCGCTGTTTAAGCACCTTGCGCCTCTATTTGTTCGTCTGTCATACCAAAGCGACGACGACGCTGACAGAAGTCATTTAATGCCGCATCAAACGCGTCTGCTCCGAAATCAGGCCATAACAGCGGTGAAAAGTGCAGTTCTGCATAGGCCAACTGCCAAAGCATAAAATTGGACAGCCGCTGTTCACCACTGGTACGTATACACAAATCCACCGGTGGCACATCATTCATACCTATGGCGGTGTCAAAGCACGCTTCGTCAATCTCTGAAGGTGCTAATTCGCCGGCCGCCACCTGCTCCGCTAACGTGCGCGCCGCACGGGCGATCTCCACTGTCCACCATAATTGGCGGCAATGACAAGGTGCATCCCCGTATTGTGAGCAGTTAACGCTTCAGCACGCTGAATATGCTTTTGAATCGCGTGGGAAAAGCCGCGCTGTTCGCCAATAATAGAGAGGCGAACATTACGCTCATTGAGCTTTTGACTTCCCGCTTCAGCGCCATCAAAAACAGCTCCATCAACGCATTGACTTCCGCCGCTGGGCGTTTCCAGTTTTCACTGGAGAAAGCAAACAGGCTCAGCGTTTGCACATCGCGCTCGGCAGCTCGCTGAATTACCGCGCGAACGGTTTCGACGCCTGCACGGTGTCCGCGCACTCCCGAAAGCCCACGTGCGCGCGCCCAGCGGTTATTACCATCCATAATGATGGCCACGTGCGACGGCGGAGCCTCCCTGTGTGAGAAGGCAAGTAGGCGTCGTCCGGCTGCTCTCCAGGAAGCTGCGGTGACGTCATGATTTCTCGTCCCAAAGATCAGTCATAAAAAAAACCAGCCAGAGTGTGGCAAAACGGGCAGCATAAGCTGCCCGTGGCTGAATTAAATACAGTTTAAACCTGCATGAGATCCTGCTCTTTCGCGGCCAGCGCCTTATCGATTTCAGCAATATATTTATCGGTCAGCTTTTGGATCGCATCTTCACCTTCACGCTGGTCGTCTTCAGTAATATCTTTATCTTTCAACAATGATTTGAAATCACCGTTAGCATCGCGGCGCACGTTGCGAACGGCAACACGCGCGTTTTCTGCTTCGCTACGCGCTTGCTTGATGTAGCCTTTGCGAGTTTCTTCAGTGAGCATCGGCATCGGCACACGGATCACGTTACCTGCGCTGGCCGGGTTAAGGCCAAGGTCCGAGGTCATAATGGCCTTTTCGATTTTCTGAACCATGCCCTGTTCCCAAGGCGCAATCGTCAGCGTACGAGCATCTTCAACGTTGACCGACGCCACTTGGCTAAGCGGTACTTGGCTACCGTAATAATCCACAGTCACGGCGTCTAAAATGCTCGGATGAGCACGGCCGGTACGAATTTTATTAAAGTTACTGTGCAGCGCCTCAACGCTTTTTTTCATGCGCGATTCGGCATCTTTCTTAATATCGTTGATCACGTCATTACCCTCTGTATATCAGCGTGCCTTCCTTGCCCCCTACAACCATATTCAGTAGGGCACCAGGCTTATTCATATCAAATACCCGCACCGGCATATTATGGTCACGTACCAGGCAGATAGCGGTCAAATCCATAATGCCCAATTTTTGATCCAGGGCGTCATCGTAAGAGAGCTGGTCATACTTCACAGCATCGGTATTTTTTACCGGGTCTTTATTGTAAACACCATCGACTTTGGTCGCTTTAATCACCACATCCGCATCCACTTCAATACCACGCAAACAGGCAGCGGAATCGGTGGTGAAAAGGGGTTACCTGTTCCTGCAGAAAACAACACGACGTCCCCGGAGGTTAAATAACGAATAGCGGTTCGCCGATCGTAGTGCTCTACCACGCCGCTCATCGGAATGGCCGACATGACTCGCGAACGGATGTTGGAGCGCTCTAAAGCGTCGCGCATCGCCAGCGCATTCATTACAGTCGCCAGCATTCCCATATGGTCGCCGGTAACACGGTCCATGCCCGCTTCATTGAGTGCCGCACCGCGGAAACAAGTTGCCACCGCCAATCACGATACCCACTTGTACCCCAATGCCGACGAGCTGGCCAATTTCCAACGCCATGCGGTCAAGTACCTTCGGGTCAATACCAAAATCATGCTCACCCATCAGCGCTTCGCCAGAAAGCTTGAGCAAAATACGCTTGTATTTTGACTTCGAACTCTCAACGTTGCCTTTGCTGGGTGCTACGTGGGGGTAGGCTCTTGAACATCACGTGACATAGCATCTCTCCTGAGGCAGACCTGAACATAGGCAGGGCAGCCCACTTTATACAAGGGCCGGATACGCGAGGCGTGCGCTTACGCGCACGCCATCTTTACTGAAACCTCTGACCTCAGCGACGGCCAGCCTGTTCCATAACTTCCTTGGCGAAATCGACTTCTTCTTTCTCGATGCCTTCGCCCACTTCAAAGCGAGTGAAACCAACCACTTCGCCACCCGCCGCTTTGACGAACTCAGCAACGGTTTGGTTCGGGTCTTTCACAAACGGCTGCTCGGTCAGGCTGTTTTCAGCCAGGTACTTTTTCAAGCGGCCCTGAACCATTTTCTCAGCGATCTGCTCCGGCTTACCAGCCATATCAGGCTGTGCCAGGATAATCGCTTTTCAGCGTCCAGCTCTTCCTGAGGCATGTTTTCCGGATGGGCAACGGAGGGATTGATCGCCGCCACGTGCATGGCCACATCTTTCGCAACTTCCGATGAGCCACCGGTCAGCACGGTCAAAACGCCAATGCGGCCACCGTGGACGTACTCACCGACCAAGCCACCGTCAGCAGCGTCGACCACAACGGCACGACGCACGCCAATGTTCTCACCGATTTTTGAACCAACTGCTCGCGCGCCGTTTCCAGATCGCCCGCCATAACAGCGGCGACATCTTCGCTTTTGCAGTGAAGAAAGCACCGGCGATCTTGTCGGCAAACGCGATGAAGTTGTCATCACGAGCAACAAAGTCAGTCTCGGAGTTGATTTCGACCATTACGCCGTAGCTACCGTCTTCCGCTACACGCGTTACCACAACGCCTTCGGCGGCGATGCGGTCGGCTTTCTTAGCCGCTTTTAGGCCTGAGCTTTTACGCAGGTTTTCAATTGCAACTTCGATATCACCGTCGGTTTCGGTGAGTGCTTTTTTACACTCCATCATGCCGAGACCGGTACGTTCGCGAAGTTCCTTGACCTGAGAGGCGCTGATAGCTGCCATGAGAATTCACCTCTGAAATGGTTCTATGAGGTTAAACGCAACACAGAGTATAGGTATGATAAATGACCATCATGTATCACGCTGCCCTATGTCTCTCTGTATTGCGGGGCCGGTATCGAGTGCCGGCAAATTCTTCCGCCCAGGCGTTTCACCTTTCGCGGGAAAAGGGGGCATAGCCCCCTTTATCTTGATGCGGCACTTCTGCTTACCGCACCCACTGCTGCACTTACTCAGCGGCAGTGTTGTCTTCAGCTGCAGCGGCCTCTTCGGTCACTTCAACGAACTCTTGAGCGTTGCCTTCTTTGGCACGACCACACGCATCCGCAATCGCTTTAACGTAAATCTGGATAGCGCGGATAGAGTCATCGTTGCCTGGGATTACGTAATCAACGCCATCGGGGTTGGAGTTAGTATCCACCACGCCGATAACCGGGATGCCCAGCTTGTTGGCTTCGTTGATCGCGATGCGCTCGTGGTCAACGTCAATCACGAACAGTGCGTCCGGCAGGCCGCCCATGTTCTTGATACCGCCGATAGAACGCTCAAGCTTGTCCTGCTCGCGAGTCGCCATCAAGACTTCTTTCTTGGTCAGCTTCTCGAACGTGCCGTCTTCGCGCATGGTTTCAAGATCACGCAGACGCTTAATCGACTGACGAATGGTCTTGAAGTTAGTCAACATGCCGCCCAACCAGCGATGGTTGACGAACGGCTGACCAGCACGGTTAGCTTCTTCTTTAATTACCTTGCTTGCGCTGCGCTTGGTGCCAACAAACAAAATTTTGTTGTTGGATGCCGCCATCTTCTCGACCACATCGATCGCTTCGTTCAGCGCCGGAAGGGTGTGCTCGAGGTTGATGATGTGAATCTTGTTGCGCGCGCCGAAGATAAATTTGCTCATTTTCGGGTTCCAGTACTTGGTCTGGTGGCCGAAGTGAGCACCTGCTTTAAGCAGGTCACGCATATTAACGTGAGACATGGTAGAACTCCTAAAACTCGGGTTAGGCCTCCACGCACCCCATGGATCCGACCGTTGACCACGTTAGACGCTGCCAGCGGCACCCGGGACCATGTGCCGGTGCATGTGTGTTTTAAGGCTTGATGTTTTTAGTGATTAATCAAGCATTGCGTCTCTTGAGAGGCATAATGCGGATTCATCGCCCTGCCCTACTGCGTCCTTCCCAGCCAAGAAGCTCGGAATCACGATTGCAGGAAAGCGCGCGGCTTTATACCATAGATCATTGCCAAGATGAAGTCGCACCCCGTTTGACGGTCTTAAATTGCGCCATTCAATTTTCCATTCTGCATTCATATCGAGCATTCATGAACGTTCCTATCAAGACGCCTTCTGAAGTCGAACACATGCGCGAAGCCGGGCGCCAAGCGGCTAGCGTGATTGAAATGATCACACCTCATATCCAGGCAGGCATTAGCACGGGGAAATCGACCGTCTCTGTCATGAGTATATTGTTAACGAGCTGGGCTCAGCCCCTGCACCGCTGAACTACCATGGTTTTCCCAAAGCGACCTGCACGTCGATTAACCATGTGGTGTGCCACGGCATCCCCGACGACGCCAAGAAGCTCAAAAATGGCGACATCATGAACCTGGATATCACCGTTAAGACCCAAGACGGCTATCACGGCGACTCCAGCGTGATGTTCGTAGTAGGTGAGACGATTCAGGGCGAACGGCTGTGTCGCATTACTCAGGAGTGCCTGTATAAAAGCATTGAGCTGGTGAAGCCTGGCGTGCGCCTTTCGGAGCTTGCCCGCGTGATTCAAAAGCATGCCGAAAGCAGCGGCTACTCGGTGGTGCGCGACTTCTGCGGCCACGGCATCGGCGCTGATTTCCACGAAGAGCCGCAGTTTTTACATTATGATGGCTACGCACCGGATGCCGACATTAAGCTCGCTGCAGGCATGTGCTTTACCATCGAGCCGATGATTAACGTCGGCGGTTATAAAACCAAGGTACTGCGCGATGGCTGGACCGCCGTCACCAAAGACCGCAGCCTTTCAGCACAGTGGGAACACACGCTGCTGGTGACCGAGGGCGGTGTAGAAGTACTGACCGCGCGTGGCGATGAAGACTTCAGTTTTCTAACCAACTGATGCTATTACACCACCACCGGTTTGAGCCGGACACCACGCTTTTCGACCTGGATCTTTTCCGCACCGAGCTTGCCGGTTCACGCTCGCCGGTAGCGCCCTTCAAGGCCGCACTGCGCGAGCTACAGGCGCGTCTGGACGATCAATTTCGCGCCGGTGCGGATATTCGCGACCTTGTGCGTGGCCGCGCCTGGTACTTGGACCAGTTGCTGGCGATTGCCTGGGCGCAGCATGTGTGGCCCGATGAAGGTATTGCGCTGGTGGCGGTAGGCGGCTATGGCCGTGGTGAGCTACACCCCACTCGGATATCGATCTGCTGCTACTGCTGGCGCAGGACGACGACACCGCCTACCGCGAACCGCTGACCGCCTTTATCACCTTCTTGTGGGATATTGGCTTGGAAATTGGTCATAGCGTTCGCTCGCTTAGCGACTGTGAGCGGGAAGCCGAAGCGGATGTCACGGTGATCACCAACCTGCTCGAATCTCGCCTGATTGCGGGGCCAGAAAGCCTGCGCGAAGCGATGCGCGAGCGCCTTAGTGCCGAGCACATTTGGCCCGCTGACCGCTTCTTTGAGGCCAAGTGGCAGGAGCAAATTGCCCGCCACTACCGCTACAACAACTCTGAGTATCACCTGGAGCCAAACCTCAAAAGCTCGCCAGGCGGGCTGCGTGACATTCAGATGATCGGCTGGGTGGCCAAGCGCCACTTCGGTACCGAGCATTACACCGATATCGTCGCCAACGGCTTTATGAATGATGCCGAACTGCGCATCTTGGAGCCAGGGGCAGGCCTTCTTGTGGCAGGTGCGCTATGCCCTGCACATGATTACCGACCGCGCCGAAGACCGCCTGCTGTTTGACCACCAGCGCACCATCGCCGAAATGTTCGGCTTCCGCGATACCCCGGAACGTCTGGCGGTCGAGCAGTTTATGAAGCGCTACTACCGGCATGTCACTGCGCTGGCGGGCCTCAACGACATGCTGCTGCAACACTTCGACGAAGTGATCCTACGTGGAAAAGAAGCGCTGGAGACTGTCAAGCTGAATGAGCGCTTCGAGACCAAAGGCGGCTATATTCAGGTGCGCTCACGCAACCTTTTTCGCGAGCGGCCCGCCGCCATGCTGGAGCTGTTTCTGCTGATGGCCAAGCACCCTGAGATCGAAGGGGTACGCGCCGACACTATCCGGCTGATTCGCGACCACCGCCATCAGATTGACGACCACTACCGGGACGATCCGCGCCACCAACGACTGTTTATGGCCATTATGCGCGCCCCGGCAACGTGCCGCGCCAGCTCCGACGCATGAACCGCTACGGCATTTTGGGCAAATACCTGCCCGAATTTGGTCGCGCCGTAGGCCTAATGCAGCACGACCTGTTTCACATCTATACCGTTGATGCCCACACCCTGCGGTTACTCAAGTTTTTTACACGGCTTCCGCAAACCAGAAGCGAAAGGCGACTTCCCGGTGGCGGCAGCACTGATGCAGCAGCTTCCCAAGCTCGATCTACTGTGGATGGCCGGCCTGTTTCACGACATTGGCAAGGGGCGCGGCGGTGACCACTCGGAAATTGGCGCCCGGGACGTCGAACAGTTCTGCCAGCGGCATCATGTTTCGCCCCATGATACCAATCTGGTCAGCTGGCTGGTGGAGCATCATTTATTGATGTCGATGACCGCGCAAAAGCGCGACATTAGCGACCCCGATGTAATTCGTGATTTTGCCCTGGTGGTGCGTAATGAAACCCGCCTCGACTACCTGTATGTTCTCACCGTGGCCGATATCAATGCGACCAACCCGACACTGTGGAACGGCTGGCGGGCGTCGCTGCTGCGTCAACTGCATGCCGAGACCAAGCGTGCCCTGCGCCGCGGCCTGAACAATCCGCCCGACCGCGACGACTGGGTGCGGGAAACGCGAACCGAAGCACGCTCTTTGCTGCAAACCATCGGCGTTAATCGTGAGCAAATCGATCATCTTTGGGAATCGCTAGGGGAAGACTACTTCCTGCAGTACGCCCCCAGCGAAATCGTTTGGCAGACCCAAGGCATCCTCAATCATAACCAGTCGCCGCTGCCGCTGGTGCTGATCAGCGCCCCACCGCCGATATGGCCGAAGGCGGCACAAAGGTGTTTATCCACACCCGTTCGGTGGATGATCTGTTCGCCGCCACCGCCGCTGCCATGGAGCAACTGGGGCTATCGATCCACGACGCCCGCATCGCCACTTCCCACAACGACTGGACGCTGAATACCTTTATTGTGCTCGACAGCCACGGCCAACCGATTCGCGACCCTGCGCACATTGAGGAGATGCGCCTGCACTTGGTCGAAGAGCTCGATGACCCCGATGATTATCCAGATATCGTCACGCGCCACACGCCGCGCCAGCTCAAGCATTTCAAGGTACCCACGGAAGTGCTGATTGAGCAGGACCCGGCCAATGAGCGCACCATGCTAGAACTAACGGCCCCCGACCGCCCCGGCCTGCTAGCTCGCGTGGGGCGAATCTTCATGGAGCAGGATATCTCGCTGTCCGCGGCGAAAATCGCCACCCTTGGCGAGCGGGTGGAAGACGTGTTTTCATCACCACCAAGGCAGGCGAACCACTGACCGACCCTGAACGCCAACAGCAGCTACGCGAGCGGCTGATTGAAGTGTTAGGGGTTTAAGCCTCTTCGCAACCCCGGTTAGGTTTGAGCCTGTACCGGGGCTTGCCTATAATCGTCGGTTTACGCCGCCAGCCATCAACGGACACATCATGAACGCCGATCTTGACGCCCTGCATCCCTACCCGTTTGAAAAGCTGGCCGCGCTGAAAGCCGAGTTAACGCCACCCACTGACTTAGCGCATATTCCGCTGACCATCGGTGAGCCTCAACATGCTCCCTACTCCGCAGCGCTGGAAGCATTAGTAGCGCACCAATTGGAAATGGCCCGCTACCCCGCCACCAATGGCCTGCCAGCGCTTCGTGAAGCCATTACCCATTGGGCAACCCAACGCTTTCAGCTACGCGAACTCGACAGCGAACGGCACGTCGTTCCGGTCAACGGCACCCGGGAGGCAATCTTTGCCTTTGTACAGGCAGCCCTGGATCGCACACGGCCAGCTAAAGTCGCGGTACCCAATCCGTTTTATCAGATTTACGAAGGTGCAACGCTGCTGGCGGGCGGTGAGCCGCTCTATTTGGACTGCACCGCTGAGAACAATTTTCGACCTGACGTTAGTGCGGTGCCTGCCGCTACGTGGCGCGAGGTGCAGATAGTGTTTATCTGCTCACCGGGCAACCCCACCGGCGCAGTGACGCCTCTTGAGGAGTTCAAGCAGCTCATCGCCCTTGCCGATGAGCATGACTTTATCATCGCCTCAGACGAGTGTTATTCGGAGCTGTATCTGGACGAGACCGCCCCACCACCTGGGCTATTACAAGCCTGCGCCGAGCTGGGCCGCGATGACTACCATCGCTGCGTCGTGTTTCACTCGCTCTCCAAACGCTCTAACTTGCCCGGCCTGCGCTCGGGTTTTGTGGCGGGCGATGCCGCCCTGCTAACGCCGTTTAAGCGCTACCGCACCTACCATGGCTGCGCCATGTCGCTGCCTATTCAGCACGCCTCTATCGCCGCTTGGCAGGATGAGCAGCATGTGCGTGCTAATCGCGACGCCTACCGGGAGAAATTTAGCGCGGTGACCGATGTGCTTGCGCCTGTCATGAGCTTCCCTGCGCCTCAGGCTAGTTTCTATCTCTGGCCCGCAGTACCGGGTGGCGACGACATTGCTTTCACCCAGCGCCTGTTTACCGAACAACATGTTAGCGTGCTGCCCGGCAGCTTAATGGGGCGCACGGGAGCAAACGGCATTAACCCAGGTGCTGGGCGCGTGCGGTTAGCACTGGTGGCCGAATTGGCGCCAACGCTGGAAGCGGCACAGCGTATTCGTCATCTGATTGAGCGCGGCTAGCTGAATAGCCAAATCCGCTCAACCGTTCTTTAAGGAGGCTGTATGCTGACGCTCTACATTATTAATACCTGCGACACCTGTCGTAAGGCGCGAAAAAGCGTTGGAAGGCAAAGGTATTGCGTTCAAGACCTACGACCTGCGCAAAGATGGCCTTTCGGCGGGTCTGCTTGAGCATATTTTAGAACGTGTACCGCTTGTCGATGTCGTCAACAAGCGCAGCAAAACCTGGCGCGACCTCCCTCAAGAAGAGAAAGACGCCTTTGATACGTCTGCCCGCCAGATACTGATGAAACATCCCACGCTACTGAAGCGACCGCTACTGGAAGTAGACGACTCGACCATTTTGGTTGGCTACCGCGACGGCGATTACGACAAGCTGAGCGGTTAATCGCTTAGCCGCTCTCACTCTTTATTCTTCCCCGACTGATCACTACAGGAAACACTATTATGTTGAGCTTTGCGCTTGGAATCGGCACCCAAAACACCCAGGGCGACTGGCTGGAAATCTACTATCCGGCACCATTGCTCAACCCGTCGGCAAGCTTGGTGGAGGCCGCTCAGCAAGCCCTGGACGCTCCCCAAGGCAACGCCGCCATTAGCTTTTGCCAGAAGACTGCACACGCTTAGCAAAAGCGCTAGAAGCCACTGGGCACTCTGCCCAGGCGGAGCTTGCTGAAGCGCTTTCTGCTAGCCAGCGGCCGTTGGTTGCCATGTTCCTAGAAACCGACCAGCCGCCGCAAACAGCTCCCGAGGTGTACCTCAAACTGCACCTGCTCTCCCACCGCTTAGTGAAGCCCCACGGAGTGGGATCTAACCGGCATGTTTGGCCTGTTACGCAATATTGCCTGGACCAACGAAGGCGCGATTGATATTGAAGAGCTGCCCGCACGCCGGTTGAAGGCGCGCATGGCGGGGCGCGCACTCTCCGTGGATTGCGTTGACAAATTCCCCAAAATGACCGACTACGTCGTGCCTACCGGCATCCGCATCGGCGATACCGCCCGCGTGCGGCTGGGCGCTACCTGGGCGAAGGCACCACCGTGATGCACGAAGGCTTCGTCAACTTCAATGCAGGCGCCGAAGGCCCGGGCATGGTCGAAGGCCGCATTTCGGCGGGCGTGATGGTGGGTAAAGGTTCGGATCTCGGTGGCGGCTGCTCGACCATGGGCACGCTCTCCGGCGGCGGCAATATCGTGATTAAAGTCGGCGAAGGCTGTTTAATCGGCGCCAACGCGGGCATCGGCATTCCGCTAGGCGACCGCTGCACGGTGGAAGCAGGCCTTTATATCACGGCAGGCTCCAAAGTGACCCTGCTGGATGACCAGGGCCAGGAAGTGAATACCGTCGCCGCTCGCGAGCTTGCCGGTCAAGACGATCAGCTGTGGCGCCGCAATTCGCAGAATGGTCGCATTGAGTGCTTGACCAACAAAAGTGCTATCGCCCTGAACGAGGCGCTGCATGCCCATAACTGAGCCTGAAGCGCTGTCACCCACGCTGCAACTTGCCTTTGAGCTACTGCGCCGACCCTCGGTAACGCCGGATGACGAAGGCTGCCAGGAGCTCATGATTGAGCGCTTAACAGCACTCGGTTTTCATATTGAGCGGCTGCCGTTTGGTGATGTGAAAATTTTTGGGCAATACGCGGCCATCATGGCCCCGTTGTGGCTTTTGCTGGTCACACCGACGTGGTGCCCAGCGGCCCCTATATCAACTGGCAGTACCCACCGTTCGAGCCCTGTATCGATGACGAGGGAATGCTATGTGGGCGCGGTGCTGCCGACATGAAAGGCAGCCTCGCCTCAATGCTAACCGCCGTTGAGCGCTTTGTAGCCCTCCACCCCAACCACGATGGCCGTATTGCCTTTTGATCACCTCCGATGAGGAAGGCCCAGCGATCGATGGCACCCGCGCAGTGGTTGAGCATCTACGCGAGCGCAATGAACGCCTTGATTACTGCATTGTCGGCGAGCCATCCTCGACCGCGCGCCTGGGCGATGTGATCAAAAACGGTCGTCGCGGCTCGCTAGGGGCTACGCTCCATATCAAGGGCATACAAGGCCACGTCGCGTATCCGCATTTAGCGCGCAATCCTATTCATCAGGCAATGCCAGCACTCGATGCGCTTGTGAACGAGCACTGGGATGCGGGGAACGCATTCTTCCCCGCCACCAGCTTTCAGATTTCCAACCTACGGGCAGGCACCGGGGCTACCAATGTAATCCCCTGGCGATGTGGAAGTAGTGTTTAACTTCCGTTTCTCGACCGAAGTGACCTCTGATGAGCTCAAGGCACGTACCGAGGCTATTCTCGCGCACCATGGCTTGGCGTATCAGATAGACTGGACGCTTAACGGCGAGCCTTTCCTGACCGCTGAAGGCGAGCTTGTCGATGCCGCTATCAAAGGCGTTGAGGCCGTGACGGGGCAACGCCCGATGCTCTCTACCAGCGGCGGCACCTCGGATGGTCGCTTTATTGCTACCCTGGGTGCTCAGGTGGTCGAATTAGGCCCGCTCAACGATACCATTCACAAGGTCAATGAACGCGTTCGCGCCAGCGACCTGGACGATTTAAGCCGGGTTTACGAGGCAACGCTGCAAGCACTGCTCACGCCCGGCGAGGTAAGCGTATGATGGAGCGTTATCCCGATATAGAAATTTACCTGGCCAACGTTTCGTTAGATGCCCTTAATGAGTGGCTAAAAAGCACGTTAATAGCGCCGCCGCTTAGCCCAGCAGGCAAAGGCAAATGGCAAACCCGGGGTCAGTATCAGGGCGACTGCGTACCGGTGTTATTAGTAGACAAAGCCGCCGATGGATTTGCCAGCCTATGGTTTGATAGCAACCACACGCCTTGGTTGACCGATCAAGAGTGTGCCCAACAAGCCGCTGAGGCACTGCAGACCGAAGTGCGCTGCTCGTTGGGCGGCTGGAACCCTGGCGATGACCCCGACCGTTTCTGGCAAGTACTGCCCGGCGGCAAGGAAGGCGCCATAGAGTGGCCTGATTCAGGTCGCTAAAAGAGCTTCCTATAAACGTAAACGACCCCGCCGAGGCGGGGTCGTTTGCTATCCAACTGTCAATAATATCTCGCAATGCTAAGCTGGTAATACCAAATTAGATTGTTAGTTTACTCTATAATGCTCACATCGTCGGCCTGCAAACCACGCTCATTTTTAATCACGTGGTAACGCACAATTTGGCCTTCAGCTAACATACGCGGGCCACGACCACGAATGGCGCGAAAATGTACAAAGACATCTTCACCATTATCGCGAGTGATAAAACCGTAGCCTTTGTTGGTATTGAACCACTTTACTTCCCCCCCTCTTCACGGCCATCATTGGGATCGATAATGTCTTCTTCCTCATCATCTTCCACAGGAGCAGCCGCCTGAGGCTGGCGTGATGCTGGTTTAGAACGGGCCACTACATCGGACGCTACCACTACCGAAGGCGCAAAAGCAGCAGACGCTAATGTGCCGACACAAAGAACAATAAAACAACCTACAGCAACGGCAATATAGACACCGCTAACTCCACTTATTGCCAGCTCGGCCATCCAAAGCTCGGCGAGGGCACTATCGGTTAAATGAATAATCCCCGCCAGCAGAAGTGGCGTGGGGCGGCAAGTAATACACTGATTAAGAAACAGCGAAACACAACTTTTGGGTTCATAGAAAATAAAAGCTCTCTTGTTGTATGGGTAACAGACGAAGGACAATACCCGCACTATCAGGCCCATTCCCAATAGCACCGGCATACTACTACATAAGGTTGCAATGTTATCATGACCAACGAATTATCGCCTGCTGAGCTGACCCAACTCGTTGAATCGCTAGAAAGCCGCTTAGCGCATCAAGAGCACTGGCTTGACACACTCGATCAAGCCGTGGTTCAGCAGGAGCGCCGCTTGGAAAAACTTGAGCAGCTAAGTGGCTTGATGCGCGAACGCCTGCGCGAGCAGCATCAGGCACTCCAGGCAAGCGAACCCCAGGGCGGCCAGCGACCTGAGGATGATGTTCCGCCACACTATTAAGCTAATGATAGCGCCAACAAGAGGTATTAATTAGCCTCGAACAACACTCGCGGGATCGCTGCTTTCCAGCCCAAAGGCGTCTGCCACTGCTTGGTAAGTAACCTGGCCAGCGTGCACGTTAAGACCTGGCAGGAAATGTGGATCATCGCGCAACGCCTGCTGCCAGCCCTTATCCGCCAGCGCGAGCACAAAGGGCAGCGTGGCGTTGGTCAACCCTGGGTAGACGTACGTGCTACCGCGCCAGGCATATTCGCTACGCAGTAGTGAACCACCCCATCGACAATATAGGTCGGCTCGGCGTGAGTCGTGGGCTTGCTAGTTTCGAAACAGCCCCCCTGATCAATCGCCACATCCACCAGCACGCTACCAGGCTTCATATCAGCCAGCATACTGCGAGTGATTAATTTTGGCGCAGCGGCGCCAGGCACCAGCACTGCGCCAATGATCATATCCGATTCGCGCGTGGCAATTTCAAGCGCGTCTGCCGTGGAGTAAACTGTTTTGATACGCCCCTGATAGCGGTCATCGAGCACTTCCAGCCGCGCCAAGGATTTATCCAGAATGGTAACCTCTGCGCCTAATCCTAACGCCATACGGGCAGCATTTTCACCCACCACACCACCACCAATGACAGTCACTTTTCCCGGCGCCACACCGGGCACACCCGGCAGCAGTACACCTGCACCGCCCTGGGCTTTTTCCAGGCTGTGAGCGCCCGCCTGAACAGCCATACGTCCTGCAACGGTACTCATGGGAGCGAGTAGCGGCAGGCCACCACGGGCATCGGTAATCGTTTCATAGGCGATACAGGTGGCACCGCTTTCCATCAGACCACGAGTAAGGTGTTCTTCAGCGGCGAGGTGCAGATAGGTGAACAGCGTGTGCGCCGGGGTGAGCCGCACCACCTCGTCCGGCTGCGGCTCTTTCACCTTAAGAATTAGCTCGGCATTGCGCCACAGAGCGTCCACATTGGCTTCGATCTGCGCGCCAGCAGCTTGAAAATCAGCATCTGCAAAACCAGCGCCATCACCAGCTCCCGACTGAACGCTTACCTGATGACCGCGACCGGTTAACTCACGTGCGCCAGTAGGCGTCAACGCGACACGATACTCGTGATTTTTAATCTCTTTGGGGACGGCGATTTTCATTGATTTTTTCCTGTGCTTATAAAGGTCAGCAATCTTGTTAAGCAAATTACCGCACAGCTAACGTTGACCACCACCCCGGAAATGCAAAACAAAAAAAACGCCGGTTAAGGCGTTTTTTAGGAGAAAAAATCTAATGATTGCCGGTTCTACACGAAAAATTCCACTTCTCTTAGCGTCACTCGGCAATAACCGCGCCGCCATAGATACGCCGATACTCCTCGGGTAAACGCTTGGGCCGCCCCGTTGAGAGTGCCACGCAGGCAAACCGCGTGCGGGCATAAAGCAACGTTTTGGCATCCCTGGTACGCATTAGCTGAAAACGCCGCGTTAGGCTGAAGCGCTCATCGCAATCGACAATCCAGGTCGCCAGCTGTAGCGCATCGCCTGCAAAAGCAGGCGCGAGGTAATCCAGTTCATGACGATGAACCACCATGGCCCGGTCAAGCTCTCGGTAGCGCGCAAGCGAGAGACCGAGCGCTTCCGAGTGAGCCCAGCTGATCTGCTCGACCCAGCGCAGATATTCGCTGTTGTTAACATGCTGATAAGCATCAATCGCCTCATCAGCCACATGAATATCGATCACAAACGGATCGGGCAGCGCCCACTCCATCCTTGGCTCCTCTTTATCCTGATTCTCGTGAACTAGTCGCGGAACACGCGCACGCCCAACGCTTTCAGGTAAGACGTTTCAGGAATAGCCGGATGGACGGGATGATCAGGCCCTTGGTGGCCTTGAAAAATCACCTGCCCATGACGATCCTGATGGCGCACCGCGCCACGCACTACGTCCATCAGCCGCTCAGGCGCCAGGTGCATAGAGCAGGAGGCCGACAACAATAGGCCATCACGCCCCAGCAAGCGCATCGCTTCGCGGTTCAAGCGGGCATAGGCACGCTCGCCGTTAGGGATATCCTTGCGCTTTTTAATAAAAGCGGGTGGGTCAAGAACGACCACATCAAACTCTTTGCCGTCAGCTTTCAAGGCTGCCAAGGCTTCAAACGCATCGCCCTCGCTAACAGCCACCTTATCCTGCACGCCATTCAGTTCAGCATTGCGTGCGACTTGCTCTAGCGCTGGGCCTGAAGAGTCCAGGCACATCACCTCTTGTGCGCCATGAACGGCTGCCTGTACGCCCCAGCCGCCTACGTAGCTGAACACATCCAACACGCGCTTACCGGCCACTTGGCGATTGAGCCATTCGCGGTTAACGCGGTGGTCGAAGAACCAACCTGTTTTCTGACCATTGAGCACCGGCACGACAAAACGCGCCCCGTTCTCTTCCAATACCACCTCGTCAGGTAGCGTACCTTTGATGACGTCAACGTGGGCCTCAAGCCCTTCCTGGCGACGACCACCGGTATCGTTACGGAAGACGATGACTTCCGGCTTGATGACTTTCTCTAGTGCATCAACAATCTCATCCGCTAATGCCTGCATGCCGGCCGTATTAAGTTGCACCACTACGACATCGCCAAAACGATCAATCACCAAGCCTGGCAGCAAATCACCTTCGCCATGAATCAAACGGTAGTACGGCTGCGCATAAAGACGCTGACGCAGGGCCAGCGCTTGGTTAAAGCGGTGTACAAACAGCGAGCGATCCAAACGCATTTCAGGATCACGCGACATGACCCGGGCAGCGATGAGCGAGTGAGGGGTTAACGTAAGCCACCGCCATGACTTTCCCGTTGGAAGCTTCTACCAGAGCGGTTTCGCCTGCTGCAAAATTTTTCAGCGGCGTCTCTTTAATATCCACTTCATTGGAGTAAATCCATAGATGGCCCGCTTTAAGGCGGCGGTCAGCATTTTTATTCAGGCGCAGGCGTTGGGTCACAACAATCTCCAAAAAACGTAGGCAAAGCAATCACACATAAGAAACAATCAATATTAATAGCGCAAGCGCCGTTTTTAGCGGCTGCCATCAACGCTGGCAGCCGGGGCAAAACACGCTGGCGCGCTGGCCTAGCGTAATGCGGCGTAGTTCCGCGCCACAGCGTAAACAGGGCTGGCCGTGGCGGCCGTAAACATTCAGGCGCTGGGCAAAGTAACCGGGCTCGCCCTGACCACTGACAAAGTCTCTCAGCGTAGTGCCACCTTGCGTAATCGCCGCTGCCAACACTTCTTTCACGGCAAGGGGATAAAGCGTCGTAGCGAGCGCGGGAAATTCGTCCCGCTGCACGGCGGGGATCGATGCCCGCCATAAACAGCGCTTCTGCCGCGTAGATATTACCGGCCCCCACCACCACCTGGTTATCCATCAGAAAGGGCTTTACCGCCACTCGCTTGTTACGCGAGAGGGTGTAAAGCCATTTGCCGTTAAACGCATCAGACAAAGGCTCAGGACCCAGATGTGCAAGACGCCTGTCCTGCGTCTCGTCATCGGCCTGCCAGTCCACAAAACCAAACCGACGCGGGTCGTGATAGCGCAATACATAACCGCTAGCAGTGACCACATCGACGTGATCATGCTTTTTAGGCAAGTCACCCACGTTAGCAATGCGTAAACTGCCCGACATGCCCAAGTGCCACAGCAGCGTAGAATCAGCACTGCCAGATGGCGGCGTGGAGTGAATGGGTATTTGCAGGTATTTAGCGCGCCGCTTCAAGACACCAATGCGCGCGCCCACCAATCGCTCAGCCAAGTCATCCGGCACGGGCACACGCAGCCGCGGCTGGCGCACCAGCACTTCGGTGATTTCTTGGCCTTCAATATAAGGGGCAATCCCGCGTCGGGTCGTTTCAACTTCGGGCATTTCGGGCATAGTTGAGCATCGTAACGGCTTGTGATGACAGCCTAATGAAGATGGATTAACCAAGCATGCTGCGCATAAAAAGCATGCATGCAAAAACCCGGCTTGAGGCCGGGTTTTGAACAAGCTCGCCTGCAGAGAAAGCCGATCATTATCGCAAAAGCGATTACTTGATCTTGGCTTCCTTGTAGATCACGTGCTTACGGACAACCGGATCGAATTTTTGAATTCGAACTTATCCGGGGTGTTCCGCTTGTTTTTATCAGTGGTGTAGAAATGGCCTGTACCGGCACTAGACACCAGCTTGATTTTATCGCGCATGGTTTAACTCTCCCAAAAGGCTTGGCCCAAAAGGCTTGGCCAAAAATGCTGACTTAGATAGCGTCGCCGCGCTTACGAATAGCGACCAAAACTGTGTCGATACCTTTCTTGTCGATGATGCGCATTCCTTTAGTGGAAACGCGCAGCTTGACGAAACGGTTTTCAGACTCAACCCAAAAACGATGGGTGTGCAGGTTTGGCAAGAAACGACGACGTGTCTTACGCTGGGAGTGTGAAACGTTATTTCCAGTTACCGGACGCTTGCCGGTAACCTGACATACTTTGGACATTAGAGCCTCCAACTGCTTGGCCAGGATATGATTACCTGAGTGTTCAAAACTGTCGGGCAAACCGGAGCAGGGAAGGTATCGGCGCCGTTAACCGCCAAGCTTTATCCAAATCCGTTATTCAACCCAAGTTTAAAGGTGGCACTTTATACCAGAGCACTTAGCTGACAGCAAGCAAAGGGGCTAAAAAGGCCAAACAAGGGCCTGTTAGCTCATTCTACTTAGTCAATATAGCGTAACGCACTACGCGTCGATGCTGGTTACAGCCAGCCACGCTCGGCAAAAGAAACCACTTCTCCATCCCCCACCACGAAATGATCCAACACGCGCACTTCAAACAGCGCAAGCGCGTCTTTTAAGCGTTCAGTGATACGTCGATCAGCATCGCTTGGCTCTGCCACACCAGAAGGGTGGTTATGCGCCAGGATGACGGCGCCAGCGCTAAGTTCTAACGCACGCTTGGCAACTTCGCGGGGATAAACAGATGCGCTGTCTAGGGTACCGCGAAATAGCGATTCATAGCGAATAATTCGGTGCTGGGTATCCAAAAAAAGCACCGCAAACTCCTCATGCCCTAAATGACGTAGCTGCGAGCTCAAATAATGACGCACTAATGCAGGTGATGTCAGCGCATTGCCCCGGGCCAACTGGCTAGCCAAATGGCGCCGCGACAACTCAAGCGTGGCCTGCAGCTGGGCATACTTAGCAGTGCCTAACCCATGGGCAGCGCAAAAGCTTGCTTGGTCCGCCTCCAGCAGTTGGCGCAAGCCACCGAAATTACTGAGCAAATCTCTCGCCAAATCGACCGCTGAACGTCCCTGCACGCCGACGCGTAAAAAAAATCGCTAGCAACTCTGCGTCTGAAAGTGCCTGGGCACCCGTATTTAATAGCTTTTCCCGGGGCCGCTCACCCGCTGGCCAGTGATTGATTCCCATCGCACCTTCCGCCCTGCCCGCCTTGGTAATTAGCGCTAACTGCCGTCAAATCAGCCCACCACAATTAGCCTCAGTAAACCTAGCTTACCCTTGTTTGCCCCCAATATGCCAAATTGATGGTGCCAGTGGTATGGTAAGCCTCCTCACGAACGCTGATGTGGATCACTGCCATGGCTTCTGTTGCTGATACAACAAGTACCCCGACAACCGCTTTCCCAAATACACCACTACTCGCTGGCAAACGGGTGCTGCTCGGGGTTAGTGCAGGTATCGCTGCTTATAAAAGCGCTTTACTTGTGCGTTTACTCAAGCAAGCGGGCTGTGCAGTGCGTGTGGTGATGACCGATGGCGCTCAGGCCTTTATTACCCCGCTCACGCTTCAGGCGCTTTCCGGTGAGCCGGTGCGCACCTCCTTGCTCGACCCCGAAGCAGAAGCAGGCATGGGCCATATTGAGCTGGCCCGCTGGGCAGATGTGGTACTGATCGCCCCGGCCACCGCCGACTTAATTGCCCGCTTGGTACACGGCATGGCTGACGACTTGCTCACCACGCTCTGCTTAGCGTCAGAAGCACCTAAGCTGATTGCCCCAGCCATGAACCAGGCCATGTGGCGCCACCCTGCCACTCAGCGCAATGTTGATCAGCTTCAAGACGACGGCTGGCACCAGATAGGCCCTGCCGCGGGCGATCAGGCCTGCGGCGATGTCGGACCTGGCCGTATGAGCGAGCCTGAAGAGATATTTAGCGCTGTGACGGCAATATTGTCAGCGCCGCCTTCTCCTCATTCAGGCGCCTCCGCTAGTGCTCCTCATGCCTCCGCTAGTGCTCCTCATATAGTGATCACCGCCGGACCTACTCGGGAACCGCTGGACCCCGTCCGCTATATCTCAAATCACAGCTCAGGAAAATGGGCTTTGCCTTGGCAGCAGCGGCAGTGGCTCAAGGGGCCAAGGTGACGCTGATTAGCGGGCCGGTGAATTTACCCACCCCTAAAGGCGTTACGCGGGTTGACGTTGAATCTGCCGAGCAGATGCACAGCGAAGCGCAGCGTCTAGCGCCCCAAGCGGCGCTGTTTATCGGCTGCGCGGCGGTCGCTGACTATCGCGCAGCAGCCCCGCCGAGCATAAACTCAAAAAGCAGGACGGTAACGACACGCTCACCCTGACCCTGGTTAAAAATCCCGACATTATCGCCAGTGTCGCGGCGCTGCCCGCTGGTCAGCGCCCGCTAGTGGTAGGTTTTGCCGCTGAAACCCAAGAAATTGAGCGTTATGCATGCGATAAATTACAGCGCAAAGGGCTGGATATGATCGTCGCCAACGACGTTTCCCAGGCAGGCCTTGGTTTTGGCAGCGACCAGAATGCCGCCTGGTTGCTCTGGCGCAGCGCGGAAGGCGTAGAGAGCCGAGCGGAAGCGCCTCAGCCGAAGACCCAACTGGCCGCGACCATTATCCAACAAGCGCTCACGCTGCTATCGACCAAAACACCTACTAACGCCTCTGGAGAATCCTTATGAGTACCCGCCCCAGCTGCAGTGCAAACTGCTGGATGAGCGTCTGAAAGACTATTTACCTCAGTACGCAACAGAAGGTTCGGCGGGAATGGATCTTCGCGCGCTACTGGATGAGCCGCTAACCTTAGCGCCCGGTGAATGCCAGCTCGTACGCACGGGCATTGCGATCTATATTGAAGATCCGGGTCTGGCGGGCATGATCCTGCCACGCTCAGGCTTGGGGCATAAACATGGCATCGTGCTGGGTAACTTAGTGGGTTTAATCGACTCGGATTACCAGGGAGAACTAATGATTTCGGTCTGGAACCGTGGTCAAAGCGTGTTCACGCTAGCTCCCTTCGATCGGCTGGCACAGTACGTGCTTGTCCCTGTTGTCCAAGCTGAACTCAATGTGGTGGATACTTTTGAAGACTCTTCGCGGGGCAGCGGTGGGTTTGGCAGCACCGGCAGTCTGTAGCCATTAGCAGTAGCGATTGGCAAGACATGGTCGTGAAACCTATTAAAGGAAACGTCTGTTTAACTGGGAAGCCTATGAACGCACAGACCGTACCCGCCTCGATTTTTCGCGCCTACGATATCCGCGGTATCGTGGATGACACGCTCACCGAAGAGACGGTGGAAATGATCGGGCGTGCCGTGGGCTCGGAAGCCGCCGCGCGAGGCGAGTCCAGCGTGGCTGTAGCGCGAGATGGTCGTCTTTCCGGCGCTAGGTTACAAGCTGCCCTGATGCGCGGCCTTAACGCTGCAGGATGCGACGTGATCGACATTGGCATGGTACCCACGCCGGTGCTCTACTTTGCCACCCATATACTGCCAAGCACGCAGTCAGGCGTGATGGTTACCGGCAGCCACAATCCACCAGACTATAACGGCTTTAAAATCGTGCTTGGCGGCGAGACGCTCTCCGGCGATGCCATTACCGCTCTATTTGAGCGCATTCAGTTAAACAATTTGGACACTGGCCAAGGCAGCATCACTCAGCAGGATCTCCGAGAAACCTATTTAGCGCGCATTTTAGGTGACATTACAATCAACCGGCCGATCAAAGCGGTGGTAGATTGTGGTAATGGCGTCGCAGGCGAATTGGGCCCACAACTCTTAGCGCGACTTGGGATTGAAACGGTGCCGCTCTTTGCTGAGATTGATGGCAACTTCCCCAACCACCATCCGGACCCTGGCAAGCCGGAAAACATGCAGGACCTGATACGCAAGGTGCAAGACACCGATGCTGATATCGGCCTTGCCTTTGACGGGGACGGCGATCGTTTAGGCGTTGTTACGCCCACAGGCAATCTGATTTATCCCGACCGCCTGCTAATGGTCTTTGCCGCCGACATGCTCACACGCCAGCCTGGCGCCAAAGTCATTTTGATATCAAGTGCACTGGCAACCTAATCAAAGCAATCAGCGAGGCAGGCGGCGAGCCAGAGATGTGGCGTACCGGACATTCACTGATCAAGGCACGCATGAGGGAGACGGGCGCGCAGTTGGGCGGTGAGATGAGTGGCCACATTTTTTCCAAGAGCGCTGGTACGGTTTTGACGATGGCCTCTACGCTGCCGCTCGGCTGGTAGAGATTCTCGCCAACCAGCCCAATGATGCAGATACTTTTTTTGCGGACTTTCCCCAAGACGTGAGCACCCCGGAAATTAATATTGCCGTTACAGACGATAACAAATTTTCTCTGATGGATAAGCTTGCTCGCGAGGGCGACTTCGGCGAAGGTATCAAAACTACGTTGGACGGTATTCGCGTTGACTACCAGGATGGCTGGGGCTGTGTCGCGCTTCAAACACCACACCTGCACTCGTGATGCGCTTTGAAGGTAAAGACGATGCCGCTCTAGCACGTATCAGAAAAGTTTTTAATAACGCGCTACAGCGCGTCGCGCCGGAGCTTGAGCTATCCCACTAATCAAATAGCCAGGCGCAGAAGGGATCGCGCGCACTTAGAAAGCGCGACCCTCACTACACCATCAGCATAAACGTTATCAGCATAATAAACGTTCGCAAGGGACAACCTCATGAGTTCAGCCAGTCGCGACCCCCAGGTCGTTGTGGAGGTGCTTTCCGAAGCTCTTCCCTATATTCAGCAGTTTTCCGGTAAAACCGTGGTGGTCAAATATGGCGGCAATGCCATGACCGAAAGCACCCTGATTGACTCCTTTGCCCGCGACATCGTGTTAATGAAGGAAGTCGGCATCAACCCGGTAGTGGTGCACGGTGGCGGGCCGCAGATCGGTGATTTGCTCAAAAGCTCAACATCGAATCGCGCTTCGTCAACGGCATGCGCGTCACCGACTCGCAAACCATGGACGTGGTTGAGATGGTACTGGGCGGCTTGGTCAATAAAAGCATCGTCAACCTGATCAACCAAAGCGGCGGCAAAGCGATTGGTTTGACCGGCAAGGACGGCGCACAAATCCGCGCACGCCAGCTCAAGGTCGAGCACCAAAGCCCTGAAATGACCGCTCCGGAAATTATCGATATCGGCCACGTGGGTGAAGTGGAGTCGATCTCGACCGAGCTGATTGAGATGCTCGCTGCGCGTGATTTTATCCCGGTCATCGCACCGATTGGCGTCGACGCTGCAGGGCATAGCTATAACATCAATGCTGATCTGGTGGCGGGCAAAATTGCCGAGGCGCTCAACGCTGAAAAGCTGATGCTACTCACCAATGTCGCTGGCTTAATGAACGCCGAAGGCGAGGTGCTCACCGGTTTAACCACCACGCAAGTCGATGCGTTGATCGAAGACGGCACCATCTATGGTGGAATGCTGCCCAAAATTCGCTGTGCCCTGGATGCCGTCAAGGGCGGCGTGAATAGCTCGCACATTATTGATGGCCGTGTCCCCCACGCGGTATTGCTGGAAATTTTTACCAATGCTGGGGTAGGCACCCTAATCACAGACGCGAGCTAACCGCGACGGAGGGCACATTATGAGCGAAGATCGTAAACCTCACCGCCGCGAGCAGATTCTCCAAGCACTGGCATTAATGCTTGAAGAAGATAGTGGGAAGCGCATTACCACCGCCGCCCTCGCTCGCCAGGTTGGCGTTTCAGAAGCGGCACTCTACCGTCACTTCCCCAGTAAAGCGCGTATGTTTGAGGGGCTAATTGACTATATTGAAGAGACTATTTTTGCCCGCGTTACGCGCATTTTAGAAGACGTACCCGATGCGACTACGCGCTGTGGCACGATACTTGCCCTGCTGCTCGGCTTTGCCGAAAAAACCCAGGACTGGCTCGTGTGATGGGTGGCGACGTGCTCACCGGTGAAACTGCGCGGCTACGCCAGCGGGTCAATCAACTTTTGAACGTCTGGAAATGCAGCTCAAACAGATCCTGCGTGAAGCTGAGCTGCGTGAAGGCCGACGCCCCACGATTCCTGCCTCTGCGGCTGCCAATCTACTAGCGGCCCAGGCGGAGGGAGAATCTCACAATATGTGCGTAGCGACTTCAAGCGCTTGCCGACCGAACACTGGGAAGATCAGTGGTCACTGTTATCGGCTCACTTGCTGCGTGCCGCGGTCCAACCCGCTTAAACCAAGCTGCGGTTGCACGTTGCAAAAAAACCGGCTCCCCTTTGCAGGGGCCGGTTTTTTAATACGACAAACAATACGCGGATGGCTTAGGCCACCATGGGCTCACCCATCTTCTGACGCAGCTTTTTCATCGCATTTTTTTCAAGCTGACGAATACGCTCAGCGCTGACCCCGTAGACATCGGCCAAGTCATGCAGCGTTTCTTTACTATCGGCCAGCCAGCGGCGCTGCAAGATATCCCGCGAACGCTCATCAAGCCCTTCAAGCGCAAGCTGTAAGCGACGCGTTGAGTCTTCCCTCAAAGTTGCTATCTTCCAGCTGCGTGGCAGGATCTGACGCTGCGTCGTCCAAAAAGTGCACCGGCGATTGATAGGTATTCTCTTCATCGTCGCCTGCCGGGGCATCAAAGCCTGCATCGTAGGAAGAGAGACGCCCTTCCATATCGCGCACGATCTCTGGCTTAACATCGAGATCTTTAGCGATGGCGTCGACTTCGTCGTTATTCAACCACGCCAAACGCTTTTCGCGCTGCGCAGATTAAAGAACAACTTACGCTGCGCCTTGGTCGTGGCAATTTTAACGATTCGCCAGTTGCGCAACACAAATTCATGAATTTCAGCTTTGATCCAGTGCACGGCGAAAGAGACCAGACGAACGCCTTGATTCGGGTCGAAGCGTTTGACGGCTTTCATCAAACCGACGTTACCCTCTTGAATCAAGTCTGCCTGGGGTAATCCATAGCCGGAGTAACTACGCGCGATGTGAACGACAAAGCGCAGATGCGACATTACCAAACGCCGCGCGGCCTCCAGGTCACCCTCGTCGTAAAGACGGTGCGCCAGTTCACGCTCTTCATCGGCACTTAAAACCGAAATTCCATTGACCGCGCGGATATAACCGCCCAGATCGCCGCCTGGAGAAAGTTGCCCAACCGGTAGAAGACTAGTGCTCATGTGCAGGTGGTCTCCCCTGTAACCCATCGTGGTTGACGTAGCACGTTATCAATAACCTATTACAATAACTCTGTATTACTAAGACCTTATCGTGAGGACAAGGTTCCTACGAAGCTGCACTGACCTGCCTATCGCCCCGCCTTACCGTGTACACAAAGTACTCGCGTCGCTAGCTATTGTGCCAAATCATCTTGGCCGAATACTTGAGAGGTGGCGAGTTACCGCCAACCAAGCACCCAACCAGCCCAGTAGTGTACTGCAAGATAGCAGAATTGTAGAGCCTGTCACGTCGAGTTGGGGCAATGAGAAGCTAGCACCATAACTCGCCGCTAATGCAGCCACGGGTAATGATAGCCAATGATTGCCCATACTCAACAGTGCTAACGCCAATAAACCGCCACCAACGCCATACCAAGCACCGCTATATAGGAACGGTCGCCTTACAAAAGCATGGGTAGCGCCAATCAGCATCACCACTTCGATTTCCCGGCGACGACTCTCCACTGACAGGCGAATCGTATTGCCGACCACCAGCAATACCCCTAGACCAAACAACGCGCCCAGCGCTAGCGCAACACGCCGCCCTAACTCGGCTAAGTTTCTTAACCGCTCCACCCAGGCTAAATCGACGCGTACCTCATCGACACCCGAGAGTACTTCCAGCGTATTGGCCAGTTGCTGCATGGTCCCCGGGTCAACGCTTTCCGGCCGTACCACAATACTGATGGGAAGCGGATTACTATCCAGGCCCGCCAACGCATCATCGAGCCCCAGCGACTGCTGAAACTCTGCCATGCCCTGCTCAGCACTGATCATCTGTGTCTCAAGTACACTCGGCTCGGCGCTGACTGCCTCTTCGATACGGCTTGCCTGAGCGTCATCTGTGCTCAGCTCCAGGTAAACCGTCAGGGTAGCGCTCTCATCGAGTTCGGCATCCAGTAGGCGGGCACTGTCCAAGGTCAACCACAGTGCAGCGGGCAGCACTAGCGCAATGGCAATGGCTAACATGGTCAGCAAGTTTCCCAGCGGGTAGCGTACTAAACGCTGAAAGCTATCCCACGCCATACTGCGGTGATGACGACCCCAGGCACGCAGGCGGCTGGAGAAGCGCGTTTGCTGAGACTTTGCGCCCCGCTGTGAGACCTTTTCGACGGCTGGCTTGGCAGCGGCTTTACGCGGCGCTTTTAGTGCAGCTCCCTGTCGGCGCTTTGGCGTGACGGAATGTTTCACAAGGCCCCCTCATCGGCCACCAGCCGACCATCGCTTAAACGCAGGATCCGATGGCGTAGCCGAGCAATAAGGGCCAAATCGTGGCTGGCAATCATTACCGTCGTACCAATCCGGTTAAAATCTTCGAACAGCGCCATAATATCCGCAGATAGCTGGGGATCGAGGTTGCCTGTGGGCTCGTCGGCAAGTAGCAATGCAGGCTTATTGACCACTGCGCGAGCAATGCCGACACGTTGTTGCTCACCGCCAGACAGCTCTATAGGCAGCGCTTTTTCACGATGTAGCAATCCCACCTTATCCAAGGCGGCGCGCACTCGACGGGCAGCTTCACGGGGCTCAACCCCCTGGATCTCCAACGGCAGCGAGACATTGTGAAAAATATTGCGATCAAACAACAGTTGATGATCCTGAAAGACCACACCAATTTGGCGTCGATAGAAAGGCACTTGGCTGGCGTGCAGTTGGGCAATATCGTGCCCCGCCACGACGACGCGCCCGCGGCTAGGCTTTTCAAGACGCATAACCAAACGCAGTAGTGAGCTCTTCCCTGCCCCCGAGTGGCCAGTAAGAAATACCATCTCGCCACGGGCAACACGGAAGTTAAGATGCGCTAACGCTTCAAAGCGGCCGCCGTAGCGCTTTCCCACATGCTCAAAGGCGATCATGCGCTAGCATCGTCCCCTTGGCGGTCAAATAATGCGTGGACAAAATCATTGGCCTCGAAGGGGCGTAGATCGTCGATGCCCTCCCCACGCCGATAAAGCGAATGGGGGTTTCCAGCTGTTTAGCGAGCGCAAAATAATGCCGCCTTTGGCAGTACCGTCTAGCTTGGTCAGCGTAATCCCGCTGACCGGCACAGCGTCATTAAAAGTGCTGGCTTGGGAAATAGCGTTTTGTCCGGTGCCCGCATCCAGCACAAGCATGACTTCATGAGGCGCTGTGTCATCTAGCTTTTGCATCACGCGATGGACTTTTTCAACTCTTCCATCAGGTGGCTTTTGTTATGCAGCCGCCCGGCGGTGTCGGCAATTAGCACATCAACACCACGCGCCTTGGCAGCCGCGACCGCATCGTAAATGACTGATGCACTATCAGCGCCGGTGTGCTGGGCAATCACCGGCACGCGATTACGTTCACCCCATACTTTGAGCTGCTCTACAGCCGCCGCACGGAAGGTATCACCGGCAGCCAACATGACGCTTTTGCCCTCACGCTGAAAGCGCTGGGTGAGTTTGCCAATGGTGGTCGTCTTGCCCACACCGTTAACACCGACGACTAAAATGACAAACGGACCTGTGCCTGCCTTCTCAAGCACAAGCGGCTTGGCAACCGGTGCCAGCATTGTGGATAACTCTTCTTGCAGACCACGGTAGAGCGCTTCGGGGTTGTTTAGCTCTTTGCGCGAGACGCGCGCTTCCAAGCGCCCGATAATCTCGGTAGTCGCCTCAATACCGACATCGGCTAATAATAGCTGCGTTTCCAGATCTTCCAGCAGCTCATCATCAATCTGCTTTTTACCTAAAAACAGATCGGCGATACCGTCGGTGAGATTAGCGCGGGTTTTCCCAAGGCCTGATTTGATACGCGCAAACCAGCCTTTCTGCTCACCCCTTTTCAGCCACTGGTTTTTCTTGAGGCTTAACGGGCTCTGGCTCTACTTCGGGCTTCGTAGGCTCGGGCTCTACTTCAGGCTTAGTAGGTTCGGGCTCCACTTCGGGCTTAACGGGCTCGGGCTCCACCTCAGGCTTAGTAGGTTCGGGCTCCACTTCGGGCTTAACGGGCTCGGGCTCTACTTCAGGCTTAGTAGGTTCGGGCTCCACTTCGGGCTTAGTAGGTTCGGGCTCTACTTCAGGCTTAGTAGGCTCGGGCTCCACTTCAGGCCTCGTAGGCTCAACTGTGGGCGCCTCTTCCGGAGAGCTAGGTAAATCGTTAGGGTCCCGCTGATCTTGTGGCTTTTCCTGAGAATCGTGCTTTTTTTTACGTTTTAAGAAACTAAACATGGGGCATCCAACTAAAAAGGTGAACATTGTGACCATCCTACCACCGCCAACCAAGACTTTGGATAAACAGCCCGCTACAATCCACAGCATGACAAAACAACGCTCCTCCCGTTCATCCTCTTCCCGACGCACAACTGCTCACCGGGCGGGCAAACCACTTGGTAAGTTACGCATCATCGGCGGTGAGTTCCGCCGCCGTCAGTTGCCGGTGTTGGATAGCCCAGGCTTGCGTCCAACCCCAGACCGCGTGCGTGAAACGCTGTTCAACTGGCTAGGCCAACAGCTTTACGGCCAACAGGTACTGGATTTGTTTGCTGGTACTGGCTCGCTTGGCATTGAAGCAGTCTCACGCGGCGCGGCGTGTGTCGATTTCGTCGAGCGCGACCCGCGGGTAGCGGCGCAGTTGTCGACCAATCTGGCATCGCTCAATATTACCGCAAGCGCGGTGCATGTTAACGATGTTCAAGCCTACCTGACGCGCCCAGCCAAACCCTATACGCTGGTATTTCTCGATCCGCCTTTTCATCAGCAGCTGGCCGACCCCTGTTGCTCTGCGCTAGAGGCTGGTGGCTGGCTAAGCGAAGATGCCATAATTTACCTCGAAACCGAGACGTCGCTGTCACCAAACGTGCCCACCAACTGGCAGCTATACCGGGAAACCCAGGCTGGCGAAAGCACTGCACGGCTTTATCAACGCCACCCGCTGTAAACAGCGCTTGCCGACACGCGGCAGTGGCGTTACGCTCGCCTCATTCGTTCTTAGTGGCAAGCTTTTGGCTTGTTTTTTTGGGCACTTTTTTATTACCTAGTTTGGTTCTCATTCTTACGCTATGGAGGCATACATGAGCCTGGAACTCTTTAATCAGCTTGAACAGAAAGTCACTGATACCGTTGACGCGCTGGAAATGATGAAACTGGAAAATGAAGAGCTACGCGGTGAAAACGCCAAGCTCAAAGAGGAGCGTGAAGAGTGGGAGCGTCGCCTCAATGGCCTACTAAGCAAATTTGAGAGCCTGGAAACCTCCAGCACGTCCTAACTTCAGGACAAATGCGCTGTTGCCCTAAAGCACCTGGGACATCAGCAGCGCATCCTCACGTCCGGCTGCAGCTTGCGACGGTAGCGGTGGATAGTAGCCCTTGCGGACCCCATCTTCGCCAAAACCGCTGCGCTTATAGAGCCGAATAGCGCTCAGATTACCCACCCGCACTTCCAGCAATAGCCGCTCACTTGACCAGCCTTTAGCCTTCGCTAAAACGGCTTCCATCAACGCTAAGCCCGCGCCACTTCGCCGGCATTCAGGCAAGACCCCGATCGCCTGCAGTTCTGCTTCAAACGGTAACCTTGTCACAATGGCGTAGCCCTGCAATTCCCCCCTTCTGCCACCAGCCCAGCACACAGGCATCGTCATTACCCAGCGCTTCAAGCATTTGTGAGTCGGAGGCACCGCTTAGCGCCTGACGCTCAAGTGCCGTCAGCAAGCCTAGATGCTCAATGTTCAATTCAGTGACCATCAATTGTTGGCTCAGTGATTGTCGAATTATCATTCTTCCATTGCTGGCTTAGCGCTTGCAGTGCTGGCCACAGTTCACGCTTGCTGGTGGTACCGTCAAGCAGCGAACCAAGGGCTGGCCCTTGCCACACAGGTAGCGAGAGCGTATGGCTCTGGTCTTCGCTCACGTTCAGTATACGATCCAGCGGCGCTTGCTCAGCGCCGAGTTCTCCCCACCAAAGTAGCCGCTCAAGCTGCCAGTCCTGACGACTAACACGACCCGCAATAAAGGCCGCTAGGCCTTCACGCGCTTCATCAAGCGGATCCTCAACGGCAAAGGCATTGGCCATTTGCGGCCACGTAAAGTGCGTTACTTCTGGCAATTCGCTCTGCTGAATACCGGCGGCATGCAGCAGGTTGGCAAGTAGCTGCTGTTCAAGCGAACTCATTTTGCCCGCCTGTAGTACCAACCAGCGGCCATTAAGGCATAGACAGGAAAGGGAGAACTTAAGGGGCTTGGCTGGTGCAGCGGGTGTTACATCAACAGCGGGCTCAGCCGTAACAGATTGAGCATCAACCTGCTTGGCTTGGCTTTGCTTCACGTGGTTCTGTTTTACCTGGCCCTGTTTTTCTGAACCGGATTTATCTTTCAACTCATTCAACAACAGTGCGCGTACCGCCGAGGGCGAAGCGATAGCCTCGGCTGGCTGAGACTCAGGCGCTTGTCGCCTTGGCGCAGGGGGCATCATCCAGCAATGCCTGAAGCCGTTCGCGTGGGGGCATCGGGGCAGGCGTAGACTCCTCCCACTCACAGGCCTGCGTAGGCAGCGCATTAGGCAACTGGTATTTCGAGGCCCAGGCGGTAATGCCCATGGCCTCCAAATAGTGGCGCCGAATAACTTCCTGGTTCACTTTCCGCCGCCGCGACAGTTAGGGAGAATTAGGGCGTTCACCGCCACGTGCCTGCCACTCGCTAGGCGTATAGAGATGCATCGCCAAGGCATGAACCGGGCCTGACAGCTCATCGGCCAACAGCGCATATATCTTTTGATGGCGTTTGACCGGCATCAGGCCGTCAAAGCTATCGCTCACCAGCGTCACTTTAAAGTGCGTTTCAGAATTGGCGGGCACATTGTGCATGTGGCTTTCGTTTTCAACCTGCAGCACGTCGGGCGCTAGTGCCGCTAATTTCTGCTCAATCTGTGTCTGCAGCGTCATGGGGTTCTCCTTGAGATCACAAACCGTTTTATTGTACGCGCTTACTGCTCCGTAGACGATGCCCGACGAGCGTGCAAGGCGCGTCTTGCCAGCGGCATACGTGCCACGCTTGCTAAAAGCGCCAGTAGCGTCGTCCCCGCCCCCAACCAGAGCGTTACCTGGACAGGCCAACCCAGCGCCAGCGCAGCGCCGACTAGGGCCACGCCAAACGACTGCCCCACGGTGCGTGTAGTGCTCATCACGCCAGAGACGTTGGCGCTGCGCTCCGGCGGCAGGCTGCCCATCATTTCGCGGTTATTGGGTGGCTGGAACAGCCCAAACCCAATGCCGCATAACGCGGTGCGCCATAAGCTACCTGCCACACCGGTCGATTCATCCACTAGCGCCAGCGCAATCAAGCCGACAATCAGCAGCCCAAGCCCTGTGCTGGAGAGAATACTGGGATTAATGCGATCGGCTAGGCGTCCGGCGATGGGGCCAACAAGCATGATCGCTAGCGGCCAGGGAGTGAATAGCCAAGCGGTTTCCAGCGGTGAAAACCCCATCTGCTCCTGGTAGAAAAACGACAGCGCCACAAACGTAAGGCCCTGACCTATAAAGGCGAGCCCTGAGGCAGAAACCGCCAGCGTAAAGCGTGGCTCGGCAAACACACTGAGCGGCAGCAGTGGATAAGGCGCACGACGCTGGCGTGCAATAAACCCGCCACTGGCCAGCACCGCCAGTAGCGCCCAGCCACCGCTTTGCCAAATGGGCGCTGCGTGACTGACGGCGTCCATGGCGATAAAAAGCTCGCCAGCATCACGATTGAGAGCAACGCCCCAGCCACATCGAAGCTGCCTTGCCTACGCACCTCATGTGGCAAGGCGCGCTTGGCCAGCCATAGCGAGCAGAGGCCCAGCGGCACATTGATGGCAAACAGCCAGGGCCAGTCGGCGAATGATAGAATAACGCCACTTAACGTGGGCCCGGCAGCGTAGCCGCCGGCTACCACCAAGGCACTCAAGCCAAGGGCGCTGCCCAATAGGCGCGAGGGAAAAATAGCGCGATAGAGCGATGGGCCAATCGATAGCGTGGCCGCAGCGCCTAGTCCCTGAAAGGCGCGAAATACCAGCAGCGTTTCCAGATTACGCGATAGCGCAGCCCCAGTGCCGCAACGACAAAGGTGGCCAGTCCAAATAGGTAGAGCCTACGACGCGTGATCAATTCACTGATGCCTGCAAATACGAGCAAAAACGCGGCACAGACAACCTGAAAAAGGTTAGTAATCCAAACGGCACGGGAGGCCGACACGTTTAAATCCGCAGCGATGGTGGGCAGGGCTAAATTGATCATGGTGGTGTCGACCACCGCCATTAAGGTGCCGGTCACTAGCGCCAGCACGGCCAAGGCACGTTCGGGCCCAGGCAGTCCATCGTCACCGGGACGGGTTTCAAACAATCGCATGCAAAAGTTCCTAGGCAGGCGTGTTGCTAAACAAAACGATCAACACAATTTTCTTCCAGCAAATGATTTTAAAACAAAGAAACCGGCCTAAGCCGGTTTCGAAGTACGCTCGCTAACTGTCATTAAACAGCCGCGCAGGCAGAAATTAGCTTGCTTAAAATATTAGCACGCTAATCCTGTTCACTGTCGAGTAGCAGGGCATCATCGACTTCAGAAATTTCAAGGGCTGTTTCGTCGTCCAAATCGATCGCTAGATAGCTATGCTCGACGCGCACAAATTCTTGAAACAGCGACCAATCGATCTTATCTGGCCACTGGCGCTCATCCTCTTCCCAAGCGCGTAGTTCAGTCTCGAGAATTTCCACGTAGCGATCACGCACAAAGGTTTCCAGCGCCTCTGGGGTGTCCATCTCTGGAATCAGGTAAATGGTACTTTCACGTTCGACGTCGTCCAGGGTCAGGTCGTCGTCTCCCATGGTGGGTTCCAGCGCGTTGATCCAGTCCACAAAGGGCTGGGTCGGCCTGACGCTCAGTGCGGAGCGATTAAGCAGTTTCATGGGATTCTCCTCGCCGTCGAAACGTTGACCATTATGGGCGCTATAACGCGCCCTTACCAACTTTTCATCCGCTATTGAATGGTTTAACCCACTTCAGGGCGCATCGCCGGGAATAGCAGCACATCACGAATGGAAGGGCTGTCGGTAAACAGCATCACCAGGCGATCAATACCGATGCCCTCACCTGCGGTAGGTGGCATGCCGTACTCCAACGCACGCACGTAATCCGCATCGTAGTACATCGCCTCCAGGTCGCCAGCGTCTTTTCCGCTGACTGGGCGCGGAAGCGCTCGGCCTGATCTTCGGCGTCGTTGAGCTCCGAGAAACCGTTGGCGATTTCGCGACCACCGACAAAGAACTCAAAGCGCTCGGTGACGAAGGGGTTAGCATCGTTACGCCGTGCCAGCGGGCTCACTTCAGCCGGGTACTCGGTGATAAAGGTCGGCTGGTCGAGCTTATGCTCGGCAACCTCTTCGAATATCTCGGTTTGCACCTTACCCAGGCCCCAGCTCTCTTTGACCTTGATACCCAGTTTCTCAGCGGTGGCCCGCGCCGCCTCCAGCGAGTCCAGATCGCTGTCAGCAATGCCTTCACCGTGATCCAGAATCGCCTGGCGTAGCGTTAAACGGGCAAAGGGCTTGCCGAAATCGTAGCTCGCGCCCTGGTACTCAATCACCGCGCTGCCCAGCACTTCCTCCGCCGCTGTGCGCAGCATCGCTTCGGTCATATCGAGCAGGTCGCGATAATCCGCGTACGCCCAGTAGAACTCCACCATGGTGAATTCTGGGTTGTGACGCGTGGATAACCCTTCGTTGCGGAAGTTGCGGTTAATCTCAAACACCTTTTCAAAACCGCCCACCACCAAACGCTTGAGGTAAAAGCTCCGGTGCAATGCGCAGATACATGTCGATATCCAGCGCATTGTGGTGGGTAATGAAGAGCCGTGCCGCCGCGCCGCCGGGGATCGGCTGCAGCATTGGCGTTTCGACCTCCATAAAGCCGCGCGCTTCAAAGAAGCGACGCATGGAGCTGATCACCGCTGCGCGGGTTTCAAATACCTTACGCGACTGCGGGTTCATGATCAGATCTACATAGCGCTGACGATAGCGGGCTTCCATATCGGTCAAGCCGTGAAACTTATCCGGCAGCGGGCGCAGGCTCTTAGTGAGCAGTTGGGCCTCTTTCATCATCACGTACAGATCGCCCTTGCCGGATTTATGCACCGGCCCGTGGGCGGCGACGATGTCACCAATATCCCAGCTCTTAACGTCTTCAAGCACCTCTGGGGGCAAGCCTTTTTTATCCACGTAGAGCTGGATTTGTCCGGCTACATCCTGAATGACGATAAAGGGGCCGCGTTGACGCATCACGCGACCTGCTACAGCGGCGTGGTGATCCAACGCTTCAAGCTCGGCCTTGTCTTTATCGCCAAAGGCGTTTTGCAGCTCAACGGTTAAGCTGTCGCGGCGAAAATCATTGGGAAACGCACTTTTCCCTGCTCAGCGGCACGCTCGCGACGAGCCGCCAACTTGGTACGGCGCTCGGCGATCAGGTGGTTTTCGTTGTCTGCAGCAGACGCGTCTTGGTTAGCCATGGGGCACCCTGTTCATGTTCAAACGCTAAAAAGATTACAAACCTTGCTTCAAGCTAGCGACGATAAATTGATCAATATCCCCGTCGAGCACTTTATCGCAGTTGCTGGACTGCACGCTGGTGCGCAGATCCTTGATGCGCTGATCATCCAGCACGTAAGAGCGAATCTGGCTGCCCCAGCCGATATCAGCTTTGGAGTCTTCAGCCTCCTGCTTAGCGGCGTTGCGCTTTTGCATTTCGTGTTCCCACAGCCGCGCTTTTAACTGCTTCATGGCAAAGTCGCGGTTAGCATGCTGGCTGCGCTGGCCTTGGCAGGCCACGACAATGCCGGTCGGCTCGTGGGTAATCCGCACTGCTGAATCGGTGGTATTAACGTGCTGGCCGCCCGCGCCGCTAGAGCGGTAAGTATCAACGCGCAAATCCGAGGGGTTAATCTCTACCTCGAAGCTATCGTCAATTTCTGGCGACAAAAATACCGAGGCAAACGAGGTATGCCGACGGCCGCCGGAATCAAACGGGCTTTTACGTACAAGGCGGTGCACACCGGTTTCGGTGCGCAGCCAACCAAAAGCGTAGTCGCCCTGAACGTGTACCGTCGCCGATTTGATGCCCGCCACTTCGCCCGCCGAGATCTCGGTGATATCGGCTTTGAAGCCGTGGCTCTCCGCCCAGCGCAGATACATGCGCAGCAAAATATTGGCCCAATCCTGCGCCTCTGTACCACCGGAGCCGGACTGAATATCCAAATAAGCGTTATTTTGGTCCATATCACCGGAAAACATGCGCCGAAACTCTAGCTTTTCTAACGCGGCCTGCATGCTATCCAGTTCTTGACGTACTTCTTCGACAGTGCCTTCGTCCTCTTCCATTTCAGCCAGTTCTAGCAGATCCCGGCTATCGCCCAGGCCCTGCTCAAGATCATCAATGGTCGCCACGATGGCTTCGAGGGAGGCGCGCTCTTTACCTAACTTCTGCGCGTAGTCTGGATCGTTCCAGACATTGGGGTCTTCCAGTTCGCGGGTAACTTCTTCTAGCCGATCTTTCTTTTCGGCATAGTCAAAGATACCCCCTAAGAACGTCTGTCCGCTCAGACAGGTCCTTGAGCTGGTTGTGAATCGGATTGGTTTCCAACATGGAGTGGCCCTAGCGTTGTCTGTGTCTGACCGTACAAAGGTGCACGATTAGAAAAACGCATAGTGTAGCTAAATTGGCTTCCAACAACCATGCGCTCCGTCATTATCGAAATTCCGCATAGCTACATGTGTAATTTCTGATAGACGCCTGCTTTTCAGCGATGTTAGTACTTAAACAAGTACCCCATAGTCAAACAACCGTATTAGAACAATTTTGGAGGGAACACTATGACTAAAACTCGCACTCTTATGGGCCCTGTAGCGCTGGCGTTGGCGTTTAGCGTTGCCACCCCTCTTCAGGCAGATACGCTTCGCTTAGCCATTATGGGTGAACCGGCATCGCTCGATCCGCATAAAATTAGCGGCACCTGGGAAAACGATGTGGTGGGTGATCTTTTGAAGGACTGGTCACTGAAGCCGCTGATGGTAGCCGCATTCCCGGCGTTGCAGAGTCGTGGAAAATCTCCGATGACGGCACGGTTTACACCTTCAAACTGAGAGACGATGCCAAGTGGTCGGACGGTGAGCCGGTTACTGCTGATGACTTTGTTTTCGCTTTTCAGCGCATATTATCGCCAGCCACCGCCGCTGATTATGCCTATCTGTTGTATCCGATTAAAAATGCCGAAACGGTATATGCAGGTGACGCCGAGCCAAGCACGCTGGGTGTTGAAGCATTAGACGCGACCACCCCTACAAATCACCCTTGAACGTTCAACACCCTACTTTTTAGATCAGCTTTCCCACTATACCGCCTATCCGGTGCCACGCCACACGGTGGAAGCGCATGGTAATGAATGGTCACGCCCAGATAACATGGTCTCCAACGGCGCTTTTCAACTGGAGGAATGGCAGTCACAAACGCGCATCACGGCATCGCGTAACCCCCATTTTCACGACGTTGACAATGTCGCGCTCGAGGAAGTCGTGTACTTTCCTATCGAGGAGCGCAACACGGCACTGAACCGCTTCCGCGCAGGCGAGATCGATATCGCTCGTGAGTTTCCCACCCAGCAGTACGACTGGTTGCAGGATAACCTGCCCGACGCCGTTCAGGTAGCGCCCTATCTCGGCATCTATTACTACGCTTTCAATGCCCGAGATGGCCATGCGACCGCTGACCCGCGTGTACGTGAAGCCCTTAGTCTAGCCGTTCGCCGTGAAGTCATTACCGACCAAATACTCGGTACGGGTGAAGTACCTGCTTATAGTTTCGTTCCACCTAATGTTAGCCACTATGAAGGCCCTACCGCTAGCTTCGCCGACCTATCCCAGGATGAGCGACTAGAGCGCGCCCAGGAATTACTCCAAGAGGCGGGCTACGGCCCGGATAATCCGCTGGAGCTTATGCTGCGCTATAACACCAGCGAAGATCATCGCAAGGTCGCCATCGCCATTGCCGCCATGTGGAAGCCCCTAGGCGTTGAGGGTGGAGCTTTATAATTCGGAAGTTGCCGTTCACTATGCGGATATTCGCCAAGGCGACTTCGACGTTGCCCGTGCTGGCTGGATCGGTGACTACAATGACGCCCAAAACTTTTTAAGCCTGTTGGAAAGCGGCGTATCGAATAACTACGGCGCCTACAGCTCGCCTGAATTCGATGCGTTGATGAGCGAAGCTGCGAATACCCAGGACCTTGAGGAGCGAGCCGACATCATGGCCGAGGCAGAGACTATCGCATTGGAAGACAGCGCAACATTGCCCATCTACTACTACGTCTCGCGCAACCTTGTCAGTCCCGACTTAAGTGGCTGGGAAACTAATATTGAAGATATCCACCGCTCACGCTGGATTCACTTCGATAATTAATTCCCTTCAATCCGTCGCTCTCTACCACGACTGACTGCCGTTACATCCTCAGGCTTCGGCCTGAGGAGCGAGGCCCGCTAATGCTTAGCTACACGTTGAAACGCTTACTTCAGGCGATCCCGACACTGTGGATCGTCATTACCCTGTCGTTCTTTTTAATGCACTTGGCCCCTGGTGGCCTTTCGACGGCGAACGTCAACTCCCGCCTGAAATCGAGGCCAATTTAATGGCCTCTTACGGCCTGGACAAGCCCATCTGGGATCAATATTTCACCTATATGGGGAACCTGCTTCAAGGCGATCTTGGCCCCTCGTTCAAATACAAGGATTTTTCAGTCACCGAGCTCGTCGCTCAAGGCTTTCCTGTCAGCCTCGAACTTGGTTTGTGGGCAATCGGTCTTGCGCTTCTAACGGGTATCCCCATGGGGGTTATTGCCGCTCTTAAACGCAATTCCACCGTTGACTATATGGTAATGGGGACAGCGCTGGCCGGGGTGGCTGTTCCCAACTTTGTGGTTGCCCCGCTACTCGCGCTGGTATTCGGCGTCTTTCTGGCTTGGTTACCCGTCGGTGGTTGGAACGATGGCCATTGGAAAAACATGATCCTCCCCGTCGTGGCCCTTTCTATTCAGCAGATTGCGTATATTGCACGGATGATGCGCGCCAGCATGATTGAAGTGCTAAGTAGTCACTTTGTTCGCACGGCCAGAGCCAAAGGCCTTAGCGAGAGCGAAGTCATCTTTCGTCACGCCCTGCGTCCGGCAATGCTTCCGGTTATCTCCTACCTAGGACCCGCCATTGCTGGGATTATTACCGGCTCAGTGGTGATTGAGCAGATTTTCGGCATACCCGGTATTGGCCGTTATTTCGTCCAGGCGGCGCTCAATCGAGATTACACCTTGGTGATGGGCACTGTCGTTTTTTACGGCGGTTTGATCGTACTTCTCAACCTAATCGTCGATTTACTCTACTCGGCTCTGGACCCGCAGATTCGCTATGATAATGAATAATGCAACGTCGATCCCGCCTGCCGCCAGTAATAGTCTGGGGCGTGAAGCGTGGCGACGGCTTCGCCAAAACAGTGCAGCAACCGCCAGCCTTGTGCTCCTCGTCGTCATTGCCCTGGCCTGCTTGTTTGGTCCCTGGCTAACGCCCTGGGCACTTGATGAAGTGGATTGGAACGCCTTCCTGGCCCCGCCCAGCATCGAAAGTGGCCACTATGCAGGTACTGACGCCAACGGCCGAGACTTGCTCACTCGGGTATTGCATGGTGGACAGATTTCACTCTCTGTTGCCTTGGTAGCGACCCTTGTTTCTTTGGTTATCGGGGTACTTTACGGTGCAATTGCCGGCTACGTGGGGGCCGAGTCGACAACCTGATGATGCGCTTTGTCGACATCATGTACTCGCTGCCCTTCATGTTCATGGTCATCCCTGCTGATGGTGGTGTTTGGGCGGAATATCCTACTGATCTACGCCGCCATTGGCGCCGTTGAATGGCTAGACATGTCGCGCATTGTGCGCGGACAGGTACTCGCTCTAAAGCGCCGTGAATTCGTTGAAGCCGCCCATGCATTAGGTGTTAGCAGCTTTAAGATCGTCACACGCCATCTGATTCCCAATGCCATCGGCCCCGTTATCATCTATGTGACCCTCACCGTTCCCAAAGTCATTTTGCTGGAAAGCTTTCTCTCGTTTCTTGGCCTCGGCGTTCAAGAGCCTTTGACCAGCTGGGGCGTATTAATCAGTGAAGGCAAAGACATGATGGAGACAGCGCCGTGGATGCTGATTATCCCCTCTGTATTTCTAGCGATCACGCTGCTGTGCCTAAACTTTCTCGGCGACGGCCTGCGTGACGCCCTTGATCCCAAAACACGTTAACAAAAAACTCGCTAGCAAAAGCAAGGAACCTTCATGTCAGAGCCATTGCTAGAATTTGACCGCCTGCGGGTTGACTTCGATCTTCCCAATGGAACCGTTACCGCTGTCAAAGACGTTAGCTTTACCCTTCATCAAGGCGAAACGTTGGCGTTAGTCGGTGAATCTGGCTCGGGCAAGTCGATCACATCGACTGCCGCGATGGGCCTACTCCCCGAGCTGGCGCGCGCCAGCGGCACCATCCGCTGGCATGGCGGCTCGGGCGATGAGAATTTAATCACCGTCAACCGCAAGCGTCTGCGGGCCATTCGTGGCAATGAGATCTCCATGATCTTCCAGGAGCCGATGACCTCGCTCAATCCCATGCATCGCGTAGGCAGGCAGATTCGTGAAGTCCTGCATAAGCACACGCCCAGGGCAACAATGCCTACCTGCGGGTAGTAGAGCTGCTCGAACAAGTGGGGATTCCCGAGCCCAAGCGCCGCATTGACAGCTACCCCACGAACTCTCCGGTGGCCAGCGGCAGCGGGTAATGATTGCCATGGCGCTGGCTTGCGAGCCTCAGCTACTAATTGCCGATGAGCCGACCACCGCCCTGGATGTCACCGTCCAGGCGCAGATTCTTGCGCTGCTGAAAGATCTTCAGGCCCGCTACGGCATGGCGATCCTGTTTATCACTCACGACCTTGGGGTTGTCCGCCACCTAGCCGATAGCGTGTGCGTCATGCAACATGGCGAAATCGTCGAATCAGGCGCTACCAAGGCGTTGTTTCAATTCCCCCAGCACGCCTATACCCGGATGCTGATTGACGCCAACCCAAGTGGCCATAAGCCCCCGTTCCCGACTCAACCCCCATTCTGCTCACCGCGCAACACGTTGGTGTTCGCTTTCCCCTCAAAAAGCGCCTGTTTGGCCCTAACCGCTATTTTGAAGCGGTGAAAACATCGATCTCACCCTGCGCAAAGGCCAAACCCTGGGTATTGTGGGCGAATCGGGCTCAGGCAAAACTACCCTTGGCCGCGCGCTGCTTCGGCTGGTAAAAGCCACGGCAAGGTACGTTTCGATGATATCGACGTTGCCCAACTTGACCGAGCGGGAATGCGTCCGCTGCGAGCGCGCATGCAAGTTGTCTTTCAAGACCCTTTTGGCTCGCTTTCACCACGCATGACCGTGGGTGAAATTATTGGCGAGGGATTACGCGTTCACCAGCCGCTACTCGGCCGCGCCGAACGCGATGCCGAGGTTATCCAAGCCCTTGAGGAAGTTGCCCTGGACCCCGCCCACCGTCATCGATACCCACATGAGTTTTCGGGTGGTCAGCGGCAGCGGATTGCCATTGCCCGAGCCTTGGTCGTCAAGCCTGAGTTCCTACTGCTTGACGAACCGACCTCGGCGCTTGACCGTTCAGTCCAAATGACCGTCATTGAACTGTTACGCGATTTACAACAACGCCATGGGTTGACCTACTTATTTATCAGCCATGACCTCGCCGTAGTGCGCGCACTGGCCGATGAGGTCATCGTCATGCGCCAAGGCGAAATCATCGAGCAAAACGACACCCAATCACTGTTCAATTCCCCGCGAGACTTATACCCAAGAGCTGATGCGCGCGGCTTTCCTGGATAGCCCCGCGACATAAGCGACAGCGTAACGATGAGTGCTCTTTAATAAAAAAACCCGGCCGGAGCCGGGTTTGGGTCGTTCTGGAATACTCTTACGCCTTAGAACCGATAGGTTAGCTGCGCGCCAAAGCCATGGGCTTCATTTTTGTAGTCGGCTGAGTAGTTTGAAGTGATAGGCCCAGTCCCAAGAAGATCATCAGTTTTAGTTTGATTCACCTGAGTGCTACGTTCGGTCAAGTAAGAGTAAGCTACATCCAATGTTAGATCGGGTGTGGGGCTCCAACCCGCGCCAATGGAAAAAATGCGGCGATCATCTGACGGTATACGCACGCTGCGTGTAGAGTCTTGAGTCGGAGTAAAATCCAGCGCTACCCCTGCCCGTAGAGCCAACTGCGGAGTTAGCTGATATTCACCACCAGTAGAAAACGCCCACGCGTTGGAATAGTTCTGCTGCTCATCGGTAATTAAAGGCCGATCGCTGCCGGTCACCAGAATCTGGTCGAATTGACTCCATCGCGCCCAAGACGCACCAAACATAAGCTTGAGATTATCGGTCATCTGCTGCGTTAAAGAGAAATTGACCGTTTCAGGTGTGGTTAAATCTAATGCGGCAGTATCCGTTACCGTACCGACTCCCAGTTGATCTAACACCGGCGAGCTCGCTGTAAAACCGCCTTCCAGATTGAAATCCACTTTTGAGCGATAAGTTAAACCTAGTGTTGTTTCAGGTACCGGCTGGTAAATCACCCCCAAGTTATAGCCCCAAGCCTCATCGTCCCCCCTCAACCCCTTGAATCTACTTCAGTTACCATAGGATCCATTAAAGGATTACCGGGCACTGAAACCGGAACCTGTCGATGAAGCTCACCTTCTACGCGATTATAAGTAACACCTGCGCCAACCGACCACTGTTCGGTAAAGCGATAAGAAACGGTTGGCTGAGCCGTCATTACCTTCACTTCGGTGTAATTTCCTTGATTACGGCCTTGGAAACTGTCTTCGTAATCAGTTTTTGAACCGAACGGCGCATACACACCGAAGCCAAATGCTAGCTGTTCATTCACTGGGTGCGCATAGAAGGCAAAAGGAATAAGCGTACCTGGAACCATATCACCGTCATTAGAACCAGAAACTGAACCACTGAAAGGTATGACGCCAGTAACATTACCCCCTGCATCTGTATCAACAAGAGCCCCGGAGCGGGAAGAGCTGACATTACTAATGTCACTATTAACGTTTAAATAAGTACCACCCGCCGTAATTTGCGCACGATCTAGAAACGACATACCCGCTGGGTTGCCATACACAATCGTTGCATCATGAATGTTCGAGCTGCGTCCTGCATGGCCGTAGCCCTGCCCACTCACGCTCTGCTCATTGATTTGGTACCCGCCCGCGTGGGCTTGGCTGGCGAAGGCGGCTGTGATGGCAGCAGCCAGGGTGAGCTTATTAAATTTATTATTCATAGTGGGCCTCTCTTCCCGATGATCCGGTGGATACCGTCGATCCACCCTCGTTATTTTCTACATGACTGTTTTCTCTCAACGGCGCCAAAGGTTCAAGGGCAAACGGTCGTTTTATTTCATTTTTACCTTATACATTAGTCGCACGGTCGTTTTAAATCAGTGTTTTAGTCATTTTGGCTGACAGACTATCCGACGACCAAAGCCTCTTGACCTATGGGTTACCCATAGGTTTTACACTCTAATCGACTATTATTTAACCGGTCAGGGAGAATAGGCCATGAAAGTTAACGAGCTTGCAAAACGGGGCGGTGTTACCGCTGAAACCGTGCGCCATTACGCTCGTGAGCAGCTTCTTGCCCCCAGCGGCACCCTGATAATGGCTATCAACTTTTTCAGACACTGACCTAGAGCGGCTACGCTTTATTCAGAGGGCACGCAAGTTAGGCTTTAGCGTGGCTGAAATTCGCGACATTCTGACCCACGCCGACCAAGGCGATTCTCCGTGCCCATTAGTACGTGATCTACTCACTAGTCGACTGCCCCAAATTCGGGCGCGCATTGCTGAACTTGAGGCACTCGCCGAACGCATGGAGCACGCGCTGGCCAGTTGGCAGCATATGCCTGACGGCACGCCCGACGGGCACAGTGTGTGCCGCTTAATTGAAAGCTTTCCTGACTCACCATCTACCAAGGAGACCCCATGAGCGACTCCTCTGGCCTGAACACTACCAATCCAATCAACCCTGGCGTCGCCACACGAACCATTCCAGGCATGAGCTGCCAAGGCTGTGTTAAGCGCATGCGCGAGGCGATTCATAACGTCGACCCCAATGCTGAGGTGACCGGCACGCCTAGCGAAAAACGCCTTGAGGTTATATCAACCTTAACCAGCGCCGAGCTTGATCAACGATTGAAAGAGGCTGGCTATTCGCCAGCCGACATGACGGTAGAGGAAGCAGACACAAGCGAAGCGACTAGCAAAGCAGATCCCGCAGCCGTCGATACTGATACTGAAAAAACCACCAACGCCCATTCCCTTTTTCAAGGGCAAGGGCAAGAAACAACGCCTGGCGATTAGCGGCATGACCTGCGCCAGCTGCGTCAAAAGCGTTCAGAAGGCGCTTGAGCGCACCGAGGGTGTCGATACCGCCAGCGTGAATTTTGGCAGTCACTCTGCCCAGGTATTCGGCAGTGCTGAACCTCAGGCATTGATCGCCGCCGTAGAGGCGGTGGGCTATGGGGCAGAACCGATTGTGGATATGCGCGAAGCCGAACGCACCCGCGCAGAACAGGATGCTAAGACCTATCAGCGCCGAGCTGCGCGGCAGCGCAATTTCGCTGGCACTGGCAATTCCGCTGATGTTGAGCATGTTCTTTTCCACCCCTCACCCGATGGGGCTGGGTCGCCTCTACTGGTTAGTTATTGGCCTGCTCACCCTGGGCATTCTAGCCTTCCCGGGGCGCCACTTTTTCGTTAATGCCTGGAAGAACCTTAAACACCACCAAGCCAATATGGACACACTGGTCGCCATGGGCACCGGTACCGCTTGGTTGTACTCCATGGCGGTCGTGCTGTTCGCGCCATGGCTGCCGGATGTTGCCCAGGGCATCTATTTTGAAGCCTCCGCCATGGTGATCGGGCTGATTCTGCTCGGCAATGCATTGGAGCTACGCGCCCGAGGCCGTACCAGTAATGCCTTAAAGCGCCTGCTTGATTTGCAAAGCCGAACCGCACGGGTGATTCGCGACGGTCATGAGCAAGAGATTGAGATTGATGCCGTGCGTGCTGGCGACCACGTTCGCGTGCGTCCTGGCGAACGCCTGCCCGTGGATGGCCAAGTGATGGAAGGCCAAAGCCATATCGACGAGTCGATGCTCACCGGTGAGCCATTACCAGTGGCCAAGCACGTCGGTGATGAGGTTAGCGCAGGCACGGTGAATGGCCGCGGTGGGTTGGTATATCAAGCAACGCGGGTAGGTACCGACACCCGGCTGGGGCAGATTACCGAACAGGTAGCCAGTGCTCAGAACTCCCGTCCACCGATTGGCGAGCTCGCCGACCAGGTATCCAGTGTGTTTGTGCCTTCGGTAATGATCATTGCCGTACTGACGGCGCTGTTGTGGTTCAACCTGGGGCCTGTCCCACAAGTCATCCATATGTTGGTCACGGCGACCACCGTACTGATTATTGCCTGCCCCTGCGCCCTTGGCCTGGCCACGCCCATCTCGACCATGATTGGCGTTGGCAAGCGGCAGAGCACGGTGCTGGTGCGCAGCGGTGAGGCGCTGCAAACCGCCAGCAAGCTGACCACGTTAGTCGTCGATAAAACCGGCACGCTCACCCAGGGCAAGCCCAGCGTCACCGACGCGCAGTTGTTTGGCGTCGAGCAATCCACCGCACTCAGTTTAGTGCATGCACTCGAGCGTGGCTCTGAGCACCCCTTGGCGGCGGCGCTGATGAATTACGCCCAGGAAAATGATGCCCCAGTTGCTGATATAGCGCATTTCGATAGCGTGACCGGCGGCGGGGTGAAAGCCCAGACGCCTGATGGAAAAGCACTGCTGCTGGGCAATGCACGCCTGCTTAAGGAGGCAGGGGTCGATCTTAACGCAGGTAAAGATCAAGCCCGTGCCCTGGAAGAACAGGCACGCACGCTGGTGTACTTAGCGGTGGATGGCAAGCTGGCCGCACTGTTTGGCGTCAGCGACCCGCTGCGCCACGATACCGTGGCCGCGATCAAGCGCCTGCAAAAGACGGCTTAACCATCGTGATGTTAACCGGCGATAACGAGCACACCGCCAAAGCCATTGCCGGGGAAGTGGGCATCGATGAGTTTCGCGCGGGCCTGTTGCCTGAAGACAAACACGCAGAGATCGAGCGCCGTCAACAGGCGGGGGAAATCGTCGGTATGGTGGGTGATGGCATCAATGATGCCCCCGCGCTGGCCCGAGCAAATGTGGGCTTTGCGATTGGACAAGGCACCGATGTAGCGATTGAAAGCGCGGGAATAACGCTCATGCGTGGCTCGCTGCACGGGGTGGCGTCAGCCATCGAGATCAGCCGTGCCACATTGCGCAATATTAAGCAGAACCTGGTGGGGCGTTTGGCTATAACGTGCTGTGTATCCCTATCGCTGCAGGGGTGCTTTATCCGTTCACCGGCACGCTGCTTTCGCCGATGATAGCCGGGGCCGCGATGTCGCTCTCTTCCATTACCGTGGTCAGTAACGCTAACCGCTTGCGGCGGTGGAAAGCCAGCCAGGAGGAAGTCTCATGAGTGTATTGGTCAATTTGGCAGGCGTGGGATTAATCGCACTGATTGTGTGGTGGTTCTGGCTTAGCTGAACGCCATCTAACTCACACCTATGCTATCTAACTCACCCCTATATAGCGCCCTGGCTTATGATTCAGGGCGATAATCAGATTGAGCGTCAACGCCCCCAGCACCGAATAGCCCACGCGATCCAGCGGCAGCTGGGTCAGGGCTATTAACAGAATGACGCCATCAATGGCTAGTTGCACATAGCCCGCGCGCAGACCGTGTTTATCCTGCAGGTAGAGCGCAAGAATATTGATACCACCGAGACTGGTACGGTGGCGAAACAGCATCAGCATTCCGATGCCCATCAGCGCGCCGCCCATCAAGGCGGCGTAGATAGAAGGCACGCTGGCAAACTGAACCCAGCCTTGGGTCAGCTCCGAAAACAAGCGAGACCAGGCCGATGGCGGCAAAAGTGCGCAGGGTAAAACTCCAGCCCATGCGCTTCACCGCCAAATAGTAAAACGGCAGATTGATAGCGAAGAAATACACCCCAAACCCCCAGCCGGTGAGACTGCTGGTCATATAGCTGAGCAGTAGCGCTAAGCCTGCTGTACTGCCGGTGAGTAGCACCGCATGGGTGTAAAAAGTAACTCCCAGCGCGACAAAAACGTGCCCAGCAACATCGCCATTACATCTTCGTAGGGGCGATGCTGGTCCTGGGTAAATCTTCCACACGCATGAGAGCGTCCTTACTTAAATTGTTAGTAGATGATGCGACGTACAGCTTAAATTGGGCTGGCGTGTTCGACCATTAACTGCAGCGTTTCGCGGCCGCGCCAGCGGTTACGGTTGAGCTTATAGGCGCAATGAAGCGTATCGCCCACGTTAAACCCAGGTAGCTCTCCCGGCGTTAACGCACGAAACCAGATCGCTTTGCAGGTCACAGGTCCTGTGGAGAGTTCCAGCATCAGGTGTGCGCCGTCAGCCCCCACCGGGCGCAGCGCTTCAACAATAAAGCGCCCTTCAAACAGCGGCGGATCAAACTCTCGCCCATAGGGCCCAAGCATCTCGATCTCTTGCAAAGTGGTCAGCGAAAGCTGCGCCGTTGAAAGTTCGCCGTCAGTCCACAGCCGCGGGTAGAGGGTTCGCCCCTCCAACTGCTCGCCTACCGCCTGCAGAAAGGCCGCTTTAAAAGCGCCAAGCTGGTCGCGTGGCACGCCTACACCTGCAGCCCCACTATGGCCACCAAAGCGCGGCAGCGCCTGGGGCGCAAGCTCAAACGTGCGCTGCAGAGCATCGCGTAAGTGTAGTCCGTCGATCGAACGCCCCGACCCTGTCAACATCCCGGGGGCTGCCGCTTGGGTGAGCACCAGTGCTGGTCGGCCATAAGCCTGCACCAACCGCGAGGCGACAATACCCTGCACGCCGGGATGGCCATCTTCCAGCAGCACCACCACCGCAGGTTCATCGGCGCTCAGGGCACTCGCCGCCAAGGTGCGAGCCTCGGCAGCCATATCCGCCTCAATGGCTTTGCGGGATTGGTTGTCCTGATCCAGTACATCGAGCTGACGGTTGGCAACGCCATCGTTCTCGGCCAGCATGAAATGCAGCGCTGCATAGGGGTCATCCAGCCGCGAGCGGGCATTGATGCGCGGGCCCATCTGAAACGCCAACGTCTCAGCGTTAAAGGGCACGCTGTCGGCGCCTAAGCGCGTAGCCATGGCCCGCCAGCACGCCGCATCCATGCGATTGATCAGCGTTAAGCCATGATTAACTACCGCGCGGTTGGCGGGGCTACCGCCCAAGGAGACGCAATCCGCGACCGTGCCCAGCGCGACGTAAGAGAGCCAGGGTGACAGCTTGGGCGTCGATTCCGATAGCGCCCCCACTCGATCAGCACACTGCGGGCAAGCGACATCAATAGCCACGCCACCATGCAGCCAGCGATGGTTTTGTCGGGGTAGTCGCAATCATCACGGGTAGGATTAACACAGGCAAATGCTGAGCTTGGCGGCCCCTCCACCGGCAGCGCGTGGTGGTCGCTGATGACCACATCAATACCCGCCGCTTTTAGCCGCGCGATACGCGGCTCGTCACTGCTGCCGCAGTCGGCGGTAATGACCAGGGTTGGAAACGGCTTCTGCGCCAGGGTGCGCTCTACCAGCGGCAGGCTAATCCCGTAGCCGTCGTGAATGCGATGGCCAATCAGGCTGTGCAGTTTGCCCTCGGGTACCCCGAACAGCTCCACCAGCGTGCGCCGGATCACTACATGGGAGGTAATACCGTCCACATCGTAGTCGGTGAGAATGCCGATCGTCTCGCCTTCGGCAACGGCCTGGGCAATGCGCTCGGCGGCGCGACGTCCATCAGCGAGCTTTTCAGGATGAACCAGATATCGCAGGCTGGGCGTTACCAGGGGTGCCAACTCGCCACTGTAGCCGGATAAGCGTGAGGCCAACAGCCGCGCCTGAAGCTCGCTTAAGCCTTCTGCCTGAGCACGGGCGTAAAGCGCCTCATCCACTGGACGAGGCTCTAAACGTGGCTCGGTCTTGCTAAACGAAAGCGTGCTAGCGCACAGCGTGTGATGGGGTAGCTCTGCCATCAACGTGTTAACGCCGGTTTTCCGCGACATACTGCTGCACGGCGGCAAGCTCGGCGGGCAGCACGGTGTAACGCTCTTCGCGCTCGATCAAATCTTCCATATGCGGCGGTAGCGGTACACCCGGGAAGCCTGCTTTGACAACTGCTTCAGCAAACTTGGCCGGATGCGCCGTCGCCAGGGTAATCATCGGTGTTGATTGATCAGCGCGGGCGCGCTCGGCGGCACGATAGCCAGTAGCCGTGTGCGGGTCGAGCATCTCACCGGTGCGCTTATGCGCATCACGAATGACTTCAAGTATTGTCGCATCGTCGACGCTATAGCTTGCGAACTTCTCGCGTAGCTTGGCCAGTGGGGCATCAGCCAGCGCCGTCGGTTCCTGCTGGAAGCGCTCAAGCAGCGCTGCCACGGCTAAGCCGTCGCGATCGTAGGCGTCAAACAGCAGGCGCTCAAAGTTAGACGACACCACGATATCCATAGAGGGCGCCAGGGTGGCCGCCAACTCCTTTTGGAGAAGTCATTGTCGGTCAACGTGCGGTGCAGAATATCGTTGGCGTTGGTGGCGATGATGAACTGCTTCACCGGCAGGCCCATTTTGTAGGCCATATAGCCTGCAAACACATTACCGAAGTTGGCGGACGGCACGCAGAAGCTCACCTCACGGTGCGGTGCGCCCAGCGCGACACCGGAGGCGACGTAGTAAACGATCTGCGCCATGATGCGCGCCCAGTTGATCGAATTCACCGCCACCAGGCGCGTACCGTTGAGGAACGTTTGGTCGGCAAAGCTTGCCTTGACCATCGCCTGGGCATCGTCGAAATTGCCCTCAATGGCAATATTAAAGACGTTATTGGCCAGCACCGAGGTCATTTGTCGGCGCTGCACTTCCGAGACCCGGTTGTGCGGATGCAGGATAAAAATATCCAGGTTGTCGCAGTGGCGACAGCCTTCAATCGCCGCCGAGCCGGTATCGCCTGAGGTGGCCCCCATAATCACCGCACGCTCGCCACGCTTTTTCAGGAAGTGATCGAGCAAGCGGCCTAGCAACTGTAGAGCCACATCTTTAAACGCGAGCGTCGGGCCATGAAACTGCTCGAGCAGGAAGTGATTGGCATCTAGCTGCTTAAGCGGCACGACCGCATCGTGATTGAACGTCGCGTAGGCTTCGGTAACGATACTGCGGAACGTCGCATCATCGATCTCGCCATTGACGAACGGCTTCATCACTCGAAAGGCGATCTCGGCGTAGGAGAGCCCGGCCATCTCGGCGAGCTCTTCACGGGAAAACTCAGGCAGCGTTTCCGGCACATACAGCCCACCGTCACTGGCCATGCCGGTGAGCACCACTTCTTCAAACGAGAGCGCGGGCGCCTGGCCACGCGTGCTGACATAACGCATTTGGGCTTACTCCCCTTCGTCCAGGCTTTCCACGCGAATACGTGTTAACGGCCCAGCGATATCGGCCATGGATTCGATTTCACGAATCGCATCGTTCATTTGTTTCTCTTTCGTGCGGTGCGTCAGCAGAATGATAGGGACCAGCTCACCTTCGGTGGCCTCTTTCTGGATTAACGCTTCGATAGAGATGCCCTGCTCGGCCAGAATCGTTGCCACTCGCGCCAGCACACCAGGACGATCCACCGCCAGCAAACGCAAATAGTAGGCGGTAGTAATGTCTTCCATCGGCATGATGGGTAACTGGCTGACATCTTCACCAATACCGCTGAACGCTAGGTAAGGCACCCGGTAGTGGTGATCGGTGGAGATATCCCGCGCCACGTCGAGCAGATCGGCGACGACCGCTGAAGCAGTCGGCTCAGCGCCTGCACCGGCACCATAATAGAGCGTCGGCCCTACCGCATCACCCATAATCGCAATCGCGTTTTTCACACCATGAACATTGGCTAGCAGTCGTTCTTTGGGAATCAGCGTGGGGTGCACGCGCAGCTCCAGGCCTTGATCGGTGCGCTTGGAGATTCCTAAATGCTTGATCACATAGCCAAGGTTATCGGCCTGCTCGACATCTTCCGCGGTAATCCGCGAGATCCCCTCGGTGAAGGCCTTCTCAAACTGCAGCGGCACGCCGTAGGCAATCGAGGCCAAAATCGTCAGCTTGTGCGCGGCGTCGATGCCTTCCACATCAAAGGTGGGGTCGGATTCGGCATAACCCAACGCCTGGGCTTCTGCGAGTACATCTTCAAAGGCACGGCCTTCGTCACGCATATGGGTAAGGATATAGTTGCCGGTGCCGTTGATAATCCCTGCCACCCACTCAATGCGGTTGGCACCGAGGGCCTTCACGCAGCGATTTGATCACCGGAATACCGCCCGCGACCGCGGCTTCAAACGCCACGATGACACCTTTCTCATGAGCCGCTTTGAAAATTTCGTTGCCGTGTACAGCAATCAACGCCTTGTTGGCAGTGACGACATGCTTGCCATTGGCGATAGCGGTCAGTACCAGTTCGCGGGCGATATCGTAACCACCAATCAGCTCCACCAGAACATCGACATTGGGGTTAGTAGCGACTTCAAACACATCTGAAGTGGTATTGATGCCGGTAATATCGCAGTCAGGGATGAATACTGCGGTGAGCAACCTGCTCAATCACAATAGGGCGGCCAGCACGGCGCGCAATATCGTCAGCGTTGCGGGTCAACACGTTAAAGGTGCCGCCACCGACCGTGCCTAAACCACAAATACCTACTCTTACCGGTTTCAAAATACTTCCCTTTCGTGTCGTGCACCTGGTGGTGCTGGTCTTAAGACAGTATCTCAGCGTTGTGTGCCACCTATTTTACGCGGCAGCACTATTGTTTGTTTCAGTCTTCATCCAAGCCTAACATGGCGGTGAGCCGATCGGGGGCACAAATCCAGGCACTAACTGCCCATCGGGCAAAATTATCGCTGGTGTCCCCTGCACGCCCAAGGCTTTACCCAGCTCATATTGACCAGCGACCGGGTTATCGCAATCCGCTGCGCTGGAAATCGCCCTCCTTCCTTTGCTTGGGTCATTGCTTCGCTACGGTTATCCGAGCACCACACCTGCTGGAGTGTGGTAGCCGCTTGGCTTCCCATGCCAGCACGTGGAAAGGCTAGGTAATGAACAGCGATACCACGCTCATTGAGTTCGGGAATGGTTTCATGCAAGCGCGCGCAGTAAGGGCACGTCGGGTCGGTAAACACCACCACGGTGGCCTTGGGTTCGTCAGCACCACGGAACACCACTCGTTCATCTTCTGGCACCGCCGCCAGTGCATCGGCACGCTCCTGGTTTTGCTCTTGCTCGGATAGATTGACCAACCCACCGGGCGCATTTTCGTAAAGGTCGCCGACCAGGGAAGTGGCTGCCGTCAGCATTGGAATAGAAAGATTCACCGCTCTCCAGCCGAACGTGATAAACGCCATCCATCGGCGTTTCGGTGACCGCTTCCACGGGCATCGCCTGACCGTTAACGCTTAGGGGATTCAGCCAGGCGGTCTCCTACAGCGTCGGCTTGAGCAACAACAGGCAGTAGGCTGCCCGCTATCAGTAACGGAAATGCTAAAAAACGGCGTTGACGCATTATCAATTCAACCTCTTGGATGATGTTCTGCATGTAGGCTTTCCAAGCGCGCTTGAGCCACATGGGTATAAATTTGGGTCGTTGATAAATCACTATGACCCAGTAGCAGCTGTACGACCCGTAAATTGGCCCCATGATTCAATAAATGGGTGGCAAATGCATGGCGCAGTGTATGTGGAGACAGTGGCCGGTTAATACCCGCCGTGATGGCATGCACCTTAATTCGATGCCAAAACGTTTGTCGAGTCATGGCCTTGTCGCCCCGCCCAGGAAACAACGCCGGTCGTGTCGGGTCGCTCATTAAATCCAGTCGCGCAGTCTTCATATAGTGGGCCAGCCAATCAGCGGCTTCTTCACCCATCGGCACCAGGCGGTCTTTATCGCCTTTACCGCGTACCCTTACCACGTTTTGACGCAAGTTGACCGCATCGCCGGTGAGCCCTACCAATTCAGATACCCGCAGGCCGCAGGCGTATAGTAACTCCAGCATGGCACGGTCACGCACGCCCAAAGGTGTGTCCGTATCGGGCGCCAATAGCAGACGCTCTACCTCATCCTCTTCCAAGGTATTAGGCAAGCCGGGGATGACCCGTGGCAGCTTGATGTCAGTGAGCGGATCACTCGCCACTTGATTATTGAGGCGCCCCCAACGATAGAAGCTACGTAGCGTCGACAGCAGCCGGGCATTGCTACGCAGTTGGTAGCCTTGCTCACGGCGACTGGCAAACCATTCGCTGATGCGTGCTGGTGGAGGCGCCAGCAGCGCTTCGCCGTGGCTTTCCAAATGCGCCTGCCAGGCGGTTAAGTCACGCCGGTAGGCGGCTAACGTATGGTCGCTGGCGCCCTGCTCAAGCCAGAGAGCATCTAAAAATGCATCGATAACGCTCATACGTCAGCAGTCTCCAGCCGTTTTTGATAAGCGGCATAAACATGCATTTAGATAAAACCCCGCCCCGCAAAGCGGTGACGGGGTCTTAGTATCTGGGCGCGACGCATAAAAAAGCACAGCGCACGCCCACGGAAGAGTGGCGTTTAAGCCAGCTTTTCCTTGATACGGGCAGAACGACCGCTGCGCTCGCGCAGGTAGTAAAGCTTGGCTTGACGCACATCACCGCGACGCTTGACTTCGATCGAGTCAACCAGCGGGCTGTAGGTCTGGAAGGTACGCTCAACGCCAACGCCGTGTGAAATTTTACGCACGGTGAACGCGGAGTTCAGGCCACGGTTACGCTTACCGATGACTACACCTTCAAACGCCTGGAGACGCTCGCGGGTGCCTTCTTTTACTTTTTACCTGAACGACAATAGTGTCGCCGGGGGGCAAAGGGAGGAATTTCTTTGCCCATTTGCTCAGATTCGATCGCCTGGATCACTTTGCTTTTGCTGCTCATCATCATACTCCTGAATAACGTGTTGGCTTGACCGCTCAATCATGGGTGGCGGAAGCCGTGATCCCGGCGCTCGAAACGAGCTATGCGGGAGTCGTTATGGGTGACACAGGTGCGTTGGCTACTATCAAAAAACTACTCGCCTTGTCCGCCCTGCACCGCCGCTCTGATCTACTCAGTTCTAGCTGAAATAGTGGACAGAGCGTGTTCTTCGATAAACTCGTTCAACAGCTTACGCTGTTCGGCATCTAACGATCGCCCTTCCAACAGATCGGGACGACGTTGCCATGTACGGCCGAGTGACTGCTTTAACCGCCAGCGCTTGATGGCTGCATGATTACCGCTTAACAGCACATCCGGCACTTGGCGCCCGTCAATGACTTCCGGACGGGTGTAGTGCGGGCAGTCTAACAGACCGTCATTAAACGAGTCTTCGACAGCGGAATCCTGATGGCCCAGCACGCCGGGAATCAGCCTTGCCGCTGCATCGATCAGCACCATTGCCGGCAGCTCACCGCCGCTCAGCACATAGTCGCCAATCGACCACTCTTCATCGATGTCACTTTCCACCACGCGTTCATCAATGCCTTCATAGCGTCCTGCCACGACCACTAAAGGCCCGGCGGAAGCCAGTGCTTGAACGCCCTGCTGATCCAACTTCCGTCCCTTGCGGCGAGAGATAGATCACCGTCGGCACTAAACCGGTGGCTTTTTGTGCCCGCTCACGAGCCGCAAAAATCGCTGCGCGCAGGGTGTCGACTTTCATCAACATGCCTGGACCACCGCCATAGGGGCGATCATCGACGCTACGATGGCGGTCAGTGGCGTAATCCCGCGGATTCCAAAACTCCAGTGCGATACGCTGTTTCTCTACTGCTCGCCCGACCACGCCCTGTTGCGTTAATGCGTCGAACATCTCGGGAAACAACGACACAACACCAATCCACATGGCAGGCGTCACCACCTCATTGCCCATGTCCGGCTCTATCGAGTCGGCCATCCTGTCACTGTTCATCTCGCTCAAAACTCAGGATCCCAGTTGACGACCATACGGCCCTCTTGGGAACTGATTTCGACAATGACATCGTCTGGCAAAATGGCAGCAGCCGCTCGCGCTTGTCGATTGCGTCTGAATCACCGCGAACCACCATGACATCGTTGGCGCCGGTTTCAAACAGGTAGCTTACCCGTCCTAACCGCTCGCCGGCCTGAGTGAAGACCGCCATGCCTTCAAGCTCATGCCAATAGTATTCGTCTTCAGCAAGTTGAGGCAGTGCTTCTTTGGGCATCAAAATATCCGTCTGGGCGAGTGCTTCCGCCGCACTACGGTCATCGACGCCTTCAAGCTGCACGATTATTCCCTTACCTTGTCGACGCCCCTGAACGATGCCTATGCGCTTCAGGGTTTCGCCCTGGCGCACCCACCATTCTGGGTATTCGAGAATGCTGTCCATTGGGCTGGTGTAGGAGTACACCTTGAGCCAACCTTTCACCCCATAAGGGCTAGTCAGCTTGCCTAGCACCACATGCGTGTCGTCAGTTTGGCTTAGTTCTTGACGTAGTTCAGAACGCGTCATTGACGACCTCAGCTAACCCAGCATTCATGTTGTTTAAACAACAGATCCAACAAGCAGGCTTATGCCTGTTTGCGTGCTTCTTTAACCAGCTCAGCAACACGACCAGACAACTGGGCGCCTTGGCTCTGCCAGTGAACAACGCGGTCTAGATCAACGCGCAGACGCTCTTCCTGACCACGGGCAACCGGGTTGAAGAAGCCGATACGCTCGATGAAACGACCGTCGCGAGCGTTACGAGAATCTGTAACGGTCAGGTGGTAAAGGGACGCTTCTTGGCGCCACCACGGGCCAAACGAATGGTAACCATACGATAACTATCCTTCGGTTGAGGTTACGAGAGTGTGTTGTTAGCGCTTAACGCTATCGGAACACTCGTCGTGCTGTTTTCTTGGCGCCATGCTTGCGCAAGGCCTGCTTAGCGCCATTAAGGCCTTCACCGAGACTGTTACCGCTACGTTTTTAACGTATTTTAGGCAACACCCACGCATGAAGAGGCCGCATTCTACGCAAATGCGCTCGGCTTGGAAAGCCTGACAGCCAGAAAACTGATAGGCCGTCAACCTCACCAAGCGCATCAGCACTTCTCGACTGATGTTTTAGCGCCGGGGCAATCCGCCGGGGCCACCCATTCCGCCCATGCCACCGGGGCCGCCCATTCCACCTGGCCCGCCGGGGCCACCGGGGCCACCGCCACCCATCATGCCGGACATACCGCGCATCATTTTCTGCATGCCGCCCTTCTGGCCGGCTTTCTTCATCATCTTCTGCATCTGTTTATGCTGCTTGAGCAGACGATTAAGGTCTGGCACTTGCAGGCCAGCACCCGAAGCAATACGGCGTTTGCGCGAGCCATTGATAATATCGGGCTTGCGGCGCTCTTTAGGCGTCATGGAGTTAATCAGCGCCTCCAGCTTGCCAAGCTCTTTCTCAGGACCAGGGCCTTGGGCCATTTCAGCCATCTGACCCATGCCGGGCAGCTTGCCTAATAAGCCGCCCATGCCACCCATTTTCTTGAGCTGCTGAAGTTGGTCGCGGAAATCTTCCAGATCAAAGCCGTCGCCCTTCTTGACCTTTTTGGCCAACTGCTCGGCTTTGGATTTATCGACGGTGCGCTCGGCTTCCTCGATCAGCGACAGCATGTCGCCCATGCCCAGGATGCGCGAGGCAACCCGGTCTGGGTGGAACGGCTCGAGGGCGTCAACTTTTCGCCGACCCCCATGAACTTGATCGGTTTACCGGTAATGTGGCGCACAGACAACGCCGCACCGCCGCGGGCATCACCGTCCGCTTTGGTCAGGATCACACCGGTCAGCGGCAGCGCTTCGCTAAACGCCTTGGCGGTATTGGCGGCATCCTGGCCGGTCATGGCATCGACGACGAAGAGCGTCTCTTGAGGTGAGACCGCTTTATGTAGCGCCTGAATTTCCGCCATCATGGCGTCATCAATTGCCAGACGACCAGCGGTATCGATCAGCACCACATCGTGGAACTGGATTTTGGCGTGCTTGATGGCTGCTTCGGCAATCGCGACCGGCTGCTGGTCAGAGCGCGAGGGGAAGAAATCCACCGCGACCTCTTTGGCCAAGGTTTCAAGCTGGTCGATGGCTGCCGGGCGATAAACGTCGGCAGATACCACCAGCACTTTCTTCTTCTCGCGCTCGCGCAGATAACGGGCCAGCTTGGCCACTGAGGTGGTTTTACCCGCCCCCTGCAGGCCAGCCATCAATACAACGGCGGGGGAACCCTTAAGCACAAAGCCGTCGTTGGCTTCGCCCATAATCGCTTCCAGCTCCTGCTGGACGATTTTGACGAACTGCTGGCCTGGTGACAGGCTTTTGGATACTTCCTGCCCAACCGCCCGCTCGCGCACGCGTTCAATGAATTCCTTGATGACCGGCAATGCAACGTCGGCCTCAAGCAGTGCACGGCGCACTTCGCGCAAGGTGTCTTTAATATTGTCGTCGGTCAGGCGAGCCTGACCCTTAATCGACTTTTAGCGTCTGGGAAAGACGCTCACTTAGATTCTGGAACATGGGGCCTCTCTGCCTCCGTCACTGCCGTCGGCGCGTACGCCATGGACTGATGTGGGGCGATTATACGCGCTCACGCCCTGAGTCTCCATGGGGCATCCAGCACCCTTGCCTATTTTCGTACGTTTACCCTGCTGGGCGACGCCGCTTGGATTAGTTATAGTAGTTGGATGGATTTTCGTCGTAATCACGCTTAATTCGTTTATTTATTCACAGCAACGCGCTGCAAGGCGCACGGATAGCATCATGCAGGCGCTCCCTTTCGCCACGATTGCTTTTGTTCTTTATGTTGCGGCTGCCATTTGGCAGGGCATGACGCTGTTCCGGCGTGTGCCGCCCCGTCAGGGTATGGTACGCCTGCTCGCCGTGCTGGGTTTGTTGCTGCACATTCCGGTGGTGGTCCAATTAGTCGGCCAAACCCCTGGGCTACTGCCCGGCTTTAGCACCAGCGCCACCTTACTGATGGCGGTCGCAGTCAACGTCGTGCTAGTAGCCAGCCTGTTTAAACCGGTGCTTAATGCCGGGATTGCGCTGTTTCCGCTGGCGGGTATTGCGCTTCTCGCCGCCACTTGGCTGCCCAATCAGGGCGGCCATACCGGGCTTACACCGGGCATTTTATTGCATGCGATAAGTTCAGCATTAGCGTTTGCCGTACTAGCGATTGCCGCCGCCCAAGCGGTGCTGGTTGGTCTGCAAAATCAGGCGCTACGCCATCACCATATCCGTGGAATTGTGCAGTCGCTACCACCGCTAACTACCATGGAGCGGGTGCTTTTCGAGCTGGTCTGGGCGGGTATTATTTTATTAACACTCTCTATTGTTAGTGGCCTTATTTTTCTAGATAACTTTTTTGCCCAGCACTTAGCTCACAAAACCGTGCTGTCACTGCTGGCTTGGGTAATCTTCACGACACTATTGGTGGGTCGCTACCGGTTTGGCTGGCGCGGCATGCGCGCCGTGCGCTGGACATTGGGCGGCAGTGGCCTGCTTGTGTTGGCTTATTTTGGCAGCAAGTTTGTGCTTGAGGTTTTACTCAACCGCTAGCGACTCAACCGCTAACGGAGTGCAACCACGCCTATGGTTGTCTTGACACATCATTCGCCACCTTCTACAAATCGAGCCTAATACGCCACAAAGGACTTTTCGACTTGAGCGACGACTTCCCCCTGGGGTTACTGTTCGGCCTGCTAGCCTTACTGATACTGCTTTCTGCGTTCTTCTCCAGCTCTGAAACCGGCATGATGTCGATCAACCGCTACCGCCTGAGCCATCAGGCCAACAGCGGGGATCGTAGAGCCAAACGGGTCATGCGCCTGCTCACTCGCCCAGACCGCCTGATTGGCGTTATCCTGATCGGCAATAACTTCGTCAATAATTTAGCAGCTTCGATTGCCACCATTATTGCCATTCACTTTTTTGGCGATGTCTCGGGACCAGCCATCTCCACCGCCCTGTTGACCATTACTATTCTGATTTTCGCTGAAGTAACGCCAAAGACTTATGCAGCTATTAAGCCGGAGCGGATCGCCTACCCCACCTCCTACGCCCTAGAGCCGCTGTTAAAGCTGCTTTACCCGCTGGTGTGGCTGGTCAACGTGATGTCTAACGGCCTGCTCCGGCTGGTGGGCGTTAAAAGCGTGGATAACGGCGGTGACAGCCTGACCCGTGACGAGCTGCGCACGGTGGTCCACGAGGCGGGCACACTGATTCCCTATCGACACCGCGCGATGCTGCTATCGATTCTTGATCTTGAGAACGTCACTGTAAATGACATTATGGTGCCGCGCCACGAGGTACTGGGCATCGATCTGGATGACACCCTTGAAGATATTTTGACCCAGATTCGTACCAGTCAGCACACTCGTTTACCCGTCTACAAAGGCGACATCAACAATATTATTGGCATGCTGCATTTGCGCAACGCGGCTCGCTTTCTCTCCCGCGACGAAGTCACTAAGGCATCAATTGTTCAAGAGGCCCGGGAACCTTACTTCATTCCCGAGTCAACACCGCTGCATACCCAACTGCTCAATTTTCAAAAGCAAAAACGGCGTATTGGCATAGTGGTGGATGAATATGGTGACGTAGAAGGCTTGGTGACGCTGGAAGATATTCTGGAAGAGATCGTTGGCGAGTTCACCACCGATGTTTCTGAAGACGAAGAGATTCACCAGCAAGATGACGGCAGCCACGTCATCGAAGGCACTGCCAATATTCGCGAAATTAATAAGATGCTTGGCTGGCAGTTACCCACCGATGGCCCAAAAACGCTCAATGGTTTAATTCTTGAACACCTTGAGGCTTTCCCTGAAGGCCCTGCGTGCCTGCAGATCGATAATATGCGCATGGAGATTTTAGAGATTCGCGATAATCTCATTACCTCGGCGCGCTGTTGGCAAAGCTGCGGGCGCCACGCCGTTAGGCGGCAATGAAGGCGAAGGATTGAGTTAAGAGATAGCCCAAAAAAAGCTTAACGGCGGCTGGCGATATCCTGATCGGCCGCCGCTTTTAACGCCCTCACTCTGGCTTCCAAAAACCGCCGCAGCGCCATATCATCGGCATCCAGGCGGTTAAGCGGTGGCCCAAAGTGCAAACTCACCGGCGCGCGAAAACGCTTGGGATACTTCTTTAGCGCCTTGCCCCCATGGTGAGACGTCCACGAGCCCCAGAGGCCTGCCAGCCCAGCCGGAATCACCGGCACATCGTCCCGCGCCAAAATCGTCTCTAATCCGCGCCGGAAAGTGTGTATCTCGCCGTCCGGGGTTAACCTGCCCTCGGGAAACACCATTACTACCTGTCCCTCGCGTAGCGCGGCGCTAACGTCATCCAATGCGCGCCTTAGGGCGCCAGGGCTTCGCCGCTCCGACTCGATAGGAATAGCGCCGACCAGCTGAAACCACCATTTTAACCACGGGGAATCAAAAATCGGCTGGTCCATCACAAAACGCAGAGGCCGGGGACTCGCGCCGCCGAGCACCAAGGCATCCATAAAGCTGACGTGGTTACACACCACAAGCGCTGCCCCGTGCTTGGGGATATGCTGACGGCCATGGATTTGGAGCCGATAACAAAGGCGCATTGAAACAAAAATCAGCCACCGTAGCACTTGGCGAGCCGCATTAACCCACCCCGTCACGTCGCCGCCTCACGATGACGTAGACCAGCCAAAATGGTGCTCATCAATTGATCCAGCAGCTCATCCACTTTCAGTTGCTGCCCCTGCCAGTAGCCTAAACGCTCATTAAGCCCAAGTTGGACTAAACCGTGAACACTGCCCCACAGGGTACGCCCCAAACGGCGAGCTTCGAGATCATCCAGTGCAGGCTGATAGGATTTTAGCGATGCCTCCACTTGGGTAAACAGCGCCTCAATCAAATCACTCTGGCGTTGATCAAGCTCACCCTCTTGCGCTAGTGGATAATCAAAAAGCAGCTGCCAGCGGTAACAGTCCTGCTCAGCAAATAGCCAGTACGCATGCGCCAGCGAGCGCAGCCATGGCTCGGGAGCATCATCGGCAAGGCTTGTGATGGTGTGCTGTAAGCGTGCTAGCGTTTCAACATTGACGTGCTGTAATAAATTATTGAAGCTGCCATAAAGTTTGAGCAGCGTACTAGGGGCACAGCCAACGTCTCTGGCCAGGGCACGCAGTGAAAGACCATGGACTGGCTGCTCAGCCAACCACTCATCACAAGCGTGCATGACCTGCGAGTGGAGGGCATCGGGCGCATGCTGTCTAGGACGGGCCATGGCGATCTCTTAAGGTCAACGGCAAACAAGGCGGAATGCCTTACTGCGCTTTAGCGGGAGCAAGGGATACTATAGGATACCTTACATCGAACACTGTTTTCGACACTAAAACACTACATTTCGTGCTTAATTGCACGAAGTCCCCCGCTATACAGGGTCACTTCCACGACGATTTTGCTTTAAGGAGAAGGGGTATGACGGGGCGACTGCACGTACAAAATTTACCGCTGACCCGTTTATTGCCGACACTTGAGTCCACCGACTCACTGATTGAGTCGCCGAACCTGGCGCCACGGCGGCCAATTTCAGCGATTCGCCTTGAACAAGGCGAGTATCGGCTCTCGTCGCTTTTTTGGGGCTTACGCCGCCTTGGTTGGAAGTATTGGATCACGCGCCACATTGCGCCCGGGCCGAGACCCTTGCTTCACGCGCGATGTTTCGCGATGCCTTTAGCTCGCGCCGCTGCGTTATTCCTGTCAGCGGCTTCTATCTTTGGAAAACGCAGCCGCGCAGTAAACAACCCTATTTAGTGACCCAAGTCTCACGGGCGCCGCTCCTGCTGGGGGCGTTATGGTGCCGTTACCACACCACGTTAACGGCGTTTACCGATTCCGCGGCATTGATCACCGTGCCCGCCAATCTACTTTTATCGCCCTTAACTGATCGATTGCCAGTTGTCATTCCCAGCCATGCGTTAGCGGCTTGGCTTGACCCGAATACTGACTCAGAAACGCTTAATTCGCTGTTAGCGCCTGCTCCTTTGGAACTGTTGGGCGCTTTTCCGGTATCTAACCATGTCAATAATCCCGCCTATCAGTCATCGGCTTGTGCCCACCCTACTGGGTCGATGCTGCGCTGGGCTGTGTCACAGGAGCTGTAATGTTGCGTTCCACTTGTTTAAAGCGTTGGCATCTTCTGCCCCAGGGCGCCCTAATTGGCGTTATCGCAAGCATCGCGATGTCGCCACTCGCATTCGCCGCAAGCGATAACTCAGTTGCCGGGGAGGCTGCTGATGGCGTTAAGGAAACAGCCACCCCATCATTAGCCCTTATGACAGCCGGGACTACCGCGTTTTGACGCTTGAAAACGGCCTTAATGTGCTGCTTGTGAGTGATCCGGAAGCGGACAAGGCGGCGGCGTCAATGAATGTACGGGTAGGTAGCGCCCAAGATCCCGATGACCTTCAGGGGTTAGCGCATTTTCTAGAGCATATGCTGTTTTTAGGCACCGAGCCCTATCCAGAATCCGATGCTTACCAGCGTTATATTTCCAATAATGCGGGCTCTCATAACGCCTTTACGGCGCAGCAGGATACCAATTACTTCTTTGATATTGAGCCATCGGCACTGCCGGGCGCGCTTGACCGTTTCAGCGAATTTTTCCTCTCGCCGCTATTTAACGCTGATCAATTGGAAAGCGAGCGCAATATCGTTCACTCGGAGTACATGGCGCGTATTCGCGATGAATCCCGGCGCGAAAACGATGTACTCAATCAACTGCTCAACCCTGACAACCCCACCACCGGCTTTGCCGTGGGTAGCCGGGAAACCTTAGCTAGCCCGCCTGAAGGCGAAGCAACGCTGCGCGAGCGGGTCATCGATTTCTACCACCAGCATTACGACGCCAATGTGATGAACCTGGCAGTAGTGGCTCCACAGCCGCTCGATACGCTGGAGGAGTGGGTAGCCGAACGCTTTGCTGATATTCCTGACAACGACTTAAGCGTGCCCACTGTTGATGCGCCACTGGTGGAAGCCGACACTCTCCCCGCTATATCGAGCGTCAGTCGCTGCAAGATCGCCGTCAGTTACGTTTCTATTTTCCGGTGCCCGACCCCATAGATGACTATCGCACCAAACCAGCACAGCTAATCGCCCACCTACTAGGCAATGAGAGCGAAGGCAGTTTGCTGGCGGTACTGCGTGACGCAGGGCTCGCCGATGGACTTTCAGCCGGTGTTGGCCGCGGCGATGGTAACGAGGCGCTGTTTACTGTTTCCATCAGTCTTACCCCTACGGGCGCCGAGCGCTTGGACGATATCGAAGCCACCCTCTTTGCGGCCATCGAGCAACTGCGTAACGAGGGCCTCGCTGATTGGCGCTACGAGGAACAGGCAGACCTCAATGAGCAGGCTTTCCGCTTTCAGCAGCATGGTGCCCCGCAACAGGAAGCGACCCGTCTCGCCATGAATCTATCACGCTATCCGGTGGAAGACGTACAGTACGCGCCTTACCGCATGGACGGCCCCGATGAGGAACGTCAGCAAGCTTACCTGGATGCGCTAACGTCGGATAATATGCTGCGTGTTTACTCTGCGCCGGATGTAGAGAGCGACACGGTTACCCCCCTGGTTCAATACGCAATGGAAAGAGCAAACACCCGACCAGTCGAGCCAGGCCCTTGGCGGACTGGCGCTACCAGGACCCAACCCCTTCATCGCCAGTGACCTGACGCTGCTGGAAGGGCAGGATGAGCAGCCGAGCCTGTTAGTCGATACGCCCTCGTTTACCGCTTGGCATATGCAGAGCGCACGTTTTGATACGCCAAAAGTTGAGTGGCGAATCAGCCTACAGAACCCCACCGCTAGCTACTCAGCCGAAGAGGCGGTGCTCACCCGGCTGCTCGCCAGTTGGCTCAATGACAGCCTGAACGAATCTCTCTATCCCGCCTGGCTGGCAGGTCAAGCGTTTAGCGCCTACCCTCACCTCACGCGGTATGACGCTCTCTTTCTCAGGCTGGCGGGATGGCCAAACCCCGTTAATTGAACAGGCGCTTGAGCAATTAGAAAATGCCGCCATCACGAACAGTGCCTTTGAACGCGTGCGTTACCAGCTTCAACGCGAATGGCGCAACGCGCCCCAGGCATCGTTGTATGGCCAAGCCAGCCGCACGCTGGGCGAAGCCTTGCTCACACCCCAGTGGTCAACTGCTGAACTGCTTGCCGCCAGCGATCGCTTTGAACGAAGCCATTTAGAGGACTTTCGTCAACGTTTTCTAGACGACCTCTATGTCGATGCTATGGCAGTGGGTAATCTCGATGCGGAACTGGCTCGCGAACAAACACAGCTAATACGTGCAAAGCTCCGGCCGCAATTGACGCGCGACGATATAGCCAACCTAACCCCACTCGCGGTTAGTGAAGAGCATAATGTACTGCACCCTCACAGTTCACGGGATGAGTCGTTGATCCTGCGCTATCTGCAAGCTCGCGACCAAACACCGCAAGAGCAAGCAACGACTAGCGTGATCGCTCAGTGGTTGGAAACGCCGTTTTACCAACAGCTACGCACGGAACAACAACTCGGCTATATCGTTAATGCGGGTTATTCGCCGCTACTCGAAGCACCGGGGATTGCCCTCGTGGTTCAGTCATCCGATGTAGAGAGCGACACTATCGCAGAGCGTATGGATGCGTTTCTTGAAGAGGCTGATCAGCGACTCGACCAGTTAAGCGACGAAGACCTGGCGCCCTATCGCCAAGCGGTACACGATCAGCTGCGTCAGCGCGACACCAGTCTTGAGAGTATGGCCAACCGTTACTGGCAGGCAACAGCATTGGAGGACGTACGCTTTGACCGTCGTGAACAACAGGCCGACCTAGTGCTTGATGTTAGCCTTGAAGATATCAAGGCTCTCTGGCCAGCTTCGCGGGCACGCTCTGGATATACGCTTTAACCCAGGCGACGAGCCTAGCGATGTAAGTGATTACCGAGAAGCGCGCTCACCGCTGCCTAAAACACGTAACGACCAAGCGACTCCTTAACGCTAAACCCCGTTACTGATCTCGGCTCAGGCGTCAAACGCCTGGGCCGGCATCATGGCTTCCACGAACATCACCAGCTCTTCCAGAATCTGCCGTTCGCGATCGCTGAGCGTTTGCTGATTGTACTGGGCAATTTCTCGTGCAAAGGCCTTTAGCGTAAAGCCTGCTAGCGCAGGGTCATTAATGCGCATCCAGCGATACGACTCCCACTGTTCACGCTCTTCGCCTTCCAAGGTATCCGGGTAGCTCCGCGCACGAAAGCGAAACAGCATCTCTTCCAAGCGTGGATCTTGAAACGCAAAGCGCTGCCCTACCAGATCCCAAGGCTGCATTTCTCGAACCCGCTCCATCTGCTGGCGATCAGCAGCCGAGAAAAAACTGCCTGAATAGAGCATTAAATCCGGGTCTTGTGGTGCATCTTCGTAACCTGCGCTAAATACCTCGGCGACTTTTTCTGCAACACCACTGGCATCTCGCAACGTTTTCCAGTGTTGACGGCAGGCGGTTACATCCAAGCCCAAGCGTTCAACGATGGCCCCGTACTCACCTGCCGGGGACCTTCAACGTCTTTTAGGGCACTGGCGGGGAAGACCACCGGGCAGCGATTGATATGGATGACTTTCAGCGGAATACGCGCCTCGCCTTCGGCTAGATCCTGCTGGCTGACAAACACGCGCTCACGAATCTGCTCCGCCGACATGCTCAGCATATCGCGGGGATCAACGCTTAAATCGTAAACGATCACCCCATTGGGATTGGTGGGGTGTTCAGCCAGCGGCATGACTAACGCACTACAGCCCCGGCTGGCGGGGTAACGCCGGGAAATATGCAGCAGTGGTTTGGCGCCGGGCAAATCGAGCTGTTTGGCCACTGCGCGCTTACCACGAAGTCCGAGCAGATAATCAAACAGCTTCGCATTGCGCTCTTTGAGCAAGCGCGCCAACGCGATCGTAGCGCGCACATCGGCCACGGCGTCATGGGCGCCCTCATGGGCAATGCCGTTCGCCGCGGTTAAGTGCTCAAGCTTGAAGCTGGGGGCGCCATCTTCACGCAAAGGCCACTCAATGCCATCCGGGCGCAGCGCATAGAAGGCGCGCACAACATCGATCAAATCCCAACGGGAATTGCCGTTTTGCCACTCGCGGGAATAAGGATCGAGCAAATTACGGTAAAACAGATGGCGGGAGACTTCGTCATCAAAACGCAGGCTGTTGTAGCCCACCACGCAGGTACCCGGCTCACTCATATGGCGCTGAATTTCACCCGCGAATTCTGCCTCGGGGAGACCATGGCGTTGAGCTTTTTGAGGGGTGATACCGGTGATCAAACAGGCCGCGGGGTGGGGTAAGTAGTCATCGGCCGGTTTGCAATAGAGTTCGATCGGCTCGCCGATTTCATTTAACTTGGCATCGGTTCGCAGCGCAGCAACTGCGCGGGCCGATCGCGGCGCGGATCAGCCCCGAAGGTTTCATAGTCATGCCAGAGAAAACTGGCAGGGGCAGCATTGGGTGGCGCCATGAACAAACACTCCGCTGAGCAATGAAAAGCCCAAGCCTAGCATACCCGCCACCCCCTCTCGCCCCGTCTTCAACGCTTGGACTTAGGTAAGGGACTCAACTCTTCGGCAAAGTAACATTCAGTTCAAGCACGGAGCAGTTATCTTCGCTATCCAACGAAATCTGAATAGCGTCATCATCCACATGCACGTAGCGGCGAATCACCTCAAGCAGTTCACGCTCAAGCAACGGCATATAGTCAGGCTGGCCGCGCTGGCTACGCTGATGCGCTACAATAATTTGCAAACGTTCTTTGGCTACCGAGGCGGATTTCCTGCGCTCACGCTTCAAGAACTCAAGCAGTTTCATCGACGACCTCCCCCAAACATACGGCTTAGCAGGCCTTTGCGTTGCATCTCATGAAAGCGCAGCGGCATGTCTTCGCCAAGCAGGCGCGATACGGTGTCGCTATAGGCCTGACCCGCGTCACTAGAGATATCGTGGGTCACTGGTACGCCTTGGTTAGACGCGCGCAGTACGGCTTCCGATTCAGGAATCAAGCCCAGCAAGTTAATCGCTAAAATTTCGCGAATATCGTCTAATGTCAGCATATCGCCGGAGGTGACACGTTCAGGGTTATAGCGGGTGACCAGCAGGTGCTCCTTGATAGGGTCTGCGCCTTGCTCAGCACGTCGGGTTTTGGAGGCTAACAGCCCTAAAATACGATCCGAGTCGCGCACTGAAGAGACTTCAGGGTTGGTGACCACAATTGCCTCGTCGGCAAAATACATCGCCAACTGGGCGCCACGCTCAATACCCGCGGGGGGAATCACAGAGAATATAATCGAAGTCTTCTTTCAGCTTTTCCAGAATTTCCGCAACGCCCTCCTGGGTCAGTGCGTCTTTATCGCGGGTTTGAGAAGCCGGCAAAATAAACAAATTTTCGACGCGCTTATCGCGAATCAAGGCTTGATTGAGTCCTGCCTCGCCTTGAATAACATTAACTAAGTCATACACCACACGTCGCTCGCAGCCCATGATGAGGTCAAGATTACGCAGCCCCACATCAAAATCGATCACTACGGTTTTTTTCCGCGCAGCGCAAGCCCTGTAGAAATTGCTGCTGCACTGGTGGTTTTGCCAACCCCTCCTTTACCAGAGGTCACTACAATTATCTTGGCCAAAAGTCACTTCCTTCTTGAAGTCGTTCGTCGCGAGCGCGAGATCAGTTGACGCTCAGCGCATAACGGGAACGTCAATATCATCAACAAGCCATACTGTAACGGATAGTGTCATCGGCGTCGCTAGGCATATAACACCAGCGTACGCATATACCAACCTTATCCCAGTGGCTTAATTTCAAGTTGCTCTTTTGCAAAGTGAACTTCTGCGGGACGGCCCAGAAGCTGTGAATCAATATCCTCTAAGCGTTTGTAATTGCCTGCCACTGAAAGCAGCTCAGCCTCCAGTTCGCGACAATAAATACCCGCTTGTGTATTGCCATGAATACCTGCCAGAGCGCGTCCCCGCAGCGCTCCATATACATGAATACTGCCTGCTGCTAACACTTCCGCCCCGCGTTTACCGCCCCAATCACGACCAGATCCCCTTCCGCGGCGCTAACCTGTTGCCCCGAACGAACGGTGCCACGATATAGCCGCGTAGCAAGCGCTGGTGATTCTGCCGCGCTCAACGTTGTCTCTTCAGGGGTTACTTCATGTACAGGAGAATTTCTGACACTCTCCAATACGCGACCGCGGCCCTCTTCTACCGGCGGAAACCACCCTAACCCCAATGCCCAGGCTGATTGGCGAACTGGCTCAGACCCACCACGTACAGCCACGGGCAAAAGCTTATGGTCACGGCATACAGCGCAAATTCGCTCCAGGGCTAAGTGAGGTTCATCGAGCTTTTCCACGCTGAGCACAACCGGTGTATGCTGGAAGAAAGCAGGCGACTGGGTAAGTTTGCCCGCTAACTGCAGTCGAATTCGTTCCGGATCGGCGCTACTTAGCTCCATGACGGTCATCGGCAGCATGCCGCCTTTGAAGGTAAAGGCCACAGCGGCACTATCCACGTTAAGGCTCATGGCCGAACTCCATGTCATGTTCATATAAGATAAAGGTAGCGTACTATCACGCATTGTGGTGTAGAAAATAGTCCTTCACCACATCATAGTAATGCCAAGCTAAGCGACAGCGCCGATGACTGCAACTGCCTAAGTCGCCGACGACTGATTTTTTTTCATGCTACGCACCAGCAGGATGATCCATGCACGGACTGTTAAGACGCCTGTTCGCACCTCGGTGGCAACACCCCGACCCCGAAGTACGTCGTCAGGCCCTTCAGCGACTAGACCCTCAACAAACAGAACAGCGCCAAGCGCTGCAGTCGCTCACGAAAGATACTAATAGCCAGATTCGCCTTGCCGCGCTGATAGCTCTGGATGACTGTGCAGGTCTGGTCGATGCCTACCCGCACCATCATCAGGACGAAGCCTGGTTCAATGCAGTTTGCCAACGGCTCAGCGGTCGTGAAGGTCATACCGACCTGCATCAGCGTCAAGCATTGGTTGAGCGCATCAATGAGCCCAGGATACTGAATGCAGTTGCTTTGCAGGGCGACAACCTCAATTTGCGCTTAACAGCACTAAGTCAGCTTAACGATGAGGATGACTTAATTCATCAGGCTTGCCATAACGGCGTGGCAGCTGTTCGCCACCAGGCTGCCGAACGCATTGACGATGAAGAAGGGCTCAAGCGGTTGTTAAAAGAGGCCCGCCGCGACCGCCAAGTGGTTCGCTTGGCGCGTGATCGCCTCAACCGTTTACGCAGCGATGCACAATGGCTGGAAGCTGAAGAACAACAGCGCGAAACGCTCCTGAAGCAACTAGAGCAACATGCACGTGCGCCCTGGGAACCGCTATATGGTGGGCGTTTTCGCCATCTTGAGCGGCAGTGGGAACAGCTCACTCAGCCACCAAGCGCTGAGCAGGAGCAGCGTTTCCATCAAGCCTTGCTAAATTGTCGCAAAACCTTACACGACCACGAAACCCAAGCGCAGGCTCGCCAACAGAGCGACGAGCGGCGTGAGGAAGCCGAAAACACCCGCGAGCAATTGCTTGAAGGTATCGAAGAAACCTTAGACGGCCTTTGCCACGCCTCTGCCATGACCGTGCAGGATATCGACAGTCTGCGCGCTCAGCGCCAACTACTCGGCCAGCGTTGGCAAGCGCTTTCCGACATGCACCCGCCAAGCGATGCTATGCGTCAACGCTACACGCTGGTGATTCAACACTACGACCAATGCTTAGAGGCGTGGCAGCGCTGGTGCGCGATAAGCGATGACATCAAAACCTCGCTATCCAACGGCGACTACGCAACCCTAGCGACACAGGTTAGCGAATGCCAATGGCCAGAAGCCTTAACGCCTCCCGCGCTACTCGGCCGCGCGCAAGCAGCACTCAACATTGAAAACACCGCGCCATTACAGCCGGAAGAAGAAAACACCAATCTCGACGTGTATGCGGGCGAGCTCGACACCTTTGAACACTTACTAGAGCGCGGCGCCTTCAAAAGTGCTAGTCGGCTACATCAGCGGCTAAAGCCACGCATAGAAGCGCTGGCAGGCCCCGCCGCTCAACCGCTTAAAGCGCGCTTAAAGCATTTGGCCGCCAGACTGGCGGAGTTACGCGACTGGCGGGGTTTTGTCGCTGGGCCAAAGCGCGAACAGCTATGTGCCAGCATCGAAGCACTGGCCAATGATATTTACATGGCGGAAGAAGCGCTCGACCGCCACCATCGCCAACTGGTCAAAGAGTGGAAATCATTAGGCGATGCAGCGGCTAATCGCGATCAATCGGCTCGATTTCGCAGCGCCTCGGATCGCATTCATGAACGTCTTGCCCCTTGGCGGAGTCGTCTCAGTGAGGAGCGTGAAGCTAACCTCAAGGCTCGCGAAGCCCTGTGCGATCAGCTTGAAAGCCTGCTAGCACAGCCTTCTGAAGACGCCGATCCCGATGTACTTCGGCAAATTCGCGACAAAGCACGCCATCAATGGCGCCACCATAGCCCGGTACCACGCGAACGCTCCGAGGCCGTTGGGCGGCGCTTTGGTACCATTCGTCATCAGTTACAGGCACTGATCGATCAGCGCGCTGACACTATCGCCGCGCAAAAACGGGATTTGATCAGCCAGGTCAGTTCGCTGCGCAGCGACGACAGCCAACCGCTGGCACAGCGCATTCACTTGACCAAACAGCTACAACAGCAGTGGCGTGCACTAGGCCGTGCGCCCAAAGGCGAAGAGCAAACGCTATGGAAAACCTTTCGTCATGAGTGTGACCAACTCTTCGCCCAGCGCGATGCACATAAAAATGAGCAGGCGACACGTCAGCAACAGCAACTTGATGAGCTGCAAACAATCATAGATCAAATGGATAGCTGGCAACCCAATGGGGCCAGCGAAGCCGCTACGCTGGACCGTTTCCTCGAGCAGGCCAATCAGCTCGAACCACTGCCACGCAACCGCCGCAGCGAAGGCATGCAGAAACGCATAAGCGGCATCGTTCGTGCGCGTAGAGAGCGCTTAAATCGTCTTGCAGTCGCCGACACAGTTCAGCAGTGGCATGCCATTATGCCGCTAGTGAATGCTCACTTAGCTGAAGATCAGCGTTATCTCAGCGAAGGCACACCGACCGATGTTGATGCGCAAACGGTGCTTAGCGCTTCGCTTCCTGCTGCCTTTAGCATGGCACACAGCACCCGCAATCTGCAGCGCCATCAGGTAGCAGCACCGCTGTCAGACGCCGATTACGCCAAGATAGCGGAATCCCTAGCCCGGCTAAGAGTACATCTTTCGATGCTGGCCGTGGGTAGCGTACGCCAAAGCGATGAGCCTCTACGTCTGGCTATTCAGGTAGAGCGTTTAAATGAAGGCTTCAATCAAGAGCGGAGCCGTGATCAAGACATCAACGATATCTTGGTCGCACTTCTAGCACTGGGTCCTATGCCTGCCAAGCTATGGGACGAGGAAGTGGAAGAACTGGATAATCTGCTAAGCCGCTTGGCACGTGTCCCGCTACCTTAGGGTAACTTGGCAACACGAATACGGTTAATGACAATCCAATAACAACGGGAGGCTGATAGCCTCCCGTTTGCGTTTCCCCCTGGCAAGGGACTTTAGGTATTTAGCAGTCCATGGAAAACCACTAGCCCATAAACTGGCCACCGTTGATATCAATGTTCGCACCGGTGATAAAACCTGATTCCTTATCGGCTAAGAAGGTGACCAATCGTCCAATCTCCTCTGGCGTGCCATAGCGCTTCACCGGAATTGTCTCCCGAATGGCTTCGCGCACTTTTTCTGGAATATTCATGATCATATCGGTAGCAATATAGCCAGGCGATACAGTATTAACGGTGATGCCCTTAGTGGCGGTTTCCTGCGCCAGCGACATGGTTAGGCCATGCATACCGGCTTTCGCAGCCGCGTAGTTGACCTGGCCAAACTGCCCCTTACGACCATTGATGGATGAAATATTGATGATACGGCCATAGCCATGCTCAAGCATCATCTCAATGACACTACGGCAGGTGTTAAAAACGCTGTTGAGGGTTGGTGTCGAGCACTTCGTACCACTGCTCGTAAGACATCTTCTTCATGGTGCCATCACGGGTAATACCCGCACAGTTCACCAGCACGCTAATGGGACCGTACTTGTCATGGATTTCGCGGGCACCTTCCAGGCAGGCGGTATGGTTGGAAAGATCGACACCCGACAACTCAATATTGTTATAGCCGTCAGCATGCTGCGTTTCTAGCCAGGTTTTGGCCTTATCGGGGTTGCGGTAACCCGCGACGACCAGATAACCCGCCTCTGCCAACGAACGACAAATTGCCGTACCGATACCACCAGTTCCACCTGTTACCCAGGCGACGGGGGATTGATTGGCCATTGACTACCTCCCTGATATGACAAACGGCTTGGATCTAACCGCACGCACATTGCGCCACAAGCCATTATGAATAAGCGCGATTGCGCTTGTACTACCCCAGCGCACTATTGGGTTCAGCAACAATGCACCAGCGTAAGCTTTTGTTATGGCTACTTAAAGCATAGCTGCACTCTTTCCATGTTGCAGCAGGTTCCACACAACGGCTATAAGCCGAACGTGTTAATCCCCTTCTTGACTTCATATAAAACTTCTGTAGAATACGCCACACGTTGATGCGGGGTGGAGCAGTCTGGTAGCTCGTCGGGCTCATAACCCGAAGGTCATCGGTTCAAATCCGGTCCCCGCTACCAAACATAGAGAAAGCCGTTACCGAAAGGTAGCGGCTTTTTGTGTTTGTCGATTAGGGGAGGCGACACAATGGATTACCTGCAACGCGATATACAGCACTGCCCTAGGGTCGCTGTATACGGTACGCTGAAAAGGGGCGGCGCAATCACCATTGGCTTGAAGGCGCGACCCTCATCGGCCATGACCGACTGGACGCAATTACCCTTTATGACCTTGGCCCTTACCCAGGCGCTAAGCTAGCGCCTTCAAACGGTACGGTGGTCGAAATTTATGCCATCAACGCCCAGCAGTTAGCGCGGCTTGATAAATTAGAAGACTATTTTCACCATGCCCCTGATAAAGGCGTATACGACCGAGCGGTGTTGGCTACCCGACACGGGGAGGCGTGGTGTTATCTTTACAATGCGAATATTGATGAAAGTGCGTTGATCAGCAGCGGGGAGTGGCAAGACCCTCGTTAACAACCTCCTGCTCACGCCAGCGATCCCAATGCGGGATAGGCTCAACCATCTTAAAAAGATGATCCAGAAAAGCACTCACCTTGCGGGTGTGCAGACGACGCTGGGCGTAAAGCACGTGGATATCGCGTCTACCCGGCACGACTTCACAACGCCACGCTTCGAGCAGGGGCAGCAGTGTGCCCGAGGCCAGCTCATCAGCGATCAGCCAGGTGGGGAACATCACCAATCCCTGCCCCATTAGTGCTGCTCTCACCAGGCTCTCCGCATCGTTGCTATACAGGCTGCCGTCGACTTTGTAAGCGAAGGCTTGCGGCTGCTCGGCATGGTGGAAGTACCAGCGCTGGCGGCCCATTTCGCCCTGGTAGAGCAGGCAATCGTGGTGCTCAAGGTCATCTGGAGTGTTGGGCCTACCGCAGCGCTGTATATAGGCGGGGGCAGCGGCTACCACGTAATTCATTGACGCCAGTCGGCGCGCCACCAGCGTGGAGTCGGCCAGTTCGCCGACGCGAAAGGTAATATCGATGCCCTCGCGCACCGGGTCGGTCAATTGGTCGGTCAGCATTAGTTCGGCTTTAATCGCCGGGTAGCGGCGCTGGAAGTGATGCAGAATCGGCACGATTTGGCGCTGACCGAAAGCCACAGGGGCGTTGAGGCGCAGTACACCGCTAGGCTCTCGATTAGGAGCCATTAGCGCTTCCGTCGCTAGATCGAGCCGCTCAAGTATCTCGCGAACTTCCTGATAGTAGCGCCACCCCGCCTCGGTCAACGTCACGGCGCGGGTGTGGCGATAGAACAGCTGCTGGCCTAACGCCTCCTCTAAAGAGGCAATCTGACGCGAGACCGACGACACCGCGCGATGAAAGTGGCGGGCGGTGGCGGTAAAACTTCCTGTCGCGGCGACGCGCTCAAAGATGCGTAGTGCATTGAGATCCATCAAGTTGCTCCTAGCGCAATAAAGATTTGCGATTTTTCCAATTGTAGCAATGATCATCGGCGACCAGACTGCTTTTCATCGGGCACATAGCGTATTTCCGATGCCCGCTCCGAAAAATTATCTGCAACAGGAGTTAATGATGCGCAAAGGCACCGCATTAGTCGTCGGCGCGACCGGCATTACCGGCGGCAACTTAGCCAGCTATCTCACCGCTAGCGGATGGAGTGTCTATGGATTATCTCGTCGCCCTTCTGAACAAGCAGGGGTCATTCCCGTCGCTGCCGATCTATTGGATCGTGAGGCCACGGCGGAAGCGCTGGCGGGGCTCCCCATCACCCATGTTTTCTATTGCACCTGGGTGCGGCGTGACAATGAGAAGGCGAATGTCGAAGCCAACGGCGCGATGATGCATAACTTGCTTGACGCTTTGCAGGGCGCGGGTTTGTCGCATGTTTCGTTAGTAACGGGCACCAAGCAGTACCTGGGCGCCTTCGAGAACTATGGCAGCGGCAAGACCGAGACGCCGTTTCGTGAGTCAGCGCCCCGCGTCCCCGGCGATAACTTCTACTACACCCTCGAAGACATCATGTTCGCGACGGCGGAGCGGGACGGCTTTAGCTGGAACGTGCACCGTCCGCACACGGTCATCGGCTACGCCCGGGGTAACGCCATGAATATGGGCGTGACGCTGGCGGTTTACGCCTCTATCTGCAAAGCCACGGGCAAGCCGTTCACTTTCCCTGGCTCGCAGGTGCAATGGAACGCCTTGACCGATCTAACTGATTCTCTCGTGTTGGCGCGGCAGATGGAGTGGGCAGCCACAACGCCCGGTGCCCACAATGAAGCCTTTAACACAGTCAATGGCGATGTGTTCCGCTGGCGTCGGTTGTGGCATGAAATTGGTGAATTCTTCGAGCTCGAAGTAGCCGACTGCCCAGAAACGCCGCAGCCGCTCGAAACCCAGATGACCGACATTGCGCCTACCTGGGCCGAGATTGCCAAACAAAACGAGCTCGTTGAAGCCGATGTCACCCAACTGGCTTCCTGGTGGCACACCGATGCCGACCTGGGGCGCGAGCTTGAGTGCGTCAACGACGTCACCAAGTCCCGTGACTTCGGTTTTGATCACTTCCGCGAAACACGCGCAGCGTTTTTCGACCTGTTCGCTCCCGCCTACGCGCGGAGCGCATCATTCCTTAAGCAATTTCAGAAACAATTCCAGAAACAATGTCAGAAACAGCAGCTCCAACAGGGCGCCTAACCGCGCCCTGTTTCTGCTTTATCAGGTTCACGTAGCTTGAAACCCACTAGCAGTGAGTTTTATTTCCCCCCTTTTCCTTGAATCCGCCGCGGCATGCCTGCATATCATGGGGAACTATTATTCATTTTTTGATATCGAGTCTACCCATGCAGATTATTGATCCCCGCTCAGGTAAACCGCTGACTGCGGATACCGGAAGTGCTGCCGCTACCGCGCCTAACGCTGAACAGGCGGCGGTGCGCCCTGAAGATGTCATTATCGAGCTCAATGCTGGCAATATTCAGCAGGTGCTTGAAGCGTCCATGCAGGTGCCGGTGCTAATGGGCTGCTACTCGCCGTCCAACGCAAGCAGCAGCACCCTGCTCGCGGTGCTGGAGAAGCTGGTGGTTGAGTACGCGGGCGCTTTCCTGCTCGGCAAGCTCGATATTGAAGCAAACCCCGAAATCGGCGGCCAACTGGGCGTGCGTTCAGTGCCCGATGTGAAGCTGATTAGCCAAGGCGGCTTGGTGGATGGGTTCCAGGGTGCGCTGCCGGAGAAAGAAGTACGCGAGTGGCTCAATCGCTACTTCCCAGCCCCCGAGCGAAGCGCCGCCTACCCTGAAGAGCAGGCGGAAGAAGCGCTTAAAGCCGGTGACACCGCCGGGGCACGCGAGATATACCAAACCCTGATGGGCCAGTACCCAGAGCACTACGCCTACCAGGTAGCCTTCGCTCGCGTACTAGTCGCCGAAGGGCGCGGCAGCGAGGCCCGCGAAGTACTTGATAACCTGCCCCCGGAAGAGCGCGATGCAGCACCTGCGCGTGGCGTACGCGCCAGCATCGAGTTTAGCGAGCAGGCACTCTCAGCCGAAGAGATTGCGGCCCTGGGTGATCGCACCGATAGCGAAGCGCAGTACCAGCGCGCCCTGCGCCAAGTGGCCGACGGTCATTACGATGATGGGTTGGAGGCGCTGCTGGCGCTGATGAAGCAGGATCGCACCTATAACGATGATGCAGCGCGTAAAACGCTGCTACAGGTATTCGACGCCCTCGGCGCCGACCACCCACTAACCGTTGCCTACCGTCGTAAGCTCTTTGCGATGCTTTACTAGGGTCTTCTGAAGGCTTTCAATCCCGCTTCAGCAGGGAATCCATGCGAGACAGCGCCGCTTCCAGCTGGGAAGCGGTGGTACCAAAATTAAGCCGCACAAAGCCGGGGCAGCCAAAGGCAGCTCCGTTCGAAAGCGCTACCCCGCCTCTTTTAGCAGCGTCTTGCAGGGCGCATCACCTAACCCTGCCTCGCGCATATCCAGCCAGGCTAGATAGGTCGACTCCGGCGCACTCCAGCGCACGTCCGGCCAATTCGCTACGCGCGCTTGCAGCGCCGCGCGATGCTCACGCAAGACGTTTAACAGCGCCTGGCGCCACGGCTCGCCATGTCGATACGCTGCTTCCGCCGCGACCAAGCCGAGTACGTTACCATCGGGAAGTAGCCCTTTAGTTGCCGCCGCAAAGCGCTCACGCAGTGTGGGGTCGGGAATCACCGCGCAGGCGCTGGTTAAGCCCGCCAGGTTAAAGGTTTTCGACGGTGCCCATAGTGTAATGGTGCGCTTCGCTAATTCAGGAAAGGCCGCGGCTAACGGGCGGTGCTGGGCGCCTTCGTCCAATAACAGGTCGCAGTGCAGCTCATCGGAGACCACCCAAAGGTCGTGGCGCTCCACTAGCTCAGCTAGCGCTGCGAGCTCCTCATGGCGCCACACGCCCCGTAGGGTTGTGGGGCTGGCACCACAGCAGCATGCGCGTACGGGGCGTAATAGCGGCCTCCAAGGCGGCAATATCGAGCTGCCAAGGCTCATTAGGGGTTGAAGGCGCTTGGAGCATCGCCTGCTGGGGTAGTCGCCCAGTTCGCTTTGCAACCTCTAAAAATGGCGGGTAGATCGGCGCCACCGTCAACACACCGTCGCCTGGTTCGGTCAGCGCTAACGCGGCCAGGTGCAAGGCCGGCACGACACCCGGTAGCCACTGCTGCCACTCCGGCTGAATGGGCCAGTCGTAATGGTGGGCGCTCCACTGGCACAGGGTTTCTGTTAACGTAGCGGGCACTTCGCCATAGCCATAGACACCGTGGGCCACGCGCGCCTGCAGTGCATCGATCACCGCTGGCGGGGAGCGAAAATCCATATCGGCGACCCAAAGAGGCAGTACGTCGTCGCCGTAGCGTTGCCATTTTGCGATGCCCAGCCACCTTCTGGTGGCGTCGTTCCACAGGCGTGGCAAAATCGTAGACCATGAAACATCTCACTCATTCAATAGGGGTTGTGCCAAGCATGCCGCAAGATGACTTTTATACCAAGATGCGGGCGGGGCTATCGGCGCTGTTGCGGCAATGGCGCTCGCTTGGCCAAGCGAATACGGATCAGCTAGCGCTCATTTTGGCCGAAACAGCACGGGTAGCTAAATTAGGCACGCCCGACGCCACGCCCAGCGGCGCGACCCTGGAGCATTGGAGCCAAGATGAGCTCGGTGAAATGCCGCTATGGGCGCCGCGCACTGCGGTCTTTCTGCTCAATCAAATGCCCGCTCGTCCGACCCCCGATAGCGACGCCGAAGCCTGCGCCTGGGCGTACTGCTGGTTGCGCAACCGCTCGTTTGATTCACTGCAAGCGGCGCAGGAGGCGCTCCCCGCGCACTTGCAAGCGCCTCTACAAGACGCGCTTGAAGCCGCTTGGCGCGACCAGCAAGGCCTGCGTTTGGTTTAATTAACAAGCTCGCAGGCTGACAGCCCCAAACAATAACAGTAAGGATGACGCCGCATGATTGAAGTCCCTCTCACTTGGCAGCTCGCGAAATTAGGGCTCTCGATCAGCATGGTGCTGGGGCTAGGCGCGATTGCGGTGCGCGCAAGCCCGCGCATGGCGGGCCTGCTAGCGGGCTACCCATTAGGCACGGCGTTGGCACTATTTTTATCGGCTTGGAAAGTTCCCCTCAGTTTGCGACCCAAAGTGCGGTGCATACCCTGGCAGGCTTTACGGCCACAATGGCGCTAGGGGCCGGTTATTGGGTGGCAGGGCGACAGCCGGGCGTTAAAGGTGTTATTGGCGGCGTGACGGGCGGTTTGGTTGCTTGGCTCGCCGTTAGCACACTACTCGCTCAGCTTAACTTCACGCGCCTGAGCGGCACGCTGGTGACACTGTGCGCTATTGCTCTGTTCAGCGGCTTATTTCGCAACATTGCTGATGTCAGGATACCCGCCAGCCGAACATTCTCGTTACCGGCGCTTGCCGCCCGCGCCGCACTTGCCACCGTGATTATATTTACCATTACCAGCCTAGCCCACTGGCTGCCGCCCGCCTGGGCAGGAACGTTGGCAGCATTCCCTGTCACGATGCTGCCTTTTTGCTGATCCTACACCTGAACCATGGAGCAGCACCGGTGGCGACTGTCATCAAGCACTACCCGATGGGACTGGGCTCGCTACTGAGTTACACGCTATGTGTTTCCTATACTTACAGCACACTGGGGTTGCTTTGGGGAACATTGGCCGGCTTCGCTGCTGCCACGCTATGGCTGTTGGGGTGGATGCAACTCACTGCGTGGTATCAACGCTGCACCGCTTGACCAAGCGCTTGCTTGGGTTAATCCTAAACATCGCTGTTGCGACTACCGCTTCCAACCATCGTCTCTAATAACATTGCTAAAATAAGGATAAGCCATGTTTACCCGTACCATTGAGCCCGCCTTCTACGATACCGACGCCTTAGGGCATATTAACAACACCCGGCTGCCGGCGTGGTTTGAGCTAGCCCGTAATGACTTATTCAAATTATTTACCCCTGACTTAAATCCGAAGAACTGGCGCTTAATCATGGCGCGCATGGAAGTCGACTACCGGGCTGAACTGTTTTACGGTCACGATATCGAAATACGTACGTATTTAACGCGCCTAGGCAATAGTTCGTTTACCGTGACCCAGGAGGCGCGGCAGCATGGCATACTCACTAATCTTGGTCACACGGTTATGGTGCAGTATGACCATCAGGCCAAGTGCGCCAAGCCGATCGAGGGCGACCTTCGCGATGCACTCTCCGCCCACCTGCAAAACGCACCGGAGTCCGTCTGATCGCCACTGCCCCGAGCGATCGGGGCAATAGGAGCCAATACGATGGCAATCCGCTACAACCTCTGGATAGACCCTGATAACGTCGTGCAACACCGTACTGTTGAAAACGATCTTGAGCGCTATTTTGTCGAGCGCTTCGCCGACTATCCGCATATCCGCTTGTTCGGTGCCGACCCCTACGATTATGATGCCCCTTTTAACCGCCTTTATGACGTGCTGATGGCACGAGCCGCTGAGTACTGTGAGCGGACGTGGTGCTATGTCGCGTCGCCTGAACAGCTCAACCGCTGCTTTTTCCGTGCCGTTGGCCGCTCCAACAAATTTGTGAGAGACCAACCCGATGGTGATACGCACCAATCAGGCGCCTGACGAACGTCAGCTCGCCATTATTGCTCAGCAGCTTGGCCGTGCACCGCGCGGTATCGAAGCAGTGGCCGCCACCGACGGTGAAGGCACCCCGCTAGTGTTGCGCATGGCCCCCATCGTCGATGGCAAACCCTTCCCTACTCTGTATTGGCTCTGCTCGGATATTCTTAAAGTTGAGATATCGCGCATTGAAGCCGTTGGGGTTATCAAAGCACTGGAACAGCGGCTTCAGGAAGAGCCAGAATTTCTCGAGGCTTATCTACAAAGCCATCGTGATTATGTGGCAGCTCGCTGGGAGTATATGAGCGATGCTCAGCGGCAAGAAGTCGCGACGTTAGGCTATACGGACGTGATGACCGAACGTGGCATTGGCGGTATTACTAATTGGCATCAAGTGCGCTGCCTTCACACTCAGTATGCGCACCATTTGTGCGGTGATAATGTCATTGGGCAATGGATGGACCAACATCATCAGGTCGATCGTTGTCTGCCCTAAGAAATCAGTGATTCATCACCCTTTTATTTTAGCTATAGGGAATAAACGAATGGCCCGAATCTGCGTTTATCTTGGTTCTCGTGAAGGCAATAGCCCAGCCTTTCGTCAGGCAACTACAACGTTGGGGCGCACGCTCGCCGAACGGGGCCATACGCTGGTTTATGGCGGCGCGCGCATTGGCCTAATGGGGGAACTGGCGAACGCAGCACTAGAGGCAGGCGGTGAAGTCATTGGCGTGATGCCCGATCACTTAGTCGAGCGTGAACAGGCACACTTTGGCTTAAGCGAACTAATCCGGGTGCGCAATATGCACGAACGTAAGGCCACTATGGCAGCCAACGCCGACGCCTTTGTTGCCTTGCCCGGCGGGATCGGCACCTTGGAAGAACTGTTTGAGATATGGACCTGGGGCTATCTAGGCTTGCATGAAAAACCGATGGGGTTGCTCAATATCGAAGAGTTCTATTCACCGCTGCTGAGCTTTCTAGACAGCACAGTCAGCCATGGGTTTTTAGGACCCACCACTCGCGAGATGCTATTTGATGAACCAACGCCGAGTAGCCTGCTGGATGCGTTGGAAGCCCAGCTATAACGCTAACGAGCCGATAGCAATCGCAAAACAGGCCGAGCAGCTTATGGCTCTACGAGTCGACGGGTATGCTGGTAGGTCAGTTGCAGCAAACGAGCGTCTTCACCCGCCCGGTGGCGGTGAATGCCCTGTTCGGCAATCATGGCTTCTTTAGTATCGCTCCATAACGCCTGCTGCTCTTCGGTTAGCAAAATCCTTAACGCCTCAAGGCGAAAATGCGGCAGCATACCCGCATGATGGAATAACAGTGAAAGCCAAGTATTGTCATAACCCCAACTATCACTGTAAGCCTTGCCCAGCTCACGTAATTCATCGTTCAACCAACGGGCAACCTGGCGTACCGGGTAACCTTCCTGAATAAGTCGATCACGGGAGATACCATGCAACAGCTCGGCTTTTGGATCCCAGTGTGTCCACTCATCCAATGGTTGAATGAGAAAGGCGCAGCAACTCCCGTCAGCACGTGCGATGCCTACTTCGATGGGATAACTGCCACGTCCAAATCCGGACGCTTCAATATCTAGTACTGTGGGTAGCGTCTCGGACACAACCTTCCTCACTCAACCAAAGTGTGGCAGCGCTATGCGACGGCTACATCATCTAACGGCTGCTGTTCCGCCTGTCGCTGCCAATAAGCCGCTCGTTCACTATCCACGGCCAAACCTAACTCACCTAGCCGGTAAGCACGTGCAAGGCGTTCAGCGGCTAAGAAATGACCTGACTGGGCAGCCCTTGCGTACCAAGTCACGGCATAGTCTTCGCGGCGAGGATACTGCACACATCCATGCTCGTGGATTTGCGCCACTTGGTACTGGGACTTTATATCCCCGGCATGCGCCGCTTCCAGAACATAACGTGCGCCCCGCGCCTTGTCTTGAGGCGTCTGACTGCGATGAAACAGCATATGGCCGTAAACGGACAGCGCATCAGGGTGCCCTGCGTCCGCACATCGCTTAAATAAGCGCATTGTCAAACGCTGGGTACGCTTTGAGCGCGGCAACAACCAGCGATTATGAAACAAACGTTCGGCTAGACGAAATTCTAGCCGAGTAAACAACGTTGATGCCTGCAGCATGGCAAACCACCCTGCCTATCTGATGGAACCTTGGGCTAGCAGCCATCAATAATAGCTACCAACCACACGAGAAACCGGCCTTTAGCCGGTCGATGGCTGGCAAGCATACGCCTGCCTTCGCAACGACTCAACCCCATTAATTTGCTGCTTTCAATGAGCCTCGCTAACATGCCATCTATACGCCGTTTACCGCGCTGGTATGTTGGCTTTTATATTGGCAATTCCGCCTTCGTAAGGGAGATAAAAATGCAAACGCGCCCACTTGGTAGGACCGGCATGGAGGTAAGTCGACTCTGCTTAGGCACGATGACGTTTGGCGAACAAAATAACGAAGCCGAAGCCCACGAACAGCTTGATCGAGCCGTGGCGTTTGGTATCAATTTTATTGATACTGCAGAAATGTACCCCGTCCCCCCCATGGCGAAGACCCAAGGGCTTACTGAACGCTATATCGGCAGTTGGTTAAAACAGCGTGGCGCCCGAGACGATTTGATCATCGCCACCAAAGCTGCTGGCCCAGGGCTTGACCATATCCGAGGTGGGCCGCGGCTAACACGCGAGCATATCCATCAAGCTATCGACTCCAGCCTGGATCGCTTGAATACCGATTATGTTGATCTCTACCAATTGCACTGGCCAGATCGTCAAACCAATTTCTTTGGCAAGCTAGGCTATGTACATAGTGAAGACGAAGACGCGACACCCTTAGAAGAAACCCTTTCTGCGCTAAAAGAGCTGGTGGATGCGGGCAAGGTAAGGGCCATTGGGCTCTCTAACGATACCCCCTGGGGGTGATGCGCTCGCTGCAGCTTGCCGACAAGCTGGACCTACCGCGGGTCGCCTCGGTGCAAAACCCCTACAACCTTCTCAACCGCTCCTTCGAAGTCGGTTTGGCTGAAATTGCACATCGTGAAGACGTAGGGCTACTTGCCTACTCGCCGCTAGGGTTTGGCGTACTCTCCGGTAAGTACCTTAACGGCGCCCAGCCGCCGAAAGGCCGCCTGACGCTATACGAGCGCTTCAAGCGCTATACCTCACCAGAAGCAGAAACCGCTACGCAAGCCTATGTGTCGCTGGCCCAGCAGCATGATCTAGACCCTGCCCAAATGGCGCTGGCATTTGTTAATTCGCGCAGCTTCCTGACCAGTAACATTATTGGCGCGACCACGATGGAACAATTGGAAAGCAACCTTGCCAGCGAAAGTCTCAAGCTAGATGACGATGTACTAGAGGCCATCGACGATATTCATCGCCGCATGCCCAACCCCTGCCCCTTAAAATTGCCGCTCAACTAGCCTTCCAGTGGGGTTATTGGCAGGCTATCGCCATTATAGCCTCGGCCTTTGCCGAGGCTTGGTATACTAAGGCCACTTATAAGCGGCTTTTACTTACCAGGGCACGACCAGGAGCATGCAATGCTGAGCGTTATATCTCCCGCCAAAACGCTGGATTTTGGAAACCCCACCGACGACTAAACAGGTTACACAGCCTGATTTCCTAAAACATAGCCAAGCGCTTATCGATGTTTTACGTGACTATTCGCCGCAGCAGATCAGTGAGCTCATGGGCATCAGCGATAAGTTAGCGGGCCTGAATGCCGCTCGTTTTGAAGAGTGGCAGCCTCCCTTCACACTGAACAATGCCAAACCCGCTGCACAGGCTTTTCAGGGTGACGTTTACACTCGGCCTGCAAGCGGAAAGCTTTAGTGCGGCCGAGAACCGTTACGCACAATCGCATTTGCGCATACTTTCGGGCTTATATGGCCTTCTACGGCCTTTGGATTTAATTCAGCCATACCGTCTAGAAATGGGAACCAAGTTGCCCAATAGTGCAGGTAAGGATCTCTATGCCTATTGGAAGCCCATCTTGGCTCCTGCTTTAAATGAGGCTATTGCCGATAGCGGCTCCAACGTACTGGTTAACCTCGCCTCTAATGAGTACTTTAAAGCGGTAAATACCAAGCAACTCAATGCGCGGGTCATTACGCCAGTGTTTAAAGATGAAAAACGGCACCTTTAAAATCATTAGCTTCTACGCCAAGAAAGCACGGGGACTGATGAGCGCTTGGCTTATCCAGCAACAGGTTAACGACCCAGAACAGCTCAAGGCGTTCGATGTTGCAGGCTATCGCTTTGATGCTTCATCTTCCCAGGGCGATACTTTCGTGTTTACGCGCGAAGAAGCCGATCGCTAACGCGAGCGTCGGCCTAAAAAAAAACGTACGAGGCGTGAAGAGCGCGGCTTTAAGAGCCGCTGGTGCGCCTCTTTAAACAGTGCCGTGTCGCAACGATGCAACCATTCATAAGCCACCATATCCGCCGTCACAGCCACAGCGCCGCTTGCGCAGGCACGTTCACGAGCAAGCGAGGCTTCTTGCGCGCGACGGCTAGCAGAGGCGTCACTCAGCCAGTACAGCTCGTAGCCTGCTTCCAGCAACCCTAACCCCGTTTGCAGCACGCAGATATGTGCTTCTGTTCCGCACAGTACAATCTGCGTTTTGCCCGTTGCGTTTAGCGCCTCACGAAATTCAGCTTCCGCCATGGCCCCAAAATGCTGTTTCTGCCAGAGCCGATAGTTATTTAGGCAGGCGAGCAATGACGCCGAGGATCCTCCCAATTTTTCTGGCGACTGCTCGGTTAACCATACCGGAACATCAAGCAAGCACGCCATTTCTCCTAGCCAAGCCGCCTCGTTCACGGCTTCTTGACCACCATCGACCACAGGCAGTAATCCCGCCTGAAAATCGACCATTAATAATAGACTTTTCTCACGTTGTAGCAGCACGTTGCCTCCTTAATTTTTATCGTTATGAGGACAATAATAGTCACGATACAAAACAAAGCAGCCGCTTTACAGCGGCTGCTTAGCTAACTTAGTAAACACATGCTCAGCCTAGTCTTCGGCAGCATCTTCCATATCTTCACCGAGCTCTTCCATGCTCTCACCGGCTTCTTCTGCACTTTCATCAATATTTTCACCCGCTTCTTCAGCAGGGCCTTGATCATCGCAAGCGGCAAGACCACCAGCAATTAAAGCCATAAATAAGGCAATCGCTAACTTCTTGGCTAATTCCGTCGTCATATTTTTCTCCTCCTGAGATTTCACTTCTAGATACGTACAGCATAATACTAGATGCTGCTTGGCAACAATACCACAGTAAATGCACAAGCTATTGTTCTAGATTGATTTAAAACAACTGCTTTAATATCACAAATGGCGACAGTTTTTTTAAAAGCGAACGCAGTGAAGCAATCTCTGGAGTATGCGGCCGCAGACTTGAGATGGCCACGTCGCTACGCTCCTCGCCATGACATGATTCCTTTTGCTCGCCAATGCAGCATGGGTGGCACTGGTCGTTGACTCTGTCATCGCGAGCGCAGCGCGGCAATCTGGGGTGAGGTGGACTTTCTTCCAGCCAACAAAAAACCCAGCCGGGTGGCTGGGTTTTCTGCGGTATAAGTGCCTGACGATGACCTACTCTCGCATGGGGAGACCCCACACTACCATCGGCGCTAAGCGGTTTCACTGCTGAGTTCGGCAAGGGATCAGGTGGTTCACGCTCGCTATGGTCGTCAGGCGTAACTGGCTATGTACATCATGCTGACTAGCGTTTGCTCAATTGTGTTCGTCTCTTTCTATCGTGCCGCCATTGCCTATTGGCTTGGCCACACGCTGCGTATCCGGTGTTGTTAATGTCTCGTTATCATCACGACCAGACCCCTTGGGTGTTATAAGGTCAAGCCTCACGGGCCATTAGTACACGTTAGCTCAACGCCTTGCAGCGCTTCCACACCGTGCCTATCAACCAGCTGGTCTCGCTGGGCCCTTCAGGAGGCTCTAGGCCTCAGGGATGTCTCATCTTGAAGGGGCTTCCCGCTTAGATGCTTTCAGCGGTTATCCCGTCCGACCATAGCTACCCGGCAATGCCACTGGCGTGACAACCGGAACACCAGAGGGTCGTCCACTCCGGTCCTCTCGTACTAGGAGCAGCCCTTCTCAAACATCCAACGCCCACGGCAGATAGGGGACCGAACTGTCTCACGACGTTCTAAACCCAGCTCGCGTACCACTTTAAATGGCGAACAGCCATACCCTTGGGACCGACTTCAGCCCCAGGATGTGATGAGCCGACATCGAGGTGCCAAACACCGCCGTCGATGTGAACTCTTGGGCGGTATCAGCCTGTTATCCCCGGAGTACCTTTTATCCGTTGAGCGATGGCCCTTCCATACAGAACCACCGGATCACTAGAACCTGCTTTCGCACCTGCTCGACGTGTCTGTCTCGCAGTCAAGCACCCTTATGCTCTTGCACTCAATGCACGATGTCCGACCGTGCTGAGGGTACCTTCGTGCTCCTCCGTTACTCTTTAGGAGGAGACCGCCCCAGTCAAACTACCCACCACACACTGTCCTCGATCCGGATAACGGACCTGAGTGAGAACGCCAATGATGCCAGGCTGGTATTTCAGGTTGGCTCCCTCCGAACTGGCGTCCGGAGTTCAAAGCCTCCCAGCTATCCTACACAGGCAACATCAGCGTCCAGTGTGAAGCTATAGTAAAGGTTCACGGGGTCTTTCCGTCTAGCCGCGGGTACACCGCATCTTCACGGCGATTTCAATTTCACTGAGTCTCGGGTGGAGACAGCGTGGCCATCATTACGCCATTCGTGCAGGTCGGAACTTACCCGACAAGGAATTTCGCTACCTTAGGACCGTTATAGTTACGGCCGCCGTTTACCGGGGCTTCAATCAAGAGCTTCGCCTTGCGGCTAACACCATCATTTAACCTTCCGGCACCGGGCAGGCGTCACACCCTATACGTCCGCTTGCGCGTTAGCAGAGTGCTGTGTTTTTAATAAACAGTTGCAGCCACCTGGTATCTTCGACCGGTTCGGGCTGAGAGAGCAAGTCTCGTCACCCTACGCCGGCGTGCCTTCTCCCGAAGTTACGGCACCATTTTGCCTAGTTCCTTCACCCGAGTTCTCTCAAGCGCCTTGGGATTCTCACCCTGACCACCTGTGTCGGTTTGGGGTACGGTCGCACATGATCTGAAGCTTAGAGGCTTTTCCTGGAAGCGTGGCATCAGTGACTTCCTGACCGTGGTCAGTTCGTTTCGCATCTCGGCTTTAAGATCCCGGATTTGCCTAAGATCTCGGCCTACATGCTTTCACCAGGACAACCAACGCCTGGCTCACCTAGCCTTCTTCGTCCCCCCATCGCAACCATGTCCGGTACGGGAATATTGACCCGTTTCCCATCGACTACGCCTTTCGGCCTCGCCTTAGGGGCCGACTCACTCTGCTCCGATTAGCGTCGAACAGAAACCCTTGGTCTTCCGGCGAGGGGAGTTTTTCACTCCCTTTATCGTTACTCATGTCAGCATTCGCACTCGTGATACCTCCAGCGAACTTCTCAATTCACCTTCATTGGCTTACACGACGCTCCTCTACCGCTCACACCTAAGTGTGAACCCGTAGCTTCGGTACCTGGTTTAGCCCCGTTACATCTTCCGCGCAGGCCGACTCGACTAGTGAGCTATTACGCTTTCTTTAAAGGATGGCTGCTTCTAAGCCAACCTCCTAGCTGTCTGAGCCTTCCCACATCGTTTCCCACTTAACCAGGATTTCGGGACCTTAGCTGACGGTCTGGGTTGTTTCCCTTTCACGACGGACGTTAGCACCCGCCGTGTGTCTCCCACGCGTTACTCACCGGTATTCGGAGTTTGCCTCGGGTTGGTAAGTCGGGATGACCCCCTAGCCGAAACAGTGCTCTACCCCGGCGGTACTACATGAGGCGCTACCTAAATAGCTTTCGAGGAGAACCAGCTATCTCCGAGCTTGATTAGCCTTTCACTCCGATCCACAAGTCATCCAAATCTTTTCAACAGATCCTGGTTCGGGCCTCCAATTGATGTTACTCAATCTTCACCCTGCTCATGGATAGATCGCTCGGTTTCGGGTCTATATCCAGCGACTGTGTCGCCCAGTTAAGACTCGGTTTCCCTACGGCTCCCCTATACGGTTAACCTCGCCACTGAATATAAGTCGCTGACCCATTATACAAAGGTACGCAGTCACAGAACAAGTCTGCTCCTACTGCTTGTACGCACACGGTTTCAGGATCTATTTCACTCCCCCTCTCCGGGGTTCTTTTCGCCTTTCCCTCACGGTACTGGTTCACTATCGGTCAGCCAGGAGTATTTAGCCTTGGAGGATGGTCCCCCCGTCTTCAGTCAAGGTTTCTCGTGCCCCGACCTACTCGATTTCACATGATCAGATTTTCGACTACGGGGCTATCACCCGCTACGGCCAGACTTCCCAATCTGTTCGCCTAATCAGTCTCATGCTTAAGGGCTGGTCCCCGTTCGCTCGCCGCTACTAGGGGAATCTCGGTTGATTTCTTTTCCTCAGGGTACTTAGATGTTTCAGTTCCCTGGTTCGCCTCGTACACCTATGTATTCAGTGCATGATACTCATCTTATGATGAGTGGGTTTCCCCATTCAGAGATGTCCGGGTCACAGGTTGTTGCCACCTCACCGAACCTTATCGCAGGCTACCACGTCTTTCATCGCCTCTGGCTGCCTAGGCATCCACCGTGTGCGCTTCATTGCTTGACCCTATAACCCGAAGGGAGTCTGGGGTTCGCAATGATAACGTTTCATTTTGCCGGATACGCTTGAGACGTATCACAATTTAAGAGCACTTCGTAAGAAGTGTTCTTGTCAGCATGATATACATTGTTAAAGAGCGACTGCTATAAGCAGTGATAAGCGTTCTTTCATATTAAAAAAGAAAAAGACCTTTAAGACCTTAAAAGCTATTTTTTCTTTTTAACGTGAAAAAAACAGACTCGCTTATCACTGCTCATGTAACAGCATTCTGATCAGGTAATTCATTGTGGACGCTTACTAACTGTGACGCATCGTTTAAGGAGGTGATCCAGCCGCAGGTTCCCCTACGGCTACCTTGTTACGACTTCACCCCAGTCATGAACCACACCGTGGTGATCGCCCTCTTGCGTTAGGCTAACCACTTCTGGTGCAGTCCACTCCCATGGTGTGACGGGCGGTGTGTACAAGGCCCGGGAACGTATTCACCGTGACATTCTGATTCACGATTACTAGCGATTCCGACTTCACGGAGTCGAGTTGCAGACTCCGATCCGGACTGAGACCGGCTTTAAGGGATTCGCTGACTCTCGCGAGCTCGCAGCCCTTTGTACCGGCCATTGTAGCACGTGTAGCCCTACCCGTAAGGGCCATGATGACTTGACGTCGTCCCCACCTTCCTCCGGTTTGTCACCGGCAGTCTCCTTAGAGTTCCCACCATTACGTGCTGGCAAATAAGGACAAGGGTTGCGCTCGTTACGGGACTTAACCCAACATTTCACAACACGAGCTGACGACAGCCATGCAGCACCTGTCTCTGCGTTCCCGAAGGCACCCCGGAATCTCTTCCGGGTTCGCAGGATGTCAAGGGTAGGTAAGGTTCTTCGCGTTGCATCGAATTAAACCACATGCTCCACCGCTTGTGCGGGCCCCCGTCAATTCATTTGAGTTTTAACCTTGCGGCCGTACTCCCCAGGCGGTCGACTTATCGCGTTAACTTCGCCACAAAGTGCGCTAGGCACCCAACGGCTGGTCGACATCGTTTACGGCGTGGACTACCAGGGTATCTAATCCTGTTTGCTACCCACGCTTTCGCACCTCAGTGTCAGTGTCAGTCCAGAAGGCCGCCTTCGCCACTGGTATTCCTCCCGATCTCTACGCATTTCACCGCTACACCGGGAATTCTACCTTCCTCTCCTGCACTCTAGCCTGACAGTTCCGGATGCCGTTCCCAGGTTGAGCCCGGGGCTTTCACAACCGGCTTATCAAGCCACCTACGCGCGCTTTACGCCCAGTAATTCCGATTAACGCTTGCACCCTCCGTATTACCGCGGCTGCTGGCACGGAGTTAGCCGGTGCTTCTTCTGCGAGTGATGTCTTTCCTGGCGGGTATTAACCGCCAGGCGTTCTTCCCTCGCTGAAAGTGCTTTACAACCCGAGGGCCTTCTTCACACACGCGGCATGGCTGGATCAGGGTTGCCCCATTGTCCAATATTCCCCACTGCTGCCTCCCGTAGGAGTTCGGGCCGTGTCTCAGTCCCGATGTGGCTGATCATCCTCTCAGACCAGCTACGGATCGTTGCCTTGGTGAGCCATTACCTCACCAACTAGCTAATCCGACATAGGCTCATCCAATAGCGGGAGCCGGAGCCCCTTTCTCCCGTAGGACGTATGCGGTATTAGCCTGGGTTTCCCCAGGTTATCCCCCCACTACCGGGCAGATTCCTATGCATTACTCACCCGTCCGCCGCTCGTCAGCATCCCGAAGGACCTGCTACCGCTCGACTTGCATGTGTTAGGCCTGCCGCCAGCGTTCAATCTGAGCCATGATCAAACTCTTCAGTTTAAAATCATTGTGATCCTTACTTGTCGTCCAAGGACAACAAAAGCGGATCAAACTTGGCTCAAGGTTCAAACGAATTCACTGTGATACTCCTAAGAGTATCGTTGTGTTCGCCTGCCTTGATATTTAGTGATTTGTCACCAACATCAGCAAGCGCCCACATGAATTACCTGATCAAATTGTTAAAGAGCTGTTTCGCTATAGACGCTGCTTAAAGCAACGTGGCCGCCGTTGAACTGGCTTGCCTCAGCGAGGAAGGCGTATTCTACGCATTTCCTGATAGTTGTCAATGTGCGATTTTCGAAACCGCTAACCATCTGACAAACCGAAGGTTTTCACCTTCATTCACCGCTGGTAACGCTTGGCGTCCCCGGCAGCGGATGCGTACTTTACGGATTCACGGCCGGGTTGGCAAGGGCTTTTAGCAGAAAGTTCAAATAAGTGTCACACGAGCGTAACGCTTCTTGCCTGCTTGAATCACGTAGCTCTTTCCAGTCGCTAGCATGGTGTCTTTAGCCACCACCTCACCGTCGACCTTGACCCGCCCATTACCCAGCATGTCTTTAGCTTGAGCGCTGTTGTTCGCAAGCTCTGCTCTATTGAGTACCGCCGCAATGGGCGCTTGCTCGCTGCCTTCAAAGTCCACCGCCACTTCAGGCAGGTCTTCAGGCAACTCGCCATCAGCCAATTGGTTACCCGCAGACTTATGGGCATTAGCTGCCGCTTCATCACCGTGGTAGCGAGCAATCAACTCACGCGCCAGCTCCATTTTCACATCACGCGGGTTCGCCCCTGAGCCACGCTCTGCTTCAGTGCGGCGATCTCTTCGTTGGATTTCAACGAAAGCAACTCAAAGTAGCGCCACATTAAGCTATCCGGCATGGAGACCAGCTTATTGAACATGGAGCCTGGCGCTTCATCGACGCCAATATAGTTACCCAATGACTTGGACATTTTCTGCACGCCGTCCAGTCCTTCCAGCAGCGGCATGGTGATAACCACCTGAGGCTCCTGACCGAAGTGCTTTTGAATTTCGCGACCCATCAGCAGGTTGAACTTCTGGTCGGTACCGCCCAGTTCAACATCGGCTTCAAGCGCGACCGAGTCATAGCCTTGCACCAACGGATAAAGGAATTCGTGAATCGCTATTGATTGATTGGCCTTGTAGCGCTTTTCAAAATCATCGCGCTCCAGCATGCGGGCAACGGTACTTTGCGCCGCTAGCTCGATCATTTTGGCGGCGGAGAGCTCACCAAACCACTCGGCATTAAAACGCACCTCGGTTTTTTCTGGATCGAGGATTTTGAACACCTGCTCCTTATAGGTTTCAGCGTTGGCCTTCACGTCCTCTTCGGTGAGCGGTTTGCGCGTCACATTTTACCGGTGGGATCACCAATACGCCCGGTAAAATCACCAATGAGAAATATGACGGTATGCCCTAGATCCTGAAACTGACGCATTTTGGTCAGCAGCACGCTGTGCCCCAGGTGCAGGTCAGGGGCCGTGGGATCAAAACCAGCTTTAATACGCAGCTTACGGCCTGAGGCTAGCTTCTTTTCAACTCATCCTCAACCAGGGATTTCATGCGTACCCCGCGCCAGCAGCGCTAAAGCCTGATCCACCTCACTCATTGCCTCTCTCCACTATATAAGAACCGCCCTTGCCGGACGCTCAGGTGTTAAATAGCCGACGATGTTACCATGCCCGTTCGCCTTGGTTGAGCCTTCGTTCAGCTCTGGCTTGATCTTAGCCCCGCTTTGTACGAGTTCGCTTATGAAAACGCCTACCGCTTCGCCGCTTTACTATATTGGCCTGATGTCGGGTACTAGCCTGGACGGCATAGATGCAGCTCTCATCGCCATTGAAAATGACTTACCGCCGCGCCTGCTGGCGACTCACGCCGAGCCAATGCCTGATGACCTGCGGAGCCTGCTATTGACACTCTGCCATGCGGAGCAGGTTAGCTTTGCCCAGTTGGCCGCGGCCGAACATGCTTTTGCCAGTGCCAGGCCCAAGCCGTAAAACAACTACTCGCGCCGCTGTCGGTAAAGCCTGAGCAGATCAGCGCTATTGGCAGCCATGGCCAAACCATCGAGCACGCCCCTGCAGGGCACGGGTGGCCCGGCTTACACTACAGCTGGATAATCCTAGTCTTTTGGCAGAGCTCACCCACTGCACAGTCGTGGCTGATTTTCGCCGCCGCGATCTGGCCGCAGGCGGCCAGGCCGCGCCGCTGGCACCGGCGTTTCATCAGGCGCTGTTTGGTCGAGCAGACACGCATCAGCTGGTGCTTAACCTGGGTGGCTTTGCCAATTTAACCTGGCTTTCCAGCAGTGCTGCCGATTCAATCATCGGTTTTGATACCGGCCCCGCGAATGTATTGTTGGATGGGTGGTTTGCATTGCACCAAGGGGGGCGTTTTGACCAGAGCGGCGATTGGGGCGCGAGCGGAAAGGTAGATGAAGCACTACTGGCTCGCTTGTTGTCAGAACCGTTTTTCAGCAGCCGCCACCGAGAAGCACAGGGCGTGAACTCTTTCATCTGGACTGGCTACAGCGTCACCTCAGTGGTCAGGAAGCTGCCGCCGATGTGCAGGCAACGCTGGCTGAACTCACCGCCGTCAGTGTCGCTCAGGGAATTGCACAGTTGCGGCTCGATGACGGCCCGCTCACGCTCATTACCGCTGGCGGTGGCGCTCATAACACCTTTGTCATGCAGCGCCTTGCCTATCACCTGCCCCGCGCCACCTTCACATCACCTGGTGAATACGGCTGGCCGGAAGACTGGATTGAAGCAGGCGCCTTTGCCTGGCTGGCTCATCAACGCCTGCACCACCTGCCGGGCAACCTGCCCTCGGTCACCGGCGCGTCAGGGCCGCGAGTGCTGGGTGGTATTTACGCCAGCGAATGAACGAAGCCACTATCCGTGCGTGGCGCACGCGGATTACTCATCGATCGACGAGAGTGTACCTTTCGCCTGCGCCTGAGCATCTTCGATGCTCACCACGCCTCTTTCACTAACCGCGACAGCGCGGCATCCAGCGTTTGCATGCCCATGCTGCCGCCGGTTTGAATTGCGGAGTAAATCTGCGCCACCTTGTCTTCTCGAATGAGATTACGCACTGCTGAGGTGGCAATCAGCACCTCATGCGCCGCCACACGCCCGCCGCCCTGACGTTTAAGCAACGATTGAGACACCACCGCCTGGAGCGATTCCGACAACATCGAGCGCACCATGGCCTTCTCTTCGCCGGGGAAGACATCAATAATCCGATCAATGGTTTTTGCCGCCGATGTGGTGTGCAGCGTTCCTAACACCAAATGCCCCGTTTCAGCAGCGGTTAACGCTAGTCGAATTGTTTCCAGATCACGTAGCTCGCCGACCAGAATGACATCCGGGTCCTCACGCAGTGCGCTTCGCAGCGCGTCGGCAAAGCTATGGGTGTCGCGGTGCACTTCGCGTTGGTTAATCAAACAGCGCTTACTGGCGTGCACAAACTCAACAGGATCTTCAATGGTAAGGATGTGCTCGTAGCGGTGGTCGTTAATGTAGTCAATCATCGCGGCTAGAGTGGTGCTTTTGCCCGAACCGGTCGGCCCGGTCACCAGCACCAAGCCACGCGGTAGCATTGCCAGGCGCTCAAATACCTCGCCAAGACCTAGGGCCTGGAGGGAGAGCACCTGGCTGGGAATGGTGCGGAATACCGCCCCTGCACCGCGAGCCTGCGTAAATGCGTTAACACGAAAGCGCGCAACGCCAGGCACCTCAATGGAAAAATCAATTTCCAAGTGTTCTTCATAGTCGCGCCGCTGGCTATCGTTCATGATGTCGTAGATCAATTTGCGCACATCGTTATTATCGATAGCGGGCACATTGAGCCGACGAATGTCGCCATCAACACGTATCATAGGCGGCAAACCGGCCGAAAGGTGCAAGTCAGAGGCATTCTGCTTTGCCGAGAATGCTAGCAGTTCGGTAATATCCATCTCTCTTCCCAGCTGCGGTAAGGTGCTTGAGTATGACAGACATCGCGCTTAACGAGTCACTCGGCTATTCATACGCTCAGGCGCGTGAACGCCTGCGGAGTGCATTAGAAGACGCGGGGCGTGCCAAAGATGCAGCCAAGCTACTGGCAGTCAGCAAAACCAAGCCAGCAGCAATGATTCGTCAAGCCTGGCAGCTTGGCCAGCGCGAATTTGGTGAAAACTACTTGCAGGAAGCGCTGGAGAAGCAGACTGAACTCGCTGATCTTGATGGCATAGTATGGCATTTCATTGGGCCGCTGCAGTCCAACAAGACTCGTTCGGTGGCCGAGCATTTTGACTGGGTACACAGCGTTGATCGGCTAAAAATTGCCAAGCGCCTCAGCGAACAGCGACCCACGCACCTTGCGCCGCTGAATATCTGCTTGCAAGTTAACGTCAGCCGTGAAGAGAGCAAAGCCGGTGTACTGCCGGAGGAAGTAGTGGAATTGGCCAAACAAGTCGCCACGCTGCCTAACCTGCACTTGCGCGGCTTAATGGCGATTCCCGCCCCGGCGGAGGTGTCGACGCTCAGCGCAAGCCATTAGCCGCGCTTCGTGAAAGTTTAACCGCGCTACAGCGTACATTGCCCGACGCGCCTCTCGATACACTCTCGATGGGCATGAGCGACGATTTAGAAGCAGCGGTACTGGAAGGCGCCACGCTGGTAAGATTAGGCACCGCGATTTTTGGCGCCCGTCAAATGCCTTAAGCACATCACGACATGCTGCTAGCAAGTGCAACTCGCACGCTGACTGAGTCAGCTATCACACTTCACTAAAGGATACCTAGATGGCGAACAAGATTACCTTTATTGGGGCCGGCAACATGGCCAGCGCCATTATCGGCGGCCTCATCGATAGCGGCGTAGATGCAAAGACCATCACCGCCACCGCGCCCAATGACAGCGAACTGGCAACGATCAAGCAGCGCTTAGGCATCAATACCGACACCGACAACAACGCGGCGGTGGCGGACAGCGACGTAGTAGTATTAGCGGTAAAACCACAAATCATGCGCAGCGTCTGCGAAGCGCTGCGCGACAGCGTACAGCGTCAGCAGCCATTGGTTATCTCGATTGCTGCCGGTCTGGACGCTGACACTATCGACCAGTGGCTAGGCGGCCAAAACGCCATGGTGCGCTGCATGCCCAATACACCCTCGCTGGTCGGTTATGGCGCCAGCGGCCTCTACGCCAATGCCCACGTCAGCGATGCCCAGCGTGACGTGGCCACCCAGCTAATGGAAGCGGTCGGCATTGTCGAGTGGGTAGAAGAAGAAGCGCTGTTAGATGCAGTCACCGCTGTTTCTGGCAGTGCCCCGGCCTACTTTTTCCTGATGTTCGAAGCCATGGAAGAAGCCGCAGTTAAACTCGGCCTACCTGCCGCCACCGCGCGCCGTCTGGCTATTCAAACCGCGCTGGGTGCCGCCACCATGGCACAGCAGAGCGATAAAGACCCCGCCACGCTGAAACAGAACGTCATGTCGCCGGGCGGCACCACCGAACGTGCCATTCAACATATGGAAGAGGCACAATTGCGCACCACGATTGCCGACGCCATGCAGGCCTGCGCCGACCGCGCCCAGGCAATGGCCAAGGAACTGAGCGGCCACTAACACGCAGTCGTTCAGCAACGAATCATCGAGGAGACGAAATAATGGGCAATGAATTGGGCAGTGCAGGGTTAATGCTGGTAAATACCCTGATCAATATTTACCTCTTTTACTCATGCTGCGCTTTCTGCTGCAAGCGTCAAGGGCCGACTACTACAACCCACTCAGCCAGTCGGTGGTCAAGATTACCCAGCCGTTGGTGGGTCTCTTCCAGAGTTTTTTAGGCCCCGTGGCTGGTCGTTTTGACCTCGCAACGTTAGCAGCGGGCTTTGTATTAAAAATAGTCAGCATCATCGCCATTTTTATGGTGATCGGCGTTGGCATGCCCCCATTGCGGGACTGCTGATCGCAGGCGTGGCGGCCTTAGCGAACGCGATTTTAAAGATCTACTTCTTCGCTTTAATTGTGATGATTATTCTGAGCTGGGTAGCGCCCAACGCCAGCCACCCAGGTGCGCTGCTTGTGATGCAACTGGTGGAACCGATTATGGCCCCCGTGCGCAGAGTCATCCCGTCGCTAGGTATGATCGACCTCTCACCCATTGTGGTGTTTATTGCCATTAACCTGATTGACGGTTTAGTGGTCGGCTCCCTGATCCGTGCTGCGGGTATTTCTGGCGCACTGGTCGGGCTGTGATGGCAATTGCCAATCTTTTGTTCTAATGAATTCTGTTTCAGTAGATTTAGTTTCAATAGTTCTATTCGACGGGCTTCATTCAGTCGCACTCTTTCAGCAGGACTAACGCCTTCAATGCCTGACTCAGATACACTTGCGTTTGCAGACCGGCCGCCGTCTTCCGTCGGCCTTGTTACGCCACATTTAGCGCGTTTCGACACGCCGCTCTCCCTCGCTTGCGGCAAAGTGCTGCCAGCCTACGAGCTGATTTACGAAACCTACGGCACGCTGAACGTTGATCGCAGCAACGCGGTACTGATTTGCCACGCGCTTTCAGGTCATCATCACGCCGCGGGCTACCATAGCGAGGGAAGACCGCAAGCCCGGCTGGTGGGACGCCCATATCGGCCCCGGCAAAGCGATCGATACCAACCGATTTTTTTGTTGTGTCGTTAAACAACTTGGGCGGCTGCCACGGCAGTACCGGCCCGGTTAGTCATAACCCGGAAACCGGCCGTCAGTGGGGCCTGAGTTCCCCATGGTGACAGTCAGTGACTGGGTGGCCAGCCAGGCAAGGCTTGCCGACCACCTGGGGATTGAGCGCTGGGCCGCTGCGGTAGGTGGCAGCCTGGGAGGCATGCAGGTAATGCAGTGGACGATGACATACCCCGAGCGGGTCGCCAATGCAGTCGTCATTGCAGCGACACCCCGGCTCTCGGCGCAAAATATCGCCTTTAACGAAGTGGCCCGCCAAGCGATTCGTTCCGACCCGGAATTCTTTGATGGCTGGTACGCCGAGCACGACACCGTGCCCAAACGCGGGCTTAAGCTCGCGCGCATGGTAGGCCATATCACCTACTTGTCAGAAGATGCCATGGGCAGCAAATTTGGCCGCGACCTGCGTAGCGACGACCCTCAACTTCGGTTTTGATGTTGAGTTTCAGGTGGAATCCTATCTGCGTTATCAGGGGATACATTTTCCACCGCCTTCGATGCCAACACATACCTGTTGATGACCAAAGCACTGGACTACTTTGACCCAGCGGCTACCCAAGGCGGTGACTTTGCCAAAGCCTTGGCGCCTGCGCAGTGTCCGTTTTTGATTGTCAGCTTTACTACCGACTGGCGCTTTCCACCTTCGCGCTCGCGAGAGCTGGTCGATGCGCTCACCCGTGCAGGCAAGTCAGTCAGCTACGCCAACATTGATTCGCCCCATGGCCACGATGCCTTCTTGCTCTCGGAGCCGCGCTACGATGCCATCTTCAGTGCCTTTATGAACCGCTGCCCGCGAGCTTAATCTTGCCGAACCGGCCGAATATGTAACGAGCTCGGAGAAGGCGTCATGATGCGCGCCGATCTTGAACTGATTTATGACTGGGTGCCTGAAGGGGCACATGTGCTTGATCTCGCCTGTGGCAATGGCGAACTGCTTGAGACACTTGCGCGCAACAAGGGCGTGACAGGTTATGGCTTGGAGATTGATCACGACGGCATTAATGCCTGCGTGGAACGCGGTGTTAGCGTGATTGAGCACAACCTGGATGATGGTTTAAGCAGCTTTTGTGACAATAGCTATGATCAGGTGATCATGACCCAGGCGCTGCAGGCGTTGCGCCGTCCGGACAAGATGCTCGATGAAATGCTGCGCGTCGCCGAAGAGGGCATTATCACTTTTCCCAACTTCGCCTACTGGCGTCACCGCGTTCATTTGGGTCTGCGTGGCTATATGCCGGTATCCAAATCGCTTCCCCACGCCTGGTACGACACGCCCAATATCCACCTCTCAACGTTCAACGACTTTGAGCATCTGTGCCGCGAGAAGGGGCTCGTCATTGTTGATCGTGCAGTGGGCGTGGGAGATCATCAAGGACACTGGAAATCGCGGCTTTGGCCCAATCTATTTGGTGAAATTGCCATTTTCCGCGTTCGCCGACGCTAGGCTTAGACATTCAACTTATCGATCATCCAAGGAGCCACGCCATGTTACGTAGATTAATGATCGGTGCCGCTCTTGTCGGCACGCTCTTCGCTACGCTGCTGCCCACGCTGAGCAGTTCGTCAGCGTGGGCGATTACGAGATTCATTACAGCGCGGTGAACAGCAGTTTTTTAACCCCGGAAGTGGCTCAGGCAAACAACCTCCAGCGAAGCGCTAATCGCGGCCTGGTGAATATCAGCGTACGCGAGCGCCAGGAGGATGGCAGCACACGTCCTGTTAACGCCAGCGTGCAAGGCCAAGTGAGTGGGTTGACGGGCGTTCAGGAATCGCTCAGTTTTCGCACCGTGCACGACGGCGATGCCACTTACCATCTTGCACCTTTTACCATGCGCGAAGATGAAAGCATGCGCTTTGAGCTAAGCGTGCGCTACGACCGTAACGCCGCCCCCGAGCCGGTGAACTTTATTCAGCGTTTCTATATTGACCGTTAGACCTTAACCTTAGCCGCAAAACACCTTATAACCGCACGGGCAGCTTCCGGGTTAACTGCACCCCGTCGGGTGCCCCTGCTCTCTCTCTACGGTAATACCATAGGCCAGCACTTCCACCCCGCTGGCCGAGGCCTCCGCCAGAGCTGCGGCGTAAGTCGCGTCGATATGGGCTGCGGCGGCCACGTCAGCAATGCCTTCGTGGGCGACACAAAACAGCAACACCGCCCGCTCGCCTTGCTCCGCCAGCACCCTCAGCGAATGCAGATGCTTGGTACCGCGCACGCTGACCGAATCGGGGAAGTAGCCGTGACCATCCTCCTCTTTCAGGGTGACCTGCTTCACCTCGATATAAGCACGCCCCTCACAGGATCATCGAGCATAAAATCGAGACGGGCATCGGCCACTTTCACTTCTCGGCGCAAAGTGGCATAGCTTGCCAATGGTGCCAAAGTCCCCGCCTCCAGTGCCGATTCCACGATACGGTTAGCGCGGCCGGTATGCACTGAGGCGAGCGCCACCTGTCCACCGGCCTGCGGCAGCTCGATAAACTCCCAGGTCCAGGCTAGTTTGCGCTTAGGGTTATCGCTAGGTGACAGCCACACTCGGCAGCCCGGCACGTTCACCGCTTTCATTGAGCCGGTATTGGGGCAGTGTGCGACTACCTCTCGGCCATCATCCAAGCGCACATCGGCTAGAAAGCGCTTATAACGCTTGATCAGTGTGCCCGGCACCAGCGCTGGATAGGCCAGCATCACAGCCTGCTCACAAAACGCTCAATCCGCGCCACCGCTTCTTCCAAACGGGCAACATCATTGGTGAAAGCAATCCGCACATGGTGTTCACCGCCGCGTACGGCAAAATCAATGCCGGGGGTAATCGCCACATTTTCTTCCAGCAGCAGGCGCTCGCAGAAGGTCTGGCTATCGCGGCTGTAGCGGGAGATATCCAGCCACAAATAGAACGCCCCTTGGGGTGGTAGATCCGGCGCCAGCCCTAAGCTTGCCAAGCCTTTCAATAGCACCTGACGGCGCTCTTTCAGGGTTTCACGGCGCTGCTCAAGAATATTCCGGCACTCGGACGTAAACGCCGCCAGCGCCGCATGCTGTGAAGGTGTCGCTGCGGCCAAAAACATGTTTTGCGCCAGCCGCGTTAACGGCTCCACGGCATGCTCAGGTGCCACCAGCCAGCCCAAGCGCCAGCCGGTCATGCCGAAGTATTTTGAGAAGCTGTTGACTACAAAGGCGTTGGCCGAGAGCGAGGTCGCCGATAGTGGCGCATCATCGTAGTTGAGCCCCTGATAGATCTCATCGACGATAACCTCGCCTTCACGCTCAGCAACCGCCGTCAGTACGGCAGAGAGCTGCTGCGCGCTCAACGTGTGGCCGGTAGGGTTAGAGGGCGATGCCAGCATGGCAAGGCTCGTCTCCTCGCGCCAGTGCTCGGCGACCAACGCCGCATCCAACTGCCAGCCGCTATCACGGCCAACCGATACCGCGTCGATCTCAGCACCCGCCAATGCCATAAAGTGGCGATTGCAAGGGTAGTTCGGATCCGCCATTAGTACTCGTGAGCCGGTTTCGACCAATAGCTGGCTCGCCAACATCAGCGCCCCCGACGCACCTGGCGTCACCAATATACGCGTAGGGTCCACCGTGGCATTAAAGTGCTCAGCATAATGCCCGGCGATCGCCTCGCGAAGTGCGGGTAAGCCCGCTGCGGGGGTGTAGCGAGTATGGCCACTGGTCAGCGCCTGCTGCCCAGCAGCAATAATCGGCTCCGGCGTAGCAAAGTCGGGTTCGCCCACCTCCAAGTGGATCACGTCGTGGCCGGCGGCTTCCCGCGCCTGGGCCATTTCCAACAAATGCATGACCCGAAACGGGGCAACGTGATCGACGCGCGAATTCCAGGCCATAACGGCTCCTTCATCTCATCATTTTAAAAAACCGGGCAAATATTGAAAACTAACTAAAACATGGCGCTAGTCATATTCAAGGCCCGACTATCGTAGAAAGCTCGCCATTATGCTTGCAACCCAGTCATTTTTCAGCTAAACAAGCATCCCTTTGGCGTGAGATCGTGACAGTCGCTCATGGTCGATCAGTAGTCACATATGTAAGGGGCAGTCCCATGCCAGTAGCAGAAAAGAAACCGGAAGCGTCCAAGTCCTTCACCCCGTATGAGCCAGCACCGGGCGAAGAGTATATGAACGAGCAGCAGCTAGCACACTTCCGTCAGCTGCTGCTGGATTGGAAACAGGATCTCATGGAAGAGGTGGATCGTACCGTACGCCACCTACAAGAGGATGCTAACAACTACGCCGACCCCGCCGACCGCGCTACCCAGGAAGAGGGCTTCAGCCTGGAGTTACGCACCCGGGATCGTGAGCGTAAACTGCTCAAGAAGATCAACGAAACCATCGATAAAATCGATGATGATGACTACGGCTTTTGCGAAGCCTGCGGTGTCGAAATCGGCATCCGTCGATTGGAAGCTCGCCCGACCGCTACGCTCTGCGTGGATTGCAAGACATTGGCGGAGCTGAAAGAGAAACAGCTCGGCGGCTGAGTTCAGTTGGAACGTGATAGCCAAGCACGGGCACCTATGGGTGCCCGTTTTTGTTGACGGCGCTCGCCTGACCTACCCAAGAGGGCGCTACTATCTAGGACAACGCTGACTAGGACAACCTGATATGCCCCGCTCGTCCCGCTACCGTGGCCGCTTTGCCCCTACCCCTCGGGTCCGCTGCACTTTGGCTCGCTGGTCGCCGCCTTAGGCAGCTATTTAGACGCCCGTGCGGCCGGTGGGCAATGGCTGGTACGCATAGAAGATATCGACCCACCGCGCTGCCCTCAAGGTGCGGCGAGCACTATTCTACGCCAGCTGGAAACCTTCGGTTTGGAGTGGGACGAAGCGATTATGTGGCAACACACCCGCGGCGATGCTTACCAACAGGCTCTCGACCAGCTTATCCAACTTGGCCTTGCCTATCCCTGCAGCTGTTCGCGCAAGCAGTGGCAGGCGTTTGATATCTATCCCGGCTGGTGTCGCGAGGGTGTTTGCGATGCGAATAAACCGGTGGCCTGGCGGCTGCGCAGCGACCTTGGCAAGCGCCCGACCTGTTGGCAAGACCGGCTGTTCGGCGAACAGCGGTTTGACCCGGCTGATCTGGGCGACGTTGTCTTAAAGCGCAAAGATGGCCTATGGGCGTATCAGCTCGCCGTGGTAGTAGATGACGCCGAGCAGCAGATTACCGATGTGGTACGCGGGCTCGATTTGCTCGACAACACCCCTTGGCAGCACCAGTTGCAGAGTGCGCTTCAGTTACCGCAGCCACGCTACCTACACTTGCCGCTCATCGTCACTACCGAGGGCCAAAAGCTCTCGAAGCAAAATCTGGCCCCCGCTTTGAGCGAGAATGAGCAAGGCGTGCGCCGCCAGCTTTTTCAGGCGCTTGAAGCGCTGGATCAAGCGCCGCCGCAAGTGCTTGCCTCTGAGTCACCAGCGACTCAGTTACACTGGGCGATAGCAAATTGGTCGCTGCAACGATTACGGCCTACGGCTCACCGCCAAACGCCAGCATCAATGCCACCATCGACACCACCTTCAATACCAACAGGAGACTGATATGTACGTCTATCGCATCATGTTGTTTTTGGTGTTCGGCGGTTACTTGCTCTCACCGCTGCTAATGAACGGTTGGAGTGACCCTGAGTCTGCCTGGTACCGCCCGTTTGCCATCTGGGGCGGTTTGATTGCCTTAACGCTCTGGCTGGAGCAAAGAGGAAGCTTGATGAACGTTGAGGTGCACGTTGAGATAGTTGGCGTCCTGCTGCTTGGACTAGGCTACTTGGCATTACTGTTTGGCTGTGGCTTTGCAGTGGAACGTGGCTGGGTGCCCGTTCGCATTACCCACCACCCGATTGTCTATACCCTTACACTGGGTGTTTACGCCAGCGCCTGGGCAATTTACGGCAGCGTGGAAATGGCCGCCCATGCAGGGTTTGGCTTTCTTGCTTACTATCTAGGCGCAGCAGGGCATTTTGCTCGCCCCCGTCCTGCTGGTGCCTATTCAGCGCATCACCCGCACCTATCAGTTGACCTCTCTTGCAGATCTGTTTGCTTTTCGCTTTCGCTCACGGTGGGCGGGTACGCTGGTCACCTTAGTCAGTCTGTTGGCAGTGCTTCCCCTGCTCGGCATTCAAGTACAAACCCTGGGCGATGCCATCGATTTTTGAGCGCCAGCCAAGCAGGGGAGCAGCGTTGCGCTGCTTTTTGTGCGCTGATTGCCATCTTTTCAGTGATGTTTGGCGCACGTCACTCTCAGGCTCATGGCCGCCATGACACCCTCCTCAGCGCCATCGCGTTCGAATCCCTCGTTAAGCTGCTGGCAATGCTCGGGCTCGGCGCGGTGGCACTGTGGATGGTTTTTGACGGCCCTGGCGACCTTCACTTGTGGCTGGAAGGTCCTGGCGCCGCCCTTCAGCAACAGACACCTCAGCTTGATCCAGCTCAGTGGCGAACCCTGCTACTGCTGTTTTTCGCCGCGGCCTTTATGATGCCGCACCTGTTTCATATCAGTTTCGCAGAAAGCCTATCGCGACATACCTTGCTACAAGCCAGCTGGGCGCTGCCGCTATTTTTACTGCTAATGGCGCTGCCCGTACCCCTTGATTTGGTGGGCGGCTCAATCAGTCAATCCCGACATCCCCATCGCGGCTTATGCCGCTTTTGTGATGACAGAACACTGGTGGGTAGGGGCGCTGGCGTTTATCGGCGGACTCGCCGCCGCCAGTGGCACCATGATTATGATCGCCCTGGCATTATCTGGCATGCTGCTCAACCACATTGTGCTGGTGGCTAGGCCGCCAGAGGCACGCAGCGATTTATACGGCTGGCTATTGTGGTTACGTCGTGGGCTGATGGTTGCGGTGATCATTAGCGGCTGGCTGTTTTACCAGTGGGTAGGCCGCCATCACGGCTTAATCGGCTTGGGATTAGCCGCCTTTGTGGTATGGCCCAATGCCTGCCCGGCATGCTGGCACTCCTCTATTGGCCGGGCGCAAACCGTAAAGGAATGATTGTTGGCTTGGTCGCGGGCGTCATTGTGTGGTTGTGGGGCCTCTGGGTGCCACTTATGTTCTCCCTGCCTGCGCCATCGTTGCCCTTTACGCCGCTCACTCCCGCCGATGCACCGCTGTGGTACAACATCACGCTGCTGTCGTTAACCACCAATATCCTGCTACTGATTGTCATATCGCTGTTTACGCGTACTTCTGAAGGGGGAACAATCCGCCGCGGAGGCGTGTTCGGTGGATGCGGTGATCCGTTCCAAGCGTTTTCCATTAGAAGCCGCGACGGCTAGCGACTTTTCCGCCCACCTGGCCCATGCCCTCGGCGATGAAGCCGCCAGCCGCGAAGTTGCTCGTGCTTTGAAAGCGCTCAACTTAACGCCTCAAGAGCGTCGCCCCTACGCACTGCGCCGTTTACGCGACCGAATCCAGGCCAATCTTTCAGGATTAATGGGGCCATCCGTGGCGCGGGATATTGTTGACCGCTACCTTCCCTACCGCCACGACAACACCCCTGAAACCGACGACATCCACTTTGTCGAGAGCCGCTTGGAAGCCTACCGCTCGCGGCTCACCGGGCTAGCCTGGGAACTTGATGGCTTGCGCCGCCACCATCGCCAAACGCTGGCTTATTTGCCTGTAGGGCTATGCGTATTGGGCGATGATGATGAGCTGCTGATGTGGAACCAAGCACTTTCACAGCTTTCGGGGATCAGCGGTGAAAGCGTCATCGGCTCGCGCCGCGACAGCCTACCCGCCCCCTGGCCCAGCCTGCTGGGGAGCGTATTAGCGGCCACGACAACGCCGCTTTATAAACAGCCCGTTACGCTGCACGGCAAGGACTACTTTCTGACCCTGCATAAAGCGATTCTCAGCGGCCATGACAGCCGCGGCGGTAGTGTCATCCTGATTGAAGACCATACCGAAATGAAGTGGCTGGAAGACGAGCTGGTGCATGCAGCGCGCCTCGCCTCAATCGGTCAACTAGCTGCCGGGGTCGCCCATGAAATCGGCAACCCGATTACCGGCATCTCGTCACTGGCGCAAAATCTACGCTATGACACCAGCGATCCGGCGCTGCTGGAAACCGCTGACCAAATACAGCAACTCACTCAGCGAGTCACCAAAATCGTCAACTCACTGGTTGGCTTTGCCCACGGTGGTCGTCAAACGGTGCCACTCCCCAGCTCCCCCGTTGCGCTTGCATCGATAAGCGAAGATGCCTTGCACTTGATCCACCTAGCCCGCTCGGGAGAGGATGTTACTTTAACGTATGCTATACCCGATAATCTGGTGGTACGTGGCGATGCTCAACGGTTAACCCAGGTGATGGTTAACCTACTCAGCAATGCCAGAGATGCTTGCGGCCCAGGTGGGCAAGTGCACATTGACGCAGGCTGCCATGAGCAACTTGCCTGGTGGCGGATAACCGACAATGGCCAGGGCATCGATCCAAAAGTACGTGATCACTTATTTGAACCCTTTACCACCACCAAACCAGCAGGCGAAGGCACCGGTCTCGGCCTTTCACTGGCTTATCAAATTATCGCCGAGCACCAGGGTAAAATAGAGGTGGCCTCACCACCGCCCGGACAGCCTCGCGGCACTGCCATTACCTTATGGCTGCCGCTTTACCAACAGGATGATCAGCTAACCCATGCCCAGGATTCTGATTGTTGAAGATGAAGCGATTATTCGCAGCGCGTTAAAGCGGCTGCTGGAACGTCACGACTACACGGTCAGCGAAGCCGGCAATGCGGAGGAGGCGTGCCAGCTTGAACTTACAGGGTTCGATCTCATTATCAGCGACCTGCGCCTACCCGGCGAGCCAGGTACATCTCTGATTGCCGCTGCAGCCCCCGTGCCGGTATTGATCATGACCAGCTATGCAAGCATGCGCTCGGCGGTAGATGCGTTAAAACAGGGCGCGGTGGATTATGTCGCCAAGCCGTTTGACCACGCCGAACTGCTGGAAACCGTTGAGCGGATCCTGCATAAGCAGTCGATGCAGCAAAGCCCGCCGCCGGATATCACTGACGCAGGCGGCGGCCGCCAGACCATGATCGGCAACTGCGTTGCCATGCAGCAGGTGTATACCCGCATTCGTAAAACCGCGCCAGCCGATGTCACCGTATTGATTCTAGGCGAGTCGGGCACTGGCAAAGAACTCGTGGCGCGCGCCATTCACCAGCAGAGTAAGCGCGCTAAAGCACCACTGATCAGCGTAAACTGCGCGGCAATTCCCGAAACACTGATCGAATCCGAACTATTCGGCCATGAGAAGGGCTTTCACCGGCGCCAGCGCAGCACGCACAGGCTTGGTGGAAGCCGCTGATGGCGGCACGCTATTTTTGGATGAAATTGGTGAACTGCCGCTGGATGCCCAGGCGCGCCTGTTACGTGTGCTGCAAGAGGGGGAAATCCGTAAAATTGGTTCGGTAGAAACCCGCCACGTTAATGTCCGCTTAATTGCCGCCACCCACCGTGACCTACGCGCACTGTCAAAAACCGGCGAGTTCCGCCTCGACCTTTACTACCGCCTGAATGTCATGCAGATCGAGCTGCCCCCCTGCGCGAGCGTGAGGAGGACGTCCTTGAGATTGCCGATATTCTGCTCGACAAAGCGTGTAAACGTCATGAGCGCACGGGCCTGCGCCTATCCCGAGCGGCCCGCCAGGACCTGCGTGATTACCCTTGGCCGGGCAATGTTCGTGAGCTGGAGAACGCCCTTGAACGCGGGGTTATTCTTGCCGAGGGGCATCTCATCCACCCGGATGACTTAGGTTTGACGCCAACACCGACGCGTCCCCATTCCCCTTCCGCCAGCTCCTCAGTGCTCAGCGGCAGCGTAGATAAAACCGCTGAAGAGAATGAAGATGACCTCTCTTTGGAAGATTACTTTCAGCACTTTGTACTTGAACACCAAGATCAAATGAGTGAAACCGAGCTGGCGCAAAAGCTCGGTATTAGCCGGAAAAACCTCTGGGAACGGCGCCAGCGGCTAGGCATACCGCGCAAAAACTGCCCGCCGTCCAGGCTAATGAGCTGGTATCATTTGGCAGCGGCCAACTAAGACCATCGTCTAATATGCTGATTTAAATAGCAATTGCCCGCTTCTTCGCGGCTATAAAACTGTTACCTTCCCACACAACGGCGTGCACAAACGGACGCAAAGGGGTAACACTTATCCCACCAAAAATTCCTATACTTTTTTTAAAAATGCCAACCACCTGAAATTTATGATTTATCTAACAGGTGGCACAGCGCCTGCAATATTACTGAGTAAGAAAAACAAAATGGGCATAGCGGTAGGTCACTAACAAAAACAACATGATCCGCCCTAACCTGAGCCACAATAAAAACAACAGGGCCAGGTAGAGATAACGGTACCAATAAAAACAACAGGCTTGAGTCTCATTACTTACTGGCGCAGGCAACACAGGCGCTGACAACAACAATAAAGAGTGTAAGTAGCCCGAAAGGACGCGACGTATACAAGAACTTGCATCCCAACAACAACAATAGCAGTCAATGTGTACACCCCGGCGCCAATAATAATTCCCCGGGGGGAGAAAAGTTCGCGGTTGGATTATTGTTTTGAATACGAGGCGGTCGGAACCATCGTGATCCTTACGCCTACCGACTGCGGTGCGTATTCAGGGCGATGTGCCATCATGAAGAAAAACAGCAGCATGGACGCTGATTTGCTGCTTAATAGGGGGAGGCTCTCTTAGCCTCCCCTTTTCCGTGTCTGAGGCTTGCGTTATCCGCGCAAGCGTCAAGTGCTTTGTAAACAGCTTCTTTGCAAGCCCCTCTTTGCAAGACATAGAGGGTCGGCTACACTCAGCCACTAACTGTTTATGTTCAGTACTCGTTTGAAGTGCTTAATAATGACTATTTTTCGTACCCTGCGAGTTGAAATTATCGCATGTTTAAAGGATTTACCCGTTTCCTACACAGCCCGGGGAGCAATTGAAGACCTTGCTCGATCCCCAAGAGAGCACTACCAACGCACTCTCCACGTAACATCCCTCGGTCCGAGCACCCTGTTTCTCGCCAACATATTAGCGATGCTGCTCTAAAAGTGCTTTATCGCCTTAGTGGCGCAGGTTACGACGCTTACTTGGTGGGCGGCTGCATTCGCGATGCACTGCTTGGCAAAATGCCCAAGGACTTCGACGTTGCCACCAACGCCACTCCCGAGCAGGTACGCGATCTGTTTCGTAATTCGCGACTGATCGGCCGCCGTTTTCGGATTGTCCATGTGCGCTTTGGCCGCGAGGTCATCGAGGTCACCACCTTCCGTGGCAAACCCCAAGACGAGCATGGCGATCACATTGCCCACCAGTCCGATGAAGGGTTACTGCTGCGCGACAATGTATGGGGTAATATCGAAGAGGATGCGTTGCGTCGCGACTTCACTGTTAATGCGCTCTACCACAATATTGCCGACTTCAGCATCACCGATTTTGCCAATGGTGCGAAGGACATTGAAACGCGCACCCTGCGTTTAATTGGCGACCCGGCGACGCGTTATCGCGAAGACCCCGTGCGGATGCTCCGGGCGGTGCGCTTTGCAGCCAAACTGGACTTCACACTAGACCCTGCCACCGAAGCGCCGATGTACGATCAGGCGCCGCTGCTGCTGCAGATACCGCCAGCGCGGCTATTCGATGAAGTGCTCAAGCTGTTTATGTCGGGCCATGGTTTAGTGACCTTTCGTATGCTGAGCCACTACGGTCTATTCGGCATGCTGTTCCCTGAAGCAGAAGAAGCCATGGCCGATGCCGCCTGGGCAGAAGAGCTAATTGAGCAAGCGCTTACCAATACCGACAAACGCATTGCCGAAGAGCGCCCGGTCACTCCGGCCTTCCTGCTGGCAGCATTTTTGTGGGCGCCGGTTAAACAACGCCAGGAAGAGCTGGAGCAAGAGGGCATGCCGGCTATTCCTGCCTTGCAAGCCGCCGCTCAGCAAGTGGTCTCTCGTCAGTTAGAATTCACATCAATTCCCAAGCGCTTTGGTATTCCCATGCGGGAAATTTGGGAACTGCAGCAGCGGCTGCCTCAACGGCGTGGTAAAAAGCCTTTCAAACTCGTGAGCATCCACGCTTTCGAGCGGGATATGACTTACTCCTGCTACGTGAACAAGCGGGCGAGATACCGCGCGGTTTGGGCGACTGGTGGACCGCCTTTCAGCGCGGTGATGAGCACGAGCAGCGTCGCTTGCTGCAAAAGTTGGCGGCGACCCGGCAAGTCAAGGCGATGGTCGTCGCAAACGGCGGCGTAAGCCGCGTGCGACAGAATAGCGAGACCCAATAGTGGCATTTCAACTTGCCTATATTGGCCTTGGCAGCAATCTTGAGTCACCTATTGAGCAAGTTCTTCAAGCCCTGAACGAGCTTGCCACACTGCCGTTGAGTCGATTGACAGCAGCGTCATCGCTCTATGCTAGTCGTCCTGTCGGGCCGCAGGACCAACCGGACTTTATCAATGCCGTGGTAGCGCTGGAAACGCGCCTTTCGCCATTGGCCCTGCTTGACCAACTTCAGGCCCTGGAACAACAGCATCGCCGCCGCCGCCAGCGTCACTGGGGCCCCGCACGCTCGACCTTGACCTGCTGCTCTACGCTAATGACCAGATTAATTCGTCGCGTTTGCGCGTACCACACCCGCAAATGACTGCCCGGGCCTTTGTACTCCTCCCTCTTTCAGAGATCGCCCCCTCGCTCAACTTTCTCCAACAGCCGCTATCTGAATGGCTTGAACGAGTTGAGAAACAAGGCTTGGAACGCCTACCCGACGCCTAGTGTGCGGCTAACGCTACCATTTGACACAAATCTCGACACCGACCACCCATTCAGGTAACAATTGCCGGTTACGCCATACACAATAATGGTCGGCTGCCTCGGGTATGTCTGAAAATTCAGTAAGCGCAGCACGTTTTCAAGCATAGCCTTTGTCGTATCGGCCTTACGTAGAACACGAGAGTACGCCATGAAAACCGTCACCCTAAGCACGCTGCAAGCCTACAAGCAGGCTGGTGAGACATTCAGTTGCCTGACCGCCTATGACGCCTCCTTTGCGCATGCGGCAAGCCAGGCAGGCATTGATGTATTGTTGGTCGGCGATTCGCTGGGCATGGTGCTACAAGGCCATAACAGTACCTTACCCGTCACTATCGACGACATTGCCTACCACACCCGCTGCGCGGCACGTGGCAAAGGCCATAGCCTATTGATGGTTGACTTGCCATTTATGAGCAACGCCACCACCGAGCGCATGCTGGAAGATGCGGGCGTCGTGATGCGTGCAGGGGCGGAACTGGTTAAGCTGGAAGGCGAAGCATGGATGGCCGATGGCATTCGAGAACTGACCCGCCGCGGCGTACCGGTTTGTGCCCATCTGGGCTTAACCCCCAAACGGTGCATCAGTTAGGCGGTTATAAAGTGCAAGGGCGTGACGCCGCTCATGCCGAACGGATCATTAACGATGCTAAAGTTTTGGTCGATGCAGGTGCCTCGGTGATCCTGCTCGAATGCGTCCCTGCCAGCTTGGGCAAAGCGGTGACCGAAGCGCTGGATGTGCCGGTGATCGGCATTGGCGCTGGCCCCGATACCGATGGTCAGATTCTGGTCATGCACGATGTGCTCGGCATCACCACGGTCGCACGCCGCGCTTCGTTAAAAACTTCATGACCGACGCAGACAACATTCAAGCAGCCTTCGAGCTTTACCACAACGCCGTCAAAAACCGCACCTTCCCGGCCCAAGAGCACTGTTTTTGAAAACGGTCTTTAAGGCCCTTCTTTAAAGACAGGTTCAAAAAACAGTTTCGAACGGCTCGCCTCTCCGCCACCTTTTAATATTAACTTGAAACGACTATGCGCACTTTGCGAGAAATTGATCAGCTACGTAGCACGCTGCAGGAACACCGCCAGCGCGGTCAGCGCATTGCCTTGGTGCCCACCATGGGTAACCTCCATGCCGGGCATCTAGCACTGGTGGCCTGCGCGCGCCAGCACGCCGATATCGTAGTCTCAAGCCTATTTGTAAACCCAATGCAATTCGGCCCAGGGGAAGATTTAGACGGATATCCGCGTACCTTTGATGCCGATCAAGCGCAGCTTATCAAAGCCGGCTGCGACGTACTGTTCGCCCCGGCGGTGAGCTCGCTCTACCCCAACGGCTTGGACGCACAGACCCGTGTCCATGTGCCCATGGTGGGTGAAGGGCTGTGCGGCGGTTCACGCCCAGGTCACTTCGACGGTGTTTCCACCGTGGTCAGCATGCTGTTCAACTTGGTACAGCCAGACATTGCCTGCTTTGGGGAAAAGGATTACCAACAGCTTGCCGTCATTCGCAAGCTGGTGCGGGATCTGCACATGCCGGTCGAGATTATCGGTGTGCCTATCGTTCGCGCGGAGGATGGCTTGGCGCTGTCATCACGCAATGGCTATTTGAATAGCGAGGAACGAGCTAAAGCGCCCGCGTTGTATCGCACACTATGTACACTGCGTAGCGCATTGGAGCGCGGCGAGTCTATCGAAAAGGTATTACACCAGGGCAACACCACGCTGTATGATGCGGGCTTTACACCAGATTACCTAGAGCTGCGCGATACCATGCTCGGCCCAGTTAGCTCTACAACGCGCCAGGCGATACTGCTGGCGGCTGCCAAGCTAGGTCCTGCGCGGCTAATTGACAACCTCCTGTTCAACTCCCGGCTAGCACTGTCAGTGGTAACAGAGAATAACCAAACATCGGGTCATAAAGGAATTCACATGCATACCATTATGCTCAAAGCCAAGCTGCACATGGCACGCGTTACTCATGCAGTACTCAACTATGAAGGCTCCTGCGCCATCGACGGTGATTTACTCGACCTAGCGGGTATTCGCGAAAACGAGCAGATTCAAATTTACAACGTCGAAAACGGAGAACGCTTCACTACATACGCTATTCGCGGTGAAGAAGGCTCCAAGCTCATCTCGATCAACGGCGCTGCGGCCCACCTCGCCGCACCGGGCCACCGCATCATTATTTGCAGCTACGCCCACTACTCTAATACCGAACTGGAAACCCATCAGCCTGCGCTGGTGTATCTCCAGGAAGGCAACCACGTCAGCCACACCAGCAATATTATTCCCGTCCAATTAGCGTAGTCTTAGCGTATCTAACCCTTTTTCGATGACGGGCCACATGTTGGCCCGTTTTTATTTGCCTATAAATGCGTATTGCCGCAAAGCACCCCCTTCCCCCTATGCTGAAGAGACGGCTGACAGAGTACAAATAAAAGAGTACGGCTGACAGAGTACGCCTATCAGGCATCTGGCTTCAGACTGTCTGTTATTTATTCCAGGAGTCATCTTATGAAAGAAGTAGTCATTGTTGCGGCTCGTCGCACCGCTGTTGGTTCTTTTGGTGGTTCGCTTGCTGGCATCCCTGCAAGTGATCTTGGCGCTTTAGTGATTAAAGATATCCTCGAATCCACTGGTGTCGCCCCTGATCAAGTTGACGAAGTGCTGCTAGGACAGGTGCTTACCGCGGGTGTGGGTCAAAATCCAGCTCGTCAGGCGTCCATCAAAGCGGGCCTGCCGGATTCCGTCCCGGCCATGACCATCAATAAAGTATGTGGCTCTGGGCTTAAAGCAGTCCACCTAGCGACACAAGCCATTCGCTGCGGTGATGCAGAACTTATTCTGGCGGGCGGCCAGGGAGAACATGTCTGCGTCTCCCCACGTATTGCCCAACTCGCGTAACGGCCAACGCATGGGCGACTGGAAAGCGATCGATACTATGGTACACGATGGCTTGTGGGACGCCTTTAACAATTACCACATGGGCATCACCGCTGAAAACTTAGCCGAGAAATACGGTATTACCCGCGAAGAGATGGATAAGTTTGCCGCTCAGTCCCAGCAGAACGCTGCGAATGCTATCAAAGAGGGTAAATTCAAAAGTCAGATCGTGCCGGTACATATCCCTCAGCGCAAAGGCGATCCGGTCGTTTTTGATACCGACGAAAACCCGCGCGAAGTCACTGCCGAAAAACTTGGCGGCATGAAGCCTGCGTTTAAAAGATGGCACCGTTACCGCGGGTAACGCCTCCTCATTAAACGACGGTGCTGCCGTGGTGATGATTTGTTCCGCTGAAAAGCCAAAGAGCTTGGCCTCGAACCGCTAGCGCGAATTGCCGGTTATGCTAACGCTGCCGTTGACCCCGCCATTATGGGTATTGGCCCAGCACCAGCGACACGCCGCTGCCTGGAAAAGGCGGGCTGGAGCCTGGACGACCTGGATTTAGCAGAAGCCAACGAGGCGTTCGCTGCACAAGCGCTTTCGGTCAACAAAGAGCTGGGCTGGGATGTCAGCAAGGTGAACGTTAACGGCGGCGCAATCGCTTTAGGCCATCCTATCGGGGCTTCCGGTTGCCGCGTGCTGGTATCGTTGCTGCATGAAATGATTGCCCGCGATGCCAAGAAAGGCCTCGCGACGCTGTGCATCGGCGGTGGTCAGGGTGTGGCCTTGGCTATTGAACGGCCTTAATCGTTCCTCTCAGGCAACTAACAAACAATGCCCCCGTTTTTACGGGGGTATTTTTTGGTTCGTTCTTGCTCAACGACGCTTTTCCCCCACAATGCGCGAAGGCGTTCGCCATACCAATAGCGCGCCCAGTAGGAATAATCCTGACGCGGCCCACATGGCAATGGACAGGCTAGTGCCATCGACCAAGCGCCCCCCTAGCATTGCCCCTAAACCAATCGACATATTGAAGGTAAACGCCATCAACGCCGTGGCGGCTTCGGTATTCGGCGCGGTGCGCAAAATCCAGGTTTGAATGCTGACCGATACGCTGCCGAATACTGCGCCCCACGCCATTAGCAGCATAACGCCGCTACTTGGCTGTACACCCAGCAAAGGAAATGCAGCGACGAAGACCAGCAGCAGGCTGGGAATCGCCAGCACTGCTCGGTAAGGATGCCGTCCGGCGAACATGCCTGCCGCAATATTGCCCACAATGCCTGCCGCCCCATAAAGCAGTAGCAAGCTGCCCACATGGCGTTGGGAAATACCACTGATCTCCTGCAGGATGGGACTAATAAAGGTGTAGGCAGCGAAGTGCCCGACCACCACAAAAGCCGTGGTTAACACCGCCACCCGAACACCACGGTTGCTAAACTGTTGCGCCAATACACGCAGACGCACTGGCTCTCTTGGCGGTAACGGCGGCAGCCAGCGCCACAACGCAATGGCCGTCAACAAGCTTAGTCCGCCCAACGCCCCAAAGGCCACTCGCCAACTACTGAAATGCCCCAATAGCGTGCCCAATGGCACACCCAACACTGAGGCTGCTGCAACGCCACCAAATATCATCGTCATCGCCTTAGGCACCTTCTCCTCGGGTACTAAGCGGGGCGCGATACTGCCAGCAACTGCCCAAAAGCCACCAATGCTAAGCCCTACCAATACACGAGCGGCAAGCAACAATACAAAGCTGCTTGCCAATGCCGAAAAAGCACTGCCCACCACCATCACAACCATGAGTAGCGTCAGCATAATACGTCGATCCAAGCGTCCTACAGCAACCGGTAACAGCGGGGCTGAAAAGGCCGCAACCACACCAGGCACGGTAACCATTAATCCTGCCATGCCAGGGGTAACATCCATACTCGATGCCACCTGAGATAGCAGTCCAATCGGCAGTTGCTCTGCAGTTACCAATAAAAGATGCCAATCATCACGGCCACCACCGCCCACCAGCGCGGTGCCTGTTCCTGCTCCATAGCTGCTGCTCCCTGCCTAACCAACCTTCGTTTAATAAGCTTACGCTCAATAAAACACCGCCCCCGCAGCCAGAGGCTACGAGGGCGGTGTCAGGAACCTAACCAGCGATTTAGATCGTCATTAATAAATTAACGCTTAAATCGTAGATTCGGTTTCCGTTGTTTCCGCTGCAAAAGCGGCTTTCTCTTCTTCAGTGATCTCTTTCATCGACAGCTTCACGCGGTTACGATTGTCGATATCGAGCACTTTAACAATCACGTCATCGCCTTCGTTCAAGAAGTCACGTACGTTATTCACTCGCTCGGCAACGATCTGAGAGATGTGCACCAGACCATCAGTACCCGGCATAATGTTAACAAACGCGCCGAAATCGGCAATACGCACGACCTTGCCGTGATACAGCTTGCCGATTTCCGCTTCAGCGGTAATCGCCAATACGGTGTCAATCGCTCGCTTCGCAGCGGCTTTGTCTTCAGCGTAGATGCGAACGGTACCGTCATCATCCAGATCGATAGACGCACCGGTGTCTTCGCAAATTTTACGGATCGTAGCGCCGCCCTTGCCAATTACGTCACGGATTTTATCTGGATCGATTTTAATCGTTGCCATGGACGGCGCGTTGTCAGAGACATCGCTACGGCTCTGGCTGATCACGACATTCATCTGCTCGAGGATACTCAGACGCGCGGTCAGTGCTTGCTGCAGCGCGAGCTCCATAATCTCTTCATTGATGCCTTCGATCTTGATGTCCATCTGCAGGGCGGTCACGCCCTCTTCAGAACCGGCGACTTTAAAGTCCATATCGCCAAGATGATCTTCATCACCCAGGATATCGGTCAATACCGCAAAGCCGTCTGGATCTTTTACCAAGCCCATGGCGATACCGGCGACCGGCGCTTTGAGCGGAACGCCCGCGTCCATCAAAGCAAGCGAAGAACCGCACACTGAGGCCATCGAGCTTGAGCCGTTAGACTCGGTAATTTCAGACACCACACGAATGGTGTAGGGGAAAACGTCTTCTGACGGCAGCATTGCCTGCACGCCACGACGCGCTAAGCGACCATGACCGATTTCACGACGCTTCGGGCCACCCATAAAGCCAGCTTCGCCCACTGAGTAGGGAGGGAAGTTGTAGTGCAGCATGAAGCGGTCTTTACGCTCACCTTCCAATGATTCGATAAGCTGGGAATCACGCAGCGTACCCAGCGTCGCCACGGCAATCGCCTGGGTCTCACCGCGGGTGAAAACGGCAGAACCGTGTGCTTTGGGTAGCACACCTACTTCGATGGCCAAGGGACGCACGGTTTGGTTGTCACGACCATCGATACGCGGCTCGCCTTTGACGACGCGTGAACGCACAACGCGCTTTTCCAAGCCCGCGAAGGCGCCTTTGACGTCATCTTTGCTGAACTTGTCGTTAACCGGTTCGCCTTCATCGGCCACCAGTTGTTGAATCGCCTGGTCTTTCAGCTCCGCCAATGCATCCTGACGCTGCATTTTGTCGGTAATGCGGTAGGCATCGCCCACCTTGGCCTCAAAAGCATCGGCAATGGCAGCTTTCAGCGCTTGGTTCTCTTCGGTAGCTTGCCACTCCCAGCGCGGTTTGCCCGCTTCAGCGGTTAGCTCTTTAATCGCGCTAATCGCAACCTGCATCTCCTGGTGACCGAACAGTACGGCACCCAGCATTTCGTCTTCAAGCAGCTCTTTGGCTTCGGACTCAACCATCAGCACCGCTTTTTCAGTACCGGCGACGACCATGTCCAGCTCAGAAGTAGCGAGCTCTTCCACGGTGGGATTGAGGAAGTAACCCTGCTCTTCGTTAAAACCAACGCGGGCTGCACCAATCGGGCCACTAAACGGCACGCCAGAGATGCTCAGCGCCGCTGAGGTGCCAAGCAGTGCGGCAATATCCGGATCGTGATTACGATCGGTAGAAAGAACGGTACAGACAACCTGCACTTCGTTCATAAAGCCCTTAGGGAATAGCGGACGAATAGGGCGATCAATCAGACGCGAGGTGAGCGTCTCTTTTCAGTCGGCCGCCCTTCGCGCTTGAAGAAGCCGCCAGGAATTTTGCCCACTGCGTAGGTTTTCTCTTGGTAATGTACCGAGGAGGGGGAAAAAGGGTTGGCTCGGGTTAGCTTCTTTTCTCGCTACCACGGTACACAATACGACGGTATCGTCCATTGTAACCATGACAGCGCCAGTGGCCTGGCGAGCAATACGCCCGGTTTCGAGCGTGACGGTGCTACGACCGTACTGGAACGTTTTCTTTACCGGATTCACAGCGACTTCCTTCAGCATTATCAATATCTACTTGTCTATTCGTTTAGGTCGTTTTGACTCGTTACCATTCTAGGCGCTGGAGCGCGATAGGGCTACCAGTTCCCTCTTTCAGTTCTTTCTTTCAGCTCCCTCTTTGCTAAATGCGACCCATAAAACGGGCAGCTCCTTGGGAGCTGCCCGTTTCTGATCGTTGCCGTTAAACTTAGCGGCGCAGACCTAAACGCTGAATCAGAGACTGATAGCGTTCGAAATCTTTACGCTTTAGGTAATCCAGCAGCTTACGACGCTGGTTAACCATACGGATCAGACCACGACGAGAGTGGTGATCCTGCTTGTTGGTCTTGAAGTGGTCCTGCAGGCCATTGATATTGGCACTCAGCAGTGCAACCTGCACTTCAGGGGAACCGGTATCGTTGTCGCCGCGGCCGTATTCAGTAACGATCTCGGCCTTCTTCTCAGCGGTTAAAGCCATCTGTCTCTCCAGTAAGCAATATGCCTAAAAATGAATGGGTGAGACCACGCATATTTGCAGTCTCAAGCTGCTACTTTCTACTAGCGATTTTCTCGCACACGGCTGCATCCTTGCAACGCTGCTTACGAGATAGCGACGGTACTTAACAGTCGCTTAGGCGCCACTTCCTGAGCACCTTTCACTACGCCAAGGCCGATAAACGTCTCGGCGTAATAAAGTCGGGCTACTTCGTCCGGAGCTAATGCGCCGGTTTCAAGAGCAGCGGGCTGGCCATGGGCCAAACGAGAATGGGCGGTGTCGTCTACCGTCAGTAACGGTAAATGATCCACCAGCACATCCACGGGCATGAGCTCAGCTTCCAGTGCCGCTTGGTCGGCCAATGCTTCCAAGGCCTCTAGCGTCCACATGGCGTCGGCTAAAAAAGGCCCCGTCTTGAGCCTTCTTAACTGACTGATGTGCGCGCCACAACCAAGTGCCAGACCAATATCTTCGGCTAACGTGCGGATGTAGGTGCCTTTGCTGCAGCTTACTTCCAGCTCGAAAGCAGTACCATCAAATGAAAGCAGGCGCGCATCATACACGCTTACTCGCCGTGCTGCACGCTCTACCTGCTTGCCTTCGCGAGCTAACTCGTAGAGTTTTTTGCCCTGATGTTTTAAGGCCGAATACATCGGCGGCACTTGGTCAATTTCACCACGAAAACGAGTGAGTACAGCTTCCACGTCATCGACGCTTAGGCTAGGAACCTCATGCTGCTCAATAATCGTACCTTCCGCATCGCCGGTATCGGTGATCACACCCAGCTCAACCCGGGTGCGATACACCTTGTCGGCTTCCAGCAAGTGCGATGAAAACTTGGTCGCTTCGCCTAGGCAAATCGGTAATAAACCGGTTGCCATCGGTCTAATGTGCCGGTGTGCCCGGCTTTTTGCGCCTGGAACAGCCGACGAATACGCTGCAGCGCATGGTTGCTGGAAACGCCCTTGGGCTTATCCAGCAGTAGTACGCCATTGACCGGCAAGCCACGACGTTGACGCGCCACTAGCGAGTCTCCTCACTCTGGTCAGCGTCATCCTCTTGGTCTTGATAACGTGCACGATCCGTGGTCACCGCTTCATCTATCAATGAAGAAAGTTGCTGACCGCGCACCACACTTTCATCGAAATGGAAGCGTAGTTCCGGCACGTGGCGTAGCTTAATGCGCTTAGCAATCTGGCTTCTTAGAAAACCAGCAGCACGCTTAAGCACCTGCAGGTTCTCTTTAATACGCTCAGGCTCTTGCTCACCCAACAAAGTGACATACACATCTGAGTAGCCAAGATCACGACTAACGGTAACACCGCTGACCGTGACCATGCCTAAACGAGGGTCTTTCACTTCTCGTTGAATCAGTACCGCCAGCTCCTTTTGGAGCTGGTCGGCCACCCGGTCGGTACGCTTAAATTCGCGCATGTTTAGCTCCTCGTAACCTTACAGGCTACGCTCGACCTTCACTTGGTCGAAGACTTCGATCTTGTCACCGACTTGAACATCGTTGTAGTTCTTCACGCCGATGCCACACTCCATACCGTTACGCACTTCCCTGAACATCGTCTTTGAAGCGGCGCAGCGATTCGAGCTCGCCTTCGTAGATCACTACGTCATCACGCAGCACGCGGATCTTCTTATTACGATGCACGTTGCCTTCGATGACCATACAGCCGGCGATGGCACCAATTTTCGGCGCACGGAAGACGTCGCGTACCTCAGCAACACCGACAATTTCTTCTTTCCACTCCGGCGCGAGCATACCGCTCATCGCCTGCTTGACCTCGTCGATCAGCTGGTAGATAACGCTGTAGTAGCGCAGATCCAAGCCTTCACGCTCGATGATCTCGCGAGCAGCGGCGTCAGCACGGACGTTAAAGCCGACCACGATGGCTTCAGAAGCCAGCGCTAGGTTGGCATCGGTACCGGTAATACCGCCCACACCCGAGGAGACCACAGCCACTTCGACTTCATCAGTGGAAAGCTCTTCCAGGGCGCCTTTGATCGCTTCCAGCGAGCCTTGTACGTCGGCTTTGAGGACGATGTTGACCTTGGCCACTTCGTCTTGGCCCATCTGGCTGAACATGTTTTCCAGTTTGGCCTTCTGCTGACGTGCCAGGCGCACTTCGCGGTATTTGCCTTGGCGGAAGTTAGCCACTTCACGGGCTTTCTTCTCGTCGGCCACGACCATGAAGTCATCACCGGCGTCCGGCGTGCCGCCCAAGCCTTGAATCTCGACCGGCATGGCCGGGCCAACTTCATCGACTTGCTGGGCAAGCTCGTTGGTCAACGCACGTACGCGGCCGTAGTGCAGGCCAGCCAGGACGATATCGCCCTTTTCAGCGTGCCATTCTGAACCAGCACCGTAGCGACCGGACCACGCCCTTTATCAAGACGTGATTCCACCACCACACCTTTACCCGGCGCAGAAGGAACAGCCTTAAGCTCGAGTACTTCGGAGGCCAGCTGGATCGCTTCCAGCAGCTCTTCCATACCTTCACCGGTCTTAGCAGAGACGTGAACAAACTGCGTATCACCGCCCCACTCTTCCGAAATCACGCCGTGCTGGGAAAGCTCGTTTTTGATGCGATCCAGATCGATGCCCTGCTTATCGATCTTGTTCACCGCCACCACCATGGGTACTTCAGCGGCTTTGGAGTGCTCAATCGCTTCGATGGTTTGCGGCATCACGCCGTCATCCGCTGCGACAACGAGAATGACCACGTCCGTTGCCTTGGCACCGCGGGCACGCATGGCGGTAAACGCCGCGTGGCCTGGGGTATCCAGGAAGGTAACGCCACCGTGGTTATCTTCCACGTGGTACGCGCCAATGTGCTGGGTGATACCCCGGCTTCACCAGTCGCCACTTTCGCTTTACGGATGTAATCCAGCAGCGACGTTTTACCGTGGTCGACGTGACCCATTACCGTAACAACGGGTGAACGGGTGATCTCTTCGCCTTCGTAGGAGATGCCTTCGAGCATTTCCGTTTCCAGCGCGTCATCTTTCACCAACTTCGGCGTGTGGCCCATCTCTTCCACCACGATCGCTGCTGTATCCTGATCGATGGTTTGGTTGATGGTGACCGCTGCGCCCATGTTAAACATGGCCTTGATCACTTCGTTGGCCTTGATCGACATCTTGTCGGCCAATTCAGCCACGCTGATAGACTCAGGGATCGACACTTCACGCACGATCGGCTGGGTCGGCTTCTGGAAAGCGTGCTTGCCATTGCCGGCCTGGCTGCCACCACGGCGACCACCACGACGCTGCTCGGCACGTTTTACCTTCTTACCACCGCCACCGCGTTTACGCTCTTCACGATCACCACGATCTTCATCGTCACGCCGCCCCTTGGCTTTCGCCGCCGTTTTCTTAGGCGGAGCGGTACGACGGTCAGAGCGACCTTCTTTCGGCGGCGCTGGCGGCATATCGTCACCGGACGGCGTGTCATCAATCTCAAGATTGGGCACGTCGATATCTGGCGTTGCCGGCGCTTTTTCAGTTTTCGGCTTGGTTTCAGCTGGCTTCTTAGCGGCGGCTTCTTTCTTGCTAGCAGCCTCTTCAGCGGCTTTAGCTGCCTGAGCCTTCTGCGCAGCGGCTTTTTCTTCAGCGGCACGCGCATCGCTTACCTTACGCTCAGCTTCCGCTTCAGCCATATCACCGACCAACTGGCGTGGGCCTGTATAGCTCGGCTCTGGCGCCTTTGGCTTCTCATTTTCAGCGCTTTTGACGTAAGTCTTCTTCTTACGTACCTGCACTTCGATGGTTTTGCCGCGCTCGCCGGTATTGATGCGGCTACGGGTTTTGCGCGTCAGGGTAATGCGGTTTTTACCTGCATCGCCTGTATCGCTACCGCCGTGACTCTTCTTGAGGAAACTCAGCAGTTTCTGCTTATCTTCTTCAGACACAGCATCGCTTTCAGAAGCGTGCTTTAAACCGGCTTCTTTCATTTGCTCTAGTAGGCGAGGCACATCACGGCCCACCTTTACTGCGAAATCTTTAACTGTCATATCTGACATAGTGACCCTCCTCAGCCCGTGACCTGTTTACTGTGTGTTCGAACCCGATGCGTCATCGACTTCAAACCAGGGCGCACGGGCAGTCATGATCAGTGCCGCTGCGCGCTTCGTCCAACTCCTCGATATCGACCAGATCGTCGACAGACTGCTCGGCGAGATCTTCCATGGTGACAATGCCGCGACTGGCCAGAATGAAGGCCAAGTGACGCTCCATGCCATCCATCTCCAGCAGATCAGCTGCTGGCTGGGCGCCGTCTAGCGCTTCTTCCGAGGCGATTGCCATCGTTAGCAGCTCGTCTTTCGCTCGTGCACGGAGTTCCTCTACCAAATCTTCATCGAACTCTTCGATTTCGAGCATCTCTTCCAGCGGCACGTAGGCGACTTCTTCTAGGGTTGTGAACCCTTCTTCTACCAACAGGCGGGCGACATCCTCATCCACTTCAAGGTGCTGGATAAAGGAGTCCACCAGGCTATCAATCTCTTGGTCGCGCTTAGACTCCGCTTCCTCTTCGGTCATGACATTAATACGCCAGCCGGTGAGTTCAGAAGCCAGCCGCACGTTCTGACCGCTCCGACCGATGGCCTGAGCAAGGTTATCCTGAGCAACCGCCACATCCATCGCGTGGGCATCTTCGTCCACTAGAATAGACCCCTACATCGGCAGGCGCCATGGCATTGATGACCAACTGGGCGGGATTGTCGTCCCACAGCACGATATCGACGCGTTCGTTTTGCAGCTCGGAAGAGACTGCTTGAACGCGCGAACCACGCATACCCACACACGCACCAACAGGGTCAATGCGGCGATCATTAGTCTTAACTGCAATTTTGGCGCGCGAACCGGGGTCACGCGCAGCACCTTTAATCTCAATTAACTGCTCAGCGATTTCAGGCACTTCAATTTTAAACAGTTCAATGATCAGCTCGGGGCATGTCCGTGATAGCTGAAGCTGGGCACCGCGAGCATCTGGGTCCACTTTAACCAACAGGGCGCGCACCCGCTCATTCATGCGGTAACGCTCACCGTGAATCATTTCGTTGCGCGGTAAAAAACGCTTCAGCGTTTTCACCCAGGTCAATGATCAGGCCATCGCGGGTGGTCTTTTAACAATCCCGGCGACCAGCTCGCCTTCACGGTCGGCATATTGGCGAACGACTTCTGCCCGCTCAGCTTCGCGCACCTTTTGTACGATAACCTGCTTAGCAGTTTGCGCCGCAATACGGCCGAATGCAGCGTTCTCGATGCTTTTCTCGACCACATCACCCAGTTTCAGCGGCGGATCGCGCTGCTCTGCAATGCTCTCTTTAATCTCGTAATCTGGCGTTTCGAATTCGTCATCTTCCACAACGGTCCAAAAGCGGAAGGTTTCGTATTCGCCGGTACGCCGGTCAATATGCACGCGCACATTGGCTTCTTCTTTTCAAAACGCTTACGTGACGCACTCGCAAGAGCGGCTTCTACCGCTTCGAAGATGACGTCACGAGGGACGCCCTTCTCATTGGAGATCGCGTCAACGACCATTAAAATTTCTTTACTCATGCGTATGCCTCGCCAGAAAACCTATCCTTATATGCATCACCCCGGCAGCCTGCCGGCAGCGCCGCTACCCGGTTAATCGTCGAACTGCGGTACAATGTGAGCGGAATCAATACTTTCAATAGGAAAGCAGTACTCTTCGCCATCCAGTTGTAGGGAGTATTTCGTCCCCTTCAACACCGACCAAAAGCCCTTGATACTTGCGCCGCCCGTCAAAGGCAGTGCGCAGCTTTAGCGCGACGTGATGACCTTGAAAGCGGGCAAACTGATCCAGGGAATACAAGGGGCGTGCCATGCCGGGCGAGGGAGACTTCCAACCGGTACTCACCGGCAATGGGGTCTTCCACATCCATGACAGCACTGACTTGGCGGCTAATATCTGCGCAGTCTTCCACGCTGACACCACTCTCGCGCTCAATATAGATCACCAGCCGCGAATTCTTGCCCTGGGAAAGATGGTCGATGCCCCAAAGCTCAAAGCCCATAGCGGCAACAACAGGTTCAATCAGCGCGTGAAGCGCAGCGTGTTTAGTGGCCACAGACAAAGCTCCTATAGCCGTTGCATCAGGCACCTGGCCAGGAGTTATTAGAAAAGCTAGGTGGCTGATTGGCGTTACTCGGAAATGTGCATCCATTCATACGGACGCATCCGCTATTAAGATTACTCGTGTTAGCGACAAGCGGGCGTTAGCCTAGCGCTCTAGCTAACCAAAGCTGCTAACAAAAAAGCCCCTTCACTGGAAGGGGCTTTTTAAAAGAAACCTTAAGTACCGTTTCAGCAACACGCCCCAGGATTAACCTGATAGCCGCTATTTTCAATCTATATAATTCAGTCTATACAAATAGAGAAAACAGCTGACGAACATGCCACTAGAAAATGGTAGCGGGGACCGGATTTGAACCGATGACCTTCGGGTTATGAGCCCGACGAGCTACCAGACTGCTCCACCCCGCATCAATCTAGGTCGACGATAATAGACACTTAAGCCACTTACGTCAAGAACTACTTGCTTCAAGAATTGCTTATTTCAAGAATTACTAATTTCAATAGCACTTACTTAAAGCTGTTTTTTCGCCTAAAAACCAAACCTGGCATTCTGACGATAAAAACATTCTGGGAAGCTGGCGAGCCAGCAAAACAGATGGTGCCGAAGGCGGGACTTGAACCCGCACGACCATACGGTCACTACCCCCTCAAGATAGCGTGTCTACCAATTCCACCACTTCGGCATCAGGGGGAGACTAAAAAATAACAGCGACCGAATCATCAACTACTTAGTCGTTGCTTTCCTCTAGCACTGGCGCGGTATTATCCACATCCGAAGGCCTATCGTCAAGCGTCGGAACACTCTGCTGCTGCTCGATCAGACGCGAGTCTGGGATGCCGGCTTCCGGCGCCTGTCCGGCTTGAGTCGCGAAGTAAGCCAACGCCATCGAGGTGACGAAAAACCCGCCGCCAGGATAGCTGTCGTACGCGACAAAAATTACCACTGCCCCGCGAACCGAACACCGTCTGTGAAGCACCACCCCCGAAAGCCGCGCCGGCTTCGGCACCTTTACCCTGCTGAAGCAGGATGAGTACCACCAGGGCGACCGCAATCACCACATGAATCATAAGAATTGCAACTTGCATGGCGTTATCCTGCTGACTGACAAATAGCATAAAAATCATCGATCTTAAGTGAGGCTCCGCCCACTAGACCGCCGTCGATATCCGGCTGAGCGAGTAGCTCAACCGCATTGCTTGCATTCATACTGCCACCGTAAAGCAACCGCAGTTGATCAGCGAGCTCCTTATCAAAACCCGCTTGGTAGGCACGAATACCGGCCATGACCTCTTGGGCCTGATCAGGCGTCGCCGTGCGCCCAGTACCAATCGCCCAAACGGGCTCATAGGCAATCACCACCTGTTTGCGCTGGCCCGGCTCCAGGCGAGACATTACGTACCCTACTTGACGAAGCACCACATCCATCGTGCGCCCCGCGTCACGCTCCTCCAGTGACTCCCCGACACAGAGAATCGGCGTGATATCCACGCTTAATGCCGCTAGCAGGCGTGCAAATATCTGCTCATCACTCTCTTTATAAAGCTGGCGGCGCTCTGAGTGCCCCACCAACACATAAGTCACTGCGAACTCTTTGAGCATGCGGCCACTCACTTCACCCGTATGGGCGCCGGAGTGAATGGGGTTCAGCGTTTGCGCACCTAATGACAGCACCGTTCCCTCAAACGCGTTACGCGCCGCATCCAAATAAGGGAACGGCGGAATAATAACGGTATCCACTTTCGTTGGCGATACGGCTTCGGAGAAGGCCCGGCCGAACTCATTGATCAACGCCACGGAACCGTTCATTTTCCAGTTACCGGCAATTAAGGGCGTACGCATCGACTTTCCTCACTCAAGGTGGAGCGAAATGGTATAGGAGCGGCCTTGTCAAGACAACCGCTGTTACAAACACAAACCCGGTTTATTGGACACGTTAACTGAGCAAGGCCTGCACCTGATCAGCCAAGGTACGCGCCAACTGGTCTACATCCAAATGAGCACGTCCTTCACCATCACACGAATTAAAGGCTCGGTGCCTGACGGCCTTAGCAACACACGCCCCTCATCGCCTAACTCTTGCTCTAACGCGGCAACCGCCTGCTGAAGCGGCGCAGACCCCATTACATCGCTCGGATTTGCACCCGCAGGTAAGCGCACATTGACAAGGGCTTGTGGCACTTTTTCCAATGCTTTCAGCAATGTTGGTAGGCTTTTTTGCTCGCGCATCATCAGCGCTAACACCTGCAGGGCCGAGACGACCCCATCGCCCGTGGTTTGTACATGACCGCATACAATATGACCCGACGATTCACCACCCAACTCCCAACCCTTGGCGGCCATGCGCTCCATGACAAAGCGGTCGCCCACTTTAGCCCCTCTCAAAAGGGGATACCCAACTTATCAAGCGCCATTGATAGGCCAAAATTAGTCATCAAGGTGCCTACTACGCCACCTTGAAGCAAACCACGCTCGTGGCGATCACGGGCAATCAGGTAGAGAATATCGTCGCCGTCGACTTCGCGCCCGTCGCCATCTACCAGCAGCACGCGGTCGCCATCCCCATCAAAGGCGATCCCCAAATCCGCATTTTGCTGAATAACGGCAGCGCGTAGAGCCGCGGGTGCGTTGAGCCCACCTGCTGGTTAATGTTTAACCCATCAGGTGCAGAGCCAATGGTGGTAACATCAGCCCCCAGCTCGCGGAACACATTGGGCGCGATATGGTAAGTGGCACCGTGAGCACAGTCTAAAACGATTTTAAGGCCGTGCAGACTAAGCCGGTCAGGCAAGGTCGATTTACAAAACTCGATGTAACGGCCTGCGGCGTCGTCGATGCGCGTTGCCTTACCCAGCTGCGCGGCCTCGGCTGTGGTCAGCGGCGCTTCCAGCATGGCTTCAATACGGTCTTCCGTTTCATCGGGTAGCTTTTACCCTCTGCGGAGAAGAATTTGATGCCATTGTCATCGAAGGGATTGTGCGAAGCGGAGATAACAATACCCGCGTCGGCACGGAACGTGCGCGTTAAGTAGGCAATACCCGGCGTGGGCATCGGGCCCAGCAGAGACATCGACACCTGCCGCTGAAAGCCCGGCTTCCAGGGCGGACTCAAACATGTAGCCTGAGATACGCGTATCTTTGCCGATCAGCACCCGCGTACGACCTTTATCACGGCGCAATACTTGCCCCGCCGCCCAGCCTAACTTGAGCATAAAATCAGCCGTAATGGGTGACTCCCCCACCGTGCCACGGATACCATCGGTCCCAAAATAGCGCCTTGTCATGCGTCAGACTCCTTGTTAAGCGGCGGCTCGCATCCTTCTTGTAATACCGCCCACGTCATATTAACGGCATCTACCGTTGCAGCGACATCATGTACACGCAGAATATTCGCTCCACGCTCCACCGCCATGGCCGCTAGCGCCAAGCCACCGGAGAGACGCTCTTCCACCGGGCGGCCCAATACTTTTCCAATCATACTCTTGCGCGACATACCCACCAGCAGAGGGAAGCTCCAGCGACTGAAGAGTCTCCATATATTTCAGCAAGCGTAGATTGTGCTCAACGCGCTTACCGAAACCAAAGCCAGGGTCAATCAATAGTCGATTACGACGCAGGCCAGCCGCTTCACACTCGGCGATTCGGCGTGCCAGATAGTCAGCCACTTCCTCCTCTACTGGACGCGCATAAGCGGGCGCCTGCTGCATATCCTGGGGCTCACCCTGGCGATGCATTAAGCAAACCGGCAGACCACTACCAACCGCTGCCAGCAATGCACCTTCTCTAATGCACGCACGTCGTTGATCATCCCAGCGCCCAATTCACTCGCCTCGCGAATAACGGTTGGGCAGCTGGTATCCACCGATACCAACGCATCCAACTCGCGCACCAGGATTTCCACCACCGGAGCAACCCGATCCAACTCTTCCTGTGGGCTGACAGGATCAGCGCCAGGACGGGTAGACTCTCCCCCACATCAATTATCGCCGCGCCTTCCGCCAACATTCGCTCGGCATGACGCAATGCGTCATCTAACGCCACGTGCTGCCCGCCATCTGAGAAGGAGTCCGGCGTTACGTTAAGTATGCCCATGACACGGGGAAGGATAGATCCAGCAAATGGCGCCCACAGCGCAGCTGGAAAGCATTTTCAGTGGTTCGGGTAGAATAGGTGTCCAGAAGTGATTTCATGCTGCAGCCTGGTCAAGAAAAGAAACATTGCAGTGATAGGTGCATAGCATAACAAAAAGGCGCCCCATGACGGGACGCCTTCGGCGCTTAGGAGACTGCTGGGGCTTATGAGCCTGCAGGGCCACCTAGCGGATCGGAGGGGCGACGACGCGGCTCGTCATCATCCTCTTCTTCACCATCATCTCCAGAAGCATCATTTCCGGAAGCGTTAGAAGAAATATCGTCTTCGGCCTTAGCTTTCGGCTTATCATCGTTGATCGGCGTACCACCGCCAGATGAATCACCATCATCCCAGCCTTCAGGCGGCCGTGGCTCACGCCCTTCCATGATGTCCTTCAACTGATTGGCATCAATGGTCTCGTATTTCATCAAGGCTTCTGCCATGGCGTCTAGCTTATCGCGATTGTCCGTCAGAATCTGACGTGCCTGCTCATAACAATCATCAATAATCTTACGTACTTCTTTATCAAGACGCGTCGTGGTGTCACCGGACTTCATCTTGCCGCCACCCTGACCCGGACCGCCGAGGAACTGATGCGACTCATCCTCGTCGTACATAATCGGGCCCATCTCATCCGACAAGCCCCACTTAGCGACCATGTTGTGGGCAAGCTCAGTAGCACGCTTGATATCGTTAGAAGCGCCGGTAGTAACACCGTTCGGCCCCAACGTCATCTCTTCAGCAATACGGCCACCAAACAGCGAGCAGATTTGCCCAAGAATTTGCTGGCGCGACAGGCTATAGCGATCTTCTTCAGGCAGGAACATCGTTACGCCCAACGCACGTCCACGAGGAATAATGGTCACCTTGTAGACGGGGTCGTGCGAAGGCACAACCAAACCGATAATCGCGTGGCCCGATTCATGGTAAGCGGTATTGAGCTTCTCTTTGTCGGTCATGACCATCGACTTGCGCTCAGCGCCCATCATGATCTTGTCCTTAGCAAGCTCCAGCTCTTCCATGCCAACCAAGCGCTTGTTACGACGCGCGGCAAACAGTGCAGCCTCGTTCACCAGGTTAGCCAAGTCCGCACCGGAGAAGCCCGGCGTACCACGTGCGATCAACTGCGGCTTGACGTCATCTGCCAGCGGCACTTTACGTAGATGAACACCAAGGATATGTTCACGGCCACGAATATCCGGCAAACCAACGGTTACCTGACGGTCAAAACGGCCTGGGCGCATTAGCGCCGGGTCAAGCACATCCGGACGGTTGGTTGCGGCAATAACAATGATGCCTTCGTTAGCTTCAAAACCATCCATTTCGACCAGCAGCTGGTTCAACGTCTGCTCGCGCTCATCGTTACCACCGCCCATACCGGTGCCACGCGAACGGCCCACGGCATCAATCTCGTCGATAAAGATAATGCACGGCGCCTGCTTCTTAGCCTGCTCGAACATATCACGCACACGGGATGCACCGACACCGACGAACATTTCAACGAAGTCAGAACCCGAAATGGAGAAGAACGGCACTTTGGCTTCGCCAGCAATGGACTTCGCCAGCAGCGTTTTACCAGTACCCGGAGGCCCTACCATCAAAACACCACGGGGAATCATACCGCCCAGGCGCTGGAATTTGGTCGGATCACGCAGGAAGTCGACCAGCTCTTCTACTTCTTCCTTGGCTTCATCACAACCAGCCACATCGGCAAACGTCGTCTTGATCTGATCTTGAGAGAGCAGCTTAGCCTTTGATTTACCAAAGCTCATGGGGCCGCCTTTACCACCGCCGGCTCCGCCCTGCATTTGGCGCATAAAGAACATAAAGATGCCCAAAATCAGCAAAATCGGGAAGCTGGCGATCAGCAGGCGCGTCCAGATACTTTGCTGTTCTGGCTCCTTACCGACGACCGTCACGTCATTGCTCAGCAGATCATCCATCAGCTTCGGATCTTCCGCCGCTGGGCGGATCGTCTGGAACTGAGAGCCATCTGTGCGCTCACCCCTGATGGTATAACCATCAATTGTCACGCTTCTTACCTGCTGATTTTGCACCTGCTGCACAAACTGAGAGTAGTTCGTGTTTTGAGGTGCGCTTTCCGTACTGAAATTATTGAACACTGTCAGTAGGACGGCCGCGATGACCAACCACAGAATCAGGTTCTTCGCCATATCGTTCAAGGGGCTACCCTCATTAACAAGAATCCGTCAGTTAAACGCTGATGCTTAATAAAGCCTGATACCAATAAGCTTAGTACTACGACACTACACCAGCATCAATCGTTCAACCATTGCCAAAGCGTCTTATGCCTCGGGCCATCTGTGTCACGCGCGCTGATTGCAGCTAATGTGACACACGTTGCGCCTGCCTGTCTGGCAATTGCGCTGATAAATCTTGGCTATGGACCATACGTCCGAATACCGAACCCCAAGAGCAATTATCGAACCACACCGACAGTTACCCACGAAACCCTTCTGCCAGAAAATACACTTCACGGGAACGCGCTCGAGATGCATCTGGCTTGCGCGTCACTACTTTGTTAAAGCTGCCGCGCAGCTCTTTTAAGTAGGCGTCAAATCCTTCCCCTTGGAATACTTTAGCCAAAAATCGACCACCAGGTGACAACGTTTCGCGTGCCAGCTCCAACGCTAGCTCCACCAAGTACATCGCCTGAGGCTGATCAATCGCCGCCATACCACTCATATTGGGGGCCATATCCGACATCACAAGGTCTACACGGCGATTATCCAGGCGTTTTAATATCGCCTCCAGCACCGATTCTTCGGTAAAATCGCCCTGAATAAAATCGACGCCAGCTAGCGCATCCATCTCCAGAATATCCGAAGCAATGACCACCCCTTCCGGCCCTACCTTCTCAGCGGCAATTTGGCTCCAGCCACCGGGCGCTGCACCCAAATCAATCACCGTCATGCCAGGACGCAGTAGCTTATCCTTTTCATCCAGCTCGATCAGCTTATAGCTGGCGCGAGAGCGATAACCATCTTGCCAACTCTGCTTCACGTACTGGTCGTCAAAATGCTCCTTCTTCCAATTATTACTGGTCTTGCTGACTGAATGTTTACGGTTCGGGGCTTTTGCTGCATGTGGGAATCTAACACTAGAATATGAGATGGGCGCATTCACGCGATCGCTTTCACTCGGTGGCGTTTCACCGTAAGATGGAGCGTTATGCGCTAACCGGGATACCGCAAGATACCATGAGCTTGTCACAGGCACAAAAGAAAGCATTTCGTAGCATTGGCCACCACCTTAACCCCGTGGTCACCGTTTCTGAGAACGGCGTCTCCGAAAATTTGCTCGCAGAACTTAACCGCGCACTTACCGATCACGAACTGATCAAAGTGAAGCTCGCCCTTCCTGAGCGTGATGATCGTGCTGCCATGATCGCCGAACTGATCGCCAACAGCCGCGCAGAACTCGTGCAAACCATTGGCAAAATGGCGCTTCTTTATCGCCGGAACCCACAGGTGAACCCGAAGCTTTCTAATGTTACTCGCTTTGAGAATCACCACGGCCGGCATTAACCGCTAGCTTGTAAGTTCTCTTTTAGCGAATATGCCGCTGCCATCAAATGCCCCTTCAAGCGACCTAACCAACGTCCATTGAAAGGGCATTTTTCATCACAAGTGCTCGACACTACCTACTTCATACTCCACGTCGCCGCCGGGTGTTTTAACCACGACAACATCGCCTTCCTCTTTGCCGATCAACGCACGAGCAATTGGCGAGGTGACCGAGATGCGACCAGATTTAATATTCGCCTCATCTTCGCCGACGATGCGATAAGTGACTTCGGCATCAGTATCTAAATTAAGCAGCGATACGGTCACACCAAAAATCACTTTGCCGGTTTTCGGCAGTTTAGTGACATCAATCACTTGTGCGACAGAAAGCTTACTCTCGATCTCCTGAATACGCCCTTCGATAAACCCTTGCTGCTCGCGAGCAGCGTGATACTCGGCGTTCTCTTTAAGATCACCGTGCTCGCGCGCTTCAGCGATGGCCGCGATCACCTGCGGACGCGCTTCGCTTTTAAGGTGGTCGAGTTCTTCACGAAGGCTTCTTTCTCCCGCAACTGTCATCGGGACCTTGTTCATTGACTTGCTCCTGCATGCAGATCCTGAAGGCGCCGCACCGTAATCTCCCCTACCGTACTCAAGCGCCATGCAAACAGCATTAGCGCCCGCCAAGGTGGTCGCATAGGGCACCTTGCGCGAGAGAGCAGTACGGCGAATGACCGAAGAGTCATTAATTGCCTGGCGACCTTCGGTAGTATTCACAATGTAGGCGATTTCGTCGTTCTTGAGCAGATCGACGATATGGGGACGACCTTCGTAAACTTTATTGACGTGCTCCACGGCTAGCCCGGCAGCTTCCAAAGCAGCCGCAGTTCCCCGTGTTGCACATAGCGTAAAGCCTAATGCTAACAGAGAACGCCCCACTTCGATAATCCCCGTCTTGTCGGGCTCACGTACAGAAAGGAACGCTTTACGCTCCCCGGTCAGCCCAGGAATGGCCTCGCCTGCCCCCAACTGCGCCTTGAAGAAGGCCTCTGCAAAGGTGTCGCCAGAGCCCATCACTTCGCCGGTAGACTTCATTTCCGGCGAGAGAATCGGATCAACCCCAGGGAATTTATTAAACGGGAAAACGGCCTCTTTAACACTATAGAAGTGCGGCACGATTTCGCGCTCAAAGCCCTGTTCGGCGAGGGTTTTACCCGCCATGCAACGCGCCGCGATCTGAGCAAGCGAGGTACCGATGCACTTGGACACAAGGGCACCGTACGCGAGGCGCGCGGGTTCACCTCAATGACGTAGATTTCACCGTCCTGCCAGGCAAGCTGCACGTTCATTAAACCTTTCACACCCAGCTCGACCGCCATCTGCTTCACCTGATGACGCATCTCGTCCTGCACATCCGCAGGCAGCGAGTAAGGCGGCAGCGCGCAGGCGGAGTCACCGGAGTGAACACCCGCTTGCTCGACGTGCTGCATGATGCCGCCAATCACGACCTGCTGGCCATCTGACACCGCATCAATATCGATCTCAATCGCGGCGCTCAGAAAGTGATCAAGCAGCACTGGCGAGTCGTTGGACACTTTCACCGCGTGGGTCATGTAATTTTCAAGCTCGGAGGCGTCGTAGACGATCTCCATCGCCCGACCACCCAGTACGTAGCTGGGGCGAACCACGAGCGGATAACCAATCGCTTCCGCCTTATCGAAGGCTTCGGCAAAGCTACGCGCCGTGGCATTGGGCGGCTGCTTCAGGCCCAGCTTATCAATCATCACCTGGAAGCGTTCGCGGTCTTCGGCGCGGTCGATGGCATCCGGCGTGGTGCCGATAATCGGCACGCCAGCGGCTTCAAGCTCACGCGCCAGTTTCAGCGGCGTTTGACCACCGAACTGAACAATCACCCCTACCGGCTTCTCTTTATCGGCGATTTCGAGCACGTCCTCCAGCGTCACCGGCTCAAAGTAGAGGCGGTCAGAGGTATCGTAATCGGTAGAAACCGTTTCCGGGTTACAGTTGACCATGATGGTTTCGTAGCCGTCGTCGCGCATGGCAAAAGCAGCGTGAACACAGCAGTAGTCAAACTCGATCCCTTGGCCGATACGGTTGGGGCCACCGCCCAGTACCATAATTTTCTGGCGATCAGACACATCCGCCTCGCACTCCTCTTCATAAGTGGAGTACATGTAGGCAGTGTCCGTAGCAAACTCAGCGGCGCAGGTGTCGACACGCTTGTAGACCGGGCGAATACCCGCGGACTGACGCGTTTGACGGAATTCTTTTCGCTGACATTAAGTAGCTTGGCCAGGCGCGCATCGCCAAAGCCTTTGCGCTTGAGCTGGTAAAGCTCACGGGCGGAAAAATCGCTCAGCGTTCGCTTGGCAACGGCGCTTTCAGTCAGTACTAAATCTTCCAGCTGGACCAGGAACCAAGGGTCGATATTAGTCAGCGCAAACACGTCATCAACGCTCATGCCCGAGCGCATGGCATCTGCCACGTAGAAAATACGCTCGGCGCCAGCGGTTTGCAGCTCGCCCTGGATAATCGCCATATTATCCGGCGTGAAGTCGGTAATGATCGGATCAAGACCATCGTTACCGGTTTCCAGGCCGCGCAGCGCTTTCTGCAGCGACTCTTGGAAAGTACGGCCAATCGCCATTACCTCACCCACTGACTTCATCTGTGTGGTCAAACGGTCATTGGCCTGAGGAAACTTCTCGAAGGTGAAGCGAGGTATCTTGGTAACCACGTAGTCGATGGATGGCTCAAACGACGCGGGCGTACGACCACCGGTAATATCGTTTTGCAGCTCATCCAGGGTATAGCCAACCGCCAACTTCGCGGCGATCTTGGCAATCGGGAAACCGGTCGCCTTCGAGGCCAGCGCCGAGGAGCGCGACACCCGCGGATTCATTTCAATCACCACCAGGCGCCCGGTCTTGGGGTCCATACCAAACTGGACATTGGAGCCACCGGTCTCTACGCCAATCTCGCGCAGTACCGCGAGGCTGGCATCACGCATGATCTGATACTCTTTATCAGTCAGCGTTTGCGCCGGGGCCACGGTGATAGAGTCACCGGTGTGCACGCCCATGGGGTCGAAGTTCTCAATCGCGCAGACGATGATGCAGTTGTCGTTTTTGTCGCGCACCACTTCCATCTCGTACTCTTTCCAACCCAGCAGCGACTCGTCAATCAGCAGCTCGTGGTTGTTGGAAAGCTCGAACCCGCGCGTACAGATCTCTTCGAACTCCTCTTTGTTGTACGCCACGCCGCCGCCGGAGCCGCCCATGGTGTAGGAGGGTCGAATAATAGTCGGGAAACCCAGCTCAGCCTGAATTTCCCAGGCCTCATCCATGGTGTGCGCCACTTTCGCTTTCGGGCACTCCAAGCCAATGCGCTTCATGGCCTGATCGAACAGATCGCGGTCTTCAGCCATGTTAATCGCATCGGCGTTGGCACCGATCATCTCAACGCCGAACTTATCCAGCACGCCATGCTTTTCAAGTTCAAGGGCACAGTTCAGCGCCGTCTGGCCACCCATGGTGGGCAGAATCGCATCGGGGCGCTCGGCTTCGATGATTTTCTCGACCGCCTGCCAGGTAATCGGCTCGATGTAAGTAGCATCCGCCATGGCCGGGTCGGTCATGATGGTGGCTGGGTTAGAGTTAACCAAAATAACCCGGAAGCCCCTCGCGCAGCGCTTTACACGCCTGGGCGCCGGAGTAGTCGAATTCGCAGGCCTGGCCGATCACAATCGGGCCAGCGCCAATGATCAAAATACTATTGATGTCGGTACGCTTAGGCATAACGGTTCCCGCAAAAATGGTGACGATGAGCGACAAATAAGGCGATAAGGTGATGCGAGGAGCGCGTTAGCGGCGTGCCTGCATCATGGCCACGAAGCGATCAAACAGCGGCGCCACATCGCGCGGACCTGGGCTCGCTTCCGGGTGGCCCTGAAAGCTGAATGCTGGTCGGTCAGTTAGCTCAATCCCTTGTAAAGTGCCATCGAACAGCGAACGGTGCGTTGCGCGCACGTTCGCAGGCAGGGTCGCTTCATCCGCCGCAAAGCCATGGTTTTGGCTGGTAATCATCACTGCGCCAGTATCGAGATCCTGCACCGGGTGGTTGGCACCGTGGTGACCGAGGCTCATTTTGACTGTCTTCGCCCCTGCCGCAAGCGCCAACAACTGGTGACCCAGACAGATACCAAACATTGGAATATCAGTTTTCAGCACGTCCTGAATCGCTTTGATGGCGTAATCACAGGGTTCTGGGTCGCCTGGGCCGTTGGCTAGTAAAATGCCATCAGGCCTCATCGCCAACACCTCGGCAGCGGGCGTTTGCGCTGGAACCACCGTCAAGCGACAGCCGCGCGCAGCCAGCATGCGCAGGATGTTAAATTTGACGCCATAGTCGTACGCGACCACGTGGTAAGGACGCTCTTGCTGAGTGGTATCGGCGTAGCCTTCACCCAAGGTCCACTCGCCTTCGCTCCACTCGTACGCTTCTTTACAGGAGACCTCTTTGGCGAGATCCATCCCCTTCAGCCCAGGGAATGCCCTGGCGGCTTCCAGCGCCCGTGCGACTGCCTCCTCGCCTTCAGCATCAGCGCCCGCCAAAATCGCACCGTTTTGCGCCCCTTTATCGCGCAAAATGCGCGTCAGACGGCGAGTGTCAATATCGGCAATGCCCAGCACATTCTGACTTTTCAGGTAGTCCGACAGCGATTGCTCAGAGCGAAAGCTACTGGCCATTAGCGGCAGATCGCGAATCACTAAACCCGCGACGGCGATAGAGGCTGACTCCACATCTTCTGCATTAATACCGGTATTGCCGATATGGGGGTAGGTGAGCGTTACTATCTGGCGGACATAGGAGAGGTCAGTGAGGATCTCTTGATAGCCGGTCATGGCCGTATTGAACACCACCTCACCGCTGGTTACTCCCTCCGCGCCAATGGCGATTCCGTGGAACACGCTGCCATCTTCCAGGGCCAATATTGCGGGTTTGCTCAATGCGGGGTTATTCAAAACAAGATCCTCCCATGCTGGTGGGAGCCTGTAGGGCGCAGGCTCAGCAAATTCTTCATGAATCCACGGCCTCATCATCCAACGATTCGTTATCAATAATGAGGGTCGTAAAAAAGCGGGACGAAGCCGATAAAAAGAATCGGTTTCATCCCGCTTGTTGTTCGATGCCTCCTGAGCCGCTGGCACAACCTAAAATTGGCTAGCGGACTCGGGACAGGCTTTGGGCTGGCCAACGCAACAAGCGCGCCGTCTAAGGTCTGTCAGTCAGAGCTTCTAAGCCACCCGGCCAAAATTTTTGAAATGTTACAGGAATTCTTGGCCTAGGACTACCCCTTAATCGTAGCACCCGCAGACATTAGTGTTTTCTTAATCCAGCCCCAACACATCCTGCATATCGTAACGGCCGCTCTCTTTGCCAGCGACCCAGCGCTGCGCGCACCGCGCCTTTGGCAAAGGTCATCCGGCTGGAGGCTTTGTGGGTAATTTCGATGCGCTCGCCTTCGGTGGCAAACATCACCGTGTGCTCGCCCACGATATCGCCCGCGCGCACGGTGGCAAAGCCGATCTCTTTATCGGTACGCGGGCCGCACTGCCCTACCCGCTCGAACACGCCGTGCTCTTTCAGGGTGCGCCCCAGGCTGTCGGCGATCACTTCGCCCATTTTAATCGCCGTACCCGAAGGCGAATCCACTTTGTGGCGGTGATGCGACTCGATGACTTCGATATCGTAACCTTCATCGCCCAGCGCCTTAGCAGCGGTTTCGAGCAACTTCAGCGTTAGATTCACACCGACGCTCATATTGGGGGCAAACACCATAGCGACTTTATCGCGATAGCTGTCGAGCTGCGCCAGCTCATCATCGCTCATGCCGGTGGTACCAATCACGATGCGTTTACCGTGCTCAGCGCAGAACGCCAAATTACCCAGCGTGACCTGAGGAGCCGTGAAGTCGATCAGCACATCAAAATCATCAACGATCGAGGCGAGTGAATCGACCGCAACGACGCCGCGCTTGCCCACGCCGGCTAGCTCACCAATGTCAGCCCCCACTAAAGAGCTGCCTGGCTCCAGAATACCGCCAGCCAGAGTGGCTTCAGCCTCCTGCTCGACAGCATTTACCAGCGTACGGCCCATACGGCCAGCCACACCTACAATGGCAATTCGGGTCATGCGAACTCCTGCGCTCTGCGTTTCAGTGCGTAATACTTATGTTTTCAAAAATTGCCGCGATTATAACAGACGCACCAACGCCTTCGACGCTCTCTTCATTATTCCCAAGAGAAAGGGGATTAGTTCTCCCACACAATTGCCAGCTCTTCATCCCCGGCCATACGTACCAGGTGTCGCTCAACGACCCCCCTCAAGCTCATCCAAATGCTCTTCCTCAAGGGTTTCGAGGGCCACCACTAGCTTGTCTGGCTCAGCAACCATTAAGCAGGTACCGGTAGCAAACTTAATGGTCGCTTGCTGGTCGTTTTGCTCAACCTCAAGCTTATGCGCCCAGTGTTTGCAGAGACGATTGATTAATCGCTCAGCCGATGTGGTTTCGATTTCTGCACGGGATAAAGGCATAGCACTGCTCCATTATGTGATGACTCACTAACTTAAAGTTGTCCATAAACATTAGCATTATGGATGAAAACCGCCGAGCATTCTCCGCCACATGGATGCCCGTATCATTTCGATAGTCCGTATCATTTCAATAGATAGAGGCATAATGTAGCCCTACAAACAGAACGCGAATCAGTTACAATAACAACTGCATCTCTCTACGAACAAGTCGTCCTCGTGCGCAAGAGGCGCCAATCCATTGTTTACCCACACCGACCAGCGAGTCATTAAATGCTCAACTCTCATCGCTTGAAACTCCTGCTTGGCACACTCATCACTTTTGGTTACTGCACCACTGTTATGGGTGAAGATATTACCGTCACCGATATCGCAGGCCGCCAAGTCACTCTAGACGCGCCTGCTGAGCGGGTTATTTTAGGTGAAGGGCGGCAAATTTACCTGCTGGGGTTGCTCGAACCGGAAGCGCCTTTTGCTCATGTGGTCGGTTGGCGTGAAGATTTTTCTCAGGCAGACCCTGATAACTATGCCCGCTATCTGGAACGCTTTCCGGAAATCGAATCAATACCTACCTTTGGTGGGTTTAAGGATGGCACCTTTGATGTTGAACAGGCCGCCTCGCTCACCCCCGACGTCGTGCTGATGAATATCGAAGCAAAAGCCGCCACGGAAGACGCTGCCTACGACGATAAGTTGGCACAACTTGGCATCCCTATTGTCTATGTGGATTTTCGTGAGGATCCGATAGAGCACACGATTCCTTCCATGCGCATTATCGGCCAGATTATGGACGATGAAGCCGCGGCCGAAGAATTCATCGAGTTTGCCGAGACACAGTTGGCACGGGTAACCGATGTGATCGCCGAGGCTAATCCAGAACGCCCCAGCGTGTTTATCGACCGGGCAGGCGGCTACTCTGACGAATGTTGCATGAGTTTTGGCCCTGCCAACTTTGGCGAGTATGTCACCCTGGCGGGTGGTAGCAATATTGCCGAAGGAATCATTCCGAAAAGTTTCGGCAATTTGAACCCTGAACAGATTATTGCTGCCAATCCTGATCATGTGGTTGTTACCGGCGGCAACTGGGACGCCTACGTGCCGGGCGGCAACTGGGTCGGCGTTGGACCGGGGTCAGATATGCAAAACGCGCGTGCTAAGCTTGAAGCGCTGACCGAGCGGACCGCGATGACAGGCATTGAAGCGGTGGAATCAGGTAACTTCCACGCCATCTGGCACCAGTTTTACAACAGTCCTTACTACTTCGTGGCCGTGCAACAGCTGGCCAAGTGGCTACACCCCGAGCTGTTTGCCGACTTAGACCCCGATGCCACAATGGAAGAACTGCACGAGCGCTTCTTGCCCATTGATTATGAACCCGGCTATTGGGTCACGCTGAATGACGATTAAAACGATGAGCACCCAAGAGCTCTCCCAGGGGCGAGCTTTTTATCGCACCCAGGTTTTTCGCCGCCAAATCATATTGGCGGCGCTGGTGGTGGCCTTGTTTTTAAGCCTCTGTGTGGATTTAGCTCTGGGCCCAGCCCGCTATAGCCTGAATGAGGGTGATCGCAACGCTACTGTCGCCAGATAGCGTCAGCCAGCAGGCGCGGGTAATTCTCTGGGAAATACGTATGCCGGTGGCGCTGATGGCACTCGTGGTGGGCGCCAGCCTGTCGGTGGCTGGCGCACAGATGCAAACTATACTGAGCAACCCATTAGCCAGCCCCTTTACCCTGGGAATTTCTGCAGGCGCGAGCTTTGGTGCAGCCCTTGGGCTGGCGTTTGGCGTAGCGATCATTCCTGCCGCCATTGAGTTTGTGGTGCCGATCAATGCCTTTTTAATGGCGATGGTCACCGCGTTTCTTATTCATGCACTAAGCCTTAAGCGCGGCGTCACGGTCGAAACCATTGTGCTGCTCGGTATTGCGATGGTGTTTATCTTTAATTCGCTGATGGCGCTGATTCAGTTTTTGCCAGCCAGGAAGCCGTCTCAGCAGTCGTGTTCTGGACCATGGGCAGCTTAACTAAAGCGACCTGGCCCAAGTTCTGGATCGCTCTGGGGATACTGACTGCGGTAATGCCACTGCTGGCCCGCCACGGGTGGGCATTAACTGCCGTGCGCCTGGGTGATGCCAAGGCAGAAAGCATGGGTGTCAACCCTCGCGCGCTGCGCTTAGAAGTGTTGGTGCTAGTGTCGCTGCTCGCGGCTATCGCGGTGGCGTTTGTGGGCACGATTGGTTTTATCGGTCTGGTGGGTCCGCATATTGCGCGCATCTTACTGGGCGAAGATCAACGCTTCTTCTTACCCGGCTCGGCCCTATGCGGTGCGCTGATTCTGTCGGTGGGCTCGGTGATTTCCAAAATTATTATCCCGGGCACCATTATTCCCATTGGCATTATTACTTCACTGGTGGGCATCCCCTTCTTCTTATTTCTCGTGCTTAACCACAAGAAGGCCTCATGGTAACTCTAGAATTAAACCGCGTATCGGCGCGTTATGGGCGTCGCGCCATTTTACAAGAGATAACAACGCCTCCCCTTTAAGGGCGGGCAAATTGTGGCCTTACTTGGCCCCTAACGCTGCCGGGAAATCGACGCTTTTTCGACGTATTTTGGGCCTACTGAAAGGCGAAGGGGAGGTCATTATCAGCGGCACCAGCGTCGAGCGCCCGGTGGCCTATATGCCCCAGGACACCGGCGCCAGAGCGGTACTAACGGTTTATGAGTCAGTGCTATTGGCGCGCATGCAGGGTCGCAGCCTTAAAGTGCAGCCAGAGGATCTGGCCCAGGTTGACCGTGCGCTTGCTGAGCTTTCGATTACCTCACTAGGCGAACGCGACCTCGGCAACCTTAGCGGCGGGCAGCGTCAGCTTGTCAGTGCCGCTCAGGCGCTGGTGCAGGAGCCTGAGATTTTAATGTTGGATGAACCGACCTCAGCGCTCGACCTCAATCGCCAGATCAACCTGTTATCGGTACTGAGACGGCTGGCGGATGAGCGCAACATGCTAATCCTGGTAGCGCTTCATGATTTAGGTCATGCGCTGCGCTTTACCGATGCTTCGATGGTATTGGAAAACGGCCATCTGATTGCCTGCGGCCCCACCGAAGACGTTATTACGCCCGCGCTATTGCATCAGGTTTATAAAGTCACCGCCCGCATTGAGCCGTGCTCGAAGGGCCGACCTCAGCTTATTGTCGAAGAGGCTATCTAGCCATTAGTCTTAGCCCTGAACTTAAGCCGCCGCCCCTCCATCGCCGCTAGCGCTACCCCGCTTAACATCAGCGGTAGCGCCAGCAGAAAGCCACTGGAGACCGGGATACCAAACAGCACCCAATCGGCGATCACAGGCCAGACGAGCGCCACATACTCAAAGGGAGCCAGCCGCGAGACTTCGGCATAGCGAAACGCCAACGTCATGGCAATGTGCCCCGCCCCGCCAAATAACCCTGAAAGCACTAACAGGCCAAACTCGATGTGGCTAAGTGAGGCCCACCCCAGCGGCAACGTCGCAAGCCCAGCCAACGACGACACTAAAATAAAGTAGAACGCGATGGAGCCAGCGGTCTCGGTACGCGAAATGCGTCTAACGGTGAGTAGCGCCCCCGCGGTGAGCAGCGCCCGAACGTCCCCAATACATAGCCCAGCAGCCGACCATCGCCCGCTTCGGAATTAAGATTGGGGACGACCAGCACCGCCATGCCGGCCAGCGCCAATACAATGGCGCCCGCGCGATAAAACGAGAACCGCTCGCCTAATAGCAACACCCCGCCCAGCGCCATAAAGATCGGCGCCAGCTGGACTAACAGTGTCGCCTCGGCCACCGGCAAGAACGCCACGGCGGAAAACGAGAAGAACATCGCCGCCGCGCCCAGTCCAGAGCGTAATAAATGGCCCAGCGGGCGGCGGGTGGCTAGCGCTTTAGGGAACTCCCGACGAATCATTAAAAGATAACGATCGGGAACAGCGCAAACAACGAGCGAAAAAACACCGACTGCCCCACCGGCACGTCGTCACTGACAGCTTTAATACACACCAGCATGCCGGTAAACAGGGCACCTGACAGTATCCGAAGCAAAATGCCCTTTGTGGGCTTTTCCTGAAGGTTATCCATTGCGCGCAGCCTTCCCTAAACAGCAAAAACCCCCGGCGAACCGAGGGTTTTTTGAGACAAACAACTAACGTTTAACCATTATCTCAGACTTACGGCTTCATATCTTCAAAGAAGCTCTTCACGCTGTCGAAGAAACCGGTTTTCTTCGGCGAATGGTTGTGGCTATTGCTGCCGTCAAAGCTCTCCTGGAGCTGGCGCAGTAGGTCGCGCTGCTCATCGTTAAGCTTCACCGGTGTTTCCACTACCACCTTGCACAGCAGGTCGCCGGGCATGCCACCACGCACGGGCTTCACACCTTTACCGCGCAGGCGGAACAGCCTGCCGGTTTGCGTTTCCGGTGGAATCTTCAGCTTCACACGGCCATCTAGCGTGGGCACTTCAAGCTCGCCGCCTAGCGCTGCATCCACAAAGTTAATCGGCACATCACACTGCAAGTGCTTGCCGTCACGCTGGAAGATGTGGTGCGGCTTGATGGCCACCTGCACGTATAGATCCCCAGGCGGGCCACCGTTGACGCCGCTTTCACCTTCACCATTTAGGCGAATACGGTCACCGGTATCGACACCCGGCGGAATCTTGACCGACAGCGTGCGCGTCTCACGTACGCGGCCTTCACCATTACACTTATGGCACGGCACTTTGATGTGCTGGCCAGAGCCATGACAGGTCGGACACGTTTGCTGCACGGCGAAGAAGCCTTGCTGCATACGCACTTGACCATGGCCATGACAGGTAGGACACGTCTCTTTAGAAGAGCCCGGCTCAGCGCCACCGCCATCGCAACGGTCACACTCGATATGCCGTGGAACACGGATATCGACTGTGGTACCGGAAACGGCGTTCTCAAGATCCAGCTCTAGGTTATAGCGTAGGTCGGAACCGCGTGCCGGGGCATTGGGCCCACGACGACGGCCACCGCCTCCACCAAAAATATCGCCAAATACATCGCCGAAAATATCACTGAAATCACCAGCACCAGCACCGCCGAAACCACCGCCACCTTGGCCATCAACGCCTGCATGGCCGAACTGGTCATAAGCAGCGCGTTTTTTCGCTGTCGCTCAGCACTTCGTAAGCTTCGGACACATCGCGGAATTTTTCCGCTGAGGTGGTATCGTCCGGGTTTCGATCAGGGTGGAATTTTTGCGCCAGACGGCGATAGGCCTTCTTGATCTCTTTCTGATCGGCCCCTTTTCGACACCCAGGACTTCGTAATAATCGCGCTTGGACATGGGCCCTACGCCTCCTGGTTAGCTACGCACTCAACTGCACATTTAGCTACATATTTATAACTACGCATTTAGCCACGTGCGTCTTGGCCGCGGAGAACAGCAACGCGGGAGTAAGCTCCCGCGTCACCGCTTTCTCCCTTGGCAGAAAGAGGTTGTTACTGCTTTTTCTGATCGTCGTTGACTTCTTCGTACTCGGCGTCAACCACGTCGTCTTCTGGCTTGGAGCCGGTGCTCTCGGCACCTTCGCCGCCCTCTTGCTGAGCGGCTTCTGCCTGCTCGGCGTACATCTTCTGAGCCAGCTTTCCAGAGGCTTCGGTCAATGCATCCAGCTTCTTCTGAATGTTATCGACGTCGTCACCCTTAACCGCTTCTTCCAGCTCACTGATAGCGGTCTCAATCGCCTGTTTTTCGTCGTCAGTCGCTTTGTCGCCTGCTTCTTCCAACGTTTTACGTGTGGCGTGAATCATGCCATCGGCTTGGTTACGCAGCTGTACCAGCTCTTCGAACTTTTGTCTTCTTCGGCGTGCGCTTCGGCATCGCGCACCATCTGCTCGACTTCTTCCTCGGACAAACCGCTAGAGGCCTTGATGACGATAGACTGCTCTTTACCGGTAGCCTTGTCTTTCGCCGATACGTTCAGGATACCGTTGGCATCCAAGTCGAAGGCGACTTCGATCTGAGGCACGCCGCGCGGTGCCGGCGGAATGTCGGCAAGATCAAAACGACCCAGCGACTTGTTCTGCGACACTTGCTTACGTTCACCCTGAACAGCGTGGATGGTCACCGCCGTTTGGTTGTCATCCGCCGTTGAGAAGGTTTGTGTCTTCTTGGTCGGGATGGTGGTGTTCTTCTCGATCAGCGGCGTCATTACACCACCCAGAGTTTCGATGCCCAGGGTAAGCGGGGTAACGTCAAGCAGCAGAACGTCTTTAACGTCGCCACCCAGTACGCCGCCCTGAATCGCTGCACCAACCGCAACCGCTTCGTCCGGGTTAACATCTTTGCGTGCTTCTTTACCGAAGAAGTCAGCGGCTTTCTTCTGCACCATCGGCATGCGTGTCTGGCCACCGACCAGGATCACTTCATCGATTTCAGAAGCGGACAGGCCAGCATCTTTCAGCGCCATTTTGCACGGCTCAAGCGAGCGCTGAACCAGTTCTTCTACCAGCGACTCCAGCTTGGCGCGTGTCACCTTAACGTTAAGGTGTTTCGGGCCAGTGTTGTCGGCAGTGATATAAGGCAGGTTCACGTCGGTCTGCTGAGCGCTAGAAAGCTCAATTTTGGCTTTCTCTGCGGCTTCTTTCAGACGCTGCATGGCCAGGTTGTCGCCGGACAGATCAATACCGCTGTCAGACTTGAACTGGTCGACCAAGTAGTTGATCAATGCCAAGTCGAAATCTTCGCCACCCAGGAAGGTGTCACCGTTGGTGGCCAACACTTCAAACTGGGTTTCGCCGTCAACATCGGCAATTTCGATGATCGAGATATCGAAGGTACCGCCACCCAGGTCATAAACCGCGATGGTTTTGTCGCCGCGCGATTTGTCCATACCGTAAGCCAGTGCGGCAGCGGTCGGCTCATTGATGATGCGCTTAACGTCTAGACCGGCGATGCGGCCGGCGTCTTTCGTTGCCTGGCGCTGGCTGTCGTTGAAGTAGGCCGGCACAGTGATGACCGCTTCGGTGACTGTTTCACCCAAGTAGTCTTCGGCGGTCTTCTTCATTTTCTTCAGCACTTCCGCGCTAACCTGCGGCGGTGCCATTTTTTGCCTTTTACTTCAACCCAGGCATCACCGTTATCGGCTTCGGTGATCTTGTACGGCACCATCTTAATGTCTTTCTGAACAACGTCGTCTTTAAAGCGACGGCCAATCAGACGCTTGATAGCATACAAGGTGTTTTCTGGGTTAGTGACGGCTTGGCGCTTGGCCGCCTGACCGACCAGCGTTTCACCATCATCTGTATACGCGATGATAGAAGGTGTCGTACGGCCACCCTCGGCATTTTCGATAACTTTAGCACTGTCACCATCGAGCACAGCCACACAAGAGTTAGTGGTGCCCAGGTCAATACCAATTATACGTCCCATAGCAATACCTCGAATTCGATTGTTACAAAACTGAAAATTAAGTTTTAGAACTGATTTTTTAAAACTCAGTTGCGGGTTTCCCCCGCGGGGTTGCCCTTTATTTGGGGGCCGCCGCTGACATTTCAAGGGCTTTTTTTCACTCCCTGTGCAGCCAATGGCTCAATTGGCTTTTGGCTGACCACTACCATGGCCGGGCGCACTAGGCGTCCATTGAGCAAATAGCCCTTCTGCATAACATCCATCACGGTATTCGGATCAAGGTCTGGGTTAGGTACCATGGTCATTGCTTCGTGCACCTGCGGATCGAAAGGCTCGCCGTGAGGCTCGATGCTTTCGACGCCGAATTTATTGAGCACATCCAGCTGCATTTTCAACGTCATGGAAACGCCTTCACGGTGAACCTCGGAGGCGCCCTCTTCCATTGTCTCAAGTGCTTTTTCCAGGCTATCCACCACCGGCAGTAGCTCTTTCACAAACTTCTCAAGCGCGAACTTGCGCGCTTTCTCAGCTTCCTGCTCGGCACGGCGACGCACGTTTTGTGCTTCCGCGGCGGCGCGCAGGGCTTGATCCTGGCGTCGGCCAAGCTCTGCTCTAACTCGCCTACTTGGGCAGCCAGCATTTCCGCCTCAGGGTTGTCGACGTTGCCTTCTAACGGCTCCTCATCATTGATCAACCCTTCAAGCTCGCCTTCCATCAAGCGCTCTTCGGCCACTTTCTCAGCCGCTTGTTCAGCGCCCTCGGCTTCATGCTCGTGGCGGGCCAACTCATCATCCATTGGTGTTTGCGGTTCTTTCGCCATGTTGTGCTCCTAAATAACAAGTAGTGCGCTACCACGCGGGCTGCGCGCAAAGAAGTAAGCCGTTAGCTACTCGCTTTTATTGATCATGCACGCTATATGGGGGCCATAAATTCCATCTCAAGAGGTGCATTGAAGTGAGTTATTAACTACTGTATAAATCAACAACTATTGGATAAGTACCCAGCTCCTATGCTGTTCCGCCTTGGGAGGCGCCATGCTTACTCAGCTCGCTATTCAAGACTTCGCTATTGTTGATCATTTAGAACTCGATTTATCCGGCGGCATGACGGCCATTACCGGGGAGACCGGGGCAGGCAAATCCATCCTGCTAGGCGCCCTCGGGTTATGCCTGGGTGAGCGTGCCGATGCGGGCAGCGTCCGTCATGGACGTGAGCGCACGGACCTCTCTGCACGTTTCGACATCCAGCACCTGCCCGCTGCCGTCGAGTGGCTTTCGGCCCGCGAACTGCCGGCGGAAGAATGCCTGCTGCGCCGTGTCGTCACTGCCAATGGTCGCTCCAAAGCATGGATTAATGGCCACCCTGCGACTATCTCGGATCTCAAATCTCTCGGCGAGCAGCTGATTCAAATTCATGGCCAGCATGCCCACCACGCCTTAATGCGCGAAGAGACCCATCTTGCGCTGCTGGATGATTACGCAGGCCTGAACGATGCCACTACACAATTAGCCGAAACGTTCCGCGAGTGGCGTAATGCCCGCCGTCAGCTAAAGAAGCTAAGCGAAGAAGGCAGCGAAGTTGAGGCCAAACGGCAGTTGCTGCGCTACCAAGTGGAAGAGCTGGATCAGCTCGGCTTAGCAGAAGGCGAATTAGCCACACTAGAGGAAGAGCAACATACGCTCGCCCATGCGGAAGAGACCTTACGCGAGACTCAGTTTGCCGCTGACTGCTGCGCCAGCGATGAAGGGGTGCATTGTCATTACTGAATCAGGCCTTCACTCATTTAAGCGCACTGCCGGGCAGTGACAAAGGCACCTTGGCGAATACACTGGCTATGCTGAGCGATGCTCGCATTCAAGTGGAAGAGGCTGCCAGCGAACTCAATCGCCTCGCCAGCACGACCGAATTAGACCCTGAAAGGCTAGCGTGGGTTGAAGAGAGAATGGCCGACGTACATCGAATTGCTCGCAAACATCATGTTGCCCCTGAAGAGCTATGCGCCCTACATGCCAATTTGCAACGCGAAGTTGCGCAGTTAGAAGAAGGTGGCAATGATCTGGAAGCTCTCAGTGCACGGGTCGTTGAGCTACGCGAAAGCTACCGCCAAGAGGCGAAAAAGCTCAGCGAGAGCCGCCAAAAAGCCGCGCTTCGCTTGGGTAAAGAGGTACAGCAACAGTTGGGCTTTTTTAGCGATGGGTAAAGCGCGTTTCGAAGTGGAGGTCACCGCGAAAGAGGCGCCGAGCCCTGAAGGTCTTGATCGTGTGCAGTTCTTAATTAGCGCCAACCCCGGCCAGCCCGCAAGGCCGTTAACCAAAGTGGCTTCCGGCGGCGAGTTGTCGCGGATCAGCCTAGCGATTCAAGTCGTCGCAGCAACCCATTCGACGGTGCCTAGCTTAGTATTTGACGAAGTGGATGTGGGCATATCCGGCGCCACTGCCGAAATTGTAGGTCAATTGCTACGTAAGCTAGGTGAAAATGGTCAGGTGATGACCGTGACCCACCTACCCCAAGTAGCGGCACAGGCGCATCAGCACCTGCATATTGAGAAACAGGCCAAACGCGATACAACACTGACCCAAATGGCGCTACTCGACGAACAGGGCCGCATCAGCGAACTGGCACGTATGCTGGGAGGTGTGACGCTGTCTGATCAAACCCTCGCCCACGCACGCGAAATGCTGCACGCTAGCCAGCGCCCGCCACATTGATAAGCGAGAACTGCGATATCGCAGTTACATCAACACAACTATATCCAGCACAATTATATCCAGCACAACAAAACGCCCCTGCCTACTTGGCGAATTCCATTAATAGCGAATTTGCCAAGTAGACCAGGGACGCTTATACGTCTTATCCACGGCTACTGTGTCGACCCACGAACATTATTTTCTATTCGTCGGCCCGCTGTCTTGGCGCGTCACATCTGATCCACGGGGACGCACATAAAGCACCAGCGCATGATCCACTAGTTCGTAGCCATGCTCTTCAGCGATCTCTTGCTGACGACGCTCGATGATTTCATCGACAAACTCGATGATCTCACCGCTTTCAAGGCACACCATGTGGTCATGGTGATCCTCTTGGGTCATCTCAAAACTGCATGGCCACCGTCAAAATTATGACGAATAACCAAACCCGCTGACTCAAACTGAGTCAATACGCGGTATACAGTCGCCAGGCCAACATCTTCGCCCGCATCAATCAGTGTTTTGTACACTTCTTCCGCGCTAAGGTGGTGCTGACCCGAAACATTTTCGAGAATCTGAAGTATCTTGACGCGCGGCAGGGTCACTTTTAGACCGGCTTTGCGCAATTCATGGTTCTGATCGGCCATGGTCGCTCTTCGCAGTAACAGGTTAGGTCGGGTATGATCAACCGAAACCACGATAGTGAAGAATAGGCCCAAATGCAAAATTGACTCGAATCATCACGCTCTCCGTTGCCCTGACCGTTGTTAGTGGCTGCAGCTACGTTGGCGTGTACAAGCGCGACATTCCCCAAGGCAACCTAGTGACACAGGAGATGGTCAGCCAACTTCAGCCCGGCATGACTCGGGAGCAGGTCACTTATGTGATGGGTAGGCCGCTGCTAGAAGCGCCTTTTGATGCCAGTCAATGGGACTATGTGTTCCGTTTAGACAAAGCGTATGGCGGTGTAGAGCAACGCCGCGTCACGCTCACCTTCGACCCTCAGGGCCGTTTGGCGAACATTGAGCAAGAAGGTGATTTCTCCGAAGATTTGCCGCTTGAGGGTGAGAGCAGCATGGGGCCAGCAACGGAAGGCGTTGATCCCATGGATGCATTACCAGAAGAGAGCACCCAGACGCCGATACCACCAAGTGCGCAGCCCGTGTCACAGCCTTAAAGCACGCTTACCGCCCTGGGTCGTTCGCTTGCCGCTTTGCACGCTCTAAACGAGCGACCTTTGGGTCGATGGCCAGCGGCCGGTAGACTTCTACGCGATCACCTGCACACAACAGGTAAGTGTCAGGGTCGCGTAGTGCTTTACCGAAGATCCCTAGAGGTGCCTGAGAGAATGTAGTATCAGGCAGCTCAGGGAATAGTGTCGGTAGATCAGCCAAGGCAACAGCTTGGCGTGCGGTGGTGCCCTCCGGCACGCGCAGAGCCACTATGCGCTGCTTAGACGGCAATGCAAAAGCCACTTCAACCGTTAGCGTTTCAACGGCCATACAGCTCGTTAGCGCGCTTGGTGAAGGCATCGACCAGCTGCCCAGCTATTTGCTGAAAAAGCTTTCCGAAGGCCATACCGAGCAGCCGGTTGGCGAATTCAAACTCCATTTCTAAACTGACCTTGCAGGCGCCCTCTCCCATGGGGATAAACAGCCAGCGACCTTTTAGACGTTTGAACGGTCCTTTTACCAACGAAAGCTCAATACGCTCGGGCGCAAAAGGTCGTTGCGCGTGGTGATGGTTTGCTCGACGCCGGCGCGACCCAGGGTCATTTCGCCGATCAGGTGCGCTTCATCATGCTCAATCAAGCGCGCATGACGGCATCCAGGCAAAAACTCCGGGTAGCGCTCGAAGTCGTTGACCAGATCGAACATCTTTTGGGGGTGTGCCGCACCAAGGCGGAACGATTGACGGTTGGCATTGACCTCTCCGCTGACTTCACAGTGCTCAAAGCGTATCATGGGAAACATTATTTCAGACCTTAAATGGTATCACGCCTCCCAAATAACGAAGGGGATGCCACTGACAGATTAATTATGAGGTTCCATGGCCACTAAGAAAGGTAATAGTAAGGGCCCCGGTAGCAGCGTTATCGCCCAAAATAAGAAGGCACGGTTTGAATACCATATCGATGAGACCTTCGAGGCAGGATTGTCGCTGGCTGGCTGGGAAGTGAAAAGCTTGCGTGCTGGCAAAGCCCAGCTTACCGACACCTATATTTTGGTACGCAATGGCGAGGCTTTTCTGCTGGGCAGCCACATCATGCCGCTCAACACGGCAAGCACCCATGAAATTGCCGACCCTACCCGCACGCGTAAATTGCTGCTGCATCGCAAAGAGATCGCCAAGATCTTTCGATCACCCAGGACAAAGGCCACACCTGTGTACCTCTAAAACTTTACTGGAAGCGCAATAAGGTAAAAGTGCGAGCTGGCGCTGGTCACCGGTAAACAGCTGCATGACAAGCGCGCCACCGAAAAGATCGCGACTGGAGTCGCCAAAAGGTCGAATTATGCGGGAACATAACAAGGCATAACTGGTCAATTAGCTGTGAGCACGTTAGAATGCTCATCTGTAATCAGGGGCGACATGGTTTCGACGCCGGTGACAACCCTTGCGGTGCATGCCGAGAGCGTGATGTATCTCGTAAATCCCACATCACGAAAAATAGTCGCAAATGACGAAAACTACGCTCAAGGCGCGCTAGCAGCTTAAACACTGTTAGCTTCTTGCCTGGCCCCAAGGTGATGTGCCTATTCATCACTGCGGGGATATGAGCTAAAGCTGATAGGACCGCGGTTGGTGGTGTCTTCTCGCCAACCGTTAAACTTTAGAAGGCTCGCGTGGCTGAATCCTGATCGTCGGAGTCAGTCGCGTTAAAACAAATGACGAAATCTAAGCATGTAGAGCCAATAGGCGCGTGCTGGCGGACGCGGGTTCAATTCCCGCCGCCTCCACCAGACACCCCTACAAATCAAGCACCTTTAGGTGCTTTTTGTGTCTCGGATATGAGAAAACTATTCAGATAGACACTCAGCCTGTGATAGAAACTCCGCGAATCCTAAGCAACCATGGCTGTATACGTATTGGCCCCTGGCCACACCATTTCGAGTGGTCAGGGGCGTTAACGATTTAAAGCAGTCAGTACGATTTACAACAATACCAGCGATAGCCCATACACTAGTAGCATCGCGGTAACACCCTGAACGAGGGTTGCCATCGTCTGTGCTCGGTAGGCAAGCCCTACGCTCATGCGGCTGAAGCGCGAGACGACCCAGAAGAAACTGTCGTTGGCATGCGAGACCGTCATGGCACCTGCGCCGATGGCCATTACCGTGAGCGTACGCCCGATATCGCTACCCAGCCCTAACGAGTCCAGCATGGGGCAACCAGCGCAGATGTCGTCACAAGCGCCACTGTAGAAGAGCCCTGCGCCGACTTCAGCCCGGCCGATACGATAAACGGCATCAAGATACCGATACCCAGCGTGGAGAGCGTGTTGCCCAGGTAGTCACCCAATGGCGAAGCGCTGAGCACGGCCCCAAAGGCACCACCAGCACCGGTAATCAGCAAAATGGGCGCCGCCGCCAGAATGCCTTCGCTGATACGTTCGCTGAACTCAGCGATCCTATCGTCACTTTTCAGCAGCGTGCAGGAAAGCAGCAGACCGATCAGCAGGGCCGTTAGCGGCTGCCCGAGCAGGCTGAGAATGTCCATTACCGCCCCGTCGCCAACAGGCGCTGTCGGCAGGCGGGCAAGCGTACCGATACAGATCAAAAGGATAGGCACAATGATAGGCGCGAATGCTGCCATAGGCCCAGGCAGACGGCCGTAGCTGGCCTTGAGCGCTTCCCAGTCCTGCCACTGGTCATCAGTATGCTGGGGTGTGTCGTGCACGTCAGGGTCGGTATGTGCAAAACGCTTTGCCCAGAGCATACCGGCAATGGCGGCAACGGCGGCTATGGGAATACCTGCAGCAATTACCAGTCCAAGATTCGACTCAAGCCCCAGGTTGCCTGCCGCCGCAATAGGGCCCGGCGTTGGTGGAACGAAGGTGTGCGTGGCATACAGGCCGGTGGCGAGAGCCACACTCATCGTAATTGAGGAGGTATGCAGCTTTTGGCGAGCGACTCCTTGAGCGAATTGAGAATGATAAAGCCGGAATCGCAAAAAACCGGGATCGAGACGATATAGCCAATCATCGACATCGTCAGCGTAGGAAAGCGGTCACCTATTCGCGCGATAATGAAATCAGCCATGGTGATGGCCGCCCCGCTTTTTCCAAGATCACCCCGATAATGGTGCCCAACACGATGACCAAACCTATGTAGCCGAGAATGCCCCCAAACCCTGAGGTAATCGTGCTGACAATCGAGTCAATGGGTAACCGGTAAGCGAAGGCCGCGATAAAAGCAGCACCCAGCAGTGCTAGGAAGGGATGTACTTTCCACCTGCTGGTGGCTAGCACAATAAACCCCACTACGATTAACAATATTAAGACCAGCCCCATGCCCTTCTCCTAAATGGTTGCTTATTCAGCTTGATACGTATCACCTTCCGCTCAGCGCTTTAATCACTCAAGCAGTCGGCATAACGTACCCGAAGCGGCCATATGGCGTACACAACAAGGTGAAAAACCATGCTTTGCCCCCAGAAAGTATGGGATATCTCACCGGCTACCATTCGAAAAAAGCACCCTCAGGTGCTTTTCCGTTTCACGACGAAATCTCTTATCTCACTTAGCGCGGGCAGCTAAGTTCTCCCTCTTCACAGCGGGCATGCTCAAGCAGTGTTTGTGTGCGCGCCTGGGTCACACTTTCAAGACAGCGATTGCGTATCATCGGCTGGGCGCTGCCGCCTTCAACAGCGCTACTTTCAAACGCACACTCGGCATCGCGAAAACCGATCCACGCCCGCTGGGCGGCTCTAAGCTTTCCAATGACGCGACGTTGTTACTCAGTTGGTCTACCAGCACTTGGTAGGCTTCATTTAGCGCATCGTCAGCTGTGTGATAGGCCTGCGCCGAGCATTCAGTGAGCTCAGCCTGGTAGTCGCGTTATCACACCTATCGCCCGCATAGGCAAAGCTGCTTGAGACCAACAACCCAATAACAATAAAAGTGCAGACAAGCGCATAATGAATGGCCCTATGACAATTGGTAAAACCATACGGAAAGTGTGCCGTCGATCTGTCCTGAATCCTATTTTAACAGTGCCCATAACAACAAAGCGCTGGCATGATAGCCAGCGCTTTTCAATCATTACCGTATGCTTAATACAGCTTAATGGGCCAGCATCTCTTCAACAATCTCTTCGCCACTTAGCTCTGAGGCATAATAAGTTGGCCAGTTAGTCACTTCCTCTAACAGTGCTTCACGATCATCGCCCCAGTAAAGGTGGTAGTGGTCTGCATCAGTGGGGTAAATGCTGTGGTCGCTGAACTGAATATACTGGGGAAGCTCTTCAGCCCCTTCGCCTTCAAGCTCGAATATAAAGCGAACCCCCGGTTGCCCGCCTCGTAATTTAAAAATCTCGTAGCCATCGTACTGATAGTCACCCGACATCTCTTCGCCGTTCGCAAAGAAGCTGACATTGCTACCTTCGATAACGATACGATCTACCTCCGTTTCATACCCTATCTCGTAATACGCTTTGTACTCTTCGGCGGTTTTATCGCCACTATCTGCCTTATTCGTAAACACTTCATCTAGCGTGCCATCTTGTAGGTACGGATAGACGGATTGCCAGTCCCCTTCCCAGTCTGACAGCGAGCGATCCTTGACCTGCTCATCCTCAAAATAACCCGAATAGATATCGCTATCATGGTTATGTTTATGGTCGTGGTCGTGGTCGTGGTCGTGGTCGTGGTCGTGGTCGTGGTCGTAGTCGTGGTCATGATGAGCATGATCGTGATCATGGCTGTGGTCATGGTCATCAGCACTGGCATAGTGAGCACTCGCCAGTAACAACGTACTGAATGCTAAGACACTCACACTCTTGGTGGCGATATCATCATTTTACTATCTAGCATTTTGCTGACGCCCATCTTGCTTTCTCCCTTGTGAAATAACAGCAGCAAAAAGATACAATATAACATATCATTTAATCAAGCTGTTTTATAAAGGCATACAGATGGTGTTAGGAAAGAGATAACGGGGGGGAGCGATGACCGACAGCGGATACAGCAATGATGGCTACGGCGGTTCTTGTGAACTCACAAACGCATCGGGCCCCGCGTGGGCTGATCATCGAATCTAAACGATTCGAGAACTTAAATAATCGCTGGGATTAAGAAAGCAGCTTAATGTTTGATGCTTGAAGGCCTTTCTGACCTTGGGTAACGTCAAAGAAACGTTAGCGCCTTCAGGCAGAGTTTTGAAGCCATCAGACTGAATTTCAGAAAAATGAGCAAAACGTCGTCGCTGCCGTCAGACGGTGCGATGAAGCCAAAACCTTTAGAATCGTTGAACCACTTAACTGTGCCAGTTGCCATGATATAAATCCTTCTCGCTAATCGCGAATTGTAAAATTCCTGGTATTACCCAGATAAATAGTGAGTAGAACAAGGAATACAATTACAGACTACCGAAAGAATTCGAATGTTTCTGGAACCATGCTTGCTTGCTAACTTACTAACTGCGCACACCTTGCCACGTATGTACAAACAGGTCAAAGCTTTTGTATTTTTAATTTGCCGACCAGCCTTTTATAAACGTTTATAAACAGCGCAAATTACTAAAAAGCAGTAATCTTGGCAGTGAGCTGGGCACCATTAATCCGACCGCCTAGCGCGCTCTACTAGCCAAGCAAACCCCGCATTAATAGCGGCTTGGCGAGTACTCTGGATGAGGTTTTGGAAATGCTATATGGACTCAGTTTATTAGCAGGTATCGCGCTTTTAACCCTTGGGAGAGTCGCTTATTCGCGGCGCGGTGGCTGGCGCACGAAGAGTGGGGTTTCGCCACTGCTCACAGGGCTTGTAGTGGTTGGTTTTGGCACCTCAGCTCCGGAACTTGTCGTCCGGTTGATGCCGCTATTAATCAACAACCGGACATTGCTGTGGGTAATATTGTTGGCAGCAATATCGGCAACATCTTATTGATTTTGGGCATGTGCGCCGTTATTTGCCCAATGGTAGTTCAACCATTAGCGCTGCGCCGGGATGGCCTGGTGGTGGTACTGGCCAGCCTACTGTTTATTGGCCTCTCATTCGGCGGCGCATTGGGACGCATTGATGCGGGAATTTTTTTAGCAGGACTCGTCGGTTATCTTGTGTGGGCATACATTAGCGAAAGCCGTCAGCACGTTCCCGCCGCGGAGATGCACGCTTCGGAAGCCGAAGAAATGACCAAGCTCCCCACCACAGGCTGGATGATTGCCATCGCGCTAGTAGTCGGTTTGGGCATGCTAATTGGCGGTTCACAGTTGCTGCTGTTTGGCGCCATTGGTCTGGCCTGCCATGGGCATTTCCGAGGCGGTAATCGGCTTAACCATTGTCGCCGTTGGCACATCGCTACCTGAAATGGCCGTATCGGTGATTGCTGCATTGCGCCGTCATGCCGATGTCGCCGTGGGTAATATCCTTGGCAGTAATATTTTCAACCTGCTGGGCATCCTGGGCATTTCAGCATTTTTACAGCCGCTGCCCCTTGCATCACGCGTAGCCCTGTTTGACCAGTGGGTCATGCTAGGTGCCGCCGGCATACTGGTGCTGTTTTTGTATACCGGCATGCGCCTATCTCGTTGGGAAGGGGCCGCATTACTCGCCGGTTATGCGGCCTATATAGCACTCAGCTTTACGATCTTTTAGGTTTTTGGCTCAATTGTTTGGCCATTCCTGATGAATAAGGAATACCGTGTACATTGCAACCCTAGGACCTAGTGGCAATAACCACGAACTGATTGCTAAACGTTATTTAACGAGACGCGGCTCAGGCAAAGGTAGCGTGACACTATTCACCCAGTTTGAAGACGCCTTCCAGGCTCTCCCTTGCAGGGCAAGCCAGCCATGTACTGCAGTGTACTGCTCACCCGGCCCACAGTGATTGTGTGGGTCGCTATATGCATCGTGTCTTCCCAGTGGATACGTTTATTGCAGGCAGCAAGCCACTGGCATTGATTGCACAACGTGCCATTACCCAGCCCACCCAGGTGGCCCTGCAACCAGCGACACGCTATTACACTGACTTAACGGAATACATAGAGATTATTGAGGCCCCTACCACAGTAGCAGTGGCAGAGGGCCTGCTCGCTGGGCGTTATGAAGCAGGCATTTGCGCCGCAGAAGTACTCGAGCAGGCACCCAATCAGTTGCGATTGATGCAGTCGCTGGGCCCCGCGCTAGATACCTGGGTGATGTTTGCCACCACCCCACTGCCGGCGTCTTCTTCGCTACGCCTGGAGGCTGACACTTAAAGCAGAACTAGATCATGAAAATCAGAAGGGTCCCCGCCGCGACAGTGCGCCTCGCTGCCATAGCGCTTTATGCGCAATAACACCGTAAGAGATGGCACCCAAGCCAATCGCCACTTTCAATGCGTCAAACAAGGCACCTGCAGGGTTGAACGCCAGCCGAATTATTTCTGGGTTGGCGACCATCGCCAAGGGAATGATATATAGTCCGATCCCTAACGCCATGGCCTTGAAGGCGACTTTGAGCCAGTTCTCGCCCACCATCCCCGCGGCGATAAACACACCGCCACACACCGGCGGCGTAATCGTCGAAAGCAGCGCGTACCAAAAGACGAACAGGTGCGCCAAGAGCGGCTCTAAACCCAGCGATGTTAACGCAGGGCCGGCGACTGAGACACAGATCACATAGGCGGCGGTTGTCGGCACTTCCATGCCTAAAATCAAACAGGCGAGCGCCGTGAGTAGCAGCGCTGGCCATAGCATGTCATTGGAAAGCGATAAAATAGCTGAGGTGATTTTAACGCCCAACCCTGTCAACGACAGCACGCCCACCACCAGCGAAGCGCACAGGATAATCGCCCCGATCACCGCAATTTGACGCCCCGCGGTGATCGCGGCGACCGCTAACCGACTGGCAAAACCGGGAAACGAAAACGCAGCGTCACGTTGAAGAATAGCAGCGCCATGCCTGCAAAAATCGCAATGCTAGCCGCGTACTGCGGGGTGTAACCGCCATTAAAGATGCGCTCTAACAGCAGCACGAACGGGATCGCGAAAACAGCGAAGTAATGGCCACCTCTTTCGCGCCGGGCGTTCGCTTTCAGCCACAGGCTGTAAGTCATGCCGGGTCGCATAGGCGTTAATACCGACCCAAACGGTTAAAAATAGAGCACTGCCGGCAGCATAGCTGCAGCCATAATCTGGGTGTAGGGTGTGCCCGTCAGTTCCACCATCACGAACGCACCCGCGCCCATCAGCGGTGGCATGATTTGTCCGCCAGAGGAGGCAACTGCTTCTACCGCACCGGCTAACGAGCGCGGATAACGCAGGCGCACCATGGAAGGAATGGTAATCGCCCCGGTGGACGCCACGTTAGCCGAGGCCGAGCCCGAAATAGAGCCCATTAGCGCAGAGGAAATCACCGCCACCTTGGCGGCTCCGCCGGTAAACCGCCCAGCGACGGCGCTTGCCAGGTTCATAAAGCCTTGGCCCGCCTCGCCGGCATTTAGCACTGCGCCAAAAATCACAAAAATGGCGACAACGCTGACACTGACGCCGGTAAGCGAGCCCCATAGCCCGCCCTCGGCAATGGTTAACGTGCCCACCATACTGGGCAGCGGCAGCCCAGGATGGCCAAAGGCGCCCGGCATATACTGGCCAAAAGCGCCGTATAGCAAAGCCAGCAGGGCCACCAGTGGGAGTGGCCAGCCAATTGCCCGGCGTGCCGCCCTCAAGCGCCAGAGCAATTAAAACAGTCCAATCGCCATCTGTAAGTGGGTATCAATAAAACCGTACTGGTTGGCTAACGCAGCCTCGTTAATCGCAATATAGCCGCATGCGGCAATACCCAGCACTGTCAGCAACCAACCACTCATTCGCTGCGCCGGGTGTTAGCCATATAGACCAGCACCCAAGGTAATAACAGCGCCATGTGGGGGCGGCTAACGAGTGCAGGCGTTAAACCATAAAAAAATCAACCCAAGATGGAACACCACACTGACCGCGCCCAGCATCATCCAACCAGGCGCTATTGCGTCATCATCAGCGGGGCCGCCGTGTGCGACGAGGTTAAAACACGCATGCCAAATTGCCTATCAATACTGCATCAACACAGGACTGCCACAGCGTAAGCGCCGTGGCGGTGGGGAAATAAACATAAAGGGTTACTGCAAAATGCTAACGCAGGGTATCAGGCACATCGAACCCCGCTTCTTCGTAATAACGCAGCGCACCTGAGTGTAACGTGCCGCTCATGTTTTCCAGCATGCCAGGGGTAATACTGCCCCACCAGGCGGCCTCTTCGGCCATGGCATCGCGGCGCTCCCAGAATGTTTTAGTCAGTGTATAAGCGGTGTCATCATCCATCGCCGTCGTAGTGTAGGCAATCACCGGCAGCGATGTGGTCTCGACATCTTTATCGATACCGGGGTAGGTGCCGCCGGGGATCGTTTGGCGCGCTGCGCCGGTTTGTTCAATTTGTTCGTCGCTCAGGCTGATCAATGAGACTGGCATGCTGGCGGCCGTCTCAATCACATTAGGAGACGGGAAAGAACTGGCGGTCACAAAACCATCAATCTGACCATTTTTGAGCGCATCGGGACCGCTGCCAATGGCTGCATCGGCAATTTGGACACTTTCTTCCAGACCAAACAGTTCCAGATAACGAGACGCTTCGCGGGCGCCAAAAGTGCCTCGGCCTATTAATAAATGCTTGTCTGCCAATGCAGACACATCGGTGACGCCTTCGTCACCTGCCAGTACAAAATGCATGGTTATCGAGGGAATCGGAAATAACCCGCGTATCTCTTGAAAGCGGGGATTCTGACGTTCTGCAAACGCCCCCTTCCCCCAGCCATCGCCTGAGCGACTAATGCAGGCGGTGTGGTGAACACATAGTTACCTTGGCGCGCCATGACTTCCATTACGTTTTGAACCGAGCCTTGACTCTTCCAGGGTCAGCACAATAGCGTCATCCGTACCCTGGCGAATTGCCTCTGAAAGCTCTACGCCCATCTGGTAATAGGCGGTGCCAGCAGAAGCCGACTTATAGGTCACTCGGGTTTCAGCATGGGCAGAGAAAGCGGCACTCGCCAGCGCGAGCGTAGCAGCCGACACGCTAAGCGTACGGCAAAGGGAGCGAAATGGATTGCGCATCGTTGTTTCCTTAGCGTATTCAGTGGCCGTTTTCTAACGGGCCTCGTTTTTATCTTACCAAGCCGCCAGCTTGGCGGGATTCAACATAGCACGATGTCCCTAAGCGAGCACTCTCCCCATCGCCCTCTTCACGATTACATCGGAGAAAGCCTGAGACTGCTTAAGCAAGGCTGTATTAGTGATAACATTTATAAAATTGACGTTTATTCAATAATACTATTCGGCGTTAGTATAATAATCATGAATTTGTTAAGTCTTTGTAAAACTAATACTGCTAAAGTTACCATTACCTAAAAGATTAATTTATTAAAAAGATGCCATTACCCTAAGAAGAACTGTTTTCGTTCGTTTTTATAAGGTATTGCATCGCAATATAGGCTGATAAACTAATTCCGTTTTCAAACCACTCCTGACAACTTAACCATGAGGAAGAAAGTCACATGCCTACGTTGTGCCAATTCTCTCGCCAGCCTCGATTGTATCGTCGCTGGCTTTTTTTGTTAGCGGCCTTACTATTTTCTGTGAGTCCTTCTGCTTTGCAGTCACCGGTGAGTTAGATCTAACGGCTTCTTTCGTGGGCTTTTTTCGCATTAGCTATTTTCGTTCTGGCATACGCACTCGTCATGGCGGAAGAAAAGATTCATATGCGTAAGTCTAAACCCGTGTTGGTTGCCGCCGGCATTATCTGGGGGCTCATCGGCTGGGTGTATGTTCAAAATGGTATGTCGGAAGCATCCGAGTACGCCTTTCGCGTAACGCTTTTGGAATTCACCGAGCTGATGCTGTTCCTGCTGGTGGCCATGACATATATCAACGCCATGGAAGAACGCCGGGTCTTTGACGCCTTGCGTTCCTGGATGCTGCGCAAGGGCTTCAACTATCGCACACTGTTTTGGCTGACCGGCGGTCTCGCCTTTGTGTTATCCCCGATTGCCGATAACCTCACTACCGCGCTGTTGATGTGTGCGGTGGTGACGAAGGTCGCCGAAGGTGATCGGCGGTTTATTAACCTGGCCTGTATCAATATCGTAGTGGCCGCCAACGCGGGGGCGTTTAGTCCGTTTGGCGATATTACCACCCTGATGGTGTGGCAAGCAGGCATGGTTGAGTTCCAGGAGTTCTTCATTCTGTTCTTCCCCCTCCTTGGTCAACTTCCTGATTCCTGCAGCCATCATGAGCTTCTTCATCAAGGATGAGAAGCCTGCCAGCGTTTATGAAGATGTGTGGATGAAGCGCGGCGCGCGGCGCATTGTGCTGCTGTTTTTATTGACGATCGTGACCGCTGTACTGTGTCACGTTGTGCTCCACCTGCCGCCAGTGTTGGGCATGATGACCGGCTTGGGCTACTTGCAGTTCTTTGGCTACTACCTGCGTCGCAGCCTACCCCGCTCGCTGGAGCGTAAACGCGAACGCTATAGCCGTCGTGGTGATGACCGTAAGCTGGCGCAGTTGGGCAGTGTGGTTCCCTTCGATGTGTTTAACCGCGTGGCGCGCGCAGAGTGGGATACCTTGCTGTTTTTCTACGGGGTGGTTATGTGCGTCGGCGGGCTTGGCTTTATGGGCTATCTCGGCTTGCTGTCGGAAGCGCTCTATACCGGCTGGAATGCCACCGCAGCCAATATTACGTTAGGCGTTGTCTCGGCGGTCATCGACAACATTCCAGTGATGTTTGCAGTACTAACGATGGAGCCCGACATGTCCCATGGCCAATGGCTGCTGATTACCTTAACCGCGGGCGTCGGGGCAGCTTACTATCGATTGGTTCAGCTGCTGGTGTGGCGGTCATGGGCCAGGCAAGGGGGTCATATACGTTTATGGGCCATTTGCGCTGGTCACCGGTTATTTTACTCGGTTATGTCGCCAGCATTTTGGTACATATGTGGCTCAACGCTGAGAGCTTTGCGCTTTTTAGCTAAGATGGGCACCTTATACTGAACTGCCTTCCCCCCCTTCAGCTTGTTTGAAGGGGGGATATAACCGCTTAATAGCTCTCAAAAGGTACTCAATCGGTGTCGGGCGGCCAAATAGGTAACCTTGATAGCGGTAACAGCCATGGCCTCTGAGCCAATCAAGCTGCTCTTTTTCTCTACCCCTTCCGCCACCACCGTTAAACCTAAGCTCACTGCGAGCAGTATCGTGGTATCAACAATTGCCGCATCCGTTTTATCGGTAAGCAGTTCATGAATAAACGATTGGTCAATCTTCAACTCATCTAACGGCAATCGCTTGAGATAACTTAGCGACGAATAGCCTGTTCCAAAATCATCAAGCGCAAAGCGGACCCCCCTTAGCCCGGAGTCTCAACATCGTATTACGCACTCGCGTTGGCTCATGCATCAACAGGCTCTCGGTTACTTCTAGCACCAAACGGCTCGGCGGTGCCTGCGTTTCTGCCAGCAATGCCTCAACGTCACGCACGAACTCCGGCTGCTGAAACTGCACTGAACTCACATTGACGGAAATACTTAAGGGCGCATAGGCCGTTTGATGCGACCACTTCGCTAATTGCTCGCAAGCTGATCGCAGCACCCAGTAACCGATCGGCAAAATCAGTCGGTTCTCCTCCGCCAAAGGAATAAACGTCGCGGGGGAAACCCAACCGCGCAGGGTGATACCAACGCAACAACGCTTCCACACCCGTCGTAACGCCCTGATGGTCGACTTGCACTTGGTAATGCAGCGCCAGCTCGTTGCGCTCAAGCGCCTTATGCAGATCAGCTTCTAAACTGGCCCTTTCCAACACGCTGGTTTGCATGTCAGTATTAAAAAAGCACAGCGTATTTCCCCCAGCGCGCTTTGCCTGTTGCAAGGCCATATCAGCCTGTTGCAACACGCTATCCATGCTGTGCTCGCCCCCAGTAAACAGCGAAATGCCAATGCTGGCACTGATGGGTAACGAGTGGCCGCTTCTTAACTGGGCAATGGTTTCCAACAGTTGGCGCGCCACGCGCTCGGCTTTAAGAACAGCATCCGTCTGCTGCTCGCCTAGGTTATTGACCAGCACTACAAACTCATCGCTACTGAAGCGTGCCAAGGTAGCTTCTTCTCCAAGCCGCTGGCGTAGCTGCTCAGCAACATTAATCAGCAACTGATCACCGCTATTATGGCCCTGTATATCGTTCACTAAACGGAAATTATCCAGGTCTATCACCAGCACTGCGCTATATGACGCGGCCCACTCATCATCCCTCAATAGCAGCCGTTAATGAGTCCAACAGTAATCGGCGGTTGGGCAGTCCCGTCAGCGAGTCATAAAAGCTAGGTAATGCGTGTGCGACTGCATTTCGAGATAATCGGTGAGTTCGGTCGAAATACCGCATAGCGAAGGAGGCGCCCTGGAGACATCGACAGCGGCATTTTAATTGATAAGAAGGTTCTTACCCGGCTCTCGCCTTGCAAGACGTTACTCTCCTCTACCGTCACTTTTTACCAGAAAGTAATACATTGCGATCAACCTGGTCGATTTCGGCGGCGCTGCCAGCATCAAAGAATGCCTCATCACGCTTACCGATAATCTTGTCTGCAGGCAGCCCAAATAGATCGCTAATACGACGATTAACGTACTGATACTCTAACGTTGGAGATTTGATATAAATAAAGGCGTCTACACTGTCCAGTATCGTCGCCAGCATCTCTTTATTGGTTTGTAGCAAAGCACGGTTATGCTTTATACGGCGCTTCATTAATACATTGCCAATAAGTGCCAACAACAGCAGAACAAGCAGTAACACAATGCCCCAACGCCCCAAATAATCGTCAACTCGGCGCAGGACATCGACTGGGAGTGTCGCAGCAGACGCTAATAAGGCAGCGCTGGCGATAACCTCAGCACTCTCCCCACTCAGCGGTGCTCGCCCAAGAAAATCTGCTGGTTGGGCATTCTTCGCGTAACTCTGTGGCGCGTATAAAAAAGTCCACAAAAGAAACACCGCCCCGCCACCTCTGAGCAGGCCAGCCATCCGCTGAAGTACGGAATTTTTAAACGATTGGCGGCTATTAATAGCCGCTACCGAATAGCGCATGGCAATTATTTACTGGCCAGGAATGGTAAGCGGACCTGCCCGCTCTACCACTCGCTGCCATGCAGCATCTTGCTCGATTTGGGAAACAAAAGCGGCAATGGCAGGGTATTTTTCCAGTGACTGGACGGCGGCAACCGCCTGTAGCGGAAAGCTCATTTGAATATCGGCACCGCTAGGCCATGGCCCCGCAAAACTGCCGTTGGCTGACAGATGTTGGTTAATAAAGGTGAGATGCTGTTTGGCTGCGGTGCTAGAAAGCGCTTACCAACCGTGTCGCTAATGCCTTTTGCCAGTGGCTTTATCAACCAGGGTGACTGCTTGGGAAGTTGGCCAAACACAAGCTGCATCACCAATAGCGGCATCAATGAGCCTTCTGCATAGTGCAGCCAGTAGCGATAATCCACCCAAGCGCGACTATCATCGGAGGAAGGCTGGCATCGCCCCTGCCCATAGCGCTGTAACAAGTAGTCAATGATCGCTCCTGACTCAGCTACAGTGAGATCACCATCGGTAATTACCGGCGATTTACCCAGCGGGTGGATCTTTTTCAGCGAAGCTGGCGCTTGCTGTGTTTTGCCATCGCGTTGGTAAACCACTAGCTCATAATCCAGTTCAAGGACTTCTAGAAGCCATAAGATACGATGCGAACGAGACTTTTCCAGATGGTGAACGTGGATCATAAACACTCCATGGGGCTGGGTTTTACGCCAGCATTACACTGGCGTCAGTTATCCTTTCTGCAGGCACATTCAGCTTAGTATCATAAAGGCCATCATCAAAGGACCAGTATACTAAGATTAGCACCAACACAGCATAGAACCCATGGAAGCGCAGAACTAAAGACAAACTTACGATGAACGCTGGGTGTGCCGCCAACGCGCGACTAGATCCAAAGGTGACCATTTACCCTTGCAACCAGGGGAGCTAACAGGCGCATAGAGGGGGATAAATACAAACACCATTACCGGCGTCAACATCAAGGTGCTAACCACCACACGTGGCACCAGTGCCCAATCGGCGAGCACACCACCAAATATCCACTGAAATAGCAGCGAGATAGGAAAGAAGGCCAACCAGACGGCCACTGCTTGCTTCCAGCGCGGCGGAGCACTGCTGCCACTGGTTTGAAACCACGTATCTAGTCCGGTGGCGCGGTGCTCATGAGGCGCTTCATATAGCCTTTGCCGCGCGCCAACCATGCATGGCGCGAGGCCGAGTGTTCCCAGGCGGCTAACGTTTCGCTGTTGCTAAAGCGGAATATGATTTGATATTCATCGTCATCAGCGGGGGTGCCAATACGCCGGAGCCAAGGTAGCCGGCAAAATCGGCCGCTAGCTCGCGCCCTTCATTAAGCCAACGATTAAAATCCAAGTAGCGGCCGTGCTCAACGCGACGCGCCACCATCAATGTGACAGGTGAGGCAGACATGGTATATCTCCTAATGTGTCGACAGCCAACGCCGGGTAGGCAGGCTGTTTGCTTTCAAACGGGTAAGCCTGAAAGTCCAATTGCCACATTATACAAGCAATGTTGATGCCATGCTGTGACTGTTTGCGCTATGAAAGTTTGCCAGGACGATTTAGCGTTCAGGTGCGGGTGAGGACGCTCGCCGCGTTGGAAAGCACAGACGTGTTGATAGATATCTATAGCACTGCGTATGGCATCTGCCTCGTGGTGGTCGGCTTCTACCACCGGCCCTTGGTGCTCACCTTCACTGCGTAATATGGCATCTACCTCGGGCCGATAGCTGTTCAGCAGGTGCTCTAAATTAATCCTAATCCGGTGAACTTCCAACCCAAATGCCTGACGCTGTTCAGTGCGTTTAAGTATATCCAAAGGGGTTGTAGCCTCTTCAATTAAACTATCTAGCGTAGAGAAAACTAACTTTTCAGCGCTGTTTAAATTGGGGATAACGGCATAAATGAGGTCATTCAAGGTAATTGATGTTTCATGGCGGTGCATAAGCGGATCAACGTCTGGTTAAGGGAGCAATGCTAATAAATCGGCCCTGCTCAGAAAAACTTAATCGGTAAATACCATGCACGCCGTCACGACTGACGACTCGGCGAATCGCCTCGGCGGGAAATATCACCCAACGGCCATCCACACTGCGGGTACGCACGTTGGCAATGCGGCCCTCGTAATGAGCCAGGCATTCGTCGTAGTTGAGATGAATGACCACATCAATGGTTTGCATAGCGCGGGGATAGGATTGGCATGGGCTGGCATCGTGTCAGAAAAGGGTTAGCATCGTACCGCGCAAACTTGCGCTGTCGGCTTTGCTCGCTAATACTTCATGATATCCCAACTCTTACTTCGTCGGTAATGACCTATGGCCGTTTCTTCCGTTAGTACCACTTCCATCGCTACCTGGCATACCCCCGCAGCAAATGCTGCGTCACCACGTGTTGAACAAGTCGCAAAAGGCCGTGCTACTCAAGAGGACGAGGAAACTAAAAAAGATACGAGCTTGGCCCGTACCAACAGCAGTGAAGAAAGCAGCAGTAAAGATAATGAAGAGAGTAGCACTCCTGCTGGCCCTAAACGGGCTGACGGTACGCCTATGGCACCGGAAGAGATTCAGCAATTAGAACAGCTTAAACAAACCGACCGCGAAGTACGCCAGCACGAGATGGCTCATCAAGTGGTGGGAGGCCCCTATGCGGGCGGTGCCAGCTATGACTATGAAGCTGGTCCCGATGGCAAACGCTACGCGGTAGCGGGCGAAGTGCCCATTGATTATGGCCCGGTGCCTAACGACCCTCAGGCTACTATCGAAAAAATGCAGACCGTTATCGCCGCCGCCATGGCACCTGCAGACCCCTTCGCCAAAAGATTACCAAGTAGCCGCCCAAGCGCGTCAATATCTATTGGAGGCCAAGCTAGAAGCAGCCATGCTGCGCAGTGAAATGGAGCAAGCTCGTAGTGCAGGCGCGGCGACTAATTCATCAACTGCTGAGTCACCAACTTCTGTACCATCAACCTCTGCGTCATCGACTGACGAGCAGGCCGCTTAATTATTCGACTGCGCCAATGAATTCCAATCCTTACGTGTAGGCCAGCGCGCCAGCCAAGCAGGCAAGTCTTTGGCAGGCATTGGGCGTGCAATGCCATAGCCCTGCGCTAATTCGCAACCCAGCGCCATCAAGGCTCTAGCGTGCTCAAGTGTTTCTACGCCTTCAGCCAGCATCGGCCGCTTAAAGCGGTTAGCCATGTAAATAACGCTCTCCACAATCGCCATATCATCTTGATCGCTGAGCATATCGCGCACAAAGCTCTGGTCAATTTTAATCAAGTTAACCGGCAACTGACGCAAATGGGTTAACGACGAAAACCCAGTGCCAAAGTCATCAATGGCAAAGCTGACACCCAGGTCTTGACAGCGTGACATATTTTGCAACGCGGCTTGGATATCATGCATCGCGGCACTTTCCAGCACTTCGAGCTTTAGCATCGATGGCGGTACATCAGGGTGTTGCGCCAATAGCTCACCCAGCCGTTGGCTAAAATTGCTCATTAACAAATGCGTAGGACTAATATTCACATTGATCGGCAGGGTGATGCCTTGGGCATACCATTCAGACAACTGACGCAGTGCCTGCTCAATGACCCACTCGCCAAGCTCTGCTTCTAACGGTGTGGTATCGATGATAGGTAAAACTGCCCAGGCGCAAGCAGGCCCTCATCAGGGTGCTGCCAGCGAATCAAGGCTTCAACGCCGACCACATTACCACTGCGCATATCGATCTGAGGTTGATAGTAAAGACACAGCTCATTGTGGTTGAGCGCATCAACAAAACGCTGCCGCTGCTCATGGCGCACTTGTAGTAAGCGGTCATGGTGGGGATCAAAAATGATAGGTATCACGGCCACGCTGTTTAGCGCGATACATTGCCTGATTGGCATGACGCAGCAGCACATCCCCCCTGTACATGGTCATTGGGGTAGAGCGTCACCCCTAGACTTGCCGTTAGATGAATGCTCTGCCCATCTATCATTAGCGGTTGGCGAATGGAGGCTAACAATTTCTCAAAAAAATCGTCGTCTACACCGTGGTGGAGTAACAGCACAAACTCATCGCCCCCACCCGCGCAAGGACATCATCCCCAAACAGCAGATGGCTTATCCGCTGGGAAAATGAAGCAAGCAGCGAATCACCCACGCATGCGCCTAGTCGGTCATTAATATTTTTGAAGAAATCGATATCCAGTGAGCATACCGCCAATGGGAGCTGTTTGGCTTCTGCATGCTGAATAGATTCTTGAATCAATTGCGTCAGCAACTGCAGGTTGGGCAGCCCCGTCAGGGCGTCAAAGTAGACTTCACGATTGAGGTGACGAGCATGCGCGGGAATCGCCGAAAGGTCTGCCAGCACAATAACATGGTGGTCAATCTCACCGTGCTCATTGCGTACTCGATTAATCGACATCATTCCTGGGTAAAACTGGCCATCGTGGCTGCGATAGCTCACTTGGCTCTTGCTACGATCGCGTAATTGCAGCTCTTCGCGCATTAAGCGCGTGGTGCGGCTATCATCCAGCGGTAAAATACTGAAAGCTTCAGGTGTTTTGCCTAGCACATCGCCCTGCATAATGCCTGTTAACTCACAAAAGCAGGATTCACTTGCACCACTCGATTTTCCGCATCGGTAATAATGATCGCTTCATTGGCGAAGCAAAACACGGATTCAGTGGGGACGTTATATCGCTAACAGAGGCAATTGGCATTACATCCGAGCGGGGCAGTGAAGGGAGTTAGCTGGGCGGGCTGTGGAGACAAAGACTGTTCCTTCGATAAATTCAAGGATTCATGCATACGTCTTTGCGCTCCTCGTCGTTGTTATAGATCGTTATAGACCGTTATAGATCGTCGCGTTAGGCGCGTGTGATGTAGGTTTTATCGTGGCTGACCGTAGTAAGGCCTGCCCCGTTATTCCTCCCTCGTACACATATCAGTACGTCGGCATATTAGCACTGAATGACGTACAAGGTACTTTGTGCTGCAAAGTACCTTATCGGCTGTCAAGATAATAAGTTTAATCCACCGTACGTTAGCGGCCGATCCACTCAATAAACGTGGTCTCACCAAGCGCATGGCGCTCATGGCGTACCCGGCTCATCGCCGCGTAAGGTAAATCCATCGCCATTATCCGCGAGAGTGGCTGCTCGATAACCTGTCGCAGCAGGCCATTACAGACAAACAAATGCGCCACTACCAATACATGCTTACCAAGCGGATTGATTAAAAGCTGCTGCCATACGTCAGCGAGGCGCGCGTCAAAAGCTTGAATGGTTTCACCACCGGGGAGAAACTTTAGCCGGATCATGCCAAAACGCCCTCATTCGCTCGGTGCCCTCTTCAGCAAATACCTGCGCGTAGGTTTTGCCTTCCCATTGCCCCAGCTGCAGCTCGGCAAGATCGTCCTCCACCTGAACGGGCAGATCAAACTCTTCCCCTAGCCACAGGGCGAATTCACGACAGCGCATTAAGGGCGATGTAACAATCGCATCGTAGGGTAAATGCCCATTAACCGCATGCTGCATGACTGCATCGGTCACTTGCTGCCAGCCGGCTTCACTCAGCGGATGATCCGTGGAGCCACGCAGCATACGCCCTCCCACCGGCTCACCATGGCGCAGCAAATCAATAGTGATGATTTCCGCATCTGGAAAACGCATACTCGACTCCTGGGCGGTTAGCGCGTTTAAATAATCGCGTGACGAACCCGCGCGGAGATCCATTCGGATACCAACACAGTAGCGAAAATCATGATAAAAATGACGCTGACTTGATCCCAGGCGAGGCTGTTAATCGAAGCGTTCAACTGCAAAACCAATACCCCCTGCGCCCACCAAACCCAACACCGTCGATTCACGGATATTAATGTCCCAACGATAAACGCTAATACCGGCGAAGGCAGGCATCACCTGGGGCAACACGCCATAGTTCATCACCTGCATGCGACTCGCGCCTGTAGCACTGATCGCTTCCACCGGCGTAGGGTGAATCTCTTCAATGGCTTCGTAGAGCAACTTGCCCACAAAGCCGATCGAGCGCAGTGCAATAGCGATAATTCCCGCCAGCACGCCAGGGCCGAGAATGGTCACCAATAGCATCGCCCAGATCAGCGAGTTGATTGATCGTGATGAGACAATCACTATCAGCGCCGCACTGCGTACCAGCGGATGAGGCGTGGTGTTACGGGCAGCGAGAAAGGCGACGGGGAACGCCATGACAATACCTAGCGCAGTGCCCAAAGTGGCGATGTTCAGCGTGTCCCACATGGGCTTCCACAGCACATTGGCATAGCGCCACTCTGGCGGCGTCATGCGACTAATCAGGTCGGCCCCTTGACGCCCAGCGTCTTCGACAAACACCCACATGGTGTTATCGGAAATCATCTTCCAGCAGAGCAAAAATAGGCTGATACCCGCCAGCCAGGCTACATATTCCAGCCATTGAGCACGTGTCGTACGCCGTCGCCATACCGGCAGCCCCTTCGGTGTAAATGAAACAGGCATTTAACTTCTCCACACATTACGGGCGCAGCGGTGACCGGCCCAGAAAATATTGATCCAGCAATTATTGGGTCCAGCGGCGGACATGGCTTGAGCTGTACTCGCACAGCAACACGATGGCGATGATGATCAGCAAAATGGCTGCGGAAGTGTCGTATTCATAGCGGCTCAGCGAGGTGTTCAAGGTGGCGCCGATACCGCCCGCGCCGACAATGCCAATCACCGAGGATTCGCGGAAGTTAATATCCAGGCGATACATGGAAAGCCCGATCAAACGTGGCATCACTTGTGGCTGCACTGCTGTATTCATGGTCTGCCACCAGCTAGCTCCGGTGGCACGCACCGCCTCTACCTGGCGCCAATCCAGGTCTTCAATATCTTCCGCTAGCAGCTTGGCCATAAAACCAATCGTGGCGAATGCCAAGGTAATCATGCCCGCAAATGGGCCAAAGCCGAACATCACCACAAACAGAATTGCGATGATGATCTCCTGGAATGTACGTGAAACGGCAATAATGGCGCGGCAGGCAATGTAAATCGGTAGGGGTGAAATATTACGCGCGGCCCCTAAGCCTACGGGTATCGCCAGCAATACCCCCAACACCGTGGAAGTCAGGGTCATGGTCAAACTTTCCATCAGGCCAGCCACAATGTCGTCGTAGCGACTGACAAAGTCGGGCTGCATAAAGGCACCCAAAAAATTAACCGCCCGACCCGCACCTTCCGCCACCCGCGCCCAGTTCACCTCTACCGATGCGAGCGCCAAGGCTAAATAGACTACTGCGCCAATCACCAGACCCCAACGCAGTCGCGGGTTATCAATCAGCGGCAGGCGCCGCCAATGGCCTTGTCTGGCGGCTTGTTGGCGCGCCCGCCCTTCTGCCTGCACTTCTGCTGTTAGCGGTGCATCAGCCAGCTTACTCATCGAGCACTCCCCGCCGCCATCGCCGGCATGTTAGCCGGATAAGAAGACGCTTCTGGTCTATCATCAACAGTTTCGTCGTCTATCGGCTCGGGTGTGGTGTCCCAATCCTCTTCACCATAAATAGTGGTGAGCATCTCGCTGGTGAGTTCGCTGGGCTGACCGTCAAAACGATTTCTCCTGCGCGCAGGCCGACAATCCGATCCGCAAACTGCTGGGCCAGTGCCACGTCATGAATATTGATAATCGCCGCCAAATCGCGCTCAGCACACAACTCGCGAATCAAGCGCATGATCTGGCGAGAGGTTTTCGGGTCGAGGCTGGCGGTGGGTTCGTCAACCAGCAGTAGCTTGGGGCTCTGTAATAGCGCCCGGGCGATACCGACGCGCTGGCGCTGCCCGCCTGAAAGAGCATCAGCGCGCTTATCTATTGCATGGGAAAGCCCTACCCGCTCCAGTAACCGAAAGGCTTCGGTAACGGCTTCCTGAGGGTAGCGTCGCAAAAACTGCGCCAAAAGCCGACATAACCAAGCTGGCCCGATAGCACGTTCTCCATCACGGTGAGCCGGTCTACCAACGCATACTCTTGGAAAATCATTCCCATGGAGCGGCGGGCGTGGCGCAGTTTATGCCCAGAGAGCTTGGTAAGCTCCGTGCCTTCCAGGCGAATGCTGCCCTGGGTAGGCTCAACCAGGCGGTTCACACAGCGAATTAGTGTGCTTTTACCCGCGCCAGAAGGCCCAATCAATGCCATTACCTGGCCTTTCGGCAAGGTGAGTTCAATATCCGTCAGCGCTCGGTCCCCGGTGGGTAGCGCTTGCCTACGCCGCTTAGTGTCAACATTTTTCCCACCTCGTATGTATAGCGAAACGGCCAGAAAGGCGTGCCTTCCTGGCCGAGCAGGGATACCGTATAAACGATCAATCGCAGTCGTAAGTCACACCGTTGGCATCCGCAATGGTGCGAATAACAGACCAATTGTCCTGGTAAGTAATCGGAATAAACTGCGCTTCTCCCGAGTTGGCAAATTCCGACTCAAGCGCAGTGCCTTCCCAGTCGTAGCTGAAGAACGCGTCCTGAATCTTCTCGGCGAGTTCCGGGTTCAGGTTGTTCGCCAGACCGTAAGCGGTGGTGGGGAACGTTTCTGAGGTGTAAATAATGTCGTAATCACCCTCGTTAACCACGCCACGAGAAATCATCCGCTTACCCACTGAGTTAGCAATGGCCGCCGCATCATAGTCTTCGTTAACCACGCCGAGGATGGAGTTGTCGTGGGAGCCAGAGAAAGCGGTTTCAAAATCTTCGCCCGCTTCCATGCCGTACTCGGAGCGTAGCAGTGCAGAAGGCGCGCGGAAGCCGGAGTTAGAGGTCTCGGAGGTAAACGCGAGTTGGCGGCCCTCAAGGTCTTCTACCGATTCAATACCGCTGCCAGGGTAGGTGATGATCTCCATCTCGTAGCCGAAACTACCATCTTCTGCCGCCATCATGGCAAACGGCCTGAAACCACCGCAGTTAACCGCTACCGGTACGCCGCCGGTATTAAAACCAGCAACGTGCAAACGGCCAGCGCGCAGCGCTTCCTGCTGAGCTGCATTGGATTGCACGGGGAAAAATTGAACCTCTTTGCCGGTGGCTTCACTCAAGTGATCCAAAAGTCGGACCATACATCTGCGTAAACCGCTGGGTCTTCTACCGGCGTGTAGGCAAACACAAGCGTATCAGGATCGGCCCATTGAGATTCATCGCTGGGCGCATCGGCAACCATATCGCCATCGTTATCGACATAACGCGATGAGAGATCCGCTGAGGCATTCACCGCCACCACGGCGAAAGCACTGGCAACAGCAGTGCTGATGAATGTGCGGGATAGAGATAAAGTCTGCATGGGACACCTAAAGCGTTGTTAGAAGATAGCCACAATCCTGACCACTTCACATGACAACGGCAGGTCACTCCCATGACCAGTTGGTGACAACTTTATGAATGCTCAGCGACAGTGCCCGCCACGTTGGCCTGAACCTGTTCCTGAACGGGGTCCTGAACCGGTTCAGAGCAGTGACCACGGCGCTCAACGAACAGGCTGTTACCCGCCATTTTTTTGGCTTGGTGCTTTAGTTCGGAAAGCTCGCCTGCGATAGCTAACGATTGGCAGAGAGAGGTATCAGTAATGGGCTTCACCGCAATCGAGACGCTAACAAAGGGTAAAATGTCACCATGTTCTGTCGATTTTCAATATGAAGACCGCCCTGAAGGCGATCAGCTTCTTCGTAAAAGCCCGGCGCCATTACTTCGAATGAGCGCAGTATCTGCTGACAAACATTTTCCCAATGACCGAGCGGTAACAGCATCATAAAGTCGTCACCACCAATATGGCCGATAAAGCCGCCGGCGCTCTCCACTTGTGCCTGCAGTAGCCGCGATAGCGAAATAATCACATGGTCGCCCCGGGCATAGCCGTAAGCATCGTTAAACGCTTTAAAATTATCCAAGTCGACATAAGCAGCGGCAAAACCCTGCTCAGCGGCTAAATAGGTAGCCAGGGTTTCGTTAATCAGGATATTACCTGGCAAACCGGTCAGTGGGTTGGCGTGGCGCGCTTGCCGCACTTGTATCGCGGTGATCTCGCGTAGCAGATCAACAATATTGCCCATGCCCAGGTAGTCCCCCCTCAGGGCTGACGATCACAAAATCCTCTTGCTCAATATCGCGGCTATCGGTCAATTCCTGGCTCAACATCTCAAGCGGCGTATCCGCCTCTGCCACTAGCATGCGGGCATCAGCAACATCCAGCACGCAACGCTTGGCATACAGCGCGTGGCTAAAAGGATTGGTAAACAGGGTCAGAAATGCGTTGCGGCGCACCACCGCCACAGGCTTCCTATCTTCTACCACCGCCACACAGCGCAAGCCGGGTGTTGGCGAAACCGCTCGGAAACTAGCGGCACCGAGCAATCAGCCGTGATAGCGTCGATTGGGCGCAAGATAGAGCGTGCAGTGCGGCCAGCTGGGCTTTTTTAAATGGGTGGTCGCCGGTAGCAGCATGTTGAGCTCTAAAGGCGGCTGCCGGCTGGGACGGGCGAAATAGAAGCCTTGCAGTAGAGCGAGGCCGCGGTCGAGTTCCCACAAGCAAAGATGCTCAGCGGCGGTCTCCACGCCTTCAGCGATCAGCTGACAATCCAGGCTACGCGCCACGTCAAGAATCGATCGCAGAAATTCTCGCTTGGCAGGATCCTGATCGATGCCGGAGATAAAGTGCCGGTCGAGCTTAACGAAATCAGGGCGCAGCTCTGACCAGTGACGCAAGCTTGAGTGCCCTGCTCCCAAGTCATCGAGTGCAACCTGGAAGCCCATATCGCGATAATGAGCCACCGCTTGGCGCATCAGGTCATAGTCATGAATCGGCACATGCTCAGTGAGTTCAATCACCACCCGCTCGGGGGGTAAGCCGCTTTCGCGAATAAAGCCCAGCGTTAAGCCTTCGCGAAAATCACGCTCTACAATGGTCAACGGCATGACGTTAAGAAACAGCAAGCCGGGTAGCTCCAGCTCTGCAAATCGATGGATGGCCAAACGACGGCAGAGTAGGTCCAACTCCACCAGCAGCCCCGCTTGGTCGCCACATCAAATAGCCGTAACGGCGAGTGCAGTGGTGATGATTTAGGCCCACGAATCAGGGCTTCGTAGCCATAAATCGCCTGTTGGCTGGCGTCCACAATGGGCTGAAATAGCACATGCAACTCTTCTGTCGCAATAATCTGGTTAAGCCACTGCGCTTCTTGTGCGGTCATTTACTTGCTGTCCTCTTCATCAGCCCTATCAAACAGCGACGTGGATACTGATGTGCAACCTTCCCTGGAGGTTATTGAGAAACTGCAAGCGTGCGTCATTTTCGTGACGCTATCATGACAATCAACTATAGATTCAGTCAGTTAACGTCGTAATAGCCTTTCTGTACAGGCCCTGCTTAGGAGTAGGACTCTTTATAAAAGAGGCTTCTCGGGCGGCGGGAAAACGACATCACGGCCATCCGCGTCAAGCTGACGAATATCGCTTGGGTGACCTTTCTCATCCAGCGTCACCAAACCAATGCCGCTAGCGTTCCAGAGCCGTTCGCCAGCGCTGGCGCGATCAGGATCACGCGGATGAACACTCAGCTTGCGGCGCTTGGTGAACCAGTTCAGCGGCGACCACGGCGCATAAAGCCAGCGGTTCAGGCGATCAAAGGTATTGAGCAGGGTTGTCGGAAAGGTGTTTTTAATCCCACTGGAGGTAATTTGCCATAGGTGGGGAGCGTCGCTGATGGCGCACTACAATGTCGTAGACAAAGGAGTAATGCACATCGCCTGACAAGATCACATAGTTGCCGGGGTTTTGGAGTGTTGCCATATTTGCAGCAACGTATTGGCCGCCCCGCGATGAGCCATCCAGTTCTCAGCATCCACGACCAGCGGCTTACCCACGGCGGTGAAAACTTTTGAATGCTCTCAATTAACTTCACGCCAAACATGGGCGCGGGCGAGATAATCACTGCACTTTTGGCGCCCATCAGCGCTTGCTGCATCTCCATCAGCGCCTCCCAATCCATCAATCCAGAGGGATGATTGAGTTTTCCCTCGCTGCGCCAACGCCGGGTTCGGGTATCCAGCACTATCAATTTAGGCGTACCCGACACCTGAAACTCCCAGCCTTGAAAACGCAGTAGCCGATCGATGAAGCCATCTTGTTCCGCACACATCAGCGGTTGACTGCCGTCATGCAGCAGTGTCGAGGCGTGATGGATGAGTGGGTTGAGCTTATCCGGATCGTTACCCCAGGCCTGGCAGAGCAGGTACGCCACTAGGGCGTTACCGATAATGCGCTTCGAGAACGGGTGGCCGTAGGCGGCGAGCTCCCAGTCAGCGGAAAGGTTCCAATCGTCGGTCACATCGTGGTCATCGAAGATCATCAGGCTGGGCAAGTGCGCCATCAGCCGCGCGCACTGAGGCAAGCCGGCAACGAAGGTATCGATCACCGCCTGCTCCTGGCGATAGAGCTCGGCGTTTTTTCATCTAATGTCGGCGCGTCAAAAGTAATCACTTGCCAGGGCACGGGGGACCATACCAGGCAATACATGGCGAGCATTTCAGCCAGTGTCATTAAATGGTTCTGCGCATTCGCCGATGTAAAGACCGGCTTCTTGACGCCACTAAAAAACGTTGGCGCAGCGCCACATTGCTGGTCACATCAGGCAGCAAATCTGCGCGCCGATAGTAACTATCGGGTGAATTATAGAGGGCTTGGCTGTCTTCCACCGTGGCACCTTCCAGCCACTCATCCACCAACCCTAGCCGTTCGATGAGCGCATGCACAGCGCGTAACATGGGCCCGGCAACATCGTCAGCGTAAATTTGATCACCGGTCATCAGCAGCCAAGCGGGCCATTCGTTGGGCGCTGCCTGCTGCTCGGCGAGCCAGCTATCGGCGCGCACCAAGCCATCGGCACTATCATGATGAGGTTTACGGCAAGAGCCATGCATGAGCCGATGATGCCGCGATGCAATCACAAAGGCGGGATAAGCGGCGCCGTCATAACATAACCAGGGCGCCCACTCAGGCAATGAACGCCAATCGCCGTTTAGCGTTTCAACTTGCAGGTCATACTCGATGCGCTCGTCGCAGGGCAGCGGCGAATCCAGCTCAACATCAATAAGATACATAAAGGCGCGCTGACCGATAGCGATACACTGCCGGTGGTGTACCAGATCGATTGATTCGGCCTCGCTCTGCCCTGGTCGCAGCACCAGAGCCATATTCAGTCGCCGAGTGGCGACCATCCAGAATACCAGCCGGGTAGGGCTGATACGCCTTAATAAGGGGCCAACTAAAATATCAGGCAGCGTATCAGTGCTATTCATCCAATGAAGTCTCCGTTATCCATGCGCCACCACGGGCAGTTCGACGACCACCTTTAACCCGCCGGTGCTGGCGCGAGTAAGCTGCATTTGGCCGTTATACAGGGCGACAAGATCAGTGACGATAGCGAGCCCAAGACCACTGCCCGAGCGCTGTTCGTCCAACCGTCTACCACGCTGAACCGCCTGCTGGCATTCCACCTCCGACATGCCAGGGCCATTATCACTAATGGTTAAGGTCAACTGCTGCTCGTTAACCTTTACGTTGAGCTGTACCTCGCTGTGTGCCCAGCGCAGCGCATTATCCATTAAGTTACCCACCAGCTCTTGGATATCTTGCTCATCCATGTGCACTCTGATTTTCTGATCCCAGGCTTGGCGCAACACAATGCCGCGCCGCTGGGCAAGCCTGGCCAGTCCATTAATCAGCGGTGTTAGCGTAGTGTGTAGATTAATAGGTGCAAAACGCACGCCTTCGCCCGCCGCAGAGGCACGCGCCAAATGGTGGCGTACTGCGCTATCCACACGTGCCAACTCAACCTCCCAATCGCGACGATTCGCTTCGGGCAACTGGCGTAATTGAAGACGCATGACACTCAGCGGCGTTTTTTAGTGCATGGGCGAGATTGCCCGCGGTATGGCGGCCGCGTTCAATTAAACGCTGATCACGTGCCAGCACCGCATTCATCGAGGCGGCCAGTGTCGCCAGCTCTTCCGGCAAGCGGGTATCCAACTGTTCGGCGCGCCCCTGCTCTACGTCATGAAGGTTAGCGTGCATACGGCGTAGCGGCGCTAATCCCCAACGGACTTGCAGCGCTAATACGCCGAGTAGCACTACGCCCAACCCTGTTAAACCGCCCCACAGCAGATGGCGGAATTTCCGGATATCACGGACTAACGTATCGTCCTGGGCAGCCACGCTAATATAGCGGCGCGTCTAATGGCGCCAGAATGATATCGCGCTCCACTACGCGAAGCGATTGACCCCGCGGGCCGTCTAGCGAGCGCGCATTAAGATTTTCGTTATCAATCACTGGTAGACGTTGGTCCCACAGCGAGCGCGAAGCCAAGGTATGTTGATCACCATCGGTAATTTGCCAGTACCAGCCGGAGTAGACACTCTCAAAACGCGGGTCGCCCAGCGCTCGGTCGTGGACCAGCTGCTGCGTTAAACGATCATACGTAACACTGGCGATGATGACATTAAGTGTGGCTGCCAAACGCTCGTCAAAAGCCTGGGTGGCCGATGCATGGTAGTGATGAGAAAGCAGTGTGCCTGCAAGCGGCAAGGCCACTCCTACCATGACGAGCGCGGCCAGCAATAGCCGCATACTAATCGAGCGCCTTGCCCAGCGCCTTATCCATTGTTTACGCCACGCCGACTTGGTTTGACTCATTCGGTGGCGGGCTCTTCTTCTAATAATCGGTAGCCTTGACCACGCTGGGTGGCAATTCGCCAACTGCCCAACTTGCGACGTAGACGACTAACCTGAACATCAATCACATTCGAGTCTGGCTCGTGGTCGCGGTCGTAAACGTGCTCTGAAAGCTCGGTACGACTCACCACCCGCGGTGCGGCATGCATCAAGTAACCCAGTAGCCGTGTCTCTTGGGCAGTTAACCCAACCGGACGCCCTGCCAACGTCACGTGCTGGGTATGGGTGTCTAAACTCAATTCTCCCACTTTCAATACCGGGTGAGCATGACCGTGGCTGCGGCGAACAAGCGCACGCAGGCGAAACAGCACTTCCGCTGGCTCGAACGGCTTAGTGACATAGTCATCTGCGCCGGCGGAAAATCCCGCGGCTTTATCAGCCCAGCGCTCTCGAGCGGTAAGAATCAGTACCGGAATATTGATGCCATCTTCTCGCCACGCGGAAAGCCAGCGAGTACCGTCACCATCGGGCAGCCCGACATCCAAAATCAGCGTGTCATAAGCTTCGGTGCGGACTAAAAATCAGCGTCCTGGCCATTGGCCGCGTGCTCTACCAGCCAATCGCCGTCGCGCAATGCTTGGCTCAGCTCACGCGCTAGCGCTTGGTCGTCCTCTACCAGCAAACACTTCATTGATAACTACCCTTTTCGGCAACGTTATTAACAACCTATTTAGCAATGTTGCCACGGCGCTAGCGGCGCATATCATTAATACGCACGCCTTCGATGGCCATTAACTGGCCATTATGACCATCAAATTCAAACTCAACGACCTGGCCCTGAGGGCCAAGCAACTTGATTTCATACTCCACATATCCGTCTTCACGCTCGACCTCAACCTCCAGCACGTCGCCTATATAGTGCGCTTCGAGCCAGTCCAAAATGGTGTCTAGTGGTACGACTTCACCACGGCGGACTTCGCCGTGCAGCGACTCCCAAGGCTGGTCGCCCACAGCGCTACCCACCAGTAATAGCATTAAAGCTAAACCAGTCACATTGCGACGAGTGCGTCCCGGGACGCAGCGCAGCGGCTTGATAAGAGGGTATCGGCGTTTACACATAGGGCAAGCATGCCAAAGGCAACATGAACGCTAGATGAATGGTTTTGTCAGCTTAAGGAAAGTATAGGGTGATATAAATTCCCTGTCGCATTCGCTGAATGCCAGTCACTCATTCACGTTTAAATACGTAAAGAAGGAATTTGCTATGAATGCCATGAAAAAATGCTGCTGATCCCGACCTCTGCGCTACTGCTGGCCGCGGCGGCGGCAGTGCCCAAGCCGATTCGCTGCCGATGGATCGCATTGATGACGTATTAACCCACGCCAATGACTACGGCTTCACGCATTACGAAGAACTTAGCATTAAAGGCCGTGGCCGTGCAGAGGTTGAGGGCTGGTTAGACGATGAGTGGTACGCCGATGTGGACTTCTCTTTAGATAACGGTGAAACACTGGAAGAGAAACGCGAACGCCTTATTACCGGCGCCTGGGGAATGAGCGAAGACGATATTCGCCAAGCCCTGGACGTTGCCAGTCAAGAAGGTATGACTGAGTTTGAAGACCTGGAAATCGACAAGAGCGGTATTATCGACATTGAAGGCCGCGATGAAAACGGCCGTGAGCTGGAAATTAGCCTGCGCCAAGGCTCCTACGAAGTTACCCAAATTGACCGTGATTAATTTTCTTTAACTTGCAGCGGGCTCCCTATGGGGAGCCCGCTGCGTTTGCAAGAAAATCAACGACGGTCCTGGCAGTTCCCTCGCGCCATGATAGCATCGGCAATACGCTCAACGCCTTGGCGATAAGCTGCATGACGGTAAGTGATGCTCTCCTCTTCTGCTCGGATGAGTACCCTCCTGGCCTCTTCACTTAACAGCGCGTCCAAGCGATCATTCACCTGCGCTTCACTCCATCTTTCGCCAGCCCGATTTTGCAGCCACTCGAAATAACTGACGATCACACCGCCTGTATTGGCAAGCACATCCGGAAGTATCGGCACATCGCGCTGCGCAAGGGATTGGTCAGCATCGCTGGTCAAAGGTCCGTTGGCGATTTCTAAGATAGCCCCGGCTTTCACCTCATTCACGTTGTCGCAATGAATTTGATTCTCCAATGCCGCCAATGCCAACACATCTACGTCGAGCGCGAGCAGTTCAGCACCCGCCATCGCTTTACCCGCTTTACTGTCAGCCACCTTGCCGCTTTTCGACTTAGCCTGTTTAACGGCTTCAATATCCAAGCCATCAGCGTTATAGCAGGCACCGCTTGAATCAGATACCGCCACGATGCGGTAACCACGCTCGCTGGCCAAACGGGCAAAATGATAAGCCGCATTGCCGAATCCCTGCACCGCCACAGTGGTCTCTTCGGCCTTGCGTTCTTCGCGCTCGGCCCACAAATCGAGTACTTTTAGTGCGCCTCGCCCTGTGGCGGCCACGCGTCCGGGCGAACCGCCTAACGGTAATGGTTTTCCGGTAATCGCCGCGGGCACTTTAGCCCCTTACAATTTGCTCATACTCATCAATCATCCAGCCCATGACCGTGGCATCGGTATTCACATCGGGCGCTGGAATATCCCGGTCTGGCCCCATAATATCGGCTATGGCGCGAATATAACCACGCGCTAAACGTTCTCGTTCCAGTGATGAGAGCGCTTTGGCATCGACCTGCACGCCGCCTTTCCCACCGCCATAAGGCAAGCCAACAACAGCGCACTTAACAGCCATCCAGAAGCTCAATGTGGTGACTTCGTGCTGATTGACCTTGGGGTGAAAACGCACACCGCCTTTAGCAGGCCCCAGGCTGGTATCGTAGTGTACCCGCCAGGCAGGAAAGGCTTTTAAGCTGCCGTCGTCCATTCGCACGGGAATGCTCACCTGCAGCGAGAGACTGGGCTGCATCAGTCGCGCCTGCGCATCAGGGGTGAATGTCGAGCACCTTGAATACATCTTCAAGCCTTGAGCGGGCATCCTCGAACAGCGCCGCGCCAATTTCTGGGGTTAGCGCTTGAGGAGCCGTTTTTCGGCTTGTGGTTGGGGCACCTGGCTGGTCGTCGCTTTGGACGTTTGGTTTTTTGACTTCGCCTTTTCGTCTTAGCATTACCCATTCAATACGCTCCTTTCCATAGCCAGAGTAGGACTTCAAGCGATGATCGTTATAACGTGTCTACAGCGTAGCAGTTGGCGGCCAAGTCATAGCGTCAACCTTATCAATGTGCTGGGGGTATCGCGTGTTTAATGAAGGCGTTTATGGTGCGTTGGATGTTGAAGAGTTCGACACCACGGGGCGAGGTGATTCAGAACTTGATGATTCAGCACTAGGTGATCCCGTGCTAGGTGATCCAGTATTGCGCGATTTAGCGTGGCTGGCCGCCACGCCGGACCTCGTGGAGCTGCCGCCACCGATTCCCTGCGCAGGACGCCCTACACTGAAAGAGCTAGGGTTAAAGCGCACGCTATTGCCATGGCTGCATCAGCTTGGCCGACCGACATTAGCGGCCTTGAACGGTCAGCGTGTTTCACGTATGGGGCATTATCACGAACGCCTATGGCATATGCTGTTAGATCACGCGCCGAATATGCGGCTGTTAGCCCGGAATGTGCGCATTACCCGACAACGCACGACCCTAGGCGAGCTGGATATGCTTTATCGCACCCGCGATAACCCGGCGCCAGTGCATTTGGAAGTCGCTATTAAGTTTTACCTGGGCCTACCGGAAGGGCCTGGAGCGCCCACTAGTCAAAGCCGCTGGATTGGCCCCGGTGGGTTAGACAGCCTTGCGATTAAATGCGCCCATCTACGCCGCCATCAACTACCGCTTTCTACTACCGCGCCCGCGCTGGAAACGCTTGCGCATTGGCTAGCCCCCAGGGACATTGGCGTTTCTGGGCGGGAGTTAACCACCCAGCTAACCCAGCGGCTGGCGATGCCAGGTGTGCTTTACTACCCTGGCACGCCTCATTGCCCGCACCGGAAGGAGCGACGCCAAACCATCGTCGAGGGGTATGGTGTTATTGTCGTGACTGGCCTGCGCTGGCGGCTTGTTTAACCGAAATGCCTAAGATGGCATGGCTGGAAAAACCGCACTGGATGGCGCCACCGCCACTCAGCGCCTTTCGCCCGGCGGGGGCGTTGCTGCCCGCTGTTATTGAAAAGATGCACGCTTGGCGCTCCCCCCAGCAAGTGATGCTGTATTACCCGGAGCAACAGCGCTATGAGCGGCTTTTTTTAGTACCCGACGACTGGCCGCGTCAGGTGCCTCTACCGCCAGTGGAGGGCTAACTCATACGCTGATAAATATATAACGTTTATACAACAACTAGGTTATCGCGGTGTATCAGCTCATGGGCTTCTACATAGCCGAGAATCGCCTCAATCTGGTGGCTGGGCTGGCCCGCCAACTGTCGCGCTTCATCGGCGCCGTAGTTAACCAGGCCTTTGGCCACTGACGCGCCTTGCTCATCTACGCATACCACCATATCGCCACGTTTAAAACCGCCCTGCACATCACGCACACCGACCGCCAATAAGCTAGAGCCTTTATCACGTAGCACTTTGACAGCCCCCGCATCCAGCACCAGCGTACCGCGCACCTGCAATTGACCCGCCAGCCAGCGTTTGCGCGCCGCCATGGGCACTTGGTCAGGACGCAGCAGCGTGCCCAGTGTCTCACCCGCCATTATCCGGCTGATAACGTCAGGCTGGCGACCACTGGCTATCACCGTGACCGCCCCAGAGCGTGCCGCCAACTGCGCCGCGCGCACCTTGGTGCTCATGCCGCCACGCCCCAGCGCTCCACCACTGCCGGCCACGGCGGCTAACCGCGGGTCGTCGGCGCGCCCTTCGGCAATCATCTGAGCGTTAGGGGTTATGGCGGGGGTCGGCGTCAAACAGGCCTTCCTGGTCGGTCAACAGCAGTAGTGCATCGGCTTCCAGCAAATTAGCGACCAATGCGCCTAGCGTGTCGTTATCGCCAAAGCGAATCTCGTCGGTAACGACGGTGTCGTTTTCATTAATCACCGGCACCACGCGCATCTCAACCAACGTGCGCAACGCTGAAAGGGCGTTGAGGTAACGCTTGCGATTGGAAAGGTCGTCGTGGGTGAGCAAAATTTGCGCGGTGAGCATGCCATGGCGGGCAAAGTGCTGCTCATAGCACTGGGTCAGGCCGTTTTGGCCAACGGCAGCGGCGGCTTGAAGTTCATGCACGGCGCTAGGGCGTACCTGCCAGCCAAGGCGCACCATACCGGCAGCAACGGCACCGGATGAGACCAGCACCACTTCAATGCCTTGTTGATGCAAGGCAGCAATTTGATCGACCCAACCGCCAATGGCGGCTTCATCCAGGCCGCGGCCATCATTGGTGAGGAGCGCACTGCCGATCTTCACCACGACCCGTCGCGCACGGCTCAGTGCGTTACGCCCTAGTATTTGCTCGTTACTTTCCATGCCACCCCACCTTCATCAGGCACTGATACTAAGGCGCATACTCGACTTCAACATCGTAGTCATCGTCGTCGAAGTCTTCATCATCCTCATCGTCACGCTTACGGCGACGACCCAGGCGTGCTTCGGTACGCGCAACCGACTCTTCTTCCATGCGGCGGCGCATCTCTTGTTCACGAGCCAATGCTTCTTCGTCTTCGTTCTCAAGACGACGCTGTTCAGTCAACCAGCGGTAGGCCGCCTGTACCAGCTTATCAGTGCCGTCACTGCTGATCGCAGAAATGCGGAACACCGGGCCTTCCCAGTTGAGCGCCTGGATAATTTCTTGAGCACGTGCTTCGCGCTCATCTTCCGGCAGCAGATCAAACTTATTCAACACCAACCAGCGCGGGCGCTCGGAAAGTGCTGGCGAGAACTGCCCCAACTCATGGACAATCGCCTTGGCGGCCTCGACCGGGTCGGACTCATCAAACGGCGCGACATCGACCACATGAAATAGTAGCCGCGTGCGCGTCAGGTGCTTCAGAAAACGCAGCCCTAAACCCGCCCCATCAGACGCCCCTTCGATCAAGCCCGGTACATCGGCCATCACGAAGTGCTCATGCATCCCCAGTTTTACGACGCCCAAGTTAGGCACCAACGTCGTGAACGGGTAGTTGGCGACCTTGGGCTTGGCGGCTGACACCGAGCGAATCAGCGTGGATTTACCGGCGTTGGGCATGCCCAGCAGACCCACATCGGCCATGACTTTCATTTCCAGGCGCAGGTTGCGGCGATCGCCTTCGGTGCCCGGCGTCGTGCGGCGCGGTGCACGATTGGTCGAGGACTTGAAGTGGATATTCCCCAGTCCACGTCGGCCGCCTTCGCCTACCAATACCACTTGACCAATTTCGGTCACATCCGCGATCACTTCCAGGGTGTCTTCATCAATCACCGTGGTGCCCACCGGTACTTTGACGTGTAGGTCTTCCCCTGCCTTGCCGCTCATTTGGCGGCCCATGCCACCCTGGCCGTTTTGGGCTTTATAAAAGCGCTGGTATTTAAAATCGATCAGGGTATTAAGGGCATCGTCACCAATGAGGTAGACGCTGCCTCCATGGCCGCCATCACCCCCATCGGGACCGCCCCTGGGCACATATTTTTCGCGGCGAAAGCTCAGACAGCCATTGCCGCCTTTGCCCGCCTCAACAATAATCGAGGCTTCATCGACGAACTGCATTGGATTCTCCCGGCCGCTTCCGCCGCCCTAATATGCACTACTTTTTTTCCAACCTTTTTCCCAACCCTTTGTTCCCACCAGCATGCTGGTCAAGAACCATGGTCAAGTGTATTGGAAAGAGATTTAACCGACAAAAAGCCCCGCCATAGCGGGGCCTTTTTTACTCGTAACTATTTCCACAATTACGAGCGCAACGCGAGCCGTTTAGGCAGAAACGATGCTAACAAACTTGCGGTTTTTGGGACCTTTGGTCTCAAACTTCACAAAACCGTCGCTCAGGGCGAACAGTGTGTGGTCACGACCTAGGCCTACGCCTGTGCCCGCGTGGAAACGCGTGCCGCGCTGACGCACGATGATGTTACCCGCAGTTGCCGCTTGGCCACCGAAGAGTTTTACACCTAAGCGTTTGGACTCGGAATCGCGACCGTTACGCGTGGAGCCGGCTGCCTTTTATGTGCCATTGCAAAATCCTCCTAGGGGGAATTGACCGCTTACGCAGAAATTCCGGTAATTTTGACTTCAGTGAACCACTGGCGGTGGCCCTGACGCTTCATGCTGTGCTTACGACGACGGAACTTGATGATCGTCACCTTGTCACCGCGGCCATGAGAAACGATTTCCGCGGACACCTTGGCACCACTGACCATCGGCGCGCCGATGTTGAAGTCGTCGCCGTCTGCGACCATCAGCACTTCGTCAAACTCGATCGTTTCGCCGGTGGCGACTTCGATTTTCTCGAGCTTGAGCGTTTGACCTTCTTGAACGCGGTACTGCTTGCCACCGCTTTTAATAATTGCGTACATGTCGCTCTCCGGACTTGTCGTTAATGCCGCTTTCGGCAGCGCTCATCGCCTTACGCTCTTATCGACCTGCTGCGAGTGGCGCCCCTTTTGGCAGCCATCTGACAGGGAGCATGATGAGTGGGTCGCGGATTATAACGACTATCGATGCATACCACAAGACCACGGGCATTTGCCAATTGTCGCCAGCTTCCGCTACCACGCCGTAACCATAGCGCGTATCTTGACGCCCAACAGGCAGCCCCATAGCATGACATCAACACATGACCCCAACTACACCACAAATAGGGGCGGCTCTTACCGCCTCCATCTGCCGCGATGAACGGATCCCATGACCGCCAACGTCTCCTCAGCCCAGCCTGACAGCCCAACGCCTTCACCGCTGCACGCCGTAGTGGCCGATGACTTCGCAGCCGTCAACCGGACGATTGTCGAGCAGCTCAATTCCAAAGTACCGCTGGTCGAAACCATCGGTCAGTACATTACCGAAAGCGGCGGCAAACGGTTGCGCCCTTTACTGGCGCTACTCGCCGCCCGCTCTCTCAACCACACCGGTGATAAACATATACCGCTGGCCACGCTGATTGAGTTCATGCACACCTCCACGCTACTGCATGACGATGTGGTGGATGAATCACATATGCGCCGAGGCAAGAAAACCGCCAATGACGCTTGGGGCAATGCGCCTTCCGTGCTGGTGGGGGACTTCCTGTACGCCCGCTCGTTTCAAATGATGGTCGATGTCGGCTCGATGCGGATCATGGCGATTCTTTCCGGCGCCACCTGCATCATTGCCGAAGGCGAAGTGCTGCAGTTGACTAATATCGGCAACCCCAGCATCTCTGAAGAAGATTACTTCGAGACCATTTTGGGCAAAACCGCCATGCTGTTTGAAGCGGCTTCCCATAGCGGTGCGGTGCTGGCGGAAGCAACGCCGGCGCAAGAGCAGGCCCTCCAGTATTATGGCCGCTACCTGGGCCTCGCCTTCCAGCTTATTGATGACCTGCTGGATTACCAAGGCGACGCCGATGCCATGGGCAAAAACGTGGGCGACGACCTCGCCGAAGGCAAACCGACACTGCCGCTGATCCACGCCATGGAACAGGGCACACCGGAGCAAGCCAAGCTAATCCGTCAGGTGATCCGTGATGGTGGGCTTGAGCAGCTCGACGCCGTGCTCGAAATTGTTCACGCCACCGGTGCGCTCGACTACACCCGCCAGCGGGCCGAAGAGATGGCCGGTAAAGCCCTGCAGCAACTAGACTCCTTGCCGCCCAGCGCCTACCGCGACAGCATGGCCCAGCTGGCTCGTTTAGCGGTCGATCGTCAAGCATAAAAATTGATGCATCACACCGCCTGGGGCTTGAAAAAAAGCACTCGGCTACGTATTATTCTTCCCCGTTGTTGAGCCCAGCTTTTTAGCTTATAAGCTTTTTTCAACACTTCGGAATATAGCTCAGCTTGGTAGAGCGCTGCCTTCGGGAGGCAGAGGTCGTAGGTTCGAATCCTGCTATTCCGACCAAAGAATTCAGACAAAACGGCCACTTAGCTAACACAGCAAGTGGCCGTTTTTTGCTGCCTAAAAATTAGGCGTCAAATAAGTGATACTCGCTGCTACTTGCTATTAAAAGCACTGCTCAAAAATAAAATAGCCTGCTAACAACTATGCTAAGATTAGTGGTTGCTTTGAACCCTTTCTTTCTCTTTCTAAGTGGGCCAAGACCATTCGCCAGTTAACGCATATTAAGGCCGTACTGCTGTTTGCCAGCACCATGACCGTGATGTCGGGGGCAATTATTGCGCCTGCGCTGCCGGGCATTAGCCGCCACTTCCCTGATCAGCCCCAGGTATTGATACAACTGATCCTGACCATTCCGGCGCTGATGATTACTCTGTTCAGCCCACTAATGGGGTATCTGGCTGACCGGTTTGGGCGCAAGAAACTACTGCTGGCGATGCTGTTCATTTATGGCTTTGCCGGTGTTTCTGGCTTTTTCATTGATCGCGTGGATCTGCTGTTGAGCTCCCGGGCGCTGATGGGAATCGCGGTGGCTGGCATTCTTAGCATTAGCACTACACTGGTAGGCGATTATTTTGATAGTGCCGAACGCGCCCGTTTTCTGGGGCTGCAGAGTAGCTGCATGGCGTTGGGCGGGGTGATCTTTATTAATCTGGGCGGGCTGCTCTCCGACTGGAGTTGGCGCGGCCCGTTCTTGCTTTACATGACCGGCGTGCTTTTACTCCCTTATGCTTGGGCAATTCTGCAAGAACCCAAACCCAGTGATGGCAACAGCCATGATTCTAGCAATGCGCCGGTCAAAGTAGATATCGGGCGCACCGGCCTTGCCTATCTGATCGCCATGATCAGCATGGCGATGTTTTATATGTTTCCTGCCCAGTTGCCCTTTCTGCTTTCTCAACAGGGCCAGATTAGCGGCATGGCCATTGGCGTGGCGCTCTCCATGTCAGCGCTAACGGCCAGTATCGTGGCGTTTTGCTATGGCTACTACAAGCCGTTCCTGTCGGTGATGACGATCTATGTGCTCGGTTTTTCCTAGCGGCCGCCGGTTTTTTAGTGGTGGGCTTCACCCAAAGTTACGCCATGGCCATTGTGGGCGCGGCGATCTCCGGGTTTGGCCTGGGGCTTTCATGCCGAATACCACCACGTGGCTGATGCGGATCACGCCTCATGCGCGGCCGGGTATTTGGCGGTTTTACCTCGACCTTCTTTTTCGGCCAGTTCGCCTCCCCGGTGGTGGTCGCTCCGGCCGTCATCTGGCTGGAGTCGCTGCGTAATGTGTTTACCGGCATGGCGGTGGTGTGCGGCCTGCTGGCCGTCGTGTTGATCATATTGAGTAAGACGACGCTTAAGGCAGACAGCCAACTTTAAGCATCAGCGCTTACGCGGGTGGATAAATTAATCCCACAACGCTAACCAAAATCAGCACGGCCCCCAGCACGCGGAAGAACAGACCGGTATCCGCTTTGAGCATATAGCGGTGGGCTTTCTCGCCCGCCAAGTGGCCGATGAACGCACAGGGCAGCAGCCACAGCTGGTGGATAAGTTGAAGGTCTACACCTGCAATCAGGAACGAGACCATCTTGATGACCACCAGAATAAACCACAGCACGAACATGGTATCCCGCAACTGTGCTTTGGCCACATGCGTCGCGAACACCGCCACAATTAGCGGTGCACCAATCAGCGACGTACCACTGACATAGCCCCCGAGTGCCAGCAGCACGTAATCCACGTACTTATTCTTGCTCTTGAACGGCTTATTTAGCACATAACCAATGGCATAGATGAAGACGATGCCGAAAATGATGCTGGTCATCACATCAGCGGGCAGTGTCAGCAGCCCCACCACCCCAATCAGCTTGGGAATGATCATGATTTTTAGGGCCTTGAACAGGTAGCCCCAATCGATATTGCTCTCCGGCGAAGCGCCTGCCACTTCCGCTTGCTGCAGTTGGCGATGCCCGCTCCAGGCAATCCAACTGGAGAAAATCAGCAGATGAATGGCAATAATCGGCAGGAACACCAGCGGTTCGTTGACCACTAGGAGCAGGAAAGGTAGCGCCAGCACAGCGCCGCCAAACCCTAGGCTGGTTCTAACAAAACCGCTCCAGGCAAAGATGAGCCCGATCAGTAGATACTGGTACCAGAGTAGATCCGCCATTGCGCGTGCAGTGTCCTTAATAAGATGAGTGATTGCCCAGTTGCCACCAGCTTGGCAGCAGCGCGCTTACTTTAGGCTGGGCAAAACGATCATCCATTAATACCACAACCCCTTCATCTTCTGGACTGCGAATCACCCGCCCGGCCGCCTGCACGACCTTGATCATGCCGGGAATTTGGTAGGTGTAATCATCGCCCTGGCCAAACCGGGCGCCCAAACGCGCCTTGAGCGCTTCATTGAATTCGTTAAACGGCGGCAGGCCCAGCGTAGCGATAAACGCACCTATCAAGCGGTCACCGGGCAAGTCGATCCCCTCGGCGAAGGCGCCGCCCAGCACGGCGAAACCGATGCCCCTTCCGCCGGGGGGAAAAGCGGGCTAAAAGGCATCGCGCTGCGCCTCCGGCATGCCACGGGTTTGGCTGAAGACCGGCACATCAGGATGCGCCTCACGAAAACGCGCCAACGCGGCCTCCAGGTAGGCAAAGCTGCTGAAGAAAGCCAAATAGTGGCCGGGCCTGCGCTGATACTGCTGCGCCATGGCGGCCACTAGCGGCTCGATGGAGGCATCGCGGTCGCGAAAGCGCGTCGAGATATCGCGGTGTATACGCACCTCCAACTGACGCGCCGCAAAGGGAGAGGCCACTTCGCGCCAGGCAGTCGTCGTTGGCAGCCCAAGCAGATCCCGGTAGTAATGCGCAGGGTTCAGGGTGGCGGAAAACAGCACCACCGCGTGCGCAGCATTGAACCGCGCGGTCAGAAAGTCCGCGGGTATCAAGTTGCGTAACCCTAGCACCGCCCGGCCGCGCCCATGGCGGGTAAGGTCACACAGCGAGTGTTCGCCAAAGTGCTCTGCCAAACGGCAGAACGCCAAGGCTTCGAACAGTAGCTCTTGCAGTTCAAGGCTGGACTGATCCGGGTGCTCACCCAGGTAATCAGTGATCGCTGCCCCACCTGTTGCACGGCACCCACCAGCTTATCGGGCAGCGTCTCGAGTAGCGCATAGCCCGGCGGCCCTTTATCGCCCGCCGCCTCAAGGCCTGCCGCTTTAATCACCGTCTGCCACTGGCGAGCCAAGCGTCCTAACGGGCCCGCGATGGGACTGGGCGCGACACGCCGTAGTCGATTGAGGCGCTGCTGATCGAGTTCAGCGCTATACATTCCGCGGGCACGCTCCACCAAGTTATGCGCTTCATCCACCAGCACCCCAGCCCGCCACTCGTTGGCCTGCGCCAAGCCGTGGAGCAGAGCGTGGCTATCAAACCAGTGGTTAACGTCCCCGACGATCACATCCGCCCAGCGCGCCAGCTCCTGGCCGAGATAATAGGGGCAAACATCATGGGCCAACGCCACCTCGCGTAGTGCTTGGCGATCGAGCCACCCCTGCTCGACGGCTGCCTGTCGGGCGGCGGTCAAGCGATCGTAAAAGCCGGCGGCCAATGGGCAGGACTCGCCATGACAGGCGCGGTCGGGATATTCGCAGGCCTTTTCCCGCGCCACCAATTCCAGCACACGCAGCGGCAGAGTTTCGTCTTTATCACCCATACGCAGGGTGGCCAGGGCGTCTAGCGCCAACCGGCGCCCCGGGGTTTTCATGGTGAGAAAGGCGATGCGATCGAGCTGCTGGCGCGGCATCGCCGAGAGCATGGGAAACAGCGTAGCGAGGGTTTTTCCGATCCCGGTGGGCGCCTGGGCGAGCAGGCAACGCCCGGTGCTGGCCGCCTTATAAACATCCTCAGCGAGTTCACGCTGGCCGGGGCGAAACGTGGCGTGGGGAAAACGCAAGTGGTAAAGGGCACCGTCACGGCGCTGGCGGTGGTCGGCCTCCTGTTCTGCCCAGGCAAGGAAGCGTTGGCACTGCTCGGCAAAGAACGCCTGAAGTTCGTCGGCAGTGGCATCTTGGGTGAGCAGGGTCTCTTTGCCGCTGGCAATCTCCAGATACACGAGCGTCAAGGTGACACTCTCCAGGCCGCGCTCGGCGCACAGCAACGCGCCGTACACTTTTACCTGCGCCCAATGGAGCGCACGCTGGTTATCCGCCATGCGTTCTAGGCTGCCACGGTGGGTCTTCACCTCTTCCAGGCGGTTGGTCACCGGGTCATAACCATCGGCGCGCCCGGTAACGGTCAGCCCTTCAACGTCACCGGAGAGGGCAGTTCAGCGAGGTAGTCTTCCCGCGTCGACTAGCGACGAGGGCATGCCCTGCATACCTTCCCGGGCACTGGGGGCAGGCGTAAAGCGGTGATCAAGATCTCCCTCGCGGGCGGTGAAATCGCACAGTGCGCGCACCGCCACCCGGTAGTTCGCGCTCATACGCCAGGCTCGCCGTTGTCCGCCCAGCGTACGTAACACACCGCGACGGGCATCCCATGGCGATGGAAAAACGTTAGCCAGCGGCGCTGATTATCCTGCAAGCGATCGCCTGGGCCTTTGACTTCGATCATCCGATAGCGCGGCTCTGCGGGCGCGTTGGGCAGGAACTGAATCAGATCCGGCAGCCCGGCCCGATTGGCTTTTAGATCCTCCAGCAGCCGCTCGAAGCAGCGCCGCAAGTGCTCGGCGGGAATACACGTTAGCGCCAGCTCCACCAGCGCCTCATCGACAATTGCCCAGTGCACAAAGGGGAGACGTCAGGCCAAACTTCTCCCGCCAGGTTGCCCGAATGACCTCACAGTAGCTGCCGTTATCCAAGTGCGCTAAGCAGGCGTTAAAAGCCTCTCGTCGCCGGGCCACGAAATCATCGCGGTATAAATCCGCCGGGCCATTGTGGAAGGGGTGGAAGAAGGCACCCGGCAGTGGGGCGAAAATAGCTGACCAGCAAAGCAAGCCAAACAGCCCTGTCAGCAGGCTGTTTTCCACGAAGCAGACCGGTGCTTCGCGCTCACTCATTGCCTCTACCACCGCGCGCTCAACGCCCTGCGGGCCAGGAAGCTGTAGGTTCCAGCGCTCATGGGGCGGTTCGGAGGCGCTCGGTTCAGGCGGCAGCTTAAGCCGTCGGCGTAGCCGCGGCAGCAGCCGAGCTAGCGCCTGGTGCTCCGTTTCATTGGGGTGGCTTTCCAGTGCCTGAGTCGCCAACCGGAAGGCGGCCTGATGTTCACCCTGCCGCTCTAACAACCGCCAGTGGCGAATGCGCGCCTCGCTGCTGCCGGCCTCGGCATAGAGCCCCAGCGCCAGCGCTGACTCACCGCGCCGCTCGGCATCGCGGCCCAGTTGAAGCAGCAGCGCGCACGGCGCGTATCCAGCCAGCGGTTATCAGAGCGCGGAGGAACCTCTGCAGAGCTCGCTAGGTAGCTCGCCGGTATCCAGGCGCTCGCGCAGCCGATGCAAGGCCAGGTAGGCGTCCACCTCGTGGCGCGCTTGAAAGGCGCGCGATTGAAGGGTGAAAGGTACCGTCTCAAAACGCTGCAGCCCCAGCGCCGTGAGCACGAACTCGGCCCAGTCCTGGCGTAGATTGCCAAAGAACATCAGCCGCAAACGGTCGCAGGTCTCCATCCTTTGCAGACGCATGATTGGATCAGTAGCGTCAGGCCACCATTGGCATAGTGGCTTGGAGGCGATGGGGTGGCTCGTTAACGTCTCGTAGAGCACGGCTTTAGCGCTGGATGCACTAAGCCCAGCGGTACGTATCTCTTCTGCTAATATCTTGCGTAGCTCGGCCAGGCGCAGTTGGTTAAAAGCTCATCAATATTGATCACCGGGTCGCTATCCACCCACCCCAGCGCGATCAGCGGTGCCATTGCGTCGGAGCTGTCACCAATTTCAGCATAGCGAAGCTTACTGAGCCGAAACAACTCGCCTTTGCGCATCACCATGCGCACTAAAAGCGCCTGCGATTCGCGTGGCAAGCTATCGAATTGATCAATGAAGTCGCGCTCATCGACTGAAAGCAGATCGGCGTGACGCTCCCCCTACCCAGGTCAGGGACGAAGCGAAAGTTCGTCAGGTGGTAAAAGGGGTCATCGAGAGGGCGGTTGGCGTAACGAAGGCACTGTTCATTTATCCATTATAACAGTGCAATCGTTTTGTCGTCATGAAGATCAACGATTCAATGAGAGCGTTTGAAAGGCGTGATAGGCCGCCACGACTGTCTCCATTTGAGCGGTATGCGCCTGCACAAAGGGCTCGCCGGTTAGGGTTTCATCAGGGTATTCAGTGATCAGCATCAACGGTGTTAATTGATCGCCATCTTCCGAGATTAAGTAGGGGAAGCCGTTCAACACCGGAAAGTTAACGCTCCCGCATGGGTCTCAAATAACGCAATTTGCGCGTTATTAAACTCCACCAGCCCAGGCACTTGCGCAAGCTGCTGGGTAACGGCTTCCACCAACTGCTCGGCGGCTGTTTCGTAGCCTGGCTGATGGCGCAAGATCAAAAGAAGCCCTTGGGAATCGTCCACATCTCAAAGCCGCGCGGCACGTAACCGCTTAACGGCCGCGTCCACTCATGGGCCGGGTAGCCGTGCAGATTGATATGCAGTCCGGCATTACTGAGAGCGAATGCCTGTTCACGAATAGCATGTTCAAATGGCTGCCCAAGCGGCTGGCTCTGGAGGTCATTACCAAAGGCCGTGTAGCGCGCCGCGTGGTGCATATGACGTGGCTGAGTGGCGATGAGCCGGCCTTGCAACGCGTAACCGTCAGGGTTTTCTAGCGGCGAGATGACAAAGTGAGCCCCAGGCTCCCTGTACAATTGTTGGGCAGCACGCAACGCCCCCACCACGCCGGAGGTTTCGTTGGCGTGCTGACCTGCACTGATCATCACGGCGCGGTCACTACCGAGAAGATAGCGCGCCTCCACTGCACGGCCTGCTCGAGTGGTGGCATAGAGCGCCTGACCACCAAGGGCTGCCATGACCGGCTTGGTCTGGGTAGTGCCAATGGCTTGCTGAGCGTTCTCCAGCGTGACCTCATCGCGCTCGGCAGAAAAAGACCGCCAAGGGGCGCAGGCTTATCTGCAGATAGGCGGTTTCCCCCTGAGTGGATACTTCCGGCACAATCTGGCCCGGCTGAATAGAACGATCACACAGCGCAAGGCCTGCATGACGTTGAAAATATTCCAATGTGGAAAAGTAGAGCTCTTCATGCATCGCCTCGCTGAGGCTGATATGTTCGTCATCCCAGGCTAATCGGCGGTCTCTGCTCGGCCAATGTACAGTGAAATTGAGCTCTTCAAAGTAAGGCGACACGGGCTGCCATTGGGTGGAAGCCAACGTCGTCATCGCCGCTTGGAACAGCGCCTCATAATCGGTTTCCAGGCGTGATTCACTGACTTCCCCTTGAGGCGAAGTCAACCTCAGCCAGCCACAGGGCGAGTACTGCGCCTCACCCACATGATCCTGATGATGGCGGTTGGGCGCTGTCACAACGTGGGTCTCCCACCCTTCGCCCCTTCGCTCCACTTGCACGCGATAGTGGACGGGGGCCGTTGAGGCAGGCGTCGTTTCAACCCCTTCCCAACGAAGCGACACTCCTTGCGGTAACAGGGCTGCCAGCGGATAGGCTTCGAGCAAAAGCGCCGCGGCGCTTGCGCAAGCACGGGATACTCAATCACCACCGATTGCACTGACGCCCATGAAAATGTTTCCAAAAGAAATGCACCAAGGGTTTATAGGCACTACGTAGACGCGCATTAATCCCTGCGTCGTTGAAGGCCGTTTCCGTTGCCTGGCGCTCAGCTTCATCATCGAAGACCCACGCCTCCAACTGATAACCTTGATAGGCAGGCGTGGCGTACTCATCAAGCAAAGATCGCGCGGTGCGTGGAAACGAGCGCTCTAACAAGATCTCGATACGGGGATCGTTGGTCATAAGGAGGTGCGTCCAGTGGGATCCAGGGCATCCCGGAGCCAGTCACCCAGCAGGTTCAGCCCCAGCACGGTTAACAGAATAGCCAAGCCGGGGAACACACTAACCCACCACGCCGTTTGCAGGTAAGTGCGCCCTTCAGCCAGCATGCCGCCCCAGCTAGGAATCACCGGGTCCACGCCCAAGCCTAAAAGGTCAGGCTGCTTTCCAGCAAAATATTATTGGCCACATTAAGTGTCATCAGCACGATAACCGGGCCAATCAAATTGGGCAGCAGATGCTGGAACAAAATGCGGATATCTTTCACCCCAATCGCTTTGGCCGCCAGAATAAATTCGCGGTCGCGCAGCGATAGCACCGAGCCGCGCACCAAGCGTGCGTACTGCACCCACTGGGAGATAATCAGCAGAATAATCATATTGGTTAACCCGCCACCAATCACGGCGATAAAGGTAATCGCCAGCAGGATAAAAGGTAGCGCGAGTTGCACGTCGGCAAAGCGCATCACGATCATATCCAGGAACCCACCATAGTAGCCGGATACCAACCCCATAATGATGCCGATCACCACCGCCCCGAGGGCTGAGTAGACCCCGACTTTTAGCGATATTTCACCGCCGATAATCACCCGCGCGAGCACGTCCCGGCCTAATGGATCCGTGCCCAGTGGAAAGCCAGGCTCCACAAGCGGGGGCGTTAAGCGGTAGGCCAAGTTCAGCTCTGAACCTCCTCCGGGAAACAGCCAGCCGGAGAAGATCACCGCTAAACCGATACCGCCCACAAGCAGCACGCCAAGGATAAACTCAAGGTTCTTAAAGCGTTTCAATTTGTCGGTTTTAATAGCTGCGGTCATGGTTATTCCTTGCGCACCCTGGGGTCGACCAAGCCATAGGCGATATCAACGAGAAGGTTAATGGAGATGATCATTAACGAGAGCACGGTAATAACGCCTTGTAAGACGGGGTAGTCCCGGCCGATACGGCTTCGAAAGCCAAGGTGCCTAATCCCGGCCAGTTAAAGACACGCTCGACAACCACGATACCGCCCAACAGCCCGCCGAACTGCAAGCCAAAATAGGTGATCAGCGGAATGGAGCAGTTACGCAGCGCATGTTTGTAGAGTACGACCGTGTTGGAAAGGCCTTTGCCCGCGCCACCATGATGTATTGAGAGCGGAGGGTATCCAGCATAGTGGTTCGCACTAGGCGCACGTTGGTAGCGATTAGGATGATCCCCATTGTCGCTGCGGGCATAATGAAGCTGGAGAAGCCCTCCATGCCACTGGGCGGCAGCAGGTTAAAAGTGATAGAGAGCAGCAGCACCAGCATGATGGCCAGCCAGAAGTTAGGGAAAAGAGAGCCCGATCAGGGAAAAAATCCTGATCATCTGATCGGGCCACCTTCCTCGCGATACCGCTGCTTTAATACCCAGCGGTATCGATACCACGATAGATACAAACAGCGAGGCAAAAGCCAGCGCCAAGGTGGCGGGTAGCGCGCGACCGATCAGGTCACTCACCGGGGTGCCGCCCATAAAGCTACGCCCAAAATCACCCACCACCAGACCACGCAGGAAACCGATGTACTGGGCCAGGAAGGATTGATTCAAACCCAAGGCTTCACGAATTCTTTCCAGATCCGCCTCGGTAATACTACCCGCCCCTTGGGCAAGCATCACCGCCGGGTCACCGGTTAACCTGATCGCAAAGAGACGATCAGCGTCACGGCGATCACTACAAAGACGGCCTGCAGTATTCGATAAAGAAGAAATTTTGCCACTATGACCCCAAGCCCGTAACGCTTACATGAAGCTTTTGTGAAGTGTCAGTGTGAAGGACCGACCACCTTTCAAGTGGCCGGATGGCGTTACGTTTATTCACTAACGTCCACGTCGGTTAAACGCATACGGTTATCAGGGGCGGGCTCAAAATTCTCCACCCGGTCACTGACACCGTAGAGGGCATTGATGCTATAGAGCGGCATTTCCAAAGCGCGATCCTGGGTATACTGCGCAATCGCCTGGAGTAGCGTTTCACGCTCTTCCTGGTCGGTAATGCTGCGCTGGGCTTCGAGCATTTCATCTAACTCAGCGTCGCTGTCATAAGGATTCCAGCGTTCGCCAGTGTGGTACATCAGGTAAGCGGTATTGTCGAAGTCAAAGGTCCAACCGCCCCATTTCTGCTGGAACATCTCACCAGTGCGGCCTGCAGGAATAATGTCGTTAAGTAGCACATTGGTTTCATATGGCTGGATCGACGCGGTAATACCCACCCCTTGAAGATACGACGCTACCACCTGGGCCACCTCACCAAAGGTTGCGTCGTTACCGCGCACATCAATCTGTACCGTTGCGCCTTGCTCTACGCCCGCTTCATCCAGCAATTCGCGTGCCTGCTGCGGATCATACGGCAGGGGCTCCATATCAGGGTCGTTACCGAAGGACTGAGCGCCCTGGAAGCTGGCAATCATTTCGCCCTCGCCAGCCAGGGATGGCGTCGATAATCGCCTGACGATCCACGGCCATGATCATGGCTTTACGCACGCGTTCGTCGGCGGTAATACCTGATTGGGTGTTGAAGCGTATCGCTTCCACGGTCGGCGAAGGCACACTGACGATGCTGGCCCCGTCGTGGTTATTGATCGTATCGATCATACCGATAGGAATCGTCGGCGGAATGACGATATCGACCCGCCCAGCCTGCAGTTCAGCCACGGCGGTGGAGGGCTCGGAGATAAAGCGGTAAGTCACTTCGTCAAGTTTCGGCGCGCCGCCCCAGTGATCGGCAAAGGCCTCAAGCTGAACGTCTTCACGGGGATTATATTCCACTACTTTAAACGGCCCGGTGCCTACCGGATGGGTATTGAAATGGTCGTCGCCATGCTCGGCCAGGTATTCTGGAGGTACGATCATTGCGCCGTAACCCGCTAGCTTGGTGAGCAGCACTGGGTCGGGTTCATTGAGATGGAAGTCGACGGTGTAGTCATCGATCACTTCCACGCTTTCAATCGCCGTATAGTTGGAACGCTGTGGCCCCCTGACCGCCTTCCTCGCCTAATAAGCGATCAAAGGTGAACTTTACCGCTTCAGCATTGAAGGGTTCGCCATTATGGAAGGTAACGCCTTCACGTAGAGTGAAACGGATACGGGTACCATCATCCAGCTCTTCCCATTCGGTTGCCAAGCCAGGCACCAGCTCTAAATCAGGGCCTCGATAGGTCAATCCATCGAAAATATTGGTGGCGACCGAGGCCCAATTCACCAAAAAAGTATCGATGGGATCCCAGCTACCGGGATCTTGCGGCGAAGCAATCGTCAATGAACCAGCTTGTGCAGAGGCAGAGAAGGCAACGCTCAGTGCCATACCGGCGATTGCGCCATTGAGAACGCGTTTGTTTTTCTTCATGGGAGTACTCCTGTTGTTGTCTCAAAGTTTTCTTATCATCAGGAAACTGACTATGACGCCAAACGCTCGGCGCTGCCTACTTCCTGGGCAACGAAATGACCGGTAGCCACCTGCACTAATGGCAAATGTTCTGGCTCATCACCCACCTTACGGATGGGACTAAGAATATCGCCCTGCAGCAATGTACGCTCCCGCCTCTGCGCAGGGTCGGCCACTGGTACAGCGCTCAAGAGCTTGCGGGTATAGGAGTGCTGAGGCGAATCAAACACCGCTCGGCGCTCGCCTAGCTCGACAACTTGACCCAGGTGTAATACCGCCACGCGATGGCTCATTTTTCCACCACGGCCATATCGTGGCTAATGAACAAATAGGCCAAGCCTTCGTCTTGCTGTAGCTCCATGAGCAAATGAATGATCTGCGCTTGAATAGACACATCGAGGGCGGATAGCGCTTCATCTGCAATGATCAACTTAGGCTTGGAAGCTAAGGCGCGGGCAATACAAATTCGTTGGCGCTGGCCGCCGGAAAATTCATGAGGATAGCGCTCTGCCTGGTCAGCGCTCAAACCAACTCTTTCCAGTAACTGGTTAACGCGTTGACGTATCGCTTTAGTACCGTGCAATAAACCGTGCGTAAGGATGGGTTCGGCTATCGAAAAGCCCACGGTTTTGCGGGGGGTCCAAAGAGGCAAACGGGTCTTGAAAAATGTACTGCACTTCTTGGCGCAGGCGCATTTTTTCTGCCCGGGACATATCGGCTACGGCCTTGCCACCAAAGCGTATCGTACCGCTGGTGCTTTCTTGTAACTGTTGTATGGTGCGCCCGATGGTCGATTTTCCAGAACCAGACTCACCGACCAATGCCAGGGTTTCACCGGGAAAAATGGTAAAGCTGACATTTTCCACCGCGTGTACACGATGGCTGACACCGCCCAAAAAGCCTTTCCGAATATCAAAACGCGTAACTAGGTTTTCCACTGCCACTACAGGAACGGTATCAGTGCGGGCGGTATCCTGCTTAAGGCTTTCTCCACGCGTTAGAGCAATATCCCCCTCTAATTCGACCAGCGGATCCATGCGGGCAGGTCTTCGCCCCGCATGCTACCCAGCTTGGGAACCGCCGCTAGCAGGGCTTGTGTGTAGGGATGCTGAGGTTGGGCGAATATCTCTTCCACCGACGCTTCCTCAACTTTTTCACCATGGCGCATGACCACTACCTGGTCGGCCATTTCCGCCACCACCCCATATCGTGAGTGATAAAGATGACGGCCATCCCTAGCTCCTGCTGCAGGTCGCGCATGATGGTAAGAATTTGCGCTTGGATAGTAACGTCCAATGCAGTGGTCGGTTCGTCTGCTACCAATACCTTGGGTCGACAGGCCAGCGCCATCGCTATCATCACCCGTTGACGCATGCCGCCGGATAGCTGATGAGGGTAGCGTTTCAACATTGCTTCAGCATCGGACAAGCGCACCAGCTTAAGCAGTTTTACCGCCTCAGCACGTGCTGATGTCTTGGTATGGTTTTCATGCAGCATCAGCACTTCGGTAATTTGATCACCGATGGTATAGACGGGATTTAGAGAGGTCATCGGCTCCTGAAAGATCATGGCGATATCCTTACCACGTATCTTACGCATCGCCTTATCGGAGAGTTGGGTAAGGTCTTGTGGCTGAGAACCATTGGCGTCACGGTGAAACATTATCGTACCGCTGGTAATCTCAGCGTTCATGTATTCCACCAAGCGCATAATAGCCAGTGAAGTCACTGATTTACCGGAGCCAGACTCACCGACAATGGCCGTTGTTTTGCCAGGATAAACATCAAAACTCAGGTTTCTGACAACGCGATTAGAGCCGAAATTGACGCTCAGCGAGCGAACCGATAGCGTGGGTGGTGTCGTCACAATTTGTTATACCCCTTCCCCTTGGATAGCGAACAGGCTCAGCGCTTTTCTTAAACATTAGTCGTGTATTGCAAGTCACTTCAAACTACTTACCCTGACAAACGTTTGTCAACTTATCCTTTTAAGTATTTGCTAACTAAATTATCGTTAAGAACGCCTCTGACACACGCCAGTTTTACCTGGCACTAAATTTACATGACATAAAAAAAACTCCCGAGCGGGAGTTTTTGGCACTTTCAATTAATTTATATCGTCAAACTTAACTTACCCCACCCGGTGCTGCTTAAGCACAGCAAGGCTGCGATCTTCTTCACTTAATGCTTCTTCGCTTTGCAATTGAGTGGGCGCTTGGCGTGTGCCGACCAGTACGTACCACTCCGCCTCGGAGAGGAAGGTTTGGCACCAGCGGCCCAGGGCGGCGGCGCTCTCTTCGCGGCTAACTTCACCGCAGCGGTAGTCGTTTGCTAAGTGGAGGAGATCTTGACGAGCGGTACGCGCACGGGCAGTGCCACCGTGTACTTTTGCCAGGGGACAGCGTCGGTCATAGGAGGCGTTGGTTAACGCATTAAGCCAACGCTCTAGTTCATGTGCCTGAATTCCACCATACACTGCCACGCTTTAGCTCCCTGCCCCGTTGAAAGGGCATTAGCCTGCCCGATTTACGGGCTGCTGTCACGGTTAACCTTTACCCTTGTTTAGATGCAATTCCAGGCCTTTTCTCGGGCCTGTTCAAAACCTGTAACACATTGACTACATTGACACCGATTGCATCCACCGCATAGCCCCCCTTCCATTAAAAAACACGCTAGGCAGCCCTACTTGAGCTAAGCGCTCACCTAATACGGTGAAATCTGCGCTGGTAAAGGTGAAGGCGCTTATGGGGTCACCTTCGAAGATATCGACCCCTAGCGATACGATTAAACAGTCGCAATTAACTGCTTTAATCTGCGCTAATGCCTGATCAAGTGTCGCCAACCAGGTAGCGACACTGGTGCCCGGCGGCAGGGGGTAATTGAAATTAAACCCCTCACCCTTGCCTTCGCCACCCTCATCAGCGTAGCCCAAATAGTAGGGAAAGGTTACCTCGGGATCGCCGTGTAATGAGACGAACAGGACATCGTCACGACCATAGAAAATCTGCTGAGTCCCGTTGCCATGGTGGAAGTCGACATCAAGAATAGCCACTCTGCGCTTACCAGCATCTAAAGCGCGTTGGGCGGCAACTGCGGCATTATTAAAAAAGCAGTACCCGCCGAATTGATCAAACGCGGCATGGTGGCCTGGGGGTCGACACAGGCCAAAGCTGGGCTCGCCAGTTTTTAACGTATGCTCTAGCGCGCCTAACGCTACATCTTTGCTCGCCATGGCGGCTTCAAAAGTGCCTTCTGAAATCGACGTTTCCGCCGCCAATGCGTAGTAGCCCAACTGCCCGCTGATAGAGCGCGGAATACGGTCGCCGCGCATCGTTCGCGCTGGCCAAATATTGGGAATCGCTTCGCCGTTGTGCCCGGCCGCAACCCACTGCTTCCAGCAGTTGGCTAAAAACGTGACGTAGTCAGCATCATGCACCGCCATTACCGGTTCGAGCCCATAGGCTTTTGGAGCGCAAATATCACCAAGCCCGGACTGGCGAAGTTGCTTGAGCACCAAATCGAGACGTTCAGGGCACTCAAACGGGGTAACCAACGCACCGTCATGCAACTCCGTACGCGCTTGGCGTAAGCGGCTCTCTTCTGAGTAGAATGTCAGCATGCTGGCTCCTTGATCTCAACCCACCGCGTTAGCGGGTAATAGTTACGTTGGCTCTAACTGATAAGGCCTCTGCTTGGCCCAGCGACGTTTCTGGCTCGCTGTCTGTTGCTTTAATTGATATTCAGCTCGGCTAGCGGCGCTACGGTCTTCAAACGGTTCAGCTCCCAACAACGCAACGGGCGGGTTAGCACGGGTATAGCGCGCGCCTTTGCCCATGCAATGCGCTTGATAGCGCTTTGCGAGATTGTTGGTAATGCCCGTATACGTACCGCGCTGGCACTCAAGCAAATAAACATACCAGCGGTTGGTGTTAGGCTGACTTGTGCCTTGTGCGCTATTCATTCGGTCGTCTCATGGGTAGCAGCCAAGGATGCCACAAAGACTTTCAGCGCGTTAAGGGGCATGGGTTTCGCCAGACCGAAGCCCTGAAAAATATCACATTGATAGTCCATCAGACGACGATGCTGCTCCTCCGTTTCAACCCCTTCTGCTACCACATTTAACCCAAGGTGGTGCGCCATAGAGATAATCCCTTGCACAATAGCCATATCATCGCGGCTATGCGTTATCTCATGAATAAAGCTACGATCTATTTTAACCGTGCTAATGGGCAAATCTTTTAAATAACTTAAACTTGAAAAGCCCGTGCCAAAATCATCAATAGAGACGCCTATTCGCATATCACGCAACGCTTGGAGTGTATCGATCGCCGCTTGCGTATTGTTCATTAAAACACCTTCCGTCAGCTCTAAAGATAGCAATTCCGGCGCCAGCCCGGTGGCCAGCAATGTTTGACGAAGGGTAGCGAGAAAATTGGCACGGTGGAACTGTAATGGCGACAGGTTCACTGCCACACGCACTGGCTCTGAGCCTTGATGAATTAGTGATTGCATATCCAAGCAAGCACGATTAAGTACCCACTCACTTATCGGCATGATTTGGCCGGTGGTTTCCGCGAGTGGAATAAAACGGGCCGGCGAAATCCAGCCCTTGGTAGGATGATGCCAACGTATGAGCGCTTCTACACTCGCCAGTTGGCCAAAACGGTTCAACAAGGGTTGGTAATAAAGCTCAAACTCTTCGCGCTCAATGGCTTCTTGTAGGTCGTTACGCAGCACCATGCGTTCGCTCACCGTATCGGTAAAGGCATGGGTATACCACTCGTAAGCATTACGTCCCTGCTGCTTGGCTTTGTACATCGCCATATCAGCTTGCTGAAGCAGCATTTGCGCCTGCTGCGTGTCTTCTTGACTGAGCGAAATCCCAATACTGGCGGTTAAATACAGTTCTTGGTCATCAATGCAGTAAGGACGTGCTAGCGATGCAAGTATTCGCTTTACTACTTCCAAAATACCCGCGTTATCATCGACAGTCGCCTGCAGAATAACAAACTCATCGCCCCTAAGCGCGCCACAATATCATCTGATCGAACAGCCGCGGATAACCGTTTAGCCACCTCTTGCAATACTCGGTCACCCACGGCGTGCCCGAGATTATCATTGATAGGTTTGAAGTCATCTAAGTCCACAAACAGCACCGCTATTTGCTTTCCATGCTGCTGAGCAAGCGTAAATTGCTCGACTAGCTTGTCTTCAAAGAGCGCACGATTAGGTAGCCGTGTTAAATCATCGTGACTTGCGTGATAAGCCAATCGTGCTTCGTATGCTTTATGTTTGGAAATATCGTGTTGAACGCCAACAAAATGGGTAACGTGGCCCTCCTGGTCACGTACGGGGGATACATAAAGGTCGTTCCAAAACGGCGTACCGTCTTTACGATAGTTGCACAGTGTGACATGGACATCACGCTGCTCTTCAAGATGGCGACGAATTTGCGCGACGATAGCGGGATCGCTATCACGCCCTGCAGAAAGCGGCAGTTTTTCCCGATAACGTCTTCCTGTGTATAGCCAGTCATGACGCTAAACGCTCTATTGGCATACACAATTGGCATATCAGGCAGATTTGCGTCAGCAATCAACACGCCGTTAACACTTGCCTCAACACTGCGCTCTAAGGTCCTTAACTGAGTTTGCTGCGCGCGACTGGTGGTGACATCCTGGGCAATGCCATAGATGCCTGCAACGTTGTTATTAATGTTGATAGGCAAGGCGATCAAATCTAACAGGTGCTGTTGCCCGTCACGGTCATAGATAGAGAGTTCAAAGCGTGTAATCTTGCCCTGCATAGCACTTTCAAAGTGCTGACCCACATTCGCTAACTCGTCGGTATTAATAAAGTGTGTAAAGTGCTGTTCTAAAATTTCACTGTTCGTGTAGCCGGTGATGGTAGTGCAGCTCGCATTCGCCGTAACAAAACGACCCTGAGTATCGAGTGAAAATACCGCATCGGGATGATGGATAAAAGCGAACGATAACGCTGTTCACTGTCGGCGAGTGAGAGCTGCGCTGCTGATAACTCGCGGGTACGCGCAGTACTCATCCCCACCAAGCCCAAGCAAAATGCCAGCAACCAACTGAGCAACAGCCCACCCATGGCAACGGTGACTGGCATAAAGCTCATCATGTACCAGTTATAATGGGCGCCAGGATAGGCAAACAGGGTAAGATTGACGCCGCCCGGCAAGCCTGCACGACGCGATACTAACGCCATGTCAGGGGTTAAAACAGAATCAGCATTAAACCCAGCAGGATGTAGTACAAGTAATGGTTTCTCCCCACGATTCAGACTCACTTGAAAGGGCCCTAACGCCATTCTCAGCTCATTATTGAATAATTCAGCAATATCAAACGTTGCTAGCAATTGTTGGCCGTTGCTGAGCGTTGGAATCGTCAGCAACACCCGCTGGGGCTGTTCCTCCTCAGGAACCATCAGGCGCGGGCGGCCAAGCGGGAACCCCAACCATTCGCTTACGCGTGGCTTGGTTATTTGTTGTTGAAGCCACGCCTGCTCACTCACCATGCGGGCTGTCGACCACAAAGACTGATTCGCTTCATTGATTAGCGCCACAGCCTTTAAGCTTGGCATATCACGAAGATAGTGCTGCGCATCTATTACTAATAAAGCTGTCTCAACGTCCCCTCCTGCTGCTTCCAGGCGCTCAGCCATGCGCTGCATTTGATGCAGGCGAACACGCATCGCCTGCTCGGCATTGAGCTGCACATTATCGAGTAAATAAATGGCCTGCTGCTGGGTGGTCGCATGCTGCTGCATACTCAACAGTAGCCATACGAGACTGCTGACCGCTACGCCGCTCAAAGCCGCTACTGTCGCCCAACGCTCTAAATTAAGACGTTGCGATTGGCGACGTATGCCTAGAGCAATCAAAGCGCTTCCCAACAGCACAGCGAAAACCAAGACAGCGACAGGCGATGATGAGAAAAGCGGGTTGTCTACTTCGACTCCGCTCCATAAGCGGACTATCACGAGACCTGCAAAGAGCCACAGGGCGACCCCAGTGGCCAACCAACTTAAGCGGCGGCGGGGAGTAGCAAACCCTATATATAAGCAGAGTGCTACCGCCATCAACATGACAGCGGCAATTGAGGTAATCCTAAGATGACCGGTTAACCACGAACCTTCCTGCCCGCCCGCCCATTGATTGTGCACAACGGTGTAAACCAGTACCAACATTAACAGGCAAGCACTAAAACGCTGCAACCTTCGCCAATATTGCAACGCTGCCAAAAGTCCCACACCTAATAGCAGTGTTATCAGCGCAGCGTCAGGCACCAACGTCACGGTAAACAAGGGGTACTGAGCACCGATACTAAATAAGAGCCCTGCCACACCCATAAAAAGTAGCGTGGCTGCCACCATTAACAGCAGCGTTTCCAACGCCAAATCACGGGTATTTATCGGCATGTGTAATGAAGCCCCTACTTAGCACGTCACTGATGGCTAACGTTTAAACGCGACGCTTTCCGACAGAGACTGTAACAACGCGTACTGTTGATTGAGGGTAGTCGGCATAGCTACTAAGCGGACGGTAATCGATCAGAGAACCATGAACATGCTCGATAGTGTGTGCCAAGGCTGGCTGAGCCAGAGCCTGCTCAAATGCATTCGCCAATATAGCTAATCTTTCTGGAGCAGTCGTCAACGGTACAAAAACGCCCCGGTCAGTCGTATTTACCATTTCGATCCCTTGCTCTTTTAAGGTGGCGACCTCAGGCAAACCGGTTAATCTGGTTTCACCAGCCACACCCAATGGTGTGAGCGCATTGGCGGCGAACAGGCTACCCGCTGAGGGCAAGTTGAGCATCGCAAAATCAATTTCATGGGCGAGCAAGGCTGCCACCTGAGCCCCGGTATCCGGGTAATGCACAAACTCGACTGCCTCTGTAGCAATACCGGTTTGATGAAAAAATGCAGCCAAAAAAAGTGATCAGTGGATTGAGGAATGACGCCAAACAGCAACGGCTGGGTCTGCTTAGCAACCAGTTCAGGAATGTCACTGGCTCGTAGAATGGGATGGCCTGCATAGGTTGCGGGTATGTTTACTGTTCGTGTTATTAAGGCAACGGGTGCAAAGGCATGATGCGAATAGGCAGATGCCCCTGCGAGGTAAGCTAAATCAATGGTTTGATGACTGCCCAATAGCGTATACCCATCCGCAGCGGCATCTTTAACAACTTGCGAACCGCGCGTGGCAGCACTGCCCGCGATGTTGACGACCTCGATAGGCGTGCCTAAATAGTTTTGTGCTTCAGCGGCTATCGCACGAAACAGCACATCCGTGGCTCCGCCTGGGCCAAACGGCACGACAAGGGTAATGTCGGATGTGGGGAAAGGTTTATCAGCCAGCGTAGTCAGGCTCCAGGCGCATAGCCAGATTCCCAACCACCCTTTAAGCGTACTCCTTGAGCCTTTTCGCAAGTTCTTATTCTCCGACTGCTTTTTTTATGCTAATTCCAGTCTTATGCTAATCCCAGCAGAAGACTCAACGCCTCACTTCGCTTAGCGCTGTGCGCCTACTCACCGCAACATACCTTTAATTTACGGCCACTACCACATAAGCATGAGTCATTTCGGCGCGGTTTTAAGCGGGTAAGCGTAGGGGCGCCATCAACGTACCACCAGCGCTGCTGTTCTTTAACGAAGCGAGAGACCTCTTCCAATACATGCCAACCTTTTCGCCCACGCCCACTGTCATAGAAATAGGCACGAAAATGCACCTGGCCGCTGTCCCCAAGCGCTGGCTCTGCGCTCATAATAACCAGTGACTTCCACTCAGTTTGAGGATCAGGTGTAAGTTCTGCAGGCCGTGTGGTGGGATGCCATGTTGCCAATAGATAATCGCAAAGCCCTAACACAAACGCCGAATAGCGAGAGCGCATTAGCGCTTCAGGGGTCGGCGCCACCTCGCCCTGATGATAACGGCCACAACATTTATCAAGCGTTAATTCGCTACCGCAGTGGCAACTTACCTCAGTCGTACGGGTCATAACTTAAGCTCTTTAGCCACGTCTTTTATAGATTAACCGATTCGTCTTATGCGCGTCGCCCGAGGTGTATCACTATTGTTTCGATATTCGCGCTGCGTTAGGTATATAGTGGTGGGGCAACATATTCAGACGATGGAGTACGAATCACGATTGATCATTCTTTCCAAATTTTTTTGGAGGTTCTCCTATGAAGGTCTTTAAACCGGAATGGCAGTGCACGTTTAGCGTAAACGAAGGCGCGGAAGAATCAGCAACTTGGAAGAGAAAATCGCGTGGCGGCTCAGGGGGAGTTGCTGATCGGCTAGAAGGTGGCGGGCGCACGGTTAAAATTGACTACCGAGTGACGCCTGCGGTTAGCCAGCACGAAGTGGATACTTGCTTAGGCAAGGGCTTCGAAGTAACTCAGCGCCTGCTAACGCAGTTAGCCCAACAGCAGGCGTGCGAAGATGTGATGCGCCATGCCAAAGCGGAGTTGTTTGAAGAACACCCTCAGCACTGACTTGGTAGATCAAAAATCCCACCCCTTTAAACCGGGTGGGATTTTTATTTATCCATAGCTCAGCCATAGTTCAGCGTTAAGCAGGCCTTTCGAGTGCCTTGCCCATTTTAGCTAGAAAATCCTGGCACGCTTCGAGCTGTTCAACATCAATATACTCATCGGGTTGGTGCGCTTGGGCAATACTACCGGGGCCAAGAATAATCGTTTGTAGCCCTTGCCCTTGGAACTGCCCTGCTTCCGTGGCATAAGCCACTGCGTGGTTACAGCAGGCGGCGGGCAAATGGTCTTTGGCTAGGCGCAGCACCTGGTCATTATCGCGGTCGGCCAGCCCCGGCACCGTCACGTTAAGGGGCTCGGTAATGATGTCAACGTGCTTGCCTTTGGCCTGCAGCTCAGCGCTTAACTGTTCACAAAACGCTTCATAGCGCGCGTATATTTCGTCGAAGGTATCTGTTGGCAGGTGGCGAATTTCCCACTCAAACTGGCATTCCCGCGCCATGATATTGATCGCCGTACCGCCTTTGATTTTGCCGACATGTAGGCTGGTATGCGGCACGTTAAACGCTTCATCGACCCGGCCCTCTTCAACTAACGCCGCCATGGTGTCTTCAATAAAAGTGACGAGTCTGGCCGCTACATGGATGGCAGAGGTGCCCTGGTTAACTTGGCTGCTGTGGGCTTCGCGGCCAATTACCGTGGTGCGCAGATTTGTCGCCCCTTTTCTGCGCCACCACCGGCTGCATGCTGGTCGGTTCACCGACGATCACATGGGCGGTGCTGGAGTAGCGTTCATAAAAGCGCTTAATGAGGCTTGGCGCGCCGACGCAGCCGATCTCTTCATCGTATGAAAAGCCAAGATAGATAGGCTGCTGCAAAGGTGCTTTCACCCAGGCGGGCACCATGGAAAGAACACAGGCAATAAACCCTTTCATATCGCAAGTGCCGCGCCCATAAAGTCGGCCGTCGTTGCCATCGCGCAGCGTAAAGGGGTCACTGGACCATGGCTGCCCCGCCACCGGCACCACATCGGTATGGCCGGAAAGCATTACCCGCCCGGCGCATCCGGGCCGATTTTTGCAATCAAATTGGCTTTGGTGCCGCAGGGCTCATTACCCGCTCGGCGCTAACGCCGACCTCAGCCAAATAGCCTTCAACGTACTCAATTAGCGCTAAATTGGATTCGCTAGAGGTGGTGTCAAAGGCGACTAGTTTTTCGAGCAAGGCGATGGCTTGGGACATTACGCTCTCTTTCTAAAGTGGCTTACCGCTAACCCTACCACTGGCATGGTGCTACGCCTACTCAACCTGTTCAGGCTAAATTTAATTGCGAGTTCATCACGCATTCATCAAAACGTCATCTACACTTTCTATTGTTCAGTGCATCCAAAAAACTTAATAAACGCATTGCACGCCTGATCAAATTCAGGCCCACAAGGAGCTGTCATGTCTCGTTTTACACTGCATGCGCTTGCCGTTGGTGTCGCTACTGCCAGCCTGAGCCTATCTGCCCACGCCGCCACTGACATTAGCTGGTGGCACGCCATGGGCGGTCAACTGGGTGAAATTCTTGAAGGCATCACTGAAGATTTTAACCAATCCCAGGGTGAGTACCGGGTCACGCCCAGCTATCGCGGCACCTATGCCGAAACCATGACCGGAGCCATTGCGGCCTTCCGCGCTAATGAGCAGCCGCACATTCTGCAGGTGTTTGAAGTCGGCACCGGCACCATGATGAACGCCGAAGGCGCCATCTACCCGGTGTATGAGCTGATGGAAGAGCATGGTCGCGCTTTCGATAACGACGCTTTTTTGCCTGCGGTAGTGGGTTATTACACCGACACCAATGGCAACATGCTGTCGTTTCCGTTCAACTCCTCCACGCCGATCATGTATTACAACCGCGACATGTTCGAGGAAGCGGGCCTAGACCCTGAACAACCCCCCGAAACGTGGGAAGAGCTGGCCGAGGCGTCTCGCCAGATCGTCGAATCCGGTGCGGCCAGCTGTGGGTTTACTTCCTCTTGGCCTAGCTGGGTGATGCTGGAAAACTTCTCCGCCATGCATAACTCACCGCTGGGCACGCTGGAAAACGGCTTTGGCGGGCTGGAAACCGAGTTTAATTTCAACAATGAGCTGGTCGCCCGTCACTGGGATAACCTGCACGACTGGCAAGAGGAAGGCGTATACCGCTGGGCTGGCCCCGGTACCGGACCAGACTCCGAGCCAATGTTCTATTCTCAGGATTGCGCCGTTTTCTTTGGTTCTTCAGCCTCCCGCGCCGATGTAGCCGCCAATTCAGACTTTGAAGTAGGCTTCGGCATGCAGCCCTACTACGCCGACGTAGAAGACGCCCCCAGAACTCAATTATCGGCGGCGCGACACTTTGGACACTGCAAGGCCATAGCGAGGAAGAGTACGAAGCGGTTGCGGCATTTTTTGAGTACCTCTCCCAGCCCGAAGTGCAGGCGCAGTGGCACCAGCAAACCGGCTACTTGCCCATCACCCAAGCCGCTTGGGATTTAAGCAAAGAACAGGGCTACTACGATGAGAACCCTGGTGCGGATATTTCGTTGAAACAGATGACCCTCAACGAGCCAACCGAAAATTCGAAAGGCCTGCGCTTTGGTAACTTCGTACAGATTCGCGACATTATCTCTGAAGAGATGGAAGCCGTGATGACCGGTGGAAAAACCGGGCAGGAAGCGGCGGACGACGCGGTTGAGCGCGGCAATGCGCTACTGCGTGACTTCGAATCCGCCAATCAATAAACAAGCACTCACTTCGCCGCTTGCCCACAGGGTAGGCGGCGCTTTCGTTTATTGATGCTTATGTTTCTTATGTTTGCCCATAATTTGCAGAGTTGCCCATGCAAACTAAACGCATGACCTTTCCGGGGCGTTGGCTGCCTTTCGCCCTGCTGGCACCCCAGGTGATCATTACCCTGATCTTTTTTTATCTGGCCGGCGGGCCAGGCGCTGTATCAGTCGTTATTGCGCGAAGATGCCTTTGGGCTGCGTTCAACCTTTGTAGGCCTTGAGAACTTTGCTCGGCTATTCCGTGACGGCAGCTATCTCAATTCACTATCGGTCACGGTGGTGTTTGCGGTGGGCACCACGCTGGTGTCAATGTCAGTGGCGCTATTGCTAGCCAGCACCGTGAACCGGATGATTCGTTCGCGCAGCACCTACACCACGCTGCTGGTGTGGCCCTACGCCATTGCCCCTGCCCTTGCCGGCGTATTGTGGTGGTTTATCTTCAACCCCTCCATCGGCATCGTGCCCTATATGCTGGAAATGCTGGGTTATCAGTGGAACCACCGCAATTCGGGTAGCGATGCCATGCTGCTGGTGATTCTCGCCGCCGCCTGGAAGCAGATCTCCTATAACTTTTTGTTCTTTCTGGCGGGCTTACAATCCATTCCACAATCGCTAATTGAAGCCGCCTCGATTGATGGCGCCAGCCCCATTAAGCGCTTCTGGACAATTATTTTTCCGCTGCTCTCACCCACCACCTTCTTCCTGATGGTGGTCAACGTAGTGTACGCCATGTTCGATACCTTCGGCATTATCCACACCACCACCCAGGGCGGGCCGGCTCAGTCGACCAATATCTTGGTTTATAAGGTCTACGCCGATGGCTTTGTGGGGCTCAACTTAGGCTCTTCAGCGGCTCAGTCGGTAATTCTCATGGTGATTGTGGTGGCACTGACAGTGATTCAATTCCGCTTTATCGAGCGGCGCGTTAATTATTAACAAGCCCATTTAACAGGCCTTGTTGTCGGGCCTTGTGGAAAGAGTGACGGAGAGAGTGACAAAATGGTTGAAAACCGACCCTGGGCCAATTTTTTCGCCCATGCCGTGTTAATTATTGGCGTGGCGCTGGTGATATTCCCGGTTTATATCGCTCTGGTGGCGTCGACACAGGCCCCTGATGAGCTACTGCGCGGCACGATACCGTTACTGCCCGGCAGCCACGGGATTGAAAATTATACGTTGATGTGGAAATCCGGCGTATCGACAGCTAATTCACCGCCCGCCGCCCAGATGCTCTGGAACAGTTTTATCATGGCCATGGCGATCACCGTGGGTAAGCTGTCCATTTCGCTGCTGTCCGCCTTTGCCATTGTCTACTTCCGCTTTCGTTTCCGGATGTTTTTTTCTGGCTGATATTCGTCACTCTGATGTTACCGGTCGAAGTACGCATTATTCCTACCTTTCAGGTGGTCGCCGATCTCAACATGCTCAATAGCTTTGCCGGGCTGTCGATACCGTTGATTGCCTCGGCCACGGCGACCTTTTGTTCCGCCAGTTTTTTATGACTATTCCCGAAGAGATGCTGGAAGCCGCGCGGGTAGACGGCGCCGGGCCGATGAAGTTCTTTAAGGACATCTTAATGCCGCTTTCCGTGACCAATATCGCCGCGCTGTTTGTGATCATGTTTATCTACGGTTGGAACCAGTACCTTTGGCCGCTACTGATCACCACCGATCCCGACTACACCACCATTGTGATGGGTATCCAGCGTATGACCTCAGAAGAGAACCCCCAGTGGCACCTAGTAATGGCGGCGGTCGTCATGGCAGCGTTGCCGCCGGTATTGGTGATTCTGTTTATGCAACGCCTATTTGTGAAAGGCCTGACCGAGACGGAGAAATAAGATGGCCAGCATTACCTTGGAAGGGCTGAAAAAAACGTATACCGGCAATGTTCACGCCGTCAAAGGCATCGATTTACAGATCGAGGATGGCGAGTTTGTGGTGCTGGTGGGGCCTTCCGGCTGCGGCAAATCTACCCTGCTGCGCATGGTGGCGGGGCTTGAAACCATTACCGAAGGCACGCTCAAAATCGGCGAGCGGGTGGTGAATAATCTCGAACCCGCCGAGCGTGACATCGCCATGGTGTTCCAAAATTACGCCCTTTACCCGCACATGACGGTGTACAACAACCTCGCCTATGGGCTGAAGAACCGCGGCTTTAATAAAGAGGAGATTGAAAAACGCGTAAGCATTGCCGCCAAAATGCTTGAGATCGAAGAGTTTTTAGAGCGCAAACCGCGCAAGCTTTCCGGCGGCCAGCGCCAGCAGGTAGCCATGGGTCGCGCCTTGGTACGCGACCCCGCCGCGTTTCTGTTTGACGAGCCGCTTTCCAACCTGGATGCCAAACTGCGCGTACAGATGCGGGTAGAGATCAAGCAGCTACAGCGACGCCTTAAAACCACCAGCTTATATGTGACCCACGACCAGCTGGAAGCCATGACCCTGGGCGACCGCTTGGTGGTACTGAACGATGGGCAGATTGAGCAGGTGGGCACGCCCATGGAGATTTACGCCTACCCGGCAACCATGTTCGTCGCCGGTTTTATCGGCTCTCCCGCCATGAATATGCTCCCGGTTGAGTACTTACATGCGCGGGGTGCCAACGGCATACTGGATAACCTGCCAGCGAACACGGATATTGTCGGCATACGCCCGGATGACATGCTCTTAACCCCGCCGGACGAACCAAATCTCATCGTAGAATCAACCCTGGAGCTCTTTGAAGCCGCCGGTGCCGAAAGCCACCTGTATGTACGTCTCGCCGACAGCGACCAGCCCACCGTGATTCGTGTGTCGGGCCAACCACCGGTCGCCGAAGGTGAAACCTTGCGTTTCTACGTGACCCGCAACGCCCTGCATCCTTTCAATAGTGTTACGGGAAGAGAACTAACACGATCTAGCCGTATCGACTTTGTCCAGGTAGAGCGACTTTACCCCAGTAGAATGGTGCTAATAAACTTTTTACTCATCCTCAAGGTCCGCTATTAGGGCCTTCATCTCTGCGATTTCTTCCCGTTGCGTCTCGATAATTGTATCGGCAAGTTCGCGTACGCGGGGATCGGATATCTGGGCACGCTCACTGGTCAGAATGGCGATGGAGTGGTGAGGAATCATCGCTTTCATATAAGAAACGTCATCCACCGTCTGCTGGCTACGCACCAGCCACAGCGCTCCGGCAAACACCACGATACTGCCCAGCAAAATGGCCACGTTCACGCCTTTTTTGGAGTACATATCAAGCATGAACCCCAGCATGACTACCGCCATCGTGGCACCCATGACGATAGCCATGTAGGTACGGGTTTCACTGAAAGTGACATGGTCTAGCTGATAAGTGTTCAGATACATCAATCCCAGCATGATCACGGTGGCCGTCACAATCATGGCGCCGAAACGTACATACATTTTCATCGACTTCCTCCTTGAATCAATTATTGGCCGACATTCATGCCCATACTGCCATCACCAGGGAAGTGCTTCGCCATTGCTATGCCAAAACCCACCACTGTTATCCAACGTCAGTGCTTCGATACGCGCAGCAATACCTAAAGCCGCTTCTTGCGGACTAATCAAACCACCAAAATTAACCATGCGTGTTTGCACATAGCCAGGGTGAAGCTGGGCTACCGCTATACCTTTGGGCTTTAAATCCATTGCCAGCGATTTACCAAACGCGTTAAGCGCCGCTTTAGAAGCACGGTAACCATAACGCCCACCTGAGTCGTTATCGGCGATGGAGCCCATTCGGCTGGTAATATTGGCGATTTTGCTGCCTTTTTCGAGATTGGGAAGCAAAGCTTCAGCGACCCGCAACGGTGCATAAGCGTTGATTTCCATCTGCTCGCGAATACTGTCGAAATCAATATCACCCAGCGACTCATCACGTAGCAGTCCGGCATTGTTAATTAACAAAGCGATTGCTTGTCCATTAAGCGCTTTGACTAGCCGGTCGACATCATCAGGCTGAGTAACATCAATGTCCTCAATCACCTGATGGGCCACACGCGCTAATTCTTCAGACGTCTGCCGACAAACGCCGACTACCTGCCAGCCGGCATCAAAGTAGTGCGCTGCCAGCGCCAAACCGACGCCGCGGTTGGCCCCGGTAATAATAACTGTCGATGTCATGTTGGTTGTCCTACTGCCATTACTTGTGGCCCTTGCCATGCTTAAATGATAACCGTGCGGCGATGCCATGTGCGTGAAGTGAAACGTCCTTCCAGACTAAGCTGAACGTGACTAAGCGGGACGCTTGTTCTCTGCCTCATTAGGCAACGCATAAGAGGGACCCAGGATGCGCTCCGCGCCTGAGTAAATATTAAAGCGCCCCTCTCGCAGGAAGCCCACCAACGTTATGCCGAACTCTCGCTAGGCGCACCGCGTAACTACTAGGGGCGGAGATAGCACAGACAACCGACACACGCGCCATGATGCATTTCTGAATGAGTTCAAAACTGGCGCGCCCACTTAGCAGGATAATGCGGTCGTCGAGGGGTAGTTGGCCGTTCAATAATGCCCATCCATTTAACTTATCCACCGCATTGTGGCGCCCAACATCCTCTCTTAATGCCAGTAGCTGTCCACTGGCATCAAACAATGCAGCGGCATGTAACCCGCCGGTTTGCTCGAAGAGCTTTTGGTGCTTGTATAGTTCTGCTGGTAAAGACGACAACAGTTGGCGATGTAGTGGCGTCGAAAATGTCAGGGGTTCAGCCCTGCATTATCTCCAAGTTCAGCTTTTTCTTGCCGCACACGCCGCAAGCACTGTTGGAGAGCGATGACCGCTCCAGTTGCTCGGCCTTAGTGGCACTAAAGCGTTTTAGCACTACTTGTACAACATTGGGCTGCCCGACGAGATGGTCGATAACCTCAAAATCATCTTTCGTTCGCGCCAGTCCCTCACTCAGCATCAGCCCAGCCGTCAGTTCCCGGTCGTGGCCTGGCGTTCGCATAGTGATAACTGGCTCGGCCCCGCCAAACGGATTTCTAACGCCTCTTCGATGGCCAACGCGTCTTCTCTTACAGTGATACCTTGGGTATCCAAGGTGAAGATATCCAAATGCATATCACCGTATTCGTGCATGTTCATTGCTACATCCATTGTAAACCCCTTGCCTTAGCCTCTTCCTGAGTCGCTCCCCTTTTCAACCGATCACCGCTCTGCTCTCTTTGAGGCTAGTTCAGCTTTACACTCTGCCAATAAGAGGCGTGCGTAAGCGTTCATATACCGTCACCTACCGTTGAGCAAACCGCCCCTCATGCCTGAATGCCGATGGGGTCTACTCACCAGGATGTCATCGCTTATTCATTTGCTTGACTCTGCATTGTCATTCTCTGCGCCCACACTGCCTTTAAACGTGATAAAGGGATGAATCGCTCATGCGACTGTGCATCGTTAGTGAAACATGGTCTCCAGATATCAATGGCGTCGCCCATACGCTGAGCCGGTTAAGCTATGAACTCAACCGCCAAGGAGTGCCGGTTGACGTTATTCGACCCCGCCCCAAATCGACGCTAGCGCCACTGGGGTTAACCGCGAGTTGCAGGTTCAGCGCTTAGCCTTGCCCGGTTACTCCGATGTACAAGTGGGATTGGTGAAGCCTGCCACCCTGCGCCGCTTTTGGCAGCAACATCGTCCTGCCGTTATCTACCTAGCGACCCAAGGCCCACTTGGCTGGGCGGCTCGTCAAGCGGCCCGACAGCTTAATATTCCGTTGGTGGCTGGCTGGCATACCAACTTTGACCATTATTGCGAAGATTATGGCGTTACGTGGCTAGCTTCGACGGCTCGACGTTACCTGCGCTACTTTCATAACGGCTGTGCACTGACGTTGGTGCCTACCATCTGCAAGCTAAATCGCTTAAGCAACAAGGCATTCGGGGCGTCCATGTCCTGTCACGTGGGCTGGATGGCGAACGCTTCTCTCCTGCCTATCGCGATACTCAGCTGCGTCAGCGATGGGGGTTAGCGAGCATCAGCCGGTCGCCCTGTACGTTGGTCGATTAGCAGCGGAAAAAACCTCACGTTGCTGCACGAGAGTTTCCAAGCGATGCGCGAGGTGCGTCCCGATATCGCTCAGGTGATCGTAGGTGATGGCCCCGGGCGGGCACAGTTAGAGAAGGCGCTACCCGACGCGCATTTCACCGGTTTCGTGGGACAAGAGGCGCTTGCTCGCCACTATGCTAGCGCGGACCTATTTATTTTCCCCTCGCTTTCAGAGACCTGGGGGAATGTGGTCGCAGAAGCCATGGCCAGCGGCTTGGCCGTGGTGGCTTACGACCACGCGGCCAGCGCCGAACTCATTAACAGTGGACACAATGGGATCACTGTACCCGCGGGCAATAGTGCTGCTTTTCAACAGGCAGCGGTAGACCTGTGCCAACATCCGGCTGACTACGCTCGCCTGGGTCGAGTAGCACGTTTACGTGCGCTGGAGCAGAGCTGGATGGGTATTGCCGAGCAGTTTTGCATTACTTACACCAAGCCCTGGAGGCTCATCATGCGCCCGCGTCCGCTTGTCGTATTCGACCGTCTTGACCTGCTGGAGTGGCAGTTCTGCCAACGTATATCACGGCTATCGATCTATCGCCCCTGGCGTATCACCTTGCAGGCCGCCAGCCGTTTAGGCGATTGGCCTGTTTGGGTGTTGCTTATTCTTGCCCAGCCTTGGCTCCAGCCGAATAGTGCTTGGCGATTGATGCAGTACAGTGTCATCGCGTTGTTTGCTGTTGCCGTTTATCGGCTGGTGAAAACGCGTTTATGCCGTGAACGGCCCTTTATCACCTATAAATTGGGCATTCAGTGCTGCGAACCAGCACGCGATCGTTACAGCTTCCCCAGCGGCCATACCATGCATGCGGTAATGTTCAGTGTGTTAGTGGCCACCCACACCCCTTGGTTACTCCCCTATCATTCTGCCGTTAACCCTGCTGATTGCGATCTCCCGAGTCGGCCTGGGGTTGCACTATGTCAGTGATGTACTGGCAGGTGCGGCGATGGGCTATGCCTTTGCTTTGCTCAGCCTTTATTGGATGGGGTAAGTCACCTCTTTAGTCTGCTAAAGCATTAACGAAAAACGCCCGCTTATGCGGGCGCTAATGCTTCTTTCGATATATTTATATTTTACAGCCAGTCATCTACATGTCGGGCGGCAGGTCTTCACGTTCATCAAGGCGTGCCATAAATGATGTCTTAAACATCATATACACCCCACACCCGAAAACCCTAAGAACAAAACAAACATGCATAACATCAATGCCATCGCCATAATTTTGTCCCTGATCGTGTGCGGCCGTTACGTTGACGTTTTCTAACCGCTACATTTTGGATTAATTATAGGGATAGTAGTCCAAAACACCGCTTTTATCTGTACGTGAGCCATCTACGCAACAGCAAAGCAAATAGAAAATTTTAAAAGCAGTTTTAAAACAGTGGGTTAAAATTTCACGCACGCAAAAAAACCACCCTCATTTTTACGAGATGGTCGTTTTGCATCGGTCCACTCCCTTAGGTTGATGAACAGCGCCTCCTTGCGCTGTAACCAGTGAGTGGGCGGAGTGTCCATTAACGTCCTGTTTAACTTTTGGCCTTTTGGCCTTTTGGCCTTTGGCCTTTTGGCTTCCTGCCTTCCCTTTTACCTATCAGCCCACTCACTCAGTTTCTTCTGATGCTTGCCTCTGTAGCGACTAAAACAACTGGCTAACTAATCCATTAAATTTCTCTGTTGCTAAACAGAACCTGCAGATGCTGAGCCAAGCCGTGCCAATAAAAATAAAAAAACTTAAATAACAATGACTTAAAATAGAACCTGTTACTTCTAAGAGCACCGTTTGGCGGCGCCTTTTATGTATAAAACTGGCACATGCGACATAAGCACGCGATATAAGGGCATATTTCTCTGTTCATGGCCTACAAAACCGTAGCGTTATGTCTCGACAGCGATTATTTTTGTTTTCTGGCCGCTACTTTTCGCGCCAATCCAAGATATCGTAAATATTGTGATCAGTCGTTCTACCCAAAATCTGAGGAGAGCATTATGAAACGCGCTATTGCCCTTGGCATACTCTTAATCACCACGCTTTTGGTGGTCAGCGGCTGTAATACCATTCGTGGGGCTGGTGAAGACATCGAACAGGGTGGAGAAGCTATCCAACGCTCAGCGAGCTAACACCATGATGATTGTTTATCTATCTCATGGCCTAGAGAGCGGGCCAGGCGCGCTTAAAACCCAGGCCATGAAAGGTATTGCCGAAAAGCTGGATGACTGTGAGCCGGTCGTCATGGACTATCGTGGCATGTCACAACCCCAGCAGCGGCTTCAGCATTTACTGAGTGTATTAGCTGAACGCAACGATGACCCTGCCTGTTGTGTGTTGGCAGGCTCTAGCTTAGGGGGCTGGCTGAGCGCGGCAGTAAGCGCTCAGCAGCCGGTACTGGGCTGTTTTTGCTGGCCCCTGCGCTCGGTTTAGCTGACTACCCGGAAACATCACCTCTTATCCAGGCACAACACACGCATATTATTCACGGTTGGCGGGATGATGTAGTTGCCCCGGGACCGGTGATCGAACGCGCTCGTCTTCAGCGTCTATCGCTGCGGATGGTTGACGACGACCACCGCCTGCACGCGAGCCTAGAGACGATTCTATGTGATTTTTGAGCGCTTTTTTACGCCAGTGCGCCGCGCCTAATCACTACGATTACAAAGGCAGTTAAAACAAATATTCGACACGAGCACTCTAAAACTATACAAATAGTGTACAAACGAACCTTGTTAGCGAGGAGATTGCTCATGTTAGGCATGTTTAAGCGCGACCCCAAAAAAAAGCTTCAGCAAGCGTATGAGCGCAAACTTCAAGCCGCGATGGAAGCTTCACGCAACGGTGATATGCGCGCCAATGCCACCCTTACTGAAGAAGCAGAAGCACTGCTGGCTGAGATTAAGCGCCTTGAATCAGCGCAGTAACTCTCTGCAAGGGCATGGCGCATTAGCGCATTAATGGTTTGCTTAGCGATGGGCCTACAGCCCGGTGTGATAATGGCAGCCTGCCCAAGCCCGGGTCAGTGGTGGCAGGAAGATCAGCCGCTAACGACACGCCAGGCACTATCCACCTCGGCCCAGCAGCAAGTTGTGTTGCTAGGCGAACAGCACGATGAAGTATCCCATCACCGCTGGCAGCTGCACACGCTGGCAGGCTTGCATGCGCTTAATGATGAACTGGTGATTGGCTTGGAAATGTTACCGCGTAGCGCTCAGCCCGCCCTTGATGCCTGGATCGCCGGTGAATCAGATGCCGCGACGCTATTATCGCAAACCCGCTGGGATGAGGCATGGGGCTTCGATGCGGCGCTCTATATGCCCATTTTGGAATTTGCCCGTATGGCGCAAGTTCCGCTAATCGCCCTCAATATAGAACCCTCCCTGCGCCATCGACTCGTCAACGATGGCTGGGAGAACGTGCCTGCTGAGGAACGCTATGCCATCCCACCGCCGCAACCTGCCAGCGCCCACTATCGCGCACGGCTGACAGAGGTCTTTAATCAGCATGCCATGGATGACACGCCTGCAGCACTTGAGCGTTTTATTCAGGCACAGTTGACCTGGGATGTCGCCATGGCCCAACGTTTGGCCGAGGCCGCAGAGAGCGGCGCCCTGGCCGTCGGCTTAATGGGTTTGGGCCATGTTACGTATAACGAAGGCGTCGCCTATCAACTAAACGCCTTGGGCATTAACGACACGCTAAGCCTGCTGCCCTGGCAAACGAACCAATGCGAGCTTCCCGCAACCACCTATGCCGACGCGGTCTATATCCCTCGCCAACGAGTAGTCTTTATTCATCGGCCAACGCTGGCAGCAGGGTTTTTAGTTTTCGGGTGAGTGTATTACGTCCCCAGCCTAGCAGTTCAGCGGCTTCGCCCTTGCGCCCGCCAGTATGTTTAAGCGCTGTCTCAATCAGAATCCGCTCAAAATCAGGCACCGCTTCTTCCAGTAGATGCGTATGGCCTTCGGCCAGGGCATGATCCGCCCAGTCACGAAACGCCGTGCGCCAGTCACCGTGGGCGCTGCTTTCTGAGGCACTCGGCGAACGCAGCTCCGGTGGCAGGTCCTCAACGAGAATTTCGCCCCGACGCCATTACCGTGAGCCAGCGGCAGCTGTTTTCCAACTGCCGAACGTTGCCGGGCCATGGTAAACGCGTTAGGTGGGCCTCCGCTTCGCTGGTTAACACCTTAATATCGGTGGCGAGTTCTTTCGCCGCTTCGGCTAAAAAATGTCGCGTTAAGCGGGGAATGTCTTCGCGCCGTTCAGCAAGCTTGGGCAAATGAATACGAATCACATTCAGCCGATGGAACAAATCCTCCCGAAACCGGCCATCTTCTACCAACACCTCTAGGTTTTGGTGCGTGGCAGCGATGATACGCACGTCTACTTTGACCGGTGTATGCCCGCCGACGCGATAGAATTCACCGTCAGCCAGCACTCGCAGCAGACGCGTTTGAGTTTCCGACGGCATGTCACCGATTTCATCTAAAAACAGCGTGCCGCCATTGGCTTGTTCAAACCGCCCCTGGCGCTGCTGCGCCGCCCCGGTGAAGGCGCCCTTCTCATGGCCAAACAGCTCCGATTCGATCAAGTCGCGGGGAATCGCCGCCATGTTTAACGCAATAAACGGCTTACCCGCGCGCGGGCTATGCTGATGAAGCGCCTGGGCAACGCGCTCCTTCCCCGTACCCGACTCGCCATTAATCAATACGGTGATATGCGGAGTGAGAAAGGCGGCCAATGGCACGGAACACCTCCTGCATTGCAGGGCTTCACCTATAATCTCGGCGTTCAAACCTTCAGGTACAGTGACCGGGCGTTGGCGTTCACGGGCATGTGCGACAGCACGACGTACCAGTGCCAGCGCTTCGTCAACATCGAACGGCTTGGGCAGGTATTCAAAGGCCCCGCCCTGATAAGAAGCAACGGCACTATCTAGATCAGAATGCGCGGTCATCACAATCACCGGCAGGTCGGGTGTGCTTCCCGCACGCGTGCCATTAAATCCAGACCGTCGATACCGGGCATGCGTATATCGGTCACCAGCACGTCCGGCGGGCTTTCCAATAAGCGTGTCAGTGCCACGTCGGCGCGCTCAATACACTCAACGTCAAGATCGGGTTGCGCCAATGCGCGTTCCAGCACCAGCGGATAGCGCGGTCATCATCGACAATGACCACCCGCGCAACATCATTACGTGCAGCCTCAGTCATGACGCTTCTCCGGTGAAGTTAATAATCATTGGAATCAGTAAACGAAATTCGGTGTGACCCGCTCGTGAGTCGCATTCAATCAATCCTTGATGTTGGTGCAAAATCGACTGGGCGATAGAAAGCCCAAGGCCACTGCCTTCTGCTCGCCCCTGACACCATGGGATAAAACAACGTTTCCTGTAGCGCATCTGGAATGCCGGGACCGTTATCAATGACCGCTACTTCGCTGACTAAACGATGCCGTTCAGCGCCGAGGGTAAATTGACGACGGGCGCGGGTGCGCAGTATTAGGGTAGGCGCCGGCGTTTGCGCATCGCTCATGGCCTGCACGGCGTTGCGCGCGACATTAAGCACCGCTTGAATCATTTGCGATTCATCGCCGGAAAGGTCAGGCAAGCTCGGATCATAATCACGACTGATTTCAACGCTGGGATGCTCGGCAATCAACAGCGACCGCACCCGTTCGAGCACTTTGTGAATATTAACCGGTTCGTGCTTGAGTATTCGGTTAGGGCCGAGCATGGAGTCGACCAGATCGCGCAGACGATCCACCTCTTCCACAATAATATGGGTATATTCGCGCAGCGTCGGGTTGTCTAAATCCCGCTCTAACAGTTGCGCAGCACCGCGAATGCCGCCAAGCGGATTTTTTGACTTCATGGGCAAGCCCGCGGGCCAACACCTTGATCGTCTCTTGGCGGGTAGTGAGCGCTTCTTCTCGGGAGATTTGCATTAGCCGGTCCCGCGGCTCAACTTCTAACAGCAGTTCATCGTCAGATAATGGTGTCACCGTATAGTCGACGGTGAGTGGTTCACTATTCAGGGCGTAATACGCGCTTCGCGCTGAGTATAAGGGTGAAAAGCATCCCGTGCTTTGGCTAACACATCATCAATACTTTCATCACCGCCGAGTAGCGTATCCAGGCTGATCCCGTGAACTCGGCTAAGGCTGACCGCCAATAAAGCTTCAGCGGCAGGGTTCATCCAGCGCACACGCAGCTCGCCGTCTAACAGCAATACCGCCGTGGTGAGATGTTCAAGCAAACGCTGATGCATGGTGGTGTCCTGAGAAATTGCGTCTTCCATCGCGGTGATAGACCTACAGGTGGATGATCAATGTGGGAACTGCAAAAGCGCGCCAATTATTCCTTTATGCCTAGTTGCACGGCTTGCGGGCAAAGCGGCGGGGATAGATGAATCGTTTTAGCGCAATCGCGACATTAAATGCGCCCACGATTGCACTATTTTAGTGCACTGAGACTTTTAATGGCCCTTTTAAGGAACCGTAATCGTCACCGCCGGGGTGCGGTGCTGTAACCGCTGGCTGCTGTCCAGTAACTCTGCTTGAAGTTCGTGCTGCCCCGCAGGCAGCCCCGTTAACCAGAAAACATCACTGTGCAGCGCGGTTTGGCTAATCTCTCCATTCACTAACAGCCGCACTTGGTGGTCTTCACGCAGCGGTGGCGCAATTGCCACCTCCACCGCGGTGCTTCGCTCCGTCAGGCGTGCCTTGCTGGGGCAGCGCAATAGAAAAGTGGTCATAGGGCATAAAGGGCTGCCCTGGTTTGCCACGTGGGCGCATAGCAGCGGGCGTGGTTTCACTGGAAGAGGACATCGCTGACTTTAATGCTGGCGGCAGGCTAGGCAATGGCGTCAGTTCTAATGCCTCGCCGCCACGGCCAGGGTTATCGGTAAACGTAATGTTGCCATGCTCATCGGTGACCCGGTAAACCGTTTGCCCGAACACCGTACCGCCCATTCCCCCCACGCCTAAAAAAGTGATCAGCACACCGCTCATCACGACTGCATTGACCTTGTTCATAGCCTCCCCCTTGCAACGCTTCTCAGTCCCCAGTAACAAAAAAACCCCGCCGTAGCGGGGTTCTATTAGCCATCATTGTTACCACCACCTAGCTGATAGTAACAGCCAGTGTCGAGTAACGCTGATTAGCAGCTGTACTTAACAGCTGTACTTAACAGCTATAGTACATATCAAACTCGATGGGGTGCGTGGTCATACGAATACGCTCCACTTCTTCCATCTTGAGGTCGATGTAGGCATCGATCATTTCGTCGGTGAACACGCCACCCTCGGTCAAGAACGCGCGGTCAGCATCGAGTGCTTCCAACGCTTGGTCCAGGCTATGCGCTACAGTCGGTACGGACTTGCCTTCTTCTGGCGGCAGGTCGTACAGGTTTTTATCCATGGCATCGCCAGGATGAATCTTGTTCTTAATACCGTCGATACCGGCCATCAACATGGCAGAAAACGCCAGGTAGGGGTTAGCGGTCGGGTCAGGGAAACGAGTTTCAACGCGTTTGCCTTTCGGGCTAGCGGTATACGGAATACGGATGGAAGCAGAGCGGTTACGCGCGCTGTAAGCCAACATAACGGGTGCTTCAAAACCTGGCACGAGACGCTTGTACGAGGTTGGTAGACGCGTTAGTGAACGCGTTCAGGGCACGAGCGTGCTTGATGATACCGCCAATGTAGAAAAGTGCCATTTCAGACAAACCCGCGTACTCGTCACCGGCGAACTGGTTTTGACCATCTTTCCAGAACGACTGGTGGACGTGCATACCAGAACCGTTGTCACCCACCAGCGGCTTAGGCATGAAAGTGGCGGTTTTGCCGTAAGCATGTGCCACGTTGTGGATCACATACTTCATTTCCTGAACTTCGTCAGCTTTCTTCACCAACGTGTTGAATTTAACGCCGATTTCGTTCTGACCTGCGTTAGCAACTTCGTGGTGGTGAACCTCAACCGTCTGGCCAATGGCTTCCAGCGTGTTACACATCGCACCACGGATATCGTGGAAGCTATCAACCGGGGGAACCGGGAAGTAGCCGCCTTTAACGCGCGGACGGTGGCCTAAGTTGCCGCCTTCTACTTGATTACTGGTCGCCCAAGCACCTTCGTCAGACGTGATTTTATACATGGAACCCTGAATGTCAGACTTCCAATGCACTTCGTCAAAGATAAAGAATTCAGGCTCAGGACCAAAGAAGGCGGTGTCGCCCAAGCCAGTCGACTGCAGGTAAGCTTCTGCACGCTTAGCAATAGAGCGCGGGTCACGATCGTAGCCTTGCATAGTGGCCGGCTCGATGATGTCGCAGCGAAGTACGAGTGTGGCATCTTCGGTGAAGGGGTCAAGGTAACCAGTACCGTCTTCCGGGCTCAGAATCATGTCTGATTCGTTAATACCCTTCCAGCCTTCAATAGAAGAGCCATCAAACATTTGGCCATTCTCAAAAACTCTTCGTTCACATCACGGGCAGGCACAGTCACGTGCTGCTCTTTACCGCGCGTGTCGGTGAAACGCAGATCTACCCATTTAACATCATGTTCTTCAATTAGCGCGAGAGTCTTGGCTGACATAGTGTCCTCCGGTATGAGCGTGGCTTAAAGCTAACGACAGTAAGCTACCGATAAAAGTGTTGTTCGACAAAATACGTGCTAAACCGCACGTTTGTCATTCTTGTTCACTCAACGTTTGCCTGCATTGAAATACAAAACCGTTCAGCGAGCATTTCAGACCGGCTATCGTTTTAGCACGCCGCAAGGCTTATGCCTACGACCCGCTAGCCGCTACAAAATACAATGCAGAGAGCATGCCAAATGTGCACCAATATGGCATAGAAAAACGTAAGCAACTGTTTCTTAAATATTTAAAAATAGATTCTGATGCATCCTGATGACGCATAAAGTCCAAAGAGCTGCTAACAAGCCTCTTTAACAACCTTTGACGCACCAAAATAGAACAAAAATAACCGCCAATGCACCAAAATGTGCACTAAAAATACTGAGCACCCTTTTTTGGCCCGCAAGCTTTTTTACTTGCTACTCAAATGAAGCAGATACTACAATAAATTACAATTTGAGAGATTTGCTCACAATCGGAGTCGGCAAATAATGAGGTCGGTCTGCTTTATTGTTGATGCAATGGTAACGGGCGCGCAGTTACCACGCCATTTACAATCCATACGTGAATCCGGTGTCGCCGACCACTTGTTGCCCATTTTGGTGACGGGCACTCAAGCGAATGCGCGTCTAACCTCTATCGGGCAGCGTTATCACACTCACTGCCTGATCACCCCTGCGCAACCACTGGGGGCTCGCCTCAATAAAGCCGCATTTACAAGCCAAGCGGCGTGGCTAATCATTGCGCTGCAAAGAAAACCACTGCCTGCCAGTTTATGGGACGCACTCTACCCGCAATTAAACACCTACACCCTTGATGCGTTAATCGTTAGCCTTACCCAGCCATCGCTATCAGAGCGGTTATTGAGGCGTTTATTGGCAAGCGCACTGATAATGCCACCCTATATTGCCGTGAGGCGTGCATGGTTTGAACGTTTAGGTGGGTTCGACCCTGAGCTGGATGAAGACAGTGCAATAGAGGACTTTTGCAACGCTTACATGCCTGCCCCACCCGCTTTAAAACTTACAGTGGCCACTTGCTTAGCCAGGCGGACGAGCCAGGCACCTCCCTCGCCGCCAAAAAGCCCCTGAACCCGCTTTCACACCATGGTCGTAATGCTCGCTTTACCCTGATGAATCTTATTACTCTCTTTATTTGCCTTCTGCTACTAGCCTCTTAACGCCTAGCTTATCTAGCTATTTTAATAACTTACCTTCAACTGCTTGCCGAATAGCATGGAACCGAGCGTAGTGATATTGGCTAGCTTATTAAGGGCAACGGATCCCACGCCGCCTACCACGATAAGCACCAGCGCATACACCCCAATAGGCAGCGACAAGGGCTCAACAACCAGATCGGTAAGCACAAAGAACATCGGTGTGCCAAGTAAATGCCAAACGAATAAACGTTAATGTGGCGCACCCACAAAGGCGCAGGCCGCCCGGCCAGATAACGCATGGCACAGAGCGTAAACAGCACAAAGAAAGGGATTACCCACACCTCTTTGGAGGAAAACTCCAGCCAACCCTCAAAGGTAGCTGCAATAATCAGCGCCACGAAAAGTGCCAGCCACACCGGGCGGGCCATCTGCTGCATCCAGGCTGGGCGCTCCACTAGCACGCTCTCAGGGGCTAGTGGGTAGTGTTGCACCAGCACCAACGCCAGGAAAAATACATAGAGCCACCCTAGCGGCGCGATCCACAACAGATAGCCTGGCCAGTCAACGTTAAACCAGTAAGCAAGCCCCCAATAAGCCATGCTGATGACACAGGCGGCCCACAGCCACGGTACAGGGTTCAAGCGCCATAGCTGCCAGCGAGTAAATAACCAATAAGCGACGTAAAACTGCATGGCAATGATTAAGAAATAACCATGCCACCCCGCGTATACGTAATATTCAATTGCATTGGCCAAGAACCCTACCGGCTCGTCGGATCTCAGTCGTCTTAACCATTCAGCAGTCGAATAAATAAAGCCATATACAAAGTAAGGCACCATCACATACTTCACGCGCTGGGCAAGAAACCCCGCCGGCACGGACTTAGCGTAACGAACTGCGAACACAAAAACCGAGATAAACAAGAAGATCGGCGTACCTAGCACCAGCGGTAGGCGCATTAAATCGGTAGCTACATTATCGAGACGTTGATTGACGTGATCTAATAAGTGAAACAAAAACGGCTATACAGCCGTACGCACGTAACCAATAAATTTCTTCAACTTTCTGCATCAGCCCTCCCGCCGCCAGCTAGCCTTACGTTGCTATTATTAGGGATTATTATGAACAACTAAACTGCTTAACTGTCCTGAATGTCTATGATGAACAACCTAAATGGCTATGATGAATAAGTCGTGTCGCCATGCTGTCCGATCTCATTGAAGCGTTTTAATTCCCCGGAGGAAACGTGTTTACCCATAAGCCACCCCTCTCCTCATACCGGTTAAACGCCCTATTCACTACATTGATTGGGTGGCTAACCTTCAGTGGTCATAGTTTAGCCAGCGAGGTTGAGCACCATCATTTTTATTCGTCTACGCTAGGCTACGATTACCCTTACAGCGTTTATTTACCCGACAATTATGACGCCCAAGCGACAGCCGCTTATCCGATCGTTTATATGCTGCACGGCTCTTTTGGCACTGACCGCGACTGGGTAGCACGTGGCAACTTGCAGCAGGTGGCAGACAGGCTTATTCGCGCCGGGCATATTCCACCGACCGTTTTCATTATGCCCGGTAGCCGTAGTTGGTGGGTGGATGGCCACAACGAACCCGCCCGTAGCGCATTTTTTAACGACCTGATGCCGCATATCGAAGCGACCTACCGCGTGGGTCAAGAACGCCGACTGCGAGGAATAGCAGGGCTTTCCGCCGGTGGCTATGGCGCGCTCAACTTTGCCCTGGAGCGGCCGGAGCTGTTTGCCGCAGTAGCCGCGTTAAGCCCCGCCAGCTACGTTCCCCTGCCACCACGCAACTCCTCTGCCTGGCGCCACCCGGCGTTTCGCAATGACCAGGGGCAATTTGATCAAACGCTTTGGGAAACGCTTAACTACACCGCCCATCTCGAAGAGTACCGCTTGCAGGTAACCCCCCGCGGTATCGAAGATGAGGGCGACCTTTCCCCGTACCACTGTATATCAGCGCAGGACGCAGCGATGTCTACGACGCAGAATTCCACGCCCGCTTACTGCGCCAAGCCATGGAGCGCATTCAGCCCAACGACGTGCGACTCGACCTTTACCCCGGCGGCCACACCTGGCAAGTTTGGCGTGCCAGCCTGCCAGCAGCGCTCAATTTCCTGTTCCAGTACGTGGGGCAGACAGATAGCGTAGCGGTAGAAGACGAGCAAGCTACGGCAGAACCCCCAGCGGAAGAAAGCACCGAGAGCATTGAGGAAGTAAGCGGTTGAAGGCACTACACTAAAGTCACACCAGCAACACTTAACACGACAAGGAAGACAACGATGCATCAACATATCGAATGGGATGAACCCGGCAGCGCCAGTGTTATTGACTACTTTAAAAAACACCCTGATCACAATGGCCAACCCGACCCTGGCGACATTATTTCCGCCCGCTACCAAGGCGCCATGGTACGGGTCAAAGTTGAAGCGTACCGGGAAGACGACGCTGTCAGCATCGGCGAAGTCGCCGCGATCATCGATTCTCACGGCAAGCGTCACCAAAGCCATAACAAGCTGGAGTCGGCCACATCGTCAGGGTACCCGACGATAAACGGGCGATGGAAACACCGCCCAAAGAAGATTAAAGCCTAGCGTTTTGGCTAATTAGCTGATACAGCCACCCAACGCGGTGGCTGTTCTGTGAGCTTGAAGTGTGCACAAGCGTTGTTAAACAACATTATGCTTTAGCGCTACTGATCCAACCCCCTTGTCCTTGCCTGAATCTACCCTCTTCTTATTTGATTTGCGTGCTACGCTTATCGCTAATGTTCTCTTTATATAGGCTCTTCACCATGCATGCTTTTCGTCTTTTCGCCGCGTTGGTTACCACCGTGTTGATCGCTCTGCCCGTCTCTTTTCAAAGCCCAGGCACAAACGGGCGGGCAATGGAATGAATACGATGGGGTCTTTGAGGACGGCGCTCGCCATGCCAATGTTTGGCAATGGGGCTGGACGGGCATTTACGGCACTAGCTTGGCGGTGAACGCTTACCAATCGAGTGAAGCGAGCGATGACGATGACCGTTTTGATGCGCGGGTGGGTGTGGTGAAATCCGCCCTGGCGTTGGGCGGCATGTTCACGGATCGCCAGCCGCACCCGGCGGCTTTGGCCGAATATGAGCGCTTAAAAGCCAGCGGTGATTTAAGTGGCGTGCAGGCGCTGGGGTTACAGCTTGCGCAAGCTGAGCGCGAGCGGCGCGGCTGGGGTGCTCGTGTTGGTTCACTGGTGGTCAATGGCGTGGCGGGCGCGGTGATTGCCGCCGATGGCCGTGAAAGCGATGGCGCTATCAACTTTGCGACTGGCATGCTGGTCAATGAGCTGCAGATTTGGACGCAGCCGAATCAGGCATCGTCAGCGATTAACCGCTTCCAACCCGCTAATCTATCGCTGGGGCTGATCACTATTCCTGGTGAATACGCACTGAACGTGGGGCCACAGCAGCTGGGCGCTACCTGGCGTTACTGATTCACGCCATCCTCTCTGGTTTTCCTCTAAAGCGCTGGCGGCGGTTTGCTGCCAGCGCTTTATCTTTGCCAGCTCGGTGTTAACGGGTAAAATATCCAGCAATTTTTTTGGCTTTGCCAAATGTTATGTTATAACCTATTTATATTGAACGAGGGCTCTCATGAGTGAGCATACACATCGCCATAACAAGGAAGGTCCTTGTCACTTTTCCTTGATGTCGCTGTCGGCTGTTAAACGGTTATTGTTTGTTGCTGTGCCGCTGTTAGTGCTTTGGGGTTTGGTGACTTGGGCAGGCGGGTGGCTAGGATGAGTCAACGCTCTTTATCACGCTTACAGTTACATGACCTGCACCTGGCTCAAGCGCGCCGCACGGTGCTTGAACACCTTGAAGGCGACTTTCAACCGGGCGCGATTACTGCACTGATTGGTGCTAACGGGGCCGGCAAAAGCACCTTGATTCAAGCGATTATGGGTGAACTTCGTCCTATTAACGGCGAAGTGGTGTGTACGGTGCCCAAAGAGCGCCGGGCGTGGCTACCCCAGCAGTTAGCGTTGGACCTGACCTTCCCGATGAGTGTGGAAGAGTTGGTAATGACCGGCAGTTGGCCTAGCCACGGGGCGCTAACCGGCTACTGTGCGGGCCATTACCGCAAGGGGCGCGAGATCATGGCACGCCTGGGTATTTCGCACTTGGCCCACCGCCCGTTAGGCGAGCTTTCCGGCGGCCAGCGCCAACGCGCGCTGATTGGCCGTACCCTGATGCAAGAAGCTGAACTACTACTGCTTGATGAGCCGTTTGCCAACGTGGATAGCGAAACCGTGGATATTTTAATCCGCATTTTGCGTCAGATGGCGGATGACGGCGCGACGATTGTTGTCGTACTGCACGATATGGATCACCTGCAACGCTTGGCCGACGAAGTGCTGATGCTTAACGGTGGCCACGGCCGCTGGTCGCGCCCAGTGCCCTCTCATCAACACGCCCCTGCCCAAGTGGTGCCGTTTAATGCAGGAGGTCGTCATGTTGGACCTGCTTAATGCTTGGTTGATTAGCCCGTTCGATTACGGCTTTATGCGCCGCGCGGTGGTGGGTGGTTTGGCACTTTCGTTAGCCGCGCCGCCGCTAGGGGTCTTTTTGGTGCTGCGCGGCATGAGCCTGATTGGCGACGCCATGGCCCACGCGATTCTGCCCGGCGTCGCACTGGGTTTCCTGCTGGCAGGCTTCTCGCCACCCATCATGAGTATTGGTGGGGTGCTGTTTGGCTTGATGGTCGCGCTGCTAGCGGGGCGGTGTCGAAAATGGGCGGTCAACGCGAAGATGCCGCCATGGCGAGCTTTTTTATTATTTCGCTGGCCGCCGGCGTTATGCTGATTTCATTAGGTGGCAGCAGTGTTGATCTTACCCACGTGCTGTTTGGCTCGATATTGGCGATTAACTCCACCGCGCTACTGCTGATCGCGGGCATCAGTACGCTGATTGTGGTGACGCTGGCCATAGTGTTTCGCGCCCTGGTGGTTGAGTGCTTGGACCCGCTGTTTTTACGCGGCCAGAGCCGCCGTAGTGGATGGGTACACAGCGTTTTTTTTGGGGCTGTTAGTGCTGAATTTAACCGCCGGCTTTCAAACCCTGGGTACGCTGATGGCAGTGGGGTTAATGATGCTGCCCGCCACCTCGGCACGCTTTTGGAGTAAACGCTTGGAGGGGTTGATCGGCATCGCGATTGTGCTGGCCATGGTGTCGAGCACCGGCGGCCTGCTGCTCTCTTCCATCTGGATATCCCTTCAGGCCCCAGCATCATTTTGCTGGCCGGGTTTGGGTATCTCTTTTCGGCCCTGTTTGGTCGCTACCACAGCTTGGCCGCCAAACTGCGGCGTAAAACAACGCCGTTGGCCGCAGAGCAAGGGCTTTAATCGTCGTCTTTCTATTTACCGTAAGGAGTGTTGTATGCCGCTTGCCTATTTATCATCCTCGGTCATCGCGCTGGTTAGTGGGTGTTTCCGCGATGTTGGCGCTACCTGCCGCTATTGCTAATGAACGTGTTCAGGTTGTTACCAGCTTCTCTATCCTGGCGGATATGGTAGAAAACGTAGGCGGCGAGCATGTCGACGTGACCTCATTGGTGGCTGCCGATGGCGATGCGCATGTTTACTCCCCGAGCCCCGGTGATGCACGTTCATTGGCAAACGCTGATTTAGTGGTGTTCAACGGCCTGCTGTTTGAGGGCTGGATGGAGCGCTTGATTAGCGCCAGCGACTACTCAGGTGCCTTGGTGACCGCAACCGATGGCATCAAACCGCTCTCTTTCGCCGAACATGACGGCCACGATCACGAAGAACACGGGCATGATGAGCACGGGCATGATGATCATGACCACGAAGAACATGCCGGACATGACCATGGCGATGAAGATCCTCATGCCTGGCAGGATATGCAGCAAGCCAAGGTGTATGTGACCAATATCCGCGATGGGTTAATCGCCGCGGATGCCGAAAACGCTGATGCCTATCGCGCCAATGCGGAGCAGTACTTACAGGAGATGGCCGAGGTAGACGCTGAGATTCGAGCGTTGATTGAAGAGATTCCGGCTTCAACAAGCGTGATTACCGGTCACGACTCCTTTGGCTACTTCTCAAGCGCTTACGGCGTGAACTTCCCTCTCCCCGGTAGGGCTTTCGACGGAAGCCGACCCAAGTGGCGCCAGCATGGCTGCGCTAGTGGATGTGATTGAGCAGGAAAATGTCGAAGCACTGTTCCATGAGAACATGACCAACCAGTCGATCATCACCCAGCTAGCCGAAGAGACCGGCCTGCCAATTGCCGGTACGCTCTACGCGGATGCCTTGGCAAGCGAAGACGAGGCAAGCACCTATCTGGGCATGATGCGCCACAATGCGCAGGTGCTGCATGATGCGCTGGCAGAGCCGGGCCATAACGATCACGATCATTCTCACGACCACGACCACGACCACGACCACGACCACGACCACGACCACGACCACGACCACGACCACGACCACGACCACGACCACGACCACGACCACGACGATCATAGTCATAGCCACTAGCCGTTAACGTCAATAGCGCTGCTCAGGTATTGATGGCCGTGAGCAGCCACTCCCGGAAAGACGCCATGGCGTGGGTTTCTGGGCGTGTTTGCAGCCGCGTTAGCCAATAGCCTCCCAGACTGACAGCGGTGTCGAAAGGTTGTACCAGCGCACCGCTGCTCAGTTGCCTTGAGAACATCAGCGGTGGCGCCAGCGCGACACCTGCACCCTGCATGGCCGCTTCCACCATGGCGATGGAAGAGTCAAACACAATGCTTTTCGTCATCGGAAAGCTGCGTGGCAACCCCGCCGCCAATAGCCACTCGGTCCACTCATCGGCGCGATAAGAGCGCAGCCAAGTTTCACCCAGCACGTCGGCCGGGTGTTGAGCCGCACAGCGATATCGGGTGTGCACATCACTGAGAGCGCCGCCGGTAACAGTGGCTGGGCTGCGGTAGCGTGCCAGGCACCCGTCCCAAAGCGGATAGCAAAGTCGAGCCCTTCAGCAGCAATATCCGCGCGGTTGTTATGGGTGGAAAGTCGTAAGTCGACAAACGGGTACTGCTGCTGAAAATCGCCTAACCTCGGTAGTAGCCAGCCAACGGCAAAGGTCCCTACTACGCCGACGTTTAGTATTTCTCGGTAGCTGCTCTCGCCCACTCGACCCAGCGTGTGCGATATCTGGTCAAAAGAACTCTTCAATACCGGCAGCAGCAGCTCACCCTCTTGGGTAAGCATTAACCCTCGCGGCAAGCGGGTGAATAGCGATACCTTCAGCTGGGTTTCGAGCAGCTTAACCTGATGGCTAACTGCTGCCTGGGTCACATGAAGCTCTTCTGCCGCTCGGGTAAAGCTCAAATGCCTGGCCGACGCCTCAAAAGCTCGCAGGGCCTTCAACGGCAGATAGGGACGCACCACCTTACCCCCAAATTTTTCTAATGGCTTATGCAAAATATCGCTGTTTGTGAATTGCCGCAGCGCGCCGTAAGTTAGCCACTGTCACGCGCTTTGCAGCTGGGAATAACGCCTAGCTTTCTTTCGGCATTAATCACAACGGGATTCCGGTATGCGTAAGATGTTAGCAGCAAACTGCGGCCTTATCATGACAGGTTCGCTTTTACTCAACGGCTCTTTATGGGCATCCGGCACGCCTGAAAGCACCGATATTGAGGCGCGGGTGAACGATACTATCGCGCCTTTGATGGCCGAGTATCGTATTCCAGGCATGGCGATTGCACTGAGTATCAACGGCCAGCAGCACTACTTTAATTATGGCCTAGCCAATCAAGAAGCGGGGATTCCGGTCACCGATGAGACACTGTTCGAACTAGGTTCTGTCAGCAAGATTTTCACAGCAGCACTCGCTGGCTATGCCCAGGCTAACGGCGCGCTCGCGCTTTCCGACCCGGCCAGTCGCTACCTACCGGAACTTGAAGGCAGCGCCTTCGATAAAATCACGCTGCTGGAACTGGGCACTTACACCGCGGGCGAGCTTCCGCTGCAGTTCCCAGAAGCGGTGCAAAGCGAAGAGGCAATGATTGACTATTACCGCCAATGGCAACCTGAATCCGCCCCTGGCAGCCACCGGCTCTATTCCAACCCGAGTTTGGGCCTGCTCGGTTATCTCGCTGCACAAAGCCTTGGTCAGCCCTATGAGAGGGTGATGGAAGAGGCGCTGTTCACCCCGCTAGGGCTTGAGCATAGCTACTTTCAGGTGCCCGAAGCGCAGCAGGTGCAATATGCCTACGGTTACTCAAAAGAGGACGAGCCCATTCGGGTAAACCCTGGCATGCTGGATGCCCAAGCCTACGGTTTGAAATCGACAGCTGCTGACGTGCTCTCTTTGTGGAAGCTCACCTGAATGATACGGTACAGGACGAAACCCTACGGCAAGCCTTGGCCGCGTCGCGCACAGGATACTTTAGCATTGGCAAGATGACCCAGGGCCTGGGCTGGGAAAGCTACGCCTACCCGGTGGCGCTTGAGCAGTTACTGAAGGGCAATTCGCTTGAGATGATTTTAGAGCCCAACCCTGCCAACCGCTTAACGCCCCCCTTGGCCCCTAGGCAAGAGGCGCTTTATAACAAAACCGGCTCAACCAATGGCTTTGGCGGCTATGTGGCCTTTGTGCCCAGCGAGCAGATCGGTATTGTGATGCTGGCTAACCATAACTATCCCAATGGTGCCCGCATAGAGGCAGCGCACCAACTCCTTAGCGCGCTGACGGAAACTCTCTAAGCCTCTCTCGTTTAACGTAGCTCTAGTGCCGCCATTGGCGGCATCTTTTCATTTCTGTAATGCTACCAATACAACCGAAAGTTGCATTTCTTGCTGTCAATAAGGAGACTATTACTCCTCCCCGATACTTACCTTCACTGCGAAGAGCCCTTTCCCATGCGTCTAAACGCCGATTTTAGCCACTTTGCCTGTGTTACCCCCGAAGAGTATCAGTGGGTCGATTCCCCCAGCGCTGGGGTTGAGCGCATGATGTTTGACCGCATTGGTGATGAAGTAGCCCGCGCCACCAGCCTCGTCCGCTATGCGCCCAATACGCAGTTTGATCGCCATACCCATGGCGGTGGCGAGGAGATTCTGGTGCTGGAAGGTGTATTCGCCGATGAACATGGAAGCTACGCGGCGGGCAGCTACTTACGAAACCCCATTGGTACCGGCCATACACCCCAGATTGGCGAGGAAGGCGCGCTGATTTTTGTCAAACTACATCAGTTTGACCCCAACGACACGCTGTTGGCGGTGCCTGCTCATCGGCTTCCCTGGCAGCCGGATCGGCGCCCGCGCATTGCCTACAAGATGCTGCACACCTACAAGCAAGAGCGCACTAGCCTGGAACGCTGGTCGGAGGGGACCTCTATTTCCTACCCCACGTTGCTGGGCGGCCTGGAATTTTTGATTCTGGAAGGCACGCTTAGCGATAGTGAGCAAAGCTACACGGCAGGCACCTGGTGCCGCTACCCGAGTGGCTCAGCACCGGCATTAACGGCCGGTGAGCAGGGCGTCATGATGTACCTCAAACGCGGCCATCTACCAGCGGCTTAGGCTCGCGACAGGCCCAAAAATGGCAGAAGTGTGAGGGCCGCAATAAGTCCTACGGCCAACAGCACCAGTAACACCTGCAGCGGATGAGCGGCTAGACGACGCCACAAGGTTTCTGCCTCGCCCCGTTCTACCGCTGCTTGATGCTCACGCTGAGCGCGTTCCAGGCGCTCAGCTTGGTAGGCGTCTAACACCGCGATGGCAGCGTCGTGCTGGTGTGGGTTGCGCAGCCAGATAGCATCGACCCCCAAGCGGAAAAAAGCCCGCCTGGGTTTCATAGGTATCAAAGCCATGGGCGGCGAGCAGGTCGCGCACTTCCATGGCTTCTTCGTCAGTTACATGGCGCAGCCGGAACAGTAGTTTAGCCATTGATAGGCCTCATGAATCGCTCTTCGCCACCATCAAGTCCGCTTGAATCACTTCGATCCAGTAGCCATCCGGGTCTTTAACAAAGATAACGTCTTTCATCTTGCCCTGGTCGGCGCGCTTGACGAAGGTAACATCGTGCTCGTCGAACCACGCCTGGGCCGCCGTTAAATCCGGCACGTTAAAACAGATATGCCCAAAGCCTTGCGGTTCTGCATTGCCATCGTGATAGGCGAAATCGTCCTGGCTTTCGGTTCCCCAGTTGTGGGTCAACTCTAGCAGCCCTTTCTGGCTAAAGGTCCAGGCCGTGCGCGCTTGTGCATCATCTGGCACGTTATCGCTTGGCTCTAGGTTGGATAAAGAATAGAGCGAGAACTGCATCTCTTCGAAATCCAGCCGCCGCATTACCTGCATTCCAAATACTTTTGAGTAGAACGCCAATGCTTGCTCGGGATCTTTTACCCGCAGCATGGTGTGGTTTAAACGAAACCCTTGGGTTTGCGGGGGCGTATCGACGACACCAGGATGCTGCTCACCTTGAAAACTCATCACGCTCTCCTGTCGCTGATGTGGATCGTTAACGGCTTATACCGCTTAACATGGGGGCTGAGGCGCCATATTTCCACCCACTTCCCTCTCCCTACAGCCAAGTGATCGTTCGGCAGGGGCGCTCGCCGTTATTAGCGAGCTGAGAAGAACCCTTTGAACCTGAACCGGATAATACCGGCGTAGGGAGTCGTGGTACCGCTTACCACCCTCCCCCGCCGGGAGGATACTATGACCCTACCTCCGCTTGGCGATTATCTTGCGACGTTACGCACAGCGACACCGCTAGTCCATTGCATGACCAATTATGTCGCCATGAACAGTACGGCCAACCTGCTGCTAGCCACTGGCGCGTCACCCGCCATGCTACATGCCCCAGAAGAGGTGGCTGAGTTCACCGCTATTGCGTCGGGGCTATCGATTAACATCGGCACGATTTCTTCCCACTGGGCCGATGCCATGCTGACCGCCACGGCAACCGCTGACCAGCACGCTATCCCCCTGGGTGTTAGATCCCGTTGCCGTTGGCGCTACCCGCTATCGTCAAATGCTCTGCGCGAAGCTGCTTGCCTCTAAACCAAGTGTCATTCGTGGCAATGCGTCTGAAATTCTTGCCCTTCACGGCTTAGCTGACCAGGGGCGTGGTGTGGATTCAACGGCTCCCACCGAGCAAGCTATCAACGCAGCGATAGCGCTGGCAAAGCATCACGACTGTATTGTGGCGATGACCGGCGAAAGCGACTGGGTGACGAATGGCACACAGCACTACCGTATTCACGGTGGCCACCCCTTAATGCCCCAGGTAACAACGTTAGGCTGCGGCCTAAGCGCGCTGGTCACTGCATTTGTAGCGGCCAACCGTGAAGCCCTTGCTGGAAGCCGCCGCCACAGCGCTCGGCTGCTTTGCCGTTGCTGGTGAGCGGGCGGGTAAAACAGCGCAGGGCCCAGGCAGTTTTCAAGTCGCTCTGCTGGATGCGCTTTATCAACTGACCCCTAACGACCTCACTACCCATGCGCAGTGGGAGGCAATTCATGGCGTTTGATCTCTCGCTTTATTTGGTGACCGACGCTGCGCTTTGCGACGCTTATGGCCTAGAGCAAACGGTAGAAGCAGCGGTAAGCGGCGGTGTCACCATCGTCCAACTACGTGATAAGCATGCCAGTGATGAGCACATGACTGCTCAAGCCAAGCGGCTAAAAACGCTATTGGCGGGCACCGGTGTGCCACTGATCATTAACGACCGTTTGCAGGTAGCGCTGGAAAGCCAAGCAGACGGCCTGCACGTCGGCCAGAGCGACGCTGCCGTGCATGAAGCCCGCATCGCGATGGGCAAGGATGCCATTATCGGCCTATCGATAAACACCCTCGCCCAGTTACAAGCCGCCCCGGTAGAGCTACTGAATTACGTGGGCTTGGCCCGGTCTTCGCCACCGTTAGCAAACAAGACCACGCTCAACCCATTGGCTTTGATGGACTCGCGCAATTAGCCAACGCCTGCCCGCTGCCTAGTGTGGCTATCGGCGGCTTGAAAGCCGAGCACGCCGAGCGCGTCAGAACGGCTGGCGCGCAGGGCTTAGCGGTAATTTCGGCCATTTGTGGTCAACCTAGCCCCTTACCAGGCAGCGCGCGCTTTTCAGGCTTTTTTCGAACCAGGACTTTTCCGACCCAGGTAACCGTTCACCCTCCCACTAGATGAGAGTATAAATAACCTATCAAACACTGGCACCGCGGTGGAGACTTCCATGTTACCCAGCCTTTTTTATTTCCCATGGTTCGCCCATGCTGGCACTCAATAAAACCCCGGCTCATGCCTTTCTACGCGAACTGGGCAGACAGCTTTCACCCAAAGCGGTGGTCGTGGTCTCGGCGCACTGGGAGAGCCTCACGCTCAAGGTCAGTGCCAGTGCCAAGCCAGAAACGATCCATGATTTTGGTGGCTTCCCACGGGCGCTGTTTGAGTGCCAGTACCCCGCCCCTGGGGACCCAGACCTGGCTGAACGACTAGCCGGACTACTGGGCGCCGAAGGTGTAGAGCGCGGCCTTGATCACGGCGCTTGGGTGCCTCTTTCCTTGATGTTTCCTGATGCCGATGTACCGGTCGTTTCTCTGTCACTTCCCGTCCGCTGGAGCAATGCGGAGCTTGTAGCGCTGGGTGAACAAATAGCAGCGCTAAGGGAAGAGGGTATCTTGATTATCGGCTCGGGCAGCCTGACTCATAATCTTTATGAAATCATGCCCCAGGAGAGCCCTATGCCCGCCTGGGTAGATGAATTTGCCACTTGGGTGAGTGACCGCCTTATCGCCAATGACCGTGAAGCGCTTCTTAACTGGGAGAACGCACCACAAGCGCAGAAAAACCATCCGACACCAGAACACTTCCAGCCGTTGCTGGTGGCCATGGGGGCAGGAGACGGCGCCAAACAACTGCATCACAGCGTAGAGCACGGCGTGCTTGCGATGGACGTTTATGCGTTTAGCTAATCGCTACCCCTAACGATTCAGGGTGTGCTGCGTTGGAAGGCGCGAGATCACGCATTAACAGCGCAAACTCAAGCTGTTCAGGGGTAATGCTGGCACCGAGCACGGGGATTTGCACACGGTGCCCAGAGCCCGGTGCCGCGGATAGGGCTTCGCCCCGCTGGTTCTCGATATGGGTGAGCACAAAACGGTGATTACCCCCGGGTAGCATCAGCTCCATGCTATCTCCCACCTCGAAGCGATTTTTAACCTCTATTTCCAAAGTTCCACGCGCCGAGTCGTACCCCAACACTTCACCGACGAACTGTTGATGCACACCAATAGAATGCCCCTGCTCGTAATTTTGGAATTCACCATGGACATGGCGTTGGTAGAAGCCTTCGGTGTATCCCCTATTGGCCAAGTTCTCAAGCTCATCCATTAGCCCCCGATTAAAGGGACGCCCCGCAACCGCATCATCAATGGCTTGCCGGTAAACTTGCGCGGTACGCGCGACGTAATAATGGGATTTCGTGCGCCCCTCGATCTTTAGCGATGCTACCCCTATTTCCGTCAACCGAGCCACGTGCTGCACCGCGCGCAGGTCCTTGGAATTCATGATGTAGGTACCGTGTTCGTCTTCATACACGGGCATCAGCTTGCCAGGGCGGGAAACATCTTCAATCAGCGCCGAGAGCTCGTTTTGATCGGCGGCAAAAGCCGGGCCGCTACCCTGAGCAGGTATTAAGTCGCCTTTATCATCGTGGCTGGCGGCCACTGTGTTGTACTTCCAGCGACAAGCATTGGTGCAGGTGCCCTGATTGGGGTCACGATGATTGAAATACCCCGATAGCAGACAGCGCCCCGAATAGGCGATACACAGCGCACCATGGACAAAGGTTTCAATTTCCAGATCGGGGCACTCGGCGCGTATTTCGCCGATCTCGTTCAACGATAACTCCCGGGATAAAATAATGCGGCTAATGCCCTGGCGCTGCCAGAACCTGGCAGCGGCCCAGTTAACGACGTTTGACTGTACCGACAGATGGATCACTTGATCCGGCCAGCGGTCACGCACCATCATTATCAAACCTGGATCTGACATGATCAGCGCATCGGGGCCGGCTTCAATCACCGGTTCCATATCTTGTAGGTACGTTTTTAGCTTGCTGTTATGCGGGGCAATGTTGGATGCAACGTAAAACTGCTTGCCTCGCGTATGGGCGTAGTCAATACCCCGATGCAGGTTATCAATTTTAAAATCGTTGTTGCGCACCCGGAGAGAATAGCGCGGCTGCCCCGCATACACCGCATCGGCGCCATAGGCAAACGCGTAACGCATGTTCTTGAAGGTACCCGCAGGGGAAAGCAGTTCGGGAGCTTGCTTGAGTCGTTCGGGGCTTGCATCAACAGTCACCGTTATCAGGACGATGGTACGCAGCGTGCTGCGACGAAAAGGTTGGATTATAACCAGCCCAAGCTCGCTGTCCGGGCCAGCTGACCAATTCGATGACGTAGATCAAAAAGTAATCGTTCGGTGGCGTTTGTTAAGCCGTCGGACGACGCTTGAGGGTCGTTCTTCGATCGTGGTATGCCACCGCTAGCCCGCTGCCCATTATCAAGGCGCTGCCTACCCAGACCCAGAGATCCGGCATTTCGCCCCAGAACCACCAGGCCAGCAGCACCGCCCAGAGCATGGCGGTGTAATCAAACGGCGCGGCGATGGCCGCGGGCGCAAACTCGAAAAGCCAAGGTAATAAAGGCGGTGGCAGCAACGCCCAGCACCCCGGAGGCGAAAAACCCCACCCAATGCCAAGGCTGAGGGGCCTGCCACACCCAAGGCAACGTTACGGCCGTCACGACAAGCGGCACACAGGTCATGTAAAACAGCATTGCCCATAGATGCTCACGAGCGCCATAACGACGGGCGGTAATCATCATCAGTGCATAAAACAGTGCGGCCCCCACTAACACCAATGCGCCAACTTGAAGCGCATCGCCATTAGGACGGACGACGATCAACACCCCAACAAACCCGACTAACGAAGCGATCAGCACGGGGGGATCAATACGCTCACCTAATAATGGTACCGATAGCAGGGTAACAAACAGCGGTGCTACAAAGGCAATGGCCGTGGCTTCTGCTAGCGGTAAAAGCGTTAACCCTAATACGAAGCAGACCATGGTAGCGGTGTAGATTAAGCCGCGCAGAAGGTGCACCCCGGCCGCTTGGTACGCAGTTTACGCAAACCGCCGGCAAAATGGGCAAGCAGCGCAATCAATGGCAGTGAGACTAAAGCGCGGAAGAAAATAATCTGCAGCGGCGAATGCACTTCGCCTAACCATTTGGAAACGGCGTCGCCTAGGGCGAGAAAAAGCACGCCCAAACACATGCAGAGTATGCCTTTCAGCGAGGTGGTCACCGCAATCTCCCTGTTAACTGGTCAATGAAAGTGCCAAAGAAAAACCCCGCCAATTAGCCATTGGCGGGTGATGACAGGCCACACCCCCACAAGCTGGCGTTGACGACCATGCAATCCATACCTTGGGAGTTCAGTTGGCGGCAAGCTTGACGAGCGCGCTGCTCGTCCAATGCCATTAAGCGAGCACGGTAAACCGGATTCTGGCCCTCGACAGTATCAATAGCTACGCGACCACCTAAATTTTGCGCGAGACGTTGAGATGCCTGCTGGGCAAGTTGCCGCGCCTGCATTTCTTGGCTAAAGGCGCCTACTTGAATTCCCCAAACTGCCACTGTTTCATTCGCCGATGCCAACTGCTGCTCATGCTCAATAAAGGCTTGAAGTGGATCTGGTTGAGGCAGCTCCTCCTCGGGTGCGGGGCGATGAACGCTAGCTAAATCGGCCAATTGCTCTTCCAGATCTGCAGCTGCGGCTGCCGCTGACGCGACCTGCGGCGACAGTGCAGTTGTTTCTACCACTGCCACGACAGGCTGACGAGTTTCAGGCGTGGTTGGAGCAATCGGCTGAGCAGGGGGGCAAAGGCCATAAATTCGCGTGAAAAGTTGGTATCCGCCATCCAACTGCGCTGATCACGCAGCGACGCACGCAGGAAACTGCGGTCTAACAAGTTAGCCATATGAGTATCACGCGACTGGGATGAAAAACCACCCATGACCACCCCGACCAAACGTCGATTACCACGCATAGCTGTCGTCGCTACGTTAAAGCCGGATGCGCGAATAAAACCGGTTTTCAACCCATCGGCACCGGGATAGTCACGCACTAAGCGATTATGGCTGGTGTGCCGTGTACCGCGATAGGTGAATTCTTGCAGGCCAAAGTAGTGATAGTACTGTGGAAAATCCTGCATCACGCGTACCGAGAGGGTCAGCATATCCCGCGCAGTGGTGATCTGGCCCGCATCCGGCAAGCCTGACGCATTGCGAAAGGTCGTCGCGTGCATGCCTAACTCGCGTGCCTTGGTGGTCATCATTTGCGCAAAACGCGCTTCCGTCCCCCCCAATGCTTCGGCGACGACGGCGGCAACATCATTGGCCGAGCGAACGGCGAGTGCGCGTATCGCCGTATCGACAGGAATAGAACTACCCGCTGCAAGCCATAGTTTCACAGCGGGCTTGGCAGCTGCGTAAGGGGAAACAGGTAGCGGTTGATCAAGGCGCAACTCACCCTCTTCAAGCGCCTCAAAGGTTAAGTACAGCGTCATCATTTTAGTCAGCGATGCGGGATAGCGCTGATCGTCGATATTCTCGGCGTAGAGGACTTCGCCATTATCCAGGTCTACCACAATACCAGCATAGCGTGGGTTCTCGGCGTGGGCACTGGTGATCATCGATAACATGAGTAGCAATAGCATACTCAGTGACCATACCGCTGACGCTCCACTAGCGCCTTGTTTTACCCTCGCACACATACATGCCCCTTAACCTGGTTATCAACGCGCTGTGACTAGCCTACCGCCAAACTACCTTGCCACACTCAAAGTGCAACGCAAGGCTTTCCCCGCTCAGCGTAGCAATGCTTGTCTCAATCAAATAAAAATTGAGTATATGCGAATAATAAACAGAGTATATACGCAGTTAAGCATAGAAAAGAGAAGATAAATGAGTGATATAAAACCGACCACGAAGGGTCGGTTTTCATTTGCTGGTAAAGAAACTTAGCGCAGAGAATTACTCTTCTGCAGCGGCTTCTTCAACAACCGGACGATCAACTAGCTCAACGAACGCCATAGGGCGTTGTCGCCGGTGCGGAAACCGCACTTAAGAATACGGACGTAACCGCCCGGACGCTCGGCATAACGCGGACCTAGTTCGTTGAACAATTTGCCGACGGCTTCTTTAGAGCGCGTACGGGCAAATGCCAAACGACGGTTTGCAACGCTATCCTGCTTAGACAAGGTGATCAGCGGCTCGATAACACGACGCAGCTCCTTGGCTTTCGGCAGGGTTGTCTTAATGACTTCATGCTCGACCAGCGAGACAGACATGTTCTTGAACATGGCCTGACGATGCGAGCTGGTACGATTCAGATGACGACCACTCTTACGATGACGCATGGTTGTAATTCCTTACCAAACTGGGACTCAAGTCGACGCTCACGCGGAGGCCTTGTCGTCCTTCAGGCTTGCCGGTGGCCAATTTTCCAACCGCATGCCGAGGGACAAGCCGCGCGCCGCCAATACATCTTTGATTTCATTCAAAGACTTTTTACCGAGATTCGGTGTCTTCAACAGCTCAACTTCTGTGCGCTGAATAAGATCACCGATGTAATAAATATTCTCGGCTTTTAGGCAGTTCGCGCTGCGAACGGTCAACTCAAGATCGTCTACGGGGCGCAATAGAATAGGATCGACATGATCCTCTTCCTCTTCGACTTCCTGTTCTTTATCAGCTTCCAGGTCGACGAAGGCGGCCAGCTGCTCTTGCAGGATGGTCGCACTGCGACGGATAGCCTCTTCCGGATCCAGGGTACCGTCGGTTTCCAGATCGATAATTAGCTTATCGAGGTCGGTGCGCTGCTCAACACGAGCGGCTTCAACCGAATAGGAAACACGGCGGACAGGGCTGAAGGTGGCATCCAGCTGCAGGCGGCCAATAGCCCGTGACTCTTCATCAGAGCCGCGTGCGTCAGCCGGTTCGTAGCCACGACCCAGCGCTACCTTAAGCTGAATTTTCAGCTCGGCACCTTCATTGACATGAGCAATGATGTGGTCCGGGTTGACAATTTCGACGCTATGATCAAGCGCAATGTCGCCAGCGGTGACGACGGCTGGGCCCTGCTTGTTCAGCGTGAGCACCGCCTCATCGCGGCTGTGCATCTTGATCGCAACATCTTTCAAGTTCAGGGAGGATTTCAATGACATCTTCCTGCACCCCCTTCAAGCGCACTGTATTCATGCTCAACGCCGGCAATTTCAGCCTCTACCACGGCACAGCCGGGCATAGACGAAAGCAGAATGCGACGCAGTGCATTCCCCAGGGTGTGACCAAAACCACGCTCGAACGGTTCGAGTACGATCTTGGCGTGATGTGCGCTGATTTCTTCGACCTTGATGTCGCGAGGACGGAGAAACTCTGTCACTGAACGCTGCATATGAACACCTTTCAGGCTGCCAAACGGATACTTGGTACTCGGTACGACCTGGCGCGGGCGTTATACCCACACCAGATTGACAAGAAACAGAACACTGCTTACTTGGAGTACAGCTCGACGATCAGGTTTTCGTTGATGTCGGCAGTCAGGTCACCGCGTTCAGGCAGAGCCTTGAAAGTGCCTTCCATCTTCTTGGCGTCGATTTCGATCCAAGCGATATCGCCACGGTTGGCCGCAATGGACAACGCGCTTTGAATACGTGCTTGGTTTTTCGCCTTTTCGCGAATGGCAACAACGTCACCCGGCTTCACTTGGTAGGAAGCTACGTTAACGGTGCGGCCGTTCACGGAAATCGCCTTGTGGCTGACCAGCTGACGCGCTTCAGAGCGAGTCGAGCCAAAGCCCATGCGGTAGACGACATTATCCAGTCGGGATTCGAGCAACTGCAACAATACCTCACCGGTCGCACCTTTCAGGCGAGCAGCTTCTTTGTAGTAGTTACGGAACTGTTTTTCGAGTACGCCATACATGCGGCGTACTTTTGCTTCTCGCGAAGCTGCAAGCCGTAGTCTGAAAGACGTTGACGACGCTGGCCGTGTACACCCGGGATTTGCTCGGATTTACACTTTTTCTCGAAGGGAGTCACACCGCTCTTCAAAAGAGGTCTGTGCCTTCACGACGAGACAGTTTGCACTTCGGTCCAATATAACGAGCCATGAATCTGTCTCCTTAAACGCGGCGTTTCTTCGGCGGACGGCAGCCATTATGGGGAATGGGCGTCGCGTCTACGATGCTTTGCACGCGGAAGCCTGCGGCATTCAATGCGCGCACGGCGGATTCACGACCGGGACCTGGGCCTTTAACCAGTACGTCTACGTTTTTCACACCATACTCGGCTGCAGCAGTTGCTGCACGTTCGCTTGCCACTTGAGCAGCGAACGGGGTGCTCTGCGAGAACCACGAAAACCCGAACCACCGGCAGTTGCCCAAGAAAGAGCATTGCCCTGGCGGTCTGTGATCGTCACGATCGTGTTGTTAAAGAGGCATGGATATGCGCAATTGCGTCCACTACCTGCTTTTTAACCTTTTTACGGTTACTACGCGGGTTAGCCATGTTGATGTCTATTCCTGTCGTTACGCCGGCTCTCTATTAAAGAGCCTGCGTATTATTTGCGGATCGGCTTACGCGGGCCCTTACGGGTGCGCGCATTAGTCTTAGTCCGCTGACCACGCAGCGGAAGACTACGACGATGACGCAGACCACGGTAGCAGCCTAAGTCCATGAGACGCTTAATGTTAAGCGTGACATCACGACGAAGGTCGCCTTCTACGGTGTACTTGCCAACTTCAGAACGCAGGGTGTCGACTTCTTCAGAAGACAGGTCCTGGATCTTGGCAGTAGGCGCGATACCGGCTGCTGCACAGATGTGCTCAGCACGGGTACGGCCAATCCCGAAGATATAGGTCAGCGAGATCGCCGCATGCTTGTTGTCCGGGATATTGACGCCTGCAATACGGGCCATCAGCTTACTCCGAAATTTGAGCGGCTTGCTCGTTTATTCATCTACAAAGGCGCAACAGCATACCCCTTTGAGTGCCCTAAGGCAAGGGGTATGCTGGCACCCGCTTAATACAACCCAGGGGGATTAACCCTGGCGCTGTTTGTGCCGTGGCTCGCTGCAAATGACGCGGACAGCGCCATTGCGACGAATGATCTTGCAGTTACGGCACATTTTCTTTACGGAAGCTCGAACTTTCATCGATCTTTCTCCAAAAACCGGCTCGCGGCGCGCCCTCTAACTTAACAGGGGGGACGGCGCCTCAGCGCATGATACCGCCGCTACCGTAGCCTTTCAGGTTGGACTTCTTCATCACTGAGTCATACTGATGCGACATGAGATGCGACTGCACCTGGGCCATGAAGTCCATGATGACCACGACTACGATTAACAACGAGGTACCGCCGAAGAAAAACGGCACGTTCCACGCCACAATCAAGAACTGGGGCATCAAGGAAACCGCAGTGATATACAAGGCACCGAACAGGGTCAAGCGTGTCATGACCTTGTCGATATAGCGAGCGGTCTGCTCGCCGGGGCGAATGCCCGGCAGGAAAGCGCCTGACTTTTTAAGATTGTCAGCCACATCCTTGGGGTTGAAGACCAGCGCTGTGTAAAAGAAGCAGAAGAATACCACTGCCGCCGCGAAAAGCAAGATGTAAAGCGGTTGACCTGGGCCTAATGCCTGAGATGCACGCTGCAACCACTCCATACCTTCACCGGCACCTACCCACTGACCAATAGAGGCCGGGAAGAGTAGAATACTGGAGGCAAAAATCGCCGGAATAACACCGGCCATGTTGACCTTCAAAGGCAGGTAGCTACTTTGCCCTGCATACATCTTATTGCCCACTTGACGCCGAGGGTAGTTCACCTTGAGGCGGCGTTGGCCACGTTCAATGAAAACAACGAAGGCGACAGTCGCAATACCTAACGCTGACAACGCTAACAGTGGCAGAACATTCCAGGCCCCTTCATTACGGGCAAGCTCGAAAGCTTGGCCCACGGCACTGGGTAGTCCAGCGACAATACCGGCAAAGATTAGCAACGAAATACCGTTGCCAATGCCCTTCTCGGTAATCTGCTCACCTAGCCACATCATAAACACCGCACCCGACACGAACGTGATCACGGCGGTGAAGTAGAAGCTGAAGTCAGCACTGTACGCGATGCCTTGGCTAGCCAGGCCGACGGACATACCGGTTGCCTGGACAAACGCCAGTATCACCGTGCCGTAGCGGGTGTACTGGCTAATCTTGCGGCGGCCAGCCTCACCCTCTTCTTGAGCTGCTCAAGATGAGGGGGAGACCGCAGTCATGAGCTGCATGATAATCGACGCCGATATATAGGGCATGATACCCAGGGCGAGGACACTCATGCGCTCCAGAGCGCCACCCGAGAACATGTTAAACATGCCTAGGATGGTACCCTGTTGCTCCCTAAACAAGGCAGCAAGCTGGTCAGGATTGATACCGGGAACGGGAATGTGGGCACCAATACGGTACACCACGATGGCGAGGGAGCACGAAGCGCAAACGCGCCCACAGTTCACTCAGACCGCTGCCCATCGACGGCATTTTTCCTGACTTGGCCATTTAGTCCTCTACCTTGCCGCCAGCGGCTTCGATCGCTTCACGGGCACCTTTGGTGACCTTGATTCCGCGAACGGTAACCGCTGTTTTTAGTTCGCCAGAAAGGATGATCTTCGCGTGTAGCGTAGAATCCTTCAGCACATTGGCTTCTTTCAAAGAAGCCATGGTGACTTCGCCACCGGCAACTTTAGCAAGTTCTGCCAGGCGTACTTCTTCAGAGACCAGCGACTTTGCAGACGTAAAGCCGAATTTCGGCAAACGACGCTGCAAAGGCATCTGACCGCCTTCGAAACCGGGCTTAACACTGCCGCCACTACGTGCTTTCTGACCTTTGTGACCACGGCCACCGGTCTTACCAAGACCGGAACCGATGCCACGACCAACGCGCTTTGCAGCGTGTTTGGAGCCCGGAGCCGGGCTTAGGTTATTGAGTTTCATGGATTACTCTCCCTCAACGCGCACAAGGTAATTAACCTTGTGGATCATGCCGCGTACGGCAGGGGTGTCTTCCAGTTCAACCGTATGACCGATGCGACGCAGGCCCAAGCCTTTCATAGTAGCCTTGTGCTTGGGCATAATGCCGATGGTGCTGCGGATCTGGGTAACCTTGATCGTTGCTGCCATGGTGCCTTACCCCGTGATCGCTTCGACAGACAGACCGCGCTTAGCGGCCACGTCTTCCGGTGCTTGCATGGAGGAGAGACCTTTCACAGTCGCCCGTACCACGTTAACCGGGTTGGTGGAACCGTAGCACTTGGCCAGTACGTCGTGGACACCGGCGAGCTCTAGTACAGAGCGCATGGCGCCACCGGCGATGATACCGGTACCTTCGGAAGCCGGCTGCATGTACACCTTGGAAGCACCGTGACGGGCTTTGACCGGGTACTGCAGCGTATGGCCAGCAAGGTTCACCTTGACCATGTTGCGACGAGCTTGATCCATCGCTTTCTGGATTGCGACCGGCACTTCACGCGCCTTGCCACGTCCGAAACCGACACGACCTTTACCATCACCAACGACGGTCAGTGCGGTGAAGCCGAAAATACGACCACCCTTGACCACCTTGGCGACGCGGTTGACCTGCACTAACTTCTCTTGCAGATCACCGCTTTGCTGTTCGTTCTTCGCCATCGTAAAACCCTTTAGAATTCCAGGCCGCCTTCACGTGCGGCGTCGGCCAGCGCCTTGACGCGGCCGTGATACTCTAAAGCCAGCACGGTCGAAGGCCACCTGGGTGATGCCTGCTTCTTTAGCGCGTTCGGCAATCAGTGCACCTACTTTAGAGGCGGCATCTGAGTTACCGGTCGCACCCTCACGCAGTGCTTTGTCCAGCGTAGAAGCACTGGCTAGCACTTTGCCACCATCCGGCGAGATAATCTGCGCATAGATGTGACGCGGGGTACGGTTGACGCACAGGCGATACACGCCCAGCTCGCGGATCTTGGCGCGAGCGCGGCGGGCACGACGGAGACGAGATTCTTTCTTCGCGTTCATAACCCTGCCTTACTTCTTCTTGGCTTCTTTGCGACGCACCTGCTCGTCGGCGTACCGGACACCCTTGCCTTTATACGGCTCGGGCGGACGGAAAGCGCGGATTTCCGCGGCGCACTGACCGAGCTGCTGCTTGTCCGCGCTTTTCAGCACGATCACGGTGTTTTTCGGCGTTTCCGCTGTAACACCTTTCGGCAGTTCGTAGTCGACCGGGTGCGAGAAGCCCAGTGAAAGATTGAGCGTCTGGCCCTTAGCTTGGGCACGATAACCGACGCCAACAATTTCGAGAGTTCGTGTGAACCCCTCGGATACGCCCGTTACCAGGTTCTGAACTAAGGCGCGGGTAGTACCGGCCATTGCCCAGCTCTTGGCTGACTCACTCGGGGCGAAGGTCAGCTGGCCATCTTCCTGATTCACCACTACATCAGAGTGGATCGTCATAGATAGCGTGCCCTGGCCGCCTTTGGCGGTCAGCTGGTCGGCATTGATTTTGATATCAACGCCGGCAGGCACTTTAACCGGATATTTCGCTATGCGGGACATTCCAGCCTCCTAGAATACGGTGCAGATGACTTCGCCACCAACACCCGCTTGGCGCGCGGCACGATCGGTCATGACACCATTGGATGTGGTGACAATCGCGATGCCCAGACCATCGGCAACCTTAGGCAGGTTGTCCTTGCCTTTGTATTGACGCAAAGACGGCTTGGAAACCCGCTGAATGTGCTCAATAACCGGCTTACCCTCAAAGTACTTGAGAGTCACAGTCAACTCAGGCTTAACACCCTCCGCCACTGTAAAGTCGGTAATGTAGCCTTCTTCCTTTAGCACTCGGGCCACTTGCACTTTCAGCTTGGAGGACGGCATGGTTGCCGTCTCCTTGGTGGCCATCTGCGCATTGCGGATACGGGTAAACATATCCGCCAGAGTGTCTTGCATGCTCATTTAATGTGCGCTCCTGATGATTCTACGTGGCGTTACCAACTGGACTTTTTGAGTCCAGGAACGTCGCCACGCATGGCGGCTTCACGCAGCTTGTTACGGCCTAGACCGAACTTGTTGTAAAAACCGTGCGGACGACCGGTGATACGGCAGCGGTTACGCTGACGCACCGGGCTTGAGTCGCGCGGCAGTTGCTGCAGCTTCAGCGTCGCCTCGAAGCGGTCTTCCTCAGACGTGTTCACGTCTGAGATGATCTTCTTGAGTTCAGCGCGCTTGGCCGCATACTTCGCGACCAGCTGAGTACGCTTAAGCTCACGCTCTACCATACTTTTCTTAGCCATGATCTCGCCCCTATTTCTTGAACGGGAAGTTCAGTGCGGTTAGTAGCGCACGACCTTCCTCGTCGGTTTTGGCGGTCGTAGTGATAGTGACGTCCAACCCCGGATGCGATCGATTTTATCATACTCGATCTCCGGGAAGATGATCTGCTCACGCACACCCATGGAGTAGTTGCCACGACCGTCGAAAGACTTCGGGTTGAGACCACGGAAGTCACGCACGCGGGGAATCGCGATGTAAACCAAACGGTCCAAGAAGTCCCACATGCGCTCAGCGCGCAGCGTTACCTTGATGCCGATTGGCCAACCTTCGCGCACCTTGAAGCCCGCGATGGACTTACGTGCTTTGGTCACCAACGGTTTTTGACCAGAGAGTTTCTCTAGGTCGCCGATGGCATTGTCAATCAACTTTTTATCGTTGACTGCTTCGCCGATACCCATATTCAGAGTCACTTTCGTGATCCGGGGTACCTGCATAACGTTGGCATAGCTGAACTCTTCTTTGAGTTGAGCTGCTACCTCGTTTTGATAACGTTCTTTCAAGTTCGCCATTGTGCTACCCGACTCGCGTTAGGCGTCGATCTGCGTCTGCGTCGACTTGTAGATACGTACCTTGGTACCGTCTTCCTTCACTTGGAAGCCGACGCGATCCGCCTTACCGGTCTCCGAATTGAAGATGGCTACGTTGGACGCGTGAATCGGAGCCTCACGCTCGACGATACCGCCCTGATTACCCGCCATGGGATTTGGCTTGGTGTGACGTTTAATCATGTTCACACCGGACACCAAAAAGCGGTTTTCTAATACCCGCTTAACGGTGCCACGTTTGCCTTTATCCTTCCCGGCGATGACGATGACTTCATCGTCACGTTTGATCTTTGCATATCCGCCTCGCTCCTTACAGCACTTCAGGCGCTAAGGAAATGATCTTCATGAACTTTTCATTACGAAGTTCACGAGTCACCGGCCCAAAAATACGGGTACCGATGGGCTGTTCGTTGGTGTTATTCAACAAAACTGCCGCATTTCCATCGAAACGGATGAGCGAACCGTCGGGACGACGGACGCCACTACGGGTCCGGACCACGACCGCTTTTAGCACCTGGCCTTTTTGACCTTGCCACGCGGAATCGCTTCCTTAACCGTGACCTTGATGATATCACCAACACGAGCATAGCGACGGTGTGAACCGCCTAACACCTTGATGCACTGCACCCGGCGCGCTCCGCTGTTGTCGGCGACATCCAGCATTGTCTGAGTCTGAATCATCGGTTTTCTCCAAACCTAATCTGACTGCACTGATTGACAAACCTTGGGATTAACCCTTGGCGTGTTCAACCACCTCGACCAGCGTCCAGGCTTTCTTCTTGGAAAGCGGACGGCACTCCTGAATGGAAACCGTATCGCCTGCCTTCGCCTGATTCGCCTCATCATGGGCGTGCAGCTTGGTGGAGCGCTTAACGTATTTTCCGTAGATCGGGTGACGCTCGCGCCGCTCGATCATGACGACGATGGACTTGTCCATCTTATCGCTCACCACTTTACCGGTAAGCGTACGCGTTGTTTTCTCTTCGGCCATCTCAATCACCTGCCTTCTCGTTGAGCAAAGTCTTAACGCGGGCGATATCCCGACGGACCTGCTTGAGCAGATGAGTCTGGCTCAGTTGGCCAGTGGCCTTCTGCATGCGCAGGTTAAACTGCTCGCGGAGGAGTTCGAGGAGTTGCTCCTGGAGCTCTCCTGCGGACTTTTCACGAATTTCCTGGGCTTTCATCACATCACCGTCCGTTTCGCAAAGGGTGGTGGATAAGGGCATTTTCTGTGCGGCAAGCTCAAACGCTTCGCGAGCAAGCTCTTCCGACACGCCTTCAATTTCATACAGGACCCGACCCGGTTGGATCTGGGCAACCCAGTACTCAACTGAACCTTTACCTTTACCCATACGAACTTCGAGTGGCTTCTTAGAGATCGGCTTATCAGGGAAGACGCGGATCCAGATTTTACCGCCACGTTTTACGTGACGTGTGATCGCACGACGGCCTGCCTCGATCTGACGCGCAGTGATGCGGCCGCGACCGGTAGCTTTAAGGCCGTATTCCCCGAAGCTGATCTTGCTTCCGCGATGCGCCAGGCCACGGTTGCGGCCTTTCATCATCTTGCGGAATTTCATACGCTTGGGCTGTAACATCGACTCGCTCTCCCCTTACCTGGAACCTTTCTTCTTGGGCGCGTTGCCGGCAGGCTGCTGTTGCTTAGCCTTGGCACGTACTTCCTCGATACCGCCGAGGATTTCACCCTTGAAGATCCACACTTTGACGCCGATAACGCCATAGGTGGTGTGAGCTTCGTAAGTGGCGTAGTCGATATCCGCACGCAACGTGTGCAGCGGAACGCGACCTTCGCGGTACCATTCGGTACGTGCGATTTCAGCGCCACCAAGACGACCTGACAGCTGAATCTTGATGCCACCAGCGCCAAGACGCATTGCGTTCTGTACCGCGCGCTTCATCGCACGACGGAACATGACGCGACGCTCAAGCTGACCCGCTACGTTAGCAGCGACTAGCTTGGCATCCAGCTCCGGCTTGCGAACTTCTTCGATGTTCACATGCACGGGGACACCCATCATCTGGGTGAGATCGCGACGCAAACGGTCGACATCTTCACCTTTCTTACCAATCACGATACCCGGACGGGCAGTGTGAATGGTGATGCGGGCGTTGTTCGCCGGACGCTCGATGTGGATGCGGCTAACAGAGGCGCTTTTAAGACGCTCTTCCAGGAAGCTACGCACTTCGAGATCGTTATTGAGCTTATCGGCGTAAGCGCCGCGCTCAGCATACCAGACAGAAGCATGGTCTTTGACGATGCCCAGTCGAATGCCTGTTGGATTGACTTTCTGACCCATCGGTCGACTCCTACTTCTCGGCTACCTTGACGGTGATGTGGCACGTGCGCTTCAAGATACGATCCGCACGCCCCTTGGCACGCGGCTTGATACGCTTGAGCGTCATGCCCTCATCGACGCAGATGGTCGAGACACGCAGCTCGTCAATATCCATGCCGTTATTTTCTTCCGCATTCGCAATCGCGGATTGCAGCACCTTCTTAACCAGCTTGGCAGCCTTCTTCGGTGAGAAGGTCAGCAGGTCGAGTGCCTCGGCGACAGGTTTACCGCGCACCTGGTCAGCCACCAAACGGGCCTTCTGGGCGGATAAACGAGCGCCAAGCAGCTTAGCTGTGACTTCCATCTCTCAATCCTCTCTGGCTTACCGTTTGGCTTTTTTTATCCGCCGCATGCCCACGGTAAGTGCGGGTAGCAGCGAATTCGCCCAATTTGTGGCCAACCATTTCCTCGGAAACATGCACCGGGACGTGTTGGCGACCGTTATGGACCGCGATAGTGAGGCCTACCATATTGGGCAGGATCATAGAACGACGCGACCAAGTCTTGATCGGTTTGCGATCGTTCTTCTCCACTGCAGCCTCTACCTTCTTCAAAAGATGAAGGTCAATGAAGGGACCTTTCTTTAGTGAACGTGGCACAGCCGTTACCTCTTAATGTCTTGGCAATTTCGATTAACGCGTCTTGTTACGACGACGAATAATCAGCTTGTCGGTGCGCTTGTTCTTACGCGTCTTGTGACCCTTAGTCGGCACACCCCATGGGGATACCGGGTGACGACCACCACTGGTGCGGCCTTCGCCACCACCGTGCGGGTGATCGACTGGGTTCATCGCGACACCGCGAACAGTCGGACGCACGCCTCTCCAGCGCTTCGCACCGGCCTTGCCAAGTTGACGCAGGCTGTGCTCAGAGTTGCTCACTTCACCCAAGGTCGCGCGGCACTCGGCCAACACTTTACGCATTTCGCCGGAGCGAAGACGCAGGGTGGCATAGTTTCCTTCACGAGCAACCAACTGGGCGCTTGTACCGGCACTGCGAGCAATCTGCGCACCTTTACCCGGCTTGAGTTCGATGCAGTGCACCGTAGAACCCAACGGGACGTTACGCAGCGGCAAGGCATTGCCTTTTTTGATTGACGCGTTAACACCAGATTCCAGCACGTCACCCGCGCTGACACCTTTCGGTGCAATGATGTAACGACGCTCACCATCGGCATACTTCAGCAGTGCAATGTGCGCACTGCGGTTGGGATCGTGCTCAAGGCGCTCAACGGTGGCAGGAATGCCATCCTTGGTGCGTTTGAAATCGATCAACCGATAGTGGTGACGATGACCACCGCCCACGTGGCGGGTGGTGATACGACCGTAGTTGTTACGGCCGCCGGACTTGGACTGTTTTTCCAAAAGCGGTGCATAGGCACGGCCTTTAAACAGTTCCTCGCCAACGATCTTGACGACGTGGCGACGACCGGCGGAAGTGGGTTTGGTCTTGACGATTGCCATTATCCGTACTCCTGCCCTTATTCGGCGCCAGAGAAGTCTTCGAGCGTTTCACCCGCAGCCAGGGTCACATACGCTTTGCGGTAACCCTTACGCAGGCCAACGCCGTTCGCAGTACGCTTTGTTTTACCCTTCATGTTCAGTACCTGAACACTGCCGACCTTTTGCCGAAGAGTGCTTCAACGGCCTTTTTGATCTCGGGCTTGGTAGCATCAGATGCCACCTTGAAAACGTACTGGTTGCGCTCGGCTGCCATTGCGGCCTTTTCGGTCACGTGCGGCCCAAGCAGAACCTTAAATACGCGTTCCTGGTTCATGCCAGCTTCTCCTCGAATTTACGCAGGGCGGAGACGGTAATCAGCACCTTATCAAAGGCTACCAGGCTTACCGGGTCAGCTGCCGCGACATCCACCACGTCAACGTGGGGAAGGTTGCGTGCGGCCAAATAGAGCTTCTCGTCGATTTCTTCAGTGACGATCAACACTTTCTCAAGGTTGAGCTCTTTCAGCTTGGCAGCTACCTGCTTGGTCTTAGGCGCATCGACAACGAATTCTTCAATCGCGACTAAACGCTCTTGACGTACCAGCTCTGACAAGATGGAGCGCATCGCTGCACGATACATCTTGCGGTTAACCTTCTGGGTGTAGTCTTGCGGACGCGCCGCGAAGGTTACGCCACCACTACGCCATAGCGGAGAGCGGATGGTACCGGCACGTGCACGACCGGTGCCTTTCTGACGCCACGGCTTCTTACCACCGCCACGAACGTCGGAACGACTCTTTTGTGCGCGAGTTCCCTGACGACCAGCCGCCAAATAGGCAGTGACAACCTGGTGAACGAGCGCTTCGTTGAATTCTTTGCCAAAAGTGGCGTCGGCTACTTCAACGGTACCCGCGCCTGCAGCAAGATTCAGATTCATTGGTAATTATCCCCTTCAGCCTGCTTTCACGGCGCTGCGAACGATAACGTCACTACCGGGAGCACCCGGTACGGCGCCTTTAATCAGCAGCAGGTTACGCTCGGCGTCGACACGGACGATTTCAAGGCTCTGCACGGTGCAACGGGCGTTACCCATTTGACCGGCCATCTTTTTGCCTTTGAAAACGCGACCCGGCGTCTGACACATGCCGATAGAACCCGGCGCGCGATGCGACAGAGAGTTACCGTGAGTCATGTCTTGGGTACGGAAGTTCCAGCGCTTAACTGCACCCTGGAAGCCTTTACCCTTAGAGGTGCCAGTCACGTCAACCATTTGACCAGCTTCGAAGAGGGATACGGTGATTTCGCCGCCCACCTCAGGAATTTCTTCGCCTTCTGCAAGACGGAACTCCATCAGTGCACGACCAGCTTCAACACCCGCCTTGGCAAACTGTCCAGCTTGCGCTTTGGTGAGGTGCTTCGCTTTACGAGAACCAGATGTGACCTGAATCGCTGCGTAACCGTCAGACTCGACGGACTTAACGCGCGTAACACGATTAGGATCAACTTCAATAACGGTTACGGGCACAGACGCGCCGTCTTCGGTAAAAGACACGGGTCATCCCGGCCTTTTTACCGACTAAACCGATAGTCATACTCAGTCTCCTATAGTGTACGGGGCTATCACCCGCTATGGCTGCCCTTTCCAGAGCATTCCACTAGCACATTGTATGGCGCCTCACGGCGCGGCGGCTGCTGCTCATGCGAAACAATGATGAGCGCTGGGCCGCAAGTGACTAGTGTTATTAGTTGAGCTTGATTTGCACGTCAACGCCGGCGGCGAGATCGAGCTTCATCAGTGCATCAACAGTTTTTTCAGTCGGCTCAACGATGTCGAGCACACGCTTGTGCGTACGAATCTCATACTGGTCACGCGCATCTTTGTTGACGTGCGGCGAGATCAGAATGGTGTAACGCTCGCGGTTGGTTGGCAGCGGGATCGGCCCACGAACCTGAGCACCAGTACGCTTAGCGGTTTCAACAATCTCCGCTGTAGACTGGTCGATCAGGCGATGGTCGAACGCTTTCAACCGAATGCGAATCTTTTGGTTCTGCATTTGCCCTAAACTCCAATGGATGTCGACGGCGCGAGCCGTCTACCCACGCATTCAAAGGATGCGCATTATAGGCACGCCAAAAGCCCATGTCAAACATTTGCTGTTGGTGCAGAAAAGGGGGCTCAACAGAGCCCCCTTCATCATTCAAGCATGATGCTTACTTGACGATCTTGGCCACAACGCCAGCACCGACAGTACGGCCGCCTTCACGAATAGCGAAGCGCAAGCCTTCGTCCATTGCGATCGGAGCGATCAAGGTAACAACCATTTGAACGTTGTCACCCGGCATGACCATTTCAACGCCTTCCGGCAGTTCACAAGTACCGGTTACATCGGTGGTACGGAAGTAGAACTGAGGACGGTAGCCCTTGAAGAAAGGCGTGTGACGACCACCTTCTTCTTTGGACAGTACGTAAACTTCTGCTTCGAAGGTGGTGTGCGGGTTGATGGTGCCCGGCTTGGCCAATACTTGACCACGCTCGACGTCATCACGCTTAGTACCACGCAACAGGGCGCCAACGTTCTCACCAGCACGACCTTCGTCGAGCAGTTTACGGAACATTTCAACACCGGTAACGATCGTTTTGGTGGTGTCGCGGATACCCACGATTTCCACTTCTTCGCCCGCTTTCACGATACCGCGCTCTACGACCGGTAACAACAGTACCGCGACCAGAGATAGAGAACACGTCTTCGATCGGCATCAGGAACGGCTGATCGATAGCGCGCTCCGGCTCAGGGATGTACTCATCCAGAGCTTTGATCAGATTAGCAACGGCGGTGGTGCCCATGCCGTTCTCATCTTCGCCGTTCAACGCCATCAGCGCAGAACCAGTGATGATCGGTGTGTCGTCACCCGGGAAGTCGTACTGGTCGAGGAGTTCGCGAACTTCCATCTCTACCAGCTCAAGCAGCTCTTCGTCATCGACCATGTCCGCTTTGTTCAGGAACACAACGATGAACGGTACGCCAACCTGACGAGACAGCAGGATGTGCTCGCGCGTTTGCGGCATCGGGCCGTCTGCGGCAGAACATACCAGAATCGCGCCGTCCATCTGCGCAGCACCGGTGATCATGTTCTTGACGTAGTCAGCGTGTCCTGGGCAGTCAACGTGAGCGTAGTGACGCTCTTCAGACTGATATTCCACGTGAGAAGTAGCGATCGTGATACCGCGCTCGCGCTCTTCAGGAGCGTTATCGATGGTATCAAACTCACGCCAGTCGCCGCCGAAAACCTCAGCAGACACGCGGGTCAGGGCCGCCGTCAGAGTCGTTTTACCGTGGTCGACGTGACCAATGGTGCCGACGTTGACGTGCGGTTTGGAACGTTCAAATTTTTCCTTAGCCACTGCTATAACCTCTTTACGTTAGCTAACGGTTAACCGTTTTGATTGATGACGGCTTCAACGACGCTGGAGGGCGCCTCGTCGTACTTCGAGAACTCCATAGAGTAGCTCGCACGGCCCTGGGTTTGTGAGCGCAGATCGGTTGCATAACCGAACATCTCGCCCAGTGGCACCGTCGCACGAATGACTTTACCAGAAGAGGAGTCATCCATACCCTGCACCAGGCCGCGACGACGGCTCAGGTCACCCATGACGTCACCCATAAATTCTTCGGGGGTCACGATTTCGACCTTCATCACCGGCTCCAGCAGCACGGCCTTGGCCTTCCTGGCACCTTCTTTTACCGCCATAGAAGAAGCAATCTTAAACGCAGTCTCGTTGGAGTCCACGTCGTGGAAGGAGCCATCAAACAGCGTTACTTTAACGTCGATCATCGGGTAACCCGCGATGACGCCGTTTTTGAGCTGCTCAAAAGCACCCTTCTCAACCGCAGGTACGTATTCCTTGGGAACCGTGCCACCCACGATCTCTGAGTTGAACTTGAAGAACAATTCGTCTTCGCCTTCACCCTTCTCTTCTGCGGTCAGCGGCTCGATACGTAGCCAAACGTGACCGTACTGACCACGACCACCGGACTGACGTACAAACTTGCCTTCCTGCTCAATGCTGCCGCGAATCGTTTCGCGGTAGGCCACCTACGGCTTACCGATGTTGGCTTCAACCTTGAACTCGCGACGCATACGGTCAACGAGGATATCCAAGTGAAGCTCACCCATACCAGAGATGATCGTCTGGCCGGTTTCTTCGTCGGTTTTAACCTGGAACGAGGGATCTTCTTGAGCAAGCTTGCCCAGGGCGACACCCATTTTCTCTTGGTCAGCTTTAGACTTAGGCTCTACAGCAACCGAGATAACCGGATCCGGGAACTCCATGCGCTCGAGAACAATTTTGTTATCGATATCGCACAGGGTATCACCGGTAGTGACGTCTTTCAGGCCGATACAAGCCGCGATATCGCCGGCCAGAACTTCCTTGATCTCTTCGCGGGAGTTGGCGTGCATCTGTACGATACGGCCAACGCGCTCTTTCTTCTGTTTAACGGAGTTATACACACCGTCACCAGATTTCAGAACGCCCGAGTAGACACGGATAAAGGTCAGCGTACCAACGAAGGGGTCGGTAGCGATTTTAAACGCCAGCGCCGCAAACGGTGCACTGTCATCAGCCTCACGGGTATCGACGGTGCCGTCTTTGTCGTCAAGCTCACCTTCGATCGCCTTAACTTCAGTCGGCGAAGGCATATATTCGATAACGCCATCCAGCACGGCCTGAACGCCTTTGTTCTTAAAGGCCGAACCACAGGTCACCAGAACGATATCGTTAGCCAGGGTGCGCGCACGCAAGCCAGCCTTGATCTCTTCAATCGACAGCTCACCGCCTTCGAGATACTTCTCCATCAGCTCGTCAGAGCCTTCGGCAGCCGCTTCGACCATCTCTTCGCGGTATTTTTCTGCTGTTTCTTGCAGATCAGCAGGAATATCCACGAGGTCATAATTCATACCCAGGCTTTCCTCATCCCACAGGATAGCCTTCATCTGAATCAGGTCGATAACGCCTTTAAAGTCCTCTTCCGTACCCCAGTTAATCTGGATCGGCACGGCGTTGGCACCTAAACGCTCCTTCAACTGGTTAACAACCATGAAGAAGTCAGCACCGGTACGGTCCATCTTGTTGACGAAAACCATACGTGGCACTTCGTACTTGTTGGCCTGGCGCCATACTGTTTCGGTCTGCGGCTGAACGCCGGAAGAACCGCACAGAACAACGACCGCGCCGTCAAGTACGCGCAAGGAACGCTCAACTTCGATCGTGAAGTCAACGTGCCCTGGCGTGTCGATAATATTGATGCGGTGCTCAGGGAACTGTTTACTCATGCCCTGCCAGAAACAGGTCGTAGCAGCTGAGGTGATAGTAATACCACGCTCCTGCTCCTGCTCCATCCAGTCCATTGTCGCAGCACCGTCATGCACCTCACCCACTTTATGGGAGAGGCCGGTGTAGAACAATACACGCTCGGTTGTCGTGGTTTTACCCGCGTCAACGTGAGCGACGATACCAATATTGCGGTATCGATTTAGTGGAGTCTTGCGTGCCACGGTGAAACTCCCGTTTGTTGGCGATGCTCGTTAATTTAGCGGCGTATGGAAGCGAGGCTTATGCGACCGCCGCCACCCTTGCAGGGTAGCGGTTAGGTATTACAACTAATCTGTTGCAACGACGCGACTCAGCAAACACTTCGCCATGCTGAACAACGTGCATATAAAAACCATAAAGCCGTACTTAAAAACGCCGTACTCAGAAACGCCGATCTTAGAAACGCTGATCTTAGAAACGGTAGTGCGAGAAGGCCTTGTTGGCTTCTGCCATGCGATGCACGTCTTCGCGCTTCTTAACGGCTGAACCTTTACCTTCAGCGGCATCCAGCATTTCACCCGCAAGACGCTGCACCATGGTTTTCTCACCGCGACGACGCGCCGCGTCCACCAGCCAGCGCATGGCTAGCGCTTGACGGCGAGACGGACGTACTTCAACCGGCACCTGATAGGTCGCACCACCAACACGGCGCGACTTCACTTCGACCATTGGCTGGATGGCTTCCAGCGCCTTGTCGAAGATCTCCAGCGGATCTTCTTTACTACGCTCGGCAACCTTGTCCAACGCACCGTAGACGATACGCTCAGCTATGGACTTCTTGCCGCTGACCATCAGGTGGTTCATGAACTTCGCCAGACGCTCACTTCCGAACTTAGGATCCGGCAGGATTTCGCGTTTAGCTACTACTCTTCTTCTAGGCATGATAAGCCCTCAATTAAGGATCTTTCAGGTAAACCCGGAACTGGTCATAGGTACGGGGTACCCAGCGCTGTCCGACCTTACTCTTATCAGACCGTCAAATTCGTAATAATCGTTACTCAGCACACCGACATGGCGGTTGCGCTGTAAAGCCATCCAGTCTTAGGACTTAGGACGCTTAGTACCGTATTTAGAACGACCCTGACGACGATTTTGAACGCCAGAGGTGTCAAGGGCGCCACGTACGGTGTGATAACGCACACCTGGCAAATCCTTTACACGACCGCCACGAATCAAAACGACAGAGTGTTCTTGAAGGTTGTGACCTTCACCACCGATGTAAGAAGACACTTCAAAGCCGTTGGTCAGGCGCACACGGCAAACCTTACGCAGGGCCGAGTTAGGCTTCTTCGGGGGTGGTGGTGTAAACGCGCGTACAAACGCCACGTTTTTGCGGACAGGCCTGCAGCGCTGGCACGTCACTTTTAGTGACGGGGCGCTTGCGCGGCTTGCGCACTAGCTGATTAATCGTTGCCATGGTGTTTAGCTGACTCCAATGGTTGCCTTAGCCTTTTAACAAATACAAGCAGCGGATGCGGGCGCACCCACCCACTGTTAAAGGCTGCGCATTCTAAAGGCTGATCCTAGGTTACGTCAAGCCTTGCCGGCGGTTTTACCGGCAAGGAAGCGCTTTTCGGATCAGCTATTCGTTTTACGTTCACTTTCTTACTTACTTATGCACCTGTTTACAGCTCGTCGTCAGAATCGAGAGCGGTCAACTGGGCGCCTAGCTCCTGCTCTACCTCAGTTGCCGAAGGATTGAACAGTTGCTCAACGTCTTCGCGCTTGCGACGACGCTCTGCGTGGTGAGTCAAGCCCGTACCTGCCGGGATCAAACGCCCCACTACCACGTTTTCTTTCAGGCCGCGCAGATAATCGCGCTTGCCTGTCACCGCCGCTTCGGTCAGTACGCGGGTTGTCTCCTGGAAGGAGGCCGCAGAGATGAACGACTCGGTGGCCAAGCTGGCCTTCGTGATACCCAGCAACATACGTTGATACTTGGCTGGGAATTTCTTCTCTTTTCAAGTCGCTCGTTCTGTTCCAACACGCGAACCAGTTCTGCCTGGTCGCCCGTGATGAAATCAGAGTCGCCCGAATCGGTAATCTCCACCTTGCGCAGCATCTGACGCACAATCACTTCGATATGCTTGTCGTTAATGCCTACGCCTTGCAGACGATAAACGTCCTGTACTTCGGCAGTGATGTACTTGGCGAGTTCCTCAACACCCAGCAAGCGCAGGATGTCGTGCGGGTTGCTCGGGCCATCGGAAATCACTTCGCCCTTCTCGACAGTTTCACCTTCGAAGACCGCGATTTGGCGCCATTTCGGAATCAGCGCCTCAAACGGATCGCCAGACTCCGGCGTAATGGTCAGGCGACGCTTACCTTTGGTCTCTTTACCAAAGCTGATCACACCGCTGATCTCGGCCAGGATCGAGGACTCTTTCGGCTTACGCGCTTCAAACAAGTCCGCAACCCGTGGCAAACCACCGGTGATATCTTTGTTCGCCGATGCCTCAACGGGGATACGGGCAACCACTTCGCCCACCCCAATAGTGGCACCATCATCGACTGAAATAATCGAGTTGCCCGGCAGTAAGTATTGGACCGGTGTATTTGAACCGGACACTGAAACATACTCACCCGCGCTGTCTTGCAGCATGACCATCGGACGCTTATCGCGACCCGCCATTGGCCGTGCTGCCGACTCAATCACCTCGATAGAAGACAGGCCGGTCATTTCATCGACGCTGCGGTGCATGGTGACACCTTCGTCAAGATCGATGAACTGGGCCTTACCTTCTACTTCAGCCACGATCGGATGAGTGTGCGGATCCCATTTGGCAACTGTCGTACCGGCATCAACCACATCACCATCACGTACCGAGAGTTCGGCACCGTAGGGCAGTTTGTAGTACTCACGCTCACGACCATGATCATCTGCAACAGCCAAGGCGCTAGAACGCGAGACCACTACCAGTTTGCCGTCGGCGCGCTCAACGTGCTTGATGTTGTGCAGACGCACCTTACCACCGTGCTTCACTTGAACACTGTCCACGGCCGATGAACGCGATGCTGCGCCACCGATGTGGAAGGTACGCATGGTCAGCTGGGTGCCCGGCTCACCGATGGACTGTGCAGCGATAACGCCGACAGCTTCACCGATGTTGACCTGATGGCCACGGGCCAAGTCACGGCCGTAACAGGAGGCACACACGCCGTGCGGCGTTTCACAGGTAATCGTAGAGCGTACGATGATCTCGTCGACACCCATGGTGTCGAGCGCGGCACACCATTTCTCGTCGAGCAAGGTACCTTTAGCGATTAGTACTTCACCGCTGCCCGGATGAACCACATCCTGAGCGACTACACGGCCCAGCACGCGCTGGGAAAGCGGTACGATGATGTCGCCGCCTTCGATAATCGGGTGCAGGGTCAAGCCATTTTCGGTACCACAGTCGACTTCGGTGATCACCAAGTCTTGCGCTACGTCGACCAAGCGACGCGTCAAGTAACCGGAGTTGGCCGTTTTCAGGGCCGTATCCGCCAGACCTTTACGTGCACCGTGGGTCGAGATGAAGTACTGCAGTACGTTCAGGCCTTCACGGAAGTTGGCGACGATCGGTGTTTCGATGATCGAGCCATCCGGCTTGGCCATCAGGCCACGCATACCGGCAAGCTGACGAATCTGTGCAGCACTACCACGGGCACCGGAGTCGGCCATGATGAAGACGCTGTTGAACGAATCTTGTTCAACCTCGTTGCCATCACGATCAACAACCGTCTCTTTCGAGATACCGACCATCATCGCCTTGGCGACCTTGTCGTTGGCCTTTGACCAGATATCGATAACCTTGTTGTACTTCTCACCCGCTGTTACCAGGCCAGAAGAGAACTGGTCTTCGATCTCTTTAACTTCGGCTTCCGCCGCATCGACGATCTCGGTTTTGGCTTCGGGGATAACGAAGTCGTTAACACCGATAGAGGCACCTGACCAAGTCGCCAAGCGGAAACCGGTGTACATCAGCTGGTCAGCGAAGATGACGGTCGGCTTGAGGCCGGCACGACGATAAACTTCGTTGATCAGGCTGGAGATCGCTTTCTTCTTCATCGGCTGATCGATCAGCTCGAAGGGCACGCCTTCGGGCAGAATGCGGAACAGCAGTGCACGGCCTACCGTCGTATCGTAAATACGGCGGTGGAAGCTACGCTCGCCGCTCTCTTCATCGACATCCACTTCGTCCAGACGCACTTTGACACGGGCGTGTAGCGATACTGACTGAGTACCAAACGCGCGCTCTACCTCGTTGAGGTCAGAGAACACCATGCCTTCGCCCTTGGCATTGATCTTTTCGCGGGTCATGTAATAAAGACCCAGAACAACGTCCTGCGACGGTACGATGATCGGCTCGCCATTAGCGGGCGAGAGCACGTTGTTGGTGGCCATCATCAGCGCACGCGCTTCAAGCTGAGCTTCCAGGGTTAGCGGTACGTGGACCGCCATCTGGTCACCGTCGAAGTCGGCGTTGTAAGCGGCACACACCAACGGGTGCAGCTGGATCGCTTTACCTTCGATCAGCAGCGGTTCAAAGGCCTGGATACCCAGACGGTGAAGCGTCGGTGCACGGTTAAGCAGCACCGGGTGTTCGCGGATAACATCGGCGAGGATGTCCCACACTTCCGGCAGCTCGCGCTCGACCATCTTCTTGGCGGCTTTGATCGTTGAGGCGTAGCCCAGCGACTGCAGCTTGGAGTAGATAAACGGCTTGAACAGCTCCAGCGCCATTTTCTTCGGCAGACCACACTGGTGCAGGCGCAGGGTCGGACCCACGGTAATCACCGAACGGCCCGAGTAGTCGACACGCTTACCCAGCAGGTTCTGACGGAAACGACCCTGCTTACCTTTGATCATGTCGGCGAGCGACTTCAGCGGACGCTTGTTAGAGCCCGTGATCGCGCGGCCACGACGACCGTTATCCAGCAGTGCATCGACCGCTTCCTGCAGCATGCGCTTCTCGTTGCGCACGATGATATCCGGCGCATTGAGGTCGAGCAGACGCTTCAGGCGGTTGTTACGGTTGATCACCCGACGGTAAAGGTCGTTGAGATCAGAGGTCGCGAAGCGGCCGCCATCCAGCGGTACCAGCGGACGAAGGTCCGGCGGCAACACGGGCAGCACTTCCATGACCATCCACGCCGGCGCGTTACCGGAGTGATAGAACGCCTCAAGTAGTTTCAGACGCTTGGAAAGCTTCTTGATCTTGGTTTCAGAGTTGGTCTGCGGAATTTCTTCACGCAGCGTATTGATCTCTTCTTCCAGATCGATGTCTTTAAGCAGTTCCTGTACCGCTTCGGCACCCATACGGGCATCGAAGTCGTCGCCGAACTCTTCCAGCGCTTCAAAGTACTGCTCATCGTTCAACAGCTGACCACGCTCAAGCGTGGTCATGCCTGGATCGATAACGACAAAGCTTTCGAAATACAGTACCCGCTCGATATCACGCAGGGTCATATCAAGGAACATGCCGATCCGTGACGGCAGCGACTTCAGGAACCAAATGTGAGCGACCGGAGAAGCCAATTCGATATGCCCCATGCGCTCACGGCGCACGGCAGCTTTAGTGACTTCAACGCCACACTTTTCGCAGATAATACCGCGGTGCTTCATGCGCTTATACTTGCCGCATAAGCACTCATAGTCCCTTACCGGGCCAAAAATCTTGGCGCAGAACAAGCCGTCCCGCTCCGGCTTAAAGGTGCGGTAGTTAATGGTCTCAGGCTTCTTCACCTCGCCAAACGACCAGGAGCGAATCATGTCCGGCGACGCCAGGGTAATCTTGATCGCGTCGAACTCTTCGGACTGAGACTGCGATTTGAGTACTTTCACCAAATCTTTCATGTGACGGCTCCTAGCTCTCTAACTCGATATCGATGCCCAGCGAGCGGATTTCCTTCACGAGTACGTTGAAGGATTCCGGCATGCCTGCCTGCATGGTGTGGTCGCCATCCACGATGTTTTTGTACATCTTGGTGCGGCCTTCGACGTCGTCCGACTTGACGGTGAGCATCTCTTGTAGCGTGTACGCGGCGCCGTATGCTTCCAACGCCCACACTTCCATCTCACCGAAGCGCTGACCACCGAATTGTGCCTTACCACCCAAGGGCTGCTGGGTAACCAGCGAGTAAGAACCGGTAGAACGCGCGTGCATCTTGTCGTCTACCAAGTGGTTAAGCTTCAGCATGTACATGTAGCCGACGGTAACCGGACGGTCAAAAGCGTCACCGGTACGGCCATCGAACAGGGCCATCTGGCCCGATTCAGGAATGTCCGCCAGCTTCAGCAGATGTTTGATTTCGTGCTCTTTGGCACCGTCAAACACCGGCGTAGCCATCGGCACACCCCTTTGAGGTTCTTCGCCAGGGCAATGACCTCATCGTCAGTCAGGGAATCGAGGTCTTCAACGCGCGTACCTTGCGTGTTGTAGATCTGCCCCAAGAAGTCGCGAATCTCAGCAACCTGCTGTCCGCGTGCATCGCGCAGCATGGCGTCGATTTTGACCCCCTAGACCACGGGCGGCCATGCCCAGGTGGGTTTCCAAAATCTGACCGACGTTCATGCGCGACGGAACACCAGCGGGTTCAGTACCACGTCGACCGGTTCACCCTTCTCGTCGAACGGCATGTCTTCGATCGGCATGATCGCGGAGATAACACCCTTGTTACCGTGACGACCGGCCATCTTGTCGCCTGGCTGGATGCGACGCTTGACCGCCATGTAAACCTTGACGATTTTCAGCACGCCCGGCGCGAGATCATCGCCCTGGGTCAGCTTGCGCTTCTTATCTTCAAAGCGCTCGTCCATCTCTTTACGACGGTTTTCAAGCTGCTCGTCAGCCTGGGCCAGCAGCTCGTTGTAGGATTCATCCTGCATGCGCAGTTTGAACCACTGCTGACGCGGCAGCTCGTCAAGGTACGCTTCGTCGAGCACGTCGCCTTTCTTAAGGTTCGGACCACCGTTAACGGCTTGGCCGTCAAGGGTACGCTTGAGACGCTCAAACGTGGCGTCTTCAGCGATACGATAGGTCTCTTGCAGATCCTTACGTACTTCATCGAGCTGCGTACGCTCAATGGAAAGTGCACGGGAATCTTTATCGACGCCGTCGCGGGTAAACACCTGAACGTCGATGACCGTTCCCTTCATGCCGGTGGGGGCACGCAGAGAAGTATCTTTAACGTCTGACGCTTTCTCACCGAAGATGGCACGCAGCAGCTTCTCTTCTGGCGTCAGCTGGGTTTCACCTTTCGGCGTTACCTTGCCGACCAGAATGTCGCCGGGGCCAACTTCAGCACCGATGTAAACAACGCCAGCCTCATCCAGTTTGAGAGCGCCGACTCACCCACGTTGGGAATATCGGAGGTAATCTCTTCCGAGCCCAACTTGGTGTCACGAGACACACAGGTCAGTTCTTGAATGTGAATCGTGGTGAAACGGTCTTCTTGAACGACTCGTTCGGAAAGCAGGATCGAGTCTTCGAAGTTGTAACCGTTCCAGGGCATGAACGCGATGCGCATGTTCTGGCCCAGGGCCAGATCGCCCATATCGACTGACGGGCCGTCGGCGAGAATATCGCCACGCGCCACGTTGTCGCCAGGCCGCACGATGGGGCGCTGGTTCATACAGGTGTTCTGGTTCGAGCGGGTGTATTTGGTCAGGTTGTAGATATCAACACCGGCTTCACCGCCGATAATTTCATCTTCATTGACCCGTACCACCACACGACGCGCATCGACGGAATCAATCACGCCGCCGCGATTGGCCACCGCACAGACACCGGAGTCACGTGCAACAAAGCGCTCCATGCCGGTACCTACCAGCGGCTTATCGGCACGCAGGGTCGGCACCGCCTGACGCTGCATGTTCGAACCCATCAAGGCGCGGTTGGCGTCATCGTGCTCCAGGAACGGAATCAATGCTGCGGCAACCGAGACAACCTGACGAGGTGATACGTCCATCAGCGTCACTTGCTCAGGACGCATAAAGGTCGTTTCACCGCGGTGACGTACCTGTACCAGGTCATCGCTTAGCTTGTTGGATTCATCCACCGCTGCCGATGCCTGAGCGATAACGAAATCGCCCTCTTCGATCGCTGAGAGGTGAACAATGTCGTCGGTCAACTGACGGTCAACCACTTTACGGTACGGCGTTTCGAGGAAGCCGTAGCTGTTAGTGTGACTATAAGTCGCCAGCGAGTTGATCAGACCGATGTTCGGGCCTTCCGGCGTTTCGATCGGGCAAAGACGGCCGTAGTGCGTGGCGTGTACGTCACGAACTTCGAAGCCAACGCGCTCACGAGTCAAACCACCGGGGCCGAGTGCAGATACACGACGCTTGTGGGTAACTTCCGAGAGCGGGTTGTTCTGATCCATAAACTGCGAAAGCTGACTGGAACCGAAGAACTCTTTCACCGCGGCCGCAACCGGCTTGGCGTTGATCAAGTCTTGCGGCATCAGGCCTTCGCTTTCCGCCATGGAAAGACGCTCTTTAACGGCGCGCTCAACACGCACCAAGCCAACGCGGAACTGGTTCTCAGCCATTTCGCCCACACAGCGAATACGGCGGTTACCCAGGTGATCGATATCGTCGACATCACCGAAGCCGTTACGAATACTGATCAGCTCACGCAACACATCCAGGATGTCTTTGCGATCCAGTACGCCGGAGCCGGTGTCAGTATCACGACGCAGGCGACGGTTGAACTTCATGCGGCCAACGCCAGAGAGGTCGTAGCGATCCTCAGAGAAGAACAGATTGTTAAACAGCGTCTCGGCAGACTCTTTGGTGGGCGGCTCGCCGGGGCGCATCATACGGTAAATTTCGACCAGCGCCTCGAGTGCTGAATTCGTCGCATCCAACTTCAAGGTGTCGGAAATAAAGGAACCGCAGTCAAGATCGTTGGTGTAGAGCGTTTCGACCAGGGTAATACCACCCTGCGCCATGCGCTCAAGCACTTCTGGCGTGATCTCGGTGTTACACGGGCAGATCAACTCGCCCGTTTTGGCATCGATTTGATCTTTGGCCAGGGTTTTGCCGAACAAGTACTCCATCGGCACATCCAGGCGCTCAAGGCCGGCTTTTTCAAGCTGACGAATGTGCTTCTGGGTAATCCGGCGACCCTCTTCAACGATTACATTACCTTCGCCATCTTTAATGTCGAAAGTCGCCGTTTCGCCGCGCAGGCGACGGTACCAGCTCCACAGAGAAACCGGATTTCAATGTGGAAGACGCTGGTTTCAAAGAACTCGGCCAGGATCTCTTCGGTGCTCATGCCTAAGGCACGCATAAGAACCGAAGCCGGCAGTTTGCGGCGACGGTCAATACGTACAAAGACATTGTCTTTAGGATCGAATTCGAAGTCTAACCATGAGCCACGGTAAGGGAATCACGCGAGCTGAGTAGAGCAGCTTGCCTGAAGAGTGGCTCTTACCTTTATCGTGATCAAAGAACACACCGGGTGACCGGTGGAGCTGGGAAACGATAACCCGCTCAGTACCATTGATGACAAAGGTACCGTTCTCGGTCATCAGGGGGATTTCCCCATGTAGACTTCCTGCTCTTTAATATCTTTGATTGCTTTATTTGAGGAATCGCGATCATAGATGATCAAGCGAACCTTGACGCGCAGCGGGGCGGAGTAAGTCACGCCGCGCAGCTGGCACTCCTTAACATCGAACGCCGGCGTGCCGAAGCGGTAGCTGACATACTCAAGCGCTGCATTGCCGGAGAAGCTCAATCGGAAACACGGACTTAAAAGCCGCGTGCAAACCGACTTCGTGACGCTCGTCGGGCGAACGATCTTGCTGGAGGAAGTCGTAATAGGAATCAAGCTGGATCGCCAGCAAGTAAGGCACATCCATCACTTGGGGCAGTTTGCCGAAATCCTTGCGGATGCGTTTTTCTCAGTATATGAGTAAGCCATCTGTATTCCCCAGCTTGTTCACCATGGGTGACCGATGCGTGGTCATCTGCCCTTCGAGCTTCGTCAGACACAGACAGCAAGCTCCTAAATCGGTAGCTCGCCGTCGAAAATCTAGTTCGATAACTCAGTCGTCGATAACACTGTAGTCGATAACACTATCTTTAATACGCTATCTTCAATAACGCTTTTACGTTTCTGTCGTGACTGCTCTCATACTGGGCAGAACTGCTGCTTTTCAACATCAGCTACAACAGAAAAGGCCGGCAGCGGGATATCCCGCCGCCAGCCGTGGAAGCTTACGCAGCGCGTAAAGCCGTCCGCACAAGAATTACTTGAGCTCGACGGTTGCGCCCGCTTCTTCCAGCTTAGCTTTAGCTGCTTCAGCGTCGTCTTTAGACAGACCTTCTTTGATGGTCGCCGGAGCGCCGTCAACAGCACCTTTAGCTTCTTTCAAGCCAAGGCCGGTGATCTCGCGAACTGCCTTGATCACGTTAACTTTCTTGTCGCCAGCAGAGGTCAGAACTACGTCGAACTCAGTCTGCTCTTCAGCCACTTCGCCGCCAGCAGCCGGACCAGCTGCAACTGCAGCCGCTGCAGAAACGCCGAATTTCTCTTCCATTGCTTCGATCAGCTCGACAACTTCCATTACGGTCATGTCGGCTACAGCATTGATGATATCGTCTTTAGACAGTGCCATTGTTTCATTCCTAACTTTGCGGGAGCCTCGGTCGACCGAGGGCTCAGGATTCATTGCTCGGCTCAGGCAGCGGACGGGGAAAACCCTTCACGCCACCTGCAAGAAGCGCTGTTTAAGCAGCTTCGGCTTCTTGCTTCTGGTCGCGCAGGGCGGCCAGAGTACGAACCAGCTTGCCAGCGGAGGCTTCTTTCATTACCGACATCAACTTGGCAATTGCCTCGTCGTGTGTCGGTAGGGTTGCCAGACGGTCGATGTCAGCAGCCGGAATCAGCTCACCTTCGTAGGCCAACGCTTTTACTTCGAAGTTCTTGTCCGCTTTTGCAAACTCTTTGAACAGACGAGCGGCAGCGCCCGGATGATCAGTAGAGAAAGCCAATAACGTCGGACCAACGAAGCTATCGTTCAGACACTCCCACTGAGTGCCCTCGAGAGCGCGGCGAGCCAGCGTGTTACGAACTACACGCAGCTCTACACCATTCTCACGCGCCTGCTTACGCAGATCGGTCATTTTGCCAACCGTAACGCCGCGAGAATCAGCAACTACGACGGAGAGTGCGCCCTTGGCCGCTTCACTGACCTCGGCAACAATCGCTTTCTTGCCTTCAAGTGCTAGTGGCACAGTGATCACTCCTTCGTGCCGGAACCCAAGAAGGTTCCGGTGGTTACCATCTCTTCCCGTCTTGTACTGCTTGTCAATAACAGCAGCGCTAAACGGGAAGCCTTGGGGATGGTGCTCACCAGAAAGCCTTTAAGCTTAACCAACTGGCGGCCACACCATCTGCGCAGGCGCTTTTAGGGCAATTAAGCCGCTATTAAAACGCTAAGCGGCACCTGCGGTCTTTGACGATGCCCCGGCCAGTGTTAATAACCAAACGGGGGACCGCAAAGTTCTTGCTCGGTTCCTACAAAAAAACCAACGATAGCCTGCTTTACGCGAAAGCAGAATGATCGATTGTTAAACCCGGGCCCATGGTAGTGGACAAGGTCATTTTTTTGAAGTAAATGCCTTTAGAAGAGCTCGGCTTGAGACGCTTCAAGTCAGCAACCAGCGCTTCCAGGTTGCCGTTAATCGCTGTGACGTCAAAATCCACTTTACCCAGGGTAGTGTGAATAATGCCGTTTTTGTCGGTACGGAAACGTACCTGACCCGCTTTGGCATTTTTAACCGCTGTCGCCACATCGGGCGTCACGGTGCCTACTTTCGGGTTAGGCATCAGGCCACGCGGACCTAGAATCTGGCCCAGCTGACCCACAACGCGCATGGCATCTGGCGAAGCGATAACGACGTCAAAATCCATCACGCCTTTTTCACTTGCTCAGCCAAGTCGTCCATACCGACGATGTCCGCACCCGCTTCTTTAGCGGCATCGGCATTGGCACCCTGGGTGAAGACTGCAACGCGTACGTCTTTACCAGTACCGTTAGGCATGACGGTAGCGCCACGCACAACCTGGTCAGATTTACGCGGGTCAACGCCAAGGTTGATAGCGACATCAACAGACTCTTTGAACTTAACCGTAGACAGCTCGGAGAGCAGTGCTACCGCCTCTTCAATAGAGTAAGCCTTGCGGGTGTCTACTTTCTCGCGAATTACTTTCGCACGCTTAGACAGTTTAGCCATGATCAGAGACCCTCCACGTTTAGGCCCATGCTACGAGCGCTGCCCGCAATGGTGCGCACAGCGGCATCAAGATTCGCAGCCGTCAAGTCAGGCTCTTTCGTTTTGGCGATCTCTTCAAGCTGCTCGCGCGTCACGGTACCCACCTTCTTCTTGTTCGGCTCACCAGAACCGGACTTGATACCCGCGGCTTTTTCAGCAGCACGGCAGCAGGCGGTGTTTTGGTGACAAACGTGAAGCTACGGTCAGAGTAGACAGTGATCACGACTGGCGTCGGCAGGCCCGGCTCAATTTCTTGAGTCGCGGCATTGAACGCCTTACAGAATTCCATGATGTTCACGCCGTGCTGACCCAGTGCTGGGCCTACCGGCGGACTTGGATTGGCTTTACCTGCAGCAACCTGCAGTTTGATATAAGCCTGTACTTTCTTGGCCATGGTAGTTACTCCATTTGGGTAATAGCGCCTTGCGGCTCCCCGGGACTAGCGAGACAGCTAATCACTGCCTCTTACGAAGACTTTACTCTTTCTCTACCTGTGAGAACTCAAGCTCAACAGGCGTTGAGCGCCCAAATATCAGCACGCTGACGTGCAGGCGGCTCTTCTCATAATTAACTTCTTCGACAACGCCGTTGAAATCGGCAAACGGCCCATCGACGACACGCACTGACTGACCCGGCTCGAACATGGTTTTAGGCCGTGGCTTATCGGTGCCGTCTTTAACACGCATCAAAATAGCGTCCGCCTCACGAGAAGTAATCGGCGCTGGCTTTTCTTTGGTACCGCCAATAAAGCCCATCACACGGGGCGTCTCATTGACGAGATGCCATGTTTCGTCGGCCATCTCCATCTCGACCAACACATAGCCGGGATAGAACTTACGCTCACTCTTGCGGCGCTTGCCGTCACGCATTTCGACAACTTCTTCTGTCGGCACTAGAATCTCGCCAAAACGATCTTCCATACCATACATCTTTACGCGCTCAATCAATGAGCGCATAACGTGCTTTTCAAACCCAGAATAAGCGTGAACGACGTACCAACGTTTGGACATGAAAACTCCTAACCAATGACGCCGGACATCGCCCAGCCAAGAAGAGTATCGATCAACCACAGCATAAGCCCCACCACCAGAACCGCCACTAGCACAATAGCTGTGGTTTGAATGGTTTCGGCACGGGTCGGCCATACAACGCGCTGAATCTCTTTCTTGGCGCTTCTGGCAAGCTCCACTAAATCACGACCTTTTGTAGTGGTCAGCGCGATCAAACCCGCAATCACACACAACACCACCACGCCTAGAACGCGGTAGAGCAGGCCAATATCGGCGAAATAGGTATTACCAATGACAGCAACGACAAGCAGCGCTACGACCGCCGCCCACTTGAGCCCGTCATGGCGTTTCTGTTGCACCTCGGCGCCATGCTTTACAGAACCAGGCTTCATAAAAACGAGACTCCTCAGGGTGCGGCGAACGGTAAAAGAATTTTGGAAAAAGACATACCAACCTGGGGAAGGTTGGCAGGCCAGGAGGGAATCGAACCCCCAACCTGCGGTTTTGGAGACCGCTGCTCTGCCAATTGAGCTACTGGCCTGTATCATCGTACTGATTTTCTGCTTCGATCATCAGTCACATAGACTATCTACACCTATCGATAAGCGCCTTTTCAATCGCCTATACAACAGCGGGCGCCATGGTAGCGGAGAAATCCACTCCTGACAACCCCTCCTTACGCCCAAGCCTTGCAAAACGTCACTTGCGCACAAAGACAAAAAGCGAGCTGCGCTCGCTTAATCTGCAACTCTCTTCTTGCAAAATATGGAGCTCATGGACGGAATTGAACCGTCGACCTCACCCTTACCAAGGGTGTGCTCTACCCTGAGCTACATGAGCTAAACACATCAACTGGAGCGGGCGGCGGGAATCGAACCCGCACCATCAGCTTGGAAGGCTGAGGTTCTACCATTGAACTACGCCCGCAGAACCTGTCTTAGAATGACAATCCGCTACGCGCTGATTTATAGCCTTACCTTCTAAACTAAAGAAGTTATAAATCGTAGACCATGCCCGTTACCGGCTTTTCATCCAGCAACACCGACCGCATCGACGCTGCTTAATTCTGGTGGAGAGGGAAGGATTCGAACCTTCGAAGCTTTCGCGGCAGATTTACAGTCTGCTCCCTTTGGCCACTCGGGAACCTCTCCAGCTGTGGCGGCACATTATGCCAGCCTCCAAAGCGGTGTCAAGCTAGATATTTACTTAATTTATCGTAGCTTGCGATGTTTAAGCACCGGCTGCCTGCCTTGGAACGCGCTGCATTTTGTCAAAGCAACATTGAGAATGCAAGTCCGGCGCGAATCTTTTCTAGCGCCACAGGCTCAGGCACCCGCGGCGCGCCCGACATTTTCCCTGCACGCTCGGCGAAGGTCATTGGAAAACACGCCTCTAATCCGCCATATACCATATCCGGCCACACCGCATGAGGCACCTGCACGCCCCGTGATACCACACGCGCATCGCCACCCGTCAGCAGCATTGGCAATGCCACACCCTCCCTGGTCGCACACTTCGCTGTAAATGCGGTTAATAGCACTCACTGCCGCCATGTAAATACCGTGATTCACTGCATCAACGGTCCGCCGCCCTGGCTCCAGCAAGGCATCCGCTTCACTGTCCGGGTCGATAGCCACGTTGCGGGTACCAAGCTTTAAGCTCTCCTTCATAAGGCGGAGACCCGGGATAATAAAGCCGCCGAGATGAGTGCCGCCAGGCAGTACAAAGTCGATAGTAATCGCACTTCCACAATCCACTGCGCAGCAGCCACCCGCTAACTGATAGCCCGCCAGTGCGCCCATCCAGCGATCAACACCTAATCGCCCTGGCTCCTCATAGCCATTAACGACGCCCAGCGCCTCATGGGTAGAGTGTGCCACATGCACATGGCGCACCCGGCTACGCAGTAAAGCGACGGTTTCTTCCAGCACGGCGGCCCTGGCTACACTCGATATGCGCACCGCTTCGACCACGTCAAGATCGGGAATATCGGCCCCAGGCCGCCACTCCTCACGGGTCCAGACCGCGCCACGTGAACGTATCTCACTACTCTCGGAATCCTTAAGCCGCCATTTTGACAGCGTGTTGCCGATATCCAGATCCAGAATCATAAACGCCTGCGTACGCTAATCTCACCGCCGGCTAGGCGTCGCGAGTGACCATTTTCGGCAACCCATAAGTTGCCACTCTCATCTACTTCCCCGGCGACAGCGTCGCCGGTCTGCTGCCCTGAATCACCCGAATGGGTAGCCCCGCATAGGCATGACGCTGATTCCACGCATCCTGCCAGGCGCTAAAGCCGACTCGCTCAAAGTCAGCCAGCATGGCCAATAGGCCTGCTACCACTTCCGATGCCAATTGATTCCGCGAGATATTCGGCAGCCGCTCGAAAAGCGCCGCAACAGGCTGGTCGATCGCTGCCCGCTGAGCGGCAGGCAACCATAAATTCATTCCCATACCAATGACGACTTCACAGGGGCCTGCCGCATCACCGGTGACTTCGATAAGAATGCCGGCCAGCTTGCCGAGCTCGTCGCTCGCTGCATCACCTTGTTCGGAGAGTAAGATATCGTTTGGCCATTTTAGCTTAGGCGCTACGCCATGCTGCTCTAGCACCTGAGCGACGACGACCCCCACGGCCAGACTCAATCCCTCCAGCACTGCGATACCTGATTCAAAGCGCCAGCCTAACGAGAGCATTAAACTCTGCCCCCAGGGTGTCGACCAGACACGACCACGCCGCCCACGCCCCGCCGTTTGCAGTTCAACCAGGCACACCTCACCATGCCCCGCGCCCTGCTCAAAGCGTTGACGCAAGTACTCGTTACTGGAGGGTAACTGGTCTTCGACAAATAGTCGCGCCAAGTGATGACGCGCCTGGGCAGGCAGGCGTTCGACGATCTTGGCGCCTTCCAATGGTTCTAGCGGCTGAGCCAACCGATAGCCACGCCCTTTGACAGCCACCAGCTCAACCCCAAGTGCCTCAAGCTTTTTAACTGCTTCCACACCGCAGCACGAGAAATACCCAGCGTTTCACCCAGCTGCTCGCCTGAGTGAACCTCGCCATCGCTTAACAAACGCATCAGATTGCCGATGGTCATGCTCCTGCCCCAATGGGAAAAGCGCTATTCTAGCGGATGGAGGATCAGGGCGAAAACTTTCCTGAGGGCGACCAAGGTCGATAAACACGCCAGTAATATCAGCGAAGCCTTCGTCATGGTAGAATACCCCTTGGACGCAAGCCCTGAGCCAAGATGGTCGGCAAATTGCCAGCCCTTGCGACCCGCATTTTCCGACCCGTGGACGAACGGGTGTTCACAAGAGTTCTCTCAGCATGCAAAACCAGCAAAACTCCAGCGCGGTTAATAACCTGCGCAACGTCGCGATCATTGCCCACGTTGACCATGGTAAAACCACTCTGGTCGACAAACTCCTGAGCCAGTCCGGCACCCTTGACCGTAAAGCAGAAGGTCAAGAGCGCATCATGGACTCGAACGATCAGGAAAAGAACGTGGCATTACCATTTTGGCCAAGAATACGGCCATCCAATGGCAAGACAGCCAAGGTAACGGCTACCACATCAACATTGTGGATACGCCTGGACACGCCGATTTCGGCGGTGAAGTTGAGCGCGTCATGTCGATGGTTGATTCGGTGCTACTGCTCGTAGACGCCGTTGATGGCCCGATGCCGCAAACGCGCTTCGTGACCCAGAAAGCATTCGCCCAAGGCTTGAAGCCGATCGTGGTGGTCAACAAAATTGACCGTCCCGGTGCGCGCCCTGACTGGGTTATCGACCAGATTTTTGATCTGTTTGATAACCTCGGCGCGTCTGACGAACAGCTCGACTTTCCGATCATCTACTGCTCTGCCTTGAACGGCATTGCCGGTATGGATCCTGAAGAGCTGGCGGATAACATGGATCCCATGTTCCAGGCCATCGTCGATATTGTCGAGCCACCCAAGGTGGAACTCGACGGCCCTTTCCAGATGCAGATTTCGGCACTGGATTACAACAGCTACGTGGGCGTTATCGGTCTGGGTCGCATCAAACGCGGCTCGGTAAAACCGAACCAGCAGATCTCTGTGATCGGCGTTGACGGTAATGTGCGTAAAGGCAAAATCGGTCAGGTCATGACCCACATGGGCCTGGAGCGCGTTCAGACCAACGAAGCGACCGCTGGCGATATCGTCTGCATTACCGGCATCGACGATCTGGCGATTTCCGATACGCTGTGCGATCCGGCCAATGTTGCAGCGCTCCCCCGCTGTCCGTTGACGAACCGACCGTGTCGATGACCTTCCAGGTCAACGACTCACCTTTCGCCGGTAAAGACGGCAAGTTCGTGACCAGCCGTAATATCAAGGACCGTCTTGATCAAGAGCTGATTCACAACGTGGCGCTACGCGTTGAACAGGGCGAAACTCCTGAGAAGTTCAAGGTGTCTGGCCGTGGCGAACTGCACCTGTCGGTGTTGATCGAAACCATGCGCCGTGAAGGCTTTGAGCTAGCCGTTGGCCGCCCCGAAGTCATCATCAAAGAGATTGACGGTGAGAAGCAGGAGCCTTACGAAGAAGTCATCATCGACTGTGAAGAGCAGCACCAGGGCTCGATCATGGAAGAGCTGGGCTACCGTAAAGGCGAGATGACCAACATGCTGCCGGACGGTAAAGGACGGGTTCGCCTGGACTTCATCATCCCTGCGCGCGGCTTGATCGGCTTCCGTGGCCAGTTTTTGACCCTGACCTCGGGCACCGGCATCCTGACCAGCCGCTTTGATCACTACGGCCCGCTGAAGCCAGAAGCCTCTATCGAGCGTCGTAACGGCGTGCTGGTTTCGATGGTCGACGGTAAAGCCCTTGCCTATGCGCTGTATGCGCTACAAGAGCGCGGCAAGCTGATCATCGATCACGCCACGGAAGTTTACGAAGGCATGCTGATCGGCATCAACAATCGCGCTAACGACATGGTGGTTAACCCCACTAAAGGCAAGAAGCTCGACAACATGCGCTCCACCGGTAACGATGAAAACATCGTACTAACCCCACCGGTTAAGTTCTCCCTGGAGCAGGCCATCGAGTTTCTTGACTCCGACGAGCTCGTCGAAGTCACGCCGGCGCATATCCGCCTGCGCAAAAAGCTGCTGAAAGAGACCGAGCGCAAGCGTTACAGCAAGAAGTAACACACTCGAAGCAGTTAACATCCAAAAAAACCCGCGCAAGCGGGTTTTTTTATGCTCTTTTATACTTAGACGCCGCGATTTTCAGCGCCTCAGCTCGCTCCACCCAATTGCCAAGATAGTTCCCTAAACGCAGCCTAAACGCTATTACGCTGGAAAGGTAGCGCGTTCTATCGCAAAGTAACGCTAGTTCAGCGCGTCCCAGGCACGCTGTCGTCGCCATATTCATACAGGTGTTTGGATATTTCCCTATCCTGACCCCCAAACACGGACACTTTTCCCATGAGCGGTCATAACGTCTGGACGCATAAAGGAACCTTTCTTCTAGCAGCAGTTGGCTCAGCGGTCGGCTTAGGCAATCTGTGGCGATTTCCCTATCTCGCCGGTGAGAATGGCGGCGGTGCGTTTATTTTAGTGTACGCACTCACCATCTTTGCGGTCGGCATTCCCATTCTGATTGCTGAGATTCTGCTCGGGCGCAACAGCCGACAAAGCCCGATTATGGGCATGCGGCACCTCACTAAAACCCATGGCACCTCACGCGCGTGGGGAAACCATTGGCTGGCTGGGCGCCGCCTCGGCATTTTTGATTTTAAGCTTCTATTCGGTGATTGCCGGCTGGGCGATCCACTATACCTGGCTAATGCTTACCGGCTCGCTAATGGGGGCCGATGCCCAAACGATTAGTGATGGCTTCGATGCCTTACTGGCTGCCCCTGGCTTGATGACGCTCTATCACACACTTTTCATTGCAGCATCAGCGCTGATCGTGGGTATGGGTATCCATAAAGGCATCGAGTCTGGACTACGAATTATGATGCCTGCACTGTTTATCATCCTGCTGGTAGTACTGGCTTACGGCGCAATTAATGGTGATATGGGTGCCGCCGCCAATTTCCTGTTTACCTTTAATATCGCCGACCTTAGCCTTGAGGGGTTGGCTACAGGCCATGGGGCAGTCGTTCTTTACCCTGAGCTTAGGCATGGGGGCCATTATGGCTTACGGCGCCTATATGCCCAGCAACGTGTCGCTGACCCGCACCGCCTTTGCGGTCGCCATCGTCGATACCGCCGTGGCGATGGTGGCGGGCCTGGCTATTTTGCCCTGGTGTTTGGGGCGGGCCTAGAAACAGGTCAAGGCCCTGGGCTGATGTTTGTCACCCTGCCGCTGGCATTTGCCGAAATGCCGTTTGGCGCTCTAGTCGGCGGGGTATTCTTTATTCTGGTGCTTGGCGCCGCTATCAGCTCCTCTATTTCGCTGATCGAACCCGTCGCTGCTTTCCTCGTAGAGCGCTTTGATATGACGCGTCCTCAGGCCGTTATTATTATGGTGATTGCCGCCTGGGCGATGGGCCTATTGACGGTCGTCAGCTTTAACGTATGGGCCGAGGGGACGATATTCCATAGCCTATTTGGTCGTAGCGCCTTCGATTTTATTGAGCTACTCACTAATATCTTTATGCCGGTTGGCGGCTTATTAATTGCGCTATTTGCCGGCTGGGCGCTGACACAAAGCGAAGTAATGAAAGAACTGGGTGCCAGTGTCTCTTGGTTTAAGTGCTGGCGTTTTCTAGTACGCTTTGTGGCTCCTGCCGCCGTCGCCTTTGTCTTTTTACGCACCATTCCTCAGGTGGATGGTTATCTCATCCCTACCCTTGGCGCGCTGCTAATTGTCGGCGCTTTTGCTGCCAGTCAGCGGTGGCTCAAAAACCACGACAAACAACTTAATAACAGTGCGCAGGCGGCTGATTAGCCGCCTGTATCGCGTGGAGACACCATGACCCCCCCTTATTGATGTACAACGCGTTAACAAAGCATTCGGCGGCTTACAGGTGATTAACGACTGCTCTATTCAAGTAGAAAAAGGCTCCATTACCGGCATGATAGGCCCCAATGGTGCGGGCAAATCGACCCTGTTTAATTTAATTGCTGGCGCCTTGGCCCCCGATAGCGGTCGCATTCTGCTCAATGGCGAAGACATTAGCGAGCTTAGCGCCGACCAGCGCTTTCATCGTGGGCTGCTGCGTACTTTTCAGATCGCCCACGAGTTCAGTCAGATGAGTGCGCTGGAAAACCTCATGATGGTACCGCCCAAGCAAGCCGGTGAAGACCTTTTCAGCGCTTGGTTAAAGCCTGGCAAGGTGCGGCGGGAGGAAGCTGAGGTGCGCCGTCGCGCGCTTGAAGTTATCGACTTCGTTGGCCTGCATCATGTGCGCAATGAGCTGGCGGGCAACTTATCTGGGGGGCAGAAGAAACTATTAGAGCTTGGCCGAACCATGATGACCGATGCCAAGGTCGTGCTCCTTGATGAGATCGCAGCCGGAGTGAACCGCACCTTGCTGGGCGATTTGATTGGCAATATTGAGCGGCTCAACCGTGAGATGGGCTACACATTTCTGGTCATTGAGCATGATATGGAGATGATCGCCCGCCTCTGCGACCCGGTCATTGTGCTCGCCCAAGGCAGCGTGATGGTCGAAGGGCATATCAACGACATCCAGAACAACCCTGAAGTGATCGAGGCCTACTTCGGCACTGATGCTGCTTAAATATGATGCTTTCTCTACCCACCAATGATTACGATAATGTCGCTGCGAAGCGACCTTGCTGAGATATTTTCTTATGCCATCAACAACCAGGCCATTACTCGAGGCGCACGACGTGCACGGCGGCTATGGCGGCATGAATATCCTTAACGGGATAAACATGACGCTGGAAGCCGACGAGGTCGGGGTTATCGTCGGCCCTAACGGGGCGGGCAAATCGACCATGCTCAAAGCGGTCTTTGGTCTGCTGAACGTCAGTCAGGGTGAGATATTGCTTAATGGCCAGCCGATCCAGAACTTACCCCCAAACCAGTTAGTGCAGCGCGGCATGGGCTTTGTACCCCAGGAGAAAAACGTTTTCCCGAGCCTTTCAGTGCAGGAAAACCTGGAAATGGGTGCGTTTTTAAAGCCGCAAAACGTCAAACGCATGCTGGCCCAGGTGTATGAGTTTTTCCCACCGCTGTATGAAAAACGTCGCCAACCTGCCGGTGAGCTTTCCGGTGGCCAGCGTCAAATGGTCGCCATGGGGCGTGCTTTGATGGCCGAACCTAGCCTGCTGTTGCTGGACGAACCCACCGCGGGGCTGTCGCCGCTGTATATGAATGAGATTTTCGACCGCGTCAAACAGATCAACGCCGCTGGCGTGGGTATTTTGATGGTGGAACAGAACGCCAAACAGGCACTCGCGATAGCCGATAAGGGCTTTGTGCTGGCTGCTGGCCAAAACCGCTTTACCGACACTGGGGCTGCATTACTTGCCGACCCCGATGTCGCCAAAAGCTTTTGGGCGGCTAGCCCCAGGGAGAAATGCGTGAACGAACTGGCTTTTTTCATTAATAACGTGGTCATTGCAGGCAGCGTGAGTGGCTCTATTTACGCCATTGGGGCGATTGGGGTAACGCTAATTTTCAGCATTATGCGCTTTGCCCACTTTGCCCATGCCGACATGATGACCTTTGGCGCCTTTATGGTGCTACTGCTGACCACGCTTTTCCCGGCGGCAGGCGCCAGCGTTGGTGTGCCCACAGCGGTTTTGATGCTGCCGCTAGCGATGCTGCTAACTGCTGCCCTTGGCCGTAGGCATCGACAAGACCTTTTATAAACCGCTGCGTGCTCATGGTGTTAAACCCATTGTGCTGGTGATTGGCTCGCTAGGCGTGACGTTGATTCTGCAGGGGCTGATTCGGCTCTTTTCGGGCACCGGCGGGCAGAGTTTATATGTTGATGACCGCAAGGAGATCTTCCGCCTTGCGCTGCCCTTCGAGGGTGCCCGGGCACCTATTGTGGTTACCGAGCCGCAGATTTATCTGTTCGTGATTACCATCGTTGCGGTCGTCGCGCTGCATCTTTTCCTTAACCGTTCGCGGTTAGGTAAAGCCATGCGCGCAATGTCGGATAATCCGGAGCTTGCTCAAGCATCGGGTATTAATACCAATACCATTGTGGCGGTGACCTGGATTATTGCCGGAGCGCTGGCGGCTATTGCCGGCACGTTGCTCTCCCTGGATGTCACCTTTAAGCCCGACTTGAGCTTCTTCCTGCTGCTGCCCATTTTTGCCGCTGCCATTGTCGGTGGTGTCGGCCACCCTTACGGCGCCATCGCCGGGGGCTTTGTAGTCGGCTTTGCCGAAACGCTGGCGGTGTTTAACTGGAATGTGCTGCTGCGCCCCTTCCGCGATAGCCTACCAGCCTGGCTGGAGCTACCGTCGAATCTGGCCTTCGTAGGTACCGAGTACAAAATTGTCGTACCGTTTTTCATTCTGATAGCCATTCTGGTGTGGCGTCCCACCGGACTCTTTAAGGGCAAGGTGATCTAATGAGCCATTCAGCCAAAACACGTAACTCTGCCTACGTTCCTCAAGACGCCACGCCTACCCGTCGCTTTCCGCTGCGCGAGTTGATTCTGTTCGGTGTGCTGCTCGTGGCTATTTTGGCGGTTTATGCCATCATGGGCGCCGCCTACAGCACTCGCATGCTGGTAGAGGCTGCCTGCTACGCCATCCTGGCACTGGGATTAACCATTCAATGGGGCTACGCAGGCCAGTTTAACGCTGGGGTAATGGGCTTTTGTTGCCCTGGGCGGCTTCTGTGCCATGTTCTTTAGCGTCCCGGTCAACGATGCTTTTGGGGCACCGCGCTGCCCGGTGAATTTGGCCGCGTGCTGCTGTATGGCGCTGCTGCCATCCTCTTGATTATTGGCGCCAGCAAACTCGACCGTTTAGGCGTGCCGAAGCTTCTGCGTACGTGTATTACGTTGGTACTGGGCGTCATACTTTACCTCGTGGTGATTAGCCAGCTACGTGAGGTAACGGAAGCGATTGAAAGCCAGGCAGGTTTTGTCGGTGGACTAGGCTTACCCCTTGGACCGGTTGGATAGTAGGGGGCGCGCTGGCAGGGGGGCGTCGGCTATTTTATCGGTCATATATGCCTGGGCTTGCGCAGCGATTACCTGGCCATTGCCACCCTGGGCATCGCCGAAATCATTAAGGCGTTCTTAAAAAACTCTGATTGGCTTACCCGCGGCACTGCCACCGTGTCTCCGCTCCCCCTGGCCAACGCCGGGGCCTGCTGAACTGGGCTTCACGCTTTCCCGAGTCATCTATCTTTCGTTTACCGCGGTCATCATTGCGGTGATCTTCTTTCTGCTCAATCGAGCCTACAACGCGCCGTGGGGCCGTATGATTCGGGCGATTCGCGACAATGAAGTCTCGGCTGCGGCGATGGGTAAGGATATCAATAAACGGCGTCTGGAAATCTTCGTGCTGGGCTGCATTCTGATGGGCTTAGGCGGCGGTATATTGGGCACCTTCAACAGCCTCTTCGACCCTCAAGGCTATTTGCCGCTGAACCATACGTTCCTGGTGCTGGTGATGGTGATACTTGGCGGACCGGGCAATAACCTGGGCACCATTTTTGGCGCTGTGGCGGTGTATATCATCTGGATTATGTCTGAGCCCCTGGCGCTGTTCTTAATGCAGCTAGCGGTGGCCTTTGGGAAGGCGCTTTTGGCTGGGATGCTCCTGGTAATATGGATAGCCGCGCCTTGCAGGCACGGGTGCTGGTGATTGGCTTATTGATCACCATGGTGTTGCGCTTCGCGCCTAAAGGCCTGTTTCCCGAGAAGATCAAAAGCCATAGCTGATCGACACAAGCTACCCCAGTAAAAATGCCCGGCGGGTCAACTGCCGGGCATTTTTATGGTTTTAAATAAGCGTTGAAAGCTTAAAGATCGACCTGACCTTTACTGGTAAAGCTGCCATCTTCGACGACCATTTCTACCACCACGCCAGGTACGTCGCCGTTATCATCAAACTCATGCGAGCCGGACGCGCCTTCATAGTTAATCTCGGTGCCTTCGGCAATCAGCTCAACCGCTTTTTCCCACTCGCCAGGCAGAATAACCTCGCCAGGGGCGCTGGAAACACTGCGCAGTGCTTCGGAAAGGCCTTCGCGCTCAGCGCTACCGTTTTGTTCAATCGCCAACGCGATCAGGAAGGCAGCATCGTAAGCCTGGGCAGCAAACACTGCACTTGGATCCAGCTCAGCAGCTTCGGCGGCTTCGATAAAAATATCGGTGCCGGGCAGATCAGGGCTGCCAGGGCGCGTGGCGATCATGCCATCCAGCACGTCAGCGCCAATCGCCTCGACAAGGCTATCGCCGACCATGCCGTCAGCACCCACGTATTGGTTAAACATGCCACTTTCGTAGGCTTGGCGCAGTACCGTTTGACCTGAGGTATCGGCATAGGCCAATACAACGAGGGTATCCACACCACTCACTGAGAGCGAGCCTAACTCAGAGCGATAATCCGCGCGGTTATCTTCGTGGGCCAGGTTCTCAGTAATCTCACCACCGCCCGCTTCAAACGCAGCGCTGAAGGCATCTGAAAGCCCTTGACCATAATCGTTGTTCACGTAGGTGACCGCGACCGCATCAATGCCTTTTTCGAGCAGCAGCTTGGCAAGCATTTCACCTTGGAAAGCATCTGACGGTACGGTGCGGAAGACAAGATCATTATCATCCAGCTCAGATACCGCCGGTGCCGTAGAGGCAGGGGATACCATCAATACGCCACCGGGAATGGCGGCGTTGTTAGCCGCGGCAATGGTGGCACCGGTACACAGCGCCCCTACAATCGCTGTAACATTCTCAGAGTTAACCATGCGATCAGCGGCGTTAGAAGCAGCTGATGCATCGGAACAGGTAGTATCCCCGTCGGCATCACCAATGTTTGGCCATCTAGGATGCCGCCCTGCTCATTGATTTGCTCAACAGCCAGTTGCGCCCCTTCAAAAATTGGGGGTGTTAAACTTTCAATACCCCGGTAAAGCCGCCCAAGAAGCCAACTTTGACCTCTGCCTGCGCTACTCCGCTCAATGCCAGGGTTGAGGCCGCCACAGCGGTGGCTAATGCGCGCTTATTGATCATGTTATTTGTCGCTCCCAGTGTCATAAGAAATTGTGCATTTTTTTAGTTTGCCCCAGCGATCAATCGCTAAGGTTGCTATTAATCTGGAACTGGAACGGCAAAACACAAGCAACGCTTTCTAACGCTCGTCGTCTTCCTCTGCCTTACGCCTGCGTTCAGCAAGCTGTTTTTGGTGACGTTTGCGGCGGTAAACGCGCATTAGCGCAATCGATAATGCCGTGGCCAGCATGCCCGCTAGCACAACCCCCTGCCAGGGCCGGGCTGCGTTTCCCATCACTGTTTCCAAGGTAATTATCACAATTAAGCCAATCGCCTGGGAGCCGATCGCTAGCGCGCGCAGCTTTATCAAAAGCGGGTGGGGCATAACGTCTCCGTAATTTGCAGCTCGCATGGTATGGTCTGCCAGTGTACCTGCTTCACGAGAAAACCATGAACGCCATTGCTCTCGGCCCGCTACTGATTTCATTACCGCGTCTCTATGCCATTGGCTGCGCACTGCTGCTGCTACTTTGTGCCCGGTTACTGTTGGGACTCCCCGGCGTGACCAGCAGCGCTGGTTTACTGGGCTCATTATTGTCTGGTTAGTCGGTGCTCGGGTGGGCCATATTTTGCTCAACCTGGATAGCTATAGCGATGCCCCGCTTGAAGCGCTAAAGGTCTGGCAGCCCGGCTACCATGGCCTGTGGGGAATGGTGGCCGGGTTGGTATGGACGGCCTGGACACTACGCGCACGCCTGTTGGCCATGGGCGGTGCGATGGCCATGTTAGTGGCTGCTTCCAGCCTGTGGCTGGTGCTGATCACCCTGGCGCCTCTGGGCGATGACTTTGCGGTTGACTCCCCTACCGGAAGTAACGCTGGAAGATGTAGAGGGTAATCAAGTGCATTTGCCATCGCTTGCTGAAAACGGTGATCTAATTATCGTCAATCTTTGGGCGACGTGGTGCCCGCCCTGCCTGCGTGAAATGCCGCTGCTTGAGGAAACCGCCCAGCGCGAGGGCATCAGCGTAGTGGTCGTCAATCAGGGTGAAGACCTGCTGCCTATCGTGCGCTATTTGGATGAGCAGCAGCTTGAATTTCGCTATGCGCTGCGCGACCCCAGTCAGCAACTGATGGCCTTGTTTAAAGCCCCGGGATTGCCCACCACCGTGCTGTTTGATGACCAGGGAAACACCCTGGATGTGCATGTTGGCGAGCTTACCCGCGCTCATCTGGACCGCTGGTTACAAGATTGATGACGATACACCTTAATCCCCCCGCCGCTTTGCGTTAGAATCCCCGCCCTGATGCCGCCGGCGCTCCCCCTCCGGCGGCTGTCGACCCGTTTTGCAGACTCCCCGAGGCATCATGAGCGATTTTTCTCCCGGCCAACGCTGGATTAGCGACGGCGAAGCTGAACTTGGCCTCGGCACCGTGCTTAACTGCGATGCCCGTAGCGTTACCATCTTGTTCAGTGCCAGCCAGGAAACCCGTACCTACAATACCCGCCAAGCCCCGCTGACCCGCGTCATGTTTGGTAGCGGCGACCGCGTGCTCTCCGCCGACGGTTGGCAAATGGTCGTCGATGACAGCAAAGAGTCCCGTGGCCTGATTACCTATATAGGCGAGGACAGTGAAGGCAACCTGCGCGAACTGCCTGAGGCCAAGCTCGCCGATACCATGCAGTTTGACCAGGCGCGTGACCGCCTATTGACCGGCCAGGTCGACCGCAACGACTGGTTTGATTTGCGCTTTCGCACCCTACACCACTATCAGCGTATCGAGCAGCACAGCGCGCTGGGCTTTTCCGGGCCGCGTATCGACCTGATTCCCCATCAGCTCTACATTGCCAATGAAGTCGCCAACCGCCATGCGCCCCGCGTACTGCTGGCAGACGAAGTGGGCCTGGGTAAAACCATTGAAGCTGGACTGATTCTGCACCGCCTGCTGCTCAATGGCCGCGTTGAGCGCGCGCTGATTCTGGTCCCCGACAGCCTTACCCACCAGTGGCTGGTCGAGCTGCTGCGCCGCTTCTCACTTAACGTTTCACTCCTGGATGAAACCCAGAGCCAGGCCCATGGCAGCGCCAACCCCTTTGAAAGCGCCCAGCTTGTGCTGGCGAGCCAAGGCTGGCTATTTGCCAACACCCAGCGTCAGGAGCAGGCACTGGCCAGCCAGTTTGACCTGCTGATTGTTGACGAAGCGCACCACCTCGACTGGAGCGAAGAGGGTAGCGGCCCCGGCTACCGGTGCGTCGAGCAGCTTTCGGCTGTCATTCCCGGCCTGCTGTTGCTCACCGCGACCCCCGAGCAGATGGGTATCAAAAGTCACTTTGCCCGCCTTCGGCTGCTGGATAGCGAGCGCTACCACGACTTGGAGCGCTTCAAAACCGAAGAGAGCCACTACACCGAGGTGGCCCGCGCCATCGATGCACTGGATGCCCTTCCCGGCGACCCTGCGGCTCGCGCAGACGTATCCAATGTGGCCGATGACCGCGACAGTCAGGCACTACTGGCCACGCTGTGCAATAAAGAGGCGAGCCGCGACCAACAGGACGCTGCTCGCGCTCAGCTGAGCGAAGCGTTGCTCGACCGCCACGGCACAGGCCGGGTGATGTTTCGCAACAGCCGCCGTCACGTGGGGGGCTTCCCGGAACGGCGCTTGCACTTAGTGCCGTTGGCGCTGCCTTCGGCCTACCGTCGCGTCGTGCGCCGCTTAGAGCGCGACGAAGACTACCTCGATGAGCTATTGATCGAGACCGGTATGGATCATCCCGACGTGCTGATCTACCCCGACGCGGCCTACCGCGAGCTCAGCAATGACCCGCTCAACGGCGAAGATTGGTGGCACATCGACCCGCGGATTAACTGGTTGCTGGAAAAGCTCAGCGACGACAGCGAGTGGTTTCGCCAACGAGAAAGTCCTGGTCATTGCCCACCACCGGGAAACCGCCGAAGGGCTTGCCGAAGGGCTGCGGGTGCTAGGCGGTTACCACGCCCCGGTGTTCCATGAAGACCTCTCGTTGATAGAGCGTGACCGCGCGGCGGCGGCCTTTGCCGATGAAGATGAGGGTGTCCAGGTACTGGTGTGCTCGGAAATCGGCTCTGAGGGACGCAACTTCCAGTTCTGTCGCCACTTGGTGATGTTCGATATGCCCCAGCATCCGGACCAGCTCGAACAGCGCATTGGCCGCCTGGATCGTATCGGCCAGCGCCACGCCATCGAACTGCATATTCCAACCTTTGAAGGCAGCCCCGGCGAGCGCCTGCTGCGCTGGTACCACGAAGGCATGGACGCATTCAGTGCGCCTCACGGGGTGGGCAACGACTTGTTTGATGCCTTTGGCGACGCCCTGGCTGACGCGCTGTTGGATGATGAGGCACTTGACGAGATCATCGCCGAAACCCGCACGATGTTTAGCGCCAAACTGGCGGAACACGACGCGGGCCGCAACCGGCTGCTGGAGCTCAACGCCTGTCGCCCCGCCCGCGCCCAACAAGTCATCGACGCTGTTCGTGAACTCGACGAAGACGCCGCCCTGCCGCGCTATATTGAGCGAGCGCTGGATGTTTTCGGCGTCGATAGCCAGGGAGATCGGCAAAGGGCTGATGCACCTCCAGCCCAGCCAACATATGCTGGATGGCTTACCGGGGCTGGTCAAAGGCGAAGAGGGCTTTACCGCCACCTACAGCCGCGCCCAGGCGCTTGCCCGGGACGATGTGCAACGTCTCTCATGGGAGCACCCGCTGCTACGAGAAATGATGGGCCGAGTGTTGGATGGCACCATGGGTAACTCAGCGCTGGCTCTGCTACGCCACGACGCCATTCCCGGCGGACGCTTAATGGCCGAGCTGGTGTTCCGCACCCACTGCCCAGCGCCCAAGAAACTGCACCTTAACCGCTTCCTGCCGCCCACCGCCGTGCGCCTGCTGCTTGATGAGTCCGGCGCCAACCTGACCAGCAAGATCTCGTTCACCGGCTTAGGCAAGAACCTGCAGAAGGTTAACAAGTCGCTGGCACGGGATTTGATTAAGAGCCGTCACGACCAGCTGCGTGAACTGCTAACGCAGGGTGAAGGCGAAGCCGAGCGCCAGCTGCCCAGCATCGTCGAGAACGCCGAGGCGCGTATGCGCGTCCAACTGGACGCCGAGATTGCCCGCTTAACCGCGCTGGCCGAGCATAACCCAGCGGTGCGCAGCGCAGAAATCGACGCACTTAAAAGCGAACGTCAGGCGCTCAGCGAAGCGATTGAGAATACCCGCCTACGGCTTGATTCAGTGCGGGTGATTATCACCGTTGATGCCGACCGTTAATCGCGAAGGATAGCGTCAAGCGCCTTATCAAGGGTGGGGTACTGAAAAGTAAAGCCAGCAGCCTCAAGGCGCGCAGGACGCATATCCGCCCCGGTCAGTAGTAATCGTGACATCTCCCCAAGACCCGCTTTTAGTACAAAAGCGGGTACTGGAAAAATAGCAGGGCGATTGAGCTGCTTGGCCAGGGTTTTGGTAAACGTGGCATTCGTAACCGGGTGCGGTGCGCTGCCATTAAAAGCACCGTTCAAGGTCTCTTGATTGATAAGGAACAGAATCGCCGCGACTAAGTCGTCGCGGTGAATCCACGGCATAAATTGTTCACCGGAACCAAAACGGCCGCCTAATCCCAACTTAAACGGCGGTAGCATCTTCTGTAAGCTGCCACCCCTGCATCCAACACCAAACCAGTACGCACAATCGCTAAACGCACCCCCATGGCCTCAATCGGCTGAGCTGCCGCCTCCCACTGCTTGCACAGACGATGAGCAAATTCATCATTTGGTTTTGTCTCCTCGGTCACCACGCGCTTGCCCTGATCGCCGTAGTAGCCCATCGCCGAACCCGACACCATGACCTTCGGCAACGGCTGTCCGTTGGCCTGCAATTGTTCACACAACACCACTAACTGCTTTGTAGTCGCCACGCGGGAATTAATCAGCTTGGCTTTCTGCTCATCGCTCCAACGCTTGCCAGCAATGGACTCCCCGGCCAGATTAATCAACGCGTCCGGCGGCGATTCGATAAACGCCTGGGCGCTATCGCGAATGTCGCAGCCGCTGGGCAGTCGATCGCGTACTTGATGAGGGCGACGGGAAACCACCTGAATGTCATGGCCTTGTTCAATCAGTTGCTCGCATAGGCGTTGGCCGACAAAGCCACTACCACCAGTTACTAATACACGCATGGAATTACTCCTGTTGGTGCCACTGTTAAGTGTCAGCTTAGCGAGACAAGTCTATCGACAACAATATTGTACGTTAGTTATACAATGATGATACAGTAGCTTTTCACATAAGTTTTTGACAGCTTTTATTGGTCATTTTTTAAACACCGTGAGGGGATCATGGCTACTCTACCGCTATCGGCTACACGCAGGGTTGCCATCATCGGAGCAGGTATTTCAGGACTCGCCTGCGCAAAAGTACTCGCCAACAGCGGTGCCAATATCACACTCTTTGATAAAGCCCGCGGCCCCGGTGGACGTATGGCGAGTAAACGCAGACCCAGCGCCACCCTGGATTTAGGTGCCCAGGCATTCAGCGTTCGCGACGCCCATTTTCAGCGTGCCGTGGATGAATGGCTCGCTGCTGGCTGCATAGCGCTCTGGCCAACGCTTACTTATCAGGCTAGCTCAAGTGGCTGGCAGGCGCATAACGATCACCAAAAGCGCTATACCGGCACGCCGAGAATGAGTGCCTTAACTCGCTATATGGCTGATGCATTAACGGCCCAGTTCAATGCCAAGTTGCATGTGGGCACTCCCATCGCAGCGCTTAACTTGATCCCTAATGGCTGGCAATTGATAGACGTTGATCAGACCATGTATGGCCTTTTGACCAAGTAGTCATCAGCACGCCACCGCCCCAAGCTCATGCATTACTAGCCGCATGGGACACCGAGTTGGCCACGGCGTGTCAAGCACGAGAACAGCGGGCCTGCTGGGCGGGGTGGGCTATTTTGACGGACCGCTTCCCGCCATACCGAGGGTTGATCCGGGCTGGCAAATGGCACGTGTAACACATCAGGTGCTAAGCGTGGTGTCACGCAACCAAACCAAACCGGGGCGCACCACTCAACCTGAAAGTCTCAGCTTGCTGGCTCAACTTGACTGGAGCGAGTCGCATTTAGAACAGCCTGCCGATGAAGTGGCCAAACAACTTGTCGACGCGCTAAAGAGTATTTTTTCAGCCTCAACCGCCCTGCCCGAGCTAATTGAAATGGGGGCACACCGTTGGCGCTACGCTCAACCGGCTAACCCTTGTGAGCATACATACTTATACAGTACGAACGGTTTGGCCTTATGCGGCGACAGCTTTAGCAGCGGTCGCGTTGAGGATGCATGGCTTTCAGGCCAGCGATTAGGAGAAGCCCTAGTAGGCCGGTCGGTTCAATAAGCACAGCACTTAAATGATTAAGAAGGATTTTGGTAAAGGTTGTACCGAGTAGCGACAAGTTGTACAAATGGGCATACAGTATCGTGCTAATGTTTAGTATTTCATCATCGGGCAATCGTTACATGGAACTTGAATCACCTTCGCCGCGGCGAACAATGACTGGCCCCTGCAGCGTTACGCTGCAGTTAACTCATATGCGGTTAACTAATTTACAGTTAACTAAGAGGTACTGGCGCCCATGAGTCTAAAGGCGACCCACCCACCCGATACGCCGCTCTATCCGATACGCGAAGTATCTCGCTTAACGGGCGTTAATTCGGTCACCCTTCGCGCTTGGGAACGACGCTATGGGTTAATTCGCCCCAGCGAACGCCAAAAGGCCATCGTCTTTATGCTCAAGACGACATCACACGCATCGAACGCATTTTGCAGTGGCTCAATCGTGGTGTGCCGGTCAGTCAAGTCGCCGACTTGCTTGACCAGCCAGAAACAATTGATACCCCTACGCCTGATACCGGTGATTGGGTAAGCCAGCGCCTCCAATTGCAAAGCCATCATCGAAGCGTTAGATCTGCCCAAGTTAGAGGCGTTTTATCAGCAGAGTTTGGCGCTCTACCCGCTGAGCATTGCGATCAACGAGCTGTGGCAGCCGGTCATTTTAACCCTCGAGGCTAAATGGGCTGTTCAGGCGGATCAGTTGGTACGCCGTACCTTGGAAGCGTTTCTACGCAGCCAAGTGGGCATTCGCTTGCATTATGCCAACCAGACGACCCGTGGCCCGCTGATTTTGCTCAACGCCATGCCCGATGATCCTGGCCCTTTATGGGTGCTGATGTCGGCGCTAATGGCCAGTGAACAAGGCTACCGGGTGCAACTGCTTGACCGCTCATTGCCGTTGGAGGATCTCCCTCAGGCAGTGGCTCGGCTACATTCATCGATGGTGCTACTTTCTAGCGGTCAGCGGGAAAGTGATAGCTATATTCATCAAGCGCTACCCAGCAGCCAAGGCACTTAACGTGCCTATTGGTGTGTGTGGCGAAGTTGCTCGTCTGCGCGAAGCCGATTTGCGCGATAGCCCGGTACACATGCTCGGCGATGATCTACCCCAGGCGATTGCCCGCTTGCGCCCTCTTTTACGCGAGTTTGGGGTACTGTAGTCCACCCACTCTTATCCTGGCCGTTCGCCCTCCCCGGCGACCGGCCATTTTTGCGTCGCAGAAGCCCTTATGACAGGAGATCCTATGAAACGTCAGTTGGTTTGGCTGCGCAGCGACTTACGCATTAACGATAACAGTGCTCTCGCCGCCGCCGCGGCCAAAGGTCCTGTAATAGCGGTTTTACGCAGCCTCTCTCAGTGGCAAGAGCACGGTCATGGCGCCAATAAACTGGATTTCTGGGCACGGGGCGTCGCCACTGTTAAAGCCGCGCTCAACGGTTTGAATATTCCGTTGCTGCACCGAGACATTGAACGCTATGACCAAGCACCAGCGGCGCTGACTGAGATCGCACGCGACTATAATATAGAGCAACTGCACTTTAACTATGAGTATCCGCTCAATGAGCGACGCCGCGACCAAGCCGTGCAGGGTGCCTTTAAGCAGGCCGGTATAGCGGCTCATGGTTATCATGATGCGGTGGCGTTTGCACCAGGTAGCTTGTTAACCGGAAAAGGCGATTACTATGGCGTGTTTACACCCCTTTTCCAGAGCGTGGCATAAGCAGATCACCGCCGATCAGCTAACGCTGCGTGATACACCAAAGGCACAAACAGCGCTGGCTATTAATAGCGACCCGTTGCCTGCACTGCCTGAACTTAACGACATACCGATTGATGGGCACCTGTGGCCTGCGGGTGAAGATGCCGCTGCGGATAATTTAGCGCGCTTTCTACGCTTTCGTGGACGTCACTATAAAGACCAGCGCGATTTACCTAAAGTGCGCGGCACCAGCGAACTATCACCTTACCTGGCATTAGGTATGATCTCCCATCGCCAATGCCTGCAAGCGGTGATGGCAGAGAATGGGGGCATTTAGCGGATGGCGATCTCGGTCTGACGACCTGGGTCAATGAATTGATCTGGCGCGAATTTTATCAGCACGTAGCGGTGGGTTTTCCCCAGGTATGCCGCTATCAGCCCTTTCAGGAACATACCAAGCAATTGCCGTGGCGCGACGATGAAGAAGGCTTTCAAGCCTGGTGCGAAGGGCGAACAGGCTACCCCATCGTCGACGCAGCTATGCGCCAATTAGTCACCACAGGCTGGATGCATAACCGGCTGCGTATGATCACGGCGATGTTTTTAAGCAAGCACTTGCTGATTGATTGGCGGCGCGGTGAAGCCTTTTTATGCGCCACTTAGTCGATGGCGAATTCTGCGCCAATAACGGCGGTTGGCAATGGGCTGCCTCCACAGGTACCGATGCCGCGCCCTACTTTCGAATTTTTAATCCCACCACGCAATCCACTCGTTTTGATGCGGACGGTGAGTTTATTGCGTCCTGGCTGCCTGAGCTTGCCAAACTGCCCGCTAAAGCGCGCCATGCACCACCTCAAGACCTGCTCAACGATACCGATTACCCAGCGCCGATTGTCGATCACAAAGCGGCGCGCCAGCGCGCACTAGGGGCATTCAAAGCGCTATCTAAATAGCTGGCGCTTCCTACTTCTAGCAGTCAGCAACCCACTAGTTCCCTAAACCAGGAGTCCGTCATGGCTGAGCCTGCGGCACTAGAGGCGTTTTGCGCCTTCTTCAATAAATTAGACAATAGCTGTACAGAAAAGCTATACCATGTTTATACTGAAGATATACAATTCATTGACCCACTACACCATATTGAAGGTCGCGAAGCGTTAGAGCGTTATTTTTCAACCTTGTATGAAAATGTTGAGCAGTGCCACTTCACTTACCATGCTCGGCAGCTACAAGGCCAGCAAGCATTCGTTACCTGGACCATGACGTTTATTCATCCGCGTTTGTCAGGTGGCAAACCGGTAAAGTTGAAGGCTGTAGCGCTCTCACTTTTGCAAGCGACGGGCGCGTACAGCGGCACCGTGATTATTTCGATGCGGGCGCCATGCTTTACGAACATTTGCCGCTGATGGGAAGCGCCATTCACTGGTTAAAAAAACGCCTCGCCTAAGCGTCAACATCACAGCGGGGCGCACGAGGAAGCTTGATGAGCACATGGAAAACGCCCCAACGCATTTGGTTAACCGGCGCCACGTCCGGCATTGGTGAGGCGCTTGCCCGTAAACTCATCGCTCAAGGCCACCATGTGGTACTCAGTGCACGCAACGCTGAGGCACTCGACACCTTGTGCCAGAACCAACCCAATGCTCACCCTCTCCCGCTTGATATTAGCGACCGTCAAGCGGTGCTAAATGCTGGCACCATCATCCATGAGCGTCTAGGGGCGTTAGATTTAGCACTGTTCAATGCTGGCACTTGTGAATACCTCGATGCTCAGCAGTTCGATATGGCGCTGGTTGAGCGCGTTTTTGCGCCCAATTTATTTGGCACGCTATACGGCATCGAAGCTGCTCTACCATTGCTACGGGCAGCACGCCAAGAGGGTTTGCCCGCCCGCTTAGCGGCCACCTCCAGTGCCTCGGCTTATGTGCCGTTGCCCCGGGCGGAGGCCTATGGCGCATCAAAAGCGGCGGTGAGCTACTTTTTGGAGTCGCTGCGCTTGGATCTTGATCAGGAAGGCATAGATATCAGCCTTATCCACCCTGGCTTTGTGAAAACGCCACTCACCGAACATAACGACTTCCCCATGCCGATGCAGGTCACCGCCGAGCAAGCGGCTGACACCATTATCGAAGGGTTGGTCAAAGGCCGACTGGATATCCACTTTCCACGCCGATTTACCTACTGGGTCAAACTGCTAGGCATTTTACCTCCCGCCCTACGTCGTCAGATTGGCCTGCGCATGACCCGCGCGCAAAGGAGTCGTCATGAGCACCTTGGCATCGCAAAGGGCATCCCAGCGCATTGCCATTGTAGGCAGCGGCATTAGCGGTATGGCCGCGGGATGGTATCTTTCAGCTCAGCATGACGTCACGCTGTTTGAGGCGGATTCGCGGCTGGGGGGCCACACCGCCACCATGGACGTGGAGGTGGAAGGGCAGACGTACGCTATCGATACCGGTTTTATTGTTTTTAACGACTGGACTTATCCGCACTTTCAGCACTTGATGGCGTCCCTGGGCGCTGCTTCACAAGCCACCGAAATGAGCTTCTCGGTGCATGAGACAGCGCGCGACTTTGAGTACAACGGGCATACGTTAGGATCGCTGTTTGCCCAACGACGCAACCTGTTTAACCCCTCCTTTTATCGTCTGCTGAGCGATATCTTGCGCTTTAATAAGCAAACGACTAAAGCGTTGGAGAGTCAGCAGTTGCCCGACTACATGACGTTGGGTGAATACCTAGACCGCAACCACTATAACCGCGATTTCCAACAGCGCTATTTACTGCCCATGGGGGCCGCTATTTGGTCGGCCAGCATTAGCGATCTACGCGCCTTCCCGCTGGCATTCTTCGTGCGTTTTTTTCGTAACCATGGCCTGTTATCGGTTAATCACCGTCCCCAGTGGTATACATTGGTGGGCGGTTCAAAAAGTTATATTCCCTACCTGACGGCCCCCTACGCGTCGCGTATTCACCTTAATACACCGGTGACCCGGATTACTCGCACCCATTGTGGAGAGCGTGCTGGCGTTACGATTACCACACCCGCGGGCAGCCAACACTTTGATCAAGTAGTGCTGGCCTGTCATGCCGATCAGGCCCTTGCGATGCTGGGCGATGCCACTGAGGCTGAGAAATCAATACTCGGCGCCATGCCGTATCAGGATAACGAGGTGGTGCTGCATACCGATACCTCGCTTCTACCTCGCCGCAAACGCGCCTGGGCAAGCTGGAATTACCGCCTGGACGAGCGAGACACTAACGCGCGCATCTCGGTTACCTACGCCATGAATATCCTGCAACGGATTAAAAGCGACACTACCTTTTGCGTCACCTTGAATGACAGCGCCAGCATTGATCCAAGCAAAGTGCTGGGTCGCTATACCTACGCACACCCACAGTTCACCTTATCAGGCCAAGCGGCTCAAGCGCGCCACGAGGAAATATCTTCCACCTCGCATCGCACGCACTTTTGTGGCGCCTATTGGCGTAACGGCTTCCACGAAGACGGCGTGTGGAGTGCACTACGAGTAGCCCAGGCCTTGGGTTGCGATGAAGCCGCCCGCCGCCGGAGGCTCCCTTCTACGTTACTTGCTCACGAGCTGCTGACACCGCACGGTGTAGAGGGATTGGTATGATCGCCACACCGCGGTCACGTATCTATCGTGGCACCCTACGTCATCGGCGGTTTACGCCAACCTCCCACGCTTTTCGCTATCAACTATGGATGGCGTGGCTGGATCTGGATGAACTGCCGGACCTATTTGATAAGGTGCCTGGTTTTAGCGCCCGTCGACCAGCATTGGCGCGCTTTCGCCGTGAGGATTATCTAGGCCCAACCGACCGGCCGCTAAAAACGGCTGTACGCGAAGAGCTTATTCGCCAGCTGGGCAGCGCACCGAATGGCCGAATCTGCGTGCTGACTCAGCTACGCACGTTAGGCTGCATGTTTAATCCTATCTCCGTCTACTACGCCTACGACCATATGGGCAGGTTGGCCGCCATATTGAGCGAAGTCACCAATATGCCTTGGCGTGAGCGTACCCGTTATGCCAGCGCTGTAGACCCTTCGCGTCATAGCCATCAAGCTTTTTTTTGATAAGCGTCTTCACGTCTCGCCGTTCAACCCAATGGAAATGACCTATCGCTGGAAGTTTAACGCCCCCTGCGAAACGCTCTTTTGCATATGGAAAACTGGCAGGACCAACAGCGCCATTTTGATGCCACGTTAACCCTCGTGGCCTCACCCGCTACTCGCGGCACACTGCTAAAAACGTTAGCTCGCCAGCCATGGGTGAACCTGAAGACTATCGCGGGCATTCATTTCGAAGCGCTACGCCTGTGGCTTAAGCGCGTCCCGGTTTATAACCACCCCACGCGCAAGGAGACTTCAAAGTGACGACCCTGCGTTCTACGCCCCCGAATAGTCAACCTGTTGAGCAAGACCGCTTAACCAAGTGGCTCAAATTGCGTCTAATGGCCCAGCTGGACACTTTTCACGGTGGTCGTATCACGCTGATTGAGGGCAATCAATGCCATCACTTAGGCCAAGAGGGGCCACTGCAGGTGACCGTGGTGATACGCCACGCCAAGGCCTGGAAGCGACTTGCCTTTGGCGGTACCGTCGGCGCTGCCGAATCGTACATGGATGGTGACTGGGATGCCGACGATCTGGTCATCCTGGTACGGCTGTTTGCTGCAAACCTTGAGCATGTAAATAGCAAAATGGAGAATGGCAGTGCCCGTATCACACGCTGGTTGCTGGGTGCCGCCTACCGTTTTCAACGTAACAGCCTTAGCGGCGCTAAACGCAATATTGCCGCCCACTACGATATTGGTAACGATCTATTTTCAACATTTTTGGACCGCCACCACTGGATGTATTCCAGCGCTGTTTTCCCCTACCCGGAAGCCAGCCTGGAAGAGGCATCAACCTATAAACTTGACCTGATGCTTGAAAAGCTCGATGTACAGCCCGAACACCATCTGTTAGAGATTGGTACCGGCTGGGGCGGGCTGGCAATTCATGCTGCAAAAACCCGCGGTTGTCGTGTCACGACTACGACTATTTCTGATGAGCAACATGCCCACACTGCACAGCGCATCAAGGAAGAAGGATTAGAAGAGAGTATTACTCTGCTCAAGCAGGATTACCGTGAATTAACCGGACGCTATGAACGGCTTATTTCGGTTGAGATGGTTGAAGCGGTCGGCCATCAATATCTCGACACTTACCTTAATAAACTGGATAGCCTTCTGACTGACGATGGGCAGGCAATGCTGCAAGCGATCACGATTCGTGATCAGCGCTTTGAAGAAGCCAAACGCGATATGGACTTTATCAAGCGCTATATCTTTCCCGGCGGTTTCCTGCCCTCACACCACGCTATGTTAAGCAGTATTATGCGCAAAACATCGCTGAATGTGATTGCGTTGGATGAAATTGGCCCGCATTACGCTCGCACACTGCGAGAGTGGCGTCATCGCTTTGAAGCAAACTTGGAACAGGTACGAAAGCTGGGATATGACGAGCGTTTTATCCGCATGTGGCGTTACTACTTAAGCTACTGCGAGGGTGGTTTTATCGAGCGCTCCATTGGCACCTGTCACCTACTGCTGGCTAAACCAGCGGCCAAACCGATTACCCTCACTGGCGCCATCTAGATGGCCTCGTGTCACTGCTAGGCTTTGTTGCTAAATGCCCTACGCTTTGAGCTTTGTGTGGGGGTTACTTTGCAACTTGGCTTCGCCCTATTTAGCCGTATTGACAGACGTTAAGAAGCAGCAGGGACATCTACTGGTATGGGTACTAAACGTTTTCCAATTCCGCGGCAGGTAACGGGCGGGCGAAGTAGAACCCTTGCACAGACGTACAGCCGGCCTTAACCAAAAACTGGCACTGCTCCTTGGTTTCAACCCCTTCTGCAATCACTCCGAGCCCCATACCTTCTGCCATCGCTAAGACCGCCTTTACAATGGAGGCGTCCGCTTGATCATGCGGCAGCTCTTTAATAAACGCACGATCGAGCTTTATTTTATCGACCGGTAAGCGCTTCAGGTAGCCAAGCGACGAGTAGCCAGTACCAAAATCGTCAATGGCGATTGCATAGCCTTGGTCACGGAGCGCCTGTAGGCGCGGCCTCATATCACCCGCACGCTCATCCAGAAGTACCGACTCGGTCAACTCCAGACCAATTTGCGAAGGCTTCAATTGGTAGCGCCTGAGGCACGTCGCCAATTGGCTTTCTAGATCCCCCTTGAAAGAGCTGCAGCGCCGAAATATTGACCCAAATAGTTAGCTTGGGCATGGCGCTATTACGCCAATGCGCCTGCTGGGCGCAGGCTTTTCGATTACCCAAGTGCCCAATTGGGACATTAAGCCGTGCCGCTCGGCCAACGAAATGAAGTCACCCGGAGAAATCATTCCATCGCGAGGGATGGCGCCAGCGCAGCAGCGCCTCCATGCCAACGACCTCACCACTGCTAGGCTCATGCTGGGTTTGATAATGCAGCTCTAACTGATCACCGGAAATAAGCGCGGCACGCAAGTCGCTAACCAGTGCCAGCTGCGGATTATCCTGCTTATCCAGTGCTGGGCGAAAACGCTGGCTAAGATTACGTCCAAGCCGTTTGGCGCTGTAGAGCGCCGACTCTAAGCGCTGAAATAGCACACCTGAGTCGTCACCATCTTCAGGTGCTCGACAGCTGCCTATCGTCAGCCCTAAGCGCAACGATTGCTCGTTAATTTCAAATGGTCGACTCATATGTTCGCGCAGCGAGGCGACCCACTGGTCATGATCGTCAAATGTCGTGGTGCGGATCACCATAAACTCATCGCCACCCAAGCGACCTACCACGCCCCCAACGACATAGCTTGTCAGGCGCTGGGCAAAGCGCGCCAACAGGCGATCCCCTTGCTCAACCCCTAGACTATCGTTAACTGATTTCAACCCATCGATATCTACCAGCGCCATATCCAAACTCTCTCCAGCGCGTAAGTGGCGCAGTCGAGAAGCAAGCAGATCATGAAGACGCCGACGATTGGGCAGACCGGTAAGGGGATCTTCATACCCAATCCGGCGCAAATCGCGCTCACGGGCTTTTGCGCCGTAATATCGGTAAAAGGTGGATAAAATGGGTGATTTTGCCCCGTTTGTCTGTCACGGCGCGCACTTTTAACCACTCGGGGTACTCATCGCCGTGCTTACGGCGACTCCACATTTCACCTTCCCAACGGCCGGTACTTTTCAGCGCACTCCAGAACGTTTGATAAAAGTTTTTATCATGCCGTGGCGCTGCCAGGGTCTCCAGTTTTAACCCCTGTACCTCCTGGCTTGAATAACCGGTAATTTCGGTAAAGGCCGGATTAACCACGATGACCCGATTTTGCGCGTCGGTAATCACCATGGCATCGCTGGCGAGCCCTAACGTATCCTGTGATAGCCGTAGGCGTAGCCGCTGTTGACGAACCTGGTTCCAGGCATCCCAAAGCCCCAGCGCGACTAACGTGGCAGCCACCAAACGTAGCGCCGTATCGGGTATCCAAACGCAGGCCGGTAGCCCCGCCATTGCGACCCACACTAGCGGACGATTGAGAGAAACAGGAAGCCACATGGCGATTCGCTACATCCTATACAAAATTAACGTAGATAAAAATTTGCGCTAGGTGCCATGCCGGTCATGCCGCCTAATAAACTACCTAGATAATCTATATTACGGTACATGCAGTATTTATTGTGCATAATTGGCAGCAGATTAACTAAGTCCCCTCGCTATAGTGTTATCGGCCAACTGCCTAAATACTGTAGTAACTGACGATAAATGGTCAGTTACGTGCATTCAGCGGTTTCGGGAAGTAGACTAGCCTCACAACCTTCTTGATATTCGGAACGATTCAGTGACCAAGCAACACTCCTTTAATCGCGAAGAACTGCTGGCCTGCTCGCGCGGCGAGCTATTCGGCCCCGGAAATGCCCAGCTCCCGGCTCCTAACATGCTGATGCTTGATCGCATCAAGCACATTCACGAAGAAGGCGGTGAGCATGGCAAAGGCGAACTGATCGCCGAGCTGGATATCACGCCTGACTTGTGGTTCTTTGACTGCCACTTCCCTGGCGACCCCGTCATGCCTGGCTGCTTAGGCCTGGATGCCATGTGGCAGCTGGTAGGGGTTTTACTTGGGCTGGCTAGGCCACCCAGGCCGTGGACGTGCGCTTGGTTGCGGCGAAGTTAAATTCAGCGGACAGATTCTGCCGGATGCACAAAAAGTGACCTATAGCATTAATATTAAGCGTATTATTACCCGACGTCTTATCTTGGGTATCGCCGACGGCACCGTAACCGTCGACGGACGCGACATTTATCAGGCTAATGATCTGCGTGTTGGCCTATTTACCTCCACTGCGAATTTCTAAACAGGAGGCTCCCATGCGACGAGTGGTAGTCACCGGTCTTGGCATTGTTTCTTGCCTTGGCAACGACCAACGACAGGTCCTGGACGCGCTCAAAACTGGGCGTAGCGGTATTCGTTTTAAGGAAGAGTATGCCGAGCGTGGCTTTCGTAGCCATGTAGCGGGCAGCGTCGATATCGATCTTGACGCACTCATCGACCGTAAACTGCGCCGCTTTATGGGCGACGCGGCGGCCTATGCTTACGTTTCTATGGCTCAGGCAATTGAAGATGCTGGGCTGAGCGAAGAACAGGTGTCCAACGAACGTACTGGCCTTATTGCCGGCTCAGGCGGCGCTTCAAGTGCTAATCAGGTAGAAGCAGCTGACGTTTTACGTGAAAAAGGTCTGCGCCGGGTTGGCCCTTATCGCGTTACCCGAACAATGGGCAGCACCGTTTCAGCGTGCTTGGCAACGCCGTTTAAAATCAAAGGCATCAATTACTCTATCTCCTCTGCCTGTGCGACTTCAGCGCACTGTATTGGCAGTGCGATGGAGCAAATTCAGCTTAACAAACAGGATGTAGTGTTTGCCGGTGGCGGCGAAGAAGAGCACTGGACCCTCTCCTGCTTGTTTGATGCCATGGGTGCGCTCTCTACCCACTATAACGACAACCCTGAGCAAGCCTCGCGCCCATATGATAAAGCCCGCGACGGCTTTGTAATTGCTGGCGGCGGCGGCATGCTGGTGTTGGAGGAGCTTGAGCACGCCAAAGCACGTGGTGCCAAAATCTACGGCGAATTGGTGGGTTACGGCGCGACCTCTGACGGCCATGATATGGTCGCACCTTCGGGCGAAGGGGCGATGCGTTGCATGCGCCAAGCGATGGCAACGGTCGATGGTGCTATTGATTACATCAATACCCACGGCACGTCCACGCCAGTGGGCGATGTTGCCGAGCTGAAAGCAATACGCGAAGTATTCGGAAACACAACGCCTGCGATGAGCTCAACTAAATCACTCACTGGCCACTCATTAGGGGGCCACAGGCGTTCAGGAAGCGATTTACTCGTTGCTGATGATGCAGCACAACTTTGTAGCAGCGTCAGCGAATGTCGCGGACTTGGATGAGCAGGCTGATGGCTTTGATATTGTCACCGAACGCCGCGATGACGTGACAATTGAGCGCGCCTTGTCTAATAGCTTCGGCTTTGGCGGCACCAATGCATGCTTAGTCTTCCAGCGTTTTAACAACTGATGCTGATACGACTACTGACATGATGACAAAACGGCGCCCAGCGGGCGCCGTTTTGTTTAACAAGACGAATAGGTTAAGGCCTAGAAAGGAAGCCTTTAACTAACGGGAAGTAGGCCTCGGCACATCAGAAATTTCCTGCAGTTGCGTTTCGATCCACGCTTCGACTTCAGCGAGCACCTCGTCAGGCATGCGCCCCGTTGTCTCAATTGGCTTACCAATGCGAACACGCAATACGCCTGGCCGTTTAACCCAATGGCGTCCTGGCCAGCGTTCTCCAGCGTTATGGGCCACGGGCAAGACGGGCACCCCAGCACGACACGCCACTACGCTACCGCTTTTGTTGTAGCGCTTACGCTGACCAGGATCTACCCGCGTCCCTTCAGGAAAAATCAGTACCGACAGGCCGGTCCCGAGACGCTCGACGCCCTGAGTGAGCACTTGCTTCATCGCCCTTGCCGGTTTGGAGCGGTCCAGGCTTATCGGGCGTAACAGGCGTAATCCCCAGCCAAAGATAGGCAAGCGCAATAATTCGCGTTTTAGCACGGTACATACCGGCGGCTTCATCACCTGCAAAAATACGGTTTCCCACTCACACTGGTGATTGGCCTGAATCACGCAGGGGCCACTAGGCAGGTTTTCCTGGCCTTGTATGTCATAACGCACACCGCAGGCGATACGAAACCACACCATCAAAAAGTAGTTATACAAATTGGAGTAAGCGATAACGGCCAGAAAGTGGAAGGAAGGGCGCGATAGGCAGAAACAGAATACCGATCATCAGCATGGCAAAGAAATAGCCGGCATAAAATACCAAGCTGCGAACCACATTTATCAAGCCGACGCTCCTGTATTACTGACACGGTTATTTTCACGGGTCAAACACCACGCATCTAACATACGACCAGCCTCTAAACGCCACGGCTTTTGATGAACACCAAAAACATCCAGCACACGTCGACAATTTAAGACACGACGCAGCTTAGCATCATGGTGATGCTTTAGCGGCTGCACCTCTCCGAGAGTAATCTGCTCGCCCCGGCCTTCAAGGTGCGTCAATAATTGAGTGCGCACCATGGAGGTAAAGGTAAACGCACTGACCGGTTCGGTACCCGCAAGGTGATAGGCGCCCCACGCATTTGCACCACTGGCTTGCTGCTGCAGCATGCCGATCAGTGCCATAGCAACAGCATCCGCTGACGTGGGGCAAAGATCACGTCTTCTGCCGCACGCACAGCTTGGCCAACCACCAAATGATCGATGATTTCATTGAGCCAAGCGTGGCTGCCTTCCAATGCAAACAGCGGGCCTAGGCGAACAAGCAAGTGACGCTGAAATTCTGCACGTATACGATCGCCGGTCTGCACCAAGCGGCGTAGGCTGTCATCGCGTGGCGCCGGCACCACGTGCTCATCAATCGGCACGTCCAGTCCGTCTTCGTAGAGTTGGTCAGAAACACACCATACCAATGCCACATCCAGGGCAAGGCAGGCATCCAAACACGCATCCACCGCATCGGCATGTTCCATTACTGCCGCTGGCGCCATACTCAACGGGTGCGCCAACGGTGGAATGATCACGGCGTCGGGGGCTATCGCCTCCAAACGCTTAACGGTGATGGTGGTGCCTTGTTCGATGACTAATTCCGTATCGGTGCGACGGCTTGCTTCCCGAGCCAGTGCCAAGCTTAAGCAATGTCCGGCATCCAATATTAGCAGCTTCAAGACAATCTCTCCTTTTCACGCCCAGCCCTACATGGCGTGTTTAGTAAGCTACTCAGAACGGAATTTCATCATCGAAGTCATCGAAGTTGCCTGGATCAGGCGCACCGTAGCTGCTGTTCTGTTGATTGGGCGGTGGTGCTTGGTTGCCCTGCTGCGGTGCAGGCTGGGCGGGGCGAGGCTGCTGTGAGTTCTGCCCGCCGTAGTTGTCCCCCTGAGGTGCACCGCCTTGCTGAGGATAACCGCCGCCTTGATTATTGGGGGCTGGCGAGTTTTGGGGCGCATTTTGGGGATAGCTGTTCTGGCCTGCGCCGCCGCCCTGAAAATCGCCACTGCGACCGCCATCAAGCATCTGCATATCGTTAGCGACAATTTCTGTCGAGTAACGATCTTGCCCGTTTTGGTCTTGCCACTTACGCGTTTGTAAGCGCCCTTCAATATAAACTTTGGCGCCCTTTTTTAGGTACTGCTGGGCGATCTCAGCGGTTTTATTAAACATCACCACGCGGTGCCATTCAGTACGCTCTTGGCGCTGACCACTCTGTCGGTCCATCCAGGTATCGGTAGTGGCCAAGTTTAAGTTGGCCACGGCGGTACCGCTTGAGTAAAACGCACCTCGGGGTCCTGCCCGAGATTGCCAATCAAGATGACCTTGTTAATGCCGCGAGCCATAAGGCGCTCCTTTAATAGGGTGTTATGTAGGGTTAGTTGCAAGCCGTAGCCAGTGTTGCGGCCAGGCCGAATTAAAACCGGTTAAGCTAAGATTTGGGTGGCGCCATCAGCTTGGTCAACGCAGCCTGGTCAAGCTGTTGACGATTCACCTTTAAATAGACCAAACGCTCTTCCGGTACCACCATCACGTCTTCCACGCCGACCACATCAGCTAAACGTTCCATCAGCAAGTCAAGCGCATCTGTCTGGGTTTCATGCAGCGCCAGCACCTCGCTAGAGAGCGGTGGCGGTGCGGGCATCCGCCACATAGCAATCCACCAGCACAACGCCAGTACGGCACAGCCAATAAAAAACTGCATTAAGGCCTCCGTAGTGAGCTAATAAGCCGCCTAGCGTACCGCCTAGAAAAGCGCCAAAGAATTGGCTGGTGGAGTAAACTCCCATCGCGGTACCTTTCGCGCCCGCCGGGGCTAGCTTACTGAGCATGGAAGGGAGCGTCGCTTCCAGCAAATTAAAGCCAGTGAAGAACACAAACAGCCATACAAACAGCCAATAGCCTGGCGACAGTGGCAACCCTAGTCCCGCTAAACTAAACACAATAGCGCCGATCGCCACTAGGCACATCAAACGCATGCGCTGTTGCTTCTCAGCGACAATAATCAGCGGCACCATGGCGACAAACGATAGCGCCATAATGCCCAGGTAAGCCAGCCCATGATACTCGATAGCCACACCCGCGTTTAGCAGACGAAAAGGCACCGCGACAAATATCGCCATTAGCACTAAATGCAGAGCAAAAATCGATAGATCCAGTCGCCATAAATCAGGCCGCGTTATCACACTTTTGAATTGCTGACGGTCCATCCCTACATCGCGGTGGCGCCTCCGCCTAGGCGCAGCAGGTATCCAGCGCCACAGCACCAGCAGCCCCACCAGCGTCAGTAGTGCGGTAAACCAAAATACACCGGCCAGGCCCGCCCAGGCGGCTAGCCATGGGCCCAGCACCATGGCAATGGCAAACGACACGCCAATAGAGAGACCAATGGTCGCCATGGCACCAGTACGGATTTCCTCACGGGTCTGATCCGCCAGCAGCGCCATAATAGCGGCGGCCACGGCGCCCCCTCCCGCAGCGCCCGCCCGGCGATCACGCCGAAAATGGTGTCCGAGAGCGCGGCGACGACACTGCCCAGAGCAAAAATCACCAGCCCCATCGCGATCACCCGCTTACGGCCAATGCGATCAGAAAGTAGCCCAAACGGAATTTGCAGCGTCGCCTGGGTCAAGCCGTAAATACCCAACGCAACGCCCACCAATAGAGGCGTCGCGCCCACTAACGTGTCGGCGTATAACGCCAACACGGGCAGCACCATAAATAGACCCAACATGCGAGACGCATAAAGCCCGGCCAAACCGCTGATCGCACGACGTTCAGAGGCCAGCAATAGTGCGGAAACCTTGCGCATAATGCCCTTGTGTGTGATGAAAAATAACTATGTGGTGGATTAGCATGCAGCGAATAAACGTAACGGCTTGAGACAATCCTCTATTCTAGCGGTTTGGGCAGGCGCTGGAAACGTTGCGGGTTGTCGCATGTTGCAAAGCGGTTTTGCCGGGAGGGGCCCGGCGAACGTATAATCACGCTTTTGCCGCGCGATTCGAGGTGTTGATGGACAGCATTCTGGTCAGGGGTGCACGCACCCACAACCTCAAGCAGATCGATGTGGAACTGCCCCGTAACAAGCTGATCGTGATTACCGGCCTATCCGGCTCAGGTAAATCATCGTTAGCGTTTGACACCCTTTATGCCGAGGGGCAGCGTCGCTATGTGGAATCACTTTCCACCTATGCACGCCAATTCCTGTCGATGATGGAAAAACCCGATGTAGATCACATCGAAGGGCTTTCGCCTGCGATCTCTATTGAGCAGAAGTCTACCTCCCACAACCCGCGTTCAACCGTGGGCACTATCACCGAAATTTACGACTATCTGCGCCTGCTGTTTGCCCGGGCGGGAACGCCACGTTGTCCAGAGCACGGTGAAGACCTTGAGGCCCAGACGATCTCACAAATGGTCGATCAGGTCATGAACCTTGCCGAAGGCACCAAGCTCATGCTGCTGGCGCCGGTGGTCAAAGGGCGTAAAGGCGAGCATCTGCAACTATTGGCAGAGCTGCGAGCCCAAGGTTTTGTGCGCGCCTTAATTGATGGCCAAGTGCTGGAACTGGACGACATTGCGCCGTTGGATAAGCGTAAAAAACACGATATTAGCGTGGTGGTTGATCGCTTCAAAGTACGCGACGACCTCGCCCAACGCTTGGCGGAGTCGTTTGAAACAGCATTGAACCTCGCCGACGGCACCGCCATGATCCACTTTATGGATGGCGAGCGCGATGATATTGCTTTCTCGTCGCGTTTTGCCTGTCCGGTATGTGGCTACTCGCTAGCGGAGCTTGAGCCGCGCATGTTCTCGTTTAATAATCCGGCGGGTGCTTGTCCCACTTGCGATGGGCTGGGCGTGCAGCAGTACTTCGACCCCGAAAAGCTGATCAGCCACCCGGAGCTATCGCTGGCGGAAGGCGTGATTAAAGGCTGGGACCGGCGCAACATTTACTACTTTACCCAGCTCCAGGCGCTGGCCAAGCACTACCGCTTTGAGCTAGAGACGCCTTGGCAAGAGCTCGCCCGCCACGAGCAGGACATCATTCTCAATGGTAGCGGCGACGAGGCCATACCGTTCTCCTATGTCGGCGACCGCGGCCGTAAAGTTACTCGCGAGCATGTTTTTGAGGGCGTGCTGCCCAATATGCAGCGCCGCTATCGGGAAACCGAGTCTAATATGGTGCGCGATGACCTGGTCAAATACATCGCGGTACAGCCCTGTGCCACCTGCAACGGCTCACGACTGCGTAAAGAATCACGCCATGTGTACGTGGATGACCATAATATCGCCGACGTCGTACGCTTTCCGATTGGTGAAGCTTGGCGCTACTTTGCCGATCTAAGCCTACCGGGACGCAAAGGCGAGATTGCCGATAAAATCGTCCACGAGATCCACGCCCGGTTAGAGTTCCTGGTAAATGTCGGCCTGGATTACCTCAACCTGGAGCGCAGCGCAGACACCCTTTCCGGTGGTGAGGCCCAGCGCATCCGCTTGGCCAGCCAGATTGGCGCTGGCTTGGTCGGGGTAATGTATATCCTTGACGAGCCGTCAATTGGCCTTCACCAACGCGACAATGACCGGCTGCTGAAAACCCTTGAGCGGTTGCGCGACCTGGGTAATACCGTCATTGTGGTTGAGCACGACGAAGATGCTATCCGTGCCGCCGATCATGTACTGGATATCGGCCCTGGGGCGGGCGTACATGGCGGTGAAATCGTCGCTCAAGGTACGCCTCAGGACGTGATGGACAATCCCAACTCGCTGACCGGTCAGTACCTGATCGGCACGCGCGAAATTGCCGTGCCGCCCTACCGTATTCCCGGCAACCCGGAAAAGCAGTTGACTGTACGCGGCGCTACCGGCAACAACCTGCAAGACGTAACGCTTACATTGCCGCTGGGACTGTTTATCGCCATTACCGGCGTCTCTGGTTCAGGCAAGTCGACGCTAATCAACGGCACGCTGATGCCGATCGCGGCTCGGGAGCTTAATCGCGCCACCACGCTGACCGCCGCACCTTATGAGAAGATCGAAGGGCTTGATCAACTCGATAAAGTGATCGATATCGATCAAAGTCCGATTGGGCGTACGCCGCGCTCCAACCCGGCCACCTACACAGGCATTTTTACGCCAATTCGTGAGCTGTTTGCAGGCACCCAGGAAGCACGTTCTCGAGGTTACAAACCCGGTCGCTTCAGCTTTAACGTTAAAGGTGGACGCTGCGAGGCGTGCCAGGGCGAAGGCATGATCAAGGTAGAAATGCACTTCCTGCCGGATATCTACGTGCCCTGCGATGTTTGTAAAGGCAAGCGCTATAACCGCGAAACGTTGGATATTCACTACAAGGGCAAAACCATTCACGAAGTGCTGACCATGACGGTGGAAGACGCGCTAGAATTCTTCAGCCCGGTACCGGCCATTGCTCGTCGCCTGCAGACCCTGCTCGATGTGGGCCTCTCCTACATTCGCCTGGGGCAGAGTGCAACGACTCTTTCCGGCGGGGAAGCACAGCGGGTAAAACTCGCCCGTGAATTAGCCAAGCGTGATACGGGTAAGACACTGTATATATTGGATGAACCGACCACCGGACTGCACTTTGAAGATATACGCCAACTGCTGACGGTGCTCCACCGCCTGCGGGATCATGGCAACACTATCGTCGTGATTGAACACAACCTGGATGTGATCAAAACTGCCGATTGGATTGTCGACCTAGGGCCTGAAGGGGGCTCCGGTGGCGGGCAGATTATTGCCGAAGGCACACCGGAACAGATTGCAAAACAGAATGTCTCGCATACCGGACGTTTCTTAGCACCCCTGCTGGAACGTGGAAACCGCGCAACGAAGCGCTGACACTACACTGCTGTTATCTATGGTTTTTGTTCTTTATGGGTGTTGGTTCTTTTGAGGAGGGGCGTCTGCCCTCCCTCAGACTAAATAGCCGCGCTAGAGAGTACATGTGGGCAACGCAATAGGTGGCCACATTGTTTATAGTGGCGAGCCAATAATCATTAGCAGGATTAAGTAATTCTCTTCTGAAGGGATAAGTCATGAGTCATGAAAAAGCTGCATTATCAAACACTTCAGCCACTTTTGCTCATTAACCGAGGAGGAAAAGCAGCTCCTTACTACCCTTGAGGAGAGCCCAACTAATATTAAATCAGGCGCATTACTTTGGGAGATAGGCGATCCGGCCAATGAGTTTTGTACCCTCAAAAGCGGCTGGGCCTACTCCTATCGTCATCTAGAAAATGGCGACCGGCAAATTTTGGAGGTGTTTTGCCGGGCGATATTATCGGGCTGCGGGAGTTTGCTTTCTCCGAACGCCTTGAAAACGTGCGCATGATTGATAACGGTGTGGTTTGCCACTTCCCACATAAGCGTATGTTGAACATTTTCCGCCGGTCACTCAAACTCACATCTATAATGTTTGCCATTGGCAGCCGTCAGCAAGCGATGCTAACTGAACGGTTAGTCACGCTGGCAAGGCGCACCGCCCGCCAAAAGATGGCCCATTTTCTCTATGAAATGTATCTGCGGCTGCGCCAAACCAACCCGACATTAGTAATCAGTTCCGTCTGCCGCTTTCTCAAGAGCAGCTGGCCGATGTTCTTGGCCTCAGCCCGGTCCACGTTAGCCGTACCTTTACAGGGCTCAGCGAAGATGGATTAGTGTTCCGTGACCGCCACAATTTAACGATTCCTGACCTGCAAGCGCTATGTGACGAAGCGGGATTTGATGACTGTTATCTCAATGACAATATTCGTATGGTGCTAGCCGACTCAGCTTAAAAAAAACCGCGTGCTATTGAGCACGCGGGTTCGTTGAAGCAATGGAAGCGCCAGAGAGTAGTTAACAACGCCCCTGCTAGCTGGCTAATGCCTTATTAGCCACATTTGGACCAACCACAGCCTGCGTAACAGGTCGGGCAGCCATCCATCATGATAAGCTCACCGCGGCACTCGGGGCAGTTACCCACTGTGGCTGGGCCGCTGCCCTCAGGCTTTTTTTCTGTCGTTGCTTTCCCGCCGATAGGTTCTACCGCACCCGCCTCTACGGGTGCGTCAGCTACCTCTTCCTCCGCACCGGGCTGCCACGCATGGCCATGCGTCATACGGTGGGCGTAACGCTCAACCAGTTGCTCAACCGGCACTTGATTGCCATCCCGATCCAAAAAAGCCGCGGCGATAGAGAATCTGTTGAATCGACCAGGCAATGGCGGCGACTTCTGAATCGTGGAACATTGGCTTGTTCCAACGGTTCATGCCACAGCGAACCAAGCCTTTATCCCAAGCCACTTTGCGCAGATCCGCCACCGCCTGGTGACGTAACCGCCTCGCGCCGCTAGCGAGAGGCTGCGCATGGTCGCGGTGATCCACTGATGCTCACTGGAGAGCTGGCCCGATGGAAAGAAGAACTCCACCGGCCGCTCTATCACGACACGTTTACCACCAATGACGCCTTCCACCGGCATAAACGACACCAACAGATAGACTTTTTTGCGCCCTTCCGCGCCGACATACGAGATCTTTTCTGACACGGCTTCCAAGGTGCCTTCCGGGCGGGAAGGTATACGCACCGTTAGCGGGTTTTCATCCTGCAGCTCGGGAGTGGGCACGGGCTGGTCTTGCTGCTTAATGCGATAACCGACAATTTTGGAGGTGATTTCAACAGCCATGGGTTATATCTCCGTTTAGCAAAGGTGTGCGTTAGTAAATAGATGGCGCTTCGCGCGGCATCACCATTTGCCGTAGGTGCCTTCTTTTAAGCCATCAAACAGGTTGGCAGCGTTATGCTCTTCCCCGTCGTAAATCACCTTCTCATTCCCGGTCAGCTCAAGGGTTTCGCCGTTTTCCAGCTCAAACACGTAGGTGGTGTTTTTAAGATCATCCTCGCGCACCAGCACGCCTTGGAAAGCCTCGGGGTTAAAGCGGAAGGTAGTGCAGCCTTTTAAGCGGCTTTCATAGGCTTGTAAATAGAGGTTTTGAAACTGTTCAAAGGGGAAATTCAGTAGGCACGTTGACCGTTTTCGAGATCGCCGAATCGACCCAGTGCTGGGCGGCAGCCTGAACGGCGACGTGCTGCTCGGGCGAGATCGCATCAGCGGTGACAAAATAATCAGGCAAATCGCTGTCGACAGCATCAGCTGCAATAAAGTGACGATAAGCGGCTAGCTCGAAAGAGACGACTTCTACCTGCTCTTTGGTTTTCTTACCCGACTGAATAATATTGCGGAAGTAGCGGTGCGAGAAAGAGGGCTCAATACCGTTGGAGGCGTTGTTACCCATTGACAGGCTAATCGTGCCGGTCGGCGCAATAGAGCTGTGGTGGGTAAAGCGCGCGCCGTGCTCGGCCAGTTGGGCGACTAGCTCGGGCTCAAGCTCGGCCACTTGCGCCATGTACTGGCTGTAACGGGCGTGCAGAATACGCCCCGGCACTTGATCACCCACTTCGTAGCCATCTTTGGCCAGCTGCGGGCGCTCACGCAGCATTTTGGGGGTAATGGTATGTTCCTGCTCCAGTACCGGCGCCATGCCCTTCTCTTGAGAAAGTTCCAGTGCCTGCTTCCAGCCCTCAATCGCCAAATGGCGGCTTACTTCATCGGTAAACACCAGCGACTGTTTGGAACCGTAGGGGATTTTGAGCATGGTAAGCGTCGACCCCAAGCCCAAAAAACCCATGCCGTGACGACGCTTGGCTTCTATTTCTCGCTGCTGCTGGGGCAGCGGCAGCCCAGCAATCTCAACCACGTTGTCGAGCATACGGGTAAAGATAGCGACCACTTTTCGATAGCGCTCCCAGTCAAAGCGCGGCTCGGCGCCAAAGGGATCGATCACAAACTTGGTCAAGTTGACGGAACCCAGCAGGCAAAGCGCCTTCCGGCGGCAGCGGCTGTTCACCACAGGGGTTGGTGGCGCGGATATCTTCGCAGAACCAATTATTGTTCATACGATTAACTTGATCGATCAGGATAAAGCCTGGCTCGGCGTAGTCGTAGGTGGAAGACATGATGGTGTCCCACAGTTCGCGCGCTTTGATCACTTCTACAATGCGACAGGCGACGCGCCCTTCGGCATCCACCGTGTAGCCCTCTTCGACCACCGGCCAATCGCGGTAGATCAGATCTTCCGCTTTTACGTCCTCTTTTCACCGGGGTGCAGCGGGAAGGCCAGCGGCCAATCAGTATTGTTTTTGACCGCTTCCATAAACTCATCAGTGATCAGCAAGCTAAGATTAAACTGGCGCAGGCGGCCCGCTTCGCGTTTAGCCTGGATAAATTCGCGCACATCCGGATGACCTACATCAAAGGTGCCCATCTGTGCGCCGCGACGACCACCAGCAGAGGCCACGGTAAAACACATCTTGTCGTAGATATCCATAAACGCCAGCGGGCCGTTCGTGCCTGCGCCAGCGCCAAATACAAACGCGCCCTTATGGCGCAGCGTTGAGAAGTCGTAGCCAATACCGGCTCCCGACTTCAACGTCATGCCCGCATCGACCACCGAGTCGAGAATATCGCGCATTGAATCGCGGATCGTGCGCGAGACGGTGCAATTGATCAGACTTACCGCCGGCTTGTAGGCCTCTGCACCCGCATTAGAAAGAATACGGCCTGCAGGAATGGCGCCGTTTTCAAGCGCCCAGCGGAATTTCGGTAACCACTCTTCCGCTTTGTCACCTTCTACCGCTGCGAGGGCGCGTGCAACACGTTCAAACGTAGCACCGACATCCTGATCGACTGGTTGGCTATGACGGTCCTTGAGACGATATTTGGCATCCCAGATTTCCTGCGAGGGGGCCTGCATCGGAACGTCATTAGAGGTCTTCATAGCCTTAGCAGCGGTACTCATGTCGCAAAACTCCTTCACAGCGGGGTGAATATAGCGCTCAAATAGAGCGATTATACGTGCCATCGGCGTGAAGTATAGCCTTGACTTCACACTACATGAGGGGCTTTTTTATTCCTTTCTACCATATATAGAAAAATCAGCGCGTTACTCTTTGCTGGGCCTCCACACGCTATAGGCTAGTGTTTTTTGGCTAACTGGCTTCAAGTATGCTCACAACTCACTCCCAACGCCTCTCCTCGCTAACAGGGGTTGCCATGGTGACGGCCCTGTTGGCGGCCGCCATGCCCGCGGCTAATGCGGCCACGTTCAATACGGACGAGATAGCCACACATGACCATTGGCAATCGCTGACGCTCTCGCTGGGCGGAGAACAGCACTACCGGGCGGTAGAAACCCACAGCTATTCAGACGCAACGCTTAGCCTTAATGCGACTCAAGGCGTATGCGATTTACCCTGGCTGGAGATGCGCGTCACCCTTGAACAACAGCAGGGTGAAAGCCGCGCAGTTAACCTTATGCCCGCCCGGCTGCGTGTTGATGAGCAGCCGGTGATTGATACCATGGCAGAATTTATTACCGAACGGGGTGACGATGGCTTTTATGTCCACTTTTACCTAAGCGACCTGGAATCCCTGATGACCGATATGCGCCAAGGTGAGCAGCTGTTTCTCGGTTTTGACCAGGGAAGAGCGCGAGCCGTGGTATATGACCTTTAGCCTGCAAGGCGCCGACGCTGCGATTTCACGGATGCTGGGTCAGTGTGAAAATAATGGGCCGGCGGCTTAGCAGCAAAAATAACGTATAGCGCATAAGCTCAGATGCGCCTTGGTCACCTATTCCCCCTCGGCCTGCTGCCTTAGCAGTAGCTCGACGCGCCGATTGGCAGCGCGGCCATCTGCGGTTGTGTTCGGTTCCATGGGCTGGTGTCCGCATAGCCGACGGCTCGCATACGTGAAATATTGAACCCTTGACGCTCTAAATGGCGCACGACAGCGATAGCCCGCGCTGATGAAAGTTCCCAATTAGAGGGGGAAGCGCACTGTCGAAATAGGCACGCTGTCGGTATGGCCTTCTACCGAAATCTGCCCATCAAAACTGGCGAGTACATCCAAAAGGCTTTCAACCACCCCCGCCCGCGAGGCGTTAACACTGCTTGACCGCTGGGGAACAATAGACTGGTATCAATCCGCAAAGTGACCCCTTCACGCCCCTGTGAAACGCTGACACCGGGAATATCGAGCCCCGCAAACTGGGGCTGCAATCCTTCATGGCGGGGCTGTATACCAGTGGCCAGAGAGGCTAGCGGCAACGACGTTATAGCGCTTGTCGACTGCATGTAAGCAGTATCAGCCGCTTCTCCTCCACCCGGCGGCGTCAGAGAAAGCAGCAGCACAAAGAGCGTGATTAACAGCGTCAGTACATCTAGGTAACTGGTTAGCCAACCATCATCGCCATCGCCTGGCGATGGCGTCATTTCCAGCGCATGGCGCGTATCACGGTCTAACATGCTGGCTATCCCTTGGCCGCCGAACTCACCGACGAATCAGGTCTTGGCTTGACACTATTGTCGCGAATTTCATCGTGGTAGTTAGCGACAAAAGAGTTGAGGGTCTCTTCAATAAACGACGGCAGGCGGCGCTTGGTAATCAGCGAAATACCTTCCAGCACCATGTTCATGGTAATTAGGCGCTCTTCAGTGCGGCGCTCTAACTTCACTGCAATCGGCTTAAACACTAAGTTGGCGAGTAAAATGCCATAGAAGGTGGTTAGCAGGGCGACTGCCATGCGTGGGCCAATCACCTGCAGGTCGCCCGCATCCATGACTTCCAGCATATTCACCAGCCCCACCAGGGTGCCGATCATGCCAAACGCTGGCGCGTAGGTCGCCATGGTACGAAATATTTGTGCTTCGGCATGCTCACGCGCTTTAAGGCGAGCAATGCGCCAGCGCAGCATGTCAAAAATTTCGTCCTCTTTGGTATTGGCAATCACCAGTTGAATGCCGGTGCGTAAGAACGGATTACGGGTATGCTCCAGCTCGCGTTCTACCGCCCGCACGTCGCCTTTAAACCATAGCCGCGACATATCCACCAGTTCGCGGATATCGTCACGCATATAAGTATTTTCGCGCCGAAATACCAAGCCCACCAACCGCACAACACGCACGACTTCTTTCAGTGGGTAGCTGATAAAAGTTGCCGCCAAGGTACCGGTCACTACAATGGCCAGACCCGGCCAATTGATAAAGCTTTCGGGTGACTCTGCAGTGAAAAACAGCACACTGACCAACAGCAATATGCTGGCAAAGATGCCTATTAACGTCGAAGGATTCATCCACGGCTCCTTGCCGGTCACAAGTGAGTAAAAAGCGGTGTTATGCCGAGTCGTGCAAACGTGCGCGTAAACGACTTACGGCCTGACTGTGCAGTTGAGAAACGCGTGATTCCGTTACGCCCAATACAGCCCCTACTTCCTTGAGGTTGAGTTCTTCTTGGTAATACAGCGCCATTAGCAGCTTTTCACGTTCGGGTAGAGCCTCGATAGCTTCAATTAACGTTTGTCGCTGCTGACCCTCTAGTAATTGCTCAAACGGCGAGCTGTTCAGTTCACTACTGACTGGCTCACCGCCCTCGGCAACCAGATCTTCATACGGTAACAACTGGCCGCTATTGGTATCATTGAGAAGTTGCTGATACTCATTCAACGGCATCTCAAGATGCAGAGCGATTTCGTGTTCTTCCGGTGCCCGCCCTAACTGTTGTTCCAATTGGCGAACGGCACCGTCAACCGCACGCGCTGAGCGACGCACACTGCGCGGTAGCCAATCACGGGTGCGCAATTCGTCCATCATTGCGCCCCGAATACGCTGACTGGCAAACGTAGCGAAGGTTGCGCCTTGGGTAGCATCGAAACGTCCGAGTGCTTCCAACAGCCCCACCATGCCGGCCTGAATAAGGTCATCGAGCTCAATGCTGGCTGGCAAACGGACCTGAAGCGTCAAGGCCTGACGTCGCACCAGTGGCATGTATTGCGTCAACAGCTCGTTTTGTTTAATCCTGCCTTGTGCTGTGTACATCCTCTCGCCTCGCGGCTATACAGCCTTCACTGATAGTTCACAATCATTTGCAACCCCTGCACGAACAGGCCGCTGGCCTGGGCGTAAAGCGAAGCGAAAATACAACGGCGCATTGGCTCTTTGTCCCGCTAGCGCGGTAGTAGAGCCACGCATACCTGTTAACGCAACGCACTGCTCAGGATGGCACAACCAGGCGTTTAACAGCGCACCAGGGGGGAGATTGAAATTGCCACTGAATACGACCGAGCTGACCTGACTGGAGGTTAATGCCGGCAGGCGGATAAGCGTTCTGACTAGCGCTTGCTCGATCACTCATGGCCACCATCATTCCAGGGATCTGGGCACTCCAACTGCCGGCTGCCGCCTGGGCACTTCCCGTTAACCCTATCAGTAGGCAGCCTACCAGCAGCAGCACAATTCGTGGCAATGTTCCTCTTACTACCCAGCTTAGCATGCTAAGCCTCCTCGGCGGAGTATGCTCATCGTGCAAGCACCAATAGTTCCATATTTAAGTAGTACTCAGCAGCTCCGCGCAAGTTATCGAGCAACCCCTGACGAGGCAAGTTAGGCTCGTGAAGCGCCAGCAAACGGCGCGGGCCGCCCCGTTCATGTAACTGACGCAAGGTACGGTACATAGCGGCAAAGGCGTCGGCGTCGCTATTGATCCATAGCGCCCAGCGGCTATATTGTTCACGTAATTGAGCCAGGTCGGCAGTTTCCGCCATGACGGCACGAATATCCCAGTCATCAGGCGTACCCGCCCAGCTGCGACCTTGCGTTGACCACTGTCCCAGTCGCGCTTTGACCTTGTTCACCTGGGCTGCACCATGACCGGGTAGCCCCACCACAATAAGCGGAATTTTGGGTCTGGGCGGCGCTAATATCGTTGTCTCTTCAACCGTCGCTACCGTCGGCGATAATAAGGGGGAGGTGTGTTCGGAGACATGCTCTGCCGCCGCGACATCAACTGCATCCTCAGTCTGCTGCTGTTGGCGCTGCAGATTTGCCCACTTGCGTAACCCTGAGGCTTGGTCTTGACCACTCACGCCACACCCTCTCGACTAACACTGCCCATTTGGCGAATCGCATCGCGGGCCATAAATGCGTATACCAGCGCATCAAGCATGCCGGTATCGCGACGACGACGGCTCGTACCTGATAGGCTAAGTAGATCACCGCGCAGCGTTTGTGCTCCTTCATCATCAGCAACATCGAGGTGCCCGGCGACCGCCGCCACACCGCTGGCCATTAGCAGACGCACTTCGGCATTTAGATCCCCACTGTCGGCTTCTTTTAACTGCTGCCAGGCGCGGCGCGTCAACGTTGATAATCCATCGCTTTGTAGCTGTGTTAGCAATAGTGAGAGCACTTCTGTCCCTAATCGAGCCGGGGTAAGCCAATAGCGGCGCGTCACCACTTTCGCGCTTTCAGGGTCGCGAATTTCTCCATACCAAGCGAGCAGCGCATAGCCTGTCGCGTCTTCAACTTCCGCGTAGGCGGTCCAAAGTTGTACAGGTTGACCACGAAAGCGTACACCCACTTGGTGCGTCAGCACGCTGTCACTAAACAACTGCCGAATGCTCTGGCGCTCATGGTGAAAGAATACCCGATGACTGGGGGCCACTTGGCTGACCCAGGTCAAATGCTCGGCTTCCAGCCACGCCAACGCGTCGGGCTCGGGTAAACGTGGTAGTAAGTGTACCGCTACACCACTTGATTCAGTCAGCGCGGCTAAGCGCGGCTGCCAGCCCGCGGCATGGCGATGCTGTAGCCAGGGTAACGCCAGCCATGCGCCATCTGTATCCAGGCCAATGTCGGGCATTGCCCAATCACAGCCGCGTTCGTTTCGCCGTGCTGACCACGCCATGCCCAAGGTGGTATTCGCCGCCGGATAACCGGCGAGCAAAGCATTCAAACGCTCTTCCTGCACACGGCTCGGTAGTGAAGCCAAGTCCCAGATCGCCTCTAATTCTGAAAACCCAGTAATCCGTTGGCGTAACCGCGCCAGTAGCGACGACAAGCGACGCCCTTGTCCCAATACATCACGCGACCAGCGTGGCATTCCCATTGGCGCATCAACATGGTGGACGCGCTCACGGTTCGGCGTCGCCGTTTTCAGCGCTTGATCCACCAACGTATCAGCACTGGCAATCGCCATATCTTCCGGCACCTGCTGGCCATAAGACCCAAACAGCACGCGCATGCCATGGCGCATAACAATATCCAACACCGGTGCAAGGCGACCCGCCTCATCCTGCTTGGTGATAATACAATCGTCTAGTTCTGCACCCGCGGCCCGCGCCGCCTGCCGATAACGTAACACGACCTCTTCGAGCGTTTCCGGCTGACTGGCCGCATTCAGCAGTAGTACCAGGCGCACTCGGGAGCGCCCCCCTTGAAGGTGGGCAATTTGCTCTATGACTCGCTGGTCACGCTGGCTCATGCCTACGGTATCGATAATCACCCACTGTTTGCCCTGCAAACGACCCAGCAAATCGTCGATGGGCTGTTCGGCATCCAGTGCGTACATGGGCGTATCCAACAGTCGCGCATAGATGCGCAATTGCTCATGGGCGCCGATCCGGAAGCTATCGGTGGTAACCAGCGCCACTGGGCGCGTGCCGTGGCGCAACACAAAGCGTGCCGCTAACTTAGCGGTAGTGGTGGTTTTCCCCACCCCTGTTGGCCCCTACCAATGCGACGATGCCGGTTTGATCGAAGAAGCTTGGCTCATCGCTGAGCACGCAGAGACGTTCCATTAATTGTTGCCGCAGCCACTGCAGCGGCGCTTCACTATCCCCGCTTAACGCGGTTAGCGGTTCAGGCAATCCTACAAGCAGCTCATCAGCGAGCTCACTGCTAAAACCAACGTTCCATAGCAGCTGCCGCAGCCTTGCGGCCGTACCTGTCGGCGTTACCTGGCGTGAGACGGCAGCATTGGCGGATTGATTGGTTGCCAACAGCGCTCGCATATCCTGCATTTCACGCAGTAAGCGCTCACTCATTGCCTGCATCGGGTCTTGCGCCGGGGGGGAGGCCGGCGATTCAGGTGGTGTAGGCTCGGGTGAAGGCTCAAAGTGGTCAATGGCTTCGTCCGCCATGGCCAAGATTTCAACGCCCCCTTCGGTACGCCGATTGGCCACAATCAGGGCATCTTCACCAAGCGTTTCACGCACTTGGCGCATCACATCACGACTGTTGGCTCCCACGAAACGTCTAACACTCATGACTTACCCTTTGCCTATACTGGAAATGATCAACGTTAGCCTATCACGGCAGGGGGTTACTATCGTCCGCCCACCACGGTAGTCACTCTTAATGTACGATCATCAGGAATCTCTGCCTGGGACAGTACCGACATATGGCGTAGACGACGGCGTAAGAAGCGTGATAGCACCGCCCTTAGCGAATGCTGCACGACCAGCACAGGTGGCTCGCCTGAGCTTTCGTGGCGTTCGAGCGCCTGCTGCGCCTGCGTCATCAGTGTCTCTGCCAGCCCAGGCTCCATTGCACCGTTGCCATTCATGGCCTGCACCAACACCTGCTCCAACTGGGCATCCAGCCCCATTACATTGAGCGTCTCCTGGCCTGCAAACCATTGCTGGACAATCGCGCGGCCCAGGGCGACCCGCACCAGCGCCGTTAACTCATTAGGATCTTTTGCTGCGCAGCAAACTCCGCCAGGGTATCCAAAATGGTGCGCATATCACGAATAGAGACATCTTCATCGAGCAGATTTTGCAGGATACGCTGCAATACCGTTAGCGAAATGGCTTTTGGAATCACTTCTTCGACCAGCGTTTTTGATCATCGCCCATTTTATCGAGCAGCCTCTGAACTTCCTGGCGGCCCAACATTTCGGGTGAATGACGATGCAATAGGTGGTTTAAGTGAGTCGCTATCACCGTACTGGCATCAACAACGGTGTAACCGTATACCTGGGCATGTTCACGCTGATTGGCATCAATCCAAACAGCGGGCAAACCAAAGGCCGGATCCTGGGTTTGGGTGCCCTGCAGCTCGCCTGAGACCTGCCCCGGGTTAATCGCCAGCCATTTACCCGGCTGCGCCTCGGCACGGCCAATCTCAGCGCCTTTCATAGAGAGCACATAGGTGTTGGGTGGCAGCTCCAAATTATCGCGGATATGCACGACCGGCGGTAAGAAGCCCACTTCTTGCGCAAACTTTTTACGCACACTTTTAATCCGCCCGAGCAGCTCGCCTTTTGACGCGAGTCAACCAGCGGTATTAAGCGATGGCCCACTTCCAACCCAAGCGTATCGACCAACTGCACATCTTCCCAACTCGCTTCGGGGGTTTCTTGTAATGGTACAGGGGCCGCGGCAATTTCCTCTTTAACCAGCGCCTGATCTTTTGGCGTATAATAAACCACGCCAAACCACCCAATAGCGCAGTAAAGAGCAGAAATACCAAATTGGGCATGCCGGGCACCATGCCCAGTAGGCCCATCACTACGGCGGCTAATATTAGCACCTGAGGGTTAACGAACAGTTGGCTGAGCATTTGCTGGCCAATGTCTTCATTCGTGTCGGTACTCACCCGAGATACCGTGACACCCGCTGCGGTCGAGATGACCAGGGCGGGGATTTGTGCCACGAGACCGTCACCGATCGCCAGCAGCATGTAGGTCTGCCCTGCCGCGGCAAAGCCCATATCATGCTGCAGCATGCCAATCATCAGCCCGCCGATGATATTGACCACCATAATCACCAAACCGGCAATGGCATCGCCACGGACAAACTTGCTTGCACCGTCCATCGAACCAAAGAAATCAGCCTCTTGAGCGACTTCTGCGCGGCGCTTTTTGGCGTCTTCTTCACCGATTAAGCCAGCATTCAGATCGGCATCAATGGCCATTTGCTTACCGGGCATCGCATCCAGCGTAAAACGGGCACCTACCTCAGCAATACGGCCAGCACCTTTGGTGATAACCATAAAGTTGATGATGACCAAAATCAGGAAGACCACTAAGCCCACGGCGAAATTACCGCCGACCAAGAAAGCCCCAAACGCTTCAATGACTTTACCAGCCGACGCACCGCCTTGGTGTCCTTCCATTAGTACCACGCGGGTGGAGGCGACGTTGAGCGACAGACGCAGCAGCGTTGTAAATAGCAACACAGCGGGAAACGCCGCAAAGTCGAGCGGTTTTTGCGTAAACATGCTGACCATTAGCACCATAATGGCCAGAGCGATATTGAAGGTAAAAAAGCAAATCCAGGGCGAAAGGGGGTAAGGGCACAATCATCATGCCCAAAATCATCAGGGATGAGCAGAGGCCCGACTAGCAGCTTCATGTGCACATCACCCACCCAGCCGCGCTGACCTATTAGCTGACTTAAGCCTTTCATGGTTGCGCCTCATTACCACCGGCGCCATGCCCGGGGCTTTCCATATCCGGGGGAACCGGCAGATTATCGGGGTTGGAGGCATCTCGCCTCCCTGGTGTGCTACTTGCTTGAGGCGGTAAGCCCAAGCCATTACTTCCGCCACTGCGGTATACAATTCGGCAGGCACCTCCGCCTCTAGGTCCACGTGATAATACAAGGCACGTGCCAATGGCGCAGCCTGCAATCTTGGCACCCCTGCCTCTTCGCCGATTTCACGAATGCGCGCGGCCACCGCATCGGCGCCTTTGCTACCAGCCGCGGGGCACCCATGCTGCCTTCTTGGTAAGACAACGCTATCGCATAGTGAGTCGGGTTGGTAATAATGACATCTGCTTGCGGTACTTTACTCATCATCCTGCCACGCGCCATGGCCTGCTGCTGCTGGCGAATGCGCGCTTTCACTTGCGGGTCGCCTTCCGATTCTTTGTGCTCACGCTTGATCTCTTCCTGGCTCATGCGCAGCTTTTTAGCATTGTCCCAGAGCTGGAAAGGAACATCGATCAAAATGACCACGATCAACACCAGTACCATTAGCCCGGCCGCCTGAGCCGCCATGGTCAGTGCATTGGTCAGCGCTTGCTGGATGGGCTGATCCATGAGCGCCATAAATTTGCCGATGTTGAAATACAAAAATCGCGGCGACGCCCCTACCAGCACCGACTTGGCGATCGCTTTTGCCAATTCGATCAGTGCCTGGGTGGAGATGATACGCTTTACGCCCTTAATAGGATCTAGCTTGGAAAACTTGGGCTGCATTGACTTAGCCGATATCAACCAGCCTCCCATCAGCCCCGGGGCTACTAATGCAATCACGGCTAACAGTAAAAAAAGCGGCATCATGGTAAATAAAGTGCGCTGACCAAGATCCAGCGCATTGACCAGCATGGGCGTACTTTCCATTGCCTGGCGACGCTCAAACAAAAACGCCTGCTCCATCACCGCCCCAACTGGTCATAAAGCATTTTGCCCATGCTATAAAGGCCAATGACGCCGCCCAGCAGAAGTAAAAGGTGTTTAACTCGCGGGAACGGGGCACCTGCCCTCTTCGCGGGCCTTTTCTTTCGCCTGGGGGTGGCCTCTTCTGTCTTTTCCTGGTCGCTATCGTTATCTGCCATTCGGGTATCCGGCCAGGTGAAGCGAAGCTTAACACGTATTCAGCCGCCCATAGGGACGGCTGAATAGCGTGCTTGCGTGCCCAGAGGGCGTTTAATAACGCGCTTTAAAAGCCTAATTCATCCAACAAGTCGTCTACTTGGTCTTGTCCAGAGACGGTATCAGGAACATTATCCTTCACTTGTGGCCCGTTCAAAAGCTCTTCGTTACGCCGTGCATTGTCGCTTTTCCACTGATCCTCGGCCTTGCGCTGCAACGTTTCTCGTGCATGGGCGCCCGGCGCGTTATCAATAAGCACCTGCACCAACTGATGCTCGATCTCATGGATCACGTCCATCATCTTCTTGATCACTTGGCCGGTCAGGTCTTGAAAGTCCTGGGCCATCATGATTTCCATCAGCTCTTTGTTAGTCGCTGACACCACATCGGGCACGTCGCTGAGATAAGTGCGTGTCTCAACGACGAGTGCCTTGGCCTCGTCCAGCTCTTTGGCGCTTCAAACCACTCGGCCCAGCGCTTATCTAGCGCTTCCGCTCGGTCTGACAACTGATCCTGCAGCGGCTGTGCACGGTCAACGGCATTGAGCGCTCGATCTGCTGCCTGCTCCGTCATGGTGGCGACATAGTGCAAGCGGTCGCGTGCATCGGGAATGGCTACTGCCGCCTTCTCAATCTCTTTATCCAACCCTAATTCACGCATGTTCTCGCGCAACATGCGCGTCAACTACCGATGCGATGAATTAGGTCTTCAGCGGCTTGCTCGGACAGCTGGGCAGAATCGGACTGCTCATTCTGGCTCATAATGTTGTCTCCTCATTAACCAAGCCCGTAGGCTCAGTCGCTCACATACCCAGTTTGTCGAAGATCTTATTGAGCTTCTCTTCCAGGGTGGCGGCAGTGAACGGCTTAACGACATAGCCGTTCGCACCCGCCTGAGCCGCCGCTATAATGTTTTCCTTCTTCGCTTCTGCGGTCACCATCAGCACGGGAAGACTTTTTAAAGCGTCGTCCTGACGGATCTCCTTGAGCATCTCCAAGCCATCCAGATTGGGCATATTCCAATCCGAAACGACAAAATCAAAATTGCCAGCACGCAGCTTATTGAGCGCATCCTGACCATCCTCTGCTTCATCCACGTTAGTGAAACCTAGTTCCTTAAGTAGACTACGCACGATCCGACGCATGGTGGGAAAGTCGTCTACAACCAGGAAACTCATGTTTTTATCTGCCATCGGTCATCCTCTATTCAGTACATGGCACAGGGGTAACTGGAAAATACACAGTCAGGGGTTTAAAACGTTTCTTTAAAACTCTTCCCACTCTTCTTGGTCGCTCCGCTGCGGAGCAGGTGGACGGGCTTGCTGACCGGCCTTAGGGGCAGGCATCGCGTTGGGAGGTGTGTAAGTTGAGGGACGCAGAGGGTAGCACCTGGTGTGCCGCAGCCTGCATACCCAACAATTTGAACACGGCGACTGCCTGTTCCAATCGGTTGGCCTGCTCTTCAAGCGAGGCGGCTGCTGCAGAGGCTTCTTGTACCAATGCCGCGTTTTGCTGGGTCACTTGATCCATTTGGCCAACGGCCTGACTGACCTGCTCAATACCATCGCTCTGCTCTTGGGAGGCGGCGGAAATTTCATCCATGATATCCGTCACACGTCGAACGGCGGTGACTACATCCGACATCGTGGTGCCTGCCTGCTCGACCAGCGTAGAACCTTGCTGAATTTGCGTTACCGAGACATCAATCAGCGTTTTAATCTCTTTGGCAGCATCCGCACTGCGGCTGGCCAAATTACGCACTTCCCCGGCCACTACCGCAAAGCCTCGGCCTTGCTCGCCAGCACGCGCGGCTTCTACCGAAGCGTTAAGCGCCAAGATATTGGTTTGAAAGGCAATAGAATCAATAACGCTGGTAATATCAGCCACTTTTTTCGAGCTGGTAGAAATGCCGTGCATGGTCTGAACCACTTGCGCCACCACTTCCCCGCCGCGTTCTGCCGTGGTGGAGGCATCTGCTGCCAATGTACTGGCTTGGCGGGCGTTATCGGCGTTCTGCTTTACCGTGGCGGTCATCTCTTCCATGCTGGCGGCGGTTTCTTGGATCGAAGCGGCCTGCTGTTCAGTGCGCGATGAAAGGTCGGCGTTACCGCTGGCAATTTCGCGGGTGCCGTGGTGAATTTCATTACTGCCTTCACGTACGCGGCTAACGATATTGGTAAGATTCTGCTGCATGGTCGCCATGGCACTAAACAGGCGACCAATCTCATTTTACCTGCTTCCGGCAGCGGCTTAGTCAGATCAGCCTCAGCGATGGCATCCAGACGCTCTACGGCGTTACCTAAAGGTGAAATCACCGTACGGCGTAGGCCCAAATAAATGACCAAGGTCATCAGCATTGCGAAGATAACGACGCCCGCATTGATCATGGTAAACAGGTTGCCCTGAGCCGCCGCATCCGTGCGGATGGCATCTACCCGCTGGAAACCGTACTCCACAAACGCCGTCATGCTCGTCGCCAAATTGCTCAAGGGCTCAACCAACTCGTCACGCAGGTTGTTGAAGCTGGTCAAGTCCATATATTCGAATGTTTCGTGTTGCTGTTTAACTAGCCCGAGCACGCTCCGAAAATCAGCAGTTAAAGCGTCCCCTAACGCTTTTCCTTGGGGCGACAGAGACTGCGGCAAAGCGTTCAAAACGCTCTTCGGCACGCGCAATCCGATCGCCTGCAATCGCGACTTGCGCATTAGATTGCTGGGTCTGGCCGACCATCAAATAGTTTGAGGCGGTTTCCATCGCCAGCATCGCTTGGTTTAGCAGCGAGTCGGCACGGTTAATTTCATTTAACTGCGCATCGCTAATATTACTGAGCGTCGTCAGGTTACTTTGTGAATTACGGTCAGCCACAACCGCCATGCCCGCAATTACTAAAATCAGGGCAACAAAACAGACGAGCGCCGTGATCACAGCGGCGTGAATACTCAAATTACGCAGTAAACGGTTCATTGGAAATTCCCTTGCGAGCTTATTAGGTTTTTATGCCGAGTTTATGCAACATTTTTATGCTAGGCATTTCTGCTAAGCACTTTAACTCAGTACTTATTGATAACATTACACACGCTGGGCACGACCTGACGCTGCGATCAACGCCATCATACGTGTGGGAATGTCATCTAACGCAACCACCTCTACTGCGCCCCCGACCGCAATAGCTTCACGGGGCATACCGAAGACCACAGGATTGCTCATTCTGAGCAATGGTAGGCGCGCCCGCTTGGCGCATTTCAAGCAGCCCTACTGCACCGTCTTTTCCCATGCCGGTAAGGATCACTCCGATGGAGTTCTTGCCTGCGTGTTGAGCCGCTGAATGAAACAGTACGTCTACCGAAGGGCGATGGCGGTTAACCGGCGGGCCGCTATCTAAACGCGCAACGTAGTTGGCACCACTACGCGCAAGCTTAAGGTGCTGATCGCCCGGCGCAATATAGGCGTGCCCGGGCAGAATTCGCTCCCCATCGGTCGCTTCTTTCACGGTAATCCGACACAGCCGATCTAACCGTTCAGCAAATGAGCGAGTAAAACCACCGGGCATATGTTGGGTAATCAAAATCGCAGGGGCATTGGCGGGCAAGGGTTCAAGCACCGCTCGAATCGCTTCGGTGCCGCCGGTCGAAGCACCAATAATAATCAGCTTCTCACTGGTTACTAACGGGGCTTTCAAAGCTTCTGGTGGCGGAGTGTTTTATGCCGCGCCTGACGAGGGCCGTGAACGCGCCGCGGCGCGCAGTTTTTCAGCGATCTCGTTCGCGTACTCCATCATGCCATTACGAATGCCAAGGCTCGGTTTGGCGACGAAATCCAGCGCGCCAAGTTCAAGCGCACGCAGGGTAATTTCTGAACCACTTTGGGTTAACGACGACACCATTAACACCGGCATGGGACGCAAGCGCATCAAACGCTCAAGAAAGTCCAAACCATCCATACGCGGCATTTCGACGTCTAAGGTCAACACATCAGGGTTGTGCTGCTTGATCAAATCCCCTGGCCGCAATAGGATCAGGCGCGACGGCGACGACTTCCATATCGGGCTGGGAGTTAATAATTTCTGTTAACAAATCGCGGATCAGCGCCGAATCATCGACACACAAAACTTTGATCTTGGCTGCGCTCAAAGCACGCCTCCTATTGCTATAGACGCCTGATGTGTGATTGCAACCGCCGGAGCAACAGCGCCTAAAGCGATCATAAAGACACGACATTTATTCATTTTTTTAGCCAGGGTATAGACGGTCTGGCCACGCAGCTTGAACGCATCACTGATATATGAAAAATTTTCTGAGTGGCCTGCAAACAGCAACCCATCGGGCTTCATCAGTGGCGCAAATCGCTTAAGAATTTTGGACTGAGTATCTTTATCAAAATAAATCATGATATTCCGGCAGAAAACCGCATCAAAGGGCCTTTAATCGGCCATTGCGGCGCCAGCAGGTTAAGCGGCATAAACTCGACTAAGGCTGACACTTCTGGCCGCACTCGAGCAAAGCCCGAATGGTTACCGGTACCTTTCTGAAAGAAGCGTTTTACCCGCGCTTCATCGAGCTTACGTACCTGTTCTAGGGGGTAGACGCCCGCGCGGGCCTTTGCCAAGGCATCAGTATCAATATCGGTTGCAATCACCTTAGCTTGCGATGCTTTAGCACCCAGTGTTTCCAGCAGCGTCATCGCCAGTGAGTAAGGCTCCTCACCCGTCGAAGCTGCCGAACACCAGATGGTGACCGGGTCTTGTTTGTTTTTTATATGCTCAGCTAACAACGGAAAATGGTGTGCTTCGCGAAAGAAAGCCGTGAGATTGGTGGTTAACGCATTAGTAAACGCCTCCCACTCCTTGGCCTCTGGCTGCCGCTCTAAGCGCACTAAATAATCCGTAAAGCGCGTCATGCCATGATGACGCAGCCGCTTTGCTAAGCGGCTGTAGACCATTTCGCGCTTATGTTCAGCCAGCACAATACCGGCGCGCTGATAAATCAACTCACGAATACGCGCAAAATCCGCATCGGTGAGCACCAGATCTCGCTCAATCTGATTACTGGATGCCCACTGGCCAGTCTCTACAACCCGTTCACGTTGTTCGGTCAAAACGCTTCCCACTCCTCTACTGAGGCTGCTTGCCGTTTAACGGGCGAATTCGGCGACGCTGCGCCAGGTTGTTGAGCAGTAAGCACGTTAGGCATCTGTGCCACTTGTTTGACTGCTGTCACCGCAGGCGGACGTAATCCCGCGTTACTATTTAATCGAAATGCTTCTACCGATAGCGCTAATAGCCCCGCCTGCTTCTCTAGGGAAACCGCTGCACGTGCCGTCTCTTGTACGCGTAGCGCATTGCGCTGGGTCGCTTGATCCATTTCTGCTACCGCTTGGTTAACCTGGGCAATCCCATGGCTCTGTTCCTCAGAAGCAGCCGAAATCTCGTGCATGATTTGCGTCACACCACGCGCAGCTTCTGCCACTTCGCTGATCGCCGCTTCAGCTTTAGTTACCAAACTGGCCCCCGCGCTTACCTCGTGATTAGAGCCGTCAATCAGACCACGTATTTCTTGTGCAGCGCCTGCGCTGCGGCCAGCTAGATTACGGACTTCTTCGGCCACCACGGCAAAACCACGGCCATGCTCCCCTGCACGTGCTGCTTCTACCGACGCATTTAGCGCAAGGATATTGGTCTGAAACGCTATTGAGTCGATCACGTTGATAATATCGGCCATTTGCTGGGAGCTTTGGGTAATGCGCTGCATACTGTCGACCAGCTGCGTCATCAGCTCGCCAGTACTCGTTACCTGGATAGCATTGTTATCGGCTAGACGGCGAGCTTCTTGAGCGTTTTCGCTGTTTTGCCGCACGGTAGAGGTCATTTCCTCCATGCTGGAGGCAGTCTGCTGCAGAGAAGCCGCTTGCTGTTCAGTGCGTGACGATAGTTCTTCGTTTCCACTGGCGATGTCTTGGGCGGCGGGAGTAACAACATCAATGCCTCCCTTGACGTCAGCAATAATATTACTGAGGCTTTTACGCATGGTATTCAGCGAGTCCATCAGTTGGCCCACTTCATCGCGCCGTTGAGGAGGCACCTTCGTCGCCAAGTTACCGCCCGCTATTTGCAGCGTAAAACGCGCTGCACTTTTTAATGGACGAACAATCGAACGCAAGGTAACCACCCCAATCAAAATCAGCAATAATAAGCCAACCCCAAGCACGATGGCTTGCGCACCCAACATGGTGGTTTGGTCTTGTTGCGCGTCAAGCGCCATAGCTTCAGCTGCTTGTTGTTTCTGGGCAATCATCTGGTTGACCATGCCTGACAAGGCGCGGCCATCGCTGTTCATCACATCGATGACCGCATCCAGGCCGGTGAAAGCTTGGTAGGTCTCTTCCGCCTGAAGCACACTCGCCGCTTGCCCCATGCCATTTTGTAAAAAAAGTCTGCAGCTGTTGATTAAACTCAGTGGCAAGTTCGGTTTTGTTGACATCGCGAGAGTAGTATTCCTGCCATACGGCGGCGACTTCTGCAGTGCTCGCCTCAATACTTTCGCCCATTTCAAAGCGCGTATTGATCAGATCCATGCGTTCAGGCTCGATCATCGTTTGACGGGTCTGGGCAATGGTTTGGTCGATTTGCTGTAAACGGATAACGTCACGTAAACCATCATTATTTAGCTGACCCAAACGCTCTCCCGATGCATTCAAGCCATACAGCCCTAGCCCACCGCTAACTATCAGCAGCAGCCCTGCCACGACAATCATGCCTGTCAATTTCGCCCGGATGGTGTCGAAGCGCACCCGTGCCAAACGGTTGAACACCCCTTTTTGACGTAGACGGCCATTATCTAAATAAAGCCGCTTATTGCGGCCTTCGCGAATATCAGCGTATGCCCGCTCTGCCCGCTCAATGGCATCCCGCGCAGCTTGAACACGCACCGAGGTGTAGCCCACCACTTGTTCATCTTCAATAATCGGCGTCACGCTGGCATCCACCCAGTAGTGATCACCATTTTTACAGCGGTTTTAACCAGCCCGCGCCACGTTTCCCCCTGTCTGCACGGTTTGCCAGAGATTTGCAAAGGCAGCCGGTGGCATATCCGGATGACGTATCAAGTTATGTGGCGCGCCCATCAGCTCTGCGTGTTCAAAACCACTAATATCGATAAACGCAGGATTCGCATAAGTGATGCGCCCTTTGGTATCGGTACGCGAGACTAAAAAATCATCTTCTTTTAGCTCGATTTCACGCTGAGAGACTGGCTGATTGTTACGCATAGACTGCCTTATTAGTGTTTTTTTTGTTAACAGAAGCGTGCCGACCCTACTCGGCAGCTTAAAATGATGCCCACTCTTCGTCATGCTTCTCTGGCTGCCTACGGCCAGCTAATAGCGGCTGCAATGCCTCAGGCGAAGCAACCGTAGAAAAGGAAGAAGGCGCGTTTTGATTTGATGTCCCAGCAACACGGAAACGCTCCACCGCTTCTCGTAAGCGAGCGGCTTCGCTTTCAAGCTCATTGGCATTTTTGCAGCCTGTTGGACCAGCTGGGCATTCTGCTGCACAACCTGATCCATTTGTGCAACGGCTTGATTCACTTGACCAATGCCACTACTTTGCTGTTCAGAAGCTGCCGCGATTTCGTCCATGATATCGCTGACACGCTGGACAGCAGCCACCAAGCCCTGCATCGTTTCCCCGGCATGATTTACCCGCTGGGTGCCACTATCAACCTTACTGAGCGAGGCCTCAATCAGCGTGCGTATCTCCTTTGCCGCCGATGCACTCCGACTGGCCAAGCTACGAACTTCCTGAGCGACCACGGCGAAGCCTTTACCATGCTCGCCAGCACGGGCAGCCTCCACAGAAGCATTCAGTGCCAAGATATTGGTTTGAAATGCAATATTATCGATAACGGTAATGATGTCAGCGACCTGATGAGAGCTTGCGCTGATATCCTGCATAGTGTTAACAATCTCTCCGACTTCTTCGCCACTGCGGCGTGCCGTCAAAGTCGCGCTTCCGGCCAGCTGACTGGCTTGGCGGGCATTTTCAGCGTTATGGCCCACCGTAGAGGCCAATTGCTCCATGCTGGAAGCTGTCTCTTCCAATGAAGATGCCTGCTGCTCCGTTCGCGAGGAGAGATCGTTATTACCACTGGCAATTTGTTGTGAGCGCTCGAAAATCGATGTGCCGCTAGTCCGTACGGTGCCTACCGTTTGCGATAGAGCGCTCTGCATGTGCGCCATAGCGCTATAAAGACGCCCTATCTCATTGTTACCCGGCGAAGTGATAGATTGGCTTAAGTCACCCTGGGCCATGCGCTCAAAATGACTGACTAAACGATCCAGCGGGCGTAATACATTGGCGGTTACACCCCAGATAACCACAATAACCGTGGCAATTGTCATGACCACGATACCGAGGAGCACCCAACGAATTGTGGCGGCAAAAGCGCTGAAGAGAGCTTGTTGGGTTTGCACATCGTTAGATGCCTGCACGATTGCCGCGCCATGATGCAAAGCATAAAGGCCGATACCACTGGCAATTAAGACAAGTACCGAAAGGGTTGCTAATACGAGCCCCCAACTTAAGCGAACTGTCATATTATTCATTAATTGCCGCATTCGCTGTGTCACGCCTTTTACTCCACGCATAGTCGGCACTCGCAAGCACTTTCCGTAGCGCGAGAATGCATCATTAGGGAAGAACGGAGGGGGCACACTCCCTGTGCCGTGCTTGATGGGTCTTAGTGGTTGCTGGTGCTTTCCACTAACGCCATTTCGTCGCTGGTTAATAGCTTATCAATGTCTACTAATACCAACATGCGATCGTCTAGGCTGCCCAATCCACTCAGGAAATCAGACGAGAGCGTGACACCAAATTCTGGCGCCGGCTTAATCTGTTCGGGGGTCAGTGTCATGACGTCGGAAACACCATCGACCACGATGCCAACCACGCGATCTGCAACATTGACCACAATCACGACCGTCTGACCACCGTACTCGACTTTATCGAAGTGAAATTTAATGCGTAGATCCACGATGGGTACGATGACGCCGCGTAGATTGGTGACCCCTTTAATAAAGTCAGGTGCGTTAGCAATTCGCGTTACGTTTTCGTAACCACGAATTTCCTGCACTTTCAAAATATCAATGGCGTACTCTTCATCGCCTAGTGAGAACACTAAAAATTCGCGGTTTTTCGGCTTCTGCGGCTAGCACCGCACCATTGTTGGCTTGACTCATGACAGCTCAGCCTCCTTAAAAGATGATAGGTTTTGATTGTTTACTACTTTTTGCCTGCCTCTTTTTTTATATCGGCTCAGGCGGTGTAAACCAGTAATATCCAGAATCAACGCAACGCTACCGTCGCCTAAAATGGTCGCGGCCGAGATGCCGGGTACTTTGCGGTAATTGTCTTCCAGATTTTTGACTACGACTTGCTGCTGTCCGATCAACTCATCGACCAACATGGCGTAACGGCGACCTTCGCCCTGCACAATAACGGCGATGCTTTTGGTAGGATCAGTAATCGCATTTTCGACATTCAGCACTTCGTGAATAGCGATCACCGGCAGATATTCGTCGCGTACTTTGATCACCACGTCGTCTCCGGCCATGGCGTACATATCGTCTTTTGAGGGTTGAAGTGACTCAAGCACGGTAGACAGCGGAAGAATAAATGTCTCGCCGCCGACCTTAATGGACATACCGTCCAAGATAGCCAGCGTAAGCGGTAATACGATCCTCGTGTTGGTGCCTTCGCCTAGCTTCGACTGGATTTCAACCCGACCGCCCATGCTTTGAATATTCCGCTTCACCACATCCATGCCCACGCCACGACCGGATACGTCGGTGACTTCTTTAGCGGTTGAGAAACCGGGGGCAAAAATGAGCTGAAAGACCTCTTCATCGGACATGGTGTCAGATACGTTAATGCCGTTTTCACGTGCCTTGGCTAGCAGACGATCACGGTCCATACCGGCGCCATCATCGCGCACTTCAATCAAAATATTGCCACCTTGATGGCGCGCCGATAGCGTTAATTTGCCTGTACGCGGCTTGCCGATAGCTTCGCGTACATCCGGCATCTCCACACCGTGATCAAGGCTGTTACGCACTAAGTGCGTTAATGGATCGGTAATTCTTTCAACCAGACTTTTATCCAGCTCGGTCGATTTGCCTTCGGTAATCAGCTCGATCTCTTTGCCTAATTTACCGGCGGTGTCACGTACCACCCTGGGAAAGCGACTGAAGACAAACTCCATTGGGATCATACGAATCGACATGACCGCTTCTTGAAGGTCACGTGCGTTGCGCTGTAACAGGCTCATGCCATTTTGCAATGAGCTGTTACCCACGGACTGGTCTTCTAAATCACTCACCGTTTGATCAAGCATCGACTGGGTAATAATCAACTCACCCACCAAGTTGATAATTTGGTCGACTTTATCCACAGACACCCGAATTGAAGACGATTCAGCGGCGGCTTTTTTAGGTTTCTCTTTGGCAACTGCCTTTGCTGGCCCTGCCGTAGCTGATGGTTTTTCCGTCGATACTTGTGGCGCAGGGGCTACAGCCACCGGCGCTTCTGGCTCATGGGTTGTTGACACAGCGCTGGCTGGCTCAGTAGCGCCCTCAATGGCCATAATCTCAATTTGATCCGGTTCGATAATAAAACACATGACCGCTTCAATATCGTCAGCACTGTCGCTGCTTTTGAGGATTACCTCATAGCGCTTCGCGTCGCCTGATTGGGACTGTACTTCGCCTAGCTGCTCTAACTCTTCAACCAGCAACACTCGATCTTTATCGTTAACATTAAGCAGCGCGACCAACAGATGGCCGTCGGCTAGCTTCTCTTTCGCCTCACTGCTGGGCGCAGGCGCTGACGGCGCTTGTGGTTCAGCGGCTGGCGTCGCTGGCCCATCTAACTGTTCGCCTATTTCATCCAGGGCAATTTGTTGCAGCGTTTGGCAAATGCGCTCAAATGCCTCTTGATTTGGCTCCTCTTCGCTGCGGTAGGCATCGAGTTGCTCATGCATGATGTCTTTAGCCTCTAAAAGGTGTCGACGAGGTCGGCTCGCAGCGTCAGTTCGCCCTTACGTGCGTAATCGAGAAGGTTTTCCAAAATATGTGTGGTTTTCTGCAGCACGGTAAAACCAAAGGTTCCGGCCCTCCTTTGATCGAGTGGGCGGCACGGAAAATAGCATTGAGCTGCTCACTGTCTGGATCATCGACATCCAGCTCTAACAAATGCTGCTCCATATCCGACAGCAGCTCTTCTGCCTCTTCAAAAAGGTGTCAAAAAAATCCGCTATATCCATGCACCGCTCCACCTTAACGTCGTATTTTATGACGGGCTCTGGTCACTCGGGATCTTGCGCCTGAGGCTCGTCTTGTTGTGTTGATTCAATTTGCGCTTCGGCTGAAGCTTCTAGCGCATCGATTGAAGCTTCCGGCGATACACTTTCCGGCCCCATGATGGTTGGATTACGGATGGCATCGGCTATCTCAGGTAGCAGCACTACCAGTTCTATACGGCGGTTGATAGGGTCGGTTGGCTCAGTCTCGGGCAACAGCACACGATCTGCAAAGCCTGACACACGTAGCAATTGACCTGGATCAAACCCACCAGAAATAAGCTCGCGGCGTGAGGCATTGGCACGATCATTGGAAAGTTCCCAATTACTGTAGCCGCGATAGCCGCCTGCATAGGGCACGCTATCGGTATGCCCACTAATACTTAACTCGTTGGGGAGTTCATTAAGCAGCGGTGCAATCGTGCGTAGCAAACTGCGCATGTAGGGCGCGACTTGATCACTCCCCAACTCAAACATGGGTCGCTGATCAGTATCTAATAACTGTATGCGTAGCCCTTCACGGGTTAAGTCAAAGCGCATTTGTGAGCGTAACTGGCGCAGTTCTGGATCAAGTTCAATGGCGCGCTCAATCCGCTCTTGTACGTCCCTGAAAAACGTCGCTCCTGCATACTTGGACGAGTGCGCTGAAGGGTATCAATGCGCGCCCGCTCTCCATCGCTGTGTGTTGGGTCTGGCCCGCCGCCTGGAATCACGCTGGTACTACCTGAGCTGTCGCCACCGGTAATAGCGGTTACCAGCGGAGTGCTAAAGTACTCAGCGACTCCCCCTCCGCTCTTCTTCGCTGGCGATACTGAGGATCCATAACACTAAAAAAAAGGCCATCAGGGCGGTCATAAAATCCGCTAAGGCAATTTTCCAAGCGCCACCGTGGTGAGCATGAACCACTTTTTTGCGCCGAATGACGATCGGACGCTTGTCACCACCCTTACTCATGCGTTACCGGCCTTTTTCGCATCCCCTTACGTACTCTTCAAGCTCCGTAAAGCTCGGCCGCTCAGCGGCGAAAAGGGCTTTGCGGCCAAATTCAACAGCTAACTGCGGCGCGTAACCGTGCAAGCTTGCGAGTAGCGTAATGCGAATGCACTGAAGCATTTTTTCTGCTTCTTTAGCCTGTCGTTCGATGTAGCTTGCAAGTGGGCTGACGAAACCATAGCCCAACAAAATACCCAGAAAGGTGCCCACTAGCGCATGAGCAATCATTTCACCCATCTGACTGGGTGAAGCGTCAGCATATGTAAGTGTTTTAACCACCCCATGACCGCTGCGACAATGCCAAAGGCAGGCATCGCATCGCCCACTTTGGCAATCGCATCGATGGGGACATGGGCTTCCTGCTCAAAGACTTCAATTTCATGCAGCATCAACTCATCAATTTCCATAGGCTCCATGCCGCCGCTTACCATTAAGCGCAGATAGTCCGTCAGGAAATTCATGATATGAGGATCGGCGAGTACCGTAGGATGCTCTTGGAAGAGTGGACTCTCTTGCGGATTATCAATATCTCGCTCAATGCCTAACATGCCCTCACGACGAATTTTTAGACAGTAACTTGTACTGCAACGCCATAAGCTCCATATAGAGTGCTTTGTTATATTTTTTAGCACGTTTGAGCCGCGGTAGGGATTTTTGAACGTTGCCTTAATCGCCTTGCCATTGTTCGCTGCGATAAATGCACCAACACCCGCGCCCCCAATAATAAGCAACTCAAGCGGTTGGTACAGGGGGCCTAAGCTGCCACCTGCCAGCACATAGCCACCAAACACAGACAGCAATACGATTACATAGCCTAGAGGTATCAGCACAAGCAGGGTCCTTGCGGTATTCAGTATTAAGTAAGGGAACCAAAACCTAACCGCCGGTTCTGATGGTTAAGTAGCATTCCGTCTCAAGCATAAATTAGCCTTATCATACTAGGGCTAAACTGTTTTTTAATGGGAAAGCATCACCGAATTTTGCAGCTATCTAGGCCGATACACTCATCTTTTATCACTACACGCTTATTATTACTTCTTATACCCTAATTCCAGCCATTCGTGGAAACGGCACGGGAATTGTTACATTTTTCACTATTATCCTGCTGCGCTTTGCGCGTTTTTCCCGCCCGCGAAGGGGGCTGGCAGATTCCGCACACATATTGCTGAGCTGGACTATGGGCGTGAGCCACAAACTGTCCGTTGCAACGCGTACATTCATTGAGTTGCAGCAAATCACTCTCAAAAAAGCGCACTAATGTCCAAGCACGTGTCAGCCCAAGAACCGACTCCATATTGTCAAGCGACATTTGCTCATCATAGAGACGATACGCCTTAACAAAGGCATCAATACGCTCACAGCTCGCCCTCTCCCTTAGGCTTATGTATATGTTATAAAACAGCGACGAATGAACATTTGGCAGCCAGGTAATAAACCAATCGGTGGAGAAAGGCAGCATCCCCTTTGGGGCGACATGCCGCGCACTTCTTTATACAGCTTAATTAACCGCGTGCGGCTTAATGCTGTTTCTGTTTCAAGCACCTGTAATCGCGCACCAAGCTCGATCAATTCGATGGCCAGTTGCACTTGATGCATCTCATCGACCAAGCTTTTCTGGCTCACTTTGTCTCTCCTGGCGGCATTGGCTCAAACGGCTCACTGGCCAACATCAGCGACGCATGCAAACCGGCCAAACCTTGATCACGCGGATTGTCAGTGAGCTGGCGCAAGCGTTCAGCACTTGTTTGGCTGAAGCGGCACAGCAACTGACTGGTTCGTGCAAGCTTAGTCAGCTGGCGAGCGTTAAGTGACACAATTAGCTCGGCAACATCGCTATCTATTTTTAAGCGAAACATGGCAGCCTCACGATCTTCATCAAGCAAGCGCTGCGCCAGAAGCAAATAAGCTAAGTTTATTTCCTGAATTTCATCGAGAAAGTTGGTTTGACTCATGATGTTCCATTAAATGACTCAGGCGCGACATTGTGTCCATTATACTAGCGCCGTTAATGACTTTTAATTACCAGCCATCATGGTTGCATACAACGTCTATAATTGGCTACTCAGTCGTATTGCGAGGGCTTAGCCCTGCTTCTGATAGTTCGAACACCCACACCAGCAGTTCTGCAACGATTTGGTAGAGACCTGCAGGAATTTCTGCGTCCAAATCTAGCTGCATTAACAGCGCCACAAGCTCAGGTGCATCATGCACATAAATACCCTGTCGTTGAGCTTCTGCCATGATGCGCTCGGCCAGATCTCCATAGCCTTTCGCCACGACTCGGGGCGCACGGTCATTCTCTTGATAAGCCAGTGCAACGGCTTGTCGGCGGCGCTCACCCGGGGTGGCCATGGGCACTCTCCACTTCGATAAAGCGTGCGCGCAGCTGCACTTTTGTAAGTCCAAGGCACTTAGCCGCTTCTCTAACATGGGCAGCCCAGCGTCGATGCGCTGATACGCCTGAGTACTTTCGGTGGTGAAATCGATACTTAACACATTTCGATAAAGCCATAGCGACGCGTTGAACGCCCCAAATTGGGAACATCTAGCTGCATGTCAGAGCGCCACCCGCCTTCCGGCTCGCCCTCATGCGACCCATCTTCTTGCCCTTTCTCTCGGGCGGGTAGATGGATCACTAAGGCCATAAAGATGCCTGCCCAGACATCCCCCCTCCAGCGGATAGTCGGCATAACCAGCATCTCAAGCTGCTGGCGTACCAAACTCTGCAGGCTTTCATGCACAATCTCGCGCGCTGGGCGGTTAGCTACCAGCTCTGTCATTTCTCTTGCATGGCTTAACTCTACTTTAGCCTGACTACTCTCACGCCCCCGCCAGCCATAGGAACAGGAGCAGCAGAAGCCTGGGGAGAGGCGGCCGAAGCTGCCGTCGAACCAGTGGATAAAGAGGACGTCGCGCCACCCAACCGAGCAGACAAGGCTTGATCACCCGTGGCAGGCACTAACGGCACATTGGGTAAAATTGCCATTCCCCCCTGCCCCACTGGCTGCGCCACTAGAGGCGCCAACCTCGCACTCATCAGTGCCTGTGTAACATTCTGACCCGTGGGCAAAAGGCGGCATGCTGACGAGATCCAGACTTCATTTGCGGTTCGTTCATTAGCTGCTGGCGAGTTCCCTCGCCCTGAAACCAGCGCTTTAGGTGCGATTCATAAAACAACCCACTATCACGAATACTGGCTTCTAATCGCGTCGCTACCGCACTGGCCCCGGGTGTTTCTTGGCTGGTAATAAGAGCCACGTCGGGCCGCATCACAGAGGGCGGCGCGGGGAAACGTAGCAGCACATCGGCAATCGTTCGCGCAGCAGGGCTAAAATGCGTCTGCGTTGACCCAGGTGATGAAGGCAACGCCTCACCACGTGGCAACGTTCGCCCTCCATCCAGAGGAAGAGGCAAACGTTTTAGATCATTGAGCGGCGATGTCGATGAACGACCATCCAAATTTGAATCGCCCATTACCGCACGCGGCCCTTCGCTATACGAAATAGGCTTCACCGGCTGATCCAGCGCCCGCTTCAAAGACACCTCACCTTGTCGCCCCAGCACTTGGTGCAAGAGCGTATCAATGAGAGGTGTAATACCGCTCACGTCGACCTCGTCGCATCATCTTCTGTATATGGCCCCGCAGTGCCTTGCTGCGGTGCATAAGCACGGTGCAAGTCTCGCTGACGTTGCGATACTTCAATTAGCTTACCGAGCTCATCACGGCGCGCCACTAAGCGACGCCGAATATTAACGTCGTGCTCAAGAATACGTTCAAGCAGTTCTGATTTGCGCTGTTGGGCAGTGGCATCAAGAGATACGGTTAAATCCAGCTCGCGCAGCTGTTCTACCAACACCACATAGCTTGTACGCTGATCAATTAGTTCCGCCCACTGCTCGGCATTGGCCAGCTCATTCATGTGTTCAACCCTGCTCAATAGCGTTTCATAGCTAGTGAGCAGCGTCTCTGAGCCCGTTTATCATGAGCGGATGGGAAAGCTGACATTATTGCCTCACGCACTCTGCCGTTGACCAATATCACGCCAGGCTGAGGCGATATCTTCAAGCAAGCGCTCGGCCTGATTTAAGCTCTCTTCATCGTTGCGCAGGTTAGCTGCCAACAATAGGCGCGCAATATAGTCATAAAGCGATGCCAAACGCTCGGCAATCTCTCCGCCTTTTTCTCTATCAAGCGCAGCTGCCAGGCCACTATTAACAATATCAATCGCTTTCGATATCGACTTGCCTTTCTCAGCCGTATTGCCTGCCTGCATATGAATTCGCGCAGCACGGATAGCGGCCTGAGCGCCGTCAAATAATAGTACGATAAGCTGGTGAGGGTCTGCCGACATCACTCCGCTTTCTACGCCGACGCGCGCATAAGCATTAGCCCCCGCCCATAGGCGGCGCCACCGAGAGTAAGTCATAAGCGGAACTCCTGTACGTGATTTTAATACCCTTTTAACGCAGGCTAATCACGAATATTAAATGTTTAATTAAATAGCAATCTTCATTCTGCTACTGCTTTATATCGGCGCAAGAGAGATAGACTTTAACGACAGCACGGCTTTTATGTAGAAAACTTATTGCTGACACAAAAGCCAATCATTCCCGCATGCCTAACACGCTTTACCCTCTCAGGTAGAGACAGCTATCTCGCTCACAGCTCGTCCAAGGCGCTCAGTGATATTGTCCCGCACCACCGCCCCACGTTGTCACGCATGGGCGGCTCTACGGTGGGGGCAAGCAGCACCCTCGACAGGATTGCCCTTGTCATCTAAGCGCAAAACCCACCCCTGCTGCTGACTGGAGAAACACGCCAGCGACCCCACGGGCAAGGCCTTGAAATGCTCGATATAGCGCTTAATCCAGCGCATATCAAAGTGGTGCGGATGCTGGAGCAAATGCCGATAAATTTGTTGCGCTGTTTTAGCCGGACGATCAGCACGATCACGCCGCATCGCTTCGACTACATCGACGACGGCACTGGCTTTCGCCAGCTCACTAAGGTCACCCCTTGTCCGCGCCTTCAGGATATCCACTGCCATCCATACGCTCATTAATTCCCCTAATAACGGCCTGTGCAATACCCGCCGATAGCCACTGGCAGTTATGTAAGCGATCAAACAACAGCTGGACATGCTCACTGATCGCCTCTCGGTGACTCGCCTCAAAGTGCGGCGCCTTGAACAAGACCTGGGGAACCAGTGCTTTACCAAGATCATGGATAAGGCCACTGGCCACAATTGCTTTGCGCAATTCACGCGGCATGCTGGCACCCACAAAATCGAGCAAATGAATAGCCACCGCGATACAGTGGCGTACTAACAAGGGCTCAGGAGATAGGCAGCGAGAGGCAAATAGCAACGCTTCACGATCCTCTTCGTGAAGCTCCAATATTCGATCAGCATAGCGAGAGAGCTGGCGACCATCGATATCACTACCTTGCTTTAACGACAGCAGCTGCGCATCCAGGTAGGCCGCTACTTTTACCAACCGACGCGCCATCGGCGTAGCGTAGCGCTTGATATCCCGTCGCCCAAGCATTTCACCCGCGCCAGAGCGCTTATTGGGCAGCGCAAATAATGGAGAAGGCTGACGCTCGCTCTGTTCTTCTTTTTATAACGGGCCGCCTCGCGCTCTATTTCACATACAAAATACCAAATCTGCCGTTCCTGTTCTGCGCTGCACTCAACGAAGTTGAAGCCAACACGCAGCAGATGGCGTTCAGCATCTGTTTTTGATGACGGGCATTTCCAAGCACTTCAAAATAAGTACCATCGGGAAAAGTGAACGCGAGTGTTAGAGGTTTCACCGCTGCCGCCAATAGACCACTGGCCGCTAAAGGCAATTCAAGCTGGCAGCCGTCTTGGGAAAGGTCTCGCAACTCGCCTTCTACCACATCCGTATCGCTACCATACAGGCCTGCCATCACCACCATCCCCATGCGCAATTCAGCGCGGAATGACTCGCGTCGCTGCAAAATAGCCAACGTAGCAGGATAGTCACAGCAACACAGAAAACGCCCACCTGCCTGGCGTGTTTCTGTCAAATGCAGTAGCGGCGTCTGGACTACTTTGCCCTGCGCCTGCGCGCGTAAGTAGAAAGCTGCCCCGTCTTGAAGGTGGTGAAGTAAGTAACTGACAGATGAAAGATCCATCACCAGTGTTTGCCCAGGGTGCTGCTCCATTAAGACAATGGGCTCAGGGCGAGCACCAGCCGCATCAAGGCAAAGTGAAACACCGCCGCCTTCGATTAACGTGCCCAGCAGAGACTCGATTGCTGTTATGTTTGCTATTGTTTCAAACTCATCCTGCTGCGCTACCATTTTCGCCTCACTTGCTCTCATGCGTTAATTAGCTCACCGCAAAGCGACGAAGCATATCAGATGCGATCAGCTTGGCGTATGTACAAAAGAGCATCATTCTCATGCTTATTAAGCGGGGTATAGCAAGCAGTGCAGCAAGCAAAGACAGGCGGTTATATATATGTAGCGCTCTCAGAAGTAAGCAAACACTACTAAACACTGAGGAGGGTAAAGATTTTTAAAAGTCCTGCCGATAATGATCTTGTGGCGTATAACTAGAAATAAAAATCCGAGCTATGGCTGCCGTTTCTCATTGCATTGCTGCACCACGACTGGCTGCCGGAGCTGACTTTAAAGAGGAACGTGCCCTATGAGCTCACTACCCACCGAAGCAACAACACTGTTGTCATCGACGCTTGCCAACTTAAATCCAAGTCAGCGGCTAGAAAAACGCTGGCTCAACTAGCACCAACGAACGCACCACTTAACCACGCAGACAAGGACGAACGAAAATATCTGGCGGCGAACTGATCGAACCCATTCAACGCATTAACGAAGCAATGCGCCCACGCGGTTTAGAATTTGAGTTAAGCGAAGATACTTCACGCGTGATTACGCGAGTAGTAGACCGAGAGTCGGGAGAAGTAATACGCCAGATCCCAGCGGAAGAAGTATTAAAAATTGCTGAACGGCTAGAAGAGATGCAAGGCCAGATAATCTCTCTGGAAGCCTAAAGCACGACGCAACGAGCATCGCACCATCAGCAAGGGCAATAACCATTACACTTGCATATTCATAACATCTCGATATGCAGATACTAAGCGGTTGCGAACCTGAAGCCCCATTTGAAAAGCAACGCTGGATTTCTGCATGTCGACCATCACATCGTTAAGCTGCAGGTTAGGGTCACCCGCCTGAAAAGCCATCGCCTGACTATTAGCAGTCTGTTGAAGTCGGTTAATGCGCTGAATCGAGGCCTGTAGCTCACCACCAAAACCGCCGTTCCCCACCGCTGCTGACGCTTGAGCACCACTGAGAGGCTGCGCGGATGCCGCCTGGGTGGCCAAACCTTGCATCTGTTGTAACGCAGCCTGTATTGCGGGAGTGCTCATATACCGACCTCTAATTCGTAAAAAAGAACTAATGCAAAAGCCTAACATCGACGCGCCCTGCCTCATACAGACAAATGCGCACAAAAAGCGAAGCTTATCTTTCCTTTAGGCGCGACTAGCCACCGGATAATGGCATCCATCACAATTCCGCCTCATCTTTTCGGCGGATAACCGCGATTGACGGATATAGCCTATGCCCTCTTTGGTGATGCGCCTTAGCCGACGCCAGTTTTGCCTGCCCTCCCGGAGGGACGCATGAGCGAAACCGGTGCAACGGCAGGCCGTCAAAACAGTACGAATCAAGCCGCTTCCCGTAGTGGTAATACAGCGAGTGGAAATACTGACAGTGGTTCCACCAGCGGCTCAGCCTTTGAGCGAACGCTGAAGCAGCTGCGTGGCAATCCGCTCATCGCGCTGCTTATCGCCGGTGCCGCCTCGATCGCTATTATAGCGGTCCTCTTCATGTGGGCTAGCAGCCCCGAGTATCGCGTGCTCTACAGCAATCTGAGCGAAGCTGATGGCGGTAGCATTATTAACGAGCTCGATACGCGCGGCATTCCTTATCAATTCAGCGAGGGCGGCCAAGCGCTAATGGTGCCCAGTGATCAGGTGCACACCCTGCGCCTGCAGTTGGCGGAACAGGGATTGCCCCGTGGCGGCAATCTTGGCCTGGAGCTTATGGAAAGCCAAGCATTCGGGATTAGCCAATTTGCTGAGCAAATCAATTATCAGCGTGGCCTGGAAGGCGAGCTTGCACGCTCAATTGAGTCGCTCGGGCCAGTGGAGGGCGTAAGAGTCCACCTCTCCATGGCAAAGCCATCGGTGTTTATTCGTGATCGCGAACCCGCGAAAGCATCCGTTGTGCTGACCTTATTACCCGGCCGTATCCTGGGTGAAGGTCAGGTTAGCGCCATCGTTCATATGGTGTCTGGAAGCGTTCCCGAACTGGCCGCTGAAGACGTCACAGTGGTTAACCAGGATGGCCGCTTGTTGTCTGCTGAGACAAGCAATGGCAATGATTTGGATGGTTCGCAACTTGAGTATATTGCTGAAGTCGAGCGCTCTTACCAACAGCGTATTGAACATATTTTAACGCCCATTTTAGGCCGCGATAATGTACGCGCTCAAGTGGCCGCACAAATAGACTTTTCTCGGCGCGAGCAGACTTCTGAACGCTACGGTCCCAATCAGCCGCCCAACGAAGCAGCGGTGCGTAGCCGCCAACTTAGCCTTGCATATGATGGCGAAGACCCCTTGGCCACAGGCATTCCAGGCGCACTAAGCAATACGCCGCCAGGTACGCTGCCCTCCCCATCAACCAGCCCGAAAATGAGGAAGCGGAAGCCGACCAGCAAGAAGACGCACCCCCGAGGCGCTGCGTAATTTGCGTCAAGACGACGTTATCAACTACGAAGTCGATCGTAGCATTGAGCATGTCCAGCACCGCCTCGGACAGGTAGAGCGGCTTTCAGCTGCGGTAGTCGTCAATTATCGCAGCGAAATGAACGAAGAAGGCGAGTGGATTGAGGTTGCCTTAACAGACAATGAAGTGGCTCAAATTGAGCGCTTGGTTCGTCAAGCGATGGGATTCTCGCAATTACGCGGAGATGAAGTTGAGGTTGTCAATTCACCCTTCACGCGCAGTGTCGAAGAAACGGCGGAGGTCGAATGGTGGAAAGACCCCACTATTCTTTCAATGGCTGCCAAAGCAGGCCGCTACCTCCTCGTTGCGCTGGCTATTTTATTGCTCTACCTGTTGATTTTGCGTCCCTTAATCAAGCGGTACACGCAATCTCCGGTGATGGCAGCAGCGACGCCTAGTGGCATGCTGGCCGCTAGCGTGGGCGACGATGATGAAGAGAGTGAAGAGACGCCTGATGAGTCCGACGAGACTTATGCCAAGCCGAAGCGTCGGCGTAAAACCCTCTCTCTATGAGCATAACCTCAACGACTTGCGTGAAATGGCGCAGGAAGATCCCCGCATGGTCGCGATGATCATTCGTAGCTGGATGAATGCTAATGAGTAGTTCAAATGAGTAGTTCAATTGCTGAAATGAGCGGCGCCCGTAAGAGCGCCATTCTATTGCTCGCACTCGAGGAAGACAGTGCCGCCGAAGTGTTTAAATACCTCGGTGCTACCGAAGTGCAAACAATTAGTATGGAGATGGCCCGCCTCAATCAAGTCTCTCATGACGACATGAAAGCGGTGCTCGAAGCCTTCCATAAAGAGAACGAAGAGTTTGTCGCGCTTAACCTGAACTCCAGTGACCACATCCGTTCGGTGTTGACCAAAGCGCTGGGCAGCGAGCGTGCGTCTAGCTTGATTGAAGATATCCTTGAAACGACAGGCAATAATTCAGGGATCGACGCCCTTAACCTCATGGAAGCGTCCATGGTGGCCGAGCTCATCCGCGATGAGCATCCACAAATTATTGCGACGATTCTGGTTCATCTGGACCGTCATCAAGCGTCCGATATTCTCGAATTATTTGAAGAAAAGCTGCGCAATGATGTGGTACTTCGTATCGCCACTTTCAGCGGCGTTCAACCCGCCGCGTTACAGGAATTGACCGAAGTACTTACTGGCATGCTGGATGGCCAGAATCTCAAGCGCAGCAAAATGGGCGGCGTAAGAACAGCTGCCGAAATCCTCAACTTGATGAACTCTTCTCAAGAAGAGACAGCGATCGAGACCGTGCGCGCCCACAGCGAAGATTTAGCCCAGAAGATTATCGACGAAATGTTCCTGTTCGAGAATCTGCTCGACCTCGACAACCGTGCCATTCAAATGGTGCTTCAGGAAGTCGATACCAACTCGCTGGTGGTGGCGCTTAAAGGAGCCCAGGACGCCCTTGTGGACAAGTTCCTGCGCAACATGTCGCAGCGCGCAGCCGATTTAGTTCGTGAAGATATGGAAGCCCGGGGCCCTATCCGCGTCTCGCAAGTTGAAACCGAACAGAAAACTATTTTGCAAGTTGTACGGCGGCTAGCGGACTCGGGTGAAATCGTCCTGGCAGGCGGAGACGATGAGTATGTCTAATACGCACTCCCCTCAATTTGACCGCCACAGTGATTGGCGTCGCTGGCAAATGGATGAGCTGGCCTCTTCCAAGAGCGGCCAAACCTCAGACGGCGAGGTGCCAACGGCTCATCAGCGTAAAGTACTAGCGGCACAAAAGGCAGCCGAATTGGCCCGCCAGCGTGAAGAAAGTGAACGCCAGGAACTGTATGAGCGTATTCGTCAGCAAGCCGAAGAAGCAGGCTATAAAGCAGGCCTTGAGCAAGGCTACAAAGAGGGGGATGGAAAAGGATTAGCAGCAGCGGCTGAACAGACACAGACCGAATTAAAAGAGCAAATTCGACTTACCGTTACGCCGCTAAAAACGCTGGGCAAGCAATTCTCAGATGCGCTAGAGCGCATTGACGAAACCATCGCCCATGACCTTGTTGAGCTGGCGCTGGCAACCGGCAAGCAGCTTGCCAGCGATGCCCTTCAGGAAACGCCTGAACAAATTTTAGTGATTGTGCGTGAGCTTCTGCACACCGAGCCGCCCTTGGTAGGTCAACAACGCCTTTGGCTCAACCCCAATGACCATGACTTGGTAGAAGAGCACTTAGGCAATGAGCTTGTGGCCGCCAACTGGAAGCTGCAACCCGATGATCAACTTGCCCGTGGCGGCTGCCGGGTAACCAGTGCACAGGGTGAAATTGACGCTACTTTTGAAAGCCGCTGGCAGGCCATTCAAGCTCAATCACGCAAACGCGGTCTCAAGTCACCACCGTCCTCTAACGATCCTTCATCCTAGGCGGATACGCTATGGCAGATACCACCTGTCCCCATCGACATCGCTGGAATAAGGCATTGCGACGCACGCAGCAGCGCGTCAGCCATTTGCCGCGCTACCGCAATAGCGGCCGCGTCATTCGTGCGACAGGCATGGTGATTGAGGTGGTCGGGTTGCGGGTTGCGGTCGGCAGCGCATGCCGAATTGAATTGCCGGGCAGTGATGGCCGCTTAGCCGACAGCAATAAGCACGCCGAAGCCGAAGTAGTCGGCTTTGCTGGCGAAAAGCTATTCCTGATGCCGCTTGAAGAAGTCACTGGTCTGATGCCTGGCGCTCGCGTTTCGCCATTGGATGAAGGCAGTGGCAACAGTGCTCGTCGCTTCCCTATGGGTGATGATTTATTAGGTCGCGTACTGGATGGCAACGGCAATCCGCTTGATGACCGTGAGAATCTTGAGGAGATACCACGCGCAACACTCAGTACACCTTCGCTCAACCCGCTTTCACGCGCGCCTATTGAGGAGCAAATTGATGTCGGCATCCGCGCTATTAATGCGCTGCTAAGTGTTGGGCGGGGCCAGCGGATGGGGTTATTTGCAGGCTCCGGGGTAGGTAAGTCGGTGCTGCTAGGTATGATGGCTCGTTACACCAAGGCCGATGTCATCGTGGTGGGTTTGATTGGTGAACGGGGGCGCGAAGTACAAGATTTTATCGATAATATTCTGGGCCCGGAGGGTCGACGGCGTGCCGTTGTAGTTGCTGCACCCGCTGATACGTCACCACTACAACGCTTACAAGGTGCCGCTTACGCGACGCGCTTAGCGGAAGGTTTCCGCGATGAAGGCCGCAATGTACTGCTGATTATGGATTCGCTAACCCGATATGCCATGGCTCAACGGGAAATTGCACTGGCCATCGGTGAACCGCCCGCCACCAAAGGCTATCCGCCCTCTGTGTTTGCCAAACTGCCCGGCTTAGTAGAGCGAGCAGGCAATGCGGAGCGTGGTGGCGGCTCCATTACGGCATTCTATACCGTGCTAACGGAAGGCGATGATCAACAGGATCCGATTGCCGACTCTGCTCGCGCCATTCTTGACGGTCACATTGTGCTGTCGAGAACATTAGCAGAAGCAGGGCACTATCCCGCAATCGATATCGAAGCCTCTATCAGCAGGGCCATGACCTCGATTACTTCGCCTGAACAGCTACAAGAAGCGCGCGTTTTCAAGCAGCTGTTTTCGCGCTACCAGCGCAACCGGGATCTTATCAGTGTCGGCGCCTACAGCCCTGGCCACGATCCACAGCTAGACGAGGCAGTCAACCGCTTTCCGTCGCTGGAGCGTTTTCTACAACAAAGCATTAATGAGTGTGCAACGCTTGAAGATTCACGCCAAGCACTGCACGCGCTGGTTGGAGGACGCACATGAGTACATCACAGCTCGCAATGCTAACCGGCTTAGCCAAAGACGCCCGTGACCAAGCGGGCAAAGTACTGGCCCAAGAACGACAAACAGAGCAGCAAACCACTGCTCAGCTACAGTCACTACTGAGTTACCGAGCAGAGTATGCTGAGCGTTTACAAAAGGCGATGCGTGATGGCATTGATCCTGCCACTATGTACAACTATCAACAATTTCTGGCTTCTTTGGACGCGGCTCTCAGCCGTGCTCGCCAAGCGTTAGCAGCACAGCAGGCAAGCGTTCAGCAGAGCCAAAGAACTGGCAACAGGAACAGCGCAAGCTCTCTTCCTACGATACACTGGCGTCGCGTCGGCTGTTAGAAGAGCACCGCCGGAGTGAGCGCCATGAACAAAAAACTAACGATGATTTGGTGACTAGCCGCTTGGCTCGTCAGCATAACGACACTCCGCATTAGCGGTGTCAAGGAACTGAATATGAATATTCACCAGTTGCTTTCGGCCAGCCAGAGTTCGCCTCAGACTCAGTCTCAAGGCGCATTCAGCCGGCAAGACTCACCCAACGGTTTTTTTCAGCAGGCGCTTTCACATGCAGCTGACGCTCAGCGCTTGTCTGCGCATACGCTAAGTGAGGCCGACTCGTTACAGTCAACTCCACACCAAGCACAGCTGAGTGCACTCGGCGGCCTCTTGTCAGATGCGCTAGAAATAGATATTGAGGATTTAAGCGCAGCTCTTGAAGCACTCGGGCTTGATGTCAATGAAAGTGACTTATCTGGACTACTTGCTCAACTTCAACAATCAAATCCAGACATTAACTTAGATACCCTAACGCTTGATAGTGCGCAGACCTCAACGCCATTAGATGAAATTGCCGCTCGCCTTACCTTAATGGCATCTTTTACCGAAGGCACGCCTAAAGTACAGCCTGGATCGTCGATCGACCCGGCGGTGCTGAAAGCTATCACCGAACATCTAAATATTAATCAAACAGAAGCAGCGCAGCTGGTCTCCGCGTTAAACAGCTTGGTTACCCAACGCCAGAATAGTCAGAGCGAACAACCCTTCCCTGTTGATACGGCTCGCTTAACCAATACCAGCCTGCCCGCTATCGAAACTCAGGCAGCGTCAAGAACGCAGCCTCATACTTTCTTTACTCAAATGAGCGCTGATGGTGCAGCGTCACAAATCAGCAGCGAAGCCCTAATGGGCGCTCTATTAACGTCAGGAGGCGTGCCAAAAGGGAATTCTTCAAGTGAGCACTTACTGACCGGCTTCACATCCCATGCTGGCAACCCCCTACTAGCCTCAGCACAACCATCAGCACAAGGGTTTGCACCGGCCGTACCATCAACCCAGGCCGCGCTGACAACGCCTGTTACGAACCCTGCTTGGCCACAGCAACTAAGCCAGCAATTGGTACAAATTTCACAGCGTGGTGGCGAGCAGCATGTACAAATGCAGTTGAATCCGGCGGAGCTAGGGCCACTCTCTATTTCATTAAAATTTGGCGAACAGGGGGCACAAGCACACTTTTGTCAGGCCATGCCCAGGTGCGGCAAGTGCTTGAACAAGCCATTCCCCAACTAAGGGAAGCCCTGGCAGAACAAGGTATATCGCTAGGTGAGACATCCGTTGGCGATCAGCGCGATCCCAATGCTCAGGCTTTTGCCCAATCAGGCGGTAAGCAAGGTGCAGAGGTTGGCAGTGACAGCGGCGACATTGGCGCGGATGAAATGCTCTCCCGAAGCGCTGAAAGCAACCCTCTTATAGTGGACGGGCGAGTCGACCTCTACGCGTAAACAGTGGCAACTGAATTTGCATGGCATCTGTAGTGCTGCGCACATGAGCTAACTAAACCAAAGATAGGCTTGCCAAACGAGCCTGTTCATTTCATCACCAGCATGCGCTTTAGGCATAATACTTTGCTAGTGATACGCATGGAATTCACAGGAATCTCAAATGGCAGAAACAAGCGGTGGGTCTAAAAAGCTGCTTTGGATAATGATTATTCTAGTGTTGCTATCGTCAATAGGCGCAGCGACAGCTATTTATATGGTAATTGACCAGCAAGATAACGGTACGGAAAATGCAGAAATGCAGCAAGCAATGGAGCGTGAGTCGCCAGTCTTCATGCGCATTGAGCCTTTACCGTCAACCTTGCCGATGATCGCCATGGGTCACGCTTACTCTATACAGGCGTGACGCTTCGCGTGGGTAATGAAGAAAGTAAAGTTATTCTTGAAGAGCATATGCCCCAAGTGCGTAGTCGATTGCTGATGCTGCTGTCCGGCAAGCAAGCTGATGAGCTTACCTCCTCGGAAGGCAAGCAGCAGCTTGCGCAAGAGATCGTTAATAGGCTAAACGTACCGCTTGCAGAAAATCAGCCACCGCTTGATTTGCGTGAAGTTTTATTCACCGAATTTATTGTGCAATAACCTCGGGAACTGGAGCCGTTCATGTCACAGGACGATCTACTGTCCCAGGAAGAAATTGATGCTCTGTTAAAGGGCGTTAGCGGAGACGATGAGCCATCGGCTACATCGCCACAAGCGCAGAAGAACTGCGCATTCGACCTTACGACCCCTCGACCCAACATCGCGTGATTCGTGAGCGTTTGCATGCGCTGGATTTCATTAATGAGCGTTTTGCGCGCTATTTTCGTAATGGTTTATTTAACCTATTGCGGCGTAGTGCGGATATCACGGTAGAGTCGGTACGCTATCAAAGCTTTAGTGAGTTCTCACGTAATGTTCCCGTACCCACTAACCTGAACATCGTGTCGATGAAGCCGCTGCGTGGCTCCGCACTGGTGGTATTTCCACCTAACCTCGTTTTTATGGTGGTCGATAACCTTTTCGGTGGTGATGGCCGCTTTGTCACCAAATCGGATGGGCGAGAATTTACCAATACTGAGCAGCGTATTATTCAACGCCTGCTTAATCTCGCCATTGATGCTTATCAAGAAGCCTGGAAAGTCGTTTATCCGTTGGATGTCAGCTTTTACGTTCTGAAGTGCAATCGAAGTTTGCCAACATCACCAACTCACCTAATGAAATTGTGGTGAATACCAAGTTCAATATTGAAGTTGGCAACCTATCTAGCAATTTCCAGATATGCATGCCTTACGCCATGATCGAGCCGTTGCGTGATTTACTGGCCAATCCGATCAATGATAGCAACCACGACCAAGATGGCAGTTGGTCCCGCCGTATGGCGAGCGAGTTGCGCCATTCAGAAGTCGAGTTAGTCGCTGAGTTTGCGCAAATATCTAGTCGTATCGCCCATGTTATGGGATTGAAAAAGGCGATGTGCTACCGCTAGACATTCCGAGCACCATCACAGCCAGTGTGGATGGCGTCCCCGTGATGGAGTGCGAGTATGGCAGCCAACGGCAACAGCATGCTCTGCGTATCTTACATATGATCGACCATGCCGCTATGAACAACGTATCGTCCAAAGACTTTATTAAAGTGTCTACGCGACAGCAAGCCAAGGAATCCAAAGCATGACTGATCCCAATAAGCCTGATCAGAACGTCTCTGACGACGATTGGGCCGATGCCATGTCCCAGCAAGAAGAGACTACCTCCAGTGCTGATGCTGCTAGCGAAGAGGATGACCCCTGGGCAGCTGCGATGGCCGAGCAAGAAGCCGCAGAAGAGAGCGAAGAAGTATCCGCGCCCCTAAGCCTGAAGCACCGGCTGCAAAATCTGCAAGTGATGATGTCTTCCGCCCGTTGAGCCCGGACAGCGGCTCTTCACAGGCGCGTGAGTTAGAAATGATCATGGATATCCCGGTGAAGCTTACCGTGGAGCTAGGTCGCACTAAGCTAACCATTAAGCAGCTACTGGAATTAGCGCAAGGGTCTGTCATCGAGCTTGAAGGTCTCGCCGGTGAACCGATGGATATCTTGATTAATGGCTATTTAATCGCTCAAGGGAAGTTGTCGTCATTGAAGATAAGTACGGTATTCGTATTACTGAAATCATCACGCCTTCTGAACGTATTCACAAACTGAACCGATGAGTGTTGCGACAACTTCGACGCAGAACGGCTCGCTCGATGCGCTAGGTAACGGTGGCGAGACATTGATAGGCATGGCTGTTTTAGGCAAAACAGCCGCTGCCTTAGCATTAGTCATTGCGATCATTCTAATTTGCACGGCGCTTTTAAAGCGCTGGAATAATCATAACTCTCGCCATGGCGCTCACCTCCGCATCGTAGGCAGCACTGCTGTGGGCAATCGTGAGCGAATTGTGATTGTTGAAGTGGAAGATACTTGGTTAGTCGTTGGCGTTGGTGGTGGCCGAATAACTAAGTTACACGAGCGTCCCGCCCCAGAAGAACGCCCGCCAGCAGCCTCTGTACCAGCTTCTTCTCGTTTCTCGCGACGCCTAGCCAAAGCGCTAGCTGCTAGCCGTCGCCGCGACTCATCCGCGCCCTCCGACCCACATCAGACGCCATGAGGCTCCGGATGCACCTTTCTAGGCTCTATGAGCAACGTTGGCTATGGCTGGCATTGACCCTTGTTGTTTGCTTAATAGCCAGCCCTGCGCATGCTCAACAAATACCTGGCATTATTTCTCAGCCATTAGAAGACGGCGGCCAGCAGTGGTCACTTTCGTTACAAACGCTACTCTTTCTCAGTTCGCTCGCGTTTTTACCTTCGATGCTGCTGATGATGACGAGTTTCACGCGCATCATCATCGTGCTGAGCCTATTACGCACAGCCATGGGCACCCAGGCAACACCGCCGAACCAAGTGCTCTTGGGAATTGCTCTGTTTCTGACCTTCTTTATCATGTCGCCGGTGTTAGCTCAGGTTTATGACAATGCCTGGGTGCCCCTGAGCAACGAAACGATCAATTTCGAAGAATTTTTGCTACTGGCCCAAGACCCGTTTCGCGAATTCATGCTTGCCCAAACCCGTGAGCCCGACCTGGCATTGTTTGTTCGCTTGGCAGATGTAGGGCCGATGCAGGGCCGGAAGAGTTACCCATGCGCGTATTGTTGCCCGCTTATGTCACTAGCGAGTTAAAAACGGCGTTTCAAATTGGCTTTACTATTTTTATTCCGTTTTTAATCATCGACCTCGTTGTCGCCAGTACGCTAATGGCACTGGGTATGATGATGGTTCCGCCCATCACTATCTCGTTACCTTTTAAGCTCATGTTGTTCATTTTAGTAGACGGCTGGCAGCTTATTATTGGCTCGATGGCAGAAAGCTTTTACATGATATAGCGCGTTATTGAGATAGATTTTTTACATAAATAAGCAGCGCCGTTTTATACGGCGCAAAGGATTTCCCTCGATGACCCCCTGAAATGGTGATGAGCATTGCTTATCAAGGCATGCGTGTAACGCTTCTGCTTGCTGGCCCTATGCTGCTAGCCGCGCTCTTCACTGGCCTTATCATCAGCTTGTTTCAAGCCGCCACTCAAATTAACGAAATGACGCTGACGTTTATCCCTAAAATCCTGGCCGTGTTTGCAGTGTTGGTATTTGCTGGCCCTTGGCTGATTGGATTGATTACCGATTTTACCCATCGATTATTCACCAATATCCCCAATATGGTGATGTAAGCTAATGGTTGAAGTCACTTTCGCACAGCTACAAGGGTGGCTAGTGGCTTTTTTATGGCCGTTTGCGCGCATCACTGCTTTCATGGCTGCCTCCCCCTTTATGGGGTCACTCCAGTGTTCCCAATCAAGCCAAAGTCGGCCTTGCTGCTCTTATTTCCATTGTGATTGCGCCGATTCTGCCGGCCATGCCGGATATCGCTGTCATGTCCTGGGCTGGGGTCGGGATTATGATCGAACAGATCCTCATCGGCTTGGCGATGGGGCTTGTCATGCATATCATTTTTGCCGTCGTGCAAGCGGCTGGTGATTTTATCGGTCTGCAAATGGGCTTAGCGTTTGCGAGCTTTTTTTGATACATCGAGCGGCACCAATATTATGGTGCTATCGCGCATTCTCTATATGATCACCTTGCTCATGTTTTTGGCGATGAATGGGCATCTGATGGTGCTTGAAACCTTGATTATGAGCTTTCAAACATTGCCCATTGGCATTGGGACGTTCAACCCAGATGCGTTTATTTTACTGGCTCGATATGCGGGGACGATTTTTGCCTCAGGTATGTTACTGGCACTGCCGCTAGTGGGCTCCCTGCTAACCATCAACTTGGCACTGGGCATACTGAACCGTTCCGCCCCTCAGCTCACCGTTTTCAATATCGGCTTTCCTACTTCCCTCATCGTGGGTCTCATATTGATGATGGTATTAATGACCGATATTAGCCGCTTTCTGCAGCGGCTATTTACTCAAGGATTAGGATTTCTGCAGAGTTTAATCGAAACAATGGCGCCCTTAACCTAAAAATCCCCGTGCTTTATAAAAAAGTACGGGGATTTCAGTCAACCATGTAAGAACTAGACGCTCGTTACATATAGTTAAATAACGATAAGCCTTTAATATCCACAAACGCTTTTTGCGACGCCTGCATACCTATTTGTCGCAAACTATACTCAGAAATAGCTTCTGTGTAATCAAGATCGACTAAATCCGACAGCGTCTGATCGTAGTTCAGCATTCGGTTACTACCTACCGAATCGATAACATCAAGCTCATTCAAGCGAGCCCCGGCAGAGGCGCGCACGGTCAGAACGTTATCTAGGCTATTGTCCAGATCGCGCATGGCAGTGTTCAGAGTATTGCGCAGGTCAGCTTTCTTGGCCGACGTGTCAGCAGGATTTTCCAGCACACGAATGGCTTCTTCCATAGTTCGGAAGAGATCAGGCTCGCGCTGCTCACTACCAGCTTTTGCCACCAAAATTGAATCGTCTGTAACAGGCGTTCCCTCAAGACTAATCGAAACTCCGCCGTAGCTGACTTGCTGAGCGGGATCGCCCGACTCCCACGTGTAGGATTCACTTTTAACAGCATTCCAGTCAGTGCCATCAAACGTTTCAATGTCGAATGCGACATCACTGGTAAAGGTGATGCGGAAGTCTGTTGCATTCTTTACATCGCTTATTTGCGGCCCGCTAAATGTCACATTACCATCGTTGAGATCACCATTTTCTTTCTTTGCTTCTGCAACATAACCCGCACCACTGGGCACGCTCTTAAAGATAGTTTCGCCATTATCATTAACCGGCATCAGCCGCGAGGCATCCACACGCTGTTCGCGTACGTTACTATCACCCTGATACTGTACGCTGCCATCGGCTGACTTAACGAACGGTGGGGCGTTATCTTTATAGCCGCCAAACAGATAGCGACCGTTACCATCGGTGGCATTGGCCTGACCCAGCATCGTTTCATAGACGCCTTTAAGCTCGCTGGCGATTGCCTCGCGGTCCACGTCACTCAGCGTGTCACTCGATGCTTGAATCAACAATGTTTTGGCGCTGGTTACTGCATCACTGACGCTATTTAAAATGCTTTCTGTCTGTGAAGAGAGTTACGCGCCGATACACGCGCGTCTGAATATTGCTCGGTAACAGCTTTTGCCTGGTCCACGCCAACCGCACGGGAGGCCGCCTGTGGATCATCCGATGGATTCACTACCCGTCGTCCACTGGCAATCTGCTGGCTAACTTTCATCAGATCGCTTTGCTGACGGTTCATAGACGCCGTGCTTTGCTCGAACATAGTAACAGTACTAATACGCATCGCTTAAGCTCCCGAATTAACCGCGCAGGTTCAAGATGGTGTCCATCAGCGTTCCTGCGGTGTCAATCACACGCGCATTGGCCTGATAGTACTGTTGGTAACGAATCAAGTTAGCGGCTTCTTCGTCCAAATTGACCCCAGACTCTGATTGCTGAACCGCGTGCAATTGATCGGTCAAACCTTGACGAGCATCCAAATTAACTTGCGTGATATTAGTACGGTTACCCACATCACTGACCATGGATGCATAGGCCCCGGTGACCGTTGCGCTAGCGCCAACAATCGATTTGGCTTGCAGGTTTTGCAGAGCCAGCGCATTACGGTTATCGCCAGTGGCAGAGATAATCCTTTGGCTGACATTTAAGGTCGCTGTGTCGCCCGTGGCAGGACGAGCATCTAGTGTAAAGCTGAAGCCATCAATAACAACGGTTTCTCCAACATCTACTTCCACATCAGTAGCATCCGACGCATAAGAAGTCCCTGCAACCGTGAAAGCAGTTGGTGGAATTACTGTCAGCTTACCGGTGCCATCCACTTTCAATTCATAGTTTTTATTATCGGCAAAAGCGGTATGAGACGTTTGCAAGTCACTAACGTCTAAATTGCCTGTGCTTTTAAATGAGTTAAGTGGACTAGCTCCTTCACCATCAAACCCCGCGTCACCCGCCGCAATTTTGTCCACATCGGCAATTTTCACTTCCATACCTGCGCCCGCGCGGCGCACCGGCTGGATTTCAAAGGTGTCACCTACAGCAACATTATTGCCGCTAAACGAAAGGGTTACACCACCAAAAGTAATTTCACCCAAGCCTGTGCCTGGTGTCCAACCACTGGTGTCAACAAAGTCGGCATCTTTGGGATCTGTACCACTGAGTACTTGGCCGTTGTCATTACGCGTCACAACGGGATCAAGGTTTTCATCAAACGAGACGGTATAGTCCGTCGCACGAAGCTTACCGACTGTTTCTGGATCAAAAGCCACCGACGTTAATAGGTCAGGGTCGCTATTGCCTTTATGGCCATAGGATTGCGGTGTGCGCACTGCAAAGAAGTCCTCGCCCTGCTCACCGTTTAGATCCACGCCCAGTTTGTGCTGTGCATTAAAAGCCGATGACAATGAAACCGCCAGCTGACCAATTTGGTTCTGCGTCTTATCCAGGGTTTCTGAACGGAAGGTCATTAATCCACCCAACGCCCCCCCTTGATGGTCGATTCATCTAGCTTAACTAAATTACCGCCACCATCTCGGTAGCCCACGATGGTTCGTTGAGGATCGTAATCGGCCTGAACAGCTTCCAATTTAAAAGAGTTAGTGCCGGTGACGAGGGGCTGGCCATTAGGCAGACTGATATTATAGGTCTTGCCATCCTGTATATTCAGGCGCAAATCCATGCGTTCGTTGAGCTCGGAAACCATATGATCACGCTGATTAAGCAGGCTATTAGGCGCTTCACCGGTTCGTGCACGAGCAAGGGAAATTTCTTTATTTAAACCAGCAATCTGCTCAACCGTATTGTTTATTTGGGTCACTTCATCTTTGATTTGCCCATTGATATTGCCTTGCATATCCTGCAAGTAGCCATCGAAAGAGCGGAACTGTGAACTTAGCGTATTGGCTTGACCTAGCACGCCTTGGCGAGCCGCCGGATCAGAAGGCGAGCTGGCTAGATCTTCCAGCGATGAGAAGAATCCCTGCATCAGAGGCGCTAGGCCTGCCTCGCGATCGGCTAACAGGTTATCGATTTGCGATACCTGATTATAGTAAGTGTTTAAAGCGCTTGACTGTGTTTTGGCACTATTTAACTGGTCAGCCACATACGTGTTGAACTGGCGCTCTATATCATTGACACGAACACCGCCGCCTACACGCCCTTCACCTAGCTGTGCTAACTCACGGTTATAGCCCGGCGTATAGACATTACTAATATTGTTACTGCTTGTGTTCAGGGCATTCTGCGCGGCATTGAGGCCGCTTAAGCCGATCGAAAACATGTTCATGGTTCAATTCCTTAGGCTGATACCTATATATGCTATAAATATCGGCACTGCGCAGAAAAACTTGAGGAGTGGGCTAGCGGGAATCAGCCAGAAAATTACCGCCCGGATCGAGCGGCCCCATTGACTTCATTACCGACACTAACTTGTCTGCATAACGTGGATCAGTGGCATAACCACCACGCTGTAACTCTTGTGCTGCCTGCTCTGCACTAGGCGCCTGGACGACACCGGCATAGCGCGGATTGTTACTAATCAGACTGGCATAGTCGGTAAAGGCGTGTTCAAACGAGTCGTAGACGCGGAAGGTATCGACCACCTGCGTCCGTCGCCCATTGATATATTCGTGCGTCACAATATCGGTTGTTTCGCCCTGCCAATGGCTGCCAGCTTTGATACCAAACAAGTTGTGGCTATTGTTGCCATTGCGAGTTGCGATTTCGTGCCGTCCCCAGCCGGTTTCAAGTGCTGCCTGAGCCAAGATTAATTCGGCAGGTACTCCCGTGGTCGCACTGGCCGCCTGGGCTGGAGCTGCTAACGTTTGAATAAACTGGCCGACGTGACCCGAGGCTGCCTGCTCTCGTTGATTCAGCGCGGACTCATTTACCGCATTACCCTTCTCCACACCTTGGCGAATGGCCTCGAGCTCGGCTAAGAACCGACCGCTGCCCTGTGGGATTGCTTCAGCAATAGAATCTTGATTTTCTAAGAAAGATTCATCCAGCATACGAGGCGTACCCCGAGGGATACCGGCGATCAATGCTTGCAGCTCTTGATCCGCTTCTGGCTGCGCTTTTGAGATGGCCCCCTGGCGTTCCAACTGCTCGACGAGGACTTCAGCAAGGCCCATTCCACGCGAAGCCATCACCTGTGACCACTGTTGATCCAGCATCGATTGATACGTATCCGTCGCGCTGCTGTTCATCAGCCCTGAGCTAGGCGTCGCGTCGCGCATACTCTTCATCATCATCTGAATAAAGAGCGCTTCAAACTGTTGGGCCGCACCATTTACACCCGCTTCTGGGTCGACCCGTGCCGTATGCTGAAGGCGCTGAAAGCCGTTCATGTCCAAGGCGAACTGGCTGGTCATATCACTCGCGCTCATTAAATAACCTCCAGCTCAGCACGCAGTGAACCCGACGCTTTCAGCGCTTCTAGTATCGACATTAAGTCCTGCGGTGTAGCGCCTAACGCATTCAATGCATTGACCACTTCGTTGAGCTGGGCGCCCTCGACGATTTGCAGATAAGCCTCTTGCTGCTCAATATCAATATCCGCATCGGGGACCACGACGGTCTCCCCCTTCACCAAAGGGGATTAGGCTGGCTAACACCAAACTGAGTATCAATCATGATCGAAAGACTACCGTGCGCGACGGCCGCCTCACGCAGAGTGACGGCACTGTTCATTACTACCGAGCCAGTACGTGAGTTTAGAACTACCCGCGCGGCTGCTTCAGTAGGTGTCACCTGAACGTTTTCAATACGTGCCATAAAATTGACGCGCGCATTGTCGTCGATAGGCCCATCGAGAGCGATGACGCGTCCATTGCGTGCATAGGCAACCGACTGGCCAAATTCGTTATTAATAGCCGTGACCATGCGCTGCACAGTGCCGAAATCAGAGTCGTTTAGCTGCAACTCAAGCGTGCCACCGTTGCCGCCCAGGTTGAGCGGCACTTCCCCTTTCAACCAGGGCGCCATTGGGAATACGCCCAGAAGCTTGCTGATTGATCTGCACGCTGCTGCCACCCGCCTGCGCACCCGCACCGCCTACCAGCATATTGCCTTGGGCAATCGCATAGGTCTCACCGTCGGCGCCTCTTAAAGGGGTCATAAGTAGGGTGCCGCCTCGCAAACTGCGCGCGTTAGCAATCGACGAAACTACAATATCCAACCGCTGTCCAGGCCTTGAAAGGGCGGCAGATCAGTCGTCACCATCACGGCAGCGACGTTTCGCAATTGCAGATTCGTGCCGGCAGGCACGGTCACGCCAAGCTGTGAAAGCATGTTAGTCAGACTTTGGCTAGTAAACGGCGCCTGCGTGGTTTGGTCACCGGTACTGTCGAGACCCACGACTAAGCCGTAGCCTACCAACTGGTTATCACGGACACCGGCAAAGCTTGCCAGCTCACGAACACGCTCAGCATGGGCGGGAAAAGCCAATACACACATCAGCACTATGACACTCAGCTGAACAAGCCAGGTGCTGCTCGCTCTATAGCTATTTGTAGATAAAAATTATTTAACTGCATCGCTATTGCCCGCTGTAACCCTTTTACTGAACGACCTTTTACTGAAGAGCCTGCCATCAAAGGGCCTGTCATTATTAGCTCTGTCATTGGTAGCTCCTCATAGCGCTAAAACGGCGAGACATTTAAGAAGAAACGCTGTAGCCAACCCATGTGCTGCGCTTCGTTGATATAACCGTCCCCGACATATTCAATACGCGCATCTGCCACTTCGGTTGAAGGTACGGTATTTTGCGCGGTAACCGTGCGCGGGTTAACCACACCAGAGAATCGGATAAACTCCGTCCCCTGATTGATAGCGATTTGCTTCTCGCCACGTACGCGTAAATTGCCGTTATTCATCACCTCTAAGACCGATACCGTAATCGTACCGGTAAAGGAGTTATTGGCTTGAGAGCCACCACTGCCGGTAAAATCATTTGCGCCAGAAACATCGAAGCCATATTCCGCGAGCGTATCAAGCGCATCAGGTAGCTGTGCAAGCTCAAGGCTGGCACTACCACTACGCCCGCATTGGATTGCGAATTCTTGCTTGCGCTGACTTCTTCATCCAGGACAATCGTCAAAATATCGCCAACCGAACGCGGACGGCGATCTTCAAAGAGCGGCTGATACCCTTGTCTGGCCTGATAAATAGAGCCATTCGGGATGGGAGGTGGACGATCAACAATACTGATCTGTTCTTGTTCGCCCACGACCGAGGCTCTTGGAATTTGAGCACAACCAGCAACAACCAACATAAAAAGCGCTAGCCCAGCTAGCGCAATACGACGTGACATGTGGTGCAACTCCAGCATAACGCAACCTATTATTAAGCCTAGTGAGTAACCATGGTTACAGTTGGCTCAAGCGTGCCAACATTTCATCACTGGTTGACACCGCTTTGCTATTAATCTCATAGGCGCGCTGTGTCTGAATCATATTGACCATCTCTTCAACGACGTTGACGTTGGAGGTTTCCACATAACCCTGGAACAGCCGGCCTGCACCGTTCATACCAGGCATGTTCTCATTGGGTGCACCTGAGGCGCCTGTTTCTAAGTAAAGGTTGCCACCAATACTCTGGAGGCCCGCTGGGTTAATAAAGGTACTGACAGTGATTTGCCCCACCTCATTATCCAGCGCGACACCTGGCTGACGCACGCTCACCGTGCCATCTTCGCCGATATTCACTGACAAAGCGTTTGCAGGCAGAAATATTGCAGGCTCAACAGGGTAACCATTAGCGGTCACCATCTGGCCATTTTCATTTAACTGAAAACTACCATCACGGGTATAACCCGACGTTCCATCGGGCAACAGAACTTGAAAAAACCTTCGCCATTAATGGCTAGATCACGCGAATTTTCAGTCTGCTCTAGCCCACCTTGGGTATGCAAACGCTCAGTTGCTACGGCGCGCACACCGGTTCCCACCTGCATGCCAGAAGGTAGGCGATCCTGAATATTGTTCTGGGCACCGGGCTGACGCATGTTCTGGTACAACAGATCTTCAAATACCGGACGTGAACGTTTAAAACCATTGGTACTTACGTTCGCCAGGTTATTTGAAATGACGTCAAGCTTGGTTTGCTGCGATTCCAAGCCTGTTTTAGCTGTCCACAACGACTTAATCATAATTTTGCTCCCTTGACCGACTGACGAACTTCAGCGTTGAATGGCCAACATTAACCTTGGATAGAAAGAATGCCGTTGGCGCGCTGGGCATTTTCGTCAGCGGTACTTAGCACTTTCATCTGCATATCGTAACGGCGTGCAACATCGATCATTGAGACCATGGCATCAACAGCGCTAACATTACTGCCTTCGAGCGCGCCGCTCACTAGCTTGGCATTCTGATCAACGGGCAGGGCGCCTGGAGCACCTTCATCGTTCGGGGGTGCACGAAACAGGCCGTCCTCACCGCGCGTTAACGCTCCGGCTTCAGGCGTCACAAGCTTAATACGCCCCACTTCGACTAAAGCTTCTGGCCCGACGCCTTCGGGAATTGCACTAATTGTCCCGTCGGCGCCAATGGAAACTTGCGCACCTTGGTATTGCAATCGGCCCGCCCTCACCTATCACCGGACGGCCTACGCTCAACAACACGCCATCACTGTCTATTTGAAGGTCGCCTCGGCGTGTATACGTTTCAGTACCGTCATCTGCCTGTACCGCCATCCACGCATCGTCCTGCATCGCGACATCGAGTGTACGCCCCGTAAATTCCACTGGCCCCTGCGAAAAGTCACTGCCCGGGATAGTGGTCACCGCGGAGGTACGTGTCGCCAGTAACGCTTCGCCCTGCACGGGCACGGAACGAGCGGCCTGTAGCTGCGCGCGAAAACCAGTAGTGGTCACATTCGACAGGTTGTTACTCACCACCGACTGCTGGTCCATACTGTTTTTGGCACCACTCATGGCGGTATAGAGCATTCGATCCACGGTACTTACTCCTTACAAAGTTGACCGATTATTAAAGATTAATAATGGTCTGCAGGAGCTCGTCCTGGGTACTGATGGTTTGCGAATTGGCCTGGTACGCACGCTGGGCAACAATCATGTCCACGAGCTCGCGCGCCATATCAACATTGGAGGTTTCAACCGCACTCGCCTCAATCATGCCACGTAGTCCAGTACCCGCCGCCCCACCAACTCTTGGCCAGAATCAGCGGTAGCTGTCCATAGGTTATCGCCATTGGGCTTTTAAACCTTCAGGATTACGGAAGCTAACTAGCGCTATTTGACCAGCGGCACGCGACTGCTCATTTGAGTAGTTGCGCATCACGGTGCCGTCGTCTTGAATAGTCACACCTACCATTGAACCTGACGTATAGCCGTTTTGAGTAATGTCACTAACAGTGGAGTCTTTAGCGAACTGCGAGGAGCCCGCAAAATCCAAATCAACTACCAATGGTTCAAGCTGTGTACCATTAAACTCGCTAGCAGGGTCAGTACCATCGAAAGTAAAGTTTACTTGTCCGCCTCCAGCCAATCGCCCGCTGGCATCAAAAGCAAGTGTTGCAGCGCTTTCTACTACATAGGTACCGGCGCCATCAGGGCCACCTGTCATTCGTAGAGCTACATCCCACGTATTTGTTCCTGCGTCTGTTTTAGTAAAATAAAATGTCAAATTGCGTGCGTTGCCTTGAGAATCGTAAACGGTAGCATTTGTTGAGTAGGAATAATCATCAGCACCTAAGCCTGCCAATATTTCCGCTTCGGTAGGAGCAACCAATTCGCCCTCACCCGAATCTAAGTTCAACGATACGTTTAGCTCAGTAGTAGCGCTTGCTGGCAAATCGCCAGCTTCAACTGCCAGCGCTTCTACATCCCCACCTGCCTGAACAACACCTTCGGCGTTTGCGGCATAACCCATAATCTGAGCGCCTTGGGCATTCACTAGGCGACCATCGGCCGTCATGGTCAGCTGACCATTACGTGAATAACCTACTTCGCCATTGGGCTGTTGAAAGCGGAAGAAGCCTTCACCGGCAATGGCTAAATCCATATTGCGGTTAGTTGATTCAACATTACCTTGGCTGAAGTTCTGTAATACGCCCGCTGTACGCACACCCAAACCGATACGCGACTCAGCATACACATCGGCGAATTGTACGTTAGAACTTTTAAAACCGACTGTTTGCGAGTTGGCAATGTTATTACCAACGGCACCTAGTTTTTGTTGCTGAGCGCTTAGACCACTGAGTGCTTGTGAAAAACTCATGATGTTCCCCTAAGAAAGCTGTGTTTAATCAAATACTGTGATTAATTAATAGTTAAAGAATTTGTTTAACGTCATTCAGACTGATTTGGCCGTAAATAGCGCCTAAATCCAACCGAACGTTGCCACTGCTATCATTAGGCGTCACGCTGTTGACTACCGCGTACTGCAAGGCTGTGGATTCGATTTTTTCACCTTCAGCGTCGGTCACTTCTAATTGAACCGAATATCGACCGCTGGCCGCTGATGCTTTCTGCTCATTGAGGCCGTCCCACTGGAAGGATTGGACACCTGCATCCAGCGCTCCAAGGTCAAGCGTTCTAATAACTTGGCCACCCTCACCCACGATCGTCGCTTTAACATTCGCCGCTGGCTCGGCCAGCTCTATGCCGAAGGGCGTTGTGTAGGAATTCCCGTCATCATCCTGCTCTACTAACACATCCCTGCCGGACACCATTACACCTTTGCCGATTAGCCCGCTCGCCTGCAGTGCCTGATTGGCATCCATTTGGCTGGTAATGCCTTCGAGCGTGCTATTTAACTCTTCAATACCGCTGACCGTGTTAATTTGTGCTAACTGCGAGGTCATCTCCGAATTTTCCATCGGCTTAAGCGGGTCTTGATTCTGTAGCTGGGTGATCAGCAGCGTCATAAAGCTTTCGCGCAATTCATCGGATTGGCGTGCAGAAAGCCCATTGGCCCCACCACCATTCACGTTACTTAATACACTCGTATCGATATTCATGGTTTAGCCCTCACCCAGCGACAGTGTCTGCATCAGCATTTGCTTACTGGTATTGAATACTTCAACGTTGGCTTGATAAGAGCGCGAGGCAGAAATCATATTGACCATTTCATGCACGGGCTCAACGTTGGGCTTGGCCACATAGCCTTCTTCATCCGCTGCCGGGTGGTTGGGCATATACTCCATGCGCAGTGGTGAGTCATCTTCCACCACCTCGGTAACGCGCACACCGCCAACGCCATAGCGATTGGCTTGGGCCTGAGTCTCAAACATGACCTGTTTCGCTCGATAGGTTTCGCCATCGGGCCCGGCAACGCTGTCGGCATTGGCCATATTGCTAGCGGTAACATTCATACGCTGGGACTGAGCGCTCATTGCCGAGCTGGCAATATCAAACGTAGAAAACATCGACATCGTGGATTAACTCCTCGCTAATTTGGTCTGGTTTATTCGGGCTGCATGGCATTTTTCAGCCCTTGAATACGGCTGTTGAGCATCGTGAGTCCGACTTGATAACGAACAGCGTTATCGGCAAACTGCGTGCGCTCACGGTCCATATCAACCGTATTTCCATCCAAACTAGGCTGGTCGGGAATGCGGTAAAGTAAATCGACGTTGCCCGCTCCACGCCATGCGGGGCCTTCTCCAGCAATGTGGGACCCCGCGGTGCGCGCCAATGTCAGGCCGCCGCCGGTATTACTAGATGCATTCTGAGTACCGTCTACTGCTTTTTTCAGCTCACTAGCAAAGTCAATGTCACGCGCTTTATAGTTAGGCGTATCGGCATTAGCAATATTCGCTGCCAACACATCGTGGCGTGCTTGGCGTAAACTCACTGCTTGCTGATGAAAATTAAAGGCAGATTCCAGTTGATCAATCATGCCGACCCTCGCGTTGAGGCAAGAAATAAAATGGATTTTGTTGATGGTGAAGAATACGTCTGGAACTGTCAGCCTAAAGCATGGAACAGCTGTCGTTTCTACCAGCATTTCACGTGATACGACTACCACCTTTTCTCTACACTGAGTGATGAGTTCTTCTCGTTACTCTCCTCCCCTAGCTCCTTAGTAAGCGACTCCCCATGCCACAACAACGCTTTCCTCAGCTCATCATCCATCATTACTGGAAAGTCTTCGTCATACTGGCAGGCGTATGCATGAGCTTTACATCGAATGCCTATGCAGATGACGACCAGCTCATGCAGCAAGTACATGAATTCTTATATGAAGAAACCCAAACGCTCGGAGAAGAAGTGGTAATCGAGCTACGTCCCCCATCACCGCATCTACCCGAATGCATTCAACCTGAGCCTTTTTTAGCCAACGCCAACCAAGCCCCATTAGGCCGTGTTTCCGTTGGGGTACGTTGTGGTGAAAACGGCCGACAAGTCCGTTACTTACAGGCCCAAATAGATGTCATTGGTAATTATGTGGTGGCCGCAAGAGATATCGATCGAGGGCACACTGATTACATCCGCCATGCTCAGCGAACGCGGCGGCAATTTAGGGGATCTATCAGCTCAGGCGTTGACGGCTGAAGAAGACATCGTGGGCAAAATAGCCCAGCGCCCCATTCGCAGTGGTAGCGCCTTTTAGCCCATTATTTACAAGCGCCTCATTTAGTTGAACGTGGGCAGCGCGTTACTGTCATAGCGCAAGGTTCTGCCTTCCGAGTTTCACGAGAAGGCGAAGCACTTGAAAATGGTGCTCTTGGTGAGCAAGTTAGAGTTCGTTTTGGCTCGCGAGAAATCATGACTGCTCGTGTCGCCGAGCGTGGCATTTTGGTAGTGGATTTTTAATTCGCAGCCTAAAGTTAGGTCCAATGCTGCCGATATTCTGTTATACAAGCTACACTAAGCGCCAAGCGCATCGACGTTGACGATGAGGGCAGACAACGTGAAAATTGATAACATTAATTCGCTATTACGCTCGAATCAAACTCAGCAGCGGGATGAAACCCAAAAGCTGACAGCGTAACGCCCGCCACAGCGGGTGGTACAACTCGCGAATCGACTCAACTGAGTCAATCAAGTATTGATGAATCTCAGGATATCGATGCCGCCAAGGTGGAAGAGATTCGAGACGCTATTCGCGAAGGGCGCCTTGAAATGCACGCCGACCGTATCGCCGAGGGCTTAATTGCCAATCTTAAAGATTTATAAGGGGACGCTTTAAATGAGCCTTGCATCCTTGCTTACCGATCAACAACAGCGCCTTGATGCGCTCATTTCGTTGTTGTCTAGCGAGCAAAATTTACTGACGCAAGGGGACATTGATGGTGATGCGTTATCCCAAGTCGCACTAGAAAAGCAATCGCTGTTGGCCGAGCTAGAGCGTATTGAGACTGGGCGCTGCAATGTGCAAAAACGTCTTGGCTACCCCGAAGGTGCTAGCGGTGCCCGAGCAGCTAAAGATGCTGGCTGCCAAGCAGCCTGGGAAAGTTTGCTTGAAAAAGTGAGCGGGCTGCACGTATGAACGAATTAACGGGCCAGATGCTGTCAGTACGTATGAAGCATAATCAAGCAATGCTCGATTATATTCGTCAGATCGCTGAAAAACGCTCTATAAGCCAGATGGTCGTAACAGTGCCCAGCCGGGTAGAATCAACGCTTCCGCTTGATCTATTTCCTCGACAAGCGTCCTGCATGACGCTTCAGTGAAAGGCCTCCTCCCCTAGCAGGATTTCAAAGGCTTTCCATGTTCCATTTACTGCCTCATCATTATACAGCGCTGGTTGTTGGCGCATCGGGAGGAATCGGTGCTGCCATCATTAAGCAGCTGTTGTCTTCTGCTCAGGTCGGCCAGATTATTACCGTTAGCCGACAAACACTATCCATTGATGATCCTCGTATTACACAACTAACTCTTGATGTCTCTCAAGAGCACGGCCGACAAGCGCTTAAGCAAGCATTGGCCGCCCAGCCAATCCATTTATTTTTTAATGCTATCGGCACGCTCCATGATGAAGCCCATCATCTACAGCCCGAAAAACGACTTGACCAGCTTAGTGTAGACAACTTAACACAGGTCATGAATGTTAACGCTTTTACACCCATCTTGCTGTTAGCAGCACTTCAAGACTCTTTCAAAGGATCACATCCTGCGATTATTGCCAGTCTTTCCGCACGCGTGGGTTCCATCACCGATAATCAGTTAGGCGGCTGGTACAGCTACCGTGCCAGTAAAGCCGCTAATAATATGCTTCTGAAAACCGCCGCTATAGAGCTCAAACGGCTAAATAAGCAATCGGTTGTCCTATGCCTACACCCTGGCACCACCGACACCGCCCTCTCTAAACCTTTTCAAGCAAGGGGTGCCGAACGAAAAGCTATTCTCGCCTACCTATGTCGCCGAGCAGTTGCTGGCCGTCATCGCCGATCGAACCCCGGAGGATAGCGGTAGCTTTTGGGATTGGAACGGCCAGCCTATCGAATGGTGAAACCGCTAGTCATATCTCGCCGTTGACTCTGTCATCGCGAGTGCAGCGCGGCGACCTTGTTGCGGGACCACCAGCAACCGAGATGGCCACGTCGCTGCGCTCCTCGCCATGACCTGGCGTTTTAATTTTCTTCCAGGCAGCAAAAGCCCCGAACACTGAGTGCTCGGGGCTTTTTACGGTATAAGTGCCTGACGATGACCTACTCTCGCATGGGGAGACCCCACACTACCATCGGCGCTAAGCGGTTTCACTGCTGAGTTCGGCAAGGGATCAGGTGGTTCACGCTCGCTATGGTCGTCAGGCGTAACTGGCTATGTACATCATGCTGACTAGCGTTTGCTAAATTGTGATCGTCTCATTGCTTGCCGCCCTGACGTTATGTCGCTTGGGCCACACGCTGCGTATCCGGTGTTTCATGTGTCGTTATCATCACGACCAGACCCCTTGGGTGTTATAGGGTCAAGCCTCACGGGCCATTAGTACACGTTAGCTCAACGCCTTGCAGCGCTTCCACACCGTGCCTATCAACCAGCTGGTCTCGCTGGGCCCTTCAGGAGGCTCTAGGCCTCAGGGATGTCTCATCTTGAAGGGGGCTTCCCGCTTAGATGCTTTCAGCGGTTATCCCGTCCGACCATAGCTACCCGGCAATGCCACTGGCGTGACAACCGGAACACCAGAGGGTCGTCCACTCCGGTCCTCTCGTACTAGGAGCAGCCCTTCTCAAACATCCAACGCCCACGGCAGATAGGGGACCGAACTGTCTCACGACGTTCTAAACCCAGCTCGCGTACCACTTTAAATGGCGAACAGCCATACCCTTGGGACCGACTTCAGCCCCAGGATGTGATGAGCCGACATCGAGGTGCCAAACACCGCCGTCGATGTGAACTCTTGGGCGGTATCAGCCTGTTATCCCCGGAGTACCTTTTTATCCGTTGAGCGATGGCCCTTCCATACAGAACCACCGGATCACTAGAACCTGCTTTCGCACCTGCTCGACGTGTCTGTCTCGCAGTCAAGCACCCTTATGCTCTTGCACTCAATGCACGATGTCCGACCGTGCTGAGGGTACCTTCGTGCTCCTCCGTTACTCTTTAGGAGGAGACCGCCCCAGTCAAACTACCCACCACACACTGTCCTCGATCCGGATAACGGACCTGAGTGAGAACGCCAATGATGCCAGGCTGGTATTTCAAGGTTGGCTCCCCTTCGAACTGGCGTCCGAAGTTCAAAGCCTCCCAGCTATCCTACACAGGCAACATCAGCGTCCAGTGTGAAGCTATAGTAAAGGTTCACGGGGTCTTTCCGTCTAGCCGCGGGTACACCGCATCTTCACGGCGATTTCAATTTCACTGAGTCTCGGGTGGAGACAGCGTGGCCATCATTACGCCATTCGTGCAGGTCGGAACTTACCCGACAAGGAATTTCGCTACCTTAGGACCGTTATAGTTACGGCCGCCGTTTACCGGGGCTTCAATCAAGAGCTTCGCCTTACGGCTAACACCATCATTTAACCTTCCGGCACCGGGCAGGCGTCACACCCTATACGTCCGCTTGCGCGTTAGCAGAGTGCTGTGTTTTTAATAAACAGTTGCAGCCACCTGGTATCTTCGACCGGTTCGGGCTTAGAGAGCAAGTCTCATCACCCTACGCCGGCGTGCCTTCTCCCGAAGTTACGGCACCATTTTGCCTAGTTCCTTCACCCGAGTTCTCTCAAGCGCCTTGGGATTCTCACCCTGACCACCTGTGTCGGTTTGGGGTACGGTCGCACATGATCTGAAGCTTAGAGGCTTTTCCTGGAAGCGTGGCATCAGTGACTTCCCTGACCGTGGTCAGTTCGTTTCGCATCTCGGCTTTAAGATCCCGGATTTGCCTAAGATCTCGGCCTACATGCTTTCACCAGGACAACCAACGCCTGGCTCACCTAGCCTTCTTCGTCCCCCATCGCAACCATGTCCGGTACGGGAATATTGACCCGTTTCCCATCGACTACGCCTTTCGGCCTCGCCTTAGGGGCCGACTCACTCTGCTCCGATTAGCGTCGAACAGAAACCCTTGGTCTTCCGGCGAGGGAGTTTTTCACTCCCTTTATCGTTACTCATGTCAGCATTCGCACTCGTGATACCTCCAGCGAACTTCTCAATTCACCTTCATTGGCTTACACGACGCTCCTCTACCGCTCACACCTAAGTGTGAACCCGTAGCTTCGGTACCTGGTTTAGCCCCGTTACATCTTCCGCGCAGGCCGACTCGACTAGTGAGCTATTACGCTTTCTTTAAAGGATGGCTGCTTCTAAGCCAACCTCCTAGCTGTCTGAGCCTTCCCACATCGTTTCCCACTTAACCAGGATTTCGGGACCTTAGCTGACGGTCTGGGTTGTTTCCCTTTCACGACGGACGTTAGCACCCGCCGTGTGTCTCCCACGCGTTACTCACCGGTATTCGGAGTTTGCCTCGGGTTGGTAAGTCGGGATGACCCCCTAGCCGAAACAGTGCTCTACCCCCGGCGGTACTACATGAGGCGCTACCTAAATAGCTTTCGAGGAGAACCAGCTATCTCCGAGCTTGATTAGCCTTTCACTCCGATCCACAAGTCATCCAAATCTTTTCAACAGATCCTGGTTCGGGCCTCCAATTGATGTTACTCAATCTTCACCCTGCTCATGGATAGATCGCTCGGTTTCGGGTCTATATCCAGCGACTGTGTCGCCCAGTTAAGACTCGGTTTCCCTACGGCTCCCCCTATACGGTTAACCTCGCCACTGAATATAAGTCGCTGACCCATTATACAAAGGTACGCAGTCACAGAACAAGTCTGCTCCTACTGCTTGTACGCACACGGTTTCAGGATCTATTTCACTCCCCCTCTCCGGGGTTCTTTTCGCCTTTCCCTCACGGTACTGGTTCACTATCGGTCAGCCAGGAGTATTTAGCCTTGGAGGATGGTCCCCCCGTCTTCAGTCAAGGTTTCTCGTGCCCCGACCTACTCGATTTCACATGATCAGATTTTCGACTACGGGGCTATCACCCGCTACGGCCGCGCTTCCCAACGCGTTCGCCTAATCAGTCTCATGCTTAAGGGCTGGTCCCCGTTCGCTCGCCGCTACTAGGGGAATCTCGGTTGATTTCTTTTCCTCAGGGTACTTAGATGTTTCAGTTCCCCTGGTTCGCCTCGTACATCTATGTATTCAATGCACGATACTCATCTTATGATGAGTGGGTTTCCCATTCAGAGATGTCCGGGTCACAGGTTGTTGCCACCTCACCGAACCTTATCGCAGGCTACCACGTCTTTCATCGCCTCTGGCTGCCTAGGCATCCACCGTGTGCGCTTCATTGCTTGACCCTATAACCCGAAGGAGTCTGGGGTTCGCAATGATAACGTTTCATTTTGCCGGATACGCTTGAGACGTATCACAATTTAAGAAGCACTTCCTAAGAAGTGTTCTTGTCAGCATGATATACATTGTTAAAGAGCGACTGCTAGAAGCAGTGATAAGGCAACGCTCTAGGCGTGTGGCTTATCACTGCTCATCAACAGCTATCTGATCAGGTAATTCATTGTGGACGCTTACTGACTGTGACGCATCGTTTAAGGAGGTGATCCAGCCGCAGGTTCCCCTACGGCTACCTTGTTACGACTTCACCCCAGTCATGAACCACACCGTGGTGATCGCCCTCTTGCGTTAGGCTAACCACTTCTGGTGCAGTCCACTCCCATGGTGTGACGGGCGGTGTGTACAAGGCCCGGGAACGTATTCACCGTGACATTCTGATTCACGATTACTAGCGATTCCGACTTCACGGAGTCGAGTTGCAGACTCCGATCCGGACTGAGACCGGCTTTAAGGGATTCGCTGACTCTCGCGAGCTCGCAGCCCTTTGTACCGGCCATTGTAGCACGTGTAGCCCTACCCGTAAGGGCCATGATGACTTGACGTCGTCCCCACCTTCCTCCGGTTTGTCACCGGCAGTCTCCTTAGAGTTCCCGCCATTACGCGCTGGCAAATAAGGACAAGGGTTGCGCTCGTTACGGGACTTAACCCAACATTTCACAACACGAGCTGACGACAGCCATGCAGCACCTGTCTCTGCGTTCCCGAAGGCACCCCGGAATCTCTTCCGGGTTCGCAGGATGTCAAGGGTAGGTAAGGTTCTTCGCGTTGCATCGAATTAAACCACATGCTCCACCGCTTGTGCGGGCCCCCGTCAATTCATTTGAGTTTTAACCTTGCGGCCGTACTCCCCAGGCGGTCGACTTATCGCGTTAACTTCGCCACAAAGTGCGCTAGGCACCCAACGGCTGGTCGACATCGTTTACGGCGTGGACTACCAGGGTATCTAATCCTGTTTGCTACCCACGCTTTCGCACCTCAGTGTCAGTGTCAGTCCAGAAGGCCGCCTTCGCCACTGGTATTCCTCCCGATCTCTACGCATTTCACCGCTACACCGGGAATTCTACCTTCCTCTCCTGCACTCTAGCCTGACAGTTCCGGATGCCGTTCCCAGGTTGAGCCCGGGGCTTTCACAACCGGCTTATCAAGCCACCTACGCGCGCTTTACGCCCAGTAATTCCGATTAACGCTTGCACCCTCCGTATTACCGCGGCTGCTGGCACGGAGTTAGCCGGTGCTTCTTCTGCGAGTGATGTCTTTCCTGGCGGGTATTAACCGCCAGGCGTTCTTCCCTCGCTGAAAGTGCTTTACAACCCGAGGGCCTTCTTCACACACGCGGCATGGCTGGATCAGGGTTGCCCCCATTGTCCAATATTCCCCACTGCTGCCTCCCGTAGGAGTTCGGGCCGTGTCTCAGTCCCGATGTGGCTGATCATCCTCTCAGACCAGCTACGGATCGTCGCCTTGGTGAGCCGTTACCTCACCAACCAGCTAATCCGACATAGGCTCATCCAATAGCGGGAGCCGAAGCCCCCTTTCTCCCCGTAGGACGTATGCGGTATTAGCCTGGGTTTCCCCAGGTTATCCCCCACTACCGGGCAGATTCCTATGCATTACTCACCCGTCCGCCGCTCGTCAGCATCCCGAAGGACCTGCTACCGCTCGACTTGCATGTGTTAGGCCTGCCGCCAGCGTTCAATCTGAGCCATGATCAAACTCTTCAGTTTAAAATCATTGTGATCCTTACTCGTCACTCGAAAGTAACAAAAGCGGATCAAACTTGGCTCAAGGTTCAAACGAATTCATTTCAATTTACATTGACATGACCGCTTGCCTTGATATTTGGTGATTTGTCACCAACGTCAGCAAGCGCCCACATGAATTACCTGATCAAATTGTTAAAGAGCTGTTTCGCTGTGGCGGCTCTACGAGCTACCTGGCTGGCCGTTGACTTGGCTTGCCTCAGCGAGGAAGGCGTATTCTACGCATTTCCTGGTGGTTGTCAAGGGCGTTGTTTTCGATGTAAACCTGACCACATCTCAAATCGCCAACTGCCTGACAAACCGAAGGTTTTTACACCTTATGCACCGCTGGTAACGCTTGGCGTCCCCGGCAGCGGATGCGTACTTTACGGGCTCAAAGACGGGTTGGCAAGGGCTTTTTTAGATTGGTTTTATTAAAGATCCTAGCAAAGCGAATTAGAGGTGAGGTATCGAATTGGGCACCAACGAGTCAGTTCCGAGATCGGCGATGCTACGCGCTCCGGTAAGCGTCATTGCCACCCGCATTTCCTTTTCGAATAGCTCGAGCAAATGAGCAACCCCGGCCTCCCCGGCAGTAGCAAGTGCATAGATAAACGCACGCCCAAGCAATACAGCATCGGCCCCCATAGCGATCATCCTTACGACATCAAGCCCGCTGCGTATACCAGAGTCGGCCAGTATAGCGATATCACCTTTAACCGCATCGGCAATGGCAGGCATAGCCCGTGCCGTAGAAAGAACCCCATCGAGCTGACGTCCGCCATGATTGGAAACCACGATACCGTCCGCACCAAAGCGAACTGCGTCACGGGCATCTTCAGGGTCAAGTATCCCCTTGATGATCATCGGGCCATCCCAGAAGTCCCGGATCCACTCAAGATCCTTCCAAGAGATAGCCGGATCGAAGTTGTCCCCAAGCCAGGCAATATAGTCTTCCAGCTCCGTTGGCTTACCGCGATAATCAGACACGTTGCCCAGATCATGGGGCGACCATTAACACCTACATCCCAAGCCCAAAAGGGTGCATTGCAGCCTGGGCCATGCGCCGAATCGGCCCGTACTTTCCACTCATGCCGGAATGAGCATCGCGATAGCGCGCCCCGGTACCGGCATATCAACGGTGAAAACCAGCGTCTTGACACCCGCAGCTTTGGCTTTTCCAGAGCATGCTTCATGAAGCCCCGGTCTTTCAGTACATAGAGCTGAAACCAGATAGGCCGATCAATGGCCGAGGCCACTTCATCAATTGGACATACCGATACCGTTGAAAGCGTGAAGGGTATGCCTTTCTTGGCAGCAGCCCGCGCCGCCTGCACCTCACCGCGCCTGGCATACATACCTGCCAACCCTACCGGCGCCAGGGCAATCGGCATGGCAAGGGTTTCACCGAATAGCTTGGTTTCAAGCGATAGCGACGACATGTCTTTGAGCACGCGCTGACGCAACGCAATACCGGACAGATCCTCAACATTGCTTCGCAAGGTATGTTCGGTATAAGAGCCGCCATCCGCGTAATGAAATAGGAAGGGCGGTATGCGGCGTTTGGCAGCCTTGCGGTAGTCAGTGGATGCAGAAATGATCATGGCGAGCCCTATGCAATGGATGCGCTCTATACTGGCGCCCAAATAAGAATTGGTTTTACCAATTGACAAAAATAAGATCAACATTATTGCGCCGCTATGAGAGTGTCAAACGTTGATGCGGCTTTATATCGCCTAATAGCGCTATACTTTAGTAAAAGCTCTATTCGTAAAACTGGCAGCGTTACACCCCACCCTTCATTCCCTTGAGCTAAAGCGCCAAAGCTCTTAATATTGGTCTTACCAATTAAAGGAGCTAACCAAGATGAGCTACCCACCGCTCCGCCAGCAGCGTTTGGCAGATGTTATCACTGAGCGTCTAGAAGCCATGATGTTGGAAGGTAGCCTGAAGCCAGGACAGCGCCTACCTCCCGAACGTGAATTAGCCGAACGCTTTGGCGTCTCGCGCCCTTCTTTACGCGAAGCCATACAAAAATTAGCTGCTCGGGGTTTATTGACCAGTCGCCAAGGGGCGGCACCTTTGTAAATGATGATCTCAGCAATGGCTATACCGACCCATTGCTGGAAATGCTTTCTCCCCGTCATGATGAGTTCAACCTAGATTTACTCGAATTCCGCGACGCCATGGAAGGAATCTCTGCCTATTACGCTGCGCTGCGATCAACCCCTGCCGACAAGGCCATTCTGATCCAGCGCTTTGAAGAGCTCGACGGCGGGTTTGCAGGTGCCGATCCTATCCAAGAAGCGAAGCTTGATGCGGCATTCCACCTCGCCATTGCCGAGGCCGCCCATAATGTCCTGCTGCTGCATACCATTCGTGGCATTTTTCACTTGTTAGAAAAAGTATTGTCAATAACTTGGCCCATTTGTTTGCCAAGGAAGGCTCGCGCAGCCAGTTAATGCAACAGCACCGCGCCCTGCTCAATGCCATCTTAGAAGGTCGCGCTGAGGGACGCCCGTGCTCGCGCCCATGAACACCTTGTGTTTGTTGAAGAAGGGCTGCTTGAGATGGCCAGGGCTGAGACGCGCGCCCAACGTGCACTTCGTCGCGCCCAAGGCACTAGCAAGACACTGGCATGAAAGGGCAGCCACGAACAACCAAGTGCCCGCCCCTTTGCCACTACGCTGGCGGCGTTTGTGGCTACTGGTCATTTCACTCGGCTTGCTGTTTTGTATGTGGCAGGCAGCTCAACTGGCACGCGAACAAGCGCTTTCCAACTTGCAGGACGAGGCTGAAAACGAGCTGCGGCTGTCCGCCGCCAACCTAAACGGCTATTTGCTACGCTACGACTACCTGCCGCAAATGCTGGCTACTCGGGAAGGCGTGCAACGCTTTTTAGCCTCCCCCAACAGCCAAGACCCGATGCCGCTGAATATGCTGTTAGACCGTTTCCGCTTTACAGCAGACGTATCGGATGTCTATTTACTTAACCGCGATGGCGACACTATCGCGGCCAGCAACTGGCATCGCCCCAACACGTTTATTGGTCAGAACTATGCGTTTCGTTCCTACTACACTGATGCTATTGCAGGCGGACAGGGACGCTTTTTTGGGTTAGGGAATCAAGTCCCTTGAACGGGGTTACTATTTTTCATCTCCGGTGTGGCTAGACGACACATCACCAGATTCACGGCCAGACGGCGTGTTAGTGGTTAAAGTACTACTAGACGACGTTGAAGAGAGCTGGGCAGAGCAGGATGCTGAACTATTTGTCACTGATAGCGACAATATTATATTTATGGCCAGCCACCCAGAGTTGCGCATGAATGCGCTCTATCCGCTTACTGATGAACAACGCCAAACCCTACGCGATACGCGCCGCTATGCTATGGAGCCATTGACACCCTCAGGCATTGAAATCAATGCCCCTTACGGCCTGGGTAGCCAACTGGTAAGTTTTTTCTCAAGGTCCGCTAAGCGGTGGGGACTACCTCAGCTTGACTCGGCCTATCCCCGAGTTTGGCTGGCAAATGCATATCTTAAAGCCGCTAACACCGGTGATTAGCGCTCAGTGGATCGCCGCCCTCATGGCGGGCGGTCTCTACGGCATGGTCGCTCTCGGCGCGGGTATTGGCTGGCAGCGTCTAAGACTACGCCGAGAGCGGGAGGCATTTGCCGATCGCGAGCGTAACACCTTGGCCCGCGTCCGCGATGAATTAGAGGTTAGCGTAGAACGCCGCACCCGAGATTTGGTGGCCAGCAACCAGCGCCTTTCTGATGAAATTGAAGAGCGCCGCCGAGCCGAAGCCAATCTACGACAAACCCAAGACGAGCTTATTCAAGCAGCAAAGCTTGCCGTACTAGGACAACTCGCCGCGGGTATCAATCATGAACTCAATCAGCCGTTAGCGGCTATTCGCGCTTACGCGGAGAACGCTCGCCGCTTTATGGCATTAGCACGCCACGAAAAAGCAGATGCTAACCTTGAACAAATTGTTGAGCTAACAGAGCGCATGGCAGATATCAGCGCCCAGCTGCGTCAGTTCTCGCGTAAAAGCAGCGAGCGTCAGGAGACTATTTCAGTACAAGCCTGTATCGATTACGCCTTGCGTCTGTTTCAGAGCCGCATCCGCGAAGGCAATATTACTATTATTCAGAATTGGCCCGATGAAACGTTATGGGTAAAGGCGACTTGGTCCGCCTGGAACAGGTCTTGGTTAATTTAATCGGCAATGCACTACAGGCTATGAAAGCGGTGCCAGCACCACAACTAACACTCGGCGCCCATACACACCAACACCAGGTCATTATTAGCGTTACAGATAGCGGACCCGGTATTCCTGAAGAGCACTTAGGGCATATTTTTGAACCTTTCTTTACCACCAAAGCGCCGGGGGAGTGGCTTAGGCCTGGGACTCTCCATTTCTTCACGTATCATGGACGACTTAGGCGGAAAGCTGCAGGCTGCCAATCAAGCCGGTGGGGAGCCTGCTTCACCATTACGCTACCTCACTCAACATTTACTCAAGCCCAGGAGCACTCCCACTATGCATGAGCCGTCGACGCTGCCGGTCATGGTGATCGACGACGAACCGCATCTGCGGATCACCGCCAGCCAAACGCTCGAACTTGCCGGTTATACGCCCTACTGCTTTGAATCGGCGGAACAAGCCCTGGCGGCATTAACCCCCAACTTCCCTGGGGTGATCGTTAGCGACATTCGCATGCCGGGGATGGATGGCATGTCGTTACTGCATGAGTTACACAACCGCGACGCTACCTTGCCGATCATTTTAATCACCGGGCATGGCGATATTTCTACCGCGGTAGAAGCGATGCGGGCCGGCGCCTGGGACTTTCTTGAGAAGCCCTTTGCCGGTGATCAGCTACTGGATGTGGTGCGCCGTGGTATTGAAAAGCGCCAGCTCAGCTTGGAAAACCACCGCCTTAAAGCCGAACTGGAAGTGCAACAAGCCGCGTTAGGTCCCCGCTTGGTTGGCCGCACACCGATCATTTCTCGACTAGCAGCTATGATCCAGCGCATCAGCCAAGTAGAAGCCGACGTACTGCTGTTTGGCGAGACAGGTACCGGCAAAGATTTGGTAGCCCGCGCTATCCACGAGCGTAGCGCCCGGCGCAATAGCCCATTTATGGCGATCAACTGCGGCGCGGTACCCGAGAACACCATTGAGTCCGAGCTGTTTGGCCATGAAAAGGTGCCTTCACCGGTGCCGTAGAGCGGCGCATTGGGAAGTTTGAACACGCTAACGGCGGCACGGTGTTTTTGGATGAAATTGAATCAATGCCCATGGCGCTACAAGTCAAACTGCTGCGGGTACTACAAGAGCGCAGCGTGGAACGGCTTGGCGCCAATGAAACCGTTCCGCTCGATATTCGCGTGATTGCGGCCACCAAGGTGGATCTCAAGGCAGCCTCCGAAGAGGGAAATTTCCGCGAGGACCTTTACTACCGCCTGAACGTGGTCACCCTGCCGCTGCCCGCCCTGCGCGAGCGGCGCGAGGATATCCCTTTACTGTTTCAACACTTTGCCGTCGTCGCTGCCAACCGCAGCGGGCTGGAAGCTCCTACTCGATAGTCCTGCGATTGCCGCCCTGCTAGCCCATGATTGGCCCGGTAACGTACGTGAGCTACGCAACCTAGCCGAGCGCTACGTACTACTCGGCGCTGCCTTTGACTATCGCCTGGATGCACTGCTGGAAGGGGCCAACGCTGACACCGAAGAACCCACGCTGCCGCGCCAAGTTGAGCTGTTCGAAAAGAGCCTAATTAGCCAATCGCTAGCGCGTTACCACGGCCGGGTAACCGACGTTTGTCGTCACCTAGGCATTCCGCGCAAAACCTTTTACGACAAGCTTAAGAAGCACGGGCTCAATGCCGACGACTATCGCCACAGTAGCGAACCTTGATGTAGCAACTCACCCAACACTGACCAAGGCGGCACCCAGGGAATTAACGTTAACGTCACAATCAGCATCAACAGATTGGACATAGGCCGCCGGCTATCGCCTAACTTGAGCGCCGTTCCGAACGAGCGCTTCAACCGGGCGCCTTCAAGATCAACACTGTAGACCTCATCCAAACTCAAGTGGATGACAAACCCTACCAACGTAGCTGCACCGTGAGACCACGCCGACCACGCGGGCTGGTCGAGCAAGTTAAAACTTAACGCGGCGGTGAGTAGGCTACATAGCCCACCTGCTAGAAGGGGAGTGCCAAATACCGCGATGAACGGTCAAACGCGAAAATAGCAAGCTGGCCAAATAGCGCACACAGAAGTAGATCCCACCGCAGGCAATCAATAGCGCACCCGGCGTCAACCATGGTTGGAGCACCAATGCGCCCAGCACTAAGGCAGGCACTGAAAGTAAGTTAAAAATCAAACGGATAGAGTGAGACCGATCGGCATCAATATCGGGCAAAATGCCCCCGAACGTCACGAGCGCAATCATCATTACCGCTTGGGAAGGCGGCCACCATTGCGCTTTCCAGCCTGCGTAAGCTACCAGCATGCCGCCCGCCGCTGCCACCGTAATATGCGTGCGAAAATTAGCCATGACACGGCACCCCAGAAAACTGGATAAATTAACAGATTTCTGGCGGCCGCGACATGACTTATTAAGGGAAAAATTTGGCTGAGCAGTTGCTTAGAAAAAGGACGTTAACGGGGTGTTTCTGCCAAAAAGCGGTCTTTTAACTTAACGTAGTTGCCTGCGGTATAAGGAAAGAAAGTGCGTTCTTTATCTTTAAGCGGGCGCAGCGCTTTGGCCGGATTGCCTGCATAAACGTAGCCACTTTCCAGATGCTTGCCCGGCGTCACCACTGCGCCTGCGGCAATAATAACTTCGTCCTCCACCACCGCGCCATCCATTACAATCGCCCCCATCCCGACAAGGATTCGACTTCCTAACGTGCAGCCATGCAAAATCGCTTTATGGCCGATGGTCACGTCTTCGCCAATGGTGAGCGGAAAACCCTCGGGGCTAAAATCACTGGCGTGGGTAATATGTAGCACACTGCCATCCTGCACGCTGGTCCGGGCACCGATGCGGATACGGTGCATATCGCCACGGATAACGGCCATTGGCCACACGGAGCAGTCATCACCCAGTACTACATCGCCGATAACCACACAGGCCGGATCAATATAAACGCGCTCGCCCAGCTGGGGCTCCATACCTTGATAGCGCCTTAACGCACTGCTCATAATCGCTCCTAGGGTTCTGATGGACAGTTCTAATCGGCAGTTAAAGAATTTGATTCCTGCACTATAGCAACCCGGCCAGTAGAACAATAAAGGTAAGCGGAATCGACACCCAGCGGATGGTATTACGCCACACCAAGTAGCCGCTTTCACCAACGCCCAGCGCACTGACCACTCTCCCACGGGGCATTACCCAGGCTGCAAACGTCGCAATTAACAAGCCGCCCAATGGCAGGAAGACATCCGGCGGAATACTACTGACAAGCTCAAATATATTGCGCCCAAGCAACGGCCGGAACTCCGCCAAGGGATGAAAAAGAAAAAGGCCGATAATAGCCCAATCAGCCATACGCTAAGCGCCACGATCGCCGTCGAGATACTCCGGCGCATTCCCAGCCCTGCAGCGTAGCGACCATGGGTTCCGCCAGATTAATCGCCGATGTCCAAGTGGCTAGCAGCAATAATAAAAGAACACGCTTAGCCATACCGAGCCCCCCGGCAGCTCAGAAAAGGCGATGGGCAAGGTAACAAACATCAAGCCTGGGCCGTCGGCAGGGTCCATACCCTGGGCAAATACCACCGAGAAAATAGCGATCCCAGCCAATAGCGCCACACTGATATCGAGCACCGCAACCGCTACCGCCGCTTTGGGCAGGCTCTGCTCTTCCGGCATATAAGCGCCATACGCCATCAGTGCACAAGCCCCCACTGCCAAGGTAAAGAACGCATGGCCCATCGCATGTACCACCACGGATGGCGTCAATGCCTCGAAAGAGGGCAGAAACAGCCATGCCAGCGCCGTACCAAAGCCATCGGTGGTCGCGGCATAGCCCGCCAGTAGCAGTAACAGCAGGTATAACAGTGGCATCAGCAGGTTATTCAACCGCTCCAGCCCCTTGGCAACGCCCGCCGCTACAACGGTCATGGTCATAAATAGAAACAGCGAGTGATTAAAGATTAGCAGCCCTGGGTTGGCTAAAAACGCTTCAAAGCCAGCGCCGATCTCAGCGGCACTCGCGCCATTGAAGTTGCCGTTGACGGAAGCCACTAGAAATTCAATCGACCAGCCGGACACCACCGAATAGAACGACAAGATACAGAACACGGTGAACGCCCCGAAAAGCCCCAGCCAGCGCCAGTGAGGCGAAGCGCCCGCCTCGGCCGCCAAGGCCCCCAGCGCCTGCATCGGCCCGCGCCGTCCGGCGCGCCCAATCAATATCTCCGCCATCATCACCGGAATACCCAGTAGCAGTACAAACGCCACGTAAATCAGCAAAAGGCCGCACCACCGTTCTCCCCAGCCACATAAGGGAAGCGCCAGATGTTGCCTAACCCCACCGCAGCACCTGTTACCGCCAAGATAAAGGCCCGCTTCGACCCCCAGCGCTCCAGCGTCTCGCTCATCACATGCTCCTGCCATTGGTGGCATTAAAAGGCGGCAAGACTAGCAGGCGCTTGCGTGCAGGCCAAACCCTGAGTGCAAACCGAGTAGACAACCTAGCATTGAAGCGGGTATTGAAACACGGCCCCACCGCCCGCACTGTGTCATTATTGTCGCGTGTTTTGCGCTCACTATGGTTTTTAAAAACGATACCAATCGAGGTGCCCATGTCCTCCAATCCGCTGCTTGAAACGCACGAGCTGCCCCCCTTTTGCTGAGATTCGCGCCGAGCACGTGGAGCCCGCCGTGGAAACGCTGCTGAGCGAAAGTCGCGAAGCCATTGATCGCCTCGCCGCACAGGCAGCCGCCACCCCGCCAAACTGGGACAATTTTGCGGTGCCGCTTGAAGCTGTTAATGACCGACTGACGAAAGCGTGGTCACCGGTGTCACACCTTAACGGCACCATGAACTTCCCTGAGTTGCGCGAGGCGTACCAGGCATGTCTTGAGAAGCTATCCGCCTTTGGCACTTGGGTAGGCCAACACGAAGAGCTGTTTCATGGCTGGCAGGCGCTGAAAGAAGGCCCGGCTTGGGAAGAATTAGATGCTGCCCAACGACGAACCGTAGAAAATGCCCTACGTGATTTTCGACTTGCCGGTGTGGATCTTCCCGCCGACAAGAAAGCCCGCTACGGCGAGATTCAGTCACGCCTTTCACTGCTGTCTAACCAGTTCTCTAATAATGTGCTGGATGCTACTCAAGCATGGCACAAAGATATCGATAGCCCAGAGGCGTTAGCAGGCGTGCCGGAAAGCGCCCTCGACACATTAAAAGCTACCGCTGAAGCCAAGGGCGCAGCGGGCTACCGTATTACCTTGGATTTCCCCAGCTTTTTCCCCGGTGGTTAGCTATGCCGACAACCGGGAACTACGCCGCGAGATATATACCGCCTTTGTTACCCGCGCGTCAGATCAAGGGCCAGACGCAGGCAAATTCGATAACGCCGCCATCATGGAAGAGATATTGGCGCTACGCAGCGAAATTGCCCAGCTACTCGGTTTTGCGACCTATGCTGATTATTCGCTGGCCACCAAAATGGCGGAATCCCCCGAGCAGGTGCTCGACTTTCTCAACGATTTAGCCCGCCGGGCGCTGCCCCAGGCTAAAGAGGAGTTTGCCGAGCTAAGTGACTACGCCCGGGACGAACTTGGCCTGGAAACGTTAGAGCCCTGGGATGTTGCCTATGCCAGTGAAAAGCTGCGCGAAGCGCGCCATGCGATCTCGCAAGAGCAGCTTCGCCCCTATTTTCCGGCCCCCGAGTGGTCGACGGCCTGTTCCAGGTAGTTGAACGCCTTTACGGCGTGCGTTTCGAAGAAGATACCGAAGCGCCCCGCTATCACCCCTGACGTCCGCTATTTCCGTATCACTGAAAATGGCCAGCCGATTGCCGGTTTTTACCTGGATCTCTACGCCCGTGAAGGTAAGCGCGGTGGTGCCTGGATGGCTGATTGCCGGGTACGCCGCCAAACGGAAAACGGCCTTCAACTGCCGGTCGCTTTTCTGACGTGCAATTTCACTGCCCCGGTAGGTGGCCGCCCTGCGCTGCTCACCCACGATGAGGTGACTACCCTGTTCCACGAGTTTGGTCACGGCCTTCACCATATGCTGACCAAGCAGCATATTGCCGATATCTCCGGCATTAATGGCGTTGCCTGGGATGCGGTCGAGTTGCCCAGCCAGTTTATGGAAAACTATTGCTGGGAGCGCGAAGGGCTAGACCTGCTCGCCAAACACGTGGATAGCGGTGAACCGCTGCCCGCAGAGCTACTAGAGCGCCTGCAAGCGGCTAAGAATTTTCAGTCCGCCATGGGTATGATGCGCCAAGTAGAGTTTTCGCTGTTTGATCTGCGTTTGCACCATGAGCTTAGCGCCCCCAGCGCCAGCGACGTGCAAGCATTACTCGATGAAGTACGTGAGGCGGTATCAGTGCTGCCCAAGGTATCTTTCAACAGATTCCAGAATAGCTTTGGTCATGTGTTTGCTGGTGGCTATGCTGCTGGTTACTACAGCTACAAGTGGGCGGAAGTTCTTTCGGCAGATGCCTGGAGCGCCTTCGAAGAAACCGGCATCTTCGATCCGGAAACGGGGCAACGCTTCCGCCGCGAAATCCTTGAGCAGGGTGGCGCACGTGATGCGGCTGAGCTGTTTATCGCCTTTCGTGGCCGTGAGCCTAGCGTTGAGCCATTACTACGCCACTGCGGCATCCGTGCCGCTTGATGCTTTTTGATACGCTTTTTTCCCATGCGCGGCGCCAAGCCGCGCGCTAGGAGCTTGTTATGTCAACGGTTAAACGTTTTATTGCGGGCGTTACCTGCCCCCGCTGTGCAGAAATGGATCGAATCCGCGCCTGGGAACAAAACGGTATTCGCTACCGTGAATGTGTCAGTTGCGATTTTTTTGAGCAACTGCCCATTGAAGAAGACGCGCTCACCGAAATGACCACTCGCGTTAATCAGGTGCGCGATGACCAGAAGCAGCAAGATGTACAACCTGTGCGCATTCTGGACCCAGGCAAACCTTCTCGCTAACCCCTCCCCTATCAAAGGTAGGCCTGCATAATCGGCGCGGGCCTGAAACCGATCATTTCCAAACAGCTCAATATGTGTGCGGTTATCCACACACCTAAAACCCACAGTCGTGCGAACAACCGGACATAATGGCGAAAAGCGCGCTCCACCAAAGTCGAATATAAAATTAATAACCGATTGTTTTTAAAAAAATAAAAATTAAATGGCACAACTATCGCTGTTATAACTCCTGCATTGTCTGATTAATCCGTTCGACTAGCGGTATTGATCGGAACCATCAGACTATAACCCCAATAACAGCTAGGAACTTTCGCCATGCGCAAACCAATGCCTAAAACCTTTACTCTTCTCGCCAGCAGCGCCCTGCTAGTGGCGGCGGCTAGCAGTGCCCAGGCTCAAGAAGACCGTTCCGATTGGCCCGATAACTTTACCGTTGGTACCGCAAGCCAGGGCGGCACTTACTTCGTTTACGGCTCAGGCTGGGCGAATTTTATTGCTGATGAACTGGGTGTATCCGGCGGCGGTGAAGTCACCGGCGGCCCCACTCAAAACTTGGCATTGGTACACACAGGCGACATGGCATTTGGCTTAACCACCATGGGCCCCGCTTCTGATGCCATTAAAGGCGAAAGCCCGTTAGCTCCCTGGCATGCAGATGGATAATGTATGCGCTATGTTCCCCATGTACGAAACGCCGTTCTCCATTACCGCACTTTCTGACAGCGGCATTGGAGTCCATTTCCGACATTCCTGATGGCGCACGTATCGGTTTTGGCCCAGCTGCCTCAACGTCTGATACCTACTTCCCAGCCATTTTAGAGACCTTAGGCGTGGACTTTGAGCGTCGCAATGGCGGCTGGTCAGACCTCGGCGGTCAGTTGCAGGATGGCCTACTTGACGTTGTAGCGTTCGCTGCCGGCATCCCGATCCCTGCGGTTAGCCAGCTCGAAGTACAGACGGATGTGAATATCATTGAGTTCACAGAAGAAGAAATGGAAACCGTGCTGGAAAACTACCCCGTTGCTGAGTTCATGATTCCGGCCAGCACTTATGAAACGTTAGAAGAAGACGCGCGCGCCGTTTCCATGTGGAACTTTGCGATTGCAGGCTGTGATCTACCGGAAGACTTTGTTTACGAAGTAACCAAAGCGACCATGGAAAACAATGACCGGATGCAGTCCGTTCATCGCAGTGCGGCCACTACGATCCCGGAAAACATCAAGCACAACACCGTTCTGCCGTTTCACCCTGGTGCTGCACGCTGGTACGAAGAGAACGGCTATGACATTGCTGATGACATGATTAACTAAGCAACTTTTATTGCCTTAACTGCCCCGCTTCCGGTTCTGCCGGGCGGGGCAGATTCGCTACCCCCCTTTGTCTGCTTTTTTTGCTGTGAGGGTGAACTCTAATGAGTCACAAAACCGACCAAGAACCCAATGGTCTCAAGGATGATGCCCACGCGGCCTCAGCGATACCCGAGTCTATTGCCGATGGTGTCGATGACGACGTTGTTGAATCAAATCGCCGACTATTTACTGGCTGGCAGTTCCTACTATTTGCGGCATTAGCCATTGTTTACTCTAGCTTTCACCTGATTTCGTTGAACGTATATCCGATGGAAACCTGGTCGTTTCGTATCGTGCATATTGCCGGGGCGTTGGTGCTCGGTTATGGGCTATTTTCCGGCGCCCGTTTTGCTGATGATGGTCACCAAGCCTCGGGAGCTTGGATTAAATGGGCTAGCTACGCGCTACTGATTCCCGCTGCCTATACCCTGGCGCAGGTGTTTGTGATGTACCAGACGCTCAGCGGCGGCGCGATGCGCATCGACCCAAATATCGAGAACTGGCATTACGGCTATCCATTAATGGCGACTACAGCAGGTGCGATCGTACTTTCTTGGTTTTATCGTCAGGCGCGGCATCGCTTCAACCCTGCCGATTTAGTGCTCATGGTATGCGCGCTGGCCAGTGCCGGTTATTTGCTGGTGGCTTATAACACCAATATTCGTATGTCGACGGGCACATCTTTCGCTCCGTCAGGTATTTCATGGGCGGCTATCGCAGGCTCTCTGCTGATTTTGGAACTGACCCGCCGTGTGGCCGGCCTAGCCCTAGTGGTAATCTCTGCGGTCTTCCTCACCTACGTATTTGCTGGCCCTTACTTGCCAGGCTTCTTAGGCTACCCAGGTCTGTCACTGCAACGCTTCTTCAGTCAGGTGTATACCGATGCAGGTATCCTCGGGCCAACGACGGCCGTGTCATCGACCTATATTATTCTGTTCATTATTTTTGCGGCTTTCCTGCAGGCATCAAAAGTAGGCGATTACTTCGTTAACTTTGCCTTTGCTGCAGCAGGCCGTGCCCGTGGCGGCCCCGCCAAGGTGGCTATTTTGCTTCTGGCTTAATGGGTATGATCAACGGCACATCGGCGGGCAACGTCGTTTCCACTGGCTCATTGACCATTCCCTTGATGAAAAGGTGGGTTACCCCGCGCGTAGCGCAGGTGCCATAGAAGCCGCCGCTTCAACCGGCGGGCAGATCATGCCACCGATCATGGGCGCAGGTGCTTTCATCATGGCCGAAGTGACCGGTATCCCTTATACCGAAATCGCTATTGCAGCGGTTATCCCGGCGATTCTCTACTTTGCTTCTATCTACTTTATGGTCGACTTTGAAGCCGCCCGTAAAGGCATGCGCGGCATGCGCAAAGATGAAATTCCGCTTTTTCAAGGCTGGTAAAACAAGTCTACTTGTTCGCGCCGATTATTATCCCTGATTGTCGCGCTGTTTATGGGCTATTCAGTCATCCGCGCCGGCACCCTGGCAACGGCCTCAGCCGCCGTGGTTAGCTGGATTTCACCCAATAAAATGGGCCTTCGCGCGATTCTCAAAGCCCTGCAAATCGCAGGCACCATGTCGATTCAGATTATCGCCGTGTGCGCCTGCGCAGGTTTGATCGTCGGGGTTATCTCGCTGACAGGTGTTGGCGCACGCTTCTCGTCACTGCTACTGGGCCTCGCCGGTGTCAGCCAATTACTGGCGCTGGTGTTCGCCATGTTGATCAGCATTTTGCTGGGGATGGGCATGCCCACCACTGCCGCCTATGCGGTGGCCGCGTCGGTGGTTGCTCCTGGCTTGATCAATATCGGCATTGAGCCCCTGATCGCCCACTTCTTTGTGTTCTACTTTGCGGTCGTGTCGGCGATTACCCCGCCGGTTGCCTTGGCCTCTTATGCAGCCGCCGGTATCTCTGGCGACAATCCCATGGGCACATCGGTGGCTTCCTTCAAGATTGGTCTGGCCGCCTTCATCGTGCCGTTCATGTTCTTCTACAGCCCAGCAATGCTGATGGAAGGCTCACCGATGCAGATCCTACGCGTTGGGTTAACTGCGACGCTGGGCATTGTGCTGCTCTCAGGTATGGTGCAGAAATGGTTCTTTGGCCCCGTTAACCTAGTGCAGCGTGTCGTTATGCTGGTAGGCGCGCTGTTTTTAATCTACGGCGGCATCTATACCGACATTGCAGGCCTTGCGATTGGTATCGTGCTATTCATGATGCAGCGTAAGGCTCACGGTGGAGGAAGCAAAGCAGCGCAAGCTGGCTGAGTGCCTTTAACCACTCATCGGTAAGTTTAAAAACCCCGCTCAACGATTGTTGAGCGGTCATACGTGCAAAGCTGGTCACACCGAGATTAATCGTCAGGTTGTCGACGATCTTGAGCACCGGCGCCGCCTGGTTAAGCGTATAGAAGTGCAGCCCCGGCGCGCCTCCAACAACCGTTGGCAAAGACGGCTCACCACATCAGTCCCGAAAGCGGCAATCGCTTCGCTGTCGTCGCCATAGGACTCTAACTGCTTGCGAATCCAACGCGGGATCTCAGCGCCGCAAGCGTCAGAGAATCGCGCCAGCTTGGTGTAGTTGGTAATCGGCATAATGCCGGGAATAATTGGCTGCTTGACGCCCAGCGCTCGGGCTTTATCAACGAAGTTGAAGTAGGCATCAGCGGTAAAGAAGTATTGGGTAATGGCCATATTGGCCCCCGCCTTCATTTTGCGTGCAAAATTTTCCACATCCCTTATCCAGGTTGGCGGCCTGTGGATGCGATTCAGGGTAAGCAGCGACAGCAATATCGAAATGGTCGCCGGTTTCCGCACGAATAAATTCAACCAGTTCGTTGGCATAACGCAACTCGCCAATGCTTCCCATACCTGAAGGCATATCACCTCGCAGCGCGACTAGACTATCCACGCCCTCCTCGCGGTACTGAGCCAGCAGGTCGCGTAATTGCGCTTTCTCGCTACCAATGCAGGAGAGGTGTGGCGCGGTGGTAATGCCACTCTCACTCACCGCTCGCACCACTTCACGGGTACGCGCCTGGGTCGATCCACCGGCGCCATAGGTAACTGAGAAAAACGCGGCTTGCGGGCGGCCAGCTCATCACGAACATGTATTAGCTTGTCGCGCCCAGCATCGGTATTGGGCGGGAAAAATTCGAAGCTGATACCTAGCGGATGCTCGTGGCTGCTCATGGGAGTTCCTTTTAGCTCAATAGAAATGATATTTTGGGGTATTCTCGCTGTTCCATTGCGCTGGGGCTAATGAAAGATTCCACGCTCGGCCTTTAATTCGGCTCATGTTCGTCAGTCACAACACACTTTATGGGAGGGTAGATGGATCTTGCACCAGGGGCACTGGTTGGGCCGCTACTGATGTTACTAAGCTATGTGGCGTTAGGCTGGCTTGCCGCCCAACGGCTTAAACTAGACCCTCGCCCCATCGCTACGCTATTGGTTTATCTGATTGCCCCCTTCACCATTTTTCGTGCATTGATGAACGGTGGCCCTACTCCTGACTACTTGCTGCTGACATTAGCGCTGTTCATTTTAACAAGCCTGATGGCTCTGGTGGTACAGCGCATCACTCACCACCGCTTTGGTGAGCAGGAAGCAGCCCTGCTGGCGTTCTCCTCAGGGACGGGCAACACCGGCTATTTTGGCTTACCGATTGCATTGATTCTGCTACCGGCTGAGGGCGTGACGCTTTACCTGTTCTGCATGCTGGGGATCAATATTTACGAATTCACCGTGGGCTTCTATCTAAGTGCGCGCGGGCGCTTCTCGGTCCGCGAAAGTTTGATCAAGATTTCACGCCTACCGCTTATTTACGCGTTCTTATTAGCGTTACTACTGAGCGCCTTTGAGATAACGCTGCCCGCAGGGTAATGAGTTCGCTGGCAGTGTTCCCCGCCACCTACACGCTGCTGGGCATGATGATTATTGGCATGACGCTCAGTCAGGTGACGCTTTCTGCCTGGGATTCGCGTTTTGTGGCCACTTGCGTGGGCCTGCGCTACCTAATGTGGCCGCTGGTCATGTTAGTAGCCGTTTTAGTATTACAGTGGGTCTCTCCACTCTCCACTGAGCTTGCCATGGCACTGCTATTGATAGGCGTAGTGCCCATGGCCGCTAACGTCGTGGTAGTGGCGATGGAGCTGGGGATTCAGCCGCAAAAGGTGCGTTAGCGGTGCTGGTCACGACCCTGCTTGCGCCGCTGCTGATTCCCCCCTACCTGGGCTTGATGCTGCGCCTTACCGGGCTTGGTTAGTAATTAAAAGTTAGCGATTAAAAACCGGCAACACCCGCTTCGTTAAGCTGCCGAGCCATGCGCTGTATCTCGGGATGGCTAAAAACGCCACCAGCGCATCAGCGCGCACCGGGCCGACGCCTGGAACGGCTTGCCACTCTTCACGCTGGTAGCTCGCTAACTCATTCCAATCAGCGCGTACCGCTTCGCTACCCGGCGGCGCACCGAGCGCACTCAGCCATGCCGCAAAAGGCTTACCCTTAGCGATTTGAAACTGCTCAGTGAGCGCGGCGGCAGTGACCTGGCCAATACCATAAGCTTCCTGCAGTTGACGCGACTCAGCGTTCAGCCAGTCCAGTAACTGGGTCACTACTCCCGCGTCCATTAGCGCTTGCCAGGTACCTTCGCCAACACCCTGCATACCTAGCTCTTCGCCAAGATAGGAAAGCCGCGCCAGCAGCTGTGCCTCGCAGCCTGGGGTTAATTCAAAGCAGCTCAGCAGGTGGTAACGCTGCGCCGAAGGCGCGCTCAGCGGCGAACGTTCTTGAGTGTGCCAAACAACCTCCGTTAGCTGAGGAATCGTTAGGCCCGCCAGAGAAACGGCCACCTGGTCGCCGGGGCGAATATCCAATGACTCCCAACGCGCCAGCGAGCCTAGCGAGACGCGGCTGATGCGACGCCCTCCAGCAGCACCGGATTAAGCCACACCAGCGGCGTCACACGCCCAGTGCGCCCAACGCGAAACTCAATGCCGCGCACTTCAGCCAGCACTTGTTGAGCGGTGTATTTCCAGGCGATGGCCCACTCAGGGGCGATGATGACCAGCGGCGAATACCAGGACGTTCAGCTTGCTTGATCACCACCCCATCGGTAGCAAAAGGAAGCGGGTTATTGAACCAGTTATCGCGCCAATAGTTGGCATCACGACGATCATCCAGCGGGTAGGTGTAGTCAGCGGTATTAAATCCCAGCGCACTAAGTTGCGCTAAACGATCTTCCATCGTAGTTGGCCCATCGGGCCAGCCCCAAACAAACAGGCCAATACGTTCAAGGGTGGCCGCTGTGGGAGAGGATTGCGCCATTGCTCCCGCCACTGCCCCGCGGGCGCCCGAGGCAGGCGAGCGTGCCTGCACGTGCTGATTTAGCTGCCAATACAGCTCGCCCTGGAATAGCGCAGAAATAGGCTCGGGCAGCGTATTGGGTACGGCAGGTAGCTGACGCACTCGGTTCGTCCAATCTTGGCCCCGCTCGCCATCGCCACGGCTAACGGCTTCAACCAATTCACCATCAGCATAGCGCAGCGTAATCGCCACACCGTCCACTTTAGGCTGAATCCATAGATCTTCGCGCCGGCTGGTAAAGCGCCTGACTTCATCTTCATCTGCCTTGTTAAGCCCACGCTGTGCCGCCGGATGATCAAGGGTGCCGCGACTGTGTGTCACTCGTGAAAGCGGTCGATGGTTGGGCTCGGTGCCTAAACAGCGCTGCCACGTTGCTAGGCGCTCCACGGCTTGGTCGTAAAGGGCATCGTCGACCAGTGCAACGCCCTCGTCATGGTAGGCAATGTCCCAGCGCTGGACCTGTTCGGCTAATGCTTGGCTTTCGTTGGTTAAGCGCTCTTTCGGCCAAGCAGGGCAATTGGCAGCCTGTGCGGAAAAAGTGACAAGCCAGATCAGACTACCCAACAGCCAAGTTCGTACACTCAACAGCATTACTTACCCCTAGCGTTATCCCATAGGCCTTTAGGCTTAGCCTAGCGCAGGGTTTTGAAATAAAGCATAAAAAGCCCCTTGGCCGGAGCCAGAGGGGCGATTTCATCCATTGCTTACAAACAGTGTAGCGAATGGCTTACAAATTGGCCGCCTGACGCAACGCATCGGCCTTATCAATTTTTTCCCACGGGAAGGCGGTAAAGGTTTCCGTATGCTGTTCGCCTTTATCATCGCTCCACGTATAGCTGTGCTCAAACGGCGCTCGGCCAAAGTGACCGTAAGCGGCGGTGAGTTGGTACATCGGGTGCAATAAATCAAGCATTTTGGTAATCGCGTAGGGCCGCAGGTCGAAATGTTCGCGTACCAGCGCAACGATCTGCTTATCGTCAATCTTACCGGTACCAAAGGTATCAATAGAGACCGAGGTGGGATCAGCAACCCCAATCGCGTAGGAGACCTGAATCTCACATTTGTCAGCCAAGCCCGCGGCTACTATGTTCTTCGCCACATAGCGGCCCGCATAGGCGGCGCTACGGTCAACCTTAGAAGGGTCTTTACCCGAGAACGCGCCACCACCGTGGCGTGCCATGCCACCATAGGTGTCAACGATGATCTTGCGCCCGGTTAGGCCGCAATCGCCTACCGGACCACCAATGACGAACTTACCGGTTGGGTTAATGTGGTACTGGGTATTCTCATCCAGCCACTCAGCGGGGATCACTTGCTCAATGACCTCACGCTTGATCATTTTGCGCAGATCCTCCTGATTAATCTCAGGATCGTGCTGAGTGGAGAGTACAATGGCATCGACACCACAGGGCTGGCCTTGGGCATTATAGCGAAAGGTTACTTGGCTTTTTGGCATCGGGGCGCAGCCACGGCAACAGACCGTTCTTACGCAGTTCGGCCTGACGCTCGACTAAACGGTGCGAGTAGTGGATCGGCGCGGGCATAAACGAATCGGTTTCGTTGGTCGCGTAACCAAACATCAGGCCCTGGTCGCCAGCGCCCTGGTCTTCCGGCTTGGTGCGATCAACCCCCTGGGCAATGTCGACACTCTGCTTACCGATCAGGTTGACCACGCCGCAGGTCGCGCCGTCAAAACCGACGTCAGACGAGTTATAGCCGATGCTAATAATCACATCGCGCACGAGGGTTTCTAAATCAACCCAGGCTGATGTGGTAATTTCACCGGCAATGATCGCCACGCCGGTTTTCACCATCGTTTCACAGGCAACACGCGCCTGTTTATCACGGGCGATAATGGCATCTAACACCGCGTCAGAAATCTGATCGGCAATTTTATCGGGGTGACCTTCGGAGACGGACTCGGAGGTAAACAGGGAATATTCGCTCATCGCGCACTCGACCCTCTGTATGACGGCTGCCTGTAATCCACAGCATCAGCAGGAAATCATGGCAGGTGACCCCTGCCCATATTAGTGAAGCGGCAGTATGACGTTCTCCACCACTTCGGGAGGCAGAGTCTACACGCTGTCGGCGATGCTTCCCAGAACGTGTTTACCAGAATTTTCCGCTACATTTGCCGCCACATGGGAAGTCAGCGACAATAGCGCCTTTATAATTTCCGTTTTCAGGCGAGGAGCACCCCATGCCATCCCGTTTTGAGCTAGCCAATGCCATTCGTGCGCTTTCCATGGATGCCGTTCAGAAGGCCAAGTCCGGCCACCCTGGTGCGCCCATGGGCATGGCGGATATTGCCGAGGTGCTATGGAATGACTACCTCAAGCACAACCCCGAAGACCCTAAGTGGGCCGATCGTGATCGGTTCGTGCTTTCCAATGGTCACGGTTCCATGCTGCTTTATTCACTGCTGCACTTAAGCGGCTACGAGCTTAGCCTCGAACAACTGCAAAATTTCCGTCAGTTGCACTCGCCCACCGCTGGCCACCCAGAATTTGGCTACGCGCCGGGTATCGAGACCACTACCGGCCCCCCTCGGTCAGGGCTTTGCCAACGCTGTGGGCTTTGCGATTGCGGAAAAAACCTTAGCGGCCCAGTTCAACCGCCCTGGCCATACCATTGTTGACCATCACACCTGGTGTTTTTTGGGCGACGGCTGCGTGATGGAAGGTATCTCCCACGAAGCGGCGTCGTTCGCGGGTACCCATCAGCTGGGTAAATTGATCGCAATTTACGATGACAACGGTATCTCTATTGATGGTGAGGTCGAAGGTTGGTTTACCGACGATACCGCCAAGCGCTTTGAAGCTTACGGCTGGCACGTAGTACCAAACGTGGATGGCCACAAGCCGGAGGAGATAAAAGCGGCGATTGAGCTGGCCAAGAGCCACGACGATAAACCCAGCCTGATTATCTGTAAGACTATCATTGGCTTTGGCGCCCCAACAAGCAGGGTAAAGAGGATGCTCACGGCGCGCCATTAGGCGATGAAGAAGTGGCCCTGGCCCGCACCCAGCTCGACTGGCCCCACGCGCCCCTTCCATATCCCCTGAGCCCATCTACTCTGCCTGGGATGCCCGTGAAGCCGGCAAATCTGTGCAGCAGGCATGGGAAGATCGCTTTGCCCGCTATGCGGAGGCCTTCCCCACGGAAGCACGTGAATTCACTCGCCGCATGAAGCGTCAGCTGCCTGCGAAACTGCCCACAGAAGCATTGATTGAACAGTCCCAGGAGCGCGGCGAGACCATCGCATCACGTAAAGCCTCGTTTGAAGCGCTGAATGTGATCGGCCCCCAAATGCCGGAACTGCTGGGCGGCAGCGCCGATCTGGCACCCTCAAACCTGACCTTTTGGAAAGGTGCTAAAGCGATCACGCCGGAAGATGCCAGTGGCAACTACCTGCACTACGGTGTGCGTGAGTTTGGCATGGGTGCAATCATGAACGGGATCGCCCTGCACGGCGGTTTGGTACCTTACGGCGCTACCTTCTTGCTGTTTATGGAGTACATGCGCAACTCGATCCGCATGGCGTCGTTGATGGGTCAGCAGGTCATTTATGTGTTCACTCACGACTCCATCGGCCTGGGTGAAGATGGCCCAACTCACCAGCCAGTCGAGCAGCTCACTAACCTGCGCACCACGCCTAACCTAAACACCTGGCGGCCATGTGATGCGGTAGAAACTGCTGCCTCCTGGGATGCAGCTATCAAGCGCCACTCGGGACCCACCGCGTTGGTACTGTCACGACAAAACCTACCTCACCAGCAGCGCACTAAAGCGCAGCTGGCAGCCATTCAGAACGGCGCCTATGTGCTTAAGGATAGCGAAGGTACGCCCGAGTTGATTCTGATTGCGACCGGTTCTGAAGTATCGTTGGCGATGGACGCCGCCGCCGAGCTTGAACAGCAGGGTAAGGCGGTACGTGTGGTTTCCATGCCTTCGGCCTATCGCTTCAACGGTCAGGGATGCAGAATACCGCGAGAGCGTACTGCCTAAGGCAGTGACCAAGCGTATCGCGATTGAAGCCGCTCACGCCGACTACTGGTACAAGTATGTGGGCCTGGAAGGCCGTGTCATTGGCATGACAACTTACGGCGAATCGGCCCCGGCGGGTGATCTGTTCAAGCACTTCGGCTTTACCGTCGAGAATGTGGTCAAGCAAGCCAACGAATTGCTCGGCTAAATCATGCCGGTACTCAGTGGCTTTCTATGGCTGATTAGCTACTGGCTGATCGGTGAAGTGGTGATCCACTTCACCGCTTTGCCGATCTCTTCAGGCGTCATTGGCATGCTGCTGCTCTGTGCGACTCTCGCCGTACGAGGCCGCGTTCCTACCAGCATTGCAGCTGCCGCCCAGCCGCTAATTGCCTTGCTCGCCATGCTGATTATGCCCGGCGTTGTCGGTGTATTTTTATCATTGGCGAGCTAGCAGGACAGTGGACCGCTATCCTTATTGCGCTAGTGCTAGGCACATTACTCAGTGTGTTTACTACGCTGTGGTTACTCAAGCGGCTAATCGGGCAACCCTATGTCCGCTGAGGCATCGCTGCTCACCCTATTAACCACTACTCCGCTGTTTGCGGTGGGGTTAACGCTCGCCGCTTATTTACTTGGTAGCGGTCTGTTCCAGCGTTTAAAGCGCCCCTCTTGGCTTCCCGCTATTTTGATCGCGGCGCTGCTGCTGGCGGGGCGTTAGCGCTGATAGGACTGCCTTACGCCACCTATCAGCAGGGTGCTACGTGGCTGACGGTGCTTTTGGGCCCCGCCACGGTGGCGCTGGGCATGCCGCTTTATCAGCAGTTGCCACGTATCGTTGAGTTATGGCGGCCTTTGGCGATTTGTTTGCCCGTTGCTGCAACCCTGGCGGCTTTCTATTCGCTGGCAATCGCTTGGTTGCTGGGTAGCTCGGATACGATACTCGCTTCCATTGCCGCTAAATCGGTAACTGCGCCGATTGCGATCGGTATTACTGAACAGCTTGGCGGCACGGTAGCATTGCTACTAGGAGCACTGTTGGTCACCGGTGTAATCACGATTCCCTGTGTTAGCCTCGCCGCGCGTTGGTTGGATATCGATGATGACCGCTTAATCGGTTTTGCACTGGGGCTTAACGGCCACGCGATTGGTACTGTCAGGGCATTTGAGCTTAGCCCCACCGCCGGGGCATTCGCGTCCCTGGGAATGAGCCTTACGGGTATATTCACTGCGGTGTTGCTGCCGCTTGCCTGGCGGCTAGTCGGCATGGGCAGTTAATTGGGGCGGGCCAATGATAAGAATCGCTGGCTGAAATGCGTTATCATTGCTGGTTTTCAACGTCATTTTAATCATTGAACCACTTTTAAGAGTCGCCCTTCTGCATGGCTAATTCTGCTTCCAGATATCGCATTGCCATTAACGGTTACGGCCGTATTGGCCAGTGTTTTGCGGGCGCTCGTTGAGCGGCATCATCCTGAGATTGAAATAGTCGCCATTAATGAGTTTTCTGACCTTGCTACCATTACCTACCTGACCCGTTACGACACGACTCATGGCCGCTTCCCTGGAGACGTCGATAACGACGGTCAGTCCCTTATCGTCAATGGTCAGCGCATTCAGGTGCTCTGCGAACAAGACCCACGGAAGCTACCCTGGAAAGCGCTCGAGGTAGACCTGGTGCTTGAGTGTTCGGGAAGTTTTAAAGATCGCGCCACTGCCGAGCAGCATCTAGCAGCAGGCGCTAAGCGGCTGCTGTTTTCTCAGCCAGCGGAAAATGATGTCGACGCCACTATCGTATGGGGCATTAACGAAGAAAAGCTGGACCTTTCCCAGCGCATTCTTTCTGCCGCTTCGTGCACCACTAACTGCCTTGTGCCGCTTTTGACGGTTCTGGATGAAACACTCGGCCTTGAGCACGGTGTCACCACCACGATTCACTCGGCCATGAACGATCAGCCGGTGATCGATGCTTATCACCAAACTGACTTACGTCTCACCCGTTCTGCGATGCACTCAATTGTGCCGGTGGATACCGGTCTGGCACTTGGCATTAGCCGCTTAATGCCGCATCTAGCGGGCGCTTTGAATGCCTGCACGTGCGCGTTCCAACGATCAATGTTTCTGCTATGGATCTAGCCCTCACCGTCAGCCGTAATACCCATCGCGATGACGTGAATGCGATATTGCTGGCCGCCAGCCAGCAGCGCTTAAAAGGTGTGCTTGGCTATACTGAAGCGCCTATGGCGTCAGTCGATTTCAATCATGACCCGCGCTCAGGCATTCTGGACGCCACTCAAACCCGAGTAGCCGGTCAACGTCTTATCAAGTTGCTGTGTTGGTTCGATAACGAATGGGGTTCGCTAATCGTATGCTCGATATCAGTCAACGATTGGCTAGGCTTTCGACAGACACATAATCTGTTTACATGACTTGCTCATAGTTAGTTCAACGGCATAAAACACGAGGAAACCGCTCACATGAACGTGAAAAGATGACCGATCTGCCCTTGGAAGGGCAACGCGTGCTGATCCGTGAAGACCTGAATGTGCCCATCAAACATGGTCGCGTCTCCAGCGACGCTCGTCTGCGAGCCGCATTGCCGACGATTCAAGCGGCTGCGCAGGCTGGGGCTAAAGTGATGTTGATGAGCCATTTAGGGCGCCCCACCGAAGGTCAACCCACCGAGGAGTTTTCCCTCGCGCCGGTAGCGGAGCACTTAGGTGAACTGTTAGGCTGCCCAGTACCGCTGATCAAAACCTACCTCGGTGAAAAGGTCGGCGAAACGCTTGATCTCGCTAACGGCGACATCGTTTTGCTTGAAAACGTGCGCTTTAATAGCGGCGAGAAAAAGACGATGAACAGTTGGCGAAACAATACGCCGCCCTCTGCGATCTCTTTGTGATGGACGCTTTTGGCACCGCCCACCGCGCACAAGCCTCTACCCATGGCGTCGCACGTTTTGCACCGAGTGCCTGCGCAGGGCCACTGCTTGCCCAAGAGCTCGATGCGTTAGAAAAGGCGTTGGCGCATCCCGCACGCCCAATGGCGGCCATCGTTGGTGGCTCAAAAGTATCGACTAAGCTCGATGTACTTACCGCATTGGCTGAAAAATGCGACCAGCTAATTGTCGGCGGGGGTATTGCCAACACCTTTATTGCCGCGGCGGGGTACAATGTCGGCAAATCACTCCACGAAGCCGATTTGGTTGGCCAAGCAAAAGCGCTGATGGAAAAGGTTTCGATTCCGCTCCCGAGCGATGTTGTTGTTGCCACCGAGTTCTCTGAGTCGGCAGAGGCTGTTGTCAAACCGGTCGATCAAGTGGCCGATAATGAAATGATTCTGGATATTGGCCCAGACACCGCGGCTCACTTGGCGGGTATGTTGAAAGACGCAGGCACTATTCTATGGAATGGCCCTGTCGGTGTATTTGAAATCGATCAGTTTGGTAAAGGCACTCAGGTCATCGCTCAGGCCATTGCGGATAGCGCAGCTTTCTCGATTGCCGGAGGTGGCGATACGTTAGCGGCTATTGATAAATATGCGATTGCAGATCGCGTGTCGTACATTTCCACTGGCGGCGGCGCCTTTCCTTGAGTATGTCGAAGGCAAGCAGTTGCCTGCCGTTGCGGCTCTCGAAGCCGCTGCCAAACACGGTTAACATTAAACGACTCAAACTTGCACGCTCGCAGCCGGAAGTAGTGGTTTTAGCTGCTCCGTTTTAGAACGTATTTTTAATAACATGTTTTTAAAAACTCAGGATAAGGTGATTTCATGGCTCTGATCAGCATGCGCCAGATGCTCGACCACGCCGCCGAATATGGCTACGGCATTCCGGCGTTCAACGTCAACAACCTTGAGCAGATGCGCGCCATTATGGAAGCCGCCGATGCCACCGACTCACCGGTCATCGTGCAGGCCTCTGCCGGTGCGCGCAAGTATGCTGGCGCCCCTTTCGCCATTTGATTTTGGCAGCCGTTGAAGAGTTTCCGCATATCCCTGTTGTCATGCATCAGGATCACGGCACCAGCCCTGCGGTGTGCCAGCGTTCAATTCAGCTTGGCTTCTCGTCGGTGATGATGGACGGCTCCTTGGGCGAAGACGGCAAAACACCGACTGACTACGACTATAACGTCAATGTTACCCGTCGCACGGTGGAAATGGCTCACGCCTGTGGCGTTTCCGTTGAAGGCGAGCTGGGCTGCCTGGGCAGTCTCGAAACGGGCATGGCCGGAGAAGAAGACGGCATCGGCGCTGAAGGCAAGCTGGATATGGAACAGTTGCTGACAGACCCCGAAGAAGCCGCCGATTTTGTGAAAAGACTCACGTCGACGCGTTGGCGATTGCCATTGGCACCAGCCACGGCGCTTATAAATTCACCAAACCGCCGACCGGAGACACGCTTTCTATTCAACGCATCAAAGAGATTCATGCACGGATCCCCGATACCCACCTGGTTATGCACGGCTCCTCTTCCGTACCACAAGAATGGCTGGAAGTGATTAACCAGTACGGCGGCGAGATTCCGGAAACTTACGGCGTGCCCGTCGAAGAGATCGTTGAAGGTATTAAGCACGGTGTGCGCAAGGTTAATATCGATACTGACCTGCGCCTGGCGTCCACCGGTGCAGTGCGGCGTTTTTTGGCCCAGAACCCTGCTGAATTCGACCCGCGCAAGTTCTTGAAGGAAACCGTTACTGCGATGCGCGACCTGTGTATCGCTCGCTACGAAGCTTTCGGTACAGCCGGCAACGCCAGCAAGATTAAACCGATCAACCTGGAAGAGATGTTCCTACGCTATGAGCGCGGCGAACTGGCTCCCAAGATAAAATAACCGCATAGACGACAGAGCTTCAAAAAGACGACCTGTTTGGTCGTCTTTTTTTGTGACTCTTTTTGCAACTCTTTTTAATAACGCAGGTTATGACTAACGAAATAGATATTGCATTGCAGCATTGATACGCCAACACTGAGAAGAAGCCATGAGCTTTCATGTTCCAACAGAGAGGCAACCTTTTATGAACCGCACATCTACACTGACTTTTATGCCCACGACGCCAGTGGCAATGTTTGATGTATGGAAAGTCGGGGTTATGGCGTTTGAGCTATGGTCCACCTCTTTATCAACCATCACTATGCGCAATCATTTATGGCAAACACAGCCTTTCTTCAGCCCTAAAATGATGCAAGAGAATCAGCGCATGGTCACGGAAAACTCGAGGCCAGCATGGAAGCTGGCCTCGTCATGCAAAAAAGCGCTATTTAACTCAATGAATGGGCAGTTAGCCCCTTGGTGGGTAACCAGCAAGCACACTATGAAACCTTATCATCAACGCAGCAGTGCTAATTCGCGGCGGCTTGCCAAGTAGTACACCGGGCACTGAGGTTACTCGTTATCTTCAGTGCCATTCTTGTTCTCTTTGCTATTCTCTTCCTCGCTATCATGAATAGCATCTTCTGGACTACCGGTACCACCCGTGCCAGCTTCGGGATTTCTCTCTTCACTGTCGCCAGGCTCTAGCGCTACGTCATCTTCACCTGCACGCGTTGCTTCTTCTTCGCCCTTTTCTTCCTCTTCTTCTTCTTCGCTGACGCGAGATTGCTCATCAGCGCCTTCGGAATCGCTAGAAGAAGCGCCTTCATCTTCGTCACGCTTCACTGATCCCGCTTTAATACCGTACTCTTCTTCAAGCGCCTCATCATCCAGAGGCTTTTGCTGTTCACTCTCAGATTCATGATTATCAGCAAACACATAGCTCGTGGTCGTTAGTAAAGCAGCGCTAAGTGCAAAAGGTAGCAACCAAGGGGTTAATCGCATTAGGCGTTCTCCATGTTGTGGTTATAACAGAATAGTGTATCCCTACTCTTCAGTGCAGACTTCTTTAGATATGCATATCGCCATTACAGCTTAGCTGTTCCCAACGCTCACAATGGGACGCTTACTAACGCCAAGTTATAGATTGTGGTAGGCAACAAATTGAGCGTAGCCGTTTAAGCTGGCGTAAGCGTATCGTGTAGGCAAGCAAAAATAACAAAACAGTGTTCACAAATAGCGTAAAATCCCGTTCAATAGCAGTATGGATGGCTTAAACCAATACTGGCAGCGCTTAAGCCGCTGCAAGGAACCGCGCAATGCCGCTCCCACTTTTGCTGTTTGACTGTGATGGCACCCTCGTCGATAGCGAGCCGCTACTGGCCGAAGAGATGGCCATCGGACTTAATTCAGTAGGCCTGCCTTTTGCGACTACTGATTACCTTGGCGAGTTTCGTGGAGCGCGCTTCCGGCGCATCGTTGCTGAACTGCAACAACGCTATGGTGATGTTGACCCTGACCAGCTTGACCGCATGGAAACCTCAATGCGGGCCAAGCTAGCCACTAGGCTTGCTCAGGAGCTGACGACTATACCAGGTGCTCGTGAAACGTTGGACATCCTAGTCTCTTATCCCAGTGCGGTGGTTTCTAACGGACCCGAAAGCAAAATCCACACGGCATTAGAGGCCACGGGGCTTAGCCAATACTTCGGAAAACGCTTTTCAGTGGCTATACCGCTAATTGCTGGAAACCAGAGCCCTGTTTACATCTCCATGCAGCGAGTATTATGGGCTATGCAGCGCGTGACTGTATTGCCATAGACGATGCTTTGGTAGGCGTCCGCGCGGCGCTTCAAGCGGGCATGACGGTGATTCATCTAAACCGTTTCCCCGATGCCGAAACAACGCCTGAAAATGCCATTATGATCAGTAACATGTATCAATTACCTGCAGTGGTAGAGCGACTCACGCGTGAATATTGGCAAACACCTGTGCCTCAACATTCAATAGGGAGGATGATAATGGCCTCTTTACGTGATCAGTTAGGTGGACTGGTTTACTCCACCGAACATGGCAAAACCTGTCCTATCTGCCGGGAAGCACTTGAAGCCTGTCAGTGTGACGAGATGAGCGAGCAGCAGCGCTTGGCTGCTCTTGATGGTGTGGTACGTATTCGGCGAGAAACGAGTGGCCGTAAAGGCAAAGGCGTGACCACCGTCAGTGGTATTCCACTGTCTAGTGACGACCTTAAAGCGTTGGCAAAAACGCTTAAAAAGCGTTGCGGAACGGGTGGAGCGGTGAAAGAGGGTATTATTGAGATTCAAGGCGACCATCGCGATACCCTGCGCCAAGAGCTGCTTGCCCTTGGCTACCAGGTTAAATTCGCTGGCGGTTGAAGCTTCTACACCACTATAACTTATTATCGGGACTTACCATCAGGTGAGTCGCTATAGAGCAAGGCACTGCAATGGCTTGGCTGGAATACTTGCTACCCCTGATTTTTTTATTCCCTATGGCGGCAATGGCCAGTATTGTCCTTGCGCTGCGTAGCCTACATGATGCTCGCGTTCACTCCCCTTTTAACGCGCCTCTTCACGAACCAGGCCAAGCACTGCGGCACCGCCTTGACCAAGCGTTTTCCAGCCTATTTTTAAACGGCGCATTAGGGCCTATCATCAGCTTGGCGCCGCTGGTGTATGGTATGGGCCGAATGTTGTTTGTTGACCGGCAGGATTGGGTGGAATGGGCCCTGTATGGGCTGCTCAGCACGCTACTGGTACTCACGTTTTCATTGCTATTGGTGCGTGATTATCAGCGTATTCGGCGGCTAAAATTGGGCTTAGCCTGCGAGCTTGCCGTTGGCCAAGAGTTGGAACGATTAGTCCGCCCCGATGCGCACCTACTACGTGTTTCATGATGTTCCCACCGACAGCTTCACCATCGATCACGTGGTAGTAACCCCCATGGGGTGTTTGTGGTCGAGACACGGGCAAGAACCCTCGCGATTGGCACCGATGGCAACGAGCTCAACACCGTGGCGGTAGAGCGCGAGCGATTGCGTTTTCCACACTGGCAAGAGCGCCGACCAATGCATAAAACACGCCAAGGGGTTAGCTGGCTTACCCATTGGTTAGAGCGCCGTTGTGGCGTGCCTGTGCCGGTGCGTGGCGTACTGGTATTACCTGGCTGGAAAATAGATAACAGCGAGGCTGCCCCAGATATCCTAGTGGTAAGCGGAGATACCTTAGCTCAACAGATAACGGAGCTAACGTCCGGTCCGCTCAATGACGCGATCCATGACAAGGTTATTAATGTTCTACTGGAGCGCGCTAAGCTAATGGAATTAAAGCACTTACGCCAACCGTCAGTATAAGTGCTCTGGCCTAATCACCGCGTAGACGCCCACCCATCTCTTGCGCTAGATCCACTGCGTAGTGATCCGTCATCCCGCCGATAAAGTCCAGCATTCGACGGTAGCTATCGTAGAGCGGCCAAGAAGGCAGCGGGGTGTTTTCACCAATAAGAGCCAGCACACGTTGATGTTTAAACGATGAGTGCCCCGTATGGTGAAGCTCATGAGCAGCGCCTATAAAAGCTTCCAAAAGAATACCCAGCGTCGTATAGGCGCCAATCTCTAATTTTGCCTTACGCTCGTTTTGAAAAATACGCTCTCGAGCCAGTTGCTTAGCCGCTTGCACACCCCAGCCCAAATCGGGATGGCATAACGCTAATAAGTCATCACTTAAGGCGCCGCTTAGTAGCGCCTGCTCATGCTGGACAAAAACTGCGCCGACATCATTGACGGCACGCTCCATGGCAGCGCCTCGCAACAGCGCAATGCGGCGACGCTGGGACACATTACGCGCTTGCATATCGGCATATTCAGGCGGGAACTCCCCGGCAATCTGGCGCAGTATCTCGACAACCTCTTCATAGCGCAGAATACCCATCTCCAAACCATCTTCCAGATCCAGAAGCGCATAACAAATATCATCGGCCGCCTCGACTAGCCAAGCTAATGGATGACGGCACCAACGCTGCTCACCATTGGGCAACAAACCTACCGCTTCAGCTACCTCTTTGAGTAACGCCTGCTCAGACTGGTAGGCGCCGAACTTGCCTGCCCGCCCGCTATAACGAACAGTCCAAGGGTACTTAAGCAGCGCACCCAGTGTGGCCGCAGAAAGCCTCATACCGCCATTAAACTGGTTATATTCAATCTGGGTAATCACCCGAAAACCCTGGGCGTTGCCTTCATAGGTCAGCAGGTCCTCGCGCTCAGCGTCTGAAAGACCTTCTAACAGACCACTGCTTTGAGCACGCTGAAACCAGTCGCGAATGGCATACTCGCCGGCGTGACCAAAGGGGGATTACCAATGTCATGCCCCAGGCACGCCGTTTGTACAATGACGCCGAGATCAGCGGGCGTAATCCATTCAGGCAAGCGATCGCGTAGCAACTCCCCCACAATCATGCCCAAAGAACGACCTACACAGCCAACTTCCAGCGAATGAGTTAGGCGCGTATGGATATGATCGTTTTCGGTTGGCGGGTGCACTTGTGTCTTGCGCCCCAGACGTCTAAACGAGCCTGAGAAAACAATTCGGTCATGGTCTTTATGAAACGGACTACGCCCTATTTCACGGGTACTTGTTGAGCGTTGATCGTGAAGACGACGTGGGGAAAGTAGCTGCTCCCAGCGCATCTGAGTCATGGGCATTCCTCCTTGAGGAGTGCATTCTGACATAAAACGCCAGAAAACCGCACGTTAGTGTATGGGTTAAGGTGAGGTGTATTGTCGACCGCCCAGCAAAAGCCCCGAACACTGAATGCTCGGGGCTTTTACGGTATAAGTGCCTGACGATGACCTACTCTCGCATGGGGAGACCCCACACTACCATCGGCGCTAAGCGGTTTCACTGCTGAGTTCGGCAAGGGATCAGGTGGTTCACGCTCGCTATGGTCGTCAGGCGTAACTGGCTATGTACATCATGCTGACTAGCGTTTGCTAAATTGTGATCGTCTCATTGCTTGCCGCCCTGACGTTATGTCGCTTGGGCCACACGCTGCGTATCCGGTGTTTCATGTGTCGTTATCATCACGACCAGACCCCTTGGGTGTTATAGGGTCAAGCCTCACGGGCCATTAGTACACGTTAGCTCAACGCCTTGCAGCGCTTCCACACCGTGCCTATCAACCAGCTGGTCTCGCTGGGCCCTTCAGGAGGCTCTAGGCCTCAGGGATGTCTCATCTTGAAGGGGGCTTCCCGCTTAGATGCTTTCAGCGGTTATCCCGTCCGACCATAGCTACCCGGCAATGCCACTGGCGTGACAACCGGAACACCAGAGGGTCGTCCACTCCGGTCCTCTCGTACTAGGAGCAGCCCTTCTCAAACATCCAACGCCCACGGCAGATAGGGGACCGAACTGTCTCACGACGTTCTAAACCCAGCTCGCGTACCACTTTAAATGGCGAACAGCCATACCCTTGGGACCGACTTCAGCCCCAGGATGTGATGAGCCGACATCGAGGTGCCAAACACCGCCGTCGATGTGAACTCTTGGGCGGTATCAGCCTGTTATCCCCGGAGTACCTTTTATCCGTTGAGCGATGGCCCTTCCATACAGAACCACCGGATCACTAGAACCTGCTTTCGCACCTGCTCGACGTGTCTGTCTCGCAGTCAAGCACCCTTATGCTCTTGCACTCAATGCACGATGTCCGACCGTGCTGAGGGTACCTTCGTGCTCCTCCGTTACTCTTTAGGAGGAGACCGCCCCAGTCAAACTACCCACCACACACTGTCCTCGATCCGGATAACGGACCTGAGTGAGAACGCCAATGATGCCAGGCTGGTATTTCAAGGTTGGCTCCCTCCGAACTGGCGTCCGGAGTTCAAAGCCTCCCAGCTATCCTACACAGGCAACATCAGCGTCCAGTGTGAAGCTATAGTAAAGGTTCACGGGGTCTTTCCGTCTAGCCGCGGGTACACCGCATCTTCACGGCGATTTCAATTTCACTGAGTCTCGGGTGGAGACAGCGTGGCCATCATTACGCCATTCGTGCAGGTCGGAACTTACCCGACAAGGAATTTCGCTACCTTAGGACCGTTATAGTTACGGCCGCCGTTTACCGGGGCTTCAATCAAGAGCTTCGCCTTGCGGCTAACACCATCATTTAACCTTCCGGCACCGGGCAGGCGTCACACCCTATACGTCCGCTTGCGCGTTAGCAGAGTGCTGTGTTTTTAATAAACAGTTGCAGCCACCTGGTATCTTCGACCGGTTCGGGCTGAGAGAGCAAGTCTCGTCACCCTACGCCGGCGTGCCTTCTCCCGAAGTTACGGCACCATTTTGCCTAGTTCCTTCACCCCGAGTTCTCTCAAGCGCCTTGGGATTCTCACCCTGACCACCTGTGTCGGTTTGGGGTACGGTCGCACATGATCTGAAGCTTAGAGGCTTTTCCTGGAAGCGTGGCATCAGTGACTTCCTGACCGTGGTCAGTTCGTTTCGCATCTCGGCTTTAAGATCCCGGATTTGCCTAAGATCTCGGCCTACATGCTTTCACCAGGACAACCAACGCCTGGCTCACCTAGCCTTCTTCGTCCCCCATCGCAACCATGTCCGGTACGGGAATATTGACCCGTTTCCCATCGACTACGCCTTTCGGCCTCGCCTTAGGGGCCGACTCACTCTGCTCCGATTAGCGTCGAACAGAAACCCTTGGTCTTCCGGCGAGGGAGTTTTTCACCCCTTTATCGTTACTCATGTCAGCATTCGCACTCGTGATACCTCCAGCGAACTTCTCAATTCACCTTCATTGGCTTACACGACGCTCCTCTACCGCTCACACCTAAGTGTGAACCCGTAGCTTCGGTACCTGGTTTAGCCCCGTTACATCTTCCGCGCAGGCCGACTCGACTAGTGAGCTATTACGCTTTCTTTAAAGGATGGCTGCTTCTAAGCCAACCTCCTAGCTGTCTGAGCCTTCCCACATCGTTTCCCACTTAACCAGGATTTCGGGACCTTAGCTGACGGTCTGGGTTGTTTTCACGACGGACGTTAGCACCCGCCGTGTGTCTCCCACGCGTTACTCACCGGTATTCGGAGTTTGCCTCGGGTTGGTAAGTCGGGATGACCCCCTAGCCGAAACAGTGCTCTACCCCCGGCGGTACTACATGAGGCGCTACCTAAATAGCTTTCGAGGAGAACCAGCTATCTCCGAGCTTGATTAGCCTTTCACTCCGATCCACAAGTCATCCAAATCTTTTCAACAGATCCTGGTTCGGGCCTCCAATTGATGTTACTCAATCTTCACCCTGCTCATGGATAGATCGCTCGGTTTCGGGTCTATATCCAGCGACTGTGTCGCCCAGTTAAGACTCGGTTTCCTACGGCTCCCCTATACGGTTAACCTCGCCACTGAATATAAGTCGCTGACCCATTATACAAAGGTACGCAGTCACAGAACAAGTCTGCTCCTACTGCTTGTACGCACACGGTTTCAGGATCTATTTCACTCCCCCTCCGGGGTTCTTTTCGCCTTTCCCTCACGGTACTGGTTCACTATCGGTCAGCCAGGAGTATTTAGCCTTGGAGGATGGTCCCCCCGTCTTCAGTCAAGGTTTCTCGTGCCCCGACCTACTCGATTTCACATGATCAGATTTTCGACTACGGGGCTATCACCCGCTACGGCCGCGCTTCCCAACGCGTTCGCCTAATCAGTCTCATGCTTAAGGGCTGGTCCCCGTTCGCTCGCCGCTACTAGGGGAATCTCGGTTGATTTCTTTTCCTCAGGGTACTTAGATGTTTCAGTTCCCCTGGTTCGCCTCGTACATCTATGTATTCAATGCACGATACTCATCTTATGATGAGTGGGTTTCCCCATTCAGAGATGTCCGGGTCACAGGTTGTTGCCACCTCACCGAACCTTATCGCAGGCTACCACGTCTTTCATCGCCTCTGGCTGCCTAGGCATCCACCGTGTGCGCTTCATTGCTTGACCCTATAACCCGAAGGAGTCTGGGGTTCGCAATGATAACGTTTCATTTTGCCGGATACGCTTGAGACGTATCACAATTTAAGAAGCACTTCCTAAGAAGTGTTCTTGTCAGCATGATATACATTGTTAAAGAGCGACTGCTAGAAGCAGTGATAAGGCAACGCTCTAGGCGTGTGGCTTATCACTGCTCATCAACAGCTATCTGATCAGGTAATTCATTGTGGACGCTTACTGACTGTGACGCATCGTTTAAGGAGGTGATCCAGCCGCAGGTTCCCCTACGGCTACCTTGTTACGACTTCACCCCAGTCATGAACCACACCGTGGTGATCGCCCTCTGCGTTAGGCTAACCACTTCTGGTGCAGTCCACTCCCATGGTGTGACGGGCGGTGTGTACAAGGCCCGGGAACGTATTCACCGTGACATTCTGATTCACGATTACTAGCGATTCCGACTTCACGGAGTCGAGTTGCAGACTCCGATCCGGACTGAGACCGGCTTTAAGGGATTCGCTGACTCTCGCGAGCTCGCAGCCCTTTGTACCGGCCATTGTAGCACGTGTGTAGCCCTACCCGTAAGGGCCATGATGACTTGACGTCGTCCCCACCTTCCTCCGGTTTGTCACCGGCAGTCTCCTTAGAGTTCCCGCCATTACGCGCTGGCAAATAAGGACAAGGGTTGCGCTCGTTACGGGACTTAACCCAACATTTCACAACACGAGCTGACGACAGCCATGCAGCACCTGTCTCTGCGTTCCCGAAGGCACCCCGGAATCTCTTCCGGGTTCGCAGGATGTCAAGGGTAGGTAAGGTTCTTCGCGTTGCATCGAATTAAACCACATGCTCCACCGCTTGTGCGGGCCCCCGTCAATTCATTTGAGTTTTAACCTTGCGGCCGTACTCCCCAGGCGGTCGACTTATCGCGTTAACTTCGCCACAAAGTGCGCTAGGCACCCAACGGCTGGTCGACATCGTTTACGGCGTGGACTACCAGGGTATCTAATCCTGTTTGCTACCCACGCTTTCGCACCTCAGTGTCAGTGTCAGTCCAGAAGGCCGCCTTCGCCACTGGTATTCCTCCCGATCTCTACGCATTTCACCGCTACACCGGGAATTCTACCTTCCTCTCCTGCACTCTAGCCTGACAGTTCCGGATGCCGTTCCCAGGTTGAGCCCGGGGCTTTCACAACCGGCTTATCAAGCCACCTACGCGCGCTTTACGCCCAGTAATTCCGATTAACGCTTGCACCCTCCGTATTACCGCGGCTGCTGGCACGGAGTTAGCCGGTGCTTCTTCTGCGAGTGATGTCTTTCCTGGCGGGTATTAACCGCCAGGCGTTCTTCCCTCGCTGAAAGTGCTTTACAACCCGAGGGCCTTCTTCACACACGCGGCATGGCTGGATCAGGGTTGCCCCATTGTCCAATATTCCCCACTGCTGCCTCCCGTAGGAGTTCGGGCCGTGTCTCAGTCCCGATGTGGCTGATCATCCTCTCAGACCAGCTACGGATCGTTGCCTTGGTGAGCCATTACCTCACCAACTAGCTAATCCGACATAGGCTCATCCAATAGCGGGAGCCGGAGCCCCCTTTCTCCCCGTAGGACGTATGCGGTATTAGCCTGGGTTTCCCCAGGTTATCCCCCACTACCGGGCAGATTCCTATGCATTACTCACCCGTCCGCCGCTCGTCAGCATCCCGAAGGACCTGTTACCGCTCGACTTGCATGTGTTAGGCCTGCCGCCAGCGTTCAATCTGAGCCATGATCAAACTCTTCAGTTTAAAATCATTGTGATCCTTACTCGTCACTCGAAAGTAACAAAAGCGGATCAAACTTGGCTCAAGGTTCAAACGAATTCACTGTGATACTCCGAAAAGTATCGATATGTTCGCTTGCCTTGATATTTAGTGATTTGTCACTAACATCAGCAAGCGCCCACATGAATTACCTGATCAAATTGTTAAAGAGCTGTTTCGCTATGGTAGCTAACTAATTAAGCTACCCGGCTGGCCGTTGACTTGGCTTGCCTCAGCGAGGAAGGCGTATTCTACGCATTTCCTGGTGGTTGTCAAGCGCGTTGTTTTCGATGTAAACCTGACCACATCCAAAATCGCTAACTACCTGACAAACCGAAGGTTTTCACCTTCATTCACCGCTGGTAACGCTTGGCGTCCCCGGCAGCGGATGCGTACTTTACGGGCTCAAAGACGGGTTGGCAAGGGCTTTTGTAGAAAAATTACAGATTCGTCATATTAAGAAGATTAAACCCCTTCGGCGGCACCCTCATTGGCGGTTACACTAGGCGCATCCACCACCTTGCTGAGGTCCGTCATGAGCCACCACCTGCTAACTGTCGACTCATTAACCCGTGAAAGCGTTGATCACTTACTGCGTGTAGCTGCACGCATGGAGCCGATAGCTCAGCGGCGCCAAGTGACGCGCGTATTAGAAGGAGCGGTACTCGGCAATCTGTTCTTTGAAGCCAGCACTCGCACGCGCGTCAGCTTTCATACAGCCTTTTGTCGGCTAGGTGGCAGTGTCTGTGACACGACAGGGTTTACTTTCTCTTCAATGGCGAAAGGTGAATCACTCTATGACACCAGCCGCGTAATGAGCGGCTACTGCGATGCCATAGTGATGCGCCACCCCGACCAGGGTTCCGTCGCTGAGTTTGCAGCAGCCACCAATGTACCCGTGATTAATGGCGGTGATGGCCCTGGGGAGCACCCCAGCCAAGCATTACTTGACCTTTATACGATTGATAAAGAGTTTCAACGGCTGGGCAAATCGCTGAGCGGTGCACATATCTTACTGACCGGCGACTTGAAGTACGGCCGTACTGTTCATTCACTGATCAAGCTTTTATCACTCTATGACCCGCTGCGCATTACGCTCGTGTCACCGCCGGGCCTTGAGATGCCTTCCTCGCTGATTGACTTAGTAGCATCACGCGGCCACCGCATTGAGCAGCGCGACTCACTGGCCAGCGACTTTGCAGATTTAGATGTGGTGTACACCACGCGCATTCAGAAAGAGCGCTTTACCGATGAGATGAATGAGAGCTTTCAGGGGCTTTCCGATGACTTTATGGTTAACCGCGATTTTCTCGATCACCGCTGCAGTCAAAGCACCATTGTGATGCATCCACTACCTCGGGATAGCCGTCCAGGTGCCAATGATTTAAATGTAGATTTAAATGGCGACCCTCGCTTGGCGATTTTCCGCCAGACGGATAATGGCATTCCGATGCGAATGGCAATTTTCGCAACCTTGCTAAAGGTCGACGAATTGATCGAGCAGGACGCACGCCCAGTACGTTGGTACGTACCCTCCCAGATCGGCACACTGGATCGCTGAACTCTTCGCCGCTAAGACACTCACGCGCTACAGCGAAAGACGCCCGCCAGGCAGGCCTTCCTGGTGGGCAAACCAGCCCTCAAGGATGAGAATAGCCGCAATGCCATCGACACTATCTTGACGATAGTTGCCTTTATGGCCCGCCTCGCGAGCGATCATTTTCGCTTCTCGCGTGGTGCCACGCTCGTCGACCATTGCACATGGCTTTCCAAAACGGCCATGCAAACGATTACCGAACTTGCGAGCACGGGTGCTCATGTCTGATTCGCTACCATCCATATTCAGCGGCAAACCCACCACTAGCAGGTCTGGCTGCCACTCGCTAAGCAGCCGCTCGACAACGTTCCAGTCAGGAATTCCATCCCGCGCCGTCAGTGGCGTTAGCTCGCGCGCACTACGCAGCAACTCATTGCCAACCGCCACACCGATACGCCGAGTACCGTAGTCAAAGGCTAGAATGAGACGCTGCCCCGCTTCGGCCATCAGGCGTGCCCCGCGTCTCGGGTCATTAGGTTAAGATCTATACCAAGTAAACCAGCCGCCGCCGTTAACCGCTCAACGGGTGGCGTATTGAAGAGCACGCTGCTCTCGGCTTCTACCGTTAGCCAACTGTTCTCCTTCAGCTCCTCTTCCAGTTGCCCCACTTCCCAGCCCGCGCAGCCTAAGCAGACTAAAAGTGCTCTGGCCCCTCGCCAGCAGCAAAGGCCTGAAGAATATCCAGCGATGTGGTTAGCGCAATGCCATCTTCCACCTGGATGCTCGAGTCCCACTGCTGACTATCACCGACATGCAGAATGAAGCCACGGTCTTTATGCATCGGTCCGCCGTAATAAACCGGCGCATTGCGGTGCGGGCTTGTTTCACCGCCTAATTCCAGCTGATCAAACAGCGCCTCAAGCGTGATTTCTAACGGTCGGTTAGTAATTACCCCCATGCAGCCGTTGTTATCGTGATCGCAAAGATAAATCAGACTACCGGCAAAATTGGGGTCTTCTAAATGTGGCATGGCCATTAAAAAGTGATGTTTCAAACTTTGCATGCGTCTCCTACTGCCTGCAGGCATCCCAGCAGGCATAGCGTAAATTAAATGACATTATAAAAGTGGAACCGCGCTTAGGCTAAGCGGCGCTCGATGGCATCCAGCAGTAAACCGGCGATATTGGTACCCCGCTGATCATCGATTTCACGCACACAGGTAGGGCTGGTGACATTGATTTCGGTAATATAGTCACCAATCACATCGAGACCAACGAACATTAAGCCCTTGTCACGAATCATCGGCTGAACCTGTTGGATAAGCCAATGGTCACGCTCGGTGAGTTCACGGCTGACGCCCCGCCCACCGGCGGCCAGGTTGCCACGGGTTTCGCCCGCCGAGGGAATGCGCGCCAGGCCAAAGGGAACGGGTTCACCATCGACCAATAGAATGCGCGTATCGCCATCCTTTATTTCCGGCAGGTAACGCTGCGCCATGATTTGGCGTTGGCCGCGAAAGGTGAGCTGCTCGATTACTGCGCCGATATTACGGCCGTCCGGGCCAATATGAAAAATACCGGTACCGCCCATGCCATCCAGTGGCTTGAAGATGACATCGCCGTGCTCCGCATGGAAGGCACGCAGAACATCATCGCGGCTGGCCACAAGCGTCGGCGCGCAGCACTGTGGGAACTGTTGCGCAAACAGCTTTTCATTACACTGCAGCAGCGCCGCCGTGGGATTGACCACCAGCACACCTTCACGTTCGGCAAAGCCCAGCAGATGCACGGCATTAGTAAAATCAGCATCGACGGGCGGGTCTTTACGCATCAGCACTACATCCAACTCAACCAGCGGGCGGGCCGACGCTTCGCCTAGGTCATACCAGTGGTTTGGGTCACGATGCACCGTTAAAGGCCGCATACGCGCGTAGGCTTGCCCTGCATTCAAGAAAAGGTCTTCCTGCTCCATATAGTGCAGGATGTAACCACGCTCCTGGGCAGCCCATAGCATGGCCATGGTGGTGTCTTTCTTGTAAGCGATGTCGCTAATGGGGTCCATCACGACGCCGAGATGCAGATTTGATTGGCTCATCGGGGCACTATCCAAACATGAACAATAGAGTCGCAGTATGCCGCACTGCCCGCCCGGCTCCAACTGCCCCCGCTAACTACTCGCTAAGTGCGCCAGGCACCAAGCGAATAGCATCAGGCTCTAACGTGATCAACTGCTGCTTGTAAAGCCGGCCAATCGCTTGTTTATAAGCACTTTTACTGACCCCTAAGCGCGCTTTAACTTCATGGGCAGGGCTTTTATCCCCCAGCGCTAAATAGCCACCGCTTTCCCGCAGTGCTTGCAGAACCTTGTTACCGACTACATCTAGCCGGGCTGCGCCTGGCGGTAACAGCGAGATATTGAGGCGACCATCTTCACGCCGCTGCTTCACATAGCCTTTAACTGATTGGCCACGACGCAATGGCTGAGTCACATCATCCTGGTAAATAAGCCCCCAATAACGGTGATTCACCACCACTTTCATACCCAAATCGGTACGATCAGCTACCACGACGGCTACTTCATCACCTTTTCCAACGCCCAGGCATCGTCCGTCAAAAGCGATCCAGCTTCATCGTAGCGACCGGCCGTCCTTGGTCATCGCTATACAGCATGACCAATACGCGCTTACCGGCATCTGGGCGAAAATGCTGCTCACTAAACGGCAACAGCACATCTTTTGGCTGTCCCCACTGCAAAAAAGCACCGATGTTATTGACCGCTGTCACTGTCAGGTACGCCACTTCCCCCCAACTGGGCGGCTGCATCGCTGGCGGATCGAGGGGGATGAGTGTGACTCACGCACCATGGCTGTCGTCCTTCAAGAAATATAGAACACCATTATGTGTGTCTGGCACACGCAGGGCAAAGCGAGTTGTCGTTTCAGTGGCGAAAAACGCTTAAGGCTCATGCGAAAGCAAACAACGCACAACCTGCTACTATCAAAACACTAGCCCAAATTAGGCGTATAGGAGCGAACATGGAAGGGTTCACGCTTTTGATACGGTAGTGTTGATTGGTTACATCAGCTTAATCGCCTGGATTGGTTCACGATTCGGTAAAGATCAGCATAACCCTGAGGACTATTTTCTAGGCGGTCGCAAAATTCCCGGCTGGGCCATTGGCCTGTCGGTCATGGCGACCAAGCCAGCGCCATCACCTTTATCGGGGCGCCTGGCTGGGGCTTCGAGGGCGGCCTTGAACGCCTGGTAACGTTTATCAATGTGCCCTTGGCCATGATCGTGTTGATTTTGGTGTTGGTACCTATTTTCCACCGCGCGGGCATCTACAGTATTTACGAACTGCTAGAGCGTCGTTTCGGCCCGGCAACGCGCACATTAACCGCCCTGCTGTTTCTGATTGCCCGCGGCCTCGCCACTGGGGTGGTGCTTTACGCGCCAGCGTTGGTGCTTACGGTCGTGACCGGCTGGAGCGTCAACCTCACTATTATCATCATGGCGGTACTGGCGATCAGCTATACCGTAATGGGCGGTATCAGTGCGGTAATTTGGACCGACGTGTTGCAAATGTTCGTGCTCTGGCTTGGCGCACTGTTCAGCATCTTCTTTTTAGTGACCAGCCTACCCGGCGGTTGGGGCGATGTCTTCGACTTCGGCGCGGCCAGCGGGATGTTTGATGCCATCGATTTATCCTTTGACCCCAGCGTGACCTATTCGCTATGGGCAGGCCTGTTCGGCGGTTTTTTTCTTCATGTGGCCTACTTCGGCACCGATCAGAGCCAAATCCAGCGAGTGCTCTCCAGCCCCTCGGTGCTCGATGCCCAGCGCTCGTTGCTGATCGGTGGCTATCTGTTGATTCCGCAAATGCTGCTGTTTCTATTCATTGGCATCATCTTGGCGACCTACTACCAACAGCACGGGCTAACGCCTCCCGAGGATCTCAACGAGCTGCTGCCACGCTATGTCGTCAACGCCTTTCCCTCGGGCATGGCCGGTTTGGTGATTGCCGGGGTATTTGCCGCGGCCATGTCGAGCCTCGACTCAGCGCTAAATTCACTCTCAGCAGTGACCGTTCGTGACTTTTATAGCCGCTATATCAAACCCAACGCCAGCGATGCTCACTATCTGAAAGCATCACGAATGGCCACCATTTTCTGGGGGCTCTATGCCACGCTGTTTGCTTTTTTTGCAGGCAACCTGGGCCCCGTGATCGAAGCGGTCAACCAAATCGGCTCATGGTTCTACGGCGCTCTGCTCGGCACCTTCCTGCTGGCTATTCTCAGCCACCGCACCAATGCGCGCGGCGCGATGGCGGGGCTCATTGTCGGTATGTGTGCCGTGTGGGCAGTGTCAGTATTCCTCGATATCTCCTGGCTGTATAACAACACGGTCGGGGTGGCAGTATCGATGAGCGTTGGCTATCTCGTTAGCCTTACGGCTCCCGCACCCAGCCAAGAACAGTTAAGCGATGTGATGATGGCGGAAGCCGCACCGGACATGCAGGCCGTGCTGGCAGCACGAGCTAATAACGCCCAGGTGATTGGCAAAGAGGCCCGCCTGACGCGCAGACGCTGTATCGGCTTATTTATTTGGTTTTGCATCATGCTGGGCATGTTAGCGCTTCTACAGGGTTGGGCGAATGAGTGGTGGGCGAATGGTTGAGTGCTTAACGCTAGCCCGGCAGATTGATGTGACCGCCGCTCAAAAGCGACTACAACGCCTAGGGGCTCACGCTTGCGAACCTGCCTGGGTTCGCCTGTGGGCCGCTGGCTTGGGCATGGCTGATGATGAGCCAGGGGCGTGGTTACTCTCTGTTCAGGAAATGCGCCGCGCACTGCTGTTGGTGGGTGCAGAACTGCCCGCTCAAAAGAAAAGCCCAGTGCAGGCGTTAAAATTGATAACGGTTCACCACCAACGCCAAAAGCGTTGGACAGAATGTGGCTATGGGAACGCATAGCCACTCCGCGCCACTGGCGAACCCAGGTGCTGGATAGCCCGCCCGTACCGATATGGCTGCCCTGCTGGCTAGGCTACGCACGTGGCCGACACCTCCGTTTAACGGTGATCAGTGGGTTATCGGGCGAAACGCTACCCATGCTTAAGCCCATCGTGCTTAAGGGGCTTCAGCAGGCATATCGAAATGGACAGGCACCAGCGACACAGAGTTCAGGGGCAAACGAAGGAAGGGAAAAATCAGTTTGATAGGGCCTTGATGGGTAGTAAGTACTTACAAATCGCCAAAGTAATGCTGTAGCAGGGAAAGCGCCACTATTGGTGCCGTCTCCGTACGCAACACCCGTGGACCGAGTGTCAGCGGCGTAAAGTCAGCGGTGTGGGCAGCCGCGATATCACTCTCGCTTAAACCGCCTTCCGGACCAATCAGCAGCGCTACTGACGCTGGTCGCTCTTGGCGATCAAACGCATTACCAGTCGCTAGATGCAGCATCAAGCGCAGCGGCTCCCGTCGCTCTGCAAGCCATGCTTGAAGTGCCATAGCCGGATGCACTGGCGGCACTACCGCTCGCCCGCTTTGCTCGCAGGCGCTGGCAGCCACCGCCTGCCAGTGGGCCAGCTTTTATCTTCACGGTCGCCTTTCAATCTCACATCGCCACGCTCGGTGTAAAGCGGTGTAATGGCCGCAACACCCAACTCGACGGCTTTTTGAATGGCGTAATCCATTCGGTCGCCTTTAGAGATGGCTTGGCCTAAATGGACGGACAGTGGCGATTCACCACTACCCGACCACACCGCTTCGACCCGCGCTAGCGTCTGCTTGCGGCTAACGTCCACCAAGCGCACCCCTGCCTCAAGACCTTGGCCGTCAAATAGCACCAGCGGCGCGCCTTCCCCATGCGCAATACACGGGTGACATGACGAGCCGGCCCTTCCGGCAGTGCCAGCTCCCCACCTGCCACAAAATCAGCAGGCACATAGAGGCGTGGCATTTTGCCATGCTGGGCGTACCAATCAGCAGCTGGCGGTGCTTGCATGGTTTCCGACATCGCTTAGTGGGTGTTCTCTTCGGCTTGCTTGGCTTCACGCTGCTTACGCTGGGCGTACATCGCTTCGAAGTTAACCGGCGCCAGCATTAGCGGCGGGAAACCACCACGGTTGACCAGGTTATCTACGCACTCGCGGGCATAAGGGAACAGCAGGTTAGGGCAGAAGGCACCTAGCGTTTGATCCAGTTGTGCGCCTTCGATACCCGCAATGCGGAACAGGCCGGCCTGCTCAACTTCGGCCAGGAAAGACGTTGTGCCGGTTTCGTTGTCGTTCACCTGAGCGGTCACTTTGACCACGACTTCGTACTGGTCATCGGCAATCTTGGTGCTGGTGGTATTCAGATCCAGGTTCACCTTGGGTTTGAACGCCTGCTTAAATACCGAAGGCGAATTCGGCGCTTCAAACGAAATATCTTTTACATAAATACGCTGCAGCGAAAACTTCAGCTGCGGCTTTTCATCCGTTGCGGCACCGGCCTGTGGGGTATTGTTATCTTCCGCCATGATAAAACTCCTGATTGTTGATTAAATAAAAGTAACGTCGCTTACTTCTTAACCACCGGAAGGCCATCGCCTTGCCACTGCGCCATACCGCCTCTCAGCTTGTAAGCACGTTCAAAGCCTGCTTTGGTGAGCTTGGCCTGTGCCGCGCCAGAACTTTGGCCGTGCTTGCATACCACGATGATCGGCTGGGCTTTCACTTTATCCAGTTCGTTCATGCGGCTATCGAGGTTGCTCTGCGGAATATTGCGTGCCCCCGCGATATGCCCGGCTTTGAAGTCTTTGCTTTCACGGATGTCCAGCACCACCGCATCTTCGCGGTTAATAAGCTGAGTGGCCTGCGAGGCATTCAGTGCATTTGTAGAGGCGCTGCGCGTTTCATAAATAATCCACGCGATTAGCACCAGCAAAAATGCCCCGACTAGCAGGGGGTGGTTCTGTACGAATTCGAATACCTGATCGATCATCGCGAACACAATCTCTTGGTCAATGCAGAAAAAGCGGCCTAACCGCTGCCAAAACGCGACAAGTATACACGTCAGATAGCTTCCCGCGCAGGCCTCGGAGCCTGTCCGGCCAGCCGATCGTCGCGAGAAGCACGGATTTTGAGCCAAATTTACCGATCGATTGAGGGCGAATAGCGCGCTATTTAACGAAATCGATCGACTAAAGATGGCCAAAATACCGGGATTCGCAGTAGATCAGGGTTAAGCCGGACAGGCTCCTGAATCATGACGCCTGGCAGTTGCCTGCGTTATGATGCCCCAAGCGTGCGCCCGTCGCGACCCCGAATGTTCGCGTCGCTCGGTTTGCCAATCTTAACGAGGTTTTTTATGGATACGTCACGTACCCCGCGCCCCGTGGCGCTGATTATTCTCGATGGCTACGGCCACAACCCCGATGGCGCCCATAATGCCGTCGCTGCTGCCCATAAACCGGTGTTGGATAAATTGTGGGAAAACCGCCCGCACACCTTCGTTCATACCGATGGCCTGAACGTAGGTCTCCCCGAAGGCCAAATGGGTAACTCGGAAGTTGGGCATATGAATATTGGTGCCGGGCGTATCGTATATCAGGACTTCACCCGCATCAGCAAAGCGATTGAAGACGGCGACCTGGATATCAATGAAAATCTTACCCAGCCGATTGATGAAGCCGTCGCCAACGGCAAGCCGGTACATCTGATTGGCCTGCTCTCCCCGGCGGCGTCCACAGCCATGAAGACCACTTTATAGCCATGGCCGAACTGGCCGCACGCCGCGGTGCCCAGCGTATTTTTATTCATGCCTTTCTCGATGGTCGCGATATGCCGCCGCAAAGCGCCCTTTCATCGATAGAGCGGGCCAATGCTCGCCTAGCTGAACTGGTGGGCGCTGATAATGGCTTTGTTGCCTCGATTATCGGGCGCTTTTACGCCATGGATCGCGACAACCGCTGGGAGCGGGTTGAACAAGCGTATCGGCTGCTAACCGATGGCCAGGCGGAGCACTACGCCACCAGCGCAGAAACCGCGCTACGCGACGCTTACCAGCGCGGCGAAACCGACGAATTCGTGGCAGCCAGCAGCATACCGCTTGGTGAAGACCCGATCACCCTGCAGGATGGCGACGCCGCAATTTTTCTTAATTTCCGCTCTGACCGCGCCCGTGAGTTAACACGTGCCTTGGTCGAGCCGGATTTCAACGGCTTTGAGCGGCGGGCATGCCCCAAGCTTGCCGGTAAAGGGCTGGTAATGATGACCCAGTACGCCGCTGACATTCCTGCGCCTGCCGCCTTCCCACCGTCGGATCTCAACGACACTCTGGGGGAAGTCGTCGCCAAGCGCGGCTTGAAACAGCTACGTATTGCCGAAACCGAGAAGTACCCCCACGTGACGTTTTTCTTTTCAGGCGGTAATGAAGCTGAGTACGAAGGCGAAGAGCGGATTCTGGTGCCCTCGCCACGTGATGTGCGTACTTACGATGAAAAGCCTGAAATGAGTGCCTTTGAGATCACCGACAAACTGGTAGAGGCCATTGATGACGACCGCTTCGATCTGATCGTGTGCAACTACGCCAACGGCGATATGGTCGGCCATACCGGGGACTTTGACGCGGCGGTAAAAGCCATTGAAACCGTCGATACCTGCGTGGGTCGTGTCGTTGAAGCCATCGAACGTGCGGGTGGCGCCTGCTTGATTACCGCCGACCACGGCAATGCTGAACAAATGGTTCATCCCGAAACCGGCGCACCGCAAACCGCCCACACCACCTTTGTGGTGCCGCTTATTACGCCGGTGAACGCCCTGCCACGCTTGAGGAAGGCAAACTATGCGACCTAGCGCCCACCCTGCTGGCCATGATGGATCAGCAACAGCCCGAGGCGATGACTGGAAAATCATTGATTCACTTTAAATAATGCGCATTTGCTGGCATGTGGCAGGGGTACTCCTGCTGGCGCTCGTTTATGCGCCAGCGGTATCGCCCAACAGGATGAAGGAGCGGCGCGCCAGCAGTTGGATGCGATTGGCCGGGAGATCGAGTCTGTCGCCCAGCGCCTCAGTGCCACCGGCCAAGCTCGCGATGACGCCGAACGCGAGCTTCAGCAGGTCGAAACCGAACTTGCTGAGACGCATCAGCGCTTAGACACGTTGCAAGCTGAACGCCGCCAGCTAAATGATGAAACGACCCAGCTACGCCAGCACCGCGACCGGCGAGAGTGAACGCGATGATCAGTATGCCGCGTTAGGCCAACAGCTTTCAGCACTTTACCGACTAGGCCCAACCCCGCAGCTCAAACTGCTGCTTAACCAGGGTGACCCGTCCGAGCTTGATCGTATGCAGGCGTATATGAATCGGCTAACGGAAGCGCGCAATCGCCGCTTAAATGCTATCGCCCGCCTCGATACGGCGCTCGCCGATACCCAGAAAGAGCTAAGCGAGCGACAGGCCCGCCTCGATACGTTGGCCGACGAGTTAGAAAAGCAAAGTGCGCTGCTTGCCGAGCGCACGACCGAACGGCGTGGCGTTGTTTCTAACCTGGATGACCGCTACGGCAGCGAAGAGGGAGAGGCTGGCCGACCTCAATCAAAGCCGCGAAGAAGCCGAACGGGTGCTGCGCAATATCCAGGCGGAGATGGCAAAACTTGCCGAACCTACGCCTACTACGCATATTGTCAGTACCCAAGGTGATTTACCTTGGCCGGTACAAGGCTCCATCAGTAGTAGTTTTCACCACCGTGATGGCGTGCACTATAACGGTATTGTGATTCAAGCCAGCGCAGGCACCCCAGTCAACGCTGTTCATACTGGCCGCGTGGTATTTGCCGACTGGATGCGAGGGTTTGGTAATCTACTTATTATTGACCATGGCGACCAGATCATGACGCTGCATGCCCACCTGCAGCAGTTTAGCGCCAGGCCGGGGCAGCAGGTCAGCCGAGGTGATGAAATCGGTCGTGTCGGTGTCAGTGGTGGCCAGACCCGTGCAGCGCTCTATTTTGAAGTGCGCCGTGGCGGTGAACCAATTAACCCCCAGCGTTGGATTGCGCGTCGTTGACGGGATAAGCTGCACTACTATAGATGTCTCAGCTGTTATTGTTATTTCAACTAATATCTCAAGGTGGCGCGCAACGGCGTCACCTAACGCCTGCGGAGTCTGCATGACGCTATCTGTTACCGGGGTATCACCCCCGCCAAGCGCCTCTTGGCTACCCTGCTTCCGATTGTTTTACTGTCGGCCCCGCTACCGTTACTTGCCCAACCAGCCAGTAGCGATGTGGTGGATGACCCTGTCTCTGACGAACTACCCCTTGAAGATATTCAGACCTTCGCAGAGGTGTTTGAGCGCATTAAGCGTGCCTACGTAGAGGAAGTCGATGATCGCACACTGCTACGTAACGCCATGCGCGGCATGTTGAGCGAGCTTGACCCCCACTCCGCCTACTTGGATGAGGAAGAGTACCAAAGCCTACGTGAGTCGACCCAGGGCGAATTTGGCGGCATTGGTATCGAAGTAGGAATGGAGAATGGTCAGTTGATGGTCATTACGCCGATTGATGATACTCCTGCTTCGCGGGCCGGGTTATTGTCTCGCGATATTATCGTTGCCATTGACGGCACGCCAACCGACAACATGTCCTTGCAAGAAGCCGTCACCCTGATGCGCGGCGAGCCGGGCACCGATCTACGCATTAGCGTGCTGCGTTCAGGCGAAGACTCGCCGCGGGAATTTATTCTGACCCGCGAGGTTATTCGCAGCGAAAGCGTTAAACATGAGCTGCTCGAGCCCGGTTATGGCTACCTGCGTGTTAGTCAGTTCCAGTCGCGCACACCGGAACAGGCTCGCGAAGCGCTTTGAGCTGATGGCTCGCGAACAACCTTTAGAAGGGTTGATACTCGATTTACGTAATAATCCCGGCGGCGTATTACAAGCCGCCGTCGGCATTGCCGACCTGTTCCTGGATGAAGGCTTAATCGTGTATACCGAGGGGCGCCTCTCGGATACTGAAATGTCGTTTTCAGCCTCGCCCACCACGCCCGCCGGCGATGTCCCACTGGTAGTACTGATCAACGGCGGCAGTGCGTCAGCGGCGGAAATTGTCGCCGGTGCGCTGCAGGATCAGCGGCGCGGCGTGATTATGGGTACCGATAGTTTTGGTAAGGGATCAGTGCAACAGATTATGCCGCTAGGCAATGGCGAAGGTCTGAAGCTTACGACAGCACTCTATTACACTCCCAACGGGCGCTCTATTCAGGCCCAAGGCATCGAGCCCGATGTCGATGTCGTGCGTGGCCGCTTAGAAGTGGCCGAAAGCCGCCGTGAAATTCGCGAAGCCGACCTTGAAGGCCACTTAAGCGCCCAGCAGGCGCCCCGTGATCGCCAGGAAATGGCCGAGCGGCTACTCAATGACTACCAGCTCAGCGAAGCACTCAATCTACTTAAAGCACTTAATGTGGTGGATCGCCAGCGGCGTTAGCAACAGCCTGATTTAACGGCAGAGTAAGCGGCAGGCGGCCGCGCTCTCCAGTCGCCTGCCGCATCAATACGCGCTTCAATGGCACCACCTGATTCATGCCACTCATGCCCAAGTTACGCACCAGCGTCAACGCTGGGTCATGGCTGCCAAACAGTACTTTGAACCCCTTCATTAGCCCCAGCATGGCGCTGTTATCAAAGCGCCGCCGCCGCTCGTAGCGCTTCAAGGTACTTAGTTCTCCCCAGGGCGCGCCGCGCTGCCAAGCGTGTATCACCTCTTCAGCCAGCACCGCCGCATCCATCAGCCCCAGATTCACTCCCTGGCCAGCTAATGGATGAATGCTGTGGGCAGCGTCCCCACCAGCGCGAAATGCGGCTGCACATAGTGGCGGGCATGGCGCTGCACTAACGGAAAACGATGGGCTTTATCACAGACGGTTACATCGCCCAGGCGATGACCAAACGCCTCCCCCAGCGCCTGCCCAAGGGCTTCACGGGGCAATTCACTCAGCTCAGTGGCGTGCTTGGCAGTGGTCGACCAGACGATTGAGCAGTAATGATCGTCGCCTTCGACTGTTAGCGGCAGAAATGCTAGCGGACGTCCGTCAATAAATGCTTGCCGTGCTGCACTGCCATGTGGTTTCTCACATCGCACCGTCGTCACCACAGCGTGCTGATGCATATCGTCGCTAGCCACCTCAATACCCGCCATTTCGCGCAAGGGTGGAATGGGCACCATCGGCTGCTACTATTAGCGGCGCATGTAACTGGCGCCCGTCTTCAAGTAACAACCAATCGCCGCGAGCACTATTGCCATCAGCAGCATGGCCGTTCGCGCGCTGCAATGCCTGCAGACGAACGCCAAAAAGGTGGTGACGTTTGGTTGATCAATGATTTGACTGTTCAAGGCGGCCAGCGTGATCGAGTTCTCTACAATATGCCCGAGCTCTGCCACACCCGCCTCATCAGCAGAAAAAGCGATTTCACCGCTGCCTTCGGCATCCCATACCTGCATACCTCGGTAGGGGAGTTACCCGAGCTTGCTGCATGGCGGGCCAAGCCCCAAATAGGCTAATAAGCGCTGTGAGACAGGCGTTAAGGCACTTACGCGCGGGGCGGGCAGCTTGCTTGTGGTCTTTTCCACGCTTAGCGGCGACGATTGAGACTCGACCAACGCCACTTGCATGCCTGCCTGCGCTAACAGCGCACAGAGTGCGGTGCCCACCATACCGCCACCCACAATGACCGCCTCGAAGCACTCAACCAGCGGTTTCGCAGTAGATGTATGCATAGCGTTCCTTTTAGTGACCTGAGAGTTAAAGGCTTAGCGTTCTAAGCCCATCGCGCGCCTAGCTAGCCCCCGTCTCAGCGGCCCCACAAGATTCAGGCCTATTAATCCTGCAGCGCGGGCATGGGGCAACAGTGGAAAAGAGTGTCCGAAGAGCCGCACCAATCCATCGCTAAATCGAATCACGTTGGCGCGATCGCGTGCGCGCTGCTTCTCAAAAGCTTGCAGTGTGACCATATCACCCAGCGGCCGCTTCGCCAGTTCGCCTTGCTCCAATGCTTCGACAAGATCCATTACCCCGCGCAGGGCCAGATTAAACCCTTGCCCTGCAACCGGATGCAAGGCGTGGGCGGCGTTTCCTAACACCGCAAGCCCAGGGCGCACCGGCTCTTCAGCCGTTACCAACGAAAGTGGATAAGCATGCCGAGCGCCTATCTGAGTAAAACGCCCTGCCCGGTCGCCAAAAGCTTGCTGGAGTTGCAGCAGGAATTCACGTTCAGGCAGCGCCATGCGTGCTTTTTCTCGGCCGCTTGGATGTGTCCAAATCAACTCCATGGCTTGACCCGGCAGCGGTAATAGCGCCATTGGCCCTTGTTCGGTAAAGCGCTCGTAAGCGACCCCATTATGAGGTTGGCTGACGCCGACGTGTGCGATAAGCGCCGTTTGCTCATAAGACTCCCGGCGGCTGCTAATGCCCAGTTGCTCTTTGAGCCCTGATCGCCCTCCATCCGCCAGTACCGTTAACCCGGCAGTAAGCTGGCTACCATCCGAAAGCTGCAAATGATGCCCACCTGCTATGGGGGTAAGCTGCTCAACTTTCGCGGGGCAATGCCACTCCAACGATAGCTGGGCAAGCCGTTGGTGAAGGACACGGCCCATCCATGCATTGGGGATTACGTGCCCCAGCGCCGCGACACCAGCTCGGCAGCATTCAGACGTGTCGCTCCCAGGCGGCCACGCTCACTGATATGAATACGCTTAATAGGAGTAGCCTCTGTACGCATTGCCTCCCAAACACCCAATTGTTGGAAACGCTGGGCGGAACCTTCTGCAATCGCGCTGGCCCGCGCATCAAAACTGGGCTGCCAAGCGCTTTCCAGCGATTGCGCTGTTAGCGGTGCCGACTCGATAACCGCCACGCGCCAGCCATAGCGCTCAATCAGCGGTGCTAGAGCGCAGCCTAAGCTGGCGCCTACTAGACCACCGCCCACAATCACAATGTCGTGGGTCAGCGTACTTCCAGCTTTTGACTAGACCCTTGCATCGGCTTCTCCCTCTCATCGCCGCCACGCCCTAGGGGCAATCTATAATTCGTAACGTAATTTACATAATAGAAAAACAGCCTGCTAAAAGCTGGTTATTTTTTAGCCATTAATGCTTCGATTTCAGCAATTTGTTTTGGCACATCGGCAGTCAGCACTTCATGACCTTCGTTAGTGACGACGATATTGTCTTCAATACGAATACCAATACCCTGATAGGCGTCAGGAATATCGTCATCGTTCGGAATATAGAGGCCAGGTTCTACGGTAAGTACCATGCCTGGCGCCAGAGGGAGAGGCGTTTGTTCATCCAGTCGGTAGATGCCAACATCATGTACGTCCAGCCCCAACCAGTGTGAGGTTGAATGCAAATAGAAGCGTCGATAACTTTCATCGTCGATGCGCGCCTGCAAGTCGCCTTCCAGCAGGCCAAGCTCTATCAGTCCAGCAGTTAAATCATGCACCACACCCTGATGGATATCAGCAAGAGTAGCACCGGGCTGAATGGCGCTAACAGCGCGCTGCTGGGCGTTAAGCACTATTTGATAAAGTGCCCGCTGCGCATCACTAAATCGTCCAGCGACCGGAAACGTACGGGTGATGTCACCGGCATACAGCTCAAACTCGGCGCCCGCATCAATCAACACTAAGCCGTCATCACTCAACGGCGCGCTGTTTTCAATATAGTGCAGCACGCAGGCGTTGGCACCGCTCCCAACGATAGTACTGTAGGCTGGCCCGCTAGCCCCTTGCCAAACAAACTCATGTTCTAGTTCAGCCTGAAGCTGAAATTCGCTAAGCCCAGGGCGGGATACCTGCATGGCACGCCGATGAGCACGGGCGGATACTCGCGCCGCATGGCGCAGCAAAGCGACCTCAGCGTCGCTTTTGATCAGCCGCATGGCGTGTATCAACGGGCTGATATCCAGCCAGCCTTTTAACGCTGGCCGCCCGCGTCGAATCCCTGCCTGTGCATCGTTTAAGGCCTCTTCGGCCATTGCCACTGCTTCGCCATTATCGAGCGGTAAATAGAGCAGTTCACGACCGGCAAGCAAGTTAACTAGCAGCTCGTCGCGCTCACTATTTTCAAATGCCTGGTCGATGCCGTGTTCACACACCACCCCAGCTGCCCCTAGTCGGCGACCAGTCCACGCTTCCATGGTAGGGTCGCGATCCTGACAAAACACTACGCTTTCGCCTTCAGCACGCCCAGGCAGCAGCACCAGCAGGGCGTCCGGTTCACGAATGCCGGTCAGGTAGTAAAAATCGCTGTTTTGCCGGAAGGCGAATTCACTGTCCCGTGAGCGGGTTATCAGCCCAGCGCCGGGTAGCACCACGGCGGCATTATCCGGCAGTTGGGCTATTAGGGCGTCGCGGCGTTGCCGGTACTCCGTCACGCTGATGGCGGGGGGCGAGGTAACATCTCGGGCAACATGTCGTCTCCTGGCAGCATGATTAATGAACGGGCGCGTCGGTTTGCTCGACTTGCGGCATGCCGGGATGTTGCTCGGTATACAGCAACATAGCGGCCATGCGCGCATGCTCAGTCAGTGCAAATAGGTCGTTTTCATTTTCTGGGCTATCGTCAATATCGGTATCGATTCGGCCTAGCCCCTCCAGGTCACTAAGTGCCTCGCGCAAAGCCTGTGACCAACGCTCGCGCAGTTCATTGTCTGCGACCTCATCGACCACTTCGATAAAGCCTAGCGTCCACTCCTTCAGGCCCTGCGCCTGTTCGCCCAACGAGAACAGCTCGTCGGGTAGCAGCGGCATATAATCCAGGTCGCTGGCGCTTAGCGCCTCTAAGGTTTGCCGCCGCCAGCCCAGCAGGCGCTCGGCGCTGGCTGGGTCGCGGGGCTGCTCGACGCCTAGGCTCTGGCAGACTTCGTCTAACCAGGCTTCTGCACTTACGTCGCGCAGTGCCAGTAGGGCACACAAGCGGCCATCCAAGAAAGCCGGCGATTGCATGCTGCCGTGCAGTGAAAAACGTCGGCGACGTCAGAAAAAATCCTGGCGCTCATCAATCAATGACATAGTAGTTAAAACCTCGTTTCCATTTACTGTACTGGGCGTGGAGTGATAGGGCGTTGATAATGATGCCTGCCGCAGCGCTTGCGCGTTGACCGCGCACAAGCGCCTCTCTTATAGTGAGGCGATACCTATCTTCCTATGCTGTGATGTTAACGCATTGGGCCCCTTGCTGGCCCGTGCTGGAGTCTTTAATGAGTAACGCCAAGCGGCCAACCAAAGAAATAACCCTGTTAGGGCGCGGCTACATTATTGCTTGCGACACGGGCGAAGAAGCCAAGCTTGACCGCGCCGCACGCTATCTTGATCGTGCTATGCAGGGGGATTAATGCCCAAAGCAGCGTACTGGGCAGTGAACGTGTTGCCATCATGGCCGCACTCAATATCACCCATGAGCTTCTTGAAGCCATGGATGAACATCGGGCAGGTGAAGAGAACCTAAACCGTTTAAATGATCGCCTTGAACGCGCACTGGCCAAAACACGCCAGTCCTAGGCATTGTTTGAATACGCAGCAAATACCCTAAAAGCTCTGCAAACGTTTTAACCCAGCCCTTTGGCATTAGCCATCGCTCTGTTAGGATGGCGGAGTTCTCTGGGGTGTGCGCCAGTCGTTATAGTCCCTCGAGCCTATGCGTAATACCCAGGGGGGCCAAATGCTAGCCAGACCCGTGTGCATGTCCGTGCGTCGGAAAGCCTGACGGTCTGGCTGCGGCCACCCACCTGAACCAGTAGGTTCAGGGCCAGAACGGCAGCGGCACTCTGGAGAACACCTCGTATCCGAGAACATCGGCTATGAGGGGACATAGGATATGCGAGATCATATGCATGGAAAGCCTCTATCAGGACGATGACAAGCGTGCGTTAAGACGCTCCTTGCGTCGCCAACGCCAAGCCCTTTCTCAGCATGAGCAGCGCCTTGCGGCCCAGCGCTTGTGTCAGCAATTAAAAACCCTGCCTGAAATACGCCGCGCACGGCGCATAAGCCTCTACCTGCCCGTCAACGGTGAAATTGATCCGATGCCACTCCTCCCCTGGCTGCGCAAGCGTAAGGTCGAGGTCTATTTACCTGTCTTACGACCATTTAGCGCTAATGCGCTCTGGTTTGTCGCTTATCACTCGGGCACTCCAATGGTAAAAAAACCGCTTTGGTATTTGGGAGCCTGATTTACGCTTTGGCGCTCAGCGACGCAACCGACTACCGGCGTGGGCGCTAGATACGCTGATTGTGCCGTTGGTGGGCTTTGATAATAGCGCTAACCGTATGGGCATGGGTGGCGGTTTTTACGACCGTAGTTTGGCGTTCATGCACCGCCCCGGCCCAGCGCCTACGCTGATCGGTGTCGCTCATGCCTGCCAGCAGGTGGCTTCTTTGCCTGTTGAACCGTGGGATGTACCCTTGCAAGTAGTGGTCAGTGATCAAGGTTATGTACGCCGCCAATAGTTGTTCTTAAAAACTGTTCTTAAAAACTGTTCTTAAAAACTGTCCTTAAAAATTGGCCATAAAAAGGGCCGAGCCCATAAAGGATCAGCCCTCTCATCTGATATCTGTCAGCCGGGTTAACAGCGTTGCAGCAGCTTAATTGTTGGGATTAACTTCCCGACAACGCCTGCGCATAACCGGTGGCGAGCACCCCTAATGCAAATACCACCAACAACGCCATTACCATATCAGGCTTCTTACGCCGCATGCCGCTTCTCCAACACCTTTGCCGTTGCCGAATGTGTTAAATCTACCATCTTTAGCTATCGCAAAGAGATGGAGGATTTGATTATTTCCGCTCACGACTATAGGGCGTGAAGGCCATTCCTGACAACACCTTGAACGGCATTTTCCAGTCTCATTTTAAACATTTTAGTAACGTTATGTTACTGACTGCTCTGGCATCCAGAGTAAGCAACCACTTACACACAGGGTTTTACTCACGCCTGCCAGTACTACGCCATGAACAGTCGATAAGCCGGGTTATCGCTTTCACGCCAGTAGCGGTAGCCAATAGCGTCTAAGTACTCAGCGACATGAGTGCGATCACCATTCGGCACTTGCATGCCCACCAGTACCCGACCATACGCAGCACCGTGATTGCGATAATGGAACAACGAAATATTCCAGTCGTGGGGTAGTTGCGTTAAAAAATTCATTAACGCGCCCGGGCGTTCGGGGAACTCAAAGCGATACACCTCTTCTTCAAAACGCTCGCTGGGGCGACCGCCACTTAGGTGGCGAATATGCAGCTTCGCCAATTCATTATCGGTAAGGTCTTCCACTTGATAGCCACCCTCACGCAGCTTATCAATCACGGCTTGGCGGTCTTCACCACCGGGCTTGACCTGAACACCGACATAGATATGCGCTTCGCTGTTATCGGCATAGCGATAGCTAAACTCAGTCACCATGCGCTTACCCAGCGTTCGGCAGAACTTTTAAAGCTGCCGGGTTTCTCGGCGATCGTTACCGCCAAAATGGCCTCACGCTGTTCGCCCAGCTCCGTGCGCTCAGCGATATGCTGCAGGCGATCAAAGTTGGTATTTGCCCCCGAATTAATGCACAGCAGCGTCTCGCCTTCAGCGCCGGTCTGCTGAATATATTTTTCAGCCCTGCGAGCGAGAGCGCGCCAGAGGTTTCCGCCACCGCACGGGTATCCTCGAAAATATCTTTGACCGCTGCGCACATTTCATCGGTATTGACGGTAATCACTTCATCGATGAGGCCTTGAATCAGTGAAAACGGCACTTCGCCAATCTGCGCGACCGCGACACCTTCGGCAAACACACCCACTTGGTCAAGCACCACTCGCTCACCGGCTTCCAGCGCCGCTTTGAGGCAGGCGCTGTCTTCCGCTTCTACCCCGATGACTTTGATATCCGGACGCAGGTATTTAACGTAGGCTGCCACCCCTGCAATCAATCCACCGCCGCCCACTGGCACAAAATGGCATCTAGCCGCCCCGCGTGCTGGCGCAGGATTTCCACGCCGATGGTGCCTTGACCCGCCACCACGTCAATATCGTCAAATGGCGGAATATAGGTATAGCCGTGCTCTTTAATTAACTCTTGGGCATGCTCGGCAGCAGCAGCAAAGGCATCGCCTTTAAGGATGACCTTTGCTCCCCGAGCACGCACCGCCTGCACTTTGATATCCGGCGTAATTCTGGGCATTACGATAACGGCTTTGACGCCCATCAGTTTAGCGGCCATTGCCAAGCCTTGAGCGTGGTTACCGGCGGAAGCGGCGATCACGCCTTTGTCTTTTGCGCCTGGCTGAGCTGCGCCATTTTGTTATAAGCGCCACGGATTTTGAATGAAAACACCGGTTGCAGATCTTCGCGCTTGATCAAAATCTGGTTGTTGAAACGACGCGACAAAAAGGGGGCAGGGGGAAATCGGGGTCTCACAAGCGGCTTCATATACACGGGCTTGGAGGATCTTTTTGACGGTTGCTTCGAGCATGCGGGTATCCCAAGGGAAGAACGTGAACGGACAAAAGCTTTTATTGGTAGCAGATTACGCCTAGTGGCGTCTAGGTCGTTATACTAGCGCCACTAACTCTTTCTGACTCACACTAGACTGACTCACTAGGCTGACACTTTATGAACCAGGATGAACTGAAAGCCGCCGTGGCGGATGCCGCCATTGCAGAAATCAAATCAACGCTGGAAAAGGATACCATCTTAGGTATTGGTACAGGCTCAACGGCCAACCTGTTTATCGATCGCCTGGGGCCACTGCGCCATTTGTTTAAAGGCGCCGTGGCCAGTTCAGAAAGCAAGCGCCAAGCGCCTTGAAGCCTTGGGCATCGAGGTTTTGAGCTCAACAGTGTCGGCACCGTGCCTTTTTATATAGATGGCGCAGACGAAGTAAATGCTAACTTACATATGATTAAAGGCGGTGGAGCAGCGCTCACCCGCGAAAAGATCGTGGCGGCCTGCGCCGAGCGTTTTATTTGCATCGCTGATGGCTCAAAGTACGTGTCTCAGCTAGGTCATTTTCCACTGCCGGTAGAAGTGATTCCCATGGCACGCTCTTATGTTGCCCGCGAATTAGTGGCCCTAGGAGCGGAGCCGGTTTACCGCCAGGGTGTGGTCACCGACAATGGCAACCAAATTATCGACTGCTATGAATTTATGATCGCAGACCCGGTGGCCATGGAAGCGCGTATCAACGCTATCGTCGGAGTGGTCACCAATGGCCTGTTTGCCGCCCGAGGCGCCGATATTCTTCTGTTAGGTAAAAGTGACGGCGTTGAGCGCATAGCGACTTCATAAAACGGCGCAGTAAAGGCGCTGCGTTACGTGGGCAACAGTCCCGCCAAGCCAGTCAGCGTTCGGGCCAGGGCACCTTTTGGGTTTCAATCGCTGCGCGCCCTGCTCGCCCCGCTTGGTAGGCTTTTCCTGGGGCGGCAAAGTAGCCTATCAAGGCATCTGCCAGGGCGTCCGGGCTATCGACCAAGGTTAGCGAACCTACCGCTTGCAGCGGCTCAACCACATCGGCAAAGTTCTCAATCGAAGAGCCGCTAAGTACCGGCCTCCCCTAACGCAGCCGGTTCAAGCACATTGTGCCCCCCAATGACACGAGACTGCCACCAACAAAGGCCACACTGCCTGCTGCATAAAGCGCTGCCAACTCACCTAGCGTATCTCCTAGGTAAACCTGAGTTTGCGCCGTCACCGACTGCTGCTGGCTACGGCGACTTAATGTCCAGCCTTCAATGTTGCAAAGCTTCGCTACCTCATCAAAGCGCTGAGGATGGCGCGGCACTAGCACCAGCAGCGCATTAGGGTAGCGCGCAAGTACTTGGCGATGGGCCTTGAGCAACAGCGCTTCTTCACCATCTCGGGTGGACCCCGCCACCCAGACCGGCCGCTCACCCCATTCTTGATGTAAGCGCTCACCCTCTTTGAGATTACTGTTTTGGCTGGCTATCTCAAATTTAAGCGAGCCGACCGTGCTAGTCATTTCCGCGCGGCTCCCAAGGGCTTTAAAGCGCTCGGCATCTGCCGTTGATTTAGCGGCTAGCCAGCTAATATCAGCAAGCGTACTGGCCATCAACGACCATAAGCGTTGGTAACGTTTAAAGGCACGGGGCGATAAGCGCCCATTCACGATCGCCACGGGCACTCCCCTGCTGGCGACAGGCGTGAATCAGGTTGGGCCACAGCTCGGTTTCAAACAGGATCGCGAGTTCGGGCTGAACGCTGCGTAAAAAGCGCTTGGCAGCACCAGGGAAATCCAGCGGTAGAAAACGATGGCTTAGCCTGGCTTGGTCAGCTGCGGCTTGTTCGTTGATGATTGAATGGGACTGTTGGGCACCGGTAGCGGTCATAGTGGTAATCAGCAGACTATGCGCGGGATAACTTGCTAATAGCCCTTCGATCAGTGGTCGAGCGGCGCGCACTTCTCCCACCGAGGCGCAGTGCAGCCAAATGCGTGGTGCTTCAGGCAATGGCTCAAGGCGTATCCCCAGCCGCTGTAATCGCGAGTAAGTGGGCACCTGCTCACGCCAAATACGCCAGCCAATCAGCGGTGAGAGCGCATAAAGCGCCGCTGAATAGGCAAGCCGAGGCCAAGTAGGTGAAGCCATTAGCGTTCGCGATCCAGGATGGAGCTAATCATCGCCGACGTTGACACGCCATCCTCAAAGCCCAGCACTTTAACTTCGCCACCATTAGCGATAACCGCCGCGCCGCCGGCGATATCTTCGGGCCGGTAATCTCCCCCTTTGACTAAAATATCCGGTAATACCGCTTCGATCAGCGCTTGGGGAGTGTCATCACTGAACGGTACCACCCAGTCGACAGCGCCCAACCCTGCCAATACTTGCATACGCCGGTTTAACGGATTGATTGGCCGCTTAGGCCCTTTTAGGCGGCCAATGGAGGCGTCATCGTTTACCGCGACAATCAAACGATCACCCAGGCGTTTGGCCTGCTCCAGGTAGGCGACATGGCCCGCATGCAAAATATCGAAACAGCCGTTGGTCATCACCACCCGTTCACCACGCAGTTGAGCAGCCCGCACCGCCTCAATCAATATATTCGGCTCAATCACGCCAAACTCGGCCAGCTTATCGCCGTGTAGCGCCGTATAGAGTTCAGCGATCGAGAGCGTGGCCGTGCCCGGCTTGGCTACTACCAGTCCTGCACCCAGGTTCGCTAGCATCATTGCTTCAGGAAAGGCATGACCCGACGCTAATGCCAACCCCATTAGGCCAATAACAGTGTCCCCCGCCCCGGTGACATCGAAGACTTCCTGAGCACGGGTAGGTAAGTGCAGCGGCGCGTGCCCTTCGCGTATCAGCGTCATACCTTTTTCGCTGCGAGTAATGAGTAGCGCTTCCAGTTCCAGTTCAGCGCGCAGCGCTTCGCCCCGGCTGGATAGTTCAGCATCGGTGGCACAGGGGCCGACTACCGTTTCAAATTCAGTCAAATTGGGAGTGATTAAACTCGCCCCACGGTATTTGCTGAAATCTTGCCCCTTCGGGTCAATCAATACCCGTTTGCCCTGGGCTCGTGCGCTGGCAATTAGGTTCTCGACTTGGTTCAGCGTGCCTTTGCCGTAGTCGGAAAGAATCAACACGTCGCACTCGGGTAGTACCTTTTCGACCTGGGCCACGAGCTCACAAGTATCGACACTGTCCAAATGTTGCTCGAAATCCAGGCGCAGCAATTGCTGGTTGCGGCTCATCACACGAAGCTTAGTGATTGTGGGTATTTCGGTGCTGCGCTGAAAGTGAGTACTTACTCCTGAAGCAGTTAAGCTGGCTTGTAAAATATGTGCATTTTCATCAGTACCGATCAGGCCCCCGAGCACAGCTTGGGCCCCCAGTGAGGTAATATTTAGCGCCACGTTGGCCGCGCCGCCTGGACGGTCTTCAACATCTTCCACACGTACCACCGGCACGGGTGCTTCAGGTGATATACGCGAGGTACCGCCATGCCAGTAACGGTCCAACATCACGTCCCCTACGACCAGCACGCGGGCATTCTCTAAGGCGGTTAAATCAATTTTCATCGATGCTCCTTGGGCTGGCGTTTGAAGTAGTATGCGCCAGCAGTGCATCTAGCTTGGCGATAACGTCGTCGGCTTTAATTAGCATCATGGCGCTGGGGTGGCGTACCCGCTGCCCCCAACTTACCCTCATCGACCGATTTATGCAGATAGGTGCGTACCGCCTCGGGATAGGCGTTGACCGCAAACTCACGCCACAAATAGGGCGCGGCGCGCTGGGGGTTGGTCGACGCATAGAGCCCCAATGCCGGGGTGCCCATGGCGTTGGCCATATGAATAGGCCCGGTATCAGGTGCTATCACCGCTTGGGCTTGGTCAATTAGCGCCAATACACCTTTTAGAGAGGTTCCACCGATCGCGTTAATCACACTGCCAGGTTGGCAGAGCGCTTCAATTTGATCGCCAATTTCACGCTCCAGGGCGCTACCGCCTCCGGTCAGCACGCTTTTGAGGCCGTACTGCACCCACGCGTGCTCAATCACGCTGGCATAACCTTCTACCGACCAGTTGCGAAAGTTACGCAGACGTACATTGCTGCAGGGGTTGATCACTAGGTAAGGTGCTTCACCACTGATGACCTGTGCTTCATTGCGTGCCGTGTCCGTCACCGGCAAACCCCATTCCAAGCGGTTATCCTCGACCCCGAGCACCCGGGCGAAGTCCATAAAGGACTCCAGCACATGAGCATTAGGATGCGGCGCGAGCTGGTACTGGGTGAACCAGTGCTGGGCATCTTTGGCACGTGCTTTGTCATAGCCCACACGCACGTTGGCCTTCAACCCGAGCGACAGTAGGCTGGCCCGGATGGCCTGCTGCATATGCAGCAGTACATCGAAGCGCGTATCGGCGAGCTGTCGCCAGAGCGCACGCATACCGGCAATCCCGGTCGCTTTGTCGTAAACAATGAACTCGACCCCGGAAAGCCCCGCCAGTAGACTGTGCTCCCCCCTTACCAATAATCCAGGTAATGCGCGCGTCGGGCCATTGGCGCTGCAACGCCCGCACCGTGGGCACGAGATTGCACACATCTCCCAGGGCGGAGAGGCGCAAAATGGCAATGTGGTTAGGCTGAACAGGCAGAGAGGGCTTCATGCGCTTAGCGGCACTCCGGCAGAAAAATGGACTGATTTTACATGATGTAGACAGTTTATGTGACGCGCCGGGTACACACCAAATTGGTCCTGCTTTGTTCACAGCCGACTATTGGCGTGAACAAGGCTTAGTAGTGGGTGAAGCACCGGGCCGGGGTAGCAGCCTATTTTTACAGGCAGCCCTACCGAACAATGGGTGCTAAGACCCTATCGCCGGGGCGGTATGATGGCCAAGCTCAGTGAAAAACGCTACTTATGGACCGGGGCTGAGCACACCCGGGCATTTCGTGAACTGCGCTTAACCACCACACTGTTCGAGCAGGGACTGCCCGTTCCCCGCCCAGTGGCAAGCTGTGTAACCTGTTACGGGCTTACGTATGAAGCTGCATTGATCACTGTGCGCATAGCCGGTGCTAAAGCACTCGCGGAACTACTGGTCGACAACCTGGCCGATGAAACGCTGCTGCAACGTGTAGGCGTGATGATACGACGTTTTCATCAAGCAGGGCTTGACCATGTCGACTTGAACGCCCGCAATATCCTAATCGATCCAACCGGTATGCCCTGGTTAATTGACCTTGATCGCTGCCGCCTTCGGAGGGCAGGTAAGTGGCAAGGGGGTAATTTAAAACGGTTGGAGAAGTCGTTAAATAAGTTTACTGCACCAGAGGCGGCTGCATGCGCGGCTCAGTGCATCTACACTGGATATAAAGGCTGATGGCTTTGAGTAGCAGCAAAGCGCGGAATGACTGTTTTGGCCATGAATTTTGCCCACTTACGACGGATCTTGCGTCGCCCAAGCCAAGGTATATATTCTGACAGTGGAATAAACTCAGAGGAACCCAAGCCGTCAATCAGCATGACGGTGGTGGCATTCGTCCGCTCAATCACTAGCAGGTTGCTCATCACCAGATCGCAAGGCACCACAGTATAGGTCAGCAGGTAGGTCTTGAGTGCACAAAGTCCGGCCCAGAAGCGGTCTGCCTGGTGCCGTGTCAGCGGCGCAGAAAGGTATTCCGCGACATTGGGAGGCAGATTTCCCTGATCATCAAGTACCAACTGCTGCTCAATACCGATCACTTCCGTATCTTTCACCACCCCGAAGAATTCAGGGATTAAAGTGAAAGGCACTCCTTGGCGCTGCAAACGACGGAAATAGCGCAGCTCGCGGCGAGTCTGCTTGGCTTTCGTCAGCAGGCTGAGCTTGACGCAGCGAGCGTGGTCGTCTGGGTGCTGGTAGCAAGTTCGTTCGTCTCCCCGGCCAATAATATGCCACTCGCTTACAACCGACATTTGGCCGCCTGTTTTAACTTGTACACATTTAGAATACATTGGTAATTTTGAACCATGATGCTCTCAACATCCAGCGTCAGCGCCAACTCACGACAGCGCTTCTGAAGTACCGCATCGCCTTTGCAACCGGCCCAATGGGCCATGGCGCCAGTCAGTGCCTGAATGTTATCGGTCCTGTCAATAACCGTTGCTACATCCGCAGTTACAACCTCTCTGGCACCGCAGCTTGCGGTGGTGATGACTGGCGTACCGCAGGCCAGCGCCTCAAGTACGGTAAAACCGAATGGTTCGTAACGCGCTGGCAGCACGTAGCAATCAGCCAGAGAAAAATAACATTCCGGGGACGACTGCTCTCCGAGGAAACAGCATTTTTCCTCAATACCCAATTGCCGAGCGTACTCTTGATATTTAGCCTGCTGGGAGTCGCGGCCCACTACTAGCAGGGTGGCGTTAATATCAAGTCTGGCGAATGCCTCTAGCGCGGAATCTAGCCCTTTCCGCTGATAACCGGTGCCTAGAAACAGAAATACAGGTGTATCTCCGTTAATCCCTAGCTCACAGGCTAGAGCCCGCGCGTCACCGCTGAGTCGTTCACGATCGAAGCGGCGGGTATCTACAAAGTTGTGGATCACCGAGCGTTTTCCGGCAGGTACGCCGTAAGCTTCGGCGATTTCGCTATCACTTTGATGGGAGTTCGAGACCACATGATAATAGGCGCCGGGGGCCATAGCTTTTGCCCTCAATACGAGCAGCTATCTTGTCCTTGCGCCGCCGCTGTCGACTAGGTTTTGAGGCTAGATGATGATGAACAGTGCCGCCACCGATACGTAGCATGTCATGGGTCCAGGTCTTACCTAGTCCGTAGACTAGATCATAGTCAGCCGCCTTGATGTGGCGCTCTACGGCACAAGCAAAGCGCCACATTCGCTGAGCTTTGCCTATGCTAAAAGGACGCAGGCGAACAAACCGAATGGCCGGATGCGAGGGCGCCACATGGGATCGGCAGATAATTGAAACATCCTCGCCTCGCTCAGCTAAGTAGCGCGCTAGCTCGTTGAGAAAACGCTCGGTACCCCCAGAGGCGGCATGGCGCATGTGTACTAAGGCTATTTTCACCGGAGGAGTCTCGTAGTTGAAGAGGTTAGCGTATCCGTGGGGATAGACCGGTACCCTTGCAGAGCGCCCCACCACATCACTAGCCAGAGCCAGTATGCGAACTCCACTACACCACTATTAGGGTTGAAGCCAGCGTGGGTACGACTGAATTCTAACTGAACCACGCACCACGATACTCCGAGCACCATCCAACTCCGACGGTAGTCATAGTTAATATCTAAAAATGAATAGTCTTGATGCATGACGCGAGGTATCCACGGCTCGTTCACAAGTCTCGGACTCGGCGTTTCATGTATTTCCAGAAAACACCATTAGCATTAGCCACGGCAATGATTAACCCGCGCCAGCCGTCAAGAAAACCGCGCTGCAGTAGATAAGCACGCCAAAAAGCAAACATCGCTTTCAACAGAATAAACGCTACGGGATAAACACGGAGTTTGTCAGATTGCGCGCGCAGAGTGGAGTAACGATTAATCTTATCCAGAAATTGACCAAGGTCGGTGATTGCCAGATGCTCAAGGCAGCCTTCCAGGCGCACAGTTTGGGTAGTTCGATTAACCATTACTGATTCGTGCACCACGGCATCGTTGAAGTTGTGTCGACTGCGATGAAACACGCGTATCAGCCAATCATCACCCCAACCAGAATGGTGTACGGGTTTGCCCAGCAACTGGTTTTCCCGGTGCACCTCCACTACTTGTTCGAGATCGGCCCCTGGCAGCCAGTCGGCCAGCGACTCCAGCCACTGAACAGTGGGCGCCTCATCGGCATCAAGTGACAAAATCCAGTCGTAGCGGGCAAGCAACACTGCGTGGCGTTTGGTTGAGCCGAAGCCCAGGAACTCACCTTGGTGGAGCGAGACATTAGCGTAGTGCCGAGCGATATCAAGAGTCTCGTCGGTGGAGCCGTTATCATAAACTATCACTTCCCCTACGGCTTCAAGCGCATCCAAAGTACGCGCAAGAGTCGCAGCTGCATTACGTGTAATGATTACGGCACTTAGCTCAGCCAGCATGTTGAATGCCCTGTCAGAATAGAGCACAAATGCTACTATAGCAGCCATTAACCTCACAAACTTTCGGTAATGCGATCTTGCACATCATTCATGTCAATCTGGCCCGAGGGTTTCGCGGCGGCGAACGGCAAACGGTGCTGCTGATCCAGGCACTGGCCAATAAGGTCGGCATGGCATCTCAAACGCTGGTGTGTCGGCCCGATTCACTCCTCCGCGCAGAGCTGTCCGAAACCCCGGGGATAAATTTTGTAAGTGCTCGCCATCAGCTAGCAGGTCACTACAAAGCCGGGCGCGCCACCCTGGTTCACGCCCATGATGCCAAGGCGGTACATTGGGCATGGCTGCATCGTCAGCTTTTTCGTACGCCATACCTAATTACACGGCGAGTGGATACACCGGTCAAACGCAAGCGCAGCAATCAAGCCTTCTACCGAGACGCATACCGCTGTGTGGCACTATCCCAAGTTATTGCCGATAACATACAACCGCTAAGCCCGCACTCAGTAGTGAAGATTCCTAGTGCCTTTACTCCACTAACACCCAATCCCGATATAGCACAAGCTTTCCGTGCACGCTATCCTGGGCGCTTTATGGTAGGGCACGCAGGCGCACTAGTAGACCGCCACAAGGGGCAGCGCGTACTCCTTGACGCCGCCCGTCGTCTGCAGGACTCACAACCGGATATGCTTTTCGTTTTTTTCGGCCGAGGTGAAGATGAAGCAGCGCTAAAGCAGGAAAGCATGGCGTTGGACAACGTCATTTGGGCCGGCTTCCAGCCCGATATAGGCCAATATCTACCTGCACTAGACGTATTTGCTTTTCCTTCGCGCAACGAAGGCTTAGGCTCAGTACTGCTAGACGCTATGCATGCCAGGGTGCCCGTGGTAGCTAGTCAGGCTGGCGGTATTCCGGATATTGTCCAACTTGGTGAAACGGGGCTACTGTTTCCACCAGGTGACGGCGAAGCACTGGCTCAGAATTTGGTCAGGCTTCGCGATAAAACATTACGTGAGACACTTGCAGAAAACGCTTCTCAGCGCCTGACCAACTACTCGCCGGAGGCCATGGCAAGTGCCTACATGGCGCTTTATTATCCTCTTGCCCCACCCAGCACTGTCCAGGACTCTCGTTCATGATGAGTGGAAAAATGCTTATCGTTTGCACAAGTTAATATTTTATACCACTGGCCTGCTTGGCGCCTTGCCACCGAGAACTCTGTTCCGGAACCGGCGTGAGACAATTCTGGCGGCATTCGACACCCTGCCTGCAGTCGAGCAGGAAGCGCTCATAGCGCGGGTAACGTATTACAACAAGCTTGATGCTTCCGTCGCTCTTTCCAGTAGTGCCATCAGCAACCGAGACTTTATTCTCAGCTCGAGAAAATCCACCTACCATCTGGATTTCTATCATATAGCAAAGTACTTCCCCAAAAGTGCGGCATACCATTACCGCTTTGGCGACAAGACCTTTGTGCCAGACGTTCCCACCTTCGTCAAAAGTCGGCCCATTTACGGCGATAACCGCAACTCCATACTGCTCAAGCTCAATAGCGTGCGCCATTTTTACAAGGTAAAAGACACTTACCGCTACAATGCGAAAAAGGACATGCTGGTATGGCGGGGAGCGGCCCACCAGCCGCACCGGCGTAGCTTTCTGGATCAGTGCCGTGACTTGGATCGCTGCGATGTCGGCGCAACCGATAACCATGCGGAAACGGCCACATATCGCAAACCGTTTATGTCCATCGAGCAACAGTTAGAGCACAAGTTTATCTTCAGTATTGAAGGCAACGATGTTGCCACCAATCTGAAATGGATCTTGGCTTCCAACTCCCTGTGTTTCATGAAGCGCCCTATTTATGAAACTTGGCTCATGGAAGGCACGCTGATTCCCGGCTACCACTACGTGGAGGTCAGCGACGACTTTTCCGATTTACACGAAAAGATCGATTACTACCTATCCTGCCCCGAAGAGGCCCAGACTATTATCCAAAACGCCAACCGCTATATCGCCGACTTTTATCACCCATTTCGGGAAAAGCTGATTGCGCTGTGGGTATTCGAGCATTATCTGAGGCGCACCCACCAGACCTACCAACCCCTGCCAGTTACATATAAAAGAGCCTCACACTTCATGCAATATAGACAGGAAATTGACGGGCTAAGGGCCGTGGCCGTGCTCCCCGTAATTTTTTTTCACGCCGGTTTTTCATGGTTTTCTGGCGGCTACGTCGGGGTTGACGTATTTTTGTTATTAGCGGTTACCTGATTACTTCCATTCTTGTCGACGAGTTGGACAAGGGCTCGTTCTCTATTGTGAGCTTCTACGAACGGCGAGCACGACGTATTCTCCCCGCGCTGTTTTTGTCATGCTGTGCTGTTTGCCTTTCGCCTGGATATGGATGGTACCCTCCCAGTTCCAGGATTTTTCCAAGGCGCTCATGGCCATCAGCTTGTTTTCATCGAACGTGCTGTTCTGGAAGCAGTCCGGCTATTTCGCTCCGGCCGCTGAAGAAAACCCCTTGCTACATACCTGGAGCTTGGGCGTCGAAGAGCAGTTCTACATCATCTTTCCTGTCATCTTGCTCTTACTGTGGCGCTTTGGCCGCCGGCCGGTGTTTTATTCAGTCATCGCGCTTACCGCTCTTAGCCTACTCGCCGCCGAGTGGGGCTGGCGAAATGCTCCGTCTGCCAACTTCTATCTACTGCCAACCCGAGCTTGGGAACTGGTGCTGGCGCGCTGTGCGCTCTGTTGCTGGCAAGGCGTGCTGTTATGCCCAGCACCACGCTCTCGCTTGTTGGGCTGGGGCTGATTCTGTATAGCATCTTATTTTTCGACGAAGACGTTCCGTTTCCCTCGTTATATACGTTGCTACCAGTTATTGGCACTGCGCTGATCGTTCTCTACGGCTCAGCCCGTACGCTCACCGCACGGCTGCTATCTCAAAAAGTGCTGGTGGGCATCGGCCTGATCAGCTTCAGCGCTTACCTATGGCACCAGCCTTTGCTTGCTTTTGCCCGCATTAAAAGCGTCTCCTCGCCGGAGTGGCCATTAATGGCCGGGCTTTCTCTGCTGTCGTTGGTACTCGCCCTGTTCAGTTGGAAATACGTGGAAGCACCGTTTCGCAAGCGAGGATCCATGGGCTTACGCAAGACCATTTTTATCGCCTCGGCTGTGGCATCATTTGGGTTTATCACCACAGGCATGTACGGCGATGCTACCGATGGCCTCCGGCACGGCTGAACCTGACACCCATGCAGCAAGACTACTTAGCCACGGCTCGAAAAAGTTTATATCGTAAGCAGTGCCACTCTAATAATTCCTATGCCATACCCCCCTGAACAAGCATGCCAATATAACCAACTCAACGGCAGTGTTGCTGTTTTCGGTGACAGCCATGCTGTGGAGCTGGCATATGCTGTGGCGCAAACCCTCGACGGAGCTACCGGTGTGCAACACTTTACCTTCAGTGGCTGTGCTCCGACCTACCTGTCGAACGCCGATACCCCTTGCGCAACATGGACGCGCCAAACCATCGACTACCTCGCTCGCCATGACACTATCCGTCAGGTAGTGATCACCTACCGCATTCATGCCGCACTATGGGGGGGATCACAGTGATTCTTACCCCGCCCTACCTACCAGCACTACCGCCGAGGAGAGACAAGAACTCCTGCGAAGCCTGGAAGCCATGCTTGACGTGCTCGTACAGGCCGGAAAACAGGTGATTTACGTTGCTCAGGCACCGGAACTGCCGTTTTCATCGATCAGGAAGTGTATCGGTTGGGTGGCTCACCGGAGGTCATACAAGGCGTCAATCGTGGCTGGTGGGAGCGCAGGACGGCGTATTTCAAGCGCCACTTCTCCCCGGCAGAAGGCGTAGTAGTGATTCGCCCTGAGTCCCTGCTATGTGGTATCGAAACCTGCTTCGCCGGCCAAAACGGCAAGGCATTTTACTTTGATGACGATCACCTCTCCGTGGAGGGCGCGCGAAAAGTAGCGGAGTTAATTGCCAATGCCATTAACACGCCTAAGCCATGAAAACTACGCCCGACTGGGTAATAACCATCAGCGCTAATTTACTGGCATTGGGCCACCGTTCGGGCTCTTTGGCCAGTGGTCGACATGACGGCACTCATTGTTCGTGCTGTTTTTGCGCCCCATGTTAAGCTCTTGATTATTGCTAACCATACAAGGTGGTCACTATTAATATCCCGTTTATGAGTCGGACCTAATGGAGCTTGTGACTCAGGACGTGGGCACCTACGCATTACGACCGATACCGCGAAAACCATCTAAGAAAGCAATTTTCTATTTATTGCTGTGGGGACGCCACCAGATGAAGCTGGAAGAGCAGGCCATATGTTGGCGCCCCGCTGCTCCAACTAGCGCATGGATGGTTATTGATAAACCCACTGTACCGTTAGGTACGGCCGGGAAAGAACAGGCCCCTATCGCCAGAACTTTTATAGCGTGCGATGTTTAGTATAATTTTGATGCCTGTTCCATCCCCGAATTTACAAAGAAGTCGCTAACGCATGCTCGTCACTATGACGCAGAAGGCATGACCGCTTCGGGCTTGCACTCGCAGGCATTGAGCGTAACAATTTTACGGCCTGTCTTACCGACTTAACGCCACTCTACTCGCCAGGAGACGGATGCTCGCGTTCACCTCATTAAAACTAACTCCTAGGCTGCCACTAGTCACTATTGGCCTCTGCCTGGGCTATACCGTCACGGTACTGACCCGCCTGCCTTGGTGGACGCTATTTTTGTAGCGGCCGTGTGGATTGGTGTGGGTCTAAAGCTGCGCTGGGGGCAGCCTGTCAATGCTCGTTACCGCAAAATGTGGCCTTGGTCGCTTTTACCGTTAAGCCTTTGGGGTATTTACGTTTATTTGGCGGATAGTTTCGGTATTGTCGACCTAGGCGCGGTTTTTTTTCATCTACAGGCAGGCATGGCTGAGCACGGTGGTGCTGGCAAAATGCTTATGGCCCTCCTCTATACAGGAATAATGGTCAGCGTGCTGGCGTCTGTTACATGGCTATCACGTCATGACCAGCGCTGGCGGTTATCGGAGCGCTTTTTCGCTATTGTATTATTGGCTAGCAATCCCTTGCTTTACGGCCTTGGTCAGCGCAGCGCGGCAATCGTTACCGACGATGGTGCCTGGTTGGATCGCCGTTATCAGCCGCCTCCCGTTGAAGAACTAAGAAATCCTCCTAATTTACTTCTCCTGTATTTAGAAAGCATTGAACGCACCTACGCTAACGAGCTTTTTGAAGATGCGTATGCCGATCTCAATGCGCTGGGTGAGCGAGGTGCGGTATTTGAGGGAGTCCGTCAGATGGATAACACCGGCTGGACAATGGCAGGCATGATAGCCAGCCAATGCGGCGTGCCACTGATGCCGGCAGGATTACTCCACGACAGCCAGTTTGAACCTCTCTCAAAGGTGGTTCCTGGCGTCGACTGCCTTGGCGATATACTCGCCGCGCAGGGTTACCAGCTTAGCTATTTAGGCGGGGCCAGCACCCAGTTTGCGGGTAAGGGGCTGTTTTACCGTGGGCATCATTTCGATACCGTAAGAGGACGTGAAGATTTAGAGCCTTTGCTGGAGGATCCTGAATACGTCAATAGCTGGGGCTGTATGACGACACACTTTATGATATCACTGCCGACGAGATACGGCGATTAGACAAAGAAAATAATGGCCCCTGGGGCGTGGTAAGCCTTAACTTGGCAGGCCATGCACCCAACGGCTACCCTCTCAATCGTGTGTGGAACAACAGGGCGAATTCGATGGGCAGGATATTCTTTACTCGGTGAAGTGCTCAACATGGCTGGCCCGAAGTTTGATTGATCGCCTTGAAACAGAAGGTCTTCTTGATAACACCTTAGTAGTCGTACTCAGCGATCATCTGACGATGCGAGTGTCGGTGTGGGATCAATTAACGGCGTTAGACCGCGACAATACGCTTATTATGCTAGGTGACGATATCCAGCCACAGCGTATTCGTCGCGATGCCACCATGCTGGATGTTTTTCCCACGATACTCGATGCGCTGGGCTTTCGCTTAGAAGGGGAAGCGTGCCGGGCTGGGCGCTTCACTGTTTAGCGATAAACGAACACTGGTGGAAGCTCACGGTATTGAAGTACTCAATGAGCGTTTGCAGGAAGAGACAGCGCTGCAGCACCGCCTCTGGGAAGGCATCTCCCTCAACGCCGTGAGACCGACATGCCATCATCTAAAGACCAAACAGTAGAGACACCTGCCGACCTAGCCGATGAAGTTGAACTCATCCATTAGCGATTACGTTCTCCCGCTGAGGAGCCGCATGTATCTGTTGATAAACTTGGTCTACGCTCAACTGATTAAGGCAATTGGTATGTCCTAACGGGCAAGTGCGCTGAAAGCAGGGAGAGCAGGAGAGTCCTAGGTAGTGAATCACTGCATTATCGGTCAGTGGCGGTGTATAGGCAGGCGATGAAGAGCCATATAAGGCATGGATGCGGGTGCCTACCGCTGCGGCCACATGCATTAAGCCCGAGTCATTGGTAACCACTTGTTGGCAGTCCGCCAGTAAATCAACCGCATCCGCTAGCTGAGTTTTGCCACACAGGTTATGGGCATGGGCAAGCCCATGGGTAATTTCCTCTCCCGCTGGATGATCCTTAGCCCCACCCAGCACGCGGACTTCAAAACCTTCTTTTACCAACCGTTTTGCTAAACGGTGAAAGTAACTGATCGGCCACTGCTTAGCGGGGCCGTACTCAGCACCGGCATCATGCCGATTGCCGTGCGAGATGAAAGCGAATGTGTCAGCCGTAAATTGACCAGATTATCGCGGTCAACCTGTAGCCTCGGCTTGGGCAGTGCAAAGTCGCCGCTAGCCGCTTCTTCAAGAGGCAACCCTAGCGACACAAACCGCTTTACCGTTTGATCAAGCACTTGTTTGTCGAGTTTTCGGCGCTCCTTGAGGAGTCCATAACGATGCTCGCCGACAAATCCAACCCGCTCAGGAATGCGCGCCATAAAAGGCACCAACGCCGCTTTCCAGGAGCGTGGTAAGACAATGGCGCGATCAAAGCGCCCTCGTAATCGGCTGGCGAGCTCACGCCGGCTGGCCAAGCCAAATTCACCGTGCCCCACTGCCAGCGGCAGCACTTCGTCTACCTCTGGCATGCGCTCTAAAATTGGCTGTGACCACGCAGGTGCGACCACGCCTATTGTCGCGCCTGGCTGGCGGGCTTTTAAGGTCATAAATAGGCTTTGTGCCATGACCATATCACCTACCCAGGAGGGGCCTATCACCAGCAAACGCTGAGCTGAGTTAGCCATTTAACCACTCCAGGTAGGCTTTGACCCCTTCAGCAACCGTTTTAAACTCAACATCGCAGCCACTGGCGCGTAACTCGCTAATGTCAGCTCGGGTATAGCTCTGATAGCGTCCTTTTAGCTCTTCTGGAAATGCAATGTAGTCGATCTCTCCTTTAGCATAGAAATCGATGACAGCCTCGCCAATGGCTTTGAAGGGCTCTGCTCGTCCGGTTCCCAGGTTAAAAATGCCGGATTTATCGGGATGATCCAAAAACCATAGATTCACATCAACCACATCGCCGACATAAACAAAGTCGCGGCTTTGCATCCCCGCTTCGTACCCCCATAAGCGCCGAACAGTTTCAGGGTTTCGCCATTACGAATTTGCAGATGATTGTGGTAGGCCACGCTGGCCATCTTGCCCTTATGCTGCTCGCGCGGACCATATACGTTGAAGTAGCGAAAACCCACCACTTGTGTGGTCAACTCACTCCAGCGCGAACGCACGTGCTGATCAAACAGAAGCTTTGAATAACCGTATACATTGAGCGGCTTTTCATACTCAGGCACCTCTTTAAATATCTCGCTACCTCCATAGGTAGCCGCCGATGAGGCATATAGAAGGGGAATCCCCTGCTGCTCGCAGTAATTAAGCAGAACTTTAGAATATTCAAAGTTATTTTCCATCATATAGTGGCCATCCCACTCGGTGGTATCCGAGCAGGCGCCTTCATGGAAAATAGCGTCAATTTTAGGTAGGTCGACACTTTCCCCGCGCAGGGCTGCTTTCACTCTGGCGAGAAAATCATCCTTATCAAGATAATCCGCCAACGTACAGTCGGCTAGGTTAATGAATTTGGTGCCATCGCGCAGATCATCAACCACCATGACATCATTTCGTCCGCGGGCGTTCAGCGCTTTAACTAGATTGGCCCCGATAAAACCAGCACCGCCTGTTACTACAATCATACTGTTCTCCTTGCCTAAAGCAGCTTGTTGGCATACGTGCCTATAACCCATCTGCCTAGGATTGTATACTTGACGCCTTATGAATTCATGGCCAACGGTGCTTTCCGCGATGAGTGTCTCGACAAACCAATCGACACCTGATGTGTCGACCTTTCAGGGCTTGATCCTGGCTCTGCAGCAGTACTGGGCAGAACAGGGCTGTGTCATCCTTCAACCGCTCGATATGGAAGTCGGCGCAGGCACCTTCCACCCAGCGACATTTTGCGGGCAATTGGCCCCGAAAGCTGGAACGCTGCTTATGTGCAGCCTTCAAGGCGCCCCACAGATGGCCGCTACGGCGAGAACCCTAACCGCCTCCAGCATTACTATCAGTTCCAGGTCGTTATGAAGCCATCGCCAAGCAACCTGCAAGAGCTCTATCTGGGTTCACTCAAGCGGCTCGGTCTCGACCCCTTGGTTCATGATGTGCGCTTTGTCGAAGATAACTGGGAATCGCCTACCCTGGGCGCCTGGGGTCTAGGCTGGGAAATCTGGTTAAACGGTATGGAAGTTACCCAGTTTACCTATTTCCAGCAAGCCGGTGGTATTGAGTGCTACCCCGTTACCGGCGAATTGACCTATGGGCTTGAGCGTATCGCCATGTACCTGCAAGACGTCGACAGCGTCTATGACCTTGTCTGGGCAATTGCCCCGGATGGCAGCAAGGTCACCTATGGCGATGTGTATCTGCAAAACGAGCGCGAACAGTCTGCCTACAATTTCGAACACGCCGATGTTAATCAGCTATTTGCTAACTTTGATCATCAGGAAAAGAGTGTGGCAAGCTGCTCACCGCGAGCCTACCACTGCCCGCCTACGAGCAGGTACTAAAAGCATCGCATACGTTTAACTTGCTGGATGCCCGTCACGCCATTTCGGTCACCGAGCGTCAGCGTTTTATTTTACGCGTTCGCACCATGGCGCGAGATGTTGCTACCGCCTACTTTGAGTCACGTAAGGCCGAAGGTTTCCCTATGGCGCCAGAAAGTCTTCGCCGAGAACTGTTACAAGAGCTGCTCGCTGATCAGGGAGACGACTAATGGCTGTTAACACGCTTTTACTAGAACTTGGTGCAGAAGAGCTCCCGCCCTCCGCCCTCGATGCACTTTCCGATGCATTTGCAGCAGGCATTGAAAAGGCCTGCAAGACGCTGACGTTCCCTTCGCCAATGTGGCCGCCTTTGCTACCCCGCGCCGTTTAGCGGTTCAAGTATCGGAGTTGGCTGACAAACAGCCTGACCGTGACGTTGAGCGTCGTGGCCCTGCGCTGGCGGCAGCCTTTAAGGATGGCGTTGCCACTAAAGCCGCGGAAGGCTTTGCCCGCTCTTGCGGGGTCAGCGTCGACGAGCTGATTCATTTGGAAACCGATAAAGGTACCTGGCTTGGCTTTCGCGAACAGCAGCCGGGAGAATCCATTCAGGCACTGCTGCCCGACATTATCCGCAAAACCATCAGCACTCTCCCTGTGCCTAAAAACATGCGCTGGGGAGCTTCACGAGTTGAGTTCTCTCGCCCGGTTCACTGGTTGGTGGCACTTTACGGTAGCGATGTCGTAGCCGCCGAAGCGCTGGGTCTACAGGCAAGCTGTACCACTTACGGTCATCGCTTCCACGCCCCTGATGCTATCCAGCTAACCCACGCCGATGAGTACGTGGCTACGCTGGAAAACGCTTACGTGCTGGTCGATCGTGTGCAACGCCGCGAACGCATCCGCGAGCAGGTGTTGGCCGAAGCTGAAGTGCAGGAAGCTACCGCCGTCATTGATGAAGATCTTCTGATAGAAGTGAGCGGTCTGGTTGAATGGCCGGTAGCACTTACTGGTAGTTTCGATGAGCGCTTCCTGGAGGTGCCCGCCGAGTGCCTAATCTCCTCGATGAAGGCCAATCAGAAATATTTTCACCTGCTGGACGACGCTGGCAAGCTGAAACCCTTGTTTATTACCATTGCCAATATCGACAGCGCCGACCCCGATCAGGTTATCGCCGGAAACGAAAAAGTCATTCGCCCACGCCTAGCCGATGCAGCGTTTTCTACGACACCGACCGTAAGCGCACATTGGCTTCGCGTATTCCCCAGCTAGAAAGCGTTGTCTTCCAGCAGCAACTAGGCACCCTGGCGGATAAAGCACGCCGCAGCACCGCCATCGCGACATTTATTGCCGAGCGCATCAGTGGTGATATTTCTCATGCCCAGCGCGCCGTGGCGCTTGCCAAATGTGACCTTGTGACGGAGATGGTGCTCGAGTTCCCCGAACTACAGGGCACCATGGGACGTTACTACGCCGAGCAGGATGGTGAAGCCTCTGACGTTTCCCAAGCGCTTGAAGAGCAGTACCTACCCGTTTTGCTACCGATACCATTCCGCAAAGCGCGACAGGGAAAGCACTAGCGTTGGCTGACCGGCTAGATACCCTAGTAGGCATCTTCGGCATTGGCCAGCGCCCAACCGGTGCAAAGACCCTTTCGCGCTTCGTCGCGCCTCGATTGGTGTGCTTAATATTCTGGTCAAAGGTGAGCTAAATCTTGATCTACGCGAACTCCTCACGGTGGCCGTTGAGCAGCACCAGGACCTGCCCAAGGCTGATGGCCTAGTTGAGGATGTGCTGACGTATATGCTTGATCGCTTCCGCGCTTGGGGCCAGGAAGAAGGCATCAGTGCTGAAATGTACCTTGCCGTGCGTGCACGACCAGTGACTAACCCTCTCGACTTCGCTCGCCGGCTACGGGCCGTCAAGGCCTTTGCGCAGCGTGACGAGGCCGCAGCGCTGGCGGCGGCTAATAAGCGTGTTTCTAATATTTTGAGCAAGCAGGAGCACGATACTAGTACACAGGTCGATCACAGCTTACTGCAAGAAGATGCCGAGCGGGCCCTGTTCGACTCGGTAACAGGTCGTCAGGCGCAGGTGGCGCCGCTATTTGCTGCAGGTGAATACCAGCAAGCATTAGATACTCTTGCTACCCTGCGTGAGCCGGTTGACACCTTTTTGATCAAGTAATGGTGATGGCAGATGACCCGGCTATTCAGCGCAATCGATTAGCCCTACTCGCTAGCCTTCAAGCGCTCTTTTTTAGAAGTAGCCGATATCTCGCTTCTACCTCAGTAGTCGTCTGATAAGGACCAATCCTAGTCCAGCGCCCAGCCTTCACGGCTGGGCTTTTTATTGACTGCAATAAAAGCGTTTCACGTGAAACACTTTTGCTAGTCCGAGGTAAGATAGTCGACATAAATAGCAAACAGAAAGTATCGCCGATAACTTGTCCCAACAGGATTTCCATGCTGAGTGCCGAAAAACTTATCATCCTGGATCGTGATGGCGTCATTAATCATGATTCTGATGCCTACATAAAATCTTTAAATGAGTGGGTGCCCTACCCCTCTTCAATTGCCGCCATCGGTCGCCTCAGCCATGCGGGATTTACAGTGGTGGTAGCGACCAATCAATCGGGCATCGCTCGTGGCTATTATGATGAAGCAACGCTCCAGAGTATGCATGATCGCTTGTTAGCGTTGGTGGAAAAGGAAGGTGGACACATCACTCACATCGCCTACTGCCCGCATGGACCTGACGATAAATGCTCATGCCGTAAACCACTACCTGGAATGCTTTATCAGATTCAGCAGCGGTTGGGACTGACAAGCCTGACAGGGAGCTGGATGGTGGGAGACAGTCTGAGAGATTTACAAGCGGGCGAAGCTGTAGGCTGTCGTTCCGTACTGGTTAGAACGGGGAAAGGAACTAAAACTGAGGCAAAGGGCGAAGGGCTTGAAAAAGCACATACTTTTGATGATTTAGCTCACTTTGTGGACTGGCTAATCACTACGAAACAATAGATACCCTCTTATATCTTATAAAGAAAAGCGCCACTAGTCTCATAGCGGCGCTTTTTTATAGCCCTATGTTTCACGTGAAACATAGGGCGACAGTAGCAAACGTCTCTTATACGTCGAGGTTAGCCACCAGCGCATTTGTTTCGATGAAGTCGCGACGTGGCTCAACGTCATCCCCATCAGCGTGTTGAACATCATATCTGCAGCCACGGCGTCTTCGATCGTGACACGCAGCATACGACGGCTATCGGGATCCATTGTGGTGTCCCAGAGCTGATCCGGGTTCATTTCACCCAGGCCTTTATAACGCTGTACCGATAGACCACGCTGGCCCTCTTGCATCAGCCAGGCCAGTACTTCGGAGAAGTGAGAAACGGGCTTCTGACGTTCGCCGCGGGCGATAAAGGCGCCCTCTTCAAGGAAGCCATCCAAGGTTTCGCCTAGTTCCGCAATACCTCGATAATCAGCGCTTTCAAAGAAGTCCAGCCCCATGAGTAATCCGTAGTAACGCCATGAGCTACCAGCGATACGGTAGGCAGGAAGAGCCCACGCTCTGTATCTTCTTGAAGGTGGAAGTGATAACGCGGACCGCCTTCATAGGCCACCATGTCATCCATGGTTTTCTGCAGTTCATCAATCCAGTTTTGCATGGTCACGCGATCTTTCAGGCTTTCCTCACCTTTCAGTGCCGAAGCATGAATAATCTGCTTGAGTACTTCATTGGGGTAAACCCGAGACAAGCGGTCGATACGCTTCATGACATTACGGTACTGATTCACCAGCGCTTCTAGCTGCGATCCAGAAATGCCGGGAGCATTGGCGTTAACGTGCAGGCCAGCGCCGTCCAGGGCTGTGGTGGTCAAGTAGTCCACCATCGCCTGCTCATCTTTGAGATAAAGCTCTTGCTTACCGCGCTTGATTTTTATACAGCGGCGGCTGAGCGATGAAGATATGGCCACGCTCAATCAGTTCCGGCATTTGGCGGAAGAAGAACGTTAATAGCAGCGTACGAATGTGGGAGCCATCGACATCCGCATCGGTCATGATAATAACCGAGTGGTAACGCAGCTTATCGGGGTTGAACTCTTCGCGCCCAATGCCGCAGCCCAGTGCAGTGATCAACGTGCCCACTTCAGCTGATGAGAGCATCTTATCAAAACGTGCTTTTCGACGTTCAAGATTTTACCCTTGAGCGGCAAAATCGCCTGGGTACGACGGTCGCGCCCCTGCTTGGCACTACCACCTGCCGAGTCACCCTCCACCAAGTAGAGTTCGGACTGGCTTGGATCTTTTCCTGGCAATCTGCCAGCTTGCCAGGCAAGCCAGCAATATCCAGTGCGCCTTTGCGGCGGGTCATATCGCGCGCCTTGCGTGCGGCTTCACGCGCCCGCGCCGCATCCAGCATCTTATTAACGATTGCTTTAGCTTCGTTTGGCTTTTCAATAAGATAATCAGAAAAGAGACGGCTCATTTCCTGCTCGACCGCCGTCTTCACTTCGCTGGAGACAAGCTTATCTTTTGTTTGCGACGAGAACTTAGGATCCGGGACTTTTACTGAAATAATAGCCGTTAAGCCCTCACGCGCATCATCGCCCGTGGTATTTACCTTGGCTTTTTGAGCAGATTTTCAGCTTCAATATAGTTATTGAGCGTACGTGTAAGCCCCGCGCGGAAGCCCGCCAAGTGGGCGCCACCGTCACGCTGGGGAATATTGTTGGTGTAGCAAAGATGTTTTCAGTGAAGGCTTCGCTCCACTGCATCGCCACCTCCACTTCAACGCCATCATCACGAACAGCATTAAAATGAAAGACGGGGTTAATCACGCTTTTATTGGTATTGAGGGTGATCTACAAAGGCTCTTAAACCGCCTTCGTAGTGGAACAGCTCCTCTTTACCACTGCGTTCATCTAGCAGGCGTATCGCCACGCCGGAATTCAAAAGGAAAGTTCGCGCAGCCGTTTGGCTAAAATATCGAAATGGAACTCGATATTACCAAAGGTTTCAGGAGAAGGACGGAAATGCACTCGCGTACCGCTCTTTTCCGTTTTGCCCACAACGCCCAGTGGCGCTTGTGGCACACCGTGACGGTACATCTGCTCAAACACTTCGCCTTGGCGCCAAATCGTTAAGCGCAGCTCCGCGGATAATGCATTTACGACAGAAACACCAACACCGTGTAAACCACCGGAAACTTTATAGGAGTTATCGTCGAATTTACCGCCTGCGTGCAGCACCGTCATGATAACTTCAGCAGCGGATACCCCTTCCCCCTTCGTGAAGTTCAGTGGGTACGCCACGCCCGTTATCACTAACGGTCACCGACTCATCCGGGTGAATGACAACGCGAATCTCGCTGCAATGCCCAGCCAAGGCCTCATCAATGGAGTTATCCACCAACTCGAAGACCATATGGTGCAGCCCGGTACCGTCGTCGGTGTCACCAATATACATACCTGGACGCTTACGCACTGCGTCCAGCCCTTTGAGCACCTTAATGCTTGATGAATCGTAAGCCTGCTCGCTCATTGACCACTCCGTCGTGAAGTCTGTCTCGTTCCGTATCGTCTACCTTTCGCGCTAGCTGGCCAGCACTAACTGGCTGAGCCCTTGTTCGGCATGTTTCACGTGAAACATCTTCACCAAAGTGTCAGGCTGCCAGGTATTTCTTAACGCAGAAGGCTCGACGCTGGTAATAAATGCTTGGCACTGCATATCTTCGAGCAATTCACAAAACTGATGCCGATTTTTTCATCGAGCTCTGCCGGCAAATCGTCGATAAGATAAATACATTGTCGCTGTGCTGTTCTTTCCAGAAACCGCCCTTGGGCGAGTTTTAAGGCACTCACCACTAACTTTTGCTGGCCTCTGGAAAGCACTTCTACAGCAGGTTGTTTGTTAACCCGGATACGCAAATCTGCTCGTTGAGGACCTTGTTGTGTAAAGCCCATTTGTTGATCTGTTAATCGGCTATCGTGTAACACAGTCGAAAGAGTCCGTTCTTTATCCCATCCCCGTGCGTAATGAAGCGATAGCCCGGGCAGTGGAAGTAGCACTTTAAGCGTCTCTTCAAAGACTGGTAAAAATCACTAAACCACGCAAGGCGTAATGTATCCATCTGCTCGCCCCAAATGGCTAGTTCCTGCTCCCATACCGCCATTTCCTGAGGTTGTATTCTACCACGCCTGAGCAGTGCATTCCGATGTTTCAACGCACGCCGGGTACGCTTCCAGATTCTCAAAAGTCATGTTTCACGTGAAACACTCCCCAGTCGAGAAACTCACGGCGTCCTGATGGCGAACCTTCCAGCAGCCTAAAAGCGTCGGGGTTAATCAATTGCAGCGGCATCGCCTCAACCAACTCGGCCAAACGGGCATTTTTATCCCCCTTTAAGACGCAGCTCTAGCTCTCTCTGAGAACGCAACCGGCGCACACCAAGGGTAACCTCTGGCTCACCACTTAAACGGCCGTAAAGCGTCATATGTGGCTCGTCAGCTTGAATGGCGTGCTTTAGCTGGCGGGTCCGGAACGAGCGCCCCATCCCAAGAATATGAATCCCCTCTAGCAGGCTGGTTTTACCACTGCCATTGGCACCGCTAATAACATTAATTCGCGATGAGGGAGTCATCTCGATTGGCAGGAGATTACGCAGGCCGTGGAAATTAAGTAATGACAGACTCATGTCATATCACCACTTAAAAAAATAACAAATAAAAGGCCTTGCACCCAACGAGGAAGCGGTGCTTCTGATAACAGAAGCACCGCTGTCGTAGCTTTTGAGCCGCCTGTTTCTCAAAATGATACGTATCTTACAGGCGCATCGGCATGACGACGTAGAGCGCATCACCACCACCGGGCTCTTCAAGCAACGCACTGCTATTAGGGTCGGCCAGGGTAATCTGCACACGCTCTTCATTAAGCACTGTCAGTACATCGACGAGATAGCCAACGTTAAAACCAACTTCCATCGCACCGCCATTATACTCAACGGCGATATTCTCCTCGGCTTCTTCCTGCTCCGGGTTGTTAGCCATAACCTTAAGATTATTTTCTTCCAGGTAAAGCCGTACACCACGATACTTCTCATTAGAGAGGATGGCGGTGCGCGAAAGCACTTGGCGCAGTTCAGCACGCTCAGCAATCAGCACTTTATCGCCATTGCGCGGCACGACACGTTCATAATCGGGAAACTTGCCGTCGATGAGCTTAGAAGTGAAGGTAAAATCGCCCGTGTGGGCACGGACATGGCTGGAACCAAGCGTCAGGCTGACGGGTTCGTCGCTATCATCTAACAAGCGCGACAGCTCTAAAATCCCTTTACGGGGTACAATCAGCTTTTGAGACTGACTAACAGAGACTTCGATTGGTCGCGAGCACATCGCCAAACGGTGCCCGTCAGTTGCGACCGTGCGCAGTAAATTGCTTTGAATTTCCAGCAGCATACCGTTGAGGTAATAACGCACATCCTGCTGCGCCATGGCAAAGAAGTCGCTTCAATCAGGTGCTTAAGGGTACCGCGAGGTACACTAATCTCCCTAGCTACCGTCGGCATCTTCGATATTGGGAAACTCAGCTACCGGAAGAGTGGAGAGTGTAAAACGCGACCGTCCACTGCGTAGTACGGCCCGCCCCTCTTCGACGGCTAGCTGTATGTCAGACTGGTCGGGCAAAGATTTACAAATATCCATCAGCTTACGAGCAGGTACTGTCGCAGCACCCGCCTGATCCACCTGACTGGCCACCGTGCGTCCAATCAGTTCTACCTCTAAGTCGGTACCTGTGAGCGACACTTGGTCGCCCTCTACCTGAATCAATACGTTGGAAAGGACAGGTAACGTTTGTCGGCGCTCGACAACACCAGCGACCAGAGTCAGCGGACGTAGCAGCGCCTCTCGGGAAATCGAAAATTTCATCAATACTCCGGTTCTTTATCCTGAAAGACCTAGGCATAACAAACAGGTCCCTCAAATGGATTGATTAACTGGTCAACAGGCGCAGTAAATTCTTATAGTCCTCTCGAATATCCGCGCTCTCTTCCTGCAGTGATTTCACTTTTCGGCAAGCGTGAAGCACCGTTGTGTGGTCGCGCCCACCAAAGGCATCGCCAATTTCCGGCAAGCTATGATTGGTTAGCTCCTTGGCAAGCGCCATCGCCACCTGTCGGGGCCGAGCAACCGACCGTGAACGCCGTTTGGAAAGCAAGTCTGACACTTTAATTTTGTAATACTCGGCGACCGTGCGCTGAATATTATCGACGCCTACCTGTTTGTCTTGAAGTGCCAATAAATCCTTCAGCGATTCGCGAATAAAATCCTGGGTAATCGTTTTGCCCATAAAGTGCGAATCAGCAATGACCTTTTTCAATGCGCCTTCCAATTCGCGAACGTTGGAACGAATTTTCTGAGCAATGAAGAAAGCAGCGTCGTGAGGCAAATCGACCTTAGCTTGGTCAGCTTTTTCATCAAGATCGCGACACGGGTTTCAAGCTCAGGCGGTTCAATCGCCACCGTGAGGCCCCAACCAAAGCGTGATTTCAGACGCTCCTCTACACCGCTAATCTCTTTAGGATAGCGATCAGAGGTAAGTATCATTTGCTGGCCACCTTCCAAAAGTGCGTTGAAGGTATGAAAAATTCTTCTTGCGAACGCTCTTTGCCAGCAAAAAACTGAATGTCATCAATCAGTAATGCATCAACACTGCGATAAAAGCGTTTGAAATCATTAATCGCATTGAGCTGTAACGCCTTGACCATGTCGGCGACGAAACGCTCTGAGTGCAGATATACCACACGGGCATTTTCACGCCGGGTTGCCAATGCGTTGCCCACGGCATGCATTAAGTGGGTTTTACCAAGCCCCACGCCACCATATAAAAACAATGGATTATAAGCACCACCAGGGTTTTCTGAGACTTGTCGCGAGGCAGCACGGGCCAGTTGGTTCGATTTACCTTCAACAAAGGTATCGAAAGTAAAATTTGGATTTAGCCCACTACCATGTTTCAGACTGCCTTCTACCTGTACCTGACGCTCATTATTACGTCGCCCTGGCGCTTCATCGCGCAACTTGTCGATTTCGCGCTCATCGGCGATATCACCGCGCGGAGGGGTATGCACTGCGGGTGCCGAAGGTCGCGATGGAGAAGCCGAGACAGGATTTCCTAAATCTCGATGCTGAGGTGCTTGTGTTGCCAAGCGACGGCTACCCACCGTTAAACTTACTTTCGGCGGTTTTGCTGGCGCGAGTTCACGCATCAGCTCACTGATTCGCTTGGCATACTTATCGCTCACCCAATCGCGCACAAAACGATTCGGCGCCAATAAGCGCAACTCGTTGGACTCTCCTTCTTCTGCCTGCAGCGGGCGTATCCAGGTATTGAACTGCTGTGAATTCAGCTCATCCTGCAGGTTGTCCAGGCACTGTTGCCAAAGCGTCAGTGACACTCTTCTCACCATCGGTTGAAAACGGTCGACCATTGTAGCGCCCAAAGCCTCGGTTATCCACACGGGTTTAGCCCTCAATACTGGCCTGTGGACAACTTGACATGAGCCTATGGGAAAACCGTGTGGAGGAAAG